>CAWIGU010000005.1:0-414419 GCA_963835815.1 uncultured Acidimicrobiaceae bacterium | reverse complement strand
AGTTGGGGGCCACGCTCGCCGACGCCGAGGAGGCGCAGCTGCCAGGCACGGGGAGCGGCGTCGAGCTGACGGTTGCCGGGCAGACGGTTGCCGGGCAGACGGTTGCCGGTCCGACGGTTGCCGGCCACGCCCGGTCCCTCCGCCCGGTTGCGACCTTCGCCGACCTGGTCCCCGGCCAACTTGGGTTGCTACTCGATGCGAGCGGGCACCTTGCTGTGGTCGCCGGGCAAGCCTCGGCGTCCGCCATCCTCTCCATCGGCGCAGGTGACACGGTCACACTGACCTGGTGAGTCGTGCACGTTTGGTGTGAAGCCACAAGTCATCGGTACCATCGAAATCCGTGGCGGGCCCGACACATCCATCGGCACGGCGGATCCCCGAGGCCACCGTCCTCCGCCTCCCGGTGTACCAGCGGATCCTGGCCGAGCTCGTGCGCACCAATGTCACGACCGTCTCTTCGGAACAACTCGCCGCACTGGCCAAGGTGAACGCGGCGAAGGTCCGAAAGGACCTGTCGCTCCTCGGATCGTTCGGCACGCGGGGATCGGGGTACGACCCGACCTTCCTCATCACCCAGATCGAGCGGGCGCTGGGGGTGGACAAGAACTGGCCCATCGCCGTCGTCGGGATCGGAAATCTCGGTCGGGCGCTGACCAATTCGCAGGGGTTCGCCTCCGGGGGCTTCAACGTCACGGCGCTCTTCGATGTCGACCCGAACGTCATCGGTGAAGAGATCAAGGGCCTGCGGGTCCGCCACATGCGCGAGATCGCCAGCCTCCGCTCGACGGAGCGCCCCGCCATCGGCGTCATCACCACGCCCGGTTGGGCGGCCCAGGAAGTGGCGGATCTGCTGGTGAAAGTGGGGGTGACGTCGCTGTTGAACTTCGCCCCCCGCGTGCTCACCGTGCCGGCCTACGTGCACCTCCGCTACGTGGATCTGTCGATCGAGCTGCAGGTGCTCGGCTTTTACCGGTCCCGGCACGATGAGGCGGCGCTCGACGAGGACGCCGAGGACGAGGAGGTGCCGATCATGCGGTCGGTGGGCCTGTCCGCTCCTGCTGACCTGGTCTGACCCTGCGTGAGCAGGGGGACTGGCACCTATGCTTACTGACCGGCATGCTTGTAGGCCGACCCAGGAGGCATCCGCGTGTCCGTCGTCGTCATAGGGCTCCAGCACAAGCAGGCCCCGCTCCCGCTCCTCGAGGCGGTGGCGCTCGGTGACGCGGATCAGCACAAGGTCCTGACCGCCCTCAGCCATCGTCGCAATCTCCAGGAGACGGTGGTGCTGTCCACGTGCCTGCGCACCGAGGTCTACTCCGTGGTGGATCGGTTCCACGACGCGGTGGCCGAGGTCTACGAGGTCCTCTCGGACCACTCCGGCATTCCCGTCGACGAGCTGGCGGCGCACGCCACCATCCGCTTCGACGACGACGTCACGTCCCATCTCTTCTCCGTCGCGGCCGGCCTCGAGTCGACTGTCGTGGGCGAGAGCGAGATCATCGGCCAGGTCCGGCGGGCGTTCGAACAGGCGAAGGACGAGGGAGTCTGCGGCCCGGTTCTGTCGGCTCTGTTCCAGCATGCCCTCCAGACGGGCAAACGCGTGCGAACCGAGACGGGCATCGCCCGCGGCACGACCTCCTTCGCCCACGCCGCGGTGACCGTGGCGCGCGGGGAGGGCGGCGACGGCTTGCGCGACAAGCGGGTGGTGGTCGTCGGTGCCGGGGGCATGGGCCTGGGCGTCTCGCGCGCGTTGGCGGACATTCCGGCCGAGGCCGCCCCCCGCAGCATCGTCGTGGTCAACCGCTCCCTGGCCCGGGCCCAGGATCTGGTGCGCAAAGCCGGAGAAGGCACGAAACTCAGGGCCGGTCGACTCGAAGGAGTGCACTCCGAACTGGCCGAGGCCGATGTCGTCCTCACCGCGGTCGCCGCCGAGGCGCACGTGCTCACGCCGGCACATTTCTCCGGGGTGGCCCATCCGATGCTCGTGATCGACCTCGGGGTGCCGCGCAACGTGGACCCGATCGTCGGATCGCTGCCGCCTGTCACGCTGCTGGACATGGACCGGCTGAGCGCGTCGGTCTCCCGTGCGCTCGGCGAGCGCGAGGAAGAATCGATTGCAGCGCGTTCGATCATCTCCGACGAGGTGGAGCGCTTCCGCACGGCCAGCCGCCAACGCGGTGCCGCCCCCGTGATCGCCGCCCTGCGGGCCCGGCTCGAGTCGCTCCGTGAGGCCGAGTTGGAACGTCATCGGGCCCAGCTGGCCGACCTGAGCGAAGCCGAATGGGAACAGGTCGACACCGCCACGCGGGCGGTCATGGCCAAGATGCTGCACGAGCCCACCATGCTCTTGAAGGAGACGGCAGGGACACCGCGCGGTGAGCGCCTGGTCGAGGCGCTGCGCATCCTCTTCGATCTCTAGGGTTCATGGCACCGTTCCGGCTCGCCACCCGTGGGTCACCGCTGGCGTTGCACCAGACCGGTCTGGTGGCCGACGCGCTGCGTGACGGGCACCCCGGACTCGAGGTGGAGGTGCAGATCATCCGTACGGCGGGCGACGACCTTTCGGCCCCGCTCGATCAGATCGGTGGGCAAGGCGTCTTCGTCACCGCGATCGAGGCCGCGGTGGCCGACGGCCGGGCCGATGCGGCCGTGCATTCGGCCAAGGACATGACCTCGACCATGGCGCCCGGACTGGTCCTGGCTGCGGTACCGCCGCGGGCCGATCCCCGCGATGGATTGGTGGGGAGCACGTGGGCCGGGCTGCCTCCCGGTGGCCTGGTCGCCACCGGGTCGGCCCGCCGCCGGGCCCAACTGGCCTACGCCCGCCCGGATCTGAGCTTCACCGAGATCCGGGGCAACATGGCCCGCCGGGTCTCCCGGGGTGAGGATGGGTCGGTCGCCGCCGTGGTGGTCGCAGTGGCCGCCATGGAACGCCTGGGCTGGATGCACCGCCTCACCGACGTCCTGGATCCGCTCGACCTGCTGCCGCAGGCCGGGCAGGGCGCCATCGCGGTGCAGTGCCGGTCCGATGACGCGGCGACGAAGGCGCTGTTGTCCCGCATCGATGACCCGGCCTCCCATCGGGCCGTCCGCGCGGAGCGCTCGGTGTTGGCCGGCCTCGGGGGCAGCTGCACGGTACCGGTCGCGGCGTGGGCCGAGGTCGCCCCCGGCCCGCCATCCGACGAGCCGGAGTTGCGCGTGCACGGGTTGGTGGCGAGTGGCGACGGGCGGGTGGTCATCCGCATGACCCGTCGTGGCACCGATCCCGAAGGGGTCGGCGCCGCGGTGGCGCGTGCGCTCCTGGTCGAGGGCGGCGGCTCCGAGCTTGACGGGTTCGACGCCGCAGCGGTGTCCGAGCGGCGCACCCTCCGATGACGGTCTATCTCGTGGGTGCCGGTCCTGGAGATCCCGGACTCCTGACCCGTCGGGCCGCGGAGTTGTTGGCCCAGGCCGATGTGGTCCTCTATGACCGGCTGGTGCACCCCTCCGTGCTGGCGCTCGCTCCCGTGGCGGCCGAGTTGATCGATGTCGGCAAGAGGCCCGGCGGAGCCGGAGCGGGTCGCGCCCGTCAGGATGAGATCGATCAGCTCCTGATCCACCACGGCCAGCGCAGTCCGACGGTGGTCAGGTTGAAAGGCGGAGACCCCTTCGTGTTCGGTCGCGGCGGCGAGGAGGCCGACGTTCTGGCCCGTGCGGGGGTGCGGTGCGAGGTCGTCCCCGGCGTCTCCTCCGCGTTCGCGGTACCGGCGGTCGTCGGCATTCCGGTGACCCACCGCGGGCTCTCGTCGGCGGTGACGGTCGTGACCGGCCGGGTCGACGACCCGGTCGACGGCGTGCAGTGGGAGTCGTTGGCGCGCATGGACGGGACCCTCGTGATTCTCATGGGGATGATGGACCGGGCCGAGATCGCCGACGCACTCCAACGCGGTGGCAAGCCGGCCTCCACGCCGACGGCGGTGATCGAGCGCGGTACCACGGCGGACCAGGCCGTCGTCCGGACCACCCTCGACCAGTTGGCCGCGGTGCCTCTCGGCTCACCTGCGGTGATCGTGGTCGGACCGGTGGCCGCACTCGGAGCGGACGGGCCCGAGGCTGCCGTCCGGGAGGACGGTCCCCTGGCCGGCCGTACGGTTGTCGTCGCACGATCCGGACCGCGTGCGCAGGACCTGCTCGACGCACTGCGGCGCGCCGGAGCCGCCACGATCAGCGTCGCCCTCACGGAGCAGGCCGATGCCGGGGACGGCGGAGCCGCCTTACGTGCCGCGGCACGCGAGGTCGGGAGTTTCGCCTGGGTGGTGTTCACCTCGGTCAACGCCGTGACGCGCTTCATGCGTGAGGTACGAGACGCCAGGGCGTTCGGTTCGGCCCGGGTGGCGGCGGTGGGGCCGGCCACAGCCGAGGCCCTGCGCCGGGCGGGCATCGAGCCCGACCTTGTGCCGGCCAAGCACCAGGCACGCGAGTTGGTGGCCGGATTCCCCGACCACGCCCCGGCTTCCTCGAGCAACACGGTCCTGTTTCCGTGTGCGGACCTCGCCCCCTCCACCGTCCCCAACGGGCTTCGGGCCAAAGGGTGGCAGGTGCAACGGGTCGAGGCCTATCGCACCGTGGCGCTGGCCGTGGCGGATCCTGCGGTGTTGGAGGACATGGCGCGGGCTGATGCGGTGATCTTCACGGCCTCCTCCTCGGCCCAGGCATACGCTGCGCTCGAGACGTCCGAGGGGTCTCCACTCCCGGTGCCGCCGGCGGTCATCTGCATCGGTCCGACCACGGCCGAGTCGGCGCGAGGCCTGGGCATGACGGGAGTGGCCGAGGCCGAGAGCCTCGGAACCGGGGACGTCGTCGACGCCGTGCTAGGGAGCCTGGTCGATCCCGGCACCGCCGGATCCGGCGGATCCTGAGGGGCAGACCCCGTTCATTTAGGCTGGTGCCCCATGGGTCCGGCCGCTTTCCCCACACGCAGGTTGCGGCGGCTGCGTCGCACGCCGGCCCTGCGTCGGCTGGTGGCCGAGGCGCGCCTGGGCGTCGATGACCTGGTGGCGCCGCTCTTCGTGCGAGAGGGGATCGACGAGCCGGCCCCCATCACATCCATGCCGGGCCAGTCCCAGCACACCATCGACTCGCTCGTCGTCGAGGCCAAGCGACTGGTTGCACTCGGCGTCCCCGGGCTGATCCTCTTCGGCGTGCCGGCGACGAAGGATGCCGCAGGGACCGAGGCCTACAACCCTGACGGGATCGTCCAGCGCGCCGTGCGCTCCCTCCGCGACGCCGTGGGCGACCAGCTCGTCCTGATGGCCGACCTCTGCCTCGACGAATACACCGACCACGGCCATTGCGGGGTGCTCGGGCCCGAGGGCGACGTGCAGAACGACCCCACCATCGAGTTGTACGGGCGCATCGCGCTCGGCGCAGGCGGAGGCGGGTGTGGACATCGTGGCACCGAGCGGGATGATGGACGGTCAAGTTGCCGCGATCCGGGCCGCCCTTGATGGCGAGGGTCACGACCGGGTCGCCATCCTCGCCTACGCGGCGAAGTACGCGTCCGCCCTGTACGGCCCCTTCCGCGATGCGGTCGACGTGGCGATCGCGGGAGGTGGCGATCGTCGCGCCTACCAACAGGATCCGCACAACCGTCGCGAGGCGCTGCTCGAAATCGCGCAGGATCTCGCCGAGGGGGCGGACATGATCATGGTCAAGCCGGCGATGACGTCCCTCGATGTGCTGCGCGATGTGCGACAGTCGGTCGACGTGCCGCTGGCGGCGTATCACGTCAGTGGCGAGTACGCCATGGTGCAGGCCGCCGCTGCGGCCGGATGGATCGACGGGCCCGCCGTCGCCTCCGAGCAGCTCATCACGCTGAAGCGTGCGGGCGCCGACTTCATCCTCACGTATTTCGCCGCCGAAATGGCCGAACTCCTCGGTGGCTGACCGTGACCGACAGTGACTGACACCGGCCCTCCGGCGTCGAATGCGGAGTGGTTCGCCCGCGCCCAGCGGGTGATTCCCGGCGGGGTCGACTCCCCGGTTCGCTCGTTCGCTTCGGTCGGAGGGACGCCCTACACCGTGGTCCAGGGGCACGGTCCCTATGTCATCGACGCCGAGGGGACGCCCTACATCGACATGGTCCAGTCCTACGGCGCGGTGTTGCTCGGTCACGCCCACCCGCTGATCACCGCCGCCGTCACGCGGGCCGCCGGCTTGGGCACGACCTTCGGCGCGCCGACGCCCGGCGAGGTCCTGTTGGCCGAGGCGATCTGCGACCGCGTGCCGGGCTGCGAACAGATCCGGCTCGTGTCGTCGGGCACCGAGGCGGCGATGACCGCCGTTCGCCTGGCGCGTGGCATCACGGGTCGTGACCGCGTGGTGAAATTCGACGGTTGCTACCACGGCCATTCCGACGGGCTGTTGGCCGGGGGTGGCAGCGGCGTCGCCATGCTGGGGCTCCCCGGATCGGTCGGTGTCCCGAAAGGCGCGGTGGCGGACACTGTCGTGGCGCCCTACAACGTGGTGCCGGAGTTGAGCGACGAGGTGGCGTGCGTCATCGTCGAACCGGTGGCGGCGAACATGAACCTCGTGGCGCCACGTCCGGAGTTCCTGGCCGGTCTCCGGGCGGCATGTGACGCCGTCGGCGCGTTGCTGATCTTCGACGAAGTCATCACGGGATTTCGCATCGGACGCGGGGGCGCCACCGTGTGGTCCGGGGTCGCGCCCGATCTGTGGTGTTTCGGGAAGGTCATCGGCGGAGGCCTCCCCGTCGGCGCCGTCGGGGGCAGCCGGAGTCTGCTGTCGTCGCTGGCCCCGCAGGGGCCCGTGTATCAAGCGGGCACGCTCTCGGGCAATCCCCTCGCCACTGCCGCGGGACTCGCAGTGCTCTCGCAGGTGACCGACAACGACTACACGGAGCTTGCGGCTCGAGCAGCCGGCTTTGCAGAGGATCTCGCGTCGGCGATTTCCGAGGGCGGGCTCGCGGTGACGGCGCCTGTCGTCGGACCGCTGGTCGGGCTCTTCCTCGCGCCCGGTCCAGGGGGGGCACGTGCGCGACTGGTCCCGCCCGTCGACTACGTGACGGCGCACCGGTTGGCATCCAACGGCGTCTACCCGCGCTTCTTCCACGCCATGTTGCGACGTGGGGTCGCGCTCGCTCCCGGCGCCTACGAGGTGATGTTCCCCGGGCTGTCGCATACCGACGAGGTTCTGGCGAGCGTCGTCAGTGCGGCTGGTGACGCGGCAACGGAAGTCGCAAAGGATCTGCGGTCGTCCGGAGGCTGACGCGGGGGTCGGCCGGACGCCGGCCGGTACACCTACGCGAAGACGACCGTTTTCGAGCCGTTCAGCAACACCCGGTCTTCGAGGTGCCAGCGGAGGCCTCGGGCGAGCACCGTGCGCTCGATGTCCCGACCGACGCGGCGCAACTCCTCGGGGCTGTCCGCGTGGTCGATCCGGCGCGTGTCCTGCTCGATGATCGGACCCTCGTCGAGGTCGGCCGTGACGTAGTGGCAGGTGGCACCGATGAGTTTGACGCCGCGCGCGAAAGCCTGATGGTACGGGCGGGAACCGGCGAAGGACGGCAGGAAGCTGTGGTGGATGTTGATGATGCGCCCGCTCAACGCGGTGCACAGTGACGCCGGGAGAATCTGCATGTACCGGGCGAGCACCATCAGATCGACGCGTTCTTGTTCGAAGATGCGCCGGATCTCGCCGAACGCTGCTTCCTTGGGCGCGGCTCCGGGCGGCACCGGTATGGCATGAAGGGGATCTCGTGCCACTCGACGAAGGAACGCAGGTCCTCGTGGTTCGAGACGACGGACGTGATGTCGCATTCCATGTCGCCGCTGCGCCAGCGGTAGAGCAAGTCCGCCAGGCAGTGGTCCTCCCGGCTGACGAGCAACATCACCCGCTTGCGGACATCGGTGTCGGTGAGCTGCCACTCCATCGAGAACTCCGTCGCCACCGGCGCGAACAGTCGCACGGAATTCGTCCGGCCCGAACGGGACGCTTTCTGCGGTCACCTCGATGCGGAGAAAGAACAGCCCGGAGCTCAGATCGCCGTGCTGCGCCGCTTCGAGCACAGAGCCGCCGTGGCTGGCGATGAACCCGGTGACGGCGGCCACGATGCCGATACGGTCCGGACACGTGATCGTCAGCACGTAGCGGCGCATGCTGTCGGGTCTCCGGTTGTTCAGGCGGCGGAGAAGTCCGCGGCGGAGGAGTCCGCGGCGGAGAACTCGTCGGCGGCGACACCGCCCGAGCGCAGCCGCGAGATGAGCTCCATGGCCCGGAAGCCGATCTCCGCCGGACCGGCGGCGTCGGGCCGCATGAGATTGGCCATGATCCGCAGCAACTGCGTCATGATGAGCTCGGAGTGCATGCCGATGCCGACACACAGCTTCATGGTGTCGGGGTTCGAGATCATGCGCACGAAGGCCCGCGCCACCTTGTAGTAGGGCCCGTACGCGGCCTGCAGTTGCAGGTCGTACTCGTTGAGCGCCTGCGCCCCCTCGCCGCTGAGCGCATGTCCCAGGGCGGCGGCGGCCAGGCGTCCGGTCTCGTAGCCGTAGGCGATGCCCTCGCCGTTGAACGGGTTGATGGTCCCGGCGGCGTCGCCCGCCAGAATCACGTTGGCGCCCGAGCGGGGCCCGATCGAGAGGCCCATGGGGAGCTTGCCGCCGGTCGGAGGACCGAGACAGGTCTCGGGGGACAGGCCCCACGACTTGGGCGCGAACTCGACGAAGGCATCCATCAGGTGGGAGGTGTTGACCCCTTTCCAGCGCCGATCGGTGGAGAGGAGGCCGACGCCGACGTTCACCCGGCCGTCGCCCATGGGGAAGATCCAGCCGTAACCCGGGACGATGTTGCCCTCGGCGTCGCGGATGTCCAGATGGGACTCGATGAAGGGGTCGTCGTGCCGGTCCGAGGTGTAGTAGCCGCGCAGCGCCATGCCCAGCGGGAGGTCCCGGCGGCGATTGGTGCCCAGCATCCGGCCGACCCTGGAGTTGGCTCCGTCGGCCACGACGACGTAGCGGGCAAGGATCTCGCTGGTCGCGCCGGACTCCTTGTCCTTGACGGTGACGCCGCGCAGTTGGGGGAGCTCCGAGGATGTGGGCGGAGCCGCCTCGTCGATGAGCGGCGCGACCACCTCGGTGCCGGCGAAAAGGGTGGCCCCGGCCTTGACCGCCCGCTCGGCCACGAGGCCGTCGAGGTCGTGGCGGGTGATCGTGTAGCCGTAGCTGGGGAAATTGGGGTGTGCCGGCCACTGCATCTCGATGAACTGGCCGAAGCCGTAGGCGCGGAGCCCGCTGTACCGGTGGGAGCCGGCCAGGGCGTCCTCGAGCCCCATGTCGGCCAACTGACGCACCGCCCGGGGGGTCAGGCCGTCCCCGCAGGTCTTTTCCCGCGGAAAATGCTTCTTCTCGACCACGGCCACGTCCCAGCCGGCGTCCGCCAACCAGTACGCGCACGAGGATCCCGACGGGCCGCCGCCGACGACGACGACGTCGTAGACCTTCGGGGGCGGCGGGGCCTTGGCACGTGAGGAAGCGGCGCGTGGCGTCACACCTGCATCGTAGGCCGGAGCCAGGCTGTTTCCATCCCACCCAGGATGTGCCCAGGGAAAGGGTCACATGGTAGAAACGCTGCCTGTGGACCAGTACCTCCCGATCCTCATCTTGGCGTTGCTCGGCTTCCTCTTCACCGTGTTCTCCCTCGTGAGCTCGGCCATGCTGGCGCCGAGGAAGAAGCCCACCGTGGCCAAGTTGTCCCCGTACGAGTGCGGCATCGTTCCTGATCGGGAGCCCCCGCAGCGGTTCCCCGTGCGTTTCTACCTGGTCTCGATGATCTTCATCATCTTCGACATCGAGATCGTCTTCCTCTATCCGTGGGCCGTCGTGTTCCATCAGATCGCGGTGTTCGGGCTCATCGAGGTCATCGTCTTCGCCGCCGTGGTCTTCGTCTCCTTCCTCTACCTGATCTCCAACGGCGCCCTCACCTGGGGCCCGCCCAAGACCTTGCAGGCGGGCATGCCGGCCCGGACCTCGGAGTCGACGATCTCGCGGATCAGCGCCGCGCGATCGCAGCCCGGCCAGGCGGCCTGAGGCATGGGACTCGAGGATCTGCAGCACAACTTCCTCACCGGGAGGATGGAAGACCTGGTGAAGTGGGCCCGGCGCAACAGCGTCTGGCCGGCGACCTTCGGGCTGGCGTGCTGTGCCATCGAGATGATGTCGGTGGGCGCGGCCGACTTCGACATCAGCCGGTTGGGCATGGAAGTCTTCCGGGCCTCCCCCCGGCAGGCCGACCTCATGATCGTCGCGGGCCGCGTCTCGCAGAAGATGGCCCCCGTCCTGCGCCAGGTCTACGACCAGATGATGGAGCCCAAGTGGGTCATCTCCATGGGTGTCTGCGCCTCGACCGGGGGCATGTTCAACAACTACGCCATCGTCCAGGGCGTGGACCAGATCGTGCCGGTCGACGTCTATGCGCCCGGGTGCCCGCCCTCCCCCGAGACCCTGCTGCACGCCATCCTCACCTTGCACGAGAAGATCCGGACCGGCGAGATCACCCGCCGCCCCGGAAGCAGCGTCCCCGTCGGCGAGCAGGCAACCGGTGGATGGGTGCCCACTGTGCCCAATGCCGTGCGGGTGGCCACGCCGCGGTGAGCGACGTGGACCTCGCTTCGTCGGCCGGCGCAGCCGGCGCGCTGCTGGCCGTCCTGCCTGAGGTGCCGCGGCTGCCCGACCGCTCGGTCAGCCAGCTTGCCTTCCCGCACCGCGAGACCTACCCGCAGATGGTGCAGGCCTTCAAGGACGCCGGTTTCGAGACCTGTGCCGACCTGTGCGCAGTGGACTACCTGACCCACCCCGGCCGTTCGCTGCCGGACGGGGTCAAGGCGGAGCGCTTCGAGGTCGTGGTCAACCTGCTGTCGCTCTCCATGCGCCAGCGGGTCCGGGTCCGGGTGCAGGTCCCCGAGCAGGATCCCGTGGTCGGCACGCTCACCGACATCTACCCCGGCACCGACGCCATGGAGCGCGAGGCCTACGACATGGTGGGGATCATCTTCGAGGGGCATCCGGACCTGACCCGGATTTTGATGCCCGAGGACTGGGAGGGCCATCCGCTGCGCAAGGACTTCGGCGTCGGCCGTGTCCCGGTCCAGTTCAAGGAAGCGCCGGGACCCCGATGAGCGAGCACGACGCACAACGGCGCCGACGAGCGAGGTGGACGAGGCCGACGACATCGAGGTCCGACGACTTCGAGTCCGAAGACCTCGCCGCCGAGGGCCTCCGCAGGGTCGGGACTCGAACGCCACGGTATCGACCAGGCGTCGCTGGTGGCCGAGACCGCCGAGGGTGCCCAGGAATTGCTGCCCCGGGACAGCACCGCCGGCAGCGAACTGCGGCGCGAGGTCGGGGCCGTGCTGCGGCTGCCCGAGGGCAACTTCGTCAACCCGGCCGATATCGACATCGAACGTCGCGACGACGAGACGATGATCATCAACATGGGCCCCCAGCATCCGTCGACCCATGGGGTGTTGCGCCTGATGCTCGAGCTCGACGGCGAGACGGTGCTGCGCACCAAGCCGATCATCGGGTACCTCCACACCGGCATGGAGAAGACCGGCGAGGAGCTGACCTACGTCCAGGGCTCCACCAACGTCACCCGCATGGACTACCTGTCGCCCCTCACCAATGAGCTGGTGTTCTCCCTCGCCACCGAGGCGCTGTTGGGCGTCGAGCTGCCGCCGCGGGCGGTGTGGATCCGCATGCTGATGGCCGAGCTGCAGCGGGTGTCGTCCCATCTCATGTGGATGGCCACCAACGGCATGGACCTGGGGTCCACGTCCATGATGATCTACGGCTTCCGCGAGCGCGAGATGGTGCTCGCCTTCTTCGAGAAGACGACCGGCCTGCGGATGAACCACAACTACATCCGCCCCGGCGGGGTGGCCGCCGACCTGCCCGACGGGTGGGAGGACGACGTCGACGTCATCTGCGACACCGTGCTGACGCGCACCTTCGAGTACGACGAGCTCCTCACGGGGCAGCCCATCTTCCGTGAGCGCACCGAGGCCGTGGGCAACATCACGGCGGAGGAGGCGCTGGCGCTGTCGGTGACCGGGCCCATCTTGCGCTCGACCGGCGTGCCGTGGGACCTTCGGCGCACCATGCCGTACCTCGACTACGACAAGCTGGACTTCGACGTGATCGTGGGCTCGTACGGCGACAACTTCGATCGCTACTCGGTGCGCCTGAACGAAATCCGCGAGTCCATCAAGATGATCCGCCAGATCGCCGACCGCATGCCCGCGGGTGACTACCGCGTGCAGGACCGCAAGGTCACCCCGCCGCCGCGGGCGCGCATCGACGAGAGCATGGAGGCGTTGATCCACCACTTCAAGATCTTCACCGAGGGCTTCCGCGTGCCCGAGGGCGAGGTCTATGTGGCCATCGAGTCGCCCCGGGGGGAGCTGGGCTGCTACATGGTCTCGGACGGGACGTCGAAGCCGTACCGGATGCACATCCGGGGGCCGAGCTTCGTCAACCTGCAGGCGTTGCCCGTCTTGTTGCGCGGCGGGCTCATGGCCGATGCTGTCGCCGTGATCTCGTCGGTGGACCCCGTCATGGGTGAGGTGGACCGGTGAGCCATCTGTCGACTGATCTGATGGAGCAGGCGAGGGGACTGGTCGCCCTGTACCCCGAGCCGCGCTCGGCGCTGATCCCGCTGTGCCATCTGGCCCAGCAGCAGGACGGCTGGTTGCGCCCCGAAGCCATGCAGGAGATCGCCGAGCTGGTCGGGGTGACCGCGGCCGAGGTGCGGGGCACGGCGACGTTCTACGACATGCTGCACACCGAGCCGGTGGGAACGTACGTCGTGTCGGTGTGCACGAACATCGCGTGCCTCCTGGGTGGGGCCCAGGAGCTGCTCGAGCACGCGGAGTCCTCGCTCGGGGTGCGGGCCGGTGGCACGACGACCGATGGCGTGTTCACCCTCGAGGAGTCCGAGTGCCTGGCGGACTGCGACCGCACGCCGTGCGTGCAGGTCAACCACCGCTACGTCGGCGGCCAGACGGCGGAGAGCTTCGACCAGTTGCTGGCCGACTTGCGCAGCGGGGCGTTGGCCGACACCGTGCCCCCGCACGGCACCCTGGTGCGGGTGCGCCGGACCGTGGGGCTCCAAGCCGACAGGGCGACCATCGTGGAGGAGCGGGCGGCCATGGCGCAGGCGCAAGCCACGCGGGCCGAGCGGCCGAAGCGGCGGAGGACGCGAAGCCCGCACCAGACGCGGCGACCGTCGCCGGGCCTCCGCCGACCACCGAGTCAGGCCCGGCACCAGCGCCGAAGCTCGGGGAGGAGCGTCCTGATGGCGATCACCGACGCCCCCAAGATCGTCACGGCCCGGCTGGGCCACGACGACGCGCACACGTTGGAGCGGTACCTCGCCACCGGCGGCTACGAGGCCCTGCGCAAGGCACTCACCATGACGCCCGAGGCCGTGGCCCACGAAGTCGACACGGCCAGCCTGCTCGGTCGGGGCGGGGCCGGCTTCCCGGCCGGACGCAAGTGGGCGCTCCTGAACAAGAAGCCGGTCACCTACCTGGCCATCAACGGCGACGAGAGCGAGCCGGCCACGTTCAAGGACCATCTCCTCATCGAGCGCGACCCGCACCAGATCATCGAGGGCGTGCTGATCTCGGCCTACGCCCTCCAGGTCAGCCAGGCGTTCATCTACCTGCGCGGTGAGTTCGCACTGGGGCTCGAACGGCTGCAGTCGGCGTTGAACGAGGCCTACGACCACGGTGCCATCGGCGCCGACATTTTCGGCTCGGGCTTCTCCATCGACGTCGTCCTGCACCCCGGTGCGGGCGCCTACATCTGCGGCGAGGAGACGGCGCTGCTCGAATCGTTGGAGGGCAAGCGCGGCTTCCCACGGATAAAGCCGCCGTTCTTCCCGGCCTCGATCGGCCTCTACGGCCAGCCCACCGTGGTCAACAACGTGGAGACGATGGCCAACATCCCGTGGATCATCACCAACGGCGGGGCCGCGTTCGCCGCTTTGGGCGAGGGCCGCTCGACCGGGACGCGGCTCTTCGCGTTGGCCGGGCATGTGCGCAATCCGGGGGTCTACGAGCTCGAGATGGTGAAGACCACCTTCCGCGATCTCATCTACGCACCGGTGCTCGGTGGGGGGATCCGCGGCGGCAAAACGCTCAAGGCGTTCATCCCCGGCGGCGTCTCGGCACCGTGGTTCGGGCCCGATCAGGTCGACCTCCCCCTCGGGCAGGACGAGGTCGGGCAAGCGGGATCGATGCTCGGTTCGGGCTCGATCGTCGTCATGGACTCGGCCACCTGCGTCGTGCGGGCCGCATGGCGCATCACCAAGTTCTTCTCCCGCGAGTCGTGCGGGCAGTGCACGCCCTGCCGTGAGGGATCCGGCTGGCTCGAACGGATCATGTACCGAATTGAGAATGGCGCCGGACGCGAGGAAGATCTCGACCTTCTCATGGATCTGTGTGACAACATCTCGCCGGGTGTCACCTGGCCGCCGCAGCAGACGACCATCTGCGTGCTCGGCCCCTCCATACCCTCGTCGATCGCCTCGGCCATCCGCATGTTCCGCGACGAGTTCCTCGTGCACGTGAAAGAGGGGGGGTGCCCCTTTGACTGATGACCTGAGCTTCAACCTCGACGGGCGCACCGTGTCGGCCAAGCCGGGCGAATTGCTGATCGCGGCCGCGGAGCGGGCCGGGACCTACATCCCGCGCTTCTGCTACCACCCGCGGATGGAGCCCGTCGGCATGTGCCGCATGTGCCTGGTCGAGGTGGACAGCCCACGCGGCGCCACGCTGCAGCCGGCGTGTTTCATCTCGGTGGCCGAAGGGATGTCCGTCACCACCGACTCGGACAAGGTCAAGAAGGCGCAGGACGGGGTCCTCGAATTCCTCCTGGCCAATCACCCGCTCGACTGCCCGGTCTGCGACAAGGGCGGCGAGTGCCCGTTGCAGGACCAGACCCTGGCCCACGGCCCCGGCGAGAGCCGTTTCATAGAGGAAAAGCGCCACTTCGAGAAGCCGATCGCCATCTCGGACCTGGTGCTGCTCGATCGCGAGCGGTGCATCCAGTGCGCCCGCTGCACCCGGTTCGCGTCCGACGTTGCCGGCGAGGCCCAGATCGACTTCGCCGGACGAGGCGAGAGCGTGGAAGTCGCCACCTTCCCGACCGAGCCCTTCTCGTCGTACTTCAGCGGCAACACGGTGCAGATCTGCCCGGTCGGCGCGCTCACCGCGACCCCGTACCGATTCACCGCCCGGCCCTGGGACCTGGACCAGGTGGAGTCGACGTGCACCACCTGCTCCGTCGGGTGCCGGGTGGCGGTGCAGTCCTCCTCCAACCGGCTGACCAGGCTGCTCGGCATCGACTCGGACCCGGTCAACCACGGCTGGCTCTGTGACAAGGGTCGGTTCGTCTTCGAATCGGTCAACGGCGACGAGATCGACAACTCGCCGGCCGAGGCGGCCCTGGCCGACGAGGCGGTCGACGTGGCGCCGGCGACGGCCGGCCAGGTGGTCGGTCTCGGCGCGACGCGCGGGCAGTTCCTCGGCGAGGCGCGCGAGACAGGTCGCTTCGAGCACGGCCGGCTCGTCGAGCCCAAGATCCGCAAGAGCGGGGAGCTCGTCGCCGTGAGCTGGGGCGAAGCTCTGGCGGCCGCGGCCGGCGGGCTGCAGGCGGCACAGAGCGCGGGCGGCCCCGGCAGCGTCGCCGTGATCGGAGGGGCCCGGCTCACCAATGAGTCCGCGTACGCCTGGGCCAAGTTGGCCAAGGGCATCCTCGGGACGGACTCGGTCGACGCCCAGCTGGGCGACGGACTCCCGGCCGAACTGATCCTCGGCCTGCCCCGGGCGACGATCGATGCGGCGTGCACCGCCCCGGTCCTCGTCACCCTGGCCGGCGATCTGCGCGAGGAATTGCCCGTGCTCTTCCTGCGCCTGCGCGAAGCGGTGGTGGGCGACACGACCTTGATCGAATTGACGCCGGCGCCCACCGCGCTGACCGCGTTGTCGGACGCATCGCTCGGCATCCGTCCGGGCGAAGCTCCTGTGGTCGCCCGGGCACTCTGCGGGGACGACGCGGCGATGACGGCCCTCGGCACGCACCCCGAGGGGTCGTCGGTGAGCAACGAGGTGCTGGCCACCGCACGCCGGACGCTGTCCGAGCGGGGTGGAGCAGATGGCGAGGGCGTCGTGATCGTCCTCGGCCGCCCCTCCTACGCCGAGTCCGGCGCGGCCGTGGCCGAGGCGGCCCGCGTGCTGGCGCACGCGCTGCCCAAGGCCACCTTCCTTCCGGCATTGCGCCGGGGCAACGTCTTCGGCGCGCTCGACATGGGTCTGGCTCCGGGGCTCCTCCCCGGCCGGGTCGGCCTCGAGTCGGGTCGCGAGTGGTTCACGGCCGCCTGGGGCGCGGTGCCCGCGACGGCCGGGCTCGATACGGCGGGCATCCTCTCCTCGATGGCCGGCGAGACCGCCGGCACCGGCGGCGATCCCGGGAACGGGGCCCCGGTCACCTCACTCATCTTGTTGGGCGCCGACCCGCTGAGCGACTTCCCCGATCGCGCCGTGGCCGAGAAGGCGTTGGGGGCCGGCCACTTCATCGTGGCGGTCACCGGGCATCCCTCCGAGTCGGTCGACGCCTATGCCGACGTGGTCCTGCCCTGTGCGGTGGCCCATGAGCGCCCCGGCACGACGACCAACATCGAAGGCCGTGTCACCCGGCTGGGCCAGAAGCTCACCGCGCCGGGGTTCTCCTGGCCGGACTGGATGATCGCGGCGGAGCTGGCCGCAGCCCTCGGGAACGACCTCGGTGTCACGAGCGCCAACGACCTGGCCGACGAGCTGCACCTCACCGCACCCGCCTACTTCGGCCTGACCCGGGCCGTGCTCGATTCCGACGCGGCGCATGACGGGGTCCTGCTGCCGATCGTCGCGGGAGCGCCGGCGCCGCACGACGTGGACCCCATCGACCCCATCGCCCTCCCCGGTGTCGAATCGGTGGAGCGACAGGGTGCCCCACCCCGTAGCGGTTCGGCCGGCGGTGACGGTGCCGTCAGCGCCCGCATCGCCGCGCTGGGCGCTCCGCCCGCGCTGCTCTCGGGTCTTGCACCATCGAGCGGCGAGGGGACGCACCTGGCCCCGGCCGACAACTACGCCCTCCGTCTGGTGGCCACCCGCCGCCTCTACGACGCCGGGAGCTCGGTCACCGGCTCCCCGTCGCTCACACCGCTGGTGCCGCCGCTGGTGGCGCGGGCCAACCCCTACGACCTCGACCGGCTCGGCGCCACGACCGGCGACCAGGTCCGGGTGCGCTCCGCCCGGGGCGAGCTGGTGCTGCCGGCAGAAGCGGACGGCGGCATCCCACGTGGCGCGGTGGCGGTCGACTTCAACGTCCCCCACGGGACCGGGACGCCCGGCAATGCCGTGGCTACTCTCATCGACAGCCGTAGCCCGGTGACCGACGTGCGACTGGAGTCCGTGTGATCGCCACCCTCCTGAACACCCTGTCGAACACGCCCAACCAGGGGCTGGGTGACCCGCTGTTCGCCAACGGCGTGGGGTGGGGCGTCTTGCTCATCGTCGTCGTCAAGGTGCTGATCGCCTTCGTCGTGTTGCTGGTGGCCACCGCCATGATGATCTGGTTCGAGCGCAAGGTGATCTCGGACATGCAGAGCCGCATCGGCCCCAACCGCGCCGGGCCGTGGGGCCTCCTGCAGACGTTGGCCGACGGCACGAAGCTCGTGTTCAAAGAGGACCTGCTGCCGGACCAGGCGGACTCGTTCACCTTCAAGTTGGCGCCCTACCTGTCGGTGATACCGGCCTTTCTGATCTTCGCCGTGGTGCCGGTCGGGGGCGTCATCACGGTGGGCAGCCACACGTTCGAGCTCCAGGTGGCCGATCCCCCCATGGGCATCCTGCTCGTGCTGGCCATGTCGGGCATCGCGGTCTACGGCGTCATGCTGGCCGGCTGGTCGTCAGGCTCCAAGTACCCGCTGCTGGGCTCGGTCCGGGCGTCGGCCCAGGTCATCTCCTACGAGGCCGTGCTGGGCATGACGGTGGTCACGGTCATCCTGGTGAGCCACTCCCTCTCCACCCGGGCCATCGTGGATGCGCAGGCGGACGGCTTCTGGCACTGGAACCTGATCCGGCTCGGGTTCGTCCCCTTCGTCTTCTTCATGATCGCGATCACCGCCGAGCTGACCCGCCCGCCCTTCGACCTGACCGAGGCCGATTCCGAGTTGGTGGGCGGCTTCCACACCGAGTACTCGTCCATCCGCTTCGGGATGTTCTACCTGGCCGAGTTCATGAACACCATCACCATGTCGGCCGTGGTGGTCACCCTCTTCTTCGGCGGCCCCAACGGCTGGATTCCCAACATCCCGGGCGCCACCATCTACGTGCCGATCATCTGGTTCGTCCTCAAGGTTGTCGCGTTCTGCTTCATCTACGTGTGGTTCCGGGCTGCGCTGCCCCGGCTCCGCTACGACCAGTTGATGGACCTGGGGTGGAAGCGTCTGATCCCGATGAGCCTGGCCTGGCTCCTGTTGGTGGCGTCCATCCTCACGTGGGGTTGGGCCGGGTTGATCATGGTGCCCGTCGTCGCGGCCGGCGGCGTGCTCCTCATCCGGGCCACCAGCCTCGGCTCGGATCGCACCGAGAAGGAGTCGGTCCTCCCCTCGGTCGGGCGACGGGTCGCCCCGGCGCTGCGTCCACGCGGCGGCCCGACGCAGGGAGCTGATGCATAGTGGGCTTCGGCGACGAGGTGAAGGACCAGCTGAGCTTTCTCGGTGGGTTCAAGCTGACCTTGCAGCATCTCACCCGGCCCCGGGTGACCACGTCGTACCCCGACGACAAGAAGCCGAAGCAGCCGCGCCAGCACGGCCGTCACGTCCTCAACCGCTACGAGGACGGCATGGAGAAGTGCATCGGGTGCGAGCTCTGCGCCGGTGTGTGCCCGGCTGATTGCATCTATGTGCGCGGGCTCGACAACCCGCCCGACCACCCCGTCTCGCCGGGGGAGCGCTACGGCTACGTCTACGAGATCAACTACCTGCGCTGCATCCACTGCGACATGTGCGTGGAAGCCTGCCCGACCGAGGCCATCACCGAGTCCAAGCTGTTCGAGTTCTCGTTCTCCAACCGTTCCGACGCCATCTACACGAAGAAGGAGTTGCTGGTCGACGACCGCGGCATGCCGCAGAAGCTCCCGTGGGAGGACTGGCGCGAGGGCGACGACATGATGACCTCCGGCTGGATGCGCGCCACCTCGCCGTCGGGCAGCGCAGCCTACGAGGGCGAAGTGCAGTGGTCGGGCGAGCTCGGCTACGGCACCCGCGCCCCCGAGGGCGGGCAGTCCGGGCACCGCAACGACGAGCTGACCGGATCCAAGCCGTTGCGTGAGGTCCTGGAGAGCCACCTCCTCACCGAGGACATCCCCCTGGCCCACAGGGGCATGCAGGGACGGGTGTGGCGGGCCAAGATCGGGGCGGAGAAGAACAAGAAGAAGATGGAAGCCATGCGCGTCCGCATGCAGGAGATGCGCGCGGCACGTAAGGCGGCGAAGGCCGAAGGCAAGTCCTGATGGAACACCTCCCCCTCGTCCTGGCTTCGACGCGCCCCACCTGGCCCGACATCCTGGTCTTCGCCGCGAGCGCGGCCGTCATCCTGGTCGGGGCGGTCGGCGTCGTGACCTCGCGCAACCCCGTGCATGCGGCGCTGAGCCTGGTCATGACGCTGTTCGGGGTGGCGGTGCTGTTCATCGAGCAGGAGGCGGACTTCCTGGCCGCGGTGCAGATCATCGTCTACGCCGGCGCCATCGTCGTGCTGTTCCTCTTCGTGATCATGTTCCTCGGGGTGGACCGGCGCGAGGACGTGGAGTCCGAGCCTCTGGCGGGGCAACGACCCCTGGCCTTCATCATGCTGGGGATCACCCTGGCCGGGGTCATCGCCATGCTGGCCACCGCGCACTGGGTCACCGGGGCCCACCAGGTGGTGGGCCCCATCCAGGGCCCGATCACCAAGGCGCCCGGGGCACCCTCGGGCGAGGTGGCCCAGCTGGGCAAGCAGCTTTTCACCACGTACCTGTTCGCATTCGAAGCCACGGCCGCCCTTCTGGTCATCGCCGTGGTCGGTGCGGTCGTGCTCGCCCGGCGCCCGGCGGTGTCCGAGTCGGAGCTGGCCGCCAAGGTGGCGTCACGCGAGCAGGGCGCGCCGGCCGATCCGGAGGTGCCCACATGAGCTTGTCCCCCGCCTGGTACCTCGGCCTGGCCGCGCTCGGTGTTCGCCATCGGCGCCATCGGCCTGCTGGTCCGGCGCAACGTCCTGATCATGTTCATGTGCATCGAGCTCATGCTCAATGCCGCCAACCTGACGTTCGTCACGTTCGCCCGCGTCCTCAACGACATCGGTGGGCAGGCCCTCGTCTTCTTCGTCCTCGTGGTGGCTGCGGCCGAAGTCGTGGTCGGGCTCGGGATCGTGGTCACCAACTTCCGGCGCCGGTCGACCACCGTGGCCGACGACCTCCATTCGCTGAAGGGCTGACCTGACCGTGCTCCACGTTGCTTACCTCATGCCGCTGCTGCCGCTCGCCGGCTTTCTGGTGCTGGTCGCGGCGGGCAAGCGCATCGGCGACCCCTATGCCGGTTGGATCGCCACGGCCGCCGTGGCCGGCGCCTTCGTGGTGGCCTGCGTGGTGCTGGGTGGCATGCTCAATCTGCCCGGGGCCGACCGGCTCTTCGTCCAGAACTACTTCACCTGGATCCACGCCGGGGGCCTGACCGTCCCCGTCGGCATTCTGGTGGACCCGTTGTCGGTGACGATGTGCATGTTCATCACGGGCGTGAGCGCGCTGATCCACCTGTATTCGATCGAGTACATGAAGGGCGACCCGGACTATCCGAAGTTCTTCCTCTACTTGAATCTCTTCGTCTTCTCCATGCTGGTGCTGGTGCTCTCCGACAACCTGTTGCTCACCTTCGTCGGGTGGGAAGGGGTGGGCGTCTGCTCGTACTGGCTGGTTTCGTTCTGGTTCCATCGAGACGCCGCCGCCTCCGCGGGCAAGAAAGCCTTCATCTACAACCGCATCGGTGACACCGGCTTCCTGCTCGCCATCTTCCTGGTCTTCGAGAAGACGGGGACCTTGCAGTACCAAGGTGGCCCCGGTGGCGGGATCTTCGGCCAGCTGCACCATCTGGGCGGGGGTACCGCCACGGCAGTGGTGCTCCTCCTCTTCCTCGCCGCCACCGGCAAGTCGGCGCAGATCCCCCTGTTCAACTGGCTGCCCGATGCCATGGAAGGCCCGACGCCGGTCTCCGCGTTGATCCACGCCGCCACCATGGTGACGGCCGGGGTCTACCTGCTCTGCCGGATGAACCATGTCCTCGCCCTGTCGCATTCGGGCACCCTGGTGATCGCCATCATCGGCGGGGTGACGGCCTTCGTGGCGGCCACCATCGCCTGCGCACAGCAGGACATCAAGAAGGTGCTCGCCTTCTCCACGGTCTCGCAGATCGGGTACATGATCCTGGCGGTGGGGTCGGGGGCGTACATCGCAGCGATCTTCTTGATGGTGATGCACGCCTTCTTCAAGGGCCTGCTCTTCCTGGCCGCGGGTTCGGCCATCCACGGGCTCGACGGCGAGCAGGACCTCAAGCGCATGGGGGCCCTGCGCAAGGTGATGAAGTGGACGACCGTCACGTTCAGCATCGGCTGGCTGACCATTGCCGGCATCCCGCCCCTCGCCGGCTTCTGGTCCAAGGGCGACGTGTTGACCAACGTGTTCGCGCGCTACAAGCCACTGTGGGTCCTGGGCCTGGTGACGGCGGTCCTCACGGCGTACTACATGTCGCGCCTGGAGGTGCTCGCCTTCGGCGGTGAGTCCCGCTGGGACAAGATCGGCCCGCACGGGGAGCCGGCCCTGCACACCCCGCACGAGCCGTCATGGGTTATGCGGCTGCCCCTGGTCGTCCTGGCCGTGGCCTGTATCTTCGGCGGCGTCCTGGACCTGCCGTGGGTCCACCACGACTCCTTCCAGGGGTGGCTGGGCCCGGTCTTCGCCGGCAGCCTCTATGACGACGGTCTGGGCTCCGGCGCGCAGTGGGCGCTGGCGCTCACCGACGTCGCGGCCGCGGTCATCGGCATCATCATCGCCGTCGGGCTGTGGCGGGGCACGCAGGTGGACAAGCCGAACCTCGAGCCGCAGTTCCTCCAGCGCGGTCTGGTACTGGGACGACTTCTACGACGCCACGATCGGTCGTCCGAGCCAGAAGCTGGCCACCTTCTTCGCCTGGGTGGTCGACGCCCGCGTGATCGACGGTGCCGTCAACGGCACCGCGAACCTGGTGCGCTCCACCGGGTCGGTCACCCGCAAGCTCCAGACCGGCTACGTGCGCAATTACGCGCTCGGCATCGCCCTGGGCATGGCCGCCCTCATCGTGTTCCTCCTCAGCCGGACGTGGTGGTCATGAACGGAGGCTTTCCCTTCCTGAGTGTCCTGATCCTGCTGCCGGCCGCGGGCGCCATCGCCCTGGTCCTGTGCGGCCTGGACCGACGCTTCTCCAAGGACTTCAACGACGTGGTGGCCATCGGGGTGTCGTTGGGCACACTCGGTGTCGCCATCGCCGCCCTGGTCGCCATGAAGGTCAAGGTCGGCGGCTTCCAGTTGATCTCGAACCACACCTACACCGGGAACACGCTCGGCATCCGCTGGTTCCTCGGTGTCGACGGCATCTCGATCTTCCTCGTCATGCTGACCGCCCTCCTGTTCCCGCTCGTCATCGTCATGGGCCGGGACAAGGCGAAGAGCCGCACCTATGCCATCTGGATGTTGCTGCTGGAAGCGGCGATCATGGGGAGCTTCCTCTCGCTCGACCTCATCGTCTTCTTCCTCTTCTTCGAACTGACGCTCGTCCCTTCCTACTTCATCATCGCCGGGTGGGGGCACGACCGGCGGGCCTATGCCGCCGTCAAGTTCTTTCTCTACACATTCTTGGGCTCGGCCTTCCTGCTGGTGGGAATTCTGGCGCTGGCCTTCATCCATCAGTCGCAGACCGGCGTGCTCACCTTCTCGCTGCCTGCGCTCGCCCACACCCATCTCTCCTCGTCGACGGAGATCCTTCTCTTCTTGGCCTTCACGTCGGCCTTTGCGGTCAAGGCACCGCTCTTCCCTTTTCACACGTGGTCGCCCGACGCCTACACCGAAGCTCCTGCCGGCGGTGCGGTGATCCTGTCGGGTGTCCTGGCCAAGCTGGGAACGTACGGGCTCATCCGTTTCGATCTCACGCTCTTCCCGCATGCGACGCGGACCCTGGCCCCGCTCATCCTCACCCTCGCCGTCATCGGCATCCTCTACGGCGCCATCGTGGCCTGTGCCCAGCGCGACATGAAGCGCCTGGTCGCGTACTCGTCGTTGGCGCAGATCGGGTTCATCGCGCTGGGCACCTTCGCGTTGAGCACGCAGGGCTTGACGGGGGCCGTGCTGCTGATGCTGAACCACGGCATCATCACGGCCGGGCTCTTCTTCGTGATCGGCTTCATCTATGAGCGCCGGGGAACCTGGCAGGTGACCGAGCTGCGCGGATTGCAGAAGGTGGCGCCGGTCATGGCGGCGGTGTTCACCGTCCTCATGATGGCGTCCATCGGCGTGCCGGGACTGAACGGGTTCGTCAGCGAGTTCCTGGTGCTCCTGGGCACGTTCATCACCCATCGCTGGTGGGCCGTCGTGGCCGTGTTCGGCGTGATCGTGGCCGCCATCTATCTCCTCTGGGCCTACCAGCAGGTGTTCCACGGCGTGCCCAAGCCCGAGGACCAGAAGACGCGGGACCTCTCGTGGCTGGAGCGCCTCGTGGTGGCGCCCCTGATCATCCTCATCGTGGTCCTGGGCGTCTATCCCAAGCCGGTGCTGGATCGCATCAATCCGTCGGTGACCCAACTCGTGGCACACGTCGAGAAGGCCACGGGACACTTCCAGCCCCCGGTGGCCACCAAGGGGACCGCGGCTCTGGGGGGCCGACCATGATCAACGCGCTGCTCGCCGCCGGTACTTCCGCTCAGGGCGGCAAGATCCCGATCCCCCCGATCCGCTACCTGCCCATTCTGCCGCCGATCATCATGATCGGCGGGGCGGTGGTGCTGCTGGCCGTGGCCTCCCTGGTCCGGCGGGATCTGCGGGTGCGGGTCAGCACCATCGGCAGCGTGATCATCGCCGGTGGGGCATTCGGCGTCTCCATCTGGCAGTGGACCGACGTCCAGTCGCACGGTGCGCACACCTACATCGCCCATGCCGTCGTCATGGACGGCTTCAGCGTGCTCATCACCATGTTGATCTCGGCCGCGATGCTGCTCACCGCACTGGTGGCCGACGGCTACCTGTCGCGCGAAGGCATCGCCGGGGCGGAGTTCCACGTGCTCGCGCTGGTGTCGGCGTCCGGCGCCATGCTGATGGGCTCGGCCAACGACCTGATCATCGTCTTCCTGGGTCTCGAGATCCTCTCGATCGCCCTGTACGTGCTGACGGCGTTCAACCATCATCTCGCCACCTCGGGCGAGGCGGCGCTCAAGTACTTCATTCTCGGCGGCTTCTCCTCCGCCATCTTCATCTACGGCATTGCGCTGACCTACGGCGCGACGGGCTCGACCAACCTGACCCAGATCGCCGACTACCTGTCCAAGAACGTCGTGCTGACCAACGGGCTGCTGCTGGCCGGGCTGGCCCTCATGCTGGTGGGCTTCGCCTTCAAGATCGCGGCGGTGCCGTTCCACATGTGGACCCCCGACGTCTACGAAGGTGCGCCCACGCCGGTGACCGGTTTCATGGCGGCGGTGGCCAAGGTCGGTGCCTTCGCCGCCCTGCTGCGGGTGCTGTTCTCCTCACTCGGCGTCATCTCCGCCGACTGGCAGCCGATCATCTACGGGCTTGCCGTGCTCTCGCTGGCCGTCGGCGCCGTCGTCGCCCTCCGCCAGCGCGACGTCAAGCGCATGCTGGCGTACTCGTCGATCAACCACGCCGGGTTCATTCTCCTCGGCGTGTACGCAGCGACCCCCCGGGGTGTGAGCTCCTCGCTCTACTACCTCATGGCCTACACGTTCATGACGATCGGCAGCTTCGCCATCGTGACGGTGCTCGGCCGTAAGGGGGACGAGGATCACGACCTCACCCGGTACCGTGGCCTGGCCCAACGCCAGCCGCTGTTGGCCCTGTCGCTCGCCATCCTCCTGCTGGCCCAGGCCGGCGTGCCCTTCACCACCGGTCTGTGGGCCAAGTTGCAGGTCGTGCTGGCCACGGTGTCCGCCGGTGCCGTGCCGCTGGCGGTGATCGCCATGGTGACCGCAGCTATCGCCGCCTTCTTCTATCTTCGGGTGGCGGTACTGATGTACGTGTCGACCCCGAACGGTACGGTCGGCAACGCCATTGCGGATTCCCTGCCGGCCCGTTCCGATGGCGGCGCCCAGCAGACTCCCTGGGCCGGCCCCGACGGTGCGGCGGCCACCGTGACGACGCTGAACACCGAGCTCCTCCTGGCGGACGACCCGCCGGCGTCGACCGGGGAAGAGACGCCGACGGTGGTCCCCATCCCGGCGCTCACGTCCGTCGCCATCGGGATCTGCCTGGCCTTCACCGTGGTCTTCGGGATCGTGCCCGGGCCACTGCTTGACTTCGCCAATCACGCCACGCTCCTGTTCCTGGGCCACTAGCGCAGGAGCATCAGCACCGTGCGCGACGTCAAGGTCGGGTTCATCACGCTCACCGAGGTCACGAGCGCCGGGGATCATCGGGCGTACAACGCCTGGCATCAACTCGATCACCTGCCCGAGCAGTTCAGCATCCCGGGCGTCGTGTGCGGGCAACGTTGGGTGCTCGCGCCGTCATGTGCCGACGCCGCGCTCGCGGTTGACGACCCCCTGGGCACCTTCCATTACCTGACCATGTACCTCATGACCGAGCCGCTGAGCGAAACGCTCGACGAGTTCGCCGAGGTGCGCGAGCGAGTGGCGAAGCTCGGACGGTTCTACGAGCAGCGCCGCGCCCGGTTGTCCGGGGCGTGGGTGTTTCTCGAAGCGCTGGCAGCGCCCCGCGTCCTGGTGGCGCCCGAGGTCCTTCCGTGGCGACCCAACCGGGGGATCTACGTCGTGATCGACGAGCCGCTCGCCGACACGTCGTCGCTCGACGAGTACCTCCGCCTGCGTCACACCCGGCATTTCCCACGGCTGCTCGAGGTCCCGGGTGTCGCCGGTCTGTGGTCGTTCGCCACCAGGCGCTGGGCGTTCGCCAAGAGCGACGACCCCCCACCGGACCCAAAGGCCCAGGATGCGACGAGGATCACGGTCGTCTTCCTCGACGAGGACCCGCTCGAGGTGGCGGCCGATGTGGGTCCGCTGGTCGCGGAGCATTGGGCGGGCGCACCCGTGCGGCCACGGTTCGCCGGTGCGCTGCAGACCATCACCCCGTGGCAGTGGGACTGGTTCGGCCCTTGACAGCCTGATATCGCCAGGTACTATGTATTGCATGGTACCTGGACGCGTGCCCCGGCTGGCCCAAATGAGGAAGGGCGCGCTCGAGTACTGCGTCCTGGCCCTGCTGCGCGAGGGGGAGCGCTACGGGTTCGAACTGATCCGCGAGCTCTCGGCGGCCGAGCTGGTGACGAGCGAGGGAACCATCTACCCACTCCTGGCCCGGCTGCGTCAGGACGGTTCGGTCGAGACGTCGTGGCGAGAATCCACGCAAGGCCCGCCCCGCCGCTACTACTCGCTGACCGCGGAGGGGAAGGCCGCGCTGGACTACTTCGTTACCGAATGGCGGCGCTTCTGCGGGGCGGTCGACGGGATCCTGGACGCGGGGACGGTGCGATGAGCGACGTCCCGCTTCGCAGCGACCTCGACCGGATGGTCGAGCGGTACCTCACCGAACTGGCCCTCGCACTGCAGCGCCTGCCGATGTCCGAGCGGGATCACCTCCTCAGCGAGATCAGGGAGCACATCGCCGAGCTCCGCGCCGAGAGACCGGCCCGCGATGCCTGGGACATGGAGACGTTGCTCAACCGCGTCGGCCTGCCCGAGGACATCGCGGCCGCGGCGTTGGAGAATGTCGAGGACGTCGGCGACGAGGCCGCCGCGCCCGCCACCGCCACCGCCTCCGCCGGCGCTGGCTCCAGCTCCTGCGGCTGCTCCAGCGCCGCCGCCAGAACAGCGACGGTCCCGGCGGACCCGGCTCCTGGTGGGACTCGTCGCAGCAGCGATCGTGCTCGTGGTGGCGGTGAGTGTGGCGGCTACCCGACAGGGCGACGTCCTCGGCTCCAGAATTGGCCAGTCGTCGGTTGTCCCGGCCACGCCGCCGCTTCGTCCGCATCCGCCGACCCTGTTGACGGTGCCGAATGTCATCGGGACGACGGTCGCCCAGGCGACAGCGGAACTTCAGGCCACCGATCTTTCGACGGTCACGTTCTTCGGTCCCTCGAATTCGGTGCCCGCAGGTGAGGTGCTCTCGCAGAGTCCCGCCGGAGGTTCGTTCGTGGCCCCGGGCTCGACGATCACGCTCGACGTTTCGTCCGGCCCGCCGTCATGAATGGTGCGGCGGCCGCTCCCGCTGCTGGCGCTCGCTCCAGCAACGGTCGCAACGGTCACACGAGCCAGTGCATCCGGCGTGGCCACACCGCGGGCACTTCTCCGGGACATCGTCGGGCACGGGGGTGGGCCTAACTTCCGGTCGGCTCCGGCTGGCGCTCTTCGGCCGCCGGTACGGCCTCGTTGTCGCGGAGCGCGGCCAGAACCGCTTCGGGCACGGCCGGGCCGGCGCGCTTCGCGGCGGCGGTCGTGAGGAGACGGCCGATGACCGGGACCTCGGTCAGGGATTCGGCCCGCATGATCTGCACGGCCACGGGGACGAACTGCTCGGCCGAGTCGAAGACGATGTAACGGGGCAGCCATGTGGGCTCGTACTTGGCGTTGAAGCGCCACAACGTCTCGATCTGCAGCACGCCCGACAGCCGGCGCAAGGCCCAGCGCTCCACGCGTTGGGTCACCCCGTCACCCGACTCGCCGTCGAGCACCGAACGCAAGGCGGCAAAGTTGAGGCTCAGGCCCTTCATGCCCAGCTCCTTCAGGTGGGCGATGGTCGAGCACAACGCGAAGTCGAGCAGCCCGTTGGGGTGCTCGCCCGGGTCGCGCCGCATGAGATCGAGCGAGTACCCGCCGATGGCCGTCGAGGGCACGAACTGGCACATGGCAGCGGGAGCACCGTCGGGCCCTTCGACCAACGTCAGCAACAGCCCGGTGTCACGCGGATCGAACAACCGGCCCAGCATCATGGAGAAGCCACGCTCCTGCTCCCCCCGGCGACTGAGGTTCATGAGCTCGACCAGACGCGCCGCGTCGTCGGGGCTCAAGTGGGCCGGGTCCAAGAACCTGACCGTGTAGCCGTAGCGGGCGACGCGATTGACCGCCTGGCGCAACCCTTTCATCTTGCCGCCCTCGAGCGAGAACTGGCGGGGATCGACGACGGCTTCGTCGCCGATGTAGAGGAAGCGCATGCCCGAGGACTGGTACGTGGGCAGCCATTCCTCACCGGCCGCCATGACGCCGAGCCCCCACCCGTTGCGATCGACGTAGCGACGGAATGCGTCCCAGACGTGTGCTCTCTCGGTGAAGGGCCCGATCGGATCAGGGGAGACGAGACAGACGCCGCCGAACACGGCATAGGCCACCATGGAGTCCCGGTGGAAGAACCACTGCTTGTCGTCGCGCAACGCGAAGTAGTCCAAGGACCCGGTGCCGTGACGGCGGACGATGTCGCCGTGCCCTGAGCTCGGCGGCGCGCCGGCCGACGAGGTGCCGCCCGCTCGAGAGCCGGCGATCGACGACGGGCCGCGTCAGCAGGTAGAGGGAATAGACGATCAGCGTGAGGCCGACGGCGAGCAGGCTCGGGGAGGCGAAACGGTTGATATTGGGCGGAAGGTGCACATCTTGCACACCGACGAGCCGTTCGGCCGAGCCGAGCAGGACCTGGGGCCACGGTGGAAGCGAGTGATGGTGCATCCGGCCGGCCACTTCGACCCCGATGAGCGCCCCCACGGTCGCGGTCAGACCGCCGATGGCCAAGATCAAGAACGCGGACTGGACCGTGCCCTGTTCGGTCTGCGCCCGGAAACGGTCTCTCTGGACGATGAGCAACGCCAGGACGCCGGCGCACACCAACAGGGTGATCACGTCGGCGGCATGGAGGACATGGAGGATGAGGGATGCAGCCAACGCCGCGACGGCGACAAGCCACGAACGGCGCTGACCTTTCAGCACACCGCGCGAGAGCATGATCATCGCGATGCCCGAGATGGCCACGAGGGCGCCGGCGGCGCGGGCCACCTCAATGGGCAGGAATTGCGAAATGAGATGCAGGTGAGTGCGCACCGGGGCCGTCACCGCAGAGAGCAGGTCGATCAATCCGGCCACGAAGAGTGAGGTGGCGGCGATACGACGGATCCGGCGAACCCGTATGCGGTCGGCTGCCACTTCGGGCGCCGGGGGCCACGACGCGCCGCCGGGCCAGCTGGCCACCAGCTCGGGGTGCAGGTCGGCTGCCTTCGTCCGCCCCTTGACGACGGCGTCGTGCGTCAACAACCGCTCGCCCAGGTTGGCCAGCGGAAGGTCGACCTCGGCCTGTGTGAGACGGATGTGCAGATCTGCGCCCGTCTCGACCTCGATCATGGAGCCCTGACGGTGGTGAAGGTAGGTCGGCGGAAGGCCGAACCGCGCCCGATGCTCGTGGACGACCTCCGATGACGCTCCCGGGCTGGCGAAGAACCCGACGTCGAGGTGCGTGAGCTCGGCCACCAGGGCGCCGCCGGCGATCACCCCGGTCGCCCCGTCCGCGATGGCCCTGCGGGTCACATCGAGGACGTCCTCCCCCTCGATGCTGAGGAGTTCGTGCGCCGTGGGCCGCCTGCCTTGCGTCGCGCGCGCCCTCCGACGACCACGGAGAGGGCAGGCCCTCGCCGCCCAGCGCCCGCCAGATGCCGCGCGACGTGACGGTCACCACGATCGCCAGGACCGCGAGCAGCACCACGCCGATGGCGATCGTGGCCAGGAGCCGTGAGAACCACGTTGCGGCGTAGGCGTGCTGGAGGGCGCGTTGTTGGCGCGGTGAGCGGAACACGCGTCCCAGCCCGTCGACGACGAACTCCAGTCGGAGCGCTAGCGCCAGCCCGGCCAGGATCAGCGGCGGTGCCCACAGGTAGTGCCGCAGGCGGCGGTAGAGGAGGCGGGACCGTACGAAGCGCGGAGCCAGGCGGGGATCGTCCAGGCGCTCCATCCCGGCCAGCCAGGGGCGTGCCTCGCCGGGCGTGACGCCATCGGCCGGTTGCGTCGCGTCGGCGGCCGGGGTACCGGCGCGGACGAGCACGGTCCTCGCACCGGCGCCGGTCATGCAGTGCAGGTCGACGGCAGTTTCGATCGAGACGCCCAGTCCACCCAGGAGGATGGCCAGGTCGTCAGGGAGGCGCGCCGCCCCGACGACCACGATCACCCGGGAGTCGGGGCGGGCGGCGAAGGCGGCGAACGCTGCGGTGAGACCGACGTGCGCCTGCAGCGCCGCAGCCGCCGTGCCCGGGGCGCCGCCAATTCCGGCCGCCACCAACTGACCGCAGATGACGACCACGCCCGGCCCCTGCCACTCGTCCAACTTCTGCGCGATGTCGCGGCAGGTGGCCAGCGAGCTGGGCGAGGGTTCGGGTGGGAGGAGGAGGTCGCCGAGAACCATGGCCCGGCGGCCCAGCGCGACGTCGATCCTCACCTGGTCGATGTCCGATGGCATGCCTGGTCCATCGTCTCACCTTCGGAGGGTCACAGACGTCCATCCTGGGGTGGATTCTCCGGCTGATCAGGGGTGCCGTGCCCGATAAGCTGGACTTTCGTGTCCGATAACCTCTCCGACGACCTGCATGACAACTGGTGCTGGCGCACCGGCGACGGTCTGGCACACCCCGGTGGCCCCGCCGTGATCTTCGACATCGACGGCGTGCTGTCGGACGCCGCCGGGCGTCAGCACTTCATTGAGCAGGGAAATCGAGATTGGTCCGCCTTCTTCGAGGCCTGTGGCGACGACCCGGTGATCGAGGAGATCGCTCGGTTGTTGGAGCTCCTCGACTCCTCGCTGGCCGTGGTGTTGCTCACGGGTCGGCCGCGACGGGTCCAACCGCAGACCCTGGCCTGGCTCCGCCGCTACGGCCTGCGCTGGGACCTCCTCGTCATGCGCGAGCGCGGGGACTACACGCAGGTGACGGAATTCAAGCAACGGACCGTCGTGGACCTGCGGGCCCGCGGTTTCGACCTCCGCCTCGCCTTCGAGGACGATCCCTCGAACCACGCCATGTACGTAGCGGACGGCATCCCCTGCGTCTATATCCATTCGGGCTACTACGAGTAGCGGGATCCATTCGGGCTACGACGAGTAGCGGGATCCATTCGGGCTACGACGAGTAGCGGGATCCATTCGGGCTACGACGAGTAGCGGGATCCATTCGGGCTACGACGAGTAGCGGGATCCATTCGGGCTACGACGAGTAGTCGGCGCGACGGCGTGCGTGCCACCACCCGGCCAGCAGCAGGACCGCCCCCGCGACGAGGACCGGAAGGTCGCCCCAGTGGTCGTAGGGCGTGAAGCCACGGCGCAGGGGCACGGTGGCCGTCAGCACCTGGGACCGGCCGAGCACGGAACGCTGGAGGACGACGCCGCGTTGGGTGACCACGGTGCTGTAGCCCGTGGGCGCCGCCTGGACCAGGTCCCGGCCGGTCTCGACGGCCTGCACCGCGTCGGCCGCCACTTCCTGTGTCGGCACCTGTGCGCTGGCATACGACGACGTGTTGGTCGGGACGATCAAGAGCTGGGCGCCGGCCCGGACCGAGGTGTGACTGCGGTTAGCGTAGAAGACCTCGAAGGAGACGAGGGTGCCGAACGGTCCGGCGGGTGTCCGGAGAAGCCCCGAATCGTGGCCCGCGATGGCGTCGGTCGGGACCGCGGACACGTCGGCCAGATGCGAGACCAGCGAGCGGTACGGGATGTACTCGCCGAAGGGGACCCGGTGCACCTTCTCGAAGGTGTCGACGATCCGGCCGTCGGGGGCCCACACCACGATCTCGTTGCGGAACGAGTTCGGTCCTGCCGGCTCGGTGACGCCGGCGATCACGGTCGCATGGAGGCGGCGGGCCAGCTGTGCCATGACGCGGTCCTCGGCGGATCCCCGCAAGGGCCCGGACAAGGCGATCACGTCCTCGGGCCAGAGCACCACCGCAGGGGATCGCCCGTGCGCGGGCAGCACGGCCGTGGCCCGTACCTGCGCGGCGAAGACCGTGGCTGGATCCACCTGCGCCTTGCTCACGCCGCGTTGTCCCCCGCCCTGGACGAGAGCCACCGAAAGGGAGCGCAGCGCGGGGCCGCCGTCGGGAACCACTGCGCCGAGCAGCACGAGGACCCCGAGCCCGCCCAGAATGGCGGCGCCCCGCACGGTCATCGCCGTGCGGGAACGCCGGACGCCCACGACCAGGGTGGCCACGCCGACTCCGCCTGCCCAGACGCCGGCTGTGAGCAACAGCGGCCCTCCGATCCGCGCCAGCTGCACGAGTGGGCTGCCGGCCTGTCCCAAGAAGACGCCGCCGAGGGGAAGCCCACCGAAGGGCCAGGTCATGCGGACGGCCTCGGCCAGCGTGCCGGCCGCGACAAATGCCGGTGCCCGGCCGTGCCGCGGCGGGGTGAGGACGGCCGCGGCGGCGAAGAACAGAGCCTCCAGCGCGACCAGCACCGCGCCGCCGTACCAATTGAAGGCCCGCACCCAGATCAACCCGGGGAGGTAGCAGCCGAGCCCGGCGAGCCAGCCCGACCAGACGCGGGAGCGGGCGCGCAGCCCGGCCAGGCGCCAGTACAACAGTCCCGCACCGGCCAGTCCGAGCGGCCACCACCCCCACGGAGGGAGCGAGAGGGCGAGCAGTGCTCCGGCGCCGAGCGAGGGAAGCGCGAGACGGCCCCGGCGCGGCGAGCGGTTCACGAGACGGCCCGGGCCGCCGCCCTCCCGCTGGCGATGCACGCCGGGATGCCGACGCCCCGGTAGGCGGCGCCGGCCACGGCGATCCCCCCGAGGCGCGCCACCGCCGCCTCAATTCCCGCCGTGCGCATCGGATGGTGCACCCGGTACTGGGGAAGGGCCCCGGGCCATCGCGTCACCATGGACTCGAGCGGATCCTCTGTGTGCCCGATCAGGAGTCCGAGCTCTCCCCACGCCCGCCCGACGACTTCCCCGTCGCTCCACGCGGCGGCCCGGTCGTCGCCGAAGCGCCCGATCGAGGCCCGGAGGAGGACCTCGCCCTCGGTCCCCACATGCGGCCACTTCTGCGAGAGGTACGTGCAGGCGGTCACCGCCCAGGGCTCGCCGGGGTGCGCCGCCGCGCTCCGGCGCGGGACCAGGAACCCCGTGCCGACGAGCGGGGCGGTCAGCGCCTCGGCACTGACGCGGAAGGTGACGAGCGTGACCGAGGCGTAGTCGATGTGCGCCAGGAGGGCCGCCGCCTCGTCGTCGTGGGGACGGAGCAGAGCACTCGCCACCGGAGCGGAGACCGCGAGGATGACCGCGTCCGCATGGTGGTCTGCTCCACCGCTCCCGACGTTCCACCTGGCGCCGAGCCGCTCGAGGCGATCGACCGGCGCCGCGCAGCGGATCTCCACGCCACGCGCAGTGAGCGCAGCGCGCAGGTGCTCGACCATGGATGCCATGCCACCGTCGACGGCCCAGAACAGCGGTGCCGCGTCAGGCGACGGAGGGGTGACCTCGGCCCGCAGCGCGCGCATCAGACTGCCCCTCTTCTGGGCCGCCGCGAGGAGCGGCGGGTAGGTGGCCGCGGCCGACATGTCGTCGACCGAACCGGCGTGGATGCCGCCGATCAAAGGGTCCACCAAGCGGTCGGTCACGCGCCGTCCCAGCTTGCGGGTCACGAGGGGGCCGACGGAACGGTCGCCGATGGGTCCGCGCACGTCGGGTCGCGGCAGCAACGCGTCACGGGCCAGCGCGATATCGCCACCCAACCCGAGGATGCCCGATCGTGCGGCCGGCCAGAAGCGGGTGGGGATCCCCAACGCGAGACCCTCGGGCAGGGTTCGGATCTTCCCGCGGGCCCACACGCCGGCGCCGCGACCAGCGACGGGCACCAGCGCGTCCGTCAGACCGATCTCGTGACAGAGGTCGGTCGCTTCGGGCCGGCGCCCCAGAAATCCGTCCGGGCCGGTGTCGACGACTTGTCCACCGAATGGCACGCTGTCGAGCGGTCCCCCGAGCCGGGGCGACGATTCCAGGACGAGCACCTGCGGTGCGGCGGCGACGGCTTCGGGGCCGTTGCCGCCGCCGGTGACCTCCCATGCCGCGGCCAGCCCGCTGATGCCACCGCCGACGACCACAACGCGTCGCATGCCTAGTCCCGACGCGCCTCGGTGGCGCCGATGACGTCGGCGAGGACGCCGATGAAGCGTGGGTCGTCGTTGAGTGACGCCGTACGGGCGAACGCCAGGCCGACCTCACCCGCGACGGCGGCCACCTCCACGTCGAGGTCGTAGAGGACTTCGAGGTGATCGCTGACGAAGCCGATCGGGCAGACGACGACCCCGTCGACACCGCCTGCCGCGAGCGTCTCGCCGGACGCCGCCAGCTGTCGCACCGTGTCGCGGATGTCGGGGCCGAGCCAGGGCTCGGGCGTGCGCCCCGCACTCTGCCAGGCCACCTGCCAGTGGACGAGGTCTGCCGCGGCCGCCACCAGTGCCGCCGATTCGAGCAGTTGCTCGGGGTAGGTGTCACCGGTGTCGCGAATGCGCTCGGGCAACGAATGGGCGGTGAAGATCACGGGGTAGCGGCTCTGTTCGTCGCCGGCCCCGATCTGCACGAGGGCATCCTCGACCCGCTCCGCCATCAGCGTCACGAGGCCCGGTTCGGCATACCAGGGGGCCACGGCGCGCCAGGGAACGGTCCCCGCCGAGCGCGGTGTGGGCCCGTTCGAGGTACTCCCCGGAGCCGAGCGAGGATCCGTGCGGCGTCAGCACCAGGCCGATGACCTCGTCGACACCCGCCCCCGTGAGCTTGGCCGCGGCCTCTTCGATCAGGGGATCGGTGTGCTTGGCGCCGTAGGCCACCACGTAACGACCCGGCGCCCGACGGTCCAGTTCGGCGCGCAGGGCGTCGACCTGGGCCCGGGTGCGCTCGGTGAGGGGCGAGAGACCGCCGATGGCGGCGTAGCGGCGTTCCAGGTCGGCCAGCTGCTCGGGCGACGGTGGCCGCCCGCGGCGGATCCGGGTGTAGAAGGAGGCGATATCCCCGGTTCGTCGGGGCGTGCCATGCGCCATGACGAGCACGCCGACCCGGCCCGTCACGCGCACGTCCGGTTCATCCCCGCACGCTCTCGGCGTGCACCAGGTCCACGACGGCGCCCAGGATGCCGATGTCGGCTTCGGGCAGCACGCCGTGGCCGAGGTTGAAGATGTGGCCGGTGCCGCTCCCGTCGGCAGCGCCCTCGGCCATGACCTGGCGCGCCGCGGCCTCGACGACCGGCCATGGGGCGGCGACACACAGGGCCGGGTCCAAGTTGCCCTGGACGGCGTGGTCGGCCCCGACGCGGGTGCGGGCCACGTCGAGCGGCACCCGCCAGTCCACGCCGATCACGTCGGCGCCGGCCGTGGCCATCAGGCCCAACAGCTCGCCCGTGCCCACGCCGAAGAGGATGGTGGGCACGCCGAGATCGGCGATCCCCTCGAGCACCGTACGCGTGGCCGGCAGCACGAAGCGTCGGTATTCGTCGGGTGAGAGGTTCCCGGCCCAGCTGTCGAAGAGCTGCACGGCCTGTACCCCGGCCTCGATCTGCCCCCGCAGGAACGCCACCGACATGGCGGCCAGGCTGTCCATCAGGTGGCCCCAGAGCGCCGGGTCACCGTGCATGAGCGCCTTCACCCTGGTGAAGGTCCGCGAGGGACTGCCTTCGATCAGGTAGCTCGCCACGGTGAAGGGGGCGCCGGCAAAGCCGATCAGCGCCACGTTGCTCCCGGCCAGCTCGTCCGCGACGAGGCGGACCGCTTCGAGGACGTACGGCGTATCGAGCGCGGGCTCGAGCGGGCGCAGGCGTGGGAGATCGGCCGCGCTGCGAAATGGTTCGGCCACGACCGGTCCCCGGCCCGGCTCGACGTCCACGCCGAACCCGATGGCGTGGACCGGCACCACGATGTCGGAGAAGAGAATGGCGGCGTCGACCCCGTAGCGGCGAACGGGTTGGAGCGTGAGCTCGGCGGCCAGGGGCGCGTCGGCGATGGCGTGCAGGATCGACCCCGTGCCACGGGCGGCGCGGTACTCGGGCAGGGACCGCCCTGCCTGGCGCATGAACCACACCGGCGTGCGCGACACCGGCTGGCGGAGACAGGCACGCACGAGGTCCGTATCGGCGGCCCCCGCCGGGCTCACCCGAGCGGCTCAATGACGACTGCCGTGCCATAGGCACAGATCTCGGTCCAGGTGCCACCCATCTCCGAGGTGTCGAAGCGCATGGCCAGCACCGCGTTGGCGCCCTTGGCCTCGGCCTCCTCCACCATGCGACCCACCACTTCCTCCCGGCTGAGCTGCAGGTTCTTGGTCATTCCCTTGAGCTCACCGCCGGCCAGGGACTTGAACGCGGCGCCGAACTGCGACCCGATGTTGCGGGAGCGCACGGTGAGCCCGAAGACCTCGCCGAACACCGCTGTGACGCGGTGGCCGGGCACGTCGTTCATGGTCGAAATCAGCATGCGGCTCATCGTAGGCGTCCCCTGCCGTGCGACCGGGTCGTGACTCGTCGCCTAAACTGAACCGTTTCCCTGAAAGGCGGGGGGAGAGAGGGGCAGCGTGCCGGACCATCCCGATCTGGAGGATGAGCAGGAGTTCCTCAACCGCGCCCACGACGGTCTCGAGTCCATGCGCGGCGAGGCCCGCCAGATGCTGCAGGGCGTGCTCGACCTGGGGAAGGGCGGCACCTTCCAGTCGCGTACGGAGCGCGACATCGTCGTGCGCACGAGTCTCGCCCGCCTGGAACAGCTCGACATCGGCGACCAGGCGCTCTACTTCGGGCGCATCGACCGCTTTCCCGACCCCGACCCCGACGCCAACGGTGACGGTAACGGTGGCGGCGCCGGGGAGGGTGACAGGCCCGTGCTCGGGGAGTCGTTCCACATCGGTCGCCTGGCCGTGTCCGGACCTGATCACGAGCCCCTGGTGGTGGACTGGCGGGCCCCGGTGGCCGAGCCGTTCTACCGGGCCACGGGGCTCGACCCCCAGGGCCTGGCCCGACGCCGCCACCTGGCCGTCCGCGGCCGCACCGTGCTCGGGCTCGAGGACGAGTACTTCGTCGACCCGTCGCGGGCACCGGGGGCGCCGCTGCTCCCGGTTTCTCACGGCGCCGAGCCCGACGGGGACCCATCGGGCGAGCGGCTGCTTTCCGAAGGCATGGTGCTTGGCGGCCCCGGCGCCCTCCTCTCCGCACTCGGCCAGGCCCGCACCGGGCACATGGGCGACATCATCGGGACCATCCAGAGGGAGCAGGACGAGATCATCCGCTCCCCGCTGAGCGGGGTGCTGGTCGTCCAGGGCGGGCCGGGCACGGGAAAGACCGCAGTCGCCCTGCACCGGGCCGCGTACCTCCTCTACACGCACCGCTTCCCGCTGGAGCGCCAGGGTGTCCTGGTCGTCGGCCCGAACCCGCTCTTCCTGCGCTACATCGAGCAGGTCCTCCCCTCACTGGGCGAGACCGGCGTCAGCCTCTCGACCGTGGCGGGCCTGGTGCCCGAGATCCGGGTGCGGGGCATTGACGACGCGGCCGTGGCCAAGCTCAAGGGCGACGTGCGCATGGTCAAGGTTCTCGGCCGGGCCGTCCGAACCCGACAGCGACCGCTCCGCCAGGACGTCGAGGTCCCGTTCGGTGCGGGGGTGCTGCGCCTCCGGGCCCAGACCACCGAAGAGATCATCGCCCTGGCCCGTCGGCGCCCGGGAACCCACAACGTGCGGCGCCGCTTCGTGGAAGCGCACGTCCTACGGGCGCTGGCCGACGACTACCGTTCCCGGCTCACCCGCGGGACCGAGAAGCTGGACGACGACGGACCGAGCGCCGAGGAGCAGGCCGACCTCGCTCGCCGCCTGCGCCGCACCCCGCAGGTGGCCGAAGCGCTCGACCGCATGTGGCCGCGCCTGTCGCCCCACGAGCTGCTGCACGATCTCCTCGGCGCGCGCCCGCTGCTCGCGGCAGCTGGTCAGGACATTCTCGGCGCCGATGCGATCCAGCGCCTGTACCGACCGCGGAGTCGCTCGCTCGACGAGGTCCCCTGGACCGTGGCCGACGCCGCGCTCATCGACGAGGCGCGCACGCTCCTGGGCCCACGGCGAGGGGGTGCCCGCCCGAACCGGGCTCGCCAGGGCCGGGCCGAAGAAGGCAACGCACAGGACGTGGGCTTCTGGCCCCAGGGCCTCGCAGCGTCGCCCGCCCCCAGCGCGGGGCCCTTCACCGGGCCCGACGACGAGGTGCGGTCCTTCGGCCACATCGTGGTGGACGAGGTGCAGGATCTCTCGCCGATGCAGCTCCGGATGCTGGCTCGCCGTTCGCTCTCCGGATCGATGACCGTCGTGGGCGACATCGCGCAGGCAACGGGTCCATGGGCCCCTGGGAGCTGGGACGACGTCACCAGGCACTTGAGCCCGCAACGCCCGACCCGCCTGGTCGAGCTCACGGTGAGCTACCGGACGCCGGCCGAGGTCGTCGCCGTGGCCGCGAAGGTGTTGGCGGTGGCGGCCCCGGCGATCACGCCACCACGCCCGGTCCGGCAGTCAGGGTTCTCGCCCCGCATCATCGAGGCCTCGCGGGCCGGGCTGGCGTCCGCTGTAGCCCGTGCCACCCGGGAAGAGGTGGCGGCCGTTGCCCCGGGCCGGGTGGCGGTGCTGGGTCCCGCCGTCATGCTTCCCGAGCTCTCCCGCGCCCTCTCCGACGCCGGTCTGTTCCCGACCGATCCCCGTGACCCCTCGGGCGAGGGGTTGGCGGCAGGACTCGTGCTCCTCCCCGCCGATGAGACGAACGGTCTCGAGTTCGATGCCGTGGTGGTGGTGGAGCCGGCTCGGGTGGCGGCCGTCGGCGAAGAAGTCGCCGGCGAGGGGCCGCCGGTGGCGACGACGCGAGGGCTGCGCACGCTCTACGTTGCGCTCACACGACCGACGCGTCGGCTGGCGGTTGTGCATGCCGAACCACTGCCCGTCGCGCTCACAGGACCGGAGAGTTGACCCAGGTGTTGCTCAGGGACTGAACAGGAAAACGCTGTCACCTGCTTGTTGGCGCGTTGGAGCTCCGGTCGACTAGAAATTGCCCTGTGACCCAGGCGGTTTCGGTCGACCACCCAGTGCCAACAGGCAAGATCGTTCACGATCGACCCCCCATGCTGGCCGTGGGCGTGATGATCTGGCTGGGTTCCGAGCTGATGTTCTTCAGCGGGCTGTTCGCCGCCTTCTTCACCATCCGGGCCAACGCCGTCGGAGGTATCTGGCCCCCGCGGGGAACCGAGCTCGACACCGTGCGGGGCATCATCTTCACCCTGGTGCTCGTCTCGTCGAGCTTCACCATGCAGTACGCCGTCCGTCAGGTCGAGTGGCGGCAACGGATATCCGCACGCCGCTGGATCGTGGCAACGTTCATCTTGGGGGCTGCGTTCCTCGGGAACCAGGTCGTCGAGTGGTTCACCATCACCACCCGTTGGAATACCAACTCCTTCGGCTCGCTCTTCTTCATCATGACCGGCCTCCATGGCCTTCACGTCTTCTTGGGCCTGGTCGCCATGGTCTTCCTCCTCGGTCGAATGAGAGGTGACGTGGGAGGTGACCCCGGCGAGCTCTCGGCCGTGCAGGGGGTCAGCTACTACTGGCACTTCGTCGACATCGTCTGGATCGGGCTCTTCAGTTGCCTGTTCTTCCTGAAATAGACATGTCGAGTCCGCGCGCACAGAAAGCACCACGCAGGTTCCGTACGAAGTTTCTCTTGCCGGGAGGCCTTCTCGGCGTCGCGGTCCTGGGCGCGCTGGCGCTCGTCTTTCCCGGCGCAGCCCAGGGCTCGACCACGAAGACGCAGAACCTGAGCGCCTCGGTCAAGGCATGCGGCTCGGTCAACCTCAAGGGTGTCAGCAACGTCCACAACACAGGGAACCCCTTCGCCAGCACCAAGCTCACCTGCTTCGATGGCATGGTCATCCGTTACGGCAGCACCGCCATCACGTACACCAACCCACCGCGCGCCTTTGTCTCGGCGGGCAAGCTCCTGTTCGACCAGACCTGCTCGAGTTGCCACGGCTCGGCGGCCAATGGCGTCTCGCCATCGGGGCAGGCGACGATCGGCCCCAACTTGCAGGGTGTCGGGGCCGCCACCGTCGACTTCTGGATCACCACGGGCCGCATGCCGGCAGCCGACATCAAGGCAATAGAGGCCGAGCGCAAGCCACCGCGGCTGAGCGACACGCAAGCGCTCGAGGTGGCCGCCTACATCGAGTCGCTCGACCCCTCGGCGCCCGCGGTGCCGACGCCGAACTTCCGCGGGGCCAACGTCTCTGACGGGGCCGACCTCTTCTCATTGAATTGCGCCGCCTGCCACACCATCACCGGAGCCGGCGATGCGCTCGCATTCGGCACCAACGCCCCGACGTTGCAGGACCCGCACATCACCCCGCAGCAGGTTGCCGAGGCGATTCGGATCGGCCCCGCCAACATGCCCCGGTTCTCGGGCAACCTGACCGACGACCAGGTTCGAAACGTGGTGGCCTACGTCACGCAGAAGATCCAACACCCGTCGAATCCCGGTGGCGCCGGTCTGGGAGGGGTTGGACCTGTGGCCGAGGGCTTCATCGCTCTCTTACTGGGTGTCGGAGGTCTGGCCCTCATCTGCTTCTGGATCGGTGAGCGCTCGTGAGCGAGGACGACCCACGAGCCGACGCGGACCAAGGTCCCGATGCCGATCGCCACGCTCAGCGACCCGCACATGGGAGATGCCGCCCGGAACCCGAAGCGGGCAGAGGGCATCATCGCCCTCATCCTCGTGGTGGCCATCGTGTTCATCGCCGGATTCGGGGTGGCCTACACGCAGGACTGGAATCCCTGGATCCTCGGCGGCACCGTCGGTCTCGGTCTGTTCCTCCTGGGCTTCGGGCTGACGGCGTGGGGAAAGTACCTCATGCCGCAGGGCCCGTTCGTCGAGGAGCGCCACGTCCTGGCCTCCTCGCCCGAGGAGCGCGACTCCATGGCGGCGGCCCTGGTCGAGCGCTCGAGTGTCGTGGTCAAGCGCCGCAAGTTGCTGGGCGGCCTCTTCGCCGTCGGTGCGGGGATCTTCGGCATTGTGGCCCTGTTCCCCCTGGTGCGGTCCCTGGGTCCGCTTCCGGGCACGTCGCTCGAGACCACCAACTGGCGCAAAAGGACATTGCTGGTCGACTCCAGTGGGCGCTCGATCACCAAGGGCACGCTGGTGGTGGGCGGGATCATGACCGTGTACCCCGCCGGTCGCCAGAACACGGAGGCCGGGCAGGCGACCGACCAGACCGTGCTCATCCGGGTCCAGGACTCGGATCTCGTGACGGCCAAGGGCCGTGAGACGTGGGCGCCCGCCGGCTACGTGGCCTACTCCAAAGTCTGCACCCACCTCGGCTGCCCCGTCGGGCTCTACGAGCAGCAACTCGAGCTGTTGGTCTGCCCGTGCCACCAGTCGATGTTCAACGTCCGCAACGGGGCCATACCCCAGTTCGGGCCCGCCCCCCGCCCGCTGCCGCAGCTGCCGCTGTACTTCGACGCGGACGGCACCCTGCGGGCGCAGGCCGGCTACGACCAGGCGGTCGGGCCCGGGTTCTACGAGAGAACGACAACCCAGGAGAACGGGACATGAGCCCCGCCCTGCCGACCGCGAAGACCAAGAAGCAGGCGCTCGGCCCCTACGGGCGGGTCAGCGGTGCCGTCAACGAGCTCGACGACCGGCTGGGGCTGGCCAAGGGCGGCCGGGTCTTGCTGGACAAGATCTTCCCCGACCACTGGTCCTTCATGCTGGGGGAGATCGCGCTCTACTCCTTCGTGGTGCTGATCGCCACGGGCATTTTCCTCGCCCTGTACTTCGTACCGTCGAGCACCCAGGTGATCTATCACGGGACCTACACCCCGCTGCGGGGCCAGCGGGTGTCCGAGGCGTTCAACTCGACCGTCAACATCTCCTTCGGGGTGCGGGGCGGGCTGCTGGTGCGCCAGATGCACCACTGGGCGGCGGACATCTTCGTCGGCTCCATCGTGGTCCACATGGCCCGCGTCTTCTTCACCGGGGCCTTCCGCAAGCCGCGAGAGCTCAACTGGGTCATCGGGACCACCATGCTGATCCTGGCCATCCTCGAGGGGTTCATCGGGTACTCGTTGCCCGATGACCTCATTTCGGGGACCGGCCTGCGCATCGGCTACTCCATCGTCGAGTCGATCCCCTTCGTGGGGAGCTACCTGGGTACGTTGTTGTGGGGGGGGCAGTTCCCCGGCAACGGCATCATCATCCCGCGCTTCTACATCATCCACGTCCTGCTCATCCCGCTCGCCTTTTTCGGGCTGTTGGGCGCACACCTCGGTCTGTTGGTGCGCCAGAAGCACACGCAGTTCAAGGGCCCAGGACGCACGGAGACCAACGTCGTCGGATCACCCATGTTCCCCACCTTCATGGCCAAGACCACCGGCTTCCTCTTCATGGTGGTCGGCGCCACGGCGCTTCTGGGCGCGTTCGCCCAGATCAACCCCATCTGGCAGTTCGGCTCGTACGATGCCTCGAAGATCTCCTATGCCGTGCAACCGGACTGGTACATGGGCTGGCTCGACGGCGCCTTGCGGATCATGCCGGCTTGGGAGTTCGCGGGTTGGGGGCACACCATTCCCCTCGAGGTCTTCCTGCCCGCCGTCATCTTCCCCGGGTTGATCTTCAACATTGCCCTCATCTGGCCGTATATCGAACGCCGGATGACCGGCGACAACGAGTTGCACAACCTCTTGGACCGCCCGCGCGACCGGCCCAAGCGCACCGCAGCCGGCGCCGCCATGCTGGCGCTCCTGTTCGCCCTCTTCGCGGCCAGTTCGACCGACGTCCTCGCCAACTACTTCCGCTTGTCACTGAACTTCGTCTTGTGGGCCTTCCGCGTGCTGACGTTCGTCGTGCCGATAGTCGTCGCCTTCGTGACCTACGGGATCTGTAAGGAGATGCAGGGTGTGCGGGGCATCGGCAAGCGCAAGCGTGCGGTGATCGTCCATCGTTCCGCCGAGGGCGAGTACACCACTGTGCCCACCCCGCCGCGGCCCGGCGACACGCCCGAGGAACTCGAGCCCGAACCCGTTCCGGACCGCATCGACATCTCGCCGTTGGCTGCGCCTTCGGTGACCGCCAGCAGGGAGAGCTCGCCCACGGGCGCACGCCAGGTCAGCCGCTAGTCGGCACCCGCCTCGGGCCGGTTCAGGGAGCGACAGGGGCGGGCGCCCGCTGCGCGACCGGCGGACGCAGGTGCTCGTAGAGCGTCGAGGCCAGTGAGAGCGCGCCGAACCCGGCGCCGAGTACGCACACCCCCGCCCACCCGTGGCCGCCGTACACGATGCCGGCCGCGAGGGACCCGGCGGCGCCACCGACGAAGTAGCAGACCATGTACGCGCTGTTGATCCTGCTCCGCGCATCGGGGCGCAAGGCATAGATGATGGCCTGATTGGTGATCTGCATGCCCTGCGTCCCGATGTCCAGCACCACGATGCCCACGATGAGGGCGGCCAGGGCGGAATGACCGAACCACAGGATCCCGAACGAACCGGTCAGGAGCACGCCGGCCACCAGGGTGGCTACGGTGGAGCGATCGGCGTCGGCCAGCTTGCCGGCCAGGTTCGCAGCGAAGATCCCGGCCGCGCCGACCAAGCCGAACAGGCCGATGACAGCGCTCGAGTAGTGGTACGGGGCGCCCGAGAGCAGGAAGGCGATCGACGTCCAGAGCACGCTGAAACAGGCGAAGGCGCATGCGCCGTGCCAGGCCCGCCGACGGAGGACGGGCTCGTCGACCAGCAGGCGGAGGGACGATCCCACCAGATTCCAGTAGGCATGGTGCGGTCGGGGTCCCTCGGAGGGGAGCGCCCTCCACAAAATGGCGGCGAAGACCACCATGACGGCGGCGGAGAACCAATAGATGGCCCGCCATCCGGCCAGCTGGGCCACGAGCCCCGAGACGGTTCGGGCCAGGAGGATGCCGAGGAGGAGCCCGGTCATGATCCGCGCCACGACCCGACCGCGCCGTTCGGGCGGCGCCAGGTCTGCTGCGAAGGGGATCATGACCTGTCCGGCCACCGACGACGTGCCGACAGCGATGGAGGCGACGCCGAACACCCAGATGTTCGGGGAGAGGGCGCACGCCACCAGGGCCACCGCGGCCACGCCGAAGATGCGGACCACGAGGATCCGCCGCGGGTGCAGGTCGCCCAGCGGCACGACGAGGAGCAGTCCGGCGGCATAGCCGACCTGCGTTGCCGTGATGATCAACGAGGTGAGCCCCGATCCGCTGTGGAAGTCGCGCGCCACCAGGTGCAGCACCGGCTGGGCGTAGTACAGGTTGGCCACGACGGCGCCTGTCGCGACGGCGATGAGGACCACCAACGAGCGTGAGAGCTGCCCTGGCGTCCCTGTCGACGGAGATCCGGTCGTCACCCGTTCAGGCTAACGGCCTGCCATTCCTGGCGTGCTGCCGCTCGTCCTGGCGTACCGCCATCGCCCCACGCGCGCTGACAGGCGCAGTGGGAGCAGCGCCTTCGTCAGATGTGCCCGCCCCGCCGGCTCTCGGCGGTCACGCCGACCAGCGCGGTGAGGATGAGCGAGATGCCGGGGAAGATCAGCCAGATGCCGAAGACGAGCGAGTTGACCGTCAGGAAGGCACCCATGCCCAGCACGAAGGGCCAGATGGAGGAGTTGGGGAACGAGTCGATGTCACCCGCACCCTCGGCGATGGACGCATCGTCACGATCCTCGACGCGTTTTCCCATGCGCCGGTGCCAGTACCAGTAGTAGCTCCCGGGGAGGAAGCCGAGCGTGCAGGTGCCGATCAGCATCGCGGTGCCGGCTTGCTCGTTGCTCCAGAACCAGTAGACGATGCCCACGAGGCCGAAGAAGACGCCGAGGAACAAGAGGATGATGGCCTCGACCTTCATGCGACGGGCTCCTTGTGCTGCGGTCGGGCCCTGGCGGCGACCTCGGCGGCGTGCCCGTGGGGGACGGACACCGCGTCAGGGTGGTTGTAGTCCCACGTCGGCCGCTCGGAGCGGATCGGCGGCAGGTGGGTGTAGTTGTGGTGCGGCGGGGGCGAGGTGGTGAACCACTCCAGTGTGTGCGCGTCCCAGGGATTGTTACCCGCTGGGACAGGCTTGCGCCACGACACCCACAGGTTCCACAGCAGGATGGCGAACGAGATGGCGATGATGAACGACCCGACGGTGGACACGATGTTGTAGCTCTGCCAGCCCAGGTTGGACGGATAGCTCGCGACACGCCGGGGCATGCCCAAGAGCCCCACGACGTATTGGGGCATGAACGTGATCCAGAACCCGACGAACATGAGCCAGAAGTGCCACTTCCCGAGCGTGTCGTTCAGCATCCGGCCGAACATCTTCGGGTACCAGTAGTACAACCCGGCGAACCCGGCGAAGACCGCCGTTCCGAAGAGGACCTGATGGAAGTGGGCCACCACGAAGTACGTGTCATGCGTGGAGAAGTCGATGGGCGGGGACGCCAGCATGATCCCGGTGACGCCGCCCATCAGGAAGGCCAGCAAGAAACCGATACAGAACAGCATGGGCGTCTTGAACGAGAGCTGGCCGTGCCACATGGTGCCGATCCAGTTGAAGAACTTGATGCCCGTGGGGACGGCGATGAGCAGGCTCAGGAACGAGAAGAAGGGCAGGAGCACCGCCCCGGTGGTGAACATGTGGTGCGCCCAGACGCCGGTGGAGAGGGCGGCGATCGCCATGGTGGCGAAGACCATGCCCTTGTACCCGAACACCGGCTTGCGGGAGAAGACGGGGAGGACCTCGGTGACGATGCCGAAGAAGGGCAGCGCCAGGATATAGACCTCCGGATGGCCGAAGAACCAGAAGAGGTTCTGCCACAGCAGGGGCGACCCGCACGAGGCGAGGTGGGCGCCCGTGACCGTATGGCAGCCCACGGCGGTGTAGATGTGGGTACCGAAGTGCCGGTCGCAGAACAGCATGACCATCGCGCTGGTGAGCACCGGGAAGGCGATGAGGATGAGGATGCCCGTCACCAACATGTTCCAGGTGAAGATGGGCATGCGGAACATCGTCATGCCCGGGGCGCGCAGGTAGAAGATGGTGCCCACGAGGTTGACCCCGGTGAAGATGGCCGAGAATCCGGTCAGGACCAGGGACATGATCCACACGTCACCACCGATGCCCGGTGAGGCGATGGAGTTGGAGAGGGGCGCGTAGGCCACCCATCCGAAGCTGGCCGCTCCTCCCGCCACCAAGAAGCCGGACAGCATGGTGATCGACCCCGTGAGGTACAGCCAGTAGCTCAGGGCGTTGAGCCGGGGGAAGGCCATGTCGGGTGCGCCGATCTGCAGCGGCACCACGTAGTTGGCCAGGCCACCGAAGGCGAACGGCCCGGCGAAGAGGTAGAGCATCAGGCTGCCGTGCATCGTGAACAGCTCGTTGTACTGCCCGAAGGTGAGCAGGGACGAGTGGGGCGAGGTCAGCTGGAGCCGGATGAAGAGGGCCATGATCCCGGCGAAATAGAACATGACCAGCGACGTGATCATGTAGCTGAGGCCGATCACCTTGTGGTCGGTGGAGGTCAACCACTTGAGGATCCCCGTCGGGCCGTGGTCCTCGTGCCCGTGGCCGCCGGGGTGCCCGTCAGCGGGGCCGTGCCCGCCGGCATCGGGCCGATGGAGGTCCGGCGCATCCTCGACGCCGGTGTCAGGCATCGGAGGGGCGAGAACGTCAGCGACGTCAGTCACCGGAGAGGTCACCTCCAAGGTTGTTGCTGGGAGCGTTCGTGCTCGCCGTGCCGCTGCCCACCCCGGTGGGGAGCTTCGGAACCGACGAAGGGTTGTTCCTGGCTCGAGCCTGGTTCCCGCGCAGCCATTCCGAGTACCGGGCCGGGGTGACGGCCCGCACGTTGAAGAACATGAGCGAGTGGTAGAGGCCGCACAGCTGCGTGCACTGGCCACGGAAGTCCCCGGTGCGGAGCGCGGTGAAGTCGAAGGTCGTGGTGTAGTCGGGGCTGGCGTAGCGGCTGAAGTTGAACTCGGGGACGTAGAAGCCGTGCAGGACATCGAGCGACCTGAGGTGGATCTCCACGTTGACGCCCGTGGGGATGACCATCGTCGGATCGTCGGTGGTCTGGCCGATCACCTTCACACAGTGATTCTGGTTCGCGGTGGGGGACGAGGGGTCGGTGCAACCCGAACCCGGGCCACCGGGGTACTCGAACTCCCAGCCCCACTGGAAGGCGTTCACGGTAATGGTGGCACCCGGGTTGGATGGCGTGGCGTCCACCTTGTTCTCGGCCAGCACGGTGAAGACGAAGAGCCCGATGACGATGAGGATGGGGACGACCGTGTAGATGATCTCGACCGTCGTGTGGTACTGGGTCTGTTTGGGCATGTCCTCGGACTTGCGCCGGTACTTGAAGACGGCCCAGAGGATCAGGATCAGGACGAAGCCGCCGACGACGAGCCCGGCGATGAAGAAGAGTTGCCACAGGTGGAACTCGGTGCGCCCCTGCGTGGTCGCCCCCGGGAACTGGCCGAAGCTCGGGAGTTTGCAGCCGCCGAGGACGAGCGCACCGCCGACCACGGCCGCCGCCGCGAGCAGCCGGGAGCGACGTCGCGGGCCGGGAATTTCGGGTGTCGAGTCGGGTGCGTCCGCCGAAGGGCTGGTCAATGACGAGTCCACGACGGTGACACTATCGAACCCCGCGGAAAAAGACGAAGTAGCAGCACAACGGGTTACGCGCGGACCCGATCGTGGCCAACCGGCCGTGCGCAGCAGGGGCGCTCTCCGTGCGCATGGTGCGGTGGAGACATCACCCCGCCGGAGGGGATCGGCGGCTGTCGCGATCGGCGATCGTCAGGACGTCAGCGGAGTCGTGTCCCGCCGACCCGGACGTCCGGCGAGGACGCCGGACCGGAGTCCGGCGCGGTCAGCCCGGCGCGGTCAGCTCCGCGACGTCGGGTCGTCCGTGGCCGGGGAGGGGGCAGGAGCCGGAGCGGGGGCGGGAGCTGCCGCTGCCTCGGACGTGCCGTTGCTCGCCGCGAGATTCGGGTCCTGGGAGGCCTTCTTGCCGTCTCCCAGCCCTTTTCGAACTCGTTCTTGGCCGAACCCAGATTGCGGGCCAGCTTGGGAATGGCCGCCCCGCCGAAGAGGAGCACGACGACAACGATCAGGACGATGACCCCATCGACTCCAAAAATCTCTGCCAGCATGCGGACCTCCTTCGCCGTCCACTCGCGGTGGACCCGACGCTCAGGTTAGACCCAAACCACCCCTCTGCCCACCGCACCGAGACCCGCTGGTGGACCCGTCCGAGGCGGGGTCAACCGGCCAGGAGGACCCCGAGCACGAGTGCGGCCACGCTGGCCAGACCACCCACCGATCCCCACACGGCGATTGCCGTCCGCGAGGTGGCGCGCCCGTGCAAGAAGGCTCCCAGGCCCGCTGCCGCCACGACGACGATCTTGACGATGAGCACCGTCTTCCATGCGTCGCTCTGTTGCGACCAGTGGACGGTGGAGACATTCCAGAACCCGGTGAGGACCAGCACGGCGAAGGCGGGCCAGGCCAGGCGTGCGAACGCCCGGGCGAGGACCCGCGGGGCTTCCGGGCCGAACGCGCGGGATGGTCCGACGAGGTCGGCGAGGGCGATCTGCCCACCGACCCAGATCGACGCCGCCAGGACGTGGAGGGTCAGCCGGAGTGTGTCGAGGCCGGGGGCGAGCATGACGAGTCAGTCCCGACGGGGGCTATTTGCCCTGCCAGCGTGGCTCTCGCTTCTCGGCGAACGCGAGCGGGCCCTCCATCGCGTCGGCCGAAGTGAAGACGACATCCACGGCCTCCTGGTTGATCTTCCAGCCTTCGGATTCGGGCAGTTCGCCGGCGCGCCTCATCACGCTCTTGGAATAGCGGACGGCCAAGGGTGCGTTGGCGGCGATCCGGTCGGCGAGGGCGAGCGCCTCGGTGAGGACCGAATCGCCGGGCACGACCTGGTTGACCAGGCCCAGCGCGTGCGCACGCACGGCATCCATGGGGTCACCTGTCATGGCCAGTTCGTAGGCCACCGCCAGGGGAAGTCGCTTGGGCAACCGGAGCAGGCCCCCGGCGCCGGCGATGAGGCCCCGCTTGGCTTCGGGTATGCCGAATTTGGCGTGGTCCGCTGCCACGACGAGGTCGCACGACAGCATGATCTCGAGCCCCCCGGCCAGGGCGGACCCGTTCACGGCTGCGATCAGGGGTTTCTCGAAATCCCGCTCGGTCAGACCGCCGAAGCCGCCGCTGGCCCCCATGATGTCCTTGCCTTCTCCGCTCGAGAATGCCTTGAGGTCCATACCGGCGCAGAACGCCTTGTCGCCACTTCCGGTGAGGATGACCACCCAGCACTCGGCGTCGTCCGCCAACTCGTCCATGGCCGATGACATGGCGCGGCTCACGGCGCCGTTGATCGCATTGCGCGCCTCGGGTCGGTTGATCGTGAGGATCTCCACGTGCCCCCGGCGCTCCCGCAACACCTCGTCTGCCATGCGTGCTCCCTTCCTCGGCCGCCTCGCCGGCCCGGGCCGGCGAAGGGGGCGATTCTGCCATGGCGGCGCCGGGCGTAGACTTTTCCCGTGTCGTTCCTGGCCCATGTCCTGGTCGCCCTGCTGATCGTCGGTGGTGTCATGGTGCTGGGCGCCGTGGCGGCCTACTTCCTGGTCCGCCGCGAGGTGCGCCGTCGTTGGCGTCTGGTGCAGGGGCACACCGTGACACGGGGCGTTCTCGCCGGTGCGGCGACGTTGACGGCGTGGCGGGACCGACGCGGGATCCGGGCTCTCTCCGGCGAGCTGCGTCATGCCAACGCGGCACGGACGCGCCGTCTCATGTGGCGGGCGATCGACGATGCGGAGGCAGCCGTGAAGCACGCGGATACACGCAATGCTCCCGTCGCCGAGCTTCCTTCTGTCTGCCGTTCGTTGCGCAGTGTCGGTGGCGAGCTCGACCAGATGCTGCGACTCGAGCGTCGACTTCCGGCGGGACAGGGCGGACCCGACGCGATCCGTATCCAGGTGGCGGAGGTGATCGGCGCCGCCCAAGATGTGCAGTCGGCCGCTCTCCGCGCCTGTAGCGACGCCACCGCCCCGCAAATTCAGTCCCTTGTGCGCACCGCGCGCGAGGAAATCGACCTCGTCGGCGCCGCGCTGTCCCGGATGCGATCGATCATCTCGCACTGATTCCCTTTCGACTGCAGCTCTCTTTCGCCTCCGGCCCGGCCTCCTCGGGCCCGGGAGCTGCCAAGCTGTGAACGTGGCGCCTTCCGCATCCAACGACCGGCCGCGCGCCAGCCGTTCCCGCGAATCGAAGAAGGCCTCCCTCCTGGGCGAGGGCTTTGCCATCGGTGTCGCGACCGCGGGCTTCCAGATCGAGGGGGGGTACAACGGCGACGGCGAGCCGGCGAACAATTGGTACTCCTGGGAACGGTCCGGTCGGGTGGAGCGTTCCGCTGTGGCCTGTGATTTCTGGGCCCATCCCGAGGAGGCCTTGGACAGGGCGGCAGCGATCGGGTGCACCGTCTTCCGCCTCTCGGTCGAATGGGCACGCCTGGAGCCCGAAGCGGGACGGTTCGACGAGGCCGCGCTCGATCGCTACGTGGAGATCCTCGAGCTGTGCGCCTCGCGCGGGCTCGACCCCATGATCACCCTGCACCACTTCACCCACCCCGCCTTCTTGGGGGAGGAGTTCTGGTTGCGGCCCGGATCGCCCGATCGGTTCGCCCGTCACGTCGCCCGGGTGTTGCCTGCGCTGGCGCCGCATTGCCGTCGATGGGTGACCATCAACGAGCCCAACATCGTGATGCTGAAGGGTTGGATCGAAGGCGCGCACCCGCCCGGTCGGCGCGCCGCCTTTGCCGACGCCTTCTGCGTACTGGACAATCTCCTCGCCGCACACGTGCTCGCGGCCGATGCCATCGTCGCTGTCCAACCCGGGGCACTGGTGACCTGTAATCCGGGCGCCTCGTCGATCTACGAACTCGATCGCTTGCTGACCGACCTCCTCCAGTTGCGCGCGGCCGGCATCCCGGCTTCCGATGCCGACCTCTACGTCGACGAGCGTCGGGCATTGCACGACGCAGCCCTCCCGCCACAGCACGCCGGGGAGTTCGCGTTGCGACGGTTCTTCGCGGCTCTCAGCCCGTACGGGACGAACCGGGGCGCGGGCGGGGGTCCGTTGTGGTCGCGCTTGCGGGCGGCCGCCCGTCGGCCCGCACCCCGGCGGGTGCTCGACGTCGTGGAGGCCTCGCCGCATACCGCGCAGTCTCGGCGCCATCGGCTTCGACTGGTACGACCCCGTGGCCAGTCACGCCCTCGGCCTCCCGGGGCGCCGCGCCGCGTGGGGCGCGCGGGAGTGGTCCCCCGGACGAGACCTGTGGGACGTGGTGCCGCACGCGGACGGGCTGCGCGCGTGGTGCCGGACCGAAGCGGCGCTGCACTCCGCCCTTCCGCTGTGGGTGGTGGAGAACGGCATGGCCACCAGGTCGGTGGGCGGGTACCCCGTCCCACGTCGCGACGGGTGGGACCGCCCGCGCTATCTCAGGGAGCATTTCGCGGCGCTGGTCGCCGCCACGGAGGAGGAAGCGCCGGGTGACGGTGTACCTGCATTGGTCGTTGGTCGACAACTACGAGTGGGGCACCTACGAGCCGCGCTTCGGGCTCTTCGGCCTCGATCGCAATTCGGCGTCCGGTTCAGTCCGCTGGCTCGACACCGATGCCGCCGGTCACGACAGCGCAGCCGCATTCGCCCACATCGTCAGCGGGGTCCTGCGGGGGGATCGATCTGTGCTCGACGCCACCCCCTGAGGCTGCTTTCTAAGGCTTTCTAAGAGGCCGATCCGGCCTCTTGGGGATTCGTTCCGTCCTCCTTCCAGCCGACGTCATCCGCCGGATTCTGGGCGCCCCCGATCTGTCCGGCCTTCTCCCTCCGCCTGCGACGGATGGTCAGCACGACGATGACGACGGCGATGAGGCCGAGGAAGATGTCGGACGCGAGGCCCGAGGCGTGCTCCACCTTGGTGTAGGCGTGCCCGAGGAAGTAGCCCAGGAGGCAGAAGGCCGTCCCCCACACGAGACCTCCTGCGGCATTGGCCGGGAGGAAGACCCGGTAGGGCATCGCGGACATGCCGGCCAGCCCCGGGACGGCGGCCCGCAAGAACGCGGTGAAGCGGGCGGCGAAGACCGCGATGGCGCCACGCCGGTTCAGCTGGACCAACACCGCAGTGAGCATGCGCTGGCGTTTGCGCAGGAGCCGGGTCTCCATCAGACGGCGTCCCCACTTCTCGCCGACCACGTACCCGACCGAATCCCCGGCGATGGCGCAGACCACGACGATCACGATCAGGATCACGATGTTGATGTTGTCCCGGGACGCGGCCACGCCGCCGATGATCACCGCTGTCTCGCCGGGAAAGACGAAGCCGATCAAGATGGCGGCTTCGGCGAAGACGAGGGCGCCGACGAGGGAATAGGCCTGCCAGCCGTGGAGATTCAGAAGTGGATCGAGGAGGTGGGCGATCACGAGCCCACCTGCGGCGGCAGTGCCATGGACGTGTGGCCCCTCGCGACCGGCGTGCGCCTAATTGACGGCGCGCAACGTGTGGTCGCGTGCGGTGAACTGGCGCCAGCGCTTCTCGACATTGGCCATGAACTCCTTGCCGGTAGCCAGGTGAAGGAGTATGTCGGACTGGCCCTGGGGGCGGGCCAGCATCCAACTGTGCCCGCCGGGCACCCAGAGCACCGGTGCACGGGCGACATCGGCGAATTCTGTCGCCACCGCCGTGGGTGTGATGCGATCGAAGCAACCCCATTCGTTGAGGATCGGGATTTGCTGGGCCACCAGTGCCCGCACCTCGCTGCGCTGATCGTTCGACATGAGCAGGCTGCCGATGGGCAGTGTCTGGCCGACCGTGCGCACGTTGCGCCGCACGTCGGGAAGGACGGAGCGGAAGGTCGAGAACATCCGGCCGATCAGGAGGTCCGGCATGTCGCTGACCGCGGCGGTGGCCAGATCGACCATCGGCGCCAGGCTGGGGGCGAAGGGTGCGAGCACGGAGGAGACAACCCCGTGGCGCACCTTCCAGGCGGGCGTGCTCACGCCGTCGCGATAGATGAGGCCCAGCGTCTGGCGCGGATGGTCGTGGACGAATTGGACGGCGACCGCGCCCCCCATCGAATGGCCGAGCACCACGAGCGGGCCGGCTTCGACGTGGGCGGTCACCGCCATGACCTGGTTGGCGAGTATCTCCATCGACACGTCGTGCCAGTCCAGCGGATCGCTCCCCCCGAAGCCGGGGAGGCTGGGGTTGATGACCCGCCAGCCGAGCTGTTCGGCGAGACGGGCGCTCTCGCGCCAGTACATGCCACCCCCGGCGAAGTAGCCGTGGATATTCACGGCCCAGATCGGGGGGCTGCCGGGACCGTCAGGTCCGTGTGCCCCGACATTGTCGGACACCGCGAATTGCAACAGGCGACCCTCGACGCGTAGCGAACCCGGCACCATGCGGATCGTCGGGGTCTTGCGCACCTTGTGGACGTACTGATCCCGGACGACGCCCAAGCCGAGCGGGGGCCGGCCGGCGTCGGCCAGCTCCACGGGGGAGGGGCCGTCGGACGGCGCCATGATCGCACCCGAGATTTGCAGGCGGTCGACCGTCTCGGGTGCCGTCTTGCCTCTTGGAGATCCCAAACCCATGTGTGGCTACCTCGGTCACACGCCGTCGCTGGCGCCGAAATCGTGTTCCGCAGGACAAATTCCGCCTCTCCCGCTCCACCGTACCCGACCCCGGTTGTCGGTCCACCACCCCCCGGGCGTGCACGAAGGCGTCAAGGCTGCGACGATGGTGGCATGAGCGCTGACGTAGTCATTCGGGGTGGGACGGTCATCGACGGGACAGGATCTCCCGGTCATGTGGCCGACGTGGCTGTGACCGACGGCAAGATTTCCGACATCGGCACGGGCCTCAGCGGGTCCCGCGTGCTCGATGCGACGGGCCAGGTGGTCACGCCCGGGTTCATCGACATCCACACGCACTACGACGCCCAGGTCTTCTGGGACCCTTCGTTGACGCCGTCATCGTTTCACGGCGTGACGACGGTGGTCGCCGGCAACTGCGGATTCTCCATCGCACCGGTGCGGCCCGATGGCGTCGCCCTGTTGGGGCGCACGCTGCAACACGTGGAGGACATGAGCTTCGACACGTTGTCGGTCGGCGTGCCGTGGAACGAATTCGAGACCTTCACCCAATACCTCGACGCGGTGGAGCGACGCGGCACCGCGTTGAACTTCTCCTGCTACGTGGGGCACACGGCGGTGCGGATGTACGTGATGGGCGACGACGCCTATGAGCGCGCCGCCACGCCGGAGGAGATGACGCGCATGCAGGCGGTCGTGGCCGATGCCATGGCCGGTGGCGCCATCGGGTTCGCGTCGAGCGCATCACCCACGCACAGCGGGGACAGCGGGCGGCCCGTACCCTCGCGCGTCGGCGACCTGCAGGAACTGCGCGCCCTCCTCCAACCACTGCGCCATGGAACGCGGCGGCGTGGTGGCACTGCTCCCGGGTGGGGTGATCTCGCACGATGAAGTGTTCGAGCTCCAGCGCGAGATCGGTCGGCCCTTCACCTGGACGGCGCTCCTCACCGTGCGGGACTATCCGTATCACGAGAAGGTGATGGCCGACCATGACGCGGCCTGGGCCGAAGGCATCGAAGTCTGGCCGCAGGTCTCGTGCCGCCCGCTGGTCTTCCAGATGAACCTCTCTGGAGCCGTTCACGCTGAACATGCGCCCCATGTTCGCGGCGCTGATGGGGAAGTCGAAGGAGGAGCGGATCGCGGCCTACCGCGACCCGGCGTGGCGCGAGAAGGCTCTCGCCGAGGCAGGCGGGGCCGGGGGGGCCATTCCGGTCAATTGGGACAACATCGCGGTCGCCTCGTCGGAGTCCCACCCCGAGCTGACCGACAGGCCGGTGGTGGCACTGGCCGAGGAGCGGGGCTGCTCCCCGCTCGACGTCGTGCTCGATATCTCCCTCGACGACGACCTCGAGGCGCGCTTCTGGTCCGTCTTGGCCAACAACGACCAAGAGGGCATCGCGTGGCTGTTGCCGCGGGACAACGTGCTCCTCGGACTGGCCGACTCGGGGGCACACGTCTCCCAATTGTGCGACGCCTGCTTCTCGACCGACCTGCTCGGGAACTGGGTGCGTGGGCGCGGGGTCATGCCCCTCGAACGCGCCATCCACAAGTTGACCGGCGAGCCGGCGCAGGTCTACGGGTTGGCGGACCGGGGCACCGTCGCCGTGGGCAAGGCGGCTGATATCTGTGTCTTCGATCCCGAGACCATCGCCCCCGGCCCGTTGCGGCGGATCTTCGACTTCCCGGCCCACGGCGAACGTCTGACGGCTGACGCGCCGATCGGGGTCACGCACACGTTGGTCAACGGCGTGCCCATCCGGGTGGACGGGGCCTCCAACGACGAAGGCCTGGCGGCGCGACCCGGTGAAGTCCTGCGCCGCTGAGGCGGGCGGCGTCTACGTGACGTCGCGGCGGATGGTGGTGAAGTAACCGAGAGCCAGTGGGACCATTCCCCATGCCAGCATGATCAGGCCACCCTGCCACCACGCCAAGAGCCGGGAGGTTGCATCGTGGTTCCCACCCAGGCCGCCCCGGGCCAGCGAACCGGCCAATGACGCCGCCGCCGCCGACGGGAGCCAATTCAGGTCGTAGTGGAAGACGCCACGGGCGAGGAGCACGAGGATCGGTTCCAGAATGAACGTTCCGCCGATCGCGAGAAGGATGCCGGCGACCTGGTTCTTCACCAGCGTGCCGAAACCGAGACCGAAGAAACCCAGCAGGATTGTGGCGGCGACGAACCCCGGCACCACGGCGCCGAGCTGACCGGTCACCTGTGATGTGACACCCCCCAGCGCGGCGTTCCATGGCAGTCCGATGGCTGCCAGCCGTGACCAGCGAGAGGACGGCGATCAACACGACACCACCACGCGGTGACGACGATCTTGGCGCCGAGCACCCGGCCTCGACGGGGGGTGAGCACGAGCGTCGACGTCATCGTCTTGTGGCGGTACTCGCTCGTGATGCAGATCACGCCCGAGTACGGGGGCCAGAAAGGTGATCCCGAAATATCCCGCGCCGAGGAGCTCGCGCCGGTCATTGAGGGATTTGCACGAAGGAATAGGTGTGGCCGGGGCTGCCACCGGCGCTGGCGAAGACGGCCCAGACGATCAGGGCGGTCAATGGGAGGGCCAACCCGAAGCACACCCAGATGCCTGGCATGGTGCGCATCTTGAGGAGTTCGGATCGAATGGCGTTGATCATGCCGGCGGTGCCATCTCTCCGAAGCCGAGGCCCGAGGTAAGGGAGAGGAAGATCGCCTCGAGGTCGGCACCTTGATTGGTCAGCTCGTAGAGCACGACCTGGTTGCTTGCCAGAAGCGGCCCGAGTTGCTCGGGCGTCATGCCGTCGACGGCGACCAGATCCTGGGAGAGTCGCCGGAACCGGACATGGGCTTCGGTGAGCACCGCACAGAGGCGATCCGCCTCGGGCGTCCTCGCGTGCATGGACGCTTCGGCGATCCCCGAGGTGATCGACTCCAACGTCCCTTGGGCCCGGAGCCTGCCGTGCGACACGATGACGGCGTTGTCGATGGTCTGCGCCATTTCCGCCAACAGGTGCGACGACACGAGGATGGTGCGTCCCTCGCCGGCGAGGTAGCGCATCAGGTCGCGCAACCACGCGATGCCCTGCGGGTCGAGGCCGTTTGACGGCTCGTCGAGGATCAGGACGTCGGGGTCGCCGATCAGCGCGCTCGCCAGCTCCAGTCGCTGCCGCATACCCATGGAGAATCCGCCGATCTTGCGCCTGGCGTCCGCCGTCAACCCGACCAGGTCCAGCACCACATCGGCGCGGGCCTCGTCGTGGCCGCCGGCGCGGGCAACCATGCGCAAATGGGTGCGGGCCCGCCGCGCCGGGTGGAAGCTGGTCGCCTCCAAGACCGCGCCGACCGTTCCGGACGGGTTCGGCAACTCCCGGTACAGCTGACCTCCCACAGTGGCCCGCCCCTCGTTAGGCGCCACCAGCCCGAGCAGCATCCGCAGCGTGGTGGTCTTGCCCGAGCCGTTCGGCCCGAGGAAACCGGTCACCCGACCCGGCTCGACGGTGAAATCGAGGTGGTCCACGGCCAGGACCGACCCGAAGTGCTTGGTCAGGCCCGAGATCTCGAGAGGAAGGCCTCGTGTCGTGGGGCCCGTGGACATCGGACGGACGTTAGTCGGCGGGTCCCCCGGCGTCCGGCCGCCCCTACGCCCGTGTGAGCCCGTCGGGGAGGAGCACCCGGACGCAGACAGCGAGCTCCTCGTCCACACGGGCAATGGTCGACCACCCGGGACGCCGCGATTGTCCGGCGGCCGGGGGCGAACGATACTGACGACGCGACAACGCCCGAGTTGTCGAGTGGGAGGGGTTTGCGATGAAGACACGTGCGGTGGTCTGCTCCGGATTGAACGAGCCGTGGAAGACCGAAGAGGTCGACATCGATCCACCGGGCAACCGTGAAGTCCGGGTGAAGATGGTCTATGCGGGCATGTGCCACTCCGACGAGCACCTGCGGACGGGCGATATCAGCGCACCGCCCGAAGTACTCGAATTGATCGGCGTGCCGTCCATGTTCCCGGTCGTCGGCGGGCATGAGGGATCGGGCATCGTGACCGAGGTCGGGACCAACGTGACCCAGGTCGCGTCCGGTGATCACGTGGCGGTGTCGTTCATCCCGTCGTGTGGGACCTGCCACTGGTGCGCCTCGGGCCGGCAGAACCTGTGCGACCTCGGGATGTCGACGCTGGCCGGCGGCATGATCAGCGACGGGACGTACCGCTACCACCTGGGTGGAGCGAACTTGAACCGGATGGCGCAGCTCGGGACCTTCGCCGACGAAATGGTCTGCCACGAGAATTCGTTGGTCCGGATTGAGCCGTACGCCAACATGAAAGCGGCGGCGCTCATCAGCTGCGGCATCTCCACCGGCTTCGGTTCGGCGGTCGATCGGGCCAAGGTCAAGCCCGGCGAGACCGTCGTCGTGGTCGGATGCGGTGGCGTCGGGTCAGGTGCCATCCAGGGGGCACGCATCGCCGGCGCGCGCACGATCATCGCGGTGGACCCGGTCGCCTTCAAGCTGGAGAAGGCCAAGGAGATCGGTGCAACGCACACGGCCCCATCGCTCCTCGATGCGCAATTCATGCTGCCCGAGTTGACGCAAGGGGCGCAACGCCGACGTCGTCATCCTGACGCCGGGGGTGCTCAAGGGCGAGCTCATCGGATCGGCGTGCGCACTCGGATCGAAGGACGCCCGCATCGTGGTGACGGCGATCGCGCCGTTCGACCAGATGGACGTCCAGTTGAATCTCTTCAACCTCGCCATGTACAACCAGGCGCTCCTCGGAACGGTGTTCGGCTCGGCCAGTCCCCGGGTCCAGGTGCCCAATCTGCTCAACCTCTACGAGGACGGGCAGCTCAAGATCGACGAGATCATCACCCAGGAGTACACCCTGGACCAGGTGCAGCAGGGCTACGACGACCAGGCCGCCGGCACGATCATCCGCGGCGTGGTCAAGTTCGACACATAGCGGCGGAGGCCCTAGGGGGTCGCACCGAGACGGCGGCTGAATCCGGGCGGAATGACCAGGTCGTCCGCAGTGAGGTCGTGAATGGACCCGTGTCCGAGACCGAGGAGGGCCGACTCGATGCCGCTCCGCAGGATGTCCAGCACATTTTCCACCCCGGCCTGCCCGTTGGCGGCCAAGCCCCAGAGGTACGCCCGCCCGATCATGACGGCCTGCGCACCGAGGGCGAGCGCCTTGACGACGTCGCTGCCGCGCCGGATCCCACCGTCGAGGAGTACTTCGACCTGATCGCCGACGGTCTGCGCGATCGGCTGCAGGGCGCGAATGGTGGCCGGCGTGCCGTCGAGGTTGTTCCCGCCGTGGTTGGACACGGAGATGGCGGTGACGCCGGCATCCACCGCCCGCTTCGCATCGTCGATGCGGGTGACGCCCTTGAGCATGAACGCCCCGTCCCATTGCTGGCGCAGCCAGGCCACGTCCTCCCAACTCGGCGGCGGTGTCTGCATCCAGGCCCCGTACGCGCCGAAGAAGGTGGGGCCCATCTCCCCTTTCTTGCCCATGTTCGGAGCAGTGAGGTCGGGCAACTGCCCGGATTTGGCGAAGTCGTACAACCACCGGGGGCGGGTCAACGCTTCGGGGGCGAAGCGCGCCATCGACTTGAGGTCGAGGGTCTCGGGGATGACCGGGCTGCCCCAGTCGCGGCCGTGGGAGAACGACCAGTCCAGCGTGGCGATCAACCCGACGGCACCGGCGGCGCGGGCCCGCTCGATCCGCTGGAGGACGTCGTCGCGCGTGCCGACCCAGTAGACCTGGAAGAAGGTCTGGGGGTTGGCGGCGACCACGTCTTCGACGGCCTTGCTGGCGAAGGAGCTCAGACCCATGGCGGTGCCCCGGGCGGCCGCGGCGCGGGCGACGGCGACCTCGCCTTCGGGGTGCACCGCCTGCACGCCCGTCGGTGAGATCAGCACCGGGAACGAGATGGTCTGACCCATGACCGTCGTCGAGAGGTCCCTGCTCGCCGGCGATCCCGCCACATGTGGAGCGAATCCCAGTTCGCCGTAGGCGGCGATGTTGTCCTCGACCGTGATGCCCTTTTCAGAGCCGGCCACCAACGCGGCGTAGACGGACTTGGGCAGGCGCCTCTTCGCGCGGCGCTGGGCTTCCAGAACCGTCTCGAACCATTCGTTGCTCATATCGACCCTCTCGTGCAGCTCCTGGTCTGAGCCGCGGGCACCCGCGGCCGGCCACGCCTGACCAAGGTAGTAGCCCCGGCCCTACCCTTCCCCCCGGTCCCTCAGCTGCGTGCGCAGCGAGGAGCTGGACCAGATGCGGGCTCTGAACACGATGCGCGGGAGGAGCGGAGCGACGGTCCGCGCGGTCACGCAGCCTGTCCAGACGCCTGCGCCGTAGGCGATGTCGTCGGCCACGTGCAGTGCGGCGTACCGCAACGGATCGAGCGGGGCCCGGTCGGTCCGCCAGTCGGCCAGTGCCGGGGTGACGAGGGCGAGCGCGGCCGTGCGCCGGGATCGGCGCCAGCCCAAGCCCAGTACCAGGGCGGGGGACCAGGCCCGGGTGAGGCCGTGCAGGGCAGGCACGGCAGATCTGAGGGTTCCGCCAGCGGCGATCTTCATGGCCACCGGGAACGGTTTCTCGACCAGTCCTTCGAAGCGGTGAGCCAGCACGCCGACGGAAGCGGCCAGGAGCCCGGCCGCCAGGACGGGCCGGCGGGCGCAGGCCAGTGCCCACACGCCGGCCGACCAGGCGGAGGCCTGGAGCGGCACGAGGGACTTCGGGTGAAGGCGGGACAGCGGTCCGGCGGTGGTGCCGTAGAAGGCCCGGCGACGCAGCCAGGAAGCCATACGCGCCGGGCCGTCATGCTGCACCGAAGACGCCGGTTCGTAGCGCACGTCCCATCCGGCCTCGACGAGGCGCCAGATCAGATCGACGTCCTCCCCGCCCCGCAGCCGTGGGTCGAACAGCACTTCGCCGGCTACCTCCCGGCGGACCAAGAGCGCCGCGCTCGGCACGTAGGGAATACGGCTCAGGGGCCGTACAAGCCCCCCTGAGCTGCCACGGTCCAACGAGGAGCGCACAGCTTCGTAGCGCGAGAGAGCCGTGGCCGGAACCACCGGAAGGGGCACGATCCGTGGTGCGACGGCGGCGACCATCGGGTCGTCGAAGTGTCCGAGGAGCGGCTCGAGCCAGTGGGGACCGGGCACGCAGTCCGAGTCGACGAAGGCGACGAGGGGCGTGGTGACCTGGCTCAGTCCCGCGTTGCGGGCGGCGGCAGGGCCCGCATTGGTGGCCAGTGCGAGGAACCGGCCTCCCGCGTGATCGACGATCTCCCGGGTGCGTCGAGGTTCTGTCGAGGCATCGTCGACGACGAGGCATTGCATCCCCTCCAAGGCTGCGAGCACCCGTTGGAGGACCTCAGGGCGGTCTCTGACAGGGATCACGACTGTGACGTCCTCGGGCCCAAAGCTGGTGGGACCTGGCCGGGGAAGGAAGACGCCGGAGGAGACGAGTCGCCGCGCCAGAATCTGCTCGGTCCTGCTTCGACCCACCACCGCTCCGGTTGCCCACGTGCGGACCAGCCCGCTGGCACGTTCAGTCAGGCGCATGAGCCGCAGCGGGCTTCCGCCCATGAGGATCCGATCCCGGTCCAAGGCCACCGTCTCGGGGTCACTCGAGAGGCCGAATTGCGTGGGCAGCGGCGTCGTCCTACGAGGGGGAGCGGGCTGAACGGGGGTGGGGCCTTCTCCGTTTTCCCAGTTGGGAGGGCGCACGGCGCAATCTTGACAGGAATGGGGGGCGTTGCCCCACGAGATAGGATCGTGACAACACGAAGGAGGCCAGGGTGCTGTCTGAAAACGTTGAAGTGCAGGATGTCGAAACGCCAGCCGACGATGAGGTCGACGACCTCCTGGTCGAGGAGGTTTCGATCGACGGGATGTGCGGCGTCTATTGAGCGTGACCGAAGAGCGGCCCGACGAAGGCTCTCCGGCTTCGACGCTGACAAGCCCTGGCGGGTGCATCCGCAGATCGCATTGCGTGACGAATCGTTCGGCGCACTCGCGTACCACTTCGGGACGCGCCGTCTGATGTTCTTGAAGTCGCGCACGCTGGTCGAGTTGGTCACTGCGTTGGATCAGTACGACAGTGCGGAAGCGGCGATCGACGCGTTGCTCCCGGAATCCGAACGACCCACATACCGTCGTGCGCTCGCGCGCTTGGCAGCTTCGGAGGTGATCGATGTCCGTTGATGCGCCCCCAGAGATCATGCCGCTGCGTCAGCGCTTCACCCAGGGCCTGGAAGCACCAATCTGCTTGACCTGGGAGCTGACCTACGCCTGCAATCTGGCGTGCGTGCACTGCCTGAGCTCATCGGGTCGTCGTGACCCGATGGAGCTGACGCCGGCCGAAGCCCGTCACATCGTGGACGAGCTGGCGGCCATGAAGGTCTTCTACGTGAATATCGGTGGAGGCGAACCGATGTTGCGACCGGACTTCTTCGACCTGGTCGGGTACGCCGTCGAGCACAAGGTCGGGGTGAAGTTCTCTACCAACGGGACCAGGCTCACCGCGGAGCGGGCGCGTCGTTTGGCCGGTATGGACTACGTCGACGTGCAGATCAGCATCGACGGCGCCCTGGCCTCGACCAACGATGCGGTGCGCGGCGAGGGGTCATTCGCCGCGGCACGAACGGCCATGGACAATCTCGCCGCCGCCAATTTCGGCCAGTTCAAGATCAGCGTCGTGGTCACGAGAGAGAACGTCACCCAGCTCGACGAGTTCGCCGCCATCGCCGAGAGCTACGGCGCACAACTGCGGTTGACGCGTTTTCGACCCTCGGGTCGCGGCATCGAGACGTGGGATGCACTGCATCCGACGGCCGACCAGCAACGGATGCTCTACCACTGGCTCTTGGACCGTCCCGACGTCTTGACCGGCGACTCGTTCTTCCATCTTTCGGCACTCGGGGCGCCCCTGGACGGCCTCAACCTGTGTGGCGCGGGCAGGGTGGTGTGCCTGATCGATCCGGTCGGGGACGTGTACGCCTGTCCCTTCGTGATCGACAAGGAATTCTTGGCCGGCAACGTCCGCCAGGAGGGCGGCTTCGCGGCCGTGTGGCGGGAATCGGATCTCTTCGAGTCACTGCGCGAGCCACAGAGCGCAGGGGCGTGCGCCTCGTGCGGTTCCTATGACGCGTGCCAGGGTGGCTGCATGGCGGCCAAGTTCTTCACCGGTATCCCGCTCGACGGGCCCGACCCCGAGTGTGTGTTCGGCCATGGCGAAGACGCATTGGCAGCTCGTGACGGCACGGCGCTGCCAGGCGCGGCGATCGGGCATTCCAAGGTCGACGTGCATGGGACTCCCATCCCGGTGCCCACCCGGGTCCATTTCCGGACGTCAGCGCGCACGCGTCAGCGCGGCGACGGTGGAGCTCGGCAGCGCGACCTGGCCAGATGTCGCGGCGCGCGAGCGGGCGTGCCTGTTGGCCCTGCCGATCGGCTCACTCGAACAGCACGGGCCCCACCTGCCGTTCGACACCGATACCCGTATCGCGGTCGAACTCGGGCGAGCGCCTCTCGAGAGCCAGGAGCGACATCATGGTGGCGCCGGCGGTGGCTTATGGCGCCAGTGGCGAGCACGCCGGATTCCCGGGGACGTTGCTCATCAACCACGCGGTGCTGGCCGACGTCCTGATCGAGCTGATCCGGTCGGCGCGGGATTCTTTCTTGGGTGTCGTCCTGATTTCCGCCCACGGCGGGAACCATCACGCGCTGTCACTGGTCGGTGAGCGGTGCCGGTCCCATGGCGAGGCGGCCCTGATCTGGACCGCGTCCGTGCCAGGGGGCGACGCCCATGCCGGCAGGACCGAGACCTCGCTGATGCTGGCCATCGATCCGGGAGCCGTGCGCCTGGACCTCATGGAGGCCGGCTGCACCACTCCCCTCGATGCGTTGATGCCTCGTCTACGCGCTGAGGGGGTGCGGCCGATATCGTCCAACGGTGTGCTGGGAGATCCACGGGGAGCAAGTGCGGACGAGGGTGTCCTGCTCTTGGCGGCCATGACCGACGATCTGGTCGCAGCCCTTGCGGCGCGATGGCCCGACGTCGCGCCGCCGCCATGAGCCGGGTCGCTGTACTGACGGGCGCCGCGCGTGGGATCGGCGCAGCGACGGTCGATCGATTGGTCAGCGGAGGGTGGCGCGTTGTCACCGTCGATGTGTGTGCTGACGAGCCGAGTCTCGACTACTCGCTGGCGACTCCCGCCGATCTGGCCGCCCTCGCCGACCGTCACGGCGACCGGGTGCACACGATGGTGGGCGACGTGCGGAGCCGCTCCGACATGCAGGCCGCCGTGGACGCAGCCGTGACAGTCTTCGGCGGTCTGGACGCCGCCGTCGCCGTGGCCGGAGTGGTGGCGGGTGGCGTTCCTCTGTGGGATCTCGGCGACGCGCAGTGGAATGTGCAGTTCGACGTCAACGTGCACGGGGTGCGCCATCTGGCGGCTGCGGCCGTGCCGGTCCTGCTCGATGCGCCGTCACCGCGTCAGGGGCGAGTGGTCGCCGTCGCTTCGGCGGCCGGCCTCTTGGGGCTGCGGCGCCTGAGTGGGTACAGCGCGTCCAAGCATGCGGTCATCGGGTTGATCAAGTCCTTGGCGGCCGACTTGGCGGGTACCGGCGTCACCGCCAATGCCGTGTGTCCGGGTTCGACTCGCACGCCCATTCTCGATGCCTCGGCGGCGATCTACGACCTGCCGTCCGCCGAGGTATTCGCGCAGCAACAGTTGGTGGAGCGCCTCTTGGCACCGGCCGAGCCGGCGGCCCTCATCGCCTGGCTCTGTGAAGCCGAGGCCAGCGGAGTGACCGGCGCCGCCCTCTCCGTCGACGGAGGGCTGACCACCTCGTAGCCGAACGCATCCCGTCCGGACCGAAACATCCCGTGGCCTGTATCGATGGGGCCGCGATCGATAAGGTGACGGATCATCACATCGCGCAGTTGGTCCAGACGATGGCGGTCGGTCGTCCTGCTCTGCGTCGCAGCGTTGCTGGTTCTCGCGATGCTCGCGATCTCCTGGGCCCCGACCCGGACAACTCCGCATGTGGCGGTGTCGACCACCTCGGTGCGGTTGCCCCACATCGGGGATCTGGCGGCGTCCCCTGATTCCGTGGTGCCCTTCGGCAGTGCATCCCTTGGGCTCAATGCGCCGCCAAGTCAGAAGACGCCCCTCGTGGGCATGGCCGCGACGCCCGACGGCCAGGGCTACTGGCTCGTCGCCTCCGACGGCGGCATCTTCACCTTCGGCGACGCCGCCTTCTACGGCTCGACCGGCGCGCGGATCCTCAACCGACCGATCGTCGGCATGGCCACGACCCCCGACGGCCAGGGCTACTGGCTCGTCGCCTCCGACGGCGGCATCTTCACCTTCGGCGACGCCGCCTTCTACGGCTCGACCGGCGCGCGGATCCTCAACCGACCGATCGTCGGCATGGCCGCCACCCCCGACGGCCAGGGCTACTGGCTCGTCGCCTCCGACGGCGGCATCTTCACCTTCGGCGACGCCGCCTTCTACGGCTCGACCGGCGCGTCGGATCCTCAACCGACCGATCGTCGGCATGGCCGCCACCCCCGACGGCCAGGGCTACTGGCTCGTCGCCTCCGACGGCGGCATCTTCACCTTCGGCGACGCCGCCTTCTACGGCTCCGACCGGCAGCGGACCCGGTTGACGGCACCGATCGTGGGCATGGCCGCCACCCCCGACGGCAGGGGCTACTGGCTCGTCGCCTCCGACGGCGGCATCTTCACCTTCGGCGACGCCGCCTTCTACGGCTCCGAGGGTGCGGTCCAGATGACCGCGCCAGCCGTCGGTATGGCAGCGACACCGGTTGGAGGCGGCTACTGGCTCGTCTTCGGGACCCAGCCGCAACCTTTGGCCGGAAGGGTGGTCGGTATCGACCCGGGCCACAACGGACTGAGTTACAGCGCCCCGCAGGTCATCGATCAGCCAGTCTGGAACGGGCGAGAGGAAGAGGCCTGCGATACAACCGGGACAGCGACGAACAGTGGCTACAGCGAGGCCCAGTTCAACTTCAATGTCGCAACCTACCTGCAGGCGGACCTGGTGGCCGAGGGGGCACAGGTCGTGATGACACGTCCAGACAATTCAGGGATCGGCCCGTGCGTGACCACGCGTGCGGCCATCCTCAACGGCGCGCACGTGGATGTCGCGGTCGACATCCACGCCGACGGCGGTCCCGCCGGAGGTCGGGGTTTCACCGTGCTCGAACCCGTGGCCGACGGTCCGAACGACGCGGTCGTCGCCGCATCGGATGCCTTCGGCGTCTTGTTGCGGAACACGTTCCAAGCCGTCACGGGCATGCCCGTCAGCGATTACGACGGTGCCGACGGGCTGCAGCCCCATGACGACCTTGCCGGGCTCAACCTCACGGTGGTTCCCAAGGTCCTCATCGAGACCGGCAACATGCGCAATGCCAGCGATGCCTCGCTGCTTGTCACGCCCGCCTTCCAGCAGTCGGCCGCGGCAGCGATGGCGCAGGCCATCACCGCCTTCCTCGCGGGCTGAGTGGCGGCGTTGCTGAGTGGCGGAATGGGCCGAGTGGCGGCGCTTCGTCAGCTCTGACCGTAGGTCGTCGACCGGTCGGCGGCGCGAGCCTTCCCCGCAGCGGTGACGGCGCGTCGGAGGTCGCGGACCAGGTAGGGCACGCTGGCGGCGCTGCCTGCGTGCACCGTGGCATGGAGTGAGTCGGGGCGGTTCTGCCTGTCGAGGTACCAACCATCTGCGGCGAGCCTCTCTCCCACGGCGAAAATGTCCAGGGACGGGTCGCGGGCTCCGAAGGCCATGACGGTGGCCGGCGGGTCCCCGCGGAATTCGAGGCCGGCGATCGACTCGATGCCGGTTCTGAGCGCCCGCGCGGCGTCGTGTGCGGTTCGCGTGAGTTCTCGGTACCCGTCCAGGCCGATGTGCATCAAGGCGGCCCAGGCCGCGGCGATCGGACCTGCCGGTCGAGTGCCGGCCATGGCGGTCGAGGCGTAGAAGCCTCCGAGCCAGTCGCTCGTCGTGAAGATCTGATGACGCGCCAACTCTTGCGTGCGGTAGAGGACTACCGACACGCCTTTGGACGCGTAGCCGTACTTGTGCACATCGGCGGACATCGAAGTGACGCCGGGTAGGCGGAAATCGAATGGCTCGGAGAAGCGTCCGAGTTGGACGAGAAAGGGTAGGAGGAATCCCCCCATGCACGCGTCGACGTGACACAGGATCCCTCGCTGCTGCGCCAATACCGCGATATCGGCGATCGGGTCCACAACCCCGTGCGGGTACGTCGGCGCGGAGCCGATCACCATTATCGTCGAGTCCGTGCACGCAGCGTCGAATGCGTCGACGTCGACTCGGAGATCTGCGCCGACGGGAACCCGGATCAGCTCGACGTCGAAGTAGTCGGCGGCCTTGGTGAACGCGGCGTGCGCGCTCTCGGCCGCAACGATCCGGGGATGTGGAATCCCGCGTTCGTGCCGGGCCACGTCCCTGGCCGTCCTGACCGCTTGCAGGAGGCTCTCGGTGCCACCCGACGTGAGGTATCCCTCGACGCCTCCGCCACTCGCCGGATCATCGGCCCCGAGCAGTGTGGCCGTGTTCCGCACGATGTCGTGCTGCATGATGCCGATGCTGGGAAAGGCCAGCACGTTGAGCCCGTTTTCGGCGCTGTAGAGCGAGAGCGCATCTTGGAGGAGCTCGTGCACCTCGTCGCCGGCCGAGTACACCAGGCTGAACACGCGGCCGCCCCGCCAGTCCTGGTCGTCCTGTTTCATGGCCAGCAGCTGCGCCAGAACCTCTTCTCGCGCCAAGCCGTGTTCGGGAATCGGCGTATGGGGGAGCTGGTTCATGGTGACCCGTGCTTTCTCGGGGTGCGCAGTGGCGATACCGGAAGGGGATCGCCACCGCACTCGTGGGCTGGCGTTGGCACATCTTGATGGTCGTGAGAAGTCGTCGCCAGCGGCGCCGTGTTCGACGTCCAGCGGCGTAGGCACCAGACTGGGGAAATGGCGACAGGGACGGTGCCGGCCGGCGTGGAAGGGTTTCTCGTCCCCCGCGTGGACCGGGAGTCACAGGGATTCTGGGAGGGCACTGCAGCAGGGGAGTTGCGCCTTCAGGCCTGTGGCTCCTGTGGGATCCTGCGGTTCCCTCCACGGGTGATGTGCCCACACTGCCAATCGACCCGGCGTCACTGGCAGCGCGTCTCGGGCACCGGAACGATCTGGTCGTTCGTGGTCTGTCACCCACCGCTCCTCCCGGCCTATGCACCGTTTGCTCCGTACCCGGTGATCACGGTGACGCTGGACGAGGGGCCTGCCTTGCGGATGGTGGGGAATCTGGTCACCGGGCCGGACGGCGCGATCAATGAGATCGATCCGGCCACGATCGTCATCGGTGAGCCCGTGCGTGCCGTTTTCAGCAGGCGTCCAGGCCCCGACGGCACGGAGGTGTTCCTTCCGGTCTGGGTACGGGCCAGCAGTGAAATCGCAGGATAAGGGCCCACATGGGGCGAGAAAAGGCCAGATGAGGACTGTGAATTAGGGTCTTTCGCCCCTCGTTCGCGGCGATCTGTCTCACTAACCTCAGTGTCATGAGGGAAGACCAAAGATTTCGGGGCAGCCCGGCCACAGGCGAGCGTCCCGCGACTCCGGACCCCGATCAAGCAGGGGAAACGTTGTCCGCACACGCCCTGGTCGGGGCGGTCGGGGGTTCGATCCTCGCCAACGCGGATGTTTCGAGGGCACAGGACCGTCGGCGGGACAAGCGCCTCCGGCGCCTGCTTGCCGTTCTCTGCGTGGTGCTGGGATGGATGATTCTCCGCCTGGCCTGTGGTCACGGGCTGTTTCCCTCGCTCGGCGTCCCACCTTCGCTGGGTCGCTGGCTTCCGGCTCTCGCCATCATCGTGCTGCTCGGCGTGGTCATGATTGCGCCCTTCGTCGGGGCCGGGCGCTCGCCGCACGTCCTGATCCGTCCCGGTGAGACCGAGGTCGGTCTGGACGATGTCGTCGGTATCGACGGGATCAAGGCCGAAGTTGTCCGTTCCGTCAACCTCTTCCTCTCCCATCAGACATTTCGCGACGCCATGGGTGGGTCGGCCCGCCGCGGCGTCCTCTTCGAAGGACCGCCGGGCACCGGGAAGACGTTCGTCGCCAAGGCCATGGCCAAAGAGGCGCAGGTGCCGTTCCTGTTCGTCTCGGCATCGGCTTTCCAATCCATGTACTTCGGGCAGACCAATCGGAAGATCCGTTCCTTCTTCAAGCGCCTGCGCAAATACGCGCAGACCGAAGGTGGCGCAATCGGCTTCATCGAAGAGATCGATGCCATCGGCGGATCACGTCGGGGACAGGGCAACGGCTCGAGCGAGGGCATCACCGGCGTGGTGAACGAGCTCCTCGTGCAGTTGCAGTCGTTCGATACCCCCTCGCGTGGTCAACGGCTGAAGAACGCCTGGATCGAGATCCTCAACCGCTACCTACCCGACGGCAAGCATCTCAAGAAGCTTTCGCTCGTGCCGGCCAACGTGCTGGTGGTCGGGGCGACCAACCGCAAGGATGATCTCGATCCCGCGCTGGTGCGGCCCGGGCGTTTCGACCGGTCCATCTACTTCGGGCTCCCCGGTCGTTCGGCCCGAGCTGACATCGTGGCGTACTACCTGGGGAAGAAAGCACACGGCGACGACCTTGACGAGCACGATGCGGTTGATCGTGTCGCGGGCATGACGTCGGGGTACTCGCCCGCGGGCTTGGAACGCTTGCTCGATGAGGCGTTGGTCATCGCGCTGACACACGGCCGCACCGCCATGACGATGCCGGACGTGGCCGAAGCGAAGATGCTCGTGGAGCTCGGCGTCACGGACGCCTCCATCTACACCCCCGAGGAGCGGGTGCGGGTAGCGACCCATGAGGCGGGACACGCCACGGTCGCGTATTTCCTGGGACGGAGCCGGCAGTTGGACGTTCTTTCGATTGTGAAGCGTCGGGACTCTCTCGGCCTGCTGCAGCACTCGGACACAGAGGAGCGGTTCACGCAGCGCCGCGACGAGATGAACGCCTTGCTGCAGATCAGCATGGGTGGACTCGTGGCGGAGGAACGATGGTTCGACGAGGTGTCGACGGGGCCGGCCGGGGATCTCTCAGCTGCCACCACGTTGGGTGCGCAGATGATCGGGGCCTGTGGCATGGGCGAGTCGTTGATATCCATCGCAGCGGCGGGGAACGGCCTCTTCAGTGGCGGATTGGTGGAGAAGGTCCTTGCCGACGAGCATGCACGAGCAGAGCTCGACGCCCTGCTCACGTCCTCGCGCGATGCGGCGATGGCCATCGTCTCGGAACACGCCGCCGTTGTCGAGGCGTTGCGCGACGCCCTCCTCGATCGCGACGAGTTGGTCGGCAGCGAAATCACCGATGTCATCGGATCGTGTCTTCTGGAGCACGCCGAACCGGGCTGAACCGTTCGACGATCGGGCCCGGTCGATCCGCTAGGACCGGAAGTGGGCCGTGTCGTTGAAGCCGCGTAGGATCCATCGCTCCGGCGTCACAAGCAGCCGGGCGATCGCCGTGTTGTCGGACGTCAAGAAGGCAAATGGCCGGGAACCGGTGGCCTGCGCCAGCGCCTCGCCGATGGCTGCGCCATGGGAGAACGCGACGACCCGAGCGCCGGGGTGTGACGCGGCGATCCGTTCGATCGCTCCTCGAATGCGTGAGGCGAACGCCGCACGGGGCTCGGCGCCGGGCACCACGTCCCAGCGTTCCTCCGTCAGCATCCGCACGGCAACGGGGTCGGCGTCGGCGACCTTCTGCCGGAATTGTCCGCCCTCCCATTCCCCCATGAAGACCTCGCGCAGATCGGGTTCGACCTGCGGGGTGAGCCCGGTGCGCCGGATCAGCGGAGCGGCGGTCTCGACCGTGCGTCGCAATGTGGTGACGTAGAGCGCCTCGAACGCGTGCGCCGCCAGTCGTTCGGCCGCCAATTCGGCCTGCTCCCGACCGATCGGCGAGAGTGGTGGATCGCCCTGGCCTTCGATGAGTTCGAATTCTTCCCCTTCGATGGCGTCGGCCGACGCACCGTGGCGCACCAGGTACAGCTCGGTCGCGGCGGCCGGTCCCTGGAACGGCGCTTGACTGAATCTCCGAGGCGTCGACATGGGCCGAGTGTATGAGACGGCAACGAACGCGCAGGGGCGTATTGTCAACGAAGCTCGGGCGGGCCCTCATCGTCTTCGACGACCTCTACGTCGATGATGGTCGGATCGTTCTGGGGCGAACGCGCTTGCCCGAAGCCCTGCCCGTCGCCGCGGAAGGTGGCGAAGAAGGCGCCCGAACCGCCCGGTCCCGGCCCGAAGTTGACGTGCAATCTCTGTCCTGCGTCGGGGCCCAGCCCTTCCCACAAGGGCGTCGCGCGCCGATGCACCACATAGTTCTGCACGCCGTACGTCACGCCGAGATACAGCAAGAAACTGGATGCTCCGAGACTGCCGGCACCGCCGATGAAGTGCACGATCAGGGAGAGCGCCCACAACGCCATGGTGAGCCACGTCCCCTGGCGCACGACCCAGCTGGTGGACGTCCAGATTTTCACGGTGAGCGCCCGGACGGCACCCAGCAACAATGCGCCCACCACGAGAGTGCCCAGGAGCCAGAGGTAGTCGCTGTGCGACGGGTGGTGGGTGTTGCTGTAACTGAGGAGACTGATCAGTCCGATGACGCCCAGGACAATGGGAAAACGTAGGCCGAGCGTGCGCGGGCACGACGCGGATCCTCCGCTGCCGGCTCAGAACGTAGAGGGCGACGAGAACGTCGAGGGCGATCGTAAAAAACATCGCCCACCAGCTTATGGGTGCGCCGCGCGACATTGGCCGCAGCCGGCGCCCCTCTCAGCCGGTCACGCCCTCGACGGCGAGGAGGGCGCTCTTCACGGTCAACCCACCGCCGTAGCCACCGAGGCCGTTGGTGGCGACGACGCGGTGGCAGGGCACGATGATGGGGATGGGATTCTTCCCGTTGGCTTGCCCCACGGCCCGGGGTCCCTTCGGTCGCCCGACCCGCCGGGCCAGCTCGCCGTAGCTGATGGTTTCCCCGTAGGGGATCCTGGAGAGCTCGGCCCACACCTCCTTTTGAAAGGGCGTACCGTCGAGCTGCATCGGGATGTCGAACGATGTGCGCTCCCGGGCGAAGTACTCCTCGAGCTGGGTCGCGGTGTCCTTCAGAACGGGCGGTGTGCCGTGCCCGCTGCCGCCGCCCGCTCTCGTCGTGTTGGGCAGCCAAATCCCGATGAGCACGTCCTCGTCACTCTCCAGGACCAGCGGGCCTACGGGGGTCTCCATGGGCATGGTAAAGATCGTCGGTGTCATGCTGCGGTACGTCCTTTCAGTGCTTTGAGGGCCTTCTGTGCCTCGGGCATGGCCCACATGTGGGTCATGGCGTAGCTCCGCCACGGACGCCACGCCTCGGAGATCAGTGTCAGTCGGGCCGGTTCGGCGGGGAGCCCCAGCACCTGCGCCGCCCTCCTTACGCCAAGGTCGGTCGGCATGAAGGCGTCGGGATCGCGCAGGGCACGCAGGGCGATGTACTCGGCCGTCCACGGCCCGACGCCCGGCAACGCCACCAGTGAGGCCCGCAACTCGGAAGGATCTGATCCGGGGTCGATGACGACGGCGCCGGTGTCGACGGCGTCGTGCCAGGGCGGACAGCGCGCGGCGGCGACCCCCGGGCATGGAGAATGCCGCGGGGTCCTCCCTCGACAGTGCGAGCAGCGCATCGGGAGTGGGGAAGAGGTGGGTGATCCCGCCGATGGGCTCGGGGAGAGCCTCGCCGGCCGCGGTGATCAAGCGCCCAGCAATCGTGCGCGCGCCCGAGACGGACACCTGCTGTCCGATGATGGCGCGTACCGCGAGCTCGAATCCGTCGACCGAACCGGGAACGCGCCGGCCCGGGAGTGCGGCCACGAGCGGGCCCATGAATCTGTCCCGTTCAAGTGCCTCGACGATGGCCACCGGATCCGCGTCGAGGTCCAAGAGTTGGCGGCAGCGCGCCGCCGCGGACGTGAGGTCCCGCAGGTCCGAGAGTTGGAGGTCCGCTTCGACGAACTGCGGCCCGTCGTCGGAACTTTCGGTCGCCGAGAGCGACACGACGGCGTAGCCGTGTGGGAGGCGCATGCTGCGGCGGTAGACGGATTCTTCGACCAGTTCGACCCCGGGAGCGGCACGAGCGCCGAGGAAGCCGAGCACCGAATCGGGGCTGAAGGGACGTCGACAAGGCAGGCGCAACCGGATCGCCGGCGCGACGCCATCGGCCTCTCGTTGCGCGTGCCGGTGCGCGTCCCCTCTGGCCACACGGTTGCGCAGTCCCCGGGGAGTATCGGCGAAGATCTGTTGCAGCGTCTCGTTGCATTGGCGGACGCTGGAAAACCCGGCGGCGAAGGCGACGTGGGCGATGGGAAGTGTGGTCGTCTCGAGCAGGATGCGAGCCGTCTGAGCACGCTGCGCCCGGGCAATGGCCAGCGGTCCGGTGCCGATCTCGGCCGTGACGAGGCGGTTCAGCTGGCGCACGCTGTAGCCGAGTCGACGGGCGAGCCCCTCGACGCCCTCGCGGTCGACGGTGCCGTCCCGGAGCAGCCGCATGGCCCGGGCGACGACGTCGGCCCGGGTGTTCCATTCCGGCGAGCCGGGGGTGGCGTCGGGCCGACAACGGAGGCAGGCGCGAAATCCCGCCTGTTGGGCCGCGGCCGCTGATGAATAGAAGCGGACATTCTCACGCTTCGGTGTGCGCGCCGGGCAGCTGGGGCGGCAGTAGATCCCGGTCGAGGTCACGCCCACGAAGAACACGCCATCGAAGCGGGCGTCTTTGCTGTGCGCCGCTTGGTAACAGCGGTCCGGGTCCTCGATCACCCTCTGCATGCTGTCACGCGGCGTCGCAAATTACTGGCGGAAATCGGACATTGCCGTCGGCGGTCCGGTTCAGGGTCGGCGCCGCCGGACCTGGGCCAGAACGAGCTGTCGATGCGTCGTGGCGTCGCCCCAGGCTTTGGAGAGAGCCCAGGTCCGCTGGACGAAGAACTGGAGATCGGACGCCGCGGTGGAGCCGATCGCCCCGTGCACCTCGAGCGCCACCCGGGCCGAAAGCTCGGCCGCCTCCGAGGCCAATGCCTTGGCCATGGACGCGTCATGGGAGACAGTCGGCTGCGCGCTGGCGAGCGCCCAGGCGGCGCGATACGTCGCCGAGCGAGACATTTCGAGCCTGACCCTGGCGTTGGTGAGGAGGTGCTTCACCGCTTCGAAATTCCCGATGGGCGGGCCGCACCCGCGGCGCTGGTTCGCGCCGTCGGCTGCCAGCGTGAGCATCCGGTCGGCCAGCCCGTTCAAGAACGCGGCGGAGCCGGCCGCGGCGCGATCGGCCATGAGGCCGACACTGGCTTCTGCCGCGATCCCGTAGGCCAACAAGGTGTCCGCCGACAGCGGCCAGTGCGCGACGGCGAGATCGCGGGCCGGATCGAACGCAGGCGTGGCGTGTGTGGTGCAGGCTTCGGATGGCACGGCGTGGACCTGCCAGCCCGAGTCCGGGTCGCGGCAGGCCAGCAGGAAGACCGCGGCGTCGCGTGCCCCGACGACGCGCGGCGTGCGCAACATGCCGTCGGCGGACACCGTGGTCGGCGACGACGGACCGCCCGGTCCGATGTCGATGCCACCCACGGCCAACGGGGCCGTGCCCTTCAGCAATGTCCGCAGGGCGACAGCCGCCGCCGGTGCGGGCAGCAAAGCGGCCAGCAGGGGCGCGGCCATGCCGGCGGTCTCGAGCAGTGGCTCAGGTAACGCGGACCATCCGGCTTCCTCGAAGATGCCCACGAGGTCGACGTCGTGCAGACCGAGCCCACCGTCCGGTGCGGGCACCAGCATCCCGGGTGCACCAAGTGCGGCCAGCTCCGCCCAGCGATTCGCCGCCATGTTCGATCGCTGAGCGGGCGTACCCTCGCCGTATGCGCGCAGGGCGGTGACCGGAAATGTCCGGGCGAGCAGTTCGCGCACCATCTGACGGAGCTCGAGTTGGTCGGCGCTGAACGAGAAGTCCACGTCAACCTTCCCCGAGGCCGAGCAGGCGTTCGGCCACGACGTTGCGCTGCATCTCGATTGTCCAGTTGTCGGTTCCTCCTGCGAGCGCAGAGAGGAGGCCGTCACGCCATGCCCCGGGTGACCCTGCGTCGAGCAATTCGGCGTCGGACCCCAAGAGTGCCAGGGCGGTCTCGTGCACGACCACGTCTATTCCTGAGCGGAAGATCTCGTTGCAGCCGGTCTCGGGACCCACCGGCTGCCCCCGGGCCACCTTGCTGGCCGTCCAGTACGTGTGCAGCTGGCAGGCCTGCGCATCGATATAGGCCCGGGCCACGGCCTCGGCCGCCGCGGCCGGCGCTCCACGCTGATCGAACAGGTGGATGAGCCTGGCAGCCGCGTCGGCGAGCGTGCGCGGGCTCCGCAGGCTGAGGCCCCGCTCGCTGCCGGCCATCGACAGGGCGACCGACCAGCCCGATCCCTCGCTGCCGAGCACCTGGCCATCGGGCACGTCGACGTCGGTCGAACGATGATCTCGCCCGGGCCCGGGTTGCCGTCCTTCCTGCGAAGCGCTTGCACGGTGACCCCCGGGGAGTCCATCGGAATGAGGAAACACGTCAGCGCACCGTCTCGTTCGGCATCGGGGTCGGTGCGGAAGACACCGAAGCACCAGTGGGCGAAGGAGCTGCCGTTGGCCCAGGCCTTCCGGCCGCTGAGGCGCCAGCCGCCCCCGCCGGCGTCGCGGACGGCATGGGCACGCCGTACGGGCAGGTCGCTGGCGTTGTCGGGCTCGGACCAGGCCTGGCACCAGATCTCCTCGCCGGCGGCGATTGCGGGCAAGAAGCGTTCCTTCTGGGCCGCTGTGCCGACCTCGAGCAGGGTCGGCCCCAGAAGGAAGATGCCGTCCTTGCTGACTCGTTCGGGAGCCCGGCGCCCGGTCGTACTCCTCTTCGAAGACGAGCCACTCCATGATCCCGAGACCCCGGCCGCCGTACTCCGTGGGCCAGCTCACGGCGGACCATCTGTCCGCGAACATGGCCGCTTCCCAGGCCTGGTGGGCTTCGAACCCGGCTGCGGTGGCAACCGAGGGCAGGGGCTCGGTGGGGACATGAGCGGCCAACCACGCACGGGCCTCGCTCCGAAAGGCCTCGTGCTCGGCACCGAAGGTCAGGTCCATGCTGCTGCGAATCTGGCACACCGCCGGGTGGATTACCAGGCCGGCGGCCGCGGGATCACGGGCGGCGGTCGTGCCGGCGTCGCAAACTGCCACCGGGCGGGAATTTCCCGCGAACGAGCACGAGAGGGAGGCGAGATATTCGCTGGCAGAGCGGGGTTTTCGCGCTCGCCGTTCCGACGGCAGTGCAGCCGACACACCTATGGACGAGTGATCGGAGGATTGAAACATCGACGTTCGGGGTATTGGCGGGGGGACGCCAATTGCGGGTTGTTGACGTCTATTTTCTGGGAAGCCAGGAGGTAGTCAGAGCGTCCAAGTTGGTCGCGCCAAGGGAGTATTGATTCTGAATGGAGGATGCATGCTGGCAACCGATATACGGGAACTCAGCCACGACCGAAATACTGTGACAGGTGCGGATGCATCAATGGCGGTGCACGGAGACAGCGGCACAGATTCCGATGAGGTCCTCAAGGCCCTGGGCGAGTTGGATGCCGTGCTGAAGGAGAACGCCGAGCGTGAGCGCGTGCTTTTCCAACGGATCGCCGAAGTGCGTCTGGCTCGAGAGAACGGGCAGGATTGGAAGGCCATTCTCGCCAACGAGGACGAGCCGAGCACGGTGCAACTCGTGAGCACCATTCTGCGCCGCCAGTCCGAAGCGAGTGGCTACCTTCGACGTTCCCTCGTCGTGGCCCTGCGTGCGGAAGGGCAGAGCATCCCGAGTATCGCCCACCTCTTCGGAGTGACGCATCAGCGGGTGTCGAATCTGCTGCGACGGGTCGCGCAGGGCGGCAACACCTCCACCGAATAGACGCCGGGTTCGAGCCTGACGCACGCTGTCAGGCCCGGCATCGGATCGCTGGACGTCACCGGGCTCCCCGGTGACCGCGGGCGGCACGGGGCGATCGGCTCCGTCGAAGTCCGGGCGGGCCGGCACGGCCTGAACCGGTTGGCCCCCGGGGGCGGATTCCGGGACCCCAGCTCGTAGCTGCTAAACACAACCACCGTGAAATTGGCCGTCCCCACAGAGACCCGAGCTGGAGAGCGTCGGGTCGCCCTCGTCCCCGACGTCGTGAAGAAGCTCGTCGCCGCCGGATGGGACGTGGTCGTGCAATCCGGGGCCGGGGAGGGGCGCCGCCTTCTCCGACGAGGCCTATGTCGGGGCGGGGGCCACCGTCGCTCCCGACGCGCCCACGACCCTGCAGGGTGCCGGATTGGTCGTCGGCGTCAATGCCCCGGACGCGCCGCTCGCTTCCCTGGTGCCCGAAGATGCCGTCGTGCTCAGCTTCTTTCAGCCTGCCCCGTCCGCAGAGGCGCTGCGGGTCCTGGCCGGTCGCGGGGTCACGGTGTTCAGCTTCGACCTGCTCCCGCGCATCAGCCGCGCCCAGGGCATGGACGCCCTCAGCTCGCAGTCCACCGTGTCGGGCTATCGGGCAGGTCTGACGGCGGCCGAGCATCTCGCGAAGTTCTTCCCGATGTTCATGACGGCAGCAGGGACGGTGCCGCCGGCCAAGGTGTTGGTCATGGGCGTCGGCGTCGCCGGCCTGCAGGCCATCGCCACGGCCCGGAGGCTCGGCGCGGTGGTCAAGGCGTACGACGTGCGGGCCGCGGCCAAAGAAGAAGCGGAGAGCCTCGGGGCGACCTTTCTCGACCTGGGCGTCTCCGCCGAAGGGGCCGGGGGTATGCCCGTGAGTTGAGCGAAGAGGAATTGGTGCGCCAGCGTGCCGCACTGGCCAGCGAGGTCGGTGCCTCCGACGTCGTCATCACCACTGCCGCCGTCCCGGGGCGCATCGCCCCCATTCTGGTGACCGAGGAAATGGTCGACGGCATGGCTGCGGGCGCCGTCGTGGTGGACATGGCCGCGGACTCGGGCGGCAACTGTGCCCTGACCGAGGCCGGGGTGGTCGTCGACCATCACGGTGTGCACATCGTGGGCATGGCCAACCCGCCTTCGGGCATGCCGACGCATGCCAGCTTCCTCTACGCCCGCAACGTGGCCAACGTGCTCGGGCTCATGGGTGCTGACGGCGAGCTGGCCCCTGACTGGGACGACGAGATCGTGAGCGGCATGTGTGTGCTGCGCAAGGGCAAAGGCGATCTCGGCTGGTGCGATCGAGGTCCTCGGCGACTCGGGAGAGGGGACCGCACGGTGATCGGCCTGGCAGCGTTCATGGCCCAGGTGTCGAGCAGCACGGGCGTGGTCGAGTACCTGACCGTCTTCGTGCTGGCCGCGTTCGTGGGGATCGAGGTCGTCTCGAAGGTACCGAGCATCCTCCACACCCCGTTGATGTCGGGCTCCAATGCCATTCACGGGATCGTCCTCGTCGGGGCGTTGACGATTATGGGTGAGGCACACGGAACGGCCCAGCTCGTCCTCGGATTCCTGGCCATCTTCCTCGCCACCCTCAACGTGGTCGGCGGTTTCGTGGTGACCGACCGCATGCTCGAGATGTTCAAGGTCAAACCCAACGAGCGTGCGACGGCCCCGAAGAGCGAAGCCGACGATTCCGGAGAGCAGGCGTGACGGCGGTCTCCTTGCCGCTGTCCACGGTCCGGGATCTCGTCTATCTCCTGGCCATCATCGGGTTCATCCTTGCCCTCAAGGGGCTCGGCTCGCCGAAGTACGCCCGCCGCGGGAACCAACTGGGCGCCGCCGCCGCCGCTGCGGCCGTCGCCGTCACGTTCACCCTTCCCACGCTGCGGCATTCGGGGAACGAACCTCGTGCTCGCCCTCATCGCCATGGTGTTGGGCGCCGTCGTCGCGGTGCCCGTGGCCCGCCTGGTGAAGATGACGGCCATGCCGCAGCTGGTGGCCATCTTCAACGGCGTCGGCGGTGGCGCGGCGGCACTGATCTCGATCATCGAGCTCCTGCATCTCCACTCGCTCGGCCTCAAACCGGCGGTCTATGTCACCGCGGAGGTGCTCCTCGGCGTCATGATCGGTGCGGTCTCCTTCTCGGGCAGCGCCATCGCGTTCGTCAAACTGCAGGAGTTGATCACCGGGCGACCGATCACCTACCCGGGCCAGCAATTCATCAATGCCCTGGTCGGCTTCGCCATCGGTGTGCTGATCATTGTGGCGCTCGTGACCGGCAACATCGCGTTCGTCTTCATCATCCTCGGGCTTTCCCTCGTGTTGGGCCTGATCTTCGTACTGCCCATCGGAGGGGCCGACGTCCCCGTCCTGATCTCGCTGCTGAACTCGTTCACCGGACTGGCCGTCGCCGCGTCGGGATTCGTGCTGGACAACAACCTCCTGATCGTGGCGGGAACGCTGGTCGGCGCGTCGGGCATCATTTTGACCCGCCTGATGAGCTCGGCCATGGGCCGTTCCCTGCCGAACATCCTCTTCAGTGCGTTCGGTGCGGTCATCACCGCGACCGGAGGCGAGGAGGGTGACGCCTCGCGTTCGGTGCGCACGGGCACCGCCGAGGACGTGGGGGTCCTTCTGGCCTACGCCCGCAAGGTGGTGATCATCCCCGGCTACGGCCTGGCGGTGGCCCAGGCGCAGCACACCGTGCGCGAGTTGGCCGATGCACTGGCCGCCAAGGGTGTCGACGTCTCGTATGCCATCCATCCGGTGGCCGGCCGCATGCCGGGGCATATGAACGTCCTGCTGGCCGAGGCCAATGTGCCCTATGACGAGTTGGAGGAGATGGACGAGGCCAACGCCGAGATGCCGACGACGAGCGTCGCCCTGGTGGTCGGGGCCAACGACACCGTCAATCCGGCCGCGTTGACGACCCCGGGCAGCCCGATCTACGGCATGCCGATCATCAAGGCGGACGAGGCGGAGAACATCATCTTTCTCAAGCGCTCGATGCGTCCCGGCTTTGCGGGCATCGACAACGAGCTGCTCTACAACGCCAAGACGACGATGTTGTTCGGCGATGCGAAGGACACCCTGCAGAAGCTCGTGGCGGCCGTCGCCGACGCCTGACCGGCGTGGATCCGTCCACGCCCGCAGGAGCCCTGACGCAACATGCCGCGAGGCCCGCAAGTACGGTGAAGTGCAGCTATGTACGACGTGCTCGAGGTAGACGAGGAGGCGGCGCCCGAGATCCGTCCTGCGACACCACGCCATCCTCTTGTGCGCTCGCAGCGCATCGTCCAGGTCGTGCTCGGCCTCTTCTGGATTCTCGATGCCGCCCTGCAGTTCCAGCCCTTCATGTTCTCCAAGGACTTCGTGCCGAGGTTCCTCCTGGCCAATGCCTCCGGCCAACCCACCGTCATCCATTGGGTCATCACGAACGTCGGGAACTTCCTCGCGCCGCACCCCGCCGTGTGGAATTCGCTGTTCGCGCTCACCCAGTTGGCGATCGGCGTGGGCCTGCTCTTCCGCCGTACGGTGCGCCCCGCACTCGCGCTCTCGTTTCCCTACGTCCTTGGTGTATGGGTGTTCGGCGAGGGGCTCGGCATGCTCCTCACCGGATCGGCGAGTGCGCTCACCGGGGCGCCGGGCTCGGTGCTCGTCTATGGCCTCATCGGGCTCATGGCCTGGCCGCGCACGGCAAGAGAGCGAAAGGCGCCGGACGGCGAACCCGTCGGGATCGCGTCGTCGGCCGCGGCGCAGGGCATCGGCGGGGCGATCACGCCACTCGCGGTGTGGACCGGGTTCTGGGTCCTCTCGGCCGTTCTCTTCCTCCTCCCCGACAATCGGACCCGGACGTCGATCTCGAGTGCGATCACGGGTATGGCGCCCGGTACGTCCGAGCTGGTATTCCCATTTCCTCGTCAACACCGGCAATCACTTCGCCTCGGTGGGAACCCAGACCGCGTGGGTGCTCGCCATCCTGTCGCTCGTCATCGGGATCGGCCCCCTGCTGGCGCGCCGCCCCGGCGTGTTCCTGGCCGCCGGAATTCTCCTCATCGGTGCTCCTCTGGATCACCGGGCAGGGCTTTCTCGGCGCTGTCTTCACCGGATCGGGGACGGACCCGAACACTGGACCGTTGATCGTCCTGCTCGCGTTGGCGATGATGCCGACGAGGGAGGCCACCGGCGTCCGGTCGCGCACTCCCGCCGAGTCGTTCCTGCAGTGGAACCCCGTGGTGGCCCTGAGCGCCGGGGCGATCGTGCTCCTCGCGCTGGTGCTCAGCCGCGGCGTATCCGGCCCCGGCCCAGGAGACGTCGGCCACCGCCATGGCCGGCATGGCCATGCGCGGCGCCTCCGGTTCGAGCAATCCCACGTCCAGCACGGCCTCGTGCACCGCCGGTAACTCCGGGACGGCCCGTGCCGGATTGGACCTCAACAACACGCCGTACATGATCATGAGCGGGACCGAGGGCATGAACATGAACGGGGCCGACGCCTCCGCTGCGGCCGGGCTGAACACGACGAAGGCCAACTGGAATTACACCGGGCCCGCGTTGCCCACCGCAACGGCGAACGAACTCCTGGCACGGGGAAAGAACGGACCGACGGACATCCACATGGCGGAATCCGGGTGCGCGTCCCGAGCCGACCTTTTCGCAGCAGATCAACGCAACCCAGTACGTGCAGGCCACCAGCCAGGCCGTCGCCAAGTACGACGATCCCGCGGCCGCGGTGGCAGCGGGCTATGTCCCGGTGTCCCCGACCGACTATCCCGTGGTGTACTACGTGAACCCGAGCATCGAGGCGGCCAATGCGGCCGCCAAGCGGACACTGAGCCCGGCCCACATCGACGGCCTGATCTACGCCCGCATACCGTCAGGGCAAGTGGTGCTGGCCGCAGCGCTTCTACGTGCTGCCATCCACGGTGAAAAAGGCGCCGATGCCGTTCGGTGCTCTCGTGCAGTGGCATCAACGCACGGCCGTCTGCGGGCCCGAGTCGGGTTCGGCGACGACGCTGCACATCACGGGAACGCCACCCTGCGCTCCGGGCACGGTCCAGGAGCCGACGCCGTACATGACGATGGTGTGGCAAGTGCCTGTCGCCGGCGGGCCCACGGCCATTCAGCCTCCCGACATTCAGATTGTGGAAGCGGCGGTGATGCAGACCGCGCCGTGACGGGCTAGCGCGGAGCGATGACGTCCACCTCGGCCAGGAGCGCGGCTGAGGGGTTCCACCGTCCCGCCGCGACGTTGGCGGCCACCTGCGCCGGCTTGGTCGCCCCGGCGATGACGGAGGCCACCGCCGGGCGCGACAGCAGCCATGCGAACGCCAGGTCCAGGACCGTGTGGCCCTCGCGCCGGGCCAGCGCGTCCAGAGCGTCCACCTTCGCCAGCCGGTCGTCGCTGAGCTCGTTCTTCGCCCGGTCCCCCCACGCCGCCATGCGCGTTCCCTGCGGTGCCTCCTGGCCCGCCTTGTACTTGCCGCTCAGGACCCCGCTGGCCAGAGGAAAGAAAGGCAGGAACGCCGTGCCGGTGCGGTCGCAGAAGCCGAGCACTTCGTCCTCGGCTTCGCGGAAGAGGATGTTGTACTGGTTCTGCACGCTGACGAAACCCGGTGCGCCCTCGACCACGGCCGTCGTGGCTTCCTGGAGCATGGTCCCGTCGAAGTTGGAGCAACCGAATTCGCGCACCTTGCCCTCCGCCACGAGCTCGGCCAGCGTGCCGAGCGTCTCGGCGATCGGCGTGGATGGGTCGGGAACATGCTGTTGGTAGAGATCGATGTGGTCGGTGCCCAAGCGGCGCAGGCTGGCGTCGAGTGCAGCGCGGATGGAGGCAGGCGCGGCGCCACCGGGATGGCCTTCGTAGGGTACGCCGAACTTGGTGGCCAGGACGATGTCGTCGCGCTTCGAGCCGAGCGCAGCCCCGAGGTATTCCTCGCTCTTCGTGCCGCCGTAGATGTCCGCCGTGTCGAAGAAGTTGATGCCGGCGTCGAGCGCCGCGCCGACGACGGTGTCGGTCTCATCGCTCCCGATGCGCATACCGAAGTTGTTGCAGCCGAGCCCCACCACGCTGACGGTGAGCGAGCCGATGTTGCGGGTATCCATGAGTCACGGTCTCCTGTGTGGGCGAAATGGGTTGTCGTCGCGGGTGGGCAGTAGCGTACCGTCGGCTCGGGAGAGTCCACCCGACCTGACTGAGGAGGCCGACATGGCACAAGGCGCTGTTGACGTGACGATAGGCGCCGCACCGGATGCGGTGTGGGCGAAGATCGGCGACTTCGGGGCTCTGGAGGAGATCTTCCCGGCGATCGAGTCCTTCCGCCTCGAGGGCGACGAACGGATCATCGGCATGGGCGGGGGCACGGAGGTCCGTGAGCGGCTCCTCTCCCGGGACGAGGCCACCCGCACCCTCACGTATTCGGTCATCGCCGGAGTGCCCCTCGAACACCACGAGGCCACCATCACGGTCGAACCCGCCGGGGAGGGGTGCAAGGTGACCTGGGCGTACGACGTCGAGCCGGCGGAAATGGCGCCCTTCATGGGTGACAGCTACAAGGGGGCGTTGGCGTCGCTCCAGGCGTTGTTCACCTGACGTCGCGCGCCCTTCAGCCCGGGGCGGTGTCCCCCCGGAGCACGCGGCGCAGTGCTGCTCCGGCGACCGAGGCGGCCTCGTCGGCCGGCATCGCCTTGAGCTCGTCGTTCAGGACCTCCACACCGACCGGGAGCTCAGGATGGGCCGCCAGGACCGGCGCGAGGATGTCCATCAGCGGAAGCTCCCCCTCACCGGGCAGGTAGCGCCCGGACATTTTGACGTAGGGCTGTGCGTCCTGGACCTTGCGCCGGTCGCTGACCTGGATGCCACCGATCAGCTCCGGCAGCGTCGCCCACCAATTGGTGCGGGCCACCCCCGGTGCGGGCGAGGTGCCACGTATCGAGCATGACGCGCAGGTTGTCCTCGCCGACGGCGCGGACGAGATCGAGTGCGCCGGGGAAGTCGGGGATGCCGGTAGCGGGCAGGAACTCGATGAGGATGGTGAGGTCCCGCTGCGCTGCCCGGCGCGCCACCCCGCCGAGCACATCGACCATCTCGTCGAACGGCACCGGGTGTCCTTCGAAGTGGACCACGTTCACGGCCTTCGCCCCCAGACCCTCGGCCATGTCGAAGCAGCGCTCTTCGGTGACGCCGCCGGGCGTGCCCGGGAGTGGGCTCGAGAGCCCGTCGATGTAGCCCACGGTGACACCGGCGTCATCGCACTGCCGGCGGAGCTCGGCGAGCTCCAGGCCCGCGCGCTCGAGCAGGAACGGCGTGGTCGTGAGTGATGCAAAGCCCGCACGTGCAGCCACCGAGATCAGCTCGGGCAACGTGGCCTGCCGCACGGTCATGCAGCAGAGCTCGAGGGGCGTCACAAGCGACCCCCCGCGGCGACCGTCGGCACCTCGGATCGGAAGAGGTCCATCACACGGGAGCAGGCCAGCCCGTCGTCGAACGAGGGCGTCACCTGTCGCCCTTCGATCACCGACCGCCAGATCTCGTGGGCCCACAAGGTCATCGCCGTCTCGTGGGGATCGCCCGGCGGGGGTGTGAAGTCGAACTGCGCGCGCGTCCCGTCCGCCCGTTGGAGGACGACCCGGACATCGGCCGTGTTCTCGATGGCCCCCTCCGAACCGGTGACGGTGATGCGGGGTGGGAGGGAGATCGGCGCGGTGAACGAGGTGTCGATGGAGGCGGTTGCACCCGACGCGAACTCCGCCCACGCGCTGAACGCGTCTTCGGCGTCGCACGTGTGGACGTGGCCTTCCGCGTCCGGCACGTTCGGGGATGGTCACCCACGTGCGGGCTCCCCCTGCGGTCACCTCGCCCATGAGCCACCGCATCATGTCGATGACGTGGGTGCCGAACGCGCCGATCCACCCCCCGCCGCGAGCGCGATCGAAGAGCCACCCGTAGGGGCGGAGCGGGATCCTCGAACCCGAGGAGAAGGCGGAGAAGTGAAGGTGCTCGAGGCGACCCAGCTCGCCCGCTGTGATGAGCTCTCGCATCTTCCGTCGGGCCGGCTGATGGCGGAACTCGAAGTTGAGGAGGTTGATCACCCCGGCCGCCTTGGCTTCGGCCGCCAGCGCCGCCCCCTCATCGGAGGACATCCCGAACGGCTTGTCGCACAGCACGGCATGCCCGCTGGCGATCGCGAGGCGCACGTGGTCGGCGTGGAGGAACGGCGGTGAGTGCACGGCGATCAGATCCACGTCTGCCCGGCAGAGGGCGCGCACGGCTCCGGGGTCCCTGGCCGAGACCACGTCGAGGACGTCGCACCCGATCTGTCGAAAGACCGGCGCCACCACCCGCGACCCGAAGCCGGCGCCGACGATGCCGACCCGCAGTGGACGGAGGTCGTCCGTCGTCGACCCCGATGTGCCCATGGTCCCTCCCCTCGCAACGCCAGGGCACCATACCAGCGGCGTTGTCGGCCGCTCCGATGGCTGCACACGGTCGACGGGCGGGCATCGGTGCGATGTGGCACTACCCTGAGCTGGTGAGATCGGGCGCTGTCGGAGACGCCGGGGGACGACCGGACACCGAGCCGCCCGCCCTCCCGCTCACCCAAGATGCGCCGGAGATCTATCCGCGGCCGTTGCCCGAACCGAGCGCCCTCGCCCTGCTCCGCCGCAGCTCCACGATCACCAGGGTGGTGGGTCGGCGGTTCGCCCCGGTCGCCCTCCGGCAGGTACGGACCATTCGCCAGGGTGCGCTGCCTGGGATCCAGGTGGCCCGCCCGCTGCGAAGGAGCTTCGAGGACCTCGGTGGGACCTTCATGAAATTCGGGCAGATCATCGCCTCGTCGCCCGGCATGTTCGGTGACGACGTGGCCGAGGAATTCCGGGCCTGCCTGGACACCGGACCGGAGGTCCCCTTCCCCGAGGTGCGCCAGAGGGTCGAAGAGGATCTGGGGCGCCCGCTGGACGTGGTCTTCGCCGAGTTCGGCCGCGATCCCATCGGGACGGCGTCGATCGCCGTGGTGCACCGGGCCCGGCTCCACGACGGCACGCTGGTGGCCGTCAAGGTGTTGCGGCCGAATATCGAACAGGTGGTCGCCACCGATCTGGACCTCATGCAACCGTCTGATGGAGATACTGGTGCGCCTGACCGGGGACCAGTTGGCCGGCTCCACGTTGCAGCTGCTCGATGGTTTCCGGGTCCAGATCGGCGAGGAGATGGACCTGCGGAACGAGGCCCGCTCCATGGTCCACTTCCGTCGATTGCAGAACGAGTTCGACCTGAAGATGATCGCCGTGCCCGAGCCGTATCCGGAGTTCTCCGGCCGCAACGTGCTCACCATGGAGTTCTTCGACGGAGTGCCCATCGACGACCTGGCGCACGCGGCCGAGCTCGGCATCGACCCGACCCCGCTCGTCCAGGCGGTCATGCGCGGCGTTCTTCCTCACCACCGTCCGGTGGGGCGCCTTCCATGGCGACGTGCATGCCGGCAACATGATGCTGTTGCGCGACGGCCGGATCGGGGTCATCGACTGGGGGATCGTCGGCCGGCTCGATCCGTTGACGCACCGCTTCTTCCTGTCCCTCCTTTCGGCGGCCATGGGCAACGAGGACGCCTGGGCCGACGTCACCGGGTACATCACCCGGACGTACGGCCCGGCCATCGGCGAGGCGGTGGGTCTTTCCGGCCCGGCGCTGACGGCGTTCGTCCGCAGCATTTTCGAGCCGGCCCTGACCCGACCCTTCGGTGAAGTGAGCGTGGCCGGATTGATGCAGGCCGTGCAGCTCCAGGTGGCCAAGGCCCAGGGCATCGAAGCCCACAGCCGGACCCTCGGGGCGATACTCCATCGCCTGCGCTCCCAGCGGCGGCTCCGCCGTATGGCCGACGCGTCGGGTGGCCTGATGTCGGACTTCGACCGGGGCACGTTCCTCCTGGCCAAACAGCTCATGTACTTCGAGCGCTACGGACGCCTGTTCGTCTCGGAGCTGCCCATCCTCAACGACCGGGAGTTCATCGGCCAGCTCCTGGCCGGAGTGGATCTGACGTCACCGGGCCCCTGACGGCCGGCGCCCCTGACGGCATGGGCTCGGCCGATATGCTCGACGGTGCCCGTCGCCAAACCACCAGGAGGTCGTCTGTGAAGGTCGTTGTTGACTTCGACGAATGTGCCAGCAATGCCGTGTGCATGGGCATTCTGCCCGAAGTCTTCGAGGTGCGCGACGACGGCTATCTCTACATCCTCAACGAGAACCCTCCCGAAGAGTTCCGGGGCAGGTTGCGTGAGGCGGTGAACGGTTGCCCGACGGGTGCCATCTCCATAGCCGAGGACGACTGACGCCGCCCCAGCCTGCCACGACGCAGCGCGTTCCCGGGCTGCCCCATGCCATGACCGGATCCACGACCTCTGTCACGCCGCGGCTGCGGTTCGCCCCGTCGCCTACCGGCTACTTCCACGTGGGGGGTGCCCGGTCGGCGCTCTTCAACTGGCTCTTCGCCCGTCAACGCGGCGGAACGTTCGTGTTGCGCATTGAGGACACGGACGAAGAGCGCAGCCGAACCGAGTGGACGGACGGGATCATCGCCGCGCTCGATTGGTTGGGCATGGGCGCCGACGAGGGCCCCTACTTCCAGTCCGCGCAGGGCGATGCGCACCAGGCCGCCATCGAAGCACTCTGGGAATGCGGTGCGCTCTACGCCTGTGCCTGCACGCGGGCCGAGATCGACGACCGTACGAAAGCCCGGGCCGCCGCAGGTGATCCGACCCCCGGTTACGACGGCTACTGCCGCGACCGGGGACTGTCACGCGGTGAGGGGCGGGCGCTGCGGTTCCGCACGCCTGACGAGGGCACCACCACCGTGCACGACCTCGTCCGCGGCGAGGTGGAGTTCCCCAACCGGAGCACGGAGGACTTCATCTGCGTGAAGGGAAACGGCAAGCCCCTGTTCGCGTTGGCCAACGTGGTCGACGACCGCACCATGGCCATCAGCCACGTGTTCCGTGCAGAGGAACACCTCCCCAACACGCCGAAGCAGATCATGTTGTGGCACGCGCTCGAATACGGCCACCTCTTCCAGCCTCGCCCTCCCGGTCTTCGCCCATCTCCCCCTGCTGGTCAACGAGCAGGGAAAGAAGATCTCCAAGCGCCGTGATCCTGTGGCGGTCGAGATGTACCGCGAGCAGGGCTACCTCCCGACGGCGTTCCGCAACTACCTGGCGCTGCTGGGATGGAGCCCGGGCGAGGAGGAGATCGTCCCGCTGGCGACGTTGATCGAGCGATTCCGTATCGAGGACGTGCAGAGTTCGCCCGCCTTCTTCGACGTGCGCAAGCTGTCGCACATGAACGGCGTCTACATACGGGAGCTGCCGACGAGCGAATTCATCGAGATCTCCAGGCCGTGGGTGGATCCCCAGCCAGGCGAGTGGTCTGCCGGCCAGTGGCACGACCCTGACAGCGGGACGACCGCCACGACGGGCCCACCGTGGCCGTCCGAGCGTTTCGACCCTGACGTCTTCGCACGTATGGCCGACGTCGTGCAGGAGCGGGTCGCCGATCCTCAGCGAGGTGCCGGCCCTGGTCGATTTCTTCTTCGTCGACGATCCATCCATCGACCCGGACAGCTGGCAGAAGGCCATCGCCCGGGACGAGCTGGCCCCGTCGATCCTGCGAGCCGCGTTGGACGCGTACGCCACCTGCGAGTGGACGCGCGACGTGTTGCATGACACCACTGCGGAGATCGGGCTGGCGCACGACCGGGCGTTGGGAAAGGCCCAGGCACCGATACGGGTGGCCGTCACCGGCAAGCGCGTCGGTCCTCCGTTGTTCGAGTCGCTGGAGGTTCTCGGTCGGGACGAAACCCTTCGTCGCCTGTCGTCAGCGCTCGACCGGGCCGTCGCCGGCACCTGATGCTCTTCCCACTGCGGCTCGTCCTCCGCATCGTCGGTCTGATCGTGGCGGCCATCCTCCTGTACTTTGCGATCACCTTCGTGCAGGTGTGGCTCACCTCGCGCCAGTACGACGCGCACCCCGCCGGGGCGATCCTGGTGATGGGGGCGGCCGAGTACAACGGCACGCCCACCCTCGACCTTCAGGCGCGCCTCAAGGAGGCGCTCATCCTGTTCAAGAAGGGTGATGCCCATCTCATCATGGTGACCGGAAGCCGGGAAAAGGGCGATGTCGACACCGAGGCCGGAGCGAGCAAGGCCTACCTGGAGCAGAGGGGAGTCCCGGCAGCCGACATCCTCGAGGCCGGCGGCACCAACAGCTACAACAACGTGGCGGAGGCCGCACCCCAACTGATCGCCCGCCATGCCACAACAGTGCTGGTGACCACCGACCCCTTCCACGAGGACCGCTCCATGGCGATTTCGTCCTCCCTCGGGCTGATGCCGTCTCCGACCCCCACCCGGACGTCCCCGATCACCGGCTGGTCGACCGTGCCCTACTTCTTCAAGGAGGCCGTCGGGGTCGGATTGGGCCGGATCGTGGGCTTCAACCACCTGGAATGGCTCCACGCCGCCTGATGCCGGCCCGGACCCCGCAACGGTGGCCCCGACATGCCGGCTACGCCCAGCCGTCGAGGCTGGCGACCCCTGATGGCTCGGCTAACCTGATCGTCCACCCATTCGGGGGTGGTGTAATCGGCAACACGACTGGTTCTGGTCCAGTTATTGAGGGTTCGAGTCCTTCCCCCCGAGCACCGGCGGATTCCTCCGGGAAACCTCCGCTCGGCCCCATCGTCTAGAGGCCAAGGACACCACCCTCTCAAGGTGGCGACACGGGTTCGAATCCCGTTGGGGCTGCAAAGTGTTGGCGACAGAAGTCACCTGGTCGCGACGACAAAAGTCGTTGACGACAGTATGCCGCAGGGCTGTAACAAGTGTCGTTGATAGGACGAATCTCGCGGGAGGTTCGGCTCGGGGCCCCTCGAAGAGTGGGCGACCGATTGATGGGCGGGCTGGGTCCCTCTTTTTCAGCGGGGCAGGTAGTCGGGCAGGCTCACTCTTCTTCGCCGGGCCCGTTTTCGAGCCTCGATGGCATGACGGTTCTCGAGCTGGGCCTGGTAGGTGTCGATCTTCCTGAGGTTGGCGGCCACGTAGAGCAAGGCGATGAAGACCCCTTGGGCGGCGATGCCGCGCACTCGACGCCGGGGGGCCTGCGCCAGCGCTTCGTGGGCTGGATCTTTGGCGAAGGCGTTCCATCCTTCGATGGTGTTGCGCAAGGTGCCATAGGCGCGAGCCCAGGGCTCTGAGCCAAACGCGAGGCTCTGAGCATGACGGACGCCGACATCGGGGGCGATGGTGATGGCGCTTTGTGAACAGATGGCCGGTGTATCTACCTGTGGTGCGCGCACCGTGCGTTTGCCCAGGGCGGACAGCGAGGACGGACACAACGCGCATCGGACCTTGGGGTGTGGACCGCGGGCCGGGCAGATGAAGCGCTCATAGCCGTCGGCGTCGGGTCCGGACTTGCGTCGGAGTGCAAAATCAGCCCGCGCCGCGATGCGGCTCGCATAGGTGTCCCCATCGATGTTGCCGGCCCGCAGGTCGATGGTGGCGTTGACCAAGGCCTCCGGCATCGATGGGCAGTACCAGGTGCCCTCGACCATGAGCGCCCCCTGACTGTTGGCCTGGCGGCCCAGTTGGTCGATGCGATAGTCCATGACCGGCTCGAAGCCCATGGCCCGCACCGGCAGGTGGAACCGGGTGGCGAATGCCGCGGAATACGCCCGGTCGACCCCGAGCGGCCCCGGAGAAAAGCCGCGGGCCAGTGCACCTTTGCACACCCGCACCGCGGTGCCGCCGGGATCGATCCCGGGACGATCCAACGCCAAGCCGACGATGAGGTTGGGATACGCCCCAAGAGTGCCTGGTACGGGCGCCGCCGTGGTCAGTGCGGTGAGCTCGAGCGCCCAGGCCACGCGGCCGCGGGGCCGTCCCTTGTGGTCTTCTCGTTCGCGGTGATCGCCGTCGCGCACATACCAGGCGCCGTCAGGATCGCTGGCGCACAACCCGGCCCGCCGCGACGGCCCGCGGGAGAACAACGGGACCGGGGTGGCATCGAGCCCATAGGCCAAGGCCGGACGCGCCGCTCCCTCGTCAAAGGTGGCGACGCTGGCGCTCAGTAGGTGACCCATGAACAACTCGAGACGGGCCCGGGATGCCGCGGCCTCCTCGTCGCTCACGGTGCGACATCGCCGCGGAACTCGACCATGTCCAAGCGGCGGTTCTTCACGAGTCCCGAGGGGTCGAGCACCGAGCACAACGAAGCGAAGAGATAGCGCACTTGGCGATAGCGGGCTAAAAAGACCGCGTGGTCACTGACGGTGCCCCGCACGCCCAAGGTGACCTTGGCTGCATCGGAGATGCGCAGATAGAGAACGGCATATAGCCGCGCCAGGCACGATGTGTGTGCATCGCCAAGGTCGTTGCAGACGGATCGAGATCTGCGGGTGGTGATTTCCAGCGGCGGCGAACAGTACCCGCTCTCGGCATTTGGGGAGTGTCCGTAAGACGAACGGGCTTCAGAGGCGACCGGTTGTCGGCAGTTCAAGGGTCCGTTGTCGCCTTCTCAGCGGCCTGTGCTGCTCTCGCACATGCATCCCCCCGTTGCGCTAGACCTTGGATTACATTGTGACGGTTGTCGATCTAAAGGCACGAGCCATATGTCGACTGTTGGTTTGCCGGTTCTCGAGTGTGTATCCGCTGCACAGCGAGCAACGACGTTCGCCTCGGATCGCCGACTCACATGACGGCAACCGAACGGCAGCTCTCTGACGTCTTGAGCGAGTTCGCTCGAACGATGCTGACCGACTTCCCGATCCAGGGCATCTTGGATCGACTGGTGCGCCGGATGGTCGACATCATGCCCATCACCGGAGCCGGTGTCACCTTGATCTCCGAATCGACGAGTCCGCACTACGTCGCCGCGTCCGACGGTGTGGCGTTGAGGTTCGAGGAGTTACAAACCGTCCTTGACGAGGGACCGTGCATTATCGCGTATCAAACAGGCGAGGCGGTCGCCATTGCCGTCCTCAGAGACGAGGACCGGTTCCCGCGCTTTGTGCCCCGAGCGCTTGAGGCTGGACTCGAAGCAGTGTTTGCGTTTCCCCTGCACCACGGTGACACGCAGCTCGGGGCACTGGATCTCTATCGGGACTCGCCGGGCGCATTGACAAACGAATCAATGGTCATGGCGCAGACATTGGCCGACGTGACCTCGGCGTATCTCGTCAATGCGCAGGCCCGCACCGATCTGCTGCACACAGCTGCGCACGCCCAAGCAGTCGCCTTGCATGACGCGCTCACTGGACTGCCTAATCGGGCCCTTCTGCTTGAGCGGATCAAACACGCCCTTCTCGGTCGGCGCCGTAGCGGTAAACTCGTGGCACTTCTTTTTATCGATCTCGACGGCTTCAAGCGGGTCAACGACAATTCAGGGCATCAGGCCGGCGATGATCTCTTGGTCGCCGTGAGCGCTCGGCTCACGAACACGGTCCGTCCTGGCGACACCGTGGCCCGTCTTTCGGGTGACGAGTTCGTCATCTTGTGCGAGGATCTGAGCGAAGAAGGTCAGGTCGAAGGTCTCGCTGCTCGTCTCGATGATTCGATCGCCTTGCCCTACGAGCTGGCGGGAGTTTCTGTGGACCTGTCGGCCAGTATTGGCATCGCCTTTGCCGGCCCTGGTAACGATCCCGAGGAGCTCCTGCACAACGCCGATGTCGCCATGTACCAAGTGAAGCGCAAAGGTGGCGCGAGCCATCAAGTCATAGACATTAACGAGCAGCGCAGTAGCGATTCGAGTGACTCTCTCCTGCGAGATTTGGGTCGTGCCACAGAGCTAGAAGAACTCCGGCTCGACTACCAACCGGTGATCCGTACTACCGATGGGCGAGTCGTCTGCGTCGAGGCATTGCTCCGATGGGATCATCCCGGTAGAGGTCTGATCTCACCGGCGGTTGTGATTCCTATGGCAGAGCAGTCTGGTGACATCGTTGAGATCGGACAGTGGGTGCTCGAACACGCCTGCGTTGACCGACACCGATGGGAAGCAACCACGGGAGACGAGACATTGGTGATTGCCGTCAACGTATCGGCGCATCAGCTGATGGCACCTGGCTTCTTGTTCGCCGTGAGGAACATACTCTTGCTCACCGATACGCTTCCCCAGGAGTTATGTCTCGAGATAACGGAAAGTGCGTTCATCCGAGACGCCAAGCGAGCTCTGGCCGTACTGTCTCAACTCAAGGCGCTCGGTATTCAGCTCGCACTCGACGATTTCGGGACGGGCTACTCGTCACTGAGTTACTTGATGGAGTATCCAGTCGACATCGTCAAGATCGACCAAAGCTTCATTGCCAAGCTCATGGAGAACAAAGCGAGCCATGCCATCGTATGCAAAATCATCGAGTTGGCCCACCTCCTTGATCTGACGGTCGTCTGTGAGGGTGTGGAGACAGCCGAACAGGACCGCGAAGTTGCTACGCTTATGAGCGATTTCTGCCAGGGTTTCTATCTGTCGCGTCCCATGACGGCAGAGAACCTTGATGATATGGCCGGTGATGCGAAAACAGCCTGGACCATCTCCGTATGAAGGTGCTCAAGCGATTCGGTTGAAAATACCCAGTTCCGAGTAGACGCTAAGTGGGTATGCACCTCTATGCGTTCATCCACCGATGGGGGTAGGGTTAGCCCAAGTGCAGTTCATCTTCAGGGCGATTTTCGGCTCTAATGGGCTGGACGCGTGGACACCGCTGTTGCTGTGGTTGTTAGCCGATCCAAGTGCCCGTATGTCGCCAGCGGATGAAGTCTTCAAAGTATCGGCCTTTTGAGGCTCTTCGTGTTGAACTGGGGAATGTGACGTAACGAAGTATCCGCGAACGCGGCCAGGGGTCCCGACATCGTTGGGGTTGTTCTACGACACCAACGAGGAGGACCCCTGACAATGGACGACGCTACTGGCCTGGCTGAAGCGCTGTTGGGACTCGACGGTTTCGGGGTGCTGGCCGTCGAAGAGACGCCCTCGGAGGTGATCGTGACGGTTGAGACGACGGCTGACTTCGTGGGCTGCCCGACCTGCGGTGTGCGTGCTGTTGCAAAGGGCCGGCTCCGGGTCGACATCCGTGACCTGCCCTGCTTCGGGCGGCCGGCGCGCCTTGTCTGGCTGAAGCGCCGCTGGCGCTGTGCCGACCCCGACTGTGCGGCCAAGACGTGGACCGAAGGCACTGAGCACGTCGCCCCGCGGGCTGTGCTGACCGTTGCGGGCGGGAGCAGAAGCCACCCGTCAGGTCGGCGAACTGGCTCTGCCCGTCGCCGTCGTCGCACGAGAGCTCGGTGTGTGCTGGTGGACGGTGATGGATGCCGTTGTCCTTCACGGCACCCCCTTGGTGGATGACCCCAAGCGAGTCCGACAGGTGCGCGCCCTCGGCATCGACGAGACGTCGTTCCTCTCTGCCACGAGGGACCATCGGACCGTCTACGTGACGGGTCTGGTTGATCTCGACCGCAAGCGGATCATTGACATGGTCGAGGGAAATGCCGCCCCTGACCTGCGCTCTTGGTGTGCCGCTCAGGACCCAGCGTGGCTCCGGGCCGTCCGTGTGGTGGCGACGGATCTGGCCGAGAGCTATCGGGCCGGCACCTCCCCACACCTCGACCATGCCATCCGGGTGGCTGATCCGTTTCATGTGGTCCGCATCGCCAACCGGTGCGTCGACAAGGTCCGCCGGCGCGTCCAAAACGAGACGCTCGGTCATAGGGGACGCAAAGACGACCCGCTCTATCGGATCCGCAAACTCCTCTTGAGTGGATACGAACGCCTCGACGAACGAGGGCACGACCGCGTCCTGCTCGGGCTGCGTCACGGCGATCCTCGAGACGAGCTCTTGGGGGCCTGGTTGGCCAAGGAGTCCGTGCGCGACGTCTACCTGACCGACGATGTCAAGGAGGCCAGAGTGCTCCTCGACAAGGCCATCGTCGGATGCAAAGCCGACGAAGTCGAAGAGATCCGCTCGCTCGGTGACACACTCGAGCGCTGGCGCACCGAGATCTTGAACCACCACCGCACCGGAGCGTCCAACGGCCCGACCGAAGGCCTCAATCTGTGCGTCAAGAAGGTGAAGCGTGCTGGACGTGGCTTCACGTGTTTCGGGCACTACAGGCTCCGGGTGCTCCTCCACGCTGGCGGTGTCACCTGGCCCAAGCGTCCATCACCGCCGAGAATCCGAACCCGATCTCCCCACTCAAACGCGTAGGGCCCTTTTGAACCCGCAGCCATCAGCCCGGAATGAAGGCTCGAAGGAACGTCGTGATACAAACAAACCTTTCCGTTTCTAAACAGAATGTGCATCTCAGACGTGTCTGGGTCGTAACCAATTGCGGCCAGATTGCTTGACCGAACTGGCACCATTTCCATGCTGACGCACTGTAGATCCAACCACCGAAGAATGCAGCGCCGAACCGTTCGATCCGGGCCGACCCATACGCTCTACTTGTCTTCTTGGGACTCGGTCACCTCACACTCTGACCCTGGTCAATCTCTAGGACCCGGATCATGGGAAGTTGGCCGACCCATACCCATCGACCAGCCTTTCAGCGACGCCTAAGCCTCGAAACACCGCCTAACCACCTGATCTGAGGCCGCGCATCCGCGGAAAATGCCCCCGATGCTGGGAGAATTGCGGTTACTCACGCCGTAGTTCTCGCAAACAAAGGAGGCACTTTCTGTGAAGCCAGTATCGCGCGGAATCGACCGGATTGCCGTGACCTTCGATGACCCAAATCTGGTGGCCAACGCCGGCCTGTTGCTCATCGCCACCGTGGTGAACACACTCGGCCTCGAGGCCCTGTGCAACACGACGATCCGGCTCGTTGGCCGCACCGGTGGCTTCCAGCCGGGCCGCAAGATCTTGACCCTGGTGCACGCCATGGTGGGCGGTGCCACTCACATCGACCACGCCGACATGTTGCGGGCCGGGTCCACGGCCGCCGTGTTGCCCCACCGGGTGATGGCCCCCTCCACGCTCGGGACCTTCCTGCGCGCCTTCAGCTTCGGTCACGTCCGCCAGTTCGAAAAGGTGATCGGTGAGAGTCTTCAGCGTGCCTGGTCACTCGGGGCGGGTCCGGGGAGCAACCAGCTGGTGGTCGACATAGATTCGACGATACGAGAGGTGTTCGGAAAACTGAAAAGTGGTGCCGCTTACGGCTACACCAGGGTGCTCGGTTATCACCCGATCCTGGCCACGAGGGCCGACACCGGCGAGATCCTCCATGCCCGGCTGCGCAAGGGCTCGGCCAACACCCAGCGCGGCACGAAGCGCTTCGTCGAAGAGCTGGTGGCCCGCCTGCGCCGAGCCGGGGCGACGGGCAAGATCATCATCCGATTCGACTCGGGGTACTGGTCCAACGACACCCTCAAGGTGCTGGGGCGCCTGGGGGTCTCCTTCACCATGGCCGTGCGCACCGGCACAAAAGCCGTCGATGCCGCCATTTCGAAGATTGACGAGTCAGCCTGGGTCGCCATCGAGTACCCGATCGGTGGGGAGGCCATGGTGGCCGAGACCATCTACAAGGGTCGCCGCCTCATCGTTCGCCGCACCCGGCTCTGCGGTCCGCAGGCGACGCTGTGGCCCAACTGGCGGCACTTCGCCTTCTTGACTGACCTCGAGGGCACCGCCCTCGAACTCGACGCCTTCCACCGCGCCCACGCCGTCGTCGAGCTGTGCATCGACGACTGGAAGGAGGGGGCGGGCATGGAGCACTGCCCCTCGGGTGACTTCTCGGCCAACGCGGCGTGGATGTGCTGTGCCGTGCTCGCCCACAACCTGATCCGCTGGAGCGCCAAACTCGGGGGTCTCGTCGAAGACGACACGCTGGTGGTCGCCCAGACCCTGCGGACCCGCTACTTCTCGGTCCCCGCCCGACTCGTCAACCGATCGGGGACGCCGACCCTGCGCGGACCCACTCATTGGCCCTGGGCCAGATCGTTCACCAACGCCCTCACCAACCTGCGCGCCGTCACCTTCGCTCCCACCTGAGCAAGCTCGCGGCGGACCGGCGTGGCCGCAGACGAACACCAACGCGCTGACAACTGAAAGGACAACACGAACCCTTGGACTCGCACGTCCCTGGGTCAGAACTCACCGCACTCTGGGATGGTCCGCACCGTGGAACGGCATTGGCGTGTCTTCAAACCCGCTCAGCGGGGGCGAGGCGGTGGATCGAGGCTAAGTCCCATCAGACACGTATGGGGCGGGATCGTGGACGGGTGATCGGCACCGCTCCGAACCTGAATCTATGGGTGTACCCTTGCCAGTGAACGCCGAGGACGAGCTTGCGCCTTGAACGCGTTTCGTTGGGAGAAGGAAGTGTCGAATGGCCCAGAACCTATGGTCCAACTCGTCGACCTCTTTCGCCGCCACGCTTGTCTCTCCATCGAAGACTTCTGGCTGCGATGCTTTGAGTTGGGAGGCATGAGTACTCCATGGGAGTTGGACGCGTTTCTCCATGAAGCCAGTCGACCCACAACGCATGAGCACAACCTCATGGCTCTCGCGCTAAACGAACACTTTGCGGAGATCGGCGTGAGCCAGTCCGTCACTTACATCGAACTGTAAGCCCTCACCGCAGCGCTTCGTGGTCCAGGTCCGCCGCGAGTCCTGCCACGGTGTCCTGGTGGGACCAGTGGCCCTGGCTCGTCGGCCTGGGTCCGCTCACGGGGTAGCGCATCTCGATATCGAGGTCGCGGGTATGGCAACGCGGGCCGTAGTCATGCACCGTCTTGATTCCCATGTGACGCTCCTGGCCGTAGGGGCGAGTCCCCCACGGTCAGGTGTGAGCCATGGTCGGGAACGGATCAGCCTTTCTGATTCGTTGCAGAATCGCCTTCTGCTTTGATTCGAGGACTGATCTGAAAGTACTTTATGGCCTCCGTACCAGGGATTTGTCGACCTGTAGCGCCAGGGGAGGGATATCGGTCGACCCTCGGTGTCCGCCAGAAGCCTTGGGAAGGTGACCCTCCCCCGGTCACTCAGAGATCAGCCGGACCTACAAGGAAGTCCCATCGGCGGACACGTCCGTAAATTGCGAAAGAGGCCCGCATTTCGTGGAGCTCCGAGGGACGGCGTGATCAACTCACTTGGCGCTCTCGGTTTTCCCAGTATTGACGTCGCAGTTCACGCTTGAGCGGCTTGAACGCACCCGAAATCGGAAGCGGACCCTCTTGAAACTCCACTGACTTCGGGACTTTGAATCCCGACAAAGAATTGCGGGTATATTCGATCAATTCTTCGGCCGTCGACCTTGCCATCCTTCTTGAGAACGACAATCGCGTGCACTGCCTCTCCCCAGATGTCGCTCGGGATCCCGATCACCGCGACTTCCTGGACGGCGGGATGTGACGCGACGGCGTTCTCCAACCTCGGTGGAGTAGACGTTCTCGCCGCCCGTGACGATCATGTCTGTCAACCGATCGGTGATGTGCAAGAGGTTCCGGTCGTCGAAGAAGCCCATATCACCAGTTCGATACCAACCGTCACGAAGTACCGCTTCGGACTCCTTCGGCTTCTTCCAGTACTCGCGCATGAAGTTTCCGCCTCGCGCGCATACCTCCCCCGTCTCTCCCCGAGGGAGGGTCTTACCCCTCGCATCGGTCACGCGAACATCGATCCCGAAGATCGGTCTACCGGCACTAGTGAGCGCACTGCCCCCCTCGCGGTGATCCTTGGGACCGAGGAACGTGAGTACGGATGCCGCTTCGGTCATTCCGTATCCCTGCAAGAAGTCGGTATCGGGGAGCATCTCCAGCCATCGGGAGATGAGGGCTTCTGATATCGGGGCTGCTCCGTAAGCGAGTTGACGCAGTGACCGCAGGCGCTCAGGCGAGAAGCCCTCGGCCCGCTCGAGCATCGACAACATGATCGGGACCACCATTGTGGTGTCGATTTGCTGCTCCTCGATGACGCGCAGCACGAGCTCTGGGTCGAACAATGGGATCGTCACCGAGGTCGCACCGCTGGCGGGAATTCCAAGCACGCCAGCGACGAGGGCTGCGTGGAACATTGGCGATTGGAACAAGAAGCGCCGTTCCTCTCGGAGTCCTAACTCGGAGAACACGTGATAGACGTTGAGGACCTCGGCGCGCTGCTGCAGTAGGACGCCCTTGGGGAAGCCGGTCGTCCCTCCGGTATACATCAGAACGGCGGGGTCATCCTCCTCGGGCTCAGCCGGCGTGATCGGCCGACCCGCCGCCACCAGATCCTCGTAGCCTATGACGGCGCTGGATCCACCGACGATGCCGCTGTCTGACTCTCCGCCGATCACGACCACCGTGTCGACATTCGCACCTTCACCTCGGGCTCGGTCGAGAAGTGAGGCAAACGATCCGTCCGTAAAGACGACTTTGGAACCTGAGTCGTTGAGTACATACGCCAGCTCTGAGGGCGCTAAGCGAATGTTCAGAGGATTGATGATGGCGGCCCCGAACATCGCGGCGTGATACAACTCCATATATTCATGGCTGTTGGCGGCCAGCACCGCGAAGCGGTCACCCGGTCGGAGGCCAAGCACAGATCGCATGGCATTGGCCAGTCGCAAAAGGCGATTGATGTGGATTTCATACGTACCTTGATATCGTGTCCCCGTTCTAGACACGTCGATAAACGCAACTTTGTCCGCGAGCTGCTCGGCGCGCTGCAGCAAGAGTCTGGGGTACACGAGTTCTTTCATTGCCATTCGCCTATTTGAATAGAGCAAAGTGTTGTTGAGCAACAACCCTGATTTCGTTGGCCTTGAATAAGTGTTGTCACAGCCTTCTCCTCACGTTGAGGAGGCGTCGAGCCCGTTTGGGGCGACGTACCGCCGTGCGATCGTCCTACCCGAACTGGCGTCTCATCAAAACACCCGGACGAAGCACTCCTGGGGTTCGGAGGTCAGCCTCCCAGATGCCTGCCCCAGCCTACTTTCAGAGTTCAAACACGTTCGGGATGTCATTATCGCGTCGAACCTCACCCTATACCTAAAGGTTCGAGGCGTCTTGCGCCGGGTCTATCAGATCGTACCGACGCCGCTTGGAGTGTTTCATTGACGAAATCGACAAGCACGATGGAGAGATAGCCGCCCCGCGACGCCCGAACGTGGCACGGAACCGGTAGCAGGCGACGCTGAACACCTGGCTCATGCCCCACCTCCGAGGGCGCAACGACCAGCTGATGACTCCCAGAGGGCTTCCTTTTCGGCAACAGATTCGCGGCGGCGAGGGTGGTGCCAACACCCCTTCGGCAGGCTCATGATGACGGTTCGCGCTCTGTCCACGTTGAGGAGCGAACGGACCTCCTCGATCACTCTCAGCCCGGATCACCTTGAGCAGTAGGGCTTCGATCGAGATGCTGAGCTCGCTCATCACCTTGCACTTACATCAACGCTTCCAGTCGCAGGAATCGCTCTTCCCTCCCCTATGGGGGACTTCTTCACAGGCGTTGTCCTTGATTGAGTATGGGAGCTCTTGTGAAGTAGCCTTGAACTCGCGTGTTCTTCTTCGTGGAGGACACCGACGCCGACGCACAGATCCTGCCGACGTCGAGGAAAGTGGTGGCGCCATGCATCGGATGAGTTCCCTGGAATGTGCCGATACCCGATTGGCGAACGGGCTGTCGCGACCATCGGCGCGAGCGCTATTCATCATTGCGCTGCTGCCTCAGGAGAAACGACCACACCCAGCATCGATCCGAAGCCACACTCACGTCCGTGACGTGAGTGTGACACTTTGACCAACCACTTCCCGCCGGGGGAAGACACCTCGCGTTCGACCACCGATCGGGTTCATGACGGGTTCTGGCTCTTACAAACGCGGGTCGCGCTCTTGGTTGTGCTGGCCGAGACGGCGATCGTCATGGGGTATCTCGCAGCGACACCACATGGCGGGCATCGTTTTGGCATTTGGATCATCGCGTCGTCGTGCTTCGCGCTCGGGATGGTCAGTCTTTTCATCCTTGTGCCCATCCAAGCAGCAAGAAGCTGGCGAGTACGCATTTCTCTCGCGTGGTCCGTCGCGACGTGCATAGTCATCGCGTCGGTCACAGCGCTGGACGGCAGTCTCAGCAGCCCACTTCGAAGCCTGCTCGTGATCCCGGTCGCGTTTGCCGGACTCATGCTGCCTCCAGCCTCGGTGGCAATCACTTCGTTGACGGCGATTTTTGCAGCGAGCATTGTCTCTGCTACCGATCCCGACGTCGGATCCGAATGGCCCGGCCTGCTTATCGACTTCTCCGTGCTCATTGGGATAGCGGCGATCTCGTTCGCCGCATCGTTGGGACGCACACGGCTTCAAAACGAGGCAAATCGGCTCACGAAAGAGCTCGCCGATCGCGCCACAATTGATGAGCTCACCGGATGTCTGACTCGTCGCGCGTTCGATGAACAGAGCGAGCTTGAGGTGGCTCGGTCGATTCGATCCGGTCGGCCGCTCGCCTACATCATGATTGATGTTGACAAGCTGAAAAGGATCAACGATACGGGCGGTCACGCCGCGGGCGATCGAGCCCTGGCTGCTGTCGGCCAAATACTGCGCCGGGTGAGTCGAGCCGGTGATGTTGTCGGGAGATTGGGTGGCGACGAATTTGCGATCTTGATGCCCGATGGTGATCCGGAGGGCATGATCGATCTGGTAAGGCGAATACGTCGAGAGCTCTCGTTTAGCGAAACGGATCTGCCGACGCTGAGCTACGGCGGCGCCACGCTGCAGGCTAAGACGTCGAGTCTCGTGGTCTTGCGCGAGGACGCTGACAGCGCCCTTTACGAAGCCAAACGATCTGGCCGCGATCGAATCGTCGTTCACCGTGGAGACAGTGTGAACAACGTTGCCCTCTGATCGAAGAAATTGCGGCTGAATCCGCCCTAGTCAGGGTCTCGCCGGATTGCGCTCATCGATGGCTGCGTGGGTGTGCCGGAGTGCCATCTGGGCTTCCTCCGAATGTCGGGACGCTGCGCGAGCCGCAGCGGACCCCGCGTCAGAGCCGACTGACGTGCTCGACAAGCCGGGCGTAATCGATCAGGTGGCGGTCGCTGAGGAAGTGCTCACGGACGTGGTGACGGCCCCGTCTCCCCATCGCTGCCAGCTCGCGGGGTTCTGCGAGCATCGTCCGCAGGGTGCGCCCAAAGACGTCGAGATCACTGGGGTCCTCCAAAAGCACGCCCGCTTGGACCGGCACCTGGTCGACGATGCCCCCGACAGCTGAGGCCAACACGGCGCGCGATTTCCACATGGCTTCTGTCACGGTCAGCCCGAATCCCTCCTGGAGGCTCTTTTGCACGACGATGCTGGCATGGCGCTGAACGGCATTCACCATGAGTGCATTCGTGTCGATGTCGTACATCGGAAGGGCGACGAGCCTCACGGAATCGCGAACTCGACCGGGCAGCGCTTCCCAGGCCGCCAGGCACTCGATCAGCACCTGAGCAGCTTCGGGGTCGTCGGCCACGCCATCGACAGATGGACCCGCGAGGGCGAGCTTGACGTCACCGTACCCGGCCACGTGTTCGGCGAACCCGTGCATCACGCCGGCCATGTCCTTGAGCTTGTCCCAGCGCGAGACCTGGACCACGACGCGATCCGCGGATGAGAAGGGTAAGGCACTCCCGAGGACCCCGTACGAAGCCCCGGGATGCTCACCCTGTAGCAAGCCGATTCGCTCGAGCAATGCAGTGACCTGTAACCGTGTCAGTGGCCGGTTCTTCGGCGACAGCGGGTCGATGGACGGCTCGATGACCCAGACGTCGGCCCCCGCCAGCTCGGGAGGCACGAAGGCGGCGCGAGAGAAGACGAAAGCGTGGCACTCGACCAGGTGAGGCAACAGAAACCCCCACGCCTCCCGGGTCTGTGCGTTTGCCTGCTCCGTACCGATATGAGAACGCCACACGACACGTGCACCTCGATGGACGAGGTGACTGGCGAGACCGGCGGTCTGCGGATCGTGGAGGAGGACGACGTCGCCCGGGTCAACCCGGTCCGCTAACGCGGATGCGTTGGCATCGAGGGTCGAACGGTAGCGGAGATCGGCTACGTCACCGAGCTCCTCGCCATCTCCTCGCGCTCCGTGCAGACGGTTGTGTATTCGTTTGGTGATGGCGAAGAAGTCGGTGTCGCCCTCGATCACGACCCAGCGGGTATCAACCCCCAGATCGTTCGCATAGCCGACCAAGAGGTGAAGCATCTCGGCCACTCCGCCGCCGGTCGCGGTCGAGCTCACGTTCCACACCCGGCGGCCCCCCAGAGCACGACGTGCACCAACAGCAGCCTCTTGGAGGCGAGTTGCTCGCTCCGCACCCAATATGCGGGCCAGGCGGTTGGCTGAGCGCCGTGGCACGATGACCTCTCGAGGCGTTGCCACCCACCGATTATGCACGACCATCGGACCGGCTGGAACGAGATCATGATTCCGTCACTCGCTCGTTGCTGCTGGAGAGATCCGCTGAGAAACATTGATGGGGCTAGCGTGGGGTGATCGGCGAACGAGATGTTGGTCGCCGATGGAGTCTTCCGTTCACGTCCCCGGAATGCTCCAGAGAGGCCGAATCCGCCACTTTTTGCCTGGCTAAGCCCCCGCATTGCCCGCGCTAGGTCCGTGTCGCCGCATAGCGGGGCAATCCGATTCCCCGCGCTCGCGATGGTTGCCTGTTGCCCAACGGCACGACGGGGCAGAGGAAGACCCAGAAGATGGGCAAACGCGATACTCGATCTCAGAGCCCAAGCAGCTTCCCCCGTTTGGCGGTCCAGGTTTGTGAGAGTTAGGTCGTGAGCTACTTGGAAGTAGTCCATGCCCAAGCGAGCGACACTGCATCTGTGGAAGCGCCAGGCCCTGATCGATGTGGGCCTGAAGGAGGGCACCGAGAGCATCAACGTCGATGGGCTTGCCCAGGCACGCCGCACGATTGAGGAGCTCGAGGCCGAACTCGCAGCCGTCAATGCAGCCAGCGCCTTGTTCAACGCGGAGGAGCCCGTGAGCCCAAAAGGCGGTGCCAGGTCGCCGAGGCACTGAGCAACCTGGGCTAGCGAGCGTTAGGTGGTCACCGCCCGTTCAACCACAACTGGCAGCCCGTGAATCTGGGGATCCGGCTCTCTACCTCCTATACTGCAACGTCTTGGGTGCAACGTCTTGGGTGCAACGTCTTGGGTGGCACCCACTGAGTGTCGGCGTGAGGGGTAGAGGTATGACTGAGACACCGGACATGCTGTCCGAGTTCGATGCGGAGGCCGTTCGGACGAGGTACAAGGATGAGCGCGACAAACGCATGGTCGCAGGTCGGGGTGCGATAAAAGACTTGACCCGTGATGAAGTTTTCGCGGAATACCTCGCCGATCCGTTTGCATCGGTCGTGCCGCGTAACCCGCTGGTCGACGACATAGACGTCGCAATCGTCGGCGGAGGATTGGCGGGCGTCGTGGTTGGCGCTCAGCTTCGCAAGATCGGGCTGAAGCAGATCCGCCTGATCGACAGGGCGGGCGGTCTTGGCGGGACTTGGTACTGGAATCGTTACCCCGGGGTCATGTGCGACGTCGAGTCCTACTGCTACATGCCCATGCTCGAAGAGATGGGCTACGTCCCAAAGAACCGATATGCATTCGGGGAGGAGATCCGCGAGCACATCGAGACAATCGCCGCAAGGTTCGATCTGGTGGATTCGGCGCTGTTCCACACCGGCGTCGAGAAGAGCGAGTGGGACGAATCGCTGGCTCGTTGGGTGATCCGTACGGATCGGGGTGACGAAATCCGGGCTCGGTATCTCGTCATGGCAACCGGGATTCTCAACTTGATGAAGTTGCCCGACCTTCCGGGCATCGAAACCTTCAAGGGCAAGGCGTTTCACACCGCTCGCTGGGATTACGAATACACCGGAGGTGGACCGGATCGCCCGCTTGTCAATCTCGCGGACAAGGTTGTCGGGATCGTCGGGACCGGGGCCAGCGCAGTGCAATGCGTGCCGCCACTTGCCGAATCCTGCAAACACCTGTACGTGATCCAGCGCACGCCTGCCGCCGTCGGTGTACGGGCGAATCGTCCGACAGCCGAGGACTTCGGCCAGGGCCTCGATCCGGGTTGGCACCGCGAGCGAAACGAGAATTTCCAGGCGGTGATGCTCGGTCGCGAGGTGGAGACCGATCTTGTCGACGACAGCTGGTGTCACCACTTCGCCCGGATCAACAATCAGCCGTTCCCTCCGGGGCAGTCCATGGAGGAGTACATGCTCGGAGTGGAGGAGTTCGACTTCGAGATTATGGAACTGCATCGTCGCAGGATTCGTGAGTATGTGACGGATGAAGCGAAAGCCGACGCACTCATGCCGTATTACCGGTACAGCTGTCGGCGCCCACTGTTCCACGACGAGTACCTTCCGGCGCTGAATCGTCCGAACGTGACCGTCGTCGACTGCCCCAGCGGGATCGACCGTGTGACAGAGCGGGGCATGGTCATTGACGGTCACGAGTACGAGCTCGACTGCATTGTCTACGCCACCGGATTCGAGCCCGAGATCACCCCATTACCTCGTCGAGTCGGGCATGAGGTCATCGGCCGCGACGGACTGAGCCTGGCAGACAAATGGACCAGTGGCGCCGCCACATTGTTCGGCATAATGACGAGCGGTTTTCCCAATATGTTTCTCATGCCTTGCCCCGGTCACCAGGCGGTGGTGACTGTGAACTACACGCTCCTCAGCGAGATCTGCGGCGAGTACATCGCTGCCACTGTCGCAGCCCTCGAGGCCCTTGACGTTCGTTCGTTCGATGTGAGCAAGAAGGCCGAAGATGAGTGGGTTGACCAGATCCTTGCAGCCAACAGACACCTGGCTGACGCTGCTCCTCCCGGTGGGGTGCCGTGCACACCTGGATCCCGGATGATCTTTGACGACGACGGGAATATGGTGTTGCTCGAGCCGCATGGCGGAAGCTACGGAGGCGGATTCGGCGATTATTTCGGCTACCGTGACCTGCTCACTGACTGGCTGGAGGAAGGTGCGTTTGCCGGGCTGGACATAGACCGTCAGTCGTCGTAGCGCTGACTGCGGCAAGCGCCCGTTCAACGGGGAGGAGTGTGTAGGCCCAAAAGGCGCCACGTTGCCGAAGGCCTGAGCAGCCGAAGCCCCTTGCGAAAACCGTGGCATCGGAGCTTGAACCCGCAGCGATCATGCCATAGTGCGATATCGTCCGACCCGGGACGCCAAGTCGGACAGATGGTAAAATACTGACCGGTGCTGACTCTGAAGGTGGCGAACGCGCACATCGTCGACGGCACCGGATCGCCTCCCTATGACGGCGATGTCGGCGTGCGAGATGGGCGGATCGTGGCTGTCGGATCAGTGGACGAGCCGGCGGCGCGTACCATCGACGCCAGCGATCTCGTCGTCTGCCCGGGTTTCGTTGACCCGCACACCCACTACGACGCACAGCTGTTCTGGGATCCATACGCCATGCCGTCGAGCACGCACGGCGTTACCAGCGTGATCGGCGGTAACTGCGGCTTTTCCCTCGCACCCCTGCTTGATCGCGACGTCGGCTACACCAGGCGCATGATGGCCAAGGTCGAGGGCATGTCGCTGGCCTCGCTCGAGACAGGCTTGCCCTGGAGTTGGCAGAGCTTCGGCGAGTTCCTGGCGAGCTTCGAAGACTCGATCGGCATCAATGCCGGCTTCCTGGTCGGTCACTGCGCACTGCGGCGTTTCGTCATGGCTGACGATGCCAACCAACGCGCCGCTACAGAGACCGAAGTGGCTGCCATGGCTGACCTCCTGCACCAGTCCCTCAGCGCAGGCGGCCTGGGCCTTTCGACCAGCGCGTCGCCGACCCATGACGACGGAGATGGCGGTCCGGTGCCGAGTCGTGTCGCTGAACGGACCGAGCAATTGGCGTTGTGCGATGTCGTGCGGCAACACGCGGGCACCACATTGGAGGCGATCATCGAAGGCTGCCTTCGTCGATTCAGCGATGCCGACATGGATCTGTTGGTATCGCTGAGCGCAGCGGCGCAGCGTCCGCTGAACTGGAACGTCTTGGGAATCGAGGCCGCCGATCCCGACCGTCCTGCGCACCAGCTGGAAGCATCGGCCCGAGCCCGGGCCGTAGGCGCGCGCATCGTCGCCCTCACCATGCCGGTTCTCGTCCCGATGACGATGAGCTTCGACAGCTTCTGTGCCCTGTGGCTCATCCCGGGTTGGGGTGACGTGCTCGATGCCGGGGTGGACGAGCGGATGCGCCGCCTCTCGGATCCAGCCGTTCGCTCCACCATGCTGGCGAGCGCCACCGCCTCGCAACTTTCGTTCACGCGTCTGGCCAAGTTCGAGAACTACGTCATCGGCGACACCTTCCATCCGGACAACGCACGTTTCACCGGCAAGCGCGTGGACGAGATCGCGCGCTCGCTCAATCAGGATCCGTTCCGGTGCGTGGCCGACATCGTCGTCCGAGACCGGCTCCGGACCGTTCTGTGGCCCCAGCCGACGAACGACACCGACGACGACTGGGATCTGCGTCGCCGGGTCTGGGAGCACCCTGACGTGCTCCTGGGTGGCTCCGATGCCGGTGCGCACATCGACCGCTCTCTCGGCGCTCCGTACACCGACCAGGTTCCTCGCCGATGTGCTGCGGGGAAGGAAGCTCGTCTCCCTCGAGCGCGCCGTCGCCCTTATGACTGATGCCCCGGCCCGCCTGTTCGGCTTGCAGGACCGTGGTGTGATCGCCGAGGGCGCGCACGCCGACCTTGTTCTCTTCGATCCCGATTACCGTGGACGCGGCCGCACCCTCATTGGCTCAGGACCTCCCCGGCGGCGGCACCCGCTTGGTTTCCGATGCCATCGGAATCGAGAGTGTGTTCGTGAACGGAGCCGAGATAGTGCACGGCGGTGTGCCGACGGGAGCCCTGCCCGGGCGGGTGCTGCGCTCCGGTCGGGACACCGTCACGGTGGCTCACGCGATGAGTGGCGATGCCGCCGCTGTGCGTACGGGTGGGCGGATCCCGAAGATCATCTCCGTGGACGACCACGTGGTTGAGCCCCCCGATCTGTGGTCGAGTCGGCTGCCGGGACGCTACCGGGAGCGTGGGCCCCGCATCGTGCGAGAGCGGGGCGGCATAGTGGGCGGCGAAGGCGGCGCGTGGCAGCCGTCGGGCGACGGAGAGTGGGCCGACATCTGGCACTACGACGGTCTGATCAAGCCGGTCGCCCGCATGTCCGCTGCCGTCGGTCTCGGCGAGCTGCGCTGGGGCACTGTGACGTTCGATGAGATGCGCCCTGGCGCATGGCAACAACACGCACGGCTCGCCGACATGGACGACAACCATGTGGAAGCCTCCGTCTGCTTCCCGAACACCCTCCCGCGATTCTGTGGACAGACCTTCGCCGAGCGGGAGGACAAGGAACTCGCACTGCTGTGCGTCAGGGCCTACAACGACTGGATCATCGACGAGTGGTGCGCAGGTGAGGGTCGAGGGCGCTTGATCCCGCTCACGATCCTTCCGCTATGGGACGTCGACCTCGCTGTGAGCGAGCTTGAGCGATGTGCGGAGAAGGGCAGCTTTGCGGTGACCTTTCCGGAGAATCCGTATGCATTGGGTCTCCCGTCGCTGTACACCGGGAGTTGGGACCCGCTTTTCCAGGCTTGTGTGTCCACCGAGTCGGTTCTCTGCGCGCATATCGGCTCATCGTCGCGAATGCCGCAAACGACGCCCGATGCCCCATTCATCGTCAGCTCGACCCTGGCTTTCCAGAACACCATGCATTCCGTGCTCGATTTCGTCTTTTCCGGAACGTTGTCTCGCTTCCCCGACTTGCACGTCGCCTACGCCGAGGGCCAGGTCGGCTGGATGCCCTATCTGATCGAACGCGCCGACGTTCTGTGGAATGAGAGGACGGATAACTCCTTCGGTACGAACGGGATCCAACTGGCCGAACCTCCGTCTTGGTACGTGCGTCGGCAGGTATTCGGCTGCATCTTTGATGACGCTCCCGGCCTGGACCAGCGTCACCGCATCGGCATGTCGAACATCTGTTTCGAGGTCGACTACCCCCACGCGGACGGCACATTCCCGCACACCGAGAAAGTGGCAACTGCACTCTGCGCCGCCGCCGGCCTGGACGACGCCGAGACCTACGCCCTCCTACGCGGCAACGCCATCGGCCTTTTCGGCCTCCACCGATTCGGTATCGACAAGTAGGTTCCTTCGACCCACGAGGCCGAGCGTGGGGAATCCGTTGCGTCGTGTTTGAGCCGGCGTTGTTCTCCTCTTCATATGGTGCTTGTGCACATCGGCTCAGCTCACTCGGAGTATTTGGACGTCCAAGGGAGGACATCGTGGATCCAGGTCGGGTTGGTCGATCGCACGATGATGGCAGAACGGGTATCCCCGCGTCGGGGAGTCATCTCTGCTTAGATTCCTACATTCCCATAGGAAGAATGCTATGCATCGCTCGGGAGGCCGGCGTTGCGGTGGATGATGTCGTGGGAACGGCTCGCTGAAAGACCCACGGCCCGAGCGAGTTCGGAAGCGACGATGACGACTTCACTTCGGTCTCGAGGCGCCGCAGAGAGGGGAAGAGCGAGGACAGCGCGCGGCCGCAGAACGGTGCATCGAGCGTTGCTCATGGTCATTGTGATCGTGCCGGCGCTCTTCGTTCTCACCGGAGCCGATCCCGCCTCTGCCGCGACGTGGCAGCCGGCACTCAACCGGGATTTTCCCGATCCGGCCGTCTTGCATGTCAACGGCGCCTACTACGCCTACTCCACCCAGGTGGTGTACCTCGATGTCCCGTACGTCACATCCACCAACGGGGTCCAATGGTCACCCTCGCTTGGGGTGGCGATGCCCGCGCTACCCAGCTGGGCCAGCTTCGGGGCGACCTGGGCGCCGACCGTAGCCAGGGATGCAGCCGGCCGGTACGTGATGTTCTACGCCGCGTTGGATGCGGCAACGGGAACCGAGTGCATCGGGGAGGCCGACTCCGCTTCACCCACCGGCCCGTTCATTGACGCCGACAGCGGTCCGGTGATCTGCGACCCTGCGGGCGGAGGCGACATCGACCCCTACATCTTCGCTGATCCAAGCACGGGCCAGGACTACCTGATCTGGAAGCTCAACGCCAATATTGTCGGCGAGCCCACGTCGTTGTGGGCGACGACGCTCAGTCCGAACTTCACGATCACCGGGACGCCCAGCCAGTTGTTGACCGATGACCAGTCCTGGCAGGCGGGCAACATCGAGGGGCCGGCCATGGTCGAAGAGGACGGCACCTTCTATCTGTTCTACAGCGCGAACGACTACAACAGCGCGAACTACGCCATCGGCTACGCCACCTGCACGTCGCCTCTCGGCCCGTGCGCCGACAGCGTCAACAATCCGGTGATCGTCAGCGGCGGCGGGATGTCTGGTCCCGGCGGCCCGTCCTTGTATTTCGGGCCCACCGGATTGGAGATGGGCTTCTCCGCGTGGGAGGGGACGGTCGGCTACGGCGCCGGGGGGTATCGAGCCATGTACACCGCGTCGGTCACTTTTCAACATGGCGTTCCACACTTTGACCCATTGCAACAGGACCACACCGAATCGAGCTACTGGGTCTTCGGTGCCAACGGCGATGTCCACGACTTCAACGCACCGTCGGACGGTTCGACGCCCGCTCGCCCCCTCGCGCCGGTGGTCGGCGCCGCCTCCACTCCCGACGGGGGTGGCTACTGGACCGTCGCGGCCGATGGCGCGGTCAATGCCTACGGGGATGCCCAGAACTTCGGCGGTATGGAAGGTACGCCGCTCAATAGATCGATCGTGGGTATGGCTGCCACCCCCGACGGGGGTGGCTACTGGCTGGTGGCTTCCGACGGTGGTGTCTTCAGTTTCGGCGACGCCCCCTATGACGGCTCGATGGGTGGCGTGCCCCTCAATCGGCCGATCGTGGGTATGGCGGCCGATGCGGCCAGCGGCGGTTACTGGCTGGTCGCCGCTGACGGTGGGATCTTCTCCTTCGACGCCCCGTTCTTCGGCTCGACCGGCGCCATCCGGCTCAACGAACCGATCGTGGGGATGGCGTCGAGCCCGGACAGCGGTGGCTACTGGCTGGTGGCGTCCGACGGAGGGATCTTCACCTTCGGCGACGCTCCGTTCTATGGCTCGACCGGCAACATCCGGTTGGACAAACCGGTGAGGGGAATGGCGCCGACCCCCGACGGTTCCGGCTACTGGCTGGTGGCGTCCGACGGAGGGATCTTCACCTTCGGCGACGCCGGGTTCGCCGGTTCCACGGGCGGCGACCTCAATGGGGCGCCGATGGTGGCTCTGGCCGCGTCGCTGCGTTAGCCCTGGACTCGTACGTCGAGCGATCCATCACCTGAGGGCGGACGTTGTCATACCTCCGTAGGTGGCCGGACGGTGCTCGGTGCAAGATGTTCGAACGAACGAGGGCGCTCAGGTGGTCGGAACTGTGGTGGCCGGGAACCCGTTACCGGCAAGGTCAGGTCCGATGACCACGACGACGTCAAGCCCGGTGACGCTCGCGACCGGTGTGGCCGCGGTCAGAGGTTTGACCGCCGTGATTGGCACCCCGAGCTCGGAAGCGACAAGCGCTGCCGCCGGTTGCTTCGACGGGGCGTAATAGACCGTGGTCGCCGAGGCCGCCGACGTGGCGTTCTTTGGAACAGAGACGCTCCATCCCTGTTGCTGGAGTTGTTGGGTGAAATGGGCACCGGCGTTGGGTTCCTGCGTGCCGTTTGTCACGAGAACCTTCACACTCGAGTGAACGACGGTCGACGTGGTGGTTGATGCTGGGTGTAAGGAAGTGGTCGTCGTGCTGGAGGTCGATGCGGCCTTGAAGTGAGGACCGACCACCGATCCAATAAATCCCGCGATTGCGAGCGCTCCCAGGCACACGATGGCGATGCCGAAATTTCTCACCCAAGATGTCTCCCTGTAGGCGTGGAGGGGACTCACGAGGTAGATACTAGGAGCGCGATGTGGTCTACGCCCGAGCCGGTCCGCTCTCGGGATGCGCTTCGCGAGGCCGCTTCGGTCCTTGGACCTCAGAACAGACTGTTGGGCCTCACGGCTCTGCCCCGGTCCGGCCCCGTCGCCTCGTACCTACGGGAGCATGTCGGTGACCCGGTCACCGCAGTACAGCTCCACGCCGAGGCTAAGTGGTTTCAACGCCCCGGGGCTCCCGCCGCGCAACTGCGCAGCTCCACCTCGGGGGGGGGCACTGCCGCCGATGGGTCACCGTCTCCGCGGCTTACCGGGTTCTTGGGTGGGAATCTGCTGGGAGGCCGGCACGTTCACGGCTTCGGCCGGAGCGAGAAAGGGGGCCGGATCCGCCATGGTCGGGCATCCCGTTCCGAGGTCGAGCGACGTCGCCGGCAGTTTGGGTGTGCCGTCGTTCGGCGAGGAGAAGCCGAGCGTGGACGTCAGGTCCCCGACCACGCTCCGACGCCAGGACGTGAGATTCGGCACAGTCACGTCGAAGCGCGCCTCGAGGAAGCGCAGCAGGGATGTGTGATCGAACGTCTCCGAATTCACATAGCCACCCCGACTCCACGGCGACACGACGATCATGGGGACCCGGAAGCCGAGTCCGATGGGTCCGGCCACCCCGTCCCCCTCGACCCGAGCCGCAGTGGTGGTGATCTCCTCCCCCGGGGTTCCCGGAGGCGGTGTGGGAGGAACGACGTGGTCGAAGAAGCCACCGTTTTCGTCGTACACGAGGAAGACCACCGTCTTCGACCAGATCTCGGGGTTGGACGTCAGCGTGCGGAGTACCTGGCTGGTGAACCACTGGCCGGCGGCCGGTGAGCTGTTCGGGTGCTCCGAGTAGGCGAGAGGGGGTAGCAGCCACGACACGCTGGGCAGCGTTCCTGCCTTGACATCGGCAGTGAATTCGTCCGGCCACGAGGGCAGGAAGGCGTTGCGGTACAGGGCGGACGACGGGTTCGCCAGGTACTGTTTGAAGTAGAGGAACGCATTGAACCCTGTGGCAAGCGCTTCATCGATGATCGGACCCACCGAGGTCCCCGGCGACTGGTAGACCTTCCACGAGACCCCCTTATCGGAGAGCACCTCGGGCATGGTGTCCCAGCTGACCGAGCCGACAGCGTCCTTCGCAGTGGAGAATCCCGGAGTCTCGAGTACTGGACCGCCGTGCTTTCCGGTGGGGTCCAAGAAGGCGGAGTACGAGTAGAGCCGGTTGGGCATCGTGGGGCCGATGACCGAGCAGTGGTAAGCGTCGCAGATGGTGAAGGCATCGGCGAGGGCGTAGTAGTAGCCGAGCTGTTGGCGTGTGAAGTACCCCATGACCAGCGGACCCTGCGCTGCGCCGTCGTAGCGAGCTTGCGAGTGGGTGGCGACGAATTGCGTGTTCGTGCCGTTGTCCCAGCTCTCATGCTGGGGAGCCCAGTCGTGGATCGGCGTGTCGGAGTTCCCCGAGCAGATCTGTGCCGTGGCTGACGCCAGGTTGAAGGGTAGGAGCTTGGTGGCGCCACCGGTTCCGTCTGGCCACGGCTGTGCGAATCGGGCCATCGCCCCGTCGGAGCGGTCATCGAAGCCGCGCACTCCCGGATAGGACCCGAAGTAGTGATCGAACGACCGGTTCTCCTGCATGAGGAACACCACGTGCTCAACAGATCCGAGATCGCTTCCGGGGTGCACGGTGGCCGACGGCGACTTTCCGGTGCCCGGGCTTCCACACGCACCGAGGACCCCTGCACCGACGATCCCCAGGCCTCCGGCCAAGAGGTCGCGTCGACTGATCCTCATCTCGGCCTCCCCGGATCTCCGGTTTCGTAAGGTGTGTCCAGATCTCGCCGGGGAGTGTAGCGAAACTGGTGTTGCCCATTACGCCCTGCGCGGGGGTTCGCCCTCCCTGTCGTGGAGGGGTCGCATCGTCCGGCCGTGGCAGGCTTGACCCTATGGTTGGGCTTCTCGATGAGGTCAGAGCAGCCTGTGCTCAGGTCGCTGCGTCGGCTCGTTGGGTCCCACATCGACCACGAGCGACTGAGCGAGCGAGCGTCCCAACTTGCCGGAAGGACCCAGTGAGAGCGGAGCACAGATGGCCTCCCTGCGAGCCTCGTCGGGCATCAGGCGCCCGACACCTCGAAACGGTAGGAGCCGCTGTCGACAGCCACTTCCACGCGCCCACCGCCAACCTGGACAACGGACACACCCGACGCGCGGTCGACGGGCACGCCGCCCTCACGCACCTGCGCCGCCCCGGCCGCCGGCAGTGACACGCGGGCGGTGGCGTTGGGCGGGATGGCAGCCGAAAGGATAAGGCCGCTCGTGCGCCGCTGCCACGACACGGCGACGGGGCCAGCGATGGTGTGCGCCGAGCCGCGGGCAGCAGGGAGGCCGCTGGCCGGCGGGCTGATCAGGACCTGCACCACGCCGTCGCGATCGGGCTCTTGCAGCGTGATGCCGAGCAACGACTCCTGCATGGCGACCTGGGCCGAGGATCCCCAGCCATGGGAGAGGGAGTCGCCGATGAGATCGCTCGGCATCCACTCCTCCCAGCAGAAGGTGCCCCCCGCTTCCACGATGCGGGCCCATCCCGGGATCGACGTGTCGGTGAGAAGACGCACCATCTCGCCGTGGAGCCCCGCGTTGGCCAGTCCGCGCAGGAGCTCGAGACCGTGGTTGGGCCCAAGATTGACGCCGAGCCTGGACACATAGTCCCCGACCTCCAGCACGTGCTCGGGTGGGACGACCTGATAGGCCAAGGCCAGCGCATTGGACTCTTGTGAGGCGGAGGTGCTTTGGCTCCCGTCGGGCTCGAGCCCGTCGATATAGATCCCGTCAGGACGGGTGAGGCGGGCGTTGATGGCATTGGTCAGCTGAGCCGCCCGGGCCAGTTGCACCATCGACCCCGCGGGATCACCGGCCAACTCCGCCACCTGGGCGATCCGCTTGAAGGCGTTCACGCCCAGCACATTGCTGGGTGTGTCGGCTGAGACGCCGAGGTCGAAACCGTAGACGGGATCGCCGTTGCTCTGATCGCCGAACCCGGTCAGCAGCCCGGTCGCCGCTACTCGTCCGCTCCACAGGAAGTCGGCCACCTTCTGCATGCTCCGATAGAGGAGCACGACGGTATCGATGTCCCCCGTGGCCACGTAGTAGCGCCAGAGCCATTCGGGGTAGCGCTCGGTGAAGGTGGGGTAGCTGTGGGCACCGTTGCCGTTGGGGTACGCCTCGTTGGCCTGCCCGTCGGGCCAGTATCGAGCCTGCCCGCGAGCCACATCTCGCAGGCCCTGCCAGCTCAGATTCTGATCGCCGTAGGTACCCATGATGACCTCGGACACATTGGCGGCATCCCAAACGAACTGGCCCTTCTCACGTGTCGGTGTGTCGATGAAGTGCTCCTGGCAGCAGTAGAAGCTGGAGCGGGAGTTGAGCTTCCAGACCCCGTTGAGCATGCGATTGCCGGTGGCGAACGTCGCCGTCGGCACGCCCGGCATGGCCGTATGGCTGGCGATGGCCTCCACCTGGTCGGCGCCGATCGGCTGGCCGGGGCTGTCGATCTGTAAGTACCTGAACCCCAAGTAGGTCAGGGCCTCGAAGACTTGGGGACCGGAGCGGGTGATGTAGGAGAACGAGAGGTTGGTGGTCTGGGTCCCGTGGGTGGTGGACACCGCCCCGTCGGGGTCGAGCAGGTACCCGACGTGCAGAGGAATGGTCCGGCCCTCCTCCTCCTCGGTGAAGTGCACGCGAATCCGGGCGGGATAGATGGCCCCGAAGTCGAAGACCAGCGATCCGTTGGACAGCTCGCGCCGGCTGACCGGCCCGACCACGTGCTCTTCCACGTTGGTGCGCTGGGCGAAGAGGTTGGTGAAGGGAGCGGAGCCCACCGGTCCGCGCACCGTGGCGGGTGTCCATCCCACGTCGTCGAAACTCGTGGTGGCCCAGCCCTGCGGGTGGGCGCGCCCGTCCACCCATTCGACGAAGTCGTACCCCTCGGTATTGCGCAGGGGTGAGGGAAGCCACTCGGCCGGGTGCTCCTTCCACGAGCCGTCCGTCCCATGGGTGAACCTACGCCCGTCCGCGTAGTGGACATCGAGTTGGAAGAGGAGCCCGGGTGCTGCCACCGGCCGGCCCTTACCGCCGCCGTACCAACGCTGGAGCACACCCACGCAGTTGGGCCTGCCGGGCCGCAGATGGGCGGTCACATCGACGGTGCGGAAGTACTGCTCGTCGGGGAAGCAGAAGCCGGGACCGAAGTCGATCTGCTGCCCCTCCACGAAGAGGCGATAGGTGTGGGCGGCGGCTACGTATGCCGTGGCCCGCGCGACGGTGCCCGCAGGAGGGGTGCACACTGAGCGGAGATAGGTGATCTGGTCGGGCTGCTGCGAGGCGGCCGAGGGGTGGAGCCAGTCCGCGGTCCAATCCTCGTGGCGCAACGTGGTGCCGAAGCGCGCGCTCGCAGGCGGTCGGCTCCAGTGGCCGGCGGTGTCCTGCACTGCGACGGTCCAGCGGTAGGTGGCACCGGCCGAGAGCTGCGGGCCGACATAGCGGACGAAGGCCTGCCGCCGCGACGTCACGGTGCCGCTGTCCCATACCTGCCCGGCGCGCAGCGGGTCCGTCCGGTGCACCTTGATGCGGTACGACACCTGGCGCGCTCCGCGTCCCGGCGAGTCGAGCAGCCACGCGAAGTTGCAGTCATCAGGATCGACGCCGATCGGGTCGGTCAACCCGTTCACCGTAAGGCTCTTCACCTTTAGCGACGCCGACGGCGAGGTGGCGGCCGCGAACGCCGCCGCGTCGACGGGGAGTGGCCGGGGTGAGGCCGTCGCATCCCGGGTGCCGAGCGCGCCGGCGACCACCACGGCTCCGGAGGTGAGCGTGCCATTGACGAGGAAAGTACGCCGATCGATGGGAGTCACCCGGTTTCTCGTACCTGGTTGGTGCCTTTGTCGCTGAAGACGACGGCCCCCGAGGCGGTCACCACGATGCCGTAAGGGATCGACATTCTGGTGATGATCCACTTTGTCCCGTCGCCCAGGCCGAGCGAGTTCTTGATCGGGAGGGCGCCGGCCAGGGTGTACATGTCGCCGCCGTCCATGACACGGCCGAAGAGGTCGGTGGTGACATTCGGCACAACCCTGATGCAGTGCATGTCGCCGTCGGTGATGAACAGGGCGCCGCTCGGGCCCACGGCCAGTCCCTCGATGTCGTTCAACTCCGAGACAATGCCGGTGGCCGGCAGGCCGTCGGCGAGATAGGGGGTAGTGCCGTCGCCGACCAGGCCGACGATGACCTGGGCATCTCCCGCCTCGATGGACGTCCCGTAGTAGGTGCCGGTGCGCACGGGTACCTCAACGACCGTCTGGTCGCCGTTGCCTCCGACATAGAGGTCACCGGACTGATCGACCGCCACGGCCACCGGGTTCCAGATCTGCGACGCCAGCGCCGGGGAGCCGATGGCGGAGCCGCAGATCCCGGTGCCGACGAGGTTGTAGAGATGCCCGGCCACCATCTGCTGGTCGCCGTGCATGCCCGAGTGGGCGGGGACCATGCGGACCCGGCAGTTGGCGGTATCGGCGATCACGAGGTCACCCGCAGCGTCGACCGCCACCCCGGTCGGCTCGTTGAGCGCGCTCTCGGTGGCCGGCAGCCCATTGCCGCTGTAGCCGGGTGCCCCGGTACCGGCCACCGCAACCGGAGCGTGCGGACCGGCCCGGCCCCCGGGCGGCACCATCACGACACGGTCATCGGTGGCTACGGCGATGAAGACGTCACCGTGGCGGTCCACCGCGACGCCGGTTGGAAACCCGAGCCCTTGCGGTGCCCCGCAGTGGCTGCCGGCCAGCGTGTAGGCGCGCCTGCTCTTCACGTGCAGCCCGTACATCTCGCCGGTGTGATCGGGCACGAGCACCACGCGGCAATGACCGGTATCGGCCACGAAGAGGTCACCGGCATCGTCCAGGGCGATCCCGCTGGGCGAGCTCAAGCTTCCCGGAGACTGCAGTCCGGCCACCGCACGGATGACCGGGGTGGCGCTCAGCGCGCCGGCGCCCGCGGTCAATGCGACCGCGCCGACCAGCAACAGCCCGGCTAGGGCAGAAACGCGCCACCGCACCGCACCATCATGCCGGACGTGATGGGAGGGGCGGGCTGGCGCGACACAGCGGGTCCGACAATCGCGCCCCAGCATCCCCGTGCTTGATCATGCCGGGGAATTTCGCAACCGCCGCTACAGGGTGAGCGAGGTGTCCACCGAGCGAGCCAGGGCCGAGGCCACCTGCATGCGTGCCCAGGGGCGCTCTGTCGGCAATTTCACGAGATCGGCCGACGCGACCTTGAGCCTTTCGGTTGTCAGCAGCGCGTAGGCGAGGACCACCAGCGCCGCGACCGCCAGGAGGATCAGGAACGCCACGGACCATCCCACGGTTGCCGTCGAGACGTCGATGAGCATGCCGAAGAGGGCGAGCTCGGCTCCGACCGCGAACATCGTGAGCGTTGCGCCGACGAGCACCGCGCTGATGGACGCGACGACGACTTCCCCATCCGTGGGCTTTACTTTCGGATGAGTCGGCGTTGCGGCGCTGCACACAGGGACAAGGAGGGGCACCACGACCACAATGGCGCCGCAGGTCGCTATGGCGATAGAGAACCGGTAGAGGGGGACACCGGGGAACAGGGTGGTGACACTCGACGACGCCGCGATGAAGGTGCCCACCAGCGCCCCCACCGCGGTGATGTTCGTCGCCCAACTGTCCTTGAAGGTCCAGGACGCGGATGCGTAGACGGGCGCCGAGAGAACCAGGCGTCGCCCGTCGTTTCGCCCTGCCTCGGAGGCGAGCGCCAGAATCAAGAAGAGCAGGGCGAATGCTCCTGCCGCAACGACGACCCAACCAAACGGAAGTCCGTCCACGCTGGGGAGGAGCCGCTGCAGCGTGAGTTGGGTTGTCGCCACACCTCCCGCGGTGGGAGTCGTGCGATCGAACTGGCTCACGACCAGCGTCGCCGTGGCGGGTGACCCCGGCAACGCGCCAAAGGTGAGGGACTCGGGAAGCACCTGCCAATTCGAGGAAGTGCAAGGGTGACGGACTGTGACCACCGAGTGTGCCGGCACCGTGGCCGTCGAAGGGAGCACCAACCAGAACGAGAGAGTGGATGGGCAGCTGGACGAAATGGTGACGACCACGTTGGTGCGCCAAGTGTTGTTGGAAGTCTGGAGCAATACCGGGTTTGTCGAGGAGAATGCGAGAGAGGCCGTGGTGCTCGCGGCGGCATGGGCTGGCGTCGTGGGCGACGCGACCGCCGGCACAGCTGCGGAGGCCGCCCCGGACCCGGGCACCAAGACGAGACCGCCAATGGCAAGGAAGGAGGACCCGAGCGCCAAGCCAGCGAGGTGCCGCAAACGATCTCGCACCCGGCGTGCCTACGTCGACGACTGTCCTCGACCGCCCATCGCCACAAAGGTTCGCACACGGGACGTCCTTCGACAATCGGTTTGGGCATCGGCCGCACGCCGTGCGGTCGTGCGGCGCAGGAGGGAAGAACATTCCGTCGGGTGGCCTGGACCCGTAGGTTCGGACAGATGCAGAACGAGCTTGTCGCAGACCGGGCCGGTGGCTGAGCGCCTGAATATGGCAAGGTTTGCGGATCGTGAATGCGCTCGACGGACGTGTCGCCGTGGTGACCGGAGCCAGTCGTGGCATTGGTGCAGGTATTGCCATCCGCTTGGCGGCCGAGGGAGCAACCGTCGCGGTTGTTGCCCGTACCTTGAAGTCTGACGGATCGGCAGAAGCCGCTTCACTCGAAAGGACACTCGAGCAGATCGAGAAGGTGGGAGGCCGGGGGATCCCTGTCGTCGCAGATCTCTTGGACGCGCATTCGGTGGCGAAGATCGTCCCCGAAGTGGAGCGTTCGCTGGGGCAGGTAGACGTCATGGTCAATAACGCCGGCATCGCCATCTATCGACCGATTGAGGAGCTCACCTCCGATCGCCTCCGGCAGTTGATGAGCATCAACTATCTGGCACCGGTCGAGTTGGCGAAGGCCGTGATTCCCGGCATGCGGGAACGTCGAAGAGGGTGGATCGTCAATGTCTCCAGCGTCGTCGCGGCTCACGCGGGTGAGCCCCCCTACGACGGTGTCGCACCCCTCTTCAAGATTGGCTGGCACTACGGGGCGACGAAAGCTGCCCTCGAGCGGTTCACGACCGGACTTGCGTCGGAGCTCTACTCCGACGGCATAGCGGTCAACGCGCTCCTGCCGGTTGCCGGCGTGCGGACGGCGGGTTTCGACGAGCTCATGGGTCGGGTAACCCAACGTCCGAATCTGCTCGAGCCCGTCGAACAGATGGCAGAGGCGGCTCTTGCACTCGCCTGCGCCGATGCGGCCATTCTGACCGGCCGTATTGTCACGAGTGCGGCTATCTTGGCCGAGTTGGGCGTGGCAATCCGCACCCTCGATGGCTTGTCCCTTCTGGCTGACGTCGGCTCACCGGAAGAGTCGGCCAGAGTCACAAAGGAGGAGGAATAAATCCCATGTCTGATCACACGGGTCAACTCGGCGATGTCGGTACCGCTCTGCTCTTCGAGAACGATCGGGTCAAGCTGTGGGAGATGGACCTCCAGCCTGGCCAGGAGTCCGATCTCCACAGGCACGATCAGGACTACATCCTGGTTATCGTCGAGGGGGATCGGATCGCCGGCGTTCCACCGGAGGGGGTCGGCTCGGAGAATTACATCGAGGCGGACGTCCAACCCGGCAAGGTCTATTACCAACGCTCCGGAGGTACCGAGACAGCCCGAAACGTCGGCAATCAGCGTTATTACGAGATCCTGATCGAACTAAAGGACTGAACCGGCCGAGCCGTCGACGTCCCCGGAGCCCTGGGGCGCGAGTGACGCCACAGCGCGCTCTTCACAGATCGGTGGCGATGGCTCCGATGAGCTCCAGGACGCGGCACGGCGGGAGGTGCTGCTCGGTCACCCGGACGCCCATGGGCGAGAGGGCGTCCTCGATCGCGTTGCACAGGGTGGGCGGGGCGATGATCATTCCTCCTTCGCCCACCCCCCGGAAGTTGACGTCTGCGTCGAGCGGAACGGTTTCGAGGTGGTCGATCTCAATCCGGGGGATCTCGCACGCCGTCGGGAGGAGGTAGTCCATGAACGTGCTCGAGAGGAACTGACCGCTGTCGGGATCGTACGCCGAGCGCTCGAGCAGGACAGCGCCGATGCCCTGGGCCACGCCACCTCTCACCTGTCCTTCGACGATCGCCGGGTTGATGAGGACGCCGCAGTCCTCCGCCACCAGATAGCGGTCGATCCGCACCTGCCCGGTCTCCACATCCACCTCGACGATGGCGGCGTGGGTGCCACCGGCCCAGCCCCCTTCGCCGCCGTCGTATTCGGTGGTGACCTCGAGGTCGCCCGCGAACTCGGGCGGTACACGCCCCGGCTGGTGAGCGGCCTGGGCGATTTCCCCCAGAGGGAGAGCCCGCGCCGGTACCCCGCGGACCGATACGGCACCGGCAGTAAGTTCCATGTCCTCAGGGCTCGTCTCAAAGAGGTGAGCGGCCAACTCGAACACCTTCGTCCGCAGCGCCCGGGCGCCGTGCAACGACGCGCCGCCGGCCATCGTCGCCGACCGGCTGCCACCCGTTCCGAATCCCATCGGCACAAGGTCGGTATCGCCGACGACGACTCGAACCTGGTCGAATGGTACCCCGAACTCGTCGGCTGCAATCTGGGCCAGGGTGGTCTGATGGCTCTGGCCGTGTGGCATCTGCGAGGTGAAGACGGTCACGGTGCCGTCCTCCTCGAGTCGGAGCCGCATCTTCTCCGGGCCCAGGATCCCGCCCCCGCCCTCAGGTGTCCGGGGACCCGGGGCCGCCTCGATATACGTCGCGAGGCCCAGCCCGAGGTACCGTCCCTGAGCCCGAGCTTCGGCTTGTCTGCGGCGGAACGCCTCGACATCCACGAGTGCGGCGATGCGCTCGAGCGATTCTTTGGATGTGATTCCGACCAGGCTGCGGCCGGTTACCGTCTCGAGGGGAGGCTCACCACGCGTGACCACGTTGCGGAGGCGCACTTCGAGAGGCTCCATCGCGAGCTCCTTCGCGACCAGGTCGATGATCCGCTCCCGCACCCACGTCTCGGAGGCCCACGGGCCTCGGTAGGCGATGTAACTGGCCTTGTTGGTGATGACCGCGGTGGACTCGAACGACAGCGCACCGACTTTGTACGGGCCTGGGATCATCGACTTCACCATCTCGGGCAGCATTCCCCCCATGCCGGGGTAGGCACCTGTGTCGATGATCATCTTCACCCGCAGGCCGAGGATGTCACCTTGATCCGAGATCGCCGCCTCGACCTCGAAGCTCTCGTCCCGGGCCTGACCGGACGCGGTCAGATTCTCGATCCGGTCCTCGATCCACCGGACCGGACGGCCGAGCTGGCGCGAGGCGGCGGCGCAGGCGATGTCCTCTCGCGCCGCGCCCAGCTTGAGCCCGAACGAGCCGCCGATGTCCCCGGCCAGGACCCTCACTTTCTCCAGCGGCATGTCGAGCTGCGTGGCGAAGCCCATGCGGGCGATATGAACCCCCTGGGTGGCTGAGTAGACGGTGAGCTCTTCCGAATCGGTGTCGAAGTTGCACACGACTCCACGACACTCCATCGGCACGTTCTGGTGGCGGTGCTGGCGCAGCTCGGCCCGCACGATCCGGTCGGCCCGGGCGAACGCACCCTCCACATCGCCGAAGGTGGCCGCTGGGGAGCGGCTGAGCACGTTGCCACCCAGGTCCTCGAAGATGGGCGGGCCTGAGGGGTCGAGGGCCTGGTCCTGGGTGATCACCGCCGGTAGTTCCTCGTAGTCCACTTCCACTAGCTCGCCTGCGTCCTCGGCGATGTAGCGGCTCTCGGCCACGACCAGCACGACGGGGTCTCCGACCAGGCGGACCTTGTCGGTGGCCAAGAGGCTGAAGGACGGCATCGGCAGGTTGCCCGCGAACATTCCGGCGGAGCCCGGTCCACGGACAGTGAGCAGCTTCCAGGTCCTCGCCGGTCAGCACCGCGATCACCCCGGGCGCCTTTCGGGCTTCGGTGACGTCGATGCTCGTGATGCGGGCGTGGGCAAACGGGCTGCGCACGAAGGTGGCATGGAGCATGCCAGGAAGGCGGACGTCGTCGACGTAGCGACCCGCCCCGGTCAGGATACGGGGATCCTCCGAGCGCTTGACGCTCGCTCCGGTGAACCGCTCGGCGATGTTCTGCACGTTGTCGCTCCTGTTCGGCTAGTGCTGTGGCCCGGAGGGCGAGCCGTCGTGGCCGGCCGCTCGCAGCACCCCGTTGACGATGCTCTCGTATCCGGTGCAGCGGCAGAGGTTGCCGGACAGTGCTTCGCGGATCTCCGCCTCGGCCGGGTTCGGGTTCTCGGCCAACAGGGCCGAGATCTGCATGAGGAATCCGGGCGTGCAAAAGCCGCACTGAAAGCCGTGCGACTCCCACATCGCTTGTTGCAGGGGGTTCATCACGCCGTTGTTCGCGAGGCCCTCGACGGTGAGGACGTCGGCCCCCCGTGCCTGAACGGCGAGCATGAGGCAGGACCGGGCCGGTTCGCCGTCGACCAGGACCGTGCAAGCGCCGCAGACACCGTGCTCGCAGCCCAGGTGGGTGCCGGTGAGCCCGAGATCCTCCCGCAAGAAGTCGGCCAGGGTGCGGCGGGGCTCGACCGAGCCCTGCGCGTGGTGTCCCGTTGACAGTGAGTTCGACCTCGAAGGTGCTCATGCCGCCTCCTTCGCGCGCTGTGCGGCAAGCTTGAGTGTCCGCCTCATGAGCACAGCGGCGAGGTGGCGGCGATATGCCGAGGAGCCGTGGAGATCCGCCGGGGGCGACAGGGCTCTTGCCGCCTCCTCGGCCGCCGTCGGCGAAGGCCTCCTCGGTGGGCTCGGCACCACCCAGGATCGTCTCTGCCTCGGTGGCGCGCACGCGGAACGCCGCTGACGCCCGTCAAGGCGACGCGAACGTCGGCGATCTTCCCGTTCTCGAGGCGAACCATCGCCGCCGCGCCGACCATGGCGAAGTCGCCGTGCCGACGGGCGACTTCCTCGATGGCGCTGCCGGTGCCCGGTGGCGGAGCCCTGTATCCGGACAGCCGTCAGGATCTCGTCGGGCTCGAGGGCGGTCGTGAAGATAGCCGGAAAAGAAGTCAGCTGCCTTGATTGTCGCGTATGCCCTGGTCGCGGCTCTGGGCCACCAGCTCGGCGTCAAGCAGGAGCGCCACCGCCGGCAATTCGGCGGCGGGGTCGGCGTGGGCCAGACTGCCCCCGATCGTGCCCCGACTCCGGATGGCGGGGTGGCCGATGAGGGGCAGCGCTTCGGCCAGGAGCGGGGCGAGGCGGTGGACATCGTCATGGCGCTCCGCCGAGCGTTCCCTCACCATGGCGCCTATGACCAAATGGCCGTCCTCGACGACGATGGATCCCAGCTCGCTGATCCCAGCCAGGTCGACCAGATGCGAAGGTCGGGCCAGCCTGAGGGACAGCAGCGGAATGAGGCTCTGTCCTCCGGCGAGGGGCCTCGCATCCTCGCCGTGCTCCTGCAGCAGGGCCAACGCCTCGTCCAACGTCGTCGGTGCGCTGTAGTCGAATGGCGGAGGTTTCACAGTTGCTGAAACTACGCCCATCGTCTCTCTTCCGGCAATGCCATCCAATTCTCATCGGACGCGCCCCCGGCGGAGGCACATATCCAATCCTGTGGGCCTCGCAAATTGCGGATCGTTCGATTGGGGGTGGAAAGGATCTTTAGGTCTTTGGACCGTCCAGACATCGCTCGTCGACCATCATGAACCGCTTCCGTGCGAATGCGTCTTCGGAGCCCGGAGATTCGTCGATGAGTCCGATGCCAGGTCGATCTCGTCGGGCAGTCCATTGGCAGCCGGATCGGTCGTTTGGCAAGTTGCACGATGGTGGCTGTGCGGTTGCGAGTCGGGCGTTTTGGACTGTTGCACCCGAAGGCGGTGCCTGGCACCGCAGGTACGAGCAATTCGAAGGTTTGTCTTCGCTGAAGAACGGACACGTACCACTTGATGTCTCAGTCAACGCCGCCAGAGAAGACCAAGAAACTGCCGACGTTGTTTGGGTCAAGCATGGACCACGGCAGAGCAGGTCGTCGCGACGCACTGCTGGGAGCCGGGTTGGTGGGATCCCTTCCACTCGTCGTGGTTTGCACATTCTGGCTTCTCCCTTCCGAGGGAGGCAGCATTCTCGCCACGCTGGGGATCGAGCTCTTCGCCACCGCCATCGCCATGTCACTCCTTTGGCTCCCGTGGGCTCGACTGCCCGCCTCGCTGCTCATGGTGTTTCCTGGAATCTTGGCCTTGAGTCTGATTTCCACCGCGCATCTCCAGAGAGATCTGGCAGCCAGCTACGTCGGGTTCCTGACCATTTCCTTTCTCTATATCGGAATCACGCAATCGCGGGTAGCTCCCATTCTCGCTGTCCCGATCGCGATTCCCATCTATCTGCTGTGCGCAATCCATGTGACGCCGGCGATCAATGTACGTCTGCCTATCGCTGTGGTGATCTGGCTCCTCATCGGGGAGGTCATGGCTGATCGAAGCGCACGCAATCGGAAGCAGAACTCGCAGCTGGCTACCCAAGCAAACAACGACGCGCTCACCGGGCTCATGAGCCGGATCGGTTTTTTCGCGAAGTCCATCGGGCCCTGAATGAAGCAGACGAAACGGGTGGCGGTTCTTTCCTGTTCCTGTTGGATATCGATGGGTTCAAGAGCGTGAACGACACATTTGGCCACCCGATTGGCGACGAGGTACTCACCGCCTTTGCGGAGCGCATTCTGGGTGCCGTGCGCTCACTCGATGTGGCCGCCCGACTGGGAGGTGATGAATTCGCCGTTCTGATCAAGGGTGCCAACGCGGCCATCGCAGCGTCCCTCGGAGAGCGACTACTTCTTGCGGCCAGCGAGCCGTTCGATCTGTCCTTTGGCAGAGTCATTCTGACCGCGAGTGAAGGAATCGTGGAGCTCACCTCGACGATGGCGGCCGCGGACGCGATCCGCAATGCCGATATCGCTATGTACGAAGCGAAATCAAATGGGAAGAACCGCCTGGAATTCTTCGAGCCGCGGTTGCAAGACCATATTGCGAATCGAGTCCGGCTCGGGATAGAGCTCTACGACGGCATTGACAACAACGAATTCAGGCTTCACTGGCAGCCGACCGTCCATATCGGCACGGGCCAGACGGTGGGAATGGAGGCACTCGTCCGATGGCGTCATCCAACTCAGGGTCTGTTGCTCCCCGCCGAGTTCATCAACATTGCCGAGGACACCGGACGGATCGTCCCCCTCGGCAAGTAGGTACTCGAGGAGGCATGCCGGCAGGGAAGTGAGCGGCAGCCGGTCGACATTGGCCGTCAGCTGACCGTCTCGGTCAATGTCTCACCCCATCAACTGCTCGACGGGAATCTCTGTCACCACGTTCGCGAGGCATTGGCGGCGTCGGGGTTGCCGGCCGGGGCACTTGTCCTCGAGATCACGGAGAGGACGCTTATGGTCAATTCGTCCAGGATCCGTGAACAGCTCGATGAACTGAAGCTCCTTGGCGTCCGTCTGGCCATCGATGATTTCGGCACGGGATATTCATCGCTCGCGTATCTGCGCTCTTTTCCCATCGACATTGTCAAGATCGATCAGTCATTCGTAGAGGCATTGGACGAGGACGATCAAGCGGTTGCTCTCGTGCGTTCGATCATCTCTATCGCCGAAGCTTTGGGTCTCGACACGATTGCCGAAGGAGTGGAGACGCAAGCGCAGCTTGCAACACTGCGCCGATTGGGCTGTCAGGTCGCACAGGGGTATTACTTCAGTCGGGCTCTTGCGCCGGATCCGTTCGCCGCTTATCTGGGCGCACGCGGAAGCCGTTCATGCACGCGAAGCGGAAAGTAAGTTCTGAGCGCTCGCGTGGTGGGCCAGTAGCGGATCGGCCACGACGTATCCGGCGGCTCGACAACGGGAGCGGACGTTATCCAGTTCTTGGTTCCCAGCTGAAGAAACGTACCGCGACCAGGAGGCCGACCAGTCCCCAGGCGCCAACGATGAGTACGTCGGCCCAATCGAACGGGGTGCCGAGGAATCCTGATTGCATGCCAAGCGCGAAATGTCTGACGGGAAACAGGCGGGCTACCCACAGCACCCAGTCCGGGGTAGTGGAATCGAATGCGATGAATATCCCGGAAAGGAAGAGGAGTGGCAGGATGCTCGCGTTCACGATCGGCCCGGATGCATCGGCATTGGGAATTACCGAGGTGATTGCCAGGCCGAGTGCGCAAAAGGTGGCCGCGCCGACCGCAAGCACGATGAGAAAGCGCACCAAGGTCATGCCGGTTGGCACATCAGCGCCGTAGAGAGCCCGACCAAAGGCGGCTGTGATGGCAACCAGCAAGAGGGACATCATCATGGCGTGGCATATACGAGCGCCGAGGAAAGACCGACTTGGGAGGGGCGAGCCGTTAATCCGTTTGAGGACGCCGGCTTCACGCTGAAACGTGATGGCAATGGCCATATTCATATAGCAGGACGTGATTACCGCGAAGCACGCCATCGCAGCGACGTAATACGTGGAGGACTTGATCACGTGTGATCCGATGTGAAGTGTGTAGTGCCCGAGAAGCGACGTGAAGATGACCAGAAACATGAGCGGGAAGGCGAAGGTGAAGAAGGCGGAGGATGGATTTCGCCAAAACGCCTTGTTCACATAGCGGATTTGGGAGGCAGTCAGGGTAAGCGTTCGCATGGCTATCTCAAGACTTTCTGGTCCGTCGACCGATACCCGAAGAGTCGCGTGTGGTTGAGTTCGTCAGCGATAGGTAGACATCCTCCAAAGAGGGTCTCGTCACCTCGAGTCCATCCAAGTCCACATTGCTCTCAATCGCCCAGCTCGTCAGTCGGTTGAGTGCGGTGACGATGTTGTCCGCACGCAATTCGACGAAGCCATCGGCAAGGAGTGAGCCTTCCAGTCCTGATGGTGGGGGCACACCGATGGGGGCGCGGTAGCGAATGGATGCCGTTGCCCGATCGCGCTCGCCAAGCGTGGCAGGCGGACCTTCGGCGATGATACGACCATCGACGATGACTGCTACTCGATCGGCGAGGTACTGGGCCTCGTCCATGTAGTGCGTCGTGAGGACCACCGTCTTCCCCAACGAAGCCAGACTGGCAATGACGTCCCAGGCCTCGTGGCGAGCGGAAGGGTCAAAGCCTGTCGTCGGCTCGTCGAGGAAGAGCAATTCCGGATCACCCACAAGCGCGATGGCAACATCCAACCGGCGCTGCTGACCACCCGAAAGGCTGATGACCCTCTCGTTGCGCTTCTTCGTCAAGCCAACGAGCTCAACGACTTCGTCCACGCTCCGAGGATGGGGATAGAAGGCGCTGTACATGGTGACGGATTCGAGGACCGTCAGGTAGCGCTCCACCCCTGTCGACTGCAGCACGATTCCAACCCGACTCTTCAAGAGTTCGCGTTCACGGCCAGGGTCGATACCCAGAACCGCTACGTCCCCCCCGTCCCGAGTCCTGTAACCCTCCAGGATCTCCACGATGGTTGTCTTTCCGGCTCCGTTGGGCCCCAACAGGGCGAAAATCTCGCCGCGATCGATATTCAGATCGACGCCTCTCACGGCCGGCTGCCCTGCGTAGGACTTCGTCAAGTTCCGAACTCGTACTGCCTGTTTCGCTGATGCAGATCCTGACTCGGACGCTTCGTCGTCGGAAACAAGGCTCCCGGATTCGAGATACACGTCGGCGCCAAGGCTTGTTCTGAGTCGAGACTCCATGTCGATCCTCCACGAGGGAGTCTCGACCACATGACCGACGAGGCATAGGGCCGAAGGTCCATTGCCAGACACATCGGTGCGGAATGGCATTTGCGCCACGTCCGCTCGTACGGGCGCTCGATCAGTTGAGGCGAGACTTCAATCGGTGCCGTAGGGTCGGGCCGTGCAGTACTTGGTCCTCGTTGCCGTTGTCTTCGGGATCAACCTGCTCCCGGCGTTCGGGCCTCCAACGTGGGCCGTGCTTGTGTTCACTCGGCTTCACTGGCACCTCAACCCGGTGGCTCTCGTGGTGCTGGGCGCGTTCGCCGCCATGGCTGGCCGATATCTCTTGGCTCGGCTGGCCAGGCATTTCAAGGGCCGCCTGCCGGGGCGACTCCGAGAGAACCTGGAGGGCGCCCAAGCACTCATCGAGGGTAAGCGCGTGGGGGCCATCGCGCTCTTCGGAGTCTTCGTGGTCTCGCCGCTGCCCTCGGCCCAACTCTTCCTCGCCGCCGGTCTCCTCGACCTCCCCCTGGGGTTGCTCACCTGGGCCTTTTTTCTCGGCCGCCTTGTGAGCTACTCGATCTATGTGAGCTTGGCCACACTGGCCGACAAGCAGCTGGGCAACGTCTTGGGTCGGGTATTCGGGTCACCCTGGTCAATTGCCCTCCAGGTCGTTCTGCTGGTAGGCGTCTGCTTCCTCCCGTTCGTCCGCTGGCAACGTTTCTTGGATCGACCGGCGAAGGACTGAGACCGCCCCGCCATCCCGGGCGAGCTTCGACCAACCCAAGGCTCAGGACGAAGGTCCCTACTCTTCTGCGACGGGGTGCCTGACAATGGGCCCTATGACGCGTCCCCTGTGTGCACCGTTGGTGGGCGAGCACCGAATCTCTGCCAATGGCGCTGCGGCACTTGATCTCTACTGGATCCCTTTGGGAGCTGGGGCCCATGTGGTACGTGCAAGCGGGAGGGCGTACGAGCGTCTATCGGCGTTCATGCAGCACCGAACTCCGCAGGAGCTGTATCACTCCGCGCTCGTCGCGGTTGTCGAGGACGCGTCGGTCGTCATCGAAATGACCCCGATCCCCGACAGTCGGGGGCGGATCGAACGGGGAGTCGTTGCCGAAGGCGCAGTGGGCTGCAGGCCTGCCGGCCGCCTCCGGGTTTTCCGCTATGAGATTCGGCGATGGAGCGGAGGAACGATTCCTGACCTCGCCAGCGCGGTCGGTAGTCCGGTTCATCTCACATCCGACGCGGGCCTGGTCGATCGAGCGCTCGCTATGGTGCCATCCGTTCCCACGGCGGTCTGGGGCCGCGATGAGCTTGGTGCGGGTGAGATGTGGAACGCCAACTCGGTGGTGGCCTGGGTGCTGACCCGTATCGGCCTGGTGCAGGTCGCTGGCCATCCTCCGAACCATGGGAGGGCCCCGGGCTGGGACGCCGGAGTAACGGTGGGTACGCGACAGATGAGCGGCTCACCGATCATGAGCCGAGTCGCGCCGTGAGGCACACGGATGCCCGGGACCGTGCGCTTCTGACCTTGCAGTACTTCACTGGTGTCACCGCGCTTGCCGGCGGGGTGCTGCTTGCGACGAGACCGGACGGTGCATTGTTACAGGCCAAGCTCTCGGCACTTTCCGGAAGCCCGTTTGCGAACTGGCGTGTGCCCGGGGTGCTACTCGCCGTCTTGGTCGGCGGGGGATTCTTGCTCACTGCGGAATGGCAGCGTCGACACTTACATCGTTCGCGCGAACTCTCCATCTTCGCCGGACTGGGTCTGATCGCCTTTGAGATGACAGAGTTGGTGTGGATTGGATTTCAACCTCTCGAGATCATTTTCGGGGTCGTTGGAGCCGCAATCGCGTTGCTCGCTGTTCGTCAGGGTTCGACCGTGTCCCAGCTCCGTGGTGGCTGAGAGTCGGACTGAACAAGTTACCGAGACAGAGTGGAAAGGCAGAATCCATGAGCACGATGAAAGATACGGCCCGAGAGTTCCTGACCCACAAGAGGGTTGCAGTGACAGGAGTGTCGAGAAGTCCCAAAGATCACGGCAGCAACGTCGTCTACAAGCGTCTTCGTGACCGGGGCTTTGATGTGTTCGCGGTCAATCCCAACGCCGAAGAAGTGGAGGGCGACACGTGCTACCGCGATCTGAGATCCATTCCTGACGGTGTGGACTGGGTTGTGATCGGCACAAGACCGGAGACCGCGGAGAAGACGGTGCAAGAGTGCGTCGAACTTGGCATCGATCGCGTGTGGATGCACCGCGCATTCGGGGTCGGGAGCGTGTCACCAGAGGCCGCGGAGTTTGGTCGCCAGCACGGGATGACCGTTATCCCAGGAGGCTGTCCATGCATGTTCAACCCCACTGCAGATCCCGGGCACAAGGTGATGCGAATGATCTGCTCGATCACAGGAGCTGTTCCACCGCGAGATCTAAAGTGTCTCGACGGTGCGTGAGGATTTGTGATTTGTGCAGGGAGGACTTTCGGCCCTAATGCTTTTGAACAGGCTGGCGAAGAATGGGCCCATGAGACTCCTGAAGTCCGGGTGGGGAACCGCGCTCAGAGCATCGCTCGGCCTCTTCCTTGTATCCGGCCTGTTCTTGATCGTGACAGAAGAGTCGGCCGGGGCCACCACCGGAGTTCCGCCTGGGTACTGGCTGGTCGCCGGGGATGGCGGCATCTTCTCGTTCGGCGCGCCCTTCTTCGGCAATCCGATGACCAAGGGACCTGATATCTGCCTCTCGCCAGTCGAGTCCAACCCGTCGTCATGTAAGGGCCTGGCAACGACGGACAGTGGCAATGGCTATTGGCTCGTCAGCTCGGAGACATTTGAAGGTGGCACCTCTGCCATGGCCAGCGGTTTCGGGGATGCCCAGCTTCTGCCGAATCCGGCTCCACTGGCCGGACTCAATCGACAGGTGGTCGGCGCAGCTACCACCGGCCATGGCACCGGCCTCTTGTTGGTCGCTGCGGACGGAGGTGTGTTCACCTATGGCAGCGCAACGTTCTTTGGCTCAGAAGCCGGGGCCATGAACGTCACGCCCATGGTCGGTATCTCCACGAACCCGTCGATCGTCGGATACTGGTTGGTCGGCGCCAATGGCGGTGTTCACCCATTTGGAGCAGCGGTGTTCTACGGGGATATGTCTCGTTTGCCGCTCAACGCCCCTGTTGTCGGGATGACCGCCACACCTGACGGTGGCGGATACTGGCTTGTTGCCGCGGACGGAGGTGTGTTCGCCTTCGGCGATGCCCCCTTCCTGGGTTCAATGGCCGGTCACCACCTCAACGCCCCTGTTGTCGGGATGACCGCCACACCTGACGGTGGCGGATCCTGGCTTGTTGCCGCGGACGGAGGTGTGTTCGCCTTCGGCGACGCCCCCTTCCTGGGTTCAATGGCCGGTCACCACCTCAACGCCCCCGTCGTCGGGATTGCAATGCATCCGTCAGCCACCTGAAGTGGCACTGTCCTGGCTGTTCCGATGAGTGGCGCACCTGCGGGCCGCATCACACGCGTTGTCATCGTGGGTGGGGTCGCAGGCGGCATGTCCACGGCAACTCGACTGCGCCGGCTCGACGCCGGAGTGGGAATCACCGTGATCGAACGCTCGGGCCATGTCTCTTTCGCCAATTGCGGCTTGCCCTACTTCGTCGGTGGCCTGATCGAAGAGGAGGACGATCTCACCCTGCAGACGCCCGAGCAGCTCTTCGACCGGTTCCGGCTCGACGTCAGGGTCAACGAGGAGGTGATTGCGATCGACCGGGTCGCCCACTCTGTTTCGACGCGCTCCACCGTCACCGGCCGGGAGCGAACGGTGCCCTACGACAAGCTTGTACTCAGCATGGGTGCGGCCCCCGTGCGCCTCGGTATCCCCGGTTACGAAAGGGTGCGGACCCTTCGCACCGTCGAAGACGCGGCGCGCCTCGCTTCCGACGTCGAGGTGGATCCGACCTCAGCAGTCGTCATCGGGGCCGGCTTTATCGGTCTGGAGATGGCGGAGAATCTCGTGGCACAAGGCATCGACGTCACCATCGTCGAGGCGACTCCTCAGGTACTTCCACCTCTCGACCCTGAGCTGGCAATTTTGGTGTGTGACGAGCTGATCGCCCATGGTATCCATGTCGAGACCGGCGCTGCACTCGCCTCGGTGCAAGACACGACGGTCACGCTGGCCGACGGCCGGATCCTCCCCGCGGATCTCGTTGTCGGCGCCATCGGGGTCCGGCCCGATGTTCGGTTGGCAGAGCTGGCCCGCCTGGATTTGGGCCCGAGTGGGGGGATCGTCGTCAACCAGGCGAACCAGACGAACGATCCCGATGTCTATGCGGTTGGAGATGCCGTCGAGAAGCCGGATGCGATCTCGCATGCGACCTCGCTCATCGCGTTGGCGAACGTGGCCAATCGCCAGGGTCGTCGGGTGGCAGATCACATCGCCGGTCGAGCATCGCACCCCGTTGCTTCCCTCGGGACGGCGATCGTGAAGGTCTTCGACGTGGTCGCGGCGACGGTCGGCTGGAACGAGCGCCGGCTCCGGGCGGCGGGCCGCTCGTATCGGGCCATCCATTCTCACCCCTTCGATCACGCAACCTATTATCCGGGCGCAACCCGGATGGCCGCGAAACTGATATTTGAACCGCAGGACGGAACGATTCTGGGCGCACAAATCGTCGGGCGCAACGGTGTCGACAAGCGGATCGACGTGATCGCGACTGCGATGGCCAACGGCATGAAGGCCGATCACCTGGCCGATCTCGAACTTTCCTACGCGCCACCGTTCTCGTCGGCGAAGGACCCGGTCAATCTGCTCGGCTACATGGCAGAGAACATCTTGAGCGGCGATTGCAATGTTGTCGCTCCTGACGAACTCGCCGGACTTGTCGAAGAGGGTTGGTCCGTCATCGACGTCCGCACGGCGGAAGAACATGAACGTGGAGCAATCGAGGGATCGACGAACGTGCCGATCGACACGCTGCGCGACAACCTTGAAGCGTTGGGCGGGGGCCCGGTCGTTGTCTATTGCGAAGTAGGCCAGCGGGGACATACCGCCACGGCGTTACTGCACGAGCTCGGCTTCGACGTGCGCAATCTCGATGGTGGATACCAGACGTGGTTGGCGTCTCTGCGAGCTCGAGCCGCGGCTATTCCGGCGCCGGTCTCGTAGCGAGCTGCCGAATTCCGGGTACGCGCACACAGGGCAGGCCGTTCTCACGTCATATCTGAACGAACCTGCTTCGCCCGCGCCGCTCCTATGGCCGTCTTCACATCTTTCTGCTCCTCCGGCGGCGGCAAGACGGACGGCATGCCGAGGGATTCGATCCACAGCTCCCGACTCCAACCTGTCGTGTGATAGAGGTGTTCGTCCTCCTGGTCCTCCACTTCTTTGAACGCCGCTCGCAACGCTTTTCCTTCGGCACCCTTCAGCCGTCGAGCCGCTTCGCCGAGGAGCTCCCAGTTGAGGTGGTCCTTGGTCTCGGCGAGCGTCACACACTCGGCCGCGACCAACTCGGCCGCCTCCGGAGGCCCGTCAGATAGCGCCATCTCCATGGCTTCGACGAGGGAGGAGCCGATGTGACGGACAACCGAGCGACCCGATGTTTCCATAGCCGGATTCAGTCCGAACGTCTGTACGACACCTTCGACGATCTGGACATGATGGGTCGTCTGCTCGAGATACTTCTGCCACTCTTCGCGCAAGTCATCGTTCTTGGCGCAGCGGAGGGCTGTTTCGTACACGTGAACTCCGCCCTGCTCGGTTTCTAGCGCCTGAAGAAGCAGTTCATGCAGCTGGTCGTCGTTCATCGCACTCTCCATTTCATGAAGCGAGTCCTCGCTCCTGGCCTGGTCTACCCAGGCGAGGTGTTCGCCAATCAGGCCCACCCGTCCCATTGCCGTCCGGCTGGCATTGCGAATGGGCACGGGGGGGTGCACGACTGACTTGTCGCTCCTTTCCCTGGTCTCATGTTTCGTTGGAGCACTTCAGGGTACGACTCGGTAGCCCAATGACCGCCGGCGGAATGCGGTCCGACCGCAGAGGGAAGGTCCATCTCCGAAAGGGTGGGAATGAATCCGGGATTGATCGAACGGAGGTCGAGCGTTGTTCGCCGAACGAGATGCTTCCAGTGGGATGAGCATCTCTTGACATCTCTGCGTATCTCGGGGAATCGGAGTGTTGCACTCCCGTGACGCCCACATTGCCGAACGCTCGGGGTCCACTCAGCGCGGGACTTCTCGATTCTCTCCGACAGGTCCCTCATCAGCTGGCCACACCCACGCTCGGCGAAGAGGTCCTCCTGGATGAGGATGTGCAGTTGGCGCTCTATTGCTGCTACGAACTGCACTACCAGGGCTTGGCCTCTGTCAGTGAGGACTGGGAGTGGGAGCCTTCGCTCGTCGCATTCCGACGTGTGTTGGAGGACGCATTCGAGCGGCAGTTGCGGATGGCGCTCCCAGATCATTGGAATGTCAGCGCTCTCGATGTGCCGGATGCGCTCTGGGATCTGGCACAAGGGGGAACGTTTTCGCTGTCGGAATGGCTCCTCGAGCATGGAAATCGCTTCCATGCGAAGGAGATTGCAGTCCACCGATCCGGATATCAACTGAAGGAGGCCGATCCCCACACGTGGGGGATACCTCGGCTTTCTGGCCGGGCGAAGGCAGCGATGGCGTTGATCCAGTCCGACGAGTACGGGGGAGGGGTGACCCGACAGATGCACTCGACCCTCTTTGCGGATGCGATGTCGGCCCTGGGTCTGGACTCGACGTATGGCGCGTACGTCGACCGATTGCCTGCGGTCACATTGGCCACGACGAATCTCATTTCGATGTTCGGCCTCCACCGCCGTCTCAGGGGTGCATTGGTCGGACATCTGGCGAGCTTCGAGATGAACTCTGTGATCCCGATGGGCCGTTACAGTCGCTGGCTCGCATCGCTCGGCGTGCCGATCGAAGGTCGTCGGTTCTACGATGTCCACGTCGAAGCGGACGAATTACATCAATATGTTGCGGTCAACGAGCTCGTCGGTGGATTCCTTGAAGTGGAGCCCGAGCAAGCAGGCGCGGTGATGTTCGGGGCCAGGGCCGCTGCCCTCGTCGAAGGCGCTTTTGCCGGCCATCTCGTCTCCGCCTGGAAGGGTGATCGAAGTTCATTGCGGAGCCCTTGCATGACATCCCGTTGACGTCGGTCGTAGGGGTCAAACGAAGTCGTAGTCGCTCCGGTTGATGTCGTGTGTCCATTCCCGGTAGAGATCCAAGGGCCAGGGCGAGAGCGTGAAGACCTTGCCTGCAGGGTTCTTGTAGTGGCTGTGCTGGATCGACGGATGCGACCAGACCAGCTGGTCGATTTCCGCTCGGTAGCGGTCCACGTATGCAGCATGAGCCTCGGCGGTCACCTCGCAGCGTTGCGCACCCGATGTGAGCGTCGTACGGATGAGTTCCATGGCGTGGTGGACTTGGAATTCCGAGTGGTAGAAGAGGCTGGCGCCGGATGCCAGGTTCGTGCCGGGGCCATAGATGCAGAACAGGTTCGGGAAATTCGGAATTGTGATACCTAGGTAGGCGGTCGGTTCGTCGCCCCATTGCTCGCGGAGGGATACGCCACCGCGCCCCGTGAGGTCCATGGAGGCAAGGAACTCGTTGTGGCGGAAGCCGGTCGCGTAGCAGATGACATCGGAGGGAAAGTGGTTGCCGTCGACCGTCACGATACCTTCAGGCACGATCCGTTCGATTGCGGTGCGCACAAGTTCCACATTCGCCTGCTGCAGGCATCGCAACCAGGACCCGTCGTCCTGCAACACTCGTTTGCCGAGAGCCGGGTAGTCCGGCACGACCTTCGGTACGAGGTCCGGCCTGTCGGCGAGCAGGGAGGTCATCCATGACAGGAGGGCATCAGCCCGCTTGGCGTGCATCGCATTGACCGAGCGGTTCGTCGGGTCTTCGTAGCCGGGCTCAATCCGATACGGGTCATTGCCCGCAGCGATGCCGGCGAACGTCATGATGAAGCGATACCAGCGCCCATAGAAGGGCAGGTGGCGCAAGGCCCACCTGTCTCCCGGAGGTACCGGTGCGTGATACAGCGGATTCGGGATGATCCACTGTGCGGTGCGCTGGAAGATCGTAAGCCGCTCTACCTGTTCGGCGATGGCCGGACCAATCTGGAATCCGCTCGCACCGGCACCGACAAGCGCGAATCGCTTGCCGATCAACTGCAGATCGTCCGGCCAGCGCGCCGAGTGGAACGAAGGTCCCCTGAATGTGTCCATGCCCGGGATGTCGGGGAGTCTCGGGAGGTTCAGTGAGCCGACAGCGCTGAAGACGAAGCGGGCGTGGACGTTCTCTTCGAGACCGCCGGCCCCATTGAGGTCGATGCTCCAATCAGAGCACCCGTCGTCCCATCGAAGCCTGGTGACAGCGGTATCGAATCTGCAGTGCGGACGCAGGTCGTATTTGTCGACGATGGCCGTGAAGTAGTCGCGCAGTTCCGGCTGCTGGCAGTAGAACTCACTCCAATGATCGGCGGGCTCGAAGGAATAGCAGTACTGGTGGCTCCCGACGTCGACCCGAGCCCCCGGGTAACGGTTCTCCCACCACGTGCCACCGGGTCCGGGGTTCTTCTCAATGATGATGAACGGGAGATCGGCCTGCTTCAAACGGATGCCAGCGAGGATCCCAGCTAATCCGCATCCGATGACCACCACCGGTGATGCTGCCTTCACCTCATCGGAAATCTCGGCACCCCATGCGATGGCCCCCGTGTCACCCCCCTCGAACTGCAGGTCGTCGAAGAACAGGTCAGCGAGCGGACCCTCGTCCACCGGTCTGCAGCCGAGGAACGACATCATTTCCAAGAGCAACTCGCGGCTCAACTCATGCGGTACCGACCCGTTGTCCCGGTACGCGGCGATCGACGGCAGAGCCCGTCGACGGATCTCAGCCCGCTCTTCAGCGGACATCCCGCATTGGATGTCGAGTGACATCGAAACTCGAGGTCGGATGTCGCCACGGATCCAGGTGGGATCGCCGGTCATATGGACGAGTGAGCACAGAAGCGCAGGGATGCTGCAATCCTCGAGCGCAGCCTCGATCGTCGAGTCCGAATCGGCGATCGGCTCACCGGCATGGGGGTTCCGCGTCATTCGTACCTCCCTCTGGCGGATAGACCGCTTCCGTGTCGTACCGACTCCACGAACGTCGACGACTATATGACGACAGCAAGGTGGAGGGCATTCGAACAGGTGTCCGACGTGGTCGGACGAGGACATTCGCAACGACGCGGGGCTCTGCTCGTGGGTCTCCACGGCAGCCGTGGCGCCTGGCGGGCCGGCAAGAGAGTGTTCGGGCCTCGTCGTTGATGATTGCCCACTCGTCTTCGCGAGTATGTCGCGAAGTGGTCGCGCAGCCCGTCTGTCCCCTCCTCATATTTTGAAGTCCGTAGCCGGATGGACGCGGCCGAGCTGCGACACTTGGCATGGTAGGGACTTGCGCGACTAACGTTTGCTGTGCGGGGGTCGCCGATAATTACCCGAAGGATCGCAATGCCTGATTCGCCACCCGGGCTCCGAGTGCGCATCATCCACTACGAGATCATTCCTGTTGCCGAAGTGTCCCGTCATGGCATATCGCGCGAGTCGGTGGACCAGATTGTGGACGAGCCCGGCGAGATCGCAATGCTCCGATGCGTCGCAAAGGGCAAACAACTTACCGTCGTGTGCTCCGAGGAGCGCATGCGTGAACTGCTGATCAACGGTAAGGCGAAAGACCCACAGGGAATGATCATCACAAAGAGGGAGTTCCCATTGGCGTGGGAAGGGTGGGGGACCAATCAGAGGAGGATGGTCCCGTCGGTGCCTCGGACACCTCCGAGCGCCGACACCGACCAATCGCGCAACGGATAGCTTTCTCCAGCTTGGAGGAAGCGGCTGGGGAGCGTCCTGTTCGACGATCTCCGGTCGGTCTGACCTTCCACGAACATCACGGGGACAGAAGGTGAACGTTCCGTGACGGTGCCGGCCCTACCGCCGATGTTTCACCGTTGTGTCGATCCTCGATGGATCGGCGTTCACCTTGAGGCGGGATCATGGCAATGTGCTGTCACGACGCAAATTTCTGAAGATCGCGACTGCTTCGGCCGGCCTGCTCGCTGTCGGCGACCTGACCCGTCACTTGGCAAGTGCCAAGGCGGAAGATCCCGTCGCCTATATCCGAGGTGTGAATTTCTACGGGCAAGGTGCCGGAAGCCTGTCCACTGGTGATCACACCCAACAGGGCCTGCTCGACGTCGCCCACATCACGCACGCGACGTGGGTCGTCTTCAATCCATTCTGGGTCTATTTCGACGGGTCGGATCCGCTGAGTAGATCGTCGGAGGCGATCGAGGTGGGCTGGCCATCCGACACCCCTCTTCTCTCGACCGTTCCGTATGAGAGCACCGATGCTCTCAGCGGTGAGTTCGGCGTCGGTCACTATCAGAGTTACAGGGACAATGAGCTCGAAGCGGCCATAACCTACGCCAAGCATTTGGGTCTCAAGGTCATGCTCAAACCGATGATTGACCCGTTTCATCCCAAGAGTCCATCGGAGTGGCGTGGCAGTCTCGATCCTGGGACCGCCGATATGGCTGCGTTCATGGAGGCGTATGCGAGTTTCATCACGCACTACGCAGCGATTGCTGAGGCCTACGACGTCGACATGCTCTGTATCGGCTGCGAGCTCAACACGCTCCTCTACGGTCCCTACCCTCCACCTGAAGACGGGACGAGCGGGTACACCCACTACTGGACTGAGAAGTCTTCGGGGATCATCCCACGGATCCGATCCATCTATGCAGGTCCACTCACCTATGCCGGATACCAGGGTGAGCCGAGGGAGCTTTGGGCGAGACGTTGTCCCCAAGTTTGTTGAACTGAGGCGGTGGTCCCCCGCCTGAGACCTGCCAGCTGGTAGGGAATCGGGCGTCCACCAAGACACCCAACAAGAGAGGGACCACCGTGAAGAAGAAGGTAGCTGTTGTGAGCGTCGCCGATGCGGAGGAGGCAGCCCGATTGGCTGACCTGCCGCTCGAGGCGACAGTCGCCCTGGCCGACGTGGCCGGGGCGATCAAAGACGGACTGCTGGCGTTCGCGTCGGCGACCGGCCTCGTCGTAATGCACCAGATGATGGCGGCCGAGCTGACCGAGGCGATCGGCAAGAAGCACGCCAAGATCGGCGCGGCCGAACGCTCTGGCAACTGGCACGGGAGCTCCCCGGGCTCGGTCGTGCTCGGCGGACGACGCGTGAGCGCCGAACGCCCTCGGGGCCGCAGCACGGCCGGCACCGAGATCGAACTCGACACCTGGAAGGCCTTCAGCTCGGCCGACCTGCTCAACTCACTCGTCGTCGAGCGCATGTTGGCCGGGGTGGCCACCCGGCGCCACATCGACGTGGCCGAGCCCGTCGGAAAAGAGCTCGAGGCACGGTCCAAATCCATGTCCAAGTCGGCCGTCTCCCGTCGCTTCGTGGCGGCGACGACCAAGGCGATGAGCGAGCTGATGGCGCGGGACCTCTCGGACCTCGACGTCGCCGTGCTCATGATCGACGGGCTCGATGTCGCCGGCTCGTGTGTCGTGGTGTCCCTGGTCATCACGACAGACGGGACCAAGGTGCCGGTCGGGCTGTGGCTGGGTGACACCGAGAACAAGACCGTGGTCACCGCCCTGTTGGCCGACCTTGTCAGCCGGGGTCTCGACACCCGCTCCGGCGTGCTGTGCGTCATCGACGGCGCCAAGGCGCTGGCGGCGGGCATCAAAAAGGTGTTCGGCGACGCCGCCGCGGTACAAAGGTGCGTTCTGCACAAGCGCAGGAATGTAGAAGGGCATCTGCCCAAGGAGCTGGCCGGAGCCATCAGCAAGCGCTTGGCCCTCATCTTCGCCCAACCCAATGCGACCAAAGGGTTGGCGGCCGCCAAGAGCCTGGCCAAAGAGCTCGAGGCCGACCACCCCGATGCCGCCGCGTCGTTGCGCGAAGGGCTCGATGACATGTTCACGGTCCGACGCCTCGGCGTGAACGGCACACTGGCCGAGACGCTCACCTCCACGAATTGCATCGAGTCGATGATCTCGATCGCCAAGCGCACCACCGGGCGGGTGACCAAGTGGAAGGACGGCTCTATGAAGAAACGGTGGATCGCCGCCGGCATGCTCGAAGCCGAACGCTCCTTCCGACGAGTGCGCGGGTACAAAGGCATGCCCAAGCTGGTCGAAGCCCTCCGCCGCGAAGTTGCCAACACCATCACATCAGCTGTTGATACACCCGACGAGTACGATCAGGCAGCAGCCTGAACACGCTGTGGCCATCGCCGAAGTTCAACAGCGAACGGGACAACGTCTTGGGCGAAGCTCGACTACATAGGCCAGGAGTTCTACCCGACGATGATCGCCGATCCTGCGTCCGGAACGACTGACGTCGCAGCTCTCCAAGCGGCATTCATCGATGGAACACATGATCGCTACAACACTGTGGCCAATATGGCGGCGCTCAGTGCCTCCAATGACGACAAGCAGATCATCTTCACTGAGTTCGGCTTCCAGAATCATCCCGGTGCGGCCTACAACGGAACGAATGACAGCGCCGGCCAAGCTCCCTATGAACAAGCCGCTGCGCTGCAGGCCGTCATTCAAGCGGTGGAAGGGGGTGGATACTCCTGGTACGCCGGGATGTTCATCTGGGATTTCTGGGACCTCAACGTGATCTTCCAACCCAACTCGGCAAATGGCTTTGAGATGTACAAGAACTTTGCAGACCGGCCCGTTCTCGAGACCCAGTGGCAGGCCGCCGCCGCAGCCCCGTACTCTGCCGAGCTCATCACCCCAGCCAACACTCCTCGTCCAACGCGCAGCACATCGAGGCGCTGACGAGATCGATCGCAGGTGGTCCCGATCGACGCGTCGGGTATTGTCTTTGGCGCGACCTATCGGACTTCTGGATCTCGAAGCACAGCGACAGGATGGGAGGAGGAGAGATGGCGCCCTACGTGCCGGTCGACGGCCGCTACAAGTCGATGAAATACCGACGCTGCGGTCGGAGTGGGCTGCTCTTGCCGAGCCTTTCGCTCGGCCTTTGGCAAAATTTTGGCGACAGCCGGCCGTTGGAGACCCAGCGCGCCCTACTGCGACGGGCCTTCGACCTCGGAATAACGCACTTCGACTTGGCGAACAACTACGGGCCCCCGTACGGGAGTGCTGAGTCCAATTTCGGGAGAATCCTGCATTCCGACTTCCGGAGCTATCGAGATGAGCTGATCATCTCGACGAAGGCAGGTTGGGATATGTGGCCCGGACCATACGGAGACCTCGGCTCTCGCAAGTATCTCCTGGCCAGCTTGGATCAGAGCCTTGAACGTCTCGGCCTCGACTACGTCGATATCTACTACCACCATCACTTCGACCCTGACACCCCACTTGAAGAGTCACTCGGCGCGTTGCACTCCGCCGTCTTGCAGGGAAAGGCCCTCTACGTCGGAATTTCGTCGTACTCCGCCGAGCGCTCCGCAGAGGCCATCGCAATTCTCCGTCAGTTGGGCACTCCGCTGCTCATCCACCAGCCCTCCTACTCGATGCTCAATCGCTGGATCGAAGAGAGCCTCCTCGACCTTCTGGGGGCCGAGGGCGTCGGATGCATCGGCTTCACACCGTTGGCGCAGGGCCTCCTCACTGATCGATACCTCGACGGCGTCCCCGAGGGTTCTCGTGCCTCGAGAGTCGGTTCCCTCACGCCCCAGATGCTCAGCCCCGAGAACCTCGCTCGCATCCGTGCCTTGCATGCGATTGCCCAGCGGCGCGGCCAGTCACTCGCGCAGATGGCCCTCGCCTGGGCACTTCGAGACCCCCGCGTGTCATCGCTCGTCGTCGGCGCGAGCAGTGTCGCCCAGTTGGAACAGAACATTGCCTCGCTCGACAACCTCGAGTTCTCCCCTGAGGAACTCGCGGAAATCGACCAGCACGCCGTCGAAGGTGGGGTTGACCTGTGGCGAGGTGTTGCGACCAGCTGAGTGCATCGCGACCCGGGAAACTCCGGAAGGGCCTCGGTCCACGTATGGCGCCGTAGAGGGCCGAGTAAGAGAACGTGTTTAGTGGAAGACTGGTCCCGGTAACTCGCCCCGGGGTCACTCACTGTCCGACATGATGGGTCCCCCGACGCGAACTTGAAGGGTTGACAGGGAAGGACGGCCGTGGACCACAACGAGATGATCCTCATAAGCATTGACGACCATGTGATCGAGCCGCGCAACATGTTCGACGCCCACGTGCCGGATCGGTGGAGGGACCGGGCACCCCGCAGCGTGCTGAACGAACAGGGGATCGAGCGTTGGCAATTCGAAGGAATTGAAAGTGGCTCGGGCAGCCTGAACGCCGTCGTCGGCTGGCCCAAGGAGGATTGGGGTATGGATCCCACCACCTACTCGGAAATGCGGCCCGGCGCCTACGACATCCATGAGCGGGTGCGGGACATGAACCGCAATGGGATCCTGGCATCCATGTGCTTCCCGTCCTTCGTCGGATTCAGCGGCGGCTTCTTCCAACGCAGTAATGACAAGGAACTGGCGCTGGTGATGACCCGGGCCTACAACGACTGGCACATCGATGAGTGGGCGGCCTCCTACCCGGGGCGGTTCATTCCTTTGGCCATTCCGCCCATCTGGGATCCGCAGGCCCTGGCCGACGAAGTCCGTCGGGTGGCCGCCAAGGGATGTCGGGCGATGACCATGCCCGAGCTGCCGCATATGCAGGGGCTCCCCAGCTATCACAACCTCGACTACTGGACACCTTTCTTCACCGCGGCGTCCGAGGAGCAGGTGGTCATGTGTCTCCACATTGGCCAGGGCTTCTCAGCGATCAACTCTCCACCCGACGCGCCAATCGACAACCTGATCATTCTGGCCACCCAGGTCTCGACCTTGGCGGCACAGGATCTCCTCTGGGGCCCTGCCTTCAAGGAATTCCCCGACCTCAAGGTGGCCTGGTCCGAGGCGGGAATCGGCTGGATACCGTTCTACTTGAACCGCTGCGATCGCCACTACCTGAACCAGACCTGGCTGGGCCACGACTTCGGCGACAAGCTTCCGAGCGACATCTTTCGGGAGCACTCCTTGGCCTGCTATGTCACGGATCCGGCAGCGCTGAGGATTCGCGATGTCATTGGTGTCGACATCATTGCCTGGGAGTGCGACTACCCCCACTCGGACTCCATCTTCCCCAATGCTCCTGAGTTCGTGCATGCCGAGTTGATGGCCGCCGGATGCAGTGACGAAGAGATGGACAAAATCACGTGGCAGAACACCTGCCGCTTCTTCGGCTACGAGCCATTTGTGCACATCGACCGAGAGGCGTCGACCGTGGGTGCGTTGCGTGAACTGGCGCGTGATGTCGACACGACCATCCGAACCAAGCACGAATGGCGGGACCTGTACGAAGCGCAAGCCAGCTGAGCCCGCTGCTCGACCCGACGATCCCGCGTGGGGAGTTCTGACCGGCGCCGCAGCCAATGATCCGATTCGCGGTCGCTGACGGTGACATCCACGTAATGCGCCGGTGAATTGTCGGGGAACGACGCGCCGAGCGCAGCAGGCCTGTCCCCATGTGCGGGCCTGAGGGAGCATGATGTCCTCATGGACATACGCGAGCGACTCCTGCCCCTGGTGGGTGCCGGCAATTTCCGGGACCTTGGTGGCTATCCGACGACCGATGGCGGCATGACCCGATGGGGGCAGCTCTTTCGCAGCGACACTCTGCACGAGCTGACCGAGGCTGATCTCGAGGTTCTACGCGAGGTGGGACTGGCGAGCGTCATCGACCTCCGCACCGCGACCGAACTGGGTCGCTCCGGCCGTGGGCTTCTGGGCGAAGAGATGGTGGCTTACCTGCATGCCTCGGTGCTCCAAGAGGAAGGTGGAGAGTCCGTCGCCATCCCGGCGCCATCTGACGACGACCCGGCCGAGCGCTACCTGTGGTATCTCGAGGTCGGGCGCCGGCGCGCTGCGCGACGCGCTCGGCATGGTGGCCGATCCGAGGAACCGTCCGCTGGTCTTTCACTGCGCCGCCGGCAAGGATCGGACGGGGGTCCTGGCCGCACTGATACTGGACATACTGGGCGTGGAACACTCAGTGATCGTCGACGACTACGCCATTACGGCGACTCGTATGGAACTGATCTTGGACCGCTTGCGGCGCGATCCGGTTTGGGGAAGATCCGTGGCGGAGATCCCACCTGGACGTGTGCATGCCGAGGCGACGACCATGGCCCGATTCCTCGACCTGCTCTACGAGCGTCATGGGGGGGCACACGCATGGGCACTGACAGCCGGGGTCCCCGCGGAGGGCCTCCATGAGATGACGACGCAGTTGGTGGGGCGCGACGAGTCGTCTGCATAGCGAGCGGCTGCATTGCGGCGCGTCCGCCGGCGCCCGGTGCAACGCTCGGGCCACACGACGGCGGGCGCTATCCCGCGCCGGTTCCGGCGAATACCGACAATCGAGCCGAGGCGTTGCGCTCGAAGGCCGCATTGATCTCGCCCCCGAGCAGGATGGCGATTCCGGTCAAGTAGAGCCAGATGATCAGGATCGCCACCCCGGCGAAGGCTCCGTACGTCTTGACGTACGACCCGGAGACGGTCGTGTAGAGGGAGAAGCCCAAGGAGCTCGCCGCCCACACCACAGTGCCGACGAGGGTGCCCGGGGTGATCCACTGCCATTGCGGTCGAGGCTTATCCGGTGCGGCGTAGTAGAGGACGGAGAACAGAAGACCCACCAAGGCCAGGGCAACGATCCAGCGGACAAAGGTCCACCCGACGATGAATGCACTCCCCCCAAAAGGAAGGGCGTCCTCGATCTCTCGGCCGATCGATTGGCCGAAGACGATCAGCGCCGATGCTCCACCTCCGAGCAGCGCAGCCGCCAGCAGCAGTGGAAGTGCCCGCAGGCGTTTCGACGCGACAGATCGATTTTGGCCGACTCCATACGCCATGTCGAGGCCCTCCTCGACCTGGACCATGCCCGAGGTCGCACTCCATATGGCGACCACTCCCGCGATCACGATCGCCACGATGGCCCCTTGGGAGTGTCCCTGAGAATGATTGATTGCGCCCGTGAAGACATCCGCGGCACCCTCCGGGAGCGCCTTCGTCGTTCCGTTGATGAGCGCCACCGTGACGTGACGAGGCACATTGACGAGGGCGGATATAGCGAGAAGCGCGATGATGATCGGAAACAGGGCCAGAAACCAGCGGAAGGCGAAACTTCCCGCGGCCACGGTGATTCTGTCCGTCTTCATGTGAGCCCTGGCGGATGCCAGCGCGGTCTTCCAATCGGCGATGCGACCGTGTCGGTCGTCGGATTGTGCTTCCGGTGCGTCCGTCGCTGCCACGTGGGCTCGACCTCCGATGCTCGTAGTCTGCGGTCACCTAGCTTCGCACCATTATTCTGAACGTCGATCGGGTACGGTTGCGTCGCCGTGCGGGTGGGACTTCCTGAAAGGAAGCGCGATGAGAGCAGTGGGCCTGACGGAATTCGGAGGTCCGGAGGTCCTTCAGGTCTTCGACATCGCAGAGCCGGTTGCGGGTCCCGGGGAGATCCGCATCCATGTCCATGCCGCGGCAGTGAACCCGACGGACACAGGATTTCGTGCCGGGGCCACTGCAGCGCGGCTCGAAGGTCGTCCGAAGCCGTATGTGCCGGGGATGGATGCGGCAGGTGTCGTTGACACGATCGGGCCGGGCGTGGAGACCTCATTGCACGTCGGCGATCCCGTGATGGCGGTGGTCCTCCCCTACGGACCGAGCGGCGGGGCGTACGCCGACCTCATCGTCGTCCCTGCGGCCTCGGTCGTCCGTGCTCCGGCGGGTGTCGACCTCGCGGCCGCCTCCACCATTTTGATGAACGCCCTGACCGCCCGCCTCGCTCTTGACGACCTCGGGATTCCCCAAGGAGGGACTGTGGCGGTAACGGGTGCCGCCGGCGCGTTCGGCGGTTACGCGGTGCAGCTGGCCAAGGCGGATGGACTCGTCGTCATCGCCGATGCGTCGTCAGCGGACGACGAGCTCGTCGCCGGGCTCGGCGCGGACGAGGTCGTTCGTCGCGGAGATGACGTCGCCACGCGATTCCGCCAGTGCGCGCCGGGCGGCGTCGACGGGGTCATCGACGGTGCATTGCTCCATGCGCTCGTGCTGCCCGCGATCCGCAACGGAGGTGGCCTTGCGGTCGTCCGCGGTTGGGAAGGACCGAGCGAGCGGGGCATCACCATCTTTCCGATATGGGTCAGGCGTGCGCTCACCGATACTGCCCGTCTCTCCGCCCTGCGGGATCTCGCAGAAGCGGGAATACTCACGGCACGGGTGGCTGCGGTCCTTCCGGCTGATCAGGCGCCCGAGGCACACCGTCGGCTCGAGGCGGGAGGTGTTCGTGGTCGCATCGTTCTGGACTTCACCGCGTCGTGAGGCGTTCCGAGCTCACCAGGACGTGCAAGGGGATCAGATCGGAGAGGAAGCGGAACGCGTCATTGAGATGGGTGCACGTGGAGGTCCCCACGAACTCGTTGCGGACGTCGACCCGCAGCCGTGCCAAGGGCTTCGCGACCATTCGAGCGGAGCTTCCGACCGCAGCCGGGCACTCGACCCAGGGGAGGACGCGGGCTTCGGTCCGGAGCTCATCGATGTGACCGGCCGTCCGGTCGAGTGATCCCTCGACCGCGTACTCGTGGATGACGCTCTCGGCTCCCTCCGCGTCCCGATAGCTGTCGCGAAAGTGCGAGTCGAACTCCCAGGCGTCGGGGGTGTCGCCCGGTGGGATGAGGTCCAGCCGCCTTCGCCGACGAGTCGCCCCGCAAGGGAGGTCCGCCATGGGATGCCAGGAGAGAGCATCACCTTCGCGTTCGAGCAGGGGAGCGGCCGGGCCCATGGCGACCGGCGACAACCCCTCCTTGCGGAAGGTCACCATGATGGTGGCGTCGCTGGCCCATCCTGCGCACATGTCCTCCGAGGCATGGACATGACGCTCGTACGCCCGTGCTGCGGATTGGTCGGATGGTGCACTGAGGCCCCGGCTCCGCTGGACGGCGTAGCCGGCGACCAATGTGGCACCCGGGAGGTCGTCGAGTAAGGCATGAAGGAGCGTTTGGCCGGCGACGTGGTCGGGAAGGATCCCGGACATGCGGGCGCGGAAGCCCGGGCCGACGTAGGAACCCAGCAGCTCGGTCAGGCGAGGCTCGAACGGTTCTGACTCGATTGCGATGAGCTCGCGATCCGGAGCGATCAGAGCCCGGATGTCCTGATCGAATTGGCATGCCGCGCCGCCCGCCTCGTCGGTCACCAGATCGCGGGCTCGAGCGTCGACGACGCTGTTCTCCTCGGGCCCATGCGGCCTGCTGGTATCGATGCTCGTCGTGCGGCGTCCTGACCCGGGCCGCCGCAAGGGGGAGCTCGCTCGTGGATGAGCGGGGCCGGCCCTCTCGGGAATGAGGAGCATCAGGCGTCGTGGGTCATCAGGCGGCGCGCACGATCGAACTCGGCCTCGATCAAGGGCGCCAGCGGTGTCGGATCCGGAAGGTCGAGCCAGTGGTCCATGGCGGTTCGAAGGACGGCGAAGCCGATGACGGCGGCGAGCCTGGCTTCAGGATCCGGCTCGTCCAGGTGCCGCCGGTCAGCCAGTGCGCGCGCCATCGCCTGTTCGCCGATATTTCGCTGATCGAAGTTACGTCCACGGAGGGCCGCGGACGACGACAGTGCCTCACGCAACATGCGGATCCTGGCCACGGCTGGTTCGTTCGCGGGCGCCGTCGCGACGAGCGCGGCACGAAGCGCTTCGACATCGCTCAGGGACGGCGGTTGGCTTCTGATGGCGCCGGCCGCTGACATGGGTTCGTCGAACGGGAGAAGGACATCCTCCTTGGAGTCGAAATGGCGGAAGAACGTGCGGGGTGAGACTGCGGCCAGGTTGGCGATCTGCTCGACCGTGGTCGCCACGTAGCCCTGGGCGGCGAACAGCTCGATCGCCGCTTCTGCCAGCGCCTGGCGTGTCCGGTCCCGGTTCTGGGCACGTCGGTCAGGCCTGGTGGCTCCCTTGCTTGCCGTGGCGAAGATGGGCGAGGCGTCGACCTTCATCGTGCTCCAGTTGTCGATGTCCGAGCTGTCTGGCATCTCAGTGTCACTTGACACTCTACTGCCACAAGTCTAACTTGCCGCGTCGGAGGTCTTGAATGCCCGACAACGTAGCGCCGCTGACTCGCATGCTCGACGAGAACATCGAGTCGATGGATCGTGACGATCTCCGCTCCTACCAGGAGAATCGGCTCCTGGAGTCCCTCGCCTACGTCGAGCGCCATTCCCCCCTCTTCTCGGAGCGGTGGGGTTCGGTCGGACTCCGGGCATCCGACATCTCCTCGCTCGCCGAGTTCCAAGCCCGCGTCCCCTTCGTCGACAAGGACACGGTGCGGGCCTACCGAACGGCGCATGGTGACCCGTTGGGCGGCCTTCGTCGCATGGCCGATGCCAGTGCCCTCTCCTCGACCACGGGAACCACAGGAGACCCGGTGGTGCTCCCCGTCGGTCACGGCGACGGTGTGGGCCTGGCACGCGACTGGTGGGAGATCGGGGTGCGCCCGGGTGATGCCGTGGCGTTCATGTTGTTCACGTTTCGCGGGCCCGCATGGCTGACCACACATGCGCTCGGTGCTGCAGCCGTGCTCTTCGACCACCACCCGTCGGAGTTCGATCGATGGTGCCGTGCCTCGCTCGAGTTGCGCCCGACCCTTCTCTACCTCCTGAGCGGCCCTCTCATCATGGCCATGGCCCACATGGAGCGAGCAGGCGTGTTGCCCTACGAGATGCACGAGGTGTTTGCGAGCTACAAGGGCGTGGTGATCGGGGGGGATCACCTCGGCGTCGAGGCCCGCGGCGATCTGGAACGCTGGGGTGGCGAGCCCTTTCTCCACACCGCGGTGGGTGACGTGGGGAGTGCCACCGAATGCAGAGAGCATGACGGCTTGCACGCCAGCGAGGACTCCGTGCTCATAGAGATTCTCGATCCCGATGGCTCGTCCCCCGTGTCAGAGGGCGAAGTCGGCGAGCTGGTCGCGACCAACCTCGTGCCCCGGAGCGGAAATCCTCTCGTGCGCTACCGTTCGGAGGACCTCGTGCGATGGAGCACCGAGCCCTGCCGGTGCGGTCGTACCGGCATGCGTCTGTGGCCTGTCGGTCGAAAGGGAGACGAGGTGGTGATCGATGGCCACTCGGTTCTCCCGATGGACATCTGGAGAGCGGTGGAGTCGGTTCCCGAGTCTTCCGCCGGGTATTTCCAACTGATTCGGACGGGACGAGAGATGGGCGCGCTCCGGGTGCGGGTGGGCCACACCGCACAGCAGGGCGGGCGAAGCGAGACGTCGGTATGTGACGATCTGGTCAGCGCGATCGAAGCGGCCGTGGGGATCGCACCCGAGATCGAGCTCGTCGCCAACGACGTGTTGCTGCGATTGGGCCCGCCCCACAAGATCCCCCGGGTGGCGTCGTCGTGAGCGGCCCGAATCACTGGAAGGTGCCGCGGGTTTCGGGAGACGACATGTGGGGGTACGGCCGCTACGGCGATGACCAGCTCCTTCCACTCAGTTTCGACGACATTGCGCATGACACCGCAGCGGCCATGGCGGCGGTGTCCGCGCTGGGCCTTCCCGACCGCTCGATTGTCATCGTGACGTCCACGGTGGCGGATGTCGGGTATTTCCACCCGCTGCAGAGCGCGGCGAAAGAGATGGGTCTCCTGGTCTGCAACGCCGATGCATCGGCCATGGACGTCGACCGCGTAGAGATGTTCGCCGCGCCTTCTGACGGTCACTGCCGTCATCGGCGTCAACGATGCGCTGGTCGACGGAATCCTCGAGCGTGGTCACGATCCCAAGTCCTTCTTCTCGAGCGTTCCGATGGTCATCGCCGACGCCGGGGCCGGGAATCGGCTCGTGGCGGCCGGGCTGGACGCCCTGACGTTCGAGCTCCTCGGCCCCGTCATGGCGATGTCGTGCCGCCATCGGAATTTGCACGTCGACGGGCGCCAGTGGGCCGTCGACGTCGAAGCGGGCACACTCCACGTCTCGAGCCGGGCCCGGCGGGCGCTCCCCTTCGACCACTTCGACACCGGGATCGCCGGCCGGGTCTCGGACGATGTCTGCTCATGTGGGCGTCGCGATCCCATCGTCATGATCGAGCGGGCACGCGACGCCGGGAAGCATGTATGACGATGCACGCGGGGGCGACCGAGGCGACGTTGCCGTCGCTCCTCGACGAGCACGCGCGCAGCCGGCCCGAAGGACTGGCCATCGTGTGTGGCGACGAGCGCCTGACGTGGTCCGAGCTCCATGCCGAGGTGCGGCAACTGGCGGGCGCGCTGCAGGGCGCCGGCGTGGGTCCGGGTGATCGGGTCCTGTGGATGGGCCAGAACTGTCACCGTGTGCTCCAGGCTCTGGCGGCATGTGCCCACCTCGGCGCTGCCCTCTGTCCAGTCAACTGGCGCCAGTCGAGCGCCGAGCTCACCTTCGTCCTCGACGATGCCCATCCCAAGCTGGTCTTCTGGCAAGAAGAAGAAGTCGGTGCGGCGATTCGTTCCGCCCGTGACACATCGTCGACCTCTGCACGGTGGATTCAACACGATGGCGCCGTGTCGAGCGACGGTGGGGAGTCGTACGCGGCCTTCATCGGGGCATCTGCCACCTGCGCGCCGAACTCGCACGCCACACCTGATGCGGCCGCCCTCATGATCTACACCGGGGCGTTCGGAGGTCATCCCCACGGCGCACTGCTCAGCAATCGTGCCTTGACGACCGTCGGCGTGGCCAACGCAATGGTGCGGGGACTGCACGCCGACGACGTCTTTCTCAACTCGGGCCCGCTGTTCCACCTCGGCACATGGATGTGCACGCTGGCCACGTATGTGCTCGGCGCCACCAATGTCTTCGTGCCCCGGGTCGACGCCGAGCTCCTCTTGAACGTCATCGCGGACAACCGCTGCACGGGCGCCTTCCTCATGCCGACGACGGTCAGCGATCTGGTGGCGCTCAACCGATCGGCAGGCGCGGATCTGAAGAGTTTGCGCTGGCCGTCGTCGACGCCCGAGTGGGACGCCATGGTCTCGTGTGACGACAGCCCCTGGGCTCAACGCCCGGGGGGCACAGGGCAGACGGAGGTCGGTGGCCTCGCGACGTTCGCCGCGTTGGGTGGAGAGGGGCTTCACGGCCGGCCGTTTCCGTTGGTCGAGCTACGGGTCGTCGATCCTGACGGCATCGACGTGCCACCGGACGAGGTCGGGGAAATGGTTCTGCGAGGTCCCCTCGTCATGAACGGCTATCACAACCGACCCGCGCTCAACACCGAGAAATTCAGGGACGGCTGGTATCACACGGGCGATCTGGCCCGGCGTCACGCCGACGGGTCGGTCACCTTCATCGCCCCCATGTCGCGGATGATCAAGTCGGCGGCCGAGAATATCTACCCGGCTGAGGTGGAGGCCTGTTTGCGCCAACATCCATCCGTGCGGGCCGCCGCGGTGATCGGCGTTCCCGACGACCGGTGGGCGCAGTCGGTGAAGGCCATCGTGGTGCTCGAGGAAGGTGCGTCCGTGAACGCCCCGGCCTTGATCGAGCACTGCCGGGCCTCGATCGCTTCGTACAAGAAGCCGCGGTTCGTGACGTTTGTCGACGAATTGCCCATGGTGGGTTTTGCCATCGACTATGACACCCTCGATGCCACGCACGGTGGCGGGGGATATCCCGGAGGGGGAAATCGGAGTGCCTGACACGAATGTCCGATCCATGCGAGATCAGACGGCAATTGTCGGCGTGGGAGCGACGCCCTATTACCGGCGGGGCGCGTCAGCCCCTCAAACCGTGCTCGAATTGGCGGGCAAGGCCATTCTGGCGGCTTTGGAGGATGCCGGTCTGACGTGTGACGACGTCGACGGATTCGCGCTCTACTCCGGCGGCGGCGTCGATGCCGCGCTTTTGTCACAGTCTCTCGGCATACCCGATGTCCGGTTCACGGCCACGCTCACAGGAGGCGGTGGCGGCGCGGCCGGTGCCATCGGATTGGCCGCTGCTGCCATCGTGTCGGGACATGCAGATGTGGTCGTCAGCGTGATGGCGATGCAACAGGCGGCGACGGGTCGCTTCGGATCCGCTTTCGCACGAAGGGCGCCCGGGGCCTATTCGGCACCTCCGACCCCCGAATCCGATTTCATCACCCATTCCGGACTGATGGGGCCCGGCCAGATGTTCGCCATCCTCACCCAACGCCACATGTACCGTTACGGGACCACACGCGACCACCTGGCTGAGGTGGCGATCTCCACCAGAGAGAATGCACGCAATCGACCTTCTGCGCTGATGCGGTCGCCGTTGACGAGGGAAGACTATTTCGCCGCCCGGATGATCTCGGAGCCCTTTTGCCTGTTCGACTACTGCCTCGAATGCGACGGTGCGGTGGCCGTGGTGACGACCTCGTCGGAAAGAGCTCGCGATCTGCGCCAGCCGCCCGTGTACGTCACGGCGAGTGCGCAGGGCGGAGCGGGAAGCTGGGGTCAGGCCATTTCCTGGATGGGCATGCCCGATGAGATTTTTGCATCATCGGGTCATCGCCCCGTTGCGCAGGATCTCTACCGAAGAGCGGGTCTGGGTCCTGCCGACGTTGATGTGGCGCTCGTCTACGACCACTTCACCGGCATGGTGCTCATGCAACTCGAGGACTACGGGTTCTGCCCCATTGGTGAGTCGGGTCCTTTTGTGGCGGACGGGAACATCCGCTATCTCGGGGGGACGATCCCCGTCAATACACACGGTGGGAACTTGTCGGACGCGTACATCATCGGGTTCACACACGTCGTCGAAGGTGTCGAACAGCTCCGGGGCACGGCGATCAACCAGGTTGCCAACGCCGAGGTCGCTCTCGTGACCGGAGGACCCGCCCCACTCCCTGTGAGCGGACTGATCTTGAAGAAGGAGGCAGACGGTGACTGAGGTGCATGCAGCAGGATCACGTGACGTCGCGGTCGCGGCGCCGATCGGCATGGTCTCGTTGGCGCCCAATTCGTGGACTGAACCGTTCTGGGTGGCGGCCGGGCGTCACCAACTGATCGTCCAGCGCTGCCTCAATTGCGGGACGGTTCGGCAGCCGCCCGGTCCGTTCTGCCCGCACTGCCGCACCCAGGATTCGGAATGGTTGGACCTGAACGGTCGGGCGACGCTGTACAGCTTCACGGTCGTCCGACATGCCCTGGCGCCGCAGTTGCGCGAGTACCTGCCGATGGTGATCGCCGTCGTCGAGCCAGAAGGGGCACCGAGCGCCCGGCTCGTGGCGAATCTGGTCGAGGTGGCCGTGGGCGATGTCGCCATCGGCATGCCCCTCGAAGTGGTCTGGGAGGATGCCGGCGATGGGGTCGCGGTCGATAGATTCCGCCCGGCCGATGTGGCCGCACGCACGTGATGCATCGCCGATGACGCAACGAGGGAGCACGACATGAACACCGATACGTATCGTGGCGCAACGTTCATCTCCACTGACGCGCACGTCACCGAGCCGATTGACCTCTATACCGAACGCCTCGATGCGGATCTGCGCCCACGGGCGCCGCGCATCGACACCAGGGATGGATGGAGGGTCCTCATCGTCGAGGGTCTCTCATCGCGGAAGTTGATGACCGCCAGTGAGCTCGAAGTCGCCGTGGTCGGTGATTGGGACGTCGAGAAGCGGGTGAAAGATCAGGAGCGCGATGGGGTCAGTGCCGAGGTGGTGTTCCCCACCTTCGCCCTCCAGGCGTGCTTCGCCTCGGATGATCCTGCGCTGCAGCTTGCCCTCTGCCGGGCCTACAACGGTTGGGCGAAGGATGCCCTGGGGGGCCATCACCGTATCCTTCCCGTGGGACTTGTCCCGGCTGTCGATATCGATGACGCGATCCGCGAGGTGAAGCTCGTCGCAGAGGCGGGCTTCCGGGCCCTCTTTCTGCCGGCACGGGTTCCCTCGCGCCCCTACAACGACGCCGCCTACGACCCGCTGTGGGCCGCCATCTCCGAGACGGGTCTTCCCGTCACGTTCCACTCCGGCACGGGCTATGAACCGCGGGTGGTGCGCGGTCCGGGTGGAGCTGTCATCAATTACATACTGGGTGCGCAACTCGATGGGCCGATGGTGCTGTTGAGCCTTGCTGCGGGCGGGGCAATGGACCGCTTTCCCAAGCTCCGGGTCGTCACCGTGGAGACCGGTGCGTCGTGGCTGGGTTGGATCATGACGCAGGCCGATCGGATCTACGAGGATCATGCGATGTACGCCCAACCAAAGCTGTCGCTGAAGCCGAGTGAGCTCATCCAACGTCAAGCTCACGCCACCTTCATGTTCGACCCTGTCGCGGTCAACAATCGTCGGGTCACCGGGATCAGCACGCTCATGTGGGGCAATGACTACCCGCACCCGGAGGGCACCTGGCCGGAATCCCGATCGGCCTGCGAAGAGCAATTCGAAGGCGTCAGCGACGAGGACGTGAACGCAATCGTCAACGGCAATGCGGCGGAGGTGTTCGGTTTCGACCTCGCCGAGCTCGGTGCGTGACGACGTAACTCCGCTTTCGGTACCTCAGAGCACGATCTCGATGTGGCGATGCTCGATCCGGCCGTTCGCGATGCGCAGGCGTCCGAACGTCCGGTGCGGTTGCGAGCGTCGTTGCGTGGCCGAGCCCGGATTGAAGAGAACCTGACCCTGCAGTCCGACCTCATCGATCGGCACATGGCTATGTCCGAAGATGATGAGCTCCGCGTCGGGGAACCGACGATGCAGGCGTGCAGGCCGACCGTTTCTGGGCCCGCTGTCGTGGATGAGGGCGACGCGCATCCCCTCGAGCTCGAAGCGTTGGCTCTCCGGGAGTACCGCCATCAGGTCGTGATCGTTGTTGCCGTGCACGGCATAGGTGTCCGCCATGGTCTGCAGTTCTGCCAACGCCTGCCCTGAGGTGATGTCCCCGCCATGGACGACAACGTCGGCTTCTGCCACCGCCGCCAGCACCTGATCGCCAATTGTGTCGAATCCTCCGGTGAGGTGGGTGTCTGCGAGAACGATCACCTCCATGGCAGGCAGCATGTCGATCCAGTCGGGCGACGTCAAACCAGCGGCGCCGGATTTGCCGTGTGTCACAGAGAACCGATGGCCTCGTTGTGCCTAATCTGTGGACATGACTGCTTCGAGCTTTGACCTGGTGGTGCGCGGTGGCCGTGTGGTCGACGGCACCGGTGTACCCGCCTACCTGGCCGATGTGGGGGTGCGCGACGGACGAATCGCGTGGGTGGGACGGGTATCGGCCACTGAGCTCGCTGCCGCAGGGCGGGTGCTTGACGTCGAAGGGCACACCGTCATGCCCGGGTTCGTCGACATCCACACCCACTACGACGCACAGCTTCATTTCGAACCGACGGCCTCGCCGGCATCGTGGCATGGTGTGACGACGGTGGTGACGGGCAATTGCGGATTTACGATCGCACCGGCGCGAGAGGGTGATGCGGCGTGGCTCCTCGAGATGCTGTCGCGCGTCGAAGGGATGTCCGCGCCCGCACTCCGGGAAGGTGTGCCATTTCGGGGGGCACATTCGGCGACTTCCTTGACGGGCTCGAGGGCCGCATCGGTGTCAACGCGGCAGCGTATGTCGGCCACTCGGCTGTGCGTCGCTATGTCATGGGAGATGAAGCCTCGACACGCGCGGCCACGCCCGAGGAGATCACCGCCATGCAACAGGTGCTGCGCGAGGCGATGCGGGCTGGTGCACACGGCTTCAGCACGTCCCAGCTCGAGATCCACCAGGCCCACGACGGGCACCCCGTCCCTTCGAACCTGGCAACCGACGAGGAGGTCATCGCCCTCTGCTCGGTTCTGGCCGAGTTCGACCGAGGTGCGATCGAGATCATTCCGCGCTCGTTTTCTGAAGGGTACGACGATCGGGACCGTGTCCTGCTGCACCGGATGTCCGAGGTGTCGGGAAAGCCGATCGATCTCAACCCGGTGGTCTGGTTCCCGAACATGCCCGACGGCTGGGTCCGCTCCATGGAGTTCATCGAGGAGCAGGCGGCGCAGGGTTTCCGTCTCTACCCGATGTACGGGACACAACTAGGCGGCGCGTACTTCTCGCTCGACACGACCTTCCTGTTCGACGACATGCCCGCCTTCAGGGAACCGCTGATCCTTCCCGAGCCGGAGCGCAGCACGGCATTGCGCGACCCGTTGATTCGCAAACGCATGCGAGAGGAGCTTGCGGGACCACCGATGCCCTCGTTCCCCCTCAATTTTGACATCACCACCGTCTATGCCGTCGATGATCCGGCACTCGCACCCTGGGTGGGACGCTCTGTCGCTGAGCTGGTGCGCGAGCGCGGTGGGGATCCGTTGGACACGTTCTTGGACTTGTGCCTCGAAGACAATCTGAAGACGACGTTCTTCGTGACCCCTCTGTCCGAGCGTGGGGGTCGGATGGTCACCGAGGCGCTGGTGCGCAACCCGCTCGCCATGGCGGGGAGCAGTGACGGTGGAGCGCACCTGGCGTCATTCGTCGGGGCCGACTACACCACGCGTCTCCTGACGGAGTGGGTCCCGGATCCATTCTCGCTCGAGGAGGCCGTGCGACGGATCACCTCGATACCTGCTGCGGTGCACGGGTTCCATGACCGTGGCGTCGTGCGTGTGGGGGCGTGGGCCGACCTCGTCGTGGTGGATCTCGAGCGGCTGAAGGTCGGGCCGACCCACTGGGTGGAAGATATGCCGGCGGCGTCGGGTCGATTCGTCGTCGACGCCGAGGGGTACCGTGCGGTGATCGTCAACGGCGAGTTGCTCCTCGATCGCGGTGTCCCGACGGGAGCCGTGCCCGGCCACGTCATTCGGAGCTGACGAGGCGGTCCGGTCATTTCGAAGAGTGGTGCCATACTGAAGCTCTTCTAGCGGAGAGGCGGAGGATGCGTGTCGCCATTGCCGGGGCGTCGGGCTTCGTTGGGCAAGCCCTGAGCGAGCGGCTCCACGGGGCCGGACACGACGTCGTCGCTCTCTCCCGGTCAACATCCACCTCTGCGTTCGCCACGACTGTCGCGGTCGACGTGGCTGATGAGTCGGCGACCGTCGCTGCCTTGTCCGACATCGACGTTGCGTATTACCTGGTCCATTCCATGGCCGCAGGGGTCGGTTTCCGTGAACTGGACCTCCGGCTCGCCATGGCGTTCGGCCGTGCCGCGAGGCAGGCCGGTGTGGACCGCATCGTCTATCTCGGAGCGCTCGGCAGTGCGCCGAGCTCCGCCCACCTCGCGAGCAGGCACGAGGTCGGGACGGCGCTCGCCGAGGCAGGGGTCACCCTGGTGGAACTACGCGCGGCGGTTGTCTTCGGGTCGGGCAGCATCTCATTCGAGATGCTGCGTAACTTGACCGAACGGCTTCCCGCAATGGTGTGCCCCAGGTGGGTGCGAACGCGGATTCAGCCGATCGGACTGGCGGATCTGTTGGACTACCTCGAGCAGTCGTTGTCGGTCGCCCCCGGCGTGTACGAGATCGGCGGTGCCGACACCACGACGTACCGCGACATGATCTCCGAGTACGCACGGGTTCGGGGCCTCCGTCCCCGCCGTATCATCGACATTCCGTGGCTCACCCCGCACCTGTCGTCGTACTGGGTCGATTTCGTCACGCCGGTCGATCGAGCAGTCAGCCATGCGTTGATAGAGAGCCTCATGACCGAGGTGGTGGTGGTCGACCCGGCACCAACGCGCGCTGCATTCTCGGTGGAGCCGATGGGGGTCGCGCGGGCACTGGCCGCCGCTCTCGATGACCAGGACGTCGCAGTAACCCGCTCCCTGCTCTCTCGTGACGCAGGCCTGGTCGACGGTGTGTACACCGTCGTGGTCGATATGGACATCCCGTCCGGGCGCAGTGACGCGGCTGCCCGAGACCTGGCGACGATCGGCGGGCAGATCGGGTGGTATGGCGCGACATGGGGTTGGGCCGTTCGGCTCGCCCTCGGACGCCTCGTGGGTGAGAACCTCCGCACCCGGCGGCCCGACCGACTTGTGACCGGCACGGCAGTCGACTGGTGGCGCGTGGCTCGGGCGGAGCCGGGCGCACTCGTTCTCCGAAGCGACGGGTGGTTTCCCGGCGACGCCTGGCTCGGGTACCACGTCCGCGGGGATGTCCTTCGTCAGGTGGCGGCGTTCCGCCCCCGGGGCATCCCGGGGTTCGCCTACTGGAAGCTCCTCGGTCCTGTGCACCGTGTCGTCTTTCATCGCATGGCCACGCATCGCGTCCGCAGGGTCACCGGTCAGCGCTGAGACGCTCGGTGTTATCCTCGGGCGGAGAAGCGCGGTGCCAGGGTGATTCCACGTGATGGGGGAGGGTGGATTGACTGTTGTACGTCAGCAGGCGGGAGTCGAGAACCTCCGGTGTGTGGGTTCAGACACCATTCCGCGGGGCCGCTTCACGTCGCGGGAATTCCTCGAGCTCGAGTATGAGCGGCTGTGGCCACACGTGTGGCAGATTGCGTGCCGCGTCGAAGAGCTGGCCGACCCCGGGTCGTTCGTCGAGTACTCGATCGGGCCGCGCTCGTTGGTGGTGGTGCGGGGGCAATCGGGACAATTGCGGGCATTTCTCAATACGTGCCCGCACCGAGGCACGCGACTGGCGGAGGGATGTGGTCGATTCTTCGGCGAGATTCGTTGCCGTTTCCATGGGTGGCGATGGGATTTTGAGGGAGCCAATACGTTCATTCTCGATCGCCACGAGTTCCCGCCACTCGACCCCGAGGATGTCCGATTGCGGGAGGCCTCCGTCGATACCTGGGGCGGGTTCGTCTTCGTGCACTTCGACAAGAGCCCCGAGCCATTGCGGGAGTTCCTGGGGCCGATGCCTGCGATCCTCGATCCCTACAATCCTGAGGGGATGCGTCTGACCGGTCACAAGTCGACGATTGTGCCGGCCAATTGGAAGGTTGTCGTCGACGCTTTCAACGAGGGCTACCACATCGCCGCAACCCATCCTGAGTTGCTCCGGTGGAAGGACGACACGGCGCTGGAGTACAAGGTGTTCGACACCCACACCCTCTACGGGGGAGGAGGGGAGCCCAAACCGAGCCCCCGGCTGGAGATCGACCCCGGGGACGTCGACCAGAACCATTTGTTGTCCCTGAAGATCCGCGACCTCGTCGAAAATCTTCCGGGTTACTTCGGCCCTGATGACCTGGCTGCTTTGGAGGAGATCGTCAACACTCCGCTGCCGGCCGGCACCAGCGCGGGCGACTTCTACCTGGCGCGGCGACGCCACGGTGCGGCGGACCGAGGTCTGGACTGGTCGCATCTCAATGACGAGCAGGTCATGGGTGGTGACGACCCCCTCCTCTTCCCCAACCTCCTGGGCCCGATCGTTGCGGGAGGATGGTTCGCCTATCGGTGCAGGCCGAACGGTGATGACCCCACCACCTCCATCTTCGAACTGTGGACGCTCCAGGAGTTTCCGGCGTCCGCACCGCGGCAGCCGGTGCCGGCCACGGAATGGATTCCCGATTGTCGATCACACGATTGGGGTCTGGTGGTCAATCAGGACATGGCCAATTTCGACGCCATCCAGCGTGGCCTCATGGTTCCTGAAGGCCCCGGTCTGCGATGGAATCTGCGCCAAGAAATGGGGGTACGCCGTTTCCACGAAGTGGTCGACCGCTACGTGTTCGGCGAAGGAAGATGACGCCCGGTGACCATCTGGGTCGGGCGTCAGGGTATGCCGCGGTTCGCGGAAATCGCGTGAGGGCGGCGTGATCCGTGCCATTGCCGCCGTCGACGACCAGCTCGGTATCTCCACCGATACCGGGATCCCCTGGAGCGTTCCGGCTGATGTCGCGCATTTCCGAGAGCTGACGACGGGGTCCAACGTGGTGATGGGGTATGCCACCTACGTCGAGTTCGTGCGTCCCATGCCGGGGCGTACCAACTATGTCGCCACCCGCCGAACAGAGGCCTTGCGAGAGGGCTTTCTCCCCGTCAACGATCTCCACTCCTTTGTTTCCGAGTTCGAGGGAGACCTCTGGATCATCGGCGGCGCCACGCTCTATGCCTCGACGCTCGATGTCGTGCAGGAGATCGCCCTGACGCGTGTCGCCGGCGACTTTGGTTGTACGAAGTTCTTTCCCTCTTTTGACACGACGTTCCGCCTCACCGCCGACGACGTGCCACCCCCGGTGGAGGGCGTACCGGCGATCCGCTTTCAGACGTGGTGGCGCGAGTAGTCGACGACGTCAGTCGGGTCATCGGGTCGTGCTCTGCGATGAGTTTCGCCGGCCGGCTTCGTCAATCATGCAGAGATCCCCGACCGAAGGAGAATGAACCGTGGCCCGAGTCAGCACGTACCTGAATTTCATGGGAAACGCCGAGGAGGCGTTCGAGTTCTACCGGTCAGTGTTCGGTACCGAGTACCTCGGACCTATCCAGCGTCTGGGCGACGTTCCCGCCGACCCCAACGGTCCCACGTTGACGCGACGCCGAGAAGCAGATGGTGATGCACGTCGAGCTGCCGATCCTGGGTGGTCACGTCATTATGGCTACCGATATGGTGCAGTCGATGGGGCACGAACTGCGGATCGGGAACAATACCACGATAAATCTCGAACCGGACACCCGTGAAGAAGTCCAGCGTCTCTACGACGCGCTCTCCGAAGGTTCCACCGATTGTGCGCCCCTGGCGGACATGTTCTGGGGTGCCACGTGGGGTACCTGTCTCGACCGCTTCGGTGTGCGCTGGATGTTCAACTTCGCCCAGTAGAGGCTGCAGCACACGACCGGGCTCGAGTTCAGCGCACCTCGAAGCCCGAGTACCCGGCGGCCGCCACCTCGTTGCAGCGCACCTCGTAGTCGGGAAAGCCCAGAAGGGGCATGAAGACACGGGCCTTCCCGGGAATGTTGGCTCCCAGGTACCACGAATTGCAGGTGGGGTAGAGGGTCAACGCGGCGATCCCGTTCACGTGTTCGACCCATTGCTGTGCCGCCTCATCCTTTGCCTCGATGGTGGCCAAGTCGTGGGTATTCATGAAGTCGATGCAGTCGATTATCCAATCCACGTGCTGCTCGGCGGCCAGGACCATGTTGGTCAACACTGACGGGCTCCCGGGCCCGGCCACAATGAAGAGGTTGGGGAAATCGGGGACCCCCAGCCCGAGATACGTGATGGGGCCTCCGGCCCACGCCTCCTTCAGCTGCCGGCCGTCCCTGCCCTTGATGTCGATGCCCGTATAGGAACCCGTCATGGCGTCGTAGCCGGTGGCCATGACGAGCATGTCCACCTCGTAGTGCTCGCCGTTGACGGACAACCCTGTGCTGTCCACATGCTCAATGGGGTGCTGTGAGATGTCGACCAGCGTGACGTTCTCGCGGTTGAATGTCTCGAAGTAGCCCGTGTCCAGGGCCATGCGCTTGCAGCCGACCGGCTGCTCGGGGCAGAGCAGCTCTGCCACGGCGGGGTCGTTCACAATGCCCTTGATCTTGCGCCGGATGAAATCCGCCGCAAGATCGTTCGCCGCTTTGTTGACCGAAGTGTCGCCGAACGACCCGATGAACGCGAATCCCCCGCGTCGCCACCGTTCCTCGTACTGTGCGTCGCGCTGTTCGGCGGTGTAGTCAAGGGCGGAAGCCGTGTTCCACCCGAGATCGGCGCCGAATCCTCCCGGCATGGCCCTGTTGCGAGCGCGAAAGCCGGCATAGTCCGCTTTGATGCGGAAGAGTTCTTCGGACGAGAGTGGCGCGTTGCGAGCGGGAACGGAGTAACTGGCAGTGCGTTGGAAGACGAACAGCTGCGCTGCGTCGCGCGCAATGATCGGAATCGCCTGAATGGCCGAAGAGCCGGTGCCGACCACCGCGACCCGCTGGCCGGAGAAGTCGACCGCTTCCCGTGGCCACCGACCGGTGTGGAGAACGCGTCCCGAGAAGGTCTCGAGTCCGGGGATGTCGGGCACATTGGCGGCCGACAGACATCCTGTGGCGAGGACCACGAACCGGGCCGAGACCTGTTCCCCGTTCGAGGCGGAGATCTCCCAGTGCCCTGCGGCATCGTCATAGGTGGCCGAAAGCACCCGTGTGCCAAAGGTGATGGCATGGCGCAGGTTGAAGCGCTCAGCCACATGCTGGGCATAGCGCAGCAGCTCAGGCTGGCCGGCATAGCGTTCGGACCACACCCACTCCTGCTGGAGCTCCTCGGAGAAGCCGTAGGAATACTCGACCGACTCGACGTCGCAGCGGGCGCCGGGATAGCGGTTCCAGTACCAGGTCCCGCCGACGTCATCGCCCCCCTCGAACGCGCGTACCGAGAGCCCCAGCAGCTGGGCGCGATGAATGCCGTAGAGTCCGCCAAACCCTGCGCCGACGATGACCAGGTCCAAGACGTCCGTCGCGCCCGACCTGTCGGTCTCCACTTCTTCCTGCGTGCTCATACGTTCCTCGCCCCCCGGTGTCCCCGGGCTCATCCGGCTCGCCCGCTGCAACGATATGGCATTCCCGCCGTCACATCGACTTCGAGGCGTTGACCGATCGATCGGGAGGCTCATCGATCATGTCCTATTCGCCCACGGAACCGTCGATCAGCTCCACGACGATGTCGAGATGCCCGACATGACGTGCGTACTCCTGGAGCAGGTGGAAGAGGATGCGCTCGAGCGTCGGGGGATCGGCTCCGTCCCAGCGCGGGCCCGGCCGCCCGACGTGGGCCAGGTCGTTCGTCACGATGACCTTGCGGCTGTGCTCTCCCTGCGACCGCAAGGCGGTCGCCAGCTGCTCCAGGCTCTCGTCCGCAGGAACGTGCCAACGATCAACCGCCAGATCACCCCACGGATTGGCGACCTCGTGGCCCTCGAAGCCCCAGACGAGCCACCGCAGCTCGACGAAGGTCAAGTGCTTGAGGAGTTGGAGCGGCGTCCAACCGGAGGGCAGGTGGCTCTCTCGCAGAGCGGACGCCGGGACGCCCACCCGTTCCATCGGGCTTGGCTTCGGGGTAGCTTCACCTCACCATGCGCGATTGTCGTTGGCCGCTCGTTCAATCGACCGCGAGGATGTGATGACCGGGGGACGTCTCGCGCCGACAGGTGGAAGTCGTGGGACATGGGGTCGCCGGGCGGAGTGGGTCCGGCGCAAGGATCCCGGTCTCCTCGCCATCAAACGGTCGGTGCGGGCGGCTATCGCCATGCCCACCGTGTTCGGTCTCACCCACGTTCTCTTCTCCGACCCGCAGGTCAGTCTCTTGGGGGCGTTGGGATCATTCTCCATCCTCCTGTTGGTCGACTTCCCGGGTCCCCCCCGCATCCGCCTGCTTTCCTACGTCCTGCTCTGGCTGGTCGGGAGCGGCCTGATCGCCCTGGGAACGGTTGTCTCGACGCACAAATGGGCAGCTGTCGCGGTGATGGCTGTCGTGGGTTTCGCCGTGCTCTTCGCGGGGATCGTGTCACCGCTCGCGGCAGCGGCATCGACGGCGACGTTGCTCGTCTTCGTGCTGCCGGTGGCGGTGGCCCAGCCGGCATCGGCCATCGGCCCACGGCTGCTCGGGTGGGCGTTCGCGGGCGTCGTGTGCATCACCGCCTGCATGGTGCTGTGGCCCACGCCGTGGCATGACGATCTGCGACGTCGCTTGTCGGCCGCCGTCGGAGCGGTGGCCGGCCTGGCGGCCGCCAACGCCGGAGGCAAGCCAGATCCCGTGGCGGCCTCGACCGTACGGGCGGAGCTCTCCCGGCTGCGGGAGCAGTTCGCGGGCACACCGTACCCGCCCACCGGTGCGGCCGGGAGCGCGGTCGCCCTGGCCAAGCTCGTCGGTCGGGTGGAATGGGCCGCCAGCAATGCAGGTCTGCTCGACGAGGGGTCCGCGGTCCGGCGGATGCCGCACGTGCAGACGTTAGTCGGCGCCGCAGCCGAGACGTTGCGCCGGAGCGCCGACCTCATCTGCGATCAGCAGGCCCATCCGGTGGACGATGCGGAGTGCGTGCGCGCGCTTCGGGAGAGCATGCAGGAGCTCGACGACCTCATGGGCCACGAGCTCGCCGCCGAGGTGTCCACGCTGATCGAGCCCGACGCCGATCGTCGCGATCACGTGCGCCGGCAGGAGAGTGACGCCGTCGGCGACGATCACGAGGAGGCCCTCGCATCCTCGCTGGACCCAAGCTTCGGGGCCCGAGCCTTGGGCATCGCAACCTTGATGGTCGCCGACACCGCCCTTGAGGCTGCCGGTGTGCACCCGGACGGCGGACAGAAGTGGAGTGCCGGGATCGATGCCGGAGCCCTCCAGCTGTGGCCCCGGCTCCTCTCTCACCTTTCGTTTCGTTCCGTTTGGTTCCGCAATGCCGTGCGGGGAGGCGCCGGTCTCGCGTTGGCGGTGGCCGTCATCGAGATCACCGATGTCGAGCACGGATTCTGGGTGGTGCTGGGCACGCTGTCAGTGCTGCGATCCAATGCCCTCGGTACAGGTGCGACGGCGTTGCGCGCGATCGGGGGGACGGCCGTGGGTTTTGTCGTGGGCGCGGCCGTCACCATTGGCGTAGGCGGTCACCCCGTCGCGCTCTGGGTGCTCCTTCCGCTCGCGGTTCTGGTGTCGGGCGTGGCACCGTCCATGATCTCGTTTGCCGCCGGCCAGGCTGCGTTCACCCTGGTGGTGATCATTCTGTTCAACATCATCCAGCCCACCGGCTGGAAGGTCGGCCTCACCAGGATCGAGGACGTGGCGATCGGATGCGGGGTCAGCATCGTCGTGGGTCTGTTGTTCTGGCCCCGGGGGGCCATGGCAGCCCTGGGACGAGCATTGTCCGACGCGTTCGTGAGGAGCTCGAGCTACCTGGCCGATGCCGTGGTTCGCCTGACCACCCCGAATGATGCCGTGGACACGGCTCCAGGCCAGCGGGCCTCGCAGGCCGCTTACCTGAGGCTGGACGACGCGTTCCGACAGTTCCTGGCGGAACGTGGGGCGAAGGTCGTGCCGGTGGAGGTCGTCGCCAGTCTCTTCACCGGTTCGAATCGCATCCGGTTGGCAGCGTTCACGCTGTCGTCGTTGCCCTTGCTCCCACCGGAGCGAGGCACGTCCGAACTCGAATCTGTCGCGGTCGCCGGCGCGGTGCTACGGGACTCCTACGCAGCGAGCCACCGCTGGTACGAGGAGTTCGGCGAGGTCCTGCGTGGCCAGCGCGGTTCGATGGACCGGCCCCCCGTCCACGACCAGACGTTGCACGGTGTGCTCCGGACGGCATTCGAGGACGCACGCAGCCATCACCGCGGCGACCAACTACGCACGACGTTGCAGATGCTCTGGGCCGACGAACTGCTCGAGACCCAGCGCCAGGTGCAAGCCGACCTGGCGGGGTCCGTCGAGCTCTTCACCCGGGAACGGCACAAAGCGTTGCTGAGCTGAGTGTCGACCACGTCACTCGCTCTTGTCGGCCTTCCGTACGGCGCCATAGCCGCGGGACATGGCAGCGGTGATGATGGCCTCGAAGTCCTTGTCGCCGAGCACACGCGGGGTGCCCATCGACGACGCGCGCCAATACAACTCGGCCAGCCACTCGAGGAGTTCGAGGCGTTCGACGGCCTGATCCATGGTGCTGCCATAGGCAATGGACCCGTGGTTCTGCATCATCGCGGCATTGCGCCCGTCGAGCGCCTTGATGACATTCTGCGCCAGCTCCTCCGAGCCGAAGGTGGCATAGGCCGCCGTGCGCGGCGTGCCGCCCAGTCCCAGGCAGCTGTAGTGGAGGGCTGGCAGCTCATCGTGCGTGGTGGACAGCGCGGTGGATGCCATGGCATGCGCGTGGGTGATGGCCAGGGCGTTGGTGGCGCGGTAGATGCCCGTGTGGAGCGGAACTTCGGAGGTGGGGGCAAGGTCGCCGTCCACTACCTCTCCATCGAGGTTGATGACCGTCACCATCTCGGCGGTGACCTTGGCCAGATCGGATCCCGTGGGAGTCACGGCGACCAGGTCTCCCTTGCGGGCGGAGATGTTGCCCGCCGTGCCGATGACGAGGCCTTCCTCGGCCAAGTGGCGGCTTGCGCCCGCTACCGCTTCACGTTCTTCTGCCAGGAGCAGATCGCTCATTCTTCGTTTCCTCTCTGAAGTTTCAAGACTGCGCAGTACCGGTGCGACGCGATCGAAGGCTAGATGCACCTGGGCCCACCCCGCACTTCGGGGCTCTCGGGGGGACATCCCGGACCTGCTCGCTGCCTCGCCGAAGAGGACGAGTAGCGTCAGTCCGTCCATGATCGGGCCCGAGCGGGTCGGGCAGGACGACATGGTCAGGTGAGGGAGGAGGCATCCGTGAGCGTGAAGTTGGATCACACCATCGTCTGGTGCCGGGACAAACGCCGTTCGGCGGCATTCTTGACCGAAATCCTGGGCCTGCCCACGGCCCAACCCTTCGGCCCGTTTCTCGTGGCCGACCTTGAGAACGGGGTGTCGCTTGATTTTCACGAAACCGCGGAGCCGATAGCAGGACAGCACTACGCCTTCCTCATCAGCGAAGCAGAGTTCGACCAGATCTTCGGGCGGATGACCGCCCGCGCCGTCGACTACTGGGCGGACCCCGGATTGCGCGAGCCCGGCCGAGTCAACAGGGCCGACGGCGGGCGGGGTGTCTACTTCCAGGATCCCGACGGCCATCTTCTCGAGATCATCACCCGCCCCTACGGGAGTGGCTGAGGTCGGGATCAGGGTGGCGGACGACCTGCGACCGGCGACGCCGGCCGACCATGACGCGCTCTTCGGGGCCTACGGGCAGATCGTCGACGCGGGTGACGGGTTTCCTCACGCCCCACCACTTTCCCGGGTGGATTTTGACGAGTACTGGATCGCGCACACCGCGGCGGTCTGGATCGTCCGGGCCGAAGGAGCGCTGATCGCCGCCTACTATATAAAGCCGAATTTCGTCGGCCGCGCGGCGCACATCGCAAACGCAGGGTACTTCGTACTGGGACCGCACCGGGGGAGAGGATTGGGGCGCAAGCTGGTAGAACATTCGCTGCACGAGGCGCGACGGATGGGATTCGACGCCATGCAATTCAATTTGGTCTTTGCATCCAATCCGGCGCGCCACATGTACAGGGACCTCGGCTTTGTCGAAGTCGGGCGGCTACCGGCCGCGGTCGACGGAGAGGACGCCGTCATCTACTGGCGCAGCCTCGAGGAGGGCGAATGAACGACGTTTCGATCGACCGCACGGACCACCACATCGCGGTGGTGTGCCTGCACCGCCCACCCAACAACTTCTTCGACACGGCGCTCCTCGTGGCGTTGGCCGATGCCTATGAAGAGGTGGCGGCGGCGGATGACTGCCGCGTCATCGTCCTGCGGTCAGAGGGGAGGCATTTCTGTGCCGGGCTCGACTTCGCCACGAACAAGGGGCAGGACATCGCGGCCCTCTATCGCAACGCCCTGCGCCTCTTCGCTGCCCCGCTTCCCGTTGTGGCTGCCGTCGGCGGCGGGGCCATCGGCGGCGGGCTCGGGCTTGCCCTCTCGGCCGACTTTCGCATCGCGACGCCGGCGAGCCGTTTCAGTGCCAATTTCGCGCGGCCTCGGTTTTCATCACGGGTTCGGATTGACGGTGACCCTTCCCCGCATCGTCGGCGAGCAGCACGCGGCCGAGTTGCTCTATTCGGGACGTCGGGTGGGGGGCAACGAAGCTCGGGCCCTTGGCCTGTGTGACGTCGTGGTCGGCGAAGAGGAGGACCTCCTCCCCGCGGCCGTCGCATTTGCGGGCACCATCGCAAGCTCGGGCCCCTTGGCGGTGCGCTCCATCCGGGCCACGCTTCGGCAAGGCCTGGTCGACCGCCTCCGCCTGGCCATGGATCACGAATGCGAGGTCCAGGAGAGCCTGCGCCACTCGTCGGATTTCGCCGAGGGGATTGCAGCGAGCGCGGAGCGGCGGGAGCCTCGCTTCACCGGCACCTGACTCGACGCCGGCCCCGACCCGACCGGACTCCTTTGCACACACGCGAACCATCTGGCCTGCCGATGCGTCTCTTGGTACGGAACACACAGCGGCGTTCGAGTGAATGGAGCCCTTCCACATGCCAGACGAGGACGAAGAAGGTCGTAAGGAACCGACGCGACCCACCAGCAAGGGCTTCCGTCGCTCTTGGTTGTCCCTCCTCGTGGTCGGAATGGTGGTGGCGGTGATCCTGGGCGGCATCGCCCTGGGCGTTGCCGTGGGAAAGTCCGGAGCTGTGGCCAGTCACCCAGCTTCGTGCGGGTCGTCGTCGCCCAAGCTGACGGTGCACGGGACGGGTGTCGCGACGGCCGCGCCGGATCTCCTCACCATCGTCGTGCAGGTCACGGCGACAGGGCCCAGTGCCACCGTGGCGCTGGCGACGGACAATACGAAGGCGACAGCCGTCGTGACGGCGCTCCGGAACGGGGGGGCGCAAGCGAGTGATATCCAGACGTCCGACCTCTCCGTCCAACCCCAGTACGCGTATCCGAAGGGCATCCCGACGGTCAGTGGATACCAGGTGGACAACACGATCACCGCCACGTTGCACGACATCGCCACGTCGGGCGCGGTGATCGACGCCGTCGTGGGCGCGGCCGGGAATGCGGCGCAGATCGAGTCCCTCTCCTTCTCGACCCGCGCTACCGGCGTGGTGGAGGCTCGTGCCCGAGCCCGAGCCACCACCCAGGCGGTGGTGCACGCCCGCGCATTGGCCCACGCGGCTGGACGGTCCCTCGGGCCCGTGTGCTCGCTGACGGATCAGACCCAGGTGTCGGTGCTCGGTCAACAGACCAAAGGCCTCTCGTTTGCCTCGGCCGCCGCCTCCCCCGATGTGCCGATTGAAGCCGGGTCGCAGACCCAGACGGCGGAGGTGGTCCTCGTGTATGCGCTCGCGCCGATCCACGAACTGGGCACGAAACACTGATCCCGGCTCAGACGATGGGCGACAGCTCCGCCGGATCGTCGTTGGCGGCAACCCGGGGCGGCCTGATGAGGGTGAACGCGGACACCGCCGCGAGCCCGAGCATGATCGCACTGAAGGTGAAGGCGGTCGTGTAGCCGTGAATGGATCCCGCCTTCTCCGCCGCGGCCGAGGTGCCGTGAATGGCAAGGTAGGAGGCCGTCGCCCCGGTTGCGATGGTGTTTATGAGGGCGGCCCCCAAGGAGCCTCCCGTTTGTTGGGTGGTGTTGACGAGGGCGCTTGCCACCCCGGCGTCCTCGGGCTCCACTCCGAGCAGAGACGTGCTGCTCATGGCGACGAAGGACAGTCCCATGCCCACGCTGACGATGACGATCGCCGGCAACACGAGGCCGACGTAGGTCGAGTCGACCCCGAGAAGGGTGAAGATCCCCAGGCCGATCGCACTCAGGCACAGCCCGGTCATGATGACGAAGCGGGGGCCGAACCGTGGGAGAAGCCGGCTGGCCGACGTCGCACCCGTGATCACACCCATGGAGAACGGCACGAAGGCCAGGCCGCTCTTCATGGCGGAATAGTGCAAGGTGCCCTGGAAGTAGTAGGTCAGTGAAAGGAACGTCCCCAACATCGCCACTCCCACGAGGAGCGACGCCAGGAAGGAGCCTCCCCGGTTCCGGTCGAGAATGATCCGCAGTGGCAGCAACGGGTGCGGAGCCCGGCGCTCGATGAGCACGAAGAGCGTGAGCAGGACCGCCCCGATCCCGAAGAGCGAGAGCGTCGTCGTCGAAGCCCATCCATCGAGTCCCGCCTTGGTGAAGGCGTACACGAGAGCCACGAGGCCCCCGGTGACCGTGACCGCCCCCGGGATGTCGTACCCACGGCGAACCGGACTCTTGCTTTCGGTGACGACGCGCGCTGCGGCGATGGCCGTCACAATGGCGATGGGAACGTTGATCAGCAGTGTCCAGCGCCAGGACGCGTACTGGGTCAGGACCCCACCGAGGATGAGGCCGATGGCTGCGCCGCCACCCGCGATGCTGCCGTAGACGCCAAAGGCCCGGGCCCGCTCCTTGGGCTCGGTGAAGGCGACCGTGAGGAGCGACAGCGCCGACGGGGCCATGATCGCGGCGAAGACCCCTTGGAGCGCGCGGGCGCTGAACAGCATGGCCGAGCTCTGCGCCAGACCGCCGAGGGCGGACGCCGCCGCGAATCCGATCAGGCTGACGAGGAACATCCGTTTACGGCCCAGGTAGTCGGCGAGGCGTCCCCCCAGAAGGAGGAGACCGGCGAAGGCCAGGGTGTAGGCCGTCAACATCCATTGGCGGTTGGCGGTCGAAATGTGCAGCGAGCGTTGGGCCGAGGGCAACGCAATGATCACCACGGACGCGTCGAGGACCACCATCAATTGGGCCACTGCGATCACGGCCAGGGCCCGGAATCGCTTCGGATCGAGTGGTGGTGCCTGAATACCCGCTTGGAGGTCTTGGCGGTCCAGGGTGGTCGTCATGTGCGGCTCCTGCTACTTGTGGTCGGCGAACCGCTCCCCGAGAGCCTGCCGGGCGAATCCGGCGAGTTCCCCTCGCTTTCGCCGCTCGGCTCTCGTACAATCGGAGTACTGGTTCCATTTAGACTATACGGAACGCGCGCTCCGTTTGTCAATCGGGGGGAGGAAGATTCCTGTGGGTGAGAAGCCGGCCATCGACGTGACACGTGAAGGCGACCTCTGTGGAGAAGGGTCGCGGCCGCTCCGGGCGGACGCGCAGCGCAATCGCGCCCGCGTGCTCGAGGCGGCCGAATCCGTGTTCGCCTCCGAGGGTATTTCCGTGCCGGTCGACGTCATCGCCGAGAAGGCCGGAGTCGGGGTAGGCACGCTCTATCGGCATTTCCCGACCAAGGAGAAACTGTTCGAAGCCATTCTGGTCGATCGGCTCGCTGCCATCGCAGCGGATGCCCGGGCGCGCATCGACTCCGAGGATCCCGGTGCGGCGTTCTTCGCTTTTCTGCAGCACCTGGTGCAGGAGAGCACCTTGAAGCGAGACCTGATTCAGGCATTGCTCGGTGCGGGCGTCGAAATAGAACAGGCGGTGGCCCCGGCGAAGCGGGACCTCGAAGCCGCCGTCAGCGACCTCTTGGCCGTGGCGCAGAAGACGGGAGCGGTCCGGTCCGACGTCACGCCGGCCGTCGTCATCTCGCTGGTGGGAGCAACCTGCATCGCGTGTGAGCGCCCGAGCACGGCATCGCTCCCCGGCGAGCTCCTCGCCATCGTGTGCGACGGCCTTCGGCCACCGACTGCTGCAGCAGCCCCGACGTCAGCCGCCGCCGGGGGCGGTGCCTGAGGGGTCTCGTCCGGACGGAAGGGGGACCACGTGAAGGCAGCGGTCTACTACGAAACGGGAAGCCCTGACGTCTTTCGTTACGAGGAAGTACCTGATCCCACACCGGGATCGACCGAGATCCTGGTCCGGGCGGAGGCCATCAGCATCGAGGGTGGCGACACCCTCAACCGGATGGGCGGAGAGTTGCACGCGGTGCCGCACGTCGTGGGGTACCAATGCGCAGGTACCGTCGTGGGTGCGGGCGGGGAGGTCACCCGCTTCGCTGTGGGTGACCGCGTCGTCACCGTCGGCATCGACGGATCCCATGCCGAGCTTCGGGCCGTTTCCGAACCTTTCGCCTGGAAGATCCCAGACTCGCTCGCAACAGATGAGGCAGCGTGCGTGCCCGTGCCGTGGGGCACGGCCGACGATTGCCTCTTCGAGTTCGGCCGCCTCGTCGAGGGCGAGACGGCACTGATCCACGCCGGGGGGAGCGGAGTCGGCCTGGCGGCGATACAGCTGGCGAAGCGGGCCGGCGCCCGGGTGCTCGCCACCGCCTCGAGCGACGACAAGCTGGAACGCCTCAAAGAGCTCGGTCTCGATGAGGGGATCAATTACGTCAGGGATGATTTCGTGGCCGAGTCGCGCCGCCTGACCGATGGCCGCGGGTTGGATGTCATTGTCGACACCGTCGGTGGTGCCACGCTGCAGGGCAGCATCCGCGCCCTGGCCTACAGAGGTCGATGCGTGACCGTCGGCGATGCCGGGCGGTCACCGGCCGAGCACCTCGACATCTCGACCCTGCGTGGGAACAATCAGACCTTGTCCTGCTACTTCCTGGGGGCAGAATTGCTGTTCTTCCCCCGTGCCCACGCAGTGATCGCCGGTCACCTCGACGCCATCGCCCGGGGCGAGCTCCGGGTTGTCATCGATCGGGCATTCCCCCTGGCCGAGGCCGCAGCGGCGCACACCTACATCGAAAGCCGCCGGTCGTTCGGGAGGGTCCTGCTCATTCCTTGAGCCGCCCGCTTGGCGTTCCCCCGACGCTCCTGCAAGTCTATTGGGCATGGCCTGCTCGGAGAGACCGGTGCGGTGACTGTCACGGTCAACCCCCGGGTGGCGCCGGAGTCCACAGAAGTGTCGCTGCTGATCGGTGGCATGACGTGTGGCGCGTGCGCGGCCCGGATCGAACAACGGCTCAATGCGCTGGACGGGGTTGAGGCTCGGGTCAATTACGCCTCAGAGCGCGGCCACGGCCGTCCTGCCCGCAGACGTCAGCGTCGGGCGGCTCATCGAGGAGGTCGTTGCCGCCGGCTATTCCGCCGAGCTTCCCGCGGAGGACCGGACCGGGGATGGCGGGGAAGAGATCGACGGCCGGGTACGGGACCTGCGGCGGCGACTGTTCGTCTCCGCTCTCCTCTTCATGCCACTGTGCGACACGTCGATTGCATTCTCGGTGGCGCCGAATCTGCGCTTCCCGGGTTGGCAATGGCTCATGGTGGCACTGGCGGCCCCGGTCGTAACGTGGGCGGCGTGGCCGTTCTACCGGGCGGCCGTTCGTGCCGCCCGTCACGGACTGTCCACCATGGACACGCTCGTGTCGTTGGGCATCGTCTCCTCGACGGTGTGGTCGCTCTACGCGATGTTCTGGCGTGATGCCAGCCGCGTGTCGCACTCCATGCTGTTCATGCTGGTGCACCGCTCGGCCGGGGCGATCTACCTCGACGTTGCGGCCGGTGTCACCACGTTCGTCCTCGCCGGACGATATTTCGAAGCGTGGTCGCGCCAACGGTCGGGAAACGCGCTCGCGCGCATTGGCCGCGGTCGGTGCGAAGGACGTCGGCATCATCGACGCGACGGGATTCGAGCGCCGCCGCCCGGTGTCGGCGCTTGCCGTCGGCGACCGCTTCATCGTCCGACCGGGGGAGACCGTCGCCACCGACGGCGAGGTGGTCTTCGGTCAATCGGCGGTCGACCGGAGCGTCCTGACCGGCGAGTCCCAGCCCCTCGATGTGGGCCAGGGCGACGCCGTGGTCGGCGGGACGGTGTCGACCAGCGGCCGTCTGGTCGTTCGCGGCCGACGAAGGTCGGGCGCGACACGCAGCTGGCGCAGATGCTGCGCCTCGTCGAACACGCCCAGAACGAGAAGGCGGCGGTACAGCGTCTGGCGGATCGGGTGTGCAACGTCTTCGTCCCGGCCGTCCTCCTGATCGCCCTCGGGACGTTGGCAGCCTGGCTCCTGCTGGGGTACTCCTCGGAGCAGGCGTTCACGGCGGCACTCTCCGTCCTGGTCATCGCCTGCCCCTGTGCCCTCGGCCTCGCCACGCCGGCGGCGCTCTACGTGGCGGCGGGGGAAGGGGCGCGTTCGGGGATCTTCTTCAAGGGGTACCGCGCCCTCGAGGCGTCCAAGCAGGTCGACACCGTGGTGCTGGACAAGACCGGAACGCTGACACTGGGAAAGATGAACGTCACCGATATCGCGTGCGCGCCCGGGGTGGAAACCACGACGCTGTTGCGTTGGGCCGGCGCGCTGGAACAGGCTTCCGAACACCCCGTTGGTGCTGCCATCGCCGCCCGCGCCCGCGATGTCGTCGGCCCCCTGCCCGAGGTGCAGTCCTTCGTCGCCATGCCGGGGCTGGGCGCCGAGGGTGTCGTCGAAGGTCACCGCATCACCATCGGACGTCGCGCGGCGCCGACGGATCCGCCCTCGTCCGAGGTCGAGGATCGCTGCGCGGAATGGGAGCGACAAGGTCGTACGGCGGTGTTGGTCTGGTCCGGCGGAGCGGTGGTGGGTTCCATCGCAGTGGCGGACACCATCCGCGAGTCGGCAGTGCCGACCGTGCACCGGCTGCAGCAGCTCGGCTTGCGCTGCGTTCTCATGACCGGGGACAACGACGTCACGGCGCGCGCCGTCGCCGAATCATTGGGGATCGCCGAGGTCGTCTCCGGTGCGCTGCCGTCCGATAAGGTCGACGTCATCCGGAGGCTTCAGGCCGAGGGCCGTTCGGTCGCCATGGTGGGCGACGGAGTCAACGACGGGCCTGCGCTCGTCGCAGCCGATCTGGGCCTCGCCGTCGGATCGGGCACGGATGTGGCGATCAATGCTGCGGATCTGATCGTCGTGCGTGACGACCTGCGCGCGGTCGCGGTGGCCATTGACCTGTCGCGTCGGACGTTGCGGACGATCCACGGCAACTTGGCCTGGGCCTGTGTCTACAACCTGGCGGCCATTCCACTTGCTGCATTCGGCCTGCTCAATCCCCTGATCGCCGCCGGCGCCATGGCGCTGTCGTCGGGCTTCGTCGTGTGGAACAGCTCGCGGTTACGCAGCACGACGAGACCGGTTCGTCAACGTGTGCGCCCGGGGCCCACGCCACGCGTGCGCACGGCAACCTCGCAGATTCCGACTGCCTGACGACGCGCGATCCCTCTCGAGAGGTCAGCGTGCGCCGCGCCAGCGGCGCTCGAAGGGAAGGCGCCAGGTACGGGGAGCGATGAGGTCCCGGATGGCGTCGGGTCCCCATGTCCCCGGTTCATAGGGAAGGACGGGCGGGGGGTTCTCGAGGAGCGGGGCCGAGACCTCCCAGAGCCGCTCGATGCCTTCAGCCGTGTTGAACAGCGTGTGGTCGCCGATCATGGCGTCGTGGATGAGTCGCTCGTAGGCCTCCAGGACGTCGGCATCCTGGCCTGTTTCGTGCAGCGCGAACTGCAAGCTCAACTTCTCGAGGTTCATGCCGGGTCCCGGCTTCTTGCCGTAGAACGACAGCGAGAGCTTTGACGAGTCGGCGAGATCGAAGGTCAAGTGGTCCGGACCCTGCGATCCGACACCGGATCCGGCCGGGAACATGCTCTTGGGCGGTTCGCGAAAGGCGATGGAGATGATGCGCTCGCCACCTCCCAACCGCTTCCCGGTGCGCAGGAAGAAGGGCACGCCGGCCCAACGCCAGTTGTCGATTTCGCAGCGCAGGGCGACGAACGTCTCGGTGTCCGATTCGGGAGCCACTCCGGGGATCTCGCGGTAGCCGGTGTACTGGCCACGCACGACCTGTGTCACATCGAGCGGGCGCAACGAGCGGAAGACCTTGTTCTTCTCTTCGCTGATGGCGCGCGATTCGAGAGCGGTGGGCGGCTCCATCGCCATGAAGCCCAGGATCTGGAAGAGGTGGGTCACCACCATGTCCTTGAAGGCGCCGGTCGCTTCATAGAAGTCGACGCGATCGTCGACCGAGAGTGTCTCGGGCACGTCGATCTGGACGTGGTCGATGTGGTCGCGATTCCAGATGGGTTCGAACAAACCGTTGGCGAAGCGAAAGGCCAGAATGTTCTGCGCCGCCTCCTTCCCGAGGAAGTGGTCGATGCGGAACACCTGTTCTTCGTCGAAAATCTGGTGCACGGTCGCATTGAGGGCTTTGGCACTCGCCAGATCCACGCCGAACGGCTTCTCCATGATCACCCGTGAGCGGTCGACCAGGTCTGCCTTGCCCAACATCTCGATGATGTCCGCCGCGGCGACGGGCGGGATGCTGAGATAGTGCAGCCGGCGGACCTCCCCGCCGATGGACTCCTCCGCCTGTGCCACGGCTGCAGCCAGGCCCTCGGGTCCCGTGGACTGCGATACGAAGCTCAGGTTCTTCTCGAATCCCGCCCATTGCAGCAGGGAGATCTTCCCGGTCGCGAACTGGTCGCAGGCCTGGCGGGCCAGATTGCGGAACTCCTCGTCGGTCAACTCGCTGCGGCCGACGCCGATGATCCTGTAGTCCGTGAGCATGCCCGATTGCGCAAGGTGGAGGAGTCCGGGGAGGAGCTTGCGTGCCGCCAGATCCCCCGTCGCCCCGAAGAGGACGATGACGTGCGGGGCCAGTGGTGCTGTCGCCGGACGTTCGGGTTCTTCTTCGATCACTGTGGTCACCTTGCTGGCTGGAGCTCGTTGAGAAGGGATGCATTGTCGCCCATGATCTTCGCCACGGAGTCAGCATCGAGCTTCTGCAGCTCCGTCACCCAGTCCGTCGGTTCGGGGAGACCCTCGACGTGCGGCCAGTCGGAGCCGAAGATCACACGATCGTCACCCATGAGTGCAACGATCTCATGGACGTCGTCCTCCCAGAATGGATTGATCCACACGTGGCGCCGGAACGTCACGGCGGGGTCCTCCCTGAAATAGCCGGGCATCTTGCGGGCCGTGCTCGCCAATTGACGAAACAACGGGGCCAGGAACTCCGATCCGTTCTCGACCGAGGCGATGCGCACGTTCGGAAATCGGTCGAAGAGCCGCTCGAAGATCAGCGTGATCAAGAAGTCGTGTGCCGCCCGGTCGATGGCGAACATCCGCACGCTCGGCGGGAGGCGTCCTTGACGGAAATTGGCGGCGAAACCTTCCGCGCCATAGCCGTTCGTCGAAACACCCGCATCGCCCGCGTGGACGACCACCGTGATGCCCGCTTCGTTGACACGGGCCCAGAAGGGATCGAACATGACAGCTGCCGGGGAATGCGGACCCGTGACGCCGATCGGGGCGGCGGGCCGCAGTACCACTGTCCGTGCGCCCTGATCGAGCGCCCATTCGAGCTCGACCACGGCTTCGTCCACGTCGGCCAAGGAGATGTAGGGAGCGGCGAAGATCCGATTCTTGTACGCCATGCCCCAGTCTTCGGCCAGCCACCGGTTGAATGCCCGGAAGAGGAGGACGACCGCACCGGGGTCGTGCTTCAGCGCGTTCTCGTACATCATGCCGAGTGTCGGAAAGAGCCAGATCTTGTCCAGCCCCTGCCTGTCCATCACCTCGAGACGGGCGTCCCGGTTTCGGTATTCGGGCCGGATGGGCTCGGGCGTCCCCATCAATTCGAGCGCAGACCGATTGCCGGCATTGCCCCGGAAGTAGTCGAACAGAGAGCCTGCGGGCGATATCGGGTCGAAGGTGGGATTGGTCACGGCGCCGTTGATGCGGCCACCCAGAGCGTGGTACTTCCTGCCGCCGATGTCGACCCATTGGATGACCCGGGACCCGTGCTCGGGTCGGAGATGGCGGGTAAAGGCGTCGAGCGCTTCGTAATAGTGGTTGTCGGCGTCGAAGACCGGTGACTCGACGATGTGCATGCTGTGCCTTCCCGTGTCGGGGCGGTGTGACCCGACCTTCAAACTTTAGGCGCCTATGGCCGAGCTCGGCCGCATCGACGGCGAGTGCGGTCCCGGCTTCCTGTGGCCGAACCGCTTCCCCTCGACGGCGCCGTTGACATCACCGACATGGGAGATGGCGGGCCTACCTGGCCTCTTCTTCGTCGAAGTAGAGCGAAGGCCGGCGACCCCTCCTCGAGAAGGGTACCGATCCCGTCCCTCTGATAGGCCAATTGAAGGTCGATGCGCTGGACGAGCAGCTTCCGGTGGATGCATGCAGCCGGGGACAGTCCCGTGTCGCCTCCGCCACGACGGTGCCCGGTAGGCGCCACGATCCTGCTGGCACCCAGCAGCGTCGTCGAGCCATGTGCGCCGCACTGGTTCGATTGGATCCACCATTGGCTGTTGGCCAAGGCCAAGGCCGGGTAGAGCACGTCCGACGATGACGCGTGCCCCGCGGAGGCCCAACGTCCGGGCCACCTCGGGGAAGTCCCCGTCGAAGCAGATGACGACGCCGACCACACCGAGCGTCGGGGCCTTGAACGTCGTGAGGCGGTCACCGGGAAGGAAGATGGACGGCTCCCCGGTCGGCGGGTAGAGGTGTGCCTTGCGGTGCCACGCCACCAGTTCGCCGTGCGGGTTGAAGACGAGGGCGGTGTTGTAGAGCGCGCCGTTGTCGCCCGATTCGGGCATGCTGCCGGCCACGAGCCACATGGCCGCAGCACGTGCCGCCTCCCCGAGGCGCCTGCTCAGGGGACCGTCGCGCGGCTCGGCCGCATGCCGCGCGTCGTCGGCAAGGGTGGCGGGCTCGTAGCCGCATGGCCAGAGCTCGGGGAGGACGAGCAGCTCAACGCCGCGCGACGCGGCCAGGTCGATCATGTCGAGCGCGACTTGCTGGTTCCGCTTGGTCCCACCGGGTGCGGGCAGCCACTGCGCTATCCCAACCTGGAGGTCGCGCTTCATCGCGACACCTGGCTCGCCGTCACAAAAGCCTTCCCCGTCATGTTGTGTTTCCAGCGTAGGACGGGGCCATTCATGGTCGGTTTCAGCTCCGTGAATGCACTGTTACATCGTCCGGACCACGTTGAGGCCGGCAGCGTCCTCGATCTCCTCCTCGTGCCGTGCTGCGTCTCGGCCGAGCCGAACGGCATGCTCTATGACGTCGAGTTCCTGGGCCACCTCTGCGACAGTGCGACGTGGAAGACCCTGCGCGTCACGCACCCCGATGCCGCGCCATCAACGTGACGAGGTCGTAGAGCACGTGTGCGGCGGCAATGGCCGTGATCTCGGCGTGGTCGTACGCCGGTGCGACCTCGACCACATCGCCCCCGACGACGGACGCACCGTCCAGTCCACGTACGAGCGCCAGGAGTTCCCGGCTGGTCAGGCCCCCCGCTTCGGGCGTTCCCGTTCCCGGGGCGTGTGCCGGGTCGAGGACGTCGATGTCCACCGAGACATAGAGGGGGGCATCACCGACTCGTTCGAGGAGCCGGGCGATCGTGGCGTCGGTGCCTTCCCGGCCCACATCGTTGGACGAGATCTGCAAGAAACCCATGGTGGCGTCGTCGGCCAGGTCGGCACGGCCGTAGAGAGGGCCCCGCAGTCCCACATGCGCGCTGCGGTCCCGCAGGAGCAGGTTCTCCTCCCAGGCCCGACGGAACGGCGTCCCGTGGGTGAAGCGCTGACCGAAGTAGGTGTCCCAGGTGTCGAGATGCGCGTCGAAGTGCACCAGGGCCAGCGGGCCGTGGCGCTTGGCGGTGGCCCGCAGCAGTGGCAGGGCGACGGTGTGATCACCGCCCACCGCCACGATCCGGCCCCCTCCCCGCAGGAGTGCATCGGCTCCCGCTTCTATCTGCGATACCGCGGCCTCGAGGTCGAACGGAGTGCAGCTGATGTCGCCCGCGTCGACCACATGGGCCAGCTCGAACGGAAGGGCCTCCAATTCGGGATGATAGGGACGCAGGAGGCGTGACCCCTGCCGCACGGCGCTCGGACCAAAGCGTGCACCGGGCCGGTAGGTGGTCCCTCCGTCGAAGGGGATGCCGACCACGGCGATGTCCCACGCCTCCACCTGGTCGATCGTCGGCAGCCGGGCGAACGTGGAAAGACCGGCGAAGCGAGGGACGACCGTCGCGTCTGCCGGCTCCCGCCGCTGGTCGGACGACGAAGGGTCAGTCATCGATTGCCTGGTACACCAACGCCCGCAGTTGCGCCCGGATGGGATAGGCCACCGAGGGCAGGAGTTGCGTCATGAAGACAGCGAACAGGTCCTCTTTCGGATCGACCCAGAATGCGGTGCTGGCTGCTCCGCCCCAGTAGAAGTCGCCCGCCGAACCGGCCATGGCCGTGGGGACCGGCCCCAGGCCCACCGCGAAGCCCAGGCCGAATCCGACGCCGTCGAACCCGGCTTCGCCGAACCCGCCGACGGCGACATCGGACAACGTCGCCCCCCCGGGAAGGTGGTTGCTCGTCATGAGCTCCAGGGTCTTGCGGCCGAGGATGCGCTGGCCGTCGAGGTGGCCGCCGTTGAGGAGCATCCGGCAGAATGCGACATAGTCCTGCGTCGTCGAGACCATCCCCCCCGCCCCCGAGAGATACGAGCGTGGGCGCAGGTACGGGCTCTCCTGGCCCGTCTCGACCAGGGCGGGCGTGCGCGCCGGCCGGAATTGGTAGAGGGCCGTGAACCGTTCCGCCGACTCCTCGGGGACGACGAAGCCGGTGTCGGTCATCCCGAGGGGCTCGAGGATCTCCCGCTGGAGGTAGTCGTCGAAGCGGTCCCCGGCCATGATCTCGACCAGGCGCCCGACGATGTCCGTGGAGAGGCCGTAGTTCCAGTGGGTCCCCGGGTGGAATTTCAACGGGTACTGCGAAAGGAGGGCCGTGATCGTCTCGAGTGTCATCCCCTTCTTCTCCGCCTCACGGGCCTGGGCGAACTCGTCGTCGATCGGGTGGCCCGGAAAGAGCCCCCCGGGAAGACCCGTCATGTGCATGAGGACGTCGCGCACGTTCATGGGACGGTTCGGCTTCACCTTGGTGACCGAGCCGTCGGGTTGCACCTCTCCCACGCGGAGGCCGCGCCACTCGGGAATGAAGCGGTGGACCGGATCGGTCAGTTGGAACATGCCCCGCTCGTAGAGCTGCATGAGAGCGACGGACGCGATCGGCTTGGTCATGGAGAAGATGCGAAAGATGGCGTCGTCACGCATGGGACGTTCCTGCTCACGATCCATCAGTCCCAGCGACCGGTGGTACGCCGTGTGCCCGCCGCGCACGACGGTGACCTGGCAGCCGGCGATCTTCCCGGGGATCACGTAGTTCTGTTCGAAGTGGTGGGTGATCCGTTCCAAGCGAGCTTCGTTCATCCCTGCCGCTTCGGGCTCGACCTTCACGCGTGCCTCGTTCCTCTCCCCAGACTTGGTCGCCGCCATTCCCGCGGGGCGTGCCCTCGAGAGTACCTGCCGCGGAGGGTGCCTCAGTTGGCCACGCGGTGCTCCCGGAGATACCCGGCGGTGTTCTCCAAGAACGCGGGGACGTCCTGTGCCTTCGAGGTGCAGATGTCGCGGAAGTACTCCGGTACGTAGACCTGGGCCGCTCCGGACGCCAGGCCGGCGAGAATCGCATCCACGGCGACCGAGACGGGCTCGGCCGTGACAGGCAGGTCCGGGACGTCGTTGTCGGGCAGGCTGAAGAGCGGAGTGTCGATCACGCCGGGGTAGACGACCATGAGCTTGATGCCCGTCTCCCACAGGTCCATGGCCATCGCTTCGGAGAACGCGGTGAGCGCCGCCTTGGAGGCGTCGTACGCGGCCTCTCCGGGTGCACTCAGTTGGGCCGCGATGGACGAGACGTTCACGATGGTCCCCGCACCCCGCTCCAACATCTGGGGCAGAAGGGCCATGGTGAGGCGCATGGGGGAGAGGTAGTTGATGTGCATGACCTGGGTGATGGTGTCGATGTTCAGCGCCGTGACGTGGCGGCGCTTGGGGATGCCGGCGTTGTTCACCAGCAGATCGATCCCGCCGAACGCGTCGAGCACGTCCACGCTCGAATTGGTCGACGGCGTCGAAGTCGGCCAGGTCCACGGCCCACATGCGACTTTCGGGCGAATGTTCCATGCACCGGTCGACCACCTCAGCCAGCAGTTCGCCGCGGCGGGCACAGATGCCGACGATGGCCCCCTGCGCTGCCAACCCCTCGGCCAGGCCCGCACCGATGCCCGAGGAGGCACCAGTGACCAGGGCGCGACAACCCTTGAGTTCCAATCCCATCTCTCCACCCCCTGCGTCCTGTGGGCCTGCTCGCCCACGCGGCACCGTACCGTATCGACGAGGCTCACTCTACGCAGGCGTGGCCCCGAGGGCCCGCTGACACTTTGTTGACGCAGCAGACGTCGGGTGCACAGCTCGGCCGGTGACCACGTCCGATCAGTCGGCGCGCGGTTGGTCCACGAGCTGATACCCGATTCCCGGTACGGTGCGCAGGAGAAGACCTTCGTCGTCGTTCATCTTCTTGCGGAGACGGTGAATGTAGACGCGTACGTAGTTGGACTCAGCCCCGTAGCCGGGTCCCCACACGTCCTTGAGGATCATGTGGTGCGTGCACACCTTCCCGGCGTAGCGGGCGAGATACGCCAGCAGGTCGAATTCTCGGCTCGTCAGGGTGAGGGCGGTCGTGCCCATGGTCGCCATGTGGTGCACCATGTCGATCTCGAGCTCGCCGACCTGCATGATCTCCGCCGGAACCGGCCCGTTGCCCTGGCGCGCCGCGGCATGACGGATGGCCACGCGCAGGCGGGCCTCGAGCTCGGCCATGCCGAAGGGTTTGGTGATGAAGTCGTCGGCACCGCCGTCGAGCGCCTCGACCTTGCGGTGTTCGTCGCCGTAGGCCGACAGGACGACGATCGGAATGTCGGAGAATTCCCGGATACGCCGGCACACCTCCAGACCGTCCAGGTCCGGCAGGCCCAGGTCCAGGATCACCAGGTCAGGATGGAACAGCGCCACCTGGGTGATGCCGTCGGTGCCCGAGTGCGCCATGGCGACCTCGTCACCGCGCGCGGTGAGCCCGATGCGCAGTGCCTTGAGCAACGCCGGATCGTCGTCGACCACCAGCACCTTCGTCATGCGCCACCACGCCCGTCACGCATGCGACGCCGCCGGTGCGGCGGCGGGAACCGTGAACAGGACGCGCGCGCCACGCGTCGCCGTGGGATCGATCCAGATGTTGCCGCCGTGTGCCTCGACGAACGCTTTGGCGATAGCCAACCCGAGCCCGGCCCTCGCCCCGCCGCTGTTCTGGCTGAACATCTCGAAAACCCGTCCCCTTTCTTCGGGCGCGATGCCCGGACCCTCGTCGGTGACCGAAATCTCGACGAACGGTGCCCCGGGTTCGCCCACCGTCCGGGCCCCGATGCGGATGGGACGCTCCGGAGGTGAAAGGCGCGCCGCATTCTCCAGCAGGTTGGCCAGGACCTGTCCGATCAGCACGTGATCGATGTGCAGCAAGGGCAGGCCCGTCACCGGCTCCAGGCACACACGGCTCCGGGGGACCAGCCCGTCGACGGCGGCCAGCGCTTCGGCCACGAGCTCGTCGAGAGGGATGAGTGTGGGCCGCACGGCGAGTGCGCCAGACTCGATGCGCGTCATGTCGAGCAAGTTGGTGACGAGGCGGGCCAAGCGGTCGGATTGCTGTTCGATGAGCTCGAGGAGTTCGGCCTGATCCGTCTCGCTCAATCCAGCGTTGTTCTGGCGCAGACCGGAGACGGCGGCCTTGATCGACGCCAGTGGCGTCCGCAGATCGTGCGACACCGCTCCCATCATCGCCCCCCGCCAGCGGTCTATCTCCTCCAGGAGACGAGTGCGCATGGCTTGGTCCAAGAGCTGTGCCCGTTCGACCGCGAGGGCTGCCTGGTTGGCGAACGTTCCGAGCAGGGCCCTGTCCTGCCGAGCGAATTGGACCTCTTGTAGCACGAGGAGGCCCACCGGCCTGTTGCTCGCCACCAGGGCCACCGCGATGCGACTGGCGGCCTCTCCACCGGCCATGCCCAGCGAGCGGGTCTGTCCGCCGCGCGAGGTGAGCGATGTCAATTCCTCGGGACTCAACGCCTGACCGTCGCGTGCGGCCACGAAGAGCTCCGGTCCGTCGGCGGCCAATGGCGTCTCCACCGGCAGGAGCAGGGCGGTCCAGCGCGGGGCGAAGACGGACTGTACCGTGGCGGCGATGTGATCGAGCAACTCGGAAATCGTGAAATCTCCGATGAGAGCCTGGGAGAGCTCGAACAGCCGGCCGGCGTCCTGCTCGCGGCGACGGGCTTCGTCGCGCGCCGCATTGAGGTTGGTGACGACCTGGGCCACCAACAGCGTCACGACGAGATAGACGACGAGCGCCAACCAGTTCGCTCCGTCGTGGACCGTCAAGGTGCCGTACGGGGGCAGGAAGAAGACGTCGTAGAGCACGAACCCGACGACCGAGGCCAATGCTCCCGGCGCGAAGCCACCGGCAACGACGCCGACGACGACGGGGATGACGAACGCCAGGGCAGCCGTCGCGATACTGAGGTGGGTCCGGAATGGCACCAAAATGGCGAGGAGGACGCCTTGGGTGGCCAGGGAGAGGATGATGCCCACGACCGCCCTCCGGTGTGTTGCGCTCCCGGTTGGCATCGTTCGCATTGCGTCAGTCATAACGTCCCGGAGATAGGTTTGCCTGGCAACGAGTGTAGTGACGACCCTGTTGGCTGACGCGAAACGAGCGATCGATGACCGGCACCATTGACCCCCAGGACCCCGACGAGGTACGACCAACCGGTCGCTTCCGGGTGTACCTCGGCGCGGCCGCCGGCGTGGGCAAGACATGCGCCATGCTCGACGAGGGGTGGCGTCGCTTCCAGCGCGGGGCGGACGTCGTCGTGGGGTACGTCGAGACCCACAATCGGCGCTACACCATCGAACAGCTGCGCGATCTTCCTGTCGTGCCGAGAAAGAGCGTCCGCTACCGCGATTCGGTCTGGGAGGAGATGGATCTGGCCGCCGTCTTGGAGCGTCATCCCGAGGTCGTCCTCATCGATGAGCTCGCCCATACCAATGTGCCGGGTTCCGGGCCGCACGAGAAGCGTTGGGAGGACGTACTGGAGATTCTGGACGCGGGAATCGCCGTGATCACGACGGTCAACGTTCAGCACATCGAGTCCCTTTCCGACGCCGTGGAGCGGATCACCGGCGTCAGCATCCGCGAGCGGGTTCCGGACTGGGTCGTACGCCGGGCGGATCAGCTCGAGTTGATCGATTCGTCTGCGGACCAATTGCGGCGCCGCATGGTGCACGGCAACATCTACCCGGCGCCCAAGGTCCACGCCGCGCTCTCCGGCTTCTTCCGGATGGAGAACCTGGTCGCGTTGCGCGAGCTCTCCCTGCGCTTCGTGGCCGATGAGACAGAAGAGGAGCTTCTGGAGTTCCTGCGATCACGGGGACCGTCCGCATCGAGCGGCGTGTGGGACACGGCCGAGCGGATTCTGGTCGCCGTGACAGGGGCGCCCGGCAATGACACCGTGATCCGGCGGGCGGCCCGCATGGCGGCCCGCATGAAGGGAGACCTGCTGGTGCTCCACGTGGTCACGGGCGACGCGGAGGCGAAACCGGGCACGATCGACACGCTGGAAGAGCTCGTGCACGACGTGGGGGCGACCTGGGAGGTGGTGCACAGCGAGGACGTGGCGGCCACAATCATGCGGACGGCGATCGAACGTCAGATCACGCAGATCGTGTTGGGTACGTCGAAGCTCTCGCGCTGGCAGTCAATCACACGCGGGTCGGTCATTCAGCAGATCCTGCGCATGGCGTCGGACGAATCCATCGACGTGCACGTCATCGCCCGTTTGACCGAGCGCAACGGGCGCCCTCCGGCGGAGGTCGAGGACTAGCGCGCCGGCGAGGACCAGCGCACGGACGGGTGCTCGGGCGGACGGGCGCTCGGGATCAGCTGCGCCGCAAATCGTCGAAGGCCGCGACAGCGGCCGCGTTCGCAGCCGTTTCCATGCAGCGGCTGAGGTGAGCCAGCATTTTGGCCCGGCGCGGATCGCGCGCCAGATACTTGCCGAGGGCCACCATATCGGCCGAACCGTCGGGCTTGCTCAGGGCGAAGACCGCTTGATCGATCAGGTTCTCATCGGGGCGATCGCTGATGCCGCGATACACCGACCACGCGATCCCGGCCCGGTCGCATGCCTCGGCCACCCCGGCCGCCTCCATGTCCACCGCCCCGAAACCCGATTCGAGAATGGGCCGCCACACCGCCTCGTCGGAGAACAGGCCGTCGGTCGTCATGAGGCCGCCTTCCGCTGTTCGTGACGGCAGGGGTTGCGTCGCATAGAGCGGCCCATCGGGATACAGGCGGACCCGGCTCGGAACCATCAAGCTGCCGACCGGAAGCGCCGGGTCGAGTCCGCCGGCGATGCCGACGACCATGAGGTGGTCGAAGGGTCCGAGAGCCAGCACCCGTTCGGTGGCCTCACTGGCCACTGCAGGTCCCATGCCGATGACACAGGCCAGTACCGTCCACTCCCCGGCGCTCCCGGTATGGGAGAAGACGGCATCGTTCTGGGTCCGGGTCAACGACCCGGCTCGGACCACCGCCTTCAGCTCCGGACGCATGGGGGCCAGAATGGCGACCCGCTTGGTAGGACGTGCTGAGTCGGTCACACCCCCATCATGGCCGTCCACTCGGTAGCGTGGGAGGCGCAGCCCCACCCGGCTGACAGCGAGCGAGTCGGAGGAGAAACATGGCGAGCGCCGAACAGGTCGTGCGGGACTTCTGTGCTGCAGTGCGCGAAAGGAATCCGGACGCGTTACGAGCCTTCTTCTCGGATGATGTGGTGTACCACAACATCCCTCTGGAACCGGCCGAGGGCATCGAGGCCACCATGGCGATGATGAACTCGTTCCTGGACATGTTCGAAGAACTGGAGTTCGAGGTCCACCACTTGGCAAGCGACGGTTCAACCGTGCTCACCGAGCGGACCGACCACTTCACCACCAAAGGCAGGAAGATGCCCCTGCCCGTCATGGGTGCCTTCCACGTCGTCGACGGGAAGATCACCGCGTGGCGGGACTACTTCGACATGGGCCAGGTGACGGCCATTCTCGGCGGGGACTGATCTATAAGCCGCAGGCGTAGCGCGAGCTCCACGGGTGGAAGCCGTAGCGCGCGTAGAGCTGCAGCGCTATCTGGTCCTGCACGGCCGCCGGGGCTTGATACGGCCAACCGGAAAGCCCGAACGAACGCCATGTGCTGATCAAGATGCCATAGGCGCCGGACGGTGCCGCCGAACTGTTGTAGCGATCGCCCGACTCGCGCATCCGGATACACGTCCAATCTGCGGTGGCGACGCTTGTGCCGTCGGTCACCGGCACCGTGACAACCGGTGCGGGCGGCGGTGCCGTCGGGGTCGTGGCGACGGGCGCAACAGTCGGGGTCGTCACTTTCGGCGCCGTCACGATCGCAGGCTTCGCCGCCGTGAGAGGTGGTGACGTCGTTGTGGTCGTCGGTGGTGGCGTCGTTGTCGTTGTCACGACCGGAATGCTCAACGGCATGGCAAATCCTGCCATCGCCGAGGTGGGCACCGTGGTGTGCACACCTTCTGCATGCTTACTGGTTGTCCCTTGCGCCGAAGCGGCTTGTCGGGCTCCCAGTGTGAAGATACCTGTGGTCAATCCTGCTATGACGGCCAATGCCGTTGTGAGTGCAATGCGGATCCGCACGGCACCTCCCTTCGTCGGGCGCGCGAGGGCGCCAGGCTCTGCTCGGTGGGGGCGGGCTCCGGCCATTGCATACGCGCCCCGAACGGAGAGCGGGAAGGCATCGTCCGTTCTGGCTTGGTTGCCGCAGGGTGTGCGGCCGGTTGTGTGAAGGCCCGGGGGTTGTCCTCGGTGTGTCCTCGCTTTGTCGATTCTTCACGTCGGTCCAGGTGGACAGGCGTGCCAAGACCCCGACAGGTCTGTTGTAGGTCGGAACAGCATCACTTTCTGGGAAATTCTCGTTTAGACGGCTCCACCCATCGACCAGAAAGTTTTACTTCGTTTTGTGACCGGGACTGTAGCAGGAGGCTGCAACAACGCAAGCGCAGCGGGAAAAAAGGTGTTTGACAAGGGATTATTGAATCCCGCCTTGTGAAGGTGTTCACAAACGCGGTCCACCAGCAGGCCTATTTGCCTCAATACGGAAGCCTTGAACTGCCGTTTATTGCATAAAGCAACGTTGGTGAGGGCTGACGTGGATGTCCCGTATGGATCATCACAAACGCCCCAGCGTGCAGCGGGTTTTCGTGGGGCTGGGGCAGAGTGTACGTGATCGTTCCGGTGGCGACCCACGGGAACAGAACGGTCTCAGCCGAAGGTGAAGTCGTACGCCTGCACGCCGGGACTGACGCGCAGGTCCAGCTGGCCGGTCCGTAGCGCATTTCCGGAGAACAAGGTGTAGAGGCGCGGTACCCCGTTCACTTTGACGGTGGAGAGACGCCGTCCGTCGAAGGACACATCGACGGTGCCCGTTCCACCCATGACGAGGTACACGTCGCCGGCAACGAAATGAAGATAGATCTGCGCATCCGAACCTGCTGTCGCTTCCTGTGCGTGATCCGTCCATGTCCCGTCGAGCGCGAACGTGTTGATGGCACGGGATCGGGTGCTTTGTAGACGAGCGGCTTGTCGTGCACGAGCGCAGTCCCCGCGGCGTCGGATCCTCCTTCTCCGTAGCCGACATAGCTCTCCGGTGTGGTCTGGTTGATCGGGGTCCTGTCCGCAACATCGGTGCGCGGTGGCAAGGAGGTCACGCCATTGGCCGTCAGCAGCGCCCGGATGGCACTCTCCATGGCGCCGTACCCGCCTTCTCCGAAGTCGTAGGCGCGGACCTCACCGGTGGGATCGATCAGGTACTCGGCCGGCCAGTACTCGTTGCCGTAGGCGTACCAGGTGTCGTCGTTGTTGTCGATGGCGATGGGGTAGTCGACGCCGAGGTGGCCGGCCGCGCTCCGAACGTTGGAGACGACGTGTTCGAAGGCGAACTCGGGCGTGCTGACACCGACGACGACGAGCCCATCCTTCTTGTAGTCGTTGTACCAGCCCTCGACGTGAGGGAGCGAACGCTGGCAGTTGATGCAGGAATACGTCCAGAAGTCGACGAGAACCACCTTGCCCTTGAGCCGGGTCAAGGAAAGTGGCTTGTCGTCGGGGGTGTTGAGCCAGCTCACGATGCCGGTGAAGTTGGGGGCCAGGCCCAGCTTCGGCAGGGTCGCCATCTTGCTCGTGGCTGCCGCCTTCTTCGCGAACGTGTTGGCGTGCTCACCGTCGAGCGCCCGCAGCTGCTTGGACACCGAGCTGGAGCTCTCGATGTGGTTCTCGAGCGCTGAGGTGTAGCCGGGACGGCCCGCTGCAGTGGGTCCAAAAGGCCGAACGCGATGGCCAACGTCGTGACGAGGAGGACCGCCCCCGCGGTCCGTCGAATAACCCGCAGCTTCGTGCGCAGCTTCGTCCAGCCGGTCGTGGCTCGCTGGGCGACTATGGCGAGAATGAGAAGAGGAAGCGTCGCCCCGACCGCATAGAACAAGGTGACGAGAAATGACGACGGGGTGAAGCGGTGCTTGGCCGCCGCGGCCGAAATGGCGGCGAGGACGGGGCCGGCGCACGGGACGAAGACGAGGCCGAGGCTCAGCCCGAGGACGAAACCTCCCCCCGAGTCGGCGTAGCGTGAGGCGCCCAACCTCATGAACGGTCGTTCGATCCACTCGCCGACGACGGGGATCATGAGGCCGACCGCGAGCAGGACAAGGAGGCCGATGCCCAACCAGAAGAGGAAATTCTGGGGCAGTCCGAGTGCGCTCAGCACCGTGCTCCCGACAAGCTCGGTGAGGCCGAAGCTCACCACCAGGCCCGCGATGATGACGTACGGCCGGGCCTTGCTCGTTCCGGCCGAGCCGCCCGCCACGACGACCGGCAGGACCGGCACGATGCACGGCGAGAGCCCGGTTATCAGTCCTCCGAGGAAGGCGACGGCGAGCAGTTCAGCCATGAACGACGATCGTCCCCTTCCGGCGTAGCGGCATGGACATCCCTCCCGGGACTCCCGGCCGAGAAGCTAGCGGCGCTCCATGTCGGTAGGACGTCGCCCCGACGACGGGAGACCTGTCGTGGAGAAGCCGACTGCGCCTCCATGATCAACGTCCACTTCGTCTATCTCGGCGCCGCCTTGGGTGCTGCCGGGTCCCTCGTCTACGTGCGGGACACCCTCCGTGGCACGACGCAGCCCAACCGGGTCACCTGGCTGTTGTGGGCGTTCGCCCCGCTGCTGGCGTTCGCCGTGGAACTGCATTCGGGAGTCGGCTTGCGCGCGCTGACCACCTTCGTCATCGGCTTCATGCCCCTTCTGGTGTTCATCGCCTCCTTCCACAATTCGGCCGCCGTGTGGAAGATCGGGCGGCTCGACTATGCCTGCGGCGCCATGTCCCTGGCCGGCACGGCGGCGTGGCTCAGCACCCGAAACGGTGTCGTGGCCATCGTCGCCGCCATCGCGGCGGATTTCTTGGCCGGCGTCCCCACCATGGTGAAGAGCTGGTCCACTCCCGAGAGCGAGACGGTGACGACCTATGTCGGTGCGGTGCTCAACGCAGGCATTCTGTTGCTGACGATCCAGCACTGGACCACCGCAGAGGTCGCGTTCCCCCTGTTCATTCTCACGATCGCCTCCGTGCAGGTCGTGCTCGTCGGCTGCCGGCTGGGCCCCCGCCTCCGGCGCGCCCGGGCGAGGCGCGCCGAAGGTCTCCCGGCATAGGGCGCTGTAGCGCTTGAGGGTGGGGAGGCAGGGTGCACACTGGGCTGGTAGGAAATTCCTCCGGAACGCCACGACAACCAAGGAGTCGCACGTGCCCACCGCTCACGTCAACGGGGTCGATATCGAGTACGTGACGAGCGGGGATCCGGCGGACCCCGCGCTGCTCCTCGTCATGGGGCTGGGGGCACAGCTGATCGCCTGGCCCGCGATGTTCGTCGAGCGGTTGACCGCACGGGGCTTCTTCACCATCCGCTTCGACAACCGAGATTCGGGACTCTCCACCAAGTTCGAAGGAGTGCCTGACTTCATGGCGCTCCTCGGCGGCGACACGAGCTCCGCGCCCTACGTGGTGGACGACATGGCCGAGGACGCCCTGGGCGTCCTGGACGAGTTGGGTCTCGAACGGGCACACGTCGTCGGCGTTTCGATGGGCGGCATGATCACCCAGGCCCTTGTCATCAATCACCCGTCGCGGGTTCTGTCGGCGACGTCCATCATGTCGACCACCGGCGACATCACCGTCGGTGCGCCGACGGGGGAGGCCGTCTCGGCCATGCTGCGTCCTGCCGCCGTCAACAGGGAGGAGGCGATTGCAGCCAGCCTGTCGTCCAGCAAGGTGATCAGCTCTCCCGGCTTTCCTTTCGACGTCGACCTGATGACCCGGAGGGCCGTCGCCGCGTACGACCGCTCCTACTGCCCCGAGGGAACGGCGCGTCAACTGGGCGCGATCCTGGGCTCGCCGGACCGGACGGAAGGGTTGCGACAGGTGACGATCCCGTTTCTCGTGATTCACGGCGAGGAAGATCCCTTGGTCACGGTGAGCGGGGGCAGGGCCACCGCGGCTGCAGTGCCCGACGCGGAGCTCATGCTGATCCCGGGGATGGGCCATGACCTGCCCGAAGCCACGTGGGACCGGATCATCGACGCCATCGTCGCCACGACGGAGTTGGCGTCGGTTTGAGCCTGGCCTCCTCCGCCGGCCATGTCCGGCGTGCAATGTATCGTGGCTGACAGTGATGTCATACTCCTCGCCTGCGACCGATGACGCCCCGACACCGACGCGGGACGCTGACGGGACGATCGCGGCCCCGCTGCCGCACGACGACGGCGCATTGCAGCCGGCTCCGATGGTCGAGGCCCACAACCTGGTAAAGCGCTTCGGCGATTTCGTCGCCGTGGACGGGGTCGATTTCACCATCGCCAAGGGCGAGTCGTTCGGCTTCCTCGGTCCCAACGGTGCAGGCAAGACGTCGACCATGCGCATGATCTCGTGCATCAGCCCGGTAAGCGACGGCACCCTGCGGGTGCTGGGCATGGACCCGGCCACGGAGGGCGCGCAGATCCGAGCCCGGATGGGACTGGTCCCCCAGGAGGACTCGTTGGACCTCGACCTCACGGTTCTCGACAACCTCATGATCTACGGCCGTTACTTCGACATGCCGAAGAAGGTGATCCGCCAACGGGCCGACCAGCTCCTGGAGTTCGCCCAGCTGACCGAACGCGCCAACGACAGGGTGGACCCGCTCTCGGGCGGCATGAAACGGCGACTCACGATCGCCCGCGCCCTCATTTCTGACCCGGACCTTCTCATCCTCGACGAGCCGACCACCGGGCTCGATCCCCAGGCGCGCCATCTCCTGTGGGATCGCCTGTACCGCTTGAAGCAGCAGGGCGTGACGTTGGTGATCACGACGCACTACATGGACGAGGCCGAACAGTTGTGCGACCGCCTGGTCGTCATGGACAAGGGCCGCTTTGCTGCGGAGGGGAGTCCGCGCCAGCTCATTGAGCACCACGCCACCAAGGAGGTGGTCGAGCTGCGCTTCCAGCCCGGTCAGCACGAAGAGATCGCGCTGCAGGTGGCGGGGCTCGCGGAGCGTCACGAGGTCCTCCCTGATCGGATCCTTCTCTACACCGACGACGGGGATGCCGCGCTGAGCGCGGTCGCTGCCATGGGACTGGCCCCGCAGAGCACGCTGGTGCGCCGGTCGACCCTGGAAGACGTCTTCCTCCGGTTGACCGGCCGCACGCTCGTCGACTGACGGCGACGAGCACCTCGCATGTCGATCGCAGAACCCGTCATCTTCGAACACGGTGAGGTGGTGCGGCCGCGCCGCTTCACGACGCCGATGTGGCTACGCGGTGCGCTGTACTGGGGTTACCAGTACAAGCGGACCTGGCGCAGCTCGATCTTCACAAGCTTCCTGATCCCCGTGTTGTACCTGACCTCGATGGGGGTCGCTCTGGGCTCACTCATCGACAAGCACTCGCACGGGGTGGATGGCGTCACCTATGTCGCCTATCTGGCGCCCGGCCTCCTCGCCGCAACCTGCATGCAGATCGGCGCCAACGACACCATGTGGCCGGTCATGGGGGCCATCAAATGGACACGCGTCTACCTGGCCATGCTCGCCGCGCCACTGAGCATTTACGACGTGCTCCTGGGCCATCTGGCATGGGTTGCCGCGCGCATCGGGATCGTCACCTCCATCTACCTGGCGGTGATGGCCGTCTTCGGGACGGTCCACTCCGCCTATGCCATCTTGGCCCTGCCCGCCGGCATCCTGACGGGGATGGCCTTCGGTGCGCCCATGGCCGCATTCTCGGCGACGCAGGACAAGGACACCTCGTTCTCGACGGTGTACCGCTTCGTGGTGATCCCCCTGTTTCTCTTCTCGGGCACGTTCTTCCCGATCTCCCAGCTGCCCCTTCTCCTGCAATATCTGGCCTACGTCACGCCGCTCTACCACGGGGTCGCCCTTTGTCGTGACCTGACGTTGGGACACGTCGACGGGTGGGTCGACGTGGGACATGCCGCCTACCTGTCGCTCTGGGTCGGCGTCGGATATGCCCTCTGCCGCCGCACATTTGCCAAGCGGCTGGTCGTATGACGGTGACCGATGTCACGAGTGGGGTGGAACGGCCCGCCGTCGCCCTGCGGATCACCCCGCTCGCGTTCTTGGGGGGGCGCAACGCCGCCAGGGTGCTCGAGCGCAACATCCTCGTCTACCGACGGTCGTGGATCTTCATCGTCTCCGGCTTCTTCGAGCCGCTCTTCTACCTGCTCTCGATCGGGATCGGCCTCAGTCACCTCGTCGGCCCGATTCCGGTCAACGGACGTCTGGTCGCCTACACGGCGTTCGTCGCCCCGGGCCTTTTGGCCTCGTCGGCGATGAACGGCGCCATGCTCGACTCCACCTTCTTGGTCTTCATGAAGCTGAAGATCGCCAAGACCTACGACGCCATGCTGGCCACGCCGCTCGCCGTGGGCGACATCGCGCTGGGCGAACTGGGCTGGTGCGTGCTGCGGGGAGCCCTCTACTCGGGTGCCTTCCTGTGCATCATGGCGGCACTGGGCTACGTCGTCTCACCGTGGGCCATCCTCTGTTGGCCCGCCGCCATTCTCATCAGCCTGGCCTTTGCCGCCGTCGGGATGGCCGGGACCACGTTCATGCGGACCTGGCAGGACTTCGACATCGTTTCGCTGGCGTTCATCCCGCTGTTCTTGTTCTCGGCCACGTTCTACCCGTTGACGGTCTTCCCCGGGTGGCTCCAAGCCGTGGTGCGCTGCACGCCCCTCTATCAGGGAGTGGTCCTGGTGCGAGCTTGTGACCTGGGGATCTTTACGTGGTCACTTCTCATCCACATCGCGTATCTGACCGCGATGGCGGTCGGCGGCGTCGTCGTCACCAGTCGCCGTCTCGGACGTCTGCTCCTCCCGTAGGAAGGGGTCACACGCGTTGGCTACCCTACGAGCGGAGGTCATCGGGCAATGAACATTGTGGTGAGCAACGTCAAGGGCGGAGTGGGTAAGACGACCACTGCCGTCTATCTGGCCGGCGCCGCGGCGCAGCGAATGCGCCAAGCCGTCTACCTGGTTGACGCCGACCGTCAAGCGTCGTCTGCCGAGTGGTTCGAAACCATGCCCATCTCGGGGGTCGAACTGGTGGAAGCGCCCTCGGAGCGAACGGTGGCCAAGGCCATGGAGCGCGACGACGGCATCGCAGTGGTCGACACCCCGCCGGGCGATGAGCGCATCGTGCGGGCGGCACTGGCCCGCGCCGACGCCCTCGTCATTCCGACCCGGGCCGGGGGAGTCGAGCCGAACCGGGTCGTCGCCACGCTCGAGATGACCCCGTCCAACATTCCGGCCGGCGTCGTGATCTGCTCGGCCAGGCTGGGGACGAGGGATCTGGAGGCCACCGTCGAGTGGTGGTCGGAACTCGGCGTCCCGGTGTGGGGGATCATTCCCGAGCGGGTGTCCATTGCGAGTGGTCCGGCGGCGCGACTCTCCTTCGAGGGCCTCGATCTCTACAGCCTGGTCCTCAAGAAGGCGATGGGCAAGCGCCGCTGACCGCTCAGGTCGTCGCGACCCGTTGCATCAAGGCCCGGTGCATGGGGCTCTCCAGCCACGGGATCGGTGGCCGCCCGCGTAGCTGCGTCACCAACTCGGAGAGAAACCACCGGCGCACGGCAACGCTGGCGGCGGACGCCGGCAGCGTGAGCAACTGGGCCTCCTGGGCGAATCGGTCTGCTTCGTCCAGCATGGCGTCGTAGAGCAGGCAGGCGCGTTCGGCGGACTGCGGCAGCGCAAAGTGCCAGTCGTACGTCGTGGCCTTGCGATCCACGACTTCCTGCCAGCCCTCGTCGATGCCCGGCCCCAGACCACTGAACCGCGTCCCTATTTCCGACAGAAGTGCCGTCAGTCGTTCCGGGAGGAGGGACTGGTCGGCGTCGTCGCGCTCCTTCATCAGGCGGAGCTCGCGAAACAGCGCTTCGTATTCCTCGCTGGCCTTCTGGAGCAAGCCCACCGGAACCCCGATGAGGTTCACCGGGACGAGCGGTTGGGCGTGCGCCCCGTCGTGCAACTCCGCCTGCGCCACGCCGATGAGATCGAAGCGGAAGGCCCCGTCGGAAACCCCGTCCGGCGCGACCACGTAGTCGACCGGCAGTTCGAACCACACGATCTTCCCGCCCATGACCGGCTGGACGCCCCAGTCGGAGGCCAGCGTGTTGAAGAGCGTCAGCCCTCGTCCGGTGGCGGCGTCGGTGGCGTAATCCTTCAAGGAAGGGGCAACGGGACTGCTGTCGGCCACGTCGACCCGGATACGGTCGGCCATCAGATGGAGCGTCACGGTGAACGGCGTCGCGGCGTGCAGCACTGCATTGGTCACCAGCTCGGACGTGAGAAGGGCCGCACACTCGCGCACGTCGGCCGGGACGTCGCGCAGCCGGTCCGCGATCCAATGGCGTGCGGTGGGGGTGCTCTCCACAATGGGGTCGAGGTGCAGCGTGGACATTCCAGCCAGGTCTGTACCCAGCATCGCCGATCCTCTATCCCCGGCCGGCGACCCGAGGTAATGCACGGCGAGCACCACGACGTCGTCGGCGGTCTCGTCATCACCCAGCCGCGTGGCGAGCTCCGACGCCGCCCGCTCCGGCCATCCCCCGGCGGCAACAGCGGTGGCAGCCTCGGCCAACCGGCGCATGCCGACGGTGATGAGCTCGCTGCGCCGTTCGATGAGGCCGTCGGAGTACATGACGAGCGCGTCGCCCGGGGCGAGGACGAGGTCGTAGGCCGGCCGCTCGGGTCCTCCCAGCCCGGCGGCGACAAGGAGCGAGCTCTGCATGGAGGAGAACGATGCCTCGCCGCCGCCGCCGCACGATCAGCGGTGACGGGTGGCCCGCGTTGGCGATGCGGACGGTTCCCGACTTCGGATTGATCGACCCCACCACGACGGTGACCACGCGGTCCTCCACCAGGACGTCGAAGAGGCGATCCAGCGAGGAGAGCACTTCGGACGGGCTCTGGCCGGCTACCGCATAGGCGCGTATGGCGCTACGGACCTGTCCCATCAGTGCGGCCGCGGGGGCACCTTTGCCCATGACGTCACCCACGCTGAACATGACGTTGTCGTCGTCGAGTTGGAAGACGTCGTACCAGTCGCCGCCGACGTAGGTCCCGGCAGCACCGGCGCGGTACTCGGCGTCGAGGTGCAGACCGCCGACGGTGGGAAGGAAATCGGGGAGCACGGCGCGCTGGAGGACCTCGGCGACGACGTGCTCGCGTTGGAACCGGGTCGCGTTCGACAGCGCCACGCCGGTGCGGCTGGCGACCTCGGTGGCCAGGGCGACATCGTCGGCCTCGAACGTGCGACCGGGACCGTCGAAGAACGTCATCACCCCGATGACCTGCCCGTTGGCGGTGAACGGCACGGCCAGCGCCGCGGCTTCGCCCCGCCCGGCGTCATCGGTCACCGAGGTCGGCGCGAGATGGATACGGCCGGTCCGGTAGGCGATGGCGGCCGGCGCGTCGGAGTCGAACGGAATGTTGTCCACGCCGATGAGGCTCGCTTCGGTTGGCGACTCGAAGACCTTTGCCGCACGCACATTGAGTCGTTGCAGCCCACTGTCGCCGGGGACCTGCACCACGCAGGCATCGGCGAGCCGGCCCACCACGAGGTTCATCGTCCGTTGGATCACCGTCGTCGGATCGAGGCTGGAGCTCAGCAGACTCGTGACGTCGGAGAGCAGGGACAGGCGTTCCCTGGCCGCCTCCGCGTCGCGCAGGGTCTGGCGTTCCTGCTCGAAGAGCTGGGCCCGCTCGAGCGCCTGTGCCGTCAGTCCGGCCAGGGTCGAGAGAAACCGTAGCTCGGGCTCGCTCGGCTCGGGGCGACCGACGAAGGCGAGGGTGAGTACCCCGAGCGAGCCCACGCTCCCCATGAGTGGCTCCGTCACGATTGTCACCGGATGCCCCAATTCCACCATGACGTCCTGCACGATCTCGGGCGTCACATGTGCCGTCGAGGTGCGGTCGACGCCCCCAGGCTGGTGGTGAGCGTGCGACCCGAGGTGAAGGTGGATCCGGACGGGGTGCGGTCCAGTGGGATCGGGACCCGGGAAAGCAGGGCTGGGTCACCGCTATTGGCCAGGCACGAGAGCTGCTGGCCATCGGCCACGGGGACGCGGCAGGCCGCCGACTGTGCGCCAAGGGCACGTCGCACGCTGGCGACGGCCTCGTGGGCCACTTCGCTCGGCGTCGTTGCTGCGGCCAGGGCCGAACTGAGATGGTGCAAGCTGCTGGCTGCGCTCGAGGTTGATGAACTCGGTGAGGGTCAAGCGGGCTCTTTCGACGGCCTGGGCCGCCGCTCCGGTGATGGTGAAGAGGAACCGCTTGTCGCCTTCGGTGATCGACCTGCGCTTCACCCACTGCACCACGACCGCACCGACCGCATGGTCGGAGACGACCAACGGCACGACAGCGAAGGACCTGAAGCGGCTGGCTCTCACCGAGGCCGTGACCATGGGTCGCTCCACGCTGTGCTCGTCGATGGAATCGGCGAAGACGCCCTGCCGCTGGGCGACGACCTGGGCAAGCTCACCCTCGGGCTCCATGGCTTCGACGAGCACGCCCTCCGATTCACCGTCCTCGTACCCGAACCGCTGATGTACGCACAGGACACCGCGTTCGTCCGTCGTGGCGAAGGCGGCTGCGTCGACGCTCAACTCGTCGCGCAGAGCGCCGAACACGGCATCGGCCACCTGGGCCGGGTCGGCCGAGGTCGTGAGGGCCCGCGCCAATGCCTGCATGCTCTGGGCGGTCTCGGCCGCCACCCGTCGCCTGCGTTCGATGCGGGTTTCGGTGCGGGCCGACCACAACTGCTGGTTGCGCTGCGTGCGGAGATAGGAGATCCAGGTGGCCACGCCGGAACTGGCTACCAGGCTGAAGACGCGAAGAAAATGATTCAGTTGGTCGTACTGGCGCGGCGGCGTGCTCAGGATGAGCGAGAAGGCCGTGGCGTACAAGCCGACCAGTGCCGTGCGTCGCGGCCCGGCGAAGGCGGCCGCGATGAAAGGACCGATCGCCAGGAAGCCGATGAGGCCGAACTTGCCGCCGTAGATTGCGTCGACGAGGGCGACGATCGACACCCACAGGACGGCGACAACGAGGGCGACCAGTTCCGTGCGGTCCCGCGGGGGAGCGGTCTCGGCCGGGTCTTCTCGTTCCGGTCCCGCCACGCCAATCCTCCCCCCGACAGCCGGTCGTGGGCCTCGATGCCGACACCAACGCTATTGCGCCCTCCCCCCGCGGAGTACTGCAGCGGGGGTTGTAGTCTGATCCTCTACCCCGGTTGGGGTGACGGGAAACATCCTGAGGTTTACTTTTTGCCGGGATGGCTATAGGTCCCGCTGATCAATCGCTATTGCAGCGCGCCCGCTGGCGCGTGAGGTCGCTACCGTCGAGAACAAGGACTGGGGTGTCATGGAGCAGGAGTTTCACATTGAGGAGCGCACCGATCGAGGCCTCCCGGTCATCGCCGTCGTCGGTGAGATCGATGTTGCCACGGCTCCGCAGCTCCGCGAGGCCCTCCACGAGGTGATCGCGCAGGGCAACGGCACCGTCGTGCTCGACCTGCTCGGTGTCACCTTCCTCGACTCGACCGCCCTGGGGGTGCTCGTCGGAGGGCTCAAACGTTGCCGCGAGCTCGGCGGCGATCTCAACGTGGTGGTGACCGATGCCCGGATCAAGAAGATCTTCGAGATCACGGGATTGAACAAGGTCTTCCCGATTGTCGACGCCCTGTCCGAAGTCGCGGCACCATGATCGGAGACATCCGAATTCACCGGGAGCTCGACGCTCGGAGACGGTGACCTGGTCGTGCTGACGTTTCCCGCCCGTGGGGATCTCGTGGTGCTGGCCCGCCTCGTCGCCTCCGCCATCTCGACCCGGGTCGGATTCGACATCGAAGAGCTCGAGGATCTTCGCCTGGCGGTCGGCGAGCTCTGCCTCCTCGCCCTGCAGGGCAGTGACGCCCGTCATGGTGACCTTCGCCTCGAGTTCACCGTTTCGGCGGCGGCGCTCGACATCGCCTGCACGTTGGTCGGCGCGCTGCCGGCCACCGCCGGGCGTTACGCCGACGGGGACGAGGCCGATGAGCTGAGCGAGCAGATACTCGCAGCCCTCGTGGACGAGCATGGTCGTGAACAAGCCGATGGATCGGTACGGGCCTGGTTGCGCAAGCAGAGGAAGGAGCCGCTGGCGTGACCGGAGGCGCCACGACGTCCACGCTCCCTCCGGCGAAGTGAACGAGAGGAGGAACAGACCGCTTTCTCCGACGCGGAGCGGACCGCGATGATCACCGACAACCTCGGCCTGGCCCACCAGCTGGCGCGCCGATTCCTGCACCGGGGTGAGCCGCTGGATGATCTCGTGCAGGTGGCTTCGGTGGCGCTCGTGAAGTCGGTGGACCGTTTCGATCCCGCCCGTGGCGTCGACTTTGCCGCCTTCGCCACCCGCACCATCATCGGGGAGCTCAAACGTCACTTCAGGGACAAGGGATGGGCGGTCCGGGCCAGCCGGCGGGTCCAAGAGCTCTATCTCGAGCTCGGCCATGCCACCTCGACCCTCGTGCAGCAACTGGGGCGGAGCCCGACGGTGGCCGAGCTGGCCGAAATGACCGGCTCGACCGAAGAGGCCGTCCTCGAGGCGATCGAGGCGGGGCAGGGTTACCGGGCGACCTCCATCGACGCATCGGAGAACGAGGACGATCCGCTCTCGGCCCGCATGGGTGAGCGCGACGCCCGTTACGACGCGGTCGAGGAGCGGGCACTGCTGGCCCCCGCCCTGGCCATGCTGCCGCCACGTGAGCAGACGATCCTCCGCATGCGCTTCGTGCAGGGTCTTACGCAATCGGAGATCGCCGCCACCATCGGCGTCAGTCAGATGCACGTCTCGCGTCTGTTGGCCACCAGTCTCGAAGAGCTGCGGCTCCATATCGACAAGGACGGGCTGGAATGAACCGCTCCGCTTGGGCGAAGACGATTCCCTCCGCATAGAACGCAAATTTCAGCTGTAATCGACGCCGCAGCTACCAGGGGCGTTCGAGATCGACCAGCACAAAGAGATTTATGACGCATTCCTGACGGCAATTGGGTATGGTACCTGCCACCCTTCACCGAAAGGATCTCCATGACAGATCTGGCGGCGCCGGCGCAAACCTCTGGTGACATCGGCGAGAAAGGGCTCAAGAGCGGCGCCCTCGGGCTCATCTCCTCCGTCGTGGTGGGGGTGGCCTCGACCGCTCCGGCCTACAGCCTGGCCGCCACCCTCGGATTCGTGGTCATCGCCATCAACGGCCTGCAGGCTCCGATCATCACCGTCCTGGCGTTCGTCCCGATGCTGTTCGTCTCCTACGGCTACAAGGAGATGAACTACGCCGACCCCGATTGCGGCACCACGTTCACCTGGGGTGCCCGGGCCTTCGGGCCCAAGACCGGATGGCTCGGGGGTTGGGGCATCATCGCCGCCGACCTGCTCGTCATGGCCAGCCTGGCCCAGGTGGCGGGCCAGTACCTCTTCCTCCTGTTCAACGCCAAGGGGATCGGCGGCAACTCCAGCAGCGGCTGGGTGTTGCTGGTCGGGGTCATGTGGATCGTGCTGATGACGGCCATCTGCTACGTCGGCATCGAGATCTCGGCCAATCTCCAGAAGGTGCTGCTGGGCATCGAGCTCACCATGCTGCTCGTGCTCTCGATCGTGGCCCTGGTCAAGGTGGGTAACGGCACGGCGCCGGTCGGGCACCTCACGCCCAGCCTGTCGTGGTTCAACCCGTTCCATAACTTCACCTTCTCCGGGTTCATGGTGGGTTTCACGCTGATGCTGTTCATCTACTGGGGGTGGGACACCGCGGTCTCGGTCAACGAAGAGACCAAGGATTCACAGACCACGCCGGGCCGGGCGGCCGTGCTCTCCACCGTCGTCCTCCTCGCCACCTACGCCCTGGTGGTCCTCTCGACCCAGTCCTACGCCGGTATCGGGACCAAGGGGGTCGGGCTGGAGAACCCGAACAACACCGGTGACGTGCTCTCGGTCCTCGGTAGTTCCATCTTCGGTACCTCGGGCTTCGCCAACGTCCTGACGCACCTGCTCATCCTCATGGTGCTCAGTTCGGCTGCCGCGTCCACGCAGACGACGATCCTGCCCACGGCGCGCACCACCCTCTCGATGGCCGTCTACAAGGCGATCCCCGGGGTGTTCGCCAAAATTCACAAGAAGTACCTGACCCCGACGGTGTCGACGCTCGCCATGGGCGGCGTCTCGATCATTCTCTACGTGACGATGAACTACCTCACCTCGGGCGGTGCGGTGATCGACGGACTCGGTCTCGGCCCTGGGCATCATGATCGCCTTCTACTACGGGCTGACCGGGTTCACCTGTGTCTGGTATTACCGGTCCACCCTGACCCAGAGCGCGCGCAATTTCTGGGTCCGGGGTGTCATCCCGCTCCTCGGTGGCGTGATCCTGTGGTTCTGCATGGGATGGTCCTTCTGGTACTACTGGCAACCGGTGAACAGCTACACCAGCTGGAAGATCCCCGGCACCAGTCGGGTCGTGGGCGGCGTCTTCATCCTCGACGTGGGGGTCCTGCTGCTCGGCATCGTCCTGATGTACGTGTACCGGGCGATCCGGCCGGCCTACTTCCGCGGCGAGGTGCTCAACCGCGACACGCCTACCCGGGTGCCCGAGGACATCGGCGTGCCTGTCGGCCTCTTCGGCATCGAAGAGTTCGAGTCGGAGTAAGTGGATCTCGAACTCACCGGCAACGTCGTCCTGATCACCGGGGGCACCGACGGCCTCGGACTTGCACTGGCGCAGCGGTTGCTCGCCGAGGGCGCGTCGGTTGCCGTCTGCGGGCGCGACGAAGAGCGCCTGGCCGCGGCCGAGCGCAGCTTGACCGCGGCAGGCGGCGATGTCCTGGCCGTGCGGGCCGACGTCGCGCACGCCGGGGAGATCGACCGCTTTGTCGAAGACGCGGTGGCCCGGTGGGGGAAGATCGACGGGATCGTCCACAACGCCGGCCGCTCCGCCGGCGGGCCGTTGGAGTCCCATGACGACGACGTCTGGGAAGCCGACCTGCAGGTGAAATTGATGGGCGCGGTGCGGCTCACCCGGACGTCGCTGCCGTACCTGCGGCAGAGCAGGGGTGCGGCGCTGTTCACCTTGGCCATGGCGGCCAAGGCGCCCGGGGCGGCCAGCGAGCCCAGCGCGGTCTCGCGGGCCGCCGGCATGGCGCTGATGAAGGCGCTTTCCAAGGAGCTCGGCCCGGACGGGATCCGGGTCAACGCGATTCTCATCGGCCTCATCGAGAGCGGGCAGTGGGTGCGCATGGCCTCTGCCGCCGGCGTGGAGCTCCCGGCGCACTACGAGCGCATGGCGGCCAACGCTTCGATCCCGCTCGGGCGTGTCGGAAGAGCGGAGGAGTTCGCCGACCTGGCGTGCTTCTTGCTCTCGGCGCGGGCGTCGTACCTCACGGGAACAGCCATCAACCTCGACGGCGGGCTCTCGCCTGCCGTGTAGGGGCGCGAGGAGCGGGAGCCCGGTGCGCTTCGATCCCTGTGATCCCGAGGAGGCCCCGGCATCCGAGTTGTTGGCCGAAATGGCGGACGAGCTCAACGCCATGTACTGGACGTCGAGCCGGCTCGACCTTCCCGCTGTCCATGCGGACGAGTTGCGGCCACCCGATGGCGTGTACCTCGTGGCCTGGGAGGGCGAACTGGCTGTCGCCGGTGGCGCGGTGCGACGGATGGACGCAGGCACCGGGGAGATCAAGCGCATGTTCGTACGCCCGGCCGCCCGCTCGCGGGGCGTGGCCGGCGCACTGTTGGAGGCGCTCGAGGTGACCGCCCACTCGCTCGGCTACCGCCGGGCGCGGCTCGATACGGGGCCCAAACAGGTGCACGCGATCAGCCTTTATGTGCGGGCCGGCTATGTCGCCATCGACCCGTACAACGAGAACCCCTTCGCCTCCTTCTGGGGCGAGAAGGAATTGCCGCCGCCGCCGGTCCAGTCGTCGTAGGTGCGTCGCGCAGCTGCCCTCGGGGCGGATCCCGAGGCTCGGGAGGCCCGCGGAGCCCTTTGTAGACTGAGGCGTGTGTCGGGGAACAGGATGACGGCGTGAGCACTCGAGTGACGATCATCGGCGGGGGGAGCTATCAGTGGGCGCCCGAGCTGATGGCCGACCTGTTCGGCACCCCCGCGCTGGCCGGCATGCACCTGGTGCTCCAGGACATCAACCCGGCCCCGCTGCCGAAGATGGAGGCGCTCGCCCACAAGCTGGCCGACGCCATGGAGGCCAAGGCGACCGTGGAGGTCACGACCGACCAGAGCGCGGCGCTCGAGGGGGCCGACTTCGTCCTCGTCTGTATCTCGACCGGTGGGTTCCGCTCCATGGCCGTCGATCTCGACGTGCCGGCGGCGCACGGCATCACCCAGACGGTGGGGGACAGCGTGGGCCCGGGTGGGATCAACCGGGCCCTGCGCAACATCCCGGTCCTGGTGGGCATCGGTCACGACATGGAAGCGGTCTGTCCCGACGCCTGGCTCTTCAACATCACGAATCCCATGACCACGCTCACCCGCTCGGTGTGCCGCGAGACCACTATCAAGACCGTCGGCCTCTGCCACGAAGTGGGCAACTTCACCATGGATCTGGCCATCGCCCTGCGCAAGCCCTGGGAGTCGGTACGACCCTCGGTCGTGGGGGTGAACCACTTCCCGGTGCTGACGGCGCTCGAAGTGGACGGCGAGGACGGGTTCGCCATCCTCCGCGATCTGGTCGAAGAGGTCGGGGGTCTGGCGTCGCTGGCCCCGCATCCTGGACGTGCGGAGGCCGAGAAGTTCTCCAAGCTCGATTTTGCGCAGCGCCACATGCTCAAGCTCACCCTGCTCGAACGCTGGGGCACCTTCCCGGCGGCCGGAGACCGGCACATCGCGGAATTCCTCTCCTTCGCGCTCACCCCCGAGTCGGGGTGGGGCGCGGCCTACAACATCGCACTGACCCCGATCGCCCGCCGTGAAGAGAACGCCGCGCAAGATGTGGCGAATGTCGACGCCTGGTTGGACGGGTCCAAGCCCCTGCAGACATGGCAATCGGGCGAGCTCCCCTCCCCGATGATCGAGGCCATGTTGACCGGCGTGCCGCTCGAGGCTCCCGTCAACACCCCGAACACGGGCCAGGCACCGGACCTGCCCGACGGCGTCGTCGTCGAATCGATGTGCGTCATCGACGGCGACGGCATCCGCGGCCGCGACGTCGCACGGCTCCCCAGCCCGTACGCCGAAATCGTGCGCCGGCACACCGCCGCCCAGGAGCTCACGGTCGAAGCGGCGTTGCGGGGTGATCGCGACCTGGCGGCGCAGGCCTTCGTCCTCGATCCCCTGGCCGGGCGGGGTGACCTGGGCCAGATGGACGCCATGGTGGACGAGCTGCTGGCCGGTACGGCCGAGTGGCTTCCGCAATTCGCGTAACGTCACGCCGATCATCAGTTCCCGGAGGGACACCATGCGTATTGGATTCATTGGTCTCGGCGCCATGGGGCTGCCGATGACCGGGCATCTCGTCAAAGCCGGGCATGAGGTAGCCGTGGCGTCGCGCAGCAGGGGTCCGATCGATGCCGCCGTCGCTCTGGGGGCGCACGACGCCGGCACCCCGCGCGTGGTGGCCGAGGTGTCCGAGGTCATCTTCGTGTGCGTCCCCAACTCGCCCGAGGTGTGCGAGGTGATCGACGGCATGCTGGGCGCCCTCGGCCGGGGGCAGACGGTGGTGGACTGCTCGACCATCGATCCCGAGGTGGAGCGGGCCCAGCACAGCCGGGTAGCGGCGACCGGGGCGCGCTATCTCGACGCGCCGCTCTCGGGCGGCACCGCCGGGGCGCGCAACGGCGTGCTGACGCTCATGGTCGGAGGGGAGCGGGCCGCGCTCGATGACATCGCGCCGGTCCTCGACGCCTTCGCCGGGCTCGTCGTCCATGTGGGCGGCCCGGGGATGGGCCAGGTGGTGAAGCTGTGCAACAACCTGATCTACGCCGCCCAGATGACGGCGACGGCGGAGGCCACGGCACTCGCCGTGAAGTCCGGCGTCGACATGCACAAGCTCTACGAGGTGATCACCCACGCCACCGGTGACTGTGTGGCCGTGCGCACCCGCCTGCCGGTGCCGGGTGTGGTCCCCGAGAGCCCGGCATCGCACAATTGGGAGCCGGGTTTCATGACCGATCTGATGGCCAAGGACCTCGATCTCGCCCTGGGCTACGCCGCCAACGCAGGCGTTCCCCTGGCCACGACCGCGACGGCCCGCCAGATGCTGACGGCGGCGCAGAGCGCGGGCTACGGGCGCGAGGACTTCTCGGCCGTGGCCAAGGTCGTCCTGTCGCTGTCCGGAGCGGGATGACGCGTGCCGGCCGGTTGCCGACCCCCGCCCTCATTCTGGCGGCCGATCACCGGGCGCGTGGCGTGGTGACGACGGAGAACTACCGGGATTACGTGGCTGCGCTCGCGGAGGCACTCCCCTCGTGCGACGGGATACTGGCGACCGCGCAACCGCTGAACGATCTGGCGGCGGCCGGTCATGTGACGCCGGCGCACCGCACGTATCTCTCGTTGAACCGCACGGGACTGGCCGGCTCCGCCTTCGAGCTCGACGACCGCCTGGTGGCCACGGTGCCACGGGCCAAGGCCGAAGGGTGGACCGGGGTCAAGCACATGACGAGGATCGACATGGCCGACCGGCAGACGGCGGCGGCGCTCGAGTTGCTGGGGCAGGTACTCGAGGAGGCCCGCGCGGCGGGGCTCGAGGCGCTCGTCGAGCCGCTCGTGTGGCGCGACGGGCGTGTCGCCCGCGAGACCGACGCCATCGTGTTGTCGGCGGTGATCGCGCACGACATGGGTGCGCCCGTCCTCAAGGTCCCGGTTCCCGCCGGTCACGGCCGGACACGAACGCCAGCGGGCCGTGGCCCGGGTGGTGGCCAGCGTCGGGGTACCCGTCCTCTTTCTCGGCGGCCCGCTCGGCGATGCCGGCCGGGAGCCACTCCTCGACGAGGTGCGCGACGTGATGGAGGGCGGCGGCAGCGGAATGGCCATCGGCCGTGCCGTGTACCAGGACCCCGACCCGGCCGAGATGGCCGGGCTCGTCGCCGGGCTGGTCCACCGATGATGATCCTCACCATCGACTTCGGGACCACGGTGACCAAGGTGGGGCTGTGGAGCGACGAGGGGCTCGTCGCGTTGACCCGTTCCGTCATCACCACGGCGCACCCCCAGCCCGGGTGGGCCGAACAAGATCCGCTGCGCTGGTGGACATCGGTGGTCATCGCCTGTGCCGAATCGAGGGCCCAGGCCCCGGCCGCGTTCGGGAGGGTGGACGTCATCGCCTGCTCCGGGGCGCGTCAGACGTTCGTTCCCGTGTCGCCTTCGGGTGAGCCGATCGGCAAGGGGATCCTGTGGTCCGACCGCCGCGGGGTGGCCGAGGCACCGGTCCTGGCCGAGATGCTCGGGGGCGAGGACATCAACCGGGCCCGGACGGGGATCCCGTTGGACGCCGGGGCCATGGCAGCCAAGCTGGCCTGGCTGCATGCGCACCAGCCCGACCGGCTGGCTCTCAGCGACGTGATCCTTTCGCCCCGGGACTTCGTCCTGCGACGGATGACCGACGAGGTGGTGACCGACGCCAGCTTCGCCTCGCGCAGCGGCCTCTACGACTTCGACGGGAACGCCGTGCGAGAGTTGGCCGGGCCCGCCATGGGAAAGCTCCCGAGCGTCGTGCCGTCCGACACCGTCATCGGCCACCTCAAGCCGGTCCCGGGCGCCGAGCTCGGCCTGCGTCCGGGGACCCCCGTGGTGATCGGCGCCGGGGACCGCCAATGCGAGGTCCTCGGATCGGGCGCCTCGGAGGACTGCCCCATGGTCAGCTGGGGGACGACCGCCAACGTCTCGGTTCCGGTCCACGAGCGACCGGTCCCCTCTCCGGCCGGGGCCGTGGTCACGAGAGGGGCGAGCGAAGGGTGGCTGCTCGAAGGTGGGCTCTCGGCCGCCGGCTCGTTCCTGGCCTGGCTCGGCCGGCTGCTCGACCGTCCCGTCGACGAATTGGCGACGCGGGCGGCCAAGAGCCCGCCCGGGGCCCGCGGCGTCACGGCGGTGCCCTGGCTCGACGGCGCCCGTGCGCCGTGGTGGCGCGACGACGCCCGGGCCGGCTTCGTCGGTCTCGGTGCCGTGCACGGTGCCGACGACCTGTCCCGGGCCGTGATCGAGTCCGTGGCGTGGGACGTCCTGCGTTGCATGGAAGTCGTCACGGCAGGCCGGCTCGGTGGCAGCACGGCCCAAGGAGTCACGTTGGGCGGCGCGGGCACCGGTCTCCCCCTGTGGGTCGACGTGTTGACGTCGGTGCTCGGTATCCCCGCGGTCCGTCATCGCTCCGGTGAGGCGGCGTCCGCCGGTGCTGCGCTCCTGGCCGGACGTGCCCTGGGCATGGGGTTGACGCTGGACCAACTCGATCCCGTAGAAGCCATCATCACCCCGGACGCGGCCACCGTCGAGCTGTACCGGCGCATGCGGCCCCAGGTCGAGCATGTGGCCACGGCCGTCCTCGCCGCCACCGAGGAGTTTCCGTGGGCTGACGGCGGTCTCGGCCGCTAGGCCGATGTTGGTCAAGCTGGCCTACGGCGTCGACGGGCGGACGGTGGAGGTGCCGGACGACGCCACGGTGATTCTTCCGACGGAGCTCCCCGGGTTGCCCGACCAGGAGGAAGCACTGCGCCAGGCGTTGGCGCACCCACTCGCCGGGCCGTCCCTGGGCGACCTGGTCCGCCGGCGCGGTCCCCGAGGAGCGCCGCGTGTCGCCGTCGTGTTCCCGGACCTCACGCGGCCGATGCCCAACCGGACGGTGCTCCCACCTCTTTTGTCGGAGCTCGAGCGCTGCGGGATACCCGATGCCGCCATCACCCTGCTCTGCGCCACGGGGACGCACCGTCAAGCGACGCCGGCGGAGATGGAGGAGCTCGTCGGTCCCGACATCGTCGCCCGCTACACCATCGTCGACCACAATGCCCAGAGCGACGCGCACGTCGCAGATGTACAGCGCGCGACCCATCTCGCGGTCGGCGAGGTCGACGGGACGCCGATCCTGTTGCAGCGCGAGTATGTCGAGGCCGACGTGCGCATCATCACCGGGTTCGTCGAGCCCCATTTCTTCGCCGGCTTCAGCGGCGGCCCCAAGGCCGTGTGCCCCGGGTTGGCCGCCACCGAGACGATCCTCGAGGCGCATCACCCGCGTCGCATCGCCGATGCCGGGGCCACCTTCGTCACCCGGCGGGGGAACCCGGTGCACGATTTCGTCCGTGCCGCCGTGGCCCTCGCGCCTCCACACCTCTCGGTCGATGTGGCGATCAATGCGCAGCGCGAGGTCACCGCGGTGTTCGCCGGCCCGCTGGACGTCGCGCACGACGCCGCCTGTGCGTTCGTCGAGGCCGCATCGCTGAAGCGGGTGGCCGCTCCGTTCGATGTGGTGGTCTCGACCAACAGCGGGCACCCGCTCGACCGCAACCTCTACCAGGCCGTCAAGGGCATGGCCGCGGCCGAACGGATCGTCCGTCCGGGGGGCATCATCGTGATGGCGGCCGCCTGTGGCGACGGCATCCCGGGCGATGGCGCGTTCGCCGAGGTCGTGGCGTCCGCCCGCACGCCCGAGGACCTGATCGGCGCCGGGGCCGGGCCCGAGCTCGACCGCTGGCAGGCCCAGGTGCTCGGGAGGGTGCTGCAACGGGCCCGGGTATGGCTCTACAGCGACGGGTTGACCGACGAGATGACCGCCGATGCGCTGCTCGTGCCCGTCCACGATCTGGCCACGGTGGTCGGTGAGGCGTTGGACGCGCTCGGAGGAACGGGCCGCGTGCGCCGTTCTCCCCGAAGGCCCGCTCACCGTGGTGACGGTGTCGCCCGCAGGCGGGCTAACCAGTCCCTGACATCCATGTCAGGGATAGAGTGCAGCCCCAGTGAACGAAGAGCCGCTCTTCGACTTTGCCGTCCCCGACGATCTCTTGCGCGAAGCGGTGCGACACGCGCGAGATCCCGAGGTCCTCGCCGATGTCACGCTCATGCCCGGGACCGGTGACGGCAAACCGCCGCCCCTGTTGGGGATCCTGCACACCTCGGGCTGGTCGCCCCTCGTCCTGATGACGGTGGCCGCGCTGATCCCCGGCACTTTCGGCAACGGCATCAACCTCATCGGACGCAACCTGCAGAACTCGTTCCACATGTCCAACGCCTCACTCGGCGCGGTGGCCTTCGTCGCCCAGGTGGCCCAGTTGCTCTGGGCCGTGCCGCTCGCACTGTGGGCCGACCGCGGGAGCCGCAAACTGGTCGCCGGCCTGTCCCTGATCATCTTCGCCGTCTTCGGATCGGCCATGGCGCTCTCGCCCAACGTGTGGGCGTTCGCGTTCCTCTACCTGGTGGCGTCGGTCGGATTCGGGGTGAACAACACGGTCCACAACTCGTATCTCTCCGACGCCTATCCGGTCGAGGGCCGGGGCCGGGTGTTCAGCTGGCATCAACTGTCGGACCCGATCTCGCAGACCATCGGCATTCTGATATTCGGCTTCGTGGTCACCGTCGCGCACAGTTGGCGCTACGGACTGCTCGTCGCGCTGGCCGGCATTCCTGTGGGCTTCGCGCTCTTCACCTTGCGCGAACCGGAGAAGGGGGCCAACGAGAGCAGCCACATCCTCAAGGCCTCGGGTATGGACCTGCAATCCCAGCAGGAGGCGGCGCCACGGGTCCTCCTCGGTTCCGCCATGACCAGGCTGTTGCGGATCCGTTCGCTCTACTACGAGCTGGTGGCGGTGGCCATTCTCGGCTTCGTGGGTACGGGCGCACCCCTCTACGGCAACCTGTTCCTGATCGACAAGTTCCATCTCGACACGGCGAGCCGCAGCGAGTTCTACGCCATCGTCGGCCTGGCCGCCTTCCTGGGCCTCCCCATGGCCTATTTCTTCGGCGACCGGTTCTTCCGCAAGGCCCCCCAGCGTCCGCTGGTCATCGCCGGCTATCTGCATCGCCGCCTACGGCTGTCTCTTCGTGGCCTCGCTGTACGTACCCCAACTCTGGATGGTGGGTGGGCTGCAGTTCCTCGCCAATGCGGCCGTGGCGCCACTGGCCATCTGCATCTTCCTCACCCTGGCCGCCACGGCGCCGCCCGAGATGCGGACGATCTGTTTCGCCATGTTCGGGGTCTACTCCCTGGTCTTCGGAGGGTTCGCCGGCTCGGTGGTGCTCGGGCGCGGTCTCCGACGCCATCGGGGGGCTGCACGGCATTGTCGTGTCCCTCTCGATCATCGCGCCCGTGTCGCTCGTGGGCGGGTTCCTGCTCATCCTCGGCTCGCACAGCGTGCGGCGTGACATCACCCTGGTGATCGAAGATGTGATCGAGCGCTACACCGAGGGCAAGCGCCGCCAGAGCGGCGGGGAGATCCCGGCCCTGCAGGTGCACAACCTCGACTTCTACTACGGCACCAACCAGGTGCTCTTCGACCTCAACCTGGAAGTCGCGCAGGGCGAGATGGTGGCTCTCCTGGGGACGAACGGGGCCGGCAAATCCACCTTGCTCCGTGCGGTCTCGGGGCTCTCGCATCCCCATCGGGGCGTTGTCCGGCTGTTCGGGATGAACGCGACCTACCTCGAGCCGGAGCAGATCATCGAAGAGGGAGTGGCTCTCCTGGTGGGCGGGAAGATGACGTTCTCGGGACTCTCGGTGCGCGACAACCTGCGCATCGGCGGGCACACCCTGCGGCGCGACCGCGCCCGCTCCGCTCGAGCGCTGCAAGAGGCGCTGGATGCGTTCCCGGCCCTCAAGGCCCGCCTCGACCAGCCGGCGGGGACCCTCTCGGGTGGGGAGCAGCAGATGCTGGCATTGGCCCGGGTCATGATGACCCGACCCCGTCTCCTCCTCATCGACGAGCTGGCACTCGGCCTCGCGCCCAAGACGGTGGACGACCTCATGGCGATGGTCCGTCGCATCAACGAGCAGGGCACGACGGTGATCCTGGTCGAGCAGAGTGTCAACCGCGCCATCAGCCTCGCCGACCGGTGCTTCTTCATCGAGCGCGGCGAAATCCGCTTTGACGGCCCGACAGCCGAGCTCCTCGAGCGGGACGACCTCCTCCGACCGGTGTTCCTCGGCACCGCCGCCACCGGACTGCGTTAGGTCGACGGGTCGATGCTCGCCCTGTCGGCTCCGAACTTCGTCCTCCTCCAAGGTGTCATCATCGGCCTGGGCTACGGGCTCTTGGCCGTGGGCCTCGTTCTGATCTACCGCACCAATCGGGTGCTCAACTTCGCCCAGGGGCAGGTCGGCGTCATCGCTGCGGTCTTCCTGGTCAAGCTCACCGCTGACTTCAAGTTCGACTACTGGTTCGCGCTCGTCCTCTCCATCTCCCTGGCGGCGGCCGTCGGCGCGTTGTCCGAGCTCGTGCTCCGCCGCCTGTTCAACAGACCGCGCGTCCTCGTGATGGTCGCCACCATCGGCCTGAGCCAGGTCCTCCTCGCGCTGACAGCGCTCCCGTTCATCCGGCCGCACAACCTCTACAAGCCGGTGCCGGTGCCGTTCGACCTGTCCTTTACGTTGGGCTCGACCATCTTCACCCCGGGCGAGGTGTTGACCCTCATCGTGGCGCCGATCGTGGCCCTCACTCTGGCGCTGGCCGTGCGCTCCACCAGTTGGGGCCTCAACATGAGGGCGATGTCCGAGAACGCGGACTCGGCCCGGCTCTCCGGCGTGTGGATACGCCGGACCTCCACGCTCACGTGGACCGTCGCCGGTGCGCTCTCCGCCTTCACAGCCATTCTCAATGCGCCGGGCCAGACCAGCGCGCTGACCCAGGTCCTGAGTCCCGACCTCCTCCTCTTCGCGCTGACCGCTGCGCTGGTCGGGGCCATGATCAACCTCACGGTGGCATTCGTCGCCGGCATCGGCGTCGGTGTGCTCTACGAGTTGTTGCAGTGGAACATCTCGTCGACGGCCAACCAGCAACTGGTCCTCTTCGTCGTGCTCCTCCTCGTCTTGCTGATCCGCGTGCGGGCGTTGCGCAAGGACAGCCGTTCGGCGGAGCGCTCGACGTGGCAGCACGGCGCTGTCACCGCCAGGGCCACCGTCGACGCCCTGCGCAATCGGATTTCGGTGTCGGGCATGTGGGCGGCCGTCGTCGGTGCCGCGATCCTGCCCCTCCTCCTCAACGTCGGCAACAACTTCCTGTTCAGCCAGGTCTGTATCTATGCGGTGATCGCCCTCTCGCTCACGATCCTGACCGGATGGGCGGGGCAGGTCTCTCTGGGCCAGTTCGGCCTGGTGGCGGTGGGGGCCTTGATGGCGGCACACCTGGGCTCATCGGTTCCCTTGCCGCTCCTCCTGCTCTTCGGCGGGGCGGTCACCGCTCTCGTGGCCATCATCGTCGGCCTGCCCGCGCTCCGCTTACCGGGTTTGTTTCTCGCCGTGACGACGCTGGCCTTTGCCATCTTCATGCAGGCGGCGGTACTGGCGACGCCGTGTTGGACCGTGCCGGGCATCCACAAGACACTGTGCACGGGACTGCCGAACCCCGCCTCCACGCTGATCGGGCGGCCCTCACTGCTCGGGCTCAGTCTGCATTCGGAGCGCACGTTCGCCTGGTTCTCCCTGGGCATGCTCCTGCTCGCAATCCTCGCGGTGCGGACCTGGCGCGACAAGGGCGTGGCGCGCCGGCTGATCGCCGTGCGCGACAACGAGCTCGGGGCGGCGGCCATGGGCATTCCCGTCCTGCGCACGAAGTTGTTGGCGTTCGGGCTCTCGGGATTCATGGCCGGCTACGCCGGCGTGTGCCTCGCGTTCGCCACGCAGCGGTTCAGCACGGCCACATTCGATCCGACGATCTCGTTCATCATCATCTCCATGGTCGTGATCGGGGGCCTGGGGTCGGTTGCGGGAGCGGTGCTCGGTGCGCTCTATCTCGAAGGCCTTCCGGCGCTCTTCGGCGCGAACCCGACCATCCAATTCCTGACCAGCGGCATCGGACTGATCGCCTTCATCCTCTACCTTCCCGGCGGCCTGGGTGAGCTTCTCCATCGCTCGGCCGACGCGTGCACGATCGCCGTGCGCTACGCCCAGGAGCGCTGGGCCACGCACCGCTCGGGGGGCCCGCCACCGGGTGCCGCACTCGCAACCGAGCCCGCGGGCCAAGAGTCCGAGACCCTTGTACCCGAGGTCGTCGAGTCGTGAGCGGGCCCGGGTCTCGCAGCGGTCCGGCCCGGCTCACGGTCGAGAACCTCGGCGTGACCTTCGGCGGGGTGCGTGCGGTCGATGAGGTCAGCTTCACCGCGGAGCCCGGCGCCATCGTCGGCCTGATCGGCGCCAACGGGTCGGGGAAGACCACCACGCTCGACATGATCTCGGGTCTGGTCACGCCCCGGCACGGCACGGTGCTGCTCGACGGAACGGATCTGGCCGAGTACCTGCCCGAAGAACGCGAGCGCATCGGGATCGTCCGCTCGTTCCAGGACTGTCGCCTCTTCCCGGAGTTGTCGGTGCTCGAGGTGCTGATGCTCTGCGAAGACGTCAAACGCGAGGTGGCGGTGGTGTCGACGACCTTGCAGCTGCCCTGGGCCCGGCGCGCGGAGAAGCGGAAGCTGGCCGCAGTGGATGAGGTCATCGGCGCATTCGGGCTCGAGCGCTTCCGCCATCACCGCACCGCCGAGCTCTCGACCGGGACACGCCGCGTGGTCGATCTGGCGTCGATCATCCTGGCTGCACCGCGCCTGCTCCTGCTCGACGAGCCCACCGCGGGGATCGCGCAGCGTGAAGCCGAGGCATTCATCCCGCTGTTGCGCCGCCTGCACCAGGTCGCCGATACGACGATCGTCCTCGTCGAACACGATGTCCCCCTCGTCTTCGAGCTGTGCACCAGCGTGGTGGTCATGGAGCTCGGGCGGATCGTGGCCGACGGACCGCCCGAGGTGGTGCGCGCTGATCCGCGTGCGCTGGCGGCGTACCTTGGTGCGAGCGACGAAGCGATCTTTGCCTCGGGACCGACCGGGTCGAGTGCACACGGCGCGTCCGGCTCACGACCGGACGCCGGGGGGGGAAGAAGGATGGAGGCACCATGACAGGGTCTGCCCGCAGCGGATCGTTCCACGCACCCAACCCGCTGGCGCCGTTCGGGCGCAGCTGGCGCCGCCTGCGCCGCCGCCCGCTCGCCATGCAGCTGCGGACCGTGTGCATCGTCGTCGGGGTCGTCGTCGGGGTCGTCCTCTGGCTCGTCCTCGCCCCCTCGGCCGGCGCGGCCGAGTCCACGCCCGCCGCGTCGGGTGGGTCGACCCCGGTCAGCCAAGCCAGCACCAGCGCGCGCGGCGTCACGGCGCACGCCGTCAACGTCGTCTTCCCCGTCGTCGCGATCAACAGCGAAGCGGGGCAGCTGGGCTTCGCCGAGGACAAGGAGTACAACGAGCAGACCACCGCCATCCGCCTCTACGTGAACCAGATCAACGCAGCGGGCGGTATCCATGGCCGCAAGATCAACCCGATCATCGTCAGCTACGACCCCGCCAACGCGACCGAGATGCGCTCGCTCTGCCAGCAATGGACCCAAGGCAACCCACCCGTGTTCGCCGTCATCGACGCGATCGGCACGTGGACGGGGGACAACGAGCTCTGCGTGACCCAGGAGGGGCATACGCCGATGATCGCGGCGTGGACCACGACCACCAACTGGACCAATCAGGGTTCTCCCTACCTCTGGTGGACCGGGGCCGACCAGGCACCGGTCCTGAAGGCCACCGTGCAGTGGGGGGTCGCCTCGGGTCGGCTCGGCAAGGGCAAGAAGGTGGGTGTCGTCGTGTCGGACCAGTCAGGCGACCAGGCCGCGCTGCATTCCTATCTGTTGCCCGACCTCAAGGCCGTGGGGATCACCCCGCAGGTGTACACGGTCGCGGCCGGTCTCAACGAGACGGCCAGCACCGACTCCGACGCGCAGCTTGCCGTGGAGCGCCTCAAGGCGGCCGGCGTGCAATCGGTGATCCCCATGTTGCCCGAGAACGCCTTCTTCCCCTATGTCGGGGCCGAGAACCAGCAGAAGTTCTTCCCGCAGTTGCTCTTGAGCGACTACCAGTCGAGCATCGAGGTGGCGCTCGGCCTCATCCCCGTGCCCTACGAGACCGCCCTCAACGGCCAGGAAGGCGTCACGACGGAGACGTTGGGTGGCTTCGACGACGCACGGCCAGAGGCACAGGGTGGGTACGACCCGGGGGTGCGCTCCTGTTATGCCACGTGGCACAAGGCGCACCCCAAGCCGATCAAGGGGACCACGAGCTTCTACATCGAGGAACAGGGGCCGATCCAGGCCTGGTGCACCTCCATCCGGCTCTTCGCGGAGGCGGCCACGAACGCCGGGTCGCAGCTGAACCGGCGTACCTTTGTCACCGCCCTCTCCCAGATCAAGGACTTTCCCGGTGGTCTGTCCCCCGTCCTGAGCTTCGGTCCCGACAAGTTCTACGGCCCCACGACCTACACCGTGGTGAAGATCCACAACAACGTGCCACCGTCGTCGCAATGCGACCTGAAGACCAACCACAAGCCGCAGGGAACGTGCTGGGTCGTCGTGCAGAAGGGGAAGCCACTGCCCACCTAGCACGCCGACCCGGTGGTGCGCCGAAGGTGCCTACCAGAGCGCCGAGAGCGTACCGGCCTCGATCAGCACGAGGATGCCGATGACGCAGTACAGGATCGGCGTGGCCACCACACCGAGTGCGGTCATGGAGCCGCGCACGCGCGGGTGCCCGCCGGCCCACAGGATGAAGAAGGTGAGCAGCACTTCGCACACGGCGAAGATCAGCAATGTGCCCACAGTGCCGCGGACGTGCGCAACGCGGAACAGGGGAATGTAGACAGCGAGGTTGTCACCGCCGGCGCCGATCGTCACCAACGTGGCGGCGAAGAAGCCGCTCCCGAACGCGCGGTGTGCCAATCGGGCCCGGCTTTCGGCGTGCCGCAGCCCGATGAGCCCCCGGATCCCCAGCGCCAGGGGGACCAGGCCCAGGAGGCCGATGACCCGTGTGGGGATCTCGAACAGGAGGAGTGCCATGCCGAGGGCGGCGAGGACGAGCGCGGCGAACCCGACGACTTGGCCCGCGGCGATCCGCCGGGCTCGTTCGGGCGGCGCCGTGGCCACCATGGCCACGGTCACCACTGCGTTGTCGAGGTTCGTGCTGACGAACGCGCCCGCGGCAAGTCCGAGAACCGCCGGGAGGCCGGCTGACATCCGATGCGGCTCGTCAGCCGGGGCTGCGGGCGGGCATTGCCGGACCGAAGGGGCGATCGCCGCGCAGGGTGACCCGGTGCGCGAAGCGAGGCGCGTCGCCGTAGTCGTCCAGTGCGTAGTGCAGGGTGGCCCGGTTGTCCCAGAAGGCCACCGAGCCCGCCTTCCAACGGAAGCGACAGGTGAACTCGGGCTGCACGCAGTGGCGGTAGAGCATCTCGAGGATGGCGTTGCTCTCGTTCTTCGAGAGTCCCAGGAGAGCCTGGGTGAACTGCCCGTTGACGAAGAGCCCGTTGCGCCCGTTCTCGGGGTGCGTGCGCACGACCGGGTGCAGGGCCGGCAACAGCTTCTCATGCCAGGTGCCGTTCCATTCGTAGCCGCCGCGGGCGGCGACGTCGGCGGCGAACCAGGGATCGTGGTGGATGGCGATGAGGCCGTCACACATGGTGCGCACGCCAGGCGCCAGGCCGTCGTAGGCGTCCTGCAGGCTGGCCCACATGGTGTCGCCGCCGACCTCCGGCGCCTCGAGCATGTAGAGGATCGATCCCATCGCCGGCGTCTCGAGAAAGGTCACATCGGTGTGCCACCAGCTGGCGCGATCGACCTTGCCGTCGATGGCGAGGACCTCGGCGCTCTCATCGATGGCCGGCAGAACCGGGTGGGCCTCGGTCACCTCGCCGAATTGGCGCGCGAAGTCTGCCTGTTGCTGTGGGGTGAGGGACTGGTCGCGGAAGAAGATCACATGGTGCGTCTGCAACGCCGCCCCGCACCGCGGCGACCACCTCGGGTGCCAGCGCGACCGAGAGGTCGAGGTCCCAGATCTCCGCCCCGATGGTGGGCGAGAGCGGGTGCACGCTGAGACGGGTGGCGAGGGTCACGGGGAGAATTGTGCCCGAGATCCCGGGCTCCCTCAATCCGGTCCTCCGCCGGGGCCTACATTGAGCCGTGAGCACCGATGGTCGAGGAGAGGGGTAGGGATGAGTGGTGACGCGCCAGGGTTGGTCTTTCCCGCCCCGAAACGCAACTACTCATCTTGGTACCAATGGATGACCCGATTGGCATCCACGCCGCACGAGGATCCCCTGCCCGAACACGACCCCGACTCCTTCTCTGTGTGGCGCGACCGTCGTCGTGCCCGCCTGGTCGAGCTTCTGGGCCCGATGCCCACACCGGTGCCCCTCGACACCGAGACACTCGAATCGGTGCAGTGCGACGGCTACCGCCGGGACCTGATCGTCTTTGACACCGAGGACACCATGTCGGTGCCGGCGTACCTGCTGGTGCCCGATGGGCGGGTCTCCGCCGGCGCTGCGGTGCTGGCCTGCCACGGTCATGGGCCGGGCAAGTCCCAAGCGGTGGGCCTCGAGCACACCGCTGCGCCCAACAGCGACTACGCGCTGCAGCTCGTGCGGCAGGGCTATGTGGTGCTCGCGCCCGACCTGCGTTGCTTCGGCGAACGGCTCGACTGGAATCCCGAGGACCACTACGCATGCGACACCAACCTGGTCCATGCGGTCATGGCCGGGTGGAACCCGTTGGCACAGAACGTCTGGGACCTCTGTCGCGCCTTGGACGTCCTCACCGGGCATCCGCTCGTGGACCCTGCCCGGATCGGCATGGTCGGGCTTTCCTACGGGGGAACCGTGACCTTGTTCACGGCAGCGTACGACGGGCGTGTCGCTGCAGCTGTGGTCAGCGGCTTCTTCTCCTCCTGGAAAGAGAGCCACAAGATGCCGTGGAACATGTGCGGATCGCAGGTCCTCCACGGGATGCTCGGCCGCCTGGAGCACGTGGACCTGGCCGCCCTGATCTCCCCCCGCCCCCTCCTGATCGAGACCGGCACAGAGGACCCGCTCTTCCCCCTGGCGGCCGCGACCGAGTCGGTGCGCCGCGCCCGCCTCGTCTATGCGCAGGACGGCGCGGCGGACCGCCTCGAGCACGACATCTTCGAGGGTGAGCATCAGTGGCACGGCGTGGCGGCCGTCCCGTTCCTCAACCGCTGGCTTTCGCACACGCCGGAGCACGCCTAGAAGCACGTCGTAGGGTGGCGTCATGCACGATTCCGTCACCGTCCACATGGCCGCGTCCCCTGAGAAGGTCTGGGCGTTGGTGAGCGATGTCACGAAGATCGGGCTCTACAGCCCCGAGACGTTCGAAGCGGAATGGTTGGAGGGCGCGACCGGTCCCGCGGTCGGCGCCACGTTCCGTGGACATGTCAAGCGAAACGGCAAGGGGCCGACGTATTGGACCACCTGTACCGTGCTCGAATGCGAGCCCGGCCACGTCTTCGCCTTCGGTGTCGGTCCCGCTGACAAGCCCGTCAATGTCTGGCGCTATCAGTTGGAGCCGCAGGGCGGCGGGACCGACGTCACCGAGTCGTTCCAACTCGCAGAGACCCTGTCCCTGCGCGTGTATTGGGCCCTCCTCGGGTGGGCCCGCGGCCGCACCAACCGCAGGGGCATGCAGGCCACGCTGGAGAAGATGAAGGCCCAGGCCGAGTAGAGGTCGTGTGCCGAGCCGGGTCCACGGCCCGAGGCCGTTCAGGACAGCTGGCGACGGAGTGCCTCTATCCGGTTGCTGACGATCGCGTCGACTCCCGCCTTCATGACCCGGGCCATGTCGCGGCGTCTGTCGACGGTCCAGGTGGAGACTTTGAGGCCGAGGCCGTGCATGGCCGCCACCCGTTCGGGGGTGACGAGCCCGAACATCGGGTTCCAGTACTCGACGCCGAGTTCGTGCAACAACCCTGCTGAAGGGGGATCCTGCGCAACCCAGGTGAGCCCGATTCTGGCATCGGGGGCCTGGGCACGCAGGACGCGCAGAGCCCCGATGTTGCCCGTCACGAAGAGGGAGCGCTCCATGGCACCCGCTTCCCTGGTCGCCAAGAGCGCCCCCTCGACGACCTCGCGACCGGTGAAATCCACCATCAGGGGGACGTCGACCTCGCGGAGCACCTGGCGCAGCGTCGGGATGCGCTCGCTCCCGCTCCCCAGTCCTTGGACGGCAGAGAGTCCCAGGTCAGCGACATTTTTCTCGAGACCCCACAGCCGGGTGAGGGTCGGATCGTGGAGGACGACGATCTCTCCGTCACTCGTGCGTCGCAGGTCGATCTCGACCATGTCCGCCCCCTTTTGCACCGCGCTGGCAAAGGCGGGCAAGGTGTTCTCGCGGGCCGAGATCGGATCGCCGCGATGGGCGATGGCCAAAGGCACGCCATCATCTGACACAAAATGGGCCCTATCCGCCACTCCAGAACCCCCACCGCTCCCGACTACCCTCTGACGGGAGAATTCGACGTTCCTGACTCTGACCCCGCCGCGGGCGGTGTCGGAGTCCTTGGGGGGGTACGGGACATGCCGAGGATGAAGGCGCTGCGCCTGGCCCTCGTTGCCGCGCTCGCCGGGATCCTCGCGGCCGTCGTCCTCACCCTCAGCCTTCACCTCACGACGAACACGGCGAAGCCGGTCCAGCCCAGGCACACGGCCACCCCGGCGACGCCGGGCATCTCCATCGCCCAGCAGAATTTCGACCTTCCCGACCCGTTCATCCTCACGGACAAGAAGAGGTATTACCTCTACCTTTCCCGGGCGTTCGGCAACGACACGCAGAACATACCGATGTTCAGCGGGAGCCCGGGCCACTGGAGCGCAACGTCAATCGACGCCGTGCCCGTTCTCCCGGCGTGGGCGTCCCGCGGCCTGACGTGGGCACCGGCGGTGTACAGGTTCGGAGACCACTTCATCATGTATTTCTCTTCCCCGGTGGCCGGCACGAGCCCCTTGCAGCACTGCATCGCCATCGCAACCTCACCGACTCCCCTTGGGCCGTTCTCCGTCCGTCCCACCCCCTTCGTCTGCCAGCAGAACATCGGCGGGGATATCGACCCGCAGCTCTTCGTCGACCCCCATGGTCCCAACGGGCCCCATCACCCCAACTATTTCGTGTGGAAGGGCGACAACAACTCCACTCCCGGCGACGGCGCAACGACCATTTGGGCCCAGTCGCTGAGCAACGACGGCCTCTCCTTGAAGGGCCAACCGGTGCTGCTGCTCCGCCCGACGCGGCGCTGGGAGCAACCGATCCTCGAAGCACCCCAGATGGCGCTTTCGCCCAGTTCGACCGTGTGGATATTCTTCTCCGCCGGCTCGGGGTTCTTCAGTCGCCACTACGCCATGGGGGCGGTGAAGTGCGCCGGGCCTCTGGGGCCCTGCAAGGACATCTTGCGGCGTCCGCTCATCGCCTCGAACCAGCAGGGCTCTGGACCGGGTGAAGAGACCTACTTCGTCGGTCCCGACGGCAGCGACTGGCTGCTCTACAGCCCGGTCCATACCGAATACCTCCCTCAGCTCTTCCGACCGGTGACGGCGACCCGCATCGGTTGGGGCAAGAAGGGCCCCTATGTGGCCCAGGCGGGATCATTCCCACGACCGTGATTCGTTCACGCAGGTGTGCCGTCACCCAGCGGTAAGGATCGCGCCGACGCCGGCTCGAGGTAGATGGTCGCGTGCGGGATCGATCGCAGAATCGAGGCCGGGCACTCAGCGGAGATGGGACCGGTCAGCGCGGCGCGCACCGGTTCGGCCTTGCGTGACTCCGGAACGACCGCCATCACCTGGGATGCCCGCAACAGGGCGGGGACGGTCACGGTGATGGCGTGGGAGGGGACTGCTCCCAGGTCGGGGAAGTGTCCCTCGTTGACCTGTTGCTGTCGACACGCCGTGTCGAGCTCCACCACCTTGACATCGGCCGGGTCGTTGAAGTCGGCCACTCCGGGGTCGTTGAACGCCAGGTGCCCGTTCTCCCCGATGCCCAGGCAGCACAGGTCGAGGGGATGCCGGGCCAGGAGGTCGGCATAGCGGGAGCACGCGTCCGCGACGTCACCTCGTCCGTCGACGTAGTACGCCGCCCTCGGAGATGCCGGCACGACGATCCGCTCCCGGATCCACTTCTGGAATCCGGCGGGATGGTCGGGCCCCACGCCGACGTATTCGTCCATGTGGAAGACGATCGTCTCCGCCCACGGGACATCGTCGGTCGCGGTCACGAGCGTGTCCACGAACGCGAGTTGTGAGTTCCCGGTGGCGAACATCACGTGCGCCACCCCACGTTCCTGCACGGCGGCACGCATGATGGCCGCCGCCCGGTCCGCGGCCGCTCGGGCCATCGCCGGCACGTCCGGGTAGACGAGGACATTGGCGTGACCGAAAATGAACGTGGACGGGTACGGCACACTGTGCAGCATGCCAGGTGCGAACGCGGACAGACTGGTACCGGTGCGTGCCGTGACCCGACCCCAGGCATCGCATCACGCCGCGGCGTGGGAAGTGGTGCGCCGCCACCTGGCGATCACCCCGGTCGTGAGGGCACCGCAGCTCGGCCGCAATGTCTCGCTGAAGGTCGAGACGTTCCAACCCACTGGCGCGTTCAAGGTGCGCGGCGGATTGGCTGCGGTGGCCGCCACGCTGCACGACGATCCCGACCGGGAAGTGGTGGGCGCGTCGGCCGGCAATCACGGTCTCGGCCTGGCGTACGCCGGTGCGAAGCTCCACGCCAAGGTCACCGTGATCGTGCCCCGTCTGGCGTCGGCGGCGAAGGTGTCCGCGCTGCGACAGTTCGACGTTCGGTTGGTCCTGCACGGCGAGGGCTACAGCGAGGCGGAGGCACACGCGCTTGACCTGGTGGAGCGAGAAGGCGGGCGGTACGTCTCGCCGTACAACGATCCCGACGTCATCGCCGGCCAGGGGACGATCGCGCGTGAGTTGCTCGACCAGGTCCCGAATCTGGGGACGGTCGTCGTTCCGGTCGGCGGGGGTGGATTGGTCTCGGGCATCAGCCTCGGTCTCCTGGGAACCGGCGTCCGCGTGATCGGCGTCGAGTCGGAGGCCTCGCCGTCAATGAGTGCGGCCATGGCGGCCGGAACGATCGTGCCCATCACGGTCGAGCCGACGCTGGCCGACGGCCTCGCCGGCAATCTCGAGGCCGGCGCCATCACCGTCGGCATCCTCCTGGAGAACGACGTCGACATCCTGACGGTCAGCGAGGCCGACATTCGATCGGCGATGACGTTCTCCGCGTACAAGTTGGGCCTGGTGCTCGAAGGCGCCGGGGCGGTGGGAGTGGCGGCGGTGCGAGCCGGCCTGATCCCCCCCGAAGAGGACGGGCGCGAGACGGTCGTCATACTCTCGGGGCGCAACGTCGCCCCTACGCTCCTCGACGAGGTGCTCCATTCCTGAGGTCCATCGGGTGACGTCACGCTCCCACGAGGTGAGCTGACGGCCAGGGAGGCGCGCCGCGACTTTGGCCGACATACTTGGACCATGGAGTCCGATCCACTCGACGAGGCGCTGACGGCGTTTGCCGCCACGGCGCCCGAGTTCGGGCCGTTCGGTCTGTCCAACCATGGCCCGATGGCCGCCGAAGTGCTCGGCCAGCTCGGCCACAGCGACGCGATCGGCGCGTGGGTGCGGGCGTACAGCGCGCGCTTGGATGTCGCGCCGCCTCCGGCCGCGAAGCCCTTGAGTGAGGCCGAGTGGCCGCATGCGTTGGGGGTGGCCGAGAGCTTTCCGGCATGGTTGGCCCTCTTCGAGACCGAACTGGCAGATCGGCCCATGGCCGCCGTTGGAGGGGAATGGATACCCCGGCTCGTCCCCGGCATCATCGGCGCAGCCGCACACGGTCTCATCCGCACAGCCCATGGCCTGCGCGCCTTCGGCGAGGCCGCGACGATTCCCCGCCGCGTCGAGGTGGCCACGGGTCTGGCCTATTGGGCCTCGCACTATCAAGAACTGCCCGGGCCCCCGTTACTCATCGGCCACCAGGACGTGCCGCAGGCGCTGGCCGATCTCCCGTACCTGGCGGAGGAGACACCCCGAGGAGTTCTTGATCAGCGACGTCGTGGCGCACATGGCCGACATCGCCGACGAGTTCGAGCAAGGTGTCGCGTCACTCGGCCCCGGCGGCGACGCCGTCGCCGTGATCGATGCGCTGGCCGTCGGGGGAGCCAGTGCCTATCTGCGCAACGTCGATGACGAGAACGCCATCGGGCTCCTGCACTCGGTGACCGCGCCGTTGGCGCTCGAGCTCGTGCTGCCTTGGATGGCCGTAGAGGATCACGATGCCGCGTTGGCCTATGCCTGGCAAGCCGTCGCATCGTTGCATGTCGCGTACGACGTCGAGCGACACGGCGACGGCACGCCGGGTGAGCTGCCGCCGCCGTCGAGCGATGCCCTGATCGCGCAAGCTCTGGAGTCGGGCGATGCGCACGCCCTCAAGCTGACCGAGGCTGCATTGCGTTGCTACGCCAGGACGAACGAGCCCGCCCTCCTGTTCGCGGCTGCGGATGCATCGGCCCGCCTGAGAGACTGAGCCAGAGGCCGGCCGAGAGTGGGCCCGGCCGAGAGACTGGGCCCGGCCGAGAGCTTGGGCAGGGGCGCCCGTTCTCCGGCCGGGGTCCGTGACTACCATCGGCCAGATGGAATTTCGCACGCTCGGCCGCACCGGTGTCAAAGTAAGCCCGCTCTGTCTGGGCGCCATGATGTTCGGGGCCTGGGGAACGTCCGACCATGACGAGGCCATCCGCATCATCCACCGCGCGCTCGATGCGGGGATCAACTTCATCGACACGGCCGATGTCTATTCGTTCGGCGAGTCCGAGCAGATCGTGGGCAAGGCGCTGTCCCAGAAGAATCGGGAGAAGGTCATTTTGGCCACCAAGGTGCACGGCGTCATGGGCAAGGACCCCAACGCACAGGGCAACTCGCGCCGATGGATCATGGCGGGATGCGAGAACAGCCTGCGCCGCTTGGGCACGGACTACATCGACCTCTATCAGATCCACCGACCATCGCCCGATACCGACATCGACGAGACCCTGGGCGCGCTGACGGATCTGGTGCGGGTGGGGAAGATCCGCTACTTCGGCAGCTCGACCTTTCCCGCCCATGAGATCGTCGAAGCGCAATGGGTCGCACAACGTCGAGCCCGTGAAAGGTTCGTCACAGAACAGCCGCCCTACTCGATTCTGGTCCGAGGCATCGAGAAGGACGTGTTGCCGATGTGCCAGAAGTACGAGATGGGCGTGTTGCCGTGGAGCCCCTTGGCCGGGGGCTGGCTCTCGGGAGCCTTTGGAGAGGGCAAGGCGAATACGAGCCGACGCGTCGGCGATGGTGCCGCACCACTACGACATGGACCTGCCGGGCAACCAGCAGAAGGTCCAGGCGGTCACCGCACTGAACACGCTGGCCGACGAGTCCGGGTTGAGCCTGATCGAGTTGGCGTTGGGGTTCGTCCTGGAACATCCGGCCATCACCTCGCCGATCATCGGGCCGCGCACGATGGAACATCTGGAGTCCCAACTCCCCGCGCTCGAGGTGCGTCTCTCGGGCGACGTCATGGATCGCATCGACGAGATCGTGCCGCCCGGTATCGACCTCAACTCCACTGACGTCGGATGGGTGCCGGCCGCTATTGCGGATCCGGCGCTCCGCCGCCGCCCCCGCTGAGCCCGCGAGTCCCGAAGCCCGTCAGATCCGTCGTGCCCGTCCGGCCTCCTGCCGGGCCATGATCTGGTGCTTCGGCACGGGGTATGGCGGTTTGTCAACGGGGGCCTCCACGAGGTCGAGGGCTGTGCAGCCCTGTGCCTTGGCGTCGGCCGGGAGGTCCTTGGACGTCGAGGGGAGTGACGGGGTCGACGCATCCTTGTGACGCATGTGCAGCGTCGACGTCAGATCACCGGCGTTGTCACGACGCCACTTCGAGAGGTTCGGAGCACGCACACCGAATCGTTCTTCCAAGAAGCGGAGCTGTGAGGTGTGGTCGAAGACATCGGACGCGACGTACCCGCCGCGGCTGAACGGCGAGATGACGAGCATGGGCACGCGGAAACCCATGCCGATGGGCCCTCTGACGCCATGGGCGTCCGTGGGCAACGACGACACGGTCAGGTACTCGCCATCGGTTCCGGGGGGCGCGGTCGGTGGGGGAACGTGGTCGAAGAACCCGTCGTTCTCGTCGTACATGTGGAAGAGAACCGTCTTTGACCACACGCCCGGGTTGGACACCAAGGTCTTGAGGATCTGGCTGGTGAACCACTCACCGAGCGCCGGCGGCGCCGGCGGGTGCTCGTCGTAGCCGTCGGGCGGGAGGATCCAGCTGACGGCCGGCAGATTGCCGGAGGCGACATCGGCGACGAAGTCGCTCGGGTAGTGCGGCAGGAAAGCCTTCTGGTAGAGCGGAGAAGTCGGATTCTTGTACTGGCTGAAGTAGGGGAGGATGGCGTCACCGACCAGGAGCCCGTGCTGCTCGAAGAACGCAGGTGCGTAGAGCGCGCCCTCGGGGTTGTAGACCTTCCAGCTGATACCGGCATCTTCGAGCACCTCGGGCATGGTGGGCCAGCTTGCGCTCCAGATCGCATCGACGTCCTCATTGGTGGCGATGACGGGCCCCCCGGCCTTTCCCGCGGGATCGATGGTCCCCGAAAGGGCCATGAGTCGGTTCGGATGCGTGGGGCCCATGACGGAGCAGTGGTAGTTGTCGCAGATGGTGAACGCATCAGCCAACGCGTAATAGAACGGAAGGTCCGTTCGTTTGTAGTAGCCCATGGTCATCACGCCGTTCTGGGGACCTTCGAACGCCGCGCTCGGTGTGGGTCTTCACGAAGTCCGCGTTGTGTCCCGCGCCGCGGCTCAGGTGCTCGGCCGCCCACGTGTGATTGAGGTCGACGGTACATTCACCCATTCCCGAGTTGGATCGGAGGTGGAAGGGGAGGAGATGGGATGACGCGCCCCCGGGCCATGCCTGCGCGAACGCACCGAGCGAGTCGTGCGGGTGATCGTCGAAGCCGCGCACGCCCTTGTAGGCCCCGTAGTAATGGTCGAAGGATCGGTTCTCCTGCATGAAGAAGATGACATGTTCGATCGCGCCCAGGTCCGAGCCCGCCGCCTTGACCTTCGCCGCCGCACTGATGGTCGCGGCCCCGGCGCCGCCTCCACCCATCGCGGCGAGGAGGCCCCCTCCACCGGCCGCCAGCGCAGCGGCGAGGAAGGTGCGGCGATTCAGCTGCGGCGGTGCTTCGGCCGGGTCGGGTGGCGTCATGGCGAGGTGTCTTCTGCCTGCGGTTGTGTCCGCGTTACTTCGGCCGGAAATGGACGAACACCCGGCCGAAGTTGTGCGAGTCCTTCTCGACACGGTCGTAGAGGGCCTTGATCTCCTTTTGGTCGAGGAAGCGCAGGACGCGTTCTTCAACTGGCCGCTTCCCTTCCCCGGGATGATCTCGACGAGGCGGACCTTCTTTTCGACCGCTTCGTCAATGACGGCTCGTAACGCGCGATCGATGTCACCGCCGCGGTTGTAGATGTCGTGCAGATCCAACGTGAGTTTCACGAGCTCGCGAGAAGCTCCGCGGCGTCAACTCGTGTAGTCAACCGGGCCCGTACCCTCGATGCCGATGGCAAAGGCCAGCCCGCGGAACGAAGAGTTCTTCGTGATCGGCCAGATGCTGTGCACGGTGTCGGGAGGGATCCGTATCAGATCACCCTGACCGACCTCGCGCTCTTCGTCGGCGATCTTCATGATGCCGCGACCCGAGATGATGTAATAGAACTCGTGGGTGGGATGGGAGTGCGGATCCACGAGCCCTCCTCCCGCCACCTCCCATTCGCTCACGAGTTCGAGGAAGCCACCTTTGGTCGTTTCGTGGAATTCACGCGGCTCTATCAACCACCAGACCGGCACGGTGCCGGCGTGCTCGACAACGGGAGCCACATCTCGGGCGGAACGGATGTCCATTTCATTTCCCCTCGCCTCGTTGGTGTCCGGTGGGGCGATACTACGGGGCAGGCGGCCCATTGCCCCGAAGTGGCGTCAGATGGACGCCACCAGATCGGCGTCGTTGTTGCGGACGTTTCCCACCCGCTGGCTGACGGGGTGGTGAACGATGGTGCCGGACGGCGCGGCGTGGACCAGCGCGGTCAGTTCGTTGAGGTCGTGCAGGTCCGGATCGAGCCACACGTCGAATGTGTCCGGGTTGAGTATCACCGGCATGCGGTCATGGATTCCGTCCATGTCCTGACTGGCCGTCGTGGTGATGATGCTGCAGGAGTAGATGGGCGGTGCGTCCGCCGGCCCGTTCTTGTCCCGCCACCACTCGGAGATCCCCGCCATGGCCAACGGCGCACCGTCGGCCCGGGTGAAGTAGTGGGGCTGCTTGCTGCCGCTGTTCTGCTTGCGCCACTCGTAGAAGCCGTCGGCCGGGACGATGATGCGATGGCTCTGGAAGGCGGAGCGGAAAGAGGCCTTGGTGGCCACGGTCTCGCCCCGTGCGTTGAAGAGGCGGCTCCCCGAGGCTGCGTCCTTGGCCCACGAGGGGATGAGTCCCCAGCGGTACGGTCTGAGCGTTCGGGAGCACGTCGCTCTCCCCGGCTGGGCGTCGGGCAACGACACCGAGGACCTGGTCGGTGGGGGCGACGTTCCAGCTGGGGTGTGGCTCGGGCTCGAGGTTGTCGCCCAGGCCGGCCTGGAAGTAGTGGGCCAGGCGAACCGGCGGGGTGATGAGGGCGAAGCGTCCACACATGAGGACTGCATTGTGACGTAACGACGATCTTGTTCGGACATACCATCGCTGAGCTGGCGTTTTGGTTCAATGGGCGGCGCTGACAGGTTCTCTGTAGAGTACGAACATATGTTCGCTTTCGGTCCTCAGAAGCGCCCCTCCCCCCGTTCCCGGGAGCTCCCGATCGGATTGGCCGACCGGGTTCGACCGGCTACTCCGGTGGCCGGACGGCTCTTGCCGGTACCGGCCCCTCTGGTCTCCCTCTTCCCCGATGGGGCGTTGCGGCGGGGGACGACGACCACCGTGGCCGGGTTGCCCGGCCACGGGTCGACCACGCTGGCGCTGGCGCTCCTCGCCGCGGCGTCGCAGGCGGGGAGCTGGTGTGCTGCGGTCGGCTTACCCGACCCCGGGGTGGTGGCAGCGGCTGAACTCGGCATCGACTTGCGTCGTGTGGTCTTCGTGCCGCACCCGGGTAGTGGGTGGGCCGAAGCGGCGGGAGACCTGTTGCCCGGGGTTGACGTCGTCCTGGTACGCCCGCCCGGTCGAGCTCGTCACACCGCGGCCCGCCATCTGAGCGCCAAGGCCCGCGAGCGCCAGACGGCGCTGGTGGTGTTGGTGGATCACGGCAACGACTGGCCTGAAGGTGGCGACCTGGCCTTGTCGGTGGGAGCGATCGAGTGGGAAGGGGTTGGCCGCGGGTTCGGGCATCTGCAGGGGCGTCGCGCCGAAGTACGGGTGAGTGGCCGGCGGTCGGCGGGGCGAGTCATCGAGTGTTCGCTCTGGCTTGCCCGCCGGCTCGGGGGTGGTGGCGGCGACACGGAGCGGGCGCGGAGAACGGACCCGGGGTCGATCCCGATGACGGGCCCGAGGCGGCCTGAGGTGAGATGGAACTGGAACGGTTGGTCGTCATCTGGTGCCCCGAACTTCAACAGGAGGGAGGGCGCGGAGAGGAAGCCCGGCGCTTCGTGCAGGTGGTCGCCCGCGCCGGAGAACTGTGTCCCTGGACGCATCCCATCCGGCTCGGGGTCTGCGCCCTGCCGGCTCGGGGGCCGGCCCGCTTTTTCGGCGGAGAGGAGATGGTTGTGTCCCGCCTGGTCGAGGCCGTGGGAGAGAACGCCCATGGTCGGGGTGGCCGATGGGCTCTTCGCCGCCGTATCTGGCCGCCCGCTCCGAGCTGATCGTCCCGGCAGGAGAGGTGCGTCAGTTTCTGGCGCCCTGGTCGGTCGCCACCCTGGCCCGGCCCGAGCTGGCGGTCACCTTGCAGCGGCTCGGGGTCACGACGTTGGGGCAGTTCGCGGCCCTGCCGTCTCCGCACGTCTCGGACCGTTTCGGGGCCGACGCGGCCGGCTGCCACAAGGTGGCCCGGGCCGAAACCGGCGAATTGGCCGGCATCCGGGATCGTTCCATCGAGCGGCGGCTGCGTGTGGCCCGGGGCGAGGATCCCGACCTCGGGGCTGAGCCACCGCCCTATCAACCGGGTTTCTTCGGCGGGGCCTCGGCCGCCGACGCCCGGGCCGCCCTTTCCTTTGCCCGGGTCCAGGAGCGGCTTGGTGTCGAGGCCGTGTTGCTCGGGAGGGTCCAGGGCGGGCGCGACCCGGCGGAGCAGGCGACGCTGGTGCCGTGGGGGAGCCCGGAGGCCGGAGATCGCCGGCATGGGTGGTGCACCCTGGCCGGGGCGGTTGCCGCCTCCTTCCCCCACCCAGGTGCTCCGGGTGCCCCGGAGGACCGAGGTGGTCGACGACACGGGTCGTGCCGTGGGGGTGAGCGGGCGGGGATTGCTCAGCGGTGAGCCTGCTCGGCTCTCGGTCGAGGGGGGTCCGTGGCAATCCATCACGGCCTGGGCCGGTCCCTGGCCGGTGACCGAACGTTGGTGGACCGTGCGCCGGCGCCGGGCCCGGGTGCAGGCGGTGACGGCCGATGGGGTGGCCCGGCTGCTTTGTACCGAGCGGGCGCAGTGGTGGGTCGAGGCGCTCTATGACTGAGTCCGGCCTGGCTGAGTGCCGGCATGACGAATTGCCGGCGTGACCGAGCGGCCGGTCTACGCCGAGCTCCATGCCCATTCGGGCTTCAGCTTCCTGGACGGCAGCAGTGACCCCGAGGAGTTGGTGGCCGAGGCCCATCGGCTGGGGTTGGCCGCGCTGGCGCTGACCGATCATCACGGCCTCTACGGCGTGGTGCGTTTCGCCGAGGCCGCCCGGGCCTGTGGCCTGCCGACCATCTTCGGGACCGAGGTGACCCTGGCTCCGGCCGGACCTCGCACCGGTGAGCCCGACCCGAGCGGAAGCCATCTCATTGTGCTGGCCCGGGATCCCGAGGGCTATGCCCGGTTGTCGACCGTCCTGGCCGAGGCCCACCTCGAGGGCGGGGAGAAGGGCAGGCCCATCTTCACCCTGGAGGCCCTGGCGACGGCGGCGCGGGACCACTGGCTGGTGCTCACCGGATGCCGGAAGGGGGCGGTGCCCGCCGCACTGATGGCAGCGGGGCCACGGGCGGCCTCCCGGGAGGTAGGCCGCTTGGTGGAGGCGTTCGGGCGGGCCAACGTGGCGGTCGAGCTGTGGGACCACGGGGACCCCCTCGACACGGCGCGCAACGACGCCCTGGCCCTGCTGGCCGCCGAGTGGGGGGTCGACGCGGTGGCCACCAACAACGTGCACTACGCCACGCCGGCCGGATTTCGCCTGGCCACCACCCTGGCCGCCATCCGGGCCCGGCGTCCGTTGGCCGAGCTGGAGGGCTGGCTCCCTTCGGCCCCGGCAGCCTGCCTACGGGGGTCGGGCGAGCAGCTCCGTCGCTTCGCCCGCTGGCCCGGGGTGGTCGAGCGGGCGGGCGAGTTGGGCCTGGGCTGTGCCTTCGATCTGCGCCTGGTGGCCCCCCGCCTCCCCGACTTCCCGGTACCCGAGGGGATGGACGAGCAGGGCTACTTGCGCCAGCTGGTGACCGAGGGGGCGCTCGAGCGCTACGGCCCGCCGCACGACGAGCGGGTGCCGGGGGCCTGGACCCAGATCGAACACGAGCTCGAGGTCATCGGCGGGCTGGGGTTCGCCGGCTACTTCCTCGTTGTCTGGGACATCGCCCGGGTCTGCCGTCAGCTCGACATCTACTGCCAGGGCCGGGGCTCGGCCGCCAACTCGGCCGTCTGTTACGCCCTCGGGGTGACCAACGTCGACGCGGTCGATCTCGGCCTCCTCTTCGAGCGCTTCTTGTCCCCGGCCCGGGACGGACCGCCGGACATCGATGTCGACATCGAATCGAGCCGGCGCGAGGAAGTCATCCAGTACGTCTACGAGCGGTACGGCCGTCGTCACGCGGCGCAGGTGGCCAACGTCATCACCTACCGTCCCCGCTCGGCCGTGCGCGACGTGGGGAAGGCCTTCGGGTTCACCCCCGAGCAGGTGGACGGGTGGGCGTCGGGGATCGACCGGGTCAACCGGGGGGCGGCTGCGGCGGAGGCGGTCGGAGCAGCCGTCGACGGTGGCGGTGAGGGGATCCCCCCGCTGGTGGCCGAGCTGGCGGCGCGAGGTGCTGGACCGCCCGCGCCATCTCGGCATCCACTCGGCCGGCATGGTGCTGTGCGACCGGCCGGTGATCGAGGTCTGCCCCGTGGAGTGGGGACGCATGCCCGGGCGCAGCGTGCTGCAGTGGGACAAGGACGATTGTGCGGCCATCGGGCTGGTGAAGTTCGACCTGCTCGGGCTGGGCATGCTCGAGGCGCTGCACCGCATGGTCGACCTGGTGGGCCAGTTCCACGGCGATGTCGTCGACTTGGCGCAGCTGCCCCAGGAGCCCGCTGTCTACGACCTCTTGTGCCGGGCCGACACGGTCGGGGTCTTCCAGGTCGAGAGCCGGGCCCAGATGGGGACCCTGCCCCGGGTCGAGCCCCGTTGCTTCTACGACCTGGCGATCGAGGTGGCCCTCATCCGGCCCGGGCCCATTCAGGGCCACGCGGTCAATCCCTACATCCGGCGGCGGCGGGGCGAGGAGCCCGTCACGTACCTGCACCCGTTGCTCGAGCCGATTTTGCGGCGGACGCTCGGCGTCCCGCTCTTCCAGGAGCAGCTGATGGAGATGGCGGTGGCGATCGCCGGGTTCAGCGCGGCCGAGGCCGACGAGCTGCGCCAGGCCATGGCGGCCAAACGTTCCGCCGCCCGCATGGAGAAGATGCGGGCCCGGCTCTACGCCGGCATGGCCGAGCGCGACATCGCGGGCGAGGTGGCGGACCAGGTCTTCGCCGCGCTGGCCGCCTTCGCCAACTTCGGCTTTCCCGAGTCGCACTCGGTGTCGTTCGCGCATCTTGTCTACGCGAGCAGCTGGCTCAAGCTGCACTACCCGGCGGCGTTCACCGCCGGCCTCCTCAACTCCCAGCCCATGGGGTTCTGGTCCCCCCAATCACTGGTGGCGGACGCCCGCCGCCACGGGGTGACTGTGTGCCGGCCCCATGTGAACCGTTCGGAGGTCGGGGCCTCGTTGGAGGTGGAGGCGGCCGGCTCGGATCCGGTGCTGCGACTGGGGCTTGCCTCGGTGCGCGGGGTGGGCGAGGCGGCGGCGGAGCGGATCGTGGCCGGGCGGCCCTGGGGCGGGGGCGAGGATTTGGTGCGCCGGGCCGGAGTGTCGCGGGCCCAGCTCGAGACGTTGGCGGCGGCAGGCGCACTCGATGCGGAGGAGGACGCCACCGCGGCCTCTCGCCGCCGCCTGCTGTGGGCAGCCGGTGCCGCGGCGCAGGGCACTCCGGACCGCTTGCCGGGCATTGTGGTGGGGGCCGAAGCCCCGCCCCTGCCCGAGCCGAGCCGGTACGACTCGGTGGGCGATGACCTGTGGGCCCTGGGACTGGCGCCCGAACAGACCGCGATGCACCTGGCCCGGGAGCGGCTCGAGGCCATGGGCGTGGTGGTGGCCCGCGACCTCCCGGGGTGCACGGACGGGGACCGGGTATCGGTGGCCGGCGTGGTGACGCACCGGCAGCACCCCGAGACGGCGCACGGTGCGGTCTTCGTCAACCTCGAGGACGAGACCGGTCATGTGAACGTGGTCTTTTCGCGCGGTGCCTGGGCGCGCTGGAAGCCGGTGGCCCGCCATTCGCCGGTGCTCCTCATACGCGGCCGGCTCGAATTGGGCCAGGGGACGGTCAACCTGACGGCTGAGCGGGTGGAGGCACTGGCGGTGGGCACATCCGTGCCGGCCAGTCGTGACTTCCGCTGAGCAGCCTCGACCCGGTGACCGGACATGACGAAGGTCCTCATCTACGTTGGGCACGAGGGGAAAAGAAGAGGAGTCGTCGCAGTTGACGCGCACCACAGCAACTCGTCTCGTAGGACTCGTCGCTCTGGGAGGGGTCGTTGCACTCGGGAGTAGCGCCGCGGACGACGTGCGCTCGTCCGCCTCGGCGCAGACCCCCGTCCCCCGCGGTGCTGCATCCGGCACCGCCCATGACACGAGCACCGCCATCGCCACCAGTGTCTCGTTCGCCGTCGATCTCCACACGCGCATGCCCGCGCACTCCACTGTGCACCTGTTGGTGCAGGGCCAGATGGACTTTGTCCACCACACCCTGACCGCCACGGTCACGGTCCCGACCTCGGCCCTCCCCGCATCGGCATCAGACGCCGGGACCCCGTCAGCTGCCGGCACGATCACGCTCCACACGGAGTGGATCGATCACAAGGCCTACATGTCGGTCCCCGCCTCGTGGGCTGCACTGGCTGACGGCGCGCATACCGTGACCCTCCCGACATCTCCCTCGTTGCGACGAACGGTCACGAGGGCACTCACGCAGTCCGCCGTGGCGGTGACGTATGCCAAGCTCCTCCTCGACGAGTTGACCGCCCGTCAGGCCGCGCGGCATCTCGGTTCTCGGATCATCGGCGGGGTCTCCGCCACCGGGACCGAAGTCGATCTGACGCTGACCCAACTTCTCAAGCTGGTGCCGGAGCTTTCACCCACCATGACGCAGGCCGCCGTGCGCATGGCCGACCAGAAGATTCCGGCCACGGTATGGGTGGATCATCGCGGACGGCTGGTCGAGGTGAGCCTGGCCCAGGCCACGCCCAAGAACGACTCGGCGCCGTCGGTCATCGGCACGATGCGCTTCTCGCACTACGGCGCACCGGCCGCCGCGACGGTGCCCCCGACGGCGACGGTCAGGCCGCTCCCGCACGCACTGCAGCAATTGCTGGGCGGGTGGTACTACTTCTGAGGGAGGCCTGCGGCGTCGATCCACGGTGGCCTTCTTGACGGCGGTGAGCGGCACAGGTGAGGGTGGTGTGCCATGAGCCGCACCCTTTCCAACATCGACCCGGCTCTGCGGCACTGCTGGCATCCGGTGGCGCGACCGTCCGAGGTGACCGAGCAACCACGGAGATTCCTGCTCCTCGGAGAGCCGTGGGTGCTGTATCGAGTCGACGGGAGGATCGTGGCCTTCGCCGATCGCTGCCCGCATCGCCGCACACCACTGTCGATCGGGCATTGCGAGTCGGGGGTGCTCCACTGCGCCTACCACGGTTGGCGGTTCGATTCCTCGGGTGCGTGCGTCGAGATACCTGCTCTCGGCGCGGGGGCGGTGTTGCCGCCCGCCGCCCGGCTCTCGCCGCCGGCCGGACTGGTGGTGGCCCACGGCATGGTGTTCTTGGCCCCCGAGACACCACTCGCTCCACTCGGTTCGATCCCCGAAGCCGACGATCCGTCGTTCGAAACCGGGGAGCTGCCCACCTTGGCCGTGCGGGCCTCGGCGGGATTGCTAGCGGACAACTTTCTGGACGTGGCGCATTTCCCCTTCGTGCATGCCGGGACGTTCGGAGCAGACGAGGCGGCCGAGGTCCCTCAGTACGCCGTGGCGCGCGACGACTGGTCGTTCACCATGTCCTACGAGCACTCTTTCGCCAATCGGGAGGATCCCGCCGTGGCGACGGGTCTCCGCCCACTGGTGCAGCATCGCCGCCTGACCTACCGCCTCGACGCGCCGTTCCACCTGAGCCTTCGGATCGAGTTCATCGAGGCCGGAGGAACCAACGTGATCGGGTTCTTCCTGCAGCCCGAAGCAGCAGATCGTTGCCGCATCTTCACCACGCTGTGGCGTGACGACCTCTACGGCGACCCGGCACGCATGAGAGAGGCCGTGGACTTCGAGGTGGCGGTGTTGCGTGAGGACCTCGTCATCCAAGAGGCGTTCGACGAGCTCGTCCTGCCCCTGACCCCTACGGCCGAGGTGCACACCCGGGCCGACCGCACGACACTCGAGTTGCGGCGGGTGCTGTCCGATCTGGTCGTCGCGGCGCAAGGCGGCGACCGATGATGGGCGTCATGCTGCTCGACCACCCGGTGGTCGAACACCGGGTGGCGACGCTACGCGACAAGCGGACGGACGGGGACACGTTCCGTCAGCTGATCTCGGAGATCTCGCGGTTCATGGCGTACGAGGCCCTCCGCGATCTGAGGACGGCCCCGGTCGTCGTCGACACGCCCGTCGCCGACGGCGCCCCGGGGCGCAAGGTGATCGAGAACGTCCTCATCGTGCCGATCCTTCGAGCGGGCCTGGGCATGGTGCATGCCATCCAAGAGGTCATCCCGCTGACCGAGGTGGCCCACGTCGGGTTGCGCCGCGACGAGCAGACCCTCCGCTCCGAGGTCTACCTCAATCGGCTGCCCGCCGACCTCACCGGGCGGCGGGTCGTCGTCTGTGATCCCATGTTGGCCACCGGCGGTTCCTTGGTCCAGGTGTGCGACCTCGCCGTCGAGCGGGGTGCCGGAGAAGTGGTGGTCCTCTGCGTCATTGCGTCGGTTCCCGGGATTGCGGCCTTTCAGGCCGCCCACCCCTCGATCCGGCTCTACTGCGCCGCCATCGATCCCATGCTGAACGAGGTCGGGTACATCGTTCCCGGATTGGGCGACGCCGGGGACCGGCTCTTCGGTCCGCCGGACTGAGCGTCCGCCTCCCGGGCGAACCCCGCTCTACAGCCCGATGTCCTCGTGCCAGAGGGCGGGGTGTTCGGCGATGAAGGTGCGCAGCAGTTCGGTGCACCCGGGATCATCGAGGATGATGACCTCGGTGCCGTGTTCGGCCACCCAGTCGTGGCCGCCCACGAAGTTCTGAGCCTCGCCGATCACGACCGCGCCGATCTGGAACTGGCGGAGGAGGCCGCTGCAATACCAGCAGGGCGACAGGGTGGTCACCATCACACAGTCGGCGTAGTGCCGCCGCCGCCCGGCGTTGCGGAATGCCGCCGTCTCGCCGTGGGTCGAGGGGTCGCCGTCCTGGACGCGGCGGTTGTGTCCACGCCCGAGCAGCGTCCCGTCGCGATGGAACAGGGCGGCGCCGATCGGGATGCCGCCTTCGGCCAGACCGGCCTTGGCCTCGTCGAATGCGACCGCGAGGAAGTTTCGGGCCAGTGCCTCCGTGAGCGGCTCATTTGCGGACATGGGCCGCTCCGGCGAGAGTCATGTGCATGACGCCAGATCGTACTTACGCCGCCATGGTCGGGAGCCAGGCGGTCGACCTGCCCCTGGTGCCGCTCAACGACGACCTGACCATCGCCCTCCTGATCTGTGTCGATCATGGCGTGGCCTTCGCCGAGGTGGCCGGGCGCGAGCTGGCCGACCTCATGCGACCGGCGGCGCCCGAGATCGTGGTGTCGGTGGCCACCATGGGCATACCCCTGGCCATCGAGGCTAGCCGGGCTCTCGGGCTCGACGACTATGTGATCTTGCACAAGACGCCGAAGATCCACCTCGGAGAGACCTGGTCCGAGCCGGTCACCTCCATCACGACGGACAAGCCGCAGCGCTTGCGCATGGACCCGGCCCGCGTGCACGCCGTGCGCGGGCGCCGGGTCGCCGTCGTCGACGACATCATCTCCACCGGTGCCTCGACCGCGGCCGCGCTGCGCCTCGTCCGGCGCATCGGCGCCGAGCCCGTGGTCATCGGCACGCTGATGACGGAGGGCTCGGGCTGGCGCGCCGCGCTTGGGGCCGACGCCGCCAAGGTCCGCGCTCTCGGGTCGATGCCGCTCTTCCGACCGGCCGACGACGGGAGTGGCGAGCTGGTCGAATTCTGGGAGTAGCTACAAGAGCCCCTCAGCCTTGAGGAGGACGTCCTGCTCGTCGGCTTGCTTGCGCACACTGCGGTAGGCCAGGACGAGGTACACCAGGCCGCCGACGCCGAAGCCGAGGAACACGCTGAAGTCGGCGCCGAAGTTCTTCGGGTAGTTCGTCGTGTGGAAGGTGAGCTCGTTCAGCCAGTGCGGCAGCGTGAAGGTGGCTGAGAGGCCCGAGATAGCCGCGTACATGCCGATCACCTGCGCGATGAGTGCGGGCCAGAACACGCCTCCCTTGCGCCAGTAGAGGCTGTCGTGGCCGGTCTTCTGCAACTCCCCGGGCGCGTAGCGGTAGCGGCGCAGGATCCAGTCGACGATGAAGATGGCCGACCACGGAGCGATCCAGACGATGACGACGTCGACGAAGTCGCTCAGATAGGTCGAGAACGACGAGTTGAAGACGGCGTACATCGTGACGCCCAGCGCGATGACGCAATCGACGATTACCGCTTGCCACCGCTTCACGGGGACACCGATGGCCTGCAAGGTCACGCCCGAGGAGTACATGTCCAGGCTGTTGATCGCGAACAGTTGGAGCGCGGCGAAGATCATGAAGACCACGACGAACCAGGCCGGGATGATGCTCTGGTGGGCCAACGGCAGGAAGCCCCCGGTGCCCTGGCCGATTCCCGACCACGAAGGTCGCCACAGCTGCGCCCAGCGTCATGATGAGGATCTCGGGTACCGCCGTACCCAGGAAGACCCATCCGACGATGCCCTTCTTCGACGTGTCGGCGGGACAGTACCTGGTGTAGTCGTTGCCGCACTCGGTCCATCCGAGGCCGCTCAGGGCGATCACGAAGGCCAGTCCCTCGGTGAAGGTCTGCCAGTCCGCGCTGTGTGCCCCGTGGAAGTGCGCGTGCGGGATGGCGAATCCCAAGAGGATGGCGAAGAGGATCACGAAGGGGATGATCAGGAAGCGGAGCGATTTGACGATGGTCGCATGTCCGAGGAACGGCAGGATCCCCTGAATCAGCACGGCGCCGACGACCAGGATCACCTTGGCCGGGTCGCCGAACGAGAAGCCGGCCTTGGTGATGAGGACCAGACCGGCACCGACGATGAGGATGAGGCCCTCGACTTCGAAGCCGATCTGCGTCACCCAGTTGAAGAAGGAGATCGGGCGCGAGCCGTTCGGTCCATAGCCCGCCCGATTGATGGCGAAGACGGTCGTCCCCGCCTGCGGACCCTGCAGCGAGCAGACCCCCAGCAAGAAGAAGGAGAGGTTGCCGATGACGATGAGTGCAACTGCCTGAATGAACGTGAACCGGAAGACGCTCATCAGGATGCAGCCGTAAATGAAGTACTCGACCTGCACGCTGGCCCCCGCCCACATGCCGAAGATGTCCCGAGGTCGAGCCCAACGCTCGCTTGGGGGAATGAAATCGACACCGTGCAGTTCGACGCGGAACGCCTGCGCCGACGTCGGGTCGTGAATTACTGCCAGGTCCTCTACGATTGCCACCGCGTTGCCTCCCTTGTCGCCTCGCTCTGCGCCCCGGTGCTCCGGAGCACAGCCTCATTCAGTGACGCTCCGCCGACAGCAGTGCGCCCACGGTCACGCCCCCGCGTGCCCGTGCAGCGTGCGGCCGTGCATTTCAGCACGGCCGCCTCCCTCGGTGTCGCCTCTGCATTCCGCCTGCTTGTTTCGGCGCGGTTGCAGGGCAACCGCGGCCGAAGGTTCCCGGCACTCACCTTGTTTGGTACGACGTCCCGCGTCAAGTGCAATCCCGTGAACAGCGTGAGAACTCACATGGACGACGGACCCCGGCCCGTCTCGTGCGGCGCGAGGAGGTGCACGAGAAAAGGTCATGGCTCGCAGCGGCACGCTCATGCTGTGCGGGACCACGTCGGACGCGGGCAAGTCGACCGTGGTGGCCGGGCTCTGCCGGCTCCTGGCCCGAGAGGGTGTGTCGGTCGCCCCCTTCAAGGGACAGAACATGTCGCTGAACTCAGTGGTCACGAGCGGAGGGGCCGAGATCGGCCGCGCGCAGTGGCTGCAGGCGATGGCGGCCGGCGCCGAGCCCGAGGCGGCCATGAACCCGGTGCTCCTCAAACCGACGGGAGAGCGATCGTCGCAGGTCATCGTCATGGGCCGTCCCCTCGCGACCCGGGAGGCGGCGGACTACCAACGGTCCGAGCCCGATCTGCTCGGGATCGTGGACGGTGCATTGGCCGATCTGCGCTCCCGCTTCGACGTGGTGATCTGCGAGGCGCGGGGAGCCCGGCCGAGATCAACCTTCTCGATCATGACATCGTGAACCTGGGTCTGGCCGCGCGTGCGGGCATTCCCGCCGTCGTGATCGGCGACATCCACCGGGGGGGCGTCTTCGCCCACCTCTACGGCACGGTGGCCCTGTTGCCCGAGGACCTCCGTCGATGTGTCAGGGCGTTCATCATCAACATGTTCCGGGGCGACCCGGCGCTGCTCGGTGACGCAACCGAACAGCTGGAGGACCGCTGCGGTGTCCCGACGCTGGGGGTCCTGCCCTTCCTGCCCGGCCTCGTCCTCGACGCGGAGGACTCGCTGCACCGCATGCTGGACGCGCGCGTGGACGAGCCCCATGCCACCACCTCCGAGGTGCTCGACGTGGTCGTGCTCCAGTTGCCCCATTTGTCGAACTTCACCGACTTCGACCCCCTTCTGGTCGAAGGCGACGTGGCGGTCCGCTTCGTGGACCACCCTTCTGCGTTCGGGGATCCGGACCTCATCGTGCTTCCGGGGACCAAGTCGACCAGGGCCGATCTGGCATGGTTGGGTGCGAGCGGGTTGCGCGACACCGTGGTGGCGCGACACCGTGCACATTCGCCCCCGACGATCCTCGGCATCTGCGGCGGTTTCCAAATGCTCGGCCAGGCCATCGAGGATCCCGCAGGGGTCGAATCGGCCTCGCCCATGGTGCGGGGCTTGGGCTGGTTGCCGCTGGTCACACGGTTCGAGTCCGAGAAGATCACCCGGTTGCGGACCGGAACCGCAGAGACCGGCGCCGCGGTGCGCGGCTACGAGATCCGTCATGGTCGCTGCCGACCGCTCACGGGCTGGCGGGAGTGGCTCAGCCTCAATGACCCGGAGCCCGTCGCGGTCGACGATCAGGTGGAGAGTGCATGCGATCGGAGCGCCCGGGTGTTCGGGACCTCTCTCCACGGCGTCTTCGAGGAGGACCGCTTCCGGGGTGAGTTCCTCGGTGCCGTCGCCCGCGCCCGGGGAAAGACATGGCGACCATCGGGCCGCTCCTTCGCCGCCGCACGGGAGCGGCAGATCGATCGGGTCGCCGACGCCTGCGCGGCGCATCTCGACACCGATGCCCTGTGGCGCATCCTCGAGGGGACGGCCCCGCGCTGAAACCGGTGCACCGAACCCGCACACCCGACCGGACCCGTGTCGGCGGCGCGATCATCGCCGTTCAGTGTCCGAGCAGACGCTCCATGTGATGAGCCAGGCGGCTCGGCCGCCCCTTCCGTTCCTCCGTGTGATCGGCCAGTTTCATCGTCCACAGCCCGCCGTTGACGCCGAGCCAGCGCAGTGGTTCGGGCTCCCACGACCGCGATCGGTGATTGACCCAGGGCAGGTGGGTGAGATCACTGTCAGCTCCCGTGATGAGGTCGGCCAACGTGCGACCGGCGAGATTGGTGGTGGCGACACCGTCGCCCACATACCCCCCGGCCCAGGCGAGGCCGAGGTGGGGATCGAAGCCGACCGAGGAATGCCAGTCACGTGGAATGCCCAGCGGCCCACCCCACGCGTGCGTGAACCGGGAGATCTCGAGCGCGGGGAAGAGGTCGACCAGCGTCTCCCGGAGGAGTTCGTGCACGGCCGGTGTCGCATCGAAGGACGGTCGCACGTTGGAGCCGAAGTGATATGGCGCTCCGCGCCCCCCGAAGGCGATCCGGCCGTCCGCCGTGCGTTGCCCGTAGATGACCATGTGCCGGTAGTCGGTGAACGTGGCCCGATTCCGGAGTCCCGCGTCGGCCCAGAAGGCGTCGCCCAAGGGTTCGGTCGCAACCATGAGCGAGTACACCGGCACCAGCGTGCGCTTCTGACCGGGCAGTGTCGACGTCCAGGCCTCGACGGCGCGCACGACCACGTCCGCCTTGATCGCGCCTGCCGTGGTGCGCACCAGCGGCGAGCGACCCGGCCCGCCCGCGATGATGTCGATGACCTCGGTGTGCTCGTGCACGGTGACGCCCCGGCGTTCGACCGCGTCTGCCAGGCCCCGGGCGAGGAGCGCGGGCTGAATGGCGGCGCAGTGCGGGGTGAACGTGGCGCCGAGCATGCTGTCGAGGCCGACCAGCGACGAGGCGTCGACTGCATCGAGCCAGCGCAGGTCCTCTTCCCCGAAACCCAGGGCACGGGCCTGCTCCACGTCGGCCATGGCCCGCGCTCTTTGGGCCGGCGTCCGTGCCGCATCGATCGTGCCGCCCTTTTCGAAGTGGCAGTCGATGCCTTCCTCGTGGGCGGCCGCGCCCACCTCGTCGACGGTGGACTGCATGGCCCGCCGCATCCGGCGCATCGCGTCGAGGCCGTAGAGCCGCGCCAGTGCGCTGTCGGAGGTGGAGAACAGCGCCGAGCACCACCCGCCGTTGCGGCCGGAGGCACCGAACCCCGCGATTTCCTTGTCGACCACCACGATGCGGAGCGACGGATCGGCCAACGCCAACGCGCGCGCCGTCCACAGCCCGGTAAAGCCCGCGCCGACGATGCAGACATCGGCCTCGAGGTCGCCGGCCAGGGGCGGGCGTGCGGGCAGCAGGCCCGAGATGGTGTCCCACCAGAGGGAGAGGTGGCGGTAACGGCCCACTCCCTCTGGGTCGCTTACACCCGGCTCCACGCCTCGGTCAGTACCTCGCGCAGGGTGGTGACCATGAAGTCGATCTCCTCTCGCCCGCAGATGAGGGGTGGCGAGAGTTGCACCACGGGGTCTCCCCGATCGTCCGCCCGGCAGATGAGGCCGGCCTCGAACAGTGCGCCGGAGAGGAACCCCCGGAGGAGCCGTTCCGACTCCTCGTCGTCAAAGGAGAGCCGTGTCGTCTTGTCCTTGACCAGTTCGATGCCGTAGAAGAACCCTGCGCCGCGGACATTGCCCACGATCGGCAGGTCGTGGAGCGTCTCGAGGGCGGAGAGGAAGACCCCTTCGGTCGCCTGCACGTGCTGGAGGATCTGCTCACCCTCGAACACATCGAGGTTGGCCAGGGCCACGGCGCAGCTCACCGGGTGACCGGCAAACGTGAAGCCGTGGAGGAACGACGCCCCGTCCTTCAAGAACGGCTCCATCAGGCGGTCCGAGGCGATCATGGCCCCGAGGGGGGCGTAGCCGGAGGTCAACCCCTTGGCCACGGTGATGATGTCGGGTTGGTACCCGAAGCGATCCGCCCCGAACCAGTAGCCGAGGCGACCGAACGCGCAGATCACCTCGTCGGACACCAGGAGCACGCCGTGGCGATCGCAGATTTCGCGCACCCGCTGGAAATACCCGGGGGGAGGTGGGAAGCAGCCGCCGGCGTTCTGCACCGGTTCCAGATAGACCGCTGCGATGGTGTCGGCGCCCTCGCGGACGATCGCCCGCTCGATCTCGTCGGCCGCCCACCGCCCGAACGCCACTTCGTCGTCGGCGAAGACCGGCGCCCGGTAGAAATTGGTGTTCGGGACCTTGATGGCTCCGCCGACCAGCGGCTCGAAGGGTGTCTTGAGGTCGGGGATACCCGTGATGGACAGCGCACCCATGGTGGTCCCGTGGTAGGCGATCTCGCGGCTGATGACCTTGGTGCGCTGCGGTTGGCCGGTGATGCGGAAGTACTGCCGCGCCAACTTCCAGGCCGATTCGACCGCCTCTGACCCGCCCGAGGTGAAGAAGACGCGGTTGAGGTCACCCGGTGCGTAGCCGGCCAGGCGCTCGGCCAGCTCGATCGCCCGCGGGTGGGCGTAGGTCCAGAGGGGGAAGTAGGCCAATGTGCTGGCCTGCTTGGCGCCCGCCTCGGCCAGCTCGGTGCGCCCGTGACCCAGCTGGGACGTGAAGAGCCCGGCCAGCCCGTCGAGGTAGCGCTTGCCATGCTGGTCCCACACGTACGCGCCCTCGCCGCGCACCATGACCGGGACCTCATGGGTCTCGTAGGAGCCCATCCGGCTGAAGTGCATCCAAAGGTGGCGGCGCGCCTGTTCGCTCAGGTCGGAATTTTCGGGATTGCTGCTCATGATTCCTCCACTCGGACGGCCGCGACGGTGAGGTTCGGTCTCACCGCGTGCCCCATGTATATGTCTGCTTGGCCAGCTTCAAATAAAGAAACGTCTCGGTCGAGCGCACCCCGGCGATGGAGCGGACCGAATCGTTGAGCACGTGAAGAAGGCGTTCGTCGTCCTCGCAGACGACCTCGGCCAAAAGGTCGAAGGAGCCGGCGCACATCACGACGTAATCCACCTCGGGCACCGCGGAGAGCTTGTCGGCCACGACCCGGACGTCGCCCTCGACGGTGATGCCGATCATGGCTTGGCGGGTGAAGCCGAGCTGGAGCGGATCGGTGACGGCCACGATCTGCATGATGCCGGTCTCGCGCAGACGTTGGACCCGGCGCCGCACGGCCGCTTCGGAGAGTCCGACCGCCTCGGCGATGGCGCCGTAGGGCTGGCGCCCGTCCCGCTGGAGAGCCTCGATGATGGCTCGATTGGCCTCATCGAGCAGGGTCGTGGCGCCAGGACCCCCGTCGAGTTCAGTGGTGTTCAATTCCGTCGGCCCGTCCGTTTCGGACATGCGACTCCTCATAGCGATGGTCTCACCGCGGGTGCCTCGCAACCCCCGATGTGCAGAATTCTTTCATATGAACACTATCAGTCAAGCAGAATTCGGCGTTTCACGTTAGATTTCTTGCGGAATCGCTTGTTGCCGAACCCCCGTTCTGTGATTCTCTAGTTGCGAGCCGACCCCCAAGAACACGAAGAAGAGAAGGGAGCCCACGTGCGCAGGTTGCAGAACTTCATTGGTGGCGCCTATGTCGACGCCCAGGACGGTCCGACGGCCCCCTTGATCAACCCCTCCACCGGTGAACCCTTTGCCGAGGCTCCCCTCTCGGGGGCGGCCGATGTCGACCGGGCGCTGAAGGTGGCGGCCGAGGCGTTCACGCAATGGCGTCGCACGACCCCTTCGGAGCGGAGTCTGGCCCTCTTTCGCATCGCCGACGCCATCGAGGCACGGGGGGAGGAACTCGTCAGGGCCGAGTGCGAGAACACGGGAAAGCCGTTCCAGTTGACGATGGACGAGGAGCTCCCGCCGGGGATGGACCAGATCCGCTTCTTCGCCGGAGCGGCGCGGCACCTCCAGGGACTCGCCGCGGCGGAGTACATGGCGGGGCACACGTCGTTCATCCGGCGTGAGCCGATCGGGGTCTGCGGTGCGGTGACCCCGTGGAATTACCCCTTCATGATGGCCATCTGGAAGTTCGCACCGGCCCTGGCGGCCGGCAACACCATGGTGCTGAAGCCGTCGGACACGACGCCCGTCAGCACATTGTTCATGGCCGAGATCATGGCGGAGTACCTCCCACCCGGGGTCTTCAACGTGGTCTGTGGGGACCGCGACACCGGCCGGGCCCTCGTGGCCTCCTCCATACCCGGCATGGTCTCGGTGACAGGTTCGGTGCGCGCCGGCATGGAGGTTGCCGCGACCGCGGCGCCCACGCTCAAGCGCGTCCATCTGGAGCTCGGAGGCAAGGCACCGGTGATCGTCTTCGACGATGCCGATCTCAGCGTGGCGGCAGCCGGTATCGCGGGCGCCGGCTACTTCAACGCGGGGCAGGACTGCACGGCGGCGACACGCGTGTTGGCCGGGCCGCGTGTCCACGACGACTTTCTGGCGGCCTTGGTGGAACAAGCGGAAGGGACCGTCGTCGGTGGCACGGACGTGGACGGTGCAGATTTCGGGCCGTTGAACAATCCCAATCAGCTGGAGCGGGTGAGTGGATTCGTCGAGCGGGTGCCTTCCCACGCCTCGGTGGTGACGGGTGGCACGCCCGTGGGGGAGCGGGGCTTTTGCTACGCGCCCACCGTTGTCGCCGGGCTCCGCCAGGACGACGAGTTGATCCAGTCCGAGGTCTTCGGCCCGGTGATCACCGTCCAGAAGTTCAACGACGAGGCCGAGGCACTGCGCTGGGCCAACGGTGTCGAGTACGGGCTGGCGTCCTCGGTCTGGACGCGCGACCACGGCCGCGCCATGCGGATGGCGCGCGATCTCGAGTACGGCTGCGTGTGGATCAACACCCACATCCCGTTGGTGGCGGAAATGCCGCACGGTGGCTTCAAGCGCTCCGGGTACGGCAAGGATCTCTCCTCGTACGGGTTCGAGGACTACACGCGGGTCAAGCATGTGATGAGCAACATTGAGGAGTGAGTGGTGATCATCGGGATTCCCAGTGAAGTCAAGGATGACGAGTACCGGGTGGCCATCACGCCGGCCGGTGTGCGGGAACTGACCTCGGCCGGACACACGGTCTACGTGGAGGCGGGTGCCGGGGCAGGTTCGTCCATGTCCGACGACGAATTCGAGCGAACCGGCGCACGCATCGTCACGGAAGCCGACGACGTCTGGGCCGAGTCGGACCTGGTCTGCAAGGTGAAGGAACCGGTGGCCTCGGAGTACACGCGGCTCGGCGCACGTCAGGGCCAGACGCTCTTCACCTACCTGCACCTGGCCGCGTCCAGGGAGTGCACCGACGCCTTGGTGGCGGGCGGCAATGTGGCGATCGCCTACGAGACGGTTCGCCTGCCCGATAATTCGCTCCCGCTTCTGGCGCCGATGAGCGAAGTGGCCGGCCGGATGGCACCGCTCATGGGCGCGCACCACCTCATGCGGCCCGGCGGAGGCCGCGGGGTACTGGTCGCGGGCGTTCCCGGCGTGCGGGCGGCCCGGGTCGTCATCCTCGGGGCGGGGGTGTCGGGGATGGCGGCCGCCACGCTCGCGGTCGGCATGCATTCCGACGTCTACGTGCTCGACCGCAACCTCGACCGGCTGCGCGCCGTCGATCACCACTTCCGTGGCGCCCTCGAGACCGTGGCGTCGTCCCAACATGCCATCGAGGAGGTCTGTATCGATGCCGACATCGTGATCGGCGCCGTGCTCGTCGTCGGGGCCCGCGCTCCGCGGCTGGTCTCGGACGCCTTGGTCGAGCAGATGCGCGTCGGCTCGGTACTGGTGGACATTTCGGTCGATCAAGGTGGATGCTTCGAGTCGACCCGACCGACGACGCACTCGAACCCCACCTTCGAGGTGCACGGTTCGATCTTCTACTGCGTGGCCAACATGCCGGGGGCCGTCCCCCACACCTCGACGCACGCGCTGGCCAACGCCACTCTGCCGTACACCCTGAGCATCGCCGCCCACGGTTGGAAGAATGCGGTCCGAGACGATCCGGCGTTGGCCGAGGGCGTCAACGTGGCGGGCGGCCACGTGGTGTACGAACCGGTCGCCGAGGCGCATGGTCTCCCGTTCACGCCGCTGTCCACGTTGATCGCATAGAGGCGGTCGCGCCACCGCGGCCGCCGGGTCGGCGCGTCGTGCGTTCCGTCACATGTACGCAACGGTTCGTGGGGCCGTGTAGCCTTGTTCCATGTCCCTTTGAGCCCCGCTTCTGAGAGTTCCTGCGCTCATCGCGCCGTCGAACTCCCCGCGTGGTGCTCAGGCCGACCGCCCGGTCTCGGCACTTCCCGTTGCGCGCAGGCGCACGTCGTCGCGGCGGAGTCCGACTCGTGCAGCAGGCCTGCAATCACCGCCGACAACCTTGACCAGAGATCTCCATATGCATCCCGACACCGCAGACAGACGACGACCCGGCCGCCCCTTGCGGATCGCCACCGCACTCCAGGTGATGGTGGCGGCCGCGAATGGTCTGGCCTACGTCGCGCTCTCGCTGCGCGTCTATCAGGAGACGCACTCGACCTTGGCCGTGACGATGGTGTTGCTGGCCGGCGGCCTGCCCGTCGTCCTGCTCGCTCCGCTCTCGGGCCTTCTGCTCGACCGCCTGCCCATGGGACGCCTGCTCGCCGGCGCCGGCCTGCTGGTGGCGGCCGCCCTCACCGGCTTGGCCTTCGCCCACTCCCTGACCGCCACCGTGCTCCTCGTGCTGGGCTTCGGCGTCGCGGACAGCATCCTGCAGCCGGGGCTGACCGCGGCCATCCCGCAGCTGGCCGGCGACGTTCCGTTGGTGCGCGCCACCAGCCGGCTGCAGGGCGCGACGATGGCGGGCACCGCGGTCGGGCCGCTGCTGGCCGGCCTCGTCGGGAGCATCGGTGGAACGACGACCGCTCTCCTGCTCGGCGCGGCGGTCACGGTCGCGTTCAGCATCGGCATCTCGACGCTGGGCCTTCGGCGTACCCGGGCCCCGGTGCCGCATGGGGCCGACGACGGCGTGGCGGCGGGTGTCCGCTACCTCAGACGGGACCGGCCGATGGGGCTGCTCGTCCTTGTGGTGTCGGCCGTCATCGCGTGCATGGGCGTCACCATGGTGGCCGAACTGTTCCTGGCCGAGAAGGTGTTGCACGGGGGGACCTCGGGCTACGCCCTCCTCATCACGGCCTGGACGGGCGGCATGACCCTGGGTACCGTCATCGCCGGCCGGCTTCCGCCCCGACTCCTGGCGCCGGGCATCGTGGCCGGCCTCGTGGTGCTCGGGCTCGGCGTCGCTGCCGGTGCGGTCGCACCCGCCATGTGGATGGCCATCGCGGCCTACGGGATCGGCGGTATCGGGGACGGGATACAGGTGGTGGGCGCGCGCACGCTCTTGCTGCAGCGCGCCCCCGAGCACATCGCAGGGCGTGCGTGCGCCGTCTTCATGGGCTTGACCTTCGGTGCCGTCTCCATCGGTATGGCCGTCTCGGCGCCCCTGGTGGCTCTTTGCGGCGTCCGCGGTGCCCTTTTCGCGGCCGGGGTGGCCAGCATTCTGGCGGCACTGGTGGCGCTCGGACTCCGGTTGCACCGCCTCCGGGGGGAGCCTGTGCCCGAGGTGCAACCGCTCGGTCAGGGCATGCTGCCGGTAGCTTGAGCCGCCATGTCCGGATCACCCGTGGCCATGTCCGCCGACGAGGCTCGACGGGTGACCCTCTTCGCACAGGGGCTCCTCGGGCCACGGCTGCGCGGAGGGCCCGCAACGACCGTGCGCCATCTCGGCGGCGTACAGCTCGACACGATCTCGGTGCTGGCGCGCTCGCACGAGCTGGTGGCGTACGCCCGACACGGTCCGATTCCTCGCCGCGTCGATCGAAGCGGCGTACTGGGGTCCCGAGAGCCTCACCTTCGAGTATTGGTCCCACGCAGCTTGCGTGCTCCCCCTCGATGAATGGCCGTCGTACGAGTTCAGGCGCCGGGCCTTCAGGGCACGAGGGCGCCGTTGGCACCACCTCGACGACGCGGCCGCCAGCTGCGCCGAGGTCGTGGCCCGTCTACGCGATGAAGGACCTCTGACCGCGCGTGCGCTCGGGGGCGCCAAGAAGGGCGGCACGTGGTGGGACTGGTCGGAGATCAAGATCGCGGCCGAGTGGTTGCTCGATACGGGCGAGCTCGTCTGCCGGGAGCGGCGCGGGTTCCAGCGCGTCTACGACCTTGCCCGACGCGCCATCCCCGCCGACTTGGCGCAGGTGGAGATGACGGACGAGGAATGTGCGATCCGGCTCGTCGAGGCGGCGGGGCGGTCGCTCGGCGTGGCCACGACCGGCGACCTGGCCGTCTACAAGGGTTTGCCGGCGAAGTTGGTACAGCGTGTCCTCGGCGACACGAACCTCGAGCCCGTTGTGGTGCAGGGTTGGGATCGGCCCGCGTTCGTCGCACCCGGAGCCACCGATGTCCTGGCCCGGCGGCTGAAGGCCCGCAATGTGCTGCTCTCGCCCTTCGATTCGTTGACGTGGGACAGGGCGCGCACCGAACGTGTCTTCGGGTTTCACCACCGGCTCGAGGCCTACGTCCCGCGTCAAAAGCGCAAGTACGGGTACTTCGCCATGCCGGTGCTGGGTGGCAACAAGCTGGTGGGACTCGTCGATCCCGGTCGCCGTGGGCGGACACTGGTGGCGAAGCAGATCACGCTGCACACGAAGAATGCGGCGCGCAGCGTGGCGGCGGCACTCGTTGACGCCGCGTCGTGGGTCGATTGCCACCACGTCGACATCGAGCGGGTTGATCCCGTGGAGCGGACGTCCGAGGTGAAGGCGCTCGTCGCAGCAGCGCTCTGAGGGCTCAGCGGCCGCTTCCGCCGCGCCGCGCCGCGATCTCCTCGTAGGCCCGCAGCGACCCCGAGTACGGCCCGGTCTGCTGCGGATGGTGGAGCACCAGTTGGTCGAAGCCCAACTCCTCGTAGGGGACGGCAAGCTCGTCGAACTGTGCGACGGAGGTGATGACGGTCTCCACCGGCGTCCACAGCAGCACCTTTGCGATCGTCGCGGGGTCTCTACCCTGCGCCGCGCAGGCGCTCTCGAGCAGCGTGGTCTGCGCGCGGACGGCCGCCAGAATCGCCTCGTCCGTACGCGGGCCCGGGCCACTGGGGCCGGTCGTGACCCACTGCTGGCCGTGGAGCGCCGCCAGGGCGAGGCCACGCCGTCCGCCTGCAGCCACCGTGACGGGGAGCGGGACCTGCACGGCGCCCGGGGTGCTGGGCGTCTCGACTGCTGCATAGTGGCGACCGGTGATGGTGGTGCGGGTGTCTGCCGCGCCATCGAGGATCGGGCGCAGGATCCGGACGAACTCCTCGAAGCGGTCCATTCTTTCCGTCGCGCTCCACGCGGCCTGCCCGAGGGCTGAGGCATCGGGCCCTGCGCTCCCGGGTCCGACGCCCAGGTCGAAGCGACCCTCGCTCAGGTCGTCCAGCGCCAAGGCATCTCTGGCCAGGGTCACCGGATGGCGGATGTTCGGGGTGGCCACCAAGGTCCCGATCCGAACACGCTGCGTCACCCCGGCGGCGGCCGCCAGCACCGGAACGGCGGCGTGCCACGGGCCGTCGGGCATGCCGCCCCATCGGATGTGGTCGTAGGTCCATGCCGTGGAGAAGCCGACCGCATCGGCCCATTCCCATTGGTGCCGGGCCTCCTTCCAGCGATCGGACGGAAGGATCACCAGCCCCAGGCGCACCTCGGTCAAGCTAGTGCAGCGGTGCCGGAGGTCATGCGGGCGTGGCAGGCATCGTGCGCGAGGGGCCGCGCCAATCGAGTTGCCCCCCGTGCTCTTGGGCGAACGCGAGCAACTGCGGCCGCCGCCGCCCCCGCTCGAACACAACAGCACCCAGAACGTCGGACACCCCGTCGTTCGTTTCGTGGGCGGCCGCCTCCTCGGCGAATGCCGGCACAGTCCCCGCGCACTCGGCACTCAGCCACGCAACCGGGCGTCGATACGACGCCTCGTCGAGAAGTTGCACGAACGTCTCGCGATCTTCGACCGTCAGGTACGCGAATGCCCACGTGGTCATAAAGATGGCCGTCGTTCCCTCGGGCAGCTCGTGCACCACGCCGGGCAGTGCCGCCGTGGCGTCACCCCGGATGACGCGGGGCGGGTCCGCCCGTGCCTGCCGGATCGCGGCCGCGGTGTGCTCGAGGCGATTGGTGTCCGGCCAGACGCAGGCGAGGAGCCAGCGGGCGTCGTCGGGATCACCGAGGTCGATCGGGGAGCGATCGATCCCGATCCGGGACGCGAACGACGGCAGCTGTGCGGCGATCGGCGGGCGACCGCCCACCACGCGGCAGGAGAGTCGGACCGTGGCATCGACCGGGCCGGTTGCCCCGTGCGATCCGTAGTCGATGCGGTAGCGGTCGCACAGGAGGTTCAAGCCCGCGCTCGCGCCGACGTCGACCAGGGAGTACGGACCTTCGATCTGCGTCGCCACCCAGGTAAGGCCGGGACCGATGACCGCGCTCCGGCCACATTCGTTGGTCTGCATGTGCCGGAGGGCGAGGAGAGCCAGGACGTCAGCTCGGCGCGACCGGACGAAGTCGAGAAAGAGCGGGCCCGGATCGGCACCGGAACGTCCGGTGTAGACCTCCGCCAACGGATGGTCGGTCCCCTCGAGGATCAGGTAGTGCACCGCGGCGAGCAACGCCGGAGGCAGGTGGGCCGAGGGGGGTGCCGACTGCACGAGCTCGAGGATTTCGCGATCCCCGGCAACGGCCTCGGAAATGCGCTCGTAGAGCGGGGAGGTCGTGCGGCAATGGGCGGAGAACCACTCCCACATGACGGCGAAGTCCTCGGTGGGGCTCATGGCTGCCTAAAGGAAATGGATGCGGGTCAATGGCCAGAAGCGAAGGTCGACCTTGCCGACGATCGACGACTGAAGAATGGGACCCCAGTATCTGCTGTCGCAGGAGACCGTGCGATTGTCGCCCATGACGTAGGCCTCGCCGGACGGAACCCTGTAGGGATGCCGCAAGGCGTACGGCTCCTGCGACGGACCGGGTGTGGTCGGCGGTTCCGCACCGGCGGGGAACCAGGGCTCGCGTAGCAGCTTGCCGTTGACGTACACCCTCCCGTCGGCGAGCGAGATCGTGTCGCCGGGCAAGCCGATGACCCGCTTGACGAGGTCGCTCACCGCCGGACCCCCGCAGTTCTCGGCCGGCGGCGTGGAGAACACGACGATGTCACCCTGATGGACGCCGTGCAGGTGATAGCTGAGCTTGTCGACGATGATCCGATCGTTGATCATCAGCGTCGGCTCCATCGATCCCGAGGGGATGAGGTAGGTCCCGACGACGAAGGTGCGCAAGACGATGGCGATGACGACAGCCAGGGCGACGACGACCGAAGCCTGCAGGATCACCCGGCTCATCGGTGTCTTGGGCGTGGGCTCCTTCGCGGGCTCTGCCTGGCTCTCGGGCTCGCGCGGTTCGGTCTCGATGCTCACGGTGCCTCGCAGTCTTGCCGCGTCGTCGTCCCCACCGCGGTCAGGGTGCGCCGAGTCGTCATCGGCCGTGCTCCGACGACCAGCCGGGCGTGCGCCGCACGAGAGAACGCTCGAGCTCGCGTACCGTCGCTGCCCCGCACAGCGCCATGGCCCGGCGCAGCTCGGATTCGTACCACTGCAGGAGGGATGCCACACCGTCGGCGCCGCCGGCAGCCAGGGCCCAGAGGGAAGGGCGCCCGACCAAGACGGCCCGGGCGCCCAGTGCGAGTGCTTTGACGACGTCGGGCGCCCGCCGCAGCCCACCATCGACGTACACCTCTGCCCGATCACCGACAGCATCGACGACTTCGCCCAGGATGTCCGCCGTCGGCGGCGCATCGGCGAGTTGGCGGGCGCCGTGATTCGAGACGACCAGGGCTGCTGCGCCGGCGTCGACGCAGCGCACGGCATCATCGGCGCGCTGCACCCCTTTGACCACCACCGGGAGTGAGGAGAGGCCGGCCAGCCACCCGATGTCGTCGGGCGTCAGGGCCGGTTCGAACTCGCGGGACACCGCCATGAACCCGCCCTCACGGGCGCTCTCGGTGCTGTTGCCCACGAGGTTCGGCAGCGCCAGGTCATGGGGGAGGTGGACGCCTCCTCGCAGCTCGCGCAGGCGCAGCCCCGGGACCGGGGCGTCGACCGTCAGGACGAGTGCGCCGTACCCGTGGGCCTCGGCGCGCTGGACGAGCTCGACCGTGCGGGCCCGCTCGCGCAAGATGTACACCTGCATCCAGCGGGCACCCCCGGGCGCCCCGGCGGCCACCTCCTCGAGGGAGCACGTGGCGAGCGAGGAGAGCACCATCAATGCTCCCTGGGCGGCAGCACCTCTCGCCGTCGCCACTTCCCCGTCCACGTGGGCCAGACCCTGGATCGCCGTCGGTGCGATCGCCACGGGCGAGCGCACCGACGTTCCCAACAACGTGGTGGACAGGTCGACGGCCGAAATGCCGGCCAACACCTTGGGGTGGAGTTGCCAGTGTGCCCAGGCGGCCACGTTCTGCTCGAGGAGCCGCTCGTCGTCGGCTCCGCCCGCGTAGTAGGCGTAGGCCATCTCTCCGATGACGTGGCGCGCCTCCCGTTCCAGATCCTCCAGCGAGAGATCGAGGGCCAACGGGGCTCCGGCGGCCCCGCGGGGCTCGCCGGTGACCGGGTTGTGACCGGCGTGTTCGCTGCCGGAGGGGTGGGCGGGCACGAGCCGCATGGTAGGCGTCAGCGGTGCGCGATCCCAGTTCTTCCCTGGCCGGAGGCTCCGCGGGGGCCGCGATGACCCTACGATGCCGGGGCAATCCGAAGCGCCGCTGTCAAGGATCGACAACCGGCGGCCGCTTCAGTGAGGATGTCGGCGAGAATGCAGCATGATGGACGAGCGGAGGATGGTGGATTGGTGATATCCGAACGAGTCATGGTGCGATCCGGGCTGTTCACCGATGGGGAGTCCCCGGCACTTCTCGGGAGCCGTTGCACGGTCTGCGGGGCCCACCACTTCCCGCGCCACGACACCTGCCCGTACTGCTCGACGGAAGACCCGGTCCCGACGGAACTGTCGGATTCGGGAACGTTGTGGGCATGGACGGCGGTCACCTCTGCGCCGCCAGGGTACCAGGGGGACATTCCCTACGGTCTCGGCGTCGTGGAGCTGCCCGAGGGGATTCGGGTCATCACGCGGCTGACCGAGGGCAATCCGGCGGCGCTTGCTTTCGGTCAGGCCATGCGGCTCCGCATCGTCGCGCTGCACACCGATGCCGACGGCAACGACGTGGTGACCTTCGCCTTCGCGCCGCAGGACGCATCGTGACGGGCGTCGTCATCGCCGGCGTGGGGATGCATCCCTTCGGACGTTTCGACGGTGTCTCCACGACCGATATGGGGGTCCAGGCCGTGCGGGCGGCCCTGCGCGAGGCGGGCGTGGGCAAAGGAGGGTTCCAGGCTGCATTCTGCGGGACGGCATATGGCGGCGTGGCCACCGGTCACAAGGTGCTGAGCCGCCTCGGGATGACGGGTATGCCCATCGTCGACGTGGAAGCCGGATGCGCCAGCGGGGGTGCGGCGCTGATGTTGGCAGCCGGCGCGATCAAGGCCGGCCAGTACGACACCGTGCTCGTCTTCGGGACCGAGAAGATGCCGAAGGGCATCATCCGTTCGTCGTTCTTCGAGCCCTGGCAGGAGGAGGCCGGGCTGGCTGCCACCCCGTCGTTCTTCGCGCTGCGGGCCCAGCGCCTGACCATGACGTCGGGGGTGACGAAGGACCAACTGGCCCAGGTCGTGGTGAAGAACCGTCGCCACGGCGCGGCGAATCCGGACGCGATGTACCAGAAGGAGATCTCCGCCGAGGAGGTCCTGGCCTCACGTGTCATCTGCGAGCCGCTCCATCTGTTCATGCTGTGCTCGCCCAACGAGGGGGCAGCGGCCGTCGTGCTCACCCGGGCCGACCGTGCCGCGGCACCGTCGGCGGCACCGTCCGTGTCGCCGATCACGCTCGCCGGCGCGGTCCTGCGTTCCCATCTTCCCGGCTCCGTGTTGAGCGAGTCCACTCCCTTGTCGGGTCTGACCGACGACACGGTCCCCCCTCCGACGACGTTGGCAGCCCGCGCCGCGTTCGAGGAGGCCGGTCTCGGCCCGGACGAGCTCGACGTGGTGGAGTGCCAGGACACCGATGCGGCCCGTGAGCTGATCTCCTACGAGGAGATCGGGTTGTGCGCCCCGGGTGGCTCGGGCGAACTGCTGGTCTCGGGTGCCACCACGCTCGGCGGACGGCTGCCGGTCAACCCCAGCGGGGGACTCCTGTCCAAAGGTGAGCCACTGGGTGCCTCCGCCTTGGGCCAGGTGGTCGAGTTGGTCCGCCAACTCCGGGGTGAATGCGGTCCCCGTCAGGTCGAGGGCGCGCGCGTGGCGCTATCCCACACGGTCGGCCGCGGGGCCAATGCCGGCGTGGTCATCCTGACGCGCTGAGGAGGACGACCTTCCCCAACTTCCCGCCGGCGGTGAACCGGTCGTAGGCGGCACCGGCCTCGGACAGCGCAAAGGTGGCGCAGATGGGGACCTGGACCCGGCCGGCGACGAGGAGGGGGAGCACATGGGTGGCCACGCCCGCAGCGACATCGGCCTTCTCGCGGCGGCTGCGCCCTCGCAACGTGGCGCCGCCGATACTCGCCCGTGCCCCCATGAGCTGCAGCAGGTTGATCTCCACCTTGGCTCCCGAGCCCACCCCGATCACCATGACGCGGGCGCCGGTGGCGAGGTGCGGCAGGACGGTCGGCAGGCTGGCGGCTCCCACCAGCTCGAGCACGACGTCGTAGGGGCCGTGCGCGTCCACCTCGGCCGGGTCGATGACCGACGTCGCGCCGAGCAGCGCGACCTCGTCGCGTCGCGTCGGCATCGCGCACGGTCGCCACCACCGTCGCCCCGGTGGCGGCAGCCAGCTGGACGCCGGCTGTTCCGACGCCACCGGCCGCGCCGGAGACCAGCACCCGCTCGCCCATGGAAAGGTGGGCGTGGGTGAAGAGTGCGTCGAACGCGGTCGAGAACACCTCGGGGAACCCCCCGGCCTCGGCCCAGGGGAGCGAGTCGGGGACGGCCAGGGCATGGGACTCCTCGATCACCGCCATGGTCGCCTGCGCCCCACCCCCGACGAGCCCCATGACACGGTCGCCCGGCGCGAATCGGCTCACCCGCGAACCCACGGCGACCACCTCGCCGGCCAGCTCCATGCCGGGGATGTCGGCTGGTACCCCGGGGGGGCGGGGTACTGCCCGAGGCGCTGCAGCATGTCGGCGCCATTGAGCCCCGCCGCATGGACGGCGACCAGCAGCTCGGTGTCGCAGGGAACCGGCGTCGCGCGTTCTTCCCAGTGCAGCTGGCTGTCCCGGATGACCACGGCGTGCATGTCGCTCACCATAGAGTGGCCCGAGGTCGAATAGACCTACGGGCGGGGGGTTTGCCGTCCCCGGTATCCTCGCAGGCATGGCCCTCTTCGATATCCCTGTCCACACGCTCCAAGGTGACGACTCGTCCCTGGGCGCCTACGCCGGCAAGACCCTCCTCGTGGTCAATGTGGCCTCGAAGTGCGGGCTCACCCCGCAGTACGAGGGTCTCGAGCGGCTCCAGCAGACGTACGGGGACCGCGGCTTCACCGTGCTCGGGTTCCCGAGCAACCAGTTCATGGGGCAGGAGCCGGGCACGCCCGAGGAGATCCAGCAGTTCTGCTCCACCACGTACGGGGTGAGCTTCCCGCTCTTCGAGAAGATCGACGTGAACGGTGACGAGCGCCACCCGATCTACGAGGAGTTGACGGCGGCGCCCGACGCCGACGGCAATGCGGGCGACATCACCTGGAACTTCGAGAAGTTCCTCGTCTCGGGGACCGGCGACGTCATCGGCCGCTTCCGACCCCAGGTCGAGCCCGAGGATCCCGCCGTCATCGACGCCATCGAGGCTGCGCTGGCCGCTTGAGGGTACCGTCGCCCGGAGAGGGGTTTGCGGCGTCCATCTTCGACATGGACGGGCTGCTTCTCGACTCCGAAGTCCTCTGGCACCAGGCCGAGATAGAGATCCTCGGCGCGCTCGGCGTACCGCTCTCCGGCGATGGATGCCGCAGCACCAAGGGCATGTTCGTCGGTGAGGTGACCGAGTACTGGCACGCCCGCTACCCGTGGGCCGCGCCGACGCCGGCCGAGGTGGCCGTGGCCATCGTCGATCGCGTCATCGCCCTGGTCACGTCGAAAGGAGAGCTCAAGCCGGGCGCCGAGCACGCCATTGCGTTGTGTGCCGAGCGCAACCTGCCGCTCGCCGTTGCCTCGTCGTCGGAGTACCGCCTCATCGACACGGCGTTGGCGCACTTCGGCCTGCGCGAGCACTTCGTGCTCGTCCACTCGGCCGAGGACGAGCAGTGGGGGAAGCCGCACCCCGCGGTCTTCTTGACGGCGGCGGCCAAGCTCGGCGCGCCACCCCGCCGCTGCCTGGTGTGGGAGGACGCACCAGCCGGGGTGCTGGCCGCCAAGGCGGCCTCCATGGCCTGCATCGCCGTGCCCGAGCACGGGGAGGAGCAGCATCCAGCCTTCGCGCTGGCCGACCTCGTGCTCGCCTCACTCCTCGACATGGACGAGGAGCGCTTCGACGCGTTGTCGGCGACGGCGGGTTAGAGAACAGGGGCCCAGTTCGAACGCCATTAGTCTGGCCACCACGCCCCGGGCGCATCTGCCCGGGCGGACGACCATTGAGCGTGCGTGTTCACACCTGTCCCTCCCGACACTGACTTCGTTGCCCTCGAGCAGGCCGAGTTGGCCCGCTGGGCGACCCACCGCGTCTTCGAACGCTCCGTCGAGCAGCGAGAAGGCGCGCCGAAATGGGTCTTCTACGAGGGCCCTCCCACGGCGAACGGGATGCCCGGGCTCCATCATGTCTGGGCCCGCGTCTACAAGGACCTCTTCTGCCGCTTCCATGCCATGCGGGGCTCGTATGTGGCCCGGCGCGGCGGGTGGGACACCCATGGCCTGCCGGTCGAAGTCGAGGTGGAGAAGAAGCTCGGTATCACCGGCAAGAAGCAGATCGAGGATCAGGTCGGCATCGCCGAGTTCGTGCGCCTGTGCCGCGAGTCGGTCTATTCGTACGTCGACGAGTTCACCCGCCTGACGACGAGGATCGGCTACTGGCTCGATACGGATGCGGCCTACTGGACGTTGAGCCCGTCCTACATCGAGTCCGTGTGGTGGCACCTCCGCCAGCTCTTCGATCAGGGGCTGCTCTATGAGGATCTCAAGGTCGTCCCCTATTGCCCCCGCTGCGGCACCGCCCTGTCGAGCCACGAGCTGGGCCAGCCCGGCGTGTACACGGACGAGGAGGACGAGTCGGCGTACGTGCGGTTCCCGATCGTCGATCCCGATCCGGCCCTGCTCGGTGATGCCACGGCGCTGGCGGTGTGGACCACGACACCGTGGACGCTGCTGTCGAACACAGGTGTGGCCGTCAACCCCGGCCTCACCTATGCCGTGGTCGACGGGCTGATCGTGGCCGCAGACCTGGTCGACGACGTGCTCGGGGAGGGCGCGTCGACCCGCATCTCGCGCCGTCTCGGCGGGGTGGACCTGGTCGGCCTGCACTACACGCGTCCCTTCGCCGATCTGCCGGCGCCCAAGCAGGCCGACGGGTGGCGCGTGGTGCCGGCGGACTACGTCACCACCGAAGAGGGCACCGGACTGGTGCACCTCGCCCCGGCGTTCGGCGAGATCGACCGCCAGATCGGCCGCGAGAACGGGCTGCCCTCGCTCAACCCGGTCGGTCCCGACGGACGCTTCACCGACGAGATCGGATGGCTGGCCGGGCAGGACGTGCGCGCGAGCAATTCGGTGATCAACGACCGGCTCGAGGACGCAGGACTGCTGCTGCGCCGCGCTCCCTACGTGCACTCGTACCCGCACTGCTGGCGGTGCCGCACCCCGCTCATCTACTGGGGCAAGCCGAGTTGGTACATCGCCACCTCCACCCGCAAGGAGCAGATGCTGGCCGAGAACGCCGCCATCGATTGGCACCCGTCGCACATCCGCGAGGGCCGGTTCGGTGAATGGCTGTCCAACAACGTCGACTGGGCGCTCTCCCGCGATCGCTACTGGGGCACACCGCTGCCCATCTGGCGGTGCGGTCGCGGGCATCTCCACTGCATCAGCTCGCTGGCCGAGCTCTCGGAGCTCTGCGGCCGCGATGTGACGGGCATCGATCCGCACCGGCCGGTCATCGACGACGTGGTGTTCGACTGCCCGACGTGCGCCGAAGCAGGACTGCGTGACGAGGACGCCGTCGCACGGCGCGTCGCTCCCGTCATCGACGCTTGGTTCGACTCGGGGTCGATGCCGGCGGCGCAGGTCGGCTACCCCCACACGCCCGGCTCCAAAGAGGCCTTTTCCTTCCCGGCCGACTTCATCTCCGAGGCCATCGACCAGACGCGGGGATGGTTCTACTCGTTGCTGGCCATCAACACATTGGTGTTCGGGGAGAGCCCGTACAGGCACGTGGTCTGCCTGGGCCACATCATCGACGCAGACGGCCGCAAAATGTCCAAATCACTGGGGAACATCATCGATCCCTGGACAATCCTGGACACGAGGGGCGCCGACGCCCTGCGGTGGTGGATGTTCAGCCAGGGCTCCCCGTGGACACCGACCCGCGCCAGCCTGTCGGCGATCGACACGGCGCTGCGCGACATGTTGCTGAAGTTGTGGAACACCTTCAGCTTCTTCACCACCTATGCCTCGCTGAACGGCTTCGACCCGGCGGATCCGGCGATCCCGGCGCCGCACGAACGCGGCGCCCTCGACCGTTGGATCCTCTCGCGGCTGGCCAGTACGGGGGTCACCGTCACCACCGGGCTCGACGCCTACGAGCCCCTCGAGGCGGCCTCCGCGCTCGCAGGCCTGGTCGACGATCTCTCCAACTGGTACGTGCGCCGCAGCCGGCGCCGCTTCTGGCGGACCGATCCCGACGCGCCGGCCGGGGACACGCTGGCGGCGCAGGCAACGTTGCACGAGGTCCTCACCAGTATCTCGCTCCTGCTCGCCCCGTTCTGCCCCTTCGTGGCCGACGCCATGTGGCGCGCGCTCAGCGGGGTCGACGAGACGCAGTCGGTGCACCTGGCTGATTGGCCGGTGCCGGACGAGGCCTCGGTCGACCGCGATCTCGAGGCGCAGATGGACCTGGCCCGGAGGCTGACCTCGCTGGGCCGGGCGGCGCGGAGCGAAGCCGGGGTCAAGGTCCGCCAGCCACTCGCTCGTGCGCTGGTGTTCCTCCCGTCGGATGCGCCGGCCATCCTCCACGACATGGTGGCCGAGGAGCTCAACGTCGACGAGATCGACGTGGCCGACGAGCTGAGCGAGGTGCTCGAGTTCGAGCTGGCCGCAAACTTCCGCACGCTGGGACCACGGCTCGGCAAACAGGTGAAGGAGCTCAAGCCGGCGTTGGCCGCGCTCGACGGAGCCGAAGCGGCGGCGGCGCTCGAGGCCGGAACGTCCATCACGGTCGTGCTCTCCGGCGGCCCGGTCGAGCTCGGCCCCGACGACGTGCAGCTGCGGGTGCGCGGGCAACAGGGCTTCGCCGTGTCCCGGGAAGGGGGAGAGGTCGTGGCGCTCGATCTCGCCCTCGACGAGTCGCTCCGCCACCGTGGCCTGGCGCGGGAGGTGGTCCGTCTCCTGCAGGACCTCCGCAAGAACAGCGGGCTGGACGTGTCCGATCGCATCGACCTGCACCTCGAGGGTCTGGACATGATCGAGGGGTATTTCGACTACATCGGTCGTGAGGTGCTGGCGGTCTCCATCACGAAGGGTCCCGGAGAAGGCGCAGCGACGGTGCTGGAACTCGAAACCGACGAGGGCCAGCTCCCTGCACGCGCCTGGTTGCGCCGGGCGCAAGGGTCGGGATAGCCGCCCCGGCAGCGTCCTGAGGTCCCGGGCGTCGGTCCGTTCAGCAGCCGTGCAGAAGTTTTGTCAACGCCAAGGTGAGGGCGGCACGATCCGCCTCGTCCAGCGGTGCGATCAGGTGGCGGTCGATGCCCTCGATGTGCTCGCCGATGGCGCGCCCAGGGTGGCCTCCCCCGCGGGCGTCAGCACGACGTGAACGCTGCGGCGATCCGACGGGCAGTTCTTTCGGGCGACCAACCCGGCCTCGACCATGCGGTCCACCAGCCTGGTCACGCCGCCAGTGGTGAGCGCCACCTCCGAGCTCAGTTTGCTCATGGTCAGGCGACCCTCCTCGGCGCCGCCGACGTGGATGAGCACGTCGAACCAGACCAGGGGGATGCCGACGGACTGTTCGAGCTCGCGCCCGAGCACCTCGGCCAGGCGACGGTGGGAGCGCATGAGCAGTCCCATCAGCTGCAGACGCTCGTCGTCGATGCTGCCCAAAATGCCACAGGTGCCGCCCCCGGGCTCGGGAGCAGCGTCCGCCTCTACGTCGTATTCGCCCTGCTCGGGGAATTTCACGGTGCCCATAAGTGCTCCCTCAATCTTGCTCGAATCTACCAGGAACCGCTGTTTACCTGATTGACAAGTATCTGTATAGTCAGATACTATCTTGTCAGAGATCACAACCGCCATAGGAGGCTCCCATGTCAACAGCAACGATCACCCTTCCGAAGCCGGGAACGTACACCGTCGACGCCGCGCACGCTGAAGCCGGTTTTGTGGCCCGTCACCTGATCGGGACCAAGGTACGGGGTCGCTTCACCGAATTCTCCGGGACGTTCACCGTCGCCGAGAACCCTGAGGACTCGACGTTCGAGGCCGAAGCGAAGGTCGCCAGCATCGACACCAACCAGTCGATGCGGGATGACCACCTGCGCACCAACGACTTCTTCGATGCCGAGAACTACCCGACCATCACCATCAAGAGCACGGGCCTGCAGCGGGTGACCGACTCCGAGTGGAAGCTCTTCACGGACCTCACCATTCGCGGCGTCACCAAGCCGGTGGCGTTCGACCTGGAGTACCTGGGCGAGGGGCTGGCCATGCAGGAAGGCAGGACCGTGGTGGCCTTTTCCGCCACGGCGGAGATCGACCGCCGGGACTTCGGCGTGAGCTTCAACCACTCCCTCCTCGACGGGAGCGTCGTGGTCGGCAACAAGGTCAAGATCGAGCTGGAGGCAGAAGCCGGTCTGGCGGAGTAACAGCGGAGCACGGCCCGGGTCGTGCGCTGAGGACGGCGGTACGCTTCGCCGACGATGCGCACGATCCCGGGGCCGAGCCTGCCCGCCGGGGAGGCTGTTCCCCTGCGGGACAGGGCGGCAGGTGCTCCCGGGGTGACCTACGTCCTGGCCGTCGATCTCGGAACGGGCGGGCCCAAGGTCGCCGTGGTCTCGGCCACCGGGCATCTCGCGGCCCATGCATTCGAGAAGGTCCCCCTCGTCGTCGGTGCCGACGGCGCGGCCGAACAGGACCCCGGGCTCTGGTGGGGCGCCATCGTCGCCGCGGCACGCCAGGCCCTCGCCGAGAGCGGCGTGACGCCGGAGAAGATCGTGGGCGTGGCGTGCACGGCGCAATGGTCGGGGACGGTCGCCGTCGGCGCCGACGGCCAGGCGATCGGCCCCTCCATCATCTGGATGGACTCGCGGGGGCCAATGCCGTGAAGCGGGTGGTCCGCGGCACACTCAATGTCCAGGGTTACTCGGCGGCCAAGGCCGCCAGGTGGGTACGGCGCAGCGGCGGCCTCCCGACACTTTCGGGTAAGGACCCGGTGGGGCACATCCATTTCCTGCGTGAAGAGCGCCCCGCGGTCTACGCGGCCACGGCGGTCTTCCTCGAGCCGGTGGACTACCTCAACCTGCGGCTCACCGGTCTGGCCCGTGCCTCCCACGACTCGATCACCTTGCACTGGGTCACCGACACGCGCGCCATCAACGCAGTGCGCTACGACGACAGCCTGATAGAGCTGGCCGGGCTCGAGCGGCGCACCCTGCCCGCGCTCGTGCCGACCGGCAGCATCCTCGGGGGCGTGACGCCCGCCGCCGCGGCCGAGCTCGGCCTCCTTCCGGGCACCCCGGTCGTCGCCGGCACCGCCGACCTTCATTCGGCCGCGGTGGGGTCGGGCGCGGTCGGGGACTTCCAAGGCCATCTCTACCTCGGGACGTCGAGCTGGATCAGCTGTCACGTCCCCTTCAAGAAGACCGACGCCCTGACCAATATCGCCTCCATCCCGTCGGGCCTTCCCGGCCGTTACCTGGTCGCGGACGAGCACGAGACGGGGGGCGCCTGCCTCACCTGGCTGCGCGACAACCTGCTGTACCCCCGTGATGCGCTCGACCCGTCCGCCGCCCCGCCGCCCGACTTCTTCGCGACGTCTGAACGATATGGCGGCCACGGTGCGGCCCGGGTCCCGGGGGTCCTCTTCACCCCGTGGCTGAACGGCGAACGCTCCCCGGTCGACGATCACACCATCCGGGGCGGCTTCCACAATATTTCGCTGTCGACGACCCGGTCGGACATGGTGCGGGCGGTCTTCGAAGGCGTGGCGCTCAATTCGGCGTGGTTGCTCGGTGCGGTCGAGAAGTTCACCAAGCGGCGGTTCGAATCCCTCGCCTTCGTGGGTGGAGGGGCGAACTCGGACCTGTGGGCGCAGATCCACGCCGACGTCATGGGGTGCCGCATCCGCCAGATCGCCGAGCCGGTGCTGGCCAACGTGCGCGGCGCGGGGCTCCTCGCCCATCTGGCCCTCGGCCACATCAGGTTGGCCGACATTCCGCCCATGGTGGCGGTCAAGGCCGTCTACGTCCCCGAGGCGGATGCGGCCGCCGTCTACGCCCCGCTTCGCAAGGAGTTCGTCAACCTCTACGGCAAGACGAAAGGCATCCACAAACGACTGAACGGCCACCGTGTGAGCGGTGGTGCGGGCTGAGCTCGTTCAGCCGCTGACGTCGGGAGGGAGGAGCAACAGGTCCTCGATCTGCAACGGGTCGCCCCAGTGCTGCAGCAGCTCGGACGCCCGGATCGGTGGGTCCGGCCGGCCGGTCTCGCGGTTGAAGAGCGAGATCCGGTACCCCAGGGCCTCGAACCCGTCGAGGTACTCCTCCCCGCTGATTCCCGACACGCGCGGCAGCATCTCGAGGCTGAGCTCGGTGGCCACGATCGGTCTGGACGTCGTGAGGATTCCCTGTGCTCCGGCGACAACCCGCCCCTCGGCTCCTTCCACGTCGATCTTCAAGAAGTGCACCTGTCCGTCGACCAGGTCGTCCAGGGAGAACGTGGGGACGATCTCGCTCCACCCTGATGCCAGACCCGACGGGTCGGCGGGGACCAGCCCGCCGTTCGAGCCGAAGTGCCCGGACAGGTTCGACCACCCACGGCCCCGATCCAGGGCGACGGGGAACAGCTCGACATTGTCGGCGTGGTTGGCCTCGACGGAGAGGAGAATGAGGCGGCAATTCTCGGAGCTGGGCTCTATGGCCACGACACGCCCGGAGCTCCCGACGAGGGAGGACGCAAGCAGCGTGTAGAGCCCCACGTTTGCGCCGACGTCGACCACCGTCATCCCTGGCCGGCAGAACTGCCTGAACGTCGGCACCAGATGTGCCTCGTAGTCCCCGTTGAGCAGCGGCCGGCTGACCGCGCCGTCGTCGCGGTCGAGGAAGATCGTCATCCCGTTGTCCAGCTGATGGGTGACGATGTCGGACGGTCCGAATCGGATGCTCACCGGCGACGGGAAGAATTGCCGGTCGAACGTGGTCAACAGCCGCCGGAGACCGTGCAGGTCCACGACGGAATCGCCCACGAGCCCCTGTGCGATCGCATGGAGATCGGACGGCTCCCTCGACGGGTAGAGCATCGAGAGGGCGGCGTCGAGCGCCAATCCGCCCCGCGGTCCGTCCGCTGGTGTGGCGACCGGTGCCACCCCGCCGAGCAGCGAGACGATCTTCCGCCGTAGTCGGTCGAGCTGACGGTGCAACGGACGCGGGGCCGGAGGAGGGTCCGGCATCAGATCCTTTCGAAGTTGCGCGTGAGCTCCCAGTCCGAGACGTGGCGGTTGGCCGCCTCCCATTCTTGTTGCGCCGTGTTGAGAAGGTGGTGATGCACGTCGGGGCCGAACGCCTCGGCCGCCACCTCCGAGTGCTCGAGCCCGCCGATGGCCTCGACCAGCGTGGAGGGAATCCGGGTGACGTCGGCGGCGTCGTAGGCGTTGCGCGGGTAGGCGTCGGCGAGCTCGAGCTCGTGATCGATGCCGTAGAGGCCGGCCGCGATGCACGCGGCGATGACCAGGTACGGGTTCACGTCGGCCCCGGGGACGCGCGACTCGATCCGCCGCCCCGCCCCGTGGCCGACGACCCGGAAGCCGCACGTGCGGTTGTCCTCGCCCCAGACAACGGCGGTGGGGGCCCAGCTCCCCGGCACGTAGCGCCGGTACGAATTGAGTGTCGGGGCGGCACACCAGGCCAACTGCCGTGCCGCATGGAGCTGGCCGGCCAGGAACCGGCGCCCCAGGGTCGACAGCCCGGTCGGGTGGGACGCGTCACCCATGAGCGGCATGCCGGTCGCGCCGTCCCAGAGGGAATTGTGCACATGGCACGAGGACCCGACGTCGTCCATCGTCCACTTGGCCATGAAGGTGGCCGCACGCCCCTCCTGCGCCGCGATCTCCTTGATCCCGTTCTTGAAGACGAGGTGCCGGTCGGCCGTGTCGAGTGCGCCCGGCGTACGTCACGTTGACTTCGTGCTGGCCCCGTCCGGCCTCTCCCTTGGAGAATTCCACCGGGATGTCGGCGGCGCACATCTCCTGGCGGATGCGCTTGAGGATGTACTCCTCCCGTGACGTCTGGAGCAGTTGGTAGTCCTCGATGGTCGACGAGTGCGGCGTCAGGCCCTTCCACGACTTCTCCTGCGCCTCCTCATAGGTGTCGCGAAAGAGGAAGAACTCGAGCTCGGTGGCACTGCGCACCTCGTAGCCACGCTCGGCGGCGCGGGCGATCTGCCGGCGCAGGATCTGCCGGGGTGACACCTCGACCGGATCGCCCTGCTCGTCGGTGAGGTCGCCGATCACCATGGCGGTGCCGGGAAGCCAGGGGATGGCGCGCGCCGTGGCGTAGTCCGGCTGGCAGAGCATGTCCCCGTAGCCCAGGTCCCAATTGGCGAAGTGGTACCCGGGGAGCGGATTCATGTCGACGTCGACCGCCAGGAGGTAGTCACAGACCTCGATCCCGTGCTCGGCCACGTGGTCGCTGAAATACTCCGGGGTCACGCGCTTCCCGACCGGTCGGCCGTGCATATCGGGAAACGCCACGATCACCGTATCGATGGACCCGTCGGCGATCCCGTTGGCGATGAACTCACGTCCTGGCATGACGCATGATGGCGTGCCTGCCGGGTTCCGTCCAACCGTTTTGTACGCTGGTGGCGGTGATCCCGCTCATCGGCATCTCGACCTATGTCGCCAAGGTTGCCTGGGGAGGCTGGGAACGCCCCTCCGCGGTGCTGCCCGAGTCGTACTACGAGCTCGTCGCAGCCGCGGGCGGTCGCCCGCTCCTCCTCCCTCCGCTGCGGACCGCCCCCACCGGCCCGAGCTTCGGCGCGCAGGAGGTGATCGCCCTCCTCGACGGACTGGTGCTGACCGGCGGCGGCGATGTCGATCCGGCCTCCTACAAGGAGACGGCCACACCGCACGTCGTGGGTGTCAACCCCATTCGCGACGAGAGCGAGAGAGCGCTGCTGGCGGCGGCGTTGCAGGTCGATCTGCCCGTGCTCGCCATCTGCCGGGGCTGCCAGATCCTCAATGTCGAGCGTGGAGGCACGTTGCACCAACACCTGCCCGATGTCGTCGGGCACGACGATCACCGCCGCGCCCCCTTCGTCTTCGGCGAGGTGAAGGTCACGACCACCCCCGGGAGTCACGCCTCGGCGATCTTCGGTGCCAGCACGACGGTGCTGTGCTCGCATCACCAGGCCATCCGGGACCTTGGCGCGGGACTGGTGCAGACGGCCGGCGCGGACGACGGTGTCGTCGAGGCGGTCGAGCTCCCCACCGCGCCCTTCGTCCTGGGGGTGCAATGGCACCCCGAAGAGGCCGGGGACCAGCGCCCCTTTGCCGCCCTGGTCGCTGCGGCCGCCGCCTACCGCAAAAGGTGAGGTACCGCCTCCCACACGGGCGCGGGCAGTAGTGTCTGCCCCCATGGCAAAGAGCGGGGCCAAGAAAGTCGTGAAGCCGGTGGCGGCCACCCTCGGCATTCTGGGGACGATGGCGAGCATCTGGTGGTTCGCCCTCAAACCACGGCGGAAGGCCAAGTCAGCGGGCGAGTAACCGGATCGGGGGCATGACCGGCGGGTGCGAGACGCACAGGTCGTGTCCTACGGCGCCGGCGTCGGGGTCGACGCCGACATGCCACGCAGACGTGGCCGTCAGTCCTCCCACCGCAGCGTCCGCTCGATGTCCCACAGGTGGTGGTGCGCGTCGTGGGTGTTGGCGACCACGACGTCGAGCAGCTCCATCTCACCGCGCTCGGGGTGGATGAGCACGGTGCCCTCCGGGCGGGCGGCCGCAATCGCTTTGCACCACTCGGCGATCGAGAGCTGCAACGACCACATGGCGGCCTGCAGCGGGATCATCTCGTAATTCCTGGCCACTGCCAGCTCGTTCTCGTCGTAGCTGCCCACGCGGAGTGCCGCACCCAGGGACACGCCCTGGAGTCGTTCGGTCCAGATGCGCACGTTGTCGGCGACGTGGCTGACGTAGGCGGCAGTCGTCCATGAGAGGTCGGGATGCTGCTCGCGCCCGGTGGCGCCGCGGAGAAGGGCGCGGTAGGAGGCGGCGAGCCCCGACATGCTCGGCGCGGCGTCATCGAGGGCGAGGGTCCACTCGAATGCGCATTCCCGGCAGGGCTGGCCGTAGGTCGCGGGACCCCAGTCGTTCATCGGGACCCGGCGACCAGCACGGGTAACAGCTCGCTGATCGGGCCGTTGACCACGACATCGGCCAGCGGGTCCATGTCCGTGGGGGCACCGTTGAGGATCACCACGGATGCGCCGGATCGGGAGGCGAGCGGCACCAGGCCGGCCGCGGGGAACACGGCGAGCGTCGATCCCACGGCCAGCAAGAGGTCGCACGCCGCCGCTGCGGCTTCGGCCCGCTGCAGGTCACGCGCCACGAGATTCTGGCCGAAGCTGATCGTGGCCGACTTGAGGATCCCCCCGCACGTCGACCCGTCCTCGCGCACCTCTTCGCAGCCGGGGTCCGCTTCTCCGCCCCGTACGCGATCGTGCACCGGCTCCGCCGGCTGGCGGTGGTCGCAGCGCAGACAGACGATCTCCGAGGAGTTGCCGTGAATCTCCACGATGCGAGCCGGGTCCGATCCGGCTTTTTGATGAAGGCCGTCGATGTTCTGGGTCACGAGCGTGTCGAGCCGGCCCTCGCGCTCGAGCGTCACCAGCGCAGCATGGCCCTCGTTGGGCTCGGCCAGCCACAGGGGGGACGTCAGACGGTTCTGCCAGGCGCGCCGCCGCACTTCGGGATCGCCCACGTAGGTCTGGAGGGTCGCCGCTTTCTCCGCCGCCGGATCCTTCGTCCACATCCCGTTGGGCCCCCGGAAGTCGGGGATGCCCGAGTCGGTGGAGATGCCGGCACCGGTGAGGACCACGATCCGCCGCGAGCGCGCCACGAGGGCGCTCGCCATCTCCACGTCCGTGCGGGTCACCGCGCCATCGTCTCACGTGAGGCCGGCCCACAGCTCGGTACGCTGCGGGAGTGACCAGGGGCGCGCCCAGTGTGGAGGTGCTCGAGGCGGCGGACGCCGAGGCCCGTCAGCGCCGTGTGGCGGGGGCGCTGCGCGCCCATGGTTGCGGGGTGGGCGATCGTGTCGCCTTCTGCCTCCCCTCTTCGGCCGACTTGATCTGTGCCGTCCTCGGCGCGGCGCGCTCGGGGGTGCTCCCGGTCCTGCTCAACGCCACGCTCACCGCGGCCGAGCGCGACCTCCTCATCGCGGATGCGCAGCCCACCCTCGAGGTCCTCGACCGGACGGCGTTGTCACGCCTTCTGGACGGCCCGCCGGCGGAGCTGGCGCCCTACCCGTTGACCCGGCCCATGCACTACACGTCGGGCACGACCGGGCAGCCCAAGGGCGTGACCACCGGACTATGGGACGAGGGCACCGCGCGAGCTGTCTTCGACGACGAGGCGGCGGTGTGGCAATTCGATCCTGCTCGACCTGCACATGGTCTGCTCGCCGCTGTACCACACCGTCTCGGTGCGCTTCTGTGCGGGCACGCTGCTCTCGGGCGGGTCGCTGCGCCATTCTCGGCCGTTTCGACGCCTCCACCGCGCTGGACGTGCTGCGCCGGCTGCGCCCGTCCACCGCCTTCCTGGTCCCGACCCATCTCCAGCGGATCCTGCAGGCGCCCGGGCTCGGCCCTGACGAGGTCTTCGATTCGCTCCGCCTCCTGGCCCATGCCGGGGCCCCGTGCCCGCCCTCGGTGAAGCGGGCGATCATGGAGCGCGTCCGCCCGGGCGGCGTGTGGGAGTTCTACGGGTCGACCGAGGCCCAGTTCACGGTCTGCGGACCCGACGAATGGCTCGCGCACCCCGGGACGGTGGGCCGGGCCCGCCCGGGCCGACGGCTCTTCATAGGCTCCGCCGGACGACGGGGGCGGCGACGAGCCCGAAGGTGCGGGGCACGACGACGACGGTGCCGGCACCATCTGGTGCGACATGCCCCCCTTCGCCCGTTTCAGCTATTGGCGGAACGAGGTCGCCACCCGCAGCGGCCTGGCGTGGCCCGGCCTGCACAGTGGGCGATCTGGGCCGGCTCGATGCCGATGGCTATCTCTACCTCTCGGGCCGCCGGCACGACCTCATCATCAGCGGAGGGGTCAACGTCTACCCGGCGGAGGTGGAGGCGGTGCTCTCCGCGGTGCCGGGGCTCGTCCAGCTGGCGGTGTTCGGGGTGCCCGATGAGCAGTGGGGTCAGAAGGTCTGTGTGGCCTACGTCGCCGAGGGCAGCGGGGTCGAGGACGCCATGCGGTCGGCGGCCGCAGCCCATCTGGCGCCGTACAAGCGGCCCAAGGACTACTTCGCGACGGCGGAGTTGCCGCACACGGCCACCGGGAAGCTGATCCGGCGGGCGGTTCCCGGGCATCTGGGTCTGGGCGGCTGAGAAGAGGCCCCACTGCGGTAAGAATCGGTTATGTCCTACGCCACGATCAATCCCGCCACCGGTCAGACCGAGAAGACGTTTCCGGCGCACACCCCGGCCGAGGTGGAGGCACTGCTGCAACAGGCCTTCGACACCTTCCTCGAGTACCGCACCACCAGCTTCGCCGAGCGGGCCCGTCATCTCATCAACGCGGCAGACCTCTTCGAGGGCGAGGGGCCCGACATCGCGCGCATCGTGACCACCGAGATGGGCAAGACGTTCGCCGCCGCGCGAGCGGAGGCGTCGAAGTGTGCCATGGGCCTGCGCTGGTTCGCCGAACACTCCGAGGCCCTGTTGGCCGACGAGCCGATCGCCACCGGCGCGTCGCGTTCCGTACGTGCACTACCAGCCGATCGGCCCGGTCCTGGCGATCATGCCGTGGAACTTCCCGCTGTGGCAGGTGGTGCGCTTTGCCGCACCGGCGCTCATGGTCGGCAACGTCGGCCTGCTCAAGCACGCGTCCAACGTCCCGCAGACGGCGCTCCTCCTGGAGGACATCTTTCGCCGAGCGGGCCTGCCGACGGGCGCATTCACCAACCTGTTCATCGAGAGCAAGGACATCGCCGCACTCATCGAGGACCCGCGGATCGCCGCCGTCACCCTCACCGGCAGCGAGAAGGCCGGCATGTCGGTCGCCGTCCACGGCGGGACACGCCTTGAAGAAGAGCGTCCTCGAGCTCGGAGGCTCCGACCCGTTCATCGTGCTCGCCTCGGCCGACCTCGACGACGCCGTGCGGACTGCGGTGACGGCGCGGGTGCAGAACAACGGCCAATCGTGCATCGCGGCCAAGCGCTTCATCGTGGTCGAGCCGGTGGCGGACGAATTCCTCCAGCGGTTCACCGCGGCCATGGACGCACTCGTGGTCGGAGATCCCTTCGATCCCGCAACGCAGGTGGGGCCCATCGTCTCGGAGGCGCAACGGGCCGAGCTGCTGGGGCAGATCGAAGAGGCCCGCAGTCAGGGCGCTGTGGTGCATGGAGGCGGGGAGCCGGTGGTTGGGCCCGGGTGGTACCTCAAGCCGACCGTCCTCTCGGGCGTGACGGCGGACATGCCGGTGGCCCAGGAGGAGTTGTTCGGTCCCGTGGCCATCGTCGAGCGGGTCCCCGACCTCGATGCCGCGCTCGAGGTCGCCAACTCCACGACATTCGGGCTGGGTTCGAGCGTCTGGACGAACGACGGGGAGGAGCAGCGGCGGTGCATCGACGAGTTGGAGGCCGGCGCGGTGTTCGTCAACGCCATGGTCGTCTCCATGCCGGAGTTGCCCTTCGGAGGGATCAAGCGTTCCGGCTTCGGGCGCGAGCTCTCCGAGCTCGGGCTGAAGGAATTCACCAACGCCAAGACTGTCTGGATCACATGAGTCTCTCTGGATCACATGGATCACATGGAACACATGAGTGAGGACGTCGACGTATCTCGACCACGGAGCCACCACTCCGCTCCGCTCCGAGGTGGCCGACGCCATGGCCGAGGCACGGTCCGTCCCGCTCGGCAACCCGACGGGGAGCCATCGTCCGGCGCAACGAGCACGGCGCCTGCTCGAGGAATCCCGTGATGAGGTGGCGGCTGCGTTAGGGCGCGATCCCCGTGACATCGTCTTCACCTCCGGGGGCACGGAGTCGGCCAACCTGGCCGTGTCGGGAACCGTGGGTGCCGTCCTGTCCGGTGGCCGTGCCGGGGGCGGCGCGGTGTCGGTGCTGAGCACAGCGGTCGAACACCCCGCGGTGCGCGAGTCGTGTCGGGCCGCCGCGCGACACCCGGGGTGCGCTGGAGCGAGTTGGGCGTCGACCACAACGGAGTGGTCGACGTGGAGCAGTTGGCTGCGCAGATCGACGACACCACGGCGGTGGTGGCCGTCATGCTGGCCAATAACGAGACCGGCGTGGTGCAGCCGCTGGCCGAGGTCGTCGACGTAGTCCACGCCCGGAGTGACACGGCGCGGGTCTTCACCGATGCCGTGCAGGCCGCCACGTTCATGGATCTGGCCGCGTGCACCTCGGGCGCTGACCTCGTCGCGCTCAGCGCGCACAAGGTGGGCGGCCCGGTCGGGGTGGGGGTGCTGGCCGTCGGTGGATCCTTCGACATCGTGGCGCAGCAGGTGGGGGGGGCCAAGAACGGGAGCGGCGCAGCGGCACGCAGGACGTCGTGGGGGCGGTCGGGTTGGCCACCGCCCTGCGGCTGGCCGCGGCCGAACGGCACGCGGCGTCGTGCCGGGTCGCCGCGTTGCGCGACCGGTTGGCCGAGGGCCTTCTGGCGTGTGTGGACGGGGCCCACCGGACGGTCGCCGGAGAGGTGGCCACTCTCCCCGGTCATCTGCATCTGTGCTTCGCCGGCATCGAACGTGAGGAGCTCCTGGTGGCGCTGGGCGAACGGGGTATCTGCGTCTCGGGGGGGTCGTCGTGTGCCAGCGGTGCCCTCGAGCCGAGCTACGTGCTCGGGGCCATGGGCCTGCCCGACGGGCTGGCTCGCGGCGCCATCCGGTTCACGCTCGGCCACGACACGTCCGGCGCAGACATCGATCGGGCGTTGGCCATCGTCCCGGCCGTGATCGCCACGTTGCGACATGAGCCCTGAGCGGCGGTGGCACACTGGACGCATGCGCGTGCTGGTGGCCATGTCGGGAGGGGTGGACTCCTCCGTCGCCGCCGCGCTGCTGGTGGAGCAGGGGCACGACGTGGTGGGGGCCACGCTCAAGCTTTGGGGTGGCGAATCGGATTCGGGCTGCTGCTCGGTGGCCGATGTCGATGACGCCCGCCGGGTGGCCCAGCAACTGGGCATCGACCATCACGTCTTCAACCTGACCGAGGAGTTCGACCGTCAGGTCGTCACGCCGTACATCGAGGCGCATGCGCAGGGGAGGACCCCCAACCCCTGCATCGAGTGCAACCGCTCGATCAAGTTCGACCGGTTGCTCGAGCGGGCCGACCGTCTGGGATTCACGCGCCTGGCCACCGGCCACCATGCCCGGGTGACGCACGACGCCGCGGCAGGGCTCCGCCTCCGGCGCGGCGCCGATGCCGAGAAGGACCAGTCCTATGTGCTGTCGATGCTGGGCCAGGCCGAGCTGGGCCGTGTGATCTTCCCGGTGGGGGAGATGACCAAGGCCGACGTGCGGGCGCATGCCGTGCGCCTGGGGCTGCGCACGGCGGGGAAGCCCGACAGTCAGGACGTCTGCTTCATCGGGAGCGTCGAGGGGCGGCGGGGTTTCCTGGCCGACAAATTGCAGTTCCATCCGGCAGAGGTGACGAACGGCCGGGGTGAGACGGTCGGGTCGGTCGACGCGGTGGAGCTGGTCACCGTGGGCCAGCGCCGCGGCATGGGCCACGGGACCGACGGGGCCCGGCGCTACGTGATCGCCGTCGACGTCCCGGCGCGCCGGGTCACGGTCGGGAGCGCGGCCGAGGCGATGACGGTCAGCGTGACCCTGGGCGATGCCTCGCTCACCTGGGTGGACCGACCGCTCGGGCACGGTGACCGTGCCGTGGCCCAGGTCAGTGCGCATGGCCGTCCGGCGCCGTGTGCCGTGGCCCGGACCGGGGCCGGTCTGGTCGTGCAGTTCGACGCCCCGCAGCGCCCGGTCGCGCCCGGGCAGACGGTGGCCCTGTACGACGTCGCTGATCCGGATGCCGTGGTCGGCGCCGGCATCGCCGCCTGACCGTGGCCGACGTCGTGCCGCCCGAGGCGGCCGCGTCGGGCAGCCGAGCTGCGTGAGGTGATCGAGTACCACAACGAGCGGTACAACGTGCTCGACTCCCCGGAGATCCCCGACGCCGAGTACGACCTCCTGGTGCTCGAGCTCCGGGAGCTCGAGGCCGCCCATCCGGGCCTCGCCACTCCCGACTCCCCGACGCAGACCGTCGGTGCAGCTCCCCTCGGGCTGTTCCAACCCGTCCGGCACCGGGTCCCCATGATGAGCCTGGACAACGCCTTCGAGGAGGCGGACCTCCGGGCCTGGGCCGAGCGGCTGCGCCGCCAGGTGCCGGATCTGGACCTGGAGCGCCTCGCCTTCTCGAGTGAGCCCAAGGTCGACGGCGTCGCCATGTCGCTCACCTACGAGCACGGGCGCTTCACGCAGGCCGCCACCCGCGGGGACGGGGTCACCGGTGAGGACGTCACGGCGAATGTGGCGACGGTCAGGGTGGTGCCCAAGGCGCTCGACGCCAAAGCCGGCCCCTTCCCGGCGTTGCTCGAGATCCGGGGCGAGATCTACCTGCCCCTGGCCGACTTCGCCGCCATGAACAAGCGCCAGGAAGCGGCCGGGCTCAGGTTGTTCGTCAACCCGCGCAACGCCGCAGCCGGCGCACTCCGTCAGAAGGACCCGGCCGTCACCGCCACCCGACCCCTCTCGTTCTGGGCCTACCAGGTCGGCGAGGTCGAGGGGGCCCCTGCAGGGAGCCACTGGCCTGCGGCCTCGCAGTGGGCCACCTTGGCGCCTGCTCAGGCAGGCCGGGTTCCCCGTCAGCCCCGATGCGCGGCTGGTCACAGGGGTCGAGCAGGTCATCGCCCGCTGCCTCGAGCTGGCGCAGGAGCGTCACGACCTGGCGTACGAGATCGACGGCGTGGTGACCAAGGTCGACGACCTGGCGCTGCACGCCCGGCTGGGCGCGACGTCGCGGGCCCCGCGCTGGGCCATGGCCTTCAAGTTCCCGCCCGAAGAGCGGACGTCGAAGCTCATCGACATCATGGTGTCGATCGGGCGCACCGGCCGGGCGACGCCGTTCGGGCGCATGGAGCCGGTCTTCGTCGGCGGCTCGACCGTCGAGGTGGCAACGCTCCACAACGAGGACCAGGTACGGATCAAGGACGTGCGCCCCGGTGACGTCGTCATCGTGCGCAAGGCGGGGGATGTCATCCCCGAGATCGTGGGCCCGGTGCTCGCCGGTCCCGGAGTGGCGAAGCGGCGCAAGCCGGCGTGGAAGTTCCCGGCCGCCTGCCCCTCCTGCGGGCAGCCGCTGGTGAGGCTCGAGGGTGAGAGCGACACCTACTGCACCAACATCGACTGCCCGGCGCAGCGCGTGCAGCGCATCGTCCACTATGCGTCCCGTTCCGCCATGGACATCGAAGGGCTGGGTGAGGAGCGCGTCGTGCAGCTCGTCGCGGCGGGACTCATCGCCGACCCGGCGGATCTCTACGATCTGACCGTGCCGCAGCTGTCCGCGCTCGAGCGCTTTGCCGCTCTTTCGGCCGCCAACCTGGTGGCCGGTATCGCCGCTTCGGCCGCCCAACCGCTGAGCCGGCTCCTGGTCGGGCTGGGGATCCGCCACCTGGGCCCGACGGGGGCACGGGCGGTGGCCCGCGGCCTCGGCACCCTCGACGCCATCATGGCGGCGACCGCCGAGGAGTTGGCCGCCGTCGAGGGGATCGGCCCGGTCATCGCGGCGAGCATCGCCGAGTTCCTGGCCATGCCCACCAACCGGGGCGTGATCGGGCGCCTGCGGGCCGCCGGCCTGACGTTGGAGGAGCCCGGGGCAGCGGGAACCGCGGGGTGGTGGCGCCGGTGGCGCCGGGGACGGCAGCGCCACGGGCCCCGCCCGGACCCTCGAGGGGCTCACCGTCGTGGTCACGGGCACCATACCCGGCTTCACCAGGGAGGAAGCCGAAGAGGCGATCCTGTCGCGCGGGGGGAAATCGCCCGGCAGCGTGTCCAAGAAGACCTTCGCCCTCGTGGTGGGCGACGCCCCCGGGGCCAGCAAGCTCAAGAAGGCCGAGGAGCTGGGCATTCCCATCGTCCCGGCGGAAGGGTTCGAGGCCCTGCTCGAGTCCGGGTCGCTGCCCGGCACGTAATTGCCGCAGCGGAAATTGTACCGCGTGGACCCGTAATTGCCGGGTGTCCACCGGAGGAGCCCTGTAAGTCACTAGCCTACGGGAAGTCCCGATGCCCCTTATCTCTGATTCCATCGGCCGGGTCCTTGGGAAGCGGTACCGGCTGCTCTCCGCTCTGGGCACTGGCGCTTCGGCGCACGTCTATCTCGCCGAAGACGTGAGCCTGCAGCGTTACGTCGCGGTCAAGGTGCTCCAGCCGGGATTGGCCAGCGACGAGGCCTTCCTGAAGCGTTTCAGGGCCGAGGCCCGCTCGGTGGCCTCCCTGAACCACCCGCACGTGTTGCGGGTGTTCGACTGGGGCGAGGACACCGACGGGCCGTATCTCGTGCTGGAGTATCTCGGCGGCGGGTCCCTGCGCGATCTCCTCGACCGGGGCGATCGTCTCACGCATTCGCAGGCCGCGCACCTGGGCGCCGAAGTGGCGCAGGGCTTGGCCTACGCCCACGCACGGGGGCTGGTGCACCGCGACATCAAGCCGGCCAACCTGCTCTTCGACGAGGAGGGTCGGGTCCGGGTGGCCGACTTCGGTGTAGCCCGCGCCCTGGCCGAGGCGGCCTACACCGAACCGGCGGGAGCGATGGTCGGAACGGCCCGCTACATCTCACCCGAGTCCGCCGAGGGCAAGCCGCTGGACGGCCGAGCCGACGTCTACTCGTTGGCCCTCGTGCTCTACGAGGCGCTCTCGGGCACGGTGCCGTTCGTGTCCGACACGACGCAGGGCACGATCATGGCCCGCATCGGCTCTCCGCTGCCGCCGAACGATGCGCTCGGCCCGCTCGATGACGTGCTGGCCCGCGCCGCCGCTCCCGAGGCCTCCGCCCGCCTGGACGCGGCAGGGTTCGAAGCCCGCCTTGGGGCACTGGCCAGTGCGCTGCCCACGCCCGAGCCGCTGATCCTGCATCCGCCCAACCACGTCGCACCGGAGCCCCTCAACGGGTTCCGGCCCCCGGACGTCTCCGAGCTGACGCAGGTCCCCCCGCCGCTCGGGAAGGCGACCAAGCCGGCTCCGGTCGGCACCAAGGCCGGACCGGGTGAACTTTTCGACGCCGAGCCCAGCCTGCAGGGCAAGAACGGCAAGAACGGCAAGAGCGCGAGCCCGGCGGAGGGCTCCGTGCTCGCCATGCGCCGCCGGAGCCGCCGGAAGTGGGCCTGGATCATCGGCTCGGTCGTCCTGGTGCTGGCCCTGGTGGCGGGCGGGCTGGTGGCCTGGCAGAAGCAGATCTTCACCGCCTCGCACCCGGTGCCGACCCTGACCGGGCTGACCCTGGACGCAGGCCCGGGCGGCGGCGGACAAGGACCACTTCACGCTGCACGTCGCGCAACGGCGTGCAATCGATCACCATCGGGGTGGGCGTCATCATCGCTCAGACCCCCAAAGCGGGCAAGGTCCTCAAGGAGGGCGCGACGCTCTCCGTCGTGCCGTCGCTCGGCCCGCCGTCGGTGGCCGTGCCGTCGCTCACCGGCATGACCTGCGGGCAGGGGGTCACCGCGCTGAAGGCGGCCCACCTCCAGGGCGACTGCGTCACGGGCCAGTTCAGCGACACGATCGCGAACGGGATCCTGATCTCGTGGTCCTACAAGGGAGAGCTGTCGCCGTCCAGAGCGCCCTACGGGTCGACCATCGAGATGGTCCCCTCGACCGGTCACGGCCCGGTCCCGGTCCCGACGACGATCTCGCAGTCGGACACCTACCAGGACGCGCTCGTCCTCCTGCAGGCGGTCGGGCTCACCGGCAAGGAGGCGTACACCCCCAGTCCCTCGATTCCACAGGGCAACGTCGCCGCGCTCAGTCCGCCCGCCGGCACGATGGTGCTCTACGGATCGACCGTCACGGTGACGGTGTCGAGCGGGCCTCCGACGGTCAAGGTGCCCAACGTCATCGGGCAGAGCGTGTCGCAGGCCACGACGACGCTCCAGATGCCGGGTTGAAGGTGGTCGGGGTGAGGGCAACCCCAACGGCACCGCACAAGGGACGCAGCCTGCGACCAATACCAGGTTCCGATCGGGTCGTCCGTGACGATCCTGGCCCAGTAACAGGACGACGGGACCGGGACCGCAGGTGGCCCTCCCCTTCGACGCGTCCTGCGACCTCTGTGAGGCGGCGCACATCTCGCCGTGGCACCACGAGGACGACGTGTGCTGGGTGGCCGACTGTGAGGTCTGCGACGTGCCCATGGTGGTCTGGAAGCACCACGGGGCGGTGCCCCCCGAGGCAGATGTCGCACACATGCTGGGCGCAATTGACCCGGGTGGCCGACGCGCGTTTCGGTGACGGCGGCTGGTCGGTCGACCGGGTCATGCGCCAGATCCCCGACCATTTCCACGCCCACGGACGGGATCCGAACTGGTGGTCGCGGCGCTTCGGCTGACCGACTTCGGCGGCGCCGCGGGCCGCGGGAACCCACACACCCCACCGGAGACATCCCGGTAGGGTCCCCCCGGTGGAGAACCCGCCCACCGAGCGCCCGGATCTCCTGCTCGACCCCAAAGCCGATCCTGGCGCGGCCGCGCTCGGGGCCAGCGGCGCAGAAGCCTCTGTGGCCCCCAGCTGGGCCATCCTCCTGCGTCACCGCGTGGTCGGGCGGGCCGTGCGCAGCCCCCGCTACCGCTGGTGGGCCCTCACGGCGCTGCTGGCCGGCCTGCTCTCGCTCAACATCACCTTCACCGTCTTCGTGGTGGCGCTGCCCACGGTACGGGCCGAGTTCCATACCAACTTCTCGGTACTGACCTGGGTCTCGACCGGCCCGCTCCTGGCCTTCGGCATCGCCGCTCCCTTCTTCGGCAAGGCGGGCGACCTCTTCGGGCACCGACGGCTCTACCTCTTCGGGCTGGGCGGCGCCATGGTGAGCGCCGTCCTCACCGCCACCGCGCCCACCGTGGGTGTGCTGATCTTCGCCCGCGCGCTCGACGGCGTGCAGGGCGCCGCGACCGGGACCGCTTCGATGGCGTTGATCCTGCAGCTGTTCGATCGGGAGGAGCGGGTCAAAGCACTGGGGTGGTGGTCTCTGGTCGCCGCCGGAGGTCCGGTCCTCGGCGTGACGCTGGGCTCACCGGTGATCCAGTTCCTCGGGTGGCGTGCCCTGTTCTGGGGGCAGCTCGTCCTTCTCGTCGTGGCGGCACTCGTGGTCGCCCTCATTCTGCCGTCGCGGCACCGGGCCCATCGGGGGCCGGCGGTCGAACCACCCGCCGGGGACGACCCGGAGGCGGCCTGGGAGGGGATGGACTGGGTCGGCAGTTGGAGCCTGGCCGGTGGAGTGACCGCGGCGATGCTCGTGCTCAGCCTCGGTCCGATCCAGGGGTGGACGTCGATCGGGGTGATCCTCTCGGGTCTGTGCGCCGTCGGCCTCGTGGTCCTGTTCGTGTGGCGCGAGCTCACCTTCGCCACCCCGCTCATCCCCACGCGCTACCTGCGCCGCCGCAATTTCGCGTTTCCCCTGGTGCTGCAGGGATGCTCCAACTTCGCCTATTTCGGCGGCTTCTTCCTGTTCCCGTTGCTCATGGAGCAGGTGTACGGCTATTCGATCGCGGAGGTGGGGTTCGTCTCTGTCGCCCGCCCCCTGGTCTACGCGCTCAGCGCCCCGGTCGCCGGCTACATGACGGTGCGGACGGGCGAACGGGCGGCCACGGTCGCCGGCGCCTCGGCCGTGTTCATCTCGATGGTGCTCTTCGCCACGCTGGCGCCCTCGTCGAGCCTGGGCATCATTCTCGTGGCGCTCGCGCTCTCGGGTCTCGGCATGGGCGTCGCACTGCCGGCGGCCTCGTCGACGATGTCCAACGAGGTTGCCGCGGGGGAGTACGGGGTGATGAGCGCGGCCCAGCTGCTCGCCGCACAGGTCGGCGAGGTGGCCGGCATCCAGGTGGTGCTGACACTGCAAGAGTCGTTCGCACGCCACGCCGGGCTGGCGGACGTGCACCATTCGACGCGGCTCCTGCACAGCTTCCAGGTCGGCTTCTGGGTGGCCGCGTTCGTGGCCGGCCTGGGCGTGATCGCGGCCACGTTCATCCGGCCCCTCGCCCGTGGGGCCGGAGCGGCGGCACTGACGCCCGCGCCCCCCTAGACCGGCTCCTAGGCCGTGATCTCCTTGAGCCGGTTGGCCATCTCGGCCGCGCTCGAGTCGGCCCCGACCGGTGCCGTCTGCAGAGCCATCAGCTTGGCCATGTCCCCTTCGACGCGGACCTTGCCGGCCATGAAGGCCTGCATGCCCGCCTGCGGGTTGCCGTCGATCAGGATCGCCTTGGCGGTGTCGTAGTCGACAGTCACCTTGAGGTCCTGGTTCTCGATGTGCCCGACGTCGAGGGCGAGCTCGCCGCTGGAGGTGTCCATGTGGGCATCGATGTCCTTGTCGCCGAAGGGCACGGAGGTGACGACCAGGTTCATGCGGACCGGGTGGGGAAACGGAACCGACGTCCCCTCGTACTCGGCGCGAATGCGGCGGGCCTCCTCCAACCACTCGTCACTCAAGAACGGGTATGGCATCGAGATGCTCCTTCGTCGGCGTCATCGTGGATCTGACTGCGTGGGGGGACGGCCCGATCGGCACACAAGGCCCTCCATGCCCGGCGGAACGTTAGTCGGCTCCTCGGTAGGATGGTCGCGCGTGACTGCTCCCATTCTCCCTGGCGCTGAGCCCTATTCCGCCGTCGGCGACGCCCGCGGGGCGTTGGTCCTGCACGGGTTCACCGGCAACCCCCAGTCGATGCGCGGGCTCGCGGTGGCCCTGGCCGATGCCGGCCTGACGGTGGAGCTCCCGCTGCTTCCGGGGCACGGCACGGCGGTGGAGGACATGGTCCCGACCCGCTGGGAGGACTGGTCGGCCGCCGCCGAGGCGGCCTATGTCGAGCTGGCGACCCGGTGCGAGGCGGTCGTCGTGGTGGGCCTTTCCATGGGTGGCACCCTGGGCGTCTGGCTCGGCGAGCGGCACCCGGACATCGCCGGACTCGTCCTCGTCAACCCCTTGATCGAGCCGCCCGACGCCGACACGGTGGCATTCATCGACGCGCTGATCGCCGGCGGCGACGAGCTGGCCCCCGGGGTCGGGTCCGACATCGCCCAGGAGGGATCGGTCGAATCGGCCTACCCCGAACTGCCGCTCCGCGCCGCGCGCTCCCTCTTCGGGGCCGCCACCGAGGTCTCCAGCGGTCTCGGCGCGCTGACATGCCCCGTCCTGCTGTTCTCGAGCACCCAGGACCATGTGGTGGCGCCGGTGTCGGGCGACCGCCTGGTCGAGGGTGTCAGTGGGCCGGTGGAGCGGATCGTGCTGGAGCGCAGCTTCCATGTGGCCACCCTCGACTTCGACAAGGAGGAGATCGAGAAGCGGACCGTTGCGTTCGTGACCGATCTCCTCCCCCCGACGGGGGCATGACCGGCGCCGAGGAGCCGGGCCACCAAGACAGCGGGAGCCCCGGACGACTCAGCCGTGACGACGTGATCCATGTCGCCAACCTGGCCCGTCTCACCTTGAGCGACGAGGAGGTCGATCTCTTCACCGCCCAGCTGCGCACCGTGCTGGACCATGCGGCGGATGTGGCGGCACTCGACCTGTCGCATCTCGCCCCGACGGCGCACCCGCTGCCGGTCGAGAACGTGTTGCGACCCGACGAGCCGCGCCCCAGCCTGGACCGGGCCGAGGTCCTCGCGGCCGCCCCTTCGGTGGAGGACCATCGCTTCCGGGTGCCGCGTATCGGCGGTGAGGCACCGTGATGGGCGCACGAGGGACAGCGGCGGCAGTGCGGGCCGGTCAGCGCTCGGCGCGCGAGGTGACCGAGGAGGCCCTGGCGGCCGTGGCGGCACGCGACGGGGAGACGCATGCCTTCTTGGCGGTGCTGGCGGACAACGCCCTCGCCGAGGCGGCCGCGGTCGACGCCGCCGTGGCCCGGGGACGGGACCCGGGACCCCTGGCCGGGGTACCGGTTGCCCTCAAGGACAACCTGTGCACGCGCGGGATCCCGACGACCTGTGGCTCGAAGATCCTCGACGGCTGGCGTCCGCCCTACGACGCCACGGTGGTGGAACTGTTGCGCGCCGCCGGGCGCCGTCGCACTGGGCAAGACGAACATGGACGAGTTCGCCATGGGCAGCTCGACGGAGAACTCGGCCTTCGGCCCCACCCGGAATCCGCGCGACAGCGACAAGGTGCCCGGCGGGAGCAGCGGCGGGTCGGCCGCGGCCGTTGCGGCCGGGTTCACCCCGCTCGCGCTCGGTTCGGATACCGGCGGATCGATCCGCCAACCGGCCGCGCTGTGCGGCGTTGTCGGCATGAAACCGACCTACGGACGGGTCTCCCGTTACGGGTTGGTGGCGTTCGCCAGCTCCCTCGATCAGATCGGGCCCTTTGCCACGACCGTCGAGGATGCCGCACTCCTCTATGACGTCCTGGCGCGGCACGACCCGTGTGACACGACCTCACTGCGTCTCGACGCACCGCCGACCCTCGACGTCGTGGGCGCCGGCGTGGACGGGGTGCGGATCGGCCTCTGCCCCGAGCTCATCGAGGGCTGCGCGCCCGACGTGCGGGCGCGCGTGGTCGAGGCGGCGGAGGCATTGGCCGCCGCAGGGGGGAAGGTGGAGGAGATCAGCGTCCCCGAGTTCGGCTTCGGCCTGTCCGCCTACTACATCATCGCTCCCGCCGAGGCCTCGTCCAACCTGGCCCGGTATGACGGGGTGCGCTACGGGTTGCGGGTCGAGGGCGAGGACGCGGCCGCCATGAACATGGCCACCAGGACGGCCGGCTTCGGCGACGAGGTGAAGCGCCGCATCATGCTGGGGACGTACGCGCTGTCGGCCGGCTACTACGACGCGTATTACGCCCAGGCGCAGCGGGTGCGCACGCTGGTCGTCCAGGCCTTCGAGCGTGCCTACGCGTCCGTCGACGTCCTGTTGGGTGCCACCGCCCCGACGACGGCCTTCCCTCTGGGCGAGAAGGTGAACGACCCCATGGCGATGTACATGAACGACATCTGCACCATCCCCTCCAACCTGGCGGGTCACCCCGCGGTGTCGGTCCCCTTCGGGGTGGGCGCCGACGGTCTCCCCGTCGGGGTGCAGGTCCTGGCCCCGGCGCTGGCCGAGCAGATGCTCTTCCAGGTCGCCGGCGCGGTCGAGGCGGCCGCCCCGAGAACGGAGTGGTCTCCATGAGTACGGACACCGGCGCCGTCGACGTCGCCAGCGACACGGTCTGGGAGACCGTGGTCGGCCTCGAGGTGCATTGCGAGCTGGCCACGACGACGAAGCTCTTCTGCGGTTGTCGCAACAAGTTCGGCGAGGAACCGAACACGAACGTCTGTCCGGTCTGCCTCGGACTTCCCGGATCGTTGCCCGTGCTCAACGCCCAGGCCGTCGAACTGGCGATGCGCATCGGGACAGCCCTGCACTGCGACATCCACGCCTCGAGCTTCGCCCGCAAGAACTACTTCTATCCCGATCAGGCCAAGGACTATCAGATCAGCCAGTACGACGAGCCGATCAACCTCGGGGGCTGGCTCGAGTTGCCCGGCGGCGACCGGGTCGGCGTCACGCGGGCCCACCTGGAAGAGGACACGGGGAAATTGACCCATGTGGGCGCGGGTGGCCGCATCCACTCGGCCCTCCACGCACTGGTCGACTACAACCGTTCCGGGGTGCCGCTGGTGGAGATCGTGAGCGAGCCCGACATCCGTTCGGCTGCGCAGGCGCGGGCCTATGCGGCCGAGCTGCGCGGGATCCTCGTTGCCACAGGCGCGTCGGATGGCCGCCTCGAGGAAGGGTCGATGCGGTTCGATGCCAACGTCTCGGTGCGCCCGGTCGGCACGGCCGAGTTCGGCACGCGCTGCGAGATCAAGAATCTCAACTCACTGCGCTCCCTCGGACGCGCCATCGAGTACGAAGCAGCGCGACAGATCGCGTTGATCGAACATGGTGAGTCGGTCGACCAGGAGACGCGGCATTGGGACGAGGCGGCGGGGCGCACCCAAACGATGCGCTCCAAGGAAGAGGCCAACGACTACCGCTACTTCCCCGAGCCCGACCTGGTTCCACTGGTGCCCGACGCCCAATGGCAAGCGCGGGTTCGTCAGGCCATGGGGCCCATGCCCGCCGATCGTCGGGCGGCCCTGGTCGAGCTGGTCGGCGGGTCGGCCAGCGACGCGGAGTCCGATCAGATCCGCTCGGTCGTCGACCTCGGCCTGGACGAGTTGGTCGTCGACGCGGCGCGGGCAGGGGCGCCGGCCAGGCTTGCGTTGGCCCGGGCCGCCAACGAGCTGGCCGCAGAGGGGGAGGCCGGCATGGCTCTGCCGCCGTCCTCGTTCGTGACGCTGCTCGAGATGGAGTCGAACGGCGAACTGTCGGCCACGCAGTCCAAGGCCGTGTTGAGCGCCGCCGTGGCCGCGGTCGGGAGCGACCCGCGGGAGATCGCAAAAGAGATGGGCTTCGAGGCTCTCGGTGCCGACACGTTGACGGCCGTCGTGGCCGATGTGGTGGCGGCCCACCCCGACGAATGGGCGCGTTACCTCGAGGGCGACGACAAGTTGACGGGCTTCTTCACCGGAGCGGTCATGAAGGCGACGTCGGGCCAGGCCAACGGCAAAGAGGTGGCTGCGGAGCTCAGGCGGCTCCGCGGCTAGCTCCGCCCGGCTAGCTCCGCCCGGCTAGCTCCGCCCGGGTAGCTCCGCCCGGGTAGGCCGACACGACGGACGCTGCGAGGTCGTCCAATGCACCAGAGCTGTACCTGTCCAGTGTGGGACCGGCCCAGCGACCGATGTCGGCGGGCGCGGCGGTGGAGAGTGGCGGGACGCGCAGGACGTACCTGGCGAACGCCAGTCCGAGCAGCTGCGACGCCACCAGGCCCCGACGGATGTCCGAGGTTGCCTCGCTCTCGCCGGAAATCGGTCGGATCTGCTCCCAGACCCGCTCCTTGACGAACTGGCGGAAGGCATCGGCCACGGTCGGCGACGCCGCCATCGCCCCGGCGCACGAGACGAACGACGACCCCGTGTCCTCGGCGAGATCCCACATGGTGAGGAACCCCTCGACCGTGGCGGCGCCGCTGAAGCCGGACGAATCGGTGTCCGACCGCGCGGCGAGATGCACCTCCCGGGGGTCGAAGGGGAGTGCCATGGCCGCGATGAACAGGTCGGCCTTTCCATCGAAGTAGTGGTGGACGAGGGCGGCGTCCACCCCGGCGGCCCGGGCCACGGCGCGCAGGCTGGCGCCCTCGTACCCCTGGGTGGCGAAGGTCTCCTTGGCCGCCCGGACGATGTCCTCCCGCGCGTTGCCCTTGCCGGGACGCCGGCCGCCAGGACTCATGGGGTCACGTCCTCCCGGTGGTCGCACCGAATATATTCACCATTAGTGAATTCTATGCTAAAACTCATCAATGGTGAACCTTAGGGCGTCCCGTTGACGGCTGGGACGACGGCTGGGCGCCCCTCCGGGACGACGGTTGGGCGCCCCACAGGGACGACGGTGGAGCGGCCGCCGGGGTCGTCGCCCGATGTGGCGTCCATGTCTGCGTTGGGCCGCTGGGCGGCCCGTTGTTACGACCACCGTCGGGCCGTTCTCCTGGTCTGGATCCTCTTGATCATCGGCGTCACGGCAATCGCCCAGGTGGTCGGCACCCGCTTCCAGAACGACTTCACGGCCGGGGACACACCCTCACAGCAGGCCGCCAATATCCTGGCGTCGAGATTCCCGGCCCGGTCGGGCGACACGGCCGACGTCGTCTTCCACACCGCCGCCCCGGTCGGCTCGGCGGCGAACCGGGCCGCCATCGACGACGTGGTGCAGCGTCTGAAACCCCTGTCACACGTGGTCGGCGTCACCGGGCCGTTCTCGCCCGGCGCCGCCCATCAAGTAGCGGCGAATGGCCACACCGCCTATGCCGTGGTCCAGTTCGATACGACGGCGGACCACCTGCCCGCAGCCTCGGTCAAAGCGGTCATCGCGTCGGCGCAGAGCGCCGCACACAGCGGGTTCGAGGTCGCCTTGGGGGGCAACCCCATCTCCTCGGTGATCACGGCCGCGCCCGGGTCCAGCGAGGGCATCGGCATCACCGCCGCCATCCTCATCATGCTGCTGGCTTTCGGATCGGTCGTGGCCATGGGTCTGCCGATCATCACCGCCCTCTTCGGCCTCGGGGTCGGTATCGCACTCTTGGAACTGGTGACGCACCTCCTCGTCGTGCCGACGTTCGCGCCCGAAATGGCGGCCATGATCGGCATCGGCGTGGGCATCGATTACGCGTTGTTCATCGCGACGCGCTATCGGCAGGGGCTCTTCGAGGGACGCGGGCCACGCGATGCCGTCATCGTGTCGCTCATGACGTCGGGGCGTTCCGTCCTCTACGCCGGGAGCACGGTGGTCATCTCACTCTTCGGGCTCTTCCTCATCGGCCAGGCCTACATGATCGGCCTGGCCACCGCCTGCATCGTGGCGGTGCTCCTCGTCCTCCTGGCGGCGCTCACCTTGCTGCCCGCCTTGCTCGGTTTTGCCGGCGAAGCCATCGACAAGCTCCATGTCCCCGGCCTGCTGCAGAGCGGCGGCCCTCCTCCGCCCGATGGGTTCTGGTTCAGGTGGAGCCGCTTCGTGCAACGGCGGGCCTGGGTGACCGGCACCGTGGCCGCACTCGTGCTGGTCCTGCTGGCGCTCCCGCTCTTCAGCATGCGGCTTGCGTTCACCGACGCCGGCAACGACCCGCCGTCGCTCACGACCCGTCAGGCCTACGACCTGCTGGCGCAGGGGTTCGGCCCGGGGTTCAACGGTCCGCTGGTGGTGGCGGTGTCGCTCCCTGGACCCGCGGCCGCCCCGGCCGTCGAGCATCTGCGCGCCGCCATTGCGGACACCTCCGGCGTGGCCTACGTGGTGCCGGCACAGTTCAACGCCACGAAGACCGGAGCGGTGCTCGTGGCGTACCCGACGACCTCGCCGCAAGCAGCCGCCACGCAGGCGCTGGTGCGCACCTTGCGCACCGACGTGATCCCCGCAGTGGTCAACGGCACCCGCGTCGACGCCCAGGTCGGCGGTGAGACCGCGGTGAGCGTTGACGCCGCCACCTTCCTCGGGAGCCGGCTGCTGCTCGTGATCGGCGCCGTGCTGGTCCTTTCGTTCCTCTTCCTCATGGCGGTCTTCCGCTCGGTCGTGCTGCCCCTCAAGGCCGTCGTCATGAACCTGCTGAGCGTGGGCGCGGCCTACGGCGTGATGGTGGCCGTCTTCCAGTGGGGCTGGTTGGGCAGCGTCGTGGGGATAGGCCAGACCGGGCCCATCGATCCGTGGATCCCGGTGACGATGTTCACCATCCTCTTCGGCCTGTCCATGGACTACGAGGTCTTCTTGTTGTCCCGCATCCGCGAAGGGTGGCTGCAGACGGGCGACAACTCGCTCGCCGTGGCCGACGGGTTGGCCGTGACCGGGCGCGTCATCACCGCCGCCGCGGCGATCATGTTCTGTGTCTTTGCGTCGTTCGTCATCAAGGATCCGCTGCACATCTTGAAGGTCTTCGGTCTCGGGCTCGCCGTCGCCGTGGCGGTCGACGTCACGTTGGTGCGCATGGTCCTCGTCCCTTCGTTGATGGAGCTCCTCGGACCGCGGAACTGGTGGATGCCGCGCTTCCTCCAGCGCGGCCATTCCCACCATCGGGGCCGAGGTGACGCCGCCGCCGGCGCCGGTCCACGCCTGGGAGGGCGAACCCGCGCACTAGTTTGGACTCCGTGCGCAACGAATCGGAGACGTTCGTGTCCATCAATCCCGGGCGCGACGTGCAAAGGGTAGGCACGGCCGCATTCCTCGGTGAGGACGTGGGGAAGATCCACGACCCGGTGTGGGCGGTCATCGGCAACCTCGGGGACAGCCAGTGCTATCTGGGCGTCCCCGAGAAGGTGCAGACGATCCAGGCCGCATTGTCACGCCGCATCGCCGCGGACGACCTCGCGGTCAGGCTGATCCCGCCCGTGTTCACCCTGGGTGTCTCGGACGGCCAGCTCAACGGCACCCCGCAGATGCGGTTCTCCCTCGTCGGCCGGGAGCTCGTCCACGACGTGGCCGATGTCCACCTGGCGGCGAACAGCGTCGCCGGGCTGGTCGCCGTCGTGGCCTGCGACAAGCCACCGGTCGGGACCGTCGCGGCCGTGCTCGAGAACAACACGCCCGCGGTCATCGTCTCCGACGGCCCGATCAGGCCCGGCATCGACCCCGAGACGGGTGACCGGATCGACCTCGTCTCGGCCTTCCAGGTGGCCGACCGGGACGCCGAGGTCCGGGCCCGGTACGCGCTCAACGCCTGTCCCGGGCAGGGCAGCTGCGGGGGCATGTTCACCTACAACACGATGCAGACCTTCATCGCGGTCCTCGGGCTCGAACCGCTGCACATGGTGTCCCCGCCGTCGGACGACCCGCGCCGTCTGACCGAGTTCCCCGATCAGACGGTCGACTGCCTGCTCGCCATGACGAAGGAGGGCATCACGCCGCGCGACATCGTGACGCCCGCAGCGCTGCGCAACGCCCTCACGGTCACCATCGCCATGGGCGGGTCCACCAACGTGCTGTTGCACAGCGTCGAGATCGCCCGTGCCGCCGGTCTCGACCTCTGGGGCGACGTGCTGAGCCAACAGGACTTCAACGACGCTGGCCCGGCGGCTGCCGGTGCTGGTCAACATGCGGCCGTTCGGCGAGTACTCCATGGTGGACGTCGACGACAAGGGCGGTCTGCAGGTCATCGCCAACGAGCTCCTCGCAGGCCGGATTCCTCGACGGCGACGCGATCTCCTGCACCGGCGAGACCCTGGCCCAGCAGCTGCAGCGTCTCGACCCGCCCCCGCCCGACGGCGAGGTGATCTTCCCGGTCGACAAGCCCTTCAAGGACACCGGGGGACTCCGACTGCTGCGCGGCAACCTGGCGCCCGAGGGCGGGGCGATCCTCAAGATCGCCGGCGTCGAAGGCGGCATCAAGGACGGCGTGTTCACCGGCCGCGCCCGGGTGTTCAACGGCGAGCGCTCGCTCATCGAGGCCCTCGACCAGAACCCGGACAGCTTCATGGACAACGACATGGTGGTGATCCGCTACGAAGGGCCCCGCGGGGCGCCCGGCATGCCCGAGCTCCTCGACCCGACCTCGCGGATCACGGCCCTGTGCCGCCAGCGGCACATCACCATCGCGCTGATGACGGATGCCCGATTCTCGGGGGGATCCGTCGGTCTGGTCATCGGCCACGTCGCCCCCGAAGCGTTCCTCGGTGGGCCGATCGCCCTGGTCGAGGACGGGGACACCGTCGTGGTCGACCTGACGACCGACCGCCTCGACTGCGTGCAATTCGAGGACGCCGATGTGGTGGAGCGACGTGCGGCCGCGTGGCGGACGGCGGCAGCGGGCAACGGCGGCGTCCACCCTGACGTGGGGCCGGTCACCGATCGGGTGCTGGCCCGCATGCGGGCGACGGCGCTTCCCGCCCTCCTCGGCGGGGGGATGGCGACACCCTGAGCGGGTCGGCGGGCGGTGCGACGGAAGCCCGCCACGAGGGCCCCGGGGTTGTCGCGGCGGCAATGACGTGCCAGAATGACAGCACTATGCAGACGAGCCGCAGCCGCGACGCACGAAATTCTGGTACTCGTAACGTAAGCGCGCGGCCACACTGCAACGCGCGCTTTACGACCTCCCAAACGGGGGGTCGTTTCATTTTCCGGACCAGGTCAGTACCAACCAGCCAACGTTGCAACAGGCACCAAGAGAGAGACAGGGGAAGCAACGATGCAGCTCACCGGAGCACAGGCACTCATCAAGAGCCTCGAGATGCAGGGCGTCGACGTCATGTTCGGCCTGCCCGGCGGCGCCATCCTGCCCGTCTACGACCCGATCATCGACTCCTCCATCCGGCACATCCTGGTGCGGCACGAGCAGGGCGCCGGGCATATGGCGGAGGGCTACGCCATGGTGACCGGCAAGCCCGGCGTGGCCATGGTGACCAGCGGGCCGGGAGCCACCAACATCGTGACGCCGCTGGCCAACGCCTACATGGACTCGACACCGCTCGTCGTGGTCTCGGGCCAGGTTGCGACCGGCTCCATCGGCACCGACGCATTCCAAGAATGCGACATCACCGGTGTGACGATGGGCATCACCAAGCACAACTGGTTGATCAAGGACGTCAATGACATCCCGAGTGTGGTGGCCGCCGCCTTCCACGTCGCCACCACCGGCCGTCCCGGCCCGGTGCTCATCGATTTCCCGAAGGACATCGCCAACGCGACGATGGAGTGGTACTGGCCCTCGTCGGTCGATGATCTCGATCTCCCGGGGTACCACCCGCACACCGGTGGGCGATCCCGAGCTCATCCGCCAGGCGGCCGCATTGATCGCGCCAGGCGCACCGTCCGGTGTTCTACGTCGGGGGCGGCGTGCTCAAGGCCCGGGCGGCCGAAGCTCTCCGGGCCCTGGCCGAGCGCACGGGGATCCCCGTGGTCACCACCCTGATGGCCCGCGGCGCCTTCCCGGACTCGCACCCCCAGTGCCTGGGCATGCCCGGCATGCACGGCAACTACACCGCGGTGACCGCCATGCAGCGCAGCGATCTGCTCATCAGCCTCGGGGCGCGGTTCGACGACCGGGTGACCGGGAAGATCGACGCATTCGCGCCGGAGGCCAAGATCATCCATGTCGATGTCGACCCGGCCGAACTGGGCAAGGTGCGGACGCCCGACGTGGGCATCGTCGGCGATTGCCGTTTGGTGATCGAGGAGCTCCTGTCGGCCATGGACGCCGACGGTGAGACCCCGGCCGTCCAGGATCTGGAGCCGTGGTGGGCGCAGGTCCACCAGTGGCAGGAGCGGTTCCCGCTCTACTACGACCACGCCGAAGGTGGCGCGATCAAGCCGCAGATGGTGGTCGAGCAACTCCGCGATGCCGCGCCCACCGATGCCATCGTCGTGGCCGGTGTGGGGCAGCATCAGATGTGGGCGTCGCAGTACTGGCAGTTCGACCACCCCTACACGTGGGTGAATTCGGGAGGTGCCGGCACCATGGGCTTCGCCGTTCCGGCCTCCATCGGGGCCAAGGTGGGGCGTCCCGACCGCACGGTGTGGGCCATCGACGGCGACGGTTGTTTCCAAATGACGGCACAGGAGCTCGTGACGGCCACGGCGGAGCAGATCCCGGTCAAGATCGCCATCTTGAACAACGCCTACCTGGGCATGGTGCGGCAGTGGCAGGAGATGTTCTACGAAGAGCGCTACTCGGAGGTCTATCTGTCGCCGGACCTGCCCGACTACGTGAAGTGGGCCGAGGCCATGGGCTGTGTCGGCATCCGGGCCGAGTCCCCCGAAGACGTGGGCCCGGCCATCGAGAAGGCCAACTCCATCGACGACCGGCCCGTCGTGGTCGACTTTCGCACCGACGCCTTCGAGAAGGTGTTCCCCATGGTGGCCGCCGGTCGGTCCAACGACGACATCGTCGTCCACCCCGATCAGGCCGCGGCCACCCGATGAGCGCCGCCAACGTGAGCCCGCTGCACCGGTGGCAAGCCCGGGCAAGCCGCGCCACCACATCCTCTCGGTGCTGGTGGAGAACAAGGCGGGCGTCCTCTCGCGGGTGGCCGGGCTCTTCAGCCGGCGCGGCTTCAACATCTACTCGTTGGCGGTTGCCCCGGCCGACGAGCACGAGCACTTCAGCCGGATCACCATCGTCGTCGACGTCGAGTCTGCGCCGCTGGAACAGGTGATCATGCAGTTGGACAAGCTGGTCAACGTGGTCTCCATCGGAGAGCTCTCACCGTCCGAGGCGGTCGAACGGGAGTTGCTCCTCGTGACCATCGCGGTCGGTCCCTCCGAGCGCTCGGAGGTCATCCAGCTCGTCGGGGTCTTCGGCGGCGAAGTGGTCAGCGTGGGTGCAGAGCAGCTCACGGTCATGCTGGCTGGCCGCCCCGAGAAGATCGACGACTTCGAAGGCCTCCTGGAGCAGTACACGGTCGTCGAGCTCCAACGAACCGGGCGGGTGGCCCTGCCTAAGCTGGACCGTCACTGATTTTGCCGCAGCAGTCGCACGTCATCGCAATCGAACGAGAGAAAGAGCACACCATGGCCACGATGTACTACGAATCCGACGCTGACCCCAGCCTGATCGCTGGCCGCAAGGTGGCTATCTTGGGCTACGGGTCGCAGGGCCACGCCCATGCGCTCAACCTGCTCGAGTCGGGAGTCGATGTCCGGGTCGCGCTGCGTGACGGATCGAGCAGCAAGCGCAAGGCGGAGGAGGCCGGACTCCGGGTGACGTCCCTGGCCGATGCCGCGGCCGAGGCTGACGTGATCATGATCCTGCTGCCCGACACCGAGCAGAAGGCGGCCTACGACGAGCACGTCGCGCCGCACCTCAACGAGGGCGACTGCCTCATGTTCGCCCACGGGTTCAACATCCGTTTCGGCCAGATCGTCCCGCCGGCGGGCGTCGACGTGGCCATGGTGGCCCCCAAGGGCCCCGGACACCTGGTGCGCCGGACCTACACCGAAGGGGGCGGCGTGCCGTCGCTCATCGCGGTGCACCAGGATGCGACCGGGAAGGCCCGTCAGCTCGCCCTGTCCTATGCGCACGCCATCGGCGCCACCCGGGCCGGCGTGCTCGACACCACGTTCGACGAGGAGACCGAAACCGATCTTTTCGGCGAGCAGGTCGTGCTCTGCGGCGGGTTGACCGCCTGGTGACGGCCGGGTTCGAGACGCTGGTCGACGCGGGGTACCAGCCCGAGTCCGCCTATTTCGAATGCCTGCACGAGCTCAAGCTCATTGTGGATCTCATGTACGAGCAGGGCATCGCCGGCATGCGCTACTCGATCTCCGACACCGCCGAGTACGGCGACGTCACCCGCGGGCCCCGTGTCATCAATGCGGCCGTGCGGGCCGAGATGCAGACAATCCTCGACGAGATCAAGAGCGGGGCCTTCGCCGAGGAGTGGATCGCCGAGAACAAGGCGGGACGCCCCAATTTCGAGGCGTTGCGCAAGGAGGGCCAGGCGCATCCCATCGAAAAGATCGGGCAGGAACTGCGCGGCATGATGCCCTTCATTTCCGCCGGCAAGACCCGGGTGCAGGACGCGTCGGGCGGGTAGCCCGCTCCCGCTGCGGGCACGGGTAACCGTCATTATTCGATCGCTAGAAGTCGAGCCTTTAGAAATTAGGTCCGCATTGCCCGGCGTACCTTGCTATGACATCAGAATGATGTCATAGTGACACTATGAAGATGTCACTGGTGGTCGAGGGCCTGCGCTCCGATGTTGCTGCGGTCGGCGAGCTGGGCGACGAGACCGTGGCCGAAGTGGCTGAGCGCATCGAAGCCATCGTCGCCCGCTCGGCGCCCAGCCGGATTCTCGACCTCTTGACCGAGGTGGCGGCGGAGGTGTCGGCCGAGCTCCCCGAGGGTCGCGTCGAGATCCGCCTCGTGGGTGACGACGCCGAATTCGCCTATGTCGACGAGCGCGCCCGCACGCCCGAGCCCGAGGCCGAGCAGTCCGCCCGCATCACCCTGCGCCTCTCCGACCAGCTCAAGTCCCGGGTCGAGGAGTGCGCGGGAAGTGAAGGGCTCTCGGTCAACAGCTGGATCTTGCGCACCCTCGAAAGGGGAACGTCGGCATCGAAGGCCCGCAGTGGCCGCGGCGGCTCGCGCCTGCGCGGCTACGGGACGAGTTGAGGAAAGGAACCCATGGAACAGACATTTGCCACGCCACACCCGGTGTTCGTCTTCGTCCACAACGATGTCGGCCTGACCGTCATCACCGGACGCGACGGGGACACCTCCCACGTGTCGCTCACGGCCGAGACGGCGGGGGGGCTGGAACTGGTGGAGCGCGCCACCGTCGAGGTTCGCCAGAACCGGGGACGTGACATCGTCGTGGTGAAGATCCCGAAGGTGCACGGCATGAAGTTCATCCGGCGCAACGGGATCACCGTGCGTGTCGACGTGCCCTCGGGCAGCGACGTGCGCGTGGTTGCCGCCTCAGCCGACGTCGAGCTCAACGGCTCACTCGGCCGGGCCAACGTCAAGACGGCCAGCGGGGCCCTCACGGCGGACGACCTCGCGGAACTGCGGGTCAAGACAGCCAGCGGCGATGTCGAAGTGGGCACCGTCGCCGGAGCGCTCCGGATGCACTCGGCCGCCGGTGATCTCCGTTGTGTGCGCGTCGAGGGCCCGGCCTCGGTGACGACCGTTTCGAGCGACGTCGAGGTCGGCACGGCCACCGGCCCCTTGGACGTGCGTGTCACGTCGGGCGATGTCCGGCTGGGCGACCTGTCGGGCGACGCCAAGGTCGTTGTCGTCTCGGGACGCGTCCAGGTGCTCTCGATCACCCGGGGGAACGCACAGATCCGGTCGGTCTCGGGGAAGATCGACGTGGGGATCGCCCGGGGAGCGACAGTGCTCGTGGACGCGGAGTCGGTATCGGGGAGCGTCCATTCCGACATCCCTCTGGACGAGGCACCGACGGCAGACCAGGCGCAGCCGCACATCGCGCTCACGCTCAAGAGCGTGTCGGGCGACGTCCTTATTCGGCGCGGCGTCGAAGCGTTCGTTCGCTGAGCCCGTTCACTCGCGGAGCCCGTTCACTCGCGATCGTGGTGGCACACGGCTTCGAGCATGAACCCGAAGGGGTCGAGCCAGAAGGTGGCGAAATAGGGCGGCCGGTACTGCGGAAATTCCGGGGGGGGGATGGAGGACCTCGCTGCCCAGTCCGACGACCCGTTCGTGCACGCGCCGCACGGCCCTGCGGGTCGGCACGGTGAACGCGAGGTGCTGGAGCCCGGGGCGTTGTCGCGAGTACGGGCCCCCTGTGGACGCGGGATAGAAGTAGAGGTAGGTGCCTCGTTTGCCCTGCGCCGGCATGTAGGCGAAGCCGTCTTCCTCTGACAGGAACGGCTCGTAGTCGAGGAGGGGCAGGACCTCGCCGTAGTACGCCCGGGCCCCATCGACGTCGGGCACGTTGAGGCCGAGATGACCGAGCACCCCTCCATTGTCGCGGCCGCAGTGGCAGTATGCGATTGCTGGATTCGAAGCGTGGAAGGGGGATCTGCATGGCTGTGACCAGACTGCCCGAGTCACCCGACTACATGGCACGGAGAGAAGAGCTCCGGCAGGCGGAGCTCGAGCTCATGCGCCAGCGCGAGCACGTGGCGGCGCTGCGGCGAGACCTTCCGACAGGTCTCGCCCTCGAGGACTACGTCTTCGAGGAAGGTCCTCCACTACTGGCCGCCGGCGACACGCCGGTGACCAAAGTCCGGCTCAGCGAGCTGTTCACGTCGCCCGACCGGCCGCTGATCATCTACCACCTGATGTACGGCAAACAGCAGACGTCACCATGCCCGATGTGCACCTGCTGGGTGGATGGCTTCAACGGCGTGGCGCGGCACCTGGCCCAGAACGTCGACTTCGCGGTGGTCGCTGCGGCTGATCCGGGCACGCTGCGGGCCCACGCCCGCGCCCGGGGATGGGACAAGCTGCGGCTCCTCAGTTGCGCCGACAACACGTTCCAGTACGACTTGGGGGCCGAGGATGCAGCCGGGCCCAAGACTCCACCGTCTCGGTCTTCACGCTGGACCCCGACGGAACGCCCCATCACTTCTACTCGGCCCATCCGAGGATGGCTGACGACGTCGATCAGCGGGGAATCGATCTCCTCAACCCTGTCTGGCATCTTCTCGATCTCACACCGCAGGGGCGCGGGGACTGGTACGCCGAGCTCGACTACTACGACCCTCGGGGGAGGTGCCGGGCTGTCGCACCCGGCGGTCCCCGGACGGTCGTAGCCTGGTCGCCATGTGCCGAAATATCACGACGCTCAGAGGCCTCGAGCCCACCGCGACGCCCGAAGAGATTGAGGCGGCGGCGCGGCAGTACGTCCGCAAGGTCAGCGGCGTGCAGAAGACCGCACCCCGCACCGAGGAGGCGTTCGAGCGAGCCGTGCGGCTGGTGACTGCGGCCACGGTGGAGCTGCTGGACGAACTCCCGCCCCGTCAGCAGCCGCCGCCGACGCTCCCGCCGCTGCGGCGCATCGCCGCCCGCGCCGGCTGATCGGGTTCGACGACGCGGCCTCAGGCCGAGTGCGCCGACCACGTAGGTGATGCAGGCGCAGAGCGAGGCGACGTCGTCGGGCTCGATGGCGGGGAACATGGCGATGCGCAGCTGGTTGCGCCCGAGCTTGCGGTAAGGCTCGGTGTCGACGATGCCGTTGGCCCGCAGCACGGCCGCCACCGCCGCTGGCGTCCACCGCGTCGACGAAGTCGATGGTGCCGACGACGTGGCTGCGCTGCGTGCGGGTTCTCGACGAACGGGCGGGCGAAACCGGACTGCTCGGCCCAGGTGTAGAGGATCTCGGCCGAGCGATCGCACCGCGAAGCGGTCCATTCCAGGCCACCGTTGCCGTTCATCCAGTCGAGCTGCTCGGCCAGCAGGTAGATGGTGGCCAGCGCCGGCGTGTTGTAGGTCTGGTCGAGCACCGAATTGTCGACCGCGGTCTTGAGGTCGAGGAAGGTGGGGATCCAACGCCCCGAGGCCGAGATCCGCTCGACACGCTCGAGCGCGGCCGGCGACATGAGGGCGATCCAGAGGCCGCCGTCACTGGCGAAGCACTTCTGGGGGGCCAGGTAGTAGGCGTCGAACTCGCTCGCCTCGACCCGCAGCCCGCCGGCGCCCGACGTGGCGTCCACCGCCACCAGCCCGCCCCCGTCGGCGGGGAGGTCCGCACCGACGGGCCGGCGGATGGGCATGGCCACCCCGGTCGACGTCTCGTTGTGGGTCAGGGCGTAGAGGTCGACCGCGCCGTCGGCCACGGGCAGCGGGTGGGTGCCCGACCTCGGACGCAATGATCTGGGGGTCCTTGAGGTGCGGGGCGGCGGCGGCGCACGAGGCGAACTTCGAGGAGAACTCGCCGAAGCTGAGATGCTGGCTCTGGGCCTCGATCAGCCCGAAGGTGGCGGCGTCCCAGAAGCAGGTCGTCCCCCCGTTGCCCAGCACGACCTCGTAGCCGTCGGGGAGGGAGAAGAGCTGCCGGAAGCCGGCACGGACCCGGCCGACCTGTGACTTGACGGTCTTCTGGCGGTGGCTGGTCCCGAGGTACGTGGTCGCGACCTCGGCCAACGCAGCCATCTGCTCGGGGCGCACTTTCGAGGGGCCTGCGCCGAAACGGCCGTCGCTGGGCCGCAGTTCGGCGGGAATCGTGATGTCAGGGGTATCGGGCACGTATGGAATCATTACAGCCGTGACGACGACTCCCGACGCGCCGACCCAACACCGCCGGATCTCGCGACGTGCTGCCGCGGTCGCGCCGTCCGCCACGCTGGCCGTGGACGCCAAGGCCAAGGCGCTGCAGGCGGCCGGCGAGCACGTGATCGGGTTCGGGGCCGGCGAGCCCGACTTCCCGACTCCGGCGCACATCGTCGAGGCCGCGGTGGTGGCCTGCCGCGACCCGGCCAACCACCGGTACACCCCGACGGGCGGGCATCCCGGCCCTGCGCGAGGCCTCGCGGCCAAGACCCTGCGCGATTCCGCACTTCTCGGTCACCCCGCAGCAGGTGCTGGTGACCAACGGCGGCAAGCAGGCCATCGCGAACGCCTTCGCCGTGCTGTGCGACCCGGGCGACGAAATCATCGTCCTCGCCCCCTTCTGGACGACCTACCCCGAGTCGATCGCGCTGGCGGGCGGCGTGCCCGTCATGGTGGCCTCCGACGAGCGCACGCGGGTTCCGCTCCTCCGTCGAGGACCTCGAGGCGGCGCTCACGCCCGCGGACCAAGGCGTTGCTCTTCGTGTCGCCGTCGAACCCGACCGGGGCGGTCTACCCGCGGGACGAGATCGAGGCCATCGGGCGCTGGGCCGTCGAGCGCGGCCTGTGGGTGCTGACCGACGAAATCTACGAGCACCTGGTCTACGGCGGGGCCGAGCACCATTCGATGCCCGTCCTGGTGCCCGAGCTGGCCGACCGCTGCCTGGTGGTCAACGGGGTGGCCAAGACCTACGCCATGACCGGGTGGCGGGTGGGGTGGCTGCATCGGACCTCTCGATGCGATCACGGCCGCGACCAACATCCAGAGCCACGAGACCTCCAACGTCTCCAACGTGACCCAGCGCGCGGCGCTGGCCGCCGTCTCGGGTGGGCTGGAGGACGTGGCGCATGATGCGCGCCGCCTTTGACCGCCGCCGCCTGACCATCCATCGCATGCTCAACGAGATCGACGGCGTGGTCTGCGTGGAGCCCGAGGGGGCGTTCTACGCCTTCCCGTCGGTCAAGGGACTGCTGGGCAAGTCCATGCGGGGGCAGCGGCCGTCGACCAGCGCCGAGCTGGCCGAGCTCTGCATCGTCGAGGCCAAGGTCGCGGTCGTGCCCGGGGAGGCCTTCGGCGCACCGGGGTACTTCCGGATGTCCTACGCCCTGGGTGACGACGACCTGGTGGAAGGCGTGTCCCGTTTGGCCGATTTCTTCGCCGAAGCGCAAGACTGAACCACAAGCAGCAATGGCCAGGGGGGTAGTGAGGAGACCACCGCGGTGGCACGAGTACTCGTAACCGAAAAGATCGCCCAGAGCGGCCTCGACCTGCTGGCCAAGGCCGGCCATGAGGTCGACGTCCAAGAGGGATTGAGCCCCGAGGAGCTGCTGGGCGCCATCGTGGGCGCGCAGGCCCTGATCATTCGTTCCTCCACCCAGGTGACGGCCGATGTCCTCGACGCCGGCTCCTCGCTCGAGGTGGTCGGACGGGCCGGTGTGGGCCTCGACAACGTCGACGTCGACTGCGGCGACGCAACGAGGCGTCATGGTGGTCAATGCCCCGACCTCCAACATCCTGTCGGTGGCCGAGCAGGCCATGGCCCTCCTCCTGGCCCAGGCCCGCAACATCCCCCAGGCCCACGCCTCGTTGGTGGCGGGGCGATGGGAGCGCTCGAAGTGGGAGGGCGTCGAGCTCCACGGCAAGGTCCTGGGCGTGGTCGGGCTGGGCCGGGCGGGCTCCCTGGTGGCCCAACGGGCCCACGCCTTCGGCATGGAGCTGATCGGCTACGACCCGTTCGTCTCCGCCGAGCGGGCCAAGGCCATGGGTATCCGGTTGGTGGGCATCGAAGAGCTGGTGGGCGAGGCGGACTTCGTCTCCATCCACACGCCCAAGACGCCCGAGACGATCGGCCTCTTCGGACGAGACCTCCTGGCCAAGGCCAAGCCCGGCATCCGCATCATCAACACGGCCCGGGGTGGCATCGTCGACGAAGAGGCGCTGGCAGAGGCCATTCGCGACGGCATCGTGGCCGGGGCCGGGCTCGACGTCTTCGCCAAGGAGCCGTGCACCGAATCCCCCTTGTTCTCGTTGCCCCAGGTGGTCGTGTCCCCCCACCTCGGGGCGTCGACCGAGGAGGCCCAGGACAAGGCCGGCGTGACCATCGCAGAGCAGGTCCTGCTCGCGCTGGCCGGCGACTTCGTCCCCTATGCCGTCAACGTCGCCGCCACCGACGTGTCGGATGTCGTGCGACCGTTCATGCCCCTCGCCGAGCAGCTGGGCCGCTTCTTCGGCTGCCTGCACGACGGCCTGCCCGACGGCCTGGAGATCGAGTGCCAGGGCGAGCTGGCGGCGGTCAACACCGGCATCCTCACGCTGTCCGCGCTCAAGGGCGTGTTCAGCGGTTCGACCGAGGAGCCGGTCTCGTACGTGAACGCGCCGCAGCTGGCCGAAGAGCGCGGCCTCGACGTGCGCGAGATCTCGACCGCCACCTCACGCGACTACAAGTCCCTCATCACGCTGCGCTCCAAGTCGCATTCGGTCGCCGGGACGTTGAGCTCGGCCGGGCACCGCAGCGAGCCGCGCATCGTCATGGTCGACGACCACGTGGTGGAGGTCGCACCCGCTCCGCACATGCTGGTGGTGCGCAACGACGACCGGCCCGGCATGATCGGGATGGTCGGTACCGCGCTGGGCCTGGCCGACATCTCCATCTCGTCCATGGCGGTCGGACCGAGCCCGCGTGCGGCGACGGCGATGATGGTGATCTCCACCGTGGGGTCGACGCCCGATGCCGTGGTCGATCAGTTGCGGGGCGACGAGGGAATCCTCGACATCCACCGCGTCAGTCTGTAGGGCGGCGCGGCACCTCGGGCCACGTGTCGAGGCTGCCCACCACCGGTTGCGTCCCGTGGAGCGAGCGCCGCGGGGAGCGATCCGCCAGTACCGCGCGCACCACACCGACCACAGCGGCCACCAGGGCCAGGCGGATGACGAGCGAGAGGAGGCGGGACATCGCACAAGGGTACTCAGTATCCTTGGCGTCCGTGCCCACCTTCCTCGCCATCGCGCCCGATCCTGCCGACCGCCGACGTGCAACGTCTGCAGGCGCACTATGAGCTCCTCGGATTTGCGGTCAATCTCCACCAGAGCGGGTACGCCACGGCGATGAGGGACGACATCAAACTGCACTTCCATCTCACGGCCGACCACGATCCCGAGACGCAGGGTGGCGCGGTGTACATCTCGGTCGACGACGCGGACGCCCTGCATGCCGAATGGTCGGCCGCCGGCGTCGATGCCCTCGATGACCTGTGGGACCCCGGTTTCGGCGTGTGGGAGGCGGCCCACACCGATCCCGACGGGAACAAGATCAGGTTCGGTTCGCCGGTGCGAGAGGGTGCCCGCCCTTGACGGTGGGCCTTCTCGATGGGACAATCGATGCCACGATGGTGACTGTCCCGACGACAAGCCTGCTGCTTACCTGACAGCGAACGCCACATCGCGTTCGTTCGCAACCTCCTGCGCCATATCGGCCAGGGGGTTTTTTGTTGGGCCGACAGCAGGATGAAGAAAGAGAAAAGGAAAGCGCACAATGGCAACGGCACGGAGAGGGAGTGGTGACGACATGGAGCGGGGTCGCCTGACCCTGCCCTGTGACCCGTCGCCGATGCACTTCGACAAGTACCGCTCGCACGTCCCGCTGGTGTTGACGGACCGAACGTGGGCTGACCGCCAGTTCACCCAGGCGCCGCGTTGGGCCAGCGTCGACCTGCGCGACGGCAACCAGGCCCTCATCGATCCGATGGACTCGGAGCGCAAACTGGCGTTGTTCCGGACGCTGATCGATGTGGGGTTCAAGGAGATCGAGGTGGGGTTCCCGTCGGCCTCACAGACCGACTACGACTTCCAACGTCTCATCATCGACGAGGAGATGATCCCTGACGACGTCGAAATACAGGTGCTCGTGCAATGCCGGGAGGAGCTGATCGAGCGGACCTTCGAGTCTCTCGTCGGCGCCCGACGGGCGGTGGTGCACTTCTACAACTCGGTCTCGGAATTGCAACGGCGCGTCGTGTTCGGTCTGGACAAGGCGGGCATCGTCGACATCGCGGTCAACGCGGCCATCCTCTGCAAGAAGTTCGAGCAGTCGGTTCCCGGGACGGAGATCCGCTACGAGTACTCACCCGAGAGCTTCACGGGAACAGAGCCCGAGTTCGCCGTCGAGATCTGCGAAGCGGTGATGGATGTCCTGGAGCCGACGAGCGACCGGCCGATGATCCTCAACCTGCCGGCCACCGTCGAGATGTACAGCCCCAACGTCTACGCCGATGTCATCGAATGGTTCGGGCGCACCATCAAGAACCGCGACGCCGTCGTGCTGAGCCTGCACCCCCACAACGATCGCGGAACGGCGGTGGCTGCAGCCGAGCTGGCCGTGCTGGCCGGAGCCGATCGCGTCGAGGGCACCTTGTTCGGCAACGGGGAGCGGACCGGCAACGTCGACATCGTGACGCTGGCCATGAACCTGTTCTCGCAGGGCATCGATCCCGCCCTCGACTTCAGGGACATCGAGAAGGTGCGCCGCGTGGCCGAGTACGCCACGCCGTCTGCCCGTGCACCCCCGCCACCCCTATGCCGGGGACCTCGTCTACACGGCGTTCTCCGGCTCGCACCAGGACGCCATCAAGAAGGGCATGGGCGCCATCGGCGACGACTACGACGAGTGGGAGGTCCCCTATCTCCCCATCGATCCAAAGCACACCGGTCGTACCTACGAGGCCATCATCCAGGTCAACAGCCAGTCCGGCAAGGGCGGGGTGGCCTATCTCATGGACACCGAACACGGCCTCGACCTGCCCCGGCGACTGCAGATCGAGTTCTCGAAGACGGTGCAGGCGATCACCGAGGCCAGTGGGACGGTCATCGGCACCGGTGAGATGTGGAACGTGTTCTCCGAGGCCTACCTGCCCGAGGACGCCGGCCTGCGGCTCGTGGGGAGCGAGGTGACGACGGGCGGGGGTCACACCTCTGTCACGGCGCAGCTCCTGGTCGACGGGCAACACCAGACCATCGTCGGCGAGGGGAACGGCCCGATCGATGCGCTCGTCTTTGCCATCCGGAACGAGCTCGGTATTCTTATCGAGGTGAAGGACTACTCGGAGCACGCGTTGACCGAGGGTTCGGGTGCGTCAGCAGTGGCCTACGTCGAGTGTGCCGCTCCGGACGGATCAACCTGGTGGGGTGTCGGCCGGGACTCCTCCATCCTCGACGCCTCACTGGCTGCGGTGGTGTCGGCCGCGAACCGGGCCCGCACCGGGTGATCCGACCAGCGACAGAGGAGGACCTGCCCGAGCTGCTGGCCATGATCCGCGAACTGGCCGAGTTCGAAAGCCTCTCCGACCAGTGTGTCTGCACCCAAGACGATTTGCGGCGCGTCCTGTTCGAGCCGGGTGCCGTGGTGCGCGACACGTTGGCCCTGACCGACGACGGCTCCGTGGTCGGCCATGCGCTGTGGTTTCCGACCTTCTCCACCTTCATGGGCACGTCGGGGATCTGGTTGGAGGACCTCTATGTACGCCAGGCCCACCGCCGGCAGGGGCACGCGGGCATGCTCATGGCCGATCTCCGGGCCCGTACGGATGGTCGGGTCGAGTGGGAAGTGCTCGAGTGGAACGAAGAGGCGATCGACTTCTATCAACGCCTCGGTGCCCGCCCGATGGCCGGGTGGACCCGCTACCGCTGGACGCTGTCGCAGCCGTAACCTGCGGCATGGCACGTGCCCCGTCGTCTCCCCACGTTCTTGCGGTCGCACGCGGGCGAGGCACCGGCCGACCTGCTCCTCCGGGGCGGTCGGGTGCTGTCGCCGTCGAGCCGGGAGTGGGTCACGACCGACCTGGCGATCGCCGATGGTGTGGTTGCGGGCTGGGGTCCCCGCGACGCCCTCGAGGAGCTCATCCTCGACGGAGCGGCACTCACGGCCGGCCTCGTGGACGCGCACATGCACCTCGAGTCGACGAAGTTGTGGATCGACGAGTTCGTGCGCACCGTGCTCCCGCTGGGGACGACGGCGGTCGCCGCTGACCCCCACGAGATAGCCAATGTCTTCGGCATCCCCGGTGTGGCGGCGCTCATCGCCGCGGCCGACCACCTGCCGTTCACGTTCGGTGTCTGTGCCAGCAGCTGCGTCCCGGCCTCACCCTTCGAGAGCCCGGGGGCAGAACTGTTCGCGCCCGACGTGGCCACGCTCCTGAACGAGTACGCCGCCATCGGGGTGGCCGAGGTCATGAACTTCCCTGGTGTCATCGAGGGTGACCCCGAGATGTTGGCGCGCATCGCCACCGCCGGACGGCGCCGGGTCGACGGCCACGCGCCCGGGCTCAGGGGCGCCCCGCTGGACGCATATCTCGCAGCGGGCGTGGAGTCCGACCACGAGTGCACGGAGCTCGAAGAAGCCGAAGAGAAGCGGCGCAAGGGGATGTGGGTCTTCATCCGTCAGGGGTCCGCCAGCCAGAACTTGCGGGATCTCATCCCGATGGTCCTCGCCCACGGCACCGACCACGTCGCCCTGTGCAGCGACGACCGGGAGCCCGACACGCTCCTCGACGTGGGCCACCTCGACGACTGCCTCCGGCTGGCCGTCGCGGCCGGCGTCAGCGAGATCGACGCACTGATCATGACCACGCTGAATCCGGCCGAATACCACGGGTTCAGCGAGCTCGGCGCGCTCGGGCCCGGATATCAGGCGGACATCCTGTGCTTCGACACGCTGGCGGGCTTCCACCCCTCCCTGGTCTTTCAACGCGGCCGTCTGGTGGCCCGGGACGGTGGTGTCGTGCCAGGTGCCGTGGCGAGTCACCCCGCACCCGATTTCATGCGTCGCTCCGTGCACCTGGCGACGCCACCCCCGGCCACGGCCTTCGACGACCGGGTGCGGCCCGGGGCCCACGTGCGCACCATCGGCATCCACGACGGCTCGCTCACCACCACGTCCCTCATCACCGATCCGTTCGACCCCGCGGTGGCGGCGGCCCGCCTGGCGGTGGTCGAGCGGCATCGCAACACAGGTCGGATCGGGCTCGGATGGGTGCAGGGATTCGGGCTGACAAAGGGTGCCCTCGCCTCCACCGTCGGGCACGACGCGCACAACTGCATGGCCCTGGGCTCTCCGTCGGGCCATGGCCCGGTGGCCATGGCCGCCGCCGTGGCGCGCCTGGCCGAAATCGGTGGAGGGCAGGTCGCGGTCGACGACGCGGGTCACGTCCTGGCGGAGTTGCCATTGCCCATCGGTGGACTGATGAGCGATCAGCCGGCCCGGGTCGTGGCCGACGGCCTGCACCGCCTGGTCGAGGCGGCCCGGTCCCTGGGGACATCGATCCACGCCCCCTTCATGCACATGAGCTTCCTCGGTCTGTCGGTCCTGCCCGAGTTGCGCCTGACCGACAGAGGGTTGGTCGACGTCGAGAAGTTCGCGCTGATCCCGGTGGCGGTCGATTAGGCCGAGGGCATGAACGCCGGCCGCCGCTGTTCGTACTCGGTGATGGCGTCGGCGTGGCGTAGTGAGAGCCCGATGTCGTCCCAGCCGTTGAGGAGGCGCTCCCGGGTGAATTCGTCCAGCGGGAATGTGGCCGAGAGCCCAGCCGCCGGCGCTTCGATGGTGCCGCGGGCGACGTCGATGGTGATTTCGAGCGTGGGGTCATCCGCGACCGCTGTCAGCAGGGCATGGTCGAACTCGGGTGTCACCTGCACCGGGAGCAGCCCTCCCTTGGTGCAGTTGTTGCGGAAGATGTCGGCGAAACGCGAAGAGACCACGGCCTCGAAGCCGTAATCCATCAGCGCCCATACGGCGTGCTCGCGTGAGGAGCCGGTGCCGAAGTTGTGGCCCGCCACCAAAATGTTGGCGCCGGCATACTCCGGGTGGTTGAGGACGAAGTCGCGGTCGTCGCGCCATTCCGAGAACAGACCCGCGCCGAATCCCGTGCGCTCGACCCGCTTGAGCCAGTCCGACGGGATGATCTGGTCGGTGTCGACATCCGTGCGGTCGAGTGGGACCGCACGACCGGTGACGACGATGACGGGCTTCATCGGTCGAGGTCCTCGGGGGTGGCGAAGGTGCCGGCGACCGCTGTTGCAGCCGCGACCGCTGGGGGAGACGAGATGGGTACGCCCACCGCGGCCCTGCCGACCTTCGAAGTTCCGGTTCGAGGTCGAGGCGCAACGCTCTCCCACAGCCAGCTTGTCGGGGTTCATCGCCAGGCACATGGAGCATCCCGGCTCGCGCCATTCGAATCCGGCCTCCAGGAAGATCTTGTCCAACCCCTCGGCTTCGGCCTGGTTCTTGACCCGGTGCGATCCGGGCACCACGAGGGCCCGCAGCCCGGCGTGAACGTGCCGGCCGTCCAGGACGGCGGCGGCCGCGCGCAGGTCCTCGATGCGCGAGTTCGTGCACGAACCCAGGAACACGGTGTCGACGCTGATCTCGCGGACGGGGGTGCCGGCCTTCGAGGTCCATGTAGGCGAGAGCCCGCTCGGCCGCCTCCCGCTCACCGGGGTCCTCCATGGCCTCGGGATCGGGGATGGAGCCGCTGAGGGCGACCACCTGGGCCGGATTGGTGCCCCAGGTCACGTGGGGCGAGATGCCCGCCGCGTCGATCACCACTTCCTTGTCGAACGAGGCGCCGTCGTCGGTGGTCAGCGTCCGCCAGTAGGCGAGCGCGGCGTCCCATTCCTCGCCGGTGGGCGCGTGGTCGCGGCCCTCGAGGTAGGCGAACGTCGTCTCGTCGGGTGCCACCAGGCCGGCCCGGGCCCCACCTTCGATGCTCATGTTGCACAGCGTCATGCGGCCTTCCATCGAGAGCGACGCGGATGGCCGATCCCCGGTACTCGATGACGTGGCCGATGCCGCCGCCGGTCCCGATGGTCCCGATGATGGTCAGGGCCACGTCCTTGGCGGTCACCCCCGGGGCCAGCTCTCCCTCCACGGTGACGGCCATGGTGGCCGGTCGCACCTGCGGGAGCGACTGGGTGGCCAGGACGTGCTCGACCTCGCTCGTTCCGATGCCGAAGGCCAGGGCACCGAACGCACCGTGGGTCGAGGTGTGGCTGTCGCCGCAGACGATCGTCATGCCCGGTTGCGTCCAGCCCTGCTCGGGGCCGATGACGTGGACGATCCCCTGATTGGGGTTGCCCATCGGGTAGCAGGTGATCCCGAATTCCGCACAGTTCGCGTTGAGCACTTCGAGCTGCTTGGCCGAGACGGGGTCGGCGACCGGCTTGTCGATGTCGGTGGTCGGGACGTTGTGGTCCGCGGTGGCCACGGTCAGGTCGGGTCGTCGGACGGTCCGCCCCGCCAGGCGCAGCCCGTCGAAGGCCTGCGGCGACGTGACCTCGTGGATCAGGTGCAGGTCGATGAAGATGAGATCCGGCTCGCCCTCGTGGGAGTAGACGACGTGGGCGTCCCAGATCTTCTCGGCCAGGGTGCGCGGAGCGGTCACTGGTCCACCGCGACGATGGCCACGCGGAGGATGCCGCCGGGCGCCTTGTACTCGACGGTGTCGCCGGCGCTCTTGCCCAGGAGGACCTGGCCCAGCGGTGCGCTCGGGGACAGCACGGGCAGGTCGCCCTGGCGCTCCTCGATGGAACCGACGAAGAACTGCTGGGTGTCGTCCTCGTCGTCGCCCTCGTAGCGCAGGGTCACCGTGCTCCCGTCGCCACGCTGCCGTCGCCGGGCTCGGTTTCGTCCAGCGACCTCGACGTTCTTGAGCAGAGCCTGGAGCTGGCGGATGCGGGACTCCATCTTTCCCTGGAAGTCCTTGGCGGCGTGGTAGTCGCCGTTCTCGCTCAGGTCGCCCAGGGCCCGGGCGGACTCGATCTGCTCGGCGATCTCGACTCGTCCCCGGGTCGTGAGGTCTTCGAGCTCGGCCACCAGGCGGTCGTAGGTGCCCCTGGTGAGGTTCGCTGTCACGGTCTCGTCGTTGATTGATGGATTGGTCACCGCGTGTCCTTCGGATGGAGGGTGCCGGCGGCGAATTGCAGCTCGACGGCGGCCATAACGCTAATCGCCCCCGAGGTGGCGGGGCGACGCCCCGGGGGTGGTGTTGTTGACGGGACTCCCCAGCCGCGGGAGACTGGTGGGGTCATGTACCCCTCCGAGCACTCTGTAGGCATTATTCACTAGGCGCGCCACATCCCCGCGCGCCGCTCGACCGTCCACTGCGTGGGCGGTTTTTCAATTTCCGGCCCAGGACACTCCCGGCGCCCGGGCGGCGTGGGGCGGGGATGAGGGCTACGGAGCCAAAGAGGCGGGACAGTCATGAAAGCAGCAGAGCGAAGAAGAAGAAAAGGACAAGGGCAGGTTCAGTGAGCACAGGCACGGTCAAGAAGCGGGTTGCGGTCATCGGCGGCGATGGCATCGGGCCCGAGGTCTGCGCGGAGGCGCTCAAAGTGGTGGCCGCCGCCGGCGTCGAGCTCGAGACCACCGAATTCGACCTGGGTGCCGCCCGCTATCTGCGCGACGGCAGTGTCCTTCCCGATGAGGTGCTCGAGGAGCTCCGGGGTTACGACGCCATCCTTCTCGGAGCGGTCGGGCCGCCGGTCGGTGACACGTCCGTGCCACCCGGCACCCTCGAACGGGGCCTCCTTCTCCGACTGCGGTTCTCCCTCGACCTCTACGTCAACCTTCGTCCCTTCAAGGGCGTCCCCGGTTCGATCGCGCAGGGGCCGACTTCGTCGTCATCCGCGAGAACACCGAGGGGACCTATGCGGGAGAGGGCGGGTTCCTGCGCAAGGGGACACCGGCCGAGGTGGCCACCCAGGGCTCGGTGAACACCCGCATGGGCGTCGAGCGGTGTGTGCGCTTCGCCTTCGAGCTGGCGGCGCAACGCCCGCGGCGCCACCTGACGCTGGTGCACAAGACGAACGTGCTCACCTTCGCCGGCGATCTGTGGCATCGCACCGTGACCGAGGTTTCGCCCGAGTTTCCCGAGATCACGTGGGACTACAACCACGTCGATGCCGCCTGCATCTACCTGGTGGAGCAGCCCGGCCGCTACGACGTCATCGTCACCGACAACCTCTTCGGGGACATTCTGACCGACCTGGCCGGGGCGGTCAGTGGGGGCATCGGCTTTGCCGCCTCCGCCAACCTCAACCCGGATCGAACGGGACCGTCGCTCTTCGAGCCCGTGCACGGCGCTGCCCACGACATCGCCGGCCAGGGAATCGCCAACCCGTTGGCCGCCATCCACTCCGCCGCCCTCATGCTCGAGCATCTCGGCGAGAACGACGCGGCGCAGCGAATCCTCAAGGCGCTGTCGGAGCAGTCCGACGCCATGTCCGCCACATCATCCGCACAACTGTCCACGACGGCCGTGGGCGACGCCATTGCAGAAAGGCTCTGAGAATGCCCATTACCCCGACCGAGAAGATCTGGATGGACGGCGAGCTCGTCGACTGGGCCGACGCCAAGGTGCACGTGCTCACCCACACCATGCACTACGGCTCCGGTGTGTTCGAGGGGATCCGGGCCTACCCGACCTCGAGCGGGGTGGCCGTGTTCCGTCTGGGCGACCACATTCGCCGGCTGTTCGCCTCGGCCAAGGTGTTCATGATCGACATCCCCTTCACGGTCGACGAGATCGTGGAGGCCACCCGCGAGGTCGTCCGGGTCAACGGGCTCACCGACGGCTGCTACCTGCGCCCGCTCGTCTACCTCGGCTACGGCGAAATGGGACTGAACCCGTTGCCCTGCCCGACGAACGTGTCCATCGCGGCCTGGCCATGGGGCACCTATCTGGGCGACGAAGGCGTGGCCAACGGTGTGACGTGCAAGGTGAGCTCATGGCGGCGTCACGATCCCAACGCCGTCCCCACCGCGGCCAAGGGCACGGGAATGTACGTCAACTCCTCGCTGGCCAAGGTGGAGGCGATCAAGGCCGGGTACGACGAGGCCATCCTGCTCGCGCCCAATGGGACGTGAGCGAGTGCACGGGCGAGAACATCTTCATCGTGCGTGACGGCGTGCTGCTGACCCCGCCGACGTCGGACGCCGGCGCACTCGACGGCATCACCCAGAGCTCGGTCGAGACCATTGCGGCCGACCTCGGCATCGAGGTGCGCCACGAGCAGATCATCCGCACCGACCTCTACCTGGCCGACGAGGCGTTCCTCACGGGGACCGCCGCCGAAGTCGTGCCCATCCGCGCCGTCGACGACCGCGAGGTGGGCAACGGGAAGCCGGGGCCGATCACCGTCGAGGTGCAGCAGACCTACTTCGCCACCGTGCGCGGCGAGGTCGATCGCTACAAGAACTGGCTGGACCATGTCGACTGAGGGTCATACCCACGGCCCCGAGGGGGCCCCCATACCCACGGCCCCGAGGGGGCCCATACCCACACGCACGGTGCCTCCCACGGTCACTCGCATCTGGCCCACGACTACGAGGTGCCGGAGCTGCCGGAGTCGGTCGACATCTTCGACACGATCCTGCGCGACGGGAGCCAGCAAGAGGGGCTTTCCCTCACCGTGGCCGACAAGCTCCGGGTGGCCGAGCAGCTCGACCATCTGGGGGTCACCTTCATCGAGGGCGGATGGCCCGGGGCCAACCCCAAGGACATCGAGTTCTTCGCCCGGGCCCGCCAGGAGCTCAAGCTCTCCACGGCGACACTGGTCGCCTTCGGCTCGACGCGCCGCGCCGGGGTGAAACCCGAGGATGACGCCGTCCTGGCCAACCTCATCGAAGCCGGGGCGCCCGTCGCCTGCATCGTGGCCAAGACGTGGGACCGTCACGTCGTCGAAGCGCTGCGCACCTCGCTCGACGAGGCCGTCGCCATGGTGCGTGACTCGGTGCGCTACCTCGTCGCCCACGACCTGCGCGTCTTCCTCGACGCCGAGCACTTCTTCGACGGGTACCGGCAACAACCCGGACTTCGCGCTCTCCGTCTTGGCGGCAGCCGAGGAGGAGGGGGCCGAGGCGCTCGTCCTCTGCGACACCAACGGCGGGTCGTTGCCCGACACGGTCGGGCGGGCGGTGGCCGACGTCCGCGCCCGCACCAGCGCCCAGCTCGGTATCCACTGCCACAACGACGCCGGGTGTGCGGTGGCCAATTCGTTGGTCGCCGTCCAGGCCGGTGTGACGCAGGTCCAGGGGTGCATCAACGGCTACGGGGAACGGGCCGGCAATACCGACCTCTCCGCCGCGATCCCCAACCTCTCGCTCAAGCTGCACATCCGGACGATCCCCGCCGACCGCCTCGAGCGACTGACGCCGGTGTCCCACCACATCGCGGAACTGGTGAACATCGCGCCGAATCCCCAGCAGGCCTTCGTCGGCAACTCGGTCTTCGCCCACAAGGGCGGCCTGCACGCCAGTGCCGTGGCCCGCAGCGCCGACCTCTACGAGCACGTCGTTCCGAGCTCGGTCGGGAACGGCACCCGCGTCGTGGTCTCGGAGATGGCGGGGCGCTCGACGCTGGCCATGAAGGCGGCCGAGCTCGGGCTTGACGCTGGACGGCGAGGTACTCGGTCGCGTCCTCGACGAGCTCAAGCGGCTGGAGCACGAGGGCTATCACTTCGAGGTGGCAGACGGGTCGCTCGAGCTGCTGCTGCGACGGGCGACCGGTTGGACGTCGGACTTCTTCACCGTCGAGTCCTTCCGGATCATCACCGACCACGGGGAGAGCGCCGAAGGGACCACGAGTGCCCCCTTCGGCGTGACGACCGAAGCCACGGTCAAGGTGCATGTCGGTGGGCGAACGGATCGTCGCCACCGCCGAAGGAAACGGTCCGGTGAACGCCCTCGACGCCGCATTGCGGGGCGCCATCGGGCCCAAGTTCCCCGTCCTTTCGACCATCCACCTGACCGACTACCGGGTACGGGTGCTCGACACGGGCAAGGGCACGGGGGCGGTCACCCGCGTCCTGGTGGACACCACTGACGGCGAGACGGTCTGGACCACCATCGGGGTCTCGGAGAACATCATCGAAGCCAGCTGGCAGGCGCTGTACGACTCGGTCGTCTTCGGGCTCGTTCACGGGGCCTGACCCCGAGTAGCCTGCCCGCCTATGACCCAGCCGACCTTTGTCCCCATCACCGAGGCGGACCAGGTGCGGCCGGCCCGCCACCTTCACGTGCCCGAGGCGTGGACGACCAGCCGCCCCGCTGAGCTCAGAACCCCCAGGGCACCCGCGGGACCCAGCGTGGGCACGCCGGGCCCCGACGCCGGGTTCGCCCTGCGGTTGGCCGGGCGCTTCGCCCACGACCTGAAGCTGACGGAAGGGGAGACCGAGCATGACGTGCTTCTCGGCTGCGCGCTGATCGCCGCTCGCCGGGCCGCGCTCTACGGCCGGGGGCCCAGCATCTACGACCTCCAGGTGGCGCTCGCGCTCTGGGGATTCCTGGTCGACAATCCCCCCGGTGATCTGGTCGCCGTCCGACGACGGGTCTTCTCCTCGGTGTCCCACGACTATGTGGCCCAACGTCGCCCTCGTCGACGCCATCCCCGAGGAGAGCCTCCGGCTCACCCCCGCCGAAGCCCAGGCCAGGCTCCGGTCCCCGGGAGCCGTCCCTGCGAACGCCGCCGAGCCGGCCACCACAGCCTGATCCAGCGCCCACGAACGCAGGAAGGCAGCCGCGGGAGGACCCGATCAGCTCTGCGAGAATGAAAGGGTGAAGAACTCGACCTTTGCCCTGACCGATGAGCAACGACAGTTTCGTGACACCCTGCGCCAGTTCGCGGAGGAGCGGATCGCCCCCCATGCGGCCGAAGTCGACCGCGACGCGGTGTTTCCGTGGAAGTCGTTTGCCGCCTGCGTGGAGATGGAGCTTCCCTCGCTCGGGATTCCCGAGGCCTACGGGGGTGCCGGGCGCGGACATGGTGACCCAGGCCATCGTTGCCGAGGAGCTCGCCCGGGTCTGCGCCTCCACGTCGCTGACCATCCTCATCTCCAAGCTGGGCATGCTGCCCGTGATGAACTGGGGCTCCGAAGACCTGAAGCAGCAATATCTGCCGCGGGTGGCAGCCGGCGAAATCCAGGCCAGCTATTGCCTGTCGGAGGCCGATGCCGGCAGTGACGTCGCGTCCATGCGGTCCCGGGCCGTGCGCGACGGCGACGATTACATTTTGACGGGCTCAAAGTACTGGATCACCAACGCCGGGATCTCCGACGTGTACATCGTCTTTGCCAAGACCGACCCGAATGCCGGTGGGCGGGGTATCTCGTGCTTCCTGGTCGAGCGGGACTGGGGTATCACCATCGCAAAGCACGAGGACAAGTTGGGTATGCGCGGCAGCCCCACGGGCGAGGTCGTCCTCAACGAGGTGCGGGTACCGTCGACGCACCGCATCGGGGAGGAAGGGCAAGGCTTCACCATCGCCATGCACACGTTGGACCGGAGCCGACCCACCATCGGTGCCCAGGCGGTCGGCATCGCACAGGGCGCGATCGACTACTCGGCTTCCTACATGAAGCAACGGCACGCATTCGGCGCCCCCATCGCCGACTTGCAGGGCCTGCGATTCATGCTGGCCGACATGGCGATGCGCAATGAGGCGGCGCGGGCATTGATCTACCGTGCCTGTGCAATGGTCGACGACGATCCGACCGGTGAGCTGACACTGTTCGGCGCCATGGCCAAGGCCTTCGCATCCGATACGTCCATGTCGGTCACGATCGATGCGGTCCAGCTCCTGGGCGGCTACGGCTATACCAAGGATTTCCCCGTGGAGCGCTTTCTCCGCGATGCCAAGGTCACGCAGATCTATGAGGGGACCAACCAGGTCCAGCGCGTGGTCATCGCTCGCGAGCTGCTCAAGAAGGCGTGAAGGCTCCTTCTCGTTTTGCCCTCTCACCGCGCCGTCCCTAGCGTGAGCAGGGCGCTGTTGGCCCCGGGTGGCGTTTGAGACGATACGTTGGAACAGGTTCTACCGGGGCGCTACGGATAGCCGGCCCGGTGCCGGGTAGGCAGGAGGAAGGACGTCCATCATGGGGAAGCCGGTCATCATCGAAGCGGTCCGCACGCCGATCGGAAAGCGCAACGGGTGGCTTTCGGGGATGCGGCCCGCCGACCTGCTCGGTGCGGTGCAGGTGGAAGTGGTCAAGCGAGCGGGGATCGATCCCTCCCTGGTCGAGCAGGTTGTCGGCGGAGTCGTCACCCAGGTCGGTGAGCAGGCCTTCAACGTGACCCGCACGGCGTGGCTGCTCAGCGGCCTCCCCTACGAGGTGGCGGCGACGACCATCGACTGCCAGTGCGGTTCCTCCCAACAGTCCAATCACTTCGTCAACAACCTCGTCGCGGCCGATGCCATCGACGTGGGCATCGCCTGCGGCGTGGAGGCGATGAGCCGGATTCCCCTGGGCGCCAATACCGGAAAGGGCGTCGGTCGGTCGATCCCCTCTGACCTGCCCTACGACATGCCCGACCAATTCACCGCGGCGGAGCGGATTTCTGAGAAGTACGGGATCACCCGTGAGGACGTGGATTTTCTCGGACTGGCCTCGCAACAGAGGGCGGCGGCAGCGGTGGCCGAGGATCGATTCGCCCGAGAGATCGTGTCCGTCGAAGCGCCGATCGTGGGCGAGGAGGGACCCTGGGGCGAGCACGCGGGCGAGCAGCAGGTGATCAGCAAGGACCAGGGGCCCCGGGAGACCACGGCCGAGGGGCTGGCCAAGCTCAAGCCGGTCCTGCCCTCCGGCATGCACCACGCCGGGAACTCGTCGCAGATCTCCGACGGCGCGGCCGCGGTGCTGTGGATGTCGGAAGAGAGGGCCAAGGCAGAAGGTCTGCGCCCCCGGGCCCGCGTGGTGGCGCAGGTGCTCGTCGGTTCGGATCCCTACTACCACCTCGACGGGCCGATTTCCGCCACGGCGAAGGTTCTCGAAAAGGCGGGGATGACGATGGCCGACATCGACCTCTTCGAGGTCAACGAGGCCTTCGCATCCGTCGTCATGAGTTGGGCCAAGGTGCACGGCGCGGACATGGACAAAGTGAACGTCAACGGGGGCGCAATCGCCCTGGGACACCCGGTCGGGGCCACCGGCAGCCGTCTGATCACGACGATCCTGCACGAGTTGGAACGACGTGACGCCACCTACGGCCTGGTTTCCATGTGCTGTGGTGGCGCCCTGGCCACCGGGACGATCATCGAGCGGCTCTGAGCACCACCAGCGGTCAACCAGGGGCGTTGACCGGACCACCCACCTTCGCCAGAGAATGAGCCGATCGCTGCCACCACCCGCACACGATGCCTCCCGCCGACTCGGCGACCCGACCTCGACCGGGGACGAGCCGCTCAATCGACTCGCCGCCGCCATCCGGCGAATCAGCGGCGTCGCGGTGGGTCACCCCATCCCCGATGAAGAGGTGGAACGGGCATCCGAGCACCTCGAGCGGATCGCGGAGGGACTGGAGATCAGCGCGAACGTCTCACGGCGCGCCCGATTGCAGCCCGACCTCGCCGGGCACCCGCAGGACTTCTTCCCGAGCAGTCCCATCATCGGCTACGCCAATCCGATCGCGCCCCCCGTCGAGGTATGGCTCGGGCAGGATCAGGACGGCCAGCCCGAAATTCACGGCCGCGTCACCTTCGACTACCAGTACGAGGGGCCACCGACGTGCGTCCATGGCGGCGTCATCGCCGAGCTCTTCGACGAGTTGATGGGGGCGGCCAACGTCATCGCCGAAAAGCCGTCGATGACGGGGACCCTGACGGTGCGGTACCGCAAGCCCACGCCGTTGCTGACGCAGCTGGATCTGGTGGCCCGCTTCGTGAAGAGCGAAGGCCGCAAGGTGCATACCTGGGCCGCCATCTACCACGAGGGCGCCGTCACGGCCGAGGCCAAGGGGCTCTTCATCGAGGTGCGACCCGGTCGCATGCTCGACATCGTCACGACCAACGCCAACGCGACCGACGACCCGGTGATCGATTCGGAGTTCGCCGCGAACATCGCCGAGAACGCCGACGGCTGACGCTTATTGCGCCCGGAGCTCGCGCAGTCTCTCGATGTGCAACAACCGTGACTGCGCGACCAGCCACTGGTTGGAGCGGGTGACCTGACTCGGATGCGGGACGTGCTGCAAGCCCATCGGGCTGTCGGTCAAGGCACCGCATCTCCTGCAGACCGACATCCGCCCGTTCGTCTCCGGAGCGTGATGCTCGTCGAGTTGTGCGCCAACGAGTGATGACTCGGCTGAGGCCATTTTGATCCTCCGATCCATCGCCGAGCCCGACTCGGGTCGAGTCCGAGCCGGAAGGACGGCAACAGGCCCGAGATGAGCGGGACGGTCCTTCGGTCTTCCCAGACTACGCCGCGCGCGCACGTCGGGTGCACCGGACCGGCTCGACGCACGGTCTCAGAGCAACTGGGTGGGCACCGTTGGGACGGAAGCCCGCTCGCCGGCCGCTGTCGTGCCGACGGAAGGAGCATCGTGGGCGGTCAGCGGTATGTCACCCGGGGCGCGATGGGTCCGTCGCCACTCCTCCCAGCGCTTGCGGGTGCGGAGCAGCACGATGGCGCCTCCGACAACCAGAAGGATCCCCGCGATCTGGACGAGGAGTGAGCCGAGACGGCCGTCTTCGCCGAGCCACAGGTGCTCGTCCAGGGCGCGTTCGATGCCCCACAGCATCATGGCTGCGCCGATGACCGTGCCCGCCGGATATCCGGTGCGGACCGATCCGTCGGGCCATCGGTTCAGGCGTCGTTCGATGAGGATCAGCACGATGTAGACCGCGAAGTCCTCGGCGGCCTGGAAGAGCGGAACCGGGAGGCGCCTGCCGTGCTGCCCGGCGTAGTACATGCCGAACCACTGGTGGGTCGGGTGACCGCCGCCCGCCACCATGAGCTGTGGCCCGAGCAGCCGACCCATGGCCCATGCGGCCATGAGGACGGGAGCGATGAGGTCGAGGGCTCGGCCGATCGGCAATTCCGGACAGCGCTTGCGGGTCAGCACGAGGCCGGTCGGCACGGCAAAGAGGAGCCCCCCGAACGAGGAGAGCCCCCCGTGCCAGATGGCCAGCACCTGGCCCGGATTGTTGTCGTAGTAGTGCAGGTTCGACAGCACGTGGAGTGCACGGGCGCCGACGACGGCCGCCAGGGTGACCCACAGGAAGACGCCGACGAACCATTCGGTGCGGTAGCCGTTCTTCCTGAGCCGACGTTCGAAGTAGGTGAAGGCGAACCAGAACGTGAGGGCGAGGCCGATGCCGTAGGTGTGCACCTGGATCGGCCCGATGTGGAAATCGACAGGGATCGGTTTCATGGCTTGCCCGCCGCGAGGTTACGACAGCGAAACGAAGCGGCGCGCGCGGGTGCCGTCAGGGACGGCCGGCGCCGGCGAAGCCGCCACCGAGCCGCAGGCCCGTGATATGGACAACCTGTCCGGTTTCGGGAGCTTCGATCATCTGGCCGGGACCGACGTACATGGCGACGTGCTCGGAGCCCCCGGGGCCATAGAAGAGCAGATCGCCCGGCTGCAGGTCGCTGAGCGGCACGGGGGTCGAATCACCCATCTGGCCGCCCGAGTAATGGGGAAGTTGGACGCCCACTTGACTCCAGGCGTAGGCCGTGAGGCCCGAACAGTCGAATCCCGGATGCGCCGTTCCTCTCGGGGACTCGGCACCCCAGACGTAAGGAACGCCCTCTTGGCTCTCGGCGGCCTGCACCGCTCCGAGCCCGCCAGCGGCGGTCGGCGGTGCGGCGAAGTTGCCGAGCCCCGGCGACGTGCTCGTTCGTATGACGGCCGTTGCCTTGGTCTGTTCCGCGGCGAGTCGGGCACGTGCGACCTGGGCCGCTGCAGCGGCCGCCTCTGCCTGCTGCTGTTGCTGTATCAGCGACGCGATCTTGCCGTTCTCCTGGGCCAGGGCGCTCTTCTGGGTCTGAATTTCCTGGGCGTTCTGTCTGACGGCGGCCTCCTCGGTGGCGACCGCCTGTTGGGCCTGTCCCTGCTGACTTTCGAGTTGCGCCTGTTGGGCGTTGAGCGTGTTCTCGGCGGTATGCAGGTTGGCCACGGCCAGATTGATGTCACCCTCCGCGATCTGGTTGTACTCATTGGCGGCCCCGACGGTCTTCTCGTTGCCGCTGAAGATCGGGTTGTTGCTCGACGCGGCGCCGTCGGAGACGTAGTTGGCGATGGCGGCCTTCGAGAGGCGGGCGCGATCCGCCGACACTTGCTTCTGGTCAGCGGCGATCGACGACTTGGTGGTCGCGATGTTGGCGTTGATCTGTCCGAGCCGGTACGCGGCGGCGTCGTACTGCTGGCTCAACGCGGACATCTTGTTCTGTGCTGACGTCAGTTGTGACTCGATGATGGCGGCCTCGGCTTTCGCGCTGGAGATGGAGTCTCCGGCGGCCGGGCGCGTAGCAAGGAACACAGTGCCAGGGAGCACTGTGACAATGGTCATAACGGGCAACATCGCCCGCCGGAGCACCCGAGCGCTCCGAGCTGACCGGGGCGTGGAGTGGCTCCGAGGCCGCTCTACGTCAGTCACTATGGGGGACATTCTTACTGCCCCGCTTGGCGAGTTTCAAACACGTCCGCTCCGAAACGGCCATTTCGCTTCCTACCACAGGTAGGAAATAGCTGGTCACGGGGTACAGGGCGAGAAGTATTGAAAGTTGATGAAGCTGTTGCCCTTCCAAGGGGGGTCCGGCGAGGCTACGGTCGCCCCATGGGCGAGATGATCGAATTCCCGAGCAATGGATCGACCGCTGTGGGCTACCTGGCCAAACCGGCGGGCGGCAGTGGCCCCGGTGTCATCGTGATCCAGGAGTGGTGGGGTCTCGTCGACCACATCCGCGACGTCTGCGATCGCTTCGCCGAGGCAGGATTCGTGGCGTTGGCGCCGGACCTGTACCACGGGATGACGGTGGCGGAGCCCGATGAGGCGGCCAAGGAGATGATGGCGCTGAAGATGGATCAGGCCGCCCGCGACATGAGCGGCGCCGTGGACGAACTGATCCGTCAGACCCGGGCCCCCCACATCGGTGTCATCGGGTTCTGCATGGGAGGCGGGTTGGCGCTGGTCCTGGCCACCCAGCGACCGGACGCGGTCAGTGCCGTGGTGCCGTGTTACGGCGTCATCCCCTGGCCCGATGCGCAGCCCGATTACTCGGCGCTCTCGGCCGCCGTGTTGGGGCACTATGCCAGCGAGGACAGCTTCTTCACGCCCGCTGCTGCCGAAGCCCTGGGGGAGCAGCTGCGGGCGTTGGGCAAGGAGGCCGAGATCATCGTTTACCCGGGTACCGATCACGCCTTCTTCAACGACGCCCGCCCCGAGGTGTACGACGCCGAGGCGTCGAAGGCGCTGTGGGAACGCAGCCTGGCGTTCTTCCGCACCCACCTGGGCTAGCGGCCTGATCCACCGCCGGGCCGCCCCCGGAGGGGGTTTGTTACCATTTGGTCATGTCCGCACGCTCTCGCGATCTGCCGCGCCGCTCCTGCCTCTCGACCCCTGGATCGAATGAGAAGTTCCTGGCCAAAGCGCCGACGGTCCCGGCCGACATGACCTTCCTCGACCTCGAGGACGCTGTGGCCCCGCTCGAGAAAGAGGGTGCCCGACCCAAGGTGGTCGATGCCATCAAGAACCTTCCCTGGGACGAGCGAGTGCTCTGCGTCCGGGTGAACGCGTGGGACACGGAATGGACCTACGGGGACGTCATCGAAGTGGTGGGGAACGCAGGTGAGCGGTTGGACGAGCTCATGCTGCCCAAAGTGCAGTCGGCGGCCGAAGTGGTGGCGCTGGATCTCTTGTTGACCCAGGTGGAGAAGAAGTCGGGACTGCCGGTGGGCCACATCGGGATCGAGGCGCAGATCGAGACGGCGCGTGGCCTCGTCAATGTCGACGAGATCTGTGCCGCCTCCCCTCGACTCGAGGCGATCATCTTCGGGCCCGGCCGACTTCGCTGCCAGCATCGAGATGCCGGTGCTCACGGGCGGGATCGAGATCCCCGAGTACCCGGGCGACCACTTCAACTACGTCTTCAGCCGGATCTTGATGGCAGGGCGCGCCAACGGGCTCCAGGTCATCGACGGCCCGTTCCTCAAGGTGCGCGAGCTCGACGCGCTCCGGCAGTACTCGCTGCGCACCCGCATGCTCGGCTACGACGGCAAATGGGCGCTCACTCCCGACCAGGCAGGCGTGCTCAACGAGGTCTTCTCGCCCACCCAGGAGCAGTTCGACCGGGCCTTCGACATTCTCGACGCGTACCGCCAGGCCACCGAGGGCGACCGCAAAGGGGCGGTCATGTTCGGTGATGAGATGATCGACGAAGCCAGTCGAAAGATGGCCATCAAGTTCGTCAGCCGCGGCGAACGGGCCGGGTTGAGCCGCAGCGCCGACTGACCCGGTCAGCCCATCAGCCGGCGGGCGATCACCTTGAGGGCCAATGTCTCGTCGGCACCCTCGAAGATCGACAACACCCGGGCGTCCACGAAGTAGCGACTGACCGGGAACTCTTCGGCATAGCCCATCCCTCCGTGGATCTGCATGGCTTCGCGGGTGACCCATTCCGCGGCCCGGCAGACGTACGCCTTGATCATGGAAGCCTCCAGCGCGCCGTCACCTTGGGCCATCAGACGCGCCACGTGATACGAGGATTGCCGGGTGGCCTGCGATGATCACCGCCATGCGGCCCAGCTTGGCCTGGGTGAGCTGGTAGTCGCCGATGGGCGATCCGAAGACCTTCCGATTGGCGGCGTAGGACGCCGCCGCTTCGTAGGCCGCCTGCATGACGCCCAGGGCACGTGCCGCTGTCTGGAGCCGCCCGTTCTCGAACCCCTGCATCTGCAGATAGAACCCCTTCCCGAGGCCGTCGGGGCCACCGACCAGGTTGGCATCGGGCACGAACCAGTCCTCGAAGGAGAGCTCGTAGGAGTGCATCCCCCGGTAGCCGAGGGTGTCGATCGGGCGTCCTTCGAGTCGTCCCGGCCGCTGCCCGCCGGCCGCGCCCCGTCGTCCTGGGCGAAGACGAAGCCGTGCCCGTCGCCCTGGGGCTTCTCGACGATGAACATCGAGAGTCCCCGGTGCGACAGGGAACGGTCCGGATCGGTGCGGGCCAGCAACATCAGCACGTCGGCCCGGGCGGCGAAGGTGCACCACGTCTTGACGCCGTTGATGAGCCAGCCCCCCTCGGCCGGCGTGGCCGACGTCACGATGCCGGCCACATCGGAGCCGAAGTCGGGTTCGGTCACCGCCACCGCGGCGAGCACTTCGGCCGAGGCCAATTTGGGGAGCCACTGCTTCTTCTGCGCTTCGGTGCCGCCGTACACGAGGGCTCGCGTGAGGATCTCGGGACGCGTGATCAGCGACCCGCCGATACCGAGCGAGCCCCAGCTCAACTCCTCGGTGGCGACCACCATCCCCAGGTAGTCGCTCTCGCCGCCGGTGGCGAAGCCGTCGTACTCCTCGGGGACCGAGAGCCCGAACCCGCCGAGCTCGGCCAGGCCGCTGATGATCTCTTCGGGGATATCGCCGTTGGTGCGGTGGACGTGCTCGGCATGGGGGCGCACCTTGTCCTCGGCGAAGCGGTGGAACGTCTCGCGGACGAGCTCGAAGTCGCTCCCGAGATGCCGCGGACCCTCGACGTTGGCCAGCGCGGCCAAGGCGGCCGGGTCGCGGCCCGCCGGCCAAGAAGTCGGCCGCCGGCGCGATCCAGTCGACTCTGCGTCCCCCATGCCGCTTCTCTGCCCGCCACGCGACCGACCAGATCGGCCAGGACATCGGCGACAAAGGCCGTGGCGAGGCGCGCTTCGGTCTCCCCCAGGGCGCCGTAGGCGAGCGCGGCGCGAGCCGTGGCGACGGCCGCCGCGGCGTGCGCCACGTCGTAGGCCACGACCTGATTGCGCGTCGACACCGCCGCCGGCACGCACCGCGGCACAACCCGCATCGACCAGACGCTGGGCCACTTCGACGGCGTCGGCGAGCCGCGTCAAGGCTGGGTGCAGCTCGGCTGCGTCACGGCATCCGACCCTACTGGTTTGCGGCCTGATCCCCGATGGACGGCGGCGCCCGATGACAGTGACCAGAGGTGGGAGCACCACGGGGTCGTCCTCGGGGTCGACTCCGGTCAACGACTCGAGGTAGCGGGCCACCGGCCCCTCGCCCACGCCCGCCGGCGCCTCGGCCCAGGCGTCGATGACGTCGAGGCCGGCGTCGCGGACCAGGGAGGGGAGGAAGGCGCCGATGTCGGCGTGGCGGGCATCGGGCATGGACAGTGGTGAGCCGGCAATGCGTCCGGCGGATGTGATCGGCTCCTGCACGACCACCCATCCTCCGGGCCGCACGACGGCCGCCATACGCCGCACGACCACCGAGGGGTCGTGGACGTGGAGGAGCAAGAAGCGGCAGAACGCCAGATCGACCTGTTCGGGGAGGATCAGGTCCTCTCCCGCCTGGGTGAGCGCGATGACCTGGCGTGTGGGCCGCTGCCGTGCGGGCCACCTCGTCGCGGGCAAGGGGATCACTGTCCACGGCGTAGACACGACCCTCACGCCCCACCATTTCGGCCAGGGCGACCGAGACGTCGCCACCACCGGCTCCCACGTCGAGGCAGCGCCAGCCCGGCCCCAGGCCGAGACGCTCCAATGCGGTGGCCAGCGGCCGCCGGTACACGTCGTCGCGGAGGCCCGTGAGCTCACTCACGATCGAAATCCGGAGCCGGGGCGGCACTCGTTCATGACCGTGCACTCTACGGTGGGTCTTCGGGGTCCGGATTCTCCGTCCCGCCCGGCCTATATCCTCCAGTTCGTGAAGGTAACCATGTTGCTCTGCGACGCCGCCCAAGTGTCTGACGGAAAGCTCTACATCCTCGGTGGGGGGTGGAGCATGACCGGGCCGGATCCCGTGCCTTCGGCCGTCGCCCTGAAGATCGATGTCGACTGGCACGAAGCCGAGACGTCGCATCACTGGGAGCTCTTCTTGGAGGACGCTGACGGGCAACCGGTGCTCATGGAGACGCCTGACGGCACCCAGCCGGTCGAGGTGCGCGGCGAGTTCACCGTGAGCCAGCCGCCGGAGATCCCCGAGGGTTCGCCGATCGACGTCGCACTCGCCGTGAACCTGGGACCGATCCCTCTGGCGCCCGCGACCCGGTTCGCCTGGCGATTGACGATCGACGGCGAGTCCCTCCCCGGGGCTTCGTTGGGCTTCACCACCCGGCCCCGCCTGGGTGTGGCGGAATAGACCGAGCATGACGATCTACGACCGGCCGTTCGGTCGCTATCTCGAGGACTTCGTTCCAGGGGACGTCTACCGGCATTGGCCCGGCAAGACGATCACCGAGGCCGACGACCACCTGTTCTGCATGATCACCATGAACCATCACCCGTTGCACACCAACGCGTGGTTCGCCGAGCACGAAACGGTGCAGGGCAAGAACGTGGTGGTCGGCAACCTGGTCTACTCGTTGGCTCTCGGCATGAGCGTGCCCGATGTGAGCGGATCGTGCATCGCCAATCTCGAGGTCGAATCGCTCCTCCATCGTTCGCCGACGTTTCATGGCGACACCATCTACGCCGAGACGCGTGTGCTCGAAGCAACGCCGTCGAAGTCCAAGGACGATCGGGGCATCGTGGCGGTGGAGACGAAGGCCTTCAATCAGCGAGGCGAAGAAGTCTGCTACTTCCGCCGCAAGCTCATGGTGTGGAAGAAGGCGCACGCGCCCGACGCGCCGCCGTCCCTACGACGACGACGTCTGGGACTGAGCCGCTCTCGGCCGCACGGGTCCGGCGGTTCCAGCGCCGGGTGCTCGAGTGGGGTGCCGCACATCGACGTGATCTGCCATGGCGGGCCACGCGTGATCCGTGGCGCGATCCTGGTCAGTGAAGTGATGCTCCAACAGACTCAGGTCGACCGTGTCATCGGGTACTACGAGTCGTTTCTCGCGGCATTCCCCACGCCGGGGCATTGCGCCCGAGCCCGGTCCGGGCGACGTCGTGCGCCTCTGGTCGGGACTGGGCTACAACCGCCGCGCACTCAACCTGCACCGGGCGGCCGTGACGGTCGCGGACGAGCACGGAGGTCAGCTCCCCGAGGACGAGCGAGCCCTGCGCGCGCTGCGCCGGCGTGGGTCCCTACACGGCCCGTGCCGTCCAGTCCTTCGCCTTCGAGCTCGATGTGGCCCCCGTCGACACCAATGTGGCTCGCATTCTGGCGCGGCTGCGTCGCCGGGACCGGACTGACCGTCGACCGAGGCGCAGAGGTTGGCCGACCGCCTGTTGCCGGCCGGACGCTCCTGGGAATTCAACCAAGCCATGTTCGACCTCGGCGCCACGGTCTGCACCGCGACCCGGCCGGCGTGCGGCGTGTGTCCCCTCCGTCGCCAGTGCCGCTGGAGGCGTCGAGGGCCTGACCGATCCCGACCCGTGGCGGGCCAGCCCCTCGGTGCGGCCCCAGTCGCAGTTCGCCGGCTCGGACCGAGCAAGGCCGGGGACGTCTCGTCCACGCCCTGCGCCAGGGTGGCGTCGCCGGGAGATGTTGCCAGCAGCCTGCGGTTGGTCGGACGATCGTCCCCGGGCCGAGAGGATCGCCGATGCCCTCGTGGCCGAGGGTTTCGCCGAGTGGTCGACGGGTCGCCCTCCGCAGCTCCGCCTGCACTGAGCAGTCGCTCTCACCTGGTGTTCTTCGACGAGCGCTCATGCATCGTCCAAAGCACGGGTATCGTCGGCGACGTGATCGTGACGTTCTACGGCGTCCGGGGGTCCTGTCCGTGCTCGGGGGATCGCTACCGGCGATATGGGGGGAACACCTCGTGCCTCCTGATCGAGATCGAAGGGGACGAGCCCTTGATCGTCGACCTCGGCACCGGGCTTCGAGCGCTCGGCGACGTGCTCCTTGCGGACACGCGCAGCATCGGGCGCGCCCTTGCAGGCGACCGCCCTCTTGACCCACCTCCACTTCGACCACATTCTCGGTCTGCCGTTCTTCGGCCCCCTGCAGGACCCCGGGACCCGGCTCACGGTCCATGGTCCGGCTCAGGCGCAAGGGACCCTCAAGGACGCCCTCCACGCGGCGGTGCAACCGCCGGTATTCCCGATCCACATGGATGAGTTCCGGGGCGAGATGGTCATGGTCGACACCCGGGACGAGGACTTCTCCATCGGGTCGGCCAAGGTGATGGCCCGTTCGATCCCGCACAGCGGCATCACCCTGGGCTACCGCATCGAAGCCGAGGGCCGGACCATCGCGTACCTGCCCGACCATCAGGCGCCACTCGACCGCCGCACCATCTCCGACGCCGTCCTCGAGCTTTGCCACGATGTGGACCTGTTGCTCCACGACGGCCAGTACACCGAGGACGAGTTCTCGACGAAAGCCGATTGGGGTCATTCGACCGCGGCGTTCGCCGTGCATGTGGCGGCGGAGTCGCGCGCGAAGAGGCTCGTGCTCACCCACCACGACCCAGCACATGATGATCACGATCTGGATCGCATCCTGACCCAGGCTCGGCGTCTTCCCGAGGCCAAGGCCATCGACGACGTCTCCATGGCGCGCGAGTCGCAGTCCATCGACCTCGGGCCGGGCGTAGATGTCGGGCCTCGACCAGGCCCGGTTTCGCGAAGTACTCGGCCATTTCGCCACCGGCATCACCATCGTCACGGCCACCGAGGAGGGCGAGCCGGTCGGCTTCTCGTGCCAGTCGTTCTCCGCCCTCTCCCTCGATCCCCCGATGGTGATCCTGGCCCCGGCCAAAAGCTCCACCAGTTGGCCCCGCATCGCCCGGGCCGGAGCGTTCTGCGTCAACATTCTGGCTGAGCACCAAGAAGCGCTGTGCCGCGCCTTTGCCGTCTCGGGCGGCGACAAGTTCGACGGGGTGGAGTGGAGCCCCGGGATCACCGGCGCGCCGCTGATCGCCGGTAGTCTGGCCGTCGTGGAGTGCACCCTCGGCGCCATCTACGAAGGCGGAGATCACGAGCTGGTGACCGGGCACGTCGTGACAATGGAGATCGGCGAAGGGTCGCCGCTGTTGTTCTACCGTTCCGGGTTCGGCCGCTTCGTCGCCTAAGCAGGGCGCTGCTACCGTGCCACGATGCCCGAACTGATCGCTTCTACGACCATCAACGACGTCGTGCTGGTTCGACCGGACGTCCACGGTGATGAGCGAGGTCGCTTCGTCGAGACGTACCGGCGCAGCTGGTTCCCACTCGGGCAGGGAGATGATCCAGGGCAACCGGTCCGAGAAGCAGGCCGGCGCCTTGGTCGGCTTGCATTACCACCTGCACCAGGCCGACTACTGGTACGTCCTCCGCGGCCGCGCCCGTGTCGTCCTGCACGATCTGCGTCAGGGCTCCGCCACCGATGGTGCGACCGAGGTCATAGACCTCGACGGGGACGTCGACCAGGGCCTGTTCATACCGCCCGGCGTGGCCCATGGCTTCGCCGCCCTGACCGATCTCCTCCTCTGGTACCTCGTCGACGGCTACTACAACGAGGCCGACGAGCTCGGCCTGGCCTGGGACGACCCTGCGGTGGCCGCCGACTGGGGGTCTGACCGACCCCGTTCTTTCCAATCGCGACAAGAGCAATCCGCGGCGCGACGACATTCCGGAAGGGGTGCGGCCCCGGGCCGCGATGCGCACGTAACGCGTGGCAGTGAGACCGCGCCGGCAACAGGTGTTGAAAGGGGTGGCCGCAGCGTTCGGAATTTATTCTTCGCTGCGGTTCCTTCGACGCACCGCGTCCTGTTGAATGGGAGGTGATGCTCATCGGTGCGATCGTGGCGGCTGTGGTGGTGGTGATGCTCGCTGCGCTCCTGCTCACCAGGAGACTGGGCCGCAACGACGTGCACTCGGTCGAGGGGTATCACCGGTCGATTCACACGCTCGAGAGCATCAACGCGCACCCGGCGGTCCCCGGCATCGCCGCCGAGTCCGGTTTCGGGACGAAGTCGACGTTCCCCGACAGCGCGATTCGGGTGGCGGGGTCGGCGTCGGTCCGTGTGACCGAGGCCACGCCCGTACCGCCCGTACCGCCGCCTCCCGTGACGAGCTCCGACACGCCGGTGACGTTCGACGATGCAGGGCCGCAGCCGCCGATCGTGCATGAGCCCGTGGGGAATCGGGACAAGGCGATGGGCTCCATCAACCATCGACCGCGACGGCTGGCCGCACCGGCGACCGCGGTAGCCGTCGTCATCGTCCTGGTCGTCGTGCTCCTCTTGACGGGATCGCACACCGTGGCGCCCCAGCCGCGCCACCACGGCGGATCGAGCAGCAGGAACGTCACGTTGCCCAGAGTCGACCCCGGCCCAAGGGCGACGAACACGACGTCGACCTCCTCGCCCCAGGTCGTGGTGCCGCAATCGACGACCGGGCGCAGCGCGACGTACGACGTGGCAGGCACCAATTACACCCTGGCCTTTTCGGCCACCTCGGGACTCTGCTGGGTCGATGTCACGAACTCGACCTCAGGGACCACGCTCTTCGAGAAGACCCTGGCGCCAGGAGAGCAACACTCGCTCGCCGTCTCGGGCCCGGTCACCGTCGTGATCGGCGCACCCACGGTGATGGCACTGTTGGTCAACGGCAGTGCTGTCGCCCTGCCTTCTGGGTTTCACACGCCCTTCACCGTCAGTTTCGTCACCGCGAGCTGACCCGCTCCGAAAGCATGCCCAACGCGTCGAGGAGGAAGGCGAAGACGAGCGCCTCTTCCTTCCATGCGTCGTAGCGCCCGGATGGCCCACCATGGCCTGCGCCCATTTCGGTGCGGAGCAGGACCTTGGTCGAAGGTGACAACGATCGGATTTTGGCCACCCATTTGGCCGGCTCCCAGTAGCTGACGCGGGGATCGTTGCAGACCGGCCGTCACGAGCAGGCGGGGGTAGGTGCGGACCGACCCGTCGGGATTGCGTCCACTGACGTTGTCGTAGGGCGAGTAGGAGAGCATCCGCTCGTAGGCCGTCTCGTCCGCCAGAGGGTTGCCCCACTCCTCCCATTCTCCGACCGTGAGGGGGAGGTCTGCGTCGAGCATCGTCGTCAGGACGTCGACGAAGGGGACCTGTGCCACCAGCGCCGCGAACAGGTCCGGGGCCGCGTTCGCCACGGCGCCGATGAGCAGGCCACCGGCCGATCCACCCCGGCCGGCCAGCGCGTCCGGCCTGGCGATGCCCTGCGCCACCAGATGCCTGGCGCAGGCGATGAAATCGCTGAAGGTGTTGGCCTTGTGCTCCATCCGTCCGTCCTCGTACCAGGCCCGGCCCATCTCGCCGCCGCCCCGGACGTGGGCCACGGCGAAGACCATGCCGCGGTCGAGCAGCGAGAGCCGGTGCACCGAGAACGTCGGGTCGATGGAGATCTCGTAGGCGCCGTAGCCGTAGAGGAGGCACGGGCGCGGGGAGCGCCACCCCCCGCCGGTGCACGAGCGAGATCGGCACGCGCGTCCCGTCGTCGGTTTCAGCCCAGATCCGCTGCGTCGTGTAGTCGGCCGGATCGAATGGCGCCGAGAACGGGCTCTTGCTTGAGCAGCGTCTCCCCTCTCGTGTCGAGTCCGATCTGCAGGACCGACGTCGGTGTCACCATGGAGGTCCGGCCGAACCTGAGCGACGTCACGTCGGGCTCGGGATTGGGACCCAACCACGACGATGAGGGGCTTTCGGCCGAGGGGACGATCCAGCTCGTCGAGAGGAGGTCTCCGCCCAACGGGTCGTTGCCGTTCTGCAGGGGCACGACCCGGACGAACGTCTCGGCCTCCGATCGCTCGCTGAGGACCAGGACGGTGGAGAACGCGTCGACGTCTTCGATGCGTACGCCGGGACGGTGCGGGATGATCTCGCTCCACTTTCCCTCACCCCCCACGACATCGTCGGCTGCAGCGAGCACCCGAAAGTCCCGCGCGTCCTCGTTGGTCAAGACGACGAACCACCCGCGCCCACCTTGTCCCCGGACGTGATCGACGGAGTATTCGCGTCCTTCGCGTCGGGGAAGTACGACACGGGGCTCGGCCGTCGGGTCGTCGGCCGGTATGGCCAGCCATTCGGTGGTGTTCGTGCTGTGCACCGCGAGCAGGACGAAGGCGCCGTCCCGGGTACGCCCTGTTCCGAGGGAGAACCGGCGATCCGCCTCTTCGAACACCAGCGCGTCGCTCGATGGTTCGGTTCCGAGCTCGTGGCGCCACAGCTGAAAAGGACGCATCGCCTCATCGAGCCGGGTGTAGAAGACAATGTCGGACTGGCTCGACCAGGCCAGTCCGTACCCCGTGTCGGCCACGACCTCGGGCGCCCGGTCGGAGGGGTCGTCGGGAATGAGGGACTTGAAGCGGAGTTCGTAACGCTCGTCCCCGTTGCTGTCGGTCCCGTAGGCGATCGTCGTGTGATCCGGGCTGACCGCGGCCGTGCCCAAGGCGAAATACTCGTGCCCTTCGGCCAGCACGTTCTCGTCGAGGAGGATCTGCTCGTCCTCGCCGGGTTCTCCGGCCGGTGGGAGCTCGTCGACCACCCTTGCCGGTCGCCGGCAGTGAATCGCGTAGTCCTTCCCCTCCTCGGTGCGGCCGTAGTACCACCACGGCCCGCGACGGGAAGGAACGGACATGTCCGTTTCAAGGATGCGGGCCTTCATCTCCTCGAAGAGGGTCGTGCGGAGGCCCTCGAGGGGGGCGAGCACGGCATCGGTATACGAATTCTCGGCCTCCAGGTAGGAGACGACCTCGGAATTATCCCGTTCTCGCAGCCAGTACCAGGGATCGACCCGCTCGTGGTCGAACGCAATGAGTGTGTGGGGTCGCTCGGGGGCCAGGGGAGGAGTTTCCATGTCCGGAGCCTGCCACGGCGGGGCTACGGCCGGTGGGCAGATTGTGCGTTTCGGCTGGCCCGGGTAGTTGTTACTATCTACATAGGGGAAATACCTCCCCTGTGAGCTCAGGAGCCCTATGGCTACAACAGATCTCGATCTCGGTCGCTACCAGCTTGGATGGAGCGACGCCGAGGACTACATCTTCAAGCCCAAGAAGGGCTTGAACGAGTCCATCGTGCGGGAAATGTCGGAGATGAAGAACGAACCGACGTGGATGAGGGACTTCCGGCTGAAGTCGCTGAAGTACTTCGAACGCAAGCCGATGGCCTCCTGGTTCGCCGCACACATGCCCGACCTCGACTTCAACGACATCTACTACTACATCAAGCCTACGGGCGGGCAGGTGGACGACTGGGAAGACCTGCCGGACGCCATCAAGAACACCTACGAGAAGTTGGGCATCCCCGAGGCGGAGCGCAAGTACCTGTCCGGCGTCACCGCTCAGTACGAGAGTGAGGTCGTCTTCCACCGCAATCGCGCCGACTTGGAGGCCCAGGGCGTCCTGTTCTGCGACATGGACACGGCCGTGCGTGAATACCCCGAGCATGTCCGCCGCTGGTTCGGGACGCTGATACCCCCCAACGACAACAAGTTCGCGGCGCTCAACTCCGCCGTTTGGTCAGGCGGATCGTTCATCTATGTCCCACCCGGCGTCAAGGTCGAAATGCCCTTGCAGGCGTATTTCAGGATCAACGCAGAGAACATGGGCCAATTCGAGCGCACGCTGATCATCGCCGACGAGGGCTCCCAGGTGCACTACATCGAGGGCTGCTCGGCACCGGTGTACTCGACGGACTCGCTGCACTCGGCCGTCGTGGAGCTCGTGGCCCTCCAGGGCGCGCGCATCACCTACACGACCATCCAGAACTGGTCGACGAACGTGTACAACCTGGTCACGAAGCGAGCTCGCTGCGAAGCTGAAGCCCACGTCGAGTGGATCGACGGCAACATCGGCTCGCGCCTGACGATCAAGTACCCGTCGGTCTATCTCATGGGACCGAAGGCCTCGGGCGAGGTGCTCTCGGTCGCATATGCGGGCGCGGGGCAGCATCAGGATGCCGGGGCCAAAATGTTCCACGTCGCGCCCGAGACGTCGTCGACGATCGTCTCCAAGTCGATCTCCAAGGACGGCGGCATCACGACCTATCGGGGGAAGGTGCACGTCGATCCGGGAGCGACCGGGGCCAAGTCCTTCGTTCGCTGCGATGCACTCCTCCTCGACGACGAGTCGACCTCGGAGACCAAGCCCTACATGGAAGTCGGCGAGAGGGACGCACGGATCGGCCACGAGGCCACCGTGTCGAAGGTCGGCGACGACCAGCTCTTCTACCTGATGAGCCGTGGTCTCTCGGAGAGCCAGGCCATGGGGATGATCGTCAACGGGTTCATCGAGCCGGTCACCCGGACCCTTCCCATGGAGTACGCGGTGGAGTGGAGCCGGTTGATCGAGCTCCAGATGGAAGGTTCGGTCGGCTGATCGACTCCGTCCCGGGCGACGTGGCACCATAGGGACGTGCCGATGCGCGAGGAATGCACCCACTTTCAGAGCAGGACGTACGCTTCGGGCGAGGCGGCCCGCTTTTGCGTGCTCGACCTCGCGCCCGAAGCTCCCTGGCGCTGTCCGGAGAACTGCCCCTCCTACCATCGCCGGCTGGCCGATGTCGGCTGGGTCCACGGAAGTCTGGTCGAGCCGGCCCTCGAAGACGAGCCCGGCGGCGGAGGCCCGGAAGTGGCGGCGTTCTTGAACTCGGTGGAGGAGATCGTCAACGACGTCGCGCCAGGTGTGCTGGCAGAGGTCAGGGCCGAGGATGAACGAAAAGAGCGCGCCGAAAATCGTTGGTGGCGCCGGAAACGCTGAGCGTCTCGCCTAGCGCCCGGTGAAGGTGGGTGCCCGTCGCTCCATGAACGCCTTCATGGCCTCGACCAGATCTTCGGAGCCGAGCATGCCGGCATTCCACGTGGCGACGTAGTCCAGGCCCTCGGCCACCGTACGGCCTTCGTTGGAGGCCAACACGGCCTTGGTGCCCTGCACGGCCAGGGGGGAGTTGGCTGCGATCTCGTGCGCCATGGCCAAGGCTGCCTGCTGCACCCCTTCTGCGTCAGCGGCCACGTCGTTGACCAGACCGATCTCCTTCGCCCGGGCTGCGCTGATGTCCTTGCCGGTGAAGGCGAGTTCGGCCACATGTCCGGCGCCGATGATGGAGGGAAGCCGCTGGAGGCTCCCGAGGTCGGCCACAATCGCCACCTTGGCCTCTCTCACCGAGAAGACCGCATCGGCCGAGGCCAGCCGGATGTCGCATGCGGCGATCAGATCGACGCCACCGCCGATGCAGTAGCCGTGGACCGCGGCGATCACCGGCTTCGGGCACAGTGCCACCGCGGAGATGGAGGCTTGCAGGCGGAGGATGTCCCGACGGGCGCGGATCGCTTTCTCCGCCCCCGAGGAACCCTGGCCCGGCGGCGCGCCGATCCCGCTCAGCGTGCCACCCATCGCCTTGAGGTCCAGTCCCACGGAGAAGTGCGGGCCCTTGGCGGCCACGACGATGGCGCGCACCTCGCGGTCGCCGCCGAGGATCTCCATGGCTTCGGGAAGGTCACGCCAGAGGTCGTCCCCCATGGCGTTCCGGGCCTCGGGCCGGTCGAGCCATAGCGTGGCCACGGCACCGGAGCGCTCCATGGAGAGGACCGGTGAGGAAAATGTCGGGGAGTCGCCCATAGCGGCAGGCTAATGCCCCGGAAACGAGTGTCCAGGAGGCCACTAGAGTGTGTGGGGCGATAGGTCCGCCCCGGGGCCGAGGCCGTCGGGATCCGTTGGAGAATCCCCTCGCCGGGCTCCGTGCCAACCGTACACCGCGCCGCTCCAGCATCTGAAAGAGGTTCACCCTGCACACGTTCAACGCCGAGGGATCTGCCGCCTTCACGGGCCCCGCATGGCTCCGTGACCGGCGCGCGGCCGGCGTCGTGGCACTGGAGTCGTCCGCCATGCCCTCAGAGAGCGAAGAAGTCTGGCGCTACACGCCGATCGACGAGCTCAAGCTCGAGGAGTTCGCTCCCGTCGTGACCCCACCGGGGGCCTTGCCCGAGGAAGGGGAGATCTTTCGAAAGCTGGTGGCATCGACCATCGGCCGGCTCTCGGCGGAGGCCGTGGTCCACAACGGCCACCCTCTGTCGTTCCGGATCTCCGAGGGGGAGGGCGTCTTTGATTTCGGTGGCTGCGACGACGTTGCCGGCGGCTCGGAAATGGTCGGAGGGGCCCAGATCGGCGGCGACGCACTGGTGCTCCTCAACGACGCGTTCTTGCCGGACGCCGTCCTCGTCGACGTGCCTGCCGGTGTGGAGGTCCCCGCACCGATCCTGGTCGTCCACTGGTGCGAGGGCACTGAGGGTGCTGCTGCGGGCACTGCGGTGCTTCCCCGCACGTGCATCCGTCTCGGTGACGGCGCGCGCGTCGCCGTGGTGGAGGTGTATGCGGGGCCCATGAACGCAGAGCGTGCGCTGGTGGTGCCCGTGACCGAGCTGATGGCGGGCGAGGGCTCTGCACTCTCCTACGTGTCCTTGCAGATCTTGAACGACGCGGCCTGGTCCATTGCCCGCCTCGCTGCCCGCGGGGGAGCCGACTCCGTCGTGCGCACCTTCACGATCGGCCTGGGGGGCGACTATGACCGGGTGCGTTCCGACGTCTCGGTGGATGGTCGTGGCGCTCGCAGCGAAATCCTCTCCACGTATCTCGGCCACGGATCGCAGGTGCACGACATCCGGACGCTGCAGGATCATGTGGCCCCGCGCACGAACAGCGAGCTTCTCTGCCAGGGCGCCGTTGCCGGCACCTCTCACTCCGTGTACAGCGGCCTGATCAGGGTGCACCGCGGGGCGGTCCGCTCTGACGCGCGGCAGACCAACCACAACCTCGTCCTCGACGAGGGTGCGCACGCGGACTCGGTGCCGAATCTGGACATTCTGGAGAACGACGTGAAGTGTTCGCACGCGTCGACCGTCGGGCCGATCGACGAGGATCAGCGCTACTACATCGAGTCACGGGGCGTGGCACCCGATGTCGCAGAGGGATTGATCGTGCAAGGTTTCTTCGACCACATCATCGACCGCGGCCCGATCCCCGCCGTGACGCCGCTCCTCAAACGCGAAGTGCACGCTCGGCTCGACCTTGCGTTCGGCGATCGTCGGCTGGTCAGGGAGACGGACGATGTCTGAGACCGTCGTTCTCTGCCGCACCGACGAGTTGTCGTCCGGCGAGGCCAGGCGGTTCGATGTCGCCGGGCATCGCATCGCCCTGGTCCGCACAGAGGACGAGTTCCACGCCGTGGCTGATCGCTGTAGCCACGAGAATTATTCGTTGGCCGAGGGCGAGGTATGGGTGCAAGAGCGTGAGATCGAGTGCCCTCGGCATGGCAGCACGTTCAGCTTGCTGACCGGAAGCCCCTGCTCACTCCCGGCCACGCACGCCGTGGCCGTCTATGAAGTGGAAATTGCCGACGGCAATGTCTCGGTGGTGCTGCCGTGACGGCGCACACGTTCGTCGTCGAGGGTCTTCACGCGTCCGTCGGTGGGCGCGAGGTGCTCCATGGGGTCGATCTCGAGGTCAAGAGCGGGGAAGTGCACGTGGTGATGGGGCCGAACGGCTCCGGCAAGAGCACCCTGGCGCATGCCCTCATGGGTCGCCCGGGCACAACGGTGACCTCCGGCAGCATCCGGATGGACGGCGAGGAACTGGTGGATCTTCCCGCATGGCAGCGCGCCCGCGCCGGGTTGTTCCTGGCCCTGCAGAATCCGGTGGAGGTGCCCGGGGTGGGCTTGCGTGCGCTGCTCGACGCTGCAGCGGAGGGCCAGGACGAGGCCACGCTCGACGAGCGTCTGGTGGCGGAGGCCAAGGCTGTCGGCCTCGACCGGAGCCTCCTGACGAGACCACTCAATGTCGACCTTTCGGGGGGAGAGAAGAAGCGGACCGAAATGGTGCAGCTCGGGGTTCTCCAACCGGCGTTGTGCATCCTCGACGAGATCGATTCAGGGCTCGACGTCGACGCACTGGGGGATGTGGCGCGACGGTTGCAGCGTGCCACGGTGGAATGGGAGGTCGGCATTCTCGCCATCACGCACTTTCACCGATTCCTGGTCGAACTCGAGGCGGACATGGTGCACGTGCTGGTCGACGGGCGCATCGTGGCACGCGGTGATGCCGACCTGGCCCTGCAATTGGAGCAGACGGGCTACGCCGGCTACAGCACGTGAGAAGGGGCGGGTGACCCTTACCGGGCGCAGTTGCTTGGTACCGTAACGGCCCATGGCAAACGGTCGTCCGCCGGACGACACGTCCAGCCAGTCCCGCAAGAAGCGCCCAAAGGGCGCGAACGCGGGCGGGCTCGCGGCCCTCGGCGAGCAGATCGGAGGTAGCGCTCCCGCAGGTGGAGTAGCCAACGAGTCCGGCTTGTCAGCACTCGGCGCACGTATCGACGGTGACAGCGGCCGGAGCGGGCGTCGCACACGCGGACGTCCCCGGTCGCGCTGGAGTGGGCGGCGTAAGGTCCTCACGGGGGTGGTCTCGGTTGTCGTTCTGGCCCTGCTCGTTGTCGGCGGCGGGTACATCTTCTTGCAGAGGAGCATCGATTCGATCAACAAGCTCCATGTCAGCGATGAGGTCGCGGTGGAGAACGGGGCGCCGTTCACCGTCCTCGTCATCGGATCGGACACCCGCGTCGGGCAGAACAGCAAGGATTTCGGGTCCTCGGCTCTGGTGACCGGACAGCGCAGCGACGTGGTGCAGCTCTGGCGCGTGTCACCCTCGCGCGAAGGAGATCCAGGTCCTCTCGATTCCACGTGACACGGTCGTTTCCCTCCTCGGGGCGAACGCCACCGAGTTCGGCACCTTCAACCGCATCAACTCTGCCTTCGATTCGGGGACGGACCAGCTGGTCCGGACCATTACGGCCAATTTCGGCATTCCGATCAACCACGTGGCGGTGATCGATTTTTCGGGCTTCGAGGATGCGGTGACCGCAGTGGGTGGCGTGTACCTCGACTTCAACTATCCCGCCAGAGATTCGTATTCCGGCCTGGCCATCACCACGCCCGGGTGCCAGTTGGTGAGTGGAGCCCAGGCACTGGCGGTGGCCCGCTCCCGCCACTACCAGTACTTCGAGAACGGTGCGTGGCACTACGACGGGACAAGTGACTTCGGGCGGATCCAGCGTCAGGATGCCTTCCTCCGAACCCTGATCACCGCGGTCAAGTCAAAGGAGACCAACCCCATCGCCCTGGCGAAATTCGCCGGTTCGTTGCACGAGGGCCTGAACATCGATGACGGATTCAGTGCCGGTGAATTGATCGGGTTGGCGGAGACCTACCGCTCCTTCGACGCCGGGGAGCTGGCGGCACAGACGTTGCCGACGCAGAACAGCTCGGCCTTCTCCGGCCTCGGCGACGTGCTGGTGCCCGCGCAGCCGACAGCGCAACAGATGTTGGCGAACATCTTCGGGTCCTCCCTGGTCATGCCCACCAATCCGCCGCCCGACGCCAGCGGTGTGGCCGCACCTCCACCGACCGTCACGGCCACGACAGCTCCAGCGGTCCCCTCGCAGACGGGGACGACCACGCCGGCCACAATTGCGCCCCCGTCCTTCGACCCCACACCGTGCACCCCCGCCTGAGTTCTGCCACGACCACAAGCAACCAACTTGCACCTTTGTGACGGTATTCGCGCTGCGATTGGTCGTACAATGGACCTAGCTCACAGTGAGCGAAGCACCTCCGCTCACGGAGACAAGGATCGGCGGTCCCCATGGGACGCAAGGGGAACGCAGTGCAGGACCAAGCCACGTGCCGGGGGCAGCTTCCGAGACTCACCATTGCCGCCCACGAGTGTGGCAAGAGCGGTGGCATCCTGAGGATGCCAGCGCCGATGGCGGCCTTGCGCCATGCCGTCCCCGTGGTCCTGGAGGCCGTCGTGGCCCCGCTGGGGCTCTTCTACCTCGTGTTGACCTTGTGGGGATTCCGGGGTGCGCTCATCGCAGCGCTGGCCTGGTCGTTCCTTGCCTTGGCCCGCAGGTTGCATCGTGGGGAGCGCGTCTCCATGATGTTGATGCTGGGCACATTGCTCCTCATTCTTCGCACGACCGTGTCGTTCATCACCGGCAGCGCGTTCATCTACTTCGCCCAGCCGATGGCCGGGACGATCGTGATCGCCTTCGTCCTGTTCGGCTCGGCGCTCATCAGGCGCCCCTTCACACAGCGCTTCGCCGGAGACTTCTGCCCCATCGACCCCGAGATACTGGCCCGACCACTGGTGCACAGGTTCTTCGTGCGCATCTCGGTCCTCTGGGCCACCGTGCTCCTCCTCAATGCCCTTTTTGTGCTCTGGCTGCTCGTGACCTCGTCACTCCACGCATTCGTGCTCGAGCGGGCGGCCGTGACGTACTCCATGACGGCTCTGGCCATCTACCTTTCGATCAGGCAGTTCGTGGTGATGATGCGAAGCGACGGGATCACCGTGCAGTGGGGTGCCAACAAGGAAGCGGCGCTGCTCAACGTTGAGGTGTAGTACCTCCCTCTTGCTTCACTCGCCCCAGATGGACTGCCGTTCCGTCCCCGTGTCAAAGAAGCTGTCGAGGTAGTCGTCGGCCGCCAGCTCGCTGTCGCGGACGAGCGAGAACACCTCGGCTCCACTCGTCGGGTGGCCCGGGAGGAGGCAGACCTGGGCCAGGTCGAGGTAGTCGACCTTGGTGGTTGCGGCGTACGTCGCCGCCTCCTTCTCGGCCAGCGAGATGGCGTCATCGAAGCTATCCGTGTACCAGAGCGTCATCCGCTCCTCGTAGGTGAATCCATCCCCACGTGAGGATCCGAACAGGCACCTGACCGTGTACCACTGGGGTCCGGACGATTCATCGGGCATGGGCCAAGGGTAGATCGACTCGGGGCCACCGCCGGACCGGTTGTGTCAGCCGCTCCGTGGAGGCAGCGGGGAATTGACCCGGGGCCGGGTGATCTCGAAGAAACCCGGCTCGAGGGCGAGGACCGTGATGGCGTCCCACAGCCGGACGGCGGCCTCACCTGTGGGAGCCGGCGCCATCACCGGACCCTTGAAGCCGTAAGGCGGCGTGGCCCGCACCACGATGGTGGGCGTCTGGGTCTTGGGCCCTCCGAATGCGTAGGCCACCTCCATCGACTCGACGATCGGGGTGTCCCACTTCGCCTCGTCGGCCGCACCGATGAAATCCGTGCGGAGCCCGCTCGAGGTGAGACAGTCGGCCAGGAGCGCGTCGCCGCCGGCGGGCGCACCGTCGAAGTACAGCCGTCCCCATTGTGTGTAGAGCGCGTCCACCGCGGCCTCGCCGTCCTCGGCGCGCACCGCTTCGAAGATCCGCAACATCCGATGCGAGATGGCGTGCGCGGCCAGTGCGGTCTCGCGCATCCGCGCCGGCACCGTGGGAGCCACGTCGTAGTCGTCGCGGATCTCGAGGCAGTATGAACGCCAGGTGAGCGCGAGGTCGCGTGCGGCGGCAACCTCCTTGGCCCATCGAGACGTGACCCAGGCCCAGGGGCAACTCGGATCGACGAATACCTCGACGTCGGTCACGTCAGGAGGCTTCCGCCGCCACTTCGTCGAGTCCCTGCGCCAGAGCGGTCCAACTGAGGGTGGCGCATTTGATGCGCACCGGGAACTTCACGACCCCTTGGAGCGCCGCCAGCTCACCGAGCTTGTCGAGGTTGATCTCCTCGGGCTCCTCGGTCTCGCCGTCCTTGCCGAGGTGCGCTTCGTGGATCGACATCATGCCCTTGAAGGTGTGGATGAGCCGGCGCACCTCGTCAAGCGATTTGCCTTTGACCGCCGATGACATCAGGGAGGCGGACGACTGGCTGATGGAGCACCCGGAGCCGTCGATCTTCAGATCCGCGAGCTTGCCGTCCTCGACGAGCAGGCTGATCACGACCTCGTCGCCGCAGAGGGGGTTGAAACCCTCGACGCGGTGCGCCGGGGGAGACTCGAGCTCGCCCCGGTTACGCGGCGAGCGGTAGTGGTCAAGGATGATCTCCCGGTAGAGATCGTCGAAGTCGGAACTCACCCGAACAATCTACCGGCTTCCACCAAACCCTCAATCAACACTTCGATGTCGTGCTCGTCGCTGAACAGGGACAATGAGGCCCGGGCGGTGGCCTGGACGCCCAGCTTGCGCATGAGTGGCTTGGCGCAATGGTGCCCGGGACGTACGCAGACCCCGAACTGGTCCAGCACTTGCGCCAGGTCGTGGGCGTGGACGTCGCGGTAGGCGAGGGAGATCACCCCACCCCGGTCGGCGCCGGCGGGAGGGCCGAAGATCCGGCAGTCGCGGCCCAGCTTCTCTTCGAGGCGCGCCAGCGCATAGTTGGTGAGATCGAGCTCGTGGGCGCGGATGCGGTCCATGCCGATATCGCTCAGGTACTCGACGGCGGTCGAGAGCCCGACCGCTTCGGCGATCGGCGGCGTGCCCGCCTCGAATCGGCCCGGCGGGGGCGCAGGGCGGAAGGAGTCGAGCTTCACGTCCAGGATCATGCCGCCACCACCGAGGAACGGGGGCATGGCCTTGAGCAGATCACTGCGGGCCCACAGCACGCCGATCCCCGTCGGCCCCATCATCTTGTGGGCGGAGAAGGCGAGGAAGTCGGCCCCGAGCGCGGTGACGTCAACGGGGGCGTGCGGCACCAACTGCGCGCCATCGACGAGGACGAGCGCCCCGGCGCTGTGCGCGACGCCGGCGATCTCGGCGATCGGATTGATGGTGCCGAGCACGTTCGACATGGCGGACACGCCCACCAACTTCACCCCGGCCACCAATGTGGTCAGATCGCTCAGGTCGAGGCGACCCTCTCCGTCGACGGGTATGTAGCGCAGTTCGAGGCCGACCTCTTCGGCCAGCATGAGCCACGGCACGATGTTGGCGTGGTGCTCCATCTCGGTCAGCAGGATCCGGTCGCCCGCCTTGAGATTGGTGCGCGCCCAGGTGTGCGCCACCAGGTTGATCGATTCGGTCGTGTTCTTGCTGAAGACGATCTCGTCGGCCGGCGCCGGTGCCCCGATGAAGCGGCCGACGACCACGCGCGCCTGTTCGTAGAGGCGCGTCGCTTCCTCCGCCGTGGCATAGACACCACGGTGCACGTTGGCGTGCGTGGTCTCGTAGTAGCGGGCCATGGCATTGATGACGGCGTGTGGTTGCAACGCCGACGAGGCGGAGTCGAGGTAGACGATCGGGCGGTCGTGCACCGTCCGGGTCAGAAGCGGGAAGTCCTTGCGGAGAGCTTCGACGTTCAGCGGGATCGTTGTCATCGCCACGCCTCGTACCCTTCTCTCTCCACGCGCTTGGCCAGTTCGGCTCCGCCACTCAACACGATCCGGCCGTCGACGAGGAGATGGACGACATCGGGGATCAGCTCATCGAGCAGGCGCTGGTAGTGGGTGATGGCCAGCACGCCGAGCTCGGGACGCTCCTCGCGCACCGCATGCACGCCCCGGCCCACCACGCGCAGGGCGTCGATGTCGAGGCCCGAGTCGGTCTCGTCCAGCACGGCCACCCGGGGCTTGAGGAGCGCCATCTGCAGGATCTCGTTGCGCTTCTTCTCGCCGCCGCTGAAGCCCTGATTGAGGTGCCGGCTGGCGAACGAGGAGTCCATGCCGAGACGCTGCATCCATTCGGTCATGAGGACGCGCACCTCGAGCGCCGAGACGTCGTCGTCGGTCCGTGCCGCCATGGCCTGGCGCAGGAACTGGGTGACCGAGACGCCCTCGATCGACTCGGGGTATTGGAACGCCAGGAAAAGTCCGGCCTTGGAACGGACGTCTGTGGGCCAGGCCGTCACGTCTTCCCCGTCGAGGAGGATGGACCCCGACGTCACGGTGTAGGACGGGTGTCCCATCAGGGCTCCGGCGAGCGTCGACTTGCCCGCACCGTTCGGACCCATCAGGGCGTGGATCTCCCCCGTCCCGACGGAGAGATCGACACCCCGGAGGATCTCCTCCCCTTCGGCCGCCACGTGGAGGTCGCGGATCTCGAGCAAGGGGGTCGTCGTCATTGCTAAAAGTCTATCGTTTTGGTCAGGTATTGCCGACACCGTCTTGGATCACCAACCACGATCCACCCATTCCTGGAGGTGCGGGGACTCGTTCCCGACGGTGGTGGCCAGGCCGTGGCCAGGGAGGACCAGCGTCTCGGGGGCGAATTTCGCAAAAATTCGGCGATCGATCGAGGTGATGATGGAGGCGAAGTCGCCGCCCTCGAACCCCGTATTGCCAGGACCGCCGGGAAAAAGGGTGTCGCCGGTGAAGAGCAGGGGCGTCCCCTCAACGGCGAAGCAGATGGAACCCGGCGTGTGCCCCGGCGTCGCCAGGGTACGAATTCGCAGGTCACCTACGGTGAGCTCCTCTTCGTCGGTGAGAATGAGGTCATAGCTCGGCAGCATGCCGGCATCCGCCTGGGTCACCGCAACCGAGATCCCGGCCTCGCGCACGGCTGGCACCGCCTGGATGTGGTCCCAGTGCCCGTGCGTCTCCACCACCTGGTTCACGCCCAGGTCGGTGCAGATCTCGAGCAGCGCCTCGTGCTCGTTGGCGGCGTCGATGAGCATCGCCTCACCCGACCTCTTGCAGCGGATCACATAGACGTTGTTGTCCATGGGGCCGACCACGATCTGGTGGACCTCCGCCACTCCGTCGCTCCATATCTTCTCCAGCTGTCCCATTCCTCAAGCGTCTCACAGCGGGAGGCCTTCTGGTCGCGGCGGCCCCGATTCTGGTAGACAGCCATCTGACGTATCTGACGTAGTCGTGATCCGCCATCGCCCTCCGTCGGGCACCCGGGCCGCCGGGTCCGCCGGTCCGCCGGGGGGAGAAGCGCATCGAGGCAGAGGGAGCCCCCGAATGAATTTCGCCTTCAGTGACGAGCAGGAAGAGCTGCGCACGTCGGTGCGCCGGTTCCTGGCCGAGAAGTCTCCCGAGACCGAGGTGCGACGGCTGATGGAGACGACAGAGGGCTACGACCCGGCCGTGTGGAGCCAGATGGCGGACCAATTGGGCCTGCAGTCGCTCACGATTCCCGAGGAGTACGGGGGCTCGGGGTTCTCCTACGTGGAACTGGTCGTCGTGCTCGAAGAGATGGGGGCGGCGCTTCTGTGCGCGCCGTTCTTCTCGACGGTGGCCCTGGCGGCCAACGCAGTGATGACCTCCGGTGACGAGGATGCCAAGAAGTACCTCCTGCCCGGCCTGGCGTCGGGCGAGACGATCGGGACGCTGGCCATCACCGAGGACAACGGCAAGTGGGACTTCAGCGGGATCGAGTGCCAGGCGGAGCAGAGCGGGGGCAAGTGGGTCCTCAACGGCCACAAGATGTTCGTCATCGACGGGCACATCGCCGACCTGATCGTGGTGGCCGCACGTACGGGCAAAGGCGTCTCGCTCTTCGGCGTCAAGGGCGACGCCGAGGGACTGGTGCGCACACCGCTGCCGACAATGGACCAGACGCGCAAGCAGGCCCGCCTCGAGTTCACCGGCACCTCGGCCTGGTTGATCGGCACCGATGGCGGGGCCGAAGCCGGACTCTCTAAGACCCTCGACCTGGCGGCGGTGGCCCTGGCGGCCGAGCAGGTGGGCGGAGCCCAGCGAGTGCTCGATGCCTCGGTGGAGTACGCCAAGACCCGCATCCAGTTCGGCCGGCCGATCGGGAGCTTCCAGGCGATCAAGCACAAGTGCGCCGACATGCTGCTCGAGGTCGAGTCGGCCAAGTCGGCGGCGTACTACGCCGCCTGGGCGGCGGCCGAGGACTCCGACGAGCTCCCGGTGGTTGCGAGCCTCTCGAAGTCGTACTGCTCGGAGGCGTACTTCCACGCGGCGGCCGAGAACATCCAGATCCATGGTGGGATCGGCTTCACCTGGGAGCATCCGGCCCACTTGTATTTCAAGCGGGCCAAGTCCTCAGAGCTCCTGCTCGGCGATCCGTCGTACCACCGCGAGCTTCTGGCACAGCGCATCGGGATCTGAGTGTCGGGGCCCTTCCGGCTCCTGCACGGCCCAGCGGGCGATCTCTGGTCCTACGCCAGCACCACCCCGCCGGGCGCGCCGGTCAGTGGCCATGTCGTCCTGTGCCACGACCTTCCTCGTGCCGCGGGTTCGGCCAACGATGTGGCCCACACCTACCCGGCCCTGGCCGACCGGCTCACCCGTGAGACGGGCCAACGGGTCGTCACCGGCATTCTGCGGGGTGGCGGCGCCTCCGACGGGGACTTCTCGGCCCAGGGCTGGTTGGAGGACCTGCGCTGGCTGATGGAGACCGAGGTCCCCGGCGAGGCGCGCCGGTGGTTGGTCGGCTTCGGATTCGGCGGCGTGCTCGCCCTCCGCGTCGCCGCGGACGACGAACGGGTGGCGGGAGTGGCGTGCCTCGGCACGCCGGCCGATCTCACTGCGTTGACGGCGGATCCCGAACAGCTGGTCGAGCGGTGCGTGCGGACAGGCGTGATCAGCACCCCTGGGTATCCTCCGTCTCTCGAATCGTGGGCCAAGGAGTTGACGGTCCTGCGACCGAAAGAAGATGCCGAGCTCTTGAAGGGGCGACCCCTCCTCGTGGTCCACGGCGCCGACGATCCCGACATCTCCGTCGACGATGCGCGGGCCCTGTCCGAATCCGCCACCGGACCGTCCGACCTGCGCGTCGTGTTCGGTGCGGGCCACTGGCTGCGGGCCGATCCCCGGGTCATCGCCATCCTGGTCGGGTGGTTGGAGCGGCGGCGCTAGGGACTGCCGGTTCTCAGGCTCAGCTCGAGGCCAGGGCGTCGTCAATGGCCCGACGCAAGTTCCGCGCCGCCCGTTGCGGATCGCCGGCCTCGGTGAGGTAGCGCACGACGACGAAGTGGCGCGCCCCGGCGCGGGCCAGGTCGGGGATCTTCTCGGGGGTGACGCCGCCGGTGACGAAGACCGGGACCGCCGACTGTTCCGTGGCCATCCGCAGGTAACCGAGCCCGGTGCCCGGCCGACCCGGCTTCGTCGGCGTGGCTTCCACCGGCCCGGCGGAGATGTAGGAGACGTCCGGTCCCGACGGCCCGACGACCTCGGCCAGATCGGTGGCCCCGTGCGTCGAGAGCCCGACGATCGCGTCCGGTCCCAGTATCCGGCGGGCGAGCGCGACCGGGGCATCGTCCTGGCCGACATGGACCCCGTCAGCCCCGACCTCGAGGGCCAGGTCCGGTCGATCGTTGAGGATGAAGGGCACCCCGTGCTCGAGGCACACGGCGCGGACGAGGCGTGCCCGTTCGATGAGCGGCTTCGCGTCGAGATGCTTCTCGCGCAGCTGGACGATGTCCACGCCGCCGGCGATGCACGATGCGACGAAACTCTCGAGGTCGGGCCGATCGGGCGTGCAGAGATACAGGTGGCAATCGGTGATGGCCCGCCGCGCCGTCACGCTTTGGCGGCGCCTGCCTTTGCCTTTGCCTTCATGGCTTGCTTGTGTTCGCGGACCTTGGCCAGGCTCTCGGGCCCGGTGATGTCGGCCACGGACAGATACGACCCCTCCTCCCCGAAGGGTGACGTGGCGGTGCGCCAGCCTTCGGGTTGAATCCCCGCGTTGCTTTCCCAGCAGGGCAGCGAAGATCCGGGCCTTCTGCTGGCCGAACCCGGGAAGCGCGGTGAGGCGCTTGAGCAGCGTGTCCGCGTCCGGCACCTTGGTCCACAGGTTGCTGGCTTTCCCGCCGTAGTCCTCGGCCACGATCCGGCAGACAGCTTGCACCCGACCCGCCATGGCGCCGGGGTAGCGGTGCAGCGCAGGCCGCTCCTTGAAGAGCTCCGCAAACGTGTCGGGGTCCATGGCGGCGATCTCCTCGGCGTCGAGGGGCTTTCCGAGACGTCGGGCCAGTTCCGCCGGAGCCCAGAACGCCCGTTCCAGCGGGATCTGCTGGTCGAGCACCATCCCGATGAGGAGAGCGAGAGGATCCTTGGTGAGGAGGGCGTCGGCCTCCTTGTCGCCGGACAAACGGATGGGTGTTTTCGCCATGCTGGAATCTTGGCACGCCCGCTCGCGCTCGATGAGACGTGCCCTTTGGGGTCCGGCGGGGCAGAATCTCGTTATGCACATCCCGGCCAAGGTGGACTATGGCATCCGCGCCCTGCTCGCACTCACCGCGGCCGGCGCCCCGCAGACCGCCGAATACCTGGCGGTGGAACAGGGTCTTCCACCGCGATTCCTCGGGGCGATCCTGGCCGACCTGCGCCGTGCGGGCATCGTGGCCAGCCAGCGTGGAGCCGAGGGCGGGTACCGGCTGGCCCGTGATTCGAGTGAGATCACCATCGCCGATGTCATCCGCGCGCTCGACGGGCCCTTGGCCGAGGTGCGGGGATACCGACCCGAGTTGACCAACTACGACGGGGCGGCAGAGAACCTGCAGCAGGTCTGGGTCGCGGTCCGGGCCAGCCTGCGTTCGGTCCTCGAGAAGGTCTCACTGGCCGACGTCATCGCCGGCACGCTGCCCGCCCATGTGAAGAAGATGACCGCCGATCCCGACGCGTGGGTGGCGCACTGACCTTGTAGTAGGCGCAGGCGCACTGACCACGTGGTGCGCAGTGCCCCGGTGGTTGGCGCACCCGCAGTAGGCGCACGACCTGATGAAACACCTGATGTAAAACGCACTGACCTGATGTAAAACGCACTGACCTGATGTAGAACGCACTGACCTGATGTAAAATCTGAACGCTAGATTTCTAGCGTTCAGAAAATTGATGCCGAGTTGGCCGGGTTCTGTCTGTGGTGGTTGCGCCGAGGGATGGGCCAGGGAAAAGCGCTCCGTTCCGCCGGATGAGGATCAGATGTCGAAGGGCGCCGAACGGGCGGTGTCGATGCCGAGTTCGGTGATGGCCTTCTCCACCACCGAGGCCTCGACCTTGCCGGCGCGGGCGAGTTCACTGAGCACGCTCACGACGAGATGGGCCGCATCCACTTCGAAATGCTCCCGCAGTGCCGCACGTGCATCGGAACGCCCGAAGCCGTCGGTGCCGAGGGAGGTGTACGGGCGGTCGATGAACCGGGCCACCTGGTCGGGCACGGCGCGCATGTAGTCCGTGATGGCGACCACCGGGTCGGTCCCCGAGCCGAGCGTGGTCGTCACGAGGGGCTGCCGCTGCGCCTCCCCGGGATGCAGGCGATTCCAGCGCTCGGTCTCGATGGCGTCATGGCGCAGTTGGCTCCACGAGGTCACCGCCCAGGTGTCGGCCGTCACCCCCCAGCGTGAGGCGAGGAGCTCCTGCGCTTCCTGGGCCACGCTCCACATGGGGCCGGAGAAGCACAGCGAGGCCCGTAGATTCTTCTTGTTCTTGGTCTCGGGACCGGCCGAGAACCGGTAGATGCCGTCGATGACCCCCCGGGCGATCGTCTTGCCTGCCTCGCCCTCGGGCAGGGCCGGCATGGGGTAGGTCTCGTTGTAGAGCGTGAGATACCAGAAGCGGTCTTCAGGGTGCGGGCCGAGGATGCGGGTGATCGCATCGCGCATGATGATGGCCACCTCGTACGCGAACGAGGCGTCGTAGATCATGGCTGCCGGATTCACCGAGGCCAGCAGCGGCGAATGCCCATCGTCGTGCTGCAGGCCCTCGCCTTGAAGGGTCGTGCGTCCAGCGGTGCAGCCCGCCAGAATGCCCCGCCCCCGGATGTCGCCCAAGGCCCACGTCAGGTCGCCCACCCGCTGGAAGCCGAACATCGAATAGAAGAGGAACACGGGGAGCATGGGGTAGCCCCACGTGGCGTAGGCCGTCGAGAGGGCCGTGAAGGCGGCCAAGGCTCCCGCTTCTGTGATCCCCTCTTGGAGGACCTGGCCCGATGTGCTCTCGGCATAGTGAAGCGGCAGATCGGCGTCCACCGGCACGTAGTGCTGGCCCTCGGGGGCGTAGATCTTCGCCTCGGCGATGATCGACTCGAGACCGAACGTCCGGGCTTCGTCAGAGACGATCGGTGCCACCTGAGGGCCCGATGGCGGGGTCGCGCACGAGATTGCGCAGCAAGCGGGCGAAGACCATGGTGGTCGACACCGACTGGCTGCCCGAGCCCGAGGCGAATTCGTCGAAGACCTTGGCATCGGGGAGGGCACCGCGAGCCGGACGGACGACACGCACCGGCACCGGGCCGGCGAGGACCCGCCCCCTGGCCCGGAGGTACTCCATCGCATCGGAGCCCTCGGGTGGGCGTATGTAGGGGGGATCACCCTCGAGCGCGGCGTCAGGGATGTCGTCGGTGAGGTAGAGGCGGTCCCGCAGCTTCATGAGCTGCGCCCTGGTCATCTTCTTGATCTGGTGGGTGGCGTTGCGCGACTCGATCTCGGGTCCGAGTGTCCATCCCTTGATGGTCTTGGCCAGGATCACCGTCGGGGCACCCCGTTGCTCCGTGGCGAGCTTGTAGGCCGCGTAGAGCTTGCGGTAGTCGTGGCCGCCCCGGGGCAGTGAGACCAGTTCGTCGTCGCTCAGGTCTTCGACCAGACGACGCAAGCGCGGGTCGGGCCCGAAGAAATGCTCCCTGATGTACGCCCCGGACTCGACCGATAGCTTCTGGTACTCGCCGTCCAGCGTCGTGTTCATCCGGTCGAGGAGGACGCCGTCGACGTCACGCGCGAGCAGGGAGTCCCACCGAGAGCCCCAGATCACCTTGATCACGTTCCATCCCGCCCCGCGATAGACCGCCTCGAGCTCTTGGATGATCTTGCCGTTGCCCCGCACCGGCCCGTCGAGACGCTGCAAGTTGCAGTTGACGACGAAGATCAGATTGTCGAGGTGCTCGCGCCCGGCCACGCCCAAGGCGCCGATGGACTCGGGCTCGTCCATTTCGCCGTCGCCCACGAAGCACCAGACCCGGCTGGCGCTGGTGTCGACCAGACGCCTTAGGTTCAGGTAGCGATTGATGTGGGCCTGGTAGATGGCGGTGATGGGGCCCAACCCCATCGAAACCGTCGGGAACTCCCAGAAATCGGGCATCGCCCGGGGATGGGGATAACTCGGCAGCCCATTTCCGCCCACCTCGTGACGGAAGTTGTCGAGTTGGGCCTCGCTCAGACGCCCTTCGAGGAAGGCCCGGGCGTAGATGCCCGGCGAGGCGTGGCCCTGGATGAAGACCTGATCGCCGAAACCGCCGTCCGCCTTGCCGCGGAAGAAGTGGTTGAACCCGACCTCGTAGAGCGCCGCCGAGCTGGCATAGGTCGAGAGGTGGCCGCCGATGCCCTCGGTACGGGTGTTGGCCCGCACCACCATGGCGGCCGCGTTCCAGCGGATGTAGGCCCGGATGCGGCGTTCCTGGTACTCGTCGCCGGGAAACCACGGTTCGGCGTCGGCCGGGATGGTGTTCACGTACGGCGTGGAGACGGCGGCGGGAAAGTCCACCTGCTTGGTCATCGCCCGCTCCAACAGCTTCATGAGCAGGTAACGCGCCCGTGCCCGCCCCCGCACGTCGACGATGGCGTCGAAGGAGTCCAGCCATTCCTGCGTCTCGCCCGGATCCGTGTCGGGCACCTGGTGACTGATCCCGTCGAACAGCATGCACGTAACGGTACCGGCCGTGCGTGGGGTCCGGTGACCGTGGCCGACGGTGTTACACATAAGGCATGGACGCCCCCGCCACCTCAGTGACCGTGTACACCGACGGGGCGTGTCGAGGGAATCCCGGGCCGGGCGGCTGGGCGTGGGCCGTGCCGGGCGGCCATTTCGCCAGCGGCGCGGATGCGGCCACCACGAACCAGCGTATGGAGATCACGGCGGCACTCGAGGCGTTGCGCTACTGGACCACGCAACCGGTGGCGGAGATCGAGGTGGTCAGCGACTCGACCTACGTCGTGAATTGCTTCAAGGATCGCTGGTGGCAGGGCTGGCAGCGGAGGAACTGGATGAATTCCCAGAAGAAGCCGGTGGCCAACCGGGACCTGTGGGAACCCCTCATCGAGCTGGCGGTGGCGTCCGAGGCCCGGGTCAACTGGCGCTGGGTCAAGGGGCATTCGGGTGATCGCTGGAACGACCGGGTCGACGAGCTCGCGACGGTTGCGGCGGACCGAGGCTGGGGGGAGACCGATCTGGCGACGTAGCCCGCACACCCGCCACCCGCACACCCGCACGCCCGCCCGCCCGCCTGTCCGCCCGTCCCGTTCCGTGTCCGGGTTGCGGCCGTGCATGATGCAACGCATCGCACCCGCGCCCGGGTGGCCGTCCCCGGTGCGTTGCGTGGCGCGACCCGGAGTTGGGGAGGAGCCTGAACGGTAGGCTGGGACCAGCACCGACGGGGTGTGCATTCGCAGGCGTGACGGCGCGCACGGGGCAGTTCGGGGAGGGACCGGCCGCGCGGCAGACGGAAGGAAGAAGGGACGACGATGGCTACAGAGGACGAGTTCGACATCGTCGTCATCGGTGGAGGGCCGGGAGGGTACGCCACGGCGCTCTACGGCGCGGCCGCCGGGATGTCGGTGGCCATCGTCGAACGGGACAAGGTCGGGGGCACCTGCCTCCACCGTGGTTGCGTGCCGGCCAAGGAATTCCTCGAGACCGCCGCTGTCTACCGCACCGTCCGCTCCGCGGGGGATTTCGGTGTGCACGTGGCGGAACCCACGCTCGAGTTCTCGGTGAGCCAGGACAGGAAGAACGCCGTGGTCGACAAGCTCTTCAAGGGCCTCAGCGGCCTGCTGAAGGGCCGCAAGGTGACGGTCTTCTCGGGCACCGGCGCCCTCGAGGCCGATCGGCGCGTGCGGGTCATCGACGGCGAGGATGCGGGGCGCGAGCTGATCGGTCGCAACGTCGTCCTTGCGGCGGGTTCGGTGCCCCGGTCCCTTCCGGGTCTCGAGATCGATCAACGCTGGATCATGAGCTCCGACGAATTCTTGGACCTCAAGGAGATCCCGGCCCGCGTCGCTGTCATCGGAGGCGGAGCCATCGGGTGCGAATTCGCATCCCTTCTTGCCGACTTGGGGGCCAAGGTCACCGTGCTCGAGGCGCTCGACTCGATTCTCACCGGGTGCGACGAGGACATCGTGCGACTGATCGCCCGCTCCTTCAAGAAGCGCGGTATCGACGTCGTCACCGGGGTCCAGGTGGAGGGACACACGCCGAAGAAGGACGGAAGGTGCACCACGGTCACCGCGGGTGACCTGACCCTGGACGTCGACGCCATCGTCGTCTCGGTCGGGCGCCGGCCCCGCAGCGAGGGTCTGGTGGCGCCGGGTGTCGCAGTGGAGATCAACGACAGGGGATTCGTCGTGGCCGACGAATTCCAGCGCACCGCCGTGCCGGGGGTGTGGGCCGTGGGCGACGTCGTGGCCGGCACGCCCCAGCTGGCCCACGTCGGCTTCGCCGAAGCCATCGTGGCGGTCAAGACGATGCTCGGCGAGACCGTGGTGCCGGTCGACTACGGCCGGGTGCCATGGGCGATCTATTGCCATCCCGAGGTGGCCTTCTGCGGGATGACCGAGGCGCAGGCCAAGTCCCAGGGCATCGCTGTGGTCACCAAGAAGGACCCGTTCGGCGGCAACAGTCGGGCGCAGATCATCGGCGAGACCGAAGGCGTCGTCAAGATCGTCGCCGAGCAGCGACCGGATGGGTCAGCGGGCCGCATCCTGGGCGTGCACATGGCGGGGCCCTGGGTCACCGAGCAGCTGGGAGCCGGCTACTTGGCAGTCAACTGGGAGGCCCTGCCCGAAGAAGTGGCGTACTTCATACAGCCGCACCCCTCGCTGTCCGAATCATTCGGCGAGACGATGCTGGCGTTGACCGGAAGGGGAATGCACATTGGCTGATGTGACGATGCCGCAGTTGGGCGAAACGGTGACCGAGGGAACCGTCACGCGCTGGATGAAGGGCATCGGTGACACGGTCGCCCGCGACGAGCCCCTCTTCGAGGTCTCCACAGACAAAGTGGACTCCGAGGTTCCCTCACCGGCCGCCGGGGTCCTGACCGAGATCCTCGTCCCCGAAGGCGAGACGGTCGAAGTCGGTGTCCGACTCGCCGTCATCGGCGATGACGCTTCGGCGGAGGCTGCGCCCGTGAATGCCGCCCCGGCGGCACCGGCGGCCGCACCACCCGCGCCTGCACCTGCAGCAGCTGCTCCTCCCGCTGCACCTGCGCCTGCGCCTGCGGCCGCACCCGCACCGCCTCCACCGGCACCGCCCGCCGCGCCTGCACCCGCACCCGCGCCTGCCGCCGAGCCGGCCAGCCCCCAGGTGGACGCAGTGACCGCGGCTGTTCCGAGCAGCGACGGGGCAGCAGACCCGTTGGTCCTCTCCCCGGTTGTGCGGAAGCTCTTGGCAGAGAACGCGATCAGTGCCACAAAGGTGACCGGCACCGGTGTGGGCGGTCGGATCACACGCGAGGACGTGCTCAAGGTGGTCGATGCACGGCGTTCGGCCGCGCCCGCGGCACCGGCGACTTCTCCTGCACCTGCACCTGCCGCCGCACCGGCAGCGCCGGCAGCTGCTCTGCTGCGGCCGCAGCACCGACGCCCTCTGCGGCGACCGAGGCGTTCCGTCGCGACGAGGACCAGATTGTGCCCTTCTCGAACATGCGTCGCCGGACCGCGGAGCACATGGTGCGCTCCAAGGCGACGTCGCCGCATGCGTTCATCGCCTACGAAGTCGATTTCGAGAATGTGGAGCGGGTCCGTAAGCAATGGGGTGCCCGCTTCAAGGAAGAGGAAGGCTTCTCGCTCACCTATCTTCCCTTCATCGCCCGCGCCACCGTGGAGGCGTTGCGCGACTTTCCTCTGTTGAATGCATCGGTCGTCGACCAGTCCCTCGTCGCGCATTCGCAGATCAACCTCGGGATCGCGGTGGACCTGTCGAACCAGGGCCTGATCGTGCCCGTTATCCATCAGGCCGAAGAAGTCACCCTCCGCGGGGTGGCTCGTCGCATTCGTGACCTGGCCGACCGTGCCCGGAACCGCAAGTTGAACGCGGACGACATCGCCGGTGGAACATTCTCCATCACCAACGACGGTCCCTTCGGCACCTATTTCACGGTGCCGATCATCAATCAGCCCCAGGTGGCGATTCTGGCCACCGACGGCATCGCGCGGCGTCCGGTCGTCGTCACGCACGACGACGGATCAGAGTCCATTGCCATTCACTCGACGGGAATCATCGGGGTCAGTTGGGACCATCGGGCCGTCGACGGTGCGTACGTCTCATCTTTCTTGGCCCGGGTCTCTGAACTGTTGGTCGGGCGTAACTGGTCCGACGAGCTCTAGTCCCTCGGCCGTGCTCCGTATCAGGAACCTGGGAACTGTTCCCTACCATGAGGCCTTCGCGTTGCAGCACGCGCTGGCCCGGGGCGCCGGTGACGACTACCTGCTGGTGTTGCAGCATCCGCACGTCTTCACATTGGGCGCCCATGCGGATCCCTCCCACGTACTGACCGATCCCGACGCGGTGGGGGCCACCCTGGAGAAGACGGATCGGGGTGGGGACGTGACGTATCACGGACCGGGCCAACTTGTGGCCTACCCGATCGTCTCGGTCCCCGATGCCCTGTCGTCGGGGACCGTGCACGTGCATCGGCTCGAGCAGGTTGTCATCTCCACGCTGGAGGACATCGGATTGCCCGGAGCGACGTGTGTGGATCGGTACCCCGGCGTATGGATCGACGCCGACGGTCCGGCCCCCAGGAAGATCGCCGCCATCGGGGTGCGCACCGTCCGCGGCCCTGCGGGCTCGCGGCGCACGCTGCACGGCGTGGCCCTCAACATCGAATGTGACCTCTCCATGTTCGATCACATCGTCCCGTGTGGCATTGCCGACCGGGGTGTGACATCGCTGCGGGCCGAAGGTATCGATGTACCCATGGCAACGGTGGTCGAGGCCTTCATCGCACGGGCTACCGAGGCATTCGGCACGGGCGAGGTCGACCGCCAACATGTGGTTACCGGCCCCGCGCTCTCTCCCGACGCCAGCACGGGAGAGAGCGAACGCCCGCTCCTGCGCCGGCTGCGTCAGGCCGGGGTGGCGCCCGAGTCGGGGTTGGAGATTTCGCAGCGCAAGCCGGAATGGTTGCGCGTGCCGGTGCGCATGGGCAAGGAATACGTCTCGCTCGGCAAGACGGTGCACGACCTCGGACTGGCCACGGTCTGCGAAGAAGCCGGTTGCCCCAACATCTACGAATGCTGGTCGCAGGGGACGGCGACCTTCATGATCAACGGGGAGCGTTGCACGCGGGCGTGCGGGTTCTGTCAGGTCGACACCAGACACCCTCTGGCGCTCTCGCCCGACGAGCCGGATCGGGTGGCGCGCGCCGTCGAGCGCATGGGGTTGGGACACGCGGTCGTGACCTGCGTGGCGCGCGACGACCTGCGGGACGGGGGAGCAGGGGCCATGGCGCAAACCATCACGGCCATACGGGAGCGTGCACCCGGAACGACCGTCGAGGTGCTCATTTCGGATTGTCGGGGTGACATCGCATCGCTCGAGACGATCTACGCCGCGCGGCCCGACGTGCTCAACCACAACATCGAGACCGTGGCCAGGCTGCAGCGGGCCGTGCGCCCCTCGGCCGGCTACGCCCGCAGCCTGGCCGTCCTGGCCCGGGCCGGCGCCGCTGGACTGGTGACCAAGTCGGGGCTCATGGTCGGGCTCGGTGAGTGCGAGGACGAGGTTGCCGCCACCATGGCAGATCTTCGGGCCGTCGGCGTGTCGATCATCACGATCGGCCAGTACCTGCGCCCGAGCAGCGCGCATCTCCCGGTGTCGCGCTACTGGTCACCCGAGGAGTTCGAACGTCTCAGGCAGATCGGGGCCGAGCTGGGCGTGCCGCATGTGGAGGCTTCGCCGCTCACCCGGTCGAGCTACCACGCCCGTGACGCTGCGGCGGCGGCCAATGTGACAGCGGGCGGGCGCGCACACAGGCAGCCGGTTCGACTCACGTAACCGCAAGGCCGATGGCTACGGCCTCGGCTCGTACCGCATCGCCACCGCCCCCGAGCCGAACTCCAGCCGGCTCACGAGCTTCAGGTCGACATGCTTCGAGAGACCAGCGAACAACGTCGGCCCGTGTCCCGCGAGCCTCGGATGCACCACGAACTCGTACTCGTCGATCAACCCCAGCTCCGTCAACTCCAGGGGGAGCATCACACCTCCCACGAGCAGTCCCCGGCCCGGCTCCTGCTTGAGGTGCTGAACGGCCGTGCGCAGATCGCCGCGCACGAACTCGGCGTTCCAATCGAGCTGCTCCAGGGTGCTCGACACGACGTACTTCTTTGCCGCGTTGATCGTCCGGGCGAAAGGTTCCATCCAATCAGGCCTCTCTCCCGCCTGCACCGGCGGCCGCCACGCCGACTCCATCATCTCGTACGTCACCCGGCCAAAGAGAAGTGCATCGGCCTGGTCGAGGATCTCGGCCGCGTGACGATGCAGGTCTTCGTCCGGAGGGATCGCACGATGATCGCAGCACCCGTCCAATGTGACGTTGATGGAATAGCGAAGCGGTCGCATCTCGCGGGACCAGGTCAGCCGGGCCGGGTCACGCCACGAAGTACTTGGCCTCGGGGTGGTGGCAGATGATGGCGTCGGTTGTCTGTTCGGGCTCCATCTGGAATCCCTCGCTCACCGTGACGCCGATGCGCTCGCCGCCGAGAAGCTCGACGACCTTGGCGTTGTCGGTGAGGTCGGGACATGCCGGGTAGCCCCACGAGTACCGACCGCCGCGGTACGTCTGACGGAACAGACCGGCCAACGACGGTCCGTCCTCGTCGGCGAACCCGAGCTCTTCTCGCACACGGTGATGCCAGTATTCCGCCGTCGCCTCGGCCATTTCGACACCGAGACCGTGCAGGAACAGGTAGTCCGTGTACCGGTTCTCCTCCTTGAGCCGCGCCGCCTCCTCGGAGGCGCGGTGACCGATCGTGCACAGCATGAAGCTGGCGTAGTCCTCGTCGCCCGAGTCGGTGGAGCGGAAGAAGTCCGCGATGCAGAGCCACGGCTCCTTGCGTTGCCGGGGGAAGGTGAAGCGCATCCACTCCGCAGTCCGGGACTCGTCCTTCCAGACGATGAGATCGTTGCCCTCAGCGTTGGCGGCGAAGTGGCCGTAGGAAACCTGCGGGATGAGCAGGTCGCCCTCCTTGGCCTTGGCGAGCTCCTCACGCAGGTTGGCCCGCACCCGGTCTTTGAATTGCGGCGTCGTCCTCGCCGTTCTCCGGGCGGAAACCCCACTGATTACGGAAGAGCGCCGTCAGGTTCAGATACTCGCTGATGTCGTCGATCGGGATTCCCTTGGCCACCCGGGTGCCCACGAAGGGTGGCACGAAGAGCCTGTTGTCCGAGGCCACGGCGGACCGGGACGGTTGGCCTTCCACCGGCCCGGTGTCCTGGGGTTCCAGCCGGCTCCGCTTCGGCACGTTCTTCTTGGAGATCTCGCGCCCGAAGAGCGGGTCGTCCTCACCCGACTTCTTCAGCTCCACCAGCCGGTCCATGGTGCGTAGCCCTTCGAACGCGTCGCGCCCGTAGAACAGGCGCCCGTCGTAGACCTCCCGGAGGTCGCGCTCGACGTAGGTCCGCGTCGAGCGCGGCGCCCCCGAGAAGGATGGGGAAGTCGGCCAGGTCGCGCTGGTTGAGCTCGACCAGGTTCTCGCGCATGATCAAGGTGGACTTCACCAGGAGTCCGCTCATCCCGATCGCATCGGCCCTGTGTTCCTCGGCGGCCGCGATCATCTCGTTGATGCCGATCTTGATGCCGAGGTTGATCACCTCGTAGCCGTTGTTGGTCAAGATGATGTCCACGAGGTTCTTCCCGATGTCGTGCACATCTCCCTTGACCGTGGCCAACACGACCGTGCCCTTCCCACCCTGATCGGATTTCTCCATATGGGGCTCGAGGTACGCCACGGCTGCTTTCATCGTCTCGGCGGACTGCAGGACGAAGGGGAGTTGCATCTCGCCGGAGGCGAAGCGGTCCCCGACCACCTTCATGCCCTCGAGGAGCACATCGTTGACGATGGCCAGTGCGCTCAGTCCGGAGCCGAGAGCCTCGGCCAGGTCGTCGTCGAGCCCGTTGCGGTTGCCGTCGATGATGCGCTGCGACAGGCGCTTGTCCACGGGCCAGTCGAGATGCGCGTCCTCACTCCCCGCGTTGACCTTGACCCCGTCGAAGAGGGCGAGCAGCTCCTGGAGCGGGTCGTAGGAGTCGGTGCGCCGGTTGTACACCAGGTCGAGGCTGAGCTCCTTGGCCCGCTCCTCGATGCGCGACAGCGGGAGGATTTTGGAAGCGTGCACGATGGCCGAGTCGAGACCGGCCTCGACGCACTCGTGCAGGAACACGGAGTTGAGCACCTGGCGTGCGGCGGGATTCAGGCCGAACGAGACATTGGAGAGTCCGAGGATGGTGGAGACGCCGGGCAGCTCGGCCTTGATGGACCGGATGCCCTCGATCGTCTCGATCCCGTCGTTGCGGCTCTCCTCCATCCCGGTGGAGAGGGGGAGGGCCAGCGGGTCGAAGAGCAGGTCCTCGGGTGCGAGGCCGTAGCGCTCGACAGCGATGTCACGGATGTTGCGCGCGGCCCGCAGCTTCCATTCGGCCGTGCGCGCCTGCCCCTCCTCGTCGATGCACGTGCACACCACGGCGGCGCCGAACTCCCGGGCGAGGCGCAAGAACGTATCGAGCCGGGTACCCGGGGCATCACCCTCCTCGAGGTTGACCGAGTTGAGGATGGGGCGGCCGCCGATCCATTCGAGGGCGGCCCGCGCCACCGGGCCCTCGGTCGAGTCGACCATGAGCGGCACGCTCGCCTGGGTGGCGAACCGGCTGGCGATCTCGGTCATGTCCGCCACGCCGTCGGCGCCGGTGTAGTCGACGCAGACGTCGATCACGTGTGCGCCTTCCTTGATCTGGTCCCGGGCCATGGCCACGCACGTGTCCCAGTCCGCTTCGAGCATGGCTTCGCGGAAGCGCTTGGAGCCGTTGGCGTTGGTGCGCTCGCCGACCACGAGGAACGAGGTGTCCTGCCGGAAGGGGACCGAGGTGTAGATGGAGGCGGCCGAGGGTTCCTCAACCGGGTTGCGGACCGCGGGCGTGGCGTCGGCGCAGCGCTCGACGACCGCCGCCAGGTGGGCCGGGGTCGTGCCGCAGCACCCGCCGACCGCAGTGACACCGAACTCGGTGACGAAGCGGTGGAGATGGTCGGCCAACTGGTCGGGTGTCAGGTCGTAGTGCATCTGGCCGTCGACCACCGAGGGGAGTCCCGCATTGGGGACACAGGCGATAGGGACGAGGCTGGCCGAAGAAAGATGCCGGAGGGCCTCGCTCATCTCGACCGGCCCGGTGGCGCAGTTGAGGCCGACGACGTCGACCTGCATGGCGCTCAGCACCGTGAGGGCTGCCGCGATCTCGGTGCCGGGCAGCATGCGTCCGGTGAGCTCGATGGTGACCTGGACCTGGAGCGGCACGATCCTGTCGAGGGCGACCATGGCGCGGCGGGCGCCGTTGATGGCCGACTTGGCCGAGAGGAGGTCGAAGACCGTCTCGATCAGGAGAACGTCGACGCCACCCTCGAGCAGTCCCGTGGCCTGCTCCTCGTAGGCGTCACGCAGGTCCGCGTAGGGGATCTGGCCCAGGGTGGGGAATTTGGTGCCCGGCCCCATGCTGCCGGCCACCCAACGCGGGCGTTGCGGTGTGGCGAACTCTGCCGCCACGCTCTTGGCGATCTCTGCGCCGGTCCGGCTGATCTCACGGGCGCGGTCGGCCAGCCCGTACTCGGCCAGGACGACCGAGGAGGATCCGAACGTGCCGGTCTCGACGACGTCGCACCCGACCTCGTAGAACGAACGGTGGACCTGGGCGATGAGGTCGGGGCGGGTGCTGATCAGGACTTCGTTGCAGCCCTCGAGGTCGGGACCGCCGAAATCCTCGGCGTTCAGTCCCAGCAACTGCAGGTTGGTGCCCATCGCGCCGTCGAAGATGAGCACCCGCTCCCGGAGCGCCTGGAGATAGGTGGATGCGGCCGGGTCGAGACGGCCCAGCAGTTCCGGGGAGCGTGCCATGGTGCCTACCAGGATACCGGGGCTCCCTGGGCGCCCTGTACCAGCCCCGATAGCATCCCGCCCAGAGTGACTCCGAAGATCTACACCAGGTCCGGCGACGACGGGACGACCGGGCTCTACTTCGGCGGTCGCGTGCGCAAGGACTCGGCCGCCATCGAAATCAATGGCGCTGTCGACGAGGCGCAGGCCGCCCTGGGTGTGGCGCGGGCGGAAACCGCTGCGGGATCCGAGGTCGATCAGCGCCTCACCGCGCTGGCCCGTGACCTCTACGTCCTCATGGCCGAAGTGGCGACGGCGCCCGCCAACCGCCGCAAGCTGGTGGCCGGCTCGACCCTGGTGACCGAGGAGATGGTGGTGTCGTTGGAGCAGGGGATCGACGACCTGCTGCAGCGGTTCGACATGCCGAGCGACTTCGTCATCCCGGGCGAGAACCGGGTGGCGGCCGCCCTCGACCTCGCACGCACCATCGTCCGCCGGGCCGAGCGGCTCGCGGTGGGGGCACCGACGGAAGGGTCCTTCGTCGTCGCGTACCTCAATCGATTGTCGGACCTCCTGTGGGCGATGGCTCGCTGGCAGGAGGGTCCCGAGCACCCGCTGTCCCGGGAAAGAGCTCCGCGGCCCGGCTGAAGCCGGGGCGATCCGGGGACTCGCAGGCACGCGGGCCAGCGGGCGCACCGGAGCCGGGCCGTGCCGGGATCCCGCCTATTCAACCAAGGGGTTGCAGACACCGCCGTTCCGGTCTACTATTCAACCTGATGGTTGAAGAAGAGACATCCGGCGTCGACGTGGAGGATCGCAGGCTCAGTGCCGTGTTCTCGGCCCTGGCCGATCCGACCCGGCGGGCCATCGTGGATCGGCTGGCGTCGGGAGAGGCCACGGTCGGTGAGCTGGCGGAGCCGTTCACGATGAGCTTTCAGGCTGTTTCCAAGCACGTTCGGGTGTTGGAGCAGGCCGGGTTGGTCGACCGGAGTCGAAGGGCGCAGCAACGACCCTGCCGGCTGCGACCCGAAGCCCTGGCCAATGCGAGCGGCTGGCTGGGCGACTACCGCCAACTCTGGGCAACGTCCTTCGACCGCCTCGACGAGCACCTCACGAACCAGGAAGGAACACCACGATGACAGACCGGGCGCCCGACATCTCGATCACCCGCACGTTCAATGCTTCGCCGAAGTCCGTCTTCGAGGCGTGGACGGACCCGGCCTCGTTCGGCCGCTGGTTCGGCACGGAGGCCACCACTGTGGAGGATGTCAGCATGGATCTGCGGGTCGGCGGTGCGTGGAGCGCCCGGATGATCCTCGGGGACGGCACCGAGATCGGTTGGCACGGGTCGTATCTCGAACTGGATGCCCCGCGTCGACTTGTTCTGAGTCTGAGTGACCGCCCCGGCGATCAGTTCGAACGGGTGACCGTGGACCTCGAAGAAGTCGACGGCGGCACGGAGATGACGTTCACCCAGACCGGTGGCCACATGCCGCCGGAGAACTACGCACAAGCCGAGGCAGGATGGCGGGCCTTCTTCGACGACCTGTCGAAGGGGCTGTGACCCGGCGGACGAAGCGCAGTGCCGGGGGCGGGTGCAAGACTTCGCTGCACGGAACATGTGCGAGCACGTCGGACACGCAGCAGGTTCGGACGCCTCCCGTCCTCTCATCGCGCGGTGTGGACGCTCGCAGTTGCTCTTCTGGGACAGGGCGTCTTCCTCGTTCCGGCAGAAGCGTCGAAGGTCCCTCGGACCACGGTGAATCCCAAGGCGGAAGTCATCGATGGGGTTCCACTGGTCCAGGTGACGACAACGCAGCGAGCCGATTGCCAGAAGTTGGCCAACCACCTGAGGCGGCGGGTGCCGTGCCCGGGCCTTCTCCCGGTTCCGATACCTGTGTTGCCGACATCCGCCGCCGCTTCCTGTCTCGGCATCGTGGGGGAGACCGCGTGTGGGCCGGCGGCACGACAGGTCATGGGCGACGTCTTCTTACTGAGCCAATCGAACTTCGAGGTGCCCCCCGGCTATGTCGGCGTGACCTTTCAGCAGAACAACGGCTCCGTCGTCCCCGAACCCTCGGTGACCGGCGGACCGCTCGGGCACTTCGTGTTCATGGCCGGTCCACACCTTCAGGTCTATCTGCGGGGCGAGGCCGGAAGGCACGTTCCTCCGGTACCTCGCTACTGCACACCGTTGAAGGTGACCCCGGCCGTCACCGTGCACGGCGCTGCCGCGAAGCTGTACCGATGCGCCGACGCGTCGAGTGGCCCCAACGAAGTGGAACTGCTCATGGGACACGACCTGTTGCAATGGAGCGACGCGGGCATCACCTGTGAGGTGAGCTTCCACGGGCATAGCCAGGTCAACCTGGACCTCGATGTCGCCGAAGCCGATGCCACGGTTCTGATTGCACCCACGAAGGGGTGAGCGACAGGGCCGCGTCATCGATGCCTCAGACGTGTGCAACCACCTCGCGGATCGTCAGATCGAGAACAGCGACGCCCGGCATCGGAGGGACCGGGTACCGGGCGGCCTGCTCTGCATACTCCTTGGTCTCGAAGACCAGGACGGAGGTGCCGATACCATCGATCGGCTCCAGCCAATAGCCGCACACGATGCCCGGTGCACGAGAAACAAGGGCCTCCCTCGCCTGTGGAAGGAGCAGTCGAGCTTCGTCAGGATTTTGAACCCTCACGTTGGTGACAATTGCGTACACGTGTCCTCTCCTCCGTTGATCGTCCCCCGAGAGTGGAGGTTGACGCTCACCACGAGCCGCGGTGGATGCGGCCGCTCGGGTCGGGACGGACCCGCTCCAGCGAGCGGGACCGGTGGTCGTTCCCGTCGGGGTGCCCGAGGGTGACCGCACAGAAGAGGCGCCAGGTCGCAGGGACCGACAAGGCCCGAGCGAGTGCGTCCTCGCCCCGGAAATTGCCCAGGATGCATGCGCCGAGACCGGCGTCCACGGCGGCCAGCAGGACCGTCATGACACCGAAGGCCGCGTCACCGGTCCAGTACGGGACGGGCCAGGCGGCGCGATCGGTGCCCAGGAGCGGATCGGCCTTGTCGGGTTCTGCGTAGCGGGACACGTACTCGTCGGCCGAGGCATAGGCCAGGAGGATCACCGGGGCCCGGCGGAGCCCGGCGGCGCGGGGGCTGGTCGTGCGCCAGGACTCGTCCGTCGTGGCCTCCCAGTAGCGCGCCGTCTCCGCGGGGCCGGAGAGAACGACCCAAGAGGTCGCAGCGGTATTGCCGGCGCTCGGGGCGCGCAGTGCTGCCGCCACGATGCGGTCGATCAGCGCCGGGTCGACCGCATCGGTGGCGTAGCTGCGGACCATGGACCTGCGGCGGATGGCCTCGTGGAGATCCATGGGCGCAGTTTCCCAGAGAGTCCTCCGCAGCGGGCACCAACGTGGGAATGTTGACCCCGCTGGTAGTGTTTAAGCACTTGGAGGTAGAGAGTGCCGACACCACGAGATCTTTTGAATGACGCGAAGAAGTCCATCCGAGAGGTGGATCAGCAGGACGCCGAGCAGATCCTGAGCGAGGGTGGGACGACCTTCCTCGACGTGCGCGAGCCCGACGAGTACGAGCAGGGTGCCATTCCCAACGCCGTCCACCTTCCCCGGGGCCACCTGGAATTCCAGGTCGAGGGCAAGCTGCCCGACAAGAGCGGCCCGGTCGTCGTGTACTGCGCCGGTGGCGTGCGCTCGGCCTTCGCCGCCAAGACCCTCGGCGACCTCGGCTACACCGACGTGCAGTCCCTCGTCGGGGGCTTCAACAAGTGGAAGGACGACGGACGTCCCTGGGCCGCGCCGCGCACCCTCACGCCGGCGCAGCGCAACCGGTACCAGCGGCACTTGTTGCTGCCCGAGATCGGCGAGACGGGCCAGCTGAAGATGCTCGACTCCAAGGTGCTCCTGCTCGGTGCGGGAGGACTGGGCTCGCCCGCCGCGCTGTACCTGGCCGCCGCCGGCGTCGGCACCCTCGGCATCATCGACATGGATGTGGTCGACGAGTCGAACCTCCAGCGCCAGATCCTGCACAACATGGACCGGGTCGGGGACCGCAAGGTCGACTCGGCCAAGAAGACGCTGACGGCGTTGAACCCCGACGTGAACGTGGTCACCTATGACGTGCGGCTCGGTGCCGACAACGTCCTCGACGTGATCGACGGCTACGACGTGATCGTGGACGGGACGGACAATTTCCCGACGAGGTATCTCGTCAACGACGCTGCGCTGCTCAAGCGGATTCCGGTGGTGCACGGCTCCATCTTCCGCTTCGAGGGCCAAGCCACGGTCTTCGACCCCTACAACGGTCCGTGCTACCGCTGCCTCATCCCCGAGCCGCCGCCGGCTGAGCTCGCGCCTTCGTGCTCCGAGGCGGGAGTGCTCGGTGTGCTGCCGGGCATCATCGGCTCGATCCAGGCGATCGAGGCCATCAAGATGCTGCTCGACCTCGGCGACCCGTTGGTCGGTCGGCTCTTGTCGTATGACGCCCTCGAGCAGTCCTTCCGCACCTTCAAGGTGCGGCGTGATCCGGCCTGCCCCGCCTGTGGGCCCGATGCCGGCGAGATCGTGATCGCGGAGTACGACGACCTCTGCATGCCGCACGCGCACTGAGCGCAGCAGCATCTCCCCCCGATGACTGACGTCGGCGCGCCGCAAGCCGGCGATCGGATCACGCTGGCCGGCTCCGATGTGGCGGTGCCGCCTCTCGGGGTGGGCACGTGGGCATGGGGCGACAAGGGCACCTGGGGCATGGGCGGCTACGACAGCTCGTACAGCGAGGACACGATCCGAGAAGCGTGGCAGGCCTGTCTCGCCGCCGGGGTCACCCTGTTCGACACGGCCGAGGTCTACGGGGGCGGCGAGAGCGAGCGCATCATCGGCCGCCTGCTGGCGCTCGATCCTTCGGTGCGTGCCGACGTGGTCATCGCCACCAAGTTCATGCCGCTCCCGTGGAAGCTGGCGGTGACGTCGGCGCTCGTCCGGTCAGCGAAAGCCTCACTCGGACGACTCGGGATCGACTCCATCGACCTCTACCAGATTCACGGCCCGATCTCGCTGCGCTCCCACGGCGCGTTGGCCGATGCCTTGGCCGCCGCCCACGCCGAGGGATTGATCAGGGCCATCGGCGTGTCGAACTACTCGGCGAAGGAGACCAGATCGATCGACGCCGCGCTCCGGCGACGAGGCCTGCGCCTGGCCACAAACCAGATCGAGTTCTCACTCCTCCGCAGCATGCCCGAGAAGGTGGGCCTCCTGGACTGCTGCCGCGAACTCGGTGTGATCCCGCTGGCGTACTCACCGATCGGCCAGGGCCGATTGACCGGCAAGTTCTCCGTCGACAATCCGCCCCCCAAGGCCCGCGACTTCTCGGCGCACCCGATGGAAGAGGTGGACAAGGTGGTCGACGTGCTGCGTCGCATCGGCGCGGCACACGGGGAGCGCACGCCCAGCCAGGTCGCCCTGGCCTGGATCATCGCCAAGGGTGCCATCCCGATACCCGGTGCCAAGAGCGCGAAGCAGGCAGTGGACAATGCGGGCGCGCTGGGCTGGCGCCCGGACGACGCCGAGCTGGCCGAGCTCGACGCCGTCGCCCTCTACGGCACGCGTACCCTCAACCAACGACTCTGGCAACACGGCTGAGCTGATCTGGTGGCCCAAGAGGGGCCGCTGTACGGTGGACGCGCATGATGACCCTGCTGGCTGTCGCCCCGCTGCCGCCGTTGCGGGGGGGTCAGCTGCTGTCGAGCACCTTCAACGCCATTCCGATCGTGCTGCTATTCGGTGCTCTGGTGCTCTATCTCCGGGGTGTCCAACGAGCCAATCAGCTCCGCCCGCGCCATCCCTGGTCCACCGCCAAGACGGCGGCCTTCATCGGCGGACTGGTTGCCACCGCCATCTCGGTCTTCACCTTCATCGGCGTCTACCAGCAGGAGCTGTTCTGGGACCACATGGTCCAGCACCTGCTCCTGATCATGGTGGCGGCGCCCCTCTTCGCCATTTCGTCCCCGATCAAGCTGTTGTGGTCGGCCACGACCGGCACCGCCCATGCGCGCGTCACCGCGGTGTTGCGATCGCGCACCGCCCGCGTGCTCGGGCATCCCGCAGTGGCGTTCGTCATGTACGCGGTGCTGATCCCGATCACCCACTTGACGGACTGGTACAACTACACGCTCGAGCACCCCGCCATCGACAACCTCGAGCACCTGCTCTTCCTCGTGTTGGGCTACATGTTCTGGCGACAGATCTTCGGTGACGACCCCAACTGCTACCGGTTGCACCCTGCGTTGAAATTCGGGTACCTCTTCCTGGCCATTCCGATCGACACCTTCACGGGACTCTCGCTGGACCAGCAGGTGAAGGAGCTGTTCCCGGCGTACCTCACCTTCCATCGCACCTGGGGCCCCTCACTGATCGACGACCTCCACATCGGTGGGGTCCTCATGTGGGTGGCCGGGGACACCCTGATGTTGTGGCCGATGATCCCGGTCGCCCTGGAATGGATGCATCTCGAGGAGCGCAAGGCGGTGCGCATCGATCGCCAGCTCGATGCAGCCGACGAAGCGGAAGAGGCCGAGCTGGCCCGATTCCTGGCCGACCCGAGCGATCCGATCGACTTGACGTGAGGCTGTCGTAGCTCCACCCCGGGCGGGACCACGGCCGCCGCTTGACATGTGACCAAATAGTCACCTATTGTGCGGCACGTGGACGATGTGTTCAAGGCCCTCGCCGATCCGACGAGACGCAGCCTGCTCGACGAGCTCTTCCTCCGGGACGGGCAGACGTTGGGCGAGCTCGAGGGGCGCTTCGAGATGACGCGGTTCGGCGTCATGAAGCACCTCAAGCTCCTCGAGGAGGCAGGGCTGGTGGTGGCCCGGCGGCGAGGCCGGGAGAAGCTCCATTTCCTGAACCCCGTCCCGATCAGGCTCGTCCACGACCGTTGGGTGAGCAAGTACGCGGAGCCCTGGGCGGCCGGGCTCAGCGACCTCAAGAAAGGACTGGAGCGTCAGATGGAGAAGGTGTTCGAGATCTATATCCGGACCACACCCGAGCGCCTCTGGGAGGCGATCACCGATCCCGAGATCCGCAAGAAGTACAACTTCGGCGCGGGCGTCACGTCGGACTGGAAGGTGGGCGCAAGTCTGCAGATGGGCGTGCCCGAGGTCGACCTGTTGCTCGGTGCGGGGGAAGTTCTCGAGGTCGACCCACCCCGACGACTGGTGCACACCATGACGGCACTGTGGGGTGACGACGTGAAGAGCGAGGGTGCATCCCGGGTGACCTGGGAGATCACGCAGGTCCAGGACTCATGCCAACTGACCGTCATCCACGATCAGTTGCGCGAAGGCGCCAACGAGCAGCTCTACGGTGGCTGGCCCATGATCCTCTCCGGCCTCAAGACGTGGTTGGAGTCGGGCCAGTTGCTGACCACGCCGGGGTCGCTGATGTACGGCAGCTGACGGGGCCGCCCGTTGCTCACGTGGTGCGGGGACTGTCGTCTCAGGGCGCGAGCACAGGATCCGGCTCCTCCGTGTCGCCCGGCTCGTCCGCCATGCGCCGTCCGCCATGTCTGCCATGCGCAGGGTCGCCAGGACCGTCGAAATGAACACGACGAACGTCAGCACGTGCACCGCCGTGCACCACAGGCAGATCGCGTCGATTCTGAACAGCTCCGTCGCGATGAGGTAGACGACCGTGCCTACCCCGACGACGGACCACCCCAGCCTGCACCATCGGACGAGCCGATTCGTCCGCCTCCACACGGGGGGCAGTTGCAGGATCACCATGATGGCGAAGAACACCAGACCCAGGACGGCGACTGGCACGCCGGCCACCTTCGAGTACGCGCTGGTGGTCACGGCCAGGCAGTTGACGACGCCTTTGTCCGAGCACGCGAGATTCGTCGAGCCGGTGAAGTGCTCATAGGTCAGGTAGCCCGCAACCCCGAGGCCGGCGAGGCTGGCGGCTGTGCCTACCAGCCCCGCCCAGCGTGGGGCGCGGGTGCGCGGCTCATCCATTGTTGACGGCGGTGCAGACGGCGGCCGGCTGGTTACCGCTCAGCGTGCTGCAGATGGTCCGTATGAGCACCTTGGCCGACGCGTCGATGTCGGCGCCGATCACCGTGGAGTTGTTCCCGATGTCCTTGGCGATGTCGGCGAACGACACACCCTCGAGCACGGCCGGGTCGTACTCCGCGTTGCCGAGCTCCATCTTCCCCCCGAAGTCGATCCACGGGAACGACTGGTTCGTATGGGACGTCCACAGCCTCTGCTGGGCTGCGGTCGGCGTCTGGAGGGACACGTAGTAGTTCCCGTCGGGCTGATTGGTCGTCGTCTCCACCGGTGTGAACGTGAAATACGGGCTCGAGTACGTCGAGTTGTAGAACGTCAACGTGGGGATGTCCCCGTCCCGCACGGCCGAGTGGATCTCCCCGGGCTGACGGCTGAAGGTGCCGAATTTGGAAAGCGCCACGTACATGGCCCATCGTTCGGCGGCACAGACCGGGCAGAATTCGGCGCCGATATAGAGCAGATCGGGCTTCCCGCCTGCCGTCAGCGTGACGTCGCCGATCGTTTCGGGCGCCGCCACCGTCCCGCTGCTCGGCGCCGCCACCAGACTGCTCAGCGGGACCGCTGCCAATTTGTCCGTGACGGCCGCCGCAATCGGTGTGCCCGCGGCGGGCGACGTCTCGGACGCACCGGTGGATCGGCCACCGCCGCCCGCCCAGACGGCGACGAGCACGGCGACGACGACGACGGCCATGACGATGGATCCGAGTCCGATGACGCGGTTCCTGCGCCTGCGGGAGGCCAGGGCGGCGGCCCGTTCCTTGGCGGCCTGTCGTTCGGCGATTTTCTGATGGTTGCTTCCGGGTTTGCCGGTTGCGCGTGCGGGTGATCGGGGTGTGCTGGTCGTTTCGCACGGACGCGAAGGGTCTTTCGACATAATCGTTCTCCATGGTTGATCGGCGGGCGCGAGTCGCGCGCCGCAAAGGGTCAGGTGCGTGAGGACCGCAACCGCGAAGGCGCGGTGCTCACGAGCAGGCGTGGCCGCTCAGGCAGCCAGAAGTGCGTGCGTGGAGAACTGCGGGGGATGGAACAACGACGAGGCGACGCCGCGGGGGAGCCTGTGGGCGAGGGTGCGGATGCGCCGGGAGACGCCGCCACCCGAGGACCTGGCGAGGACACCCACCATGCCCGCCAGTGCGGCGATGGTGAGGACAGGGCTGGGCACCGCCGGGGCGCTCTTGCTGCAGCTGGTGCCGGCGCACCCCGACGGGAAGGTCGGCGGACCCGCACGGGCGATGGGGATCTCACCCGGTGCGGCATAGGTGCCTGTCAGGAGTGCCTGGGGCATGAAGCCCCCGAGCACGATGCCGGCCAACACGACCACCATCGAAAGGCGCGCACGGAGCGACATGCGCCGAATTCTACGAGGGGCGTGGCCGGATAGGTGGTCGGCCCCGGACGCCGGCGAGGCTGCGTCTGCAGCCCTCTCCCATGGCCCTGACTCCCGTACTTTCGTGGTCTCGTAGGCTCGTAGGTGTGACGCCCCAAATGAAGGACAGCCAAGAGCATCGGACGGATTCGGGAATCGAGATCCAGCCGGTTTACCGGGCAGAGGATCTCGCCGGCTGGGATCCCGCAACGAAGCTGGGTGAGCCCGGATCCTTCCCCTACACCCGGGGCGTGCACGCCGAGATGTACCGCTCGAAGCTCTGGACGATGCGCCAGTACGCCGGCTTCGGTTCGGCCGAATCCACCAACGAGCGGTTCAAGTTCCTGCTCGACGCCGGACAGACCGGCCTCTCGTGTGCCTTCGACCTTCCGACCCAGATGGGCTACGACTCGGACCACCCGCGGGCGGAGGGTGAAGTGGGCAAGGTGGGTGTGGCCATCGACTCGCTGGCCGACATGCGGCTCCTCATGGCCGACCTGCCGATGGACAAGGTCACCACCTCCATGACCATCAACGCCACGGGTGCCATCCTGCTGCTCCTCTACGAACTGGTGGCGGAGGAGCAAGGCGTCGCGGGGGAGAAGATCCGCGGCACCATTCAGAACGACATCTTGAAGGAGTACATCGCCCGGGGGACGTACATCTACCCACCCCGGCCCTCTATGCGGCTGATCGTCGACACCTTCTCGTACTGCGCTGCCAACCTGCCGAACTGGAACACGATCTCGATTTCGGGCTACCACATCCGCGAGGCGGGATCGACGGCGGTCCAGGAGATCGCCTTCACGTTGGCCAACGGCATCGCCTACGTGGAAGCGGCGATCGCGGCCGGCATGGACATCGACGCCTTCGCCCCACGCCTGTCCTTCTTCTGGAACGCCCACAACAACCTCTTCGAGGAGGTGGCCAAGTACCGGGCCGCCCGCCGCATGTGGGCGCGCATCATGACCGAGCGCTTCGGGGCCAAGGACCCGCGCTCGCAAGATGCTGCGCTTCCACACCCAGACCGGCGGGTCGACGTTGACGGCCCAGCAGCCGGAGAACAACATCGTCCGCGTCACCCTTCAGTCCCTGGCCGCCGCCATGGGCGGCACGCAGAGCCTGCACACCAATGGATTCGACGAGGCGCTGGGCCTCCCGACGACGCGCGCGGCCAAAATCGCCCTGCGCACCCAGCAGATCGTCGGCTTCGAGTCGGGAGTGGCCGACACCGTCGATCCTCTCGCCGGCTCCTACTTCGTCGAATCCCTCACCGACGAAGTCGAAGAGGCGGCCAACGAGTATCTCGACCGCATTGACGCGCTCGGGGGTGCGGTGGCGGCGATTGAGGCCCGCTTCATGCAGGATGAGATCGAGAGCGCGGCGTACAGCTTTGCCAAGGCGGTCGACAGCGGGGAGAAGGTCGTGGTCGGGGTGAACCGCTTCACCGATGCCGAGAGTGAGCCGGCCGAGGTCTTCCCCATCGACGTCACCCTCCAGCAGACCCAGATCGACCGCACGCGGTCGGTCCGCGCCGGCGCGTGACCAGGCGGCGGTCGACGCCGCGCTGTCGGATATGGCGGTCACGGCGCGAGGCGACGGGAACCTCCTCGTGCCGATGAAGGCCGCCCTGGCCGTCATGGCGACATTGGGCGAGGTGGCCGACGTGCTGCGTGGCGAATTCGGGGTCTACTCACCCGGGTGGATGAGCGCTGCCGGAGCCTCGAGCTGCCGTACTGGCCGCTCTTCGGCCTCGTCGTCCGCACGCCGCGCCTCGAGTTCCGCGTACCCGACGACGACGACTTCGGCTCGCTGATCGCCCTGATCGACGAAGGGATCCACGATCCCGGCCACCATGCCGTTCCTGCCGTTCACCGACACCCCGCCGCCGCGACGCGGTCGCGACTCGCCGCAGTTCTGGTGGCGCCAGCGGGCCGAATGGTCGCCGGACAAGTGGTCCTACACCGGAGCGGTCTTCGTCGACGGGCAGCGTGGTCGGCGTCCAGGGCATGGATGCCCGCAATTTCGCCTCGTTGCGCTCGGTCGAGACCGGTTCGTGGCTGGGTCGTGCGTACCAGGGGCAGGGACTCGGCAAGGAGATGCGCCAGGCGATCCTGCACCTGGCCTTCGAAGGCCTCGGCGCCGAAGAGGCCCACAGCGGTGCCTTCCCCGACAATGCGCCCTCTCTGGCCACGTCCCGTTCCGTCGGGTACGTGGAGAACGGCGAGACCCTTGCCCTGCGACGCGGCGTCCCCGACCGGATCAGGAGGGTCCGCATGGACCGGGCGACGTGGGTGGCACGCCGTCGCGACGACATCGAGATCGTCGGGCTCGACGCCTGCCTCGACATGTTCATCGCCCCACCCGCGGACGTCGGCCGGAGGAACCTGGCCAATCCGGCGGACCCGGCGAGGCAACGACGCCGCGTACGGCCGTGGCGACGGTCTCGAAGTGCTCGACCACCGGGAAGGGGTCGTAGAAGTGGTGCAGCAGCGCCCGCCATTCCCCGTATGCGTCCGAGTTGCGGAAGCCCTCGGTGTGGGCTTCGAGGGATTCCCACTGGACGAGGAGGAGGAACGAGCTGGGGTTGCTCGATGCAGCGTTCCACCCGCAAGGAGATGAAGCCCGGCGCCGACGGCGATGATCGACTTGGCCCGGTCCATGGCCTCCATGAAGTCGGTTTCTTGTCCGGGGATGACGGGGAGGATCGCGTGCTCGGTGATCATGCGCCGAGCAACCGGTCGCGCAACGCGGGGTCCGTGGCGGCGTCGATGGCCGTCCAGGCCAGAGCCAGGGCGCCGTCGCGAACTGCGGCGTCGGCGGAAGGGGTGATGCATGCTGCGGCGAACTCGTGCTGGTGGTTCACGGCTCCGCCGGTCGCAATGCCGATGAGCGGATGGATGGTGGGGACCGCCAGCGACACGTTGGCCATGTCGGTCGAGAACGTCGGGAGTGGCGTGTCGGCATCGTCGGCTTCGAAGGTGCGACCGAGTGATTCGGCATTGACTCGATACGCCGCGACCAGCCCCGGGTCGGCCTCCATGTGCGAGTAGTTGGGTGCCAACTTCTCGTAGCGGACCGTGCAGCCCGACGCCAGCGCGCCTGCCTCGAAGCACGCACGCACCCGCGGCTCGAGGACCGAGAGCCCTTCGATCGTGCGCGAGCGGGCCATGAAACGGCCGGTGACGGCGGCGGGGATGACGTTGGCCGCACCACCTCCCCGCGTGATCACCCCGTGCACTTGGTCCCCGGGCGGCAGTTGCTGGCGCAGGAGACCGAGGGACACCTGCGCGATCGTCATCGCGTCGAGTGCGTTCACCCCTTCCCAGGGAGCAGCCGAGGCGTGGGCCTCCTTGCCCGTGAAGTGCACGTCGAAGTGGGCGACGGCCAAGCAGGCGCCGGTCATGCGCTCGGTCGGCCACGGGTGGACCATCATGGCCGCGTGGACGTCGTCGAAGGCACCACGCTCGAGCATGAAGATCTTGCCCCCGCCGCCCTCCTCGGCCGGCGTGCCCAGGATCCGGACCTGCAGGCCGATCTCGTCGGCCACGGCGGCGAGGGCCAACCCCGCCCCGACGGCGCTCGCCGCGATGATGTTGTGACCGCAGGCGTGTCCCACGTCGGGCAGGGCGTCGTATTCGGCGCAGACCGCGACGACCAGCTCGCCGTCACCTCGACCGCGACTCGAACGCCGTCGGGATGTCGTAGACGCCCTCGGTGACCGCGAGGCCACCGGCTCGGATGGCCGTCGCCACGGCATGGGCTGACCGGGTCTCTTCGAAGCAGAGCTCCGGCGTCGAGTGGACCGAATGGCTGAGTGCCACGAGGTCGGGCAGGCGCTCGGCGATGACGGAGGCCGCCGTGTCCTTGGCCGCTTGTGGCTCCATCACCTCGGTACGTCCATCACGCCACCTATTCGATCACAGCCACGACGTCGCCGGCGCCGACCGAAGCCCCGGCGCTGACCCGCACCTCCTTGATCACACCGTCCTTCTCGGCGTTCACCGCGTTCTCCATCTTCATGGCCTCGAGCAGGCAGATGGTCTGCCCCACCTCCACCTTGTCGCCCACGGCGACGAGGACCTTGACGATGGTGCCCTGCATCGGCACCGCCACCTCGCCCGAGCCGGTCGCCGCCGCGGCCGAGGTGGCCGCGCGTCGGGGCCGGGCCGTGCCGGACTGGGGCGCCGGCGTCGTTCCCAGGTCGGGTACCCAGAGCTTGACCGAGAACCGCCGGCCGTCGACCTCGGCGGTGACGTCGCGCTCCACGGTCGGCACACCGTCCTCGCCGCCGGCCGCGGGGATGTCGACCGGGGCGACGGTGAGCTCGCTCAGGTCCAGCACGTCCTCCACCCACCTGGTGGAGTGCTTCCCCTCGGCGAAATCCGGATGCGAGAGGATGGCCACGTCCGCCGGGATCGTGGTGGCTATCCCCGTGATCTGCGTCTCGTCGAGCGCACGCAGCATGCGGCGCCGGGCCGCCTCGCGATCGGGTGCCCACACAATGAGCTTGGCCACGAGGTTGTCGTAGAACTGGCTGACGAGGTCGCCGGACTCGTACCCCGCATCGAGCCGGACACCAGGGCCCGCAGGAGCGGTGAATTTCGTGATGGTGCCCGGAGATGGGGAGAAGCGCCCCCCGCTCGGGTCCTCGGCGTTGATGCGGACCTCGATGGCATGACCGTTGCGCTGGACGTCGTCCTGCCCGAATGTCAGCGCCTCACCCGAGGCGATGCGGATCTGCCAGGCCACGAGGTCGAGGCCGGTCACGAGCTCGGTCACCGGGTGCTCCACCTGCAGCCGCGTGTTCATCTCCAAGAAGAAGAACTCGCCGTCCTGATAGAGGAACTCGACAGTCCCCGCGTTGTAGTATCCGCAGGCCTTCGAAACTTTCACCGCGGCTTCGCCCATGGCCTGGCGCACCTCGTCGGGGAAGGCTGGTGCCGGGCTCTCCTCCACCAACTTCTGGTGGCGGCGCTGGGCCGAGCAGTCGCGCTCGCCCAACCACAGCGTGTTGCCGAGCGTATCGCCGAGCACCTGCATCTCCACATGACGTGGCCAACCGAGATAGCGCTCGATGTAGATCTCGGGCCGGCCGAAGTACGCCTGGGCCTCGCGGGCGGCCGACTCCATCGCGTCCGCCGCCTCGGACGCGGACTCCACCACCTTCATGCCACGACCGCCGCCGCCGTGTGCGGCCTTGATGGCCAACGGCCATCCGACCTCCTCACCGAAGGCAACGACCTCATCGGGTGAGGTCAACGGCTCGGACCGACCGGGCACGCCGGCCACGCCCGCCTTCTCGGCGGCGATGCGCGAGCTGATCTTGTCGCCCATCACCTCGATGGCGTCGGGTGGCGGCCCGATGAAGGTCACGCCGCGCTCGGTGATAGCCCGGGCGAAGTGGGTGTTCTCGGAGAAGAAGCCATACCCGGGATGGACGCCGTCGGCCCCGCTCTGCTCGATGGCCGCCAGGATCGCCTCGGTGTTCAGGTAGCTCTCCGCCGCCGTTTCCCCGCCCAACGCGTAGGCCTCGTCGGCCATACGGACGTGCAGTGCTTCGCGATCGAGGTTGGAGTACACGGCAACCGTGCCGATGCCCATCTCGCGGCAGGTCCGTATGACACGGACGGCGATTTCGCCGCGGTTGGCGATGAGGATCTTCTTCAACACAAAGGGCCTTTCGACTCAGAAGGGGACTTCACAATTGCACGGACCCTAGGGTGTCTGCCATGTGGGCCGGGACCTGGGACGTGCGCCGGTTCGAGGAGATCGACTCGACCAACGCCTATCTGCGCCGCGAAGCCCGGGCCGGTGCCCCCGAGGGACTGGTGGCGGTGGCCGACCACCAGAGCGCCGGGCGAGGCCGCATGGACCGCCGCTGGGAGTCGCCGGCGGGGGCCTCCCTCCTCGTGTCGGTGCTCTTACGGCCTGAGTTTGACCCATCTGAGCTGCACCTTTGTACCGCAGCCGTCGCGTTGGCGGCGGCGGAAGCATGTCGCCGGACGGCCGGCGTGCGCCCGGTGATCAAGTGGCCCAACGACCTGCTGGTGGGGGAGGCGAAGCTGGCCGGCGTCCTGGCCGAGGCGGAATTCCTTTCCGGAGCCTGTGCCCTCGTGGTCGGGCTCGGGCTCAACGTCGCCTGGCCCGGCCCCGACGGTGTCGGAGGTACGTGCCTGAACGACCTGAGCACGACGCCCGTGGATCGGGTCGCCCTGCTCGACGCCCTGCTCGCCGCACTTTCCGCCCGCCGGGCCCTTCTGGACGAAGCTTCCGGACGGCAGGAGGTGGCGGCCGAGCTGCGCCAACGCTGCGCCACGCTCGGACAGCGGGTGAGGGTCGAGCTGGCGGCCGAAGCCGTGGTGGGCGTGGCCGTCGAGGTCGACGATGCCGGGCATCTGGTGGTGCAGACGGCGAGCGGACCGCACACGGTCTCCGCAGGCGACGTCGTGCACCTCCGTCCCGGTTGAGGCACCATTTTGCCCAGTTGAGAGGCATCTTCTCCGGTTCCCGCCCACCGAGCGCAGGGCGGCCCCCTCACCGAGCAAATGGAAGATGGCGGCTACACTCTCGCCCTTATGCGCCTTCTCGTGACGGGAGGAGCCGGTTTCATCGGGTCGAACTTCGTCCGCTATTGGGTCGAACAGCATCCCGAGGACCACGTCGTCGCCTATGACGTGGTCACCTATGCCGGCAACCGCCCGAATCTGGCCGATGTCGAAGACGCCATCGTCTTCGTGCAAGGTGACGTCTGTGACGGCCCTCTGGCCGAGAAGACGCTGCGTGACGAGGAGATCGACACCATCGTCCATTTCGCGGCCGAGTCCCACAACAGCCTGGCCGTTCTGAACCCGGGGCTGTTCTTCCGTACCAATGTGCTCGGGACGCAGACGCTGTTGGAGGCGGCGCGCCAGGTCGGCATCGCGCGGTTCCACCACATCAGTACCTGCGAGGTCTACGGCGACCTGGCGCTCGATTCGGATGAGGTTTTCACGGAGGACTCGCCGTACCGGCCCCGGACGCCCTACAACGCCAGCAAGGCCGGGGCCGATCACGCCGTGCGGGCCTACGGCGAGACCTACGGGCTGCCCGTCACCATCACCAACTGCTCGAACAACTACGGCCCTTACCAGTTTCCCGAGAAGGTCATCCCGGTGTTCACGACGGCGGCCCTCGACGACAAGAAGCTGACGCTCTACGCCACCACGGAGAACCGCCGGGAGTGGCTCCATGTGCGCGACCACTGCACCGCCATCGAAGCGGTCCTCGAGCGGGGCGTCGTCGGCGAGACCTATCACGTGGGCAGCGGCATCGAGGCGTCCATCATGGAGATCGCCGACCTCGTGCTCGAGACGCTCGGCAAGCCGGCGTCGCTCAAGGAGATTGTGCCGGATCGCCCCGGACACGATCGGCGGTACCTGCTCGACTCGTCGAAGCTCCGGACCCGGCTCGGGTGGGCCCCGTCCATCGCCTGGGAAGACGGGCTGGCGGAGACGGTCCGGTGGTACGCGGTCCAACCGGTCCTGGTGGGAGCCGCTGCGCGCCCGGGCGCCGGTTGTCGAGGGCGGATGGGGTGCCGCCGGCTGACGCCGGCCCCACGTATGCGAATTCTTGTCACCGGTGCCGACGGGCAGCTCGGACGCGACCTGCTCGACGCGCTGCATGGACGTGTGCCGGTGGGTGGCCGGCGGTGCCGGCTGCTGGGGCCGGAGGGCCCGTGGGCCGAGCCCGACAACGAGGTGCTGGCGACCGATATCGGCACCATGCGCGTGGACGAACGTGACGCTGTGCAGTATGTCTTCCGTGCCTTCCGGCCCGAGCTCGTCCTGCACGGCGGAGCCCTCACCGCGGTCGACGCGTGTGAGACCAACGTCGATCTCGCGTATGCGGTGAACGCCATCGGCACCCGAAACGTGGCGGAAGCCGCGACCGCGGTCGGTGCCCACCTGCTCTACGTCTCGACGGACTATGTCTTCGACGGGACCTCGACCCGCCCGTATCGGGAGTGGGATGCGCCCAATCCCATGTCCGTCTATGGCGCCAGCAAATTGGCGGGGGAGCGCGAGTGCCCGCCGGGATCGACGATCGTGCGCACCTCATGGGTCTGCGGCGCCCACGGATCGAACATGGTCAAGACCGTCCTCCGGTTGGCGGCGGGGACCGACCCGTTGCGATTCGTCGATGACCAGCAGGGGTCGCCCACGTTCACCGCCGACCTGGCCACGGCCATCGTCACCCTGGGGACGGACAGGCGCCCGGGCATCTTTCACGTGACCAACAGCGGCGCAACCACCTGGTGTGGCTTTGTCAGGGCGATCATGCAGGCGGCCGGCGCCGACCCCGCGCGGTGCACGCGATCTCCACGGACGACCTGGATCCCTCGAAGTACCCCGCACCCCGACCGGCGAATTCGGTGCTCGACAACATGGCGCTCCGGCTCAGCGGGCTGCCGGCCCTGCCGGATTGGAACGACGGGCTGGTCCGGCTGGTGCAGGCGTTGGATGCCGCCGGGGCTGCGGCATGACCGCGCGTCCGAGCTCGAACAAGAACAAGAGAGCGACCGATCCGGAGTCCCGGGCGGTGGCCGTCATCGGCGCCGGCTACGTCGGTCTTCCCACTGCGGCGACGCTGGCCCACTTCGGCCACCGCGTGGTGGTGGCCGAGCGCGATCCGTCGCGGCTGGCCGCGTTGCGCAACGGCCGGATGCCGATCGTCGAGATCGGACTAGAGGATCTGGTGGCCCAAGGGGTCGCCGCCGGCAACCTGCGCTTCACCGCATCGGCGGCGGATGCCGTCGCCGGGGCGGCGTTCGTCTTTCTGTGCGTGCCCACGCCCCAGGGAGATGACGGCTCGGCCGATCTCTCCTTCGTGGAGGCGGCCGCCAAAGAGGTGGGGCCCTTGCTCGAGCACGGCAGCATCGTGGTCAACAAATCGACCGTCCCCGTCGGCTCGGCGACGTTCGTCGAGCAGATCATCGGTCGTTCGGACATCCGCGTGGTCTCGAATCCCGAGTTCCTGCGTGAGGGGAACGCCGTGCGCGACAGCCTGCACCCGGATCGCCTCGTGGTGGGCGCCGACGACGCCCAGGCAGCGGCAACCGTCGGTCGCCTGTTCGCCGGCACCGGGGCGCCGCTCATCGTCACCGATGCCACCACCTCGGAGACCATCAAGTACGCCTCCAACGCGTTCTTGGCCACCAAGTTGAGCTACGTCAACGCGGTCGCGGGGTTGTGCGAGGAATTGGGCGCAGACGTGCGTGACGTCATGCTCGGCCTCGGGTACGACAAGCGCATCGGTTTCGAGTTCTTGCACCCCGGTCCGGGCTGGGGCGGATCGTGCCTGCCCAAGGACACCAGCGCCCTGCTGCACATCGCACAGGCGGCGGGCTACGACTTCTCGTTGCTGGCCGGGGCCATCGCGAGCAACGAACAACAGCTGGCGCGGGTGGTGGCCAAGGTCGAGACGGCCTGCGGCGGTTCGGTCGTCGGCATGACGGTGGCCGTGTGGGGCCTGACCTTCAAGGCCAACACCGACGACCGCCGAAATTCGCCCAGCCTGGAGATCGCACGTCGGCTGACCGCGTCGGGCGCGCTCGATTCAGGCCTTCGACCCCACCGTTGCGGTCGAGGTCGGCGGCGGACCGGACGCGTTGCCCGAGGACCTGTCCGGCCTCGTGCTGGCCGCAGACCCCTATGAGGCGACCCGGGGTGCATCGGTCGTGGTGGTGTTGACCGAGTGGGACGACTTTCGCTGGCTCGACTTCGGTCGCGTGCGCTCGCTCATGGCCGTGCCCTCCATCGTCGATGCCCGGAACCTCCTGGATCCGGCGGCGGTGCGGCGCCTCGGGTTCACCTACACCGGGATCGGACGCCGGTGAGTCACGTCGTCGTCGCAGGAGGGGCGGGGTTCTTGGGCTCGCACCTGTGCGAGCACCTGGTGGCTCGCGGCGATTCCGTGGTCTGCCTCGACGACCTGTCCACCGGGAGCCGGGAGAATGTGGCGCACCTGCTGCACTCGTCCCGTTTCTCGCTCGTGGTGAGCGACGTCAGCGAGAAGGTGGAGCTCGAACCGAGCGCAAAGGTCGACGCCGTGTGCAACCTGGCCAGCCCGGCTTCGCCCCCGGCGTATCTCGAGCATCCGCTCGAGACGCTCGCCGTCGGGAGTGAGGGAACGCGGCGGCTCCTGGAGCTGGCGCACCTCCACGATGCACGGTTCCTCATGGCCAGCACGAGCGAGATCTACGGAGATCCCCTCGTCCATCCTCAGGTCGAGTCGTACCACGGCAACGTGGACCCCACCGGTCCGCGCAGCGTCTATGACGAGGCCAAGCGATTCGCCGAGAGCATCACCATGGCCATGCACCGCTACCGCGGCGTCGACGTGGGGATCGCGCGCATCTTCAACACGTACGGCCCGCGCCTCGCGCCGGGCGACGGGCGGGTCGTGTCCAACTTCATCAGCCAAGCCTTGCGGGGGGAGCCGCTCACCGTCTACGGGGACGGATCCCAGACCAGGAGCCTGTGTTACGTCGACGATGAGGTCGCAGGGCTGATTGCGCTGTTGGACTCGTCGCTCACGGGCCCTGTCAATATCGGCGGCCCCGATGAGCGTACGGTCCTGGAGCTCGCCCACATCGTCCTGGAATTGTCAGGGTCCGATTCCCCGATTACCTTCGAACCCCTGCCCACCGACGACCCCACGCGCCGCTGCCCGGACATCACCTTGGCCACGTCCGCGTTGGGATGGTCCCCGAAGATCGATCTGCGCGAGGGCATCACACGGACGATGGAGTACCTGGCGCCCCGGGTGCTGACTCCGTGACCGCCGCGTCCGCCGTGCCGGCCGAGCCTTCCCCCCGCCGCACCTACGAGACGTTGTCGGTGATCATGCCCGTCTTCAACGAGCGCACGACCGTGGCCGAGATCATCCGCCGCATGCGCGCCGTGGAGCTGCCGCTCACCTTGCAGATCATTGTGGTGGACGATGGATCGTCCGACGGTTCGGACAAAGTCCTCGGTGCCCTGGAGGACTCGACCGTGCGGGTGATCACCCACCCCCGGAACAAGGGGAAGGGTGCGGCCATCCGGACCGGCCTGGAGGCTGCCACCGGCGACCTGGTGCTGATTCAGGATGCCGACCTCGAGTACGACCCCGACGATTGGCCGCGGCTGCTCGATCCCATGCTCAAGGGCAAGGCCCGCGTGGTGTACGGCAGCCGGTTCACCGGCGAGCGCAAGAACATGCTGCCCTTGCACTGGTTCGCCAACCGGATCCTCTCCTTCACGACGAACCTCCTCTACAGCTCGACGTTGTCGGACATGGAGACGTGTTACAAGCTCTTCGACGCCCAGGCGATCGCGGGGATCACCATCGTCTCGAACCGCTTCGACTTCGAGCCCGAGATCACGGCCAAGGTCCTTCGTCGTGGACACCGCATCTACGAGGTGCCGATCTCCTACGCCGGACGGGAAGTGGACGAAGGGAAGAAGATCACGTGGCGCGATGGCTTCAGTGCGCTCGTCGCCCTCGTGCGCTTCCGTTTTGCCAAGGAGTACTGAGTTGCCGCGGCGTCCTGCGCCCGCGGCGCCGGGTCAGGTGGCGGCTGTCGTCGTGGATCACAACGCGGGGATGCTCCTCCTCGGCTGCGTTCGCTCCCTCCTCGACGACGGCGCCACCCCCGTCGTGGTGGTGGAGAACGGCTCCCCCGGCAGCGTCGAGCTCGCGCTGGCCGAGCTCGTGGCCGACGAACCCGGGTCCCCGGTGGTCGTGGTGGCGCCAGGGAAGAACCTCGGATTCGGTGCCGGAGTGAACCGGGGACTGGCCGCGCTCAGCGGGATGTCGCCGCCGCCCCCGTGGGTGGTCGTCTCCAACCCCGATCTGCATCTCCATCCGGGAGCCATCGACGAGCTGCGGTCGGTCCTCGAGGCACACCCGGCGTGGGCCCTGGTCGGTCCGCGCATCTATGCCGACGATGGGGGGGTCTACCCGTCGGTGCGGCGCTTTCCGTCCTTCCTCGACGCGGCCGGCCATGCGCTGCTCGCACTGTTCAATCCGGAGAACCGCTTCACCAAGCGCTACAACCCGGGCGCCCCCGAAGGCACGGACGCGGTCGAGGTCGATTGGATATCGGGCTCGTGCTTTCTGGCGCGACGCGGGGCGATCGAAGGGCTGGGCGGGTTCGACGAGGCGTATTTCATGTACCTCGAGGATACCGACCTGTGCTGGCGGGCTCACCGGGCGGGCTGGGGGATCGGGTTCACCGGTGCCGCCGGCGTCACGCACACGCAGGGGGTGAGTACGGCCCGGCATCCCTACAAGATGATGGCCGCGCACCATCGTTCGGCGTTGCGGTTCACGTTCCGCACCACGTCAGGTTGGCGGCGGCTGCTGCTGCCGTTGGCCGCGGTCGTCCTGGGTCTGCGCATGGCGATGGCGACGGTCCGCCTGGCCCTCACGCAGGCCTAGCGCGTGCACCGGTTCGCCGGATCACTCCTCGTCGTGGTGGTGGCGACTTCGCTCGTTGTGGGGGCGCGGGTCACTGCTGCGCATCAGCACCTCCGGGTCGAGCCGATCGTGAACTTCGCCCTCCCGTCCGCCGCTGCCGGGTGCGGTGGCGCGACGGTTCTGGCGGGGGGCGCGGACCGGATCCCGATCACCGTGAGCACCGTGGCGGGTCAGGTCTCCGAGATGGTGAACGTCTGCATCGCAGGCCGTGGCCCCTATCCCTTCGTCCTCGATTCCGGGGCCGGGGAATCGATCATCGATCGGCGGCTGGCGACCCGGCTGCAGCTGGCCCACGTCGGATCGCCCACCGAGTTCGGCGGCGTCGGGTGCACCGGGAATGCGCAACCGGTCAGCGTGACGAACTGGTCGGTGGCCGGCGTCGCATTGGCACCGCAGGAGGTGACGGCCGCCACGCTTCCGGACTTCGGTGGTGCCGGCCAAGCGGTTGGGCTCCTGGGCTCCGACGTGTTGAGCCGCTTCGGGGCGGTGCGTCTCGACTTCACGGCGCAGACCCTTACGTTCGGTGGCCCCGAAGGACCGGTCCAGCACGCCGACGCGGGGGACGTGCACGGGCCGACAGGGCCTGCGCCGTCCGCGGTCTTGACACAGGGCGAGGCGGGCACGACCGTGCCGCTCACCGTTGTGCTCACGCCCGGCGATGTCTCGCTCGACGTCCGCTCGCGGTTCGGGCACGGACCGGCCCACACCTTCGTCGTCGACACCGGCTCCTCCCAGTCCGTCGTGGCCAAGTCGCTGGCCAAGGGCGCGCATCTGGCGTCCACCGACCTGGCGCAACGCCAACCCACGGTGTGCTCGACCATCACGGCGCCGTTGGTGCACAGCGGGCCGTGGTCGATCCCGGGCGTCACGCTCCACCCCCAACTGCTCGGTGCGGTGAATTTCGGGCCGGTCAGTCTGGGCGGAACGGCCGGCCTGCTCGGCTCGGACCAATTGCGGCGCTTCGGTTGGGTGATCTTCGACTACAGCGGCGGGCGGTTGGTCCTGGGGTCCAATGCCTCGCCCTGAGGTCAGCCGAGCGGGGGCAGGGTGCGGACCCGGTGGCGCGGGATCACCGCGTCGAGGATCCCCAGGTGGACCAGCCGGTACCCGTTTCCATGCGCGGTGAGGTAGGCGGTGAAGGCCCCCTCGGAATAACCACCCGGACCAGGCTCGGGATTGGCGAACGCGGCTCCTGCGTCGGCCTCCTTTCCGGGGGCGAAGAAGAGCCACGCTTGCGGCGAGCCCCGACGCACGGCGCGGGCCAGGCTTTGTGAACGCTGGACATCGAGGGGTGACGGGCTGATCGTCACCGTGTGGGGGGCCAAGAAGTCCAGGTCGTAGGCCATCCAATAGTCGCCGTAGGCGGTGTGGAGATGATGCGCGGCCATGGACCGGACGACCTGCCGGGCCGCGGTGTTCGGATCTGACCATCCGGCGAAGAAGGTCCCGGGGTGCGTCGGGACGCCGGCGGACTCGTGGGCCAATGCCACGGTCGAGCCGATGCCGGCGGCCAGCCCGAGAACTGCCAGCGCGACCGCGGCGTACCGGGTCGGCGGACGCCGTCGGGCGTGGGCTGCCGTCGTGGACGGCGCGGTGGTCACCGCGGGGAGCGACCAGGCGGCGAGCAGCACGAGGAGTGGTGGTAGGTAGACGCCGTAACGGGCATCGGCCCAGTACCACGACGTGGGGAAGGACGCGTACACGAACGGGAAGGCCACCGCGGCCAGCGCGGCGGCCAGCAACGGAGCAGCGGCGCGACCCAGCCGGGCCATCCAGGCGGCGCGGAGCAGCATCCCCCCGACCACGACGAGGATGAGCCCGAAGAGCGTGTGCCCGACGGTCCTTCCTCCCAGCCACGCGCCGCCCGGAACCGTCCGCAGGCCCAATTGCGTCGGGAGCACATCGTGGAAGAAGATCGACACGCGGGCCGAGTAGCCGAACTGCGCCGGCGCAGGAGTGCCGAGATGCAACGAGGCAAAGCCTGACCGCACGTTCGAGGAGAGCCAGGGAAGGGCGCCGACGACGACGCCCGCTGCGGTCAGTGCGAGGGGGGTGACGTGCCACGGCGCGGACCAACGGCCCGCCGACCCGGGCGGCGGTGCAGACAGGCGATTCCAGCTCGCCACCAGGAGGACGATGGCCGGGATCACGAAGTAGGCGATCTCGGGCGAGGCCCACCATCCGACGCCCGCGGCGAGCCCGAGGACGACGCGCGTGGCTGGACCGGCACGGCGCTGGTGCACCCGCAGCGCGCAAAGCACCAGCACCAGGCCGCAGCACAGCGTGACGCCGCGAAAGCCGATCTCGCGTACCGAATTCCACATGGCCGCGTAGGGCCAGACCCAGACCAGGGCCGCGCCCATGGCGGCCAGCCGGCGATCGGCGTGACCGGTACGGAGGACGAAGTAGATCACCACGGAGGCCACCGCGGCCAGGACGGCCGGGGTGGCATTGAGGCCCATCGGCCCGCCGTTGACCGTCCCCAGCACGGCGGCCACGACGTAGGGCTCGACCCCGCCGTAGTGCTGGCCCCAGTAGAACGCATCGAGATGCCCGGCCAGGATGCCACGCCCCATGAGTCCCACCACGGCCTCGTCCCCGAAGAGCGACATGTGGGCCAGCAGCCACGCGCGCAGGAGAATTCCGTAGGCCCCGGCGAGGACCACGAGCAGCCACGGCACGACGTTCGCCGCGAGAACGACGATGCCGCCCCCTTCGGTGCGGGGCCTGACGTTCGTATCGGTGGGAGGGTCGGCGACGGGCCCGTCGATCCCCGGGGTGCCGCCGCCGGCGCCTTCGTCCGCCGGGGGGGTCGATGTGGTGGTCTGCGTCAACGGGGCGGGGCCAGGCGAACGGGATGTGGGCGGTCGGACGGAATAGGGACTTGCTACAACCCCGGGCAGGCCTTGTCGAGTATCCCCTGTGTGACCTCCACGCAGCCGCTATTGCATGGCGATGATCGCGTCGGACTCCTCGTGGGGATCGAGAAAGGGCTCCCCGTCGACCTCGACGAAGAGCGAGTCGATCGTCCCACCGAACGGGAATGGCGGCGCGATCTCGTCGGTCACCGGAAGGCCGTTGCTGTAGCCGCACGTGACGCCGGCCCCGGTCACCGAGAACCGCCCGGGGGTGAAGAATTCGATGGCCCCCTCGGCGACGACCTTGCGGTCGGCCAGGAGTCGCGCCCGCCCCCGATGCTCGCCCACCTTGGCGTACTCGAACGCCAGCGTGTGGGGGCCGGGGTCGAGGCGCACCTCACCGCGCAGGTGATCGGGCTTCGTCGCCGCGCGATTGTGGACGTAGTGCACGGCGCCGTCCGCCACGTAGAAGCACCAGCCACCGAGCAGCGAGCCCTGTGAAAGAAGGACGCCTTCGGCACCGCCGTCGGGAATCGTCACCTCGGCCACCACGCGATGGGTGCGGTTCTTCACGTTCACGGCCACGAGCTCGGGGACCGGAGCCGCATTTTGGTAGTAGTCGTAACGCTGTCTGTGCGGCACGCTCAGCGGCCGCTCGGTCACGAGGACGGGAAGTGGACGCGGGTCGAGCGGCAGCACCTGGTAGCGACCGGCCTCGACCCACCAGCGCTCGACCATCTGCGCCAGGCGCGCCGGTTCCTGCTGCGCCAGGTCGTGACACTCCGACGGGTCCACCGCGAACGTGGTAAAGCTCCCATTCGTCGGCGTCGATGCCCGGGTCGATCTGCATGATCGGGTGGTACGTGACCGCCTTCCAACCTTCGTGGTAGAGGGCCCGGCAGCCGAACATCTCGTAGTACTGCGTGGTGTGGGTGTCCGGTGACGCGGGGTCCGCCAGAGAGGCGAAGAAGCTCGTGCCCTCGATCGGCCTCTGGGTGACGCCGCGGATCTCGTCGGGCGGCTCCATCCCCACGGCCTGGAGCACCGTCGGCACGATGTCGATTGCATGGACGTACTGGCGACGGAACCCCGCTCCACCCTGTGCCCCGCCCCGGGGCCAATGGACGATGAGTGGATCAGCCACCCCGCCCTCGTGCACCTCGCGCTTCCAGCGGCGGAAGGGCGTGTTGCCGGCCACCGTCCAGCCCCATGGGTAATTGTCGTGCCAGCGGGGCCCGCCGATCTCGTCGATGTGTGCCAACGCTTCTTCGAGGGTTGTCGTCACACCGTTCCACGGCCGCACGTCGTTCAGCGATCCGGTCGGGCCACCTTCCGAGCTCGCCCCGTTGTCCGAGAGCACGAAGAGCAGGGTGTTGTCGAGGTCGCCCGTCTGGCGCAGGTACTCGACGAGGCGACCTATCTCGTGATCGGTGTGGGAGAGGAAGCCGGCGAACGCCTCCATGAAGCGCGCGTAGAGCCGGCGCTCGTCGGCGGACAGCGAATCCCACGCCGGCACCCAGTCCGGCCGGGGAGACAGCTCGGTACCCTCGGGCAGCACCCCCAACTCGATCTGGCGCCGTGCCGTGGACTCCCGCCACTGGTCCCAACCGTCGTCGAAGGCCCCTCGATAGCGCGCGATCCACTCCGCCGGGGACTGGTGGGGTGAGTGGCAGGCGCCGGTGGCGAAATAGACGAAGAAGGGTTTGTCGGGGTCGGTCGCCCGCAGATCGCGGACGTTGCCGATCGCCCGATCGACCAGGTCCGTCGTGAGGTGGTAGCCCTCCTCGGGGCCGTACGGGGGGCTCACCAGATGGTTGTCGTTGATCAGGTTGGGGACGAACTGGTGGGTTTCCCCCGACATGAAACCGTAGAACCGTTCGAAGCCACGGCCGAGCGGCCAACGGGCCCGGCTGGCCCCGGAGTGGCACTCGTCCTCAGGGGTGAGATGCCACTTGCCGATGGCGTACGCGGCGTACCCGGCCTCGACGAGCATTTCGGAGAGGAAGCCGTTGGCGAACGGGATCCGCGAGTTGTAGCCCGGATACCCCGCGGCGATCTCGATCACCCGTCCCATGCCGTTCGAGTGGTGGTTCCGGCCGGTCAGGACGCAGGAGCGCGTGGGCGAGCACAGGGCGGTGGTGTGAAAGTTCGAGTAGCGCAGACCCTCGGCGGCCAAGCGGTCGAAGGTCGGGGTGGCGATGTCCGATCCGAAGCAGCCGAGCTGGGCAAACCCGACGTCGTCGAGAACGACGATGACGACATTCGGCGCGCCGGAGGGAGCACGCACTGGTTCGGGCCAGCTCGGCGTCGACTCGTCGAAGTAGCGCCCGATCACTCCGGCAAAAGGTTCATCCCGCACTGCTCACCCCTTTCGCGCCTGCGGCGCGTCGCACTGCTCTCGTCCGCTTGGATCGCCGTTCCTCCCGAGGGGAGGCGGCGGGGTCTCAACTTATCCACCGACGGGGCATCCCCCGCACGCTGTCCGAGGTCGTGACCGCGCTGCGCAGCTCCACCCGCCGCCCGGCGTGTCCATGCCCTAGGCCAACTCGGCATAGCGGAAGCAGCCCACCACGTGGTCGTTGACCAGGCCGGCGGCCTGCATGTGCGCGTAACAGACCGTGGGTCCGACGAAGCGAAAGCCACGCGGCGTAGATCGGTGCTCAGGGCATCGGAGATCGGGGTCGTCGCAGGCAGCTGCTCCACCCGTCGCCAGCCGTTCACCTTCGGACGTCCTCCGACGAACGACCACATGTAGGCGTCGAACGAACCGAATTCCTCTTGGACGGCCAGGAAATGACCCGCATTGCGCACCGTGGCCTCGACCTTGGCCCGGTTGCGGATGATGCCGGGGTCCAGCAGGATCCTGTCGATCCGCTTCGGCGTGAACCGGGCCACCTTCTCCACCTCGAAGTCGGCGAAGAGACGGCGGTAGCCGTCGCGTTTCTTGAGAACGGTGAGCCAACGCAGCCCGGCTTGGGCCCCTTCGAGCACGAGGAACTCGAAGTGCGTGCGGTCGTCGTGCACCGGGACGCCCCATTCGGTGTCGTGATACGGGATGTTCCACGGGCCTTGGGCCCACCGGCAGCGGGGACGGTCGTCGGCGACGAAGGCGGCAGGGTCGATGGCGGCGGATCTCGCGGGGCTCACGTCCCGACCCTATGTGCGGTTGCCCGGGCTCCCTGCCCCGTCGCCACCGCACTGCAACCCGCCCCCAGGAAGGACCCCCATTGCCGTTGTCGGGCCGCCATCGGCAATGATCAGAGGGTGGAGAACGACGTGACCGGTACCACCCTCGTCCGGAATCCGGCGACGGGGGCGGACATCACCCGGGTCCCCTCACTCAGCGAGCCCGAGGTCGACACGGCCATCGCCCGCGCCGCGACCGCCTTCGTGACGTGGCGACAGGTGGCACCGGGCGACCGGGCGCGTCTGTTGCGCCGCTTCGCCGCGGTGGTGGACGCGCACGGTGAGGAGCTCGCCCTGCTCGAAGTGGCGAACGCTGGTCACGTCATCGGGAATGCCCGCTGGGAAGCGGGCAACGTGCGCGATGTGCTCGAGTACTACGCGGCCGCGCCCGAGCGGCACACAGGGCTCCAGATACCCGTCCCCGGTGGCGTCGACCTCACGTTTCATGAGCCGCTGGGCGTGGTGGGGATCATCGTCCCGTGGAACTTCCCCATGGCCATCGCCGGCTGGGGCTTCGCCCCGGCACTTGCTGCGGGCAACACGGTGGTCCTCAAACCGGCCGAGCTCACCCCCCTCAGCGTGTTGCGTATCGGTGCACTGGCCCTCGAAGCGGGACTTCCCGACGGCGTGCTGCAGATCCTCCCCGGCAAGGGCAGTGTGGTGGGGCAACGCTTCGTGACCCATCCGGCCGTCCGCAAAATCTGCTTCACCGGTTCCACGGAGGTCGGGCGGACCGTCATGGCCGGTTGTGCCGAGCAGGTGAAACGGGTGACGCTCGAGCTCGGGGGCAAGAGCGCCAACATCGTCTTCGCCGATGCCGACGTCGCGCTGGCAGCGGCGCGTGCCCCTTATGGCGTCTTCGACAACGCGGGGCAGGACTGCTGCGCGCGCTCGCGCATTCTGGTGCAGCGATCCGTCTACGACGAGTTCCTCGCCCTTCTGGAGCCGGCGGTGGCCGGCGTCGTGGTGGGTGATCCCACCGACGAAGCAACCGAGATGGGGCCGCTGATCTCCGAGGCCCACCTGGCCACGGTGTCCTCCTTCGTGCCCGAGGGAGCGCCGGTGGCATTCCGGGGGTCGTGCCCGGAAGGTCGGGGAAACTGGTTCGCCCCCACCGTGCTGGCCCCGGTCGACCCACGGGACCGTGCGGCGACCGAAGAGATCTTCGGGCCGGTCGTCGTCGTCGTTCCCTTCGAGGACGAAGCCGACGCGGTCCGACTGGCCAACGACACGCCGTACGGGCTGTCGGGGTCGCTGTGGACCCGCGACATCGGCCGGGCCCTGCGCGTGGCGCGGGCGATCGAGACCGGGACCCTGTCCGTCAACTCACATTCGTCGGTCCGCTATTGGACGCCCTTCGGCGGAGCCAAGCAGTCCGGCATCGGGCGGGAGCTCGGGCCCGGTGCCCTCGATGCCTTCAGCGACGTGAAGAACGTCTTCATCAGTTCCGACTGACAAGAGCAGAGCAAGAGGAGACGAATGACCGACAGCATGCCGTATGCCCACAGGTTGGTGGGGAAGGTCGCCGTGATCACCGGGGGGGCGAGCGGCATCGGGAGGGCGATGTGCGAGCGGTTCGCGGCGGAAGGAGCCAAAGTGGCGGTGGCCGACCTCGACCAGGCCGGCGGGACGGACCTGGCCCTGGCGATCGACGGTATGTTCGTCGAAGTGGACGTCACCTCAGCCGAGGCGGTGGAGGACCTCTACGAGGCGGTGGCAGAGCGTTTCGGGGGAATCGACATCTGCTGCAACAACGCCGGCATCAGCCCGCCGGACGACGACTCGGTCCTCGACACCGGTCTCGACGCCTGGCGACGGGTGCAGGAAGTCAATCTCACGTCGGTCTATCTGTGCTGCAAGTTCGGGATCCCCCATCTGCTCGCACGAGGTGGTGGCTCGGTCATCAACACGGCGTCTTTCGTCGCGGTCCTGGGCGCGGCCACCAGTCAGATCAGCTACACCGCCAGCAAAGGCGGTGTGCTGGCCATGAGCCGCGAGCTCGGCGTGCAGTTCGCCCGTCAAGGAGTGCGGGTGAACGCACTGTGTCCGGGGCCGGTGAACACCCCGTTGCTGCAAGAGCTCTTCGCGAAGGACCCCGAGCGCGCCGCGCGGCGCCTGGTGCACATTCCCATGGGCCGCTTCGGCGAGGCCTCCGAGATCGCGGCCGCGGCCGCCTTCCTGGCTTCTGACGACTCGTCCTTCATGACCGCATCGACGTTTCTCGTCGATGGTGGGATCTCAGGGGCGTACGTCACCCCACTTTGAGCAACGGCCCGGCAGGCCGGTCGTCGGCCGGCGCCGACGCGTGCGCTCCCGCGGGGGATGGGGAAGAGTTGGGGATTCACAAGAGCGAGTTGGGGATGACGGAGGAAAAGGTGGGGAGAAGGTCTGGATTTCGCGAAATTGCATTGACCTTCTGCGACGCGAAGCGCAAGGTTGCAGCAGTTCGGAGACGAAAGCCCGCCGAACCCTGACGGAAAGCCGCAAGGCAGCACGGAGGGAAGCCGGAAGGAAGGCCGCAAGGCCGACTGGAAGGTGGCCGAGAGAAAGCCGCAAGGCCGGATCGAGGGTCGGCATTGAGTTCCGCAAGGAGCTCGCGGCCGGAGCGGGAAGACGTTTCCGGCGACAGGCGTACCGTGTGACGGAATGGTGACTTCCCTGGAGCCGCCGGACCAGGCCCGGGACGGGATTGTCCGACACGATCCCGGAACGGTGTCGACGGTACGTCTCAGACGTAGCCCCGAGGAGCACGGGAGGCTTCGGCCGAACGGTTACTCGGGGTTGCGTCGCGTCCGGGCCCATGCCGGCGAGCGGCGGGGCCGACGACAACGCCGATTCAGCCGCCCTCGACCTCTGTCGGGGTCCACAGCGCGGCCGGCCGCTCGCCTTGGCTGATCTGGTGGGCAAGTTCGCCCTGTACCAACGCCAGGTCGTCAGGATGCGTCACCCCGATACACCGCCCGCTCGCCGACAACACCGTGAAGGGGGACGCGTCCAAGGACTCGGCCACGACTTCGGGCAACAGCACCTCGGCTTCCTCCGACGCCTCCGTGGCGGCCGCCATGGCCACCTGCAGCGTCTTGTGGAACGACGGGGTGAAGCCCCAGAGGTTCATCGAGACCCGGGCGTCGGGTGAGAGCTCTGACGGTTCCCTCCCGTCGCCCGAGACGAACCTCCCGTCGGGCCGTGCTGTGACCTCGCGCCGTTCATCGACCCGGAGGAGCTGCCCGTCGGGTCCCACCTCGCAGATGCCCCGGGTGACCGGGGCCTGTCCGATGACGGCGTCGGCCAGGCGGAAGCCGACCAATGCATTGGTGGTGTCGAGGGCCTTCAGGTGCGCCGCCAGGAGGGCGCAGGCGGCCCGGCCGTAGATGTCGTCGGCGTTCCCCACCCCGTAGGGGGTGTCGCCGATGTGGTCGGAGGCGCTCAGGACGGCGTGGACCGTGCCGAGGGGCGCTTCTTGGAGAGCGAAGCGGACGTCGATGTGCGACGGCCAGGTGTGCTCGACGTGGTAACGGATCGCCGGTCCCGTGGTCGGGCCCAGCACGAGCACGATCGCTCCGAAGCCGGCTGCCAACGCATCGCTGGCGACCAGGTCGATGACCGCCTCACCGCGCGGACCGACGGGCGCCAGGGGCTTGACACCCCCGTAGCGGCGGGCTCGACCGGCGGCCAGGATGACGAGTGGCGGACCGGTCGACGATGCGGCGCTCACGGGCCCCAGCGCAGGACGGCGCTGGCCCATGTCATGCCCCCACCGAATCCCGTGAGGAGGAGGTTGTCGCCGTCGTGGACCCGGTCGTTGCTGATGGCATCGTGCAGGGCCAGGGGAATGGAGGCCGACGAGGTATTGCCGTAGCGGTCGATGACGACGACGGTGCGCTCTTCGGGGATGCCCAGCCGCTGGCACGCCGCCACGATGATGCGCAAGTTGGCTTGGTGCGGCACGAGCAGGGAGATGTCGTCGGGGCCGAGTCCGGCATCGGCCATGGCCCGCTCGGCCGACTCCACGACAACCCGGACCGCCTTGCGGAAGACCTCCTTGCCGTCCATGTAGAGGGTGCCGCCGTGCTCGCAGTAGAGCAGGTGGCGGAGTGACCCGTCGGAGTTCAGATTCCAGCTCAGCAGCTGTCCCGGACCCTCGACCGGCTCCACGACGACCGCGCCGGCGCCGTCGCCGACGATGATGGCGATGGCCCGGTCGTCCATGTCGGTGATCTTCGAAAGCGTCTCCGAGCCGATGAGCAGAATCGGGCCGGCGCCCGTCGCGATCAGGCCGGCCACCGTGACCAGCCCGTAGACAAAGCCTGAGCAGGCCGCATTGATGTCGAATGCGCCGCCCTTGATCCCCAGCGCGTTCTGGACGGTCGGGGCCGTGCCGGGGACGATGCCGTCCGGCGTCGTCGTGGCCAGGACCACGTGGTCGATATCGGCTCCGGTGAGACCGGCGCAGCGGAGCGCGTTCTGCCCGGCCTCGATGGCCAGCCCCGAGGTCGTGCCGCCGATGCGGCGTTCGCGGATGCCGGTGCGCTCGGTGATCCATGTGTCGCTCGTGTCGAGACTGGCCGCCATGTCGTCGTTGGTCACGATCTTGTCCGGCAGCGCGATGCCCCACCCGGTGATGCGGATGCCGGTCACTTGGACCCGGACCCGGCGCGGACGGCATGGACGCCGACAAAGCCGGCGTCGCCCTCGATGATGCCGCCGGTGTTCACCGCAAGGCCCAGGCGGGCCCCGCTGATCTGGCGCGCCCCGGCACGCCCGCGGATCTGCGTGGCGAGCTCGACCACTTGCGCCAGGCCGGTGGCGCCGAGGGGATGGCCGCGCCCGACCAGGCCACCACTCGGGTTGACCACCAGACCGGGGCTGTCCATCCCGGTGAGGCCGGCTTCGGTGGCCGGCCCGGCCTGTCCCAGCCCGAAGAACCCGAGCGACTCGAGGGCATAGATCTCCTCGGGTGCCGTGGCATCGTGCAGCTCGACCAGGTCGAAATCGTCAGGCCCGAGACCCCACGCTTCCCATGCTGCATCGGCGGCCTGGGACAGGCGATCGTGGTAGTCGAGCAGTCCATTTCCGGAGCGGGCCACCGAACCGATAATACGGGGGGCGGAGGCCGGGGCAGAAATCGCCGCGCCGGCCACCACGATGGCTGCGGCACCGTCGGTGAAGGAGCTGCACATGAGTCGGGTCAGCACACCGGCTACCTGGGGCGACGCCAACACCTCCTCGACGCTGGTCGTGCGCTGGCACTGGGCCAACGGGTTGCGCGCCCCATGGTCGAACGCCTTGACCGCGGCCGAGGCCATCTGGCGCATTGTCACGCCCCGATCGGCCATCAGGCGCTGGGCCCAGCCGTTGTTGAGCCCCATCAAGATGCTGCCGGCCGGGTTCGCGTCGGCGTGGCGCTGGTCGTGCAGGTCATGGCGGTAGTCGGCCGGCAATCCGTCCTCGATCCCGGCCATGGTCTCGCCCCGGTTCCCCGTCCACATCTTCTCGACCCCGAGGGCCAGAACGGGGCGGTCCGAGGTGGCGGCGACCATGGTGGCGAGATGCAGGGCGGAGCTTCCCCCGGCACAGGAGTTGTCGACGTTGACGATCGGCACATCGCTCAGCCCGGCCTTGCGCAGCCAGGACTGGCCGCGCACGCAGGCCTGGTCGTTCAGTCGCCCGGCCGTGGCGTTGCCGACGATGACCAGCCCGAGCTCGTCCGGCGTGAGGCCGGCATCGGCCAGCGCCTCGTGGACGGCCTGGTAGGCCATCGTCTCGGGTGAGAGATCCCGCCGGCTCATGTCGGTCATGCCGGTGCCGAGGATGGCGACGTCGGTCGCCGTCACAGAGCGGAGGCTGACGTGAACGGCCTCATGCGGACACCTCCGCCGGGACGGGGTGGGCGCGGGCCACGAACGCGGACCGCAGCGACTCGAAGTGCTGGCACGGCACCGGTGCCGGCGACCATGACGATGATGTGGCGGGCCCCGGCCTCGACGTAGTGCCCGAGCGCGGCGGCACACGCCTCCGGTTCGCCGGCGACCAGGTGGCGCTCGAACGCCTTGGGTGGGACGCCGTACATGTCGGACAGCCACTCCGCTCCTCGGGCGGGAGCCTCGTCGTCGGGACCGACCCGGGCGAAGATCACCACTGCCGGTTCGACGGCGTCGGGATGGCGCCCGGCCTCTTCGGTCTCCCGACGGAGCGCGGCGAGCGCCGGACCGTAGTCGTCCGGAGTGAGGAAGAGCGGAGCCCAGCCGTCGCCCACCGCGGCCGCCCGCCGGCGTGCAGCCGGGCTCGAGCCTCCGATCCACAACGGCACGCGGGGCGAGGGTGGGAGCTGGCGGTAGCGGCCGGCGGGTCCGTCCACGGCGCCGTCGGCGCTCGCCCAGGCCTCGCGCATTTTGGCGATGCCCTCGTCCATCAGTCGGCCCCGCCGGTGGTAGTCGACCCCGGCGCGTGCGTACTCGTCGGGATGGCTGCCCACGCCGACGCCCAGAATGAAACGACCACCGGAGAGGTGCTGGAGCGCGGTGGCCTGCTTGGCCACCGCCGCAGGGTGGCGCAGGGGGAGCTGCAGGATGCACGATCCAAGCGTGGGACGCCGGGTGGCGGCAGCGCCGATGGCGAGCGTGGTGAGGCATTCGTTGATGGGATGGGGCCAGATAGAGATGGTCGACCACCCACAACGAGTCCGCTCCGGTCGCTTCGGCTCGCCGAAAGAGCTCGGCAGAGGTTGTGTGCGGTGCACGGGGTACTACCAGAGGTAGCACCACTTTCATCAGGAAGTTCTTCCTGCAAGGTGGCCGGGAGGATGAGTCCGAGCATGGGAGACCGCGCTCCGTTTCCTACCGGCGTCACACCGTCATGTTACGCCGAGGATCAGGCCGCGCCTACCCGTTCTCTGCGGACGCACCGACGGCTCCCGGTCGCCCCTCCGGGTCCTCCGAGCACGGCCAGCGTGCACCGGGCGGCGCAAATCGCCCGATCGTCGTCGTCGGTCAGGGCGATGGACCAGACCTGGACGGTCCTGCCCACCCGCAGCGGGGTGGCGGTGGCGGTGAGGTGCCCTTCCTGCACCGAGCGCAGATGGCTGGCGTTGAGCTCGATCCCCACAACCTGGCGATCCCTCCCGGCGGCCAACGAGGCACCGAAACTGGCGGCCGATTCGGCCAGGAGGGCGGACACCCCCCCGTGCAGGATGCCGTAGGGCTGGTGGACCTTCCACGTCACGGGCAGGCGCAGCACCACCTTCTCCGGGCCGGCTTCGAGAACCTCGACGTCGAGCAACTCGTGGATGTCGTGCCGACCGCTCGGGAAGAGCCGGCGGTCCGCAGCGTCGGGTGGGGGCGGCGTCGGCACGGGGTCATGTTATTGGCGCGTGGATAGGCTCACGAGTGATGGCCCTGGTCGACCTGCGGAGTGACACCGTCACCCAACCGACACCGGACATGCGCCGCGCCATGGCGGCCGCCGTCGTAGGAGACGACGACTACGGGGAGGACCCGACCGTGCGGGCGCTGGAGGAGGCGTTCGCCGAGCGCGTCGGAAAGCCGGCGTCCCTCTTCGTCCCTTCGGGGACGATGGCCAATCAGATCGCCGTGCGGGTCCTGGCGGCCGCGGGCACTGCGGTCGTCGCCGGACGGCGCCAGCACCTGGTGGCCTACGAGTACGGCGCCGCCGCACGCAACGCTGCGATCCAGTTCCATGCCGTCGATGATGCGGACGGCATGCTCCAGCCGGCCGATGTCGCGTGGGCCCGTGCGGCATCGGCGTACCATCATCCCGCGGTCTCGCTGGTCAGCATCGAGAACACGCACATGGCGGCCGGCGGCGTCCCCTGGTCGATGGAGCGCCTCGATGCGGTCGTTGTCGCGGCCGGCGATCTGCCCGTCCATCTCGACGGGGCCCGCCTCTTCAACGCCGAGGCCGCCACCGGGGTGGCCGCCTCGGCCTGGGCCGCGCCCGCCACCACGGTGATGTGCTGCCTTTCCAAGGGACTGTGCGCTCCCGCCGGCTCGCTCCTGGCCGGGCCCCGAGGACCTGATCACGAGGGCGCGCCTGGAGCGCAAGCGCCTGGGGGGCGGCATGCGCCAGGCCGGTGTCCTCGCCGCACCCGGACTCGTGGCCTTGCGCGACATGGTCGAGCGCCTGCCCGAGGACCACGCACGCGCCGCCCGCCTGGCCGAGGCCGTGGCGGACCGCTGGCCGGCCTGCGGGCTCGATCCCTCTTCGGTGCGGACCAACATCGTGACCTTCGGCCACGGCGATCCGGAGAAGCTGCTGGCCCATCTCGCAGAACGAGGGCGTCCTGGCCGGCACCATCGCGCCGGACACCGTGCGACTGGTCACCCACAACGACGTGGACGATGCGGGCCTGGCTCGTGCGGTCGCCGCGTTGGCCGCCGCGCCGGAGTGGAGAAGGAGGACGATGAAGATCCGGATCGGCATCAGTGCCGGAGGAGATGACCTGGGGCCCGACGCCATGGTGGCGCTGGGTCAGGCCGTGGCCGAGTACGGCTTCGATTCGGTCTGGCTGCCCGAGGTGCTGTCGCGGCCTGGACCTGATCCCCTGGTCGGGTTGGCCTGGCTCTCGGGCGCCTGCCCGGGCCTCAAGATCGGCACCACCATGCTGCTGCCGGGACGGAACCTGGTCTGGCTGGCCAAGGCGATCGGCACGCTGGACCAGCTCTCGCGTGGTCGCTTCCTGCTGACCTTCGTGCCGGGTCTCGCCATCGGAGGTGAGCGCACCGCCGTCGGCATCCCACCATCGGAGCGGGGTGCACTCATGGACGAGGCACTCCCGGTGTTGCGACGATTCTGGGCGGGGGAGTCGGTCAGCCACGACGGCCCGTCGGGCTCGTTCGCCGACGTTTCCGTCTCGCCCCGGCCCGTCCAAGATCCCTTCGACGTGTGGCTCGGAGGCAATGCGCCCGCCGCGCTCGATCGCTGCGGGCGGTTGGCTGACGGGTGGATTCCCTCCCTCTGCACTCCGGGCGAGGCGGCCGAGGGAAAGCGGGTCATCGACGAGGTGGCGGCAGCGCACGGCCGTACCATCAGTCCGGAGCACTTCGGGATCAGTGTCGCCTACGCGCCGGCGGGCACCGACGACGCGAGTGAGGCGGTTTCCGCCCTGGCCCGGCGAGCCAAGGGACGCCCCCTGGACCAGCTCCTCCCGGTGGGGCTGGATGCCCTGCGGGCACTGCTCGAATCCTTTCTCGACGTCGGCTTCTCCAAGTTCATCGTCCGGCCCATGGCGGGCGCGGGTGATTGGCGTCGTGAGCTCGAGGTTCTCGCTGACGGCGTCGGCGATCTGCAGACGTGACGGGGACGACGGCCGATCGTCGCCGGGCGGTGGTGGAATTCCTGCTGGACCACGGGGCGGACAGGACGCCGCACATTTTCGGGGACCTGTTCAGCCACCTGGTCGGCGTGGAGACCTTGGTCCGTGACTGGGGTGGCTCCGACCTCCTGGCCCTGGCCGCGCTGGGACATGCCACGTACGGGACCGATGGTTTCGAGCCGTGCATCCTCGAGCTCGAACAACGCTCCGAGCTCGTCGACGCCATCGGCCCGGAGCCCGAGGCCTTCGTCTACTTCTACGCCGCATGCGACCGCGGACGCGTTCTACCCGCAGCTCACCTCGCCGGACACGGAACTCGGCGCGCTCCGCTTCCGCAACCGTTTCACCGGGTCGGTGTCCGCGCCGAGCGCCGAGTACGTCGAGCGTTTCGTCGATCTCACCTACGCCAATGAGGTCGAGCTGGCATGCGCCTCTCCCGGCGGGCCGACCGAGTGGACCTGGTTGGCCGACTTCTGCCGGGACACGCGTCGGTGGGCCAGCCCGGAATTCTTCGCCGGCGCCACCGCCCTCCTGCAACCGGCGAGCTGACCGCCCCGTCTGACGCCCACGGCCGACCCCCTACGCTCGACCAGATGGCAGATCCCGTTCTCACGCTCATGGCCGTCCACGCCCACCCCGACGACGAGGCGCTCGGGACCGGGGGCATTCTGGCCCGTTACGCCGACCAAGGCGTGCGGACCGTGCTCGTGACCTGCACCAATGGCGAATTGGGTGATGCGCCGGGCGGGGTGAAGCCGGGCGAGCCCGGCCATGAGGAAGCCATGGTCGTCCCTCTCCGGCTCCAGGAGCTGGAGGCCAGCAGCAAGGTGCTCGGCGTGTCCCACCTCGAGCTGTTGGGCTATCACGATTCGGGTATGGAGGGCTGGCCCCAGAACGTGGCACCCGGCGCGTTCTGGCAGACGCCCGTGGCCGAGGCCGGACACCGGCTGGCCGGGCTCATGGAGAAATATCAACCCCAGGTCGTCGTCACCTATGACGAGAACGGTTTCTACGGGCATCCCGATCACATCCAGGCCAACCGGATCACCCTCGCCGCCATCGCCGAGTGCAACGTCCCCGCCAAGCTCTATTACACCGCCGTGGCCCGGTCGGCCATCCGTGGCATGGGCGACTTGTTGGCGGAGGCCGGCATCGAAAGCCCGGTCGAGATCGAGGAGAGCCCCGACTTCGGTACACCCGACGAGTTGATCACGACCACCGTCGACTGCCTCTCGGTGGTCGACCGAAAGTTCGCCTCCCTGGCTGCACATGCCAGCCAGAGCGACAACATCTTCTTCCTTCAGATGGGGGAGGAGCTCTTCGCCACCATGATGGGAACGGAGAGCTTCGTCCGGGCGCAGGACTCGACAGGGGCGCCGACACCCGAAGACGACCTGTTCGCCGGGCTCCGATAGAGGAGCTACCGGCCCGACGAAGCCCCGACCGGGGCGGATGCGGTGCGGGTCGCCGGCGCGGCGCCAAGGACGCACAGGGCCGCAGCCAGCAGCAGGACGGCGATGGCGGCGATCTCGACGCTGAACGCCAAGCCGGCGAACGGTGCGGCCCAGGATTCCTTGAAGTTGCAGAGACCCTTGGGCAACCCCACGGTGAGGAGGAAGCCCACCATGGTGGAGGCGGCGTAGCCGATCCCGATGATGGCCGCCCATACCCGGCGGGCTGCCACGACCACGACCGCCACGACCAGCCCACCGATGGATTGGGCCAGGAACAGGGGACCGATGGTCGCGATGGTGCGGTAACCGTCCGTCTCATCCCAGAGGTGGAAATGGATGAAGGCCGACCACAGGATCAGGAGGGCGCCGACCACGAACGCAACGGTGGACGCAGCGGCGACGCTCGTCGAGGCGCGCCCCGGCCCGTAGCCGAGCAGGCTGAGAGGGCCTTTCCCGGGTTGCCTCATGGTGCTGCGGCGATGCGATGCGACATGGTGACCACGCTCCCTTCCACTGGTATACGGAGCTCGGGACCCCGCGGATTGACCAAATTCGAGCCCAGATGAATCTCAGGACCGCTCTGGTTCGTACAGCCGTCCATGGGAGAGTTGTTCGTGATCGATAGCGGGTCGACCGACGAGGCCCTCCTGGCCGGCATGGCAATGGGGGATCAGGCTGCCGCTGTGGTCTTCGTGCGCCGCTACCAGCGTCGGATCTTCGGTCTCGCCTACTCCATGACAAACGACCCCTCGGTGTCCGAAGAAGTGGCCCAAGAAGCGCTGATCAGGGTCTGGCGCCACGCCCCCGTCTTCGACCACCGTCGAGGCTCGGTCACGTCCTGGGTACTGACGATCACGCGCAACCTGACCATCGATGCGTTGCGGATGCGCCGCGCGGTGCCGACCGATCCCGATGACTTCGCCGCGTCCGCCATGATGAGCCTCGAGCACAATCCTGAAGACGCCATCGGGCGCGGCGAGGTGAGCGACGTGATGCGCGCCGCTCTGGCCGAACTCCCGGCCGAGCAACGGCGGGCCGTGGTGTTGGCGGCGGTCTACGGCCGCACGGCGCTCGAGATCAGTGAAGAGGAGGCCATCCCGCTGGGGACGGCGAAGACCCGCATTCGGACGGGGCTCATCCGGCTGCGGGCCGCAGTCGAGCATGTACGTCAGACAGAGGAAGAACGATGATCGAGGGTCCACATCCCGCCGCGTGCGACGAGTACGCCGACAACCTGGCCGAGCTCGCCCTGGGCATTCTGACCGGGCGCGAGCGGGCCACCACCTTGGCCCACGTCGATTCCTGCCCGCGTTGTGCCGAGGAACTCGAGCAGCTGTCCCATGCCGCGGATGCCGTCGTGAGTGTGGCTCCGGAGATCGAGCCGACGATGGGCTTCGAGGTCCGGCTGTTCGACCGCATGGGATTGGACGAAACACCTGCGGCCTCGGCGATGTCGCCCGCACGTCCGCGGACGTCTGTGCGGTGGGGCGAGCGCGTGCCGCGCTGGGTCCTGGCCAGCGCGGCCGCGGTGTTCGCCCTCGCGCTCGGGCTGGGGATCGGTTGGTCCACGGGCTCAGGTCACAGCGATCAGCCGCATTCGTCGGGCCCGGTCGGAGCGGAGATCGCTGCGGGCAACCTGACGGCAAACGGAAGCACGGTGGGCAACGTCAACACCTACGGCGGCTCCAAGCCCTGGATGATCGTGACCCTGGCCGACTCGTGGACCGACGGAAAAGTGACCTGCAAGGTCATCACCGATGACGGCGTGACCCACACGGTGGGCTCGTTCACCGCGACGGACGGGTACGGCAGCCTGGGGCGCACCCCTTCGGGTGGCGCCCCAGGACGTCCATAGGGCCGAGGTGGTGTCGTCCACCGGCAAGGTGATCGCCACAGCGTCGTTGCGCGGCGTCTCCTGAGCGAGGATCTCAGTAGCGGTAGGAGTCGGGCTTGTACGGCCCCTCGACAGGCACGCCGATGTAATCGGCCTGGTCCTGGGAGAGGACCGTGAGTTTGACGCCCAACGCGTCGAGGTGCAGGCGGGCCACTTTCTCGTCGAGGTGCTTGGGGAGCACGTAGACCTCATTGACGTAGTTGCCGGTCTGGGTGAACAGTTCCAGCTGGGCCATCGTCTGGTTGGTGAAGGAATTGGACATGACGAAGCTCGGGTGCCCGGTGGCGTTCCCCAGGTTGAGGAGCCGTCCTTCCGAGAGGATGATCACCACGTGGCCATCGGGGTAGACCCACTTGTCGACCTGCGGCTTGATGTTGATCCGCTCGATGCCCGGGGTCTTCATCAGTCCGGCCATGTCGATCTCGTTGTCGAAGTGCCCGATGTTGCCCACGATCGCCTGATGCTTCATGGCGGCCATGTGCTTCGCCGTGATGATGTTCTTGTTGCCCGTCGTCGTGACGATGATGTCGGCCTGCGGAAGGATGTCCTCCAGCGTGGTCACCTGGTATCCCTCCATGGCGGCTTGGAGCGCACAAATGGGGTCTACTTCGGTCACGACGACCCGCGCTCCTTGGCCACTGAGTGACTGGGCGCAGCCCTTTCCGACGTCGCCGTACCCGCACACGACCGCCACCTTGCCGCCGATGAGCACGTCCGTCGCCCGGTTGATCCCGTCGATCAGGGAGTGACGGCAGCCGTACTTGTTGTCGAACTTGGACTTGGTCACCGAGTCGTTCACGTTGATGGCCGGGAAGAGGAGCTCGCCGCGCTTCTGCATCTCGTAGAGCCGGTGCACACCGGTCGTGGTCTCCTCGGTCACACCGAGAATGCCATTGGCGATGGATGTCCAACGCTGGGGGTCCTCGGCGAGGCTGCGGCCCAAGAGGGCCAAGACGAACTGAAACTCCTCGGAATCAGCGGTGGAAGGATCGGGAACGACGCCGGCCTTCTCGAACTCCACGCCCTTGTGGACGAGCAGGGTGGCGTCCCCGCCGTCGTCGAGAATGAGGTTCGGTCCCCCCTCACCCGGCCAGAGCAGCGCCTGTTCGGTGCACCACCAGTACTCCTCGAGCGTCTCACCTTTCCAGGCGAAGACGGGAACCCCTTTGGGGTCGTCGACCGTGCCGTCGGGACCAACCGCGACAGCAGCGGCCGCGTGATCCTGGGTCGAGAAGATGTTGCAACTCGCCCAGCGCACGCGGGCTCCCAGCGCGGTCAGGGTCTCGATGAGCACAGCTGTCTGCACCGTCATGTGGAGCGAGCCGGTGATCCGCGCGCCGGCCAGGGGCTGGCTCCGGGCGTACTCGGACCGCATGGCCATCAAGCCGGGCATCTCGTGCTCTGCGAGGACGATCTCCTTGCGACCGAACTCGGCGGCGGCGAGGTCGGCCACCTTGAACGGAAGAATAGTTTCAGCAGCGGGCATGGCAACTCCTTTTTTCATGGATGTCTCGTGCGCGGGCGCGCAGGCCTGATATGGGCCATACGGCGGAAGCGCAACGCACCTGCCCCGACATCTGTCGGAGGCCGTGTACCCGCTCAAAGGATAGATCGTGGCCCGGGCCCGGGCGAACACGGTCATGGTGCCGTCGATGACCAGGCATGATCACCCCTTTCGCAGTCGAGTTGTTAGCGTGACGGCCCATGCAAGATGGTGGGTCCCCCCGGGACAGGCAACGTCCCGGACCAGGGAACCGAGCTCAGGCCGCCTCTGCCCCCGTCGCCAACGAAGAAGGCCTACGTGCGCTCGGTGCGACCATCGTCGCGGCGCAGCCGAAGGCATCGAACCGTCGGCGACGCCTCAAATGGACGCTGGGCATACTCGCAGCCGTCGTCGTCCTCATTGTGGCCGGCGTGGGAGGCTACGCCTGGTACCTGAACCACCTGGTGCACCGCATACCCGTCAAGGGCCTGGCGCCCGGCGAGACGCACGGCACCGAGAGCGGGACGGAGAACATCTTGCTCGTCGGATCCACCGACCGGTGCGCGCTGAAGAAGCAGTACATCGGCTACGGGATTTGCAGCCAGGGCGTCAACGGCATCAACAGCGACGTCGTCATGCTTCTCCACCTCAATCCCAAGACCCGAACCGTGTCGATTCTCTCCATCCCGCGCGACCTCTTCGTCCCCAACGCGCGGATAGAAGGTGCCAACAAGATCGACGCTGCTCTGTATCAAGGTCCGACACAGCTCGTGGCGGCGATCCAGGAGGACTTCGGGATACCGGTGCAGCACTATGTCGAGCTGAACTTCGACAGCTTTGCCAGCGTGGTCGACGCACTGGGTGGCATCAACATGTACTTTCCCGAGCCTGTCTACGACCCGCAGTCGGACCTCGATGTGCGGACGGTCGGTTGCGAACACCTCAACGGCTTTCACGCGCTGCAGGTGGTGAGAGCACGGCACATGGTGCACAAGGGTCCTGGTGTGACATCCGCCAACCCCGCCAACTGGACGCCCGAAGGTCAGAGTGACCTGGCCCGGATCCGTCGAGACCATGAGTTCCTGCGCGTGCTTGCGACGGCCGTGGCCAAGAAGGGGTTGGGCGATCCCCTCACCGACCGCGACATCATCCAGGGGGTTGCGCCGGATCTGACCGTCGACAATGGGCTGTCGGCGACGCACATGCTCAATCTGGTTCTGACCTATCACTCGGTCAACGTCAACTCGGCTCCGCAGTTGACGCTTCCGGTTCTGGAGGACACCTTCGGGAGCTATCAGTACAAGGGGGGAAGCTACGGGGATATCGAGTTCCCGACGGAGCCCACCGATCAATCGGTGGTGGACACCTTCTTGGGAATCTCCGCCAAGACCAATTCGATGACGGGAACGCCACTGCCCAAGCCGGGACAGGTGACCGTTTCGGTGGCCAATGGCACCGGCGTGACCAATCAGGCCTCGACCACCGCGGCTGCACTCGGAGCCCTGGGGTTCCACATGATGGCGCTCGGTGACACGCCCCCCGTAGGCCACGAAGCTGAGACGGTCGTCTACTACGGGTCCAAGAAGCCGTCGGTCGTGGCGGCGGCACAGATGGTGGCCCGCTCCATCTCGGGCTCCGTCATCCTCGGGTACGACCCCTCGCAGGTGCTCGGTGGCGCCGAGGTGACCGTCGACACCGGTACCGGCTTCTCGGTGAAGGCCCCCCAGGCCGCGACTTCCACGTCGACAAGCGCAGCGAATTCGAAGACGACCACCACGACCACGACCGCCGCCACCACGACGACAACGAGTCCGAGCGGTCAGTTCGCTGCAGCGACCCCGGCCAACGAGGCACTCGAGCCATGGGACCCCCGCTCCTGCACGGCTTCGGGAGGCGAGGGTCCCTGATCCGGGCGGGTGTGGCACGGACCCCGTCCTTCGCTTCACCCGACAGACACTCCCCGTGAGAGGATTGCGGCTGAGAGAACTACAGAAGAGCAGCGCTGCCCCCGTAGCTCAGGGGATAGAGCATCGGTTTCCTAAACCGTGTGCGCAAGTTCGAATCTTGCCGGGGGCGCCAACGAAAGTCCAGGTCAGAGGGCAGTTTTCGATTTTCAGCGAAATCGAAAACTTGCCGCATCCCTACAGCATCCCTACAATCCATTCGTGGCCGGTACGATGCGGGAGAAGGCACCAGGGCGTTGGGAGCTTCGGGTGTTCCTCGGCAAGGACGCAGTCACCGGAAAGCCAAAGCAGATCAGTCGGGTGTACATCGCGCCGCGACGAGAGCCTGGAGCCGGCAAGCGCGAAGCGGCCAAGCAACTCGCCGCGCTCGTGGCAGAAGTAGAGCGGGGCGGTCACGGAGGAGCACGTCGACATTCGGTGCCTTGCTCGACGAGTGGACCGCCCACGGCGAGAGAATGGGTCGCTCGCCGAAGACGCTGTACGAGTACCGCCGCAAGATCGACAAGCGGATTCGGCCGGCACTCGGAGCCAAGCGTCTCGACAAATTGACGGCGCATGACCTCGACCGCTTCTACGCGGCCCAGCTTGCCACCGGGCTCGGCGAGCGCTCGGTGCATCACCTCCACCGCATGATCAGCGCCGCGCTTCGGCAGGGTCGCAAGTGGGGCATGGTCAAAACCAATGTCGCCGACGACGCGACGCCCCCGACGCCGCAGAAGACGGAGTTGTCAGTTCCATCACCGGCTCAAGTGTCAGCGTTGATCCGAGAGGCGGCCCGGCCAACATCGCGTTCCCCGGAGCTGGCGTCGGTCATCACGTTGGCCGTACTGACCGGCATGCGTCGGGGCGAGCTGTGCGGACTCCGGTGGTCCGACGTGGACTGGAAGGGCTCGGCCGTGACCGTACGGCAGTCGGTCTGGCAGACGTCCGAAGGCATCGGGACCAAGGCACCCAAGACACATCAGACCCGACGCCTGTTGCTGGGCGAACACGCCATGGCCCTCTTGGCCGGTCGCTTGGACCGGGCGAAGGCGGAGGCGAAGATGGCGAAGGTGAAGCTGCCTGCTGACGGCTACATCTTCAGCCCCGATGTCGACGCGGCCAGCCCGACGCGTCCGGATTCGGTGACGCAGGCCTTCACTCGGCTGTGCCGGCGCATGGAAGCACCGGCACTCGCTCATTTGCGCGAGACCAAACCAAGGGCCACCCGGGTCAATCTGGTCCCGGCCGATCGTTGGGACTACCGGCTGCATGACCTTCGTCATTACACGGCGACCCAGCTTTTCGCCGCCGGACTGAATCCGAAGACCGTGGCCGACCGCCTCGGTCACGCCGATCCGTCGATCACACTCCGGGTGTATACGGCCAACACCGACGCTCAGGCCCAAGAGGCGGCTGACTCGTTGGAGGCCGGGTTGGAGTTCGCGGGGTTGGGGCCCGAGGTAGGAGAGGCAGCCCGGACTATTCGTGGTGCCCAGGCGTACGTTCGATCAGAGCGGTGATTCGAGTGAATCGAGCGTCTGCTCTTTGCTCCGAGAGACCTCTGGGCACCGATGATTGCTGCCGTTCCTGATCCGCTTCGACTTGGAACACGTTTCGGCTGAAATGCGATCTCCATGAGGGAGCCTTGGATCACTGCCGACCTCCATCCGGGCATGCCAACATCAGCAGATATAGCGGTCGCCCGTTCTCGGATCCCGATGACATGGACGAGGCCACGTTGAGAGCTGAACACGACAGTCGGTCCGACCGACCGGGTGCTGGTCCTTGGTGATGTGGCCCTGGAAAGACAAGGACTCCCTGTCCGTGTCCGAAGCCGTTTACACGGTCATAAGATCCTGCTTGACCAGGCAACTTACGACCGAATGCCGACTATTCCATCGGCAGATAGCGAGTTGGCTTGGAGGCGACGCTATATGGACGAAGGCGGTTTCGGGGAAGTGCACCAGGGGACTGATGCGCCTTGACCTTGGAGCCAAGCACCGAAAGGTGCTGGCTTGTCATTTTCCCTACGTGGGCGACACCGTGGACATCTTGCGCTATTCCGAACAGCGGCCCATCGACAAGGTGATTGGTTCGTCCATGGACATGTCCACGACCGGTGGCTGCAAGCAGGCCGCAGGATCAACGTCAGCCTCCACGCCTGCGGCGGGCAGATCACGAAATCAGACCGAAGTGGTAGGATGATTGACACGTGGGCCACGGGATCTGCCTCGGATGGATTGGCCGACTTGGTGCAACAGCTACCGAGACCTTCGCTCTGAGCCTTCCTGTAAGGGCCCCGCGGACTGGGGTCGCTAATCCGCCCGAGAGCCCTCAGCCCCTCTCATTGATGCGAGGTGACGATTGGCCTTTCGGAGGCTTCGTGAGCTGGTGAGTTCGTCGATGGGTGTGCGGTCCGTTCTATGAAGCCGATGATCCGTTCGGACTCATCGGCTGTGGCGTCGGTTGTTTGGAGTCGCTCGATGAGGACCTCCACCTTGACGTGACCGGATTTCAATAGTGACGCGACGTATTTGAGATCCTTGTCTCGCCCGGCCAGGAGTTTGGAGACACATAGATCATGCGGCTCGACGCACAGCCCGGTCACCCCATTGGTCCCCGGCGATTCAACTGCGATCAGTCGCTTGCGCCATCCTTCGGGAAATCGGCAGTGTCCGTCTTCGACCCTTCGGCGTAGTACCCGTAATATCGTCGAAGCGAGTCATTTCTCCGATGGCACCGTTGAGCCGAAGCGCCTTACTGCCGTCGGGGTCTTATGTGGCCATCACGTCCACTTCTACCGAGAGGGTGACGTCTTTGGGCAGACCCTCATAGGGAGCCCCGAGAATTGCTTGGGACCCCACGATGATCACTTCGGATTCGCCGAGCACATCGCCCGCAGCGTGAATGATGTGTTCCAGATCCTCTCGTTTCAGCCGATGGCCCTGGCGATCCGATCTTCAGCGGCGACTCGGTTCAGGATGTCCAGTCGTTCTTCATCCGACAACGTGCCATCGAAGGGGCTTGATTGACGAAGGTCGCGTGATGCCTGATCGGTGGAAGTAATCGCCGCTTCGAGCTCATCAATCGATCCCGAAAGAAGTCGGTCCCAAGTATTGATGTAGGACGCTGAGCGTCCCTCGGGATCTCTCGATCGCATTGCGTCGATGCGCGCCTTCGCGCGCTGAATAACGCCCTGTGGATCAGCCCGAAGCTTCTCGGCCACGAGTTTGTGAAGTTCAAGGGTGCGTCGTTCTGGATGGGTCAACCGCGGACGCACTTCCACAATGAGGTCGCAGCCAGCTGCGTCAGCGATCCGTTGCAGGGTTGAGAGCTTCGGCTCGTGACGCCCAGCCTCGTAATCGACCAGAGCGGGAGCCGACGTCTTTGCCCGACGTGCCAGTTCCCGCAGCGTATGTCCGCTGTTCAATTTCATCGTTCGCACGAGTTCCGCTGTCGGGGTCATGTAGTTATTATAATACATAACACCCCTGTCAAGACCCACGTTAACCTGGGCGTATTCCAATCGTGCTCGCCATGATCCCGCTAGTGGCCCCCAAAATTGGTCTCTGCGGACTGAGGCGGCGCGGGTTGATCCGTCTGTCCGGGCGGGCCGACCCGAGCCAGCGAGAGGCGGGTGATCGGCGGTCACCACCATGATTGTCACGGCCGTGACAGCCTTCGGACATCATGGCGGAGGACCCATGACGAAACGACTGATCGGCCTCGACGGCGAAATGAGCGACAGTGAGCTCGCGGACGGCGCGGTCCTGATTCAGATCGGAGTGGCCTTCGACGCCACCGAGCGCTTCAGCGCCCTCCTCGGCTGGCCCGACGACTCGTATTTCAAGACCGATCGGGCCATGGCCGTCCACGGCATCGACCCTCTTCGCCATCGCCGCCGCCGACCCGCCGGCCGAGGTCGACGCACAGCTCGAGCAATGGTTGCTCGCCCGCGGCGCCGACTCCGAGAAACGCGCGCTCGTGCCGGTGGGTTACAACGTCGGCGCCTTCGACTTGCCATTCGTGCGCGGCCTACCTACCACGGACGAGCCAGTTGCTGTCGCGCCGGGTGGTCGATCTCAACGCCTTTTGCCTCGCCTACGAAGGCCGGGTGCCCTACCAGGGTTCGCTACCCACCTTCTCGGGCTGGAAGCGGCTGGCGCAGCGCTACGCCGCCGAGAAGTTGGCGGCAGTCGGACTGGAGGAGAATCTGCACGACGCCGGCTACGACGCCGCCTCCGCCATCGTCCAGGTCGAGTTCTTCACCTCGTTGGTGGGTCGGTGAACTGTCTCGCCGAAGACCGCTGTCAGCTTGGTGTCCGCCACGCGGCAAACCGGCCAACTTCATCGACGCCTTCAGCACCAGCCGGGCCGGTGTATCTGCTTGGTCTAATCAACGTAGATCCGTGGCGCTCACTGCCACGACCCCCCCGAAGAGGTCAGTGACGGGACGTGAAGTGTCACGCGTGATGCGTCCATGCGCGCCCGACCTATGCGCTCGGGCCGGCCGATATCTGCTCGATCGAGAGCGATCGGGGAATCCAACTCATACCGCCTTGCCCAGCACCAGCTTTCGGTCCACGGACACCAGTGACACCTCGTAGCGTTCGGCCAAGTCGAGCGCCTTTGGATATTTCGTGTCGTGGGCGACGACCAGCGACTTGACCCGCGACGTGAGCAGCGGGTAGCCGGCGTCGGCCGCGGCCAGCGACCGATACTTGATCGCCTGGTGGATCCCCACGCAGACGTTATTCTCACCCTCAATCTCAACTTCCACCACGGTCCGGTCGGGTTGGTGGTTCTTGAACATGACGTCGACCCGGTCCCCTGTGCGGAAGGGGTATTCGACGATGGCCTCCGCCGCGGCGCTCAGGCCGAAGTCCAGCGGATGTTCGGCCACGTAGAACTTCAGCAGCTGGTGGGCCGAGGACTCCCCACCGTGGCTGAAAGTCCCGACGTGGTGGCCCAGCGGAGCGGGCTCAGCGACCGTCAGGATGTTGTCGAGAGCGAACTCCCGCCCCGTCCGATCGTCCACCCCAGGCGGCTCGTCGCCCCATCGGAAGTAGCCGAGGCGTTCGCCCGCCGGATCGGGGTAGAGCCGGAGGTCGGCCCGCCAGAGATTGTGATCCCGGTGATCGTTGCCCAGCGGGGCCGCGAAGTCGAGGACCCACTCCCGCACCTGGAGGTAGTCGCAGACGAAGTAGTGGTCGCTCAGATATTTGTTTCGCCGGGGGATGGCGAAGGCGTACCAGTAGAAGGGCGTGCCGTTGATTTGCGGCTCGGAGAATCCGCCGCTGAACCAGCCCAGGCTGATCGGGACGTACCACCCGTCATAGTGGTGGATGGCCCGGGCCACTTTCTCGGCGATCACGAATTTCCCGGCATCCCCGTCGGGGGAGGACGGATCGACAAGGGTGCCCTCGGGAGGCAGCGCGGTGCGGGTGAGGCTCAGGACCATGTCCTTGGCCTCGACAACTTTCACGGCCGGTAAACCCCGCGCTGCATGCCGAGACAGTAACCCCCATTGCCAGCAAGGGGCGCTCCGATAGCGGCAGCTTCACGCCGGACTGCTCTTCGGTGACCCGCTTCCGCTGGCGGCAACCCGTTGGCCAGCCGCTCGGAAAGGTCGATGACATCGGCTGGGGTCAGGGGTCCCGGTTCACTGATCATCCCGGCCAGCACCTTGGCCCAGGTGATCCACACCCCGTTCTGCTGGAAGGGCTTGGCGAAGAGTTTCCATTCCGCAGCGATGAAGCAGAGCGCGGCCTTGACCGGCACGTCCTCCCCGCCGAGTGCCCGTTGGACGGCCCTGACCTGCCAGCCCAGTCCCTCGGCCGCCTTGGTCCGGTCGTGCCTGCCCACATAGAGGCGCAGGTCGGTCTTAAGCCATCGGCCGACGTCCTTCTGGACGACCATTCCGCCGTAGTTCTTGGCGTCGATCACCCACACGCCGGAGGCGGCGATCACCAAGTGATCAATGTTCCACCGGGTCCCTGGGACCTTGCGATCGTTGAGCAAGACTGCACGGTCACCGACCGCCTGCAGCAGGTGGGCCGCCAGGCGCTGCTCGCCCTCAGAGCCTTTGGCCCATGCCTTGGTCGATTGGGGATCGGCGGAGAGGAATTTGACTACGCCTGCCAGGCGCCCCCAGCGCTGGTCGATGTGTTGCTCCCGGCGCTGGTGCCTCCTCTCGAATTCGCGGAGGGCGGATGCTCCGGCTTTACCAGTTGCCGGGGCGGTCAGCGACTCGGCGGCCGGTTTCGACAGGCCCGGCTCCGTGGGGCCCACCTGAACCGTGTCGCCGCTGTCGGAAGCCTGGGCAGCCGATGCAGGTGGTCGTGCGGCTTTCGGTGTCCCACCACGCCTTCGTCCCGACCGGCAGTACCAGGGTGCAGGCCGAACAGGTGCCGGCGTAGCGAAGAGGGATCAGCTTGACCGGCATTGACCCACCATTGTGTCGGGCCCACTCACGTCCCGGCTCATCCACCAGCCTGACGGGAGACCAAGGGCCATGTCGAAGGAGCCAGCCCTCTCGCCATCGGTGGCAGCCGATACCTGATTGACACTCGAAACATGCCCATCACTCCGATCAACGCCTGGGGAATTTCAGTGGGCGGGCTGGGGAGAAGTCGGTGATCGTTACCAATATCGGACACCTCTATTACCCATTGCTCAGTGTGGCTGGCGACTTCGTGCGGGAAGTGTCCCCGCCACTCGCGTAGCTCAGGACTGCAAGTAGGAAAGACCGACCATGGCGAGCAGTGCCGCCTTGGGGACCAGTATCCGTCGGCCGAGGCGGATGGTCGGCAACTCACCACGAGCGGCCAGCTCATAGGCAAAAGCCCGGGACACTCCGAGCAAGCGTCCCGCTTCCGCAACCGACACCACCAGCCGGTCGCCCGACAGCACCGCAGACACGTCGGTGATCGCTGTACTTGGGCAGCCCGTTGCCGTCTTTGCCACCGGTTTGTACACGGCGGGGTGTTGACGGACCAAGCTTGACGTCGAGGGGGTGTCCTGCTGTCGGGATCGGATCTGTTGGATGGTGAGGGGGTTCATGTCGACCATGATGAGCGATGTGAAGCGGCTTCCTGGGATTTTCCGGAGGACTTGGCCATCGACTGGCGACGCTGAGGTGATTATCGCAGAGCGGTCGGCTCTTCTGCGACGCGCAGCTCGTTGGAGCTGATCGGGGACGGGCGATCTGTTTGCACTGTGGCGACCTTCCCGTCTCGTCAGCCGCGGGATAGCGGCGTCGAGCCGTGGCTGGTCAATGCACTACAGCGGCTCGCTCGCGCCGGTGATCGCAGATCTTGTGGCGTTTTGTGGCAGTTGTTGGACGGTCGCCGTTACGCCGCTTTCACCGGACGTGACGATCTCGTAGGGAACGCCCATCTGATCGAGTAGGCGCGCTGTGGCAATGCGGTGGTGCGCGCCTGACCCACCAGCTCTCGGCAGCGTCGGAATGACGCCCGCCACGCAGTCGTCACGAATGGCATGGTCTGAACGCCCGAGCAGCGGGGCGACAAGGACTCACCAATCCCGCCCTGATGAAGCTGTACTGGCGGCACCAAAGGGCTGGTGGGAAGACCTTCATATCGGACTGGAAGCACTTCCACAGGATGACGAGAACCTCTTCATTCCCCGTCTCCGTCTCCGTGCTGACTGTCTCCAGAATAGACGCCTGGTTCAAGCCACCTGTGGCCGAGTTAGATGGAACCTTCGCGCCGACAGGGTGCCACCGTACACCGCCGCCGGGAGGGTGGGACATCTCGACGCTTTATGGACGAGAGTGAGGGTGTTCACGCAGCAACGCAGGGGGCTTAGCTAGCCTCGATCCACCGCGTAAACGCATGATCTGACACCCGCGTATCCGCGGAAAATGCCCCCGTTGCTGGGAGAATTGCGGTTACTGACGCCGTTGTTCTCACCCACAAAGGAGGCACTTTCTGTGAAGCCAGTATCGCGCGGAATCGACCGGATCGCGGTGACCTTCGATGAGACCAATCTGGTGGCCAACGCCGGACTGTTGTTGGTGGCCACGGTGGTGAAGAAGATCGGGCTCGAGGCGCTGGTGAACACGCCGTGGGCTCCCCTCCAAACGGGGCGGCTTCCAGCCCGGTCGCAAAGTACTCACCTTGGTGCACGCCATGGTGGCCGGGGCCAGCCACATCGACCACGCCGACGTGCTGCGGGCCGGGGCCACGATCAGGTCCTCCCGCACCGGGTGATGGCGCCGTCGACGCTCGGCACGTTCCTGCGAGGCTTCACCTTCGGGCACCTGCGCCAGTTCGACGCGGTGGCAGCGAGACCCTGCGTCGGGCCTGGGCGCTCGGGGCTGCCCGAGCGACTGGTGGTCGACCTCGACTCGACCATCTGCGAGGTGGCCGGCAAGCTCAAGGCCGGCGCCGCTTCGGCTACACCAAGGTCCTCGGCTATCACCCGCTGCTCGCCACACGAGCCGACACCGGCGAGGTGCTCCACGCCCGCATGCGCAAGGGCTCGGCCAATACCCAGCGCGGGACCAAGCGCTTCGTCGAAGAGCTGATCGCCCGACTGCGCCGGGCCGGGGCGTCCGGCCAGATCGTGCTGCGTATGGACTTCTGGCTTTTGGTCCAAGGAGACGATCCGGACCTTGGCCCGCCTGGGCGTCTCCTACACGATGGCCGTGCAGGCGGGGAATGTGGCTATTTCCAGGGCAATCACCGAGATCCCCGAGGGGGCTTGGGTGAGCATCGAGTACCCCGACGAGGGCGAGGCCCAGGTGGCCGAGACCACCTACAAGGGGCAGCGCCTCGTCGTGCGCCGCACCCGGCTCGTCGGAGCCCAGGCCACACTGTGGCCCGCCTGGCGTCACTTCGCCTTATTGACCGACCTCGGCGGCACCGCGGTCGAGGTCGACGCCTTTCACCGTCGCCATGCCACCGTCGAACTCGACATCCGAGATCTCAAAGAAGGGGCTGGCCTCGAGCACTGCCCCTCGGGGAACTTCTGGGCCAACGGTGCCTGGCTGGCCTGTGCCGTGCTCGCCCACAACCTCGTCCGCTGGACCCAGATCCTCGGCGAGCTCCACGACGTCGACACCGAGGGACGTCCGGCGCTTCGCGCACACTGCGCACCCGCTACGTCTCGATGCCTGCTCGCCTCGTCAACCGCTCGGGGACGCCCACGCTGCGTGCACCCACACGCTGGCCGTGGCGCAGTCGTTCACCCACGCGCTCGTCATCTTGCGCACCCTCTCCTTCGCGCCCACCTGAGCGACCTCCGCGGACCGGCGCGGCCGCAGACGAACTCACCCACACGCTGACAACTGAAAGGAAACACGAGCCCTTGGACTCGCACGTCCCGGGACCGAACTCAGCGCCCTCTGGGATCGTCCGCCCGATGGAACGCTTGGCGTGTCTTCAAACACGGTCAGCGGGGATACGCGGTGGATCGAGGCTTAGCCTCGAAACACCGCCTAACCACCTGATCTGAGGCCGCGCATCCGCGGAAAATGCCCCCGATGCTGGGAGAATTGCGGTTACTCACGCCGTAGTTCTCGCAAACAAAGGAGGCACTTTCTGTGAAGCCAGTATCGCGCGGAATCGACCGGATTGCCGTGACCTTCGATGACCCAAATCTGGTGGCCAACGCCGGCCTGTTGCTCATCGCCACCGTGGTGAACACACTCGGCCTCGAGGCCCTGTGCAACACGACGATCCGGCTCGTTGGCCGCACCGGTGGCTTCCAGCCGGGCCGCAAGATCTTGACCCTGGTGCACGCCATGGTGGGCGGTGCCACTCACATCGACCACGCCGACATGTTGCGGGCCGGGTCCACGGCCGCCGTGTTGCCCCACCGGGTGATGGCCCCCTCCACGCTCGGGACCTTCCTCGCGCCTTCAGCTTCGGTCACGTCCGCCAGTTCGAAAAGGTGATCGGTGAGAGTCTTCAGCGTGCCTGGTCACTCGGGGCGGGTCCGGGGAGCAACCAGCTGGTGGTCGACATAGATTCGACGATACGAGAGGTGTTCGGAAAACTGAAAAGTGGTGCCGCTTACGGCTACACCAGGGTGCTCGGTTATCACCCGATCCTGGCCACGAGGGCCGACACCGGCGAGATCCTCCATGCCCGGCTGCGCAAGGGCTCGGCCAACACCCAGCGCGGCACGAAGCGCTTCGTCGAAGAGCTGGTGGCCCGCCTGCGCCGAGCCGGGGCGACGGGCAAGATCATCATCCGATTCGACTCGGGGTACTGGTCCAACGACACCCTCAAGGTGCTGGGGCGCCTGGGGGTCTCCTTCACCATGGCCGTGCGCACCGGCACAAAAGCCGTCGATGCCGCCATTTCGAAGATCGACGAGTCAGCCTGGGTCGCCATCGAGTACCCGATCGGTGGGGAGGCCATGGTGGCCGAGACCATCTACAAGGGTCGCCGCCTCATCGTTCGCCGCACCCGGCTCTGCGGTCCGCAGGCGACGCTGTGGCCCAACTGGCGGCACTTCGCCTTTTTGACTGACCTCGAGGGCACCGCCCTCGAACTCGACGCCTTCCACCGCGCCCACGCCGTCGTCGAGCTGTGCATCGACGACTGGAAGGAGGGGCGGGCATGGAGCACTGCCCCTCGGGTGACTTCTCGGCCAACGCGGCGTGGATGTGCTGTGCCGTGCTCGCCCACAACCTGATCCGCTGGAGCGCCAAACTCGGGGGTCTCGTCGAAGACGACACGCTGGTGGTCGCCCAGACCCTGCGGACCCGCTACTTCTCGGTCCCCGCCCGACTCGTCAACCGATCGGGGACGCCGACCCTGCGCGGACCCACTCATTGGCCCTGGGCCAGATCGTTCACCAACGCCCTCACCAACCTGCGCGCCGTCACCTTCGCTCCCACCTGAGCAAGCTCGCGCGGACCGGCGTGGCCGCAGACGAACACCAACGCGCTGACAACTGAAAGGACAACACGAACCCTTGGACTCGCACGTCCCTGGGTCAGAACTCACCGCACTCTGGGATGGTCCGCACCGTGGAACGGCATTGGCGTGTCTTCAAACCCGCTCAGCGGGGGCGAGGCGGTGGATCGAGGCTTAGAAGGCAGGGAGCGTACGGCCAGCCCCCGCCGCATAGTCTCAGGATCACGCCAGACCCCATAGTCCCCTTCCACAAGCAAGACGGCGTCTTGAACGATGAACTGATGGTGACTTGCGTAGAGGTGGAAAGCTGCAAGTCGGTTGTAACCACCGGCTAATGATCCCCGATCCTCCGGCTAGCCCAAAATGCCGGGACTCGGGCCTGAGTTAAGGACCGACGGCGACTGGTGCTGCCAGATAGCTTTTGCTCCCCGAGAGTTGCCCCCAAAGAGGTAGCATTCGCCGCGTCCACGAGGTGCGAAGGGGAGAGAAAGAGATGCCTGAGTTCCCTGCGATTACTCACGTGGCGCTAACGGTTACGAGCCTTGAACGGAGTGTGCCTTGGTACAAGGATCTGTTCGGGTGCGGACCCAATCCTTGACGAGGACACAGGTCCGTTCCGGCACGTTAGCGTGGCTTACATGCGACACAATCGTTGGCGTAACTCAGTTCCCTGACTTGGACAGCACTGAGCCGTTCAACGAGCGGCGGCCGGGGCTCGATCATCTGGCTTTCGGTTGTGCCAACCGCGATAGAGTCAAAGGCATGGGAAATCCGTCTGAACGAACTCGGCATCCCCAACGGTGGCATTGTAGACACGCCTTACCTACTCGGCATTGTCGTTTCGAGATCCCGACAACATCGCACTTCAGTTCTTCGCGCCCCGGGGCTAAGACCGGCGGAGTATCCGACTGCTTATGGGCCATCCCATACCGCCGGGACCGTGAGGTGCCCGGGTGAGGTGGCAAGCCTCGGAGTCGTGTTTGCATAACTAATTAGCTAATGTGCTAATCTCCGAAGGTGACCAACCGACCGAAAGAAGAAGCTGGGGTCTTCAAAGCACTCGCCGATCCAACTCGTCGTCAGATCCTTGAGGACTTAAAATTAAAGCCCGGAGAGTTGTCCGCAGGGGAGATCGTGAGCCGCTTCAACATCAGCGCGCCTTCGATTTCCCGGCATTTGAGCATCCTCCGCGGAGCGGGCCTGGTCGAGGACGGAAAGAATGGGAACCGCATCTACTACCGGCTCGTCGAGGAGAGGCTGGCTCTGTGCGTTGGTGGATTCCTCTCCATGGTTTGCTCCTGAACAAGTGGTGCTTCGCCACAGGCGAACGAGATCAGTCGCCCGATGAGGCTGTCGCGAATCGTGAAGGGACTGTTGGCAGTTCTGCTGGTCTTAACCAGCACGGCTTTGCTCCTTGCGCCCTCTCTGGCTCTTCACGACGATCCTGGCGTTTTTCTCATTGTGGTGGGCGCTCCTCAGTGTGGCCGTCGCCGCGATCACCTTCTTGACCACATTGGTCGTTGCGAGCACAGGACACATGAGACATCAACCCGACGTGCCTGATCGACAGGGGGTACTGACCTGGTCATTCCGAAGGTTTTGGGTGAACCTCATCGGTGTTGTGTTCGGCTACGTGATTGCCGTGGCTTTCATCTGGGATGGCGGGGCGGGAGGAGGGATCTTGGATTCGGCACTCGTCATTTTGAGCGTGCTCGTGTTGATGGTGCTCGCCTCGGGCGGGGTTGTCAGTTGTTGTGGAGCCCGTGCGGTGTCTGCGACAGGGCTGACTGGACTCAGCGCTGACGTATCCCAGGTACGCAGGTTATGTCCGCGCCGAGAGGCTAGGCAGGATCGGCATGCGGCGGTGCCAGCTCGACGCCCTTATCGGCGAGCGCCGACACACAGAGTAATCGCACGCCTCGCAGATGCTTACGCCCGGACCCGCTATCAGGCACTGGACCTGATCCGATGTCTTGCCGCAGAACGAACACTCTGATTTCTCTGGCACCCATTCGCCCGATGGTGCTAGGCAGAGCAGTGGTCCCGTTACTACATCGTTCGTCACGGGATGAGGTTGGGTAACCCGCGCGGTGCGACGGTGCCTCAGTTCGCCGCAAGAAGGAACGCCATACCCGGATGCAAGTCAGCACCAGTTTTGCGCCATGATTTCCAGTCATGGCTCAGGTTAGCGCTGGGTGACATCGTCACAACCCTGTTTGTCTCACCCGCTGAGGGCGCACGGATCATCGCCATCGATGGCCCGAGCGGATCCGGAAAAAGCACCCTCGCCAGACGGCTCCTAAGTCGGACGACCGCAACTCTGGTC
>CAWIGU010000004.1:0-730118 GCA_963835815.1 uncultured Acidimicrobiaceae bacterium | reverse complement strand
GCGTGTCGGTGCCGAGAACGCCATCCACGGGCTTCGACCTGGACTTTGACGCCCGGACTCCTACGCGGCGAGCATCCGGCAGTGACCCTCTCGTTCCTCTACCGATCGTTTTGCCGTGTCCTCCAGCTCATCCGACTCGTTGGTCGCAGTGACATGGATCTCGCCATCGAGGTCGTGATGCTGCGCCACGAGGTGGCAGTCCTCCGACGCCAGGTCCACCGACCAGCGTTGGAGCCTACCGACCGGGCGGTTCTGGCGGGACTCGCACGACTGCTCCCCCGCCAGCGGCTCGGGCGCTTCTTCGTTCAGCCAGAGACGCTGCTGCGCTGGCACCGGGAACTTGTCGCCAAGCGCTGGACCTACCCGCCCGGCCAGCCCGGTCGGCCCCGCATCCCGGAAGGAACCACATCGTTGGTTTTCCGGCTGGCGAAGGAGAATCCAACGTGGGGCTACCGCCGCATCCACGGTGAGCTCACTACCATGGGCACCACCATCGCCCCCTCGAGCGTCTGGGAGATCCTGAAGCGTCACGGCATCGAGCCGTCGCCGCGGCGATCAGGACCGACCTGGGCGGAGTTCCTCTCCGCACAGGCGAAGGGATTGATGGCGTGCGACTTCTTCCATGTCGACACCGTCCTCCTCCGCAGGCTCTACGTCCTCGTGTTCATCCACCATGACACGCGCTTCGTGCGGATCGCCGGCGTGACCGCCAACCCGGTCACTGGTTGGGTGACCCAGCAGGCCCGCAATCTCTCGACGGACCTCGCCGACCAGGCAGACGCTGTCAAGTTCCTCATCCGCGATCGCGACACCAAGTTCACCGCTTCGTTCGATACCGTCTTCGCAGCAGAGGGCATCAAGATCATCAAGTCCCCCGTCCGGGCGCCGCGAGCCAATGCGATCTGTGAGCGCGTGATCGGGACCTTGCGGCGCGAGTGCCTCGACCGGATGCTCATCCTCGGCCGCCGCCATCTCGAAGCAGTCCTTGCGGAGTACGTCGAGCATTACAACTCGCACCGTCCCCATCGATCTCTCAGCCAGCGTCCGCCGTCCGCGCTCGACACGGCTACTGCGCTGACCGGAGACGTCGACCCCACCAGGCTACGAAGAACCGATCACCTCGGCGGCCTCATCTGAGGTTGCCCAGAAATTGTGGACACGGTTTTAAGCCGCTTGTTGCTTGAGGGCCAACGTTAACTCGTAGCGGACAGGGCTGAGGTTGCCGGCCTTGGCGCAACGACGTTGGTGGTTGTAGAAGTTGATGTAGCGGGCAATCCCGGCACGGAGTTCGTCGAGGGTGGCGAAGGTGTGCCGGTAGAAGTACTCGTGTTTGAAGATGGACCAGAAGCTCTCAGCGCTGGCGTGGTCAAAGCAGCTGCCCGTCGCTCCCATGGATCGAACCAGGCCTACGCTCTCGCAGAAGTCCACGACTTTTCGATCTGAGAATTGGCTGCCCCGGTCGGTGTGCAACACCGTGCCCGTCACCTGGCCGAAACGGGTTGCCACCGATTGCTCCAACGCCTCGAGGACGATCTCGGTCCGCATGTGGTCGGCCACCGAGAACCCGAGAACCCGAGACGATCCCTCGTCGCGGATGGCGCACAGGTAGGCCTCGCCCTCGCCGACGGTGAGGTAGGTGATGTCCGAGGTGAACAGCTCGTCGATGCCGTCTGGATGGAACTGGCGGTTCACCAGGTCCGCCGGGTAGGTGGCGCTCGGATCGGGGGTGGTGGTGACCTTGAACAGCCGGGGGCTGACCCCCACGATGCCGAGGCTGGACATGCGGGCTGCCACGGTGTTGTGACTTACGCCCTCCCCGGCCTCGGCCAGGTCCAGGGTGATCCGAGGAGCGCCGTAGGTGCCGTTTGAGCTGCGGTGGAAGCTGATGATCTTGGCGTCGAGATCGGCTCGGCGGATCTCGCTCGGGAGCGGTGGGCGGTCCTTCGCTCTCCTCCAGCGGTAGTAGCCGGCCGCCGACACCTCCAACAGGCGGGCCATGCGGGTGATCTCGAAGTTCGCGCACTCGGCGGCCATCAACGCAAATCTCTCTGCTTTGGTGGATTCGAAGCGAAGTACGCGGCAGCTTTTCCCAAAAAGGCCAGGTCCTTGTCCTGCTCGGCCACCTGGCGGCGCAGCCGTAACAGTTCGGTCCGCTCCACCGCCGACAACGGCTCATCCGAGCCGCCGGCCACCGTCTCCATTCGGCGACGCTCATCGCGTACCCATCGGGCCAGAGAGCTGTCCACCACCGAGAGCTCGGCGGCCACCTCGGCAATCGTTCTCCCCGTATCGATCACGCGGTGAGCGGCCTCGGTCTTGAACTCCAGCGTGAACTTACGCCTCGTAATTCCCATAATCGAACATCCTTACAGCCGACCCAAAGGTCAGCCTGTCAGGTGTCCACTAATTCTGGGGAGCCTCAATGCTCCCATTCGGGCTTCTCGACTCGGGATCCTCGGTTGTTTGGCGTAACTCCCCGCTGGTCACCAACTGACATGCACCTTGAATGTGAAGGCTGAGACTGTGTCTAGCAACGCCGTCCCGACCGACGGCGGCCTCCCGGCCGGGCCGAGCGCGGACAGCTGCGGCCGTATGACAACCATCCCGAGGCGGCGCTTGGTAGGTGCTGTGTCTCGCCTCGGGTCCTGCGTCCTTTCGATCGCCGCGCTTATACTGTTAGCTATGCGCGAGGTTGTTTCGGAGGACTTGCAGCAAGAGTTAGACGGTACGTCGCTCCGGAAGCTTGGCGACGAAGGCCCGAGGGAAGGCCTGCGTGAGCTGAAGCGCCGGCGTACCGAGCGTGCGTTGGCAATGGCTGCCCTGCGGCTGTTCGCGGAGAAGGGGTACGACGAGACGACGATCGAAGAGATCTCGGCAAGTGTGATGGTCTCCCCGAGGACGTTCTTTCGATATTACAAGTCGAAGGAGGAGTTGCTGTTCGCGCTACCGAATGGCGAGCGACCCCTGATCCTTGTCAGCCAGGAGCAGTTCAGGGCGGCCGTCGGCCAGATAGTGGCCGCTGATGACCGGATCAGTAACCTGGGTGCGCTTTCCCTGGCGTTGCAGTCGCTCGCACCGGAGGTCGAAGTATTCCGTGAGGAGATCCGTCTAACTTTCGCGGCAGTCGCCACATCGGCAGCGCTGCGGGGCCGCGCGGCGGATGCAACTGTGGAGCTCGAACGATGGGTCAAGGATTTCGTAGCGCAACGTGACGGAGTTGAGACCGAGGCCGGTGAGGCCGTGGCGGCGGTGACTATGCGGCTCTACCGGCTCGCGGTTACCCGTTGGATTGCCGCGCCGCCAGAATCAGGGAATCTAGCGACTTACATTCGTCAGGCCTTTAATCAGGTGACGGAGTCGACGAGCAAACGCCGAGCCCGATCTGCTTGAAGCCGTCAACCACGGCGTACAGCACCCGTCCCAGAGTCGAAGAGGATCCGCGGCCCGTGCAGGTCCGAGATCGCCGAGCATCTGACGGTCCAGGGCGATGGGGGACAGCGGTAGGGGTTTGACCAAACCACTGAAGCGGGCCGCCCGGCCGGCGCCCGGGATCGAACGGGTGGGCCTCAAGAGACGGCGAGGCTCCGAGACGTCGTCTCTGGTGGGGTGCGACCAACTCGGGCGGTAGAGACTGACCATCCCCCCGCTAGCCGGACACCTCGAATAGGAGGTAGTCATGGCAACAGTGACCGTAGAGGAACCAGCACCGGCTCGCCGGCGGGGAAGGTATCCGAGATCGTTCCGAACTGACGCGGCAGCGCTCGTGATCGACCAGGGCCGAAGCATTGCCGATGTCGCTCGAGAGCTCGGCGTCATCGAACAGACCCTGGGCAACTGGGTTCGCCAGGAGCGGATCGATCGAGGTCTGAAGGAAGGCACGACCACCGAGGTCCGCGAAGAGAACGCCAAGCTCCGCAAGGAGGTGAAGCGCCTGACGATGGAGCGTGACCTGCTCAAACGAAGTGTGGCCTTCTGGGTGAAGGAGCAGGACCGGTGAGCCGCTACCGGTTCGTCTCCACCATGAAGGCCGAAGGATTCTCCGTCACGGCAGCGTGCGAGGCAGCAGAGGTGTCGGCCTCCGCCTTCTACGACTGGTGCCAGCGGCGTGCAGGCGGCCCGACCGAGGCCGAGTGGGACGAGGCGCTGCTCATCAACGAGCTGTTTTCGGTCCACGATGACCACGACACCTACGGCGAGCCTCGCATGACCGCCGAGGTGGCCCGCCGGGGCTTCTGTGCCAACCACAAGCGGATCGAGCGGCTCATGCGCTCCTACGGCCTCTGCGCCGAGGACGCCAGGCGCCGGCGAGTTCGCACAACGGTCGCCGACCTGGAGGCGCCACCCCTGCCCGACCTGCTCTCCCGGGACTTCTCGACCGGGGCACCCGGGGAGCGCAGCTGTGGGGACATCACCTACATCCCCACCGGTGAGGGCTGGCTCTACCTGGCCGACGTGCTGGACCTTGGCTCTCGACGGGTCGTCGGCTTCGCCATGGACGAGCGCATGCCGACCGAACTCGTGGCCACGGCACTCCGCATGGCCGCCAACACCCGGGACGGCAACGTCTTCGACATGGTGTTCCACCACGACCGGGGGAGTCAGTACATGTCGAAGGAGTTCCGCCGGCTCTGCTCGGTCCTCGGAGTACGCCAGTCGGTGGGGCGGGTCGCGTCGTGCCTATTTACCGGCTATTGCTATTCCTTCGGAGAGAAATACCTTCAGTAATTGTCGGCATAATGCTTGCCTTTTGTGACGTGTTCAGTTACAGATGTTGTGGTGATCGATTCGGAACTTCGGCTTGAGCACGTAGCGGACGGATGGGCACTGGGGGGTGTTGGCGTCGACCGGTTCGTCATGGTGAACGAGTACCTGAGCTACTTGGTGGATCGGAACTACTCGCCGCAGACGGTCCGTGTCTATGGCTTTGCGTTACTGGCGTTCTGCCGGTGGTTGGCTGGCGAGGAGATCGCCCTCGACGCGGTGACCACCGATGTGCTGCTGCGCTATCTCGCCGCGTGCCGGCAGGCCACGGTGCCCGGTCGTCCCGGTCCCAATGTGGTGCGCATGGATGGTCGGCGTGCCGACGGATACGCCCCAGCGACGGTGAACCATCGGCTGGCGGCAATATCGGGCCTATTCGGGTTTCGCTCCATGCGGGACCCCGACGCCAAGAACCCGGTGCCCCGAGGCAAAGAAGCCAGGCGGCTGTCGGCGGGTGAGCGAAATGGTCTGCTGGCGCATGTGGCGCGTCGGCCGCGGCAACGATCAGGATTGCGACTCCGAGAACCCCAACGGCTGCCGCGGGCCTTGGAACGAGACGAGGTCGTGGCCTTGGTGGGCACCCTCCGAACGTGGCGGGACCGGGCGATCGCCGGGTTGATGGTGTTCTGCGGACTGCGCTCAGGCGAAGTGCTTTCTCTCGATGTGGCCGACGTCGACATCGGCGGAAGATGGCTGCGTGTGTGCGGCAAAGGATCCAAGGAGCGCCGGGTGCCGCTCGACGTGGATGTGGCCGGTGTCATTCAGACCTACCTGCTCGCCGAACGGCCAGAGACGCAGACTTCGCGACTCTTCGTGGTGGCCAAGGGGCCAACCCGCGGCCAGCCCCTCACTGCGGCCGGACTACGCACCATTTTCCGCTATCACCGGGGGGTTGCTGGTGTCCCCGATGGTCACCCCCATGCATTGCGTCACACCTTCGGGACGGCACTGGCCGAAGCGGGGGTCGACCTCGCTGAAGCGCGCATTTTCGGACAGCCGCAACTTTCCGCTGCCTGACGCACCCCATCTACGCAGGTCAAACGGGTTTTGCGGCAACGTAGCAAGTTCTCTTGGAACCCTCGAGGATGTCCTTTGCCAGGGCGATGACCTGGTCAAACGGCGAGCATCCACTATCTATCGTTGCCGGTCCTCTAGTTTCGTTGAAATCATGCAACGATCAAGAGCGGTTCCGTGAGCACGTCGAAAGTGGCCATGGCCGAGATTGTGTCGTTGCGCGAGCCACGATCTCGAGGTAGTGACGACGCAGCCGATCGCCTGTTCTCCGAGATGACGACGAGCTGGCAGACAGAGATGACGGCCCGCCATTTGGGCACCAGCTACGTGAACAACCGCGCCATCGTGGTGAACCGGTTCCGTGACCACTGCGAAACAGACCCTTGGGAGTGGCGCCCGGAGTTCATGAACGCCTGGTCGGCCGAGCTGATCGCCGAGGGCCTGTCGGGGTCGACCATTCGCAGTTATCAAGGGGCTGTCCGCCAGTTCTGCGAGCACGTCACGAATCCCGCCTATGAATGGATAGAGCGGTGCGAGGAGCGCTTCGGCACTCACCCGGTCCAGATCTGTTTCGAATGGAACACGACCGCCCACGTCGAAGAGCTCGAGTGCGATCCACAACGTCGACCGTTGACCAGAGACGAGGTGGCGGTGTTCCTGGCCCACCTCCACGAACGCACGCTGGCAGCACAGGCCAAAGGCTGCAAGGGGACGATCACGGCCAAACGCGACTACGTCTTCTTCGCCGTCGTCTACGCGTTCGGCCTCCGGATCGATGAGGCATGCCACCTCGGTGTAACCGACTTCGCTGCCCTTCGGGGCTTCGAGCAGTGTGGGGAATTCGGACAGCTCCACGTCCGATACGCCAAGGCCAACAAGGGCGGCCAGAAGCGACGGCGTCTCGTGTTCAACTGGCGCCCGCAGCTGGTGACGCCTCTGTTGGCTTGGTATATGGCAGACATCCGCCCCGCTTTCCCGGCGGCAGCGGCATCGCCGTGGTGCTGGCTGACCGAACGTGGTGGTCGACTGCAGCCGGCGTCGATGCAGCGGGTCTTCCGCCAGGTCCGTGACGCGGCCGGCTTGTCGGATGCCCTCACCCCTCACTGCCTGCGGCATAGCTTCTGCAGCCACGCCATCGAAGACGGTGTGTCGCGAGACCTGGTTTCCTCCCAGGTCGGGCACAGCTCGCCCTACACGACGTCGGTCTACGTGCAGGTGACAGACGAGTGGCAACGCCGACAGTGGGCCAAGGCGAACGAGGACTTCCTTTCCGGGGTGACGGCAGTCGAGGAGAAGGAGCAGAGTCGATGAGCGTGGCGATTACATGGAACGCCAAGATCCTGTTGGCCGAGCGCGGCATCTGGAAAGCCCCCCAGCTGGTCGAGGCCTTCGACGAGCTGGGCATCGGTATTTCACGCGAGCACGCGTGGCGGCTGATGAGCAAGCCTCCAAAGCAGGTCAGCCTCGACTACCTGGCCGGGCTGTGCCTCATCTGCGACTGCGATCTGGCCGCCCTGACGAACTTTCGCTTTGTTGCCGATAACGTCCAAGACCTCGTCGTGAACGGCGACAATGCCGCCAATGTGGCCAAAGCAATCGAATCGGTGGCGCCGGCACCGAAACTCGACTGACCTCTCGTTGGCGATACCTCCGAGGCGGCTCTGTGCTGCCGGCCGTCATCCGGCCACCGTGACACGTCGGCCGTGTTGCCTCTGTGAGACCGAACGGCTTCGCAACGAGCTCGTCGAACGCGTCGTCAGACAACATCCGGTGCTGTCGGCCGCGATTGTTGGCGGCTGCATCGACGAGATCACCGGGTCGATCAACGGCCTACGTAACTTCGTCCGACAGTTCACCGACTACCAGGGCGGCGTGCTCGGACATCCAACCCACGGGTTCCATCGGCTCTTGTGGGCCCTGAGGACCGCCGGAGCAACAGATGTCGAGCTGCCCAGCTGCGATGGCTGTGGCGCGATGCCGAAAACGATGGGCCGAGAAGACACCGAGTCGCTGTGCACGACGTGTCTCGCCCATCGTCACCGACGGCCCTGTGCCCGATGTGGAGCTCTGTCCAAGGTAATCGGGGTCGACGACGAACGACGCCCGCTCTGTCGGTCCTGCCACACGCTCTTTGTCCGAGAGCATCACAGCGTTGCCTGCGCCAGCTGCGCGGTGACCACTGCGCCTCGACGGGTGGCCGGCCTCGTCCTGTGCCACCCCTGCGAGGCCATCGTGCGTCGAGACCCCACGAGCGCCGGTGCGTGCAGTCGCTGCCAGCGCCACTCCCACATCATCGCCCGCAGCGGAGCGACGGCACTGTGCCGGGCCTGCACCCAGGTGCACGTGCTGTCCGACATCGCCCGCGTCGAGCCTGGCGTCGATCCCGAACAGGTCGAGGTGATCCTCGCTGCGATCCTCACTCATCGAGGGATGCTGGGTCAGCTTGCCGGCCATCTTCTCGACCGACCGGATGCGTTGACCGGCTCCGATCCGATCATGCCCAAGATCATCTTCCGGCTGAGGAACGCCCTGTGCGACGCCGGTGCCGTCCACGTAAGGCGTTGGACCTGTGTCGGCTGTGGGGACTCCTCACGACGTCGGGTCCGCCAGCTGTGCCTGGTCTGCCACCGGTCCCAACGAGCCGAGGTCTGCGCCGGATGCGGCGAGGTTCGACCTCTCGCACGTCGCGGGCCGAACGGAGAGTCCTGGTGCCAACGGTGTGCCTCCCACGCGGAGGTTCTCTTCGAGACCTGTGCACACTGCGGACAAGACGCCCTGCCCGTGAGCCGAGACAGAGATCGCCCGCTCTGTGGCCGCTGCACGAGAGCGCGTTACGAACTGAGGCTCCCCAGAATTAGTGGACACCTGACAGGCTGACCTTTGGGTCGGCTGTAAGGATGTTCGATTATGGGAATTACGAGGCGTAAGTTCACGCTGGAGTTCAAGACCGAGGCCGCTCACCGCGTGATCGATACGGGGAGAACGATTGCCGAGGTGGCCGCCGAGCTCTCGGTGGTGGACAGCTCTCTGGCCCGATGGGTACGCGATGAGCGTCGCCGAATGGAGACGGTGGCCGGCGGCTCGGATGAGCCGTTGTCGGCGGTGGAGCGGACCGAACTGTTACGGCTGCGCCGCCAGGTGGCCGAGCAGGACAAGGACCTGGCCTTTTTGGGAAAAGCTGCCGCGTACTTCGCTTCGAATCCACCAAAGCAGAGAGATTTGCGTTGATGGCCGCCGAGTGCGCGAACTTCGAGATCACCCGCATGGCCCGCCTGTTGGAGGTGTCGGCGGCCGGCTACTACCGCTGGAGGAGAGCGAAGGACCGCCCACCGCTCCCGAGCGAGATCCGCCGAGCCGATCTCGACGCCAAGATCATCAGCTTCCACCGCAGCTCAAACGGCACCTACGGCGCTCCTCGGATCACCCTGGACCTGGCCGAGGCCGGGGAGGGCGTAAGTCACAACACCGTGGCAGCCCGCATGTCCAGCCTCGGCATCGTGGGGGTCAGCCCCCGGCTGTTCAAGGTCACCACCACCCCCGATCCGAGCGCCACCTACCCGGCGGACCTGGTGAACCGCCAGTTCCATCCAGACGGCATCGACGAGCTGTTCACCTCGGACATCACCTACCTCACCGTCGGCGAGGGCGAGGCCTACCTGTGCGCCATCCGCGACGAGGGATCGTCTCGGGTTCTCGGGTTCTCGGTGGCCGACCACATGCGGACCGAGATCGTCCTCGAGGCGTTGGAGCAATCGGTGGCAACCCGTTTCGGCCAGGTGACGGGCACGGTGTTGCACACCGACCGGGGCAGCCAATTCTCAGATCGAAAAGTCGTGGACTTCTGCGAGAGCGTAGGCCTGGTTCGATCCATGGGAGCGACGGGCAGCTGCTTTGACCACGCCAGCGCTGAGAGCTTCTGGTCCATCTTCAAACACGAGTACTTCTACCGGCACACCTTCGCCACCCTCGACGAACTCCGTGCCGGGATTGCCCGCTACATCAACTTCTACAACCACCAACGTCGTTGCGCCAAGGCCGGCAACCTCAGCCCTGTCCGCTACGAGTTAACGTTGGCCCTCAAGCAACAAGCGGCTTAAAACCGTGTCCACAATTTCTGGGCAACCTCAAACCACCGGACCGGCCCTGTGGGCGATGCGGACACGACGCAGCAATTGCGGCCAACTGGCCCGATGGAGCCGTCTGTTACAGCTGCTATCAACTGGCACGGACCGAGTGGGCCTGGTGCCACGGCTGTGACGAATGGCGGATCACACCCGCCCGGGACGAGGACGGCCACAAGTGCTGCAGGCAATGTTCTGGCCTTCTGATCGATCTCACCTGTCCGACCTGCGGCGAAGAGAACGGGCGCTGGACATCGACCCAGTGCCCACGGTGCTGGGTGCAGGCCACACTCGCTCCGGTGCTCTTCGACGCAACCGGTCGGATCGCACCAGGGCTGGCCGCGCTGCACGAGGTGCTGGCAGACGCCATGACCCCTGGAGTCGCCCGGTTGTGGATCGAGGGCCCCTCGGCCGCCGTGGTCGCCGCCATGGCGTCAGGCGAGGCACCGATCGCTCACGAGACCCTTGACCAGCTCCGGCTCCAAGACGGTCGTGACCGCCACCGAGCGCTGCGGGACCTGCTCGTCACGTCCGGGCTCCTCGCTGAACGCAATGAGGCGATCGCCGGCGTTGAATCGGCGATCAGGCGTGACCTCATCCGGATCTCCGCCACCGAGGCCGACAAGGCCTGTCTTCGTCACTACGCCCACTTTGAGCTCCTGCGCAAACTGCGCCGCACCCAAGAACGACACGGTGGCGGCCGTGGCAGGGGAACTGCCGCGAGCAAGTGGAAGGCAGCGATCGCCTTGGTCGATTGGCTCAGCGACCAACAAATGACGCTTGCCACCTGCACCCAGGCAGACCTCGACGGATTCCTTTCCACCAGCCAGGGAGCAAAGCTCGCCCACCGCGTCGAGGTATTCGTGAACTGGGCTCGCCCACGTGGCCATATCCGGGGCCTCCAGGTCCGGACGGTTCGCGCCGAGGAACCCCTCTACGACCAGCTCACCGAAGACCGTCTCCTTGACGTCGCGGCAGAGCTCATCCGCCGCGAAGACTGGGACCTTGCTCCCCGAGTCGCCGGACTGCTCGTCGTTTTGTTCGGCCTCACGCTCCGCACCATCACTGCTATTCGCTGCAGCGATATCACCACCACGGTCGATGGCACGGACCTTGCAGTCCGCGACTTCACGACGACGCTGCCGGCACCCGTCGGAGACCTGGTGGTGCGCTTGGCCGACCGTTCCCGCCGGCCGGAAAGACCAACAAGCCGCCACCTGTTCCCGGGTCGACTGACGAGCCAGCCCATCAGCCTGAGCGGGCTGACCAAACGGCTCGCCACGATGGGCGTCCCGACGATCCTTGCCCGCAATGCCGCTCGACGCCGGCTCGTGGGAATGCTCGACCCTGACGTGATGCGCCGGATCACCGATATCAGCGCCAAGACGGCGAGCAGCCTCCACTCCTACTACTCCCAACCGGATCTCGATCGCATGAACACGAGTACTGACGGTCGACCGTGATCCACAGGCAGGTGTCCACACGCTCAGTTCTGCCTTCCAAGAGGGGGAATATGCAGATCTATAACATCCGCGTTCTCCAGTAGTGATGCAGGCCCTTCTTGGACATGCCCATATCGACACCACGGCCCGCTATATCCATCTCGTCCCTACTCACATCAAAGCCGAGTTCGATGCTGCCCGCGAACGCCAGCGCGCCCGACACTGAGCCAGCGGCCAGGGATCTCCTCGCCGACTACGCCGCCCACCTGGCTCTTTCGGGCCGCGGCAACTCCGCCTATAGCTCAGCGGCTCGGTCGTTTGTCAGGCGGTGGCCACACCCTCAGGGCTGGGCCGACCAGCCCTTGGTGGCGCGACTCGAAGCAGGGCCCCAGCTCCGACCATTCCTCATGTTCTTGATGGTGCACGGCCATCTGCGGCCTGGGTATGACTACCTGGTCGCCCGCAAGCTGTCGAGCTTCTGGCGCGTCGTTGCCGGCAGTCCGATCGAAGCCGAAATGACCCGTTTCGTCGAAAAGGCCGAAGCTGTGGGGTATTCACGCCGTCAGGTGTCAGGGGTGGCGTCCCAGATCATTGGACGAGTGCTGATACAAACCGGCGGGCAGCTCGAAGACATGCGACTCGAGGACCTCGATGAGCTTGGCGAAGCGTGTCGGCGGCGCCAGTTGCGAACCGGCCGGGGCTGGCGTCATTACAAGGGGGCCATCCACGCGGCGGGCCACGTCCTGTTCCATCTCGAGATCACCGATGCTCCTCCGGCCTCGGGGCCCTTCCCCAAGAGCTACGACGAGCGGCTCGCTGCAACATCGGACGTGCTTCGTCCTGCTTTCGTGGCCTACCTCGAGCGCAAGCTCGGCACCTGCCACGTAAAGACGGTCAGTGGCCTCGCTACTCGACTGGCTCATTTTGGACGATTCCTGGCTGAGATCGATCCAGACCTCAAGAGCCTGGGTGAGCTTGGTCGACAGCGCCACATCGAGCCCTACCTCAACTCCGTGGCCGAGGCGTCAAGCGCCATGACCGGTGAACCGATCACCACGGCCGATCAAGCCCGTCGGGTGCTGGCGGTTTCGAACTTCCTCTCCGACATCACCGAATGGGGTTGGCACGACGCTCCCGTCCGCCAGCTCATCTTCCGGGCCGACATGCCCCGTCTTCCCCAGCCCCTTCCTCGATACTTACCCGTCGATGCCGACCGTCGCCTGGGCGAAGCGCTCGAACGATCGCAGCACCGCCTTGCAGCCGACGCACTGCTGTTGGCACGTGCCTGTGGGCTACGCATCGGGGAACTCCTTGACCTTGAGATCGACTGCGTCCACGAAGTCCCCGGCAACGGGGTCTGGCTCAAAGTCCCACTCGGCAAACTGGACACCGAACGCATGGTTCCCCTCGACGAAGAAACGCTGGCCATTGTCGACCGCATCGTTGCCACCAGGTCGTCGGTCCAGCCGCTCTTGCACTCTCGGACGCACAAGCCATGCCAGTTTTTGTTCACCCATTACGGGAGACGACTCTCACAGAGCGCCGTGCGGGCCGAGCTCACTCGAGCGTCAGAGATTGCCGGCATTGGCCATGTGACCCCACATCAGCTCAGACACACGTTTGCCACCGCCATGGTGAATGCCGGCGTGTCGCTGCAAGCGCTCATGGCTCTTCTCGGGCACGTCTCGGCAGAAATGAGCCTTCGTTATGGCCGGCTCTTCGACGCAACTGTGCGCGCTGAATACGAACGGGCGCTCGACTTGGCCAAGTCCCGCATGGGACCGCTTCCCCCCGGACCTGCACGAATCCCGGTCACCGGTGATGGCGACTGGCGCGAGGCGCCGGCCATCAAGGCCCGCATGGCCGGTGGTTACTGCCTGCGAGCCCCGGCCCAGGGATCGTGCCCCTATGCCAACATCTGTGAGCACTGCCCCAACTTTCGCACTGATGCCGCCAGTGTCTCGGTGCTGTCCGCTCAGCGGGTCGATGCGGAGGCGCTGGCAGTCGATGCTGAGTCCCGAGGCTGGATCGACGAGGCCGAACGTCACCGTCGCCTTATTGCCCGTCTCGATATCCTCTTGGCTGAGGAGGCAGCGAGATGACATCAGCCGAAACCCTGGCCAAAGTGGAACGAGCGTGCGCCGGCCTCCTCCACAAAGGCGACGAAGTCAGTTTCACAACGGTCGCCGCTATTTCGGGCCTCAGCCGCACCAGCCTCTATCGTGATCCCACGCTGCGCAGCGTGGTCGAGGAGCACCGGACGCGCAGCCACGACCCACGGACGATGTCCGGCCTTGCGTCTGAGGTCGGTCATCTGCGCACGGCCGTCGAAACACTGGCCGAGCGGGTTCGCCACCACGAGGAGCAACTTCGTCGCCTCGAACGCCCAGCCCGTCGGAAAGCCAGCAACCAATGACATCCCGTCGCAACAACGAACTCGACTCTCTCATCGCAGACATCACCGTCGACTGCTACAACGACGACGAAGCACTCACCTCGTTCGAAGCCGCTTTCGACAACGACGCCTCCTTCCCATGCCCCGGCACCATCATCGGAGAATGCGTCACGGTCACCTCGATCGGCATGGCCAACGGCCGGCGAGAACTCGTCGCCACCTGCGAACACCATGGCAAGCGATACAGCATCGCCCTCCTCGATATGCAACTCGACGGCGACTCCACCACCGAGGCCCTCGTCGCCGCCTATCGACACTGGAACGCCACCTGACCTGACCGACCAGCCTCCGACACACCCAGAGCGCCTCTCCGTGGCTGGATTAGCCGGTTAATGCCACGACAACGCCCCGGCCGAGTCGTTGTGGGCGACGTTGAAGCGCGAGCTTGTCCACCGTGTCCACTTCGCCACCCGCGACGACGCTCGTCGGGCCATCACCGCATGGATCCACCGCTACAACACCGTCAGGCTGCACTCCTCGATCGGCATGGTCCCGCCGATCGAGTGGGAACTACGCTTCGCCTGCGATCAGCTCCAAGCCGCATAACCACGTGTCCGGCTAACGGGGGGAAGGCCAGATTGCCGGTTCAGCGGCACTTGCCAGTCGACCGCCAAATCGTGTATTTTAAGCGATGACTCAATCGGCATCGCCGTCTCGGCGCTGGCTGACGTGAGCCCGCTAACGACCAACGTGTCGTGCGACAAGCCGATGGAGGCCATCATGAACAACGTATTCATCGAGAAGCCGAACGATGCCTTAGCACCGGAACGGTTCGAGCCGCTCCAGGTGACGCAACTTATGCCCACCTTTGGAGCCCGGATCGACGGCGTGGACCTGACAGCAGATCTCAGCGACGACATGCGGACCCTGCTCCGTTCGGCGTGGACCTCGTTTGGTGTCGTGATCTTCACGGATCAGCCCAAACTGTCGATTGACGAGCACTTGGCCGCAGCGGCCATATTCGGAACCCCGGACACCGGAAGCCCCTTTGTCGAGAAGGTGACGTCACAAGTGGACGTAATCACTACTGATGCCACCCGCCCACCGGTCACAAATCTATGGCACAGCGACAACACCACACTTGCCGATCCATCGATCGGCACTATGATCCAGATCCAGGATGGGCCTCCAGTGGGCGGGAACACCTCTTGGGCGTCGACGGCAAAAGCCTACCGATGCCTGTCGGATGCCATGAAGCGCTACCTGGAGGGCATGACCGCGGTCCATTACTGGAGTGGCCGGGGCTATAAGGAGCCGCTGTATCTCCAGTCCACCTACGATGATAACTACTACACCAAGCTCAAGACGATTCCCCCTAGGCACTGGCCTATCGTGTGTACCCATCCGATCACCGGCGAGCACGCTCTCTATGTCAACGAGACATATACCACCTACATAGAAGGTGTGCATGCCTACGAGAGCAAGGCGATCCTCGACTTCTTGTACAGTTGGATTCGCCTTCCCGAGTTCTATGTAACACATAAATGGGGACGGAACGACGTCGCAGTCTGGGACAATTTTAAGATGCAGCACTATGGTGTCGCCGATTACACGGAACATCGGGTAAATCAGCGAGTTACGTTCGGGCTTTGAAGACCAGGAGAATGGATCATGTCGTCGGTGGGACACGTAACATCCTTCTAGGCGACTTTCACCCTCGATAGAAGGAGTTTTTGGACAATGGCCTCAGAAGAGCAGCTAACCGGCTTGGCTCGGCGCGAGCGGACCGGAAGTCAAAAGCGCCCGATAGGAATAAAGAACATGTCCCGGATGCTGCCCACCGTGGACAATGCGAGATTTGGCGGTGAGATCCCGCAGGGAACCTTCTCGGGCGATCAGTCGCTCATGGCCATGGAAGACTCCTACTGTGATATGTGGGACAGGACCGACGTCATCGACGCCCGCACAAGGAGTATCTTCAACGTTAGCTTGATGATGGGTGTTGGTAACGTAGGAAACCAGTTTGAGCTCGGCTTCCACGCTCCCGGATCGGTCTACAATGGCCTTACTGTTCGGGAGCTGGAAGCGATGCTCGTGCACGCTCGCCCGTACGTCGGATCACCATGCTCTGCTTCGTGCCTGTTTGCGATCGTCGCCGCGCTGACAGATCACAATTTGTTGGAGAACTTTCCTGATGCTGACGTCGCCCGTAAGGAGAAGACTGGTAGCCAGAAGCGTGCTATCGGGCGCGATGTACTTCGCGAGATGGACCCGGACTCCCCGTTGCTGGAGCTGAACGACGAGGAGATGTCGACGGACGTGTTTGCGCCAGAGTTCGACTATATGGTGCTGGAGAACGTGTATTTCGATCTTTGGGCCAGGACCGAGGTGCTGGACCGTAAGACCCGGAGTATCGTCACCTTGGGACTCCTGATGGCACTGCCCAACCATGAAGCCCTGCGAGAGCACGTTCCGGTAGCTCTCCGGAATGGTGTCACCGTCCCGGAGTTGGAGGAGTTCGTGTACCAGGCATCCACCTATCTCGGATATGTTTCAGGCGGCTCGATCCGGAAGACCATCGCCGGAGCCTTAACTGAGGTTTCCAGCACCAAGTAACCTACGGGGTGCGCGGAATATCTCTCTGCATCTCGTCCGACGTACCGGGTCTCGGCCAACCAGGAAGTGTTCCCAGGAAGTGTTCGTCCGACTCGTAGTCGGCGGTCCATCTTCCGCCAGAAAGAAAGAGATGAGGATGGATTCGGAACACAGCGTCACCGCGACCAGGGCCAAATGACGTCCAGGAAGTCCATTATGTCGTATCAGGGGTCGAGGCGAAGGCGGGCCCATCTGCCGGGAAAGCGAGGGTGAGGTGCGCGTAGGATGGATCGGACTCGGCCGAGTGGGCAGTCAGATGGCTCTCAGCGTCCTCAAGGATGGTAGCCATGAAGTCTGCGGCCACTCCCGCGACTTTGACAAGCACGAAGACATCCGGCGCGCCGGCGGAAAGCTGTACGCTACGGTCGCCGACGCGGTGCACGCGACGGACATGGTCTGCGTAAATGTATTCTCAGAAGAGCAGGTGTGGGGCGCCCTCATCGAGGATGGCGGCATGAAAGCGATGGCTTCCGGCGCGATACTAGCAATCCACAGCACGGTATCGCCGGGATTAGTCCGCAAGTTGGCCGCTCGCCGTACCGACGTTGAAGTCATTGACGCAGGCTTCTCGGGCTCGGGCGCAGATGCCGCAGCCGGGATGCTCACGTTAATGGTCGGGGGCTCGACAGGACCGATAGAGAAGGCACAGCCCGTGTTTCGATGCTACGCCAAATCCATCTCGCATGTCGGGCCGCAAGGAGCGGGGATGGCAGTTAAGCTGTTAAACAATCTGCTCTTTGCCGCCCAGACGGCACTCGCGGCGGAGGTACTCGAGGTTGCGGTCGCCAGTGGTATCACTATGGCCGACGTGTGTTCGGTCTTACAGCGGGGGAGTGCTGCCAGCTTCGCCTTGGGTGGCTTCGAGGGCCTTGCGGAGCCATCCGTGATGATGGGACAAGTTCGTCCGTATATGGCTAAGGACGTCGGACTCGGCTTGGACGTGTTTCCCCAGCTGGCGCTGGTCGGGGAAGTGACCCGGACCTTCCTGCCGCCTGGTTGATCGTGGCGAAGGCCGGCTACGGTTCTTGGCAACTGGAAGCCGACGGTGTCGCCGCATCGATTTTCTTCGCGACCGAGCTCGACGGTCGCCCGAAGAAGTAGTCCGCTTCATCGACGCCCACCGGGACCGCACGACCGGTGGGCGTCGATGGGGGATCGAGATGCTCCTATCTCTTGTCAAGTGCCAATGAAGGTGATTCGAGAACGCGGTAGAGATGACGGGCGAGGTAGCGCTTCAGGCATCGACGAGCCTCGCGACGAGTCTTACCTTCGCTGACGCGCCGGGCAATATATGCCTTGGTGCGATCATCGTACTGGCTCCGAATGGTGATGGCCTGATGTAAAGCTCTATTGAGTTGTCGATCGCCTCCTCGGCTAAGCCTGTGGCGTGTCTGATTCTGACCAGAAGTCGCTTCGACGGGCGCGACGCCGGCCAGGCGGGCGAAGGCGGCCTCATTGCGGCAGCGGCCAGCATGAGACCAGGACACGATCACCTGTGCTGCCAGGATGACGCCAATGCCGACCTCGTCAAGGAGTTGAGGCCCGGTCACGTTGACGAGGGGACGCATTGCCTCTTCGAGTTCTTTGGCCTGCACGGCGAGGAAGCTCACTCGGTGAGCCAATGCGCGAAGGGCACACTTGGTCCCAAATATTTCGGGATCCCCGGCAACATCTGGGCGAAAGTGTGCGCAGCGATCCACCAAAAACCCCCAACGAAAGTTCGCGGAGCTGGTCACGGAGCGCAACAGGAGCCGTCAGAACCAGAGCCTTCAACTCGTTAATGGCCGCAGTCCGAGACAGCTGAGCCCCGCTGCGGGCTACGAGCAGCGCCCGAAGGCCTTCTCGGGCTCCCCGCGAGCGCGGTGTGGACCACTTCGTGCGCCCGAGGACCTCGCGCGCGGCGCGAGCGGCGTCGAGCGCATCAGATTTGGCTCCATCCTTCGCTGGACGGGTCGAGGGTCGGTCGAACTCGATGACCCACTCTCCCTCGGTGGCGAGTGTCGAGGCCATGCCTGCGCCATAGCTTCCGGCTCCTTCGATTGACCACACGCGGCTCTCGGCCAGCGTGTAGTCGTCAGCCCAGCTAATGGCTTGGTTGTAGCCGACTGCGGTGGCCGAGAACTCGGCATTTGCCAACTCACCTTGGGTCTTGGCGCAAACGATTGACGCAGTGATGCGGTCACGATCAGGGTCGATCCCGATGACGTGATCCACAAGGTCTACGAGCATTTCATTTCCTCCGATTGTGGTCGATGATGGTTCGGCGTCGGCATCAGCCTGAAGGAACCGCTGCGGCAGGACTGTGACGGGTCACCCCGGAGGGGACATGCTCCTAATCAGGCCAGCTACGGATGGCAGGCTGATGCCGGCGCTCGACGGACGAATCTCGACGAGGACACCCGTGAAGGGGTCAGCCGATCTGTGAGCCACGACGAGCACCGGCACCATCCTCACTGGGTGACTATCCCAGCCCTGGGATAGTCACAGCCGATCTGTGAGGTCCTCTCACGCGACTGCTCCCGTTACTCAATCGCCGGCAAGGTACATCCACCGGACATCGTGGCGACGATATCGTAGGTTCACCATGCCGATCGACCTGTCAGAGTTGGTGGCTCCCGATCATTCGGCTGTCATCACCTGTGAGATGCAACGAGGAATTATGGGTGACCTGTCGGGCGGCGGACCGCTGGCCGCTGAGTGCGCCGACCGGGGGATCACCGAAGCGGCGGCAGGCCTGGTTCAGGCGGCCCGCAGAAGTCGCGTGCCGGTGGTTCACGCCGTGATCGAGCACCGCGCCGACGGGGCAGCCCGGGTCATCAACACTCCGTTTCTTGCCGTCGGGGCCAAATCCCCATCCACTATTGTGGAAGGAACTCCCGGGGCGGAGTTGGTGCCGGCGCTCGGGCCTGAGCCGACCGACATCGTGTGCCGGCGAATCCACGGGCTCACTCCTTTCACATCGACCGATCTCGACCAGGTCTTGCGCAACCTCGGCGTCACCACCATCGTGCCGGTAGGGGTCTCGCTCAACGAAGCACTCCTCGGTGTGTGTATCACCGGCGCTGACCTGGGCTACCGAATAGCGCTTGCAACCGATGCAGTGGCCGGTTACCCACGAGAGTTCTCAGGAGCAGTGCTCGAGCATACGTTCAAGTTTCTCGCCACCCTGACGACCACCGATGCCGTAACCGCCGCGTGGACGTCAGTCAGATGAGCCTGACCAACGTGCTCGCAGCAGACGACCGCGAAAGGGGCGCTTCGGATTTGAGCGGGGTTTCCGAGATTCCGTTCTGAGCATCCCTGGCACGAAACAAGGGCCCTGCCAGTCTGTCGGTGTCTAACGCCTAGAGAATGGAAGAGCCCCTGTGCAGTCGGATCCTACGCGCATGTGCGAGCTGCTGGTTGGCTTGCCGGAGATCAATGTCCTCGGTGTTGCGGACGAGGCCGGTGACGTTCTCCGTGTTCATATCGAGACTCGGGTCGTCAGGACCGGATGTAGCGACTGCGGTGTGGTGGCCCGCGTCAAGGGACGGCCCGTGGTGGAGCTCGTGGACCTGCCGGCCTTCGGTCGCAAGACCCGTCTCGTCTGGCACAAGCGTCGTTGGTCCTGTCTCGAGGCGTCCTGTCCGAAGGGCAGCTGGACCGAGAAGGAGGCCCGGATCGGGGCGCCCCGGTTGGCACTGAGCGATCGAGCCGGGAGATGGGTCACCGAACAGGTCGGGCGACGCGGCCGAACCGTCAACGAAATGGCCGAGGAGTTGGCCTGTGACGGGCACACGGTGAACGACACCGTCATCGCCTACGGCACCGCCCTGGTCGATGATGATCCCGATCGCTTCGGTGTCGTCAGCGCTCTCGGCCTCGACGAGGTGCTGATGGTGAAAGTCGGTCCTCGACACCGCCAGGAGTTCTCCACCCAGATCGTGGACGTCGTCCGTGGCCAGCTCTTGGACGTCGTCCCTGGCCGCAGGAGCGCTGGGCCCATGGGTTGGTTGGCCAACCAGGGGAAGGACTGGCGGGACCAGGTGCGCTTCGCCACCTTGGATCTGTCCGGCCCCTACCGGAAGGTGTTCAACCTCATGGTGCCCGGCGCCGTCCAGGTGGCCGACCCATTTCACGTGGTCAAGGTGCGCCACGAGGCGCCGTGTATCCGGAGGCGGGTGAGAGACTCGCCTCGCTGGGCTGTCGCAGCAGTCCGGTGAAGCTGAGGGCAGCCCGATCGAGGAGGTGCTCGGGAGGGTGGGAAGCAGCCCTGACAACGACGGGACGGATCGGCACTACCAGACGGTCCGGGTCCGGCAAGCAAGACAGAGAGGTGTAACGAGAGTGAACCAGTGGTTGAACCCCCTCAAGCGTGGAACCAGCTCCAATCTGGTGGATATGGGCTGGGCAGCGGTGTGCGTCGACTCTATTGACGAGAAGACGACTCCGAAGTCGGTTTTTTACGCCGACCAGGAGGTCACGATGAATGCCTGCGGCGTAGTCGTGACAAGACCGCAGGGGCATAGCTGGACGCCGATCCTGTCAACCGGAACATGGTGAACGTGGGAACCATCCCGGGGCCGTCCTTCCCCTCGTGCCGCCAGCACGAGGACGGACAGGTCCACCGTCGACTGATGACCCCGGGATGGGGCGGAGGGTCCGTAGTAGTCCGAGTCCGGGAAAGCCGGTCACATGGCGAAGGGACCCAGCGAGTCCGCAGGGATGGGACTGGCATGCCAGGAGGTCGCCGGTGAACACCGACGCACCATGGCCAACGCTCGAAGAAGCCGAGGCCAGGGTACTGGGAATCCAGACAAAACTGCACCAATGGGCGACCGACAGCCCGAATCGTCGGTTCAGTGACCTGTTCAACCTCGTTGCCGATCCCGCCTTCCTCACCGTTGGATGGGCTCGGGTGCGGGGCAATCGGGGTGCACGATCGGCCGGAGTCGATGGCGTGAAACCTCGCGACATCCTCTTCGGGAGCGACACGGTCCTGCCCCTGCTGCGAGACGACCTCAAAGCAGGAAGGTTCGTGCCGTTGCCCGTGCGGGAACGGATGATCCCCAAGGCATCGGGCAAGCTCCGCCGCCTGGGCATCCCCACCGCTCGGGACCGCTGTGTGCAAGCCAGCCTGAAGCTGGTCCTCGAGCCGATCTTCGAGGCGGACTTCAAGCCGTGTAGTTACGGCTTCCGTCCTCGTCGCCGGCCCCATGACGCCATTGCCGAGATTCACATGCTGGCATCCAACCATTACACCTGGGTGCTAGAGGGTGACATCACGGCATGCTTCGACGAGATCGACCACCCCGCTCTTATGAGCCGGGTGCGGCATCGAATCGGGGACAAGCGGGTTGTGGGGTTGGTGAAGGCGTTCCTCCACGCTGGTGTCCTCTCCGAGGACGGCGTCACGAGGGACACCAAGGCCGGCACGCCCCAAGGGGGCATCCTCTCGCCGCTGTTGGCCAACATCGCACTCTCGGTTCTCGACGAACATTTCGCCGGAGCCTGGGAACGCGACATGGCCACTCGGCCCCAGCGGGCTACCCGTCGCAACCACGGAGAAGCGACATATCGGATTATCAGGTATGCCGACGACTTCGTGGTCATGGTGCACGGGACCCAGGCGCACGCCGAAGGCCTGCGCACTGAGGTCGAAGCAGTGCTCTCCGAGGTGGGCCTCCGGCTCAACGAGGAGAAGACGAGTGTGTGCCACATCGACGAAGGGTTCGACTTCCTCGGCTTCCGCATCCAGCGGCAAGCAAAGAGGGGGTCGAACAAGGCGTTCGTCTACACCTGGCCGTCGAGGAAGTCATTGTCCTCGATCATGGCCAAGGTGAAGGCGATCACGAGACAGGGAACGAACAACCCGCTCTCCGACCTCCTGCGCCAGATCAATGGCGTCTTGCGGGGTTGGACGAACTACTTCCGACACGGTGTGTCGAAGGACACCTTCGCCTATCTGCACCAGTTCACCTGGCTGCGGACTGTGCGCTGGTTGCGCCGGAAGCACCGCCGTGCCAACTGGGGGTGGTTGCGACGACGCTACCTGGCGAATGCCTGGTGGCCCGAGCACGACGGTGAAGCACTGTTCGACTGTCGGGCAGTGCCGGTGACCCGCTACCGCTATCGGGGAGCGGCGATCCCTTCGCCGTGGGTGGGGACGAAGCAGGCTGCCTAGCCCGACGGCATGGGCTCGTGGAGAGCCGGATGCGGTGGAAGCCGCACGTCCGGTTCGGGGGACGGGCCGAGGAAACGGACCTGCCGAGAGACAGGCACCGCGCCTCGGCCCGATCCCACTTGGCCAACTCGAAGCACCGACGAGTGCCGGCGCCGGGTCCAGAACGAGACACTCGGCCATCGCGGCCACAAGACCGATCCCTCTACCGATGCCGGCGCCTTTTGACCAAGGCCGAGGAGCGACTGGATGACCGCGGCAAAGAGAAGCTCCTTGGCCTGCTGCGGGCCGGGGATCCGAAGGGTGACGTGGCCACCATGTGGCAAGCGAAGGAGGCGGTCCGCGAGCTCTACGCCCATGGCGATCCCAACCTTGCCCTCCAGTGGGTGACCCAGCTCGGTCAAGACCTCCAGGACACGGACTACCCGACAGAAGCGCGGTCGCTCGGACGGACGCTCATCCGCTGGAAGCACCAGATCGCCGCCTGGCACAGCTCCCACGTCAGCAACGGACCCACGGAGGCGGTCAACAACCTGAAACGAGCTGCCTTCGGGTTCACGTCATTTCGGAACTACCGCATCCGGTCACTGCTCTACGCCGGCAAGCCCAACTGGGCGCTGCTCTCGACGGTCAAACCCCGATGATTTCCGAAGTGCCCCCTTACCGATCTCGGCCTGGAACTGGGGAGTCATATCAGCCGTTCCCGGCGGAATAGGCACGATGTCCAGGGGAACTCCGGCATTCTTGTAAACCAAGGGATCGAGCTGCTGCGCCGCTGCCGTCGCGGTGGGAACGTCGATGACGAATACTGCAGCCCGTTTGGCCCCCGCGTTCTGGGCGATCTTCGCCGGTCCGGCGAACACCGATCCGACGTCGTTGGGGAGTACATAGGACAGTTTGCGCGTGAGTTGCTGCGGGGTACCAGCCGCATAGCTCACTATCGGCACGCCGGCCCCGTACAGAGCGAGGTACATCGTCGTCTGGCCGGTGGCATTGATGAGCACGACCGGGACCTTCGCTGCTATCAGCTGGTTGGCACAGTCCGTGGCCCCGGCCGGATTACCGTTGTCGTTGCACACATCCAGTGACAGAACGTGGCCGCCCACCCCGCCGAGGTACTCATTGACGTACTTGACCGCGGCCTGGGCCGCTGGGACCTCCGAGAGGTTGTTAACGGCTCCGGAGTTGCCGTCGGTGATGTAGCCGACCTTCAAGGGCGAACCCTTAGAGGCTGTCGCGTTTGTTTCCCCAGCGCGATTACGCGATGGCCGGTTGGGTCAATCGGCGGAGGAGTAGACGGCTGTGGGCAGCCCATACGAATCCTTCGGTGACGATCGGGTTGCGCTCATAGTCGACCTGGAGTCGTCGGTTGTTCATCAGCCATGACCAGGTTCGCTCGACGACCCACCGTCTCGGGAGGACCTCGAAGCGATGCTCGTGGATCCTGTTCACCACCTCAGCGGAGATGTGGTGTGCCCCGCACGCGGCGATGAATGCCTTCTTGAATCCGCCGTCGCACCAGACCTTGGTGAGCCGGGAGGAACGGCCCTTGGCCCGCTCCATGGTGAGAATGCCGCCGGCGTTGTCGGACACACTGGCGGCCACAACGAACACGGCGATGAGGAGGCCAAGGGTGTCGACCACGCCGAAGGTCTTGCGTCCCGAGATCTTCTTTCCAGCGTCGTATCCCCTAGTGGGACTGGTGACAGTGGCAGCTCCTCGGACACTGCGGGCATCGATGACCCCGGCCGACGGCTCTTCGTCCCGACCCTCGGCTTCTCGGACCAGCGCGGCCAGTCGTGCGCAGATCCGTTCCCATGTGCCGTTCTCGGACCAGGTCACGTGGTAGCGGTGCACGGTGTTCCAGTGGGGATAGTCGCCCGGCAGCGCCCGCCACTGACAACCCGTCGCCGCCACGTAGAAGATGGCGTTCACGATGTCACGCTTGGCCCACTTGGTGGGCCGTCCGATCTGACCGTCACCCGAATAGGTCGGGACCAAGTCGGCGATCAGTTCCCACTCTTCATCGGTCAAATCACCGTGTGTCGTCCGCCAGGTTGTCGCAATGGATTGGTCGCTATCTCCCTATCTCCCATCTACAAAGTCTATGGGACCAGGCCGACCGAGGGAGGACAATCCACCTATTGATCTGCTATTATTTTCCCGACAACTTCTTAGCTTGCAATTAAACGTATGACGCAGGTCATGCGGCTTTTTTGATTGCAGAATAACGGGTTCTTGCCGGTCTTCGGGTGCCTTTTGGGCGTCCTGGACCAGGGGTAGTGGATTTCGGTGGACGGGCGGGTGTGCCCAGGTGTGCACGGAGTCGCCGAAACCCCCTGCGGACCCTGGCTGGGGTCAGCTTGGTCGGGTCGCATCTCGGCTCCCAAGGTAGGCGGAGATCCTCGACAAGTTGGCGAGCCAATCGGAGTTGGGTGTAGGCGGCAAGCACGATCCAGGTCCACCGGTCGGCCTGTTCGGGCATCTGTGGTGAGGGTGTCGTCCATCCCAAGGTCCCTTTCAAGAACCGGAAGGTGTGCTCGATATCGAACCTGCGCAAGTAGGCCCGCCAGCACATGTCAAGATCGGGTTCGCCTCCGCCTGACCACCACAGCCACAGCGTCTTTTTGATCCGTCCTGCCGGCTTGGGCAGGTGTTCGACCTCGACCCTGATGACACTGCCTTTCACGATCGGCGGTTCATCGCGGTCCCGCCACCGTCCCCTGCCGTGCAGCTTCGGATGGAGATTGTGCCAGGCGGCGCCGTCACCTTCCCATGACGACGGACCGACCTCGGCCCGGGTGTCTCTCAGGCCGTCGCCGAGAGCGATGCCGTCGTAGCCGGCATCGAAGACGAACAAGGGAACGTCGGCGTCACTCGGTAGCATGCCGACGAGGCGCTTGACCTGATCAACGGTGGCATCGCTTCCATCCATGGACGGCGTGATGCGCAGGGCGTCCAGTGGCGCGGTCCAGCTGTCTGGAGCCCAGTTCAACTGGGCAATCCACTGATAGGACCACCCGGCCACGATGGGCTGTCCGGCCGAATACTTGGACGCCGAGTAGTGGAAGCCCCGCTCGGGACTGCGCTCGGCATCGCAGCGGTCCCAGGTGGAGGCGTCGACGGCAAAGACCAGGGGGCCCTCTCTTCGGGCGATGGTCGACCAACAGCTGGCGGAGAACGACCTCGTCCACGTCTCCCCCCGGCCAGAGACTTGTAGAGACTGCCGTGGGACCTGCGGAACTCGGGCTCCAAGCTGAGCGAGGGCACCGATCCCACCGGGGCCGGCGAGCACAGGGCTGCGTCACAGAGCTCGAAGAGGGCATCTCCCCACGGGGACAGGCACTGATGGAGCGAGGAGCGAAAGCGGGCCTGCTCGGCGGCGGTGGTTTCATTGGTGCGTCCTACGCAGACAGTATGCCTACTGTCTGATCTCGGATGAGGGATGCTTGTCGTCGACCAGAGGAGCGCAATGGCAAAGGCGACCGTCGAGGAGCGACTGGAGGAGTACGAGCGGCGCTATCGGGAGCTGGCTGCCCAGATCGCCGAGATCGGGATCGTCGCCGTCGGGAGCTGACCCGCCGCTACACCCGCTGCACCTCAATTTCGGTGCAACGCAGATCCACCGACCCGTCATGGCCCCTACTGGCAGTGGACGGCAAAGGTGAACGGCAAGACCGTGACTAAACGGCTGACCCACCGAGAAGCCCAACTATACCAAGAGTGGATCGGCAACGATCGCCGCATTCGTGCTTTGCTCGATCAGATCCGCACTGTTGATGCCAAGGCAGCGGAACTCCTCTTGAAATTAAGCGGTCGGTCCGCCAGGACTTCGAGCAGGTGGTGAAGGTACTTACCGCCGGGAACTACATGGCGCTGAAAGCAAGAGTCCACTAGAAAGTGGACATGCTGGCTGACGGTTCATTGCGCGTCGAGCATGATGGCGGGGTTCTCGAGCTCACCATCGATCGAGCGGATCGCCGCAACGCCATCGACGAACCGACGGCACGCCTGCTCACCGCCACGCTGCAGGAAGCCGGCCTCGACCCCTCGGTGCGATCCCTTCTTATCACCGGGGTGGGACGCGACTTCTGCACCGGTGCCGACATCTTCGCGAGTGGCGACCAGGCCGGCACACTGTCACCTCTCGACTTTCGGATGGCGACTCGCCACTTCTATGCCATGAACCGGACGATGTGGGAAATGGAGAAGCCGGTCGTGAGCGCCGTCAACGGCACAGTCGCCGGCGCCGGCTGGTCCCTCGCGTTGATGGGCGACCTGGTGGTCGCGGCCAGAGGAGCGCGCTGGACCCACGTCTTCCTCCGCCGCGGCATGGTCCCCCACGCTGGCGACACCTACTTTCTGCCCCGCCTTCTTCCCCTCCACAAGCTCAACGAACTAGCCCTGTTGAGCGACACCGTCACCTCGGAGGACCTGGATCGTCTAGGTGTGGTCAACCGGCTGGTCGAGACCGATCAGGTCCTGTCGATAGCCCGCGAGCTGGCGGGCCGCCTGGCCGCCGGGCCGACCCAGGCGCTCGGACTGACCAAGCGCATGTACCGAAACTCCATCAATCGCGATATGGAAACGGTGTTCGAGGAAGAGCGGTCCGCGACCGCCCTGATATCGACCACCGAGGACCGGCGGGAAGGGGTGCGCTCATTCGTGGAGAACCGGCCACCGAACTTCTTGGGCAGGTAGACGCACCAGACCGAGGATCCAATCTGCCGGAGCCCTCGGGGCCGGATGGCGAACACATGCTTTGCGGACGGGCGTCGCTGCCCTGCGCTAATTGTCCCGACCGAACACCGGCTATCAGCCCAATTAGGTCACTGCTTCCTTTGGTCTGAATACCGGCACCGTGACTTCGTCGGTCAACTTTCGGAACGAAACCTCCAGCTCCTGGCCGATGCGGAGGCCAGCCGGGTCGCAGTCCACCACGTTGGTCATCATCCTCGGACCCTCCTCGAGATCGACAACGGCAGCTATGTAGGGAAGCCGTTCTTTGAAGGGAGGAAGATCGTTGACGAAAACCGTCGAGTACGTGTAGAGCGTGGCGCGGCCGCTGGCGTCCTCCCATCTGACGTTCTCACTCCAGCAGAACGGGCAGAACGGACGAGGATAGTGGTGAGGTTTATGGCACTCGCCACAACGGGCGATCAGCAGGCGTTCTTCCCTCGCCGCATCCCAGAAAGGCCGGGACTCCTCGTCGATGCTCGGAAGGTCGGCACGGTTGGTCATAACCCTATCTAACAGGAAAGTTGGATGTCGGACAGATTTCCGTCTCCTGCCGGCGGCGGCGGCCCCCCCCTCCGGTCGCTATGTTCGACAGATGAACGTTGGACGGATGCTGGTCAATACGGCGCGACGGCTTCCTGACCGGCCAGCGGTCACCTTCGAGCACCGCACCATCAACTACGCAGAGCTGGCCGTCAGGGCAGACGGGCTGCGGCGCGGTCTGGCCACAAACGGTGTCGGTAAAGGCGATCGGGTGGGGCTGCTGATGCGGAACCGACCGGAGATGCTTGAGGCCATGTTCGCCTGCTTCATGGGCGGGTACGTGCTGGTGCCGCTGAATGCTCGACTCACCGCTTCCGAAGTGCTCTACCACCTGTCCGACTCCCAGGCCGCGGCACTGGTGACCGACGACCCCGAAATCGACGTGACCGGCGTACGCGTCGTCCGGACCGGTGAGGACTATGAGCGGATGGCCGGGCAGGCAGGCTTCCAAGCGGAGTCAGTCGACGTGGAGGCTGACGACCTGGCATGGCTCTTCTACACCTCTGGGACCACGGGCCGGCCCAAAGGCGCAATGCTCACTCATGCCAATCTCGACTTCGTGACGGCGTCCTGGCTGGCCGACCTGACCCCGATGACTGACGAGGACGTCCTGCTGCACGCCGCTCCCCTGTCCCACGGCGCCGGCTTCCACGCCATAGCCGGCGTGGCCCGGGGCGTCCATCACGTGATGCTCCCGCTCGGCACCTTCCAGCCGGGTCCGGTGCTAGACCTCATGCGAGAGACCGGTGTGACCACCACGTGGATGGTCCCGACCCAGATCGTCGTGCTCGCCGATGCAGTGGAGAAAGGCGCTGGCCCAGCCGGACCAGCGCTCCGGCGGATCGTTTACGGAGGCGCACCGTTCGCCCCGGCCGATCTGCAGCGAGCCCTGAACGCATTCGGGCCGGTGTTCGTCCAGCTGTTCGGTCAGGGCGAGACACCGATGACCGCCACGGTACTGCCCTCCGAGGATCACGCTGCCGCGCTGGCCGGACGACAACCGGAGCGGCTGACCTCAGCCGGCTACGCCCGCCCCGGCATGGATGTGCGAGTCCTGGGCGATGGCGACATCGAGCTCCCGCCCGGCCAGGTCGGCGAGGTCTGCGTGCGGGGGCCGGCTGTCATGGCGGGATACTGGGGACAACCGGACGCGACCGCCGAGGCGCTGCGCAACGGCTGGCTGCACACCGGTGACCTGGGGCGGATGGACGAGCATGGGTACCTATACCTGCTCGACCGAGCCAAGGACATGATCATCACCGGCGGATCCAATGTGTACGCGGTCGAGGTAGAAGCCGTTCTGGCCGGTCATCCGGCCGTGCAGGAGGTGGCCGTGGTGGGGGTCCCCGACCGGGTATGGGGCGAGCTGGTGGTCGCCGTGATCGTCACCGACGAGCCCACAGAAAGCCTCGAAGCCGAGCTGGCCTCGCACTGTGCCACCTCGCTGGCCGGCTACAAGCGGCCCCGTCGCTGGGCGTTCCGGCCAGCCCTCCCCCGCAACGCCTATGGCAAGGTGCTCAAGCGGGAGCTGCGGACGGATCTGGAGCATCACGTTGGCCCGGAGTGACTGGTGAGCAATCCGGGACCTGCAGAACGCCACGTATCGGTCGTCGGGGGTCGGCTGCGCTGCCAGAAGCTCCGACAGTGACATCCCGCCGAAATAGCAAGGGCCAGTACAGTTTAGGTCAATCCGGGTCCTCGCTTCCGCCTTGGCCCTTCCGGGTCGACCCGCTGCGAGTCAGCCGAAAGTGGGTGCCAGCGTGCTTACCGCCGGTTTGTCAATTGAGTTGCCCGGGCCAGGCATAGCGGAGGAGAGCGAGTGGCATGAGTGAGGCGATCGAAGACCAGATCAGGGTGGGTGAGGAGGATGGGATTCTCACTGTCACCTTCACCCGCGACCGCAAGTTGAACGCCGTGCACGACGACATGATCGAGGTCCTGCGAGAAGCAGTGGCCCAGGTCGGGCGAGAGGACACGCTCCGAGCGCTCGTCATCACCGGCGAAGGCCGGTATTTCACCGCCGGACGCGATATCTCCCAAATCGGGAACGGGTCCACCTCTGGTGTTGCCCTCCGGTACCACTACCGCCAAGTCCATGAGCTCTTCGATGAGCTCGAGAAGATCGAGAAGCCGGTAGTGCTGGCTGCTCAGGGTCCGTGCCTCGGGATGGGAGTCGAGATGGCGTCGTCATGCGACTTTCGCTTCGCCAGCCCGGCCGCGGTGTTCGGTCTGCCGGAACTGTCGAACCTGGCCATACTCCCTGGGTCTGGCGGAATCAGCCGGTTCACCCGAATCGTCGGTGCCCACTGGGCCCGCTGGGTGGCCATGGCCGGTGAGACGCTCACCGCCGAGGAAGCCCTCCGCATCGGCTTCGTCCACCGGATCATATCCCTGGAAAGCTTCCATGCCGATGTGCACGACTGGGTCAAGAAGCTCACCGACCATTCTGGTGAGGCCCTCGGCTTGGCCAAGATCGCCATCGACGCAGCGGCCACGGCCGATCGCCGGGTGGCGCGCCAGATCGATCGCATCGCCAATACTCAGCTGGTTGCCTCGCAGGAGCACCTGGAAAAGATAGATGCCTACACCACCCGTTTGAAGTCCTAGCGGGCGGCGCGCTACAGAGCTCGGCGTCGAGGCGCCGTCTTGAACCTACTCAGATCCCGAACAGCACCTGAGTCCGGACCGACATCCACGCGGCGGTTAACGCGTCCGTGGTCGTCAGGGTGGCGAGCATTCACGCCGATCGGCGCAACTGTCGCCGGGCACGAGTGGCACGTCTGCCGGTGAGCTCCCTGGCGATTTGTCCTCAGGGATGGTTGCAGCACTGATCAGGTCTCGGCACGCGCCCGATGCCGATGCGAGGTTAGCCAGCTACGAGGAGTCGGCCGCCCAGTTGGTCACGCCGTTCTGAGCGGCGATATCGCTCCACGGAGGGAGCCGCTTCGGCATGGGCAGCGGTACCATCCGCGCCCCTCTCGCCGCGAGGAGCGCCTCGAACGGTCGCTTGGGTCCCGAGAAAGGGGGGCCTTCCCCCGCTACGAAACCGTACAGTTCACATCCTTCCGGGCCGGCCTCCCAGGGGCCGAAGAGGTCGCCCCACTCGAGCATTATGTGGCTGCCGGCTCGACACACCAACTCGCCGCATCGGAGCTCCCCTTTGAGGACGAGGTTGCTGTGGTCGCCGATATGCCCATGGACCGGGGACATCGCGCCCGGATCCCAGCGGTTCCAAAATGCTACATAGCGGGGTGACATCTCGATCCACCGCTCCCATATGGACGCCGTTCGACCGTCTGAGAATTCGAACCTAAGCATCTCCTCCTCAGGCACGTCCTCGATGTTCTTGATGCTTGGACCGCCCCGCATTCTTCCTCCCTCGCTGCACCGACTCCGGCGGCAGATAGAGCTACTCCAAGGTCTATGTAGGTGAGATGTCGACGCGACCGGCAGGCACCGCCCGCCTCAGAACGACCGGACGATGTCCGGTCTATGTACGTTCCCAACGATTGAGTGCGTTCGGTCGACGTAGGAATAGATTGACAGGGCATCAAGCCTGTCGAGTCAGTCACGTACACGTATCCCGAGGAGTCCACATGGCCGCGTCCAACAGTTACTCCGGCGAGGTCCGAATGCTCATTGACGGTGAGCTGGTCGAGTCGGAGTCGGGCAAGCGCTTCGACAACATCGACCCGGCGACAGAGGACGTACTCGGCCCCGTCGCCGACGGTTCGAAAGCGGACATGCAAAGAGCGGTCTCTGCGGCCCGCCGGGCCTTCGACCACACCGACTGGTCCACCAATAGGGCCCTGCGGAAGCGCTGCATCGAACAGCTGCAGCAGGCGCTGGAATCGGAACGGGAGGAGTTGCGCGAGGAGTTGATAGCGGAGGTCGGAACGCCGCGGATGCTCACATACAGCATCCAGTTGGACAATCCACTCGACGACGGCCTTCGTTACCCTGCCAAGCTGATCGACGAGTTCCCGTGGGAGCGGGAACTTCCCGACGGCAACACATTTGGCCTTCTCAGCCGCCGCTCCGTCTACAAGGAGCCGATCGGAGTGGTGGGCTCGATCGTACCCTGGAACTTTCCATTCGAAGTGACGATCCACAAGATTGCTCAAGTCTTGGCTACCGGTAACACGACCGTGCTGAAGCCAGCACCCGACACGCCGTGGAACGCCACCCGGCTGGGTCGCCTGGTAGCTGAAAAGACCGACTTCCCCCCCGGTGTCTTCAACGTCGTTACGGCGTCGGATCATCTGGTTGGAGAAGAGCTCACACTCTCCCCCTTAGTGGACATGATCTCGTTCACCGGATCTACCGCAGTCGGCAAGAGGATCATGGAGAAAGGCGCCGCCACCTTGAAGAGGGTGTTCTTAGAGCTAGGCGGCAAGTCGGCCATGATCGTCTGCGACGACGCAGACTTCGCCACCGTCGTGCCGAGTGGGGCCATGGTCTGCATGCACGCCGGCCAGGGGTGCGCAATGCAATCCCGCCTGCTCCTTCCCCGTTCCCGCTACGACGAAGGAATCGCGTTGATCACCCAAGCTATGGCGACGGTACCGTACGGCGATCCATCCGACCCGAACGTCATGATGGGCCCACTTGTCAGCCGAAAGCAGATGGACAGGGTGCTCGGATACATCGAGAAGGGCAAGAAGGAGGGGGCCAAGCTGGTGCTTGGGGGCGGTCGCCCGGCCCATCTGCCGAGGGGTTACTTCGTGGAGCCGACGCTGTTCATCGACGTGGACAACTCAATGACCATCGCGCAAGAGGAAATCTTCGGTCCCGTTCTCGTGGTGATTCCCTACGAGGATGACGAGGACGCCGTGCGGATCGCCAATGACAGCGGCTACGGGCTTTCCGGTGGAGTGTTTTCAGGAGACGAAGCCAGGGCCACGGCGATCGCCCGCCGCGTCCGCACTGGATCAATCGGCGTCAACGGTGGAGTGTGGTACGGCGCCGATTCCCCCTACGGCGGGTACAAGAGGAGCGGTGTCGGTCGTCAGAACGGGTTGGAAGGTTTCGAACAGTACCTGGAGACGAAAGCCATCGCCTGGCAACGTTCCTGACACACAGTTCCACCTTTATATGGAGGGGTGCACGGCCCGCCTAACTAAGGTCACAAGGTTCGAACCTTACTTCGTTAACGCCGTGAAGTTGTTCGGAGTTGTGCGGGCTTTATTTCAGCTGCATTCCGGACGGTCGCGTATTGGTCAGGCGGCGTATCGCCAAAGCGGAGATGCCGTTATGCTTCGCCGCACACAACAAGGGGAGGCGTTGGGAATGGTGGTTGGGATGAGCAAATCTTGGCGTAGAGGTATGGTTCCGCTGGCGGCTGCCATGTTGGGCGTGATGCTGATGGCAGCCAGCTGCAGCAGCAGCAAGTCCGGTTCGACTTCCCCCACGAGCACAACCACTGGTGCGCTGGGGACCCCGAATGTGGCTAAGGGTTCGCCGTTGAAGATCGGCTACATCACCGACGGCAACCACGGAGCCATCAACAACCTCTCGGAGATCCCAGCGGCCCAGGCCGCGGTCAAGTACGTCAATAAGTACCTCGGCGGGGTGGGCGGCCACGTTCTGTCACTGGATGTGTGCGACGACGAGCAAACTCCGGCCGGGGGCACGGACTGTGCCAACCAGCTGATAGCAGCGAAGGTTCCGGTCGTGCTCATGAATGCCGTCAGCGAGACGACGATGTACCCCCTTCTGGAGGGGGCCGGGGTGCCGATCGTGAACTATTCGGCTGCTAGTCAGCAGCAAATCACGGGCAAACTGTCCTATATACTCCCCAACGACATCGGAGCGACGTTCGCCGGACCGGCGAAGATCGCCCAGAACGCGGGGGCCAAACGGGCTGCAGTATTCATCATCGACGTTCCCACCGCGACGGGACCGGCGCAGCAGCTCGATCCCTTGATTTACAAGAATGCCGGAGTTCCCGTCGACATCGTGTCTATTCCACCGGGAACGGCTGATATGACTCCCCAGATGCAGGCCGAGATCGGTAAAGGAGTGGACTCCATCCAGGTCTTCGGTAACAGCAGCTTCTGCACAAGCCTGCTGAAGGCAGCCAAGACCCTCGGATACAAGGGTACTACGGTGCTGATCCAGCAATGTATAGCCAACGGCTCGTCGGCGGGGATTCCGGGAGGATATGCCGGAAACAAGGTGGTCGCCGTGGCCACGACCGTCCCCACCGACCCCGACGTCAAAATCTACAAGGCGGCAATGTCCACTTACGCTCCAGGTACCCCGCCGTTCGCTAATGGGGTGACACCGGGTGGATTCGCTACCGTCGTTTCGTTCGCCAAGGCGATGAAGCACCTGACGGGTACGACCACCTCCAACGACATTGTGAAGACGCTGAACGCCATGCCGCCGACACCGCTGTTCTTCGGGGCCGGGATCACCTTCCAATGCAACCGCAAGCAGATCGTAATTGCGCCGGCCATCTGTTCAACCGGAGTGCTCGAACAGACCCTGGATCAGGCCGGTAACGTGACCGGAGCCACCAAGCTGCTCGACACCTCCGACCTGCTGAAACTGAAGCCCTAGCGACCTGAGTCGTTGATCCGCGTTCCGGTTGGTGATCCGAGGTGCGGATTGACCGCACGAGATCGCCGGACGGAGCGGTGGGTGCCGCGCTTGATCCAGTTGGTGGTCAGCCCGGCCGCCACGGCCCGGTTCGCCTCCACGAGCCGCTTCACCGTCTTGTGCGTCATGCCGCACACATCGGCCGCTCCCCGATAGGTGCCCACCTGCCGATAGGCGTTCAACACGTCCATCCGTTCCCTCGCGTTCTTCAATGGAGCCCCCTGCGCGGTGTTGGTGACTGGCTGGACACCGCCACCGTCACCGCGCAGGGCCACAAGCTCCGGACCGGCACGGCGTGCGAGGAACGGGGGACTACCTACTGGCCACCAGCGGGGACTTCCTGGCCGCCACCGGGGACAAAGAACTTGGCCACCAGTGGGCACTTTTTCATGGCCACGGACACAGGGGCCGATCTTGTGCCCGCCCATGGCCACAGGAGGTAAGCAGCCCGCTGGGCCGAAGCCACCGCGCTCAGGGTCGGACAGTGCCACCTGCTCGGACACGCACCCCTGCTGCGGATCGACCGCGCCTGGAAGCGGCAACCCCAGGGCAGCCGGTGCGTACATTGACGGAGTGGTCCCTATCTCATTTTGGAGTGGGATCGATGGGGCTGTCAGGCAAGATGGCGTGATGCGCTACTGCGGATGTGGTCGGCCAACACCTTGGGAACGCTCACCTGCGGGAAGTGCTTGCACGGCAGGAGGCCGACAGAGATCCCCAGGCTTGTGGCCAGCTGCACGTTGCTGAAGAACACCATGGCCGGGGTGAGCCCGCCGATCGTCCAGTCCACCGGGCGCTTGGTGAAGTCCTTCGGCTCGATCGCTGGAACGGGGCCGTCGAAGAAGTACCGGCGCACCCAGGTCAGGTAGTTCCGCGCCAGCCACGCGTGGTACTCCTCCCCGAGCGCGTCCCAGGACGCCTGGTCTTCGTTCATGTACTCCCGGAAGATCATCTTGCATTGCTCGACGACCTCGTCGTCGGCAAGAGCAGGTAGCCGCCCCGGGAGCAATGGCTCGAACTTGTCGTCTCGGTAGTCGGCGCCGAAGGCGACCTCGTGCACGATCCCGTTGGTCACGAGGTCGGTTTGACCCGCGATCAGGCTGAGGACGATGATGCCTCCCGAGCTGCAGCCGTAGAAGGTTGCAGTGTCGATATTGAGCGACCGGACCAACGCGGCGATTTGGTCAGCAGCCTTGAACATCGAGATCTTGTCGACAGGGGCGCTCGTGCGCGAAAAGCCCGGCATGTCGAAGGTCAGGACCATGAACTGGTCGGCTAGCAGCTCGGCGACGGCGTCGAAGGATGTGCAGTCTCCCTCGCCGGACGGCACCAGGACCACGGCCGGCCCGTCTCCCTGCTGTTGACAGTACCAGTCGATGTCATCGACCCGATGCATTAAGGATCGGACGGGCACGGCGCTGGCCTCCTTGGTGCGTTTGCTCCTACCATATCGGGCGCTCGCGCTGAGTAGCACTGGGCCGTAGCGGCAGTGCCGCGCAACGACATGATGGTCACGGCGTCGGCGACCAGCCGCTTCGCGCCGCGCGGCGAACCGGACGAGCCCTTCCGCAGACGCTGCGCCACAACGATCGGCGCGCAGGCCTGCGTACTGGCGGTAGCGAGCAGCATGTTCAGGCCTCGGACCCGGGTGTAGCCGAACGAGGCGCCCTGCTTGGCGTGGCCGTGGATCTCGATGATCGAGTCGTCGATGTCGACCATGACAAGCTCCGATGGCGCGGCAGCGAGCAGCGACGTGCGACCGGCCAGTGCGGTGAGGAACCGAGAGGCGACCGCGTCGAGCTGCCGGACGTGACCGAAAGTGAAGTCCCGCAGGAACGACCCCAACGTCGACGGCGCGTAGGTCCGGTCGAAGAGCTGGCCCATGCCACCGTGCCGCAGCAGCGCCATGTCGTCGATCGAGACCGCACCAGCAACCATCCCGCAGACCAGCGCCGTGACCTTCCCACCAGCGTTGCGCCCTTGTCCGTCGGAACCGTGAGCAGCTGCTCGGCGAGTCCGCCGAGCCCTGCCTGCCAGGCCAGCCGCATCACTGGGACCACCCCCGCGGCCGACACGAGGTTCGGGTCATCGAACCGTGCGGCCGCAACCGGCGCAGTGTGAGAGAGTCGCATCGACGAGACGGCCCTTCCGTGGGCAGTGAACTGATCCGTCGCATCGATTCTGCTGCCACGGCAGGGCTTTCTCATTCTCCGACGCGCTCAGCCTCCAAGATCATCGGTGGATCGAGGCTTAGCTACCTTGGCCGATCGCCTATCTCGTCAACAGGAGGCAACCGGCGATCGGCCCGCCGCCATTGGACACGACGGCGACCTCGGGCTGCGTGGCCACTTGGCGCTCGCCGGCCTCGCCGCGCAGCTGGAGGCAGGCCTCATGGAGGACCCAGTAACCGTGCATCCTTCCCGCCGACAGCTGACCTCCGTAGGTGTTGAGCGGCAGCTGGCCATCCAGCGCGATGCGCGCTCCGCCCTCGACGAACGGTCCGGCCTCTCCCTGCTTGCAGATGCCGAGGGCCTCGAGCCATGCAAAGGTGAGATAGGTGAAACCGTCGTATAGCTCTGCCACGTCGATATCCGAGGCCTTCAGATCTGTCCGGCTCCACATCTGGCGAGCCGCCTCGACCGCGGCCATCATCGGATAGTCCGGCCGGTGGAACCAGCCGCCCTGTCCTGGCGAGCCCCCGATGGCATTGACCCGCACCGCCAGGTTCGGGCAGTCGGCGACGTGGTCGGCGTGGGAAACGACCACTGCGATTGACCCGTCGACGGGTACGTCGCAGTCTAGCAACCCGAGGGGCGTAGAGATGGGTCGGGCCGACAGGTATTCGTCCATGGTCATCGGGTCCCGGTAGACGGCCCGCTCGTTGAGTCCGGCGTTACGGCGGGAGCTGATGGCCAGCCAGCCGAGTTGCTCCTTCGTCGTTCCGTAGAGCTCCATGTAGCGTCGGCAGTGCATGGCCAACCAGTTGACCGCCGAGAAGGCGTTGGCGGCAAGCAACTCCTCCAAATCGACCATCAGCCTGGTGATCGAACCCATCAGTTCAGCCGGGTCCGGCCCATCCGACGAGTCGGACTCGGGCGGGATGTACTCGCCACCCATCATCTGGACCGTCCGGTACACGAGGACGTGCCGGGCCCGCCCCTCGCCCACCGCCAAGGCGGCTGACATCACGGGGGAGAGAAGGCCACCGGTGTCGAAAGCTCCGCCGCGGAACTGCGGAAAGATGCCGAGAGACTCGGCCGCCCGCTCGGGAGGCGTGTCGCCCAAGCTATCGATGCCGTCGATTTGGTCCATGGTGAGCCCGGCATCGGTGACCGCTTGGCGACAGCTCTCCAGCGTGAGCTCCAACGGGGCTATCCCGGTGCGCCGTCCGATCCGGGATATGCCGATTCCGGAGATGATCGAGTTCTTCTCAGGTGTCTCGGTCATTGCTCCTCGACCGGTTCTGACGGAGTGAACACTGGATAGAAGATCTCGCCGTGGTCCTCGAAGCGGACGGTCACAGTCATCCCGACCCGAACGTCGCCCTCCTCGCATTCGATAAGGTTGGTGACCACCCGCAGGTCTTCCTGCTCGTCGAGGACGACGATGGCGATGAGGTTGGGGGGCTGGACGTCAGGATGGAACTGCTGAGTGTTGAGGGTCCAAGTCCAGACCTTGGCCCGGCCGCTCACCGGCTCCGGCGATGTGGCCGCTTCGCAGGCCGGGCATTCCAAGCAGGGTGGCAGCACCCACTGGCGGCAGGCGATGCAGCGACTGACCAAGAGTTGCCCGGACGCACCTCCAGTCCAGAAGGCACGGTTGGCGTCAGTCAGATGGGGCAGCACCCGGGGCGAGCTCGCCTCGATGATTGTCATGTCGTGGTCATCCTCACTCGGGTCGGAACCAGTGGTTAGTCCGAGCGCCCGGGTCGGCCTGGCGGCTAGGCGGTCCGGACACACAATGACCCGTAAGCCAGCATCTCCTCTTTTCTAGTGGCCCCTTCGTTTCAGCGCCGTGTAGTACCCGGGTTGAGGAATGCCCGCTCGAGTCCCTCGGTCATAATCGCCGCCAGCACGTCAGGTGGTCGTTCATAGCGCGTCCCCGCCGCCGTACCCGGGAATCGTTCGAGGAAGCCCATCATCAGCAGGGATGCGGCCCTCCCGTCGAACGGGTACGACCTCTCAATCCGGCCGAGTAAGGCTTCCGATGACTCCGTCACTATGGTCACCGCCCGCCCCGCGTCGTCGAGGACCCGGGGATCGAGGGAGGGCACGTCGCTCCACGCCCGTAGCACCCCCGCCTGAGCGAGGTGCAAGCGCACGAAGTCGTCCACCCACGCCCGTACCGTGCCGGGCCGCCCGACCGCTTCCAGCTGGCCAAATAGAGTCGCCACGTCCGCCAGACACATGGCGGAGAGGAGCAGCAGGAGGTCCTGCTTTCCCTCGAAGTACTTGTAGAACGTGCCCCGCCCAACGCCGGCGAGGGTGATTATCTGCTCTACGCTCGCCGCATCGAAACCCACCGCCGCGAATACCTGCCGTCCGGCCTCCACGAGGCGTTGCACCGTCTGCCTGGCGACGGGGCCGACGCGGCCGAGCCGGGTGGACGGCCGGTCCGAAACGGGGACCGGTCGCTCGGGCGGCGGCCCGACCGCGCCGGTCGGGACCGATCGAGGGGCGAACTCCGCGAGGACGTCGGACGGAGTGGCCGGGAAGAGCAATAACTGAGCTGCCATCGCCAGGGTGGTCATGGGCGCTTGGCTCGCGGAAGAACCGAGACCGAGTTCGAGATAGAAGCTGTAGCGCTCGAACGTGGACCACAGGACCAGAGCCAGATCCTCCAGCTCGACGCCGGGCGCCCCGTCGACTCCCGCGGCGGCCATCCTCTTGCTCATCCGTCCCACGTAGTTGCTCATCCAATTGGCCACCATCGGACGCAGCGGTGCTTCAGGTGAATCCATCGAGGACTCCTGTACGAAGATCGTGGCGTAGATCCCGTACACGGTTGCCCAATCGTCGAACAGCCGGCCCAGGCTGGCCAGTCCCTCCCTTGTGGGGCCTAGCGGTCCCAGAAGGTTCAAGACGTCGAGCAGGGCACGGCCGCTCGTCTCTACGAGTTCGACGAGGACTTCCTGTTTGCACCCGAAATACTGGTAGAGGGTCGCTCGGGAGATCCCCGCGGCCCGGGCGACCTCGTCCACGGTGGTCATCTTCACCCCCCGATCCCTTATGAGTTCGAGGGTCACGTGGATTATCCGGGACCGGGTCCGCGCGCCTCGCTCGCCGATGACCGGGCTGGCCGGCCCGTAGCTCGCTCGGCGTAGGGCGTTTCTCGACATCGCCGGGTCAGGATATCTTCCAGGTCGATAGTGGTCCGGGCCTGTGGGCTGACGCTCCTACATGTTCCCGACATGCAAGCGGTAGCAGAGTTCGTCGGTGGCCGGGAGTATGGAGGGGGTTCGGGTCGTCCAGGTGACAGGGGGGCCGGTCGGATCGGCTGCTGCCTCCGTACTCGCCGCCTGGGGCGCCGACGTTATCGACGCCTCACCCCGAGCCGGTCTCAGTGGGCAACGGCAACTCCGGGGACTCCGACGCCGGATCTTCGTGGATATGGCTCGCGAGGAGGGCTATACCGTGCTTCTCGAGCTGGTCACAGGAGCCGACGTCTTCCTCACCGACCTGGAGGATGACGTCAGACGCCACCTCCGCATCGACCTCCCGGATGTGGGGACCGTCAACCCGGAATTGGTCTACGCCAGCTGCCCTGCCGCTCCGACCTCCTCCGCTGAGGACCTCGAAGCGGTAGCCATCGCGGGGGCTGTTGCGGCGGGCCTCCTCCGGAGTGAGCGGACCGGCGGGCTCCAACTCGTCGAGTGGCCGATGGTGGGCCATATCTGGGCGGACAGTAAGGAGTTGGAATCCGTGAACCGGGACAGAGATCAAGGGGACGAGATCCTCGCGGAGGTAGGGTTCGACCGGGATTCGATTGCTGACCTCAGGGCGCGAGGTGCGGTCGGCTAATGGGTGCAGTACGCCCCTCGTCTCACGCGTGCGGTGCACGATGCACGGGACCGAGCTTAAGAGCCCTTCAAATGTCAGCGCGGTGTCACTATCGTGAGTAGGTCGGACTTGGGCTGGCCGGCGCAGAGCCCTAAGTCAGCGAGCTCGGTCTTGCACCTCGTCGATAAGGTCCCAGGCCGCGCCCGTGATGGTGGAGGAGTCAATCCCGTAATGATGGTACAGGTCATGGATGTCGCCGACCTGACCAAAGTCCTGGACTCCTAGGCACGTTATCGGACTGCCATTGATGGCAGACAGGAACGCCAGGGTGTGGGGGTGGCCGTCTAGCACGGAGACTATCGGCGCGGCCCGGCTAGCGGGAAAGAGCGTCGACAGAATATCGCTCGATCCAGGTGAGAGCCCGCGGCGAGCCTGTATCGCTCGGAAGATTAGGTCAGCTGAAGTCAGGCAGATTACGTCACATCCGACGCCATCGGATTCGAGGGCAGTAGCTGCAGCCAGGACCTCAGGCATGATCGCCCCCATGCCGACAAGAATCACAGCTGGGCGTTCGTCGGATTGTCGCAACCGGTAGCCGCCAGAGACCACGTCCTGACGACGGCGATCACGCTCGTGGAACTCGGTAGGCACCGAGGCCAGCACCTGGTCGAGGGGACGAGTGCTCAAACGGAAATAGGCGGAGGTACCCCCGGACCGTCCAAGGTCGGCCAGGGCGGTGAGCAAGGTCCATTCAAGGTCTTGGCCGAATGCCGGCTCCCACGCGATACAACCTGGCTGCTCGAGCCCGACTGATGGCGTGATGATGGACTGGTGCGCCCCACCCTCGGGCGCCAGGGTCACACCCGAGGGCGTTCCGATCAATATTGACTGGCCACCTGCGTATATCCCGAACGCCCATGGCTCGAGGGCCCTGGTTACGAACGGGTCGTAGAGCGTCCCGATCGGCAGAAGAGGCTGACCATTCCGCGACCAAGTTGCTCCCAACTCTGCGAGCAATCCGACGAGGTTCACCTCTGCAATTCCCAGCTCGATGTGCTGGCCCTCTCGACTCTCCTTCCACCGAAGAAGAGTTTCCCTGTCATCGGCGAACCAGTCACGACGATCATCCATGTTCCAGATGCCCACCTTGTTGATCCAACCTCCTAGATTGGTGGAAGAGGCGACATCAGGGCTCACCGTAACGATACGTGCGCTGAGCTCCGGCGCCATGCGCTGGATATCCATCAGAAACCGGCCCAAGGCCGCTTGGGTCGACTCGACGCCACCATGTGGGCGACCGATGTCGAGAGGGAAACTCCCGATCTTGGGGGTAGGCACTCGGGTGCGCTGGAGGCGCTCGGCAGCGGCGGTACAGACCATCCCCTCGGCGCTGTCCGTGGGAAACGCGTCCCATGGGCGGTCTGGATCCGCGTTCAGCTCCTTTCCGAGATCGCGCCACTGATCCGGCGACAGCAGTGCAGAGTGGTTCGCGGGATGGCCCTGGGTTGGAAGCCGCCACGCTTTGATCGTGTAGGCGAGGACCACTGATGGACGATCGTGCACTTGTTCCGCTTCTGAAAAGGCTTGGAGCAGGTCGCCGATGTCGTGGCCCCCTAGGTCTCTCAGCGCGCTGGCTATCTCGCCCTCGTCGACCTCCTGCACCAGCCCGCGGATGGCGCGAGCGTCAGGTCCTGAGCCGGATAGGTCCTCTCGGATTCGATCTGCCGGTGCTCGCAGAAGATATTGGTATTCCTCATTGCTCATCCGGTCAATCCGCCGCTGGAGGGCCTGTCCACCCTTGAGCGAAAAGAGCGCCCGTAACTTCGATCCGTACTTAACCGTCAAAGTATTCCACCCTGCCGCCTCGAACATGAGTCTGATACGCCCAGCCGCTATATCGGGCACGACCCGATCGAGCGACTGGCGGTTCAAGTCGACGATCCACAGAACGTCGCCAAGCCGCCCGACCATCGGGTCGACGATCGCCTCCCAAACGGCGCCCTCGTCCAGTTCGGCATCTCCTACTAGGGCAATGTGACGACCCGCTGACTCACTGCCGAAATGAGTCGCAACATAGCGATGAGCCAGCGCACTCCAGATCGTGGCCGTCGCACCGATGCCGACCGAACCCGTTGAAAAATCGACCGGATCGGGATCCTTGGTCCTGCTCGGATAGCTCTGCAAGCCTCCGAACGCGCGAAGCTCTCGGAGGTACCGCTCGTCCAAGCGCCCAAGGAGGTAGTTGATCGCGTGCAGTACGGGTGAGGCGTGGGGCTTGACCGACACTCGATCGTCGGCGCGCAAGTGGCTGAAGTACAGCGCGGTCATGATGCTGACCATGGAAGCCGACGACGCTTGATGACCACCGACCTTTACTCCCGAAGAGGCGTCCCGAACCTTGTTCGCATGGTGGATCATGCTCACGGCCAACCAAAGAACACGCTGTTGGACCCTGTCGAGGACTGCTAAATCGTCTACTTGTGGACTCGGTCGACCCGAGACCCGTGGGGACAGTGCCATCGCCTGACCAAGCTAGATGTTCGGCGACCCCGAGAAATGGTTCGCCGCTTATAGCGTAGGAAGTTGCAATAGACTACGGTCCGAAGCGGGCACAGAGCGATATATTGTTGCACGTGGGCACGACTACAGGGTTAGTGGATGACGTCGACCGCCAGATCTTGCTGCTGCTCGGCGAGAACGCTCGCAGGACCTTCGGCGACATCGGCAGCCATGTCGGGCTAACGGCACCGGCGATCAAGCGGCGGGTCGACCGACTAGAGCGGACCGGCGTCATTCAGAGCTACACCGCCGTCATCAACCCCGCCCTACTTGGCCAAACCCTGGAAGCTGTCGTCGAACTGCGGTTCGCGGGACGGACGAGGGTCCATGACATCGAGAATATTGCGCCGGACGTGCCCCAGATCCGAGCGATCTTCACTGTAGCTGGCGACCCGGACGCCCTTGCCTGGATCCGAGTGGGGGACGTCCAAGAGCTGAAGACGGTCGTGGACCAACTGCGCAATGGCGCCGAAATAACAGGGACTAAGACCCTTATTGTTCTCGATAGATCAACCCGCGCCAACGATACGGGACTGTAGGTCATGGGGCCGCACAAATATTGAGGCTGTCTGTCCTCGTCGACACCTATTTCGATAAGGTACACCAAAGCTTCCCGGTCAGGCAGCTCTCAGCCGGCAGAGCTCGTACCGATGAGGTCCATGACGCGGGCCGGGGGCAGGTCCTGTTCGTCCACTCGAGCCGCCAAGGGGCGACAGGGCGTCCTCGTACAGCCCCCGTACATCTTGGGTGTCCTACGGTCTACTTATGTAAGCGCTGCGCTTCGAGGACCACATCCCGCTCAGCTCTGCGGGGTACGGTCCCCACTTGCGATTTTGACCAACCCCACAGTGCATCACCGGAGGCGCTGGCGATGGGGAGGAATCAGTCCTCAGTGCGATGCACCACACCACGGGAGGTCCCAATGGAGAGGCTCGGACTTGTCCCGGAGATTGAGCACCTGCGGATCGAGTTGGCCGAGGGGTCACAGTGATGCCGACCGACGAGGCGACCTGCCCGGTCCTGCACGACTTCGACGCGCTGGCCGAGGACTTCCTCGCGGCCCCCTACGGCGTCATGAGCGCGTGGCGGGAGGAATAGCCCGTGCTCTACGAGCTGCAGGTCAACCCGTCAAATCAGATTCGGCTTGAGCTCAGCCATCGGCTCGATCCCCCCCGGCGGTGACTCTCGAGGACCGATACAGGAAGCTGAGCGGCCCGGTGATGCTCACTGGCATCCAGGCCCTGGTCCGGATGCTGCTGACGCAGCGTCGGCTTGACGTCGGACGGGGCCTAAATACCGGTATGTTTGTCAGCGGATATCCAGGGTCTCCTCTCGGAGGGCTTGATCTGGAGATCGGTCGAAACTCCCAGTTGCTCAGCTCCGAAGGGGTGGTGTTCCAGCCCGGGGTAAATGAGGAGTTGGCGGCGACGGCTGTGTGGGGGACGCAACTCCTGAGTGAGGTGCCGGGACGAAGATGCGATGGGATCGTAGGTGTCTGGTATGGAAAGTCGCCTGGCCTGGACCGGGCTTCGGATGCCATACGGCACGCCAACCTCAGCGGCACAAGCAATCTCGGTGGAGCGGTGGCCCTGATTGGCGACGACCCGATGTGCAAGTCGTCCACCGTGCCTGGCGCCTCGGAGGCAATGTGCCGAAGCCTCATGATGCCCTTGCTAGCGCCTTCCTCCGTTCACGAGATCGTAGAACTCGGCCTTCATGCCGTCGCCCTCTCGCGCGCGGCCGGCGTCTGGGTCGGGATGAAGATCACCGCCGACGTAGCGGACTCTTCTGCGACAGTCACATTGGGCGGCGAGGCGGCTGAGATCCCGTACCCACCACGACTTTCACGGGGAAAGCCGCCGACGCTATTGGCCGCGACGTCCTTGGACGCAGAGCATGATTTGAGCAGCAACCGGTTGGACCGTGTAAAGGACTACGCCAAAGCGCTCCAACTAAACCGCATCATCTTCGAGCCGGCGTCAGCATCAACGGCAGTTGTAGCGGCCGGCGCAACCTACGCGACGTTGAAGCGGGCGCTCCGCCAAGCCGGCATCGACGATGCTGGTCTCGACACGCTCGGGGTCCGGCTGGTGCAGGTGCGGATGCCGTGGCCGTTGTCGGCCGAAGACGCCAGTATCCTCTTCGGAGGCGTCGAGCGGGTGATCGTCGTCGAGGACAAGCAGCCGTTCCTAGAAAGCCAGATAAAGGAGCTGCTGTACGGCGTCGCCTCCGCCCCAGAAGTGTTCGGCAAGTACGACCGCCAGGGTGCCACGTTGTTCACCTCCTACGCCTCTCTTGACGCAGACCACATTTCGGCGGGGTTGGCCCGGGTGCTGCCGGTCGCGTCGCTGGGGGCCGCCGTGCGACATAAGCGGGAACCGTCGTCCGTCGATCCTCGAGAGCCGGTGCGGAATAACTTGCTTGCGTCGAGGACCCCTTTCTTCTGCTCAGGCTGCCCACACAACATCTCCACGAAGGCGCCGGCGGACCAGCTCGTGGGCGCTGGCATCGGCTGCCACGCGCTCGTGTCACTAGACCCAGGATCAATGCGCGGCACCATCATCGGCGCACCACAGATGGGCGGTGAAGGGGCCCACTGGGTCGGGTTGGCTCCGTTCACCAGCGACAAGCACTTCGTCCAAAATCTCGGTGACGGGACGTTCTTCCATTCGGGCTCCCTCGCCGTCCGGGCAGCCGTCGCTGCCGGTGTCCACATGACCTACAAGTTGCTCTACAACGACGCTGTGGCCATGACCGGCGGCCAGACCGCCGAGGGTCACATGAACGTTCCCGAGCTCACACGGTGGCTGGCCCTCGAAGGGGTGACCAAAGTGGTGATCACAACCGTTGACCTGAAGGGCTACGAATCGCGGACACTCGATCCTATCGCTTCGGTGCGCCACCGAGACGAGTACACCGACGTTGAAGCCGAGCTCGCTGCGACGGACGGAGTCACCGTCATCATCCATGACGACAGGTGCGCGACCGAGGAGCGTCGCATGCGAAAAAGGGGTCTCCTCCCCGCCGTCACCCGGCGCGTCTGGATAAATGAGCGGGTGTGTGAGGGCTGTGGTGACTGCGGCGAGAAGTCGACGTGCCTTTCGGTGGTGCCTGTCGAGACGCCGTTCGGGCGCAAGACCCAGATCCACCAGGCGTCGTGCAACTCCGACATGTCGTGTCTGAAAGGTGACTGTCCATCGTTCGTGATGGTCGAACCCGGCAGCAAGGGAGGGAAGCGCCGTCCTCCGGCATTGAGGGTGTCCCTCGTCGATCCAACGCCGCGCGCCCTTTCATCTGACTATCTAATTCGCATGCCGGGCGTTGGCGGCACCGGCGTCGTGACGGTGTCACAGATTCTCCAGATGGCGGCCATGCTCGACAACAAACACTCCGGTGGTCTCGACCAGACCGGGCTGGCACAGAAGGGAGGCCCGGTCGTCTCAGACGTCCGGGTCTCGGAGACGTCGATCGATGCGAGCGTGCGTGCCACGAGTGGCGAAGTCGATCTGCTTCTCGGACTTGACGCGCTAAGCGCCGCCAGCGCCTCGACACTCGCAACTTGCAACAAGGACACCATTGCCATCATCAACACGAGCGTCATGGCAACGGCGGCCATGGTGGTCGATGCCACTGCCGGGGTAGGCAACGCAGACGAGGCGCGATCGCGCATCGATGCGGCGACGAGTGCAGAGCAAAACGCTTACCTCGACGCCACGCGCCTGTCGGAAGCGCTCTTCGGGGACCACATGCCGGCCAACCTCATAATGGTTGGCGCTGCCTACCAGCGCGGCTGCATCCCCATCAGCTGGCCAAGCATCAAACGAGCGATCGAACTGAACCGGAACGGGGTCGAGACGAACCTCGAGGCATTCGCATGGGGTCGAGCTGCGGTCATCGATCCGGATGCGGTCGCCGTTGCGAGTGGTCTGAGCGAGCCGGCCGCGCTCACCCTCGACCCGCGTGCTGAGGCTCTGGTGGCTTCGGCCCTGCCCGCCGGCCGCCTGGCCGACTCCGTCGCGACCCGGCTGTCGGATCTCATCGGCTACCAGAGCGTGCACTACGCCAGCGATTATCTGAGGCACGTGGTGGAGGTCTTCACAATCGAGACGCGGGCGTTGGGGGAGGGGCACGACGGCATCACCAACGTGTACGCGCGATCGCTACATCGTCTGATGGCGTACAAGGACGAGTACGAGGTCGCCCGGCTTCACTTGCTCGGGTCGGAGCAGGCCAGGCTCCGCCAGGCCTTCGGACCGAACGCCAAGACACAGGTTCTCCTGCTTCCCCCTCTCCTGCGGTCGCTGGGCATGAACCGGAAGATCGCCTTCGGAGCTTGGTTCCGGCCGGTGCTAAAGTCGCTTGCTGCCGGCAGACGCCTGAGAGGGTCGTCGCTGGATCCCTTTGGCCGCAGCGCCGTCAGGAAGCTCGAGCGGGCGCTGATAACCGAGTACCGCGCCATCATGGCTGACGCCCTCGCCCGACTACGGCCGGAGACAGAGGACGCCGTGCTTGAGTTGGCGGGGTTGCCTGACATCGTCCGCGGATACGAGGACGTCAAGCTGCGGAACGTCGAGCGGTACCGCGCACGCGTCGCCGAAGTCTCCGTCGCGACGTAGACCGCTTCGGGTTCTTCAAGACAGGAGCCGCCCTGAAGTGAAGCGGTGGTGAGCAACTCTCGACGGGAGACGAGATCACCCGGCGTCCGACTCTAAGGAAACGAGGCTATGACTGAGCTGGAGTTGATTGAGCTGATCAAGTTGGAAGAGGACACCTTGTGCTCTCTCCCGTTCGAGTCGCAATACAAGATGAGGAGAGAGGAGTTGACCCGACTGGCAAACGCGCATCGAGCGATGCTTGCCGACATTGTCTGCTCCCATGGCTTTGCCGGGCAAGGTGAGGCAAACAGCCATGGTCATGCATCTTCGCGCCCCTCGATGGTCAACGACCGCGACGAGGTCATGTTGGTGGACGTATCGTGTTTCGATTGGCCGGCCCCCACTGCGCTGGAACGAGCCCCCATACCAGCGACTAAGTGACCCGAAAGAAAAGCGGAAATTGACACGTTGGTAGCGTCACCGACGGTGGAGCCTTCATGAGCGATAGCTGCCCTGCCATGGGATAGCTCGCGCGACGACCCCTTCGATACCCCCTACGAAGGGCGGCTGACTCAAGTAGCGTCGCGCGAGCTATCCGACGGCAAAGTACTCGTCAACCCACAACAGCAAAGGTGACCAGCCATGGCGCATGCCCTTATTGACTCGCACCACCACGTTATTCCTCCCTTTTTCTTCGACTACCTCGCGTCGAAGGGCGTGCAACATCCAAGCGTCTATAAGAGTGCTGAGGAAAGTCATTTGTCGATGATGGACGAACGTGGGATCGAACGGGCGATACTGTCCCTCGCGGCGCCTGGTGTCCATTTTGGTGACGACAAAGAAGCTCGAGATCAGGCGAGGCGAGTCAATGAATTCGCGGCAGAACTGGCCGCTCAGTACCCCGACCGCTTCGGCTACTTCGCCTGCCTGCCATTACCCGATGTCGACGGAGCCATCGAGGAGGCCCTGGTCACTCTGAAGGACGGCAGCGCTAAAGGGGTCGTTCTGCTTGCCAATATCAAGGGGCGCTATCTGGGCGACCCGGTTTTCGATCCGTTGATGGAGGAATTGGCAAAGCAGGCGGCCTTGGTGTTCGTGCATCCGACCGCACTAGAGGGCATGCATCATCGTCGCTTTCACCCAGCTGTGGCCGATTACTTGCTTGACACAACCAGGGCAGCCATGGGGCTGGTGACTTCACGAACGGTGTCCCGCTTTCCCAGTATCCGGTTCATTCTCTCGCATGGCGGTGGCTTTGTACCGTACGCCGCCCACCGCATAGCGTGGCTCACTGAGACGTTCGATAATCGCTACAACCATGGCGAAGGAGGAATGTCTGCAGATGAGATACTAGCGAGCCTACGCACCTTCTACTTTGACCTAGCACTAGCGTCAAGTGGCCCTCAGCTCGCCGCTTTACTCAATTTTACCGATACCGGCCATTTGCTCTACGGGAGCGATTGGCCGTACGCCGGAGACCGCTCAGTCAGGCACTTCCTACAGGAGTACGACGGTTTTGGTGAGCTTACAGCCGATCAACGCAGGCAGATCGCGAATGAGAACGCGGCCGGCCTAGGCCTTACCTAGCTCCGCAGCCCCGAGCGCCGTCGACGATCACGCCGCAGTCGGGGACGGCGTGGCAGACGCGCCGGGCGCCGTCCGCCATCTCGGTCTGTGTCATGTACCCGAAGTCCGGCACGCCGACGACGCTCGCGGAAGCGGCGAAGCCGGACAGGAAGATGTCGGTTCGGCCGCCTCGCGCGCCGCCAGCGCGGACAGGCAGTCGAACACGCCCGCGAGAAGGACGCTCTCGCCTCGGGCGAGGCGGTCCCGGAGCTAGTTCGCGGCGCTCATGCGGCCGTGTCGAGATCGGCGAGGCGGGGGATGAGCTCGGTGCCGACGCGCTCGACGAAGGCGAGTGGATCACCGGTCGGGACGACATCGATCGTGGTAACACCGAGACGCGCGTAGCGGGCGGCGGCGGCGACGAAGCCGTCCACGTCGTCGAAGGGGTCGCTCACGAACACGATCGTGCGCTCGACCGTGTCGGGGTCGCGGCCCTCGGTGTGGCAGTGCTGCGTGAGCACCTCGAGCTTGTGGGCGATCTCGTCTGGATCGAAGGCGAACAGGTTGCACGCGTCCGCGTAGCGGGCCACGAGACGCAGCGTCTTCCGCTCCCCGCCGCCGCCGATGAGGATGGGCGGCCGGGGCGCACTGATCGGGCGGGGTGAGCAGATCGTCTCAGCGAGCTGGTAGTGCCGGCCTTCGAACGGACCATCGTCGCCACTCCACATCTGCATGCAGATCTGCAGCGTCTCCTCGAGCCGCTCGAAGCGCTCGGCTATGGGCGGGAACGGCACGCCGAGGCCGCGGTGCTCGCGCTCGTACCACCCGGCGCCGATGCCGAGCTGCGCCCGGCCGCCGGACAGGACATCGAGCGTGGCGACGATCTTGGCCAGCAGCCCGGGATGGCGGAAGGTGACACCGGTGACGAGCAGCCCGAGTCGCATGGAGTGAGTGTGGGCGGCGAGGAATCCGAGCGACGTGTAGCCCTCCAACATCGGGTCCGTGGCGGGCGCCATGTGCTCCATCTGGAACCAGTGGTCCATCAGGGTGAACCGGGACACGCCCGCGTCTTCGGCGCCGCGGGCGAGGGCCGCCAGCGTCGGGCCGATCGACTCGGTGCCCCCGGGGGTGTCGTAGCGAACGGCGTGGATGCCGATGCGCATGCTGTTCCTTTCCTCGTTTCGGGAGGTGTCCCGGTGGAACGGATGGGCCGCTAGTTCGCCGGAAACTCGATCGGCAGGTGCACGATCTCGCGGAGACCATGGCTGAACGTGACGACGTGACCCTCGGGGAGCCGGTACGACGGGATTCGGCGGTGCCACTCCCGCAGCGCGACCCGCAGTTCGAGCCGGGCGAGGTGGGAGCCGACGCGGCGGTGCACGCCCGCGCCGAACGCGAGGTGCTTGTTGGAGGGACGTGCGAAGTCCACGGCGTCGGGGTCGCTGTGCACCTCGGGATCCATGTTCGGGACGGCGAGGATCGGCCGAACCCGTTCCCCCGCGACCACCGGGCAGCCGTCGATCTCGGTTGCCGCCATCACGATGCGGGCGACGGTCGGCACTTGGGTCTCGAGTCGCAGCAGCTCCTCGACCGCGCCGGCGGCCAGGTCGGGATCGTCGGCGAGCTGCCGCTGGCGGGCGGGGTTCTGCGCCAGGAACGCGAAGCTGCACTCGAGCGTGTCGGTGACCGTGTCGAGGCCGGCCGCGAGCATGAGGACGCAGATGTTCAGCGTCTCATCCCGCGTGAGGCGCCCCTCCTGCTCCAGCGCGAGGAAGGTCCCGAGCACGTCGCCGGTGTCGTCCTCGGCGTGCGCGTCGAGCGCCGACGCGAAGTACTGGAAGATCCAGGCTCCGGTCTCCATCCGCATGGCCTGACGGTCGGCCTCCGTCTCACCAACGGGACGGATCATCCCCTCCTTCGCCTTGACGAACTCGTCGAGCCTGTCCGTTGGCAGGCCCATCAGGCGGAGGAACACGACCGACGGGAACGGGAGGGCGAACTCGCTGCTGAAGTCGCAGCTCCCCCGCTCGACGAACGTGTCGATCAGTTGGTTCGCGAAGTCAGCCACCTCCTGTTCGCGCTCAGCCATGCGTCGCGGGGCGAACAGGGGGTCGAGCATCTTCCGGTAGCGCGAGTGGTCCGGTGGGTCGACCTGGAGCGGGATCGCTCCGGTCTCGGACCCGAAGTACATCGCCTCGGGATTCGACGAGAAGATCGCGGCGTTCTGGAGGACCTGCTCGACACCGGCGGTCGAGGTCACGACTGCCATGGCGGGGTTCGGTCGGACGACCGGTCCGGCCGCGACCATCGCCCGCCACACCTCGCGGGCGTCCGCACCCCAGATGCACTGGTCGAACTGGGACGTGAAGACCGTGCGTGCCGAGGTGGGCGGGGCGTTGTCCTCGACGGTCAGCGACGTCATGCGTCGAAGCTAGTACGACGAAGCTGTCCGCCAGCTGTACGTTTCGTCGGCACAAGCGACGGAGCACGCCACTTGTGCCGTGACATCACCGGTAGAGCGTTTGCATCCGGTAGAGCACGGCAGGCCTTTCCGCATCGACGACGCGGATGTCCCACTCGACGGTGAGCAGCGTGCCACCGGACTTGCGCTCCGCCCGCACGACCCGGTTGCGGGCATGGATCTTCGCCCCGACCGGCACGGGGGAGAGGAAGCGCAACGATTCGGCGCCGTAGTTGACGGCGTTGGCATGGCCAGTGACGCGCTGTGCCCCTTCTCCGGCGACCCGCGGGAGGAGCGCGAGGGTGAGGAAACCGTGGGCGATCGGACCACCGAATGGACTCTCGCGCGTGGCCCGATCCACATCGACGTGGATCCACTGGCGGTCCCCGGTCAGCTCGGCGAAGTCGTCGATCACCTGCTGGGTCACCTCGAACGGCGGACCGAAGTCACTGAACTCGGACGCGAGCCCATTCAGGGCGTCGATGTCATCGAAACGGGTCGGGTGCACGGCTGCTCCTGGCTGTCGGTTCGCGAAGGGCGAGGGATTGGTTGGCGAGGGCGAGCAGGCGCCGTCCTGGACCTTGCCGTACGGCGTGAGGACGTTCCCGCTGATCGGCATGCGGCACGACCGGTCGCCGACGCGATCGAGGCGTCGCTACACGAGCTCGAACATGAGGGCCCAGCCCATGCCGCCGCCGGCGCACATGGCCACGCACCCGATCGTGCCGCCGCGACGTCGCAGCTCGAACCTGGCGACGACGCGGAGGTCCCCACGCGACGGCGAGAGGTAGCCCGCCCGCGAGGTCGCCCATGATGCCGCGTTTGGAGCTCGCAGGTGACGACCGCCGTGCGTTCAGGTCGACGAGCGTTCTCAGGTCGATGGGCACGAGGTCAACCAGCCATGGCGACGACGGTCGCTTCCCACGCATCCAGCAGGAGCACGGCGGCCGCCGCCGGCGACGACGTCGCGTCGAAGGCGTCGACGAGGGACGGGCACTCCGCCCGCGCCCAGGATCGGCACCTCTCGGCGATGTGCTCGCTCGACCAGCCGCTCGAGTCGCCGTTGCCTTGGAGCTGCAGCACCCGTCCTCCCGCCATGTGCAGCTCCACGCGGGCCTCGAGGGCACTGAGCTCCGCAGCCGGACGCACGACGACGGCCTCAGGAGGTACTCGCCGATCTGTGGGAAGCTCCGCGATAGCGGCGCTGACGAGGTCGGGGATACTCGCCACCCCGAGCTGGCGCCCGGTGCCGTCTGATGCGTATCCCGCCGCGAACGGCGCCACGTGGACGACGACCTGATTCACCGGCTCGCCGAGCTCGCCGGCCCCCTCGAGCGCTTTGATGATGGCTTGGGCGAACATCGGCGCCGCGTGCCGCTTGAACGTCACGCGCATGATCGCCGACGTCGGGTCGTGATCGGCCGGGTTCCATGGCTCCCCGAGCACTTTCGCCGCAATGGATTCGAGTGCGCCCGCCGCGCCGCGCACGCCTCCTCTGATGGCGGCGCGGGCGGCATAGACACCGGCGACCGCGAACAGACCAGGCTGGACGCGCCAGTCGTCTCCGGCGAGGGTTCGGAGGTCTCCACCCATGCAGGCGGCCGAGATGCGCAACGCCGAGACGGCGTCGTCGTCATCGAGGCCGAGGAGCACGGCGGCCACGGACGCAGCGGTCACGGGGGCAGTGAGTGCCGCCAGGCGCCAGCCCGCTTCCGACGCTCGTGGCATCAGTCCGTCGGTGAGGCTTCCGGCGATCGCGTAGCCGACGGCTACCGCCTTCAGCAGTTGGGCGGCGTCGTCGGAGCGTTGCAGTGCAAGCGCGGTCGGTACGACCACGAGCCCGGGGTGCGCGGCCGTGCGGTAGGAGTCCTCCCGGTTGAAGGCGTGCATGAGCAAGGAGTTGGCGACGATCGCCGACGTGGTGTCGGTGCGCCGCTCCAGCCCGCTGACCTTGGCGTTGCCCTCACCCGCGCTCAGCGCGCCGGCGACGTTTCGCCAGCGCGGGTCACGCGCCGAACGGACCATCTCCATCACGCCGACGCGCAGGCAGTCGACCGCGCGCGACCGGACCTCGTCAGCCGCTGCGTCCTGAAGCGCCCGTTCCCACAGCGCGCGCAGCGCGTCGGTCGGCCCAGTCGGCGTGCCGGCCGGGAGGATCAGAGCACTGGCTCGGTCGCGTCTCCGTGCCGACGATGGCTGAGCGCAGCGAGTGCCGAGGACAGGCTCGTCCCAGTGTTCTTCGCCTTCGCCTTCATCTCGTTCCACTCGGCGAGCGCGGTGCGGGCCTCAGGCGCGTCGTCGTTCCAGCGGTCGTCGGTCGGCGTCGCGATCTCGAGCCGGTTCCCGTCAGGGTCGCGAAAGTAGATGCTGTACATGATCCCGTGGTCGATCGGACCGAGAACCTCGACGTCGTGGGCCACGAGCCGCGCGTGCCACGCGTCAACCTCGCCGACCGTAGAGACCTGCATGGCGAAGTGCCGGAACGTGTCGTAGGCGGGGTGGGGCGGATCCGGGATCGGCGGCAGGTCCGGCGCCTCGAAGTACGCGATCGTGGACCCGTCCGCCATGCGAAAGAACGAGTGGAAGTACGGGACGACCTCGCCGGTGGAGGGGATCTGGTCGTTCAGAACTGCAGCGACGAACTCCATGCCGAGCACCTTGGTGAAGAACTCGACGGTCGCGGCCGTGTCTCGCGAGATGAATGCCGCATGGCTGAGCATCTGGGGCAGCACGGCTTGCGACTGTGTCGCGTCTCCATCTGGTGTCGCAGAGCGCATTATGGTCATGTTCAACCTCCGGGTGTCGTGTGAGATGTGACTAACGTATGGGTCCGCACATGTCCGAACGATGTGGTCTCGGTCGCGCGATGGTCGGCCGTCATGCGAATGGCAGGCGCAGCAATTTGATCGCGTTGCCCCGGAGGACCTGATGGATCTCGGTGCCCGACAGGCCGGAGGTCAGCTTCGCCATCACCTCTTTGGTGTCGGGCCACGACGAATCGCTGTGGGGGTAGTCGGTCTCCGCGGTGACGTTTCCGAGACCGATCTCGTCTAGTGACGAGAGCCCGTGCGGGTCGTTGATGAAGCACCCGTAGACACTCTGGAAGTAGTAGGTGGAGGGCGGTTCGGGGATGTGCTTGGTCTGAGCCCATGCCTGGTTGTCCTCCCACACTTGGTCGATACGCTGCAGCACGTAGGGGATCCACCCGATCTGGCTCTCGGCGTACAACAGCTTGAGCGCGGGGTAGCGCGGCAGCACGCCCGACATCAGGAAGTCGACCAGCGAGTACATGGCGTTGCCAAACGCCAGCGTGGCACTGACCGAGCCGGGAGCATCCAGCGTCGTCACGGGCATCTTCGACGACGAGCCGATGTGCATCGCGACCGTCGTGCCGGTGTCGGCACACGCCTCGAAGAACGGGTCCCAGTGCCCGGAGTGGATCGTGGGCAAGCCGAGGTGGTACGGCAACTCGCTGAAGCAGACGGCCGGAGCGCCTCGAGCGGCGTTACGCCGGACCTCGTCGACGGCGGCCGGCACATCCCACAGCGGGATCAGGCAGAGGGGCACGAGTCGACCGTTCGAGTCGCCGCACCACTCTTCGACCATCCAATCGTTGTAGGCCTTCACACACGCCAAGGAGAGTTCTTTGTCGCTCCGTTCCGCGAAGGTCTGTCCGCAGAACCGCGGGAACGTCGGGAAGCACATCGACGCCTCCACCCAGCCCCGGTCCATGTCCTCGAGACGGGCCTTGGGGTCGAAGCAGCCGGGCCGCATGTCGTCGTAGGTCACCGGGGTGAGCGTGTGCTCCTCCGGCGGGTACCCGGCCGCCGCTATGTGTCGCTTCAGCGTGAACTCCAGGTCCTCGTAGATCCAGCAGTCGACCTTCGTCGGCGAATCGTCGTCGAAGACCTCCTTGTAGTTGCCCGGATTGATCATGTCGATCCGGGCAATGCCGCGACGGACCACCTTCGGGCCGCGGTCGCGGTACTTGGCGGGGAGCCACCGCTCCCAGACGTGCGCCGGCTCGACGACGTGGTCATCGACGCTGACGATCTTGGGCAGATCCATCCGAGCAGCTCCTTGTAGGTCCTGTCGAGGCCGCGGAGGCCTACGGGATCTACGGTATGTGCGCAATTATGTCCGATGGATGTCGTCCCCGGGGTGCTTGGCGACACCGGCGGTCCGAATGGCCAAGGAAAGGTCGATGAAATGGTCCGCCTCGTAGACATGGGCATCGACGCGCGAAACGAGGACACCTGTGGAACTGCTGCTCAACGACAAGGCTGCCCTCGTCACGGGCGGCGGTCGTGGCATAGGCCAGGCGATCGCGGTAGCGTTGGCCCGTCAGGGCGTTCACGTGGCGGTGTGCGGACGGGCGCGGGAGCCGCTCGAGGCGACCGCCGTGCTGGTCGAGACGCACAGAGTCAAGAGCGCGGTGATCGTCGCGGATCTGCTGGACCCCGACGGCTGCCGGCGTGCGGTCGAGAAGACCGCGTCATCGTTCGGTAGGTTGGACATCCTCATCAGCAATGCATCGACGAACGTCGACGGTCACCCCGCTGACCTCGAGGGCGTCACCGACGCCCAGCTCATGGAGCGGGTCAACGGCAAGGGCATGGCCTCGGTGCGGGTGACCCGCGCCGCGTTGCCGCACCTGCGAGCCTCGGGGCAGGGGAGGGTCATCCTGCTCGGTGGTACGTCAGCGCGCGTGGTGGCCGGCCCAGGAGGCGGGTTTGCGAGCGGCCTCGGCAATGCCTTCGTCGCCAACTTCGCGAAGCGCCTCAGCGCCGACGTCGCGCCGGACGGCATCACGGTGAACGTGATCCATCCCGGAGTGACGAAGACGGATCGCCACCCGCCGCGCATCGAGGCGCTCGCCGCGCGCCTCGGCGTGAGCTACGGCGAGGCCGAAGCCGCACGAGACGCAGAGGTTCCGATCGGACGGATGGTCGAGGCCGGCGACGTCGCTGCCGTCGCCGTGTTCTTCGCGTCTCCCCTGTGTGGCGCTGTCACCGGACAGACGATTGCCGTCGACGGTGGCGCGTCGCCCTGCGTCGTCTACTGAAGATTGGAGCGCTACTGCGGGGCGCCGCCGCTGACGAGCAGGTGCTGCCCACTCACCCAGCCCGCGAGGTCGCTCACGAAGTACTCGACGGCGTCAGCGACATCGTCGGGCCGTCCTGCACGGCCCCCGAGAGGCCGCATCGCACGATTCGCAGCCTGGAACTCCTCGTCGGACGCGGCCTCGGTGAAGACGCCGGCGCCTTCTACGACGGTCGGGTCGATGCTGTTAACGGTCACGTCGCGCGACCCGACCTCTTGGGCAAGTACCTCGACCACGTAGCGCGGGGCCATCTTGCTCGAGCCATAGAGGCCGAGCCCTCGACTCGGTCCGTAGGACGAACTCGAACCGATCCACAGGATCCGACCACCGTCGGCGACGAGCCGGCCCGCTCGCTGCAGCGTGAAGAAGGCGCCCTTGGTGTTCAACGCGAACAGACGATCGAAGTCCGCCTCGGTCGCGTCGAGAACGGGCTGCCTGATGATCTCCACGCCGGCGTTGGCGACGACGATGTCGATCCGGCCGAACTGCGCCATGGTGAACTCGAACAGCTCGTCGATACCGGCAACAGTCGAGACGTCCGCCCGCATGGCGATCGCCGTTCCTCCGTCCTCCTCGATCGCGCAGACGGTGTGCGCCGCTTCGGACTCGCAGCCCACGAAGTTGACGACCACACGGCATCCGAGACGCCCCAGGCGCACCGCGACGGCTCGTCCGATTCCGAGGCTCGCGCCGGTCACGATGGCCACGCGCGCTTCACCGCTCGCAGACACGGCCGACTGGTGTCCGCCTACGCCGTGTGTCATGAGTCGCCCTCCATCAGATTGAAGCTCCTTCGGTTGTGCGTCCTTGCGCTCGACGCCCCTGGCTCGCCGATCTGCTCGCCAACTTCCGACTCACGTCACTAGGGCACCACGACGTCTCGCACGGACTGGCCGGCCGCCAAGCGGGTGAATCCGGCGTTGATTTCGTCCAGCGCCAACGTGGCGGACCGCAGCCGGTCGACCGGCAGCCGGCCTTGCCGGTAGATCTCGACGTAGCGAGGGATGTCGCGACGCGGCACGCAGCTCCCCATGTAGCTGCCGCGCAGCACCTTCTCGTCGGCGACCATCGCGGACAACTGCACGGAGAGCCGTTCGCTCGGCTTCGACAGGCCGGCGGTGACCGTGGTGCCACCCCGTCTCGTCACCGCGCACGCCAGTTCGACGGCCGCTGCCGCGCCCGCCATCTCGAAGGCGAACTCGACACCGCCGTCCAATGCGTCGACGATCGCTGCCGCGCACGAGGGGTCGGTGGCGTCGAAGGTGTCGGTGGCGCCGAGCGTGCGGGCGAGCTCGAGCTTCTCCGGGTTGGTGTCAACGGCGACGATGCGTCCTGCACCAACGGCGACCGATCCCAACAACGCGCTCGAGACCGACGCCCCCTAGCCCCACGACCGCGACCGATGCACCGGCCGGCACTCGCGCCGTGTTGACCACCGCACCGACACCCGTGATCACCGCGCAGCCGAAGATCGCGGCCACCTCTGGCGGCACGTCCGGATCGATCCGGACCACCGAGCTGGGCACCACGACCGCCCGCTCGGCGAACGCCGAGATACCGCTGTAGTGGTGCAGCGACCGGCCGCCGATCGAAAGACGCCGGCTTCCCGTCTGAAGCGTCCCGGCTGTGCGAGCCGACCACGACGACTGACACAGGTTGGGCCGGCCGGCGGCACAGAAGGCGCACTGGCCACAGCTCGCGACGAAGACCATCACCACCTGGTCCCCGACGGCAAGGCCATCGACGTCCGGTCCCATGTCCTCCACGACGCCGGCTGCCTCGTGGCCGATGACGGCGGGCATGGTGCGCGGCCGATCGCCGGTGATCGCCGACAAGTCCGAGTGGCACAGCCCGGCAGCCGTGATGCGCACCAGCAGCTCGCCGGGGCCGGGACCGTCGAGGTCGACCTCTTCCACGACGAGTGGACCCTCGTCGTCCGGCTCGTGCCCCTGCTCCCACAGGATCGCGGCGCGCACCTTCATGCCGGCACCGCCGCCGTAGGCGTAGCCGGGTCGACGTCGAGGCGGGCGACCGCCCCCGCCAGCTCGGGCCGTGCCGGCGGGTAGCTCGCGAGGACCAGCGGGTCGTGCCCCGGCACGAGGTGGTCGCGGCCGTCGGCCAGATCCCCCAAGCGGTGCAACGTCTCGACGTAGTCGATGGTGCTCACAAGCACCGGGAACGGGTTCTCAGCCTCGAGGTTCTCGTAGTAGTGGACCGCGTCCGATGTCAGCACGACCCGGCCCCGCCGGGTGTTGACCCGCACGACCTGCATGCCGGGGGTGTGGCCGCCTACGGCGTGGATCGACAGCCCCGGAGCGATCTCCTCGGCGCCGTCGTGGAAGGTGACGCTTCCGGCGTAGACGCGCCGGATGTAGGTCGCAACCTGTTCCGGGTCGTACGGCCGTCGCAGGAACGCCCGGGCCATGCAGGGGCCGGACGCGTGCGCCAGCTCCGTACGCTGTACGTGCAGCTGCGCGTCCGGGAACGAGCCGAGGTTGCCGGCGTGATCCCAGTGGAGGTGTGTCGTCACCACCTGCTGGACGTCCGCCGCATCGATGCCGAGGCCGCCGAGGCCGTCCGTCGGGCAACTAAGGAACTGGTGGCCGCGGGCTTCGCAGGTGCGCTCGTCGGCGCCCGTGTCGATGACGACCGTGCGGGATGGCGAGACGGCTGCCCACACGAAGAAGTCCATCGGCATCGGCGCGTCGTGGGGATCGTCGGGCGCGACCCACATGAGGTTCTCGACTCGGCGCCGATGAGGGCTCGTGGCGTACCGGATGGCGTACAACTCATACACATCGTCACTCATCGGTGGTCTCGTCTGGCCTTTGGGTGTCACCGAGGTCGATCCACACGCTCTTGGTCTGGAGGTACTCGCGGATGGCATCGACACCGCTCTCCCGGCCCAGGCCCGAAGCCTTGCAGCCGCCGAACGGTGACTGCGGGGTGGTGTAGCGGTAGCCGTTGACCCACACGGTCCCCGCTTGCACCCGGCGGCTGACCCGGTGGGCCCGGCTGAGGTCGCTGGTCCAGACGCCGGCGGCCAGGCCGTAGGCGACTCCATTGGCGAGCGCCACCGCCTCCGCTTCGGTGTCGAACGCCGTCACGGCCAGGACCGGACCGAAGACCTCCTCCTGAAACAGCTCGCTGGCGGGGTCGACGTCGGTGAACACCGTCGGCGCGACGAAGCGGCGGCACCCGGCCGCCTCGACGGCGCGCCCGCCGGTGACGAGCGTGGACGCCGAGGCGCAGGCTCGGTCGATGAAGCCGAGGATGTGGTCGAACTGCTTCTCGGTGGCGACCGGCCCGACGTCGGTGGCGGGGTCGGAGGGATCACCGAATCGAATCCGTTCGGCGATGGCGACCACCTGTTCGACCAGCTCGTCGTGCACCGACCGCTCGACGATTAGTCGTGATCCGGCGAGGCACGTCTGACCGCCGGAGGAGAACACCCCCGCGGCGACACCAGCAGCCGCCCGCCGTCGATCGGCGTCGGCGAAGACCAGATGCGGAGACTTCCCGCCGAGCTCGAGCGTGACCGGCTTGCCTCCGCGAGCGGCGAGCTCGGCCACGACGGCGCCGGCGACCGCACCGCCCGTGAACGAGACTCGGCGGACGAGCGGATGCTCCACCAGCGGCGGCACCACGTCGGGACCGAACCCGGTCACGACGTTCACCACGCCGTCCGGCACGCCCGCCTCCGCGAGAAGGTCCATCATCGTGACGATCGACGTCGACGTGTGCTCCGAGGGCTTCACAACGACCGTGTTGCCCGCGGCCAGGGCCGGCGCAAGCTTCCACGACGCCAGCCGCAGCGGCGAGTTCCACGGGAGGATGGCGGCCACGACGCCGTACGGCTCGTGGAGCGTGTAGTTCAGGGTGTCGGCCCGATCGACCGGGATGACGTCACCTTGGATCTTGTCGGCGAGGCCGCCGTAGTAGTGGTACCAGCCGGCCATCGTCCGCAGCGCGGCGCGTAGCTCGGCGTGCGACTTGCCGTTGTCGCGGCTCTCGGCCGCGACCAGCTCTTCGAGGTGGTCGAGCACGAGGTCACCGAGTCGATGCAGGAGGCGACCCCGTGCCGTTGCGGTCAGCTGGGACCACGAGCCGTCTTCGAAGGCAGCGTGCGCGCTCGCGACCGCCCGCTCGACGTCGCGGGTGTCGCCCCGGGCCACCTCGGCCCACACCTGGCCGGTGAACGGGTCGACGGTGTCGAACCACTGGCCGCCGACGGCCGCCACCTCCTTGCCACCGATGTGCATCCCGATCTGCCGACTCATGGCCCCCACCATGGGCGAGCCACGATGTCGGTTGCCTTTCCATCGTGCGTGGCGATTGAGCCACGTCCGACCTGCTGCTTATGGTCGCCGGTAGGTAGAGTCGATCCCACCTGCGCCACGCGTCCTTCGCTTCGTCGCAGGTGGTGAACCGGAGGAACGTCAAACGTGGGTGTATCGAGCGGTGAGCGATTGTCGAGCTTCACGGTGGCCGGCGTGGAGGAGCCACGGCGCGACCTGCGCCGCAACCTCACCCGGATGTTGTCGCCCAAGACGGTCGCCGTCGTTGGCGCCAACGATCAGTCGCCGATGTCGAACAACGTCATCCTGCCGATGCTGGAAGCCGGCCATGACGTCGTCCTGGTCAACCCCCGACGCGACGAGGCCTACGGGCGCCCGGTCGTGGTCGACCTCGCCTCGGCGGGGCGGCCGATCGACGCCGTCCTGTCGATCATCAACGCCGAGGCCTCCCTCACCGTCGTGGAGGAGGCTGCCGCGCTGCGATGCGGCGGCGTGGTCGTGGTCGCATCCGGTTTCGCGGAGACGGGCCCGGATGGTGTCGAGGCCCAGGAGCGGCTGGTGGCCATCGCCGACCGGACGTCCCTCGCCGTCGTCGGTCCGAACTGCGCCGGGTTCCGCAACGTCGCCCTCCGCGTGAGCCTCTTCACCGGTGGGTGGCTCGACTTGCCGGTTGCCGGCACCGCGACGGTTGGCGGCGTGAGCATCGTCTCCCAGAGCGGGTTCCTCGCTCGGGCCACGGCTGCGGCCGCCCGGGAACGAGCGCTCGGCGTGTCGATCGTGGTCTCGTCCGGTAACGAGGCCGTCTGCGACCTGGCCGACTTCGTCGCCGTCGCGGCGGCCGATCCCTTCACCTCGGTCATCTGCGTCGTCGTCGAGACCCTCCGGCGCCCTGCGGACTTCTTCGCCAGCGTCGGCGTCGCCCGCGACGCCGGCAAGCCCGTCATCGCGCTCAAGCTCGGCCGGTCGGCGCGGGCACGCACGATCATGCAATCGCACACGGGCGCGATCGCGGACGAGGGCTGGATGTACGACCTCGCGTTCCGCGAGCACGGCGTACTCGAGGCGACCGACATCGACGATCTGCTCGACCGCGCGCAGCTGTTCGCCCAACTCCCGCCGGACAGGCATCGCCCCATTCGCAGCATCGGCGTGATCGCCGCCTCGGGTGGCGTCGCCGCCTTGGCGGCTGACCTCGCCGATGCCACCGGCGCCCCGGTTCCACCACTCGACGACATCGCCGCCTGGGTTCGCGAGCGCGTCCCCGGTGACACCGTGAACCCGCTCGACCTCACCGGCTTCGTGTTCTCCCGCGCCGACCTGATGCAGGAGGTGTTCGCCAAGTACGCGAGCGTCGTCGACCTGCTGGTGCTCGGATGGTGGGCCGGCGACGGCGACGCCAATTGGAGCAGCAGGATGCTCGAACCGCTCGCGCTCGCCGCGGCCGAGGTCGACACACCTGTGGTCGTCAGCCCCATCGAGGCGACTTCGACCGGCGCATGGGTGACCTCGTGGCGCGATCCGCGGTTTGCTGTTCGGTCGCGGCATCAAATCGGTGTTCCGCGCCGCCGAGGCGCTCGACCGGTTCGTCGCCGGCCCGCTCGGCAGGGTCGGTTCGCGAGGCGACGAAGCGGGCAACCAGCCGGTGCCGGGCGCGGCGCCGGAGCTGATCGCCAGCGCCGCTGGTCCGATGGCGCGCTTCGCGGATGCGATGGCGCTGCTCGCCAACGCCGGCATTCGCGTCGCACCATGGGAGGCGGTCGCTCCGGACGTTCCGGCCGCCGAGGTGGCGGAGAGGGCGTCGCGCTTCGGTCCACGAGTGGTGGTGAAGCTGGCGAACGTCCCGCACCGCACCGAGCTCGACGCCGTCCGGGTCGACGTCGCTGTCGAGGACGTCGAGCATGCGATCACCGACTTGCGCGCGATCGCCAGCGGTCACGAGGTCGATGCCACCGTGGCGATCCAGGCGATGGTCAGCGGGCACTCCGAGGCGTTCGCCGGCGTGCACTGCGGGTCCGGGCTGGGCGACGTGCTCCTGTTCGGCCGCGGTGGTGTGCTCGTCGAGCTGACCGACGGGGTCGCCGGTCGATTCCTGCCGATCGACGCCGACCGCGCTGCCGAGTTGGCAGGCGAGGTTGCCGGGCCCGAGGTGATCGCCGGCATTCGCGGGCAGCGGCCATGGCCGCTCGCGTCGGCGGTCGAGGTGATCTGTGGTCTCGACCGTCTCTGGCGAACGCACCGTCACTGGATGAGCTCGCTGGACGTGAACCCATTGATCGTCACCGAAGACGGACTCGTCGCAGTCGACGCGCTTTTCCTGGGGGACCGCCCGAAGGACGTGATCTGATGACGGATGACCTGTCTGCCGACGTCGTCGTGGTCGGCGGCGGCAACGCCGCAATGTGTGCCGCTCTGGCCGCCCGCGAGCGCGGTGCCGAGGTGCTCGTGCTGGAGCGGGCGCCCGAAGAGGAGCGGGGCGGGGACACCGCGTTCACGGCCGGCGCCATGCGGGTCGTCTACGACTCGGTCGATCACCTGCGGGAGCTCGTGCGCGACCTGAGCGACGCCGAGCTCGCCACCACGGACTTCGGCGTCTACCCGGCGTCGGCGTTCTACGACGACATGGCGCGGGTTACCCAGTACCGTGCCGACCCGGACCTCGTCCAGGTGCTGGTGGAACGGAGCCACGACACCCTTCGGTGGATGGCTGATCTCGGCATCCGGTTCGTCCCCGCCTACGGGCGGCAGGCGTTCAAGGTGGGCGACATGTTGCGCTTCTGGGGTGGACTCACGATCGATGCCTCCGGCGGCGGGCCGGGGCTCGTCGAGGCGGAGCACACCCTGGCGGCCAAGGCGGGTATCCAGATTCGCTACGGCTCGCCGGCACTGCATCTCCTTGCCGACGGTGACGGGGTCCACGGTGTGAGGGCGATGATCGACGGGCGGATGGTCGACGTGCCAGCCACCGCCGTGGTGCTGGCCTGCGGGGGCTTCCAGGCGAACGTCGAGTGGCGCACCCGGTACCTCGGACCTGGTTGGGACCTGGCCAGGGTGCGGGGCACGCGGTTCAACACCGGCGAGGGGCACCGCATGGCCTTCGAGATGGGGGCGTCGCCGGCCGGCCACTGGTCCGGCTGCCACGCCGTGGGCTGGGATCGCAACGCCCCCGAGTTCGGCGACCTCTCGGTCGGGGACGGCTTCCAGAAGCACAGCTATCCGCTCGGGATCATGGTCAATGCCGAGGGGCGCCGTTTCGTCGACGAGGGCGAGGACTTCCGCAACTACACCTACGCCAAGTACGGCAGCCGGATCCTGGCCCAGCCGGGACAGTTCGCGTGGCAGGTCTTCGACAGCAAGGTGTTGGATCTCCTGCGGGACGAGTACCGGATCCGGCAGGTGACCAAGGTGCAGGCGGACACGCTCGAGGAGCTCGCCGTCAAGCTGGAGGGCGTCGACCCCGAGGCGTTCCTCGGCCACGTCGCGGAGTACAACGCGGCTGTGATGACCGAGGTGCCGTTCGACCCGTCCGTGAAAGACGGGAGGGGGACCCGCGGACTGGCGGTGCGGAAGTCGAACTGGGCCAACCGCGTCGACGAACCGCCGTACGTGGCCTTCCAGGTGACCTGCGGCATTACGTTCACCTTCGGCGGCCTGCGGATCACGCCGGACAAGGCGGAAGTCGTGTCGAACGAGGGCCGACCGATCCGAGGGCTGTACGCAGCGGGGGAGATCATCGGTGGGCTGTTCTTCCACAACTATCCCGGCGGTACCGGCCTCACCGCCGGGTCGGTGTTTGGTCGCATGGCCGGGGAGGCGGCCGCCGAGCTCAGCGGACGCTGACCCCCGCCGAGGTCGCGGCTGGGCCGACACCGCAGCTCGCGCCGGTCACGAGAGCCACCTTTCGTTGCATGCCCGACCTCCTGGCGGGACGGTATCGCAGGCGTCGGCAGGTGATGATTTCGGTTGACTTTCGTTGGGTTGTGGACCGGCGACGTAATGGGGGTGCTCTGGTACGTTCGGTCTCAATGGAGATCGAGCGCAACCTTTTGGCCGCGCCGCAGGCGACGTATCAACGTGTGGACGTCTATTCGGGCGTTGCCCGGCTGGCAAAGACGGTGTGGGCGAGCGAGGTTCGGGCGCCCGGAACGCGGCCGACCACAGCCGTGATGATCTGTCATCCGTCGGCGAACTTCCTCGGTCACTACGCGCTGCCAGGGCTGGCCGCTCGTGGAGTTGCCGGTATCGGTCTGACGACGCGCTATGTCGGCAACGACACGTCGTTGCTCATGGAGAACTGCCTGCTGGACATCGGGTCGATGGTGGCGCACCTGCGCTCGATCGGGTACGAGAAGGTCGTCCTCATCGGGAACTCGGGTGGCGCGTCGATCGTGCCTTACTACGAGGCACAGGCCGAGTCACCGTCGGTCACCGATCCTCCCGGCGGCGGACCGGATCTCACGCAAGCGGGTCTGGTTCCGGCTGACGCGATCGGGATGCTCAACGCGCATCCGTCCCGGACGCTGGTGTGTGCGGAGTGGCTGGACCCGGCGATCATCGACGAGCACCAGCCGTTCGAGCGTGACCCTGCGCTCGACATGTTCAACGAAGAGAACGGGCCCCCGTTCAGCGCCGAGTTCATCGAGCGGTACCGGGCGGCGCAGCTCGAGCGCAACCGTCGCATTTCGCGGTGGGCCGAGGGGCAGTTGCGGGCGCTGTCCTCGTCCTCGCATTCGCCAGCGGGGCTGGATGACTTCCCGTTCGTAGTGCACGGCACGTCGGCCGACCTTCGCTTTCTCGACGGGGCGATCGACCCGAGCGACCGTCAGGTCGGCACGACGCTGTGGGGCCCGCCGGCAATCGCGGACTACCTCCCAGCCGGCGTCGGTCGGTGCTGCTCGGTGCGGTCGTGGCTGAACCAGTGGTCGATCGATCACACGCTCGGCGATTCGCTGCGCTGGCTGCCGGAGGTCCAGTGCCCGGTCCTGGTGCTGAACCCGACGGCGGACACATCCGTGCCGATTCATCTCGGGCGGGAGATGTACGAGGCGGCGGTGAAGGCCGATCGCGAGATCATCGAGATCAAGGGCGCGACCCACTACTTCGAGGGCCAGCCTGACGTGCTCGACACCGCCCTCGACGCCCTCGTCGGCTGGGTCGAACGCGTCGGAGCGAGCTGATCGAATGAGCGAGACCAGGCGAGCTGATCGATGAGCGAGACCATCTGGGTCAGTCGAGTCACACGAAAAGATGTTTCTTCAGAGAAAGGTTGAACTCATGGCCGAGCCGCAAAATGCACCTCGTTGGGCATCTATTGGCCGGTCCAGTGCTACATCATGCCGGGAGGTTGGCGACATCCAGATAGCGATGCCGATCAGGTCCTGAATCCTGTCAGGTACGAGAACCTCGCGAAACTTTACGACCGCGGAATGTTCGACGGCGTACTGATTGTCGATGGCCTGTATATTCCCGGATTGGCTCGAGATCGGACGAGTTTGGAGGTCGAATATGGCGCACTGATGTTCTTGCTCGATCCAATGCTTATCTTGGCACAGATGGCGCGCGTTACCGATCATCTTGGACTCTCGGCGACAGTCAGTACCCTCGTCACGCCTCCCTATCAGATCGCGCGACAGCTTGCGTCGCTCGATCATTTAAGTAAAGGCCGTGCCGGATGGAATATCGTCACGAGCGCTACGCCCGCTGTGGCGCACAACTTTGGCATGTCCGAGCTACCGGGGAAGCAGGACAGGTACGACCATGCTGACGAGGTTGTCGAAGCCTGCATGGCGTTGTGGGAGACGTGGGACGAGGATGCGCTCGAGTTAAGTCGCGAAACAGGCCGTTTCGCGGACCCCACGAAGGTGCATTACATAGAGTATGAAGGCAAGCAGGTGAAGCTGCGCGGCGGCCTTGCGACACCTCGCTCCCCCCAGGGTCACCCAGTATTCTTACAGGCGGGTGCATCCTCCCGGGGTCGCCAGTTCGCAGCGCGATGGGCTGAGGCAATCTTTACCCTCCAATACGAGAAGGCGGCAGCGCAAGCGTTCTACAGCGATATTAAAGGGACAATGGACACTTACGGCAGGAAACCAGCATCCTGTCTCATTTTGCCGGCCATCGAAGTATTTGTCGACAAGACCGAAGCCCTCGCCCAGGAGCGAGCAGCACAACTTGACAGCCTAGCGGACAGCCGCGCTGGCCTCGCCGATTTGTCGACCATTTTTGGTCGCGATCTCGAGAGGTGACGCACTGGAGACGCCGATATCTCAAGTGCCGTTGGGAAAAGACGGTGTTTTGGTCGAGGGTGCTTATCAAAACACGCTGTCGGTGACAGTGGATGGCCGGGAGGCAACGCTTGGCGAGGTAGCCCATCTGGAAGCCACAACCCACCTTTCACCGCGATTGGTTGGTACACCGGAGTCGATTGCCGACGAGATGCAGGATCGCCTTGAGTCTGACTGCTGCGATGGCTTTGTCGTCTCGCACGCCTTGAGCCCCGGAAGCCTCAGCAGATTTGTCGAGTTCGTAGTGCCCGAGTTGCAACGGCGCGGAATCTACCGTGAGCATTATAGTGGGCGTACGTTTCGTGAGAATCTGCAGAGTTGATCTCGTATGAAACTGGCAATTGTTGTGGGCAACCCCAACCCGAAGTCGAGAACTCTGGTGATTGCGGAGGCGGTCGCGAACACGGTCGGGGTGATCGTTGGCGAGACCAGTCGCTTGGTCATCGATCTGATCGATATTGCTGGTGAATTGTTTGATCCGAAGAGCCCGCGAGTGGATGCATTGAAGGATCAAGTCTCGCGAAGCGAATTCTTGGTCATTGCGTCGCCGACCTACAAGGCCGCCTATACGGGCTTGTTGAAAGCGTTCCTCGACCGATACGACACGAACGGGCTAGGGGGCACCATTGCAATCCCAGTGATGACCGGTGGATCGCTGGTTCACAGCCTCGCGCCGGAGATGGTGTTGCGTCCACTCCTCGTAGAGCTGGGTGCGAGCGTGCCGACTCAAAGTCTCTACATCGTGACATCGCAGATGTCAGACCTCCCCCAAATCGTTGAGGACTGGGTCGTCTACAACCAGGCAGAGCTGGCCGGCGCGGCATACGCACGTCGGCACCCGTCGAATCGGTCATGATCCTGGACGTGGTTGACAGTCCGCGCAGATGGTACTCAATACTTAAGATGTGTACTCAATACTTAGTGGCCGCACGGTTTGGTGACACCACGTTGACCAGGGAGTTCTTACGCCGGAGCGCACAACCATCCACCGGTCGTGGTGATGGCCCCAAGAGACTTGGGGTTCTCCCCAACACCAACGACCGAGTGGAGGTTCCCGAAATCATCCGCGCGTTGGACCCCGAAGTGAAGGATGCGCTCTGGGCGGCCATCGAACCCCTGATCCCGGTGTCCCGTCGACCGCCATCCGCTCGGATGTCATCGACCGAGGCGTCCGACCGTGACTGCTTCGAGGTGATCCTGGTTCGCCTGGTCACCGGCTGCTCGTGGGAGGACGCCGAGCGGCTCACCGGCCGGGTGGTCTCCGACACGACGGCCGGGCCGCGGCGAGACGAATGGATCGGGGCGGGGGTCTTCGACGCCCTCTCCGGAGAGGCACTGGCCGGCTTCGACAGCGTGTCGGGCTCGACCTCCCGAAGTCGCGGTCGACGGCTCGGTGCACAAAGCCCTTGTGGTGGGGAGGGAACCGGCAAGAGCCCGGCGAACGGGAAGCTCGGATGGAAGTGGTCGATCCCACCGAGCGCACGGCATCCCCATTGGATGGGCGGTCGGACCCGCCAACCGCAACGACGTCCGCATGCTCGCCCCGACGCTCGACGACGTCGCGAGCGTGGACTGCTCTTCGAATGGGACCTCTGGCTCGACCGGGGCTACGACGCGGCGCTACCCGCCATTGGCCGAACGACTCCTCGACGACGCCAGTCACCAAGGTGGAAGGGCGAGGCAACCGGTGCGGCACGATCCTAAACCCATGGGTCTGCGCTGGCCCGTCGAACGGACCAACTCATGGCTGTCCAACTACGGCCAGCTCCGGCGCAACACCGACCGCAACCTGGTCACCGACTGGCTCAATTCGCCCTGGTGGTTGCCTTAATCATCACCGCCAAGCTCATCGACTAGCGAAACCGTTGGTCACCTATGCCAGCACCTATCCGCTGAGCGACTTAAAGAGCCTCGCTTGGTAACGATCACCGGACTCTCCCCAGACTCGATCACTGAAATTCCCCAGATGTTGATCGGAGTGGTGGGCTTGTTTGGAGTGTAGTCAGCTGCTGATGGCCACCTCCTTTTCGTGTCGACGGGCGTGGTAGTCGATCGTCATTGCGGTTCTCGGGTCGCGCTGATTGAAGGGGGTGTTCCGGCCACGGCGCGGCGGCTGGCTTCGGCCCGAGCGCGGTGACTGCGCATGCGGTAACTGTCGCCGTCGATGTTCACCAAGGGAACGCAAACCGTTATTGCTTGACACTGCCTCCTTGGTGGCTGACCGGCGGGATGCTCTGGCTCGTGGCTGGCGCTGCGGCTTGCTCGTTGGGGGGCTGTCGAGCGGGATGCGTAGATGGATCTCGACGTCCCACCCTGTGACCTTGACCTCTTCAACCACGAGGCGCAGGAGCTTCTGACGTGCGGCGAAGTCAAGACCATCAATGGCGGAGAGCACGTCCTCGGCGAAGAGGCCGATGCGCTGGACGAGGCGATTGTCGGCGGACAGCTCGGCCCGTTGGTCGGTGAGCGCCTGGCGCTGGGCGTCGATCTGGCGTGAACGAGCATCGAGTTCTTTCGCCCGGCGTTGGACCTCTGGGAGCTGGAGGAGTCCAGCCTGGTAGAGGTCGGCCACGCGTCGACGTTCGTCTCCGGCGGCATCGGATCGGCGAGCGAGCCGCGCCAGTTGGGCGTCGAGAATCTCGTCGTTGGGTGCGGGCCGACGTGCGGTCATCGCGACGTCACCCGCCACGAGCATGTCCGGACGGAGCAGAGCGTCTCGGATTTGATCGAAGACGAACGCATCCAGCTCGTCGGCGCGGATGTGACGTTCAGAACAGCGCAACTCTTCGCCGCCGGCGCGGAGGGGGTCGTGGTTCCGACAGTAGTAGTAACGGTGGAAGGTGCCATTGCGTCCACGCATCTTGCTGCAACTGACCGTGGTGCCGCACGCCCCGCAGTGCACCATGCCGCGCAGGATCCATGCTTGGGTGCTGAGGTTGCGCGGACTCCACTGTGAGTTGTCCCGACTGACCTGCTGGGCGGACTCGAAGACATCGTCGGCGATGATCGACGGCACCGAAATCTGGATCCAGTCCTCTCGAGGCCGAGACACCTGACGGTTCTTTCGCCCGGGCCGGGGGTCAGGGACGGCTTCGGTCTTGTTCCAAAAGACCCGACCGACGTAGGCCTCGTTGCGGAGAAGCCGACCGATCGTCGACGTGCCCCACACCGGGTTTCCCCGCGGTGAGGCGACGGCATCGGCGTTGAGGCGACGGGTGACCTCGCGGTGGAATGACCCCCCGTGACGTAGTCGTCGAAGACGCGCTCGGACTACCTCCGCCTCGGGCTCGTAGATCTCCAAGTGGGCGGGGACATCGGCGGACCGAAGCACTCGGCGATAGCCATAAGGGACCCGCCAAGCGAGTACCTCGCCCGAACGCGATCGCCACAGCTTTCCTCGTCGGTAACGCTCGGCTATCTTCGCCCGTTCGTATTCGGCGATCACCCCCTGCACTTGGGTCAACAGTTTCGCTTGCGGGTCGTCATCGATGACCGGCGTGTCGACGAATCGAACCGAGACGCCGTGTCGAGCCAGTTCGTCGAGCACGATGACTTGATAGGCGTAGATGCGAGCGAGCCGGTCCGGCGACAAACACCACACCACTTCGACGAGACCGATCTCGGCCGCGTCCCGCATGGCATCGAGGCCCGGACGATCCAGCCGCGCCCCGAATGCCCATTGTCGGTGAACTCACTGACCAACTCGTCGCCCTCGGCGCTGACCCGTTCTCGAAGGGCGGCCAGCTGCGAGCCGATGGTGCCCCTTTGCTCTTGGGACTGGGTGGACACTCGGGCGTAGATCGCTGCTCTCATTGGTGTGCCTCCAAGATGGTGGGGCTGTTCTGCGTCGACGCACTCAGGACCAGGGAGTAGCCGGCGGCCAGGGCGTCGAGACGGGGATCGACCTGCGGGGTCCACGGCGGACGGACACCACCGAAGAGACGGGCCGAGAACACCGGCTCGGCGACCGGCCACTCCACCAGACCGGCCAATCCTCGTCGCTCGAACCGACCGCCGGCGACGCCGAGGAACGGGACACCAGACAACGCCGATGCCCGCAGTGACTCGTAGTCGACCTGGGCTGCTTCGCCAGCAGGCCAGAACAATCTCACCGAGCGCGCGCTCGACCGTGCGCCGGTGCAGCACTACACCAAAACGTTCGCCCACGTCCTCGCTGAGATCCGCCCCCGACCGGGTTAGGTCGGCGTCGGCAATGAAAGACGCTATTTCGGGTGTGAGCTTTGTCGGTCCACGTCGTCCGCGACTGTTCGTCCACCAGGCCGGCCATGCCCGCCTCGCTGAACGAGGTGGCCACGAGATAGAAGGCGGCCCGGGAATACCCATGCGTCGCCGCGGCGGCAGTGACCGACATGCCGTCGACAAGGTGGGCCCGGAGCATCTCGTACTTGACTTGCACCTTGTCCTCGGGGAGGAAGAACGGATGTCGGCCATCGAACAGCACCGCGGTGACCCGGCTGGGATCGAGATGCATCAATCCTGAATCCTCTAACACCTTGCGGCGAGCTGCTGTGCTCACGATTCCCCTCGCATGAGGTGATTCTATATTGCTCTCGCTCCATATGTCGAGTATTGTATGCCGCTTTCTCTCGGATCATGATGAACAGCGCCAGTTATAAGGCTTGTTTGCTCTATAAATCGTCGACAGTGCCTGATCCTTCTCACAGCGGCGGCGCATCGCACTACACATTGCGGTCCTCATCACTAGACACATTCGAGTCCACTGGGGTCCGGCGAGGTTCCCGACGGCGCACGTCAGAACGGCTGTAGATCCCCGCATCTCCCGCGCTCACCCGCAGGATGGTGCTGAAGATTAGGTTTGCGTTCCCTTGGTGGCGATGATCCGGCAGCGATGCGTCAGGCGGTCGAGGGTCGCCCCGGTGAGGTGTTCAGAGCCGAGCACCTCGCCCCACGAAACTGGAACTGGCATAGGTTCATTGGCGTAGATCTTCCCTGCTGGCTGGGCAAAGACGGCCTTTTCCATGGTCCACGCTTTTCAAGGTGAGATAGAGCCATTGTTAGGTGTCACCTTCCAAATCGTGGCTGGAAGAAGGTATGCACGTGGGACGAGCGGATCTGCGAGTGGTCGCTGGCGGCAACGAGGTTCCAGCGAGTTCCCTGGACGCTCCGACATTCCAGGCTGCGTGCGTCGATGGTTTCGTCGGGTCTTGTTCGGCGAGAGGCTTCAGCGACATAACCATCGAGAACGCCACCGGCGTACTCGAGCGCTTCCTCAGTCTCCTCGGAATGCCCGCGTGGGAAGCAAGTCCGGCTGACATCGACCGGGTGGTTGCCGAGCTGGTGACCAAGGGGATGGCACCTTCTACGCGCCGCGGTTACGTACAAGCGTTCAAGGATTTCCACCGCTACCTGGTCGCCCGCAAGACGGCTGAGATCGAGGCGACATTTGGGGTCCGGATCAGCGATCCCCTCGATGAGTTCAACGCCGCTCGTCATGTTGGCAACGACTCCACTTCGACCCGGCCGCCGCCCTCACCCGAAAGGATGGTGGAGTTCTTCGAGTTCCTGCGGGATCGGATCGCCACCGCGCGCAAGTTCGGACCGGCCGGGAGGGATTACGCACTGTTCCGCACCTTGTATCACGCAGGTTTGCGTGCCGATGAGGCTGCCTCGCTCGAGCTGCAGGACCTTCACTTCGGGCGTGGACCATTCGGAAAGATCCACGTCCGCTTCGGGAAGGGCACTCGTGGGTCGGGGCCGCGGCCCCGCTGGGTGCCCATGCTCGACAGCTTGGACCTGATTCTTCACTGGTATGGAGACGACGTCCGGCATCGGCTCCCCGGCACGTCCAACGCTCTCTTCTGCGACGAAGGGGGTGGACCTATCCACCGCGGCACGATCCGCAACCGATTACGCCATCTCCTAGAGATCGAGGGTGCGCCGGTCGAAGAGCGATTCAGCCCCCATGGACTCCGCCACGCCTGCGCCACCCACAACTATGAACGCGGAGTCGACCTAGTTGCTATCCAGCAGATGCTCGGGCATTGGAACGTGGGGACGACCATGCGTTACGTCACTCCGTCTGCCACATTCATCGAAGACGCATATCGCCGGGCAATATCAAAGACCCTGGAGGAGCTGGAGGAACGGCCATGAACGTGAAGTGGCGGCTGCGGATGGCGGCGGCGCAGAAAGAAGTCTGGACCGGTGCGGAGTTGCGCCGCCTCCTTGTTGAGCGCGCTGGCCACCAGATGTCGGCCGCGTCGGTCTCGGCGCTACTCACCAAGCAACCGTCCCAAGTCAAGTTGTCGACTCTCGGTGCTCTGTGCACGGCCCTCGACTGCACGCCAAATGACCTCTTCGAGGTGGACACCACGCCTGTCGAGTCGAAACCCAAGCCGACCAAGGTTCCCAAGCAGGCGGCGTCGGCTCTCCGCGGACGCTCCATGCCGCCGCTATGAGACTCACTGACTGCGAGCGCTGCGGCCGAGGGGTGGGATTCAAGGACGCCGTCATCTGCTTTCGCTGCCGGGCGGCCGACCGGGAGGCCTCCCTGCGGTCTTCGTGCCCGGTGTGTAGCCGATTCCTCCGGCTGGACGCTCTCAGCGGACGTTGCGTCCGCTGCGCCAGAACCTGCGTGGACTGTGGACACGCCGTCCGCAGTCCAACAGCCACACGGTGTCACCTCTGTCGCCGGCGCTTCGAGGTTGAGCAGAGCAAGTCGCTCTGTGGTCGATGTGGCCGGCTCGGTCACATTCGAGAGGCCACCGGATGGTGCGGTCTGTGCTCTCGGAGCCCGAACCCGCCGCTCATCCCGAGACCGTGCACGATATGCGGAGAACTGCGCCGCAAGGTTGGCAACGGCATGTGCAGCAACTGCTGGCAGCGCCACCCTGACAGACCGTTTCGGCGTGTCGACAACCTGATGGCCGAACTGTTCGACCCGCCCCAGTGGTTACCGGACTTTGTCGAGTACGCCGTTCAGCGCCACTGCGGGGCCCGGGTATGCGTCATGCTCACCGCTGTGGGACGACTTCTCACCGACGGTGAATCCAACCATCCCCAGGCGATCCTCGAGAGGTCCAGGTGTCCCGGCAGGTCCGCCGGATCCCTGGCCCGAACGCTCGAAGACTTCTTCGTCGGGGATGGTCTGGCATTCGGACTGGACCAGGGGGCCCATCTGGCCAAAGGTCGGCGGGACCGACGGGTGGCAGCCGTTCCCGAATCACTACGCCCTCAGGTCGCTGACTACGCCGCCGAGATGGTGGCAGCCCAGCAACGGGCACGTCGCGTCGGCACCCATGCGAGGAGCGACGTCACTATCGAAAGCTCTCTTGCCATCGTTCGAGACTTTGCCCTGTTCCTTCTTGCCGGACCGCAAGAAGGAACACTGGTCCATGGTGGGGATCGGTGACGTCGAGTCTTTCCTCCTCCGGCAACCACGTAACCGGTCGAGGCGGCTCGGGGGCCTCCGCTCCTTTTTCCGATTCGCCCGCAAACGCAAGCTGGTCCTCGTCGACCCGACGGCTGGCGTGCCGCTGACAAAGCGTTCGCCGTTCAAGGGTGAAGTGCTCACGGCCCAGCGCCAGCGCCAACTCTTTCGTCGCTGGACGAGTGACAACGAAACGGTCGAACCGAGCGAGGCCTTCGTCGGCGTGCTGGCGCTCCTACACGCCGCGTCCAACGCCGAGGTGCGATCGCTCACACTCAGCGACATCGACTGGTGTCATCGGACCATCTGTTTCGGCGAGCGTCCCCATCCAGTTCCAATCGATCCGGTGACCGAATCGGTTCTCAGACGCGCCCTCGCCCATCGGGAGACCTTGAGCACCGAGAACCCCCACGTAATCGTCACACGGGCCACCAAGACCCGCAGCTGTCCGGCATCGCCTGCCTACATCACCCACGTTCTCGACCCGGCTGGCGTGCGCACCAAAGCGCTGCGCCAGACCCGGATACTCGACCTGGTGAACCGACTCGATCCCAAGGTTGCAGCCGAGGTCCTGGGCATGAACGCCGACGGACTGGCTACTTACGTCAGCGACGACGTGAACGCAGTCCTCTTGGCTGGAAGTTCCAGCGGTCCGAACCTGTGAACTTCAGGCGTCACCTTGCACAGGTTCGCCCGAACGTGTGCGCTTTCGGCAGACCACGATTGGTCGTCACCAGTGTCGGGTGGCCGTTTTGGTAGCGGGCGTTGACCACGTTGAAGAACACCCCCGCCCCCTCGGCGTCAATCGGCAGAAGACCCACGTCGTCGATCACGAGGACGCTCGGTGCGGTGAAGGCACGCAGCTTGGTGACGAAGGTCCCCTCCCGGCGCGCCGCCACCAAAGTGCGCACCATGTCGTCCGCGGTGGAGAAGTAGCCCCGGTAGCCGGCCTCGACCGCCGCGATAGCCAAGGCCACGGCCAGGTGCGTCTTGCCGCACCCGGGCTGGCCCAAAAACACCACGGGGCGGTTCTCCCCGATGAAGCGCAGGCTGGCCAGGTCGTCGACCAGCTTGCGGTCGATGCTCGGCTGGAACTCGAAGTCGAAGTCGCCGAGCGTGCGGTAGTAGGGAAAGCGGGCATAACGCAGCCGGGCCGAAAGGCGGCGGTTGATGGTGGCCGCCGCCTGCTCGGCCATGACCTGCGCCAGGTACTCGACGTGGCTCCACTCCTCGGCCTTGGCCACTTCGGCCAAGGGGGCGAAGCACTCTTGGGCCCGGGCGAGCTGGAGGTAGCCGAGGTCGTCTTTGAGCCGTTCGTAGGGACCGCTCATTGCGCCTCCCCGTAGCGGGCCTCGAGGTCGGGGGCGTCCACGTCGTAGTCGGCAGGGGTGCGGCCGGACGCGGGAGGGCCGAACCGGGGACGAGGCGCAAGGGCGTGCGGGTGCGCCCGAGGGCGGCCGCCTCGGCGTCGACGCGGTGGATCGGGTCCCAGACGTCGTCGTGCGGTGCGTCGACAAGACGATGGGTGCCGACGACCATCGCGCCCCAGGTGATCTCGAGGAGGCCCGAGTCCACCTCCACCCGGCACCCCACCTTTTGCCCGAGGCACGCCGGTGGCACCGAGTAGCGCACGGCGTCCCACTCGATGAGGGGCACCGCGATGTGGACCCGGCGCGGTTCGGCATAAGCCGTGTCGAAGCGTCGGGCCGGCAGGGGCGACAAGAAGCGCTGCTCGGCGCCCAGGCGATCGAGCGGGCGCTCCTTGGTCACCGAGTGCACCCGGCCGTTCACCCGCTCGGCCAGCCAGACCCGGCCCAGTGCGTTGAGCTCGGCGATGCTGGCGGGCGGGCCGAGGACGGCCAGCTCTTCGAGGAACGACGCCTCGAGTCCCCGGAAGGGGCGCTCGATCTTGCCTTTGCGTTTGGCGTCGCCGGCCTGGCAGGCCTTGACCTCGGTGCCCAAGGCGGTGGCGAACTCGAGCGTCGGCGGGTGCAGGAGAACCGGCGGCCCTGGGAGGTCCCGAGCGCTCCCATGCGGTCCGTGCGGGCCACCTGGGTCACCCCGCCCAGGGCTTCGAAGGCACGCACCAGTCCTTCGAAGGTGTGCTGGCGGTCGACCGAGTGGTGAACCACCAGAACAGATACCGGCTCCAGCACGCCACGGCCCCGAAGCACCACAGCGACGTCGGAGATGCCCCAGTCGCGGCCACGGTCGGCGCAGTCCGAGAAGTCGAACTGGACATTCCTCGCCGGGTGCTGTCTCGATGGGCACCGACACCTGGGGGGCCGGGCGAAACCGCGGGCCCGCGCAGGTCCCGCACCGCCCGGACCACCGAGGGGTAGGAACCGGCGAACCCTTCGGCCGAGATGATCTCGAACACGCTCGTCGACAAGAGGCGCGACGGGGGCTCGATCAGCTCGGCGATCCTTCTGCCCCAGCGTGCATCGACCACCCGTTCGGACACCGGCAGTGCCCGGGCCGCCGGCGGCCCACCGGCCTTCAGCCACTTGGACACCGTGGCGGGGTGATACCCGAGATCACGGGCGATCTCGTTGATGCTCCAGCCTTGGCGTCTCATGCCAAGTACGTCCATGTACTCCTCCTGGGTCAACATGTCGGTGGCTTCCTCCGGCTCTCGGTGCGTGGTTGCCCGAGAGGCTGGAGGAGCCGCCACCGTCGGTGGTGGATACCCGTTGGAGGAGCGCTACAGGCTCAGTTCAGAACGCGACTTTCGTTGATCGCCGATCGCGACTTTCAGTGATCGCCCACACGTCCCACACCGCCGGTTATGGGCGTATGCCCGAGGGCAACCTTGGAGTCCAAGATCCGGGCCTCACGTGACCGCGCTGCCCTCAAATGTATTAACCGATTTGACCCACCGTGAGGCATATTTACCTCCTGCCCAGTCATTGCCCTAATCGCAACGCGCAATGATGGGGGGTGATCAGATGGCCCATATGAAATGGCCACCTATCGCAGTGCTCGGGGCGGTTCGGAGGCGTGGTCGCCACCAGTGAGGAGAAGCGACAGTCCGATGTATCGAAGCTATGCCGCCGTCGACAGGCTCAGCATCACCGAACTCTCGCGGGTTCCGGCTTGCCCATGACGGATCGGTGAGCTTCCTTCAGCCGTCACGATCGTCGGGCCCGTCCAAATCGAAGTACCGTCTCAGTTTCGGAGAATGGCGGGGTACAAGACGCACTACGGGCAGTGAGAAGACCAACCGAGAAATGCTGCCGTAGGTCCGAAAGATCGCAGCGTTGAGTTCGATGCTGAGAACACAGACTCGTCCGAGGATGAAGAACCAGGCAAGGATCACCAGTGTGGTTCCGATGGCGCCATAGAGCTGGCTCGCCCGGTGAAAGCGGTCTGGGAGATACAGCTCGCTGACCGCCTGCAGGATCGCCAACACGACGCCCATCACTACGGCACCCGGAAGCACCGTTCCGGGATCTTCGGTCCGCCGCGGCAAGAGGATGAGGACGAGGAGCCAGCCAAGGCTAAAGAGCAGCGCCGCTGGCACAAAGGCAACTCCTGCCGCAGCAACCCCGTAGTGGAGGCGCACCTTGTTGATCAAGACGGCGGCGAGCGCCATTCCGACGATCACACCGGCGACGGCTGCGGCGGAACGCAACGAGGCTCGACGCGTAAGCGGCACCCCCCACGCCAGGGAACTCGCGGTGAACAGACTTCGACCCAGCGATCGCCCCGCCGTCACGGTTCCTGCAAGGCCGAAGCCCAGGGCAACGCCTCGGGTCAAGTCTGGCTGCGAGAAGGCGTAACTCACGTCCTTGGCCAGCGCACCTGAGACTCCGAGTCCGTGTGGGACGTCGGCCGGATCGACAAACCCCGACAAGAATCCGGCGATTCCGGCAAAGACGAGCAGTAAGGGGATGAAGAACAAGAAGAGCCTGAAGGCGATCGCCGAACCAAGCACAGCTCCGCCCGACTCGCGATCGGTGTCGTACGTATGGAGGAGGACACTCACCACCCGAATGTGCTCGAAAGGGCGCGAGACGCAGACGTACGCGGTCCGCTCGGGCCTGCACTGAATCAGCGAGCCGGTGGAACCAGTTCCCCAGTCTCGAACGGTTCGGATCGATCTCGCCAGAGGTCAATCCACTGGTATCTCCGTCCGTGCCCTCGTGGTTGTCCTGGCTCACTCCAGGGAACTCTCGCGCACCAAATAGTCCCCTGTCATGGTCAAGTTGTTTGGGGCTGAGGCAGGCTCCAGGTGGCAGATCGGACGAAGCGAACGTAGGAGCTGGATTTGAGAACAGCCCCTACGAGACGTCCCTCGATACCCATGGACCGCATGGCCTGAGCCCGGACTCTCAGCTACCGGGCAGAGCGGCGGCAACGCTCGGTTTGTTGGTCAGTGCTCTGGTCGTGTCTGGGTTCGCCTTGGCGCCGGGGCAAAGCATTCGCGTCCTTGGTGTGGAGGTCGCTGTCGTCGCTGCTGTCGCCGCCGCTCAGGCCGTCTGGGTCTCCCTTGGAAAAAGACGTACCGACGAACCAACATCATGGCGGATCGAACACTTGGCCACACTGCTCTTGCCCAGTGTCGCCCTGGTGGTGGGTGGCCTGAGTCTGACCGCACGCGCTGGAGGAGGGCTCTACTGGGTATTGGCTGGGATCTTGTTCGCCTTCGTTTCGGCTTCGCTCAACGTGTGGGTGCTGCTGGTCGAGATCAAGCGGTAGGGAACAACGGACGCTGCAGGCCGCGGGTCGGATCAGCCCGAAAGTGTCGATGCCGAAAAGGCTGCTGAGTGTCTCCGTCGATCAGGCTTGGACTTCGGAGACTTGCGTGACAGAGATGCTTTGATGGTCGCACATGGGGAGACATATGTCGCATGATTGGGTGCCTGTATAACGCCGGGAGCGGGACACTTGTGGACCGGGGTTGGCCGACACTTCGAACCGTCCGACCGGCGAAGGGTCCGACCGTGGGGATCAACTCAGGCGAAGCTCGGGTGGAACTGGCATGATTCCGTCTCACGACTGTTTCGTCGAATAGCGAGGTTGAGATGGCACAAAAAGGGAACCCGGTGGTCTTCATCCACGGCCTGTGGCTCCACGCGAGTTCCTGGGGGCCGTGGGAGGACCTCTTCGGTAACGCCGGTTATGACACCATGGCTCCGGGCTGGCCTGGTGACCAGGAAACCGTTGAACTGGCCCGTGCCAACCCAGACACGGTGGCCGACAAGGGCATAGACGACGTGACCGACCACTATGCCGCCATCATCGATGCCCTACCCGCCTCACCCATTCTCATCGGACATTCCTTTGGGGGCATGATCGCCGAGAAACTGCTGGGCATGAACAAGGGAGCGGCTGCCATCGGCATCGATGCTGCTCAGATCAAGGGCGTACTGCGGCTCCCGCTCTCCGCACTGCACGCCACGTTGCCCGTGTTCAAGAACCCGGCCAACAAGCACAAGGCGGTGTCCCTCACCGCCAAGCAGTTCCGCTCGAGCTTCGGCAACGCTCTCTCCGAGGAGGAATCCAACGAACTCTATGAGAGATGGGCTGTTCCTTCTCCCGGACGGCCACTCTTCGAGGCCGCGGCAGCCAGCCTCTCGCCCCATTCCCCAGACAAGGTTGACACCGACAACCCGGACCGAGGTCCACTTTTGCTCACTATGGGCGGCAAAGACCACACTGTCCCCGAAGCCATCACCAAGTCGACACTCAAGCAGTACCGGCACTCCCCGGCGAAGACCAACCTGGTCGAGTTCGAAGATCGGGGCCACTCACTCACCATCGACAGTGGCTGGAAGGACGTTGCCGAGGCGGTTCTCGATTGGCTCGACAACAATGGGCTCTGAACAACCGGATCGGTAGAAGCCAAGCCCCGTTGCCGTAAGTCTGGGGCCGCACCAAAGTGCTCCGTCGAGGGGAACCCCTTCGTCCAATGGGGGGTATCCCCAAATAGTGACGGTATTGAGGCAGTGCGAATGTCTCATGGTCGCACAGAAATGGCGCGTCTAGCCTTGCGTGCTACGGCCGCTCACGCCGGACCGACTGACACAGATCACATGGACGCGGTTCGTCTGGCCCTACTCGGCCTCGTGTCGGGGGAGAGTCACGATTCGATCACTGACCGGCTCGGTGAGCTTCATGTTCCCAACAACACCTTTCCGGCAGAAGTCTTTCTCGAACTTGCCGCCGACGCCATCGCTGAGTCGGGGGTGAACCAGGTCGAACCGATCGAATATGAGGGGATCCGGGAGCGCTATCTCCCCGAGTACGAGTTCAGCGGCAAGTTGCAGCAGCACAAGAGTCACTACGCGTTGACGGCTGCGGCCATGATCAGGGCCGGGATCTATCCCGACCTGCTCGACGAGGCCAATGGGTGGGGCGTCGAAGACATGTGGAGGTATGCCTTCTACGCCCTGGTGGCATACGCCAGGGTCGCTTCGGAGCGGACCGGGCGCACGCTCGAGGAGGTCGCAACCGCTTTGGCCGAACACCAGGGACTCAAGCTGGGGGCGAAGGCACCCTAACCACCGGCCACGAACGCCACGACGACGTACGCGGCATGGGGGTCGAAGTTCTCCCGCCTGCGGTCATAGATCGTCGTTGTCCTCGGATCGGCGTGCCGAGCCGCGAGTTGGACGTCCCGCAACGGGACGCCCGCATCTAGGCCAACCGGTGCCCGATGATCACCCGGAGTCCCTCCGGAAGGGTTTCAGCCCCGAACCCATCACCCACGCGTGCCACCACACCATGGGAGCGGAGGAGGGCGGGGATGCGGGCGGTGTCGACGAGCACGTTCTCGTGGTGCTCGGTCTCGCGGTGCCACGAGTCGTCCCCGTTGGCCACGAAGGTTGTCATATCGCGGATGAAGCGATCGGGCGTCGGCACCGAGAACTCGGTGATGATCGCCCAATCAGGCCCTGCTCTTGCTAAATTGGGTTCATTCTGGCGAGCCTCGCCCCATGCCAGGTCGCAGATGTCGATAGCGAGCAATCCACCAGGTCGAAGCGCTCGCGCCATGGCGATCAGGGCACGGTCGACCGCCTCGGCATCTGGCAAGTAGCTGATCGGGTGGCCGACGGCCACGATTGCGTCTACCTCGGGCAGGGTGTCGTCGGGCAGCGTCAACTGGCGGAGCTCTTCGGCATGATCACCTATGACGGAGCGGGCTATCTCGAGCATTGCCGGCGAGGCGTCGGTGGCGATGACCCGGTGACCCGCCTCAATCAGCTCCTTGGTGAGCAGTCCGGTTCCGCATCCGACTTCGAGCACAAGGCCGCGGTTCGCAAGCACCGGTGCGAGTAGGTCGATGATCCCAGGGGCGCACGCGGATGCGTGGAACGCGAATCCCCGGTGGTGCACCAGTGCGAGGTCATGGCGATAGTAGGGATCTCCGCGCCCGCTCACGTTCACATGATGGCATGCGCTGCCAACTGAGACCCTGGTCCTCATTGAGTCGGCCGATTTGCAGTTAGTTTGATTTCGATTCGTTCCTGAGAGTTCTTCTTGATCGACGACGTCGGAGTCCTTTGCAACTCTGGAATGCTCGTCGGGAGCCGAGTCGGGTGCCCTCGTAGATCGGTCAGGGCTCAGTGATCTCGCGTTCGTCGTCGACGCGAATGCCCAAGCCGGAGAACACCCGAAGTGCCAGCGGTAGCACCTGCGCACTGTCGATGACGACATCCCTCAGGTATTCGGCACCCTTGATGTCAGTCAACGACGAGCCGTGGAATCGAGCACCCGGGAGTGCGGCTTGGGAAAACTCGGCTTCGCTCAGGTCGCAGTCGTAGAAACACGCCGAGGTGAAGCGACCAGCGGAGAACTCGGTACCGCGCAAGTTCACCTGATCGAAGAGGATGCGCTCAGCCTCGCCCATCCGGAAATTGGCGCCATCGAGCTTGCAACCGGTGAAGGTCACATCCTGCAGCCGGGACCGTGGGATCAGCGCTCCGGACATTCGACAGTCGATGAATTCGACTCGGCTGAACGAAGCCTCTTCCATATCCGCCCCCGAAAAGTTCGCCCCCTCGACCAGGACGTCGACGAGCCGTAGTCGACGTAGGTCCGTTCCGACGAAGGAGGCGTGAAGAATGTGCGCTTCCTCCACGGTCATTCCCTGGCAACGCTGATCTGAGAAGTCACCCTGGATCGTGAGCTGGAAGAATTCCACGTCGTCAGTGCGGACAGCCTCGGCCAAGATCGGTAGGTGAGATGGAAGTCGTGGCCGCTGAGGGCGCGTGCTCCGTCCGTTCATCCCGGGAGCGTAACGCCCGAAGAAGATGGAGGCGCTTTCGGAAACGTCACTCGATGTCGGCGCCGGAAAGGGTCCCGAGGCGTTTCCCTACGGGCGGGGGCGGGGGAGGCGCATGATCGCTGCTGCTTGGTCGGGCGTGGCCACCGGTCTCGCCGACTTCTCGCAGAGCTCGACCGCCTCGACGACCAGTTCGACGTTGGTCGGTGTGCGCTCGCCACCGTAGAACTCGAGACCAATGTGAAGATGGCCGCCGAGCGCAAGTGCGAGGGGAGCAACCTCGGTCCTGACGACATCGCTCCCGTGGGCCGACACAGCCCACGGGAGATCGCATCCTTCGAGCAACTCGAGGTACGCGTCGAGGGCTTTCGCAGTCGGAGGGAGACCGAACGGGCCGCCGAGCGGGCCCTCCTCGGCCGAGAAGTACAGCTTCAACATTGCGCCTTGAGGGAGGCGTCCGGCTCGCCAGTAGGCGAGGGTGGCGCGGCAGGAAACCCGGCTCGTAGATGGCAAGGCTGGGACCAAGCTGCAGTTCCCTGCAGATCTCGAAGCTTCGGGCGATGTCATCAAAGGAATTGGCGTACACCAACCCGCCGACCGGCACATTCTTATCGTCAAGCCGGCCGAGGTTGACCGACCCCGGATCCGTCAAGCCGAGTCGCAGGAGTCCACTCGCCGCAATCGGCATGAGGTGTTCGAGGCTCATCGTCGTACCGAAGTGGACCGTGGGGTACCACAACGCATCAGGTCGTTCGGCGAGCACCACCCGCCACGCCTCGAGGTATCGTTCCGCCGCCGCTGCCTCGCTGATCCCCGTCAGGTCAATATGGTTGTGGATGATGGCAGCACCAGCCTCAATGCAGGCGAGCGCGTCAGTCGCGATCTCGTCGGGCGTGCGCGGCACGTTCCGGTTGCGCTCCTTGGTGGTCGCCCCGTTTATGGCAACTTCGATGATCGCCGGCTGGGGGGTCATGTGCGGCACCGTAGCCGGTGAACCGCCCGGGCAGGAAGCGCAGGAGCGGTGACACTCCGGGTCGTGCCATTGGCCGACCGAGGACACCAAATCCAAAATCTGAGCACAGTTGCGAGGCAGCTTCTTCGCTATCCTCCATGCGGTCGAGGACGAAGGCCGCCAGCTGGGGCGATGGAGGGACCGTGAGCTTGAACGCCGGATCGGCTGTGGCGGACGTCGCACCCCCCGCGATCTCTTGGCGGTATCGGTGGCGCTCGGTGGCCTTCGCCCCGGTGGGCAACGGCATTCGTCGCCGGCGCGGGAGCGACGGCCTCAGGCTGGTCGCCGCCGTGACGGCTCTGCTGGTCTGCCTGCTGATCATCAGATACGGCTACAGAGTGGACAGGGTTATCGCGCAGGTGGTGCATCCACCGCCGGCGAGTATCAGCTGGCTGGTGACCCTCGTCTACGACGCCGGCGCTTTCGGTGTCACGGCAGTTCTTGTGGTGCTGGCGGTCGTCGCGCGACGCCTGGAAGTAGCGCGTGACATCGGTCTGAGCGTGATCGGGACGGCAGCGGTGTCCGGGTTGTTGGTGCTTGTGCTCGGCACTGACGGCGGTCGCGGTCCAGGAACGGCGATCCACGGTTACAGCGTCCATTTCCCGGTGTTCCAGATAGCCGCCTTCATGGCGGTCGCCACCGCCAGCCTTCCCTATCTGGCCCGAACAGTGCAGCGATTCGTGGAGGCCTTTGTCGTGTTGGTGGCCCTGGCTGCAGTCGTCGGCGGACACGGATTGCCGCTCAACGTCCTGGGGAGCATGGCCATCGGCTGGGGTGTCACCGCCATCGTCCACTTGGTGTTCGGATCGCCTCTGGGACTCCCTTCGACCGACGACGTCGTGCTGCTCCTGCAAGAGCTCGGCGTCGCCGCCCTCGACGTACGGCCGTCAGGAGCTCAGGGATGGGGGGTTGCGCAGTACAGCGCCCGCCTCGCATCGGCAACGAGCGGGTCTGCGTCCCGCCTTGCCGTCTCGGTCTACGGGCGCGACGCCGCCGACGCCAAACTCCTCTCGAAGATCGGTCGTTTTCTGCTCTATCGGGACTCGGGCCCAACCCTCACCCTGACGCGTCTGCAGCAGGTGGAACGCGAGGCCTACCTCACGATGTGGGCCGGCCAGGTCGGGGCTGCCGTTCCTCAGGTGGTGCAGGCGGGCCGGACCGGCCCGTCAGGCGACGCACTGCTGGTCTGCCTGCTTCCTGACGGGGATCGGTTGTCCGTCGTTCCGCCGGAGAAGGTGACGGACCGCTTGCTCGACGCACTCTTCGAGCAGCTGATGGTGCTCCGGGGAGCGCGGCTGGCGCACGGTGAGATCAGCGGAGAGACCGTGCTGTTCGATCCAGCAACCGAGACTGCCTCCCTGGTCAACTTCCGCAGCGCGTCAGCTGGCGCGAGCGACGAACGGCTCGCAGCGGACGTTGCCGGCGCCATGGCGGCGGTAGCCCTGGTGGTGGGAGCGGATCGTGCTGCCGCGTCGGCGGCCCGCTGTCTGAGCGCCGACGTCCTCGGCCCGGCGCTCCGGCATCTCCGCAATGCCGGACTCGACCCTGTGCTCGTTCGGTCGCTCCGAGGCCACAAGGGCTTGCTCGATCAAGTCCGGGAGAAGGCTGCGACCGCCAAGTCGATCGAGGTGCCGAAGCTGGTCGAGCCCCGGCGCATAAGCATCGCCAACCTCGTGCTGGTCGTCGGGACGATGATCGGGGGCTGGGCGTTGATCGGTGTTCTGATCGATGTCACCAGCTCCTTCGACACCATCATCGGGGCCGATTGGATCTGGGTGGCCGCCGTCTTCTTGTTGGCCAACGCCGCCTACGTCGGAACGGCGGTTGAGGATATGGGCAGCGTGGCCGGTGCGCTCCAGTTCGTCCGGGTCCTTGCGCTGGAGGTGGGCAACAGCTTCAGCGGAATCGCGGGCGGAACGGCAATGATCTTTGCGACACGGGTGCGCTTCTTTCAGCAGCAGGGTTACAACGCCTCATTGGCGGTCAGCTCCAGCGCGGTGGTCACCGCCGCCAGCTGGATTGTCAAAGGCCTGCTGTTCGCGATCTCCCTGCCGCTGGCCTGGAGCGCCATCAACTTCGCCGAACCCGACGAGGGTGGCAACTCCAACACGGTGTGGTTGATCCTGGTGGTCGTGGTCGTCGTGTTCGTCGTCGCCGGCGTGCTGCTCGCGGTACCCAAGCTGCGGCGGTTTGCCGGCGCAAAGTTGCGCCCGAGAATCCTGGATGCATGGGAGAACATTCGGTCGGTGGCCTCCTCCCCCCTCAAAGTGGTGCAACTGGTGGGTGGCGCTGTCTTCGGCCAACTGGCGGTGGCCCTGGCCCTCGCCGCGTCGCTACGCGCCTTCGGCGACCACCTCAGTCTGGCCACCCTGATCGTCGTGATCACCCTGGCCTCGATGATCGGCGGCGTCGCACCGATACCGGGTGGGGTGGGCGTCGTCGAAGCGGGGCTCATTTTGGGCCTCACCGCGGCCGGGATCAGCGAGAGCGACGCCACCGCGGCCGTCTTCGTCCAGCGTCTGTTCACCGCCTACCTCCCACCGATATGGGGATGGTTCTGCCTCTTATGGCTCCGCCGGCGCGAGTACATCTAACGTCGAGCGCCGAGGGAAGGGGGTCACGCCATCACCAGTCTCCGCAGCCGAGCCACGCCCCCGGAGTGACATGAGTGACGGACCGACCATTCCGAGCAAGCCGTCGTTCGCCACGAAGGTCGACGATCAGAAGGGCCACCCCTTGGCCTGGAAGAAGGTCGTCAAGAACGCCGTCGTGGTGGCAATCGCGGGCGTTGCCATCTACTTGGTCTTTCCTTCGATCACCGAGGTGCTGGCATCGTGGCCACGGTTGTCCACCCTTCATCCCGTGTGGTTCGCGCTTGCTGTCGTGTTCGAGATCGGTCACTTCACATGCACGTTCGCGTTGCAGCGCCTGGCCCTCCGGACCAAGGCCTGGTTCCCGGTGGTCACCTCCTAACTGGCCAGCAACGCCGTCAGCCTGATCATGCCTGGCGGTGCTGCCATGGGCGCTGCGGTGCAGTTCCGCATGTTGGCCGCAAGCGGTCAGGACACCGGATCCACGGTGGGTGGCCTCACGGCGTTCTCACTGCTGGGTGTAGGTGGACTCCTGGCACTCCCGCTCTTTGCTCTCCCGGTCATCCTGATCGGAGCCCCTACGACCAGCCGGGGGTTGGTCAACGCAGCGATCCTCGGCGCGATCGGATTCATCGTCTTCGCGGGATTCGGTGCCGTCGTTCTGGCCACCGATGCCCCCCTCCGATGGTCGGGGCGCGTGGCCCAGAGAATCCGGAACTTGGTGCTGCGCAAGCGCCCGCCGCTCACCGACTTGGACGAGACCCTGTTGCACCAACGCAACCTCATTCGGGGCGTCCTGGGTAAGCAGTGGTGGCAGGCCGTCCTTCTCTCGGCCGGACGGCTCGCCCTCGACTATCTCTGCCTGCTCGCCGCACTGCGCGCCACCGGGAGCAATCCACGACCGTCGTTGGTCCTGGTGGCCTACGCGGTCGCCGGCATCGTCGGCATGATTCCCATTACGCCAGGTGGTCTGGGCATCGTCGAGGCAAGTCTGACCGGGCTCCTGGTGCTGGCCGGCGTCAACTCGAGTGACGCTGTCCTTGCGACGCTGGCCTACCGACTGGCCTCGTACTGGGTTCCGCTTGCCGCCGGGCCGATCGCCTACGGAGTCTTCCGGATCCGGTACCGGGGTCATCCGACAACTCCGAATGAAGGGGTCTCTGCCGCGCCACCGCCAGCAGTGGTGTGAGCAGGCAGGGGGAAGGCCGTCAGACCCCGGTGTAGGCCACGATCCTCCCACTGGCCACGGCGTCCACCAGCGCGTTGAAGTCCCGTTCGTTCTGATCGGCGTACGCCGTCGCGAAATTCCGTCAGCGCGAGTTCGAAGCGCTCAGACTTTCCCAAGTAGGAGGCGATGGCGACCCGGTCGCCCGTCCGAGCATGGGCTCTTGCCAGGGTCCATCCGCACATCCTCCCCCACACATCCATTCCGGCAGGCGTCATTCCCTCGACGTCGACTGAGCCCTTCCAGTCCCGGAGCTGCCTGAAGTAGTAGTCCCGTTCGCTGCCGTTCCACGCGAACGTGATCCAACCGAGAAAGATGTCGCTTGCGGCCTGCATGAGGCGCTGCCCCCTGACCACACGCTCTCCGCGATTCGAGAATTCGCTCGCAGTCGTGAACCGCTCCAGAACCGAAGGCTGTGCCTCCTTCACTTGCAAGAAGAGGGGCGAGTCGTCCTCGAGGGAAAGAAAGAGCGCGATCCAAGCTTCGGTGCCGACGCTTCCGACGCCAACGACTTTGCGTGCCATGTGCGCGTACTCGTGTTGCGCCAGGAGATGGCGAAGGTCCGGTTCCAACGTGTCCGTATAAGAGCGCAAGATCCCGGCCAGTGCCTCTGCCGTGACGCGAGGATCCACCCCTTCGATGAAATGTTCGACGGGAACGATCAACGGAGGGTCATGGATGATTTTGGTCTCGCCGTCTTGGTCGTAACAGAGCTTGCTAAAGGCCTGGTGACTGTCGTGCGCCCGCGCCTTGTTTATCGCCTTCCATACGTTGGGCGTCTTCTTGGGATGCAACAGTGCACTGAAGCGCGGCAAAATCTGTTCGACGTTCAGATGTGCGTACCACACCGACAACATCGAAACGCTTGCAAGCTCCTGCATCGTTTCGCGGTAGGAGCGCATGGCATGACGAACGATCCGTTCCCGGACTTTCTGGGAATAGCCGTTCTCTCGACCCGCTATCTCAATGCTCGCGGCCAGCCTCTTGACATCCCACTCCCACGGCCCCGGGGCGGTCTCGTCGAAGTCATTCAGGTCGAATATGAGATGACGCTCCGGAGAGCCGAATATGCCGAAATTCGACATGTGTGCGTCGCCGCAGAGTTGCACTTCAATTCCCGAGACCGGGGTGGTGGCCAGGTCTGCCGCCATGGGGAGTGCGGCGCCTCTGAAATAGGAGAACGGCGAGACCAACATCCGCCCGTACCGAATGGGTACCAGCTCGGCCACTCGGGTCAGCGCCTGCTCCTCCAACAGGTCGACCGGCGCCACGCGGTCGGCCGAGGGACTCCATCGGGCATGGTCCGACAATGGAACCTCGCGACGAGCGTTCCTTCCCCTCTGCGCCCTTCCGTAGGTGGAAAGCCTTCGGAGCTCGCGTGTTGTGCGAAAGCTGGCGACGTCACTCTCTACCGTCATCGTCTACCTCCAGTGGAACCCGCGTCGACGTCGCGTGCGCTCCCCACTCCGCCCGGCGCCATGTTGAACTGCATCGACCCTAGCCGACGCCCGTTCTGGCCCACCAAACCTACCGGGACAATTGACGGACTGCGCCTACTTGAGAATGTTCACCGCACGTGCGACGACGAGAATGGCGACGGTAAGAGAGAGAATCTCCTCCAGCATCATCGACAGCTTGGCCCACGGCTTGATGGCGGATACATCCGTTGGGCTGAACGCAGTTGCGGCGGTGAACGAGAGGTGGAAATAGTCGACGAACTTCGGATACCAGCCTTCTTCGACGAACAGTGGATTGAGCATTTCAGGAAAGATGAATGCCGGCAGAGCCGTTGTGCCACGCGCCCTTGCGGCTGCGCCGCCCCGATCGGCCTCCCAGTACCACAACGCGAACGCAATCACGTTAGAAAGCCAAATCGCGCCTCCCGCGATGAGCAGTTGATTGGCATTTTGGGTAAAGGGTCTCGTGCTGAGAATGCTGACGACCAATCTACCGCCCTGGACAAGGTTGTCCGCCGAGATCACGACGATGAGGAAGATGGTCATGGCACGCAGCCAGCCTGATTGCTTGTCGATGCGCCCCGGGTCGCCGACCATGAGTATCCCCAGAAGCACCGTGACGACCACGAGATACCACCACCGCGCGTCGCCCAGAAGCTCGGGGGGTAGCTGTCGCAGCGGCACAGGCAAGGCCGCGTGCAGCGCTCCGGCGACCAGGACGGCCAGCCCCATCGGCCAGCGGGGCTCGCCGACGGCCTTGAACATGTGATGCGGGGTGTGGCGCGATCCGATCGGATCCGGTTCGATCACGGGTCAGAGGGCGCCTTGGCGAGCCTGGCCCGTCATGGCTCCGCACCCACCTTCGCTCATGCCGCCAATCTACCCCTGGCCAAAACGGCAGGCTCTTCCTCGTCGGCCGGAGTCCTGAAGGTGACGGCCGGGTCCGGGGCCGGAAGGTCGGGGCTGACCCTTGGACCACCGACCGGTGCCTCGTCTAGATTCAAGGGTCATGGTGGTCGACATCGGGAGGATTGCACGCATGGGCCCAGAGCGCGGCGGAACCCTCCGATGACGTCTGATTCCTACGGATCCGACATCTACACAGAGGCGATCGGTGATCCCGATACCTTGTCGAATCTCGGCCCGCTGAGCCCTCTCGCGGGCACGTGGGAGGGCGCAAAAGGGTCCGATCAACATCCTGTGGCCGAGGGCACGGAACACGACGTCTTCATGGAGCACTACGACCTTCAACCCATCGATTTTCAGACGAACGGCCCGCAGCTGTTCTATGGGTTGCGGTACCACACCCACATCCTGAAGCCGACCGAAGCGGCGACGTTCCACGACCAAGTGGGGTATTGGCTCTGGGAGCCTGCGGCGAACGCCGTGACGCTCACTCTGGGTATCCCCCGCGGTCAAGTGCTCCTTGCCTCTGGTCCCGCGGCGGCCGACGCCAAGGAGTTCGAAGTGACTGCTTCGGTCGGTACGGAGATGCACGGGATCCTGTCCAACCCCTTCCTCGATCGTGCGTTTCGGACCAGCAGCTACCGCATGCGCGTCACCGTCAACGACGACGGAACATGGTCGTACGAAGAAGAGGGCCTGTTGGAGATCCCAGGAGTTGCCGAGCCCTTCTCGCACATCGACCGCAACACCCTGACGAGGATCGCCCCGCCCGTGCCAAATCCGCTTTCACAATCCGCGAGCGCCGACCCGAGCTTGGGCATCGGCGCCCTGCGGAACATGGGCGGGAATATCTGAGTGGAGACGCTGTCTCCGGCGTCCGTGGCTAGCATGCTGCGTGGCACGAGGATCAAGGAGCACCATGGACGACGAGAGGGCTAAGGAGTTGCTCGCGGCCGAACGCAGCCGCGTTGAGCAACTTCTGACCGAACTGGCTGGAGAGCGCGAAGCCGATCGGACCGCGGCGGATCAGGACGGCGACATGTTCGACTCAGCTGAGCCCTTGACGGAGCAGGGTACCGACGATTCCATCGCGGCGGAGCTTCTACAACGGCTCGAGGCGATCGAGAGAGCGGAGAGTCGTGTCGCCGCCGGCACCTACGGTCGGTCTGTGCGGAGCGGAGCTCCGATTCCCGAGGAGCGCCTCGAAGCCGACCCTGCCGCAGAATTGACCGTAGAGGAAGCGCAATCGAATTCGTAAGGCGGTGTACCGGGAAGGCCCGTGTCGTCAACCCGATCGATCCGGGACACTGAAGCTCTACCGTTCGATCTCGGCGCGCACCGACGCGCTGCATCTGCCCGACACGAGCCACATCGATTCGCCGCGTCATGAGTCGCAGCGTTGCGCGAACGATTTGCTGCATCGAAGTTCTCGGTGACAGACAGGTTTGACGTCAGTGAGCGGCCGTGCAAGAGCCCGAGAACATTGCTGATCTCGCATTTCTTCTGATGCTCCGTACGGCATCAGTGAACAGCGCGTGACCGATCAACGACAGAACGCGGTGACCGGTCCGTAGACACGAGATGTCACGCAGAAATGGTCGTGCGTTCATTCGTCCGTCACCGGTGAACGTTGATTGTTCGCTGTCGGTCGGAATAAATGAATCCATGAATCTTTACGCGACTCTTAAGTACTTAAGCGTCGAATCCGATCGGCACTCGTGGTGCTTTCCGCCGCGGTCGTCGTTGCGTTGTCCGCAGCGGTGCCACTGTCCAGTGCGCCCGCGTCAGCCACCGGCACCGAGCTCGCCCCCGGTTCCATGCAGCACGTGTGGCTGATCATTCTGGAGAACAAGTCGTACGACGAAACCTTCACCGGTCTCAACAGCAACCCTACCTCTGGCAGACCCTCCCCTCCGAGGGCGCCCTGCTGAAGAACTACTACGGCACCGGACACTCGAGTATGGACAGCTACATCTCGGTGGTCTCCGGACAGGCGCCCGAAGAGGACACGCAGCAGGACTGTTCGGACGTCAACACGCCAATGGGCTCCAACTCGAGCATCATCACGACGGGTTCGGTGGGTGGGGCTACACCGAACTGGAACTTCGGCCAACTTAGCTCGTTGCTCAATCCGAGCCAGCCGAGTAGGGCCATCGCGCCGATCGGTGCCACCGGTTCGACGACGACCAACGGGTGCACCTACCCCAGCCAAGTGGCCACGTTGTTCGACCAGTTCAACCTGGCCGGTGTGAGCTGGAAGGGTTACGCCCAGGACCTCGGCGGGGCGCAGACAATCGGTTCGACGTCGTTCGTGAACGACAGCGTCCCTGGCCGGGAGGACGGCCCGTGTGGTGCCCCCGGCCCGTCGACCGAGAACCCGGTCACCAATCCCACGTTCCTCACGGCGAACGGCGCGCACCCGCTTCCATCAGATGTGTCCAGCTACACGGCAGCCTCGCTCGTCGCCGGTACCGGTACCACGAACAATCCCCAGTTCTCGGATGCCTACGTTGCGAAGCACTTCCCGTTCCCGTGGTTCGAGTCGCTGATCGGCAGCTACGACCCGACGACCGGCGCTGCGGGCCCGGCGCTGACCGAGCCGTCCGTGTCAGCGGGCGGAGGCACGAACTGTGATGCCAACCACATCGCCAACCTCGACAGCCCGACCCATGGTCTCATCCAGGATCTGCAGAACAACACCGTTCCGTCATTCAGCTGGATCAGCCCCAACAACTGCAGCGATGCACACGACACGACGTGCAAGGGCAACAACCTTTCGGGCGCGTTCGGCACCAACCTCGACGGCATCGTGAACCTGAACGATCCGATCTACCATCCGGCGGGGCTTCCCGCCTTCCACCCCGAGGCGACGACGCCGAGGAACTTCACCGGCGGTCTGTACGCTTCGGACCTCTTCCTTGCCTACTACATCCCGCTCATTGAGGATTCCGCGGCATATGCCCACGGTCTCTTCGACATCACCTTCGACGAAGGCGAACCGTCGTTCACCTACTCGGGCAACAGCTTCAACAATGTGCAGACCACGGGTCCGCACGGAACCGGAACGACCGGACCGCTCACACCGGCAGACGCCCCGACCTTCGGTTCGGCCGGGTCGACCGCTCCGGACGCCAACTCGATCTACGGTGCCTACGGCATCTCTGCTGATGCAGCCGGCGAGAACATCAGCGGCACCAACGTCGGCGTCGAGCCCTACGGCCCGAACTCGACTCTTGGCACGACCTCGAGTGACGATCAGCTCTACCCTGGCCCGGGCAATAACGCGTTCATCGACCGGCCGCCCGTCTGTACGAGTCCCGGCACACCGGTGAACTGTGTGCCGGGGATCGTCCGTGGCGGCTCCGGTACCAGCCCGGGCGCTCGCACCGACGGCACGTCCGCTGGAGTGTCGGGCAGCTCGGCATCGTCGACGATCATCGACAACTCGATCATCGGCGACGACACCGGGCGAGGAGTGAGCGGGGCCGGCATACCCGGGAGCTCGTTTGTGGGTGCGGTGACCGATAGCGGGCCGCTCTTCCCGACCAACAGCGGTGGGCCCACTGTCGGAGGGTCGTTCCAACTGGTCGACGCCGCTGGTAACCCCGTGCTGCCGACCCCACCGGTCACCAGCATCACGCTCAGCGCCGAGTGCGCCAACGCCACGAACGATCTGGCGACGAATTGCGCAGCCGGACAGACCACGGATCCGCTCTACAACGCCGTCGACCCGACGCCCGGTGGTGGTGACACAGGGAGCGTGCTCATCAGCCCCTTCATCGCCCCCGGTACGGTATCGACCACCGACTACAACCACTACAGCTGGTTGCGCACGGTTGAGGACCTCTTCGACGTATCCCACTGCGCAGGTACCGCAGCCGACGTCACCCTTCCAGCCGGAACGGTGTGTGGCGGTCTCGACGGGACCGGCCACCTGGGCTATGCGGCGCAGGTTGGGCTGACCGGATTTGGAACCGACGTGCACTTGCTGCCGGGTCAGTCGCTCACGTTCCAGATCCGTTCCCTCATGCCTGTCGGTGAGGGCTTGCTGCGGTGGGCCCCCGACGGCGATCACGTCATCGCCAAGTGGGATTACCAAGTCGAGAACGACTGAACGGGCGTGATGCGGTCTGTGGGTACGAATGCGACAAGGTGTGGTTGGCGCGCGCTGGCTGTCGCTGCCGTGGGCGTCGGTCCATTCGCCGCTGCTCCGCCTGCATGGGGGGAGAAGCCCTTGACCGCGCCGAAGACGACTCCCGTGAAGGACAGCCAGTATCTCCTGGACGTGACCAAAGCCGACCCGGCACTGGGTACCCATGTGCAGGACCATGGAAATGTGGCGTTGCGTGCGCTGCTGACCGACGGGGCCGCCTTTTGCGCATTCCTGAAGCGCTGTGGCGGGATCGACGCCGGATTGACTTCTGTCGCCATCGGTGAAAAGGCGTGGAGGCGCAGACCCACCTTCCGCTCAAGGTCGTAACCTTCAATACCATGGAGGCGGTGGCCCTCCTCACCCTGTGCCCGTCGGAGCAGAAGCTGCTCCCAGCAACGGACAGGTCCAAAATTCGCGCATTGGGCCGCGCACTGGCCAAGGAGGCGCCCTCGGCCGCGTAGCTCGAGACAGTCAGGTCTCCGTCGCGCCGTAGAGCTCGACGCGTACGGCGACCTCGGGGTATACCTTGAGCATGAGCATGCTCGGCGGTTTCATACGGAACTCGCGAATGTCGAACACCCGCTCCCCCTTCAGGGCGATGGAGGACCCGTTGCGCACCTCGATGGTCATGTCATGTTCGAACGTGCGCGTCTCACCGTGAAACGACAGATCTCCGGCAACGCGGTAGCGATCCGCCGTCTCCGTGCTGAGGACGCCGGTGATCTTCCCCAGGATCAAGGGGTGATGGCGGGCGTCAATGCGCCGCTTCAGCTCCCGGTCGTAGAGCTGGTTGCCCGAGGAGAACCGGTCAACGGCCACCTCCAGACGCCCCTCCACGGGATGGCGGAGATCGACACCCCCGCTCGGCTGCAACGAGAGCTCGACCCAGCCGTGGAGCCCTCTCGTCTGCGTGGTGATCGGGTGCAGGTTCGATCGAGCATCCACCCAGATGCACGATCGCACGGGGTCGAGCGTGAATCGCCGGGGGGTCATTTCGATCTTGACGTTCGGAAGGGAGGCGGGCAGGCTGCCGTCACTGCCCGGAGTGGTCGGCGCGCGGTGGAAGGCCGAATGCGTCGTCCCGCTCCCGCACAGCCTGGCGCAGGCCGATCTCACGGATCCGTGCCGAGAAGGCGGTTGCCTCCGGAGCCCGGTGGCCGACCGCATCGCTCATGGCTGCGAACTTCTGCAGCTGCGACCGGCCCATGAGCTCCACGCCCATGTTGACGACGCGTTTGTTGCCGATGAGAAGGTCCCGGCCGATAAGGGCCATGCGGGAGGCCAGGTCGAGGACGACCTGATCGAGCTCGTTCGCCGGAGCGGTGGCCACGACGAGCCCGATCTCTTTGGCTTCCAGGCCGCTCACCGTGTCGCCGGTCAACAGGAGGAGCTTCGTCAGTTGCGGCCCGACGTTGTAGATCCACATGTTGGTCGGCGGAACGCCCATCGATCGCACGGGAGGGAAGCCGATCCGCGCATCATCGGCCGCCACGACGATGTCACAGTGCAGGGCCAGATCCGTTCCACCGGCGAGGCAGTTCCCGTGCACCTGCGCGATGACGGGGATCGGGCAGTCCCAGATCCGGCCCCACCCGGATCCGAGCCTGATCATCGCGGTGACGTCGTCCTCGATTGATCCATCCTGTGCGAAGTCACCCTCCTCGACGTCCTCGGCGACGTAGCCGTAGCCGGACGAGAAGGAGCGGCCGGTACTCCTGATGATCAGCACGCGGACGCCGGGGTCGGCCTCCGCCATTTCGACTGCACGCAGTATCTCGCGCATGCTGCGAGGGGTGAGCGGGTTGTGATGTTCGGGCCGGTTCAAAGTGATGCGCCTGATGTGGCCGATCTCCTCGACGAGGAGTGTGGCGAATTCGGCCGTCACGGTGCGCTCTTCGCGTGATCGTCGGCCACCAGCTGGGCCTTGACGACCTTGCCCGCATCGTTGCGCGGCAGGGCGTCGACGAATGTGTACCGGCGGGGCACCTTGTAGTCGGCCAGGCGCTCGAGCAAGAACGCGCGGAGGGACTCGGCCGACGCCGTGGCATCACTGCGCAACACGACCCACGCCGCGACGTCTTCGCCCAATACGGGGTGGGGGATTGCGGCCACGGCCGCGTCGGCGACCCCAGGGTGGGCGAAGAGTGCCGATTCGACTTCGCCCGGCATGATGTTGTGTCCCCCGCGGATGATCATCTCCTTCGATCTTCCCGAGATCCACAAGAACCCGTCGGCGTCGAGGTAACCGAGATCGCCGCTCTTGAGCCAACCCTCTTTCCAGGTGCGCTCCGACTCCTCCGGTTGGTTGTAGTACTCCCGCCCGGGTCGCTCGCCGGTGATGAGGACTTCGCCCACCTCGCCCGTCGGCCGATCGTTGCCGTCTTCATCGACGATGCGCAGGATGACCCCGGGCAGCGGCACCCCGACGGAGCCGAGATGCTTCCCGCCGTCGCCCATCGGGAGCGCTGTTGCGGCGCCGAATTCGGTCATGCCGTAGCCGATCGTGATCTCGGCCGCCGGGATGCGTGCGCCGAACCGCCGCAGCGTTTCCGCGGTGACCGGCGCACTGCCACAACTCACGACGGCCAAGCTCGACAGGTCCGCGTGCTCGAAGTAGGGATTGGCGACGATCAAGGCCATCATCGCCGGCACGATCATTGCCACTGCCGGCCGTTCCGCCTCTACCAAGCGGAGCCAACCCTCGGGGTCGAACTTGGGGAGGAACCATCCGCTCATCCCCCCGCGCATGGGCCCGCAGACGAGGAGGGATCCCGTCGTCGTCGAGAAGGGAGAGCCCATGAGGAAGCCGAGCCCGGTCCATTCCTCGGGAACGCGGTCGTTCGAGGAGAGGCCACCGTGACGAACGACGACCCCCTTGGGGGCCCCCGTCGTACCCGAGGTGTACATGATGTCGGCCACGTCGTCGCTCTGCACCTGGTGACCGATGTCGGAGGCATCAGGGTCCAGAAGATCACTCCAGGCGATGCTGGCAGCTCCGACAGGGCCGGTGGTGGCGACGAGAGCACCCAGGTGCGCCGTGTCGGCGGCATCGTCGAGAATGCCCTCGCTGGCCAGAATGATCCTCACCCCGGCCAGGTCGAGGATGCGCAAATGCTCGGGCCGGCTCAGGCGAGTGTTCAGCGGGACGCAGATGGCCCCGGTCTTGTGAATGGCCATATAGGAGGTGAGCCACTCCAGCGGCTGGCTGGGGGTGATCGCCAGGGCCACCCGGTCCCCGGCCCTGAGGCCGTGCGCGATCATGCCGCGGGCCAGCTGATTGGAACTGGCGTGCCATTCGCGTAGCAGGAGCTCGCGGCCGTCAGCCATGTTCTTCCAGGCGACGCCGTCCGGGAATCGGGCGGCCACGCCGGCCAGCAGATCAACTTGGACGACGGTCATGACGTCCCGATGGAGTCGCAGTCGTTGTTCAGTACCGCTCACCGCCTTCGAGGATCGTGCGTGGATTCGTCACCAGCATGCTCTCAATATCGGCCTCGCTCACGCCGCGCTCCCGCATGACCGGCAAGACGTCCGTCGAAATGTACGTCCAGCGCCAGTCCCGGAGGGCGTCCAGCATGGAGCGGGGAAACCAGTCCACGAAGCACATGGCGTCGTGGGAGAGCACGATGCGGTCGGCGTAGCCCCGATCACACAGACGGACCACAGCATCCACACGGTCTTCGACGGTGATGCCCGACATGCCGAAATGATCGAAGCCGATGAACGACCCGTTCTCGATCAGTGCCAGGTGGTAGTCGGTGTTCACCGTCCCGCCGCTGTGGCCGATGACCACGCGCGAGAGGTCGACGCCTTCCTCCTTGAAGATGCGCTGTTGTTCCAGGCCCCAAGGCTCGGGGGGTCGAGGAGTGTGCGTGGTGATGGGGACGCCCGTGGCGCGGTGGGCTTGAGCCACGGCGCGCAGGACGCGCTCCACCCCGGGTGTCATGCCAGGTTGATCAGTGGCACATTTGAGAATTCCTGCCCGCACACCCGTCTCCGCGATGCCTTCGCGGATCTCCCTGATGAACATCTCCACCATAGGCTCGGGGCCACCGAGAATGGTCCCCGGTCCTTGGAAGTGAAAGAACATCGGAACGTCGTTGTAGGTGTACACGCCGGTGGCGACCACGATGTTGATCTCGGGGACCAGATCGGCAATGGCTTTGATGCGGGGGATGTACCGACCCAGTCCGACCACCGTGAGGTCGACGAGCGTGTCGATCCCCTGCCCTTTGAGCTCTCGAAGTTTGGCGACGGCCCCTGCTTGCTCCGCTTCTTCGTCCCACTCCTCGGCGGTCTTCTCGATCTCAGGGCTCAAGACGAAGATGTGCTCGTGCATCAGGGTCTTTCCCAGTGCTGGTCCCTCCACTGGCCCCCGCACGGTGTTGACCAGCGTCATCGCCCACCTTTCGTCGTCCTGCTCGACCCGGCCGCAGTGGCGGCGGGGTGGATCGTACCGGGCGGCGGTGTGACTCTGCCCAGCCACTGTGGCGTCGGGGCGCGAGTCCGGAGAGCATCGGCGTCACAATGGGGGCGTGGACGCCGAGGCCCGATGAGCCCGGACGACCGCTCGCGTCAGGTTGCCGTCCGGACCGCAACGGAAGGGGACCTTCCACGCATCGTGGAGCTCTTCGAGCACGGGTCTCAGGTCGAGGGGAAGGAAGATCCGGCGGCTCTGGCGAAGTACCGCGCTGCCCTGGATGAGATCGCGCCGGGTCTCGGCGACGTCCTGGTGGCCGAGGTGGCGGGCGAGGTGGTGGGTGTCTGCCAGCTCATCGTCTTCCGCCACCTGCAGTCGAAGGGCGGGCTGTGCGCCGAGGTCGAGTCGGTGCACGTGCATCCGGACTGGCGTCGCCGGGGGATCGGCCGGGTCCTCATGGGCGCCGCCATTGACCGGGCGAGAGGTCTCGGGTGCTACCGCGTGCAGCTCACCTCCAACCACGCACGGCCCGACGCGCATCGCTTCTATGCCGGCTTGGGTTTCGAGCCCTCCCACCAGGGCTTCAAGCTGTCGTTGGACTGAGCGGGTCCAGAGGAGCCAAGCGCCGTAGTTGTCGCCATCCCTCGGCCGCCGCGAGAATGCGGCGGCGAGTCCGGCCGCATCGACCACACGTGTCACACCGGTCGATCCCGTGCCGATCGGCGCCTTCACGTAGGCCGGGAAGATGGTCCACGACGCCAGTTCCGACATGTCGTGCACGACGACGGACTGTGGCTGCGCTATCCCGAGCTTCTCGAGTGTGCTGCGAGCCAAGACCTTGTCCTGGACCTTGACCAGCGAGGCGAACGGGGGCACCGCAGTCACGAGTCCGGCCTCGACGATGCGTGGGAGTTGGTGCGAGAGCACGGCCACCTGCTCCTGGGTCGGGAACACGACGTCATCGGTGCGTCTCTCGCGACCCGGAGGAGGTGATCGAACCAGACGACGGGTTGCCGGCCGAACTCGGGGACCCGCAGGAGTGCTCGAACGTGACGAGTGAAGCCGGCGAGGCACACGGGGTCGGACGTAGCGACGGCGACGTGGTGTCCCATGCCGTCCAGCTGGGTCGCCACCTGTCGCGAGGTCAGTCCGTCCCCCTCGGTGAGAAGGATGCGCATCAGTTAGTCTATGATATACGCATATAAGAGAAACAAATGGATTTGAGCCATTGCCTGGGAAGATCGAGGTTGCAATTGTATTGGTAATCCTGTAATTATGTAATTATGACACCAGACAACACAGGATCATCATCAGGAGATGCACCATGGCCAGGACGTCGGGGTGGGCGCCGCCGTTCCGGGGGAGCACCGCCGGCGGGGCCGGAGCAGGAGCGGCTGATCGCCGCATGGTTCGCAGGACGCGTACCCGACGGCTGGTTCGAGGGCCCGGTGGCCATCGAGGTGGATCAGGACGAGTTGCAGGTCGTGGGCTCGCTCCCCCCGCCCCAGCTGCCTGAGGGCGCGAGCGAAGAGGAGGTGCGTGTGGCCGAACAGGCGCGCATCAGTGGCTTTCGGGAGGACTCGCGTGGTGGTCGTATGCGCATCGCCGAGGAGGCACAGCCGGCCTTCCAGCGCACCGTGTCGTGGGGCGCGCAATGCGGCGGTTCCCGGGTTCTCTTCACCACGGCGGGCGTTCCTGTCATGACCCGCCTGCGGTTGGCCGACCGTCGTGTGCTCGACACGTTGATCGATGCCGGCGTGGCCCGGAGCCGGAGTGAGGCTCTGGCGTGGTGCGTTCGACTCGTAGCCAAGCACGAGTCCGATTGGATCCAGGAGCTGCGCGACGCGATGTCCACCGTCGAGGAGGTCCGGGCCCGCGGCCCACGCGGAGCCAGCGCACAGTAAACGATCAGCTGGGCGATACTGGCCGTCGTGGGACGACCCGCCCAAATCGATCGCGCCGCCGTCCTGGCGTCAAGTCTGCAGCTGGCGGACGAAGAGGGGTTGGCCGCGGTCACCATGCAGGGAGTGGCCGAGCGACTCGGTGTGACGCCCATGGCCCTGTACCGGCACGTGGCGAACAAGGCCGACCTGCTCGACGGCGTGGTGGAGAGCATCCTGTTGGAGGTCGCGCTGCCTGATCCGGATGACCCGTGGCCCGACCGTCTCGGCGCATTGGCCCGTGGGACCCGGATGGCGGCACTACGTCACCCGGAGGTCTTCCCGCTGCTTCTCCGACGGGCGGCCGCCACCCCGGGGCGCGGCGGACACGCGACGTCGTCTGTGCCGCGTTGCGCGAGGCCGGACTGGGCGAGGACGACGTCGTGCAACTCGAACGCCTGCTATCCACAGCCGTCCTCGGCTTCGCGGCGAGCGAGGCGGGAGGAAGGTTTGCCGCGCACTCGGCCGCTCAATTGGAGGCTGACTTCGCACTTCTGCAGGACATGTTGACTGCGGCCGTGTACCGCGCGGTTGCAGCAACTGCCCGCCCGCGCTGACGTGTCAGCATGAGCCATGGAACATTTTCATCAGATCACCGAGGATCTCAAGGCACCGTACCGCGAGTTGGTCGAAGCGATTCCCGATGTTGCGGCCGGCTACGGCGCGCTGCACCGGGCGGCGATGGTGGACGGCGCGCTGTCCTCGCGGATGAAGGAGCTCATCGCGTTGGCCATTTCCATCACCCGGGAGTGCGACGGGTGCATCTCCGCCCACGCGGTGGTGCGGCTCACCGTGGGGCGACGCTGGCCGAGGTGTCCGAGATGATCGGCGTGGCCATCATGATGAATGGGGGACCGGGTCTCGTGTGGGGCCCGCGGGCGCTCGCTGCCTACCATGAGTTCGCCGACACGCCGACCTGAACCCGACGTCGGGCGACAACTCGGGTCAGCGGGTGCCGCGCACCGGCGTGAACGTGCAGTCGAGATGTTTGATCCCGTTGATGAACGACGAGCGGAGCCGGTCCGGCTCACCGCACGCCGCGATGTCGGGCAGCCGCTCGAACAGCTGGCGGAACATGACCTTGATCTCCTGCCGGGCGAGGTGGGCCCCGAGGCAGAAATGGGGACCGGCCGCGCCGAACCCGAGGTGCGGATTGGGGCTGCGCCGTACATCGAAGCGGTAGGGGTCGTCGAAAACCTCCTCGTCCCGGTTGGCCGAGTTGTAGTACAGAACCAGCTTGTCGCCGGGCCGTAATTCCTCGCCACCGAGCATCGTGCGCTCGGCCACCGTGCGCCGCATCCAGATCACCGGCGAGCCCCAGCGCACGATCTCGTCGACACCGGTGGCGGAGATGCCCGTGGGGTCGGCCTGCCACAGGGCGCGTTGGTCGGCGTGCTCGGTCAGGGCCAGGAGCCCGTGGCTGATGGCATTGCGGGTCGTCTCGTTGCCGGCCACGACCAGGAGAATGAAGAAGGACGCGACCTCCGCCGCGGTGAGAGCCTCGCCGTCGATGTTGGTCGTGATCAAGGCCGAGGTGACATCGTCCGTCGGGTTGACCCGCCGCGCCTCGGCGAGCTCGGACATGAGCAATGTGAGCTGTTGCCCCGCTTCCATGAAGGCCACCAAGGGGTCGGAGCCCGCCGAGACGTACTCGGGGTCACCCTGGCTGAGGATGACATTGGACGCGGTGAAGACGGCGTCGTAGTCCGCCGGTCCGATGCCCATCATCTCGCAGATGATCGCCAGGGGGAGCCGGGCCGCCACGTCGACGACGAAGTCGCACCCGCCGCGCTCGGCCACGCGGTCGATGACGTCGTCGGCCACGACCTCGATGTGGTCTTCGATGCGCTTGATCATGCGGGGGTTGAAGGCGGCGGACACAATGCGACGCAAGCGCGGCATGCCGGGGGTTGTCCGTGCTGATCATGGAGCCGAAGTAGTCGAGCATCTCCTCGGGCATGTCCAAGATGCTGGTCGCACCCTGCCCCGAACGGTAGATCTCCGGGTGCCGGCTGATCTCGGAGATGTGTGCATGACGTGTCACGGCGCGGTAGCCCGGGCCCTTGGGCAGCACCTCCGCCAGCTTGCCGGTGAGCGCGGGCTCTTCGAAGAACGCCAAGGGATGCTCCCGGCGCAGGAGTCGGAATGCGCCCTCGCGCTCTTCCCACGGTCGGGTCCAGAACGCGCTGTCGGCCAGGTCGATCTGGCCGAACGCGAGGACCTCCCGAGGTTCCACGAGCTCTCACCCTACTCAGGCTCCGTATGCTCGACTTCATGTGCGACACCCTGTGTGGTCCTGGTGCAGAAGGGATGGTCTTCGCCAAGAACTCGGATCGGCCCATCGGCGAGGTCCAGCTCGCCATGCCGTTCGGCCGTCGTCCGACGGCAGGCTGCACCCTGCGCACGCAGTACCTGTCGATAGGCGATACCGGCGCGCACGCAACGTTCCTTTCCTGTCCGACGTGGCTCTGGGGGGCCGAGCACGGTGTGAACGAATACGGCGTGGCCATCGGCAACGAGCGGGTGAGCACGGTGCACGACCACGCGGCGGGACGGCCCGGACTGATCGGCATGGATCTGGTTCGACTCGGCCTCGAGCGGGCACGCACCGCGCGGAACGCGCTCGAGATCCTGATCGGCCTGCTCGCCACGTACGGCCAAGGGGGGATCGCCGATGCGGCGCACAACGAGGCCTACGACTCCTCGTTCCTCATCGCCGACGCCACCGAGGCGTTCGTGCTCGATACGTCGGGCACCGAGTACGCGGCCGCCCCAGTCGCTCGCGCCACGGCCATCAGCAACCGGCTGACGGTGGGGACACGGTGGACACAGGCCTCACCTGTGCTCGCGGCCGGCGAGGACTTCGACCGTTTCCGCGATATCGATGCGCCCACCGCGTCGGCTGACGTGCGCCGGGCCGCGGGCCTTGCGTTCCTCCGCACCCAGCTGGGCGGGGGCGCGGGGCTCGCCCCCGCTGCCGTGGCAGCGCACCTGCGTGACCACGGCGACGGTCCGTGGGGGGCACCCGGCAGCCACGGACGGGCGCAGCCGCCGCCGACCGCCCCGCCCGATCCGAGCGGACCCGCCGATCCGGCCGAGGCGAGCGTCTGCATGCACGTGCCGCAGCGGGCCGTCACCGCGGCCTCGTTGATCGCGGTACTCCCGACCGACCTGGCCGAGGGAGCACCACTCCGTGTCTACGTGGCGTCGGGGAGCCCGTGCACGAGTATCTACGTGCCGGCCTTCCCGCGCACCGTGGCCGGGCCGCCGCCCTTCGTGCCGCTCGAGCTCTCCGGCGAACCGATGTGGCGGGCCGCCGATGCGCTGCGTCAACGGGTGGACGCGGACCCCGGGGCCATCGGTGGAGATCAGGGACGTCCTGGACCCGGTGGAAGACGAGCTGTGGGCCGAGGCCGATGCGGTCGTCGACCGTCCGCAGGACTGGTCCGTTGTCGCGGCATCGTGGGGTGAGCGTGCCCTTCGAGCGCTGCTGTCGTGCGCGCCCTGATTGCCCGCCCATCGACCCGCCCCTACGTTTAGCGCATGCGCCTGCTCAGCTTCTCCGCCCACCCGACATCGTCCGCCGACCCGCCGCGTAGCCCACGCCCCGGGCTCTTGGCGGGTGACGATATCGTCGACCTGAGCGACCCCGCCGTCGGCCTGCCGTCCGACATGGCCACCGTGCTCGCCCTCGGGCCCGACGCACTCGAGCGCGCCCGTCAGGCCCCTCTGGGCCACGCCGCCCGTTACCCGCTGGGGTCGGTGCGGCTGCATGCACCGGTTCCCCACCCGCCCAGCATCTTGGCCATCGGGATGAACTACCGGGCCCATGTGGCCGAGATGGGTCGTGAGCCCCCCGAGTACCAGTACTGGTTCAACAAGCAGCGCACGTCCATCGCCGGACCGGGCGACCCGATCGTCCTGCCGACGGTGTCGAGCATGGTCGACTACGAAGGGGAGCTGGCGATGGTGATCGGACCCCGCTGCCAGCACATCCCGGCCGCACGGGCGATGGAGGTGGTGGCCGGCTTCACCATCATCAACGACGTCAGCGTCCGGGATTGGCAGTGGCGGACGCCCACTTTCACTCTCGGCAAGTCGTTCGACTCCCACGCGCCCTGTGGACCGTGGATCGTCACCACCGACGAGCTTCCCGACCCGGGGAACCTGGCCCTGCGCACCTGGGTCAACGACGACCTGCGGCAGGACTCCACGACGGCCGATCTCATCTTCGGCTGTGCCGCCCTCATCGAGTACCTGACCACGGCCTTCCCTCTCGAAGCCGGCACTGTCATCGCCACAGGCACGCCGGCGGGCGTCGGCGCGGGATTCGACCCGCCGCGCTTCTTGGCCGATGGCGACGTCGTGCGCATCGAGATCGAGGGGATCGGCGAGCTCGCGAACCCCGTCGTCCAGGGCGCGCCGCCGGTCCCGGTCGGGCTCACGTGAGCCGTCGCGGCCGCCTTGGGGTCACGACAGGCGTCCGGCACGGCAGAATGGTGGGGTGCCCGAGACCGAGACTGCGTTGAGCGATGCCGAACGTGCCGACCGCCTGAGCAAGCTGCAGGGGATCATCGACCTCATGCGACCGGCGGTCCAGGCCGATGGGGGGGACCTCGTCCTGGTCCGGGCCGACGTGGACGCAGGCGTGGTCGAGGTACAGCTCCAGGGGGCGTGCAGCTCGTGCGCCGTGAGCTCGGCCACCCTTTCGGGGGGTGTCGAGCGGATCCTGCGTGAACGCCTGTCCTGGGTGACCGAGGTCGTGGGCGGCCTGGACGATTCCCTGAGCGTGGACGAGAGCTCCTCCCTCGGCAGCGGCGGCTACGTCCCGAACTTCTGAGCCCTCGCCGTCTCGGCCGACTCATTAGTTAGCAAAACTAACTATACTGGGGGTATGCCCGAGCCTCTGGAGACCCTCACCCAGGAAGCCGCTGGCGCCGCGGTGTCCGAGGAGCTGGCCAGCCGGCTTCGCCTGTCGATCAACCGTCTCCACCGGCTCTTGCGCCAGGAGTCACTGGCCGGCCTCTCGCCGGCCCAGGCCTCGGCGCTGGGCGCCGTCAACCGCCTCGGCAGCCCGACGCTCGGGGAGCTGGCCGCCATCGAGCAGGTGCAGCCCCCGACGATGACGAAGATCGTGGCCAGCTTGGCCGACGCCGGCATGGTGACACGTGTCACCGACGCCACGGACCGCCGCAGTGCCCGCGTGCGCATCACGCCCGCCGGTAAGCGATCGATGGAGCGCATCCGCACCCTCAAGAACGCCTTCCTCACACGACGCCTGGCAGAGCTCAGCCCGGAGGAACAGGCTGGTGCGGCCGCGCTGGTCGAGCTCCTCGAACACCTGGTGGGCAAATGAGGCGCTTGGCCCAAGCCGGCCATCGCACCTTTCGTGCGCTCTCGGTCCGCAACTATCGCCTGTTCTTCACCGGTCAGGTCATCTCCGTGTCGGGGACCTGGATGCAAATGGTGGCGCAGACCTATCTCATCCTCTTCCGCCTCCACGGCACCGGTGTCGATGTCGCCATCGCGACCGGGCTCCAGTTCGTTCCTCTGCTTCTGCTTGGTCCGTTCGGGGGTTTGATCGCCGACCGCCTGGACAAGCGCAAGGTCCTCTACGCCACGCAGTCCTCGGCCGCGGTCCTGGCGCTGCTCTTGGGACTGCTCGTCATCACGCACTCGATCCAGCTCTGGCAGGTGTTCGTCCTGTCGTCGCTGCTCGGCGTGGTCAACCTCTTCGACAATCCGGCACGACAGTCCTTCGTCTCCGAGATGGTGGGACGGGACCTCCTGCCCAATGCCGTGAGCCTCAACAGCGTGGTCATGAACGGGGCCCGCGTCATCGGACCGGCGATCGGCGGAGTCCTGATCCTCACGCTGGGTGTGTCCACCTGTTTCATCGTCAATGCCGCCTCCTACGTCGCGGTCATCGTGGCGCTCTCGAGAATGCGCGCCGCCGACCTGTACTCGACCCCGGGCGTCGGGCGGAGCAAGGGTCAGGTGCGCGAAGGCCTGCGCTACGTGTGGTCCACGCCCGATCTGCGTTCGCCCCTCCTCTCCATGGCCGTCGTCGGGGTCTTCGCCTTCAATTTCACGGTGACGCTGCCACTCCTGTCCAAGTTCACGTTCCACGGAGGCGCCGGCCTCTACAGCGCCTTCCTGGCCGCCATGGGGGCCGGTGCGGTCGCCGGTGGGCTCTTCACCGCACATCGCAGCCGCCCTTCCACGCACCTGCTGGCCGTGATCGGCCTGTTCTTCGGCGCCTCCATCGTCGCGGTGTCGGTGGCGCCCACGGAGCAGGTCGCCATCGTCCTCCTGGTGTTGATGGGCGCCGGCAGCATCTCGTTCGTCGCCACCAACAACGCCACACTGCAACTGCGGGCCGATCCCGCCATGCGCGGCCGGGTCATGTCGCTCAACGCCATCGCCTTCTTGGGGAGTACGCCGATCGGCGCACCACTGGTCGGCTACATCAGCGATGTCAGCAGCCCGCGGATCGCCCTTCTCGTCGGCGGCATCGCCACGCTGGCGGCTAGCGTGCCGCTGTTCTTCGTGGCCACTCGCCAGCGTGGCGATGCCGCGCCTGATGCGATGACGGTCGTGGCGGCCGAGGACGCTCAGGTGGTCCCGCTCCCTCTGGCTGACGCGCGGACTGACGACGGCGCAGTGCCGGACGAGTGGAGCGGTGCGGTGAGCGAGGAGTGGGCGCTGCACGAGGATCGGCGCCGGGCCAGTTCCTTCGGCGACGATGCTGAGGAGTACGACCGGGTCCGACCCCCTTATCCGGCGGCGTTGATCGACGTGCTCGTCGGCGAGCAACCCCGCACCGTGCTCGACGTGGGCTGCGGCACCGGGATCGTCGCCCGTCTGTTGACCGCCCGGGGTTGCGACGTGCTCGGGCTCGAGCCGGACCCCCGGATGGCGGACGTGGCCCGACGCCACGGCGTGGTGGTCGAGGACGGCACAATCGAAGAGTGGGATGCAGGCGGCCGGCGCTTCGACGTCGTCTCAGCCGGTCAGGCCTGGCACTGGGTGGATCCCCACCGTGGAGCGGCGAAGGCGGCACAGGTGCTTCACGCCGGGGGGCGCATCGGGCTGTTTTGGAACCAGGCCCACCACGATCCGTCGGTGCGTCCCGCCCTCGATGCCGCCTACGCACGCCACGCCCCCGAGCTGGCGCAGTCGTCGGTGCTCCTCGGCGAGCGACCGGCATCGCTCTACGAATCGGTGGCACGGGCGCTCCGCCAGACCGGTGTCTTCGGCCCCGTTTCGGTGGAGACGTTCGAGCACGAGATCGTCTATTCGAGCCGGGAGTGGATCGACCTCGCCCGCACGCACAGCGACCATCACACGCTTCCGCCGGCGCAGCTCGCCGCGCTGTTGGAAGACATCATGACGGAGGTCGACCGGGTGGGAGGCCGCGTCCCGGTTCGGTACCAGGCGTCCCTGGTCACAGGGAGACGGGCCTAGGGCCGTGGTTCCTTCGGCAGGCCGAGCACCCGCTCGCCCACGATGTTGCGTTGGATCTCCGCCGCGCCACCCCAGATCGACTCGGAGCGGGAGAAGAAGAAGAGCGACTGCAGGTTGTTCACGGGGTAGTCCGCCCAGGCCCGCCGGGCCCCGGGCAGGAGGGTGTCCTGCCCCTCCTGTCCGAGCAGCGTCTGTCCCCGCATGCCCAGGATGTCCATGGCCAGCAGGAGCGTTTCCTGATGCGTCTCGGACCAGAACATTTTGTTGCACGCGCTCAGTGCGGCGGTCGTGTGCGTCCCGCGCAACGCGTCGGTCAAGGTTCGGTAGCCGTTGATCTCCATGATCTTGATCTTCGACCACGCCACCGCCAAGCGCTGCCGGATGAGGGGATCGTCGGCGGCTCCGGACGCCTGCGCCAACTGGAGGATCTCGTTGAACTCCTTGCGGAACCGCCGGTAACTGGTCGTTGCTGAGGTGCCGCGCTCGAAGCCGAGCGTCGTCATCGCAACTTTCCACCCGTTGTTCAGGCCCCCGATCACGTTGTCCTCGGGGCAGCGTGCATCGGTCAGGAAGACCTCGTTGAATTCGGCGGAGCCGTCTATCTGTTGAATCGGCCGGACCTCGATTCCCGGCTGTCGCATGGGAACGAGAAGATACGAGATGCCGGCGTGCTTGGGCGCCTCGGGATCGGTGCGCGCCAGCAAGAAGATGTAATCGGCATGCTGCGCTTGGGTGGTCCACACCTTCTGGCCGTTGATGACCCATTCGTCACCATCGAGTGCCGCCCTGGTCTTGAGACTGGCGAGGTCGGAGCCGGCGTCGGGCTCGCTGAATCCCTGGCACCACGAGATCTCTCCCGAAAGGATGCGCGGGATGAACTGCTTCTTCTGCTCTTCGGTCCCCCACTGCAGGATCGTCGGTCCCACGAGGGTGTCGCCGAAGAAGTCCCCGCGCAAGGGTGCCCCGACCCGGGCGAACTCCTCGTTCAGCACCACCTGCTGGAGCAGCGTCAGACCCTTGCCGCCGTAGTCGACGGGCCAGCTGGCGCAGATCCAACCGCCGGCGAAGAGCTTGGCCGTCCACTCGGTGTTGAACGCGGCCCGCTGCTCCGGCGTCATGGCGAATCCCGGTGTGCCCCAACCCTCGGGCAGATTCTCCTCGAGCCATGCGCTGATGACGCCGCGGAACTCCTCTGCCTCTGGGGGGTACGTCAGGTCCATGCCACGGCACGGTACCCCCTGGCGATCGATCGGAAAACCGCGGAGCGCCCGACCGCGGCGGGACCACGAGGGGCAGGACGGGGACGGTACAATGGGAGGGAGCGAACCGAGCGATGTGCGGAGCCTGGCAGCGCATGAGTGGAAGGAGGTGTGGCCATGCGAAACGACGAACCTCCCAGTAGCACTACCGGCACACCTCGCCCCGTCTGCGCCGGCTGAACTACTGGTCTTTCCAGGCTGCCGGGACGTCATCGCAGGCGTCGGAATCGAGAAGGTGCTGGTCGCAGCTCTTTGCGGGTGCCTCCCCCAGGGGGGCACCTCCCTGTCCGTTCCGACCTGACCGCCGCATGGCGCCGCACAGGAGATAGCACCGTGACTCCATCACCACCGGCAGAACCGCCTGCCCGTTCCAATCTCTCTCTTTCCCGACGCCGCGAGGCACCAGTGCGCCCGGCGCACCAACGCCGCCGGCGCGCGCGCCGTATTCTCGCCTCTGAAGGCGTCTTCGACTCCATCGTGTCCCTGGCCGGAATTCTGGGGCGGCCCGTGACGAATCAGACCGGTCAGGAGATCGGCCGGCTCGAGGACATCGTGGCCCGCTGGTCGGACGGGCAGACCTACCCGCCGGTGACGGGACTGGTCATCAAGGTGGGGCGGCGGTTGGCCTTCGTCCCGGCCTCGGCCATCGATCGCATCGCGCATGCCGAGGTGTTGCTGCGCTCGGCCCGGCTCGACCTGCGTGACGTGGTCCGGCGTCCGGGTGAAGTGCTCCTGGCCAAAGACGTCCTCGACCATCAACTGGTCGACGTCGATGGCGTTCAGGTCATCCGGGCCGCGGACCTCTATCTGGCCGAAGTGCTCGGCCGTATCCGCCTCGTGGGGGCCGACGTCTCCACCGCCACGCTGTTTCGCCGGCTGGGGCCGCGCCGCCGCCGCCCCAAGCCGACGCCTGACCGGGTGATCGACTGGGCCGCCATCCAGCCGTTCGCGGAGTCGAACGATTCGGTGGACGGGGCCACCCAGGTCCGCCTCAAGATGACCCATGAAGGCCTGCACCGTCTGCGCCCCGGCGAGCTGGCCGACCTGTTGGAGGACCTCCGCCGCGACGAGCGCCAGGAGCTGTTGGCCGCGCTGAGCGCCGACGAGGCGGCCGACGCGCTCGAGGAGATGCAGCCCGACGATCTCGAACAGCTGCTGCGCGAATCGGATCCCGACGAGGCGGCGCGCCTCCTCGTCGCGATGGAGCCCGATGAAGCGGTGGACGCCCTGCGCGATCTCCCGGCGACGACTCGTGGCGAGCTCCTACGACGGATGGCGCCCACCGATGCGGCGGCGCTGCGCCAGCTCCTCGGCTACCCCGAGGATGAAGCGGGCGGCATCATGACGTCCACTCTCGTGGTGGCGATCACCGACGACACGGTGACCGAGGTGGTCGACCGCCTGGCTGACGCACGTGGGCACGATGTCGATCTCGATGCCGTCGCCGTCGTCAACAAGGAGGGATCGTTGGTCGGGGATGTCACGCTCCTCAAGATCTTGTTGACCATGCAGACGGCGCCGGACTCGCGTATCTCCTCGCTCCTGGTCGATGAGGATGTCGTCACGGTGCGGCCGACTGCTTCGGCCAGTGAGGTGGCCGGTCAACTGGTCGAAGCACGGCGCCTCTCGCTGGTGGTCGTCGACGATGACGGCCGACCGATGGGGCGGATTTTGGCGGACGACGTGCTCGACGCACTTGTACCCACCAAGGGCCGCTTCCATTTCCCCAAGCTTCTGACGTGAAGGCCCCGATTCACCGGAGGGGCCTGGTGTACCTGGCCGCCGCCGGGCCCGGACTGATCGCGGCCGCGGCCGGCAACGACGCCGGCGGTGTCGTCACGTACTCGTCGGCCGGTGCGGAATTCGTCTACCGCACGCTCTTCTTGATGGTGCTGATCACCATCGCCTACGTCGTCGTGCAAGAGATGGTGGCGCGGCTGGCCGTGTACACGGGAAAAGGCTTGGCGGCCCTCATCCGAGAGGAGTTCCCGTTGCGGATGACCGCGTTCGCGGTCACGGCCTTTGCGATAGCCAACATCGGGCTGATGGTCACCGAGTTCGGCGGTATCGCGACAGCCTTCGACCTCTTTGGCGTCTCGCGCTACCTCTCGGTGCCCATCGCAGCGCTCGCCATTTGGTCGCTCGTCCTGTTCGGCTCGTACCGCTACGCCGAGCGGGTCTTCCTCCTCCTGACCCTCGTCTTCGTGGCGTATCCCATCGCCGCCGTGCTCGCCCACCCGGACTGGCACCAGGTCGCGGCGAATACCCTGTGGCCCCACTTCGTCCACAGCCGGTCGTTCCTCCTCATCTCGGTGGCGCTCATCGGGACCACCATCACCCCCTACATCCAGTTGTACGAAGCGGGCGCGGTGGTGGACAAGGGCGTCCAGCCGCACGACTACAGGTTTCAGAGGGTCGACGCCATCATGGGAGCGATACTGGCGGCGTTCGTCGCCATGTCGATCATTGTGGCGACCGGCGCCACCATCGGTGGCTCGGGTCCACTGACCTCGGCCTCTCACGCCGCGCATGCGTTGCGCCCGGTGGCCGGTCCGGCGGCCGAGGTGCTGTTCGGCCTCGGGCTTCTCGGGGCGTCGGCGCTGGCGGCCGCCGTCGTGCCGCTCTCCACGTCCTATGCGGTCGCGGAGGCGATCGGGGTCGAGCGCTCGGTGTCCTCCAGCTTCCGCCAAGCCCCCCTCTTCCTGGGGCTGTTCACCGCCCAGATTCTGGTCGGTGCGGCCGTCGTGCTCGTGCCGGGCAACCTGATCACCCTCATTTTGAATACGCAGGTCCTCGAAGGCGTGATCACGCCGATGACCCTGGTGATGATCCTGGTGCTGGCCAACCGCCGTTCCCTTCTCGGACCGGCCGCGAACGGGCCATGGGCACGGTGGCTCGGTGGGGCGTCGATTCTCTCGGTGGCGGCCGTGGCCTCGGTGTTCGTGGTCCTCACCGTCTTGGGGTGGTTCGGACTCAATTGAGGATCGTGGAGGCACGGATGTGACTGAGGTTTGCGTCGAGCAAGGGGTTCGGGGAGGCTATGCGGCCATGGTTGGATGTGTCGGAACACCTTGTGCCTAAATCGCCCAAGCAGAAATGGATCGAGGCCAAGGAGTCCTGGGAGCGCTCCCGCCACATCGAGATACCGCCCCACGTGTCCGCGGCACCCCCGCGACCAGGTGGTTTACGGATCGCGTTCCTTATCTACCGTGGTAATCCCCGCTGTGGGGGCCAGGGTGTGTACACCCGCCATCTGACCCGGGAATTGGTCGCGCTCGGCCACTCGGTCGAGGTGTTCGCCGGGCCGCCCTGGCCCGATCTCGACCCCGGGGTGGGGTTCACCCCGGTGCCGGGCCTCGACCTGTACCGGGACCCGGACCCGTTCCGCGTGCCGCATCCGCGTCGAATTCACCAGTCGTGAGGACTGGGCGGAATTCGGCATCATGTGTACGCGCAGGGTTCGGCGAGCCCCTGGCGTTCTCCACCCGCGTGCGCAAACTTCTGGCCCATCGCCACGGCGACTTCGACGTGGTCCATGACAACCAGTGCCTCGGGACGGGCATGTTGGGAATGGTCCATGACGGCTGGCCGCTCCTGACCACGCTGCATCATCCGATCACCGTCGACCGTGAGCTGGCGCTCTCGCACACGACGAACGCGTGGCAGCGCTTCACCACCCGCCGCTGGTTCGGCTTCTTGAGGATGCAGGTCAGGGTGGCGCGTGCCCTGCCGGCGGTCGTCACGGTCTCGCAGTCCTCGAGCAAGGACATCACCGAGCAGATGCAGGTGCGTCCCGAACGCATGACCGTGGTTCCCGTCGGCGTCGACCACACCGTGTTCCGCCCCCGCGACGATGTCACGCCGAAGCCGGGCCGGATCATGGTGACCTCGTCGAGCGACGTCCCCATGAAGGGATTGGTGCCCCTCCTCGAGGCAATCGCCAAAATGCGCACCGAACGCGATGTGGAGTTGACCGTGATCGGGCGTCCCCGCGAGGGCGGCCGGGTAGACCGGGCCATCACACGACTGGGCCTCTCCGACGTCGTGCGGTGCGTGAGTGGCGTCAGCGACGACGAGCTCGCCGCGCTCTACGGGGAAGCGGAGGTCGCCGTGGTGCCCTCGCTCTACGAGGGATTTTCCCTGCCGGCGATCGAGGCGATGGCCTGCGGCGTGGCGGTCGTGGCCACAACGGGAGGTGCGTTGCCCGAAGTGGTGGGCGCCGACGGCGAGACGGGCCTGCTCGTGGCTCCCGATGACCCGGGGGCACTGGCGGCCGCCATCTCCCGCCTCCTCGACGATCCGGCGTTGCGGGCACGTCTGGGGGCGGCCGGCCGCGAGCGTGTCATCCATCGCTTCACGTGGGAAGTGACGGCGGAGGGCACTGCAGCCTGTTATCGCGCCCTGCTGGCCGGAGAGCCGTTGCCGGGCGCACCGCGCGCGGATCCGGACGCGGACGCAGACGCAGTCATCGCGCAGGGAGGAGACGTCGCATGTTGACAGTGAACTACGACAAGCTCGGGGTACAGGCGGGTGACCGCCTCTTGGATCTGGGCTGTGGATTCGGCCGTCACGCGTTCGAGGCGGCACGGCGTGGCGCGTCCGTCGTCGCGCTCGATGCCGGGCCCGACGAAGTGGCCCAGGTGCGCGGCACGCTGGGGGCGATGGTGGAGGCCGGCGAATTGGCGGCTGACCATCCTGCCGCGGCGGTGCAGGGGGATGCGTTGGCACTGCCGTTTGCCGACGCAACCTTCGACCGCGTCATCGCGTCCGAAGTGCTCGAGCACATTCCGGACGACGTGGCGGCGATGGCGGAATTGGCGCGGGTGCTCCGCCCGGGGGGGACCATGGCCGTGACCGTTCCCCGCTGTGGCCCCGAGGCCGTGAACTGGGCACTGTCGGACGAGTATCACGACAACCCTGGAGGCCATGTGCGCATCTACCGACGGTCCACCCTCGAGCGTCGGCTCACTTCGACCGGCTTGCGGCCGACCGGATTCCACCATGCCCACGGGCTCCACTCGCCGTACTGGTGGCTGCGGTGCGCCGTCGGTCCCAGCAACGATGCGCACCCCGCGGTCGAGGCCTACCACAAGGTGCTGGTGTGGGACATCGTCAAGGCCCCGTTCGTGACGCGCGCCGCCGACCGTGTGCTCAGCCCATTCATCGGCAAGAGCCTGGTGGTGTACCTCACCAAGCCTGAAGACGCGGTGTCCGGCGTGCCCGAGACCAAGGCCGATGCGCCGCGGGGAGTCCCCGGCCGTCGGGGATCGACGACCCCTCACCACGGGGCCGCCGCATGACGACGGAGCAGGTGCGCTCCGATGAGTGCACGATCCCCGAAGTACCAGGCGTTCTGACGTCTTCGGACGTGCTTTCCACCGCCCGCTCCATCGCGGACGTGCAACGCGCCGACGGGATGATCCCGTGGTTCGACGGCGGCCATTGCGACCCGTGGAACCACGTGGAGGGGGCGATGGCCCTTTCGGTGTGCGGGCTGATCTCCGAGGCCAAAGCGGCATACCGGTGGCTGGTCGACAACCAGCTTCCCGACGGCAGCTGGTTCAACTACTACCAGGGCGCCGGGGTGAAGGACCAGCGACTCGACACCAACGTCTGTGCGTACCTTGCGGCGGGCGCGTGGCATCACCATCTCATCACCGGCGATGTGGAATTCCTGGGCGAGTTGTGGCCCACCATCCAACGCGGCATCGACTTCATCCTGCGCTGGCAACAGCCCGACGGCTCGGTCCTCTGGTCACTCGATCCGTCGGGGCGTGCGGAGGGGTATGCGCTTCTGACCGGCTCCTCGTCGATCTATCACTCGATGCGGTGCGCCGTCGCCGTGGCTGAATGCCTGGCCAAGGATCGCCCGGATTGGGAACTGGCAGCGGGCCGGCTCGGTCACGCCGTCGCGCACCACCCGTCCGCCTTCGCCCCGAAGGTGGAGTTCGCGATGGACTGGTACTACCCCGTTCTCTCCGGCGCGTTGGAGGGGGAGGCCGGACGTCGTCGCCTGGCCGACGGCTGGAGCACGTTCGTCATGGAGGGCCTCGGTGTGCGGTGCGTCTCGACGGGGGACTGGGTGACGGCGGCCGAGACGGCAGAGTGTGTGCTGGCCCTCGACGCACTCGGCATGAGCGAGCCGCGCCCGTGAGCTCTTCGTGGCCGGTCAGAACCTGCGACTCGGAGACGGCTCCTACTGGACGGGAATGGTCTATCCCGAGAGGGTCACCTTTCCCGAGAACGAGCGCACGACGTACACCTTCGGCGCCATGGTGCTCGCGGCCGATGCCCTGTCGAACACGTCACCTGCGGCGGGCTTGTTCCGGGGCGAGTGCCTCCCGGCGGCGCTCGATCTGGCCGAACCGCACTGCACGGGGCCCGCCGCCGGCGACTGCACCGCCGGCTGAGACAACCGCGTGAGGTTGCCGGCCCAGGCGTAATGCCTAGTTTAGGTCGCCGGCGGCGCCACGCGTCGTAGGACGCGCAGGCTTCCGCACGCGCCATCCTCGACGAACTCGGCTGATTCCGAGCGCGGCACAGAACAGCTCGTAGGGGGGCCGGCCACCGTCGGCGGGGTCGGGGAACACGTCGTGGATGGCCAGCCAGCCACCCAACGCCACCCGAGGCGCCCAGCCCCGGAAGTCGGCCCACGCCGGTTCCGCCCCATGCCCGCCATCGATGAAGCAGAAGGCCAGCGGGTGGACCCAGCGCGCGGCCACGGTGGATGAGTCGCCGACCACGCCGACCACCGATCCTTCGAGTTCGGCTCCGCTGATGGCGCGGCGCCAATGCAGCAGCGTGTCGATCTGGCCCCGCTCCGGATCGACCAGGTCGGGCTCGTGGTATTCCCACCCGGGCTGGTTCTCTTCGGAACCACGGTGATGATCGATGGAGAACAAGACGGCACCTGTGGCCTCGGCCGCCGCTCCCAGGTACAGCGAGGACTTGCCGCACCAGGCGCCGATCTCGAGGAACGTCGTCGGGGAACCGGCGCTCGAGGCGGCACGCCCGGCGCGCAGGGCGGCCTCCAGGAGCGCCTCGCCCTCGTCGTCGGGCATGAAGCCGCGCGTCTGCCGAGCGGCGTCGACGAGGGCCCGCAGGCGGGCGTCGCCTGACGCGATCCGTTGCCAGTAGGGGGCTTCTCCTCGGTTGGTCTCAAGCGGTGGTGGCCGCAGCGACCGCGGCCCGGAAGCTGTCGCCCAGCCGATCCCGCTCGCGCTCGGGCGAAGGCGACGTTGACGTTCAGCCGTTCCACCGATTGCGCGACACGGCGGGGCCCCGACGCCAGTGGATGGTCGGCCAGGAATTGCACGACCGAGCGCGCGAAGTCGGCGTCGCCACACAGGGAGGGAATGGCCTCGGCGATCCGCGCGTGCGGCGTTCTTCGGGAACCGCTCGAGGATGGCGTCCCATGCCTCGGTGATGCGGAGCCAGATGGCCTGCCCGGCGACAGGATTGGCCAGCAACGACGAAATGACGAGCCAGCCGTTCTGGCTGCGCACCTCCGTCATGGCGAGATCGAATGTGCGCTCCGCCAGGTCGATGCTGGGGAAGGCCGAAAGGGCATTGAGCGAACGCATCTCTTCCTGCGGTGTGGTCGCGGTCCTGTAGCGCTCCAGGAGCGCGTCGTAGTCGCCGGGCCGGAGGAGCTGTGCCACCACGGCCAGCGTGGCTGCTTCGACGTCGGCGGGGATCGGATCGCCGGTGCCACCTCCGATCGGCGACTCGATGAAGAGACGCAGTGCCTCCTCCCGTACCACGGGGTCAGCGCCGACAGTTCCCAAGAGGCTGATGGCCAACGAGCGGAGCGTGGGCGTGCGATCCCCTTCGCCGGGCCGGGACTCGAAGCCGAGGTGGCGAAATTGCGGGCCGACGAGCGCGGCGACGGCCTGGTGCAACGCCGGGAGGTCGGCCTTGTGCACGATGCGTCGTGCCAGGTGGAACGCGCCGGAGACCGGGGCCCAGGGGGTCGGGTCCGGCTCGAGCCCCAGTTTCGCGCCCACAATGAGGAACTCCTCGAGCGTGGAATGCCCGGCCAGGGTGGTGGCCCAGGTGTCGGCCAGGAGGTTGGCCCGCTCCAACGGGGTGAGCTCGGAGAGGCGCGTCGGCCAGCGCCAGGCGGTGCTCGGCTTCGTAGCCCACCCGGAACACGCCCCATCCACCTGCATTGACGACCGCCAAGCCACGGGATGTCTCCTCGAGCTGGACCGGCGCCTTGTCGAGCACGAACTTGCTGGTGGGCGCCCCTGGCTTTCCATCGACGGCCAGCGCGCGCACGGACACCGGGACGTTCCATGCGTCACCGATCGCCGATTCGATGCCGTCGGGGACCTCGCCGTACGAGAACGGCTGCTGCTCCACGGTGTCGCCGTGCAAGGAGACCAATGGGTGCCCTCCCTGGAGGATGAACGTGTTCATGACGTCGCGCACCGGTTCGCCGCTCGCTTCTTCCAGCGCGTCCCACAAGTCGGTGGTCACGGTGTTGGCGTAGGCATGCGCCGTCAGATAGGTGCGCACGCCGTCGCGGAAGACCTCGGGCCCGATGTACTGCTCCAACATCCGCAACACGGCCGCACCTTTTTCGTAGGTCAGGAGGTCGAACATGCCTTCTGCCTCTTTGGGAGGCCCGACCGGGTACTCGATGGGTCGGGTGGCGTGGACGCCGTCGATGGTCAGGGCCGCTTCGCGTGAAGGGGCGAACCCCACCCAGCGATCCCAGGACGGTCGGAACGCGTCGACGCAGAGCATCTCCATGAAGGTGGCGAACGCCTCGTTGAGCCAGATCCCCTCCCACCAGCCCATGGTGACGAGGTCGCCGAACCACATGTGCGCCATCTCGTGCGCAACCACGTCGGCCACCCGCTCGAGCTCGGCGCGGGCCGCGCTTGTCGGATCGATCAGGAGGGCGGTGTCGCGGAACGTGATGCAGCCGAGGTTCTCCATGGCCCCGGCCGCAAAGTCCGGAATGGCGACCAGATCGACCTTGTCCCCGGGGTAGGGGATGCCGAAGTACTCGGTGAAGAAGCGGAGCGAGAAGGCGCCGATCGCCAACCCGAAGTCCGCCAACTTGCGCTTGCCCGGCGTGAAGACGACACGGAGCGGTACGCCGTCGACATCGATCGTCTCTGTTGTCTCGAGCCGACCGACGACGAAGGCGACCAGGTAGGTCGACATCTTCATGGTGGGAGCGAAGCGCACCACGCTCTTGTCGCCGACCCGGCGCACGTCGACGATGGGAGAATTGGAGAACGCGTCGTCGTCCCGGTCGATGGTGAGCGTCACCTCGAAGACGGCTTTGCGGTCCGGCTCGTCCCAGCACGGAAATGCGCGGCGGGCGTCGACCGATTCGAGCTGTGTCGTCGCAATGGTGTGGGTCTCGCCTGCATCGTCGGTGTACGTGGACCGGTAGAACCCGCGCAACTTGTCATTGAGCGTGCCGGTGAACCTGCATGTCACCGTGCACGGCCCTGGCGCGAGCGGGGTGGGGGGCCGGAAGATCGCCTGCTCGAGCTCGTCCTCGAAGGAGACGGTGCAACCGATGACGTCACCCGTCCCGGTGCGGACCTCGACGTCGCTGATGGCGAGCTCGGCCGCGTTGAGGACGATCCGGTCGACCGTTTCGTGCACGGTGACATCGATCGCCACGGTCCCCGAGAAGGTGGCCGAGCCGATGTCTGGCTCAATCTCGATCCGGTAGACGTGCGGCTCCACGGTCCGAGGCAGACGAAATGCATCCTGGTGGGTCGTCGTTGGGGTCAATGGGGAAGATGACATTGTCGGGAAGGCTACCCGTCTCGCTCCGAGTAGGTTCTCGCTCCGTGGATGCGAACGAATCGACCGAAACCCCGGCAATCGACGACGCCACCAGGTCTGAGCTGGACCTGGTGGCGATCGGATCGCCATTGCTGGACGTCCTCGAGACGACGCGCGACGAGGTGCTGGCCCGGGTGGGCTTGGTCAAGGGATCCATGACCCTGATCGACCTGGCCCAGGCCGATGCCATCCAGAGCATGATGGCGAACCCTCGCTTCGTCTCGGGAGGATCGGTTGCGAACACGGCGGTCGGGCTGGCCGAGCTCGGCGGACGCGCCGGCTTCGTCGGGGCCGTGGCCGACGACGCGGTCGGGCACACGTACGTCGAGGACCTTCGTGCCGCCGGCGTGTCGGTCGAGCAGGTCTTCGGCAGCTCGCCCGAGGGCGATGCCCTGGGGACCGGCCGCTGCATGGTGCTCATCTCAGAGGATGCAGAGCGGACGATGGGCACCTACCTGGGCGCGGCGTCCACCCTGACGGTGGCCGGGGTGTCGCCGCCTTTCGTCGAGCGGGCAGCCGTCGTGCTGCTCGAGGGTTATTTGTGGGACGTCGCCGCGGCCAAGGAGGCCATGCGTCATGCCGCTGCCATTGCCCACGAGGCGGACGGCTCGGTCGCCTTGTCGCTGTCGGACCCGTTTTGCGTCGAACGACACCAGCGCGAATTCCTGGACCTCCTGGTTGACGACGTCGACATCCTGCTGGGCAACGAGGAGGAGATCACCAAGCTTTTCGGGGCGACCTCTCACGCGGCCGCTCTCGAGGCGGCAGAGGAAACAGGGCTGCTCGTCGTCATGACACGTGGCGCCGCAGGCTGCATCGTGCTGACCGCCCACGGTCCCGAGGAGGTGCCCGCGGCCCCGGTCGGTCGGGTGGTCGACACGACGGGTGCCGGGGATCTCTTCGCCGCAGGCATGCTCTACGGGTTGACGCACGGGATGGACCCAGTGCTCGAGCGCGCGGCTCGGTGGCATCTGTGCCGCCGAGATCATCTCTCACACCGGCGCCCGTCCAGAGTCCGACCTGCGCGCGCTCGCCTCCGCGGCGGGCGTGCTCGCACCCTAGGCGGCCCGGTGTCCCTGTCCATCGGAATCGTCGGGCTTCCCAACGTCGGCAAGTCGACGCTGTTCAACGCACTCACGAACAACGAGGTGCTGGCGGCCAACTACCCTTTCGCCACCATCGATCCGAACGTCGGTGTCGTCGCCGTTCCGGACCACCGGTTGGAGGAACTCGCGGCGCTCTATGACGGTGCACCGGTCGTCCCGGCCTCTGTGACATTCGTCGACATCGCCGGCATCGTGCGGGGAGCGTCACAGGGCGAAGGGTTGGGGAACAAGTTTCTGGCCGCGATCCGGGAGAGCGATGCCATTTGCCAGGTCGTCCGCGTCTTTCACGACGACGACGTGATCCATGTCGACGGGCGTGTCGATCCGATGTCCGACATCGCCACCGTGAACACCGAGCTGATCCTGGCGGACCTCCAGACTGTGGAGAACCGGCTCCCGAAGCTGGCGAAGGAGGCACGAGCACGTCCCGAGCTGCGGGGCGCCGCCGAGGCCGTCGCGGTGGCCCAGCGCATCCTCGACGAGGGACGCACCATCTCGAGCGCAGCGGCACTGGGCGAGGTTGACGTCGATCGTCTGTACGACCTGCACCTCCTCACAGCAAAGCCGTTCATCTACGTCTTCAATGTCGACGAGGACGCGCTGAGCGACACTGCATTGGCGGAGCGGCTGGCAGATGGCGTGGCGCCCGCCAGCTCCATCGTGTTGTGTGCGCAGATCGAGGCAGAGCTGGCCCGGATGCCGGCTGACGATGCTCGTGAGCTGCTCGAGAGCTACGGGCTGCAGGAGTCGGGGTTGGAGCGGCTCGTCCATGTGGGCTTTGCCACACTGGGCCTCCAGACCTTCCTGACCGCCGGACCAAAAGAGGCGCGGGCCTGGACCATCCACGTCGGCGACACAGCCCCCAAGGCGGCCGGCGTCATCCATACGGATTTCGAGAAGGGCTTCATCAGGGCTGAAGTGGTGAGCTTCGAGGACCTGGTGGAGATGAAGTCGGTGGTCGCGGCCCGCGCCGCCGGGAGGGCGCGCATGGAGGGGAAGGACTACGTCATGCGTGACGGCGATGTCGTGGAGTTCCGCTTCAACAACTGAACGACTGCATGCTTCCGACGCGGCAGTGGGTGGAGAGGTCGCAGCGCGGCCCGAAGTTGTGCCCTGCGACCTCTCAGCGGATTGTGGAGGCCGAGGGAGTCGCGATCGCCCGTCCGGTCAGGCGCAAGGTAAAAAGGTCGTAAACCGACCGTCTTTACGAACCACGCCGTGATTAATTGTTGCCCGTCCGGGCCTGGCCCGTGGGATGGGGAAGGGGGGTTTGTGTGCCGCCAGGCTTCTGCCATCCATGGGCTGCCCGGACACGTTCCGATCGCGTCAACCACCCTCCGGCGGGACAGGGCGCCCCGAACCACTGCGTTCCGGCGGCTGTATGCAGAGGACCTCTGTCAGCCCCGTCACGTGAATGAGCCGGCGGGTGGTCGGAGTCGGCGAGAAGATGGTGAGGGTGTATCCCCGTGATTGGAGGTTCTTCTGCAATGTGAGAAACAGCGACAATCCGGTCGAATCCACGAAGGTCAGTAGCCCGACGTCGAGCACGACATCGCCGGCGCACTCCCCAACTACTTCGGCCAAGCGTTGACGTAAATAGGGAGCCGTTGCGTTGTCAAGCTCACCCGCCAGAACGACCAGCGTTCGATCGACCATCTGGCTTACGGAGATTTGCAGCGGCATCGTGACAGGCGTGTGGGTCGCTGGCCCCTCGGCTACCGGTGGCTGTTCGTGAATGCTCATCTGTCCTGCTCCCAAGCTGACTGTCCAACTCGGAGATCGACTGGACACCGCCTCTTGTGGACGAGCGTCAACTCAGGCGGCTTTTTCACCCGGTCGCAGACATCCTATGGTCGAGCCTCGCCCCCTTCAATGGCCGGTTTCGTGGAAGGGGGCAGGTAACCGTTCGATCACGATCACTCTCAAACAACGTGCTGTCAAGAAAGATGACCACGGCGTGACACCTAGGCCAATCACGATTTCAATGCCTGTCCGTTATCGATAAGTTGATCTGGTCCAGTTCACGACAAAAGGGGACTTGGTCATGGCAGAAGAGATGATGGTGCGCCTGGTACAAGAAGCCCTTGCTGCTCGGGGGATCACCGAGAAGATCCTCGCCGTCGGGCAGTTCTACCCGCGGGGACATACTGGCGGAATGTTCACCGGTGGACTTGCCGGAGGCGAAGCGGGCGGCCTGATCGGTGGCGTCGCAGAAGGTGTTGGCGTCGGGGCGGGCTCGCTGGCGGGGATGCACGCCGCGGACGAGATCTCCGGTCTTCCGGGGAACATGCTCGTCGGCGTCTCAGAGGAGACGGTTTACGGATTTGCGGCGACGACCAGGCACACCCCGCCGACGGCTCTGGTGTTTCAGGTTGCACGTTCAAGCCTCATCGCCAAAGTGCATAAGCGGTTCAACGTGCGCATTTTGGAGCTGCTTGACACAGTCAGCGGGTCGAGCGTCGAGTTGGAGGGCAACCGGCTGCCCATGACGCATGCAAAGGACGTCATAGATCTGCTCAGCTAAGTCGGGCGCTCGGCCAAACGAGACGTGCAACGCGGCGACGAGATCGTGGAGAATGAGCAATGGCCCGTCCGAAGTCCTTGCGCTCTCAGCTCTACCGCGCAGCTCGGGACCTTGGCAACGTCCAGGCGGCCGAGAAGGGCCCGACAGCGTACGGCAAGCGTGTGGTTCGGCGGAAGGTGTATCGCAAGTCGAATACCGTCGTGGGCCAGGTGATGAGGGTCTTCAAATTCTGAAGGGGAAGGAGCGAACCCCAACTGATTGTCTGCGGTGCCCTACGTGCTTCGGTCACCCGTTCCCACGTACCGCCTAAAGGCGATCCCGGACCAGATGAACTCGACAACGCCGAACGGCCACGCGCCCGACAAGAACCCGTAGACGCTGGAGAGCAGGCAGCCGAGTGCGAACAGCAGAATGAACCGTCTTCCGCGCCGCTCGAGCGTGTACATCGCCATCATGAATGAAACGGCGCAGACCCCATAGAGAGTGACCCAGACGCTCATACGGGCTCGGGCATGCGGTCCATCCGTCGACGGTAGTCGGTGTGTCGGTTTGGTTCCTGCGCCTCCCGCTCGATGCAGGCGAGGCAATGGCCGTCCCCCAGGACGCCGAATCCGAGTTGTTCGGAGCCTCGCCGCACGCGATGGTCGAACTCGCCAATCACTCTGCGAAGGAGGTGCTCACCGACGCGGCCGGCGCCCTGGCCTGAGTGGGAGTTGGAGGTACGACGAGCTCCTGCTCCTGCGATCAGTCGTCATCCTCGTCGGGGGGAAGGAAGGAAAAGGGCAGGTCTGCCAACCGGACCAGGGTGGAGGAGATCCACCGTGTGAGTCCGGCGATCACGGGCCCGATTTCCGCCGGATTCTCGAGTTGCGCCTCGCTGAAGTGCACCGAACCCTCGTAGGTGGCCTCGACCGCCCACCGCACGCCGCCGTCGGCGTGGACCTGCTCGATCGTCGTCGCGGTCCGGAGCAGAGGGTCGACGCCGAGCAGGGGATTGGCCTCGGGCAGCGCGCGGAGCACCATGTCGGTGTCGGGCGCCTCGGCCAGTCGCTGGACCCGGAGGGCCACCTCGACCACGATCTCGGGCAGCTCGTCCGGCGGCTCGCCGATCGACCAACTCCGGTAGGAGGTCTGGCTCCAGGTGGGCCAGTCCACCGAGACGTCGGCACGCACACGGGGCGGTTGCTCTTCGCCGGGCAAGCTGTATGAGGTCTCCCACGAGACATCTCCCAGGAACACGTCGACCTGAAATCGTTCCTCGACGGCTTGACGTTGCAACAGCGCCTGGTCGAACGACCGCCGGATGGTGCTGATGATGTCGACGAGGATGTGATCGAGCACGCCGGGGAGAGGCTAGCTGGTGATCAGCCGTTACCATCACTTCGGTGGACGACGGGTCGGTGTGGGTCCAGAGGCGGCTGATCGCGTACGCCCATCAGGGGGGAGCGTGGGAGGCGCCCTCCTCGACGATCTTTGCCATCACCGGGGCGTTGGCGGCGGGCGCCACGGCGATCGAGCTGGACGTGCACGCGACATTGGACGGTGAGCTGGTCGTCTGCCACGACGCGACGGTGGACCGCACGACGCCGGCGACGGGGAACATCGCCAGCTTCACCCTGGCGGAGCTTCGGTCTCTCGATTTTTCCTACTGGTTCATTCCGGGAGCCGACGTCACCCCGGATCGTCCCGGGGGCGAGTATCCCTACCGTGGACGGGCACCCGATGACCCGCAATTCGGCATCGCCACGCTGCGCGAGGTGCTGGAACAGTTTCCGGGTGTCGTTCTCAACCTGGACATCAAGCAGACGGCGCCGACGGTCACGCCGTACGAGGAGTCGCTCGCCCGGCTCTTGCGTGAGTTCGGGCGTGCGCGATGACGTGATGGTGGCCTCATTCCTGGACCCGGCCACCGATGCCTTCCGAACGTTTGCGCCGGAGGTGCCCACCTCGGCCGGGACGATCGCCACCGCCGAGTTCTGGCGGGCGGTGCAAGCGGGTGGGCCGATACCCGACAGCCCCGTCGCGGCCTACCAGGTGCCTGAGCGTATGGGCGATCTCGTGGTGGTCGACGGCGCGTTCGTCGAGGCTGCGCATGGCCGAGGCAAGGCAGTCCACGTGTGGACGGTCAACGAGACGGCTGCGATGGAGCGACTGGTGGGGCTGGGCGTCGACGGCATCATCTCCGACATTCCGACGACGCTCGTCGAAGTCCTCCGCGACAGAGGGGTTGCCTGGGACGGGAGGGTGCGCTGAGCGTCCGCCCTCGGTGGTCAGGGGGGCTCGTTCCTCGCGCTAGCCCCGTCCGCAGTTCGGCTTCTTGCCGTGGTTCGCTTTCTTCTTCGCCCTGAGCTTGCGCTTCACCGTCCGCTTCGACATGGGTGTGCATGCTAGTTCGCTCGGGAGGGGTCCTTTCCCCGGGGGCCCGCGGGCCGGTCCGGTGACGGAACGCGGGAGCCCTGAACCGGTCGGCATGTTCGCGGCGACCTATTAGCCTCTGACGCCTATGCGGTCCGGATGGCTGCTGCGTGACGGCGACGTGGTGTGCGCACTCGAGATGACCGATACGTTCGCGGAGCGGGCCCGGGGTCTCCTCGGCCGGGATGGCTGCGAGGGTGCGCTGCATCTCGCCCGTGCGCGCGACCGTGCACACGGCGGGCATGAAATTCGAACTCGATGTGGCATTTCTCTCGGCCGATCTGACCGTCGTCCAGCTGGTGCGCATGCCGCCATGGCGGGTCGCGCTGCCCCGAAGGGGCACGCGGAGCGTGCTCGCAGGCCGAGGCGAGGTGCGCTGGCGCGCTGGGGCGTCCGGGTGGCGCGACCAGCTAGAAATCCGCGAAGTGCAATGACCGTTGGGGAGACGGGGCGGCGCCGGGCCGTTTGGTCCTGGTGGCCACCCCGATCGGCAACTTGGGCGATCTGTCCCCTCGAGCCCGCGAGGTCCTGGCCACTGCGGACCTGGTCTGCTGCGAAGACACGCGTCGGACCAGGGCGCTCCTCTCGGCCATGGGCATCGCCGCGGGAGGGGCGCACGGCGACCGGCTGCTGTCCGTGCACGGGCACAACGAAGCGTCTCGGGTCGAACGGGTGCTCTCCTGTCTCGCCGGCGGGGGCACCGTGGCCGTCGTCAGCGACGCCGGGATGCCGGCATCAGCGATCCGGGCGCACTCCTCGTGTCCCGGGCGGTGCGAGGCTGGTGAGAAGGTCAGCGTCGTGCCGGGACCGACGTCCGTCGTGGCCGCCCTGGTTGTCAGCGGGCTGCCAGTCGATCGCTTCTCGTGGAGGGATTCCTTCCCCGCAAAGGTGGGGAGCGCCGGGATCGTGTCGCCGCCCTGATGGCAGACGAGCGGACGTCGGTGGTTCTCGAGGCTCCGGGAAGGGTCGCCGCCACGTTGGCCGACCTCGCGGCCGTGGACGCGGGCGCGGCCAGTGGCTGTCGTGCGTGAGCTGACCAAAGTGCACGAGGAGGTGTGGCGGGGCACCATGGCCGAGGCCGCCGCCACGTTCGGCGAGCACCAGATCCGCGGTGAGGTGGTCCTGGTGATCGGGGGAGCGCCGCCGGCCGGGCCCGTGACCGACGAAGAGATCGACGACGCCGTGCGTCAGCGATTGCGGCCCCGGCCACGATCAGCGGCCCCGGCAGATCGCCGAGACGGTCGCGGGGGAGCTGCGTGTCCCACGGCGCAAGGTCTACGAGGCGGTCCTCCGCCTGAGGAGTGAGGGCGAGGGTCGTCCGGGCGGGTGAGATGAGGAGGTCCGTGCCGCCGGTACGCTACCGCAGTGGCGCCCTATTACCTCACTACGCCGATCTACTACGTCAACGACGCGCCCCACGTGGGCACCGCCTACACGACGGTGAACGCTGACGCCCTGGCCCGCTGGCATCGCCTGCTGGGTGATGACGTCTTCTTCATGACCGGCACGGACGAGCACGGCGCGAAGATCGTCGAGGCGGCCGAGGCCCACGGCACCTCCCCGCAGGAATGGACCGACCGCACCTCCGCCCGTTTCGTCGAGGCGTGGAAGCGGCTCGATATCAGCAACGACGACTTCATTCGCACGACCGAGCCCCGGCACCATGCGGTGGTGCAGGAGTTCCTCCAGAGGATCTACGACAACGGCTTCATCGAGCTGGGTCAGTACACGGGCCTCTACTGCGTGTCGTGCGAGGACTACTACACCGCCGACCAGCTCGTCGACGGGAAGTGCCCCGTGCACGGCCGCCCTGTGATCGAGATGCAAGAGGACAACTATTTCTTCCGCCTGAGCGCGTTCGAGCAGCCGCTCCTGGACTACTACGAGAGCCATCCCGACTTCGTACGGCCGAATGCAAAGCGCAACGAGGCCCTCGGGTTCATCCGTGGCGGCCTCAACGACGTCTCCATCACCCGTACCTCGTTTCGCTGGGGCGTGCCCGTGCCGTGGGACGACGGCCATGTCTTCTACGTCTGGTACGACGCGCTCGATCAACTACCTCACCGTGGCCTCCTACGGCAGCGACCCGCAGCGGTTCGCATCCCGCTGGTGGCCGGCGGCACACCACCTGATCGGCAAGGACATCTTGAAGTTCCACTGCGTCTGGTGGCCCGCCATGTGCATGGCGGCCGGCATCGACCCGCCCCAGGAGATCTTCGTCCACGGGTATCTGCTCATGGGCGGCCAGAAGCTGGGGAAGACGATGATCCAGTCCGGCGTGGCCGGAGAGGGCGACGCGGCCCGGACGCTCAAGATCACCGAAGTCTCCCCGCTGGCCCTGGCCGACGAATTCGGGGTCGACCCCTGCGCTACCACCTGCTGCGCGACGTCGCCGCTCGGGGGCGACGGCGACTTCTCCTACGAGGGGATCGTGGCGCGCTACAACGCCGACCTGGCCAACAATCTGGGCAATCTCGTCTCCCGGGTGGCCACCGTCGTCCACTCCAAGTGCGGCGGCGTCGGGCCGGCCCCCGACCCGGACAGCCCACTGGCGCGCCGGCGGCCGAGGTGCTGCGCGCCAGCACGCGACGCCTGGGCCCGCTGGGCCCCCCATGAGGCCCTGGAGGCCACCTGGCGCCTCATCGGGGCGACGAACGCCGAGCTGGAGGCCGCCGAGCCCTGGAAGATGGAGCCCGGACCCGCAGGTGGAGGCGGTGCTGGGCAACGCGCTCGAGGTGCTGCGGATCGTGGCCATCCTGATCTCCCCGGCCATGCCCGCCACCGCGGCGGAGATCTGGCGGCGGATCGGCCTCGAGGGCGAGCCGACGTCGGTTCGGCTTCCCGGAGCGGCCGCCTGGGGTGGCTACCCGGGGGGTGGTCCCGTGGTGAAGGGGGACCCCCTCTTCCCGCGGCGCAAGGGATGAGCGGGTTGGTTCGACTCCCACTGCCATGTGCAGGAGGAGTACCTCGGAGGTGGCGACGAAGGCCGGCGACGGCGGACCGACCTTTCGCTGGTACTGGCACGGCGCCGGACTGGCCGGCGTCGACCGCCTCGTCTGCATCGGCACCGACGCGTCCACATCGGCCCAGGCGGTCGCCGTGGCCCGGGACGTGCACGACGGCGGTACGGCGCTGCCGGCATGGGCCTCCATCGGCCTGCACCCGCACGAGGCGACCGACCGGCGTGGATGCAGTGGCCAGACTCCTCGCGCGACGAGAGCAGCGTTGGTGACGGCATCGTCGTCGCAGTCGGCGAGTGCGGCTTGGACTACTACTACGAGCACTCGCCGCGCGCGGTGCAACGGAGTCGCGTTCGCGGCGCAGATCGCGCTGGCGCACGCGCACGATCTGGCGCTGGTCATCCACGCCCGCGACGCGTGGGACGACCTCTTCGATGTCCTGGCGGCCGAGGGAGTTCCCGAACGCACCGATCCTGCACTGCTTCACCGGCGGACCAGAGGAACTCGATCGCTGCCTACGCGCCGGCATGTTCGTGTCGTTCAGCGGCATCATCACCTTCAAGAACGCGTCGGACATTCGAGAGGCCGCGGCACGCTGCCCGCTCGACCGCTTGTTGGTGGAAACCGACAGTCCATTCCTGGCGCCGGTGCCCCATCGGGGACGAGCCAACGAGCCCGCGCTCGTTGCCCTTGGTCGGGGCGACGGTGGCCGACGGTGAAGGGTTGCGCGGTCGAGGCGATCGCCGAGAGTACGGCTGCGGCAGCCGCCGCCGCCTTTGCCATTTCGGCGTGAACTCACGACGTTTTGCCTGGAATACCAGAACCCCCTGACCTGGGGATATACGGAAGAAATCCCCCAAAAGTGCCTTTGATCAGGTCCTTCATGAAATGACATGCCAGAGCCGTGCTCTGACCTGGGGAAATGAGCTTCGGATTGCGTTGTCCTGCATTTTCATTTGCACAAGCGCCCGTGGAGTACCTATGTTCTCCCCGTCCCCCCCGCCGGCCTCGTGTCGGCGCGGGTGCACTGTCCCCGGAGAAGGGTGGAGCCCTGCGGAAACAGAGCACTCAGGGGAGGCGCCTCGGCGTCGCCGCAGTCCTCTGTGGTGCCGTGTTCGTAGCGCCTCTCCTCTTGCTGCAGCACGGATCGGCACACGGAGCACGCGTGGGGACCGCCAGCAGTCGCGTCGACGTCACACGATCGCGCGTGGCGCATTCTTCGTCCTACGGCGTTGTCCTGCCCTCGCAAGTGGTGAACTTCGAAGCGGCTGTTCCCGGGTCGCACCACGTCGACGACAGCCGGTCCGCCGGCACCGACGACCACACCTTCGACCACGGCGACGACATCACCCGTCGCTCCCGTCACGGGGCAACAGACGGCGGCTCGAGGTGCTCGCGGTTCCCGTGACGACGACGACCGCCGCGCCCAAGGCGGCGCCCGTTGTCGCGCCACCCGTTGCGACGGCGAGCCGGCGAGCGGGGACAGGCCACGTGGTACAGCCGCGGCCCCTCCTGGAAAGTGCGCCAGCCCGTCGCTTCCATTCGGAACCGTGTTGACGGTGACGAATGTCGTCACGGGTGCGAGCACGACGTGCACGGTCGATGATCGAGAGCAAGCCGGCTATCCGCGAGTCGTGGACATGTCCCCGTCGGGCTTCGCGCGAGTTGGCCCCACCCAGTCAGGGAGTGGTGACCGTCACAATCTCTTGGTGACCCATTCCGGCGCCGCCATCGCGTCGCTGCTGGCGACCATGGGCTGCGCCCGAGTCGAGCCCTCGGACAGAACTTCGTCGCCGACCCCAACACGGTCAGGCGCATCGCCCGCCTGGCCGACATCGGGCCGGGTCGTCCGTGGTCGAGTTCGGGGCCGGTCTGGGCTCCTTGACCCTGGCCCTGGCCGAGACGGGGGCCAGGGTGGTGGCCGTCGAGCTGGATCGCCATCTGCTGCCGGTCCTGCGAACGCGTGGTCGAACCGGTCGGGGTCGAGGTGGTCGAGGCGGATGCCATGACGCTCGACGTGGCCGGGCTCCTGGCGGAGCGGGGCGGCGGTCCGTGGTCCCTCGTCGCCAATCTGCCCTACAACCTGGCCACCCCGCTCGTGCTCCGGACCCTGGTCCAGGTGCCGGCCATCGATCGCCTGCTGGTCATGGTGCAGCGAGAGGTCGGCGAGCGGATGGCCGCCAAGGTGGGTGATCCCGCCTACGGTTCGGTCTCGGTGCGTGTGGCCTATTTTGCGCGATCGTCCGCTGGCCGGCAAGGTGCCGGCTTCGGTCTTCATCCCCCGACCGAGGGTGGAATCGGTGCTGGTGCGCATGGAGCGGCGCGACCGGAGCCGGCGGTCCCGCTCGAGGTCGCGTCTACGAGCGTCTGGCCGCAGTGGTGAAGGCGGGTTTCGGGCAACGGCGGAAGATGCTGCGGAGCTCGCTGGCGGGCGTGGTCGACCCCGAGGCCTTCGCCCGCGCCGGCATCCGGCCCGAGGCGCGTGCCGAGGAGCTCAACGTCGAGGATTGGGGAAGATTGGCCCGATGACCCGGATCCTGGCCCCGGCCAAGCTCACGCTCTCGCTCGCGGTGACCGGGGTGCGTGCCGACGGATATCACGAGCTCCGGTCCGAAATGGTCAGCTTGAGCCTGGCCGACGAACTTACGTTTCGTGCGAGGGGGCGCCGGGCTGACGCTCGAGGCCGACCCCGGGACGCGGGCCGAAGCGTTGGCGGCGGACGAGGACAGCAACCTCATCACGCGGGCGCTGGCGGCCGTGGGCCGCAGGCCGCCGTGCACGTGGTCAAGCGGATACCGCTGGGCGGCGGTCTGGGCGGCGGGTCGACCGACGCCGCCGCCGTGCTGCGCTGGGCCGGTTGCACTGACCTCGACATCGCACGTTCGTTGGGCTCCGACGTGCCGTTCAGCGTGGCCGGCGGGCGCGCCCTGGTCGAAGGCATCGGGCGAGAAGGTCACGCCGCTGCCCTTCGAGCGGCGCGAGTTCCTCCTGCTTGATTCCCGCCGTTCGGCGTCAACACCGGCACTGGTCTATGCCGCCTGGGACGAGTTGACCGGCGGGGACCCGCCGGAGGCGAGGTCAGCGGTGACGAGGGGGCAACGAGCTGACCGATGCTGCGTTCGTGGTCGAGCCGCGGCTGGCGCAGTGGCGCGACGCCTTGCGCGAGCTGACGGGCCGGCAACCGACATTGGCCGGCAGCGGGTCCACCTGGTTCGTCGAAGTCGATTCCGCCGCAGCTGGGCCCGACCAGTCGCCGTGGCTGACCGTCGGAGACGGAGCGGGCCCGTTCTCATCCGGGCACAACCGTCCCTGCCGGATGGGACGGGATATCTGACGAGTGAGGCTACTTACCCGCCCGGCGTTGCCAGCGGGTGGCCTTCAGCATCTTCTTGTGCTTCTTCTTGCGCATGCGCTTGCGGCGCTTCTTGATCAGTGATCCCATGTCGTGCGGCAGGCTAGCGGTCCGGTGAGCCGACTGCCAGGTCGGTCTCCAATCGCGAGGGGAGCGACGGCATGGATTTTGCGGTCATCGGCACTCGATCACGTCCAGTTGGCCATGCCGCCGGGCGGTGAGGAGGCGGCGGAAGCCTTCTACGCCGGGCTCCTCGGGCTGACCCGCATTCCCAAGCCCGAGCCGAGGCCAGCCGGGGCGGATGCTGGTTCGTCGTCCGGCGCCGTGGCGCTGCATCTGGGCGTCGAGGCCGACTTCCGCCCGGCCAGAAGGCGCATCCGGCACTCCTGGTCCAGAATCTGGCCGGCCTCACCTCCGCGTTGGCGCAGGCGGAGATCGTGGTGCGGCCGAACCCCGACCGGCCCTCGGGAGAGGGATGCTACGTCGATGACCCGTTCGGGAACCGCATCGAGCTGATCGACGCCAGGTTTGGTGCATGCCCCCGAGGATAGGACCGGGGCGGGATCGCCTACGGCGTCGTGAGCGGCGGCTCATCGGGGGAGCTCGGTCGGAGGATCGATGGTCGGCAGCTGCATCGACATACGCGTGCCACCTCCCGGATCGGCCTCGGCGCGGATGGTGCCCCCCTCGGCCTTGACGACCTGGGCCACGATCGCCAGGCCCAGTCCCGAACCGGGCAGGCCGCGGGCTGCCGGAGCCCGGTAGAAGCGATCGAAGACGTGGGGGAGGTCCTCGGGAGCGATGCCCGGACCGCCGTCACTCACCACGACGGCTCCACCCACGCTACTTGACGGAGACCACACCTTGGGCCGGGCTCCATTTGCGGGCATTGTCGAGCAGATTGCCGACGGCCCGGGAGAGGCGGTCCCCGTCGGCCGAGACCCAACACTCCTCGGCGACCAGATCGAACGTCACGCCCTGCGCCCGCCCGTGGGTAGCGGCCACGGCGACTGCGTCCTTGACGAGAAGGTCCAGCCGGAGCGGCTCCTTGCGCACCGGCATCTGGTCGCCTCGGGCCAGTTCGGCCAGGTCGCCGACCAGATCCGTCAACTCCTGGAGCTGGACCAGGACATCGTCGACCAGGACCGAGCGGTCCGCCTCGGAAAGCTCGTCGACGCGGCGGATCACCTCGAGGTTGGTGCGCAGGCTGGTGAGCGGGGTGCGCAGCTCGTGGGAGGCGTCGAGCACGAGTTGGCTCTGGGCCCGGCGGGAGAACTCGAGGGCCTCGAGCAGACGGTTGAAGGTGCGGCGGAGTCGCCCGAGCTCGTCGGGGCCACCGGGCGAGAGGCGGCGGGTGACGTCGGTGGTCTCGGCCAGGTCCTCCACGGTGGCAGTGAGGGCGTTGAGGGGCACCAGCGCGGTCTGGGCCACCAGCCAGCCCAGGACGACGGCCAGCAGCACACCGGTCAGCGCCACGGCCCCCAGCACGATTCCCAGGCGGTCCAGCACGGACGCGACGTTGAGCAAGGTGGCGATCTGCAGGGCTCCGCCCTCGGCCAAAATCTCCGTCGCGACGGCGGTCCCCGCCGGGAGTGGCTCGACGTATTCACGCAGCTGGTCGCCGCCCACGGTGACGGTGGTGAAGTACGCCGGCGCAAGCCCGGCGGCCACCAGCCTCACCTGGGGCGTGACCGGGAGGGCGCCTCCCGACGACGACGGCTCCCGCCGAATCGATGACTTGGCCCTAGGTGGCGGTGGTCGTGGTGATCTGCTGTCCGGCGGTGATCTTCTTGGCCGCCGCCGTCAACGAGTTGTCGGCGGCCTCGAGCAACGAGTTGCGGGCGGCGAGAAACGAAGCGGTCGAAGCCACGAGCACGGCGACGACCACGGCCACCGTGGTGGCCAGGACCAGTCGGGTGCGAAAGGTCACGTGTCTCCGCAGCACGTATCCCACGCCGCGCACGGTGTGAATGCAGCGCGGCTCGCCGCCGGCCTCCGTCTTGCGCCGCAGGTAGCCGACGTACACGGCCAATGAGTTGGTCCCCGAATCGAAGTCGAAGCCCCACACCCGGTTGAGGAGCACCTCGCGGGTGAGCACCTGGCGGGGATGGCGCAGGAAGAGCTCCAAGAGGTCGAACTCGATCCGGGTCAGCGCGAACGCCCGCTCACCACGATGCGCCTCCCGGGTGGCCAGGTCCAAGGTGAGCTCGCCGAAGCGGAGGAGGCCGCCCTCGCCTTCGAAGCGGCGGCGCAGCAGGGCGCGCAGCCGGGCCAACAGCTCGTCCAGGGCGAAGGGCTTGACCAGGTAGTCGTCGGCCCCGGCGTCGAGCCCCTGCACCCGGTCGTCGATGGCGTCGCGCGCCGTCAGCATCAGGATCGGCGTGTCGTCGCCGGCCGCCCGGATGCGGCGGCAGACCTGGCAGCCCGTCGAGGTCGGGAAGCCGCAGGTCGAGCACGAGGCGTCGGGCGGAGTCCAGCGCCACGGCCTCGAGGGCCTCGCGCCCGGAGGCCACGGTGGCCACCTCGTAGCCCTCGAGACGCAGGGCCCGGTCGATGGATCGCCGGACTGCGAGATCGTCGTCCACCACCAGGATGCGCACGGGAAAGGAAGCCTACTGCGGTGCCTCGCCCGACGAGTGGCCGCCGTGCCTCTAACCTCTAGCTCGCACGGGCCTCGCACGAGCGGCGTGGTCACGATCCGGGGTAGTTCAATCGGCAGAACGTCGGCCTTTGGAGCCGGATGTTGGAGGTTCGAGCCCTCCCCCCGGAGCTCGTAGCTCTTGACCTGCAAGTTCCGTCATCTGCCATCGCCCCGAAATTGACCCACTCGAACGACTCCACTTTCGCGACGCAAGACACGCGCGAGTACGCCGGAGGATCACCGCGCAGCCCGCAGCATGAAGGTGATCGGTGGACACGCCCCTGCCTGCGCCATGCCGGTCTCCTCGAATCCATGACACCCGTAGAAGGTGAGAGTGCGTGGGTTGGGAGTCTCCAAGGTACGCGGGGCAGATGGCTCCTATCGACGACCGTCGAGGCAGTGTTCCATCATCTCGCCGCCGAGCCCTCGTCCTTGGAGGACCGAGTCAACGCCAAACCACGGGAGATACCAGTGCGGGTATCTCGGATGAGCAGCGTCCATCTGTTCGAGGACTTCGAAGGTGTCACCGTGCTTACCCGACGAAACGGTCTCGGTGAGCACGGCAACGATGGCATCGCCGTCCGGCTCTGCTCCTGGGGGTAGCCAGAGGGCGACAGCGGAGAACTCGCCAAGACGCCACACGGCCTGTTCGTCGAATGCCCTGCCGCCGAACGCCGCCAAGAACTCAGGGAAGTGGGTCAGATACTCGGGCAACTCGGGATAGAGCCAGCGTTCGACCGGGTCATCCGTGAATGCCGAGACCAGGGTTTGATAGGCCTTCGTCTCCTCGGTCTTGGGTACGGGCGCAAACGGGGAGCCACTCATGGCGCAAAGGCTATGACTCCCACTGGACTCGCGCCCCCTCGCCAATGCCCCGTTCACCGAGAGGGGCTTCCTTCTCCTCAGAGGACTATCCCACGGTGCCGGTCGGCCGCAGTCAGCAGACTGCCACCGCTACGAGCGCCCCGGGCGGCCACCAGCACCCTCACGAGCCGTCATCCGCCGTGCGCCGCGATGTCAGACTGTCCTAGGGTGAGTTCCTCTTGTAGCACCCACTGAAAGAGGACGACCATGGCCTACGGACTTATTCACTTCTTCCCCGGAGGGACCCAGGGCCAATACGAAAAGTCGGTCGGTGCGGTTCATCCCCCGAGCGGACTGCCCGAAGGTCAGATCTTCCACGCTGCAGGGGCCTCCGAAGGTGGTTGGACAATCGTTGCGATCCACGACTCCAAAGAATCGTGGGAGAAGTTCCGCGACGGAACTCTCATGCCCCGCATGCAGCAGGGAATCGAGGGGGGCTTCCAGTCGCCACCAGAAGAGACCACCTTTGAGGTCCACAGCCTTCAGCCGTAGGCGGTCCCACGTCATAGAGCGATGGGACGTTCGCGGCGGCGGGCATGACGAGGGAGTTGATGCCGTACCACTGGGGTCCGAGCCAGAACCAATTCCGAGGTCGCAATAGCTGAGGGACTTCCGGGCGGGTATCGTCCGTTGCCGGAACGGTTTCGAGGGAAGTGGGGAACGCATGTTCGAGACGGTGATAGGAGGAGCCGATGATTCCAACACGGCTCTCGAAGCAGTGATGGTTGCCGCCGAAGTCGCGGAAATCCACGGCGGAACGCTTCACATCGTCACGGCGTACGACCCGAAGTCAATCCGGGTTCAAGAGCTCCCCGAAGAGTTCCGCTACTCGTCATTGACGAGTCCGGCCGACATGCTGCTCGCAAGCCTGTCCCGGATTGTCGAGCAGAAGGGCCTCGAGCCAGTGGTCCATGCCGCAACGGGTAACCCCGCCGCCGCGATGGTACCAGTCGCCGAGCAGGAAAAGGCGGATCTGGTGGTTGTGGGCAACAAAGGCATGAAGGGAGTCCGGCGTGTCCTCGGCAGCGTCCCGAACTCCGTGGCTCACGACGCTCCCTGCTCGGTGCTCATCGTCGACACAAAGCCAGCGGACTGAAGTCCACGCAACGAGCGGTTGAGGGCGGAGGCGCTCTTCTAGGTTGCGAGCTGCCCTAGCAAGCGTTGGAGGTTCGAGCCCGGCCTCCGGAGCGCACGCTCATCGCCATTGCTTCCGCTTGCCTTGCGTGGCCAGCGCCGAGAGGTACTCGTTGTACGCGTCGCGCTCTGCTGCCTCGGGGTCGGGTGCGTCTGCCTTCGGCGCCGTGGGCCCGGCGGCGATGTGTGCCAGAGGCTCGGCTTCGGGCGCCCCGTTCTCCGCCGCCGCACGGGTGGGTGGCGCGGGGAGGGGCGGGGCGTTCGCTCCCGCCCTCGGTGGTTCGTGCAGGAACCGCCACCACATGTAGATGGCGTAGCCGGCGAAGAACGGCCACTCGAAGACATAGGCCCAACTCAACCCGTTGCCGTTGAGGGCGCGGTGGAGCTGCCACAAGCAGAGCGCGGCGAAGGTCGGGACCACGATGAGGATCACCACGTGGAGGCCGATGGCTCGGCGCGACCACCACGTCTGTTTCACGATGGCGTGCTACCCGACTTTCGGGAACAGGAAGTCGGACAGGATGGAGGCCAACTCCACCGGTCGGTCCCCCTGAATGCTGTGGCCGGCCCCCTCGACGCCGATCACCTTGCAGGTCGGCTGTCGGCGGAGGAGCTCGGCGACGTCGGCGTCGTCGACCACCGACCAGGCCAGTCCGCGCACCAGCATCATCGGCATGGTGAGATCGGAGACAGCACTCCAGAGGTCACCGAACTGCGCGGCGCGGTCCTTCTCGCCCGAACGGAAGCGCGCGTAGCGCCAGACCCAGCTTCCGTCTTCGCGTTGCACCGCGTTGTGCAGGATGCCGCGGCGCAACGACGACTCCGATCGCGTCGGGTTGTGCTCCATGGTGCGAGCCAGCAGCTCGTCGAAATCGGCGAAGCTGGCCGGACCGTCGACAAACGCCGCGATCGGGGCGGACTTCTCCGGGTTCACACCGGGCGTCACGTCGACCAGGACGAGGGCACGGACCAGCTCGGGTGCGTGGGCCGCGAGCGCGATGGAGGAGAGGCCGCCCAACGACATCCCGACGACGCCGATCGCATCGGGCGCCAGCACGGCGATCGCTGTTGCGAGGTCCTCGCCGTTGCTCGCGACGGACAGCGATCCGTCGGGGCCGCCGTCGGAGTGGCCATGACCGGGGAGGTCGATGGCGACGAGTGGCCGATCGAGCGCCATGGCGACCGTGTCCCAGGTGTGGGCGTTCTGGGCCCCGCCGTGCACCAACACGAGCTCGGGGGCCGACGTCCCCCACACGAGGCTGCTCACCTTGCGCCCGGGTGCGACCTCGACCTCGACCCGCCGCACGTCCGGAGGCCCTGTATAGGGCAGGCCGAACTCGGCTGCATTCTCCGAGAAGAGGCCGAATTCGTCGTAGGGCATCACGCCCCTGCACAGTAATCGGACCTCGTGTCCCCCGACGACCCCTCGGAGGCGTTAAGAATGGCCGTATGGAACAACGTCGGCTTTCCGCCGTGGTGCTCGCCGCCGGAGAGGGTGTCCGCATGCACTCAGAGCGGCCGAAACCGCTGCATCTCCTGTGTGGCCGGCCCATGATCCTGCACGTGCTCGACGCCATGGCAGAGGTCGATGTGACTCGGGTCGTCGTGGTGGTGGGGCACCGGGCCGAGTGGGTCACCAAGACGCTGGTGCAGCACGCGCCGTCGGCCATGCAGATCGAGTTCGTCGAGCAGGAGACCCAGTCGGGCACGGGCGACGCGCTGGCGGTGGGACTCACCGGCCTGCCCGACGACGACGACGAAGAGGAAGACGTCGTGGTGCTGCCGGGCGACACCCCTCTGCTGCGCCCTCAGACGTTGGCCGCCCTGGTGCGGTACCACCGCGCCGGTGACGCCGGTGCGACCCTGCTCACGGCCGAAGTGCAGGACCCCGACGGGTATGGACGTGTGGTGCACGGCAAGGACGACATGGTGACCAGCGTGGTCGAGGAAGCCGACGCCACCGACGAGGAGCAGTTCATCACCGAGGTCAACACGTCCATCTACTGCTTTCGCCGGAGCATCCTGGCTCCTGCCCTCCGCCGGTTGACGCCCGCCAACGCGCACGGCGAGTACTACCTGACCGACGCCGTGCGCGTGCTCTTCGAGCGCGGGGTACCGCGTGCAGTCACTGGTCCTCGCCGATCCGATGGAGGCCGCCGGAGTGAACGACCGGGCGCAGTTGGCGGTGGCCGAAGCAGAGTTGCGCGATCGGATCAACGAGCGCTGGATGCGTCGCGGTGTGACGATGTGGGACCCCGAACGCACCTACGTCGACGCCGAGGTACGGCTGGCACCCGATGTCTCCCTTCTCCCCGGTGTGATCCTGCGCGGCCGCTGCATCATCGGTGAGGGGAGCGAGATCGGCCCGAACAGCGTCCTGACGGACACGAGCGTGGGCCGGCACGCCGAAGTCTCGGAGAGCACGTGTGACCGAGGCGGTCATCGGCCACGGGGCCGAAGTGGGCCCGTTCTGCGTGGTGCGACCCGGTGCGGAGGTGCCCGACGGAGCGGTCGTGCCGCCGCACAGCGGTGATCGAGGCCGTGGAGTCGTGACGGCCCCGGAGACGGGCCCGCTCCGGAGGCAGTAGCGTTGGAGGGGTGGAGCTCATCCCGCATCGCCGGCTCGAGCTGATTTCTGGCCGTTCCCACCCGAAATTGGCGCAGGACATCGCCCGGCATCTCGGCGTCGAACTGGGCGAGGCGAACCTGCGCGAGTTCGCCAACGGCGAGATCCACTGCAAGTACGACATCTCCATCCGTGGCTGTGACGTCTTCATCATCCAGACCCACAGCGGCCCGGTGAACGACTCGCTCATGGAGCATCTCATCATGATCGACGCCGCCAAACGCGCCTCGGCCAAGCGGATCACCGCCGTCTGCCCGTACTACGGCTACTCACGGCAGGATCGCAAGACGACGGGGCGTGAACCCATCACGGCCAAATTGGTGGCCGACATGCTGTCGGCGGCCGGCGCCGACCGGGTGGTGAGCGTGGACCTGCACTCGGGGCAGATCCAGGGTTTCTTCAACACGCCCTTCGACCATCTCGTCGCGTTCCCGGTGCTCGAGGCGTACATGAACGAGCACCTCGGGGGGGACGTCGTCGTGGTGGCTCCCGATGCCGGGCGGGTGAAGGTGGCGGAGCGCTACAGCCAGCATCTCGGCGTCGATCTGGCCCTGGTCCACAAGACGCGTCCCCGCGGGTCGCACAACGAGGTCAAGGCGCTCCACGTCGTGGGTGACGTCGAGGGCCGGCACTGTGTGCTCATCGACGACATGATCGACACCGCAGGCACCATTTGCGCCGCCGCCGAGCTCCTGGCGGAGGCCGGGGCGGCCGAAATCTCGGTCATGGCCACCCACGCCCTGCTCTCGGACCCGGCGGTGGACCGCCTCAAGGCGGCCCCGATCTCTCGGGTCGTGGTCACCGACACCCTTCCGGTGGCCGAGGATCGCTACTTCGACAAGCTCGAGGTCCTCTCGGTGGCCAAGATCATCGCCGACGCCATCGACGCCGTCTTCGAGGACACCTCGGTCTCCGAGCTGTTCGGTGGAGACAACCTGGTCTAGGGCCTGGCGGGGCCCGTTGGTCACGGGCCCGAATTGGCGGCTACGCTGGTGGGCCGTTCGCCGGAGGCCCTCGCGCTGTCCGCGCGCCACCGTTCTGCACCATTTTGAGGAGACCCGTTATGGCCGATGTCACCCTTGCCGCCGAAGTAGGGCGCACCCTTGGCTCGCGTGCCACGCGCCGCTTGCGCCGTGAAGGGAAGATCCCCGGTGTGATCTACGGGCACGGGACCGAGCCCGTCTCGGTGGCAGTCCCCGCCCGCGAGCTCCGGATCGCCCTCAACGGCGAGGCGGGGGCCAACCAGCTGCTCTCGCTCGAGACAGGGACCACGACCTACCTCGCCCTCGCCCGCGAGATGCAGCGTCACCCGATCGCGCAGACCGTGACGCACGTCGACTTCCAGATCGTCCGGCGCGACGAGGTCATCGCGGCGGACGTGCCCATCGTCCTGGTCGGAGAGGCGCTCGAGGTGCACCACGGTGACGGCCTGGTCGACCAGCAGATGTTCACCTTGGCCATCAAGGCCCGCCCGGCCGACATCCCGACCTCGTTGGAGGTCGACATCAGCGAACTGACCATCGGCGCCCAGCTCCGCATCTCCGACCTCACGATGCCGCCCGGCGTCACGACCGACATCGATCCCGAGACGGCGATCGCCATCGGGCAACCGCCGCGGGTCGTCACGCTCGAGGCGGAAGCCGAAGAGGGCGAAGAAGGTGCCACGCCGGTGGCCGCGGCTCCGGCCGCCGACGAGACCGCCGACGAAGGCTGAGCCCTGCGCGGCATCTTCCCCCGCTCCGAGCGACGGGGCACCGCAGCCGATCTGCTGGTGGTCGGGCTGGGAAATCCGGGGCGCGAATTTGCAGGCACGCTCCATAACGTCGGGGCCGAGGCGGTCGAGCTGGTGGCCACGGGGGCAGGTGCCGACTTGCGCGCCGAGAAGGGTGTGCAAGCCCGGGCGACGCTGACCTCGCTGTGCAGCCCCGCGGTGAAGGTGGCGCTGGCCGTACCCACGACGTACATGAACGAATCGGGGTTGGCGGTACGCGGCCTGGCCAAGCGCTACGGGATCGACGATCCGACGTCCATCGTCGTCGTCCACGACGAGCTGGACCTTCCGCCGGGCACGGTCAGGGTGAAAGCAGGTGGCGGTCTGGCCGGTCACAATGGGCTGCGCTCCCTGCAGTCGCACCTGCATTCCACCGACTTCGTGCGGGTGCGCATCGGCGTGGGCAAACCGCCGAGTGCCGCGGCAGGGCGCGGCCCATGTGCTCAATCGCCCGCCCAAGGGTGTCCGCACATTGCTCGAGACTTCGGTGGCAGTGGCGGCGGAGACGGTCGAGCGCATTGCCTGCGACGGCGTCGACGCCGCCATGCAGTGGTGCCACTCCCTCCCCTGATGGGCTCGATGGACCCCCCGGTAGTGTGGACCGGGTGACCGGCGACCCCCCACAGCACGCACGCCCGGGATCCGTCCTCCCTTGAGCGGTCCGCGTCCCGGCGCACTCAGCGCCGTCGCCTCGCTCCTCCGCACCGACCCGGTCCTGCCCACCCTCCTGGGCTCGGCCGATGCCACCGTGGCCGTGGCCCTCCCGGCCCAGGCGGTGCTCGTGGCTGCCCTGGCGAACTTCACCGAGCGGACGCCGATCGTGGTGGTCACGGCCACCGGCGTGGACGCCGACCGGGTGGCGGACGACCTGGCCTGTCTCCTCCCCCGACGTGACGATGAGGGCGGGCCCGGCGTCACCACCGTGGGCGCGGTGGGCGGGTCGGTCGCGGTGCTGCCGGCCTGGGAGACGTTGCCCTTCGAGCGGGTGAGTCCCGAAGTCGAGACGATGGGCCGCCGCCTGGCACTCCTCTGGGGCCTCCGGCATCCCGTTGACGACCCGATATTCGCCCCGCCCCGGGTGATCGTGGCGCCCGTGCGCGCCCTGCTCCAGCGGCTCGGCCCGACCCCGCCGGACGGCGCCGCTGACCGTGCGTCCCGGCCAGGAGCTCTCGGCCGACGAGCTCCTCGTCCCGCCTCGTCGGGGCCGGCTACCGGCGCGAGCACCAGGTCGAGCACCGGGGAGAGATCGCCGTACGCGGTGGGATCATCGATGTGTTCCCACCGACCGCCGACGTGCCGGTGCGCATCGACCTCTGGGGCGACGAGGTGGACCGCCTGACCGCCTTCGCCGTCAACGATCAGCGTTCGCAGACCGATCTCGATGCCGCGGTGTTCTTCGGCTGCCGCGAGCTCACGCCGACGGCCGACGTGCGGGCGGCCGCGGCTTCGTTGGTCCACAGCCAGCCGTGGGGGGCGGGCCAGTGGGAACGGCTCGCCGAGGGCGAGACCTTCGACGGCATGGAGTCATGGCTGCCCTATGTCCACCCGCAGGAAGACCTGCTGCCGGACCTCCTCCCTCCCGGGGCACAGGTGGTGCTCGTCGAGCCCCGACGGATCCGTGATCGCGCCGTCCAGTTGCTCGACGAGGAGGCGGCGCTGGCAGAGACGCTGGCCCTGACCTGGGGCGTAACCGACGGATCGCATGACGCGTTTCCCCGCCTCCACCTTCCGTTTGCGCGGCTCCTGCAGAACAGCAAGGCCGGTGTGCTCGCCGTTCCATCGTCCCCCGAGGGTCCGGGCACGCAGGCGTTGACGGTGCGGGGATTCAGCCCCGTCGCCGGGGACCCGAGCCGGCTGGCGGCCCAGGTGTCGCAGCTGGTCGGTGACGGCTACGCCGTGACGCTCTGCGCCGCCACGACGGCGGGCGCGACGCGGCTGTCGACCGTGCTGGCCGAGGAGGGGGTCCATGCCCCGGTCGTGGAGGAGCGCAGCGGCGCAGCCGGGTGCGTTCGTGGTGACGGCGCCGCTGTCGAGCGGGTTCATCCTTCCCGACTGCAGGGTGGCCGTTCTCTCCGAATCCGACATCACCGGCCGGCGCCTGCCCCACCGACGGGCACGGCCGCGGGCACGGGCCACCGATGGATTCTTCGACGACCTGGCCGTCGGGAGTTTCGTGGTCCACCGCCAGCACGGTGTCGCCCGGTTCGAAGGGGTCACGTCCAGGACGATGGGCGGAACCACTCGCGACTATCTGATTTTGCAGTATCGAGGGAGCGATCGGCTCTACCTCCCTGTCGATCAGATCGAGGCCATCACCGCCTACAGCGGAGGGGAGACGCCGACACTCTCCAAAATGGGGGGAGCCGACTGGCAGCGCACCCGGGCCAAGGCGAGGGCCGCGGCCGGTGAGGTGGCCGAAGAGCTGGTCGAGCTCTACCGGCGCCGGCTCGCGGTGGAAGGGCACGCATTCGGGCCCGACACGCCGTGGCAGACCGAGATGGAGGCTTCCTTCGGATTCGTCGAGACCGAGGACCAGTTGAAGGCCATCGCCGACGTCAAGGCCGACATGGAGGAGCCCCGCCCGATGGACCGCCTGATCTGTGGCGACGTCGGATTCGGGAAGACCGAGGTATCCGTGCGGGCCGTGTTCAAGGCGGTGCAGGACGGGGCACAAGCGGCCGTGCTGGCCCCGACGACGCTCCTGGCCAGCCAGCACGCACAGACGTTCGCCGATCGTTACGCGCCGTACCCGGTCCGTGTCGAGCTCTTGAGCCGGTTTCTGTCGCCGGCCCAGCAGAAGAAAGTGGTCGAGGGTCTCGCCGACGGCAGCATCGACGTCGTCATCGGCACGCACCGGCTGCTGGGTGCCGACGTCGTCTTCAAGCGGCTCGGCCTTCTCGTCGTCGACGAAGAGCAGCGCTTCGGCGTCACCCACAAAGAGGCGGTGAAGCGCCTGGCCGAGGGTGTCGACGTGCTGACCCTCACGGCCAGCCCGATCCCGCGCACACTCGAGATGGCACTGACCGGGAATTCGGGACCTTTCCATGGTCAACACCCCCCCTGCCGACCGGCGTCCGATCCTCACGTACGTCGGCGAGCACGATCCTGCCGCGATCAGCGAGGCGCTCCGGCGAGAGCTCCTGCGCGAGGGACAGGCCTTCTACGTGCACAACCGGGTGTCCGACATCGATGCGCGTGGCGCGTCAGGTGCAGCAGTCTGGTGCCCGAGGCGCGGGTGGCCGTCGCGCACGGGCAGATGGACGAGGGCAGCCTCGAGACGGTGGTCCTGGACTTCTGGGAGCGTCGCTACGACGTGCTGGTGTGCACGACCATCATCGAGTCCGGCATCGACATGCCCTCGGTCAACACCCTGATCGTCGACCGGGCCGACCTGCTGGGACTGGGCCAGCTGCATCAGATCAGGGGCCGGGTCGGTCGCGGTGGTCAGCGCGCCTACGCCTACCTCTTCCACCCGGCCGATCGGGTCCTCAGCGAGCAGGCCTACGAGCGGCTGCGCACCATCGGCGAGCACACCGAGCTCGGGTCGGGTTTCAAAATCGCCATGCGTGACCTGGAGATTCGTGGGTCGGGCAATCTCCTCGGGGCCGACCAGTCCGGGCACATCGCCGCCGTCGGGTACGACCTCTACGTCCAGCTGGTGGCCGAAGCGGTGGCCGAGGCCCGGGGCGAGGCCCGCCCCGCCCCGCCCACGGTGGCGCTCGATGTCCCGGGTGATGCCCACCTGCCCAAGGACTACGTCACGGCCGAAGACGCCAGGCTCGAGGCGTACCGGCGCTTGGCGTCGGTGTCGTCGGACGCCGACGTCGAGGACATCGGGGCGGAATGGGCCGACCGCTACGGACCGCTACCGGCTCCGGCCCTGGGTCTGCTGGCCCTGGCCCGTCTGCGGGTGGCGGCCATGGCGCGAGGTATCCGCGAGGTCACCATGAGCAGCGTGCGCCCGGGTGGCTCGACCCAACCGGTGGCGCGGGTGGTGCCGGTGCGCCTCGCCGCCAGCGCGGAAGTCCGGTTGCGACGTCTCGTACCCGGTGCCGTCTACCGTGAGGACCAGTCCCAGCTTCTGATTCCGATCCGCTCCGGCGAGCTGCCTGCTGACGTGTTGCGGCAACTCTTCGAGGAATTAATACCTCCGGATGACACCGGGTCTCGACCGGACAGCTTGTAACATGCGCGGCGCGTGAAGCGACTCATCGTTCTTCTCATCGTTCTGGCCGGCGGACTCGCGGCTGCGGCATTCGCCGTGCCGTCGAACGCCGCGACCGTCAATGGCGCCGCAATCTCCCAGGATCAGGTGAACTCCGACCTCTCGGCGATCGCACACAGTCAGGACTACCAATGTTTTCTCAACGCCGAGGAATTGGTCGGGACGAACGGCCAGACGGGCCTGCCGCCTGTTGACGGGGTGGGCCAGCCCACCGGGACCGACGCGCATCCCACCGCGAGCACGGCGTTCGCGTCGAATTACGTCGACACGCTGATCGGGCACCAGCTGGTGCTGCAATTGGCCGCGAAGGACCACCTGCAGGTCACCGCTCAGGACGTGCAGACGGCACACGCCCAGCTGGAGAGCCAGATCACCGCGATCCTGCAGGACGTGTCGGGGTCTGCGTACGCATGCGGTACCGGAGCGACCACGGCGCTTACCGCAGCCGACGTCCTGGCCACCATGCCGTCCTCGTTCATCGACCGGACGCTGCACTATCGACGCGACGGTGGCCCTGTTCGAGGAGCACCAGGCCGGAGTGGGCCCGACGACCGCCGATCTGGAGCGCTACTTCACCGCACACGCGGACGAGTTCGACACAGCGTGCTTCACGGTGGCCGAGTACACCAGCCAGGCCGACGCGCAGGCCGCGGCCGCGAAGGTGGCTGCCGGCACGCCGTTCGCGCAGGTCGCGTCACAAGTGACGGGCGGTGGACCGCAGGGATGCGAGATCCTGTATGGAGTGGCTGCCTCGTTGCCTGCTGGATCCAACCTTCAGGAGTTGCCCCTGAACACCGTCTCGAGTCCGATTGCGGTCAATGGTAACTACCTCCTGATCGAGATGACCAAGCGGACGCCCACGACGTTCGCGAAAGCGAAGTCCGAGGTCCGAACGGCCGTGGTGCGCGGGAGCGAACAAGGCGCGTACCGCGATCGACGTCGCGGGGCGGAGGGCGGCGGTGACCGTTGATCCTCGCTATGGCAACTGGGTGCCGGCGAAGGCCCAGGTCCTCCCGCCCACCTCGCCGCCCGGTACGCGACGTGCTCAACAATGTGGCCAACAACCCCGCGTCTGACATCGGCCACGGGCAGCACGGCGTCGAGCGGGCAGACCCCGTAGCGGGTGGGACGGAGCCGTCCCCGCATCACGGTGGTGGGGCTCGGGCCTGCCGGGCCGGCCTACCTGACCAACGAAGCCCTCGATGTGATGGCTGGTGCCGCGCAGACGTTCCTGCGCACGGCGCGCCATCCGGCCGCCGAGAGCCTGCCGGCGTTCGTCGCCCTGGATCATCTCTACGAGTCGGCCGCGACGTTCGCCGAGGTCTACGCCGCAATCGTGGAGACGCTGGTCGGGGCGGCGACCGCCCACGCTCCCGAGGTGATCGCCTACGCGGTACCGGGTTCGCCACTGGTGGCCGAACGCACCGTCGAGATGCTGCGTCGGGATCCACGGGTGGATCTCACCGTCGTTCCCGGCCCTGTCGTTTCTCGACATGGCGTGGGAGCGTCTCGGCATCGATCCGCTCAGTGCGGGGGTCCGACTGGTGGATGCCGAACAATTCGCGCGGCAGGTCACGAGTCGAGCGCGGACCGTTTCTGATCGCGCAGTGCTGGTCCCGTGTCGCTGCTCTCTGACATCAAGCTGTCACCGCTGTACGACGGAGATGCACCGGTGCCCGAGGTGGTGATCCTGCACCATCTCGGCCTGGAGGACGAACGGGTGGTCCACGTCGGGTGGTGGGACCTCGACCGCACGCTCGAGCCCGATCACCTGACCTCCCTCTTCATCCCCGAGCTCACCGCTCCGGTTGCGTTGCCCCACGAGATGGCGCGTCTGGCGACTCTGGTGGACACCCTGCGCGCGCAATGCCCCTGGGACCGTGCGCAAACCCACAGTTCCCTCATGCCGCACCTGCTCGAGGAGTCCTACGAGGTGCTCGACGCGTTGCGAGAGCTCGCCGCCACGCCGGCCCCGATCACGACGGGGGCCGGGGCCGGGACCGCGACGGCGACCATCTGCGGGAAGAGCTGGGGGACCTCCTCTTCCAGATCGTCTTCCACGCCAGGCTCGCCCAGGAGGAGGGCTCTGTTCACGCTGGCCGACGTGGCCCGCGGCGTCCACGACAAGCTGGTCCACCGGCACCCCCATGTCTTCGCCGGCACCGATGCGTCGAGCACCGAGCAGGTGGTCGCCAACTGGGAGGAGATCAAGAAGGAGGAGAAGGGTCGCGCCAGCGTGACCGAGGGCATACCCACGGATCTGCCTGCACTGTTGCTCTCCACCGAAATTGCAACGCAAGGCCATTTCCGTCGGCCTGCCCGGGCTCTCGACGCCCCCGGCCGACCTCGAGGCGCGGGTGGCCGAGCTGGCCTGTATGGAGGCAGATCCCGTCGCGAGCAGCGCCGACGCCACGCTGCGGGGGGACGGCGACGAGAATGAGCAACGGGTCGGCGCCGTGCTCTTTGACATCGCCAACCTGGCGCGCCGTCTCGGCATCGATCCCGAACTGGCGTTGCGGTGGCGCGCACTCGCACTGCGCGACGACGTGGTGGCACGCGAAGCGGCGTCGACGGCCCTCCACATCCCCGACGGGCGCGCCCACTAGTCTGGTGACCCGGTGTCCCACCAGGGCTGACACCGAGGGAGTGACGTTGTGAGCGCCATTGAGCACGTGATCGGGCGAGAAGTCCTCGACTCGCGCGGCAACCCGACCGTCGAGGCCGAGGTCTTCCTCGATTCCGGGGCGAGGGGCCGCGCGATCGCTCCGTCGGGCGCTTCGACGGGGATGCACGAGGCCGTCGAGTTGCGAGACGGCGGCGGTCGTTTTGGCGGCAAAGGGGTCCTGCAGGCGGTGGCCAACGTCAACGGGGACATCGCCGACGCGTTGGAGGGACTGGACGCGCTCGACCAGCGCGGTGTCGATTTCACCTTGATCGATCTGGATGGGACACCGGACAAGGGGAGATTGGGCGCCAACGCGCTCCTGGCCGTGTCCCTGGCCAATGCCAAGGCGGTCGCGGACGAGCTGGCGCTCCCTCTCTACCGTTCCATCGGCGGGACCAACGCGCACGCGCTGCCGGTGCCGATGTTGAACGTGCTGAACGGGGGGGCCCATGCGCGCAACTCCGTCGACTTCCAGGAATTCATGTTCATGCCCGTCGGTGCCGCGTCGTTCAGCGAGGCCTTGCGTTGGGGGACCGAGACGTACCATGCCCTGCGGGCCGTCCTGGCCGAGCGCGGCCTGGCCACCGCCGTCGGGGACGAGGGCGGATTCGCCCCGGACCTTCCCACCAACGAGGATGCCGTCAAACTGCTGGTCGAGGCCATCGAAATGGCCGGTCGCATCCCCGGCGAGGAGGTGGCACTCGCGATGGATCCCGGCGACCAGCGAGTTGTGGGACGAGGGTTCTTACGTGTTGGCCGGGGAGGGGCGCACGTTGAGCTCGGCGGAGATGGTCGATTACTGGGTGGACCTGGTGGCGCGATTCCCCATCGTGTCAATTCGAGGACGGCATGGCCGAAGAGGACTGGGACGGATGGGCCGCGCTCGACCAAGGCCCTGGGGCAGAAGGTCCAACTGGTGGGCGACGACGTGTTCGTGACCAACGTGACGTTGCTGGAGCGGGGAATCAGGGAGGGCGTGGCGAACGCCGTTCTTGTCAAGCTCAATCAGATCGGTACCCTGACCGAGACGCTCGAGACGGTCTCGTTGGCCAACCGCTCGTCCTACCGGGCGGTGATCTCGCATCGTTCGGGCGAGACCGAGGACACGACCATCGCCGACCTTGCCGTTGCCGTCAACGCCGGGCAGATAAAGGCCGGCGCGCCGGCCCGGTCGGATCGGGTGGCGAAGTACAACCAGTTGCTGCGTATCGAAGAGGATCTCGGTGAGTCCGCGACCTTCCCGGGTCGGGCCGCGCTGGCCGCGACGAGTGGTGCTCCCGGTGTCTGCGGGGTAAGGGCCCGTCAGCGGTCACGCTGTCGCACGCCAAGCATCGTCGTTCTCGAGAGGCGCGGCGCTCGCGGTTCCTCTTGATCGGTGGGGCGTTGTTGTCGGCCATCATCCTCGGGGCGTGGTTTCCCGCCAACGCGCTGTACCACCAGCATGCGAGCCTGGCCAGTGCGAACGCACAGCTGAACGAGCTCCATGCGCAGGACAACGCGTTGGCCAAGGAGCGCAAGAACCTCAGCAGCTCGGCGGAGATAGCCCGCATCGCGCGCGAACAGGACCAGCTGGTCAGCCCGGGCCAGCAGGCCTTCGAGGTGCTGCCTCCGACCGGTTCGGCCAAGGCCGACGCTCCCTACGCCGGCGATCCTGCGCTGACCGCGCCGGTTGCGCCGTCCTCGGCTTCGGAGCTCCCGCCGGGGTCCGAGACCGCGACGACGCAGACGACGACGACCACACCGCCTGCGGCCTCGTCCGGCGGGAGCGCGAAGGCCCACCACTCCACCGCATCGAGCAGCATGCTGGGTCGCATCGTCTCCTCGCTCGAATTCTGGCGTTGACCGCGAACGGCGAAGCGCTCTCCGCTTCCATCGCCACCGATCTCGCAACCGTCACGGACCTGCTGGGCCGGGTGCCCAACGGGCAGTTCGTCGTCGTCGTGCGTCGCAAGGGAGGCCGGCCCGCCGTGATCGCCAACGCGCCGCACCTGCGCGACGGGGAGCCCATGCCCACGCGGTACTGGCTGGTCGATCCGGACATCCGCTCCCTGGTCAGTCGCCTGGAATCGAACGGCGGCGTCCGGCAGGCCGAGCGTGACGTCGACCCCGAGCTGTTGCGTCGGGCCCACGCGCGCTACGCCGAAGAACGTGATGCACTGATCCCGACGGATTGGCATGGGCCGCGTCCGCAGGGTGGCGTGGGCGGGACGCGCAACGGCGTCAAGTGCCTGCACGCCCACGTGGCGTGGTGGTTGGCCGGAGGTGACGACCCGGTGGGCCGGTGGGTGAGCGAGCAGGTGGAGATCCCGCTCGGGGACCTCGTCGCGTCATGACGGGATACCGCGGCCGTCGGCCGTCGCGGCGATCGACTGTGGGACCAATTCGACGCGTCTGTTGGTCGCCGACAGCGCTGGACGCGAGCTCGTGCGTCTCATGCGCATCACCAGACTGGGCCAGGGCGTGGATCGGGAGAACGTGCTCGCCCCTGACGCAGTCGCCCGGACGGTGGGTGTGCTGCAGGAGTACCGCCGGTCGATGGACCGCTTCGGCGTGGACCGCATCCGCATGGTGGCGACGTCGGCCGTCAGGGACGCAGAGAACGGCGCCACATTCACCGAGGCGGCGAAGGCTGCCGTCGGGGTCGAGCCTGAAGTCCTCAGCGGCACGGAGGAAGGCGTCCTGGCCTATCGCGGAGCGAGTGCCGACCTCGATCCCTTCGAAGGCGACACACTGGTGGTGGACATCGGCGGTGGCTCAACCGAGATCACCCTGGGGAGGATGGGCTCGGTGTCGTCGGTGTCCCTCCAACTGGGCTGCGTACGATTGACCGAGCGCTTCCTCAAGGGCGATCCCCCCACGGACGGGGACGTGGCGGCGACGCGGTCGGCGATACAGGACGCACTCCGCGGCGGGGAGGAGCAGTTACCCGAGCTCGTGGACCTCGATCCGGCCCGACGCATGATCGGCCTGGCCGGGACGGTGTCGACGTTGGCGTCGCTCAAATTGGGTGTCGCGGAGTACGACGCCGAGAAGCTGCACCATGTGACGATCACGCTCGGGGAGATCGAGGGGACGTGCAGCATGTTGTCCTCCCTGTCGAATCGTGATCGGAGCGGGTTGGTCGGCATGGTCCCGGGCCGTGAGGACGTGCTCCTCGGGGGTGCGCTGGTTCTCGCCGAAGTGGCCGCCCGTTATCACTGTGACCAGGTCATCTCCTCTGAAAAGGACATCCTGGACGGCATCGTCCTCAGCATGCTCTAAGGGAGGAGGGCACGCCGAACAGGAGGAACGCCCCGGTGCGGCGTGGACCGCCACCCCTCCCCGGACGGCACTTCGCCCCCCCCTGATGTCGCTGTGCACATAATGCACGTGCGATGTCGATCAATGATCCGACCGGTACGGGCGCCCTTCCCGATCCTCCGCTCGACGATCACGAGACCCTCCGGCGTCTCCGGCAGGCCGAGGCGACGATCGAGTCGTTACTCGATGCGTTCGGCCACCAGGAGACCCTGGTCAACGATCTCACCGCGGCGTCGGAGGCGTGGGTGCAGGCACGGGAGGACTTGGCGAGGGTGGAGCGGGAGCTTGCTGCGGCCCGCCGCGCCGCGGGGTGGCGCGGCATGCGCACGCGCGGGAAAACGGCGGACGCGTCGCCTGTTGCCGGGGTATCGGCCGGCCGCTCCGAGCCACCCGGTTGACCCTGCTGTCGCTCCCGGGCCGGACGGGGAATCGGGGTGGGACGACCCGCACTACGCGCGGTGGATCGAGCTCTACGACACGGTCGACGACTCCCTTCGCCACGCGTTGCGGACCCGGCTGGCGCAGGTCGACGCGCCGCCCCTGATCTCGGTCGTCCTTCCGGTCTACAACCCGCGTGAGGACTTCCTGCGCCAAGCCATCGACTCGGTACGGGCGCAGCTCTACACGAAATGGGAGCTCTGCATCGCCGACGACTGCTCGACGCTGCCTCATGTGGCGAAAGTGCTCGACGAGTACGCCGCGCTCGATGACAGGATCCGTGTGCACCACAGGGCGACCAACGGGCACATTTCGGAGTGCTCGAACTCCGCGGTCGCACTGGCCCACGGCTCGTGGCTGTGCCTCATGGATCACGACGACCTGCTGGCCGAGCACGCGCTCGCCCTCACGGCACTGGCCCTCGACCAGAATCCCGGGGCAGCAATTCTCTATAGCGACGAAGATCACATCGATGCCCTGGGGACACGGCGAGAGCCGTACTTCAAGCCCGATTTCGACCCCCTTTTGATCCTGGGCCAGAACTACTTCTCGCACCTTTGCATGCTGCGCACGGATCTGGTCGCACTGGTCGGCGGCTTTCGGGTGGGCTACGAAGGCAGCCAGGACTGGGACCTCGTGCTCCGGGTGCTCCAACACGCCCGACCGGAACAGGTCGTGCACCTTCCCCATGTCCTGTACCACTGGAGGGTGCATGCCGAATCCACCGCGTCGTCGGTTGACGCCAAACCCTATGTGGTCGGGACCTCGCGTCAGGTCGTCCAGGAGCACCTCGAACGGATCGGGGTCGCGGCCGAGATCGCGACGGTGTGGGGCACCAATTACAACCGGGTCCGGTGGTCCCTCCCGCACATCCCTCCCAAGGTCAGCGTCATCGTCCTGCCCCGCACCGCGGCGCGACTGCGCCGGTGTATCGAGAGCATCCGCATGCTGACGCCATACCCTGAGATCGAGATCATCGTCCTTGACGACGGCGCGTTCCGGCCGCCCATGCGGCGGCTGTTCTACGAGCGCATGGACTGGCTGACGGTGATCGAGAATGCACAGGATCTCAGCGATTCGGGGCAACGGAACTTCGCGGCCAAGGTGGCCACCGGGGATGTGTTGTGCTTCGTGGCCGACGACATGGAGGTACTCGGCGATTCGTGGTTACAAGAGATCGTCGGCACGCTGGGGTATCCGGGGATCGGTTGCGTCGGGGTCAAGCTCCTCTACCCGGACCTGCAGGTGCAGCATGCGGGATTCGTCATCGGCCTCGCGGGGTCGGTCGGCGACCCCCATCGTCTCGACTCTGACCGATTGGGACATGGATATTCGGGGCTCCTGCGGCTGGCGCACTGCCCGTCCGCTGTCAGCTGGGGTTGTCTTGCCGTCCGGCGGGAGGCGTTCGACCAGGTGGGGGGATTCTCGGAGGATCACTTCACGGGGGTCTTCGGCGACGTCGACCTCTGTCTGCGTCTGTACGAGGCCGGTTGGCGGACCGGTTGGACCCCGCATGCCGAAATTGATCCGCCACGTCGATCATGACGAAGGCCGGCCACTCGAGGGTGCGGATGCCGTGCGCTTCGATCGTGACATTCGCTACCTCCACCAACGCTGGGGCGCCTGGATCGAGAACGATCCCGCTTACAGCCCCAATCTCTCGTTGGCGCACGAGTCTCTTGCACTGGCCTGGCCTCCCAGGACCGGGCTTGGCTGACATGGACGTGTCCACCGTGCAGAGCCGTCGCCCCGTTCGGCACCCGCTGGTCGAGCAAGGGGTTGCCGGCCCCGCTCGGTACGACCCGACGCCTCCGGTTGTTCGTCGTGGGCAAGTCGGCCCGGCACCGGTGAGGTTGCGATGACCGAGGAGCCGTTCGGTTTGGCGGCACTCGTGCTGTGCCGGACAGACGAGACGCCGCGCGTCGCCGAGACGCTAGGTTCGCTCGCAGCGCAGAACTACCCCGACGTCGAGATCCACGTCATCGTCGCTGACGGCGAACCGTCGCAGATGGGGGAAATGAGGGAACTGGTGGGGGCGTTCGAGGAGGAATTCTCGACCCGGGTCGACGTGGTCGACCGCACCCAGATCGGTTCGCAGACCCCGTTCGGCGCCGGCATCGCACGCGCACGTGCCTCGTACGTGGCGGCCCTGTATCCCGATGACGTGGTGTTGGCGCACTGGGCGGAGACATTTGCCCGCCACGGCCGCCGCGCCGGGGGGCGGGCCCTGTCTTCCATTGTCGCGACCCAGGCGCTCGACGAAGTGAGCCGAGCCAGTGGACGGATCGTGACCACCACCCCGGGACCCCTGGCGTCGGAGCCCATGGGATTCGACCTCATGGAGCACGTGGCTGCACCGCCGCTGGACCTGCGCGGGTTTGCACTGCCACGTCTCACCGTGCAGCGAGTCGTCGTCCAACCGATGCCGCCGGCGGCCGAAGGATGGGCGGTACGGCTCGCGGTGGGCCTCAGTTGCGGCTTGGTCGAGACGGGGGTGGTCACGCAGCTCAGGCGCCCGGCGCTCTCCACCGCGCCGCCCTCCCTCGACGAGGCGCAGTGGGCCGACGATCGCAGAGCCGCCCTGCAGGCACTCGGTCGGTGCGGCCTCGCCATCGGCCCGGACTTCTTTCCCTCCCTGGAGTCCTCTGTCGCCACGTCACGAGTCCAGCTCGAGGTGGAGGTGGGTCTCCTGCGTGTGCAGCTGCAGCGGACCGAGGACGCCGTCGCGGTGCACGCCGCGGCCGAACGCCGAGCGCGGGAGCAAGTCGCAGAGCTCCTGTCGTCAGCCAGCTGGCGCGCGTCGGCGCCCCTCCGTGCTTTGAGCGAAGCGGCGCGACGACGTGGGAGGTCGACGCGGCGCTGAGGTGGGAGTGTGATCCGCTCTTGGACTATCGAGCCTTCGTCGAGGGTGCTGCGAGGGCACGCGCCACGCTTTCGACGAAGAACTGCGGATCGCCGTAGTGTGCGTCGGCGTAGCTCCGTCCTGCGGTCGACATGGTTGTGCGTGTCGGCTCGTCGCGCAAGCGCGCGACGCATGCGAGGAGCTCGGGCACAGTGGCGAACGTGAATCCTCCTCCGGCGTCGGCGTGCGGTTGTGCGGCGCTCTGGGCGGGCACGATGATGGGCGTCCCGAACCGGAGCGACTCGATGCACTCGCGGGCGACGATGCGGCCGGGCGCCAGGTCGATCGTCACGCGGGCATGTGCCAACAGTCGCCACAGGTCGGTGCGCGTGAAGACCGAGATCACGCCGCGCAGGACGCGCCCTCGCCAGACGGCGGCTGTGGCATCTTCGATGACCACGACTTCCAAGGTGGGGAACCGTGCGGTCAGCCAGGCCACCATGGCGGTCGGTGGGGTGACGTCTGGTGCGCCGACCCGGTCGGAGAGGACGAGGAGGTAGCCGGTGAACCCGAGCCCGCTGTGCCGGTGCGTCGCTGCGAGGGGATTGATCGGCACGTGCAGGCCGATGAAGTCCGGTTCGCCGTTCTCCGGAGACTCTGCAAATTTCAACGAGGAGATCGGGCCCTGATCGCCGGCTGTCGGCGAGATCGCATGGACGGCGACGTCGGGGGCGTGGAGGCCGAGGAGGGCGAGGGCGGACTGATCGGGCTCGTCGACAATGACCGTGGTCGCTAACGGGAGATCGGTCGGCCATGCCGCTTCGCGCGGCGGCGGGCCACGATCCATCGGGACCAACACCGGCTCCGAACAAGTCGAAAGCACCGTCGGCCTCGGACGGACCGGCGGGAGAAGGGACGACGACGGTCACGGGGCTCAGCCGAGATGCTGCCCCGGCCACCGCCCGCGTCACGAACGACAGTTCCGAGCCGGAGTCCTTCCAGGCCCGACTGAGGAAGAGTGTCATGCCGTCGTCGGTCACGTCACTCCTGGTGCGACGAGGAGGGAAGGACAGTCCTCACAGCGCCGCTGTCGAGCGGTTCGGATGCAGTCCTCACGCGTGTCACTTCTTCCCCGAGAATGGTGACGGCGTCGTCGAGGACGATGCGTTGATGCTCCAAGTTGATCGGCCAGTTCGTCGCAGCGCAGCGCGAGCGCGTCGATGGCTCTGATGACGTCAGCGATGATCTCCCGGTCGACGCTCTGCGCCCGGTTCAACACCCGCCGCACCACGCGGATGCCCCGCTGCCCGGTGGACGGTTTCGCCGGCGGCACAATCCTGATGATCCACTCGCGATGCAGCTTCGCTATCTCGGCGCTGTGGCGGAGCGCCTCGAGGCGATCGAGGACGTCGGCCGACCGCTTGAACATTCGTGGCGCCGCGTCGTCCGGCTGCGCACTCGGGGAAGGGTGGTCGCTCAATTTCCGTATATTCCGCGTACCATTGCTGCCACCATCCCTCTTCGTCGGGTCCGCGCAGCGCGCACGAGGAGTCTATCCGGGTGAGATGCGGATTCAGGAAGGGATCGCCCGACAGGATCGAGGCCTCCAGCGCTCGATGAACTTGATGATGTCCCTGGTACCCCCGGCGAACCGCGGCTCGGAGACTCGTGGTGGATGAGCTCGGCCTTCGCTTCGTACAGGACCTGCAAACCGCTGCGTTGGGCCCGCAAGCAGTAGTCGATGTCGTTGAGGTCGACCCCGAGCGCCTCGTCGAACCCGCCGAGGGTGTCGAAGACGTTGCGCCGGGTGGCCAGGCAGGCCCCCGTGACCGAAGCAACTTCCCGGGTGAGGCGGCCATGCGGAGATAGCCGGGCTCGCCTTCGTCGAGCCCGGCCAGGACGTGATCGGCCGCGCCTCCCATGCCGATGACCACGCCGCAGTGCTGCAGTCGCTGATCGGGATAGAGCAGGCGGGCGCCGACCGCGCCGACCTCGGGACGCATCGCCTGCGCCACCAGCACGTCGAGCCACCCCACCTCGCACGCCTCGATGTCGTTGTTCAGAAACAGGAACACGTCCCCGGTCGCCAACTCGGCGGCGGCGTTGTTGAGCTGCGGACCAATTGAACGGGCGGGCGTCCGGGACCACCACGACGTCGTCCCGCTGGGCCAGTCGCTCGATCAGCGTCTGGGTCTCGGGCTGCACCGAGCCGTTGTCGACCAGTACGAAGTCGACCTTCCCGATGCCCCGGGTGGCATCGATCGACTCGATGCAGGTTCGCATGAACCGCGGCTCGTCGCGAAAGGGAATGATGATCGTGGTGCTCGGCGCGCCGGCGAACTGGCGCCGGACGCGGTAGCGTGCCCCAGGTCGGCCCGGGAATGACCACTGCCGCCTCGCCCCTCCGCTCGAGCGCGCCGTGACGTGACCGACGCCGTGTCCGGTGCCGCACGGGAAGTCCGGAAGGCGGAGCAGGCGGTGGCACAGCACCTCGGGGAGATGGACGACCAGACCGGCCAGCTCGCAGGCCCGCAGGGCCAGGTCGTGCTCGAGGTCGGGTCGGCCCGCTCGACGCCCCCCACGCGCGGCACGATCTGCGGACCCACGGCCAGGGGCCTTCCCATATAGGAGGACGACAGGAGGAATTCGGGGGAGTAGGCCGGCTTGAGGCGGGGGTCGACATGTTCCCCCTCCGGTGTGATCGCGTCCTCGTCGGCGTAGACGACCGACGTGGGGGAGAGTGCGCTGGCGAGCTGCGCCACGGTGTCGGGGGCCCAGACGTCCCCGGGGAAGAGGAGGGAGACATCGGATCCGCTGCTGGCGCCTAATCCGAGGCGGAGCATGTGCGGCGGCGGAGATCGCGTCCGGGGCGATCTCGACCCGCACCCGCTGGCTGGTCCGTTGCAGGCCGGACACGCCCAGCAGGGCGGTAAAGGCCGTCTGCCAGGAACTCTCGAGGACCACCGTGAGCTCCAGTTGGTGGACGTCTGTAGCTGCAGGCGTGCAATGACCGGACCGTCTCCGGCGGTGGCTCGCCGGCGATCGCCATGACCAGGTGGAGCCGGGCCGCGTCCGGTCGGGCGACGAACTGACGGGGGCGTCGCTCCTCACGCCGGCGCCCATTCGGCGTAGGGGGCCGGATCGTGCATCACGTCGGGCGGGAGCGGAGGAAGGACCCGGTGCGCGAAGAGAACCCGGTCCACGCTGGCAATCTAGTGCAAGGTCCCGGTTTGACCCAGGGCGCGTTGGCGCAGGCGAGCAAGGTTCTGCCACGATGCGCCGGTGCCGATCCCCGACCGCCTGTTGATGGGCCCGGGTCCCTCCAATCCGTACCCCGAGGTCGCCCGGCCCTGGCTGGACCGGTCCTCGGCCACCTCGACCCGGAATTCCTGGCCCTGCTCGACGCCACCAACGAGCGCCTCCGCCAGGTCTTCGCCACCGCGAACCCGCTGACCTTGCCCGTCAGCGGCACCGGTTCGGCCGGCATGGAGGCCTCCTTCGTCAACTTCGTCCGGGCCGGCGATCCGGTCGTGGTCGGCGTGAACGGCGTCTTCGGCGAGCGCATGTGCGAGGTGGCGGATCGGCTGGGGGCCCAGGTGGTCCGGGTCGATGCCCCCTGGGGCGCGCCCATCGCGCCCGACGCCCTGCTGTCGGCCCATCCGGCACCCTCCATCATCGCCGTGGTGCACGCCGAGACGTCCACCGGAGTACGCAACGACATCGCGGCCGTGGGTGCGGGCAAGGGCGACGCCCTCCTTCTGGTCGACATGGTGACCTCGCTCGGCGGCATCGAGGTGGCGGTCGACGACTGGGGCGTCGACATCGCCTACAGCGGGACCCAGAAGTGCCTCGGCGTCCCGCCGGGCCTCGCGCCGCTGACCGTCTCGGAGCGGGCACGGGCACGCATGGTCGAGCGCCCTTCGAGTTGGTACCTCGATCTCAACCTGCTTTCGCGCTACGTCCAGGGCGGCGAGGGCGGGAGGGTCTACCACCACACGGCGCCGGTGACCATGATCGGCGGCGCTGCACGCCGGGCTGGGCGCGATGCTCGACGAGGGTCTCGAAGCCGCCCGAGCCCGCCATGCCGAATGCGGGCAGCTGCTGCAAGACGGCCTCGAGGAGCTCGGGCTGGCATTGTTCGCGCAAGCCGATCATCGATTGCCCCAGCTCACGACCGTCGAGGTGCCGTCCCACCTGCCCGACGGCATGACAGAGGCGGACTGCCGGGGCGTCCTCTTGCATCGCTATGGCATCGAGATCGGTGCCGGGGCGGGGCAGTTGGCGGGCAAGGTGTGGCGGATCGGTTGCATGGGGCACACGGCGCGGCGGCGGAACGTCGTGGCGCTGCTCGGTGCATTGGAGGAGGTGCTCGACGGATGAATGCGGCGAGAGCGGTGCGTCATGCTCCCCTACAACTGCACGGGCAGCGCGTCATGCTGCGACCCCTGACCGAGCACGACTTCGACGAGTGGCACGAGGTGCGCACGCGCTGCGGCGCGTGGCTGCTGCGCTGGGAGCCGCGCCCGAAGGGGGCACCCGTGCCATCGGAGGACCGGCCGAGCTTCGCCGCCCGCTGCGGCATCCGGGAGCGGGAGCGCCACCTCGGAAGCGGCTACGGGTTCGGCATCTTCGTCGGCGAGCGATTCGCCGGCGAGGTGACGCTGTCGTCCATTCAGCGGGGGCCGTTCCAGAGCGGCTTCATCGGGTACTGGATCGACGAGGCGTTGGCCGGGCGAGGGTTCGTACCCGAATCGGTGGTGGTGACGCTCCGGTTCGCCTTCGAGGCCATCTCGCTGCACCGGGTCGAGATCTCGATCATCCCGCGCAACGCGGCGAGCCGCCGGGTCGTCGAGAAGCTGGGCATCCGCCAGGAAGGGATCGCCGAGCGCTTCCTGGAGATCGACGGCGTGTGGGAGGACCACGTGCGCTACGCCATCACCTCCGAGGAATGGGCGGTGCGTGAGCCCGAGCTGTCCAGGGAGTGGCTGCTGCCCCCGAACAGCTAAGCCCTCGGAGCGCCCGAGCACCGATGGTGAATGCCGGAAGAACTGTTCGACGTCGTGTTCATAGGTGTACGTCGATCCGGGCCTGCCCGCGGCGCGGCGTAACCGGAGCTCCGCGATGAAGCTCTCGACCGCTCCGACACTGGTGGCCCGGTAGGCGAAGCCCGTGGCGGCCAGCCGGCTGGTGTCGACGCCGCGCCCGTAGCGCAGGAGATCCTCGAGCTCGGGCGGGAGATCGAAGAGGCGTGCCAGCGGGCGGATCCTGAGGGGACTGTAGGGAGAGAGCGGGAAACGATGGGTGCCGCAGATGTCGGCCACCTCGCTCCAGGGCAGGCGCCCCTCTCCCGCCACGTTGTACAGGCCCGGGATGCCGCCACGGGTGACATGGAGGAGCGCCCGCACGACGTCATCTTCCTCGACGAACTGCACGCAGCGGGTCGAAGCCGAAGATGGCGGGGCACAAGGGTCGCGACAGGTTCCGGCTGATGGCGGTGCGTCAGATGTGGTCCGAGCACATTGGCGAAGCGGAGCACGGTGATCAGCGTGCCCGGGTTGTCCTCGGAGAAGTCCCGAACCAGCGCCTCGGCCTCGAGGAGCGTCCGCTCGACGTCGTGCCGGGGCGGGCCCGCACGTGGTGTGTCCTCATGGAACGTGTTGGGGTCCCTGGCCGACGAGCCGTACACGAGCGTCGAGGATTTCACGACGATGTGCCGCACCGAGGAGCCGCTGGCGCCGGCAGCGGCCAGAAGGTTCATCGTCCCGATGACGTTGGTCTCGTGCAGGGCGCGGGACGAGAGCCGCGCCGAATTCGTCACCATGAAGGTGTGAAGGATCGTGTCGACCTGTGTCGCCTTCACGATGCGATTGAGGATCGAGTAGTTCGCGTCGGCACGCACGAACTCCGCCCGTTCGAAGGGCACCGTCGGGGTGTGGGCCCCCATGCCCGAGGATCATCTCCATGCTGGGGTCCTGTTCGAGGGCCTGGATCATCCGACCGCCCCAGAACGTGTCGGCACCGGTGACGAGCACGCGATGCTGCACGGGCCCGGAGGCCCTCAGCCGAACCACACGCTGCGGCGGACGCGCAGCATGTCGTAGACGGTCTCCTGGATCAGGTTGCGGATCCGTTCGCTCTCCTCCATGACCCGGCTCTTCGAGTAGCGCTCCTGGTCCGGGGGCACATCGAACGCGATGGGATCGAGGACGCGCAGGTTGAACTTGGCCGGCAAGGGCATCACATAGCCGAGGGGACCCGCGACCATGACGTTCGCCGTGATCGGGAAGTAGGGGAGCCCGAGGACCTTGGCCAGGGCCGGCACGCGGAAGAGGATCGGCATCGTCTCTTCGGATCCTGTCACGGCGATGGGCACCACGGGCACCCCGGCGCGCATGGCGATTTCGACGAAGCCGCCGCGGCCGAAGCGGCGGAGCTGGTAGCGATCGCGTGAACGATTTCGACGGTCCCTTGGTCCCTTCGGGGAAGTCGAGCACCAGTTGGCCCTGCTCCTTGAGGAGGCGGTAGGCGTTGGCCGGTCGAGCCGACACGCCTCCTCCCCGGGCCCAGAGCGTGCCGACGACGGGGACCGTGCGGAAGAAATGGTCGGCCAGTCCGTAGACGGGGCGCCCGAGCTCCTTCTCGATGCCGTGCATGATCACCGGTGCGTCCGACGGAATGGCCCCGGCATGGTTCCCCACGAGGAGCGCGCCACCATGCGTGGGGATCTTCTCCATCCCGTCCCACTCGACGCGGAACCACTTCGAGTAGACGGGTTCGTAGATGGTCCTCGCGCAACGAACGAAAGCGCTCCGAGCGGCCCCACTCGTCCACATCGGAGCGCCGGAGGTCTTCCTGCTGCGACGTACTCGTCGGGGATCCGGATGGGCACCACGGCCGTACTGCTTTTCGCCTCCGTGGTCACCGGACGGTGGTCGGTCACCGCGCCATGGTAGCGAGGCTCAGCTCCCGACCTCTTTTGCGGCGACGGCGACGGCGGGTGGCTCCCCACTCTCCCCGGAGACGGTGCCGTCGCCGCAGGTCAAGAGCAGAGGGGCCATCTCGGCACAACTGCGTCACGGTGAGAGCGGAGCGTTCGAGCGTCGCGCCCTCGCAGTGTGCGGTGATCCACGCTGTGGTCGCCTCGATCTGCGGCTCACTCATCTGCGGGCACAACACCAGGAGTCGCCCGTCGTCCGTCTGCAGGACCGGGAGCCAGGGAGCGAGGTTCGTGCGCAGAGCGCTGAGCGAGGCCGGGCTGCCGGAGCCGTGCACGGTGCGGCCGCCAGCGTGACGGTCAAGGACGGAACCGGAGGCGCCCACGCCGCGCCCCGACCGGCGCGGACCACATCGCCGTGCCATGGATCGGGCATCCTTCAACGGCCGGATCTGACTTCCCTTGACGCGCAACCACCGCACGGGGATCTCGGCGATGCTGAGTCCGAGTCGGCGAGCCAGGGACAAGACCTCCACGTCGAAGGCGAAGCGTTCGGTGACGGAGCAGTGGAAGAGCAACTTGGCCACCGGCGCCCGGAACGCCTTGAAGCCGCACTGGGTGTCGTCGAGCGACACCCGCGTCAAGGTGTTGACCAGTCGGTTGAAGGCTCGGTTCATGAGCGAACGTCGGAGACTGGGGCGATTCACCGACGCATCCCGACGCGGAGCGAGAGCCGATGGCGATGCTCGACTCGCGCAGGGCGCTGCGTGAATTGGGGCGTCTGCGCAGGATCGATCGCCATGTCGGCGTCGGCGAACGCAATGAGCGGGCCGCGGGCCGCGGCCACTCCCGCCCGGACGGCCCCGCCCTTCCCACGGTTCTGCGTCAGCCGGACGTGCTGGACGTGGGGGAAGCGGGCGAAGAGGGCTCGAGCGCACCGGTGTCGTGTCGTCGGTGCTGCCGTCGTCGACCACGACGAACTCGGTGGTCTCCACGTCGATGGCGCCGCTCGTCGATGGCGGCGAGGAGCCGGGAGACGCCGGCTTCGAGTCGCATCCCTTCGTTGTACGCGGGAATGACGAGGGAGAGCTTCAGGTGGGTCGGCCACAAGGGCGGAGGAGCCGACAGCTTCCTCGCTCCCGTTCATCCACCCATTCTCCACTGCCCGTCCCGGTGTTTTACGAGTCGGGCTCGTCGGGGACGATTACGGGCGACCCGCACCGATGAGCCCGGTCGTGAAGATGGGCGAGTACGAGACCGTCGCACCGGTGAACGGGGCTTGGATCACCGTGGCCGTGCCGTAGGGGCCGGACCCGGCGTACATCACCACGTGGTCGACCTGGTTGTCGGCGTCGAGGTTGTAGTAGAAGAGCAGGTCACCGGGTTCGAGTGCGGCCAGCGAGACGTGGGTGACGGCCGGCCACTGCACCTCGGTGGTGCGAGGGATGGACACGCCCGCCTGCCGCCAGGCCCATTGGACGAGACCCGAGCAGTCGAACCCCTCCGACGGGCTGGCACCTCCGAAGACGTAGGGCACACCCAACTGCGATTCCGCCGCCTGGACGACCGCCAGCTGTTGCGCGGTCCCTGCGCCCGTGCCGCCGACGCGTGCCCGAGAAGTTCGTCGGCCCTCCTGCCTGGTTGGCGGCTGTGGTCGCGGCCGCACCACTCGCGGATCCGCCGACGGTCTGGGCCACCGTGGCCGCCGCCTGGGCGGCTGCGGCCGCCCTCTGCGCGCTGCGCGGCGGTGGCGGCCGCAGCGGCCGCAGCGCCGCCTCCTGCTGGGCTTCTTCCACCGCAGCCTGTGCCACTTCCTGGGCCAACTGGCCCTGGACCTGACTCAGCGTTGCCTTGGTGGCTGCAGCCTCCTGCTACGTTGGCCGCGGCCAACGACTTGGCCTGTGCGGCCTGGGATCTGGGCCTGGGACGCCAGGGTCTCCTCTTGGGACTTTTGCGACACGAGGCTGGCCTCGGAGGTTTGCAGCGCATCTCTGGCCTTGGCGAGGTTGCCGACGATCTGCTGGGTGTACTGGTTCCGGGCCGCGCCCATGGTGGCGGACGAGGAGAAGAGCGAGGCGAAGTTCGATTGCGGCGTGCCGTAGATGTAGGCCTTGACCGCGTCATTGGCCAGGTGTTTGCGATCTGTCACCACTTGCTGCCTTGTGTCTGGGAGATCTTGGCGTTGATCGTCTGCAGGGCGCTCTGCGCGTTCGAAAGGTTCTGGACGGCCGTGTCGTAGTGATTGTCGAGGGCCGACGTCGCTTGCTCTTCCTTGCTCAGCGTGGCTTCGATCGCTGCCACCTGCGACTTCGAGCCGCGTTGATCTGGGATTGATTCGGGGCGGGTCCGGGAGTGGTCGTCGGCGTCGTGGATCCAACAGCCCCGGCGCCGGTCGCGGAAATCCGGCGCCACCCGAGAATGGTGACGACAAGCGCGCCGCGAGCGATGAGCCCGCGTCGAGGTCGGCGTCCAGTGTTCCGACAATGCACTGATGCCACAGAGAAACAGTAACCCCTTGGTTGCAACGGTAGGGAACACGCCGTGCGGTTCACGGTTGCGACACGGTTGCGCCGCACGCCGGTTCGGACACTGCCACACCAGGTTGTGGTTGACCCCGACGCGGAAACACTTCATATGGTGCTGCCAATGGATGCGAGTCGTCACCGTGAGCGGAGGGCGGGTCCGCGGGGTGCGGCGGGGAGATCTGTGGTCCTTCTCGGGTATCCCCTACGCCCGCGCGCCGGCGGGACCGCTTGCGATGGCGGCCCCCGCAACCCCCGCTGCCATGGGACGGGCGTGCGTGATGCGTCGTCCTTCGGGCCGATCGCGCCCGCAGATCGTGGCGGCCGGTCGGCATCGCCGAGCCCCTCGGACCCCGAGGCCGGTGATGTGCGGAGCGAGGACTGCCTGACCCTGAACATCTGGACGCCTGAGATGCCCGAGGATCCCGCGGCGACTCCCGGACGCGGCCGTCCCGGTCATGGTGTGGATCCACGGCGGCGGATTCACGTCGGGAAGTGGCTCGGTCTTCCTCTATCGGGGCGACCACCTGGTCCGCAATGGCGACGTCGTTGTCGTCACCATCAACTACCGGCTGGGTGCGCTCGGGTTTCTCGGGCACCGAGGCCTTGGACGACCCTGACGGCCACGATCGGGAACTGGGGCCTCCACGATCAGATTGCCGCGTTGCGGTGGGTGCGCGACCACATCGCGCAGTTCGGGGGTGACGCCGGCAACGTCACGCTGTTCGGTGAGTCCGCCGGCGGGTTCAGCATCGTGGCCCTGATGGGCGCGCCGTCGTCGGCCGGGCTGTTCCACCGGGCCATCGTGCAGAGCGGCGGCGTGCACGTGCACTCGGTCGACGAGGCCGAGCGCGTCGCCGATCGTCTCGCCGCGGCGCTGGGCATCGCGGCGTGCACTCGAGAGGCTTGGAACCGATCCCCTTCGCTGACCTGCTGGCAGCCACCGAGGAGATCGCGCAGCGACGGCCCGATCCAGGCATGATCCCGCTGCCGTTTCTTCCGGTCGTCGACGGTGTCTTCTTTCCACGGCATCCGCTCGAGCGGTGGAACGGGGCGCGGCGGCAGGCATCGATCTGCTCGTCGGCACGAACCGGGACGAGTTGGCACTTCTTCGGGCTCGGGCGACCCGAGCTGGTCGGCGCTCGACGACGAGAGTCTGGTGCGTTGGGTCGACAATGCTGCACCCGATGTGCCGAGCGACGAATCGATCGAGCACTATCGGCGAGTGCGCGCAGGCCCGATCCGAGGAAGTCGATCCCCGCTCACTCATGTTCGCCCTCGGGAGCGACGGCGTCTTCCGTTGGCCCAGTCTGCAGTTGGCCGCGGCCCAGGCCGCACACGGTACCGGCACGTATCGTCTATCTCTTCGAGTTGGAGTCCCCCGCCTTCGGGGGGTGTTGGGATCGTGCCACGCGCTCGAGCTCCCGTTCGTCTTCGGAGTGGTGGATGTGCCCGCTGTGCAGATGTTCACGGGGGCCGGCACCGACGTGCGAGCGACTGTCGACGCAGATGCAGCAGGCGTGGCTGGCCTTCGCGCGACACGGCGACCGACCCGCACCGCGCTGGACTGGCCGCTGTGGGAGCCCGACCGCGGTCCACGATGGTCTTCGGCCAGCGGACCGCAGCCGTCGACGGACCGCGCAACGAGGAGCTGTCGGTCTGGGAGCGGCACCGACCTTTGCGCGCGCACGCCGCCCGCCTGAGGACGGCTCGGCCGGCGGGCGATCAGGGGCTTATGATCACGTCACCACAGAGCAGACGCAGTCTCGGGGGGCGTAGCCCAATTGGCAGAGGCAGGGCGCTTAAACCGCCTCCAGTGAGGGTTCGAGTCCCTCCGTCCCCACGGTGAGTCCCTCCCCGGGAGTGCTCGCGACCGCCACGATGCTGCGGATTGTGGGCAACGCGGCACGCTCCGCATATTTCGGTGTCGAGACGGGCCGGGTCAAGCGAGGGCCGTCGCCGAGTGGCACCGGGATGCAGAGGAGACCTTTGGCCCTACGAGAGTCGGAGCGTCTGTTCAAGGATGGGTGAGGGGTTGCGACCCCGACAGGTGTCCACGAGCGCAGGAGACTGGACCATGGCTATGGCGATGCATCGGGATATGAGGGAATCCGAGAGGGTTTGTGGGGTCAGAGGATGAGTGGGTCCGACCCGGAGGGTTCCGGTTTGACCCGTGAACACGTGTGGCGGTCGCTCTCCAAGGCGACGTTCGCCATTTTGGGTTTCATCACGCCGAGGGGCCAGCCGCGATCGAGCGGCGTCGTCTACGGGGTCCTCGGTGGCCGAATCTACGTGGCAGTGGCGCCCGATAGCTGGAAGGCCAAGCACATCGCGGCAAGGCCGGAGGTCTCATTGACGGTGCCGGTTCGCCGTGGCGGGCTCCTTTCGCTCGTCATCCCGATTCCGCCCGCAACAGTCAGTTTCCATGGCTCCGCTCGCGTGTTGAGCTCCGAGTCCGAAGAGTTCGACGCTCTCGTGAGCCGCCTCGGATCGTTGCTCCCAGCCGAGCGACGAAGTGCTGCCGTACTCATTGAAATCTTGCCGCAGGGCGACTTCGTCACCTATGGGATTGGAGTCCCGCTCCTGAAGATGCGAGACCCTGCGTCCGCTCGCGGACGGGCGTGGGTGTAGGCGAGGCGTCGTCGGTGACCCTGGATCTCGGTATAACCGGAGCCGTTGTCCTGCCCGACGGCCGATCCCTGAGCTACGAGGTCCACGGACCCGCAGGTGGCTCACCGATCATGTACTTCCACGGTGTCCCCAGCTCTCGGCTCGACTGCGTCATGTTCGCGAACCAGCCGTTCCTGGATCGAATGGGCGTCCGCCTCATCGCGGTCGATCGTCCCGGATGCGGGCAGTCTGGCTATCTGCGCCGACGTCGTATCGCAGACTGGCCGAACGACATCTCGAGACTTGCGGATCACCTGAACCTGGATTCCTTCGCTGTTCTTGGGTGGTCTGGCGGTGGGCCCTATGCCCTCGCCTGCGCCCTGCTCATTCCACAGCGTGTGAGAAAAGCGATCGTCGTCAGTTCCGTCGCCCCGCACGTGCTCCCTGGTCTCACGGATGGCATACAACGCGACGCCCTCAAGTTCTTCAACATGAATCGCAAGTATCCGTTGGCTGGCAGGGTGCTCGACCGTTTGATGGCCTTCGGTTCCCGCCACGACCACGAGAGATTCATGAAGTCGACGGTGTCCTCGCTCCCCCCGATCGACCGGGCCGCGATGGTCACGCCAACCGTTGCTGAAGCCTATGTCGCGGCTATCGAGGAGGCCTTTCGACAAGGACCTCGGGGACCCCAGGTTGATGCTGCGCTCATCTCGGGCGCATGGGACCTCGAACTGCAGTCCATTGGGACCAATGTGCTGCTGTGGCACGGTGAACACGACACGAACGCGCCGCCCGCGATGGGTCACTGGCTGACCCAGGCTCTGCCGAACTGCACCAGCCGGATTGTCGCCGGCGAGGGACACATCTCGTTGATCGTGAACTGTGCCGAGGCGATCTTTCGAGAAGCCGGCACGTGAGAGCCCGCTGAGGGAGTCGAGACTTCGAGTCGGGACGGTCGGCCCTCTCAGGGAGCTCGTCGGCACACGATCGTGGCGTCATCATCTTCGAGGGGCATCATCCCCTGAGGAATGTCTTATCCGAGCCCGAAGAACCTGATCGTGGCATCGATGGCACCAAAGTCCGAGGGAGTGGCGAAGTGATCCACTCCGGGCAGTGTCACGAGCGTCGCCGAGGGCAGCGCGGCAACAAGGCGGTCCGCGCTCTTGACCATGTCGCGATCACCGAGCACGACGAGGACAGGGCAGGTGACGCTTGCGAGTTCCTCCTCTTTGATCGGGCGCCGCTCTCTGCGCATGAACGCAGAGAGGGCCTCGGGATCGTTGCCGGTGGAACGCGCCAACCGGTGGAACAGGCGTGCCTGGACGTCTTCGGGTTCTACGTCGGAGGCCAACGTGCCGACGAGCGTGCTCGTGTCGCTGACCTCGAAGACGTTGTCGCCTATGCCCAGCAGCGCGATGCGCTCGAAGGACTCGGGATGCGCAACGACCAAGCGCAACAGAAGGTCGGCCCCGGCCGAGAATCCTGCGGCGGAGATCGGTCCCGGCGAGGGGAGTGCACCGAAGACCTCTGCCTCAACGTCCGCATAGGCGCCGGGATCAGTCTCCCGGCGCGACGAGCCGTGGCCCGGAAGGTCGATGTCGGGGGCCTCGCACCCGAAATCGGCGAGTATGTCCACCCAGCCCGTCTGCCGCCAGTTGTGGTCGAACGTGGAGGCGAAGCCGTGCAGCAGGACCAGCGAGGTGGGCGGCTGCGTCATGTGGCGGCCTGCGCCCTCTCCCTGATTCGACCCAGTGCCGTCAAACCGGCCCGCAGCCCGGCCATTTCCGCCTCGGTCAGCATCTGTGCCAGCTCGGCGTCGATCGCCTTCACCCCGGCGCGAACTGCTGCTGCGGCGCCCCGTCCGCGCTCGGTGAGCTCGATCGTCATCCGGCGTCGATCGTCTGGATTCAAACGCCGGGTGAGATAGCCCCGGAGGACAAGGGTGTCGATCAGCTGGCTCGCGGCCTGCTTGGTGACGCCGAGGCCGCGGATCATGTCCACCGCCGATCCGCCGTGATAGCTCATGCCGCCGAGCACGAAGCCGCCGTTTCGGGGAAGGTCCTCGAAGCCTGCCTCGGCCAGTCGCACGCCGATCGTGTGCGAATAGCTACCGCGTGCGGCACGCAGAAGCGCCGGGATCACCACCTCCTCGTCGACGGACGTGCTCGGCATGCTCGGAGGGTAACCGCGCCGTCTGCCAGTAGTCAATGAGGTTGACAGTCAAGTTCGTGGACCGGCTCGCAATCCTTCCCGCCGTCTCGCACGTATTCCTTCTAACTTTGGGGGGCATCTCGCGTCCTGAACGAGCCAGGGGGACTTCCTTGTGAATTCGCACACTGCTGCAGCCCACCAGGTCGGAGGGGGGCTCCGGGGGGACCGCTGCCATGCCCCGACACCCCATTGTCCCGTCGGGTGGGATCAGGCCCTCGGGATCCGCCGACCGGCCGGCGTCCGCGCATGACGACGTTGTTCACGCGGGTGCGCGAAGTCAGCGATTGGTTTCGCTCGACCCGCGATGACCCGCGTGCGCGCGACCTGGCGCTCCTGGCCGGCCGCATCGCCTTGGCCTGGGTCTTCATCTACCACGGCGCAGGCACGCTGTTCGGCGCGTTCGGCCGGGGAGGTATCCATCCCCAAGCTGTGTACTTCGCCCACGTCGCCCATCTCCATCCCGGAACGTTCTTCGCCGTTCTGGGCGGCATCATCGAGTTCTTCGGCGGCATCGCGGTCGGGCTCGGGATCTTCGGTCGCCTGGCCGCCGCCGGCCTCCTCGGTGACATGGTCATGGCGATGATCACGGTCACCTTCGCCCACGGGGTCATCGGGAACAGCGCGGGCTCGGGCTACGAGCTCAACCTCGCTCTTGCCGCCCTTGCCCTGATCATCTTCCTCCTGGGCACGGGGCGCATCTCGCTCGACGTCGCATTGCGCAAACTCCTTCGAAGGTAATCCAGGGCGCTGTCCGCTCCGGGATGGCGCCGGTGCGGACCGTTCACCACTATGTCGTTCTTGGGATTCGAGGCCCCCGGACGGCCCCCGTCAGAGAGGGGCGGCCCGGAGGTCGAGGTGGCCGTCCTGGGGCCGGTGGAAATCCGCGGCGCGGCCCGGCCTTTTCGTCGGAGCAGCTCCAAGGAGCTGGTCGTCTATCTGGCGTTCCACCGCCAAGGAGTCCGGAACGATGTCTGGGCCACCGCGCTCTGGACGGATCGATGCATCGCTGCATCCACCCTGCATTCGACCGCCTCGGTGGCCCGGAGCGCCCTCGGTCGATCGGCGAGCGGAACCGATCACCTGCCGCGCGGGGGGCGACATTTGCGATTGGAGGGCACGGTCGGCACCGATGCGGATCGATTCGCCCGCGCCGCCGCCAGTCCTGATCCAGCCCGTTGGAAGGACGCGCTCACCCTGGTGCGAGGGCGCCCCTTCGACGGATTGCTCCTCGCCGATTGGGCCGTGCTCGACGGCACCCAGGCCCAGCTGGAATCGATGGTGGTGGACACTGCCTTGAAGGCGGCGGCACATTCCTTGGACCGGGGTTGTGGCGAAGAGGCCGCATGGGTGATTCGTCGGGGTCTTCGGGCCAGCCCCTATGACGAACGCCTCTACCGGGGGCTGCTCCGGGCGATGGAGGTGATGGGGAACCGGGTCGGTCTGCGGTCGACCATGGCGGAATTGCTCTGTCTGGCCGGCGACGGCGCCGGTCGTGCGGCGGGACCCGGTCCAGGCACGGCAGGGTGTCGCGCCTGGTCGTCGATCCACCCCGAGACGGTGGCGCTCTTCCGGGAACTGGGCCGACGGGAGTTGCCCGCAGCCAGGGGGGACCCGTTGAGGCTGTAGGGTTTCGTCCCGCCATGGCCAGAAGCTCTACGGGAAAGTCGGTCGCACGCGCCGCAGCAACGGGAGGCGGCACCTCTTACCGCGGACAAATGCCGATCAACTGGTATGCCGCCCTCGTGGTGATCGTCCTCATTGGGCATCGCGTCGGTCGCCGTGGCCCGGTACCACTATGTCAAGTCACCGACGGCGGTGGAGCCCTTCGTGGGACAGACCTGGCACGCAGGCTTGGCGATCGACATCTGTGGCAAAGAGGAGCCCGCGCTCGCGGCCACTGCGTCGTCGGGCTCGGGCAGCGGCCTCAGCACGACAGGCAACGGCGTGCTGTTGATCGCGCCGAAAGTTCCGAGCGAGGCGGGGAACAACGCGACACTGGGCAAGTTCGCCAAAGAGGACGGGACGCTGACGCTGACCAACACCTCGGTGCAGTATCCCGGAGGTGTGGCCTACAAGAACGGCCAGAAGTGCGCCGCGGGGACCCCTGACGCAGGCAAGGTGGGTGTGGTGCGTGCACGCTGGTGGACCCTGAAGGGAAAGCAAGCAGGTGGGCGGCGTGTACACCTCGACACCGGCGAGCCTCAAGCTTCGCAACAGCCAATTGATCACCCTCGGGTTCGGGCCGTCCAGCGCAACGCTGCCCAAGGTGCCGGCGTCGACCGAACAGGCACTCCAGCAGGCGATCAACGGCACGTCGGCTCCTTTGGCGACGACGACCACCACGACCGGGGCGACGACCACCACGACAGCGCCGTCGGGCACGACGACCACCACGACCGCGCCGTCCGGCACGACAACCACGACCAAGTCTTCGGGCTAATGAAGGCAGTTGTCCTCGTGGGTGGCGAGGGGACCAGGCTCCGGCCCCTCACCTTGTCGACTCCCAAACAGATGTTGCCCATCGTCGGAGTGCCGATGATCGAGAGGGTACTGGCGCACCTGGCGTCGCACGGGGTGGACGAGGCGATTCTTTCCCTCGGCTATCTCCCCGACGCCTTCAAGGTGGCCTATCCCGACGGGCACGCGGCGGGGGTCAGCCTCACGTATGCCGTCGAGCCCCAACCACTCGATACGGCGGGTGCTGTCCGATTTGCGGCCACCTACGGGGGTGTCGAGGAGACCTTCGTCGTCGTCAACGGCGATGTCCTCACCGACCTCGATCTCGGCTCGCTCGTGGCATTCCATCGACGGAGCGGCGCCGAGGGGACGATTGCGCTCCATCCCGTACCGGACCCGTCGGCCTTCGGCGTCGTGCCGACCGACGGCGAGGGACGGGTCACCGCGTTCGTCGAGAAGCCTCCACGCGACGAGGCGCCGACGAACGAGATCAATGCGGGCACGTACGTGCTCGAACCGGCGGTGTTGGATCGGATCCCCTCCTCCGGGCGCGTCTCGATCGAGCGGGAGACGTTTCCCGCCATGGTGCGCAGCGGCGTGCTCTTTGCCCGGTCCGATGACGGGTACTGGCTCGATACGGGGACGCCCGCGGCCTACCTGCAGGCCAATCGTGACCTGATGTCGGGGCAACGCAAGGGCGTGCCGATACCGGGGATCGATCGCGGCGATCAGGTCTTCGTGGAAGGTGACAGCGCGATCGCGGGGAGGTCGTCGGGCCCTCCGTCATCCTCGCGGGCTGCTCCATCGCCGCCAGCCGCACGCGTCGAGCGCTCGGTGGTGGGCGCCGGCTCCATCATCGAGTCCGGTGCGGTCGTCCTCGACTCGGTGCTGATGGACGGCAGCCATGTGGCGGCGAACGCCACGGTCGCCGGCTCGGTGCTGGGACCGCATGCGATCGTCGGCCAGCGGGCTGATGTCCGTCCGATTTCGGTGTTGGGAGCAGGAGCGGTGGTCGCCTCCGGAACACTGGTCGACGGGGAACGAGTGGAAGGCTAGAAATCTCAGATGCGCACGATGGTGACGGGAGGAGCCGGATTCATCGGCTCGACATTGGTGGATCGACTCCTCGTGGAGGGACATGAGGTCGACGTCATCGACGATTTTTCGACCGGCTCGCTCTCCAACCTGGCCAATGCGCGAGGGAGTGCCGGGCGGGCACTGACCATTCACCACCTTGACATCACCGCGCCGGCTGTCATCGATCTCATGGTGCGCCGCCGTCCGGAATTGGTCTTTCACCTGGCGGCCCAGGCCGACGTCCGGGTCTCTGTCGCACGACCGGCGTTCGATGCCGAAGTGAACATCGTGGGCTCCTTGCATGTTCTCGAAGGGGCGCGCCAGGCGGAGACCGAGCGCGTGATTTTCGCCGCCAGCGGGGGCACCTTGTACGGCGAGCCGGCGCCCGAAGATCTTCCGGTGCGTGAAGCGCACCCTCACCAGCCCCTCTCTCCGTACGGAGTGGCGAAGAAGTCCGTGCTCGACTACCTCGTCGCCTATCGCGAACTGCACGCGCTGGAGTTCTCCGCGCTGGCCCTCGCCAACGTCTACGGACCCCGTCAGAATCCGCACGGAGAGGCTGGGGTCGTGGCGATTTTCGCTGACCGTCTGTTGCGGGGCGAACCGCTCACGATTTTCGGGGACGGCGGCCAGACGCGCGACTTCGTCTATGTCGACGATGTCGTCGACGCCTTCGTGCGAGCGTCGACGCGTGGGGGAGGGCTGACCTGCAACATCGGGACGGGCACCGAGACCTCGGTGAACGAGCTCTACACCACCATGGCCGAGCAGGCCGGGGTGGTGGCTTCGATCGTGATGGCTCCGCTACGGCCCGGTGAACTCCTTCGCTCGAGTCTCGACATCGAGCGGGCCGCGATCCAGCTCGGATGGCGTCCGTGGACGCAGCTGGCGGACGGTACCCGTGCGGTGCTGGAGTTCGTGCGTCAACAGCCGTCCTGAGCGGCGTTCAGCGGAAGAGGTCTTCGGCCGCCGGCCGCACGATTTCGTCCCGGACCGAGGCGCGGCGTAGCCATTCGGCGGGAATGCCACGGACGATCGCCGCCGGGATGCCCCGATCCTTGCCCATCACCAGCTCGGCGGCCGACGCCAGCTCGTCAGCGACGCAGATTTCCGTGGCGACGAGCTCTCGACCGTTGGCGTCCATTGTGCCGCGCAGGTCGATCACGGCGGCCACGCCGGCGCAGCCGATGGCCACGTCGGTGACCCCGCGGCGCCATGTGCGGCCGAACGTGTCGGAAATGATCACGCCGACGTCCACGGCGAGGAGGGCCCGGAGGCCGGCCCGGATGCGGCGGGCCGAGCGGTCGGCGTCTTCGGGAAGCAACGCGGCCGTTCCGAGCGCGACGTTCGAGAGATCGATACCGGCATTGGCGCAGATGAACCCATGTCGGGTCTCGCTGATGATGAGGTCACCACGACGGCGGACGATGCGCACGGACTCCTGTTCGACCAGCGCGGTCTTGGCGTTCGGATCGTCCGGATCGATGGTCACGATGCGGCCCTCTGCCTTGGACACGACCTTTTGCGTGATGACGATCACATCGCCCGCACACAACGTGGGCCCGTCTGCCGTCGCAGGCGCCAGCGCACCCGCCACCATGTGGGCCAGATCGGTCCCGGCGCTGATCTCACCGATGCCGCGCAGCGGGATGAGTGTGATGTCGTCAGCCACCGGCATCGATCACCTTGCGAGCCAATGCGGCTGCCTTCTCGGGGGAGTCCATGATCGTCGGCGCGACGACGCAACGTAGCCCTTCGGCCTCGACGTCGGCCACGCGGTCCCGATCCGCCTCGTCGATGACGAGGGTGCTGACCCAGGGTGCGTACAGCCGCGCCACGCCGGCGACCGAGGGTTCGGTTCCCAACTCCCGCATCAGCCTGTCGGCCGGGCCCTTCAGCGCGGCGCCGGCGATGATCGGCGATACGGCGATGACGTCCTCGCGTCGCGCGGTGAGCGCGGCCAGAATCCCCGGGACCGCGAGCAGTGGGCCGATGGAGACGATCGGGTTGGACGGGCTGACCACGATCAGCTCCGCCTCCCGCAACGCCTCCAGAACCTCGGTCGTGGGCCGTGCGGCCTCGGCGCCGGCGAAGCGGACCGCGCCGACGGCCACGTCATGGTGCAGCCGGACGAAGTAGTCCTGGAAAGCCACCTCGGTGCCGGGCGGTCCGAGAATGGTGGCGGCGGTCAACGTGAGCATCGTGCGGACGGGGTCGTCGGTGACCGGCAGGAGCCGTAGACCGATCTCGCGTCGCTCCGCCAGCGCGGCGGTCACCTCAGTGAGCGAATCGCCGGCGTGCAGGCGCTCCGTCCGGTAGAGATGCGTCGCCAGGTCGCGGTCCCCGAGGCGGAACCAGCTCTCGCCGCCCAAGTGGGCCAGCTCGTCCATGACGGTCCAGGTCTCCCCGACGATGCCCCAACCGGTCTGGCGGTTGTCCATGCCGGCCAATGTGTAGGTGATCGTGTCGAGGTCGGGACTGATGTGCAGGCCGTGCAGGACGGTGTCGTCGCCCACGTTGACGATGGCGGAGACCGAGGACGGAGGGACCACTCGCACGATCCCGGAGAGCATGCGGGCAGCTCCGACGCCGCCGCAGAGGGTGACAAGCACGGTGCGAGCATAGAAGGCACCCGGCCAGGCCCCTGCCCCCCTCGGAGCTCGCTGTCGCGGCCTCGGGCTCCGGATCCCTCGTTCGATCGGCGGAGCCAACACGGTGTGACCCATGTGCAAGGCTCCATCGGTGCCGAGGACAGTGACGAGATGAGCGCCGTGGCGGGTTCGGCGCGCCTCACGGTGGCCCTCGATGCCACTCCTCTCCTCGGACATCGGACCGGCGTCGGCGTGTTCTGCCTCGGCGCATTGGGGGCCCTGGGGCAACGAGCTGATCTCGACGTCCATGCCTTCGCCGTCAGTTGGCGCAGACGGGCGGGGATCAAGGACCTGTTGCCCCCGAATGTGTCGGCGGCACAGTGGCCCATGCCGGCCCGGCCGCTGCACGCCCTGTGGGGCCGCGGTGCGACGCCACCGATCGAATGGTTCATCGGGGACGTCGACGTGGTGCACGGGACCAATTTCGTCGTGCCGCCCTCCAGGCGGGCGGGCGAGGTCGTGTCGGTGCACGACCTCACGCCCCTGCACCATCCCGAACTCTGCAATCAAGCCACGCTGGCCTACCCGGGCTTGATACGCAAGGCGCTACGACGTGGGGCCTGGGTGCATACGGACTCGGCGTTCGTCGCCGGTGAGGTGATCGAGGCCTTTGACGCCGATCCGGCCCACGTGCGCGTCGTCGCGCCCGGCGTCCCACCTCCGATCGAGCTGGACCGGGCGACGACGCGCGCGGTCGCCGCGGCGTTTCTCCCCGCAGGGGCGCAGCGCTACGTTCTCGCCATCGGCACGGCGGAACCGCGCAAGGATCTCCCCGGTCTGGTGCGCGCCTTCGACGAGTTGGCGGCCCGTCACGCAGACCTCGCCCTCGTGCTGGCGGGGCCACCGGGGTGGGGCGAGCAGGCACTGGAGACGGCAATTGCACGGGCGCGGGCGACGTCGAGAGTCGTGCGGACCGGCTGGCTCGAGCAGACAGCGTTGGACGCGCTCTTGAGGGAAGCCACCGTGTTGGCCTTCCCCTCGCTCTACGAAGGGTTCGGGTTCCCCCCGCTCGAGGCCATGGCCGCGGGTGTTCCCGTCGTGGCGACGCGTGCCGGGTCGTTGCCGGAGGTACTGGGGGACGGGGCGTCGATGATCGGCGTCGGTGATCACGACGGGTTGGTGGAGGCGCTGGACGACGTCCTCACCGACCCGGAGCTCCGGGAACGCCTCATACGGGCGGGTGCCGAGCGGGCGGCGACGTTCAGCTGGGATCGCTGTGGCGAGGGGTTGGCCCGCCTGTACCACGACATCGGAGCGGGTCGTGGGTGACCGAGCCGAACCGAAGGTGCTGATGGCCGTCGAACAATTGCGGCGAGCTGTGCCGGGTGGCATCGGTGCCTACGCCAGGGGATTGTTGGGTGGTATCGCACAATGTGCCGCAGATGGCACTGTCATCGACCTCTCCCTGCTGGCCAGCCGCATTCCCGGGGCGGCGTTCCCGGGAGTGGGACACAGGACGGACCCGTTGACCCGTTTCGAACGGCCGGTCCGGCTTTCGCACCTGCCCGGGCCGCTGCTGACCCGCGCCTGGGATCACGGCTGGGTGCACGCCCCCGACGGCTTTGATGTCGTGCACTCGGTCTCGTTGGCCGCACCGCCCTCACGGAGGGGGGAGTCCGTCCGCCATGTCGTCACGGTGCACGACGTGGCATGGCGACGGCATCCCGAGGCCACCACGCTGCGCGGCGCAAAGTGGCACGAGGCCGCGCTGTGCCGAGCCCGCGACTCCGATGCCGCATTGATCGTGACGTCGAAATTCGTCGCCGCCGACCTGCGCGCCGACGGCGTGTCGGGTGATCGCATCACCATGGTGCACGGTGGCAGCGATCACCTCGTCCCCGATGATCCGGAGCAGACCGAGGCATTGCTTCGCAGATTGGGCGTGCGCCACGAGTTCCTGCTGAGCGTGAGCACGCTGGAACCCCGCAAGAATGTCGACCGTCTGCTGCGGGCATACCGTCAGATCCGTCCGACCCTCCCCGAGCCCTGGCCTCTCGTGATCGTGGGTCCGACCGGGTGGGGACCGAGCCTTTCGGGTCCCCAGGACCAACCAGGGGTGGTGTTCGCCGGGGCGGTCAGCGATGCGGTCCTCACCGGGCTGTATCGCCGTGCCCGGGCGTTTGCCTATGTGCCCCTGACCGAGGGCTACGGCCTTCCACCCCTCGAGGCGATGCGCTCGGGAACGCCCTCGGTCATCGCCAACGAGGTGCCGAGCGTGGTCGATCTCGAGGAGTCCGGTCCTCCTCCGGCCCGCATAGTCGACCCGTTCGACGTCGACGACATCGCGGCCGGGTTGACGGCTGTGTTGACCGATGACGTCCTGCGTGCCGACTTGTCGGTGCGGGGGGAGGCGCATTCACTCGCGCGCACGTGGAAGGCGGCGGCACAGCGAGCACATCGAGCTCTGGAAGGCACTGGTATGAGCACCAGGTTGGCCCTGTCCCTTGACGTGTCCGCCGTCCCCGTGCGTCCGGGCGGTGCTGGGTACTACACGATGGCCATCGCCGACGGCCTGCGTGACCGGGACGACGTCGCATTGACGATGGTGGCCCGTCGCGGTGACGAGGAACGCTGGCGCCGCCCCGGCGCGGCGTCCGGCGCAGGTCGTCGGCGTCGTGCCCGGCTCCCGTCCGGCGCGCCTCGCCTTCGAACAGCTGCGCTTCCCCCGATTGCTCGACGAACTCGGGGTGGAGGTCCACCATGCGCCGCACTACACCATGCCCGCACGAGCACCGGTGCCCTGTGTCGTGACCATCCACGACTGCACCTTCTTCGATCACCCCGAGTGGCATGTGCGATCCAAGGCGCTCTTCTTCCGCCGGGCGATCCGGTACGCGGCAGCGCACGCGGCAGCGCTCGTCTGCGTGAGCGAGGTCACGGCAACCCGTCTGCGCGCCTGCTGCGAGGTGCGCGCACCGATCGTCGTGGCACCCCATGGAGTGGACCACGCGCGCTTCACACCTGTCGAGCCGTCACCGGGAGCCGATCGAGCGCTGCTCGCAGAGAACGGAGTGCCTCCCGACCGGCCGCTGGTGGCCTTCGTGGGGACGTTGGAGCCCCGCAAGGGCGTGGCGTCGTTGATCGCCGCCTTCGACCGCGTCGGCCGACGCGCAGAAGGAAGCACTCCTCGTCCTGTGCGGGCAGAGCGGCTGGGGACTGGCCGAGACCGAGCAGGCCCTGGCGCAGGCGCGGCACGCCGACCGGATCGTACGGGTGGGCTACCTGCCGGACGATGCCGTGCCTGCCCTTCTTCGCATGGCCGCTGTCGTCGCCTACCCGGCGTTGGAAGAGGGGTTCGGGTTGCCCGCCCTCGAGGCGTTGGCCTGCGGTGCTCCGCTGATCACCACCGAAGGGACGGCCATGGCCGAAATGGCGCAGGACGCCGCCTGCCTCGTCCCTCCCGGCGACGACGCAGCCTTGGCCGATGCCCTCGGATCGGCACTTGCGCACGACAGGGCGGCGGCCGACCTGGCGCGGCGCCGGGAGGTCGGATTGGAGCGTTCGTCGCATTTCACCTGGTCAGCCAGCATCGACCGTCACGTCAGCGCCTTTCAGGTGGCCCTCGGTGCCTCGCAGTAGGGTTCACTGATGCGCGCGTTGATCACAGGGGGCAAGGGGTTCGTCGGCCACTGGCTGGCCGCGCACCTCAAGGATTCCGGCGACGAGGTCGTGCCGATCGACATCGAGACGGACATCTCCGACGGGCCGGCCCTGCGCAAGGTCGTCGCAAAGGCCGCGCCTGAGGCGATCTACCACCTGGCCGCCATGACGCATGTCGGCGAAAGCTGGGAGAACCCGAGCCAGGTGCTCAAGGTCAACGTGCTGGGCACCGCGGAACTGCTGGCGGCGGCCCGTGAGCTGAAGACCCCTCCCGTCGTGCTGGTCGTCAGCTCGGCCGAGGTGTACGGCGTGGTCAGCCCCTCGCAGCTCCCCCTGCGGGAGGACACGCCGACTGCGCCCGCCACCCCCTATGCGGCCAGCAAGCTGGCGGCTGAGGCCGTCGCGTTGCAGGCGTGGCGGGGTTATGGCCAGCCGGTGATGGTCGTACGGCCTTTCAACCACATCGGGCCGGGACAATCGCCGAATTTCGCCGTACCGGCCCTGGCCAAGCGCATCGTCGAGGCGCGCAAGGCCGGATCCCGCTCGCTCCGTGTCGGTACGTTGACCACGAGAAGGGACTTCACCGACGTGCGTGACGTCGTGGTCGCATACCGATCGCTCATCCTCGACGGTGTGGCGGGGACGATCTACAACGTGTGTTCGGGGCGTGACGTGGCGATTTCCGACGTTGCGGACCAGCTCCTGGCCCTCGCCCACGCCGAGCTCGAGCTGGTGATCGATCCCGAATTGGTGCGCCCCGTCGACGTTCCCGTCCTGCGTGGCGATGCCACCCTCCTGCAGACTGCGACCGGATGGTCGCCGTCCATTCCCCTCGCGACGACGCTCGCCGACGTCCTGGCCTCGTGGGAGTCGGAATAGCAGCGAGAGCCGACGATGCGTGCTGCCGTACCGCTCAGGAGGTGCGGCTCAGTCGGAGGCGACCCGTAGGAGGATCTGGCTCCGTACCCCACGGCTCTGCTCGAACGTCTTGATACGCAACTCGGTCACCTTGGCCGGAAGCTGCGCCTCCAGTGGCTGCAGGCTCGTCTCGACGAACTGCGTCGCGTTCTCCAACAGCTCGTCCAGTTGCTTGACGCTCTTCGTCAATTCGCCTCGCACGCTACTCATCTGGTCGTCGAAGGAGTCTTTCGAGAGACGGTTCTGCAGCTCCACGCGCTGCACCTGCATACGCTGAAAGCCAAGCACGCCGAACCCCACGACGACGTAGGCCGCGTCGCGAGCCAGGTCGGTGACACTTTTCGAAATTGCGCTGATATTGGTCACTTCGGGCATGTGGCCTCCTGCTCATTGTCGGGGTGCCGGCGAGGTCACCAACGGGGGAGACTCCCCGAGAAACGCCGGTTTCACTCACGGGGCGACGTATGGATTGCGTTACAAGAGTATCACTCCTGATAAACAGTAGCAAGCACAATTGCCTCCCGAGCAGCACGGATCACCGACCTTGGAACGGTTAGCCTCAAACACCTGATGGACGCCCAGGTTCCGGCAGTGGTTGCGGTCTTGGTGACCACCGGGGCGAGTCCGTGGCTGGACGATGCGCTGGCCTCCCTGGCCGCCCAGCACTACGAGGAGCTCTCCGTCCTGGTCCTCGTGACCGACGATGCGCCCGATGTGTCCGTACGCGTCGGCCGGCTTCTCCCCGAGGCCTTCGTGCGCTTCCTGCCCGGCCGGCCGGGTTACGCCGCGGCCAGCAACGAAGCGCTCGGGATGGTCGAGGGCGCGGCGTTCTTCCTCCTCTGCCACGACGACTGCGCCCTCGACCCGGACGTCGTGCACAACCTGGTGGAGGAGTCGTTTCGTTCGAATGCGGGCGTCGTATCACCCAAATACGTCAACTGGTTCGACCCGTCGATCCTGCTCCACGTGGGGGAGAACTGTGACAAGACCGGTGCGGTCGTGGATCGCATCCAGGACGGTGAAGTCGACCACGGCCAGCACGACGCGGTGCGGGACGTCTTCGTGGCGCCCGGCGGCTGCATTCTCATCCGGGCCGACCTGTGGCGAGAGCTCGACGGGTTCGACCCGGCCATCGTGGCGATGGGGGAGGACCTCGACCTTTCCTGGCGGAGCCAGGTCGCGGGATCCCGCGTCGTCGTGGCCCCGGATGCGCGGGTGCGCCACCGCGAGGCGGTGGCCAGCGGCGCATCGCCACTCACGGTGGCCGGAGTCGAGATCGACGAGCGCCATGTCACCTTGCAGGCCCTGCAGCGACGTCACGAGCTGCGCGTGGTCTTGAAGTGCTACACCTGGTTCCACCTGGTGCGGGTCCTCCCGCAAGCCGCGCTGCTGGCATTGGGCGAAGTCGTCGTGGCTCTCTTGGCCCGGGATCGGCAGCGGGCGAAGGCGGTGGCCGGTGCCTGGGTGTGGAACGCCCGCCATCTGCGCGAGTTGCGGGCGCCACGCCGAGAGCTGGCCGCGCTCCGCCTCTTCCCCGATGCCGAGGTGCGCCGCCTCCAGCTGCGGGGGAGCGCGCGGCTCACGAGTTACTTCTCGCGCCTCTCCCATCAGGGCTTTGCCGTGGCGAACGCGGTGGTCTCCTCGCGTGGCGCCGCCGCCCGAGAGCGACCTGTGCTCACGGGCAGTGTGGGCACGGCATTCAGCGAGGATGCCGACTTCGACGAACTCGACGACCTCGGGCACCGCTCTGGACGTGATCGGTTCGGTCGACCGGTGCGCCGGTCGTTTCTGAGCACGGGGCGCCAGCGCGCCGTCGCCGGGATCATCGCCGCCCTTGTTGTGATCGTGGGCACCCGTGGGATCCTCTTCGGGTCCCTCCCGACCGTTGGCCAGCTTGCACCGTTGCTGCCGTGGTCGGGCACCTGGCACCATTTCTTCGCCGGGTGGCAGCCTGCCGGCGTGGGGTCGACTGCCCCAGCGACCTCGGCTTTCGGGATCCTGGGTCTGACCGGAACCGTGCTCCTCGGCGCTATGGGCCTCACGCAGAAGGTCCTTCTCTTGGCCTGCCTCCCTCTCGGCGCCTGGGGCCTGTCGCGGTTCATGCGCCCTCTCACCTCACCGCGAGCTCGGGTGGTGGCGGCTATCTGCTACCTCGGGCTGCCCCTGCCCTATGGCGCGTTGGGAACAGGCCGTTGGGACGGGATGGTGGCATTCGCCGTTCTCCCCTTCATCGTGACGCGGTTGGCCCGCGCTGCGGCCGTCGCACCCTTTGACGAGGTCGTCGGGCGTGGATGGCGGGCGACCTCTCTGGGTCAGACGGCGGTGCTCGGCGCCATCATCGCTGTCGCCACGACGTTTGCTCCGGCGGTCGCTCCGATGACGCTTGCGGTCGCCATTGCATTCTCCCTCGGCTCGGTGCTGGCCGGTCGGCCGCAGCACGCGGTTCGTATCATCGCCGAAGCCCTCAAGGCCGTGGTGGTGGCCCTCGTGCTGTGCGTGCCGTGGGTCGTCGGGACGGTCCTGGCCGGCAGGAATGCCGTGGAGATCTTCGGCCTGCCCATCTCTGCATCTGCCGCGCCGGGCTGGGGAGAGGTGACCCGCTTCGCCATCGGCCCCACCGTCCGCTCCCCCATCGTCTGGGCGTTGGTGGCCGGTGCGGCCCTGCCGCTCTTGATCGGGAGAGGCGTCCGGCTCGTGTGGGCCGCCCGCCTGTGGATCATGGCGTGCACATCGTGGGTGCTCGCCTATGCCGCCACACACGGCTGGACCGGACGTTTTGCGCCGTCCGAGTCGGTCGTCCTGGTCCCGGCGGCGATCGCGGTGGCGGCCGGGATCGGCCTGGGGATCTCCTCGTTCGAGAACGATCTGGTCGGCCTGGCCTTCGGATGGCGCCAGGTCGTCAGCGGGCTGGCGGTGGTTGCGGTCACCTTGGGCGTGCTGCCGGTATTCGCAGGAGCGGCGAATGGGCGTTGGGGTCTCCCGGTGACCGGTGTGGAGCAGCCGTTGAACTTCCTCACCCGCACGCCCACCCCGGCCTCCTACCGGACGTTATGGCTGGGCGACCCTCGCGCCCTCCCTGTCGGCGGGTGGTCCGTGGAGCAGGGGCTGTCCTATGCCCTCACCGGCCAAGATCTTCCCGACTCGGGTGATGTGTGGACGCCGGCTGGGCCCGGACCGGCCGACAAGGTGGCGCAGGCCATCCGGCTTGTGGTTTCGGGAGGCACGATCCATCTGGGACAGCTGCTCGCCGCCCAGAGCGTGCAGTACATCGTGATCGTCGACGGAGTCGCTCCCTCGGACAGTGGCGTCGCCGAGTCGGTGCAGGCGCCACCCCCGCCGGGACTGCAGCAGGCTCTCCTGGATCAGAACGACCTGCAGAGCGTGCCCGGCGCCGTCGGTGTCGAGGTCTTCAGGAACCCCGAAGCGATTCCCGTCACCGCCCAGCGGACCCGGCCCGTGGCGTCAGCCCCGCAGGCAGCGTGGCCCGGTCCCTTGGACGTCGTCGGGTGGCAGCGCGTTCTCAGCGCCCTGGCGGGCCACACCGCGGCCACCGGTGTCGTGGCATCGGGCACCGTCTATGCGGGCTACGCCCCGGCCGGCAGCTTCTCGCTCACCCAACGGGGCCGAACGCTGGCCGGCCAATCAGTGTTCGGGTGGGCCCGGCAGTATCCCCACGTCACCGCGGGATCGGCCACCTTGTCGTTGCGGCGATTCCCCTTTGGCCCATTGGGCGTGCTCGTCGAGCTGTTGGCGTGGGTGGCGCTGACGCTGGCCCTCCTGGGCTGGCCGGGCATTCGGGCGCGTCATGCCCCGAGGGGCGGCGAATCATGAGCCCTGCCCATAGCGCCGGGCAGCGTCGCTGGGTCGTGATCATGGTGGTGCTCGCCGTGCTCGCCGGTGTCGCGATTGCCGCTCGCTCGCCGGGAGAGGTCCCCCGGGGCGGACCTCCCCCGGAGCCTGCGTCCGTCGTGGCTGGACCCGACGCCGAGTCGTCAGCCTGGTACTGCACGGGCCAGACGACGGCCGCCGGCCAGTTGGCCCCCGGCTCGGTGGTGCTGACGAACACCGGGACCCGGACGGTGACCGGGACGATGCGCGGCGTGACAGATACCGGAGCAAACGTGCGGATCCCGGTCTCGGTTCCCCCCCACGGGCAGGTCGTGGCGGACGTGCCCACACCCAAGACGGGGACATGGCTCTCCGAAGCGGTCAACTTGACCGGAGGTGGTGTGGCTGTGTCGCAAGCAGTGCACGGGCCGTCGGGTTGGGCCGAGTCCCCGTGTCAGAGCAGCACGTCGCAGCATTGGTACTTCCCGAGCGGGGTGACGACGGGATCGAATGCCCTGTTCGTCGCGCTGTTCAATCCGACATCGACCCCCGATGTGGTGGACGTCAGCTTCGTCACCCTCAAAGGCGTGGTCCATCCCATCAATTTCCAGGGCATCGTCCTGCGGCCCGGCGCGATGCAGGTCGAGCCGGTGAGCCTGTACGTACAGGAGCAGGCGAGCGTTGCCACCATCGTCGAGACGAGGACCGGCCGGCTCGTGGCCAGCGAACTCCAGCTGTTCTCAGGGAGTGGGACGGGTCTTGCCCTCGTGCCGGGCTCGACCGATGCCGAACGGGACTGGACGATTCCGCAGAGCGAGGACATCGCCGACGGGACGTCCTCCATCGACGTGTTCAATCCGGGCCCGACGACGCAGGAGGTCACGGTGGTCGCCAGGCTGGACTCCGGTCCCCTGTCACCCTTCAGGGCCCGGGTGCTTCCCGATACGACCTGGGTCCTGCCGACGGGGGCACAGACCCGCATCCCCAAGGGCGACCCCTATTCGGCACGCATCGAGGCGCGCGGCGGGTCCGGCGTCGTCGTCGGGCGGACCGTCGCCGCGCCGAGCTCGTCGATAGAGCCGCGAGACGGATCGGCGATGGCCGTGGGTAGTTTGACGTCCGCTGCACCAAGCCGACGGTGGGTGGTGCCGTCCCCCGGCTCGGCCACGACGCCTGCATTGTCCGGAGCAACGCCTGCCCGGCTGGCTGTCACCAACACGTCCTCTCATCGAGAGACCTATGTCGTCGTCATCATCATGGGGCCCCACCGATCGCTGACCCTCGCATCGGGAATCGTCGAATCCTCCATGACCCTCTCGCTCGGTCCGGCCGTCCTCGCCCGGGCCGGACGTCATCCTCTGATCGTCACGGTGAGCGGGCGAGCCGCCGTGAGCCAGGACGTGGGCCCGACGGGGAGCATCGGCGTGGTGACGATGCCCGGCATACCGCTGTCGCTCGCGGGCGGGGGATAGCCCTCAGAGATTGTGGCGTTGCAGTCGCCGCCACGTGAGCCGACCACCGAAGACGAGGGCGGCCAGACACAGCAGGGCGAACAAGAAGGGGCCGCCCAGGCGGATGATGCCGTCGACCCCCACGGCGAAGCCGTGCAGGCTGTCGTGCCACGCTTTGGTGACGCCCGACGCCGCCGGCACTGGGGCGGGGTGGTGAGGCCCCGGCTCGCTCAGGGCCACGATCAGGGTCGAGTAGGCGGTCTGGTTGTCGATCACCGCGAGCTGGCCCTGGAGCTGTTCGATCTGTGACTGCAGGTTGTCCAGCTGGGCTTGCACCGCCAGCACATCGCCCACCGAGGAGGCCTTCGCCATAATGGTGAGGTATTGCTGACGGCTGAGCTCAAGTGCGTTGATCCGTGCCTGCAGATCGACATATTGCCCCGTCACGTCCGTGGCCTTGGTGGTCACCGCCGAGGGTTTCCCGAGCGACTTCGCTTCTGCCAGGAGGGCGGCGAAGTTGGCGACGGGAACCTGCAGGGTCACCGTGCCGCTCGGCGGACCATTGCTCGTGGTGCTCGCGCTGCTCGCGCCATTCGACTGGGTCTGCGAGTTGGCCACGAATCCGCCGTAGGCGGAAGCCAGCGCGGTCAGCTTGTTCATGGTCGAGGTGAGTGCGCCATGCGCCACGGTGAGATCGAGCGAGCCGGTCTGCTCAATCCGGGCCGGCTGCCCGACCGCCCCGGCGGGTAGCGGGGAGTTGCTTGTGCCCGTTGCCTCTTTGGCGGTGGCCCCGCCGGACGTCGCCAACCCTTGTGAAGAAGGGGCGGCTGCGCTGAAGGAGGTGCCGGGCGCGACGCTTGAGTTCTTGTCCTGGGGGATCGTCGTGGTGCTCAACGGCGGGCTCGCGCCGTGGCTGGTTCTCGCCGGCGTCAGTGAACGGTTGAGCGGCTTCGACGCGAGGTTTGTGCGGGTGCCGGGCGATGCGCTTCCCAAGATCGCCGCGCCGCCGGCCAGGGCCAGCAGCACGAGCACCGCGGCGGCGACGCTCAGCACGCGGTGCGTGCGGAGCATCCTCCTGACCGTGTGATGTGTCGGATCCTCTGCGGTGCCGAAATCCGGATCAGTCCCGTCTCCGTCGGCGTGCGTACTTTCGTTGCGTTCGTCGTCACCGCGCCGGACGCGGCGGAGCGTGTCGGCCACGCCCGATGGGGGCACGGGGAACGAGTTCCCGAGTTCGTGCAGAAGGGCGGAGAGGGTCTCGTCGTCGAGCATCGTCATGGTCAGGCCTCCACCGAGTCGTCGACGGCGTCGCCGCCGGCCAGGGTCACCAGGGTCGGGTCGTTCGCCAGCCGCAGGCGCGCCTCGTGCAGCCGTGACTTGACAGTGCCCTGGCGGCGACCGATGGCCACCGCGATGTCGCGCTCGCTCAGGTCGGCGTAGTAGCGCAACACGACGGGCACCCGGAGCGAGACCGGGAGCCGTTGCAACGCGGCGAGGACGGTGTCGGCCACCTCGGACCGCTCGGCGGACACGGCCGGATCGGCCTCGCGGGCAGGCGAGAGAGCTCAAGGCATCGTCGTCGGTCCGTCGATCGCGGTGGGGGATCTCTTGGCGCAGCTTCGAATAGCAGGAGTTCACGACTACGCGGTAGAGCCATGGCTTGATGCTCGGGACCGACGTCAACGAGTCACGGAAGCGCCAGGCCGCGCAGGAATGCTTCCTGGACGGCCTCTTCCGCGTCTGACCGGTTGCCCAGGATGAGGCAGGCGGTGCGGTAGGAAACCGAGTACCCCTCCTCGAGCCAGTCTTCGAGCCGTTCTTCCACCATCCCCCTCTATGACGCAGCGGGGGGCGCATTGGTTCGCGCCCTTGGTGCTCAGGGCGTGGTCGGCGCCGGGTCCTCGGGAGGTGTGGTTGCGGGAGGCTCCGCGGGCCGCGGCCATTGCGGTGCGGGCCAGGGTTGCGTTGCCGACTCCGGAAGCTGCGGGGTGGCGGACACGACGGCAGGTTGGGGTGCACGGGTGGGATTCATTGCCGTTTCCGTTGGACAATGAACCGTTCACGAACTGCGGGACAGCCTTGGCCCCTTCGGTGTGTACCGGTTCGCCGTAGGCCTCGTCGACGAGCCTGCCGACCTCTCGACCGTCGATGATCTCGTTGTCGAGGAGCGCACGGGCGATTGCGTTGAGCCCTCCACGGTGCTTGCTCAGGACCTCCATGGCCCGCTCCTCTTCGGCCCTGAGGATGCGCTCGACCTCATCGTCGATGATCTTCGAGGTGTCCTCGGAGTAGTCCCGCGTGTGCATCAGGTCCTCGCCGAGGAACACCTGGCCCTGTGAGCCCCAGGCCATCGGCCCGATGGCTTCGCTCATGCCCCATTCACGGACCATCTTGCGGGCCAACTCGGTGTTGCCGACCAGGTCGTTGGCGGCTCCGGTCGACAGGTCGCCGTAGACGAGGAGCTCGGCCACCCGCCCGCCCATGCGGACGCAGAGCGCATCTTCGATGTACTGACGGGGGTGGATGTGGCGCTCTTCCATCGGGAGCTGGTGGGTCACGCCGAGGGCCATCCCGGTCGGCAGGATCGTCACCTTGTGGACGGGATCCGCGTGCTCGAGCACGTAGGCCAGCACGGCATGGCCGCCCTCGTGATAGGCGATCCGCTCCTTCTCCGCGTCGGAGAGCACCATGCTCTCCCGGCGCTGTCCGAGAAGGACACGGTCCCGGGCCGACTCGAAGTCCTGCATGGCGATATCGAGGCTGCCCCGGCGCACGGCGTGCAGCGCCGCCTCGTTGACCAGGTTGGCCAGGTCGGCGCCGCTCATGCCGGGGGTGCCGCGGGCGACCACGTTGAGATCGACGTCGGGGGCCATGCGCTTGCCCTTGCAGTGGACCTGCAGGATCGGCAGTCGCTCCTCGAGATCGGGTAGCGGCACCACGATCTGGCGGTCGAAGCGTCCCGGCCGCAGCAGGGCGGGGTCCAAGATGTCCGGGCGGTTGGTGGCCGCGATCATCACGACCCCCTCGGACGTGTCGAAACCGTCCATCTCCGAGAGCATCTGGTTCAAGGTCTGCTCGCGCTCGTCGTGTCCACCGCCGAGACCTGCGCCGCGCTTGCGGCCGATGGAGTCGATCTCGTCGACGAAGACGATGGCCGGCGCTTGCTTGCGGGCCGTCTGGAAGAGGTCACGCACCCGGCTGGCGCCGACGCCGACGAACATCTCCATGAAGTCCGATCCGCTGACCGACATGAACGGCACGCCGGCTTCACCGGCCACGGCCCGGGCCAACAGCGTCTTACCGGTTCCGGGAGGGCCGACCAGCAGCACACCCTTGGGGATTTTGGCCCCGATCTCCTTGAAGCGGGCCGGCGTCTTCAGGAAATCGACGACCTCGCTGATCTCCTGCTTGACCCCGGCATAGCCCGCCACGTCCTCGAAGGTGGTCGACGGGCGGTCGCTGCTGAAGGTCTTGGCCTTGGACCGGCCGATCGACATGATCCCGCTACATCTGGCCCTTGGTCTGGCGGCCGATGAAGAAGATGAACGCCGCCCCGATGGCGATGAAGAAGATGTAGGGGAGGAGCTCGCCCAGCAGGTTCGTCGTCGGCGTCGGGAAGCTGACCGACACACCGTCGTTGCGCATTTTGGTCACGTCGTTGGGCAACGACGGGCTCGGCCCCTGGACGGAATAGCTGACCCCGTTCTTGAGCTTCCCGGTGATCTCACCCGTTCCGTTGCTGATCTGGGCGGTATTGACCTGCTTGGCCCCGACCTCCTGGAGGAACTTCGTGTAGCTGAGATTCTTGGAGTTGGTCGTCTTGAAGGACGAGACGGCGAGCAGGATCGCGATGATCCCGATCACCGCCACCCCCCACAGCCAACGCCAGTTCTGGCCCTGGGGAGGGCCTCCGGCGGGCGAATTCCCATCACCCGACGGCGCGTTTGGTGGGGTGGGGGAACGGTCAGGACGTTGCGGACTCACCTGACCAGCCTATTCGGACGCTTTCGATTGACGGTGACCACCCCCCGGCTGCAGGTCATCGGCCGCGGGGAGGCCAGTAACGTCTGGCCGATGACCGACATCGACCCCGAGACCGGGCGGCCTGGACGGCAAGGCGGCGCCGGCACGCCCCCCGGGACCGGCCCCCGAGGAGATCGCACCCACGGACCGAACCAGCGTCAGCGGCCCTCCCCGCACCTCCACGGCGCGCGTTCTCCCCCGTTACCCCTGGTAACGACCCTGACACTGGACCTTTCCTGGACCGCCCCGGCGTTCCTCCCGACGACCAAATCGGCGGCCTGGCGCTGGCTCTTCTACGCCCTCGGCGGGTTTTTGGTGGGCCAGATCGTCGGCCGGCCTCTTCGGGATGGTGGCCGGCGACGTGGCCGGCAAGACGGCAGCCCAGATGTCGCACATCACGTCGTCCGCCGCTCCGCCCGAGTGGTACGTCATGTCCACGTTGCTCGGTCTGTGGGTCGGCTTTTTCGGAGCACCCTGGTTGGCCAGTTGGACGCAGGGCACCCGCCACTTCTTCTCGGACCTCGGCGTGCGATTCCGTTTGGTCGACCTCTGGGGCCTCGCCATCGGGGTGGGCGCGCAGATACGTCATCGCCCTGCTCTACGCCCCCTTCCAGCACCACATCCATAATTTCAACGGGCCGACGCAAGAAGCTGACCGGCGGCGCCCATGGCGGAGGGATTGTCCTCGTGGTCGTGGCCACCGTGATCCTGGCCCCCGCCATGGAGGAGTTGTTCTTCCGGGGACTGCTGTTCAAAGGGCTGGCCCGGCTGTTCACGCCGTTGCGGCCCGGGCATCACCAGTGCACGAGGCGTCGGCGTCGTCCTCGCCGTGATCGTCGATGGCCTGCTCTTTGGCCTGGCGCACGGCGAGTGGGTGCAGTTGCCCGGCCTGGCCCTCCTCGGGAGTTGTGCTCGCCGCGATCTCGTATCGGACCGGTCGACTGGGTATGAACATGGTGACGCACGCGGCATTCAACCTGGTTGCCGTCCTGACGATCCTCAATCAGCCGGGCGGATGATCCATTGACGGCCACCGTCGAGAGCATGGAGGCCGGACCGGAATCACCGCTGCCGGACACGCCGACCGAGAGCCGCAAGAACCGCAGGAAGAGTTCGTCCGACGGCTGCGGCCAAGTGGGTGCCGCGCGGGGCCACGGTCCTCTGCATCGTCTCGGTGATCGCCGTCGTGCTCTGGCGTCTCCACCCCAGCTTGTTGCTCTCGACCTCGATTCCGACAGGAGGCGACAACGGGGGTCACTACGCCATGCCGGCGTTCTTGAAGTCGAACCTGTTGCACCACGGTCAGCTCACCGGGTGGGACCCGGGTTGGTACGACGGGTTCCCTCTCTACACCTACTACTTCGTCCTGTCGGATCTCATCGGGGCTTTGCTCAGCTACATCGTTCCCTACGCCCTGGCGTTCAAGTGGATCACCGTGCTCGGATCGCTCCTGCTCCCGGTCGCGGCGTGGGCCATGGGGCGGCTCTTCGGCCTGCGCCGTGCCTTTCCGGGAGCGCTGGCCGCGCTCACGTTGTGCTTCCTCTTCGACTACACGTACACGATCTACGGGGGGAACCTCTTCTCCACCTTGGCCGGCGAATACGCCTATTCGCTGAGCATCGCCCTCGCACTCCTGTTCCTCGGGCTCATGGCCAGAGGACTGCGCACCGGACGGCACCGGGGGTGGGGCGCCGTCACGCTGGCGGCTTGCATCCTGGCGCACATCATCCCCGCCCTCTTTGCCATCGTCGGTGCGCTCCTCCTCATCGGCATGGAGATGCTGCCGCCACGGATCAGGCCGCGAGATGCGTGGCATGCCCATCCCGCCGACGACGTCATCCCGCAGGTCCTGACCCGGCCCCAAGCCTTGTGGTGGGGTACCTCGACCATGGCGATCGGGGTCTTGCTCGTCGCGTTCTGGTGGGTGCCCTTCGGCATCGATCAGCCGTATGCCACGTCGTTGGGCTACCAGAACGTCCACACGTTCGTCACCCTCTTGTTCCCCCGGGCCGACCTGTGGGCTCTCATACTGGCGGGGCTCTCGACCGTGGCCGCCTTCGCGTTGCGCAGCCGCTTCGGCATCCTCATGGCGCTGCTGGCCGGGAGTGTTCGCGGCCGCCGTCATCTTCGATCCCCAGGCCAGCCTGTACAACACCCGCTTCCTCCCCCTGTGGTTCCTTCCCGTCTACCTTCAGGTCGGGTGGGGTGTGGCGACAGCCGTGACCGGTGCCGTCGATCTGTGGGAGTGGTGGTGGCGAAAGAGGCAGGCGGCCCGACTCATCGACTCCCCCGAGCCGCAGGTCCATCGGAAATCGTGGCCCACGGCTGCGGTCGCCGGCCCCCTGGTGGCCCTCGTCGTGGCCCTCGGCGTCGTCGCTACTCCGTTCGTGCTCTCGCGGTCAGCCATGGCGTCCATCGGCATCACTCCGGGACCCAACCAGGTGACCAACTGGTCGTCGTTCAACTACGGCGGCTACCAGGCGCAGGCGGCATATCCGGAGTACCGGGCACTTGTGCTGACGATGGAGCACCTGGGGGCGACCGACGGCTGCGGGCAGGCGATGTGGCAGTACGACCCCAGCCTCAACCGGTTCGGCACGACCCAGGCCCTGATGTTGTTGCCGTACTGGTCGAACGGCTGCATCGGCTCGATGGAGGGTCTCCTCTTCGAATCCGCCGCCACGACGCCCTATCACTTCCTCAACCAGGCAGAACTTTCCGTGACGCCCTCCGAGGCGATGAACGGCCTGAGCTATTCCGCGCTCAACGTTCCGGCAGGAATCCAGCACCTGCAGCTGCTCGGCGTCCGTTACTTCATGGCGTCGAGCACGCAGATTCAGGAAGCGGCTTCGGCTGATCCCTCCCTGCGGCTGGTGGCGACATCCGGTCCCTGGACGTCGAGCCAGGCGGGCGTCTCGACGTCGACCACGTGGAAGATCTACGAAGTCCTCAAAGCGCAGCTCGTGACAGGGTTGGCCAACGAGCCCGCGGTGGAGGTCGGTGTGGGGGCGGCCCAGTCTTCGTGGCTCACCCCCTCGGAGAATTGGTACAACAACCCTTCCCGTTGGGGGGTCTTCCTGGCGCAGAGCGGACCGCCTTCCTGGCCCCGCGTGCCGATCGGGGATCCGTCCCCGCCACGGCGAAAGGTCCCGAAGACGCGGGTGACCCGGGTCGTGGAGACGGACGACACCGTGAGCTTCCATGTCTCGAGGATCGGCACACCCGTGCTGGTCAAGGTCTCCTACTTCCCCAACTGGCAGGCCGCGGGGGCCACGGGGCCGTATCGGGTCACCCCCAACCTCATGGTCGTGGTGCCCACGGCGCACAACGTGGTCCTCCACTACGGAGCGAGCCCCGCAAACCGGCTGGGCCAGGGCCTGTCAATCATCGGCGTCGGTGCACTGTGCACCATGGCCGTTCTGGCCCGCTCCAGGAGCCGCGCCGGACGGAGGCGCAAGGCTCAGCGGAAGGACGACCTTTCGCCCGCCACCTAAGGTTGTGGCCTCATGACTCGAATGGACCAGGTATTCAAGGCCTACGACGTACGCGGGCTCGTACCCGAGCAGCTGGACGCGACGATGTGCCGGGCCATCGGCCGCGCCATGGCCCGCTTCGCCGGGGCGCCCGACGTGCTGATGGCCCGCGACATGCGGGCCTCGGGGGTGGAGCTGTCCCGGGCGTTCTCCGACGGGGTCCGCTCCGAAGGGGTGAACGTCACGGACCTGGGCATGGCATCCACGGACTTCCTCTATTTCGCGGCCGGCCGTCTCGACGCGCCCGGAGCGATGTTCACCGCATCGCACAACCCGGCGCAGTACAACGGCATCAAACTGTGCCTGTCGGGCGCCCGTCCGATCGGCCGTGACACCGGGCTGGGTGAGATCCAGGCGACCGCCGAGCGCTTGTTGGACGAGCCCTTGGGCGCGCTCACGGGTTCCTGGCGCGAGCTCGACCTGCTCGACGACTGGGCCGAGCACGTGATCTCCTTCGTCGACCGGGACGCGCTTCGGCCTCTGAAGGTTGTCGCTGATACCGCCAACGGCATGGGGGGACTTGTCGTGCCCACCGTGTTCTCCCGGCTCCCTTTCTCTGTCGAGATCCTCTTCCCCGAGCTCGACGGCAACTTTCCCAATCATCCGGCCGACCCCATCCAACCGGAGAACCTGGTCGACCTCAAGGCGGCGGTGTTGGCCGAGGGGGCTGACATCGGTTTGGCCTTCGACGGCGACGCGGACCGGGTCTTCCTGGTCGACGAGCGCGCGGAGCCGGTGTCGGGCTCGCTGACCACCGCGCTCGTGGCCGCGTCCATGCTGAAGAAGCATCCCGGCGAGACGATCCTGTACAACCTCATCTGTTCGCATGTGGTACCCGAAGTGGTGACGGAACTCGGCGGCACACCGATCCGCACCCAGGTCGGCCATTCGATCATCAAGCAGGTCATGGCCGAGACCAACGCCGTCTTCGGGGGCGAACACTCCGGCCACTATTACTACCGCGACAATTTCCGCGCCGACTCCGGCATCATCACCGCGCTCCTCGTGCTGGAGCTCCTGAGTGCGAGCGACAAACCGCTTTCCGAGCTCCTGATGCCGTTTCAGCGCTACAGCGATTCTGGTGAGATCAACACCGAGGTGCGCAATCCTGCGGCAACGGTGGAGGCGATCGCCGAACACGAAGGTGCGACGGGGGCGACCGTCGACCGGTTGGACGGGTTGACGATCGACCACGGCGACTGGTGGTACAACCTGCGACCATCGAACACCGAGCCGTTGCTCCGACTCAACGTCGAGGCGAAGACGCCTGAACGCTGCGCCGAGCACGTGGCGGCCGTGCAGCGGCTCATCGCGAAGTATGCGGATGCGAACTAGGTGCCGGCGAACGACGTGCATGCGAACGTTGGACTGAGCGAGGGACTGAAGGCGAGGAACGACCATGGTGCTTGATCCGCTCTTACTCGAGGTCTTGGCCTGCCCGGTCGACAAGGGGCCTCTGTTGTGGTTTCCCGACGAGGAGATCCTTTACAACCCGCGCCTCCGCAAGAGCTATCCCGTGGTCGACGACGTTCCCGTCCTCCTCGTCGACGAGGCGTCGGACGTGACCGATGTTGAGCACGAACGGCTGACCGCCAAGGCGGAGAGGGAGGGCGTGCGCGCGACCGGGCCAGCACCGGGGTGACCAAAGCGGCGTATCTCGACACGGCGGGCATCTGGGACGCCATCGTGTCCGCACCCGAGCAGGCGCTGTCCGCCGTGGCGTACGCGTCCGATGTACTCGACGGCGCCGTCCTCCCCGAACCTGACGACGTCCGCTCCGTCGTCGTCTTCGGGATGGGGACGAGCTCCACGGCAGCCGAGTTGGTGGCGGCCTTCGGTGCTGCAAACGCCTCCGTTCCGATCGTTGCCTGCAACGGGTACGCACCGCCCTCGTTCGTCGGTCCCGACACACTCGCCTTCGCGCTCTCGTTCTCTGGGGACACGGAGGAGACGTGCACCACCGCCACCGAAGTGGCTGAGCGGGGCGCCCCTCTGGTGATCGTCTCGGGGGGAGGCGAGCTCGCCCGTATGGCGCTCGGGTTCGATCTCACGCACTTCGGCGTTCAGCCCGACCTGCCGGCGGCTCGAGTGGCGTTGGGCTCGTTGGCCGTCCCCGTGCTGTTGACGCTCTCCCGTATGGGGATCCTTCCCCCTGTCAGGCCGATGTTCGATGCCGCGTTCTCGTTGTTGCAACGGCGGAGGGACGCCCTGCTGTTGGCGGCCAGTCCGGCGGAGGTGGTCGCCAGGCACATCGGCCGCACCATTCCGCTGGTGTACGGATCGACCGGCGTCACGGCGGTCGCCGCTCGGCGTTGGAAGACCCAGATCAACGAGAACGCCAAGACCCCCGCCTTCTTCGCGGTCCAACCCGAGCTTTCCCACAATGAGGTGGCCGGTTGGGGTCAGCACGGGGACGTGACCCGCCAGGTGCTGACGCTCATCACGCTGCGCCACGGGGGGGAACACCCGCACGTGGCGCGCCGCTTCGAGCTCGTGGTCGAGGCCACCGACGAGGTGATGGCGAATGTGATCCCGGTCTGGGCCGAGGGAGACGATGACCTGGCTCGCTTCTTCGACCTGGCGCTCTTCGGCGACTTGGTTTCGTTGCACATGGCCGGTCGCGAGGGGATCGATCCGGGGCCGGTCCCGGCGCTGAGCGACGTGGAGTCCGCCATCCGTCGCTGACCGAGCCTGCGCCGGGAATCAGCAGTACGTTCTGCCGGTGGCGCCTCCGATGCGGTCATCGCGGGCTGCGGACTTGCAGCGGACGCTGCGGGAGAGCCCCGACACGGTGACGCGTATTCTCGAGATGCTCACCGGGGAGCCGATCGTGGCGGACGTCGTACGCCAGGACCCGATGGTGGCCGAACCCGACAACGTGCTCGGCGTCGCGACGGGGCACCCCTTGATCCATCGGATTGCCGTGCTCAGAGGCGGCGTGAATGCCCGGCCGTATGTCTATGCGGAGTCAACGTTCGCACCCGACCGGTTGCCCGAGAAGGCCCGGGAGCAATTGGCGTGCACGAGCGAACCCATCGGCCGCATTCTGGTGGCCCATGGGTTCGCCCCGACCCGACGGGCGTTTCCCCGGCCCGGGTCGCCCGACCCCGCTCCGGCGGTCGTCGTGGACGATGGTGGCGACGAGGTGATCTTGGTGCGTGCGTATCTCCTCCTACTCGGTGACGTCCCCGTGTTCGCCATTCGCGAGTGGTTCTTCGGGTCAGTCCTCCGTCCGTTCAACCGGTCAGCTCCTGCGTGACCTCCGCCCGCCCAGCGGTCGCCGCTGGTCTCCGGAGCGCAGTGTTGGGGCTAGCAAGTAGCGTCGACCCGGCGCACAGCAGCAACAGCAGCAACAGCAGCGTCGATCATTCAAATTGGTCCGTCGTTGCTCCGTCGTTGCGCTGTTGTGGCGCGGGGAGTCATCGTCAATCGAGAAGCAGCGCGGCCCGAGAGGTGCCCGCTACACCAAGGAGGAACAGGTGGTCATAGTCGGAGGGTCATTCGAGGTCGAGCCGGATCAACGCGAGGAGTTCCTGGCGGGGCGCAGGGAAGCAATCCGAGCGGCACGGGCTGAGGTGGGCTGCCTCGAGTACACGGTGACGGCCGACCCGATCGAACCGGACCGGGTGGTCCTCTATGAGCGGTGGGCCGACCAGGCGGCGCTCGACGCACACCTGGCCGCCTCGCGACAGGCCCCACCCCCGCCGCCGGGTGGCGTGGCGCCGAAGTCGGCCACCGTCATCGTCTACGAGGTCTCCGGAGAGCGCAAGCTCGTCGGCTGATCGCCAGGCTCAACTCAGGCGTTCGACGATCATGGCCATGCCCTGACCGCCGCCCACGCACATCGACTCGAGCCCGAAGGTCTTGCCCGTGTCCTCGAGGGCGTTGAGAAGGGTGGTCATGATGCGTGCCCCGGTCTGACCGAAGGGATGCCCGAGGGCGATCGCACCACCCTTGACGTTCAGCTTGTCCCAGCTGATGCCCAGATGCTTGGCCGACGGGATCACCTGTGCTGCAAACGCTTCGTTGATCTCGACCAGATCGATGTCGTCGATCGTCATGTTGGCGCGCTTGAGGACCTGACGGCAGGCATCCACGGGGCCCAGTCCCATGATCTCGGGATTCAACCCCGTGACGCCGCTGGCCACGATCCGGGCCAGCGGCGTGATGCCCAGCTCTTTGGCCTTGACGTCGCTCATCACGATGACCGCCGCCGCCCCGTCGTTGAGGGGGCAGGCGTTGCCCGCCGTCACGGTGCCGCCTTCACGGAAGACCGGCTTGAGGTTGGCGAGGCCTTCGAGCGTGGTGCCCGCCCTCGGCCCGTCGTCCTTGGCGATCACCGTTCCGTCGGCCAGCGTGACGGGGATGATCTCCCGCTCGAAGAAGCCGTTCTCCTGGTTTGCCACGGCGCGCGTTTGTGAGAGCACTGCGAACTCGTCCATCTCGCCCCTGGTCACGTTTTCGAACTCGGCCACGTTCTCGGCCGTCTGGCCCATGGCGATGTAGACGTCGGGCAAGGTTCCGGCCAGCGGCGTCCAGGGTTCGGTGACGGCCGGCGTCCGGGCCTGGGTGCGCTCCTCGGCTGAAGCGAACGCGGCGTTGTGGGGCCCGGTGTCCGATGCGCCGTGCATGTAGCGGCTGACGGTCTCGACACCGGCCGCGACGAAGACGTCACCTTCGCCGGCCCGGATGGCGTGCGCAGCCATGCGGATCGTCTGCAACGAGGAGGAGCAGTAGCGGTTGACCGTGACACCCGGCACGTTCTCCAAGCCCGCAAGGATCGCCGCCACCCGGGCGATGTTGTAGCCCGCCTCACCCGCCGGCTGACCGCAGCCGAGGAGCACGTCTTCGACATCGCTCGGACGAAGTTGCGGGACCTTCTCCAGAACGGTTTTGATGACCAGGGCACTCAGGTCGTCGGGACGGCACTCGGTCAGGGATCCCTTGACGGCCCGCCCGATCGGGGTGCGACCGGTGGCGACAATGACTGCTTCAGGCATGGTGCGAGCTCCTCAGTTCGGTTTTCCTCGGGTCCACCGGGGAACGTCAGCAGGTTACCGGGTGGTAGGACGAGGCCCGCCGAGACACACGTTGGCCGTTCGAAGGAGCCGGAATGTAGCGTGTTCCACGAGACGCTCGATCGGTTTCACACCGGTTGGTGCGTGGTGCCACAAGGGCCCGACCCGAAGGGACCGACGCAGCGACACAGCTGGGAAGGGACACGGGGAAGTCGGGAGGGAAGCATGGAAATCGCCTATACCGAGGAACAGCAGGCGCTCAAGAGCGAGTTGCGGGCTTACTACGAGAATCTCCTGACCCCCGAGGTGGAGCTGGAGCTTTCACAGGCCGCTGGCGTCGGGCCGACGGTACGCCGGGTGGTCAAGCAGATGGCCACCGACGGTTGGCTGGGCATCGGGTGGCCCAAGGAGTGGGGTGGCCAGGGTCGCTCGGCCGTCGAGCAGTTCATCTTCTTTGACGAATCGATGCGCAGCGGAGCGCCGGTGCCGATGCTGACCATCAACACTGTCGGGCCGACCATCATGCATTTCGGATCGCAGGAGCAGAAGGAGTTCTTCCTGCCGAAGATCCTGGCGGGTGACATCCATTTCTGCATCGGCTACACCGAGGCAAACTCAGGCACCGACCTGGCGTCTCTGCAAACGCGGGCGGTACGCGATGGCGAGGAGTACGTCATCAACGGCGCCAAGATCTACACCAGCCTGGCCGCTGGCGCCGACTACATCTGGTTGGCCACACGGACAGATCCCAACGTCGCCAAGCACAAGGGAATCTCACTTTTTCTCGTTCCCATGGACGCACCGGGCGTCCGTGTCGTTCCCATGGACCTCATGAGCGAGCACAACATCAACTACACCTTCTATGAGGACGTGCGCGTGCCTGCCTCGGCGCTGGTGGGCGGTGAGAATGAGGGTTGGAAACTGATCACGAATCAGCTCAATCACGAACGCGTGACCCTCTGTGCGCCCGGCGTCGTCGAGCGCGTCTTGAACGATGTCCGGGCCTGGGCGCAGGCGACCAAGTCGCCCGACGGTCGACGCGTCGTCGACCAAGAGTGGGTGCAGGAACATTTGGCCCGGGTATATGCCGAACTCGAGTTCCTGCGCCTCATCAACTGGAAAGTGGCGTGGCAATCCATGCAGGGAGAATTGGACGCGGCTGATGCGTCGACCATCAAGGTCTTCGGGACGGAGCTCTACCTCCGCTCCTTCCGTTCATTGATGGAAATCCTCGGGCAAGCCGGCTATCTCACCGAGGGTGCACCGGCCGCCGTCCTGGCGGGGCGCCTCGAGAGGTACGCCCGCAACATGATCCTCTTGACCTTCGGCGGCGGCACCAACGAGGTCCAGCGAGATCTGATCGCCATCTTCGGCCTTGGGATGCCGCGGTCGCGCTGAGACACCACAAAGGAGCTCACCGGAATGGATTTCAGCTACAGCGAAGAACAAACTGCTGTCCGTGAGTTGGCCGATCGGATTTTCGGCGAGCGCTCGACGCACGAGCGTCTCAAGGAGATTGAGCGTGCCGGCAGCGAAGAGGGTCCTATCGACCGCGCCCTCTGGAAGGAGTTGGCGGGAGCCGGCCTTCTCGGCATCCATCTCAGGGAGGACGATGGCGGAGGCGGTCTCGATTTCGTTGCCGCCTGCCTCGTGATCGAAGCGGCCGGGCGCACGGCTGCGTACGTGCCGGTGATCGAGGCGATGGTCTACGGCGCCGCGCCCATCGCGCACTTCGGCACTCCAAGGCAACGGCGGACCTGGTTGCCCGGGGTGAACAGCGGCGCCGTCATCCTCACCGCGGCGTTGGCGGAGTTGGCGGGCGAGGTCGTCGTTCCGGGCGGCACGAGCCCCGCCACCACGGCGATCGCGCAGACCGACGGCACGTGGGTGCTAAACGGGACCAAGGCTTGTGTGCCGGCGGCAATGGTGGCCGACGCCATCCTCATCCCGGCCACGTGCAGGGGACCCGACGGCTCAGCCGCCGGGTGCGGCGTGTTCATCGTCGATGCCGACACCGATGGTCTCGCCATGACTCGACAGATGACGACCTCGGGTCGACCTGAGGCCGTGGTCGAACTGACCGGCGTGGGAGTCGGGGCCGATCGCCTCTTGGGCGGCGGGGCTTCCGACGGTGCCGCCGTCATCACCTACGTCACCGAGTTCGCGACGACCGCGCTCTGTGTCATGGAGGCCGGCGTGTGTGCCACGGCTCTCGCGCTCACCGCCGAGTTCACCAAGACGAGGGTGCAGTTCGAGCGCCCCATCGCCACGTTTCAGGCGGTCGGCCAGCGAGCCGCGGATGCGTACATCGACACCGAAGGGATCCGTCTCACGGCATGGCAGGCGGCATCACGGCTTGCGGCCGGCTTGCCGGCCTCCACTGAAGTCGCGGTGGCCAAGTACTGGGCTGCCGAGGGAGGGCAGCGCGTGGTGCATGCGGCGGCCCACTTGCACGGTGGGGTCAGCGTGGACCGCGACTACCCGTTGCACCGCTTCTTCCTCTTGACCGAGCACATCGAACTGACCCTTGGCGGTGCCAACGAGAGTCTGCGCCGCCTCGGCCGGATGTTGGCAGCCGAGCCGGCCTAGCCAGAAAGCCGCCGAGCCGCCCTGGCCAGAGAACTGACACACAGCGATCGGGCCGGGATTCGCCGGGGAGACCCGAGCCACAGGACGGACTAATCCCGGGGAGCCGCCATACCCAACCCGTAGCCGGCCAGAAAGATCCCGGCCTCGTGATGGCGCCGGTAGCCATTGGCCAATTCGTGAAAAGCCGGGGAGTGATTCGGGTGGACCAGGTGCGCCAATTCGTGGACGAGCACGGCGTCGAGCACCCATTCGGGCACTGCCCGCAGTCTGTGCGAGAGTCGGATCTCCCCCGAGTGGTACGAGCAGGAACCCCAACGCGCGGACTGATTGGTGACCCACCGCACCGACGTCGGGCGGGACCCGATCCGGTAGCGGTCGGCCAAGGCGATGGCCCGGGTCATCAGTTCGGCGTCGCCGACCGCGCTGCGCATGGGATGTTTGGCCACCAGCCGATCGACCAGCCAGGCAATTGTCTTTGCTCTGGCCTCTTGCGAGAGGTGGGCCGGCACCGAGACGACGATCCGGCCACCGACCCAACGGGCTTCCGAGGTCTTACGCCTGCGGGTGCTGACCCGCACTTCGACGTCGGGCCAGCCCGACGGGTGTGGTGCCGGGGTCTGCGTGGGATTGTCCACCGCGCCGGGCGCTCCACCGCCGAAGACTCGGGAGACGCAACGATGTCGTCGCCGAGGGAGGTGGGTTCAAATGCGTCGAAGAGGCTCACTCCGTCATTCTGGCGCAGCCTTGTGACAGGGCGAGGTACACCGGTACCTGTCACCCGAATGACCAGCTGCCGGAGGCCTTTTCGCCCCGTGGGACCCGGGATGACGGCCTCGGCGCGTGCGACGAGTCAGGGTCGCCGGCCGGACCATGGGTGGATCGATGTCGAGTCACACCTCGAAGACGAGGTGGCCGCCCGGAGCCCTCGTCCTCCATCGGGCAGCGCTCGAGGCGCTTTCCGCCTGAGCCGAGAAAGAGCAGCCGCAACCGAACTGCACCCTAATTACGAGACTCGATTGTTACCTTTGCCTCGTTGGCACGGACAAGCGAGCTCGCGGTCCGCGCAACGACTCAGTGTTTGCGGCGATGGTGCGAACGCGTCGGCGAGCGCGGCACTGCATCAGGAGGCGGAGGAGAAATGGCGGAACGTATGTCCGGTGCGCTGTGCGCGGGTGGCGCCAGTGGGATACCGAGTGGCGGCGCGACGTGACGGGGAGAAGGATCTCCCGACTCGTCCTCGGGTTCGCACTTGCCATGGCCCTCGGCAGCATGGGCGTGGCATCGCTGGCCGGCGCGAGCACGCCTGGTGCGGCGCGCTGCGTCGGCGCCCGTGTCGAACGCCCTGGGAGGTCATGACACGTCGTCCCCGTCCGGACCGCTCTCGACCAACTTCTGGTTGGCCAGCGCCCAAGGCGATGTATGGAGCTTCGGCAAAGCTGGTTCGTACGGATCAGCGGCCGGATTGCCGCTCGCCCACCCCATTGTCACCATCGTGCCGACACGCGACGGGCAGGGCTACTGGCTCGTCGCCAGCGACGGCGGGGTCTTCACCTACGGCGATGCTGCGTTCTACGGCTCGACCGGCGCCATCGTGCTGAACAAGCCGATCGTGGCGATGTCCCCGACGCCCGATGGAAAGGGCTACTGGCTCGTCGCCAGCGACGGCGGGATCTTCACCTTCGGCGATGCTGCGTTCTACGGCTCGACGGGCGCCATCGTGCTGAACAAGCCGATCGTGGCGATGTCCCCGACGCCCGATGGAAAGGGCTACTGGCTCGTCGCCAGCGACGGCGGGATCTTCACGTTCGGCGATGCTGCGTTCTACGGCTCGACGGGCGCCATCGTGCTGAACAAGCCGATCGTGGCGATGGCCGCCGACGCCAGACAGCCACGGGTACTGGCTGCTCGCCAGCGACGGCGGGATCTTCACGTTCGGCGATGCTCCCTACGCCGGCTCGTCCGGCGCCGCACCTTCTGCTGATCCGGCGGAGAAGATGGTGCCGAGCACTTCGGGCAATGGCTACTGGATCGAAGATCAGAACGGGTCGGCACAGACCTTCGGAGACGCCCAGGGGGCGCCTCCGGTCGCCGGACTGATGTTCCGACCTGTCACCCCCGGCGACAAAGCGGTGTTCTATGCCTTCTCGCAGCTGGGGAAGCCCTACATCTGGGGCGGCAATGGTCCGGTCGGCTACGACTGCTCGGGACTTGCCCTGGCTTCGTGGCAGCACGGTGCCGGCGTCAGCTTCGCCCGCGTGTCCGACGACCAGTACCACACAGCGGGCCAGCCGGTGGCTTCCAGCGCACTTGCCGCGGGAGATCTCGTGTTCTGGGGTACGAGCCAGACCGACTGGACGAGCGTGTACCACACCGCCATGTATGTCGGGGGCAACAAGATCGTCGAATCAACGGACGGCGGCGTGCAACTCAACTCTCTTGGTCAGTGGGGGCAGAGCGACATCATGCCGGTGGGTCGCCGTCCCTAGCCGACCCCGGACGTCGCGGTCCTGTCGCGACGCCTGTCGAGTCGCGGCTGTCGATGAGCGGCATCTCCGGCACGTCCATCAGTGTGCGCGCGTCACTTCACACGTAGGGTTGCCGTCAATGTCGAATGTCGGCGGCGAGGACCCGCCTTCGGAGGACTGGCATCCTCCCCCCGAGTGGGAGCCACCCTCGCCCTCTGCGGTGGTGCCTCCCGTCGAGCCGGTGATGCCGCCGCCGCCGAGACCACCGCCGGACCCGCAGACGGGTTCGTCGTCCCGGGAGTCCCGTTGGGACCGCCACCGACCGCCATCGTCCAACTCCAGCCGACGACGAGAAAGGTCCTGGTCTGGGAGACCAGGTTCGTCATGCTCGCCTTTCTGTTCCCGGCGGTCATGGGCGCTGTCGTGCTGTTGGCCCAGCACGTCAACGGCGTCGGGATCGGTCACGCGCTTTCCGGTGATTCTCCGGGACAATCCGGTGGCCAACCTCGTCGTCGGCATCTTCTACTACCTGCCCGTTGCCGTCATGGTGCCGGTGGCGCTCCACCTGCTGACGCGCACGGGGCAAACGCCGCGGATGCTCGGACTCGTCCGCCCCACGTTCCGCTATGACGTCTGGCCGGCACTCGGTCTCCTGGGTGCATCGTTCGGATCGGAGATCGTCCTCGCGATCATCGTGTCGCCGCTGCTGGCGCACCACCCCGCCCTGCTGAGCAGGACCGTGGTCGGGAGCGTGCCCGCGTACTACGTCATCTACGGCATCGCCATCTCCGCCACAACAGCCGTGGCGGAAGAGGTCCTGGTCAATGGCTACCTTCTCGTCCGCCTCGAGCAACTGGGTTGGTCGCCCCGGCGGGCGTTCATCTTGAGTCTCGTGCTGCGCACCAGCTATCACGTGTACTACGGCATCGGCTTCATCTTCACCGTGCCCTTCGGCTACTTCTTGACGCGGTCGTTCCAGAAGAATCGACGCCTGACCCGGCCCATCGTCGCGCACTTCCTCTGGGATGCCACTCTGTTCAGCATCGCCATCCTGGCCTAGGGGGTGCGATCGCTACCGTGCTCCGCGGTGCGTCCGGTCGCGCAGGCAATGCAGGTCCGTGTGGCGGGTCGTGCGGCAAGGCGCTCCGGCGCGATGGGCGCACCGCACTCGCGCAGTCCCCGTAGGTGCCGTCGTCGAGGCGGGCCAGGGCAGCGATCCAGATCGTCGAGGTAGCCGCGCGCTTCGAGGAGCAGTGCCGCGACCTGGGCCCGTTCGAACGCGATCGTGGATCCTTCGGGGTCGTGCTCGTCATCGCCGTTGGACCCGGCGACAGCGGCCACTATCTCCTCGAACTCCGAGGTCATGGAGTCGATGCGGGCGAGCGTCGCTGCCCGTTCCGCCTCGAGGACCGCACGGACGGCCGTTGTCTTCCATCACGCAATTTCGTACACGCTCCGACCGCCGCTCGCCATCATCGGCTCGCCGGAGCCGATCGGCTCGCCGGGACCGGCCCGCTACGTGAAGAGCACCGAGATGCTCTCGCGGTGGGCGATGCGGCGGATGGCCTCGCCGAACAGTCCGGCGACCGAGACCACCTCGACCTTGGCGGACAACGCGACGGGCTGGGTCTCGACGCTGTCGGTCATGAACAGGCGCTGAATGGGACTGGCGTCGAGTCGCTCGACGGCCGATTCGGTCAGCAGGCCGTGACTCACCACCGCGTAGACCGAGGAGGCGCCTCGCTCGGTCAGCACGCGGGCGGCGTCGACCAAGGTGCCGGCGGAAATGGTGAAGTCGTCGACGATCAGGGCGGTACGTCCCTCGACCGATCCGATGAGATCGATGACCTCGGCGGACTCGGAGTGGTCGACCCGCCGCTTGTCGGCGATGGCCAGGGGTGCGTGCGAGACGTTCGGACCATTGGCGAGCCTTCTTGGCGAACCCGGCGTCGGGGGCGACGACCACCAGGTCCGGGAGCCCTTTGGCGGCCATGGCGTCGCACAGGACCGGGAGGGCGTAGAGGTCGTCGACCGGAACCTTGAAGAAGCCCTGGACCTGGGGGCGTGCAGGTCCAGCGTGATGACCCGGTCGACGCCGGCCGCCTCGATCGCATCGGCGCACACCCGGGCCCGGATCGAGACGCGGGGCTCGTCCTTCTTGTCGCCCTTGGCGTAGCTGAAGTACGGGATGACGGCCGTGACCGACGCGGCGCTGGCCCGCTTGAACGCGTCGATCCAGAACAGCAGCTCCATGAAGTTGTCGTTGGCCGGGAAACCCGTGCCCTGCACGATGAAGACGTCCCGCCCCCGCACGTTCTCGAGCACGCGGACGAAGAGGTTGCCCTCGGAGAACCGCAACGTCTCGCCGGCGCCGAGCGGACAGTCCAGGTAGTCGGCGATGGCGCCGCCCAGCTTGCGGCTGGCCGACCCGGCGAAGAGCAGCAACTCCTCGGACATGGGGCAAAGCTACTTCTCGGCGGGCGCATGCCGGCGGTGCCCGGGTGGATGTCCAGGCTCGATGGCCGTCGTAGGTCGATGGGTCAGAGGAGCAGTCGCCCATCGGTGCAGGAGCGGTAGATCTCCTCGGCGATCTCTTCGGGTGCGCGCTCGGCCACGTCGATGCGATGACGGGCGTCGAGATGGTGCTCCTCGAACATTCTCCACAAGTCCTCGATGACCCTCTCGTCGGCGAGGGCGTCGGCGTGCTGAGGTTCGGCTCCGGCGGGACTGCACGCGGGAGAGCACCACCGAGAGCGGCGCTCCCAGGACGGCGTAGTTGAGTTCGATCCCCAATGGCTTGCAGGCGTTGACGAAGAGATCGAGCATGAACGGGTAGAGGATGCCGTCGGCCACGGTGAAGTACCCGCCCGCGGTGAAGGTGGCGACGGCCGATGCCGCGGCCGAGAGAACGACCCGGTTCTGCTGGTGGGCTTCGCCGCGCCATGGTTCGAGCGCGCCTGAACGAAGCTTGGCGAAGAACCAGTCCAGATCGAGGCAGACCGACAAGGGCGCACGATCGGCGACGAGGGGGGCAATTGTCGTTTTCCCGCACCCGGGCGACCCGGTGAGGAGGAGAAGCTGACCGGGTGCGCATACCTGCATCATCGTGTGCGATCTCCATGCGTGGACCAGGCCGTCCACGCTGAGAGGTTTACCGTCGAACTATCCTCTCGCCGTGACCTATCCCACCGCTGAATCCCGTCAGATCGCCGCACTCGGCCGACAAGGTGTGGACGTTGGTGTCCGACCTCCCCCGGATGGGTGAATGGTCGCCGGAAAACGAGGGCGGCTCGTGGGCAAACGGGGTCACCGGTCCGACAATGGGTGCGAGCTTCACCGGAAAGAACAGGAACGGGTTCCGCAAATGGTCGACCACCGCCACGGTCGTCGCGTGTGAGCCGGGGCAGGTGTTCGAGATCGCCGTCACGACCGGGCGCATTCCCGTGGCGCGTTGGCGCTACGAGTTCGAGGCCACGCCGGAGGGTTGCCTGGTGACCGAATCCTGGGTGGACGAACGCAACCTCTTCATGAGGTGACCGGTCGTGTGTTGGGTGCGCACGACGCCACCCACACCCACAAAGAGATGGCGGCGACGTTGGCCAATCTGGCGGTCGCGGCGGAGAAGTAGGGGATCAGCTTGGCCCCGGCGGCCAAGCGCCGCAGCACGTGACCGGCGGCCGCCGCATCACCCGGCCCCTGTCGGTCATGGAGGTGGTCGACCACGGCGAGGCGATGCGCCTCGTCGACGTTGCCGCCGTACTTGAATTTGGCCGATACCTCGTCGATGGCGATGCTGATGCCCAGGATGGTGAGCACCTTCTGGGGATGGGCGGCCGAGGGTCGGCGACCGGAATGTCGGGTTGGAGGTTCTGCAACTGGTGACGGAGGATGGCGGCGACACTCCCGGGAGCGTCGCGCTCGTCGTGCACGGTCGCCGTTCCGATCATTTGCACCGCGCCGTAGTACGTCGTCGGGATCCCGAGAGCCGGATCCTCGTCGCCGATCGCCTTCCATGCGGACGGGATGAAGGCCCAGTCAGCCGCCACGCTGAGCACCACGCGGGGGTTCTCGGCCAGCGCGGCGAACAACGGGTTCTTGCGGACGAGGTGCAACCGGACTGTGTCGCCTTCGAGCACGAACTGCGTCGGCACGATGACGGGGACGTCGCGGTGGCGACCGGCGGCAACGAGGTGGCCGAAGCTGTTCGCTTCGACGAAGGGACGCCATTCCGCCTCACCGAGGGTGGCGTCAACCGGGGCGGTGTACATCCCAAGAGTGTGGCATTCAGGTCGCGGGCTCGAGTTCCTCGATCGATTCGGCCTGATGACGCTTGTAGTCGACCTTGCCGTTGGGGGAGCGGCCGATGGTGTCGACCACTCGTACCCGACGGGGGCCTTGTAGCCGGCGAGCCGCTCTTTGACGTGCTCGATGATCTCGGCTTCAGCGGGCGGCTGTGCCGCTGCGCCATCGGGGCTCACGTCCGTCAGCTCGATCACACCCACGATCTGCTCCCCGTACACGGGATGCGGGATGCCGACCACCACGGCATCGCGGACCGCCTCGTGTGTCTTGAGGACCTCCTCCACCTCCTCGGGGAAGATCTTCTCTCCGCCAGAGTTGATACAGACCGAACCGCGTCCGAGGAGCCGGATCGTCCCGTCGGTGTCGACTTGCGCGAAGTCTCCCGGGATTGAGTACCGCTCGCCGTCCACCACACGGAAGGTGCGTGCGGACTTCTCGTCGTCCTTGTAATAACCCAGCGGGTTGCGTCCGCCGAGCGCCAGCACGCCGATCTCCTCGGATCCAGGCGTGACCTGCCCGCCGTCGTCCTTGAGCACCTTGACATCCGGGCCCAGTGTGAATGTCGCGGTGGCCGCCGCACTACCCCCACCGGAGATTGACATGCCCATCCCGAGCGCCTCCGACGAGCTGAAGGCATCGACCAGGAGCATGCGGGGGTGGTGCGCCAGAAGGCCCTGCTTGATCGACTCGCTCCACATGGCACCGGACGAGACGACCATGGCGAGCGAGCTCAGGTCCCAGTGACCGGGCCGCTCATCGAGCGCCGCCAGTAGGGGTCGTGCAAAAGGATCGCCGACGATGATGAGACCGTTCACCTTTTGGCGTTCCACCGTATCGAGCAGCTCGACCGGGTCGTACTTGCGGCTCTCGAGCAGCGCGATCCGTCCGCCTTCGGCCAATGCGGTGTTGGCGGTGAACCATCCCGTCCCGTGCATGAGGGGGCATGCCGGCATGAGGGTGAGTGCGCTCGGTGTCGCAAGGAGCGATTGGCGCACCGCCTCGATCCCGCCGTCGACGGGGTATTTGCGCACGCCGCCAGCGATGAGGCGGACAAAGAGGTCGTCTTGGCGCCACATGACACCTTTGGGCATGCCTGTGGTGCCGCCGGTGTAGATCATGATGAGGTCGTCGCCGCTTCGGCCCCATGGGGCGGCGGTGCGGGTGGGGGTTGCGGTGCGGGTGGGGGTTGCGGTCAGCGCTGATGCGGCGGCTTTTCGTAGGGGGTGGCCCAGTCTGGACAGGGTCCGGAGTTGTCGTCGACCCAGAGCCAACCCCGCACGCCGTGCACGCGGTCGCGAATCCGTTCGATCCGCTCGGTGAACACCCCGTGGAACACCACGGCGACGGCATCGGCGTTGGTCCAGAGGTAGCTCAGCTCGTCGTCGCCGTAGCGGTAATTGGTGTTGACCGGCACCAGCCCGATCTTCATGGTGGCGAAGGCGGACTGCAGGTACTCGGGGCAGTTGTAGAGGTAGATGGCAACCTTGTCCTGCTGCGCCACGCCGAGGTCCAAGAGGTACCGGGCGATCCCGTCCGCGCCCTGGTCGAACGCCCGCCAGTTCATGTGACGGTCGCCCTGGACGATGGCGGGGGCTTCGGGCTGTAGCTCAGCCACGGTTTCCCAGACATCCCCGTAGTTCCAGTTCGTCATTGCGGCATTCCGTTCCTGGGTCCGATCGCCCGCTCCGGTCGGTGCAGGCGCGTTCTCGTGCGGTTGGATTTCATTCGTCAGCCCCTCTTGCCCCCGTTGCCCGTATGACCCGTTGCCTGCTCGTCCGCACCCGCTCCCGCTGTGGGGATCGGCACCCCGCAGCCTACGCTTCTCGTAGTGGACCTTGGCCTATCCGGAGAAGATGACTCCCGCCGGCCCGGGGTCCGGGAGTCGTTGGCGGCGTATCCACGTCGGCTGGGATCCGAACCGGCCGGGGTGGCCGCCCAAGGGGAGTTGCGGGTGCGGTCGATGCTCCCCCAGTTCGGGGCATTCTCATGATTTTCCAAGACAATTGTGATCTGCCGTACAGAAACCTGAGGCAGGATGTTCGCACATGGCCTCACAAGTGACTGAGCCGCAGCTCTTGCCTGCTGACGCTGTCGGTGGCCCCGGCTCCGGCTCCGGCTCCGACTCCGGTCCCGGCCGCCCCCGTCCCGTTCCCGGCCGCCCCGGGCGCAGATGGCGAACCGGCCCGAGCCAGGGCACCGGCCCCAGCGCCGGCGCGGGTCAGGGTTGGCGTTCGGGTTCGGGTTGGCGTTCGGATTCGGGTTCGGATTCGGATTCGGCACAGACCGGTTACCTCACGATGTTCGACCTCTTCCGGGTCGTGGCCTGTGCATGCGTCCTGGGCCAGCACTCGCTCCTCTGGACGGACATGTCGAACAACGTCGTCGGAACTGCGTTCATCACGATGCTCCACTTCACTCGCAACTCCTTCTTCTTCCTCTCCGGGCTGGTCGTGTGTTACGCCCAGATAACCCGCCCGCGTACCGTCTGGGGATTCTGGGTCCGGCGCTACATACAGATCGGCATCCCGTATCTCGCATGGACTGGCATCTACGTGCTGTTCACCATTCTGCGGCCGGGCGGTTCGTGGAGCCAGTGGGGAACGTATCTCTGGAGCGACCTGCGGCTCGGCTATTACCAGTTGTACGTCGTGGTCGTCCTCTTCCAGTTCTATCTGGTTTTCCCGTTCCTGCTGAAGTTGCTCAAGTCGACCTCCACCCGGCAGCACGTGCTGATCATGTCGATCAGCGTCGCCATCGCCCTGTTCATCGGCACCGATCTGCACTACCAGCCGGACATCGGTGCGATCAGTCACTACGTCCACGACATCGGAACGAAGTGGGTATGGTCCCGCAATCTGATCAGCTACCAGATGTACTTCATCGCCGGGATGATCGTGGCGTACCACTTCGAAGCGGTGTTCAATTTCGTGCGCCAGTGGTCTCGATGGGTCCTGGCGGGCGCCGCCGTCGTAGGCGGCGGGACGGCGCTGTGGTACGCCATCGTCATTGCGCAGGGCGCAACGACCGGGTCGGCGTCGGACATCTTCGAGCCCATCGCGGTCGCATGGTCCCTCGCCGCGATTGCCGTTCTGTTCGCCCTGAGCGTGCGCTGGAGGGAACGGCGCCCCGAACCCACCGTGGCCGAAGCTGTCCCCTCCTCGTCGTTCGTGTCCGAGGGGCCGCTCTCGCGCCTCGGGCTCGGTCGGTTGCGTCTGCCGTCGATCGCCTACTTGGCGGGTCTGACTGGTGGCTTCTATCTGTGCCACGTCCTCTTCCTCAATATGGTCCGCGCTGCTCTCTACTCGAACTTTGTCGGCGGCGCTCACCTTCCGTGGCCGATCAGGACAACGATCTTCTATCTGGGAACGGTCGTTGTGGCCGTGACGTTTGTGGCCTTGATCTTGCGCACGCCACTCCGGTGGGTCTTGGGCGGACCGGTGCGATCGGAGCAACGGATCCGGGACAATGCGGAGTTCGCAGCGTTGCAGGCTGCACGTCTGAGTGGCCCTGATGCGCCGGGTGCGGGTGCGGGTCCGGGTGCGGGTGCGGGGGCGGGTGCGGGGGCAGGGGCCGGGGGCAGCGCCGGGGCCGCAACGAGGCCCGAGTCCGCAACCCACTCGGTGACCGCGTCAGGAGCGGATCAAGCGGGCTCGTCCGGCAACGGGCACTCTGCTGACGGGGCGACCGGAGATGCGCCACCCAGAACTGAAGGGGTACTGGCTCCCTAAGGCCTAGATCTTGAGGGGTCCAGCGTCCCCGAACCCTTGACGAACGCCCTGACCCGCACGGGCGATGAGTTTCTCTGGTTCGTAGAGCATGAGGTACGCGTTGATGGCGTGATCCCGCGATCGGTTCTTGAAGACGGAAGCCAGGATCGCCTGATCGTCCGACTCATCCTCGTGAACGAACACCTCCAAAATCGGAGTGTTCGTCATCAACTGTGCCGTCATGATCCCGGTCGAAGCTTCGTGCGCACACACCTTGTCGACTGGTTCCTTGCCCGGCATGCCCAACGCCACAATGATGGAACAGCCCTCTTCTTCGATGAGCTTCTTGGCGGCCACCGCCAGATCCTTGAAGCCGGGAACGGTACGCCGAATCGTCGTGAAGCGGGTGCCGTAACCCGGGCACTGCTTCAAGGCATCGAGTGCTTCCCCGCCCATGTCGTAGCGGGCGAACATGGTGTCAACCACGCCGATTGTGTCCATGCCTCATTCTCGCGGATCGAATTGCGGGCTGAAACCGCGAACGGCCGGCCCCGGTCGGCCCTCGATCGGCAGACACTCGGTCGGCATCCCGAAGTCCCTCGGCCGGCAACCCGAAGTCACTCGGTCGGCATACCGAAGACACTTGGTTGGCGATGTCACACCCCTGGTTCAGAGTTCACGCATGGTCGCAAACCCCGAGTCTCATTCGCCATCCGCGGTCCCGCAGCGTCCCGCTCGGCCGCCCCTTGCTCCGCACCGCTCTACCCCTTCGAGTCCCGCCCCTTCGAGCCTCGCCCCCTCGAGCGCCACGCCTCCCCAGATGCGCAAACGCCCCCCATGCCGGGATTGGGGAGGCGATGACAAATCTCGAGAGTTGGCCGCCAGCATGGTGGCGCACAGTCAGGCGATCTGTGCGAGCCATCGGGCTCTCCTGGGCGACATTGCCCAGTTCGATCGCGCCGAATCATGGCGTGGCGATGGGGCCGTATCGATGGCGGCCTGGATCACCGAGCGGTGCAAGGTCAGTGCCACGACCGCCGGCATCTGGGTGCGAACGGCAACCAAGCTCGAGTCGCTTCCGCACCTCGCCGGCGCCCTGACTGAGGGCACGCTCTCGCTCGATGCCGTGGCTTCGCTCGCCGAAGTCGCCACGCCTGCGACGGACGGGGAACTCGCGGCAGCGTCTCTGCATTGGACCGTGAAGCAGATCAGGGAACTGGCCGCCTCTCACCGTGGTACGACCGACGCGGCGGCCGCCCGTCAGTTCGAACACCGCACCCTGCGGTTCAACGATGCCAAGTCGACGATGTTCGCTGCTTTCACCAAGGACGACTATGCCGAGGCCAAGGCAGCCATGATCGCCAGAGTGTCGTGGGATGGGGTAGAGGGAACGGAAGCACCGGGGAATGGCGCGGGAAGCATTGGATCGAGCTCCAGCTCTGGCGTTCGACCGGGCGTTCAGTCCTACACCCCATTTGATCAGAGGCTGTATGACGCGTTTCTGAACATATGCCGACTGGACCGTGCCCCTGGGAGCGGAGTGAAGCCAGACCCTGACGCTACAAACCGGACCACGGTCCGATATCGCCCCACCGTCGTGGTGCATGCCGATCTGGCCCTGCTGACCGGCGACAATCCGGATGGGATCGCGGAGTTGGCAGGCGTCGGGCCGATCTCTCGGGAAGTGGCACTTCGCCTGGCCTGCGATGCGAAGGTCATCTTCTCGTTGGAACGCACCGACGGCTGCATCCTCGACCAGAAACGGGTCCGGAGAAGTCCGACAACGGCGCAACGCATCGAGATCAATCGCAGGGACAAGGGATGTCGGTTCTCCAGTTGCGGATTCTCCGATTTCACGCAGGTGCACCACATGCTGCCCTGGGTGCTGGGCGGTGAGACCAATCTCTCCAACCTCATCACCCTGTGTGGGCGGCATCATCACGCCGTCCACGAGTTGGGTTGGTCAATGAAGGGGAACGCCGACGGCGTCGTGACCTTCGAGGGACCTCACGGCCATCGAATGACATCCGCTCCTTCGCCCACATGGCGGAGGTCGGGCACCGCTCCCATGAGGCGTTGATACACAGCTTCATCGAGGCATCGGGGGAGCGCCGCTCCCGCGAACCGCAGAAAGGACTGACGTGTCCGCTCGTACTCGACCGCGCCGGATTCGCCGCGTCCGACCGTAATTCGCCGCCCCGAGCGTCGTTCGCCGCGTCAAGCCGCACCCCGCCGCGCCCGCTGCAGAGTGCCTGTCGTCTAGGCCGAATGGAGCGGGGCATGGTCACGGCATCGGGCAACCCACCCGGTCGGGATCACGCTCACGGTCATCCGGCGACCGCACGTGGGGCAGAACCTCGGGGGGTCGAGGGCGCGACCACAGCCGGTGCAAGCTGATGTTGGTCGGCCGCAGCCGGTGCAGAAAGGGTTGGACGCTGGGACATCGCCCATCATCTAGATAACGGCCGTGAGCGCCCCGATAGGCATACGCAGATCCGCCAGCATCTGAAGATCCTCGTCGGAGGACCGACCGAGGGTGGTCAGATAGTTGCCGACAATGAGGGCGTTGATGCCCGCCGTCATCCCGATCGCCTGAAGGTCTCGCAGGGTGACCTCGCGTCCGCCGGCGTAGCGAAGGATCACGGAGGGGAGGGCGAGGCGAAAGAGGGCGATCCAACGAATGGCCTCCCAAGCGTCCACGACAGGACGGTCGCCGAGGGGCGTGCCGGGACGGGGATTCAGAAAGTTGAGGGGAACTTCAGTCGGATCGAGCTCCTGGAGTTGCACGAGAAGCTCGATCCGCTGCGCATCGCTCTCGCCCATGCCGATAAGGGCGCCGCAGCAGAGCTCCATCCCGTGCTCACGCACCAGTCGGCACGTCTCTGCGCGCTCGTCCCACGAATGGGTCGTCACCACGGTCGGGAAATAGGAGCGTGAAGTTTCGACGTTGTGGTTGTACCGGTGGACGCCACCTTCTGCGAGGCGCCTGGCCTGGTCCTCGGTCAGGACGCCCGCACTTACGGCCACATTGAGTCCCGTCTCCTCAGCCACAAGCGGCACGAGCTCCAGAATGCGCTGCATGATGCGCTCGTCCGGTCCACGCACGGCCAACACGATGCAAAACTCCGACGCTCCGAGCGCTGCCGTTTCGCGGGCGGCGGCGAGCACGTCCTCGGTCTTCAGAAACGGCGTGGCTTTCACGGGAGTGTCGAACCGTGACGATTGCGCGCAGAAGTGGCAGTCCTCCGGGCAGCCCCCCGTTTTCGCCGAGAGAATCCCTTCGATTTCCACCTCGGGTCCGCACCATGCGAGCCGCACCTGATGGGCCAGGGAGGCGAGGGCCATGACAGCGCCGTCGGGCAGTGCCGCCAGGGAGGTCAGCTCCTCACCCGTCAACAGCCGACGATCGTCCAGGAGTGCCTGCTCTGCGGCAGCGATGACCCGTCGCTCGGCCGCACTCAGCGGAGCTTGGGGCGGCGCCGGGAGCTGGGCGGCAGGGGACGAGTTGGCTGGGGGCGAGCCGGCTGGGCGAGCCGGCTGGGGAAGAGCTGGCTGAGGTCGGGGCATCCGCGGATCGCTGGCGAAGAGTCAGAGGGACGGGGGTAGGCACGGGCAACACGGTAGTGGCACGGTGCCGCCCGCCGGTAGCTGGCGAATGGCTCGCCAGCGGGGGAGTGCTAAACCGGGGCCCTTGGAGTGGCGCTGACCACCGACCAAACACCGACCCACCGACCGACCAACCGACCAACCAACCACCGACCGACCGGACACCCGCCGACCGGACGCCCGCCGACCGACTGACCGCCTCACGAAAGAAGAATCAATGGCCTGGGACTTTTCGACGGAGCCCGAATTCGAGGAGAAGCTCGAGTGGATGCGCGCGCTTCGTGCGCCAGGAGGTCTTTCCGCTCGAGACGCTTTCGCTTACGTATGACCAGATCCGGGTCGTCATCCGACCCCTGCAAGAGCAGGTCAAGGCGCAGGGGCTGTGGGCGGCCCACCTGCCACCCGATCTCGGCGGCATGGGATTCGGGCAGGTGAGCCTGGGACTGATGCACGAGATTCTCGGTCAATCCCCCCTGGGCCCGGTCGTCTTCGGCAACAACGCGCCCGATTCGGGAACGCCGAACTTCTGGCGGTCGGTATCGAGACCACCGGAAACGAGGAGCAGCGACGCCGCTGGCTGGAGCCCTTGCTGAACGGCGATCTTCGAAGCGCCTTCTCCATGACCGAGCCCAATACGGCGGGTTCCGATCCCGACCTTGCTCACGACATCGGCCGTGCGTGACGGCGACGAGTACGTCCTCAACGGCCACAAGTGGTTCACCACCAATGGATCCGTGGCGGACTTCCTCATCGTCATGGCGGTCACCAACCCCGATGTCCATCCGTATCAAGGGTCGTCGATGCTCATCGTCCCGGTGGAGACCGAGGGCGTCGACATCGTGCGCGACGTGGCGACCATGGAAGATCCCGACACGCCGTACGGCCGCTTCGGGAACCACGCCGAGATCATCTACCGAGATGTGCGCATTCCCGTCGACAACCTCGTGGGCCGCGAAGGCGACGGGCTTCCAACTGGCGCAGAAGCGACTCGGGCCAGGCCGCATCCATCACTGCATGCGGTGGCTGGGACAGTCGCGTCGGGCCTTCGACATGCTCTGCGAGCGGGCCGTCTCTCGTTACGCACACGGGTCGCGTGCTGGCCGAGAAACAGACGATCCAGAACTGGGTGGCGGATTCATTGGCCGAGATGCAGGCGGCCAGGCTCATGACGCTGCACGCGGCCTGGAAGATGGACCAGGAAGGGCAAGCGGCCGCCCGGGCGGAGATCGCCATGATCAAGTACTACGGCGCCGCCGTGCTCTATAACGTCATCGACCGGGCGCTCCAGGTGCATGGCGCGCTCGGGTATTCCTCGCGATTTGCCGCTGGAGTCCATGTACCGGGCCGCGCGGGCGGCGCGGATTGTACGACGGGCCCGACGAGGTGCACCGTCAGACGGTGGCGCGGCGAGTCCTCAAGGGCTACACGCCGACCGAGGTGCCGACCGAGCACATCCCGACACGACGGATCGAGGCGCAGCGCCAGTTCGCAGACCTGCTCGAGTCGCTGACCATCGACACCTGACCATCGACAGCTGACCATCGACACCTATACGGGGGCGAGCACTGCATAGCCTCGGGCAGCATCGAGGGCGGCCTCGAGCGCGGCAGCGGCCCGCAGCACCACGAGGTCTGCGTGCTGAGGCCCGACGAGTTGTAATCCGACCGGGAGCCCGGCCGCGGTCAGACCGGCACAGACGGTGGCGGCCGGCGAGCGGGTCATATTGAACGGATAGGTGAAATACAGCCAGTTGCCCGTCACCTCCCCATCGATCGTGCTCTGCCCCGTGCCGATGAAGGGCGCCACGCCCGCCATCGTCGGTGTGACGAGGATCCGCACCTCGTGGAAGAGGTCGACCAGATCCAGGTTCATCGTGTGGCAGCGATCGATTGCCCGTACCAGTTTCTCGGCGGTGGTCGATTGGGCGGCGTCGACGAGTGCCCGCAGTGAAGGGTCGATGTCGTCCCACCTCGGATGTTCCATGAACGGCCGCATCGTGCGCAGCTGGCATGCACCCATGATGGTGACGAAGTCGTCGACCGGTTCAGGGTCGAACACGGTGTCGAGCACGGTGACGTCGGCGCCGAGCGACTCGAGGACTTCGACGGCGCGCTCGCAGATGGCGAGCACCTCCGGGTCGACGGTGCCGTAGCCGAGGGTTGGGGCCCACGCCACGCGGCATGGGGACGTGGGCGTCCTCCACGGCCGCCAGCCACGATGCTTCGGGGCGGGGCAGCGAGCGGAGGTCCGTCGGGTCCGGACCGACGGCCACATCGAGCGCCGTCACGACGTCGACGATCCGGCGTGCCATCGGCCCGCTGGTGGACATGTCGATCCAGCTCTGCGGCGTGGGGCCCCCACCGGGGATCCGGCCGAGCGACGGCTTCATCCCCGACAGCCCGCAGCAAGCCGACGGGAGGCGTATCGAGCCGCCGCCGTCCGATCCCGTAGCCAAGGGCACCATGCCCGCAGCGAGCGCCGCCGCCGAGCCGCCCGACGACCCGCCGGGCCCGTGCCCGGTGTCGAACGGGTTGGCGGTCGGGCCGAAAAGGGCATTCGAGGTGTTGGACGACCATGCGAACTCGGGCATGTTGGTCTTGCCGACGACGATGCACCCGGCGGCACGCAGGCGGGCGACGAACGGGCTGTCGACGGTGGCCGGCGCCACGTCCGCCAGCACCGGGGCGCCGTGCGTGGTGCGGAAGCCCACTGCATCGTGGTTGTCCTTGACCGCCGAGCGGGATCCCGGCGAGTACTCCGGGATTGCCGCCGTTGGCGATGACCTCATCGAGCGCGGCGGCGTCCGCCATTGCCCGCTCCGGATTCAGCGCGACGAAGGCGTTGTAGCGCGGGTTGAGGGCCGCGATGCGATCGAGGGCCATCGTGGTGAGCTCGCGGGCGCTCATCTGGCGGGTGCGAACCGAGTTGGCGAGGTCTGTCAGGGATGTGGTGCGGAAGTCCATCGGGGGCCCTCCGGTGGGGTTCGGGGTTCGGGGCTCGTGGCTCGTGGTTTGTGGTTTGTGGTTTGTGGTCGGCGGCTAGAAGGCCGACGGTGAGAGGGCGGTCACGGTCTCATCGAGGTCGACGCCGAAGGGCAGGAGGGCGAGGGCGGGAACGGTCACGCCGTTGTCCATGTAGCGCTTGATCTTCGCCCGGCACTGCGCATACGAGCCGTGGACCGACGAGCTCGTCGACGACTTCGTCGGGAATGGCCGCCAGTGCCCCCTTTCGGTCACCCGCGGCCCAGGCGTCCCACATCCCCTGCAGCACGGGGCCCCGACCGAGCCATCGTTGGAACTCGGCATAGGCGTGAACGTTCAGATACGTGGTGATCATGCGGCGGGCGAAGGTGCGGACCTTGTCGGTGTCCTCCGAGGGGATGACGAAGATGCGGGCGACGACCTCCTTGCCCTTACCGCCGGCCGACTCGAGCTCGGCCACGGAAGTAGGGACATCGTCGGGGCTCAACCAGTTGAGGATCACGCCATCGGCCTCCTTGCCCCCAAGATGCAACATGCCCGGCCGCAGCGCCGCCACAAACAGGTCGGGTTGTTGCTCGGGCACCCTGGACAGGCGGAATCCGTTGACCGAGAACCCTTCATAGGACTGCGTGATCTTCTCGCCCGTCAGGGCCAGTCGGAGGAAGCGCAGGGTGTCACGCACGCGCTTGTACTGGTTTTCGAACGCCAATCCGTTCCACCCGGCCACGATGACCTCCGACGACGCACCCAGCCCGAACGCGAACTGGCCGGGTGCCGCATCGGCGATGGAGGCGACGCTCTGGGCCAGGGTGGCGGGACCACGTGTGTAGGCGGGCGTAATGGCGACGCCCAGCTTGAACGTGGGCTCCCATGCGGCGGCGAGGGCAAGGGGTGTGAAGCCGTCGGACCCGTCCACCTCGGCCGACCAGAGATCGGTGTAGCCCAACGCACGCAGGCGCGCGTACCACCGCTTGTGGTCGTGGAGGGGTACCCCGTCGAAGGGGATCGTGATCCCGTAGCGTGCGCCCTTCAACCCCCCGACGGAACGCCGCCACCGCGGACCAGGACCAGGACCAGGACCGGCAGCACCGGCGGCCGGATCGCCGCTGGTGGCAGGCGGATTCCGGGGTGCGTCACTCATGTGTCGAGCCTCCGCTTCAGGTACGGGCGGAGTCGGATTGGGCCGGGGATTGGCCATTCGGAGCCGCCGCCACTGCCGTGGGCGGCCTGCCGTTCGCCTTGACCGCACCGTAGGTCGGGACCCGAACCGGCGTCGTCGGCACCCGAACCGGAGTCGGGACCCGAACCGGAGTCGGGGTCGTGACCGGACCGTGACCGGACCGGGACCGGGACCCTCGTTCTCCCCATCCGACTGGAATTCGGCGTCGTCGAAAGCCAGGGCCGCTTGCGTCCGCTGCTCCTCCTCGTCGTCGGGCGACGGGACCTCGATACCCCAGCGAGCCATCCCCTCCTCCATACGCCGGATGACCGTCTCGATGACCTCGACCCGACCGTTGCGCTTGTTCTCCGAGGAGATCACATCCCAGTGGGCCAAGGGGCCGTCGGTGAGGCGGAGCATGTCGGACACCGCCTCGTTGTACTGGGCTCGCTTCTCGCGGTTCCTCCAGTCCTCCTCGGTCAGCTTCCACGACTTGAGCGCGTCGTCACGCCGACGTTCGAAGCGCCGGAGCTGTTCCTCGTGCGACATGTGCAACCAGAGTTTGATCACCACCATGCCCTCTTCGGCGAGCGAGTGCTCGAAGTCGTTGATCTCGTCGTAGGCGCGGCGCCACTGCACCTCGGTGGCCAGGTTCTCGACCCGTTCGACCAGGACCCGTCCGTACCAGCTGCGGTCGAAGATGGTCAGGCCGCCCCACCCGGGCAGCGGCGGCCAGAAGCGCCAGAGGAAGTGGTGGCGGAGCTCGTCGGGCGTGGGGGCGGCGAAGGGAGCGATGTGGACGTGGCGCGGATCGAGGGGCTCGACCAGTCGCTTGATCGCCCCTCCCTTTCCGGCCGCATCCCATCCCTCGAGGACGATGCAGACGGGAGGTCCGAGTTTGCCGCCGGTGAGCTGCCCGCCATTGATCAGGCGGAGGTGCAGCACCCGGAGTTGCGCTTTGGTCAGCCGTTTGGCCTCTTCGTCCTTCGACATGCGAGCGGAGAGATCGGCGTCCTCCAACCGTGCGTAGTGGTCCCCGGCGGTTGTCACGACGCCTATTGAAGCCGATCCTCGGGGCGGGCGTCGGGACCGTTCGTCGCGGCCCGAGCCGTCGAAGCGGCGGCCTCGGCCCGGCCGTCGCACCGGCTGCGGCCCCGGCCGTCGTACGTGCGCCGCCCCGCTCCGGCGATCTCCGGCGTACGACTCCCGATGCGCTCCCCATTCGTCCCACCGCCTCGACGACGCGCCGCACCAACGCCTCTTCGCCCGCAATGACCAGGAGCTCCTGATTGGAGAGATGCGACACCCGGCCCACCTTCACGCCCGAAGGGTCGAAGATCCCGATCCGGGCTCCCACATAGCGGGCCGAGTCGAAGGCCAACGTCGCCACCGAGCGCCCCTGGCCACACAGTGTCTCGAGCTCCTCGACGGCCAGCCATGATTCGTCGTTGTACGACAGCACCAGCAGTTCGCAGTCGACACGGCTCACGACCGAGCGCAGGGCATCGGGCATGGTCCGCTTGGAGTTGAAGGCGCTCCGGGTGGCGGGATCCCGCGCATCGATGCGCTTGCGTGCCACGCCGTACGGCTCGGGCGCATCCCAGGCCACGAGGGTCTCCCACACGTGATAGTTGGTGAAGTAACGATGTTGGTTGTAGGGCGGGTCGAGATACGCCAAGTCGAACGTCCCCAACGCGCCCGCCATCACCAACGCATCGCCGAGCACGGCATGGCCCGGGCCGGGCAGGAGCTCGGGCACTCGCAACGTCAACGGGTTGGCCGAACGCGGCGCCCACTGCTTCACATATGCCATCTGCACGCCGGTGGTCGAATCCACCCGGTCGGCCGCCTCGATGAGGCTTGTCAACAGGATCGGGTACAGAGGCGACGCCGCATACTCACGGGCGATGACATCACGGGCGGCATCTATCCGTGCGGCATTGAACGGTTGGAAGAAGCGCGCTTCTTTGCTGAAGGTGTCGTGCACGTATCCAGGCGTACCGGCGAGCCCGTTGAGATGGGTGATGGCTGCGGTGAGCGCCGTCATGTCGACTGTGGCAGCGTCGGCCTCTATGTAGCACTGGGCAAAGACGTGGGCGTAGCGCGCCGTGTCGACGGCGGTGACCTCCACGCCCTGCGCCTTGAAGGCTTGGGCGACGCGGGTCGTGCCGGTGAAGAGATCGAGCGCCGTGCGCGCACCGGAGGCCGCACAGATCTCGGAGAGCACCGGAACGAGCCTGCGTTTCGATCCCAGATACTTGATCACGCACCCACCCTACGATGGCGAGATGCCCGAGTCGGGGAACGCCCGGCGTGCTGCCGACTGTCCTGCCGATGCGCGATGCCGATGCCGATCGCCCGGCCGATGCCGATGGGGGTGTCGTGAACGGGTTTGCGGCGTCAGTCAGCGCCGTGGTGTTTGTACATGGTCTGGATGCCGACCCGACCGGGACCGTGCAGTTCGGCCAGGTAGAGGTCGTGGCTGAGCAGGCCCGTCCGGACCTTCTGTTGCGAGGTCTCCAGAGCCACCGACGAGTCCTTGTAGAGAAACGCCCCCGGTTCGACGAGGATCGTCTCGCCGGCGGCCAACGTCCGTTGGAAGACGTTTCCGCAGCCGTGGAGGAGCAGGAGGCCGGTCTCGGCATTGGCGACGAAGCGGTCCATGAACATCCCGTCCCCACCGTGGAGGATGTTGGTCAAGCCCTTCAGGCGTACGAACGAGTAGTCGAGGGAATGGGTGCCGGCGAGGAAGGCATGGCCGCGGACGTCGATCTCCATCCCCGGGTCGAGCGGGAGCACCACCAGCTCACCTGCCGAATCGCGGGAGATGGCGAGACGTCCGGGACCTGTCGCCACGTTGAGGATCCGGGGCATCCCCCCGACGAGGCGCTTGATGCCACCGCCCGTGTCCATCACCGACATAGCGAGGCTCGGGTCCTTCCAGAGAACGACGTGGTGTTCGAAGAACACGGCGTTCCCCTCGGCCAGGGCCAGCTCCGCCACCGGGACGATCCCGCCGTCGATCTGGCACGTCGAGTTGGAGAAGCCGAAGCGGGTCAGATCGCGGAGTTGGGGTACCTCGACCCATCCGGCATCAGTGACTTTGTACGTCTCGTCGAGCGGGGCCCCACAGGTGTCGCACGTCGTCCGCCCAGGCTCGCTCTGGGCCTTGCACCACTGGCACTCGATCAGATCCATGATCCCGTCCGTCTCGATGTCCGTCTCGATGTCCGTCTCGATGTCCGTCGCAGAGGCGCGCGGCAGGGCCTCGGGGTCGGGCCGTTCTCGACCAGCAGTCGCACCCGGGCTACGCGACCGCGGTGCCGCAGGAATCGCAGAATCGCGCTCCGGGCCGGAGCTCGGCTTGGCAATTGGCGCACTGCGCCTGCATCTTGGAACCGCAGGAGTCGCAGAACTTGGCTCCCTCGCGGACCTGGGCCTGGCAGCTCGGGCACGCGACAGTAGCCGGTGCTCCCGGCTGGGGCGTCGGCGGTAGGCGCCGGGGACTCGGGCGCTGGGGCCGTTGCCGCAGCTGCAGCTGCAGCTGGCGCCGCTGCAGCGGCCGGGTACCCTGCGCCGCCGGCCGGGGCACCTGCGAAGTTCGGGGCCTCCGGTGCCGCGTACGGGGCCTGGCCGGGAGCGGCTGCGACCTGGCCCGCCATCCCCATCCCCATACCGACGATCATCGGATTGGCCGCGCCGCCGCCTTGGGCCATCCCCTGCCCCATGCCTTGGAGGGCCTCGGCCTGGGCCGCCTGGAGGAATCCGCCGGCGAGCTTGGAGTAGGCGTAGTCGTCGGCCAGCTTCTTCAGCCGCGTGCTGTCCTCCTCCGCCAGGTTGACGTCGAGGTTGCCGAAGCGGCATATGGAGATGCCGTAGTCGGCGAGCTGGACGTTGGCGGCAGGCATGGTGGCGGCCTCGATGTCGGGGCTGTGTTGGGAGAGGCCGAGGATCGGCCACGCGCCCGACGCCAGCTGGGTGGTCACCGCCGTGCGGGTGACCTTGAGCAGCTGCTGGGCGACCCACCCCGTGACTGCGTCGTTGTCCGCCACGTCCACCGTGCCCACCAGGTTCAAGATGAGCTTGGTCGGGTCATCAACCTTGAGTGCGTACTCACCGAACGCCCGCATGGTGACGATCAACCCGGACATGGGGTCCTGGATGTCGTCCAGCCGACCTCCGAAGCGCATGTTCGGGTATTCGCGCGTCCCGACGAAGTAGAGCTCCGCCTTGAAGGCGTTACCGGCCGAAGCCCAGTCGATGAACATGCCGAGGAAGGGCAACTCCTGGGCATCGAGGGTGTGCTGTCCCGGAGGCAGGACTCCCATCACCTTGCCCTGGCTCATGAAGACCGCCTGCGCATCGGGCTCGACGATCGCCCGTGAGAATTTGCGGATGTTGTCGTCGGGCCACTTGAAGACGATCTGGCCCTTCGAGGTGTCCGGCGCGGCAATGAATTCTCGTCGTGACTCGTTGAGTAATCCCATCGGAAACACCCCTTCCTACCGTCGGTAAACTTATGGTAGATGTGTTTTTGCTCCGCTGTCGCCAAGGGGAGGTGGGGTGAGCGCTGGTGAAGGCGAGCAGTTCCCGGTGACCGAGGGGGAGCGCGACGCCGCCCTGGCTGTCCTGGTGCGTGCGACGGGGGCCGGCCAACTGAGCCTCGAGGAGTTCGACCGGCGGACCGACCTCGTGTTGACCACCCCATCGCGCACCGAATTCGTCGCCGCCACGGGTGGTCTGGAGGTGATTCCTCCCGGGCGGACCAAGCGGCGCTGGTTCGTCCCCTTCGGCAATCGGCTCGTGCGTGGACGGTTCTTCCTGGCCGAGCGGACCACCGCCTTCATGGCGATGGCCGAGATCCACCTGGACCTTCGGGGAGCCGTGTTCCTCGCCCCCGAGCCGAGGATCAGGGTCATGGCGCTCGCCGGCAACCTCCGGGTGCTCGTCCCGAGCGGGGTCCAGGTGGTGGTCGACCAGCGGTCCCTGTTCGGCGGTCGCAGGATCACCACGTACGGCCCGCCGGCGACCGCCAGCCGGCCGAGGCTGGAGATTTCGATGTTCGACATTCTCGGGAGCGTCAAGGTCACCAACGACGAGGCGACGTGGAGCCCGTCGCTCATCGCGCGGGGATGACCGGCGCTGGGAGTACCGGCGCCGGCGGAGGGCCGGCGCCGGGAGGACCTGTGCGGGGAGGACGGGCAGCAGGAGGCGACCGGTCTCCAAACTGTGGCACGCTTGCCCCGGACCACTGGGGTGGGCGGAGCCCACGACGCGCGCTGGCGCAGAAGGCCTTGGGGGGTGCTCGTGACTGACGTCGGACAACGGGTCGAGTGTCAGTGGTGCCATGCCCACAATCTCCTCGAGGCCCGAAGTTGTGACCGCTGTGGTGCACCACTCGACCAACGCGATCGGGTGAGCGACGCCGGCTGGCGCCAGGCCCCCCGCATCAAGGATCTGACCGAGATCCACTTCGGCTCGAGCACGGTACAAATCGACGGCGACATGGTCCCCGTCGCCGAGTTGGCGCTCGACCCCGCCGACTCGGTGTTCTTCGAGCACCACGCCATGCTCTGGAAGGACGAGACCGTCCCCATGTCGGTGATGGACACCCCGGGCGGGGCGAAACGCCTCCTCGGGGACATGCCGTTCGTCCTGAGCGTTGCTCACGGGCCGGGCCACCTCGCGCTCTCACGGGACGCTGCCGGCGAGCTCGTGGTCCTGCCCGTCGACGGCTCCACGGTGGTCGAGCTGCGCGGGCACGCCCTGTTGGTCGCTTCGGGCACGATGACGTACTCGTTCTCCAAGGTTCCCGGTCTCAAGACCGCGTTGCTGGCAGGGACCGGGCTCTACCTCGACCGATTCGAGGCGACGGGCGAGCCAGGGGTCATCGTGGTGCACGGGTTCGGCAACGTCTTTGAGCGCACCCTGGCCGAGGGCGAGATGATCCACGTCGAGCCGGGTGGGTTCTTGTACAAGGACGCGTCGGTCTCCATCGAAGTGGTGTCGGTCGACCTCGCGGGCAGTGTCGAGGGCGAGAGCAAGGCGACCCAGGGGGTCAAGGCAGCCAAGGACATGGCAGGGCGAGGGTTCCGCGGGCTGAAAGCGGCTCGTGCCCTCATGAAGGAAGGGGTTGCGGGCGCTGCCGCCCAAGTGCTCGGCGGGGGCGGTACCGCCGCACTGGGCGATGCCCTGTCGTCCAGCCGAGCCGCCTCCTTCATGGCGCTGACGGGTCCGGGGCGGGTCGGGATCCAGTCGATGTACTACGACCGGCCGACTGACTGACTGACCGACTGACCGACTGACCGACCGACCTACTGACTGACTACATGACGGCGCCGGTGCAACGGAGCGAGGACTGACGACGATGACGGACACCATGACGTACACCTGCCCCTATTGCCGCCAGTCGTCAACTGGCGGCACGGCGAGCTGCCCGAACTGTGGTGCCCCGCTGGACATCACGTTGCGGACGACCGCCGGCGGCTGGACCGAGTTGCCGCCTATCGCCGACATGGCCAGAATTCAGGTCGGTCACTCCCAGGTGGAGGTCAGCGGCCGGTCGGTGCCGGCCGCGGAATGGAGCCTGGCCGCCGACGAGGGGGTCTACTTCCCGCATCACGTCCTGCTGTGGCAGGAACCATCAGTGCAACTGTCGCCGATGTCGATGCGTCGGGCGTGGACACGGATGAGGGCCGGCTTGCCACTCGTCATGCTCATGGCCCGGGGCCCGGGTCGGATCGCCTTCTCCCATGATGCACCGGGCGAGGTCATCGCGCTGCCCATCGAGCCGGGAGCGTCCATAGACGTCTGCGAAGGTCGTCTCCTGACGGCGAGCGAAGGGGTCGACTACGACTGGCAGGACTCGAACATCTGGTACTCGACGTCGGGGGGAACCGACGCGGCGGACACCGGCGCCGGTCTGAGCGTGCTGAAGATCGGGCTCAACCTTGCCGGCATGGCCGACGACAACCGCGATGACCGTCGGAACGAGACGGAGTGGCACTACCCCCTGGGGCGCTACGTGGACCGCTTCACGGCGGGAGAGCGGCCCGGTGTGGTCATGATCGGCGCGGGCGGTGCATCGTTCATCCGCGATCTCGCCGAGGGCGAGTCGCTGTTGGTCAAGCCGCCGGCGCTGCTGTTCAAGGACCCCACCGTTGCGATGCAGCTCCACGTCGAGTACCCGAAGGCCGGTATGAAGCTGTGGCGGTCATGGGGCAACCGGTACCTGTGGCTCCGACTTTTCGGCCCGGGCCGGGTGGGGGTCGAGTCCTGCTATTTGGCCGAGGAGGATCCCGGCACCGACTTCCACAATACGTCGGGAGCCACGCAGCACCTCTGGTAGGCCGCCGAGGCGCTTGGGCGCCGGAAGCTCGTCGAGGGGCGTGAAGAGGGGGACGATCCGTCCCACCCATGGCTGAAGCGGCACAAAGAGTGCGCGCGGTCCAATCCTCGCCGGGTTCCCGACCGTAGTACCGCCAACCCGACGAAAGGACATGGATATGGCGGTATGGACGCGACGTGAGGGCATGCAGAACGCGGCGCAGGCGGTTGGCGGGATGTTGGCCGCCGCGGTTCTGAGTGTCGCAGCGCTGGTTGTCAGCACACTCGGGTTGTCCACTGCTGCCTCTGCCGTCGGCTCTTCGGGCAAGCCGCTGACGATCACGGCGGAGCGGGTGGCGAATGTCGGGACTGTTCTTGCCACGAAGTCGGGCCTGACGCTCTACCGCTATTCGGTGGACCCCGCCGGTACGGTGACGTGTACCGGTGTCTGCGCCAAGGTCTGGCCGCCACTCCTGTTGCCCAAGGGTGTCACCCGTCTCAAGGCGCCACATGGCGTCAAGGGCCTCTCCGTCGTGCATGTGGCGGGTGGACGCCTGCAGGTCTTCTTCCATCACCAGGCTCTCTACACGTTCGTCAGTGACAAGAAGGGCCAAGCCAGCGGCCAGGGTGTCGAGAACGACTGGTTCGCCGTGCTCTCCAGCGGGAAGTCGTCAGCACCGCCCCCGGCCCCGACGACAACGACGACTCCCACGACCACGCCGGTAACCCAGCCCACTTCACCCCCGCCGGCGAAGCGGACCCCGGTGACCACGACGACACAGCCACCGGCTACCACGACGACGGTGCCTTCCGGGGGCGGCGTCGCGTTCTAGCCATGAGGTCCTGAGCTCGAGGCCGCAGCGACGCAATCGGCAACGGGAGTCAAAGACGGAGATTCCCTGGGTGCAGGGCTATCGTGACCCACGATGCCCGCCCTGCAACCGGCAATGGATCGACGAGCATTCCTTCGTCGAGCTGGGGTGGTCGCGGGCGGCGTCGGTGCAACCACGCTGGTCGGAAGCCTTGCTGCGTGCTCGAGCGGCCCGGGTCAATCCCAAGCGGGAAGCACGACCACGACCAGTACGACCGGCAACTCCGGCGGCCCGCCGCGGTGGAGCGTGCTGGCGGGGATGCTCAGCGGGACCCTGGTCGTCCCCGGCGATGCGTCGTATGCCAACGACGCGCTGCTCTTCAATGAACTGATCACGTCGCCGCAGCCGTCGGCCATCGCATACTGCGCCAACGCGGCGGACGTTCAACGGTGTGTGGCCTATGCGCGCGCCCACGACGTGCCGCTGGCGGCTCGCTCCGGTGGCCACAGCTATGCGGGCTACTCCTCGAGTTCTGGATTGGTGATCGACGTCTCTTCCCTCAACGGCGTGTCGATCAATTTCAGGGATGCAGTTGGCGACGGTCGGCGCAGGTGCACAGTTGATCGACATCTACGACCAATTGGGTTCTTCCGGCCGCCTCCTTCCCGGTGGGTCGTGCCCCACCGTCGGCATTGCCGGTCTGGCTCTCGGCGGAGGGATCGGCGTCTTCGGACGTGCCTACGGCATGACGTGCGACAACATCGCGTCACTGGAGATCGTGACCGCTGACGGCTCCCTGCGACGGTGCACCCCCCGCAGCAACAGTGACCTGTACTGGGCGAGCAGAGGCGGTGGCGGCGGCAATTTCGGCATCGTCACCTCCTTCACGTTCACCGTCCATCCCATCCCCAGCGTGACGCTGTTCACCCTCGACTGGCCCTGGGGCGAGGCAGCAGGCGTGCTCGATGCATTCCTGCGATGGATCCCTTCTGCGCCAAACGAGCTGTGGGCCAACTGCCAGCTCGCCGCGAACGGCAGCGGCGGGAACGGGTTCCTGAAGGTCACCGGCGTGTTCGCCGGATCGACCGCCGCATGTTCGAGCGCCCTGGCTCCGTTACTCGCCGCAGTTGGAGCGGCGCCCTCCTCACGATTCATCGGGCCCGAGAACTACCTGCAAGCCATGTTGATCGAGGCGGGATGTGAGAATCTGACCGTGGCGCAATGCCACTTGCCCACCCCCAACGCTGGCGGAACGTTGTCCAGATCGCCCTTCACGGCGAAGTCCTCGTATGTCAACAAGGCGTTGCCTGCGGCGGGGACGACGGCGATGATCGACGCAGTGGAGGCACTGGGAAACGATGTGCCAGGAGTGGGGGGCGGCATCACCTTCGACAGTTACGGCGGCGTCATCAGCCAGCTGGCCGCGGGGGACACCGCGTTCGTGCATCGTGACGCCATCGTGTGCGCGCAGTACTCGGTCACGTACGGCAGTGCCAATCCCTCGGCTTCGCTCGTCGCCGGCGCTCGTCGCTGGCTGGATCAGACCCAGACCTCCTTCGCCCCGTACGCACAGGGCTCCTATCAGAACTACATCGATCCGACCCTGCCCAACTGGGCCCAGGCCTACTACGGGACCAACTTGGCCCGGCTCATGCAGGTGAAGAAGGCGTACGACCCCGGCAACGTCTTCCACTTCGCGCAGTCGATTCCCCTGCCGTCGCACTAAGCCGGGCGCGATCCGTCCCGGGGTGGGAGTCGGGGCCCGGCTGCCCGCAGCAGCGGCCTCCGTGTCGGACGCTGGGATGGCGCTGGGTATTCCCGCAGGTCGGGCATTACTATGCGACAGATGACGATGGAGCCGGCCGGCGGTGATGGCGGCGACAGGGGCGATGGTGCTGGCGATGCCTTCGACCTCTCGATGGCGGTCTCCTCGCTGCAGTCCAACAGCACGGACTCCCGCATCATGCTCAAACTGCTTGTGGCGCAGCTCACCGAGGTCTTGGGTGGCCGTATCTCCGTGGAGCGGGCCGGGGGGCGCTTTCGGAAGTCCGACGAGATCAAATCCGTGCAGATCGTCCTGGGTGACGACACGCTTCGGGCCGATGTCGACGGCGCCACGGTACGGTGCAGCATCGGCCATGCGTCAGGGGGCATCCGGATCCGCAGCGAACAAGTGGGTATGGACGCCTGGCTGACTCGCCTTCTCACCATCTTGCACAACGAAGCGTCCCACAGTGAGCAGACTCGGCTCGCCTTAGAGAACATTGTGATTGGAGAGTCGTCATGACTCAGCATCAGGATCTGCCGAAGGACGCCGCTCACCGTCTGGAAGAACTCGAACACGGGCTTTTCACCTCGGACCTCTCGGTCAACGAGTTCCTCTTGGTGAAAGAGGCCGGATTCCATCCGCTCGGTTTCGTTATGGGGTCTTCGATCTATCACATCGGCCTGCAGACCAGGAAGTGGGGAGAGAGCCAGGAGCTCACCAAGCTGACCGAGGCGATGTACACGGCCCGTGAGTTGGCGATGAATCGCATGGAGGAAGAGGCGGAGGAACTCGGGGCCGATGGGGTGGTCGGCGTCCGGCTCGACGTCAACTACTACGAATGGGGAAGCGACTCGGCGGAGTTCATCGCCTTCGGCACCGCGGTCAAGGCCGAGGATGGCACCTCCTATCGCAACGCACAGGGGAAACCCTTCACCTCGGATCTCTCGGGTCAGGATTTCTGGACGTTGATGCAGACCGGCTACGTCCCGCAGGGCCTGGTCATGGGCACGTGCGTTTACCACATCGCACATCGGAAGCTCAGCCAAGCGCTCGGTTCGGTCGGACAGAACGTGGAGTTGCCGAATTTCACCCAGGCGCTCTACGAAGCGCGGGAGTTGGCAATGACCCGCATGCAGGATGAGGCCGGTCAGCTCAATGCAGGAGGGATAGTGGGTGTACGACTGGAAGAGAAGTCGCACCAATGGGGCTCCCACACGATCGAGTTCCTGGCCCTGGGAACGGCCGTGACCAAGACGACCGGTGAGGTTACGTTGCCGAAGCCGATCACCATCATTTCGCTCGACAACTGATGAGCGACGCCGCCACCGACCTTCCCGAGGCGGCCGTTCGCCGTATCGAGTACTCCACCTTTTCTTCGGGGCTCTCCGTCCCCGACTTCGCGGCGTGTCTCGATCTCGGCCTGCAGCCGGTCGGACTCGTCCAGGGGTTTTGTGTCATGCGCTGGGGTTGGTACGGCGCCGGCTCGGGCTACATGCGTGGGATGAATCCGTATTCGAGTGCAGGGCAGGGCGACGGGTCCTACGTGGAGACGTACCGGTGCCCGCACGGCTACGTATCGAACGAGCACCGGATGTGGGGCCAGAACGTGGAGCAGACATGGGTCGAAGCGGCCTGGTCGCAGGGGTATGGGTCGGCCTATACCCGCATGCTCGAAGAAGCCACGGCATTCGGAGCGCACGGGGTCATCGGCGTCGTGGACCGCGTGACCAACCTTGCGGACACGGGAACGACCGAGTTCCATTTTCTCGGTACCGCCATAAAAGTCGAGGACGGTCCTCCTCCGGCAGGCGGTGTGCCGTGGACGACGTACCTGGCGGGCCAGCGTCTGACCAAGTCGATCGAGGCCGGATTCATGCCGGTGAGCGTGGCGGCCTCCATGGCCTCGGTACGGGTATGGGCATACTGCATGACCGAGTACCTCATGGAGGGGAGCCGGGGCTGGGGCGGTCCCTCATCGCCCTATGAGGTGGATCAGGTGAGCAAGGCACATATGGCCTCCCTGCAGCTCGCCCGCAAGCACGTACGGCAGCAACTCTCGGGTGATCTGCTGCATGGCGCGACGATCGAAGTGGTCAAGCGCGAATTGTCCCAGGGAGACGAAGTGATCGACTGCACCCTGCGGGGGAATCGCATGCGACGCTTCAAGGACTTTGACGTCGTTCCACCGCCCCGACCCACCGTCCGGCTGACATGAGCGAGAGCGCGCCGATCGACGTCCGAGCGGAAATGCTGAGCGGGGCGATCTCGCTTGCCACCGCCGCACCGCCCACAACCGCCCGTGGGGTGACATCGGATCTTTCCATCGACGAGGCGCTGTTGCTTCATGGGGCCGGTTGGGAACCGGTCGATCTCGTGTGCGGTGTGTCCGTCGTCTCGGTGCCCATGGGGGTGTGGAACTGGGGGCAAGGAGAGATAACCGTTGCCTCGGTGGCCCACAACGCTGCTGTAAAGGGAGCGTCCGATCACCTCCAGAACGAGTGCATCAAGGTCCATGGTCATGGGGTGGTGGGCGTACGGGTCAATGTCGAGGTGCACACGCATCACATCGACGTGGAATTGGTCGGGACGGCGATCCGTCCCCTCGGCGGAGGGCCGCACCCACAAGCCCCATTCGTGTCCGACCTCTCGGCGTGTGACCTCACTTTGCTTCAGGGCGCAGGATGGATGCCCGTCGGCCTGGCCTTCGGCGCCAGTTTCGCCTATGCCCCCCGGCGGTCAGCTGGGGATGCGATGAAGCAGAAGACCCAAAACATTGAGCTCACCAATTTCACCGAGGCCATGTACTCGGCGCGGGAATCAGCCATGGAACGCATGCAGCGTTCCGCACTCGATGTGGGTGGTCAGGGCGTTGTCCAGGTCAAGGTGACCGAGGGCCCGATGCATTTCGCTCGTCACGCCGTGGGCTTTACAGCCTGGGGGACTGCGGTGCGCCTGGTCGCCGAATCCCACCAATTCGTGCGGCCTGACGTGATCCTTCCACTTGACGACGCCGTTGTTGCCTTTGCTGCGCAGAGCCTCCGGGGAGGATAGGGCGAGACTCGGATGCCCAGCCCGTTCGTCGGGAACCATGGACACCACCGGACGAAATCCGAAGATGACTCCCAGAATACAAGGCACCCCAAAGAGAAACGGAATGAGGTGAATTGATGAAGGTTCTCTCGTATGGCGAACTCCGTTCGATCCGAGTCCAGGCCGGCGCCTGTCCGACCGATGCGCCCACCGAACTCGGCCACTGTTCCGGTTGCCCCGGCATTTGTGGCGGCTGGCCCGACAACTGTGGCGGCGGATAGAGGACCTGGGATTGGTACGGCACTTGTCCCGTTTGCGGAGGTGGCCCTGTCCACGTCTCGGGCGGATACCACTTGCCGTCAGAGGCCAGCCACCATCCGTGACCTTGTGATGTGTCGCTCATCCCCGCATCATCGTCCGCCCGTTCGTTGCGCCGTGAACGAGCATGAGCCGCGACACCAGTTAGGTGCCTTTTCTGCCAGGTCGAGCGATGATGCGGGGGAGACGGTCACATCAGCAACGGTCACATCAAAGACAGTCACAGCAGATACGGGCAGTGCCGACACCCGGAATTGCAGCAACTCCCCCTCTCGGCGAGGAACGCCGCAGTCAGCACCGATAACCCGGTGTGAGGATCGATATAGCTCATCGACCCCCGCCGAAGCGCGGACCCATGCGCGTCAAGGATCTCCTGATACGCCGGGAGAGCCGGCGACAGCCGGTCCTCATGGGGTTGCGTGAGTGGCCGGTCGGCTAACGGTTCACGCATGTGGCCTGATTCGCCACTCCCGCTCAGGCCCCCTTTGTTCTGGGTCTGCCGGCCTGCTGGGCGTCCGAGCGGGAGTGGGAAGGCTCAGCTGATCAGCGTGCTCGCTTGACAGCCTTCTTGGCCGGGGCACGACGGACGACCTTCTTCGCGACGGGGGCCTTCTTGGCCGGGGCACGACGGACGACCTTCTTCGCGACGGGGGCCTTCTTGGCCGGGGCACGACGGACGACCTTCTTCGCGACGGGGGCCTTCTTGGCCGGGGCCTTGGCGACAGTGGCCCTCACGGGGGCGACGGCGGCCGACTTGCCGGCCGCGGCGACCGCTGCGGGATCAATCGGATAGGCGCCCTTCTTCAATTTGGGAGCGGTCGACGGGGCCAAGACAGCGTCTTTGAACGCCTTCACGGGCGTGATACGAGCCTTCTTGGAGGCCTTGATCCGAATGGATTCCCCCGTGGCCGGATTGCGACCCATGCGGGCGGCACGGTCGACCTTGACGAATTTGGCGAACCCGGGAATCGCGACCGGCTCGCCCTTGGACACGACGGCGGTCACCACATCGGTGAATCCATCAAGGACTGTTGCCACCGTTTTCAGATCGACATCGGACTGCACGGCTACTGACTTTGCTAGTTCTCGCTTGTTCATACGGACATTCTTGCTGAACGGAGCACCGTTGTGCACGTTCTGAAGCGAAAAGTTTCCTTTTCAGGCTTGAAATTCAGTGATTTCGCCCCTTGCTGCGCCGAGATGGGACTGAATTCAGGTCGAGGACGGGTTCTTTGCCCGCACGGAAGCGGCGGAGTTGTCCTTTATTGCGGCCTGTTTCGGCCGGATCGATGGAACTGTGCGGCAGGGGCATCGGCGGCAACGGTGTCGCGGCTGGATTGGAATCCTCTCGCGATCTCACATCCCTTGCGCGATGTGTCGGTCTGATGGGGATCGCAAGGAAGCCGGGGCCATCAATCGTTCGACGCTCGGTCGTATCCGATCGCCCAGGCGAAAATCGATCACCGGCGCGCTCAGGTTGGTGGCTTTCGGAGGGTTGGTCGAACTGCGTCTTGTTCCGACGCTTTGACCGGACAACTGTCACCGGATCCGCCACAGTCCGACGTGTCATGTCCCAAATCCGTCGAATGTTGCAATGGCCGGCCCGGACGGGCGCCTCGAGCAACGGGTCCGCGAAGGAACGGGTCCGCGCGCAAACGGGTCCACGAGAAATGGACGCGCTCACGGCATAACCTTGCCAACAGGGGTGCACGGTGGCCGGATGAGCATCCTGGGGAGGGTGCTCGAAGGCGCGGCCACGGTGCACCGTGAGAAGAAAGAGAAGTTGACTAACTACGTCAGGTTTGTGAAGATTGGCCCCCCGAGGGCTGTTCTCGACGCTCGGGCCGAACGAAGGAGACAACTCCATGTCTGATTGGGGTTTTGAAACTCGCCAGATTCACTCCGGCGCCGTAGCCGACCCGACGACGGGGGCCCGGGCCGTTCCCATTTATCAGACCACCAGTTACACGTTTCGTGACACCGCGCACGCGGCGGCCCTTTTCGGACTGGAAGAACTCGGAAACATCTATACGCGGATCATGAATCCGACGCAGGCTGTATTCGAGGAGCGGATGGCGGCCCTCGAAGGCGGCGTGGCCGCGCTCGCGGTGGCGAGTGGACAGGCGGCGGAGACTCTCGCGCTGTTGAATCTGGCGGAGAACGGGGGCCACATCGTGTCCTCGGCCTCTCTCTACGGTGGAACCTACAACCTGTTCCACTACACCTTGCCGAAGCTGGGGATCGAGGTCAGCTTCGTGGCAGACCCCGATGACCTCGATGCGTGGCGAGCCTCCATCCGGCCCAACACCAAGGCCTTCTACGCCGAGACACTCGGCAACCCGAAGGGTGACGTGCTCGATTTCGAAGGCGTCTCGACCATTGCCCACGAGAACGGCATCCCGCTGGTCGTGGACAACACACTTGCGACGCCGTATCTGGCGCAGCCATTGCAGCATGGCGCCGACATCGTCGTTCATTCGGCGACAAAGTTCATCGGCGGGCACGGGACATCCATCGGTGGCGTCATCGTGGACGGCGGGACCTTCGATTATGAGGGGAGCGGACGGTTCCCCGCATTCACCGAGCCGGATCCCAGTTACCACGGCCTCGTCTTCGGACAGCTTCCCGAAGCCCTCTTCCCGGCGCGCTTTGTCCTCAAGGTGCGCCTTCAGTACCTGCGCGACATCGGGGCGTCGATCGCTCCTCTCAACTCGTTCCTCTTCTTGCAGGGTCTCGAGACGCTAAGTCTGCGCATGGAGCGGCACGTGCAGAACGCAGAGGCTGTCGCCGCATGGCTCGAGGCGAGGGAGGAGGTGACGTGGGTCACCTATCCCGGGCTGGCATCGAGCCCTTGGCATGAACGGCAGCTGCGCTATCTGCCCAAGGGTGGCGGCTCCATCATCGCGTTCGGGATTGCCGGGGGTGCCGAGGCGGGCCGCAAATTCATCGAGAGCCTCGAGCTCTTCAGCCACCTCGCCAACGTGGGCGACGTCCGGAGCCTGGCGATCCACCCGGCGTCGACGACGCATTCCCAGTTGACCGAGGCGGAGCAGACCACGACCGGCGTCACGCCGGACCTGGTCCGGTTGTCGGTGGGCCTCGAGTCCATCGAGGACATCCTCGCCGACCTCGAAGCCGGGTTCCGAGCCGCCAAGGGAGCATGACGCAGGAGGCCCTCGCCGGCGTCTGGCTGCCCGGTCTTGATCCGGGCCGGCGGCAGTTCGTACAGCTTTCCGGTGAGACCGACGGTGGAATCGCCCTCGAAGGCGGCGGCCTTCTCCCCGAGGTCACCGTCGCCTATGAGACGTGGGGTACACCGAACGCGGAGAGGACCAACGGCATTCTGGTGCTCCATGCCCTCACGGGAGACTCCCATGCGACGGGCCCGACCGCACCCGGTCATGTGACATCTGGTTGGTGGGACGGTCTCATCGGGCCGGGTGCCGCGCTCGACACGGACCACTACTTCGTGGTGTGCCCGAACGTTCTTGGCGGCTGCCAGGGGACGACCGGACCCTCCTCGCGTGGCCCGGACGGGGCGCACTACGGATCGCAATTTCCCCTGATCACCATCCGCGATCAGGTCCGCGTGGAAGCGGGCCTGGCCGACGCGCTCGGCATTACGACGTGGGCGTGCGTCGTCGGAGGGTCCATGGGCGGGATGCGTGTCCTCGAGTGGTGCGTCGGCTATCCCGAGAGGGTTCGTCGTGCCGTGGTGCTCGCCGTCGGGGCGGCGGCAACAGCCGATCAGATCGCTCTGTGTTCTTTACAGATCCGTGCCATACGCCAGGACCCCGCATTTGCGGGAGGTGACTACTACGAGACGGGTGCCCGCCCGATCGACGGACTCGCCATCGCGCGAGGGATCGGCCAGGTGAGCTATCGGACCGGCGCAGAATTCGAGACCCGCTTCGGGCGCCGACCGCAGGCCGAGGAAGATCCTCTCAAGGGCGGCCGCTATGCAGTCGAGTCCTATCTCGAGCATCACGGGGACAAATTGGCGGAACGCTTTGACGCAAACTCCTACGTCGTGCTGAGCGAGGCCATGAACCACCATGATGTGGGCAGGGGTCGAGGCGGTATCGAGAGCGCGCTCGGCAACGTGCGCGCAGAGGTGACGGTGGCGGGCATCGTTTCCGACCGTCTGTATCCCCTCGAGCTTCAACTCGAGTTGGGCCGGCTCCTCCCCGGAGGTCGACCTGTCGCCATCGTCGAGTCGCAATTCGGCCATGACGGTTTTCTCCTCGAGGTCGAGCAGATCGCCAAGATCGTGGCGACGTCCCTGGGTTAACCGGGCCCGAACGCAGCTGCGTGGAGATCGCGGAACATAGTCGTCATCTCGGGCAGTTGATATTGGGCCTGCAGGCCACTCGGGTTGGGAAGCAACCACAATCGTGTCTGTCCGAGTGGCTCGGGCTGCTCCCCAACCGCTGCACGAGGGCGCCGAAAGGCCGTGCGATACGCCTGAAGCCCCAGCACCGCGATGAACTGCGGCCGCAGGCTAAGGGCTTTTGTGTTCAGATCGCGTGCGCCGGCCCGCAGTTCCTCGTTCGTGAGCTCACTGGCTGCCGCCGTCGTTCGTTCGACGAGATTCGTGATACCGAAGCCCATGCCCGGGAGCATCGCCTGCTCTGACGGGAGGAGCACCCGATCCGTGAACCCCCCGGCGTGCAGCAACTTCCAAAATCGGTTCCCGGGCCGGGCGAAGTGAAGTCCGAGTTCCCCAGACAGCCGCCCCGGATTGATCCCGCAGAAGAGGACGTGCAACCCGGGCCCGACGAGATCGGGGATTCCATTCGCGGCTCCCGGGGATGTGCTTCCCATGCGCGGGCGCTACGCCGGGCCTGTCAAGGGGCGGTTCATCCGGCATCCAGCGTGTGGTGCAAGGAGAGCGAGACCCACCATTCTCCGCTGGGCCCGCTGCGTGCCCCGCCATCGCCATCGCCACCGCCCCCGCCCCCGCCCTCCCCAGACCCGCCCCCATTGAGGTCCCCCTGCCGGGTCGTACCACCGTTTCCCGGATCGAGTGCGTGCCCCTCCCGACGGATCAACGAGAATCGGCTTACCGTCCGCTGGCCGCCCTCGTGGTCGAGGTAGAGCAGATCGACGGTGACCGCACCCTCGGCCACGCCGGCAGCAACCGACTTTTGCAGCTCGTCGGACTCGTCGCGCAATGCCCCCTGCCAAAATGCCACGTCATTCGGAGCGATCCACAGGGCGCGGGTCTGCGGGCGAAAGTCCTCGAGCGCACCCCAGGGATCATCGTTCTTCATCTGTCCGGCGAAGGGCTCCCAGGCGCTGATGATCGCCATGCCGTTTCCGACGTCTCGCACCATCATGGCCAGGTAGACGACGCCATCCACCACTTCGACGACTGCCCGCCCACCTTCGAGCTTCACCCAGTGGCGGTCCCGAAACATGACCTTCTGCGGCGGATCCTCCAGCCGAGACGGCGCCAGGATCGGACGGAGCCCGATCTGGAATGATCTCTCGGCAATGCGGGCCGACCTGTTCGCCGAACGGACGGCGGCGAACGTGGCCACTCCGAGCACGAGCGTCCCACCCGCCGTGGCCAGCGAGGAGATGGAGGTGGCGTCCCAGGTGGTCACGCGACGGAGCCTAGTGAGGGGCGGCCCGGGCGCCATCGAGGCGACGGTGCGGAGCATGTGGTGGTGGAGCAGCGATTGCAATGGAAGCGAGAAAGAGGGAGCATCTCAGGTACACCAACGGCTCCTTTGGGGGGATACACATGGCAGAGTGGGATTTCACAACCGATTTCGTTTCCATCGGTAGCGGGGGTGGGGGTCTTTCGAGCGCCCTCGCCGTCAACTCGAAGGGATACGACGCGCTTGTCCTGGAAAAGCGTGAGGTAGTCGGGGGATCCACGGCCATGTCCGGGGGCGTCCTGTGGATTCCGAACAACCCCCTCATGGTGGCCGAAGGGGTCGATGACTCCCATGAGGACGCAATGGCCTATTTCGAGGACGTCGTCGGCGACGTCGGCCCGGCCTCCTCCTATGAGCGACGAGAGGCCTACATCACCCGCGGTCCCGAGATGGTCTCGTTCCTCCAGGGTCTGGGGCTCTCCTTCCGACGTTGCGACGGCTATTCGGACTACTACCCCGACGCAAAGGGTGGAAAGGCGCGCGGGCGATCGATAGAGGGGACGGTCTTTGACGGTCACCGCCTCGGGCCGTGGTTCGACAAGCTCCAGCGTGGCTTCCTCTTCGAAATGTCGGGATTGGCCGCCTACACGGGTGACGCGGCCAAGTTGATGAACTACAACCGCAGCGCCAAGGCTCTGGCCGCGTCGGCCAGATCGTACGCCCGTACGAAGTCGGCATTCGCCCGTGGCCAGGCTCCCATGACGTCAGGGTGGTCCTTCATCGGCCAGATGCTGTACGTGGCCCTCGACAACGAGATCCCCGTGTGGACCAACGCTGCTGTACGGGACATCATCATCGAGGATGGCAAGGCGACAGGCGTCGTGGTGCAGCGCGAGAGCAAAGATGTCCGGGTGCTCGCTCGGCGGGGCATCTTGATTTCCTCGGGCGGCTTCTCGCACAACACGGAGATGCGGAAGAAATACCTCGATCCGGCCGCGACGACCGACCATTTCTCGTTCTCGAACCCCGGCGACACGGGCGAGATGATCGAACTGGCGATGAGCCTCGGTGCCGCGACCGATCTCATGGATGAGGTCGTGTGGAATCCCTGCAAGGAGATCAGCGGCCACGCCGTCTTTGAATCAGATCGCCAGCGGCCGGGGTCGATCTACGTGGACGCCGCCGGGAAGCGCTTCGTGAACGAGGCCAGCTCGTATCTCGAGGTCTGCAAGGCCCAACTCGAGCGCAATCACACCACGAATGCAGTGCCGGCGTGGGTCATCTTTGACGACGACTTCCGTCGTCGCTACATCTTCACCAAGGGTCGCCCCGGCGCCATTCCCAAGGAGTGGTTCGATTCGGGTGACTACAAGAAGGCCGACACCACCGATGAGCTTGCCGCGATGTGCGGTATCGATCCGGTCGGGTTGCGCGAGACACTGGATCGGTTCAATCCCAATGCGAAGCAGGGCGTCGACCCCGAATTCCACACGGGTGAAGGGGCGTACAACCAGTATCTCGGCGACCCGAAATGGAAGCCGAACAACTGTCTGGCACCGATCGAGAAGGGCCCCTTCTATGCGTCGGCGGTCTACCCGGGTGACGTCGGCACGTGCGGTGGGGTCCTCACCGACGAGAATGCACGGGTACTCAAAGCTTCAGGGGAGACGATCTCTCACCTCTACGCTACGGGCAATGCCACCGCGAGCGTGATGGGGCGGAAGTATCTCGGAGCTGGGGCCAGCATCGGGAACAGTGCAGTGTTCGGCTATCTGGCGGGATTGCACGCTTGTAAGGACTGACGCGGGGCGAGACGTGGCGGGTTCGACCACGGACTCGACTCGGCCACACTGCCCGCTTGCGGGCATAAGGACTTCAGGCGGAGGGTGGGGACACCTCCGTTGCCCTCAGGCGTACACCGGGTTTACGGACGGTGACAGTCCCGACCACGGCAACCTGCGCCTGGCAGGCCAGGCGACGCCCCGCTGCATTGCGGAGAGGAAGTGAGCGCAACCGGGCGGCTTCCAGCGGTTCCGCCGCGGACAGAAGTTCCTTGCCCTCGAGTACCTCCATGGCGCAGGCACCACACTCTGCCTGCCCCCAACAGGTGGTCGGCCACTGGTACCCCGCGCGCCATGCCGCCTGTATGAACGACTCGCCTGGGCGCACGTCGAAATGGGCCCCACCGGGCTCGACGTAGACCTCGCTTGTCGGCTGGGCGGGGGACGCTTCCGCGGTCGACATGAGTCGGGAGTGGACCCCGCTGATCCCCCTACCGCGGGCCGTCGATGTAGCGGTCGACTTCGAGGTGCAGATTGGAGATGGCGCCTTCCCACTCCGTCGCCAGGCGCGACTCCTTGAAGCTGTCCGAGTGGAGGCCCCGCTGCTGTCGCTCCATGTTGCTGAAGTCCTGCCTCGGGATCAGCCCCCAATTCTCGTCATTCTGGGCGAAGCGGCCCATGAGGGAGGCCCGCCCTGGGTCGTGGCCTTCGGGGTAGAGGGTGAGTGACCAGACTTCGAAGAGGCATTTCTCCGGGTCGTCCCCGTAGGGCCGACAGCGGTAGCTCAAGGCGTTCCCGTATTGCGGCAGCACGAAGAAGTTCGGAAACAGGAACACCTCGCCGCCCCACTGTCCCATCTGCTCGGGGGTGAGTTGGGGCAACGGGATCCCGGCTCCCGCGGAGTATTCGTAGAGCGCAGCGATGGCCACCGGGGCTGCGTTTTCCTGTGCGTCGGGCCGGTTACGGATTCCCTCGAAGACCCGCACGTCGCGCTCGAGCGTCATGGCGTCCTGGCCCTCCCAGAGCACCCGGGCGAACTCGATGAACATCTCCGCGCTCATGGGCTCGTCCGAGGGCTTGGACCAGAAGCGGGAGTGCCCATGCTCGAACGTCTCGTAGAGAATCGATCCGGCGGGCCAGTCCTCCCCGGCGCCCATGGTCAGCTGCGTGTGCGTTCTCATCGTGTGGTAGCCCTCGAGGAAGGCCTCCATGGCCATCTTCCAGTTGACGTCGAGGACGACCTCTTTCCACCACCAGACCTTCATGTCGGCGAGTCCCAGAGGATCGAGAATGCCGGCTGCCGGTGCCAACATCTCCTGCAGAGGCGCCGCCTCGGGATCCAGGTTGATCCAGACGCAACCTCCCCAGACGTCTGACAGGCATTCCTGCAGCTTGATGTCATCTGGTTTCAGACACTCGGCGGCGAACGCCTCGGCCCCGTAGACGAATGAACTCGAGCCGTCCGAGTTCCAACGCCAACCATGGAACGGGCAGACGATCTGGCCTCCGAGAAGACTCCCCGATCCCTTCAGCAGCTCGGTCGCACGATGCCGGCACGCGTTGTAGAAGGCACGAATTCGATCCTCACGCTCGCGCACGACGATGATCGACTGATCGCAGATGACGTACTCGGTGAAGTCTCCGACTTCAGGTATCTCTTCCAGGCGACAGGCCATCTGCCAGGTGTGGCGCCAGAGATGTTGCTTCTCCAACTCGAAGAACTCACGGTCGTAGTAGCGCTCGCGTGGAACGAAAAGGGGATCTTGCATCGGAAACGGATTCGTGCGAGTTCCGTTGAGACGCTCGTTCGTGACAGTCATTGCACGCTCCTCCCGGGCGAACCTTGGCGACGCCCCCGCGCCCCAGGTTCCCACTTGACACTACCCCTTGTCCACCATATTTTGGACCGGGCAGAACAAGGCCGCGACGTCATGCGACGGGTGGTTCGATTGCAGGGTGAGACGCTGACTTGTTCGGCGCGCTACAGCGGGTGTGTGCAACTTGCACAAGCAATGCGACGTGCCACGGTCCGTTGGCACCGATGCACGGCCATGGGGCGATAGGGGGAGATCCATGATGTTCAGTCGGTTTGGTGCTGGCATCCTCGGTGCAACGATCCTCACTGCCGGACTGTTGGTGGTCGGGCCATCCGCCGGAGCGGCGACCGCCGCCACGGCCGCCGCCAAAGCGCCCATCGTGATCGGGGACATCTGCAGCTGCACCGGCCCCGAGGCGTCCTCGGTCGCCCAGACGACCCCCACCATTCAGGCGTGGGCGAAGTACGTCAGTGCGCATGGTGGGATACAGGGGCACCCGGTGAGCATCGTCGTCAAAGACGACGGCTACAACCCGACCACGTCGCTCGCCGCGGCCCAGACACTGGTGGGCACCGACCACGTGGTGGCGATCGTCGACAACAGCGACGTCGACACCTCCTGGGGACCGTATGTGAAGCAGCAAGGCGTGGCGGTGGTCGGTGGTTCCGAAAGTGACGAGGGCTACGAAAACCCGGACTGGTTCGTTCCGGGTGCCACCTACAACAATTTCACTGCCGGAATCGCCTACGCCGCCCAGAAGTTGAAGGTCAAGAAGATGGCCGACGTCTACTGCGCCGAGGTTGCGGTGTGTGCACAGTCGAGCGTCACCTTGAAGACGGCCCTGACCAAGCTGAACATCGACCTGGCCTACACCTCGGCCATCAGTTTTTCGGCCCCCAGTTACACGGCCTACTGCCTAGCGGCGAAGCAGTCGGGTGCCACGGCCCTCCTCGTGGGTGACGCCACCGCCATCGTGAACAAGTTCGTGCAGAACTGCACGTCGCAGGGCTACAACCCCGTCGAGATAAGTGGAGACGGGACCGTGGCCATCTCGTGGCTCACGATCCCCGGGTTTGAAGGCAACGTCGACGCACAGCCGGACATCTCCTTCTTCGTCCACAACGCGGCCACGAAGCCCATGTACGACGCGCTTGGCAAAGTACGCCCCCGGGGTGACGAGCGGGCCCAACTTCGGCGAGATCGTCATAGAGACATGGGCGGCCGGCGTCGAGCTCCAGACGGCCGGCGACGCAGCGCACCTGAGTGCACATCCGACGGCGGCAGAGATGCACGCCGGGTTCTACGCTATGCCCAAGGGCACGACGCTTGGCGGGCTATCGTCCCCGCTGACCTTCACGAAAGGGAAGACCTTCAACAATGCGTGCTACTTCCTCATGGGGATCAAGAATCAGAAGTTCGTGTCCCTCAACGGGTCGAAGGACTTCTGCGTAAAACTATGACCATGTCAACCCTCGATACCAAAGCGTCACCCGATACGCAACGACAGATGTTCGAGGTCATGGTCCTGGCCAAGGCCTGTGACGAGCGTCTCCGAAAGGGAATAGCCACCGGGGAGTTCCTCACCGTCTACTGGCCGTCTCGGGGCCAGGAAGCGGTCGCTGCCGGGTTCGCGGCCTCTTTGCGGAGCGACGACCGCCTGGTCACGACCTATCGGGGTCTGCACGACCTGATCGGCAAGGGTGTCTCCCTGGTCGAGATCCTCGGGGAGATGCTGGGACGCCAGGCGGGCGCCTGCCGCGGCAAGGGCGGCACCATGCACATTGCAGATCCGAGGGTCGGTCTGATGGTCTCCACCGGCATCGTGGGTGCCGGCATCCCGGTTGCCGTCGGCCTCGCTCTGGCCGCGAGGGCGCAGAAGTCCGACCGGGTCGTTGCCGTGAGCTTCGGAGACGGGGCCACCAACACGGGGTCCTTTCACGAGGGTGCGAACCTGGCTGCGACCTGGCAGTTGCCGCTGGTACTGGTCTGCCAGAACAACGGGTACGCCGAGATGACGCCAACCGTCGACACCATGCACGTCGAGCACATTGCCGACAGGGCTGCTGGCTACAACATGCCCGGGGTCACGGTCGACGGCAACGACCCGGTGGCGGTGTACGGGGCGTTGGCGGCCGCGGTGAACCAGGCGCGCGCAGGGGGTGGCCCGACCCTGGTCGAGTGTGTGACCTACCGGTTCTTCGGGCACTTCTTCGGCGATCAGATGGCCTACATCCCACCCGACGAGCTCGAGGCGGCGAAGGCGGCGGATCCGGTACCCCGGTTCGCTGATCGGTTGGTCGACGATGGTGTGATCACCCGCGGGCAGGTTGAAGAGGTCGAAGAACACGGACGGCAACTGGTCGAGGACGCCCTTGTCGAAGTGCTGGCGAGCCCGGCGCCGACGCTGGACGAGCTGGGTCGCGACGTGTATGCCACATCTGAGGGGCGCTGAAATGAGCATCGACACCGAAACTGAGATGACGGTCAGGGACGCGCTTGCGCTGGCCCTCGACCAGGCCATGGCCGCAGACAACCGTGTCCTCTTGATGGGCGAGGACATCGCCGATCCGGCAGGAGGCGTGAGCGGCGTGACGGCCGGGCTCTCGACCAAGTACGGCCACGACAGGGTGCTCGACACGCCGATCTCCGAGGCGGCCATCGTCGGTGCGGCCATTGGTGCGGCACTCGAGGGAATGTTGGTCGTGCCGGAGATCATGATCATGGACTTCATCGGCATTGCGATCGACCAGATCGTCAACCACGCAGCGAAATTGCGCTTCATGTCGGGCGGCCGCACCACGTGCCCCATCACCGTCCGCACGGCCGTGTTCGGTGGTCTGGGTTCCGGGGCCACCCACTCGCAGTCCCTCGAGGCATGGTTCATGCACATTCCCGGTCTGAAGGTCATCGTGCCGAGCACTCCTCGGGACGCCAAGGGCCTCCTCACCACGGCCATCTTCGATCCCGATCCGTGCGTGTTCATGGAGACCGTCCTCACGTACGGCGCTCGCGGGCTCGTGCCCGATGATCCGAGCTTTTCGATCCCGCTGGGCCAGGCTGATGTGAAGCGCGAAGGCAAGGATGTAACCGTCGTCACCTACGGACGTGGCGTGTTCGATGCGCTGACCGCAGCCGATCAGCTGGCAGGCGACGGCATCGATGTCGAGGTACTCGACCTCAGGACGTTGGTACCGCTCGACACCGACCGGATCCTCGCATCGGTGGGCAAGACGAAGCGGGCGGTGGTGGCGCACTCTGCGACGACCTTCGCCGGTCCGGGGGCTGAGGTGGCCGCAACCATTGCGGAAGCACTGTTCGGAGACCTGTTGGCTCCGGTGCAACGAGTGGGGGCAGCCTTCACCCCTATCCCTTCGGCCCAGGTGCTCGAGGCGGCCACGCTTCCCTCGGTCTCCTCCATCACCGATGCGGTTCGCCGGACGCTCGAGGGCCCGCATGGGTGAACGGACTCCCGTCCGCATCCCGAAACTGTCGCTGGCAACCTCCGAAGCGGGCCTCGTGGAGTGGCTCGTCGCCGACGGGGCCACGGTGACCGAGGGTGAAGCGCTCTATGTCATTGAGACCGACAAGGTCGAGACGGAGGTAGAGGCAGCGACGAGTGGCGTGATCCACCATGGCGCGGAGGCAGGGCAGACGTACCCGGTCGGCACCGAGATCGCCACGATCGAAGGGACTTCCTAGTCCGTCGACGCCTTGCTCAGGTGAAGAATTGATTGGTACCGCCCTCACCGGCTCTCAGCTCCACACGGCGGCCGACGCCCTCGGAAACGGACAGAAGCTCGAGAGCGTCTGCATCTCGCGTCTGCGCATAGCAGCGGCTGTCGTCAGGGAGACGGCAAACCGCGACCGCCATCTCGTTGCTTCCGGCGTAGTCGCAGGCGACCGCATAGGCCTCGAGGAGCGCGGGGCCATGAGCCTGCTCCCTGATGTGTATTCGTGGTTCGGTCCTGGCCGGAGGGGACGAGCGACCGTAACCCTTCGGGTCACCGCGACCCGGGGCAGTGCTCAGCACGGTGACCGCGTGCGTCGCCATCTGGGCGCTGAGCCCGCTCACGAGGCCGGAGGCGCCGTCGTTCTCGCGAACGCTTCCGTCATGGAGGCCAAGGCTTGCGTGACATAGCCGCTGCCGGGCGCCCCGGCGTACGGCATGCCACCCGTCACCGTGACACCACGGGAATCGTCGAAGCGACGCTCGAGTGCGTCGGTCATGAATCGCAGGGAGCTCGGAAAACAACTGTAGAGATCGAAGTAGTCCAGATCGTCGACGCGCAGAGCAGCGCCGTCGAGGGCGGCACGTGCCGCGTTCTCCATACCGCGTGAGCGCCAGAGGTCTCCGTTCTCGGCCGCGTACGGGTAGTCACCCGCCGAGGACCACCCCCGGATGTACACCCGCCGATCGGCGGGGACGCCCATGTCGTCGGCTGCGGCGTGGCTCGCGACGAGCACGGCCGCAGCCAGGTTCACCTTGGGCCACGCCATCATGAGTTTGGGGTACGGGCGCACGGGCATCCGATTGGCCGCATTCACGTCGAGGATCTCGGCTGCGCTCTTCGCCAGTGGATGCCACGCATACGGATTGGTGGCCGCCACCTCGGACATGGCCGCATAGATAGGCGCCGGCCCACGCGCGTAGGCCTCGGGGTCGTCCCCGAGGTGGGCGCGCCGCGCCGAGTCGCGCAATGCGAAGCTCCGCATGATGGGCAGCATCCCGTGGCGCACCTCACTGTCGTGGAAGAAGTCGCCAAGGTCGACGGCGGGAGGAGCAGGGGCCGGATGTCCCCACCCGGGCTGTTCCCCCGCCCGGGTCACCACGTCGAGGGTATGGAGTGCCTCTCCGCTGACGACGAGGCCGAGGTCCATACGTCCGCCGGCAATGTCGTCGCAGAGCGCGTGGAGGAGCTGCTGCGGTTGGCAGCCGCCCAGTCGAGAATCCTCGAAGTGGGCCGGCGAGAGGCTGAGTCGTTCGGCCAGCCGGCGCGCCGGCTCATCGTAGGACCAGCTGTCACAGCGGACCACCGCCACGCGTTGCACGCCGCGTACACCTTGCGCGCTGCGGGCATCGGCAAGGGCAAGGGAGCAGGCCTGGGTCCAGAGCTCGAGTGGCTCCGTCTCACCGGGATCCGAGGAGTGCGAGAGCACCTGACCGACCCCGACCACACACGGTGCCCGACCAGAGGGATCGTCCGAGGAGGCCGTCATCGACGACTGGGGATCACCTACGCCGGGATCGGCGTGCTGAGGGCGTGTGCATTGTCGTGCACCAACCGACGGCGCACACTGTCGTCGAGGGTTGCAACCTCGTCGAGGTACTGGATCGGTTGCGGAAGCCCCTCGACGTGTGGCCAATCTGACCCGAACAGCACACGATCCGACCCCACCAGTTCGATCACATCGTCGACGCGCTCCTCCCAAAATGGGCTGATCCAGATGTGGTGCCGGAAGGTCTCCACCGGATCCTGGGAGAAGTGGCCCGGGAGCTTGCGGTCAAGCCCGCGCAAGCGGGTGAACAGTCCGGAAAGGTACCCCGAACCGTTCTCGATCGATGCCATGCGAAGGTTCGGAAATCGCTCGAACACCCGGTCGCAGATCATCGCGGCGAGATAGTCCATGATGGGTCGTTCGATGTTGACCTCGTCGAGCAACAACTTCAGCGGCGACAAGCGGTCGGCGAACACCTCCATGCCGTCCGGGGCGTAGCCGTGCGACGAGTAGCCCGTCTCTCCACCGTGCACGGCAACCGTAATTCCGGCTTCGTTGGCCAGCGCCCAGAAGGGGTCGAAGCGGGGATCGCCAGGCGAACAGGACCCGTCGGCGCAGGTGGGCGCCACCGGGCGCACGCACACGACCCGAGCCCCCCGGTCGAGCGCCCACGCGAGTTCAGCCACGGCCCAGTTGCCGTCGGCGAGCGAGATGTACGGGGCGGCCAGAATCCGACCGCCATAGTGCAGACCCCAATCCTCGTCGAGCCAGCGGTTGAAGGCCCGAAAGGCAACGCCGACAGCCTCAGGGTCGTGTTTGAGGGCTTCTTCGTACATCACACCCAGAGTGGGGAACAGCCATGCGGCGTCGATCTGCTGGGCGTCCATTGCGGCGAGACGGGCTGTGGGCTCGCGGTATTCGGCCCGGATCGGTTCAGCGTCGGAGAGGAGCTCGCGCAGACCTTTTCCGTCCGGATTGCCTCGGAAGTAACCGTACAGCGCACCCGGTTTGCTCACGGGGTCGAACGTCGGATTTGTCACGGCGTGGTTCAACTTGCCGCCGACCAGGTGGCGCACCCTGCCGTTGACGGTCACCTCCATGACGGTTCGTTCAGCCATACGCGGCGGCAGGTGTCGCGTGAAGGCATCGCGCGCTTCGTAGTAGTGGTTGTCGGCGTCGTACAAGGGAAGCTGCACCGCTGCACCGTCTGCCATTCGCCGCCCCCTCCGCTGGACTCCTCGTCACGTCCGACGTCGCAACGCCAGTTAGTGTAATCCCTCAGGCTTTGGCAGGAACGAGTGGGGGCGCGACGGCCGTGGACGAGAACTGGGCCACTTTATGGGAATCCGTCGCCGATGCGATGCCCGAGGGTCTGGCGGTCGTACGAGGCCAACGCAGATTGCGCTGGGCTGAGCTCGATGAGCGGGCGTCGAGACTGGCGGCAGCGCTCGAAGCCGTCGGTCTGGGGCAGGAGTCCAAGGTGGCGATCGTGGCGTACAACACGCCCGAGCATCTGGAGGCCGTGTTCGCGGCGTACAAACTTCGGGCCTGCCCCATCAACCTCAACTTCCGCTACCGCGCGGAAGAGCTGGCGGAAGTGCTGGAGGATTCAGAGTCCGAGGTACTGGTCTTCCACGGCAGTTTGGCCGCACCGGTGGCAACCGCCAGCGAGGCGTCGGCCCGTTTGCGTGCCGTCATACAGATTGACGACGGGTCACCATTGCTCGACGGTGCGCTTCGCTTCGAAGAACTGATCCGGGCCCACGACCCGGCGCCCCGGATACGGCGGTCTGGTGCCGACATCCAACTGCTCTACACCGGTGGCACGACGGGTCACCCCCGAGGTGTGATGTACCGTCACGCCGACGCCGTCGAGATGAACGTGTTCGCGGCGTATTCCTTGGCCGGGCTCGCCACTCCGGATGACGCTCCCGCGGCCGCCCGTTGTGCGTTGGCATTGAGGGAACGGGGTCAAACTCCAACGGTGCTCCCCGCTTCCCCGTTGGTGCACGGCACCGCCCTCAATCTGAGCGCTGCGGCGTGGTTGCTCGGGGGAACGGTCGTCTTCCTCGAGAGCCGTTCGTTCGACGCCCACGAGCTCTGGCGGGCCGTCGAGCGCGAACGCGTCACGCAGATCGGCATCGTCGGGGATGCCTTCGCCGGACCGATGGTCGAGGCGCTCGAAGCGGCAGAGGCCGATGGCCGACCGTATGACGTGTCGTCGGTGGAACGGGTGTTGAGCTCCGGAGCCCCATGGTCGCTCAGGCTCAAGCAGGGGCTGGTCGAGCGTGGATCGATGACGCTCGTGGAAACCATCGGGGCCAGCGAGGGGGGACCGACGGCCGTCTCCGTCGTGCCTCCGGGCACCAGAGCAGAAGACGCCCGCTTCGTTCTGGGCGAACGTGCACGACTGTTGACCGAGGACGGCGCCGAACTGCCACCGGGATCGACCGAGGCCGGCCTGTTGGCCATGATGCCGCCGATCCCGTTTGCGTACTTCAAGGACCCGGAGCGCTCGGCGCAGGTGTTTCGCCGGGTCGGAAATCAGCGGTATTCGATCTGCGGCGATTACGCCAAGTTGAAGGCAGATGGAAGCGTCGTCTTCCTCGGGCGTGGGTCGCTCTGCATCAATACGGCCGGCGAGAAGGTCTACCCCGAGGAGGTCGAAGCGGTACTGCGTACACATCCGTCGGTGGCCGATGCGAACGTCATAGGGCTCACCGACGAGGTCTGGAACCAAGCAGTCACCGCGGTCGTGTCCTTGCGGTCCGGTTGGAGCGCAACGGAGGACGAGTTGAAAGCGACGGTGCGCGACCGACTCGCAGGGTACAAGGTGCCCAAGCGCGTTGTCTTCGTGCCGGACATCCCTCGCACTCCGGCCGGCAAGGCGCAGTACGAGTGGGCGCGACACATTGCGACGGAGGCCGTCGCATCGTCTGACCTCGCCGATTCGTGACGGACAAATAAGAGTTGCGGAAGGCCCGACAGAGGCCTGTGGTTTACTGGTTCGACGCCGATCAGGTCGATTCTTCGGCCCGGTGCCGGCGCACGACGAGGGCCCAGCCCAAGAGGACGAGGAAGACCACGAACAGGACCAAGGGAAGGATGAACGTGGTCCATGACGTGTGTTCGTTCGCCGGCGCCAGGGCAAGGAGGGCCGGGTCACCCGGAACCACGGTGATGTGGAGCTGCTGGCCGGTTTCGTATTTGTCCGAACCCGGGATCGCTTCGGAGTAACGATGGCCCTCGAGGGTGAAGGTGCCCCGGCACGAAGCCCCGGCCGGTGTGCTGCCGGTCCCGCCGATGAGTACAGCGCACCCGGTGACCGTCATGACTGCAGGCACCCCATGGTCGTGCAGACTCGATACCTGGTTATTCCGGTGGACTCCCGCCACGAAGAAGACAACGGCGAGGACGAGAAGAGTGACCAACGTCAGGACCAGGACGACCTGGCCAACCCGGTGCGTATTCACCTTTCCCACGCTTGAACCGCGGAGCGTCGTCATCGCTTCGGAAGATGCATCTTCCCCTTCTGCCGCCGTTCCCTTTGCGGCTGTCGGTTCCTGGCGACTGGTCGGTTGCGAGGCGCTCATTTGCACAACCTTCCCTCAGCCTTGGCGCCGCTCGCCACTTGACCGCCGCCCACCAGGAGTTGCGCAGCACAGGGCAGCGCTCCGGGTCGACAGATGGGAGCGGTTCACTAACATCATCGCCGTGGCCATCGCACGGACGGTTCCAGCGGAGGGGGCGGCTGCTTTCCGGTCGCGCACGTCCCAACCGTCGGGTCAGCGACCGGATCGATAGGGACATGTTGCCGCCCCATGTGGACGTGCTCTTGGTGGTCGACCCGCACCCCGCACCCCACATCCTCACGGCCCGGGCCGGTCGGGTGGTTCGGATCCCGGCGGGGCACACCCCGCCATCACTGATCGCTGAGCTACGGGGGAGCATCCCCCGACTGGTCGGGGTCTGCGGCGACCCGATCCAGACCGTAGAGATCGCACGAGAGTTGCGTCGGGCGGGCATGCCCACGGTGCTCTTCGCCGATGGCCCCATCGTCGCTCCCGAAGGGGTCGACGTGTGTCCCGTCACCGACCCTGGACTGCCGATGGACGTGAAGGACAGCGTGCTCGAACTCATCGGCGGTACGCCACTCGTCCGGCTCGATCGGGTCGGACGCGACCTCCCGTGCCACCTGCTGGCGAAGCTCGAGTACATGAATCCCGGGGGGAGTGTGAAGGATCGTCCGGCGCTCGAGATGATCGACGCCGCCGAGCGAGAAGGATTGCTACGGCGCGGGAGCACAATCGTCGAGCCGACGTCGGGCAACACGGGCGTCGCCCTGGCCATGGTGGCAGCACAGCGCGGGTACCACTGCATCTTCACCATGCCCGACAAGATCGCCGAGGAGAAGCGTCAACTCCTGCGTGCCTTCGGAGCCAAGGTCGTGATCTGTCCGACCGCGGTGTCGCCGGAACATCCCGAGTCCTATTACTCGGTCGCCAACCGGATCACTGCGTCCACGCCGGATGCGTTCCAGCCGAACCAATACCACAACCCGCAGAACCCGAGGGCTCATGAGATGTCCACCGGGCCGGAGATCTGGCGACAGACGGCCGGGCGGGTCACGCATTTCGTGGCCGGGGTGGGTACTGGTGGGACGATCAGTGGAGTCGGGCGGTATCTCAAGGCGCAGAACCCCGCGGTGGAGGTCATCGCGGCCGATCCGCAAGGATCGATTTACTCAGGGGGAGGTGGCCGGCCGTATCTCGTCGAAGGGATCGGAGAGGACTTCTGGCCCACGACCTACGATCCGGCGGCAGTCGATCGGGTGATCGCCGTCTCGGACCAGGACTCCTTTCGCACGGCGCGTCGCGTCACGCGTGAGGAGGGGATCCTCGTCGGTGGGTCGACGGGGACCGCCGTATGGGCGGCACTCGAGGTCGGTCGCACGTTGGGACCCGACGACGTCGTGGTGGTCCTCGTCCCCGACTCCGGGCGGGGCTATCTCTCCAAGCTCTACGACGACGGATGGATGTCCGATCACGGGTTCTTGCGGGCCCGGGGGAGCACGGTCGCAGCGGTGCTCTCCAGCAAGGGGGATCGACTGCCGCCCCTCGTGCACGTGCATCCCGATGAGACGGTGCGCGTGGCCATCGCCATTCTCGAAGAGTTCGGGGTCTCCCAGGTCCCGGTGGTCAAGGCGGAGCCGCCCTTGGCACTGGCCGAAGTGGTCGGGTCGGTGACGGACCGCCTTCTCCTGCAACGCAGCCTCCATCATCCCGAAGTCTTCGACCAGCCGGTCGAGTCGGTGATGGCACCCCCCTTGGCCACGGTCGGCCAGGGGGAGACGGTGGACGAAGTCGCGGACCGCCTGCAAGAGTCACCGGCCGTCCTCGTGCTCGACGGCGGGCACCCGGTCGGCATCCTCACCCGGTCAGATCTCCTGTCGTTCCTGGAGCGGACGTAGCGGTGGAGGACGAGGCGCAGGTCGGATTCGAGACGCTGGCCATTCACGCCGGGCAGACGCCCGACCACACCACCGGTGCGGTCGTCACCCCGATCTTCCAGACCTCCACGTTCAGCCAGTCGAGCGTCGGCGTCCACAAAGGCTACGAGTACAGCCGCACCGGGAACCCGACCCGAACCGCGCTCGAGACGTGCCTGGCTGCACTGGAGGCGTCCGCTTTCGGGTGCGCGTTCTCGAGCGGGATGTCCGCCATCGACGCTGTGCTCCGGCTTCTGAACCCGGGCGACCACGTGCTCATCGGGAACGACGTCTACGGCGGTACGTACCGCCTGCTCTCCCAAGTGCACGCACGCGCCGGCCTCCGATTCGATGCGGTTTCATTCGAAGATCCTGCAGACGTTGCTGGCGCCCTGCAGCCCACGACGCGCATGGTCTGGGTGGAATCGCCCTCGAACCCCATGCTGCGGATCGCTGACATCGCCGCTCTGGCCGAGCTGGCCCATGCACACGGCGCTTTCCTGGTCGTCGACAATACGTTCGCCACCCCGTACCTCCAACAACCGCTCGTCCTGGGGGCGGATATCGTCGTCCACTCGACGACGAAGTACCTGGGTGGGCACAGTGACGTGGTCGGGGGATTCGTCGCGACATCTCACCAAGAAGTCTCCGAGCGGATCGCCTTCCTGCAGAACGCCGTCGGCGCAGTCCCGAGCCCCTTCGACTGCTTCCTCGTGCTCCGTGGCGTCAAGACACTCGCGGTCAGAATGGAACGCCATTGCGCGAATGCGGCTCGGGTGGCTGAGGCCCTCAGTGTGCATCCGAACGTGGAGCACGTCTACTACCCCGGCCTGCCGGAGCATCGCGGCTACGCCACCGCGCAGGCGCAAATGCGAGGGTTCGGGGGAATGGTCTCGTTCACCGTGCGCGGCGGCGAAACTCGTTCGCTCAAAGTGGCCTCCTCCACATCGATCTTCACCTTGGCCGAGTCCCTCGGCGCCGTAGAGTCGCTTATTGAGCACCCCCACCGGATGACCCACGCGTCGTTGTCTGGTTCGCTCCTCGCCGTTGACCCCACACTGCTGAGGCTCTCGGTGGGACTCGAAGACGTCGGAGATCTTGTGGCCGATCTGCGATCCGCCCTGCAGAAGGCCTTCGCCGACTGAGGAATTCGACGTTCGAATTCGGTGCCCGTTCCGCAACGGAGGTTGAGCGACTTTTAGTGGAAGGCGCCGGCTCGGTCACGCAACCGGGCCGACGACATTGGTACTTTGTCCCCTAGCGGCCGAGGTGGCGGGGGGTCATCATGGGGCTTCGACTGCCACGCTCTGAGGGCCTATCCGGCCGGGTGCGGGAGTGACGGAACGACGTTCACATTCCGTTGAATTCGAAAGAGGCAGGTCATGCGTCGAGGCACAGGTTCGAGCCGCAAGCGGCGATGCATCGGGAGATCGGGGCTCGTCGGCTCGGGGTGGGCTGCGTCGCTTCTCGGGGTGCTCGCCCTCTCTTCGTGGGCCGGGACAGCCGGCGCTGAGGCCCCGATTCCGGCGCCGGCCCCGGGACAACCGCCCGCGACCATCCTCACGGTCAACTTCGAGGGCCTCGACACCATCGCCCCTTCGGTCACCGTGCCTGTTGGCACAGCAGTCACGCCTGCCGCCACCCTCGCCGGGGTCGGGGCGTCTCGTGCGACCGGAACCGTGACCTACTCCGTCTACGTCGACAGCCAGTGCCAGATCGCGGCGGAGGCTCCCATTGTCCAGTCCATAACAACCCCGGGTGTCCTGCCACCGGCGCCACCGGTCGTCCTCGGGGCCGGATCCTATTACTGGAGAGTGGCCTTTCTCTCCGGCGGTCAATTCCAAGCATTGGACCAGTCCTCCTCGACTACCTGCGGACTGGGCGGTCAGCCAGATCTGACGGTCTCGAGCACCGCAGGCCCGCTCCCGAGGCCATCGCCCGGTCAACCGCCTGAGACGGTCGTCACGGTCAACTTCACCGGGCCCGGCTCTCTTGCCTCCACCGTTGCCCTTCCCTCCGGGACATCGGTCAATGCCGTGGCGACGTTGGCCGGTGTGAACTCGTCGCATGCCAGCGGGACGGTGACCTATGGGGTCTACACCGACAGCCAGTGCCAAAACGCCGCACTCACGCCCATGGTCGAGTCGATTACCTCACCCGGTGTCGTGCCGCCGGCGCCGTCCATCGTGCTCGGAGTCGGGAACTATTACTGGAAGGTCGATTTCAACTCTGGCAGCACCTTCCAAGAGTTGAACCTCTCGTCAACCACCGGCTGCGGGATCGCAGGTCAACCGAACGTCACGGTGGGGTCGCCACTTCCGGTCACCATCACCGCCTCACTGAACGGTGGTGGCCGATCGGGCACCATCATCACGGTATCCGTCGGCACCGCCGTGACAGCATTGGCAACACTCAATGGTCCTCATACCGCCACCGCGACAGGATGGGTGGAGTACAGCCTCTACGACAACAACGTTTCGCATTGCTCGGGTTCGTCACTCTCCGACGAGCTCATCACCGCATACGGGGTCCTGCCCCCGTCGCCACCCGTCACCGAAACGAGTCCTGGCACCTATTACTGGGGTGTCCGATACTCGGGTGATGCATTCAATGCTGGGTCCCATTCGGGCTGCATCGCCATTGAGAAGGTGGTCAGCCCGACGCTCGGCCCCCCGACGACCACACCGACACCGCTCGCCGTGCTGCACCAGAAGCGCTGGCTTTCATGATGCGAAAGCGGTGAGTGGCCAGCTCGAGTGCTGCCCACACGTTGCCAGCCCCGAGCGCGACCGGCGTCCGGGTCTTCGCAGAGCGCCCTCTCTCTGGATGAGGCCGTAGCCTGGGCGTCATGCAGGCCAGTGGCATGTCGCTCGTTCCTGGCGGTGGCTTTCGGATGGGGTCGATCGGCTTCTACCCCGAGGAACGTCCGGTGCGACCGGCTGACGTTGCCCCCCTTTGGTTCGACGAGCACCCCGTCACGAATGACGAATTTCGCAGGTTCGTCGCCGACACGAACTATGTCACCGTGGCCGAGCAGACGCCGGCGGCACAGGACTTCCCCGACGCCGACCCCTCCCTGCTGGTACCTGGATCCCAGGTGTTCGTACCGACATCGGGTCCTGTCTCTCTCGATGACTGGACCCGATGGTGGCACTGGGTGCCGGGCGCAGATTGGCAGCACCCTGAAGGACCCACTTCCGACGTGCTCGGGAGGGAACAGCACCCGGTGGTGCACGTCGGGCTCGAGGACGCCCGTGCCTATGCCGAGTGGGCCGAGAAGCGGTTGCCCACAGAGGCGGAATGGGAGCATGCGGCTCGTGGTGGCCTCGACGGGGCTATCTACGCCTGGGGCGATGAATTCATGCCCGATGGCAGGATTATGGCGAACACTTGGCATGGAACCTTTCCCTTCGAGAACCAGCGCCCACACGGCTTCACCCGCACGTCACCCGTGCGGCACTTTCCGCCCAATGGGTACGGCCTCTACGACGTCACCGGAAATGTCTGGGAGTGGACGGCGACCCGTTGGACGTCCGACCATGTCGCGGGCGAAGGAACCTCTGGCAAACCGTCCGAGGACGGGACCTGTTGTGGCCCCGGCGCACCGGTGCACGAGTCGGACCGATTCGTGATCAAGGGTGGCTCGCATCTCTGCGCCGCCTCGTACTGCCGTCGCTACCGGCCGGCCGCCCGCCAGGGTCAAGGGCCGCGGGACACCGCCAGTCACCTCGGATTCCGCTGTGTTCGGGCATGTTGATGGCATGCGTGGGCGGGCCGAGCGGGGTCAATCCCGGACGACGCTGATACGCTGGCGCCGACAGAAGGGGGGCGAAATGGCCATTAACGGGTGGTTGGTCGCCGACAGCGACATGCACGTCATGGAGCCGGGCGATCTGTGGCAGCGCTACATGGATCCGAAGTGGGGCCTCTTGACCCCGATCGGTCTTGAGGACTCTGTTCGTGACATGCGGGTCAAGCTGAAGAGCGTGATCCAGCCGCAGCGGGGAGCGTTCGCCACATCCGGCAACCCGTACAACCCGACGCAGGAGGCAGCGCTCCGTGCGTCCGAGGAGCGGGCGTGGGACGCCCGGTCACAGGTGCTGGCCATGGAGGCCGAACACCTCGACTCGACGGTCCTCTTCCCGAGCCGTGGTCTCTTCGTCATTTCGCTCCCGAGCAGTCACCACGTCGGGCCGAAGGGGCTCGAGCCGGGCCTCGCGACGGCGATCGCCGCCGCCTACAACGACTGGATGGCCGATTTCGTGGCCGAGTGCGAACGCCCGGGTCAGGTCTTCGGCGCCGCCATGCTGGCGCCGCATGACGTCGCCGCTGCGGTCGATGAACTGGCCCGCAACGTCGAGCGCGGCTTCAAGGCAGCGTTCATCAGCCCCGGCCTCGTCGACAGCCGGCCCTGGCACGACCCGGTCTACGACCCGATCTGGCGGGAGGCCATCCGACTGGGTGTACCGGTCTGCTTCCACGGGGGCGGCGTGACGAAGCCGGACTTCTCATTCGGGGAGCACCTCGACAAGATGATGCTCTGGCATCCCTTCAACCAGCCACTCGGGATCATGTTCGTGGCGACCTCAATGACGTCGGGCGGTGTTCTCGAACGTTTCCCGGAGCTCAAGGTCGGCCTCCTCGAGGGGAACTGCTCCTGGGCGCCGTTCTGGCTCTACCGCCTCGACGAGCACTGGGAGTGGACCGGCAGGTACGAGGCTCCAGAGCTGAAGCGCAAGCCGTCGGACTACTTCCTCGAGAACTGCTTCGTCTCCTGCGAAGCTGACGAGGAGCCGGCGAAGTATTACTTCGATGCCTTCGGAGACGACAACGTCGTCTACTCGACCGACTATCCGCACGCCGACTCCAAGTACCCGCATGCGACGAAGTCGTTCCTCGAACTGCCCTTCGCCGAAGAGACGAAGCGAAAGGTCCTGTGGGACAACTACGCCCGCCTCTACAATCTGGAGCCACCGGCCGCCGACGCCGGCTAACCGGGGGTCCCGCTGAACAGTTCGCTTCGGCGGCAGGCTCGTTGAGAGGTGGGGGGTTATCCGAAATGACGATGAGCGGACATGCATCCGCCCGGCCGGTGGAGTTCGGCACGACAGGCTTCTATCCACCGTTCACCGGCGCCGAGATGGCACGGCGGTCAGAGGAGCTCGGATTCGACTTCCAGATGTTCAGTGAGAATCACACGAGGGTGCCGGACTGCCTCGGTGAAATGCGCGACGCCGCCCGTGCAACGGAGCGGATCAAACTGCTGTGCGGACCCCTCAACTTCGTCACCCGCAATCCCGGCGTCATCGCATCGGGTATTTTGCCGATCCAGATTCTGAGCGGCGGTCGGGCCATTTGCGGCGTCGCGAGTGGCGATTCGGCTGTCGCCGTTGTCGGCAGGCGCCCGCAGCGCGTCAAGGAGTTCGCACTCGATCTCGGCCTCCTCCGCGCGTACCTGCACCGGCAGGATGTCAGCTTCGGCGGTCTCACGAGCCGCCTCGAATGGGCCACCGACCTCGCGTTTCGACCCGGTGCCCATCCAGATGGTCTGTAGCGGACCCCGGGCCATTGCTGTCGCCGCCCAGCTGGCCGACCGGATCGGTCTCAGCGTCGGCGCCAACCCGGACCGGATCACCTGGGCCTTGAAGATCATCGACGAGGCTCTTGACGAGGCGGGGCGATCCCGGGCCGACGTCAGTGTCGGCGCCTTCCTCCCGGTGGCCATCACCACCGATCGTGCGACCGGGCGCAAGGCGATCCGACCGAGGACAGCGGGATGGGCGCACATGTCGTCGTTCAAGGGGAACGACCTGTCTCAGCAGCCCGAGATCATGCGCCGAGTGACCTCGGTCCTCCGGGACACCTACGACTACCAGTACCACCACCCGGGAGCGTCAGCACAGAACCCGAACACGGATGTGTGCGACGAGGAGTTCGGTGACTGGTTCGGGATCGGTGGCCCGCCCTCCTACGTCGTCGACCGCATCGGGGAGATGGTCCAACTGGGACTCGACTTCTTCGTGACGGCGCTCCCGGAGGCGGAGCGTGAGCAGTTCGCGTCGGAGGTCATGTCGCCGCTACGCGCTCTGAGGAGCTGACGCGAGCACCGTCGCGCCAGGCCCGTGGCCTTTCCGGCTCTGACCCACCGAATTCGATAAGCCAGCGGTGCACACAGAGCGCATTTCCTGCTGAGAGGTCCTTTCTCCCAAATTTGGGGGACCTTCGGCCCTGTTGGACCTCTCCCGCTCTCGATTGCAAATTAGTACGTGGATATCGTACTGAAGACATATGAAGACAACCTGGGATATCCGGCGCCAGTTGGATAGTCCCGCCGGCCTTCGTTTTCAGACTGGACGCAACCATGCGGCGCATCACCCTTGTTGGCAGCTCGGTAGCAAAGGACGCGAGTCGCAGCCGATCCACTGAGAGTCTGAACGTCGTGCGGAAATGCTCTGATGGTGATCGATCGGACTCCTCCCACCTCCTGGAGCGTGTGACAACCGGCGTCGGATCTTTGTCGTGACGCACGAGCCCAAGTCAACCCTCGCGATCGAATCTCCTCCGGCCCCGACGACCGGTACGGAGTTCGCATCTCCATCCCTTGGACTGACCGCCACCGAGGCCGCGAACCGCCTGGTTGCTGAAGGGCCGAACCAGCTTCCTCGCCCTCACAAGACTCCATTGTGGAGGAAGTTCGCAAGTCAGTTGGTGCATTTCTTCGCACTGATGTTGTGGGTGGCCGGCATCCTTTCGTTCGTCGTCGGGATGCCCCAGCTGGGCATCGCCATTTTCGTGGTCATCCTCATCAACGGAACATTTGCGTTCGCACAAGAATTCCGGGCGGAAAGAGCCGCCGACCGACTCAGGGATCTCTTGCCTCGCCGAGCCGTGGTGATTCGAGATGGCGTGAAGCAGGAGGTGGAAGCGAGTGAGTTGGTGGTCGGAGATCTCGTCGTTCTACGTTCAGGAGACCGAATCTCTGCCGACATGCAGGTTCTTCATGAAGATGGGTTGTCCGTCGACTCGTCGATGCTCACGGGTGAGAGTTCGGCGGTGGAAGTAGCCGTCGAAGACGAAGTGTTCGCCGGATGCTTTGTCGTCGGCGGAGAGGGATCGTCGACTGTGCGGGCCACCGGGGCCAACACCCGTCTGGCTTCCATAAGCGAGCTGACGCAAAAGGGTCACCGACCGAAGAGCCCGCTTGAGCACGAACTGAACCATGTGGTCCGAATTATCGCGGGAATCGCCGTCGCAGTCGGACTTGCCTTCTTCGGCATCTCCCTGTTGGTTGGTGGAACTCCTCGGGATGGATTTCTCTTCGCCGTGGGTGTCACGGTGGCGCTGGTACCGGAAGGGATGCTGCCGACGGTCACTCTTTCGTTGGCGGCCGGGGCCCAGGAAATGGCAAGACGTCATGCGCTCGTTCGTCGTCTCGAGTCGGTGGAGACGTTGGGCTCGACCACGTTCATCTGTTCGGACAAGACCGGAACGATCACCCGAAATCAGATGTCGGTCGTCGAGGTGTGGACGCCTCACGGGTCGGCCCGTGTGACCGGAGTCGGCTACGACCCGATCGGCGTTGTCGATGCTTCTCCGGAGGCCCGGTCGATGGTGAACCAACTCGCAGAGGTTGCGGCCCGCTGCTGTGAGGACCGAGCAGTGGAACGTGATGGCAAGTGGGTTCCCGACGGCGATCCGATGGAGGCCGCCCTCTTCACTTTCGCTGTGCGATGCGGTGTCGACGTGGATGGGGAGATATCCGAGAAGACGCTCGTTCGGGAGTTTCCGTTCGACGCTCATCGGCGCAGGATGTCAGTCGTGGTCGGCGATCAGCTGCTTGTAAAGGGTGCTCCCGAGAGCATGCTCGACCGGTGCCTATCGGTTGAAGGAGCGAACGATGCAGTGGAGGCGCTGACCCGACGGGCCCTGCGGGTAATCGCTGTGGCATCTCGTTCCATCGGTGAGATTCCGGCGGACACCTCGGCAGATCAGGTCGAGCGCGACCTCACTCTCCTCGGTATTGTGGGGATCGAAGATCCACCTCGAAGCAATGTCCGTGGCGCCATTAATGCCTGCCGGCTGGCCGGGATTCGAGTGGCCATGCTGACCGGGGACAACCCCGAAACCGCGGCCGCAATCGCTCGTGAGGTGGGCCTCATCGAGGACGGTGGTGCGGTCTTGATCGGGACGGACCTGTCCCGAGACGATGCCGTGTTAGGAGCGTTGATCGATCGTCCAGACGGCGTCGTGATCAGCAGGGTCACTCCGGAGGAAAAACTGAGAATCGCCAAGGCGCTGCAGGGCCGAGGTCATGTTGTGGCGATGACGGGGGATGGCGTAAATGACGGCCCGGCCCTACAGACCGCCGACATCGGTGTCGCAATGGGGGAATCGGGAACAGATGTGGCCCGCGAGGCGGCCGACCTCGTCCTGTTGGACGACGACTTCGGCACAATCGTCGAAGCCGTTCAGCGCGGCCGCATCACGTTTTCGAACATGCGGAGGTTCCTGACATATCACCTGGTCTGCAACGTGGCCGAACTCACGCCGTTTATCATTTGGGCAGTATCGGGCGGACGGTTCCCTCTGGCGCTCGGGGTCCTGCAGATTCTTTGCTTCGATGTCGGCGCCGACGTCCTCCCGGCGCTGGCACTCGGAGTCGAACGGGGAACAGGCAAGGCCCTGAATACACCGCTAAAGGGCCGTCACCTCATTGACGGCAAGGTCCTGACCCGTGTGTTTGCCGTACTCGGTCCGGCTGAGGCCACCATGGAGATGCTGGCATTCTGCATCGTCCTTGCGCTCTACGGGTGGGTGCCGGGCAATTCATTCCCGGAGGGTCACGCTCTGCGATCGGCCTCTGGAACCGCGTTCGCCACCGTGATCATTTGTCAGATCGGGGTCGCGTTCGCATGCCGGAGCGCGACCCAATGGCCCGGTCGGTTGGGTTGGTTTTCCAACCGGCTCCTCCTGATAGGTGTGGGGGTCGCCCTCGGGCTGCTCGCGTGCTTCTTGTACATCCCGGCAATTGCCCACATCCTCGGACAGGCCCCTCCGCCGGCGTGGGGCTGGGTCGTGGCCGCTGCCGGCGCGCCGGTGATGCTCGCGGTTGACGCACTCCACAAGTCGGTGCGGCGCAAGAGGGCAATGGTTGTTCCACCCCTGAAAGCTCGAAGGGGATTCACGGTTCTCCCTGTTGTTCCAGAACGTCGTGTCTGAGGATCACGGTGGAGTGCGCAGTAGCCATTCGGGCCCTGGCTACAGACGTACGAGCAGCATGGGCTGAAGCGTCATCCTTCTCGTACGACCACCACCGGGCAGTGTGCATTTTTCACGCAGTGCTCGCTCACCGACCCCAAGAGCATTCCCACGAGCTCACTATGGCCGCGGTTGCCGACCACCAAGAGGTCTGCGCCTTCGGAAGCTTCAATCAACACCGGTGCAGGACGGCCCTCGACCACCTTCGAGGTAATCACCAGGTCCGGGTGAGCAGCATGTGCGGCATCGACGACGTCCGTGACGATCGCCGTCGCGTCAACCGCCGGGTTGTACGCGACGGAGAGTGGCATCCCTCTGCCCAGGCGAGGCGGCCACTCCCATGCGGTGACGACCTCGAGCGATGACCCGGTCACGTCAGCCTGCCGGGCAGCCCATGTGAGGGCTCTTGCCGAGACATCAGAGCCGTCAATTCCCACCGTTATTCGATGACTTCCTGCAGTCATGCCGATTGTTCGCCCCCACCAGCCCCCTCCGAAGGCCGGACGATCATGACTGGACAGTGCGCATGGAGCGAACACCGTCGACTGACCGAACCCAGCATCAGGCCGCTGAAACCGCCAAGGCCTCGGGATCCAACGACGAGGAGATCAGCACCCTTGCTCGCCTCGATGAGAAACTTGGCGGCTGGTCCGTCGTGCGTCACTCCCTCGAACACGAGCCCAGGAGTGTGATCAGCGACGTAGGCTTCCGCGTCGTCAAGGACGTGGTGCATGACCTCGTGGACCTCTTCGGGTGTGATGAATTCGTGGTCCGAACTGTACGAGGTGTGGCCCTCCAGGACGGCGCCTCTTCGAGCAGCTTCACTGGCTGCCCACCGGAGCGCGCGCGTGCTGCCCTCGGAACCATCGATCCCGACTACTACTCGAGGGGATCGCGCCTGACCCGAATCTGTTCCCGTTGTCATAACCGTCCTCCTTCCGATGAGAAGAGGTCATCAAGCCGAATCCCCCTTCACCGCGTCGAACACGTCGCCATGCCTATTGGAGAGCGTGTCGGGAACTGGGGCGACGCACCAGGGCCAGAGGTCCCTGGCCGACTATCGGGCTGAGGCCGAATGAGGAGCGTGGCGTGGTCCGAGGTATGGCCAGTGATCGCTCAGCTCATGTCAATCAGACGTTGCTGTTCGGGCGGAACATTTCACCCGCGACCGGGGTCAGTACAGCACCGAACTCCAGCACCAAGAAGACGAGGAGGTCGTCGACCGTGATGATTCCGGCAATCTCATCATCCTCCAGGACGGGAAGCCGACGAACGCCGGCATCCTTTAGGATCTTGAATGCCTGGGTGATATCGGCCGAACCCTGGATCACCATCGGTGACTCGGACATGACTGCTGACACGTGTGTTCGTAAGGGTTGACCGGTGCTGACGGCTCGAATGACAATGTCCCGATCCGTCACAATGCCGAGCAACTCACCACCGCTGACCACAAGGAGGGACCCCACGTCATGCGTGCCCATCAGACCAGCGGCCTCTTCGAGCGTACATTCAGGGGGCACCGTCACGGGGGCCTTTCGTAAGCATTCTCTGACCAGCATGACAACACTCCTCTCACGGCGACCATGGCAAAAAGATTCGCCGATACGTTAAATGAGTTCTTCTAGGGATCAAGTCATCAGGAACGTAATCGCCCGACGGTGCTCGCGCTAGGCGGTTGCGATCAGTCCTGATCGAGGGGGGTCTGATGGATTATCACCCGACCGGTGAGTTCCTCTGGCTCGATCCCGACCAGTGAGTGCCGATCGCCGCCAGCCCACGCTTCAAGGTCGAGCGATCCGAGCCGATCGCGCTCCTCGGGATCGCGTATGCGGTGGGCGCGACCCGTAACCATCACGCTCCAGCCTTCGCTCATGGCTTCGTCAACGCGATCGACCTCGAAGCCCACCAATTGCATTTCGATCGCCGCGGCCTTCGATTCGTCCGTGCTGAATATGACTCGAGCCTCGGTGAACTCGAAGTTCACCGGAAGTGCGACCGGGCCTCGTGGGCTCAAGAAGACGATTCGCCCGACGCCTCCCACGGCCAGGTGAGCTTCGCACTGCTCCTTTGTGAGTGCTTCCAGCAGGGGATGACGTCCTGCCCGTCCATGGCCGGGAGGCCGATCGACTTCTCCGCCCAGGAGAGCGATAGGCGTTGTATCGAGGGCGAGAGCTATCAGCTGGAGTGTGCCGGCACTGAGGGATGCGTCGGGACTCCGTTCGAAGTACTCCAGGTACACAGGATTGATACCGGCGCGGGAAGCCAGTGCCTCGACACTCATTCCGAGTTCGATGCGGCGTCGACGTATCCGGCGGGCCAGATCACCCCCAAGTGCTGCTCGTGAGGGTGAACCGGGGCTTGGGGTCGGAGCATTCGAAACGTCTGTCATATGTTCATTGTGCACTGTGTGCTCTGACGCCCACAGGGCCGAACGTCCCTACTTTTCGCCGCCGACCTGGGATTATTCACCCCACCCTCCTCACACTGCATCCGACCTCGCCGTAGGGTACCGCGTGCAACCCGGCCGTCCGGCCTCCTGCAGGTGACGGCATGGCATTCATCGAATGCCCCCTTTCGATGCAGCTTCCCCGGCAATCCGACATCGCGGCAGACAGCAATCAATGGCTGAAATCCGCGAAGGTCACGCGACGTGCTGAGACTCGATCTGTTCCAGAATGGTCTGGAGCTGGTGGCGTCGATCACGAAGCATCCTTTGGAAGGCCGGATTGTCCGTATCGGCGATCTCCGAGCTCAGCTCTCCAAGTGCGTCCGCCAGCAATCTCTGAAGTTCGATCATCTGCGTGTTGTCCAAAATCAATTCCATGGAATAACTCCTTTCAACGTCCGATCTGACAGGTCAGACAATGTCCGGATGATGGATGCATCATCCACTTGGATTTTGGCCATGATCCACGTTCTCGTCGGAGCTTGTCTCGCCCTCGCGATAACGATCTGGCCAATAGGTTGACGACGGGGAACTCGTTTCCACGTGGTTGTGACGGATGGAACGACCGCTGATTCTTTCGACTCGGATGGAGAACACCCGCATGCCGGGGTACATGACGAGCGGTTCAGGCACATTGCGCCCAAGTCGAGCCACTTCCTCGTAGGTCAACAATCGCGCCGGACCTTCGACTTCTACGCTCCAGCCCTTCTTGGAGTAGGGCTCTGCGTGATCGATCTCGAAGGTTGCGGTGACCCCGTCGAGGTGATGGGCGGCGAAGCCCGGCCTGAGTCTGATCAGTATCTCTTCATCGCAGACCGAAAAATTCACCGGGATGACGTAGGGCGATCCCTCGCGATTGATCGCCAAGCGTCCCACTCTCCCCGACGCGCCGGCGAGCTTCAGCAATTTGCGGCACTCCTCTTCACCGATTACATCGGAACCGTGTCGGTCAAAAGGCATCGGTCAACCTCCGGAAACTATCGGCTGCGTGGGGTCTCTGAGGGGGAGTCCACGTCCATTCCGAGATCTCCTTTGGATCCTCTCCATGACGGCGGGTATAGGCGCGGGCCTCGAGACGAGCATCCATCATCTCTTGGCGTAAGAAGGCGCCCGGTTCGCTGAGTTCGGGAACGCGATCCAGAACATCGATGACCAGGCGGAAGCGATCCAGGTCGTTGAGCATCACCATGTCGAATGGAGTCGTCGTCGTACCTTCTTCCCGGTATCCGTGCACGTGGAAGTTCTCGTGGTTGGTGCGCCGATACGTCAGGCGGTGGATCAGCGCGGGGTAGCCATGGAAGGCGAAGATGACCGGCCGATTCAGCGTGAAGACGGCGTCAAATTCAGTGTCGGAGAGTCCGTGAGGATGCTCGGAGGCTGATTCGAGGCGCATCAGGTCAACGACGTTGACGACCCGGATCTTGAGTTCGGGCAGCCGCTCGTTGAGGATTTGGACAGCAGCCATGGTCTCGAGCGTCGGGACGTCGCCGCAGCAGGCCATGACGACGTCGGGATCCTGACCCTTGTCATTCGATGCGAAGGGCCAGATGCCCAATCCCCTCGTGCAGTGGTCGATCGCTTCCTGTATGCCCAGCCAATCATGCTGGGGCTGCTTGCCTGCCACAATGACGTTGACATACTGACGACTCCTGAGACAATGGTCGGCAACAGAGAGAAGGCAGTTGGTGTCCGGGGGCAGGTACACGCGAGCCACGGCTGCCTTTTTGGTCACGACATGGTCGAGGAACCCGGGATCCTGGTGGGAGAAGCCATTATGGTCCTGACGCCACACGTGACTGCTCAGGAGATAGTTCAACGACGCGATCGGTGGTCGCCAGCTCACCTCGCTTGCAACCTTGAGCCACTTCGCATGCTGGTTCAACATGGAGTCGACGATGTGGATGAACGCCTCGTAACAGTTGAAGAGTCCGTGGCGACCGGTCAGGAGGTACCCTTCGAGCCAGCCCTGGCACTGGTGTTCGGAAAGCATTTCGAGGACTCGACCGTCTGTAGCCAAATGATCGTCATTTGGCACGATCTCTGCCTCCCAGGCACGATCGGTCACCTCGAAGACGTCTTGGAGTCGGTTTGAGACAGTCTCATCGGGGCTGAATATCCTGAAATTGTTGGGATTCTTGACGACTGCATCGCGTAGCCACGACCCAAGGACCCGTGTTGCCTCTCGCATGGCGGTGCCGGGCCGCGGGACCTCGACGCCGTAGTCACAGAAGTCCGGCAATTCGAGATCGACGAGTTGGGATCCGCCATTGGCATGAGGGTTGGCACTCATTCTGCGACCACCGATCGGCACAAAGTCGTCGATCTCACTTACTGGTCGTCCTTGGCGGTTGAAGAGCTCCTCCGGACGATAGCTGTGCAACCAGTCTTCTAGTTGGGCCAAGTGGGCAGGATTCGTTCGCACCTCTGTGAGTGGAAGCTGGTGAGAGCGAAAGGTCCCTTCCATCGCCAGTCCATCGACAGTCCTTGGTCCCGTCCAGCCCTTGGGGGTGCGCAGAATCACCATCGGCCAAATGGGTCGATGTCCTGGCGAGCCTGAGCGTGCGGTCAACTGGACTTCTGCGATCTCATCGAAGGCAAAATCCAGCGCGACCGCCATGCGCTGGTGGACTTCCATCGGATCTTCGCCGTCGAAGCCACCCTCGATCATGATCGGGTGATAGCCGTAGCCCGAGAAGAGGCTGAGCAGTTCTTGGGTCGGGATTCTGGCCAGCATCGCCGGAGCAGAGATTTTGTAGCCGTTGAGGTGAAGAATGGGCAGCACTACTCCGTCGTGAACCGGATCCAAGAACTTGTTCGAGTGCCAACCAGTCGCGGCGGGCCCGGTCTCGGCTTCCCCGTCGCCCACCACGCACGCAACGACGAGACCGGGGTTGTCAAAGGCCGCCCCGAAAGCGTGCGAGAGGGAGTAGCCAAGTTCACCACCCTCATGAATGGACCCCGGGGTCTCGGGTGAGGCGTGGCTCGGAATCCCACCAGGAAAGGAGAACTGACGAAAGAGCCGGGTCATGCCGACTTCGTCCCTCGAGATATGAGGGTAGAGCTCCGAATAGGTGCCCTCGAGCCACGCATTGGCGACGACTGCCGGACCACCGTGTCCGGGACCGCAGACGAACAACGCATCGGTGTCGCGTTCGGTGATCACCCGGCTGAGGTGGGCGTAGACGAAATTGAGACCCGGACTCGTACCCCAGTGACCGATCAATCGTGGCTTCGTATGCTCTGGCCGGAGGGGTTCGCGCACCAGCGCATTGTCGAGCAGGTAGATCTGCCCCACTGCCAGATAATTGGCCGCTCGCCAGTAGGTATGGAGCCGGGCCAGCTCTGTAGCAGGAGCACCAGCTGGGTGGAAACCGGATGATGGAGGAAGGAGTTGTGTCATTGCCTCCCATGATGAGCCGGCGCTTGCCCATTGGAACAGGGCCAAGGGTCCCTAGCCGACGTGACGAAAGCCCCTGCAGCGTGCACTTTCGGGCTCGTTGCGCTGCGGCCGAGACGTGGAACCGAGCAACGGGAATCCAAGGGCAGCCCTCATCGAGGGCGGGGCATGATCGGGCCGTGGGACCTTCGGCCCTACCCCGTTCCCCGCTGCCTTCGTACCGTTGACGAGACCGATTTGCGTCCGACGACAGGAGGCCTGTGACAGACCGAGACACTGTGCCGCCACCTGCAGGCACCAGGGATCGCACCTCTGGGGCAGGCCTCGCCGGCGTGACCAAACGCGTGCTCTGCTGTCGCGGAGGTCTGCCCGACGAGGGCGATGACCACCTTACGAAGGTTGGCCTTAGTCGAGGGTGGGGAGATGTTCTGAACGTTCGACTCCATACCACGCTGCCCCACGCCGAAGCTCGGCAAGGATTCGGGGTACAAGTCCGAAATGCCATCGGTGAACTCCTGCAGGACGAACGACACCACGTGGAAATTGTCCTGGGGTGAGCGCCGATAAGACTCTTGCGACGGAGTTCGCGCTTCGGGGGACCTTCGGCCCTACGGGATTCGATGGAGTGGTGCGATCCTGGAGAGGCAATCGCACGGAGAGCAAGGGCCAGCCGCCATGAGAGCAGGCGTCGTACGACAATACAACGAAGCGGCAGATCTGCTTCGGCCAACGCCTGCTCGCCGAGGGGCGGTAGCGTCTGTCGAAGCCTTACGGCACGGCCACAGGTTGACGGCGAGCCGCCTGAGCTCGAAAGGACGAGTCGCAAGGCCGTGACGGACTACGCGAGTGAGCTCGAGCGTGACGTGGTGAGCGATGGCTACCTTCGCTACCACGTCCGACCTATCCGTCCCGACGATGCCCCCCGGCTCGTGGCCTTTCACAATCATTTGCTGCCACGCTCGGTGTTCTTGCGCTTCTTCACGTTTCATACGGAACTGTCCCCCAAGGAAGTCGAGCGCTTCACCTGCGTCGACTATGTGAATCGGCTAGCCCTGGTGGCTGAAATCGAGGATCGCCTGATCGCTGTAGGTCGATACGACAGTGCGCCCGGAGAAACCGAGGCCGAGGTCGCTTTTGTCGTCGCTGATGACTTTCAACATCACGGGATAGGTGCACTCCTGCTCGATGAATTGGTGCGCGCAGCCTGGCAGCGGGGTATCACCTCATTTCGTGCGGAAACCCTCTGTGAGAATCGCACGATGCTGGACGTGTTCCGTCACACCGGATTTCCCATCACTTCGACGGTCGAGTACGGAACGGTGACGCTTCACTTTCCCATCGAACCATCAGACGCCTACAACGCGGCGCTCGCCGACCGTGAAATCACGCGCCAATGGCAGAGAGAGCACACCGTCGATTGCTCATGATGCAGGTGAGACAGTGAAGCTCATTGTTGCCGGCCCAACCGGCACCATCGAGCACGACGGTGGGACATTCCACCCCGAACAACAGGCGCGGATCTTCTCCGTGATGGATGGCATTCGTGCGCTCGGGCTCGACGACGAAGTCGTCTACCCGCCCACCCCGAAGGCGGAGCTGAGTGACCTCGCCCGTGTGCACTCGCTCTCCTACCTCACCGAACTCGAAGCATTCTGCGCCAAGGGTGGCGGCGACATCGATCCTGACACCTATGCCCGGCCCGACTCGTGGAATGCAGCAAGGCGTGCAGCGGGAGCCGGGTTGGCGGCGATTGCGACCTTGGAGGAGCAGGGTGAAGGCGTGGCCTTCGTGCCGGTCCGCCCGCCCGGGCACCACGCCGAGCGTGACAGGGCCATGGGGTTCTGCCTTCTCAACAATGTCGCGGTCGCCGCAGCTTCGTTGACGGCACGGGGCCAGAAGGTGCTGATCGTGGACTGGGACGTTCACCACGGGAACGGAACCCAATCGATCTTTTGGGATGATCCAAATGTGCTCTACGTCTCCACCCATCAGTTCCCGTTCTTTCCTGGAACCGGAAGAGCAGGGGAGATCGGAGGACCAAAAGCTCCGGGTCTGACGGTCAACGTACCTCTGCCGGCGGGGGCAACCGGCGACGTGGTACGAACCGCAATCGACCATGTGGCGCGACCAACCATCGAACAGTTCTCTCCCGACTGGGTACTGGTTTCATGTGGCTTTGACGCCCACCGGGAAGATCCACTGGGCGATCTGGCGCTGTCCAGCGGCGACTTCGCCGAACTGGCCCGGATGGTGCATGATTTCACCCCTCGCCCAGGGCGTATGGCCCTCATTCTCGAGGGCGGCTACGACCAGCAGGCTCTTCAGGTGTCGGTGACTGACACACTCGGTGCACTTCTCGGTCTCCACACTCGCCCTGCCGCACCGACATACGGAGGCCCAGGCATGAAGGAAGTACGTGTAGCCGAAGCCGATCGCCAGCGAGCGATGGAGGATCCGCACGCAACGATCTTCAGCGAAAGGTGACGGATGAATACGACCTCGACCATCGTCGTCGGCTATGACGGCTCAGCGGACTCCACGGCAGCGGTGCGCTGGGCCGCGCGATTGTCAGGAGCACTCGGAGCCCGGCTCCGCGTGGTGCACGCCGTTGGCCTCTTGGAGCACGCGGGATTGTTAGGTGATCACGTCGCGGCGCATCGGGAGACCGCTCTGAAGATTGCCACCGGGGCGGGTGGAAATCCGGAAAGAATCGAATGGTCGGTGGTGGACGGTGATCCATGCTCGGCCCTTCTCCGCATGACAATGCCGCCTGAATCAGCCGATCTATTGGTAGTGGGTTCTCGCGGCTCCGACGCGCACGAGGGTTCATTGCTCGGAAGCACGAGCCTCGAGCTCGCAGAACGTTCGGTGATACCGGTGACGATTGTTCCGCCGATACGTGAGGGCGACAATCCGATACCAGTCTGAAAGCCACGCCTGCGAGAGTTCGCCGCGTCCAGGCGAATGAGCAGCATGCCTGCTCAGCGGACAATGACCACCGAGCAGGGTGCACGTCGCATGCAGTAGTGGCCGATCGAGCCCACCAACAGCTCTTCGAAGCCCCCCATTCCCCGCGAACCCACCACCAACAGATCGGCCCCTTCGCTCGCCTTCACGAGTGTCGGTCCCGCCGGTTGTTCGTTCGCTTCACTACGGACGACGACATCGGGAGCGATCTCGGCGACGTGCCGCACGGCCTCCTCCAACAGATCGATCGCCTTTTGCCGGACCTCGGCCACCGTGGTGGTGAAGGCATAGCCGATCGCCATGGGGAACATCCAGGCTGTGACGATGTCGAGGATGGCTCCGCTCTGCTCTGCGTACGTGACGGCCCAATCAAGCGCTCGTGCGCTTTCGCTGGAACCGTCAATCCCAACGACGATGCGATGTTGCGATGTCGATGGTTCGAGTGCAGCCTCTTCACTTCCCACAACAGGCACTTTCATCGACGACGCGTCAGTGCTCATGCGACGGCTCGGTGTATCAGAACCGGGCAGTGTGCGTTGGTGGCGCAGTACTCACTCACTGAGCCGATGAGCATGCCGACGAACTCTCCATGTCCCCGACTGCCGACCACCAGAAGATCGGCCCCTTTGGAGGCCTCGACGAGAAGCGGTGCGGGATGGCCTTGCACCACTCGGAAGTAGACCTCGATGTCCGGGTACTTCGTGCGAAGGTCGTCTGCCGCCTTCGAGAGTATTTCCGGCATGCCCTCCGAGGGGTTGTAGCCCTCCGGGAAGTACATGGCCCAACCGTTGGATAGTCGGCCAGTCCCAGGTCATGATCATTTCCAGAGTCGAATGGGTCAGGTGGGCCTGCCGACCGGCCCAGTCCAAGGCTTCCATGGACGCAGCAGAACCATCGATGCCGACGACAATTCTCGCTGGCGTGACTTCGGACTCCGGCATGTCGGGAGGTGTCCAGTGTCATGGTGTTCTCCTTTTCGGATTCCCGTAGGAGGGTTCCGTCGTAAATGGCGGTTCCGGCGGTCCCGTCCAGCAGCTTGGCGGCGTCCTCCAGTCGGCCAATGGCAGCGACATTGCGAGTGCCGCGGACGAAACGACATGCCGCGGCCACTTTGGGTCCCATTGAGCCTGATGGAAACTGCATGTGCTCGAGTTCAGAGGCGCTGATGCGATCGATCGGGCGAGCATTCGGCTTCCCGTAGTCCAGCTCGACCGCCGGTACATCAGTCAGGAGGAGGAGTGCGTCCGCCCCGAGGTTCTCCGCCAGCAGCGCGGTTGTGGAGTCCTTGTCGACGACCGCTTCGACGCCGCGTAACTGGCCATCAGGAGTTCGGCGAACCGGGACACCTCCACCTCCGGCACAGATCACGACGGCGCCGTCGGCCAATAAGACCTTGATGGTCGCCAGCTCGACTATCTCCTGTGGCTCGGGCGAGGGCACCACCCGCCTCCAACTGCTGGCCATCGGGCCGAACCTGCCAACCCCACCGTCCGGCCAACTTCTCGGCTTCGCCCTCGTCGTAGATCGGTCCCACGAACTTCGTCGGATTGTCAAAGGCAGGGTCGTCGCCAGCAACCAAGGTCTGGGTGATGAGGCCGACGATCTGTTGCCCCGGCAATGCATTCTCGAGGGCTTGGAGGAGGAGGTAGCCGATCATTCCCTGTGTCTCAGCCACCAGGGCATCGAACGGATACGGATGAGGAAGGTCCGGATCGCGAGCGCTTTCAAGGGCCAACAAGCCAACTTGAGGGCCATTGCCATGCGTAATGACGAGGTCATGGTCAAGGGCGAGTGGGGCAAGCGCGTCGACCGCTGCGATGACGTGCTCTCTGTTGGAGTTCAGCGATCGGGGCTTCGCCACGCTTCAAGAGTGCATTACCACCCAGGGCCACGACGACTCTCATGCGGGCCTCGCGTGGGACTGACCCAGCGTCGCCACCATGACCGCTTTGATCGTGTGCAGTCGATTCTCGGCTTGATCGAAGACAACCGATGCCGCTGATTCGAATACCTCGTCCGTTACCTCAAGGGCCGACAGGCCGAACTTCTCGTAGACCATTCTGCCGATTTCGGTATCACGATTGTGGAGGGCTGGGAGGCAGTGCATGAACAGCGCCGCCGGATTCCCTGTCATGTCCATGACGGCCTTATTGATCTGGTATGGGGTGAGCTCGCTGATTCGGGTAGTCCATGCTTCCATCGGTTCTCCCATCGACACCCACACGTCCGTATACAAGAAGTCGACCCCGTCGACCGCAGCAGCAACATCGTCGGTGATGGTCACCCAGGCACCTGATACCTTCGCCAACTCCTGCGCGATGGATTGGACCTCGTTGCTCGGCCATAGCAACTCCGGCGCGCAAATACGCACATCCATGCCCAGGAGCGCTCCAGTCACAAGAAGGGAATTGGCGGTGTTGTTCCGGGCGTCACCCAAGTATGCGTACGAGACGGATGCAAGAGGCTTCGTCGGCGTGATCGCGCATGGTCAGCATGTCCGCCAACATTTGTGTCGGGTGCCACTGGTCGGTGAGCCCGTTCCACACGGGAACTCCGGAGAACTCAGCCAATGTCTCGACATCCTGTTGTGAGAATCCACGAAACTCGATGCCGTCGTACATGCGCCCGAGCACGCGTGCCGTGTCCTTCACCGTCTCTTTCTTGCCGAGTTGCGTCTCGCCCGGACCGAGGTAACTGACGTGGGCGCCCTGATCGTGCGCCGCTACTTCAAAGGCCGAGCGTGTCCGAGTTGACGTCTTCTCAAATATGAGAGCAATATTCCGTCCCCTGAAGGGCCTGTCTTTCCTGGTGCTCGCGTTTTTCACTCCGCAGTTCATCCGCAAGGTCGATCAGTGATGTGAATTCGTCCTTGGTGAAGTCCATTTCCTTCAGAAAGCTTCGTCCGCTGAGGTTCATAACCTGTCCTTCGGGGAGAGCAAAGGCACCATTTACGCTGGATCACGCGTGATGGGACACGTCATACAACGAGGACCACCCCGTCCGCGACCGAGCTCTTCGCCAGCGATGGTGACAACTTCGATACCGTTCTTGCGCAACATGGTGTTGGTCGCAACGTTACGTTCGTAGCCCATCACGACACCCGGAGCGACAGCCAGGTAGTTCGTTCCGTCGTCCCACTGCTCTCGCTCCGCCGCCCGAATGTCCTCGTCGGTGGTGAGAACCTTGATCTCGTCAACCTCCAACACGTCGGCCAGCGTGCTCCAGAGGTTGTGGTTGCGTGTCACGGTTAGGGTGCTTGACGTGTCGCCGGCCTTCAGGGTCCAACTGCGCAGGTGCCGGTCGAAGAACGGATACAGCACGAATGTTCCGACATCGACCATCGACATCACGGTATCAAGGTGCATGAAGGCATGGCTGTGTGGAAGCTCGATCGCGATGACCTGGTCGAGCTTGACCGCTGGCGAACAGCGCGTTGGCCACCATCTCCACGGCCATCGGTGATGTCCGCTCGCCCATACCGATGAGTACTGCATCATGTCCAATCACATGGACGTCGCCCCCCTCGAGTGTTGCGGGCTGGTGCTGCTGGTCACCATCGCCGTAGTAGACGGTGAACTTCGAGTCGAACATCGGATGGAAGCCGTAAATGGCACGTGTATGAAGCGTCTCGCGTTGGCGAGCAGGCTTGGCCATTGGATTGATGGTCACCCCGTTGTATATCCAGCACGAGTTGTCGCGTTGGAAGAGGTGATTCGGAAGCGGTGTCAGCACGAAGTCATCCGCCCGCAGCATGTCCCACTTGAGACTATGGGTGCGTTTGGGATGTAGGTCGGCTTTCAGCACACCTCCGACGAGATATTCCGCCAGCGACTTCCCGTCAAGTTCCTCGAAGAGAGCCCGCATGGGTGCGACCAGCGATGGACCCAGATTTTCCGGGGTGCAGAGCCGATCGAGAACAAACGCCCGCCCATCGGGTACGTCGAGGGTCTCGGCTCAAGAGCTGTCCGTAGTAGTGGACCTCCACTCCTTTGTCCCGGAGTGCCTGTGCGAACGCATCGTGCTCCTCACGTGCCTTCTTGGCCCACATGACGTCGTCGAACAGGAGTTCGCCGATGTTGTCCGGTGTCAGTCGCGAGAGCTCAAGTCCCGGTCGATGGATGATCGCTCGACGGAGCTGGCCAACCTCTGAATCGACTCGAAACGTCACTGCGTGCTCCTTTCTCTGCGTCCTTGGATGGCGATTGCGTGACCGGGTCGATTCACTGCGACTCTACGAACTCGCCGACCGGTGCGTCGGTGATGAAGTCCTTCGGCTCTTCTGCCTCACCGAGCCGTTGGCGACGGGCGTTCAGAAAGGCGTACAGCACCAGCCCAACCAGAATCACCACGAGCGCCTGGTAGACGACTTGATAGCCCGAGGCGAACGTGACCCACATGGAGAACAACACGCTTGCTCCGGCGACCGAGAGGTCGCGGGCCAACTGCCAACCTTGGACACGGCGCCGGCGCGAGACCAGATACGTCAACTGGGCGATGGCGGAGAAGAAGTACGGGATGGCGACCGTGACGACGGTGAGGTCGACGAGATACGTGAAGACCGTGAGCCCGGCGCTGGTGTTGTAGCGCCACAGCATGAGGAGGGTCGGCAACGTGGTGCCGACCAAAATACCGAACCAAGCCGTTCCCTTGCGGTCGGTCCAGGTGAACGGCCGGGGAAAGAGGTCGTCTTGCGCGATGGCCCGTGAGGTCTCGGTGACGATCAAGGTCCAGCCGTTGAGGGCGCCGATTCCCGACACCACGGCAATGGCGGCGATGAATTTCCCCGCCCATGCCTCATTGGGAAAGATGGACTGGAATGCGTTGACGAACGGCGAACCGGTGTTGACCAACGTGTGGTGCGCCACCAGACCCATCACCGCGGCGGTCACCAGCACATACAGCATGGCGCTGATGACGGTACCGAGCATCGATGCACGGAGGACGTTCTTCCGTGGATCCCGAACCCGCTTGGCGGTGACGGCCGCCGCCTCGACGCCGATGAAGGAGAACAACGCCACTCCGGCGGCGATCCCGATGGCGCTATAGAGGCTGCCACCCGAGGCGTTGAAGGGTCCGAAGTGCGAAGCCGTGACGAAGAACCAGCCGACGATGCCGACGAAGAGCAGGGGGAGGAACTTGAGCACGACCGTGATGTTCTGGAACCAGGCCATCTGACGGATACCGACCAAGTTGATGATCGCCGGCACCCACAGTCCCACCACGGCGATCCCGAAGTTCTCCATTCCGCTCGGGTGGGAAAATCCGAAGAGGGCATCGACGTAGAACACCCACGAGGAGACGATCGCTGCGTTTCCTGCCCAGGCCTGGATCCAGTAGCACCAGCCGACGAGGTAACCGGCGAAGTCCCCGAACTCGTGGCGGGAATAGGCGTACAGACCGCCATCGCTATTGGGGACCCGCTTGGTGAGCTGACCGAACAGGACGGCCAGGAGCATCGCCCCGACGGCGATGACGGCGAGGACGAGAATTCCCATCGTGCCGGCTCCCGCCAAAACGGCCGGCATGGTGAACACGCCGGTTCCGACGATGCTGCCGATCACCAGTCCGGTGGCCGATGTCAAGCCCAAGGAGTGAGCCTTCTTCTCGTTACGCTCCGACATTGGTCGATCTGGTGGATCCGATTGACCCGCAGCGGGTGGCAGATCTGCGATAACCGTCATCCAATTCTCCCTTCGGGCAGCGAGCGAGGGGCCCGGTGCGAACTGTGTCAAGGCACGTGTCGTGTCCCTATTGCACGGTAAGGAGGAATGGACAAGACTCAGTAGGGCCATTGGTCCTCGCAATGGTGCTAATGGTCCCTCTCGACGGTCAGCTCAAGCCTGGCGCCGATCCAGGGGCTCGAAATTGCTCCATGTGGATTGCCGGCCGGCGAACAAGGAATCACGCTGGGTGGCGGATGAGCCTCCGCTTCAAGGAGAAAGTGGTACCTGCCAGATCAGCGAGGTTCCACCACCCTCGATGTTTTCTACGAGGAGCATGCCATCGAGCTTCTGCGCTCGCGCCCTGAGATTGGTCAACCCAAGACTGCCTTCGCGTACTTTGGATACATCGAAGCCGGCTCCGTTGTCAAGGACGGTCAGCCGGCATCGGCCATCGTCGATTTCGATCGTCACCGAGGCTTCGGTGGCGTGAGCATGCCGTCCGATATTCGTGACCGATTCGCGGATGGTGGCGATGAGATGCTCGGCAACCTGAATGGAGATGGCTGTGTCGACCGGACCCTCGAATGAGACCTCGACATTTAGGCCGACAATGGAGCTCAGCTCTTGGACGAGTGAGACGACCTGATCGCGGACGCCTCGATCCTCCATTCCCATGCCGAGTTGATAGATAGTGGCTCTGATCCGATCAATGACGTGGTCGATTTCCGCCACCACCTGCACGAGACTGGCCGACATGTCGCGTGGGGCTCGGCCGGCCATGCTTTGAAGATTCAGGCCCACTCCGAACAACCGTTGAATGACTGTGTCGTGGAGATCTCTGGCCAGGCGGTCCCGGTCCTCATAGATGGCCGCCTCTTGGACTCGCTGGTGAAGGTGGGCGTTCTCGATGGCGATACCCGCGGCCACAGCGAGCACCTGAACCAGAGCGAGATCATCACTCGTGAACTCGTTCCAGCCGATCTTGTCGGTGAGATAGAGGTTGCCGTAAATCTCGTCGCGGACCTTGATCGGTACCCCCAAGAACGAACTCATCGGGGGGTGGTTGGGTGGAAAGCCAAAGCTGTTGGGGTGAGCATTCAGATTGGCTAATCGGAGGGGCTCGGGGTGAGCGATGAGAAGGCCAAGTACCCCCCGCCCTGTGGGGCGGGCACCGATTTGGGCCTCCTCGTCGGCCTCCAATCCAACGGTGATGAATTCGGACAAGCTCGTGCGATCGTCATTGAGTACGCCGAGGGCACCAAATCGAGCTCCGGTCATGGAACGGGCTTCCTCCACGACGTGGCGGAGGAGTACCGGCAACTCAAGATCCCTCTCTATGAGCAGGGACGCTTCAAGGACCCGTCGAAGCTTCGTCGGATCCTCGATAGAGTGATAAGGCACCAAACACTAGTTTACGCAGGTTGGACACGCCTCGATAATGAAATTTCGGTGACGGACCACCTTGATCGGAAGCATTCGGATTGGGCACGTTCGGTGCTCTTGAGATGGGAAGATAGGGAAATGACGCTCGGTGTATTCCTTCTTGACGACCACGAAGTGGTCCGCAGCGGCCTACGAGGGCTGCTCGAAGCGGGAGGGGACATCAAGGTTGTCGGCGAGGCCGGAACCGTGGCCGAGGCCTTGGCACGAATCCCGCCCACCCGTCCGAACGTGGCCGTCCTCGACGTACGGCTGCCCGACGGGAGCGGCATCGAGGTCTGTCGAGAGATCCGGTCCCGCTGGCCCGAGATCGCCTGCCTGATGCTCACGTCCTACGCCGATGACGAAGCGCTGTTCGCTGCCATCATGGCGGGGGCGGCCGGCTATCTCTTGAAGCGGGTCGGAAGCACGGACCTGGTGGACGCAGTGCGACGGGCCGGCGAAGGCCAGTCGTTGCTTGACCCCTCCCTCACCACACGCGTCCTTGAACGCCTTCGCACGGGTCCCGACGAAGACCAGCGACTTGCAAGTCTGACACCGCAGGAGCGTCGGATCCTCGAGCTCATCACGGAGGGTTATACGAATCGTCAGATTGCGGATGCAATGATTCTGGCCGAAAAGACGGTGAAGAACTACATCTCGAATCTGTTAGCCAAGCTTGGCGTGGAGCGCCGCACCCAAGCTGCCACTTTCGCGGCGCGTCTGGACGAACGTTCAGCCCAAGCAGCCCGGATTGACGGCACCGGGACATGACCGACGCTCGGTAGTGTTAGTAGGTCGAGTTCGACCTGTTGATCGGCTTGCTCTACTCGGATACCGCGTGAGTTCAATTCACGCTCAAGTTCGATTCGGCGGCGCTGGGGTTGTTCGAAGGAACCAGGATCGCATTCGATTCCGGCACACCTGGCGAGTTCGATGAGGGCGAGATCGTAGGCCACTTGGTGTGCCAGCGCAGCCGAACTCCAGTCGGTACCCCGCTCCGAAGAAGGGGCCCAGTCCAGATGTTGGCGACGCTCCGATCAGCGCGGCCATTGCCTCGCTGATGGTCATCCCGCCATCGGGTTGCGAGCGTTCGCGAAGCGCTGCTGTCGAGTATGTGGGTGTACATGGACATGATCCTTCTACGGTGAACCTCAGCCGAGAAGACCGCTAGAGCCATTGGTCCCTAGGTTCGGAAATGGAAACCGCAAATCACCTGTCCCTTCGTCTGACGAGCCCACGAGATCCAAGATCGAATTGCCCATCTCAACGGGTGCCATCTTTGCGACCATGCGGGGCTACGGGGGACTCTGGTCCATCATTTGAGGGACGTTCGGCCCTAGGTGCACCCCGGTGGATGCGATCCAATGATGTCAACGGAACAGGCCGTTCGAACGGAGGAGTCTCTCGTGCATCACGTATCGTCTCGTCGAGCCAAGAAGGTGACCAATCGGTCGCCACGACCCTCGGTCAGTCCCTACTTCGTTGAAGACGTCGGATTGACCATGGCAGACATTCAGCGGGCACGCTCTGCGGACTCTCACCCTGCATCCGTCGCCAACCGATAATCACAACCACCGCATTGGAACCACTCGCTATTCGCACCGAAGGACTGACCAAGCGCTACGGGAAGCTTGACGCCCTCAAAGACCTGGATCTCGACGTGTCGCAGGGTGAGATCCTGGGGTTCCTTGGGCCCAACGGTGCCGGTAAGACGACGACTATCCGATTGCTCCTTGGTCTGATCCGGCCTACCGCGGGCCGCGCCGAGATCTTCGGCCTGGATGCGCAGCACCAGACCGTCCAAGCCCATCGTCGCCTGGCCTACGTACCCGGTGAAGCCAGTCTTTGGCCGTCACTTACGGGTGCTGAAACATTGCACCTCCTTGGGCAAGTGCAAGGTCGGGTTGATGCGACTTACCGAGAAGAGCTGATCAACCGATTTGAACTCGACCCCACAAAGAAGGTGCGCGCCTACTCCAAGGGCAACCGGCAGAAACTGATATTGATCGCCGGCTTGATGGCCCGTGCTGAGCTTCTCTTACTCGACGAACCCACGAGTGGACTAGACCCGCTCATGGAGCAAGCCTTCCGACACAGTGTGTTCGAGGCCAAAGAACGCGGCCAGACGGTGTTCTTGTCTTCGCATATCCTCTCCGAAGTCGAAGCCCTCTGTGATCGGGTGGGCATCTTGCGGAATGGAGTCCTGGTCGATGTGGGGACTCTGTCCGAAATGCGCCATCTCTCGTCCCTCACGGTTGAGGCCACATTCGACGGTTCGGTACCGGATCTCACTCGTGTTCCGGGCGTCAACACGGTGCAGGTCGACGGCCACATGGTCCGCTGCCAGGTGCAAGGCTCCGTCGAGCCGTTGCTCAAAGTTCTGGCCGTTTCCGGTGTCCACGAACTCCTCAGCCGGGAACCGTCGCTCGAAGAGCTCTTCTTGGCGCACTATGGAAAGGGAAGCGCCCAGTTAGGGGTGGTCGACGCCGATGTCGGCTGACATCGCGACCGAACTTCGTAGTCCGACCCCCCCCTTGGATCGTTCGTTCGGAGTCACCCACCCATCTCCCGGGTCTGCGAATCCATCGCGTGTCATCCACCGACTTACGTCCCGGAAGGCTCTGCGTTCGGGCGCCCTGTGGGGACTCGTCTTCGGGATCTACGTGGCGTCGCAAGTGCAAGCCTACGTTTCGGCCTACAAGACGCAGGCAGAGCGCAACGCGCTCGCCAAGTCGTTTACGTCGAGCGGTGGGCTGAACGCACTCGTCGGACCAGTCCACCAGCTCAATACCGTCGCTGGTTACACCGAGTGGAAATCCGTCGGCATCTTGACGGTGCTGGGTGCAATATGGGCTCTCCTCCTCTCCACCAAGTTGTTGCGCGGCGAGGAGGACGCCGGTCGGTGGGAGCTGCTGTTGGCCGGCCAGACCACCCGAAGAGGGGCGGCGATCCAAGCCATGGTGGGCTTGGGCAGAAGGCGTGCTCGCCCTCTTTGTCATCACGGCCGTGGTGACGGTAGCCGTTGGTCGTACCTCCACTGTTCACTTCACTCTAGGGTCCTCCATCTTTTTCGGCTTGGCAGTTACCTCGGGCGCAGCCATGTTCATGGCCGCAGGTGCACTTTCCAGTCAGATGGCGGCAAGCCGTCGCCAGGCAGCCGCCTATTGCGGAGGAGCTGCTCGGGCTCTTCTTTGCATTGCGGATGTTGGCCGACTCCAACAGGGGCCTTCGCTGGTTGCACTGGGCCACCCCCTTTGGCTGGATTCAACAGCTGCAACCCTTCACCAATCCCCATCCTGAGATGCTCGCGCTTACCTTCGGCCTGACGGCCATCATGGTCGCCGCGGCCGTCTTCCTCGCCGGAGTGCGGGATCTGGACGCCAGTACACTGCCAGACCGCTCGAGTTCTGACGCGCACACCGGCTCTGCTCTTCGGGATCTCCGGACTCACCCTCAGACTCATTCGCCCTACGGTGCTTGGATGGATGGGTGGGGTCTGCGCATTCGGATTGCTGCTCGGTGGGTCGGCGAAAGAGGCAGCGCAGTCTCTCCAGTCCTCCCCTCGGGTCGAGGAGGCCTTGAGGCGTCTCGACGGCGGGGGTGGGGCGGTCAAGGCCTACCTCGGGTTCTCCTTCCTCATCATCACTTTGCTGGTTGCGCTCATGGCCGCTGGCCAGGTCACGGCGGCGCGCCGAGAGGAGGCCACCGGTCGGGTCGATCATCTCCTCGTCCGTCCCGTGTCGCGGAGCCGCTGGATGCTGAGCCGGCTGGTCGTTGCCGTAGCTGCAGTCGTTACGGCAGGGGTGTTTGGTGGGGATCTTCGCCTGGCTTGGTGTCGCCAGCCAACATGTGTCGATCAGCTTTTCCAACCTCCTTGGCGCTGGACTGAACACCGTGCCCGCAGCGATATTTCTTCTGGGCGTTGGCGCACTGGCGTGGGGCATCACCCCACGCCTGGCATCGGCCGCTGTGTACGGGGTTCTTGCGTGGTCCTTTCTCGTCGAACTTCTCGGCAGGGATCGTCAATTCGAACCATTGGCTTCTCGACAGTTCGATCTTCCATCAACTGACCCCGGCCCCAGCTGTGGCCCCCGATTGGACCAGCGGAATCATCATGATGGCCATTGGCGTCGGGTGCGCCCTCTTGGGCACACTTGCCTTCAATCACCGGGACCTCGCTGTCGAATGAGCTTCGCCATCGGACTTTGGTGGACGACCGTCTTCCCGTCCCGGGAGTCGTCGTGCACGTAGGTGAGGGGTCGACCCGCGCCGCCGTGATCGAAACACACGTCTCAACCCTGATTTTCATCGAGGATCGGGTGTACAAGCTCCGGAAGCATGTCCAGTTTGGGTTTCTCGATTTCAGGCAGCGGGAGACTCGCCACGAAGACTGCGAGCGCGAAGTAGCACTCAACAGGCGGCTTGCGCCTGATGTGTACCTGGGTGTCGCCGACGTGCAACTCAACGGGGAGCCGATCGACCATATGGTGGTCATGCAGCGGCTTCCGGAAGTGCGTCGATTAGCAGCCCGGGCGCGCGACGGAGACGATCTGCGGGAATGGGTCAAGCAAGTAGCGGAGACGATGAATGCGTTTCATCGGAAGGCACTGAGGTCGTCCGAGATCTCTTCAGCTGCCACTGGTCCCGCCATTCTGGCGGGTTGGGATGCCAACTTTTCGGAAACGGCCCCTTTTCTCGGAAGAATCTTGGATTCTGAGGTGGACCGCGAGATCCGCTCCCTTGTATCTCGTTGGATCAAGGGGCGTGAGACGCTCTTCGAGTCCCGCATCGCCGCTGGGAGGGTCTGCGACGGTCACGGGGATCTGCAGGCGGCGGACATCTTCTGCCTCGACGACGGAGTGAGAGTCCTCGATTGCATCGAATTCTCCGACCAACTGCGCTACGGCGATGTCTGTGCCGATGTGGCGTTCTTGGCCATGGATTTAGAGCGCTTGGGTAGAGCCGACGCAGCCGAGCAGTTCCTCGACCACTACCAGGACCTTGCGGACGACCGATTCCCTGCATCTCTCGTGCATTTCTACATTGCGTCGCGAGCATATGTTCGCGCCAAGGTGGCATGTCTGCGCGTAGAACAAGGCGATGAAGGCTCACGACCTGAGGCTCGCCAGTTGCACTTCCTTGCCGCTGCTCATCTTCGCCATGCGCAGGTGAAGCTCGTCCTGGTCGGTGGTCTCCCCGGTTCGGGGAAATCCACTGTTGCGGCCGGCGTGTCACGGACGGTTGGGTGGAACGTTCTTCGCTCCGACGAGGCGCGGCGTGCAATGCCCCCGACCGAGGAGGTAGAAGGGGAACGACGATATGGCCTGGGACGCTATACGCCAGAGGCCACCATGGCCGTCTACAGCGAGCTCCTCACACGTGCGGAGGGCCTCCTCAAGCACGGAGAGTCGGTAATTCTCGATGCTTCGTGGATCGATGCCTGGAGGCGCACGGCGGCTCAGCAATTGGCGTCTCAAACCGACAGTGATCTCGTCGAACTGTGTTGTCACGTTCGATCCGACATTGCCGATGTCCGAATAGCGAAGCGACTCTCGGAGAACGGCGATGCTTCCGAGGCCACGCCAGAGGTGAGGTTGGCCATGCAAGAGGCTATGGATCCTTGGCCAACCAGCATTGAGATCGACACGACTGACTCGACGGTGGAGGAATCGATCGCTCGAGCACTTGGCGTCCTCGAAACCGCGACTCGCCCACGGGCCTGATGGGGATTCGCCGGGGGCGATTCCGCTAGGTCATGCTGGCGGTCGCGGACGAATTCACCCGGGCAATCCTCTCGCCTATCACTTTGCCATCGCGCATCTCAATGATGCGATGGGCATGTGCGGCAACATCGGAGTCATGTGTCACCATGACCACCGTTGTCCCGGCGCGGCTCAGCCTTTCGAGCAGCTCCAAGAAGCGCGCCGTGGACTTCGAGTCGAGACTGCCTGTGGGCTCATCGGCGAGGAGTATTCTTGGGTCATTTGCGAGGGCCCTGGCGATAGCCACTCTTTGTCGTTCGCCACCCGACAGCTCCGTAGGCAAGCGGCGCTCGCATTCTTCCAGGTTAACCTCCGTCAGGAGCTCACGAGCCCGGTCCCTCCGTTGACGAACCGATCGATGGGTGCCGAGCATCGGAAGCTGGACGTTGAGCAACGCCGAGAGCTGAGGAAGAAGGTTGTGGAACTGGAATACCAGGCCGACCACTTCGCGGCGGTAGGCGCTCAGATTCCCGAGGTCGGCTAGGTCATGTCCGGCCACGACGACCGAACCTGCAGTCGGCGAGTCGATGGCCGCGAGGAGATGGAGCAACGTCGACTTGCCGCAACCCGAGGGACCGGTGATAGCGACCATCTCGCCGTAGTCCACACGAAGATCGACGCCAGCCAGGGCTTCGACTGGACCCGGGTAATTACGGGTCACCCCTGTGACCTCAATGGCCCTGTCCTCTGTGCCGTTACTCATAGCTCAGGGCCTTCAAGGGCGAAAGCAGAGCGGCTCGGGTGGTCGGGTACAGCGCCCCAATCAAGGTCATCACGAGCGCGGTGAAGAGTGCTCGCCAGAACGCACCCTCAGTGAAGTTCGGGTGGAGGACGCCTTTGAGTGCAGGAAGGTTCTCCAGCACGACTGCGACGACGAAGGACAGTGCAACGCCGAGACCGGCACCGAGGAAGGCAAGGAGAAGGCTCTCGCCCAGCAAGAGCCCCACCGTCCGCCGCCGTGTCCAACCCACGGCTCTCAACAGGCCGAACTCCCGCGTCCGTTCGAAGAGGGACAAGAGCATGGTGTTGCCGATGATCACTGCACCGATCAAGATGGCGAGGACGGTGCTGCCGTTGACAGCGGCCTGCAGATAGATGAGGTTTCGGTCTGCTCTTCCGAACTGGGATGCCGTGCGGATTGTGGTGAGCTCAGGCTGGGCGTAATCAATATGTGCGGCCACCTTGGTGACGGAAACCCCTGGCGTCACCTTGACAAAGGCCAGCGTGACGATGCCCGCAACTCTGTTGTAACCCTGAATGGCCGGAAGCGGCAACATGGCCCCGGCATCACCGAAGGTATTTCCCGTCGAGTAGATGCCGACCACGGTGTTCGTGGTGCCGTTGGCATTAAAGCGGTCGCCGACACGCAGTCCCAGGTTAGCCGCTGCCCTCCATCCCAACATCACTTGGTGAGCAGCACTGGGAGCGTATGCGTGCCCGGAGACCACCCTCACGCCGAATCGGCTGAGGTCGCCTGGGTTGATGCCGATCTCGATGAAGACGGGATTGTCCGCGTTGAGCCGTTCGGTCTCCACCAGGACACCGACCACACTCTCAACTCCCGGTGTGTTTCGCAGCTTTGTGAGTTCCGATTCATCGATGGTGCTGGCCAAAGTGTCGGCGACCCCCTTTTGGGCCACGGTGAAGTCCGCCTTGCCCACCGAAATGATGGCCGCAGCGGACTGCTCGAGGCCGCTGCTTGTCACGTCGAGGGTGACCACCGCCATCACGGCGATAGCCACGGCGAAAGCGAGGCCGATCGAGCGTGCCTTCTTCGACCATAGATTGCGGATGACGAGTCCGAAGAAGGTCACAACGCCGATCCTATGATCGCTCGACCGATCGCAGGGAAATCACGTGGTGCGCCGATCTCTAGCTGGTGAGGATCTCCGCGGACGATCACGACTGCAGGTTGGCTCTGGCCACGGACTGCGCGTCGACTGGTCGACCCATGCTGCCGAGTACCGAGCAGTGGGCACCACCCTCGGTTACGGATGGTTCGGTCAAGGATCGTCGCACTACTCGTGGCCGGTTATTCACCCTCAAGAGCGGCATGCCCCGACGCAGACTGAGAGGCCATTCGAACATTGTCATCGCCTCAGGTTTGGAACCGGTCATCTCTGCCCGGTGCGCTGCGCCGGTGTCGCGGTGGCTGTCATGGTCGGTCTTTGGACTGCGCCGCTACATCGGGGGGACGGACGATCACGATTGGACAGTGGGCATGCAGGGCGCACTGCTGGCTGACCGATCCGAGAAGAAGTCCGCTGAACCCGCCGAGTCCGCGAGAACCGACTACGAGGAGGGCTGCTCCTTCGCTTGCGTCGATGAGGTCCTTGGCCGGAGGCCCCTCGTGAGCGACCCCGGTGAACGCGATCCCGGGCGCAATGCGGGCGACAAGATCTGCCGCTTCCTCGATGACCTTGCTCATAGCCATGCGGGCTTCTTCAGCAGAAATATAGATATACCCGACCCCGCAGCTGGCATGGCCCTCTAGGACCGCGCCTGTCCTCGCCGCTTCTGCTGCGGCCCACTCGAGTGCTCTGGCGCTCGCGGGCGAGCCGTCGATCCCCACCACGACTCGTTCCATAACGGCTGCGTTCTCTGGTTTCGTTGCAGGAATCGTCATCGCTCCTCCTTCCTGATTCGGCCACGAATGTATAGAGAGACAATGTTCTTAGCTGCTCGGTAGGCAGTGTGGCTAAGAATGGGTTGGCTGAGTAGGGCCGGAGGTCCTCAGTCGAGAGGAGCCGCCGCCCGGGCAGGGCAAATCGGCACTGTCACTCGCGGTGAATGCATGGTCCAAAGAGCGCGGTGCTACTGACGCGCGTCCTACGCCCCGTCGACAATCTCGGATTGTCCTCCGCCAGCGTATGGCTTCAGGTCGGTGCACAATCGGTTGACTTCTTCGAGCGCGGCGAGTGCTCCGTAGAGTCCAGTCACGGCGGAATCGAGACAGAGCCAGGCTTCTCCGTCCAACAATTTCAGACAGTTCAACGGAGAGGGCGTCAGCAATGGCTCTGAGAGGCATGATCAATTGTGTGAGGTGGTCCCTCCTCAAGACGGCGGGCGCATCAGGCATAAGAATCATGAAATATGTCCGCAGACCCTGGCGTTAGGGCCGAAGGTCCCTCGTCCTGGTCATGCTCAAGCCGACCGTGTGAGAGGATCGTGAGGACCCCGGCTTGACCTGCCGAAGTCGGACTGACCCTTGCCTGGAATCAACCCCGTATCGGATACAAGCCGTCCCCAGTAAGACGAGGCGAACCGGCCTCTTTGCATTTCACATCTTCAGGCCGAACTGTGGGATGGTCTCGGGTGCTTACCGGCGTGAGCCGGGTCAGGGCTTGGCCTTTGCAGGAGCATCTCCACCTCAGCGTCCGAGGTGGGGGAGAAGTCCCGATACCACTCTCCGACGGCGTAGAACGGATCGGGGGATTCGAGCGAGACCACTTGGTCACACACGTCGGTGAGTTCGGCCACAGCGGATGGTGACGCAACTGGAGCCGCCATGACCACGTGGGCGGCACCCATGGCGCGAGCCACCTGACAGGCCGCACGCGCGGTCGACCCCGTCGCAATCCCGTCGTCGACCACCACGGCGGTACGTCCCAAGAGAACGAGAGAAGGACGGTCGCCACGGTAGCGGCGACTCCGCCGCTCGAGTTCAACCCGTTCTCGTCGCTCCACCTCCGCGAATTCACTCTCTGCGAGATGAGCGGACCGCAGTACGTCACGATTGAGGATGCGCACTCCGCCCTGGCCGATAGCCCCCATGGCCAACTCAGGTTGGAAGGGCACACCGAGTTTGCGCACCAGAATTACGTCGAGAGGCCTGGCGAGAGCGAGAGCAACCTCGGACGCAACAGGCACCCCGCCTCTCGGAAGTCCGAGGACCACGACATCTTCATTCTCGAGATGGCACCGCTGGAGCTCCTCGGCCAGACGCCGACCAGCATCAACCCGGTCACGAAACATCTTGACCACCTCCTCTACTGCCATCAGCTTGTGTTCAAATCGTCGAGGTGACTAGGGCCGATGGTCCTGGCCCCAGTAAGTAAACGGCACCCGCAACTGGAGCGTGCCTTGCCATAGTTGCGCTGGGGGCTGGGGACCTTCGACCCTATTGGGGTTGGTGTTTCGGGATCAAGATCGCCCTAGGAGGAAAGGAGATTCACATGCAAGCCAAGGTGGGAGATCGTATCGTCATCAGGGGGCACCACATCGGTGAACCTGATCGTGACTGCCAAGTGATCGAAGTGCACGGGGCTGACGGCAGTCCACCGTATGTGGTGCGCTGGGAGGACAGCGAGCACGACACCCTCTTCTTCCCGGGGTCCGATGCCGCAGTGCAGCCGTACGAACGAGCCCGTTGACTCGAGGTGGGTTCTTTGACCCTGACCGCGACAGCGATTGACGACACATCCCAGCCCATAACCGGTGCGCACCGGGACTACGATTCGCTCCTCGATCGCATAGGCGACCGCCGAATCGTCCTGCTGGGCGAGGCGTCCCATGGAACCCACGACTTCTATCATGAGCGGATTCGCATCACTCGTCGTCTCATTGAAGAGCGTGGTTTTACCGCAGTGGCGGTTGAGGCGGACTGGCCCGACGCTTACCGGGTGAATCGCTACGTCATGGGGTCATCCGATGATAGAGACGCGAATGCCGCGTTGTCGGATTTCCGGAGGTTCCCTTCGTGGATGTGGCGAAATCGCGATGTCCTTGGATTCGTCGAATGGCTACGATCCCAAAATGACGCCCAGGCCAATCCGGCGACCAAAGCTCGCTTCTACGGACTGGACCTCTACAGCCTCCGAGCATCGATGGAAGCCGTCGTCGGCTACCTCGACCGCGTTGACCCGGACGAGGCAAAGCGGGCCCGAGCCCGATATTCCTGCTTCGACCATGTCCATGCCGAAGGGCAAGAGTACGGCTACGCCCTCGCTCACCAGGGTGCGATTCCTTGTCAAGGCGAGGTCGTCACCCAGCTCATCGAGTTGCGCCGCAAAGCGGATGCCTACCTTCGACGGGACGGTTGGGTGGCCGAGGATGAGTATTTCTTCGCCGAGCAGAACGCCCGTCTGGTGCGCAACGCGGAGGAGTACTACCAACAGATGTACCGGGCCGAGGTGTCCTCATGGAACCTGCGGGACCGGCACATGGCGGGTACGCTCGATGCGCTCATAGAACACCTCGACCGTCAGCATCCCCGTTCCAAAGTCGTCGTTTGGGAGCACAACTCACATGTTGGTGACGCCCGGTCCACCGATATGGGTCACCAAGGCGAGCTCAACGTCGGACAACTTGCCCGTCAGCGCTACGGCGACCAGTCCGTGTTGGTCGGCTTTTCGACATACCACGGCACGGTCACAGCCGCGAGCGTGTGGGGTGGACCGGCCGAGCGGAAGCGAGTCCGGGCCGCCTCCGCTGACAGTCATGAGGCCTTCCTTCACCAAAACGGTGGGAGATTCTGGTTGGATACAGCGCAGCCTGTGGTACATGCCGCCCTCAACGTCCCTCGTCTGGAACGGGCGATTGGTGTGATCTATCGGCCTCAAACCGAACGTGGCAGTCACTACTTCCATGCCCGCCTTGGTGAGCAGTTCGATGCCGTGATCCACCTCGATCACACCCGAGCCGTTGAGCCACTGGAACGGACATCGCTCTGGGACGAAGGAGAGCCGCCGGAAACCTACCCGAGTGGTATCTGACCTGGGATTCCTGTTCTTCGGCCGGGGTAGCGATAGGACTGTCGCACGAAGGCGAGCAGTCCGATCATGAGGTGGTCATCCCTTGTGGCCCAGAAGGTCTTGTGGCCCTACTGGACGTAGGTACAGCCTCATATCGTGGGGTCATGGGCATAGTCGAGGGGCATGGCGGTGCCGGGAACGCCGGGAGCGTTGACCGAGCATCGATCAGTGCCGAACTTGCCGTGTTGGAAGGCTTCATGCGCCAGACGGAGAAGCACCGAGAGCAAGACATTTTGGCGGTTGACCCGACCCATCGTCGTGATGCCGTCAACCTGGTGCACTATCTCGCCCTCCGACAGGGGGACATTAGTCACCTACAGCGTTGGTTGGGTGCACGTGGCCTCTCGTCACTCGGCAGATGTGAACCTCACGTGCTGGACGGTGGAGAGTGTCCGCGCTGCGCTCGACGGAACAGCACCGACGTTGGGGCCGGCAATCCAGAGCTTCGAGGAGGGTCGTGGCGCCCTCGACCACAATACCGACACACTCTTTGGCCCCCGTCCAGCGGGACGGGTGTCCCGGATCATGGTGACTCTTCCCACGGAGGCCGCCGACGACTATTCGTACGTCAAACGTCTGGTGTCCTTGGGTATGGACGTTGCCCGCATCAACGGTGCGCACGATGACCCCGACGTGTGGGAACGCATGGCGCGGCCACGTACGCCGGGCTTCGGGTGACCTCGGTCGATCGTGCCGAATATCGATGGATCTCCCCGGCCCCAAACTTCGAACTGGTCCGCTGAGCGAGGGACCTCAGATAGTGAAGATTCGGCCCGAGCGCGATCTCCGGGGTGTGCCGATTATCCCAAGCGTGGCGAGGCTTGGTGCTGATCCGGCGTCGATTTCCGGCGAGACGGTACTGCCCGTGGATCCAACGTGGATCGAGCGTCGCCAACCGGGCGACACCATTCAGTTCGTTGACGCACGCGGCTCACACCGCGAGCTGCGAGTCATAGCCAAAGTACCCGGGAGTTGCGACGTCGAGGTGTGTGACACAACCTACTTCGAGACGGGCACCGAACTGACCTGTCATGGCGACAACGCTTACGTCGGCGAATTGCCGAGCCTCCGGCAATCGCATCTCTTGTGTGCCGGAGACGTCCTCGTGCTGACCCGTGACCTCGACCCGGCCACACCGTGGCGCCACGGGCAGCCGGGTTACGCCCGGATTGGCTGCACCTTCCCAGCTGCCTTCCTGGCCGTAAAGAATGGTGAGCGGGTACTCCTTGATGACGGAAGGATCATAGGTAGCGTCGAGAGCATCACCCCTGATGAACTCCACGTACGGATCCATTCCGCGGCGGCGAAAGGTTCCCGACTTCGTTCCGAGAAGGGGATCAACCTGCCCGATACCGATCTGGCCGCCAATGCGGTAAGTGATGCCGACCTCCCTTTGCTTGAGGTGGCGGCGGCACATGCCGACATGGTCGCCGTGTCCTTCTTACGCCACGAGACTGACGTCGATGACGTCCAGGCGTACCTCCGGCGAGTCAACGCCGAGCACCTCGGGCTCGTTCTCAAGATCGAAACGACAGCGGCCTTCGTTCGTCTGCCCGAGATATTGCTGCATGCGATGCGTTCACCACTCGTCGGAGTAATGATCGCTCGAGGAGATTTGGCCGTAGAGGCTGGATACGAGCGCCTTGCCGAGGTGCCAAGAGGAGATCCTCTGGCTCTGCGAAGCCGCACACCTCCCGGTTGTCTGGGCCACAGAGGTTCTCGACCAACTGGCACGCACCGGCAAGCCATCTCGTGCCGAAGTCACCGACGCGGCGATGAGCCAAAGAGCCGAGTGTGTGATGTTCAACAAAGGCCCGCACATCGACTCTGCCATTGTCGTTCTCGACAACATTCTCCGACGCATGTCCCGCCATCAGCGCAAGAAGACACGCCTCCTGCAACCTCTTGTTAGCTGGTCCGAGAGAGCCTGATCGAGGGCAATCCGTCCAGACGACATCCCAACTCGGCGGGCCGCCTCAGAGTCGTCGCAGTAATGGCCTCAGGGTTGGGTCGAGGCTCTTTCGCATCTCTGGTTGGCCACGGAGACTCGATAGCGTACTTCGGCATCCGCATCGTCAATCCGGGGGATTGGAACGAACCATCGAACGACAGTTCCGATCACATCGGGACCCCCTCCTCGCACCCACTCCAGAGTTCCTTGGCGGTCCGCTACTGCGGTCGATCTCAAATATCTCGGCCCATTCAAGATCCGGCTGGGCATCCAGTTGCCACTCCACTTCGATCCTGTTGCCGATTTCCTTGAATGTAGTGCGACCGGTAATGCTGATCCCGTCCGACTCTGTAGCTGCCATGGCTCCGTCCTTTCATTCCGAAATCAGTCCACACAGCGGTGCTTCAAATTCGACACGAGGGCGGATCGTGCGTCGCGCAGAGGGCCTCTGAGACCCTCGTAGCGATCACTGCCAAATGCACACCGGACGACACCCACTCTCTCAGCATGGCGGTGCCCGTCAGGCTCCAGTAGGGCCGAAAGGCCCCAGCAGGGAGGGATGTCGTCGGCGGGAGGCGTGGTGCGAATCCCGGCGGATCGCCCAATGCGATCTCTCTTGGTGCGCGAGAGTTGTCATCATGGCAAATCGAATTCGAAGTCTGGATCTCGCGGGCAAGGTGATGACGCCAGATGAGGCGGCTGCGCTGATCTTGAACGGTTCGACCATCGGGATGAGCGGGTTCACCGGGTCCGGGTACCCAAAAGAGGTGCCCCAAGCCCTGGCACGACGCATCGGCGAGGCTCACGGGCGGGGAGCACCCTTCACCGTGAGCGTCTGGACGGGTGCATCGACGGGTCCCGATCTGGACGGCGCCCTCGCAGCCGTCGATGGTATCGACCTCCGCTTGCCCTACATGTCCGATCCGATCAGTCGGGCGAAGATCAATGCGGGCGAGATGGAGTATCTCGACGTGCACCTCTCCCATGTAGCCCAGATGGCCTGGGAAGGCTTCTTCGGTCACCTTGATATGGCCTTGATCGAAGTATCAGGGATCACGCCCGACGGTGCGCTCATACCCTCCTCGTCGGTAGGCAACAACAAGACATGGCTCGACTTGGCAGACAAGGTGATTCTGGAGGTGAACTCCTGGCAACCCGAGGAGCTCGAAGGTATGCATGACATCTACTACGGCACAGCCCTTCCTCCGGATCGAAAGCCGATACCGATTCTCAGACCGGACGATCGCATCGGGCAGCCGTACCTCTTTTGCCCGCACGACAAGATCGTGGCGGTGGTCCGAACCGAGAGACCTGATCGCCATACGCAGTTCAAAGCGACGGACGACGAGTCAGTCTCCATCGCGGGACACGTCGTTGAGTTTCTTTCTCATGAAGTTGCAAAGGGTCGGCTCCCGCCTAGCTTGCTTCCGCTGCAGTCCGGCGTCGGCAATGTTTCCAATGCGGTTCTCTCCGAGCTGGACAACGGTCCGTTTCGGGCGCTTACCGCCTACACCGAAGTGATCCAGGATGGCATGTTGCAGATGCTGCAGTCGGGCACATTGGTGTCGGCATCCGCTACAGCATTTGCGCTGAGCGACGATGCAATTGCAGGGTTGCAAAGAGATATCGCCTCTTATCGAGGGCGCATCGTGCTGCGCTCTCAAGAGATCAGCAATCATCCGGAGGTCATTCGTCGACTTGGTTGCCTCGCCATGAATGGGATGATCGAAGCCGACATTTACGGGAATGTGAACTCGACGCACATTATGGGCTCGAGTATCCTAAATGGGATTGGAGGGTCGGGGGACTTTGCTCGAAATGCCTATATTTCATTGTTCGTAACGCCGTCGACGGCGAAGAATGGGACCATCTCTTGTATCGTCCCAATGGTCAGTCATATCGATCACACTGAGCACGATGTCCATGTCATCATCACGGAGCAGGGGGTGGCGGACCTACGAGGATTAGCCCCCCAGCATCGTGCCAGACTCGTGATCGAACAGTGTTCCCATCCGGATTATCGGGAAGCGCTTCTGGATTATTTTGAAAGAGCCGTGGCGACTGCCCCCGGCAAGCACACGCCCCACATGCTCGATGAGGCACTGTCGTGGCATACACGGTTCCTGCACCACGGCACCATGCATATGGACTGAGCGTCATCAGATGCGTTCATGTGACTCAGTTTGTGTCGCCCTACCCCAGGCGGCGGCACCGCTGAGGCCTGCATCGTCGACGAGTTCCTCCTCTACCAGGGAGAACGTCATGGCGATCGTCGGCGCGATTTGGCTCAATCTCCTTCGCACTGGGTCCAGGAGAGGATGTTCCCGGCCGATCCCGCCACCGATGATGATCAGGTCGGGTCCGTAGCACCATGCGAGGTTGATGATGCCGATCGTGACACTTTCGACCATCTGCATCCAGACTGCGATGGCGCGATCGTCGCCGCTCTCTTCGAGTGCCTCGAGCTGCTCACCGGTGTGGGCGGGTACCGCGGCGATTTGAGTCAGGCGCGGGACACTGCTCCCTGAGGCCAGTTCTTCGAGTGTCGCGGGCTGCCCATTGGAGAAGGCGTGACGATCGATGATCGTATGGCCGATCTCCGCCACCGATCGCCGTCCGCGGACCAAGCGGCGGTTCAGGAGCACCCCGGCGCCGATGCCTGTTGAGACGGTCAGGAAGACCACGTCAGTGCCATTTCTCCCGGCGCCGAAGTACGTCTCACCGACCGCGGCGAGATCTGCGTCGTTGGCGATGGACACCTGCCGGCACAATCGGGCACTGAGGTTGTCCTCGGCGAGCTCGGTCACCCACCCGGATGGCAGGTGGGGCGCCCATAGTGCGCGCCGGTGTCCATAGTCGACCAGGCCCGGAACGGCGACGACAGCCGGATAGCCAGGATCGCAGTCGAGTTGGGCGATGAGCTCGGCAATGGCATCGGTGATCGAGCCCTGCGTCGGTGTTGGAACTCTGTGCCGCACGAGTACTGTCCCATCGTCGTCGACGAGCGCAACTCTGAGGTTGGTACCACCGAGGTCAACCGCAATGATGGGGCAACTCCCGGTGGCACTCATCGACGCGCAAGGCTTGAACACGGCCGGAGGGGTTCTTTCTGCGCTGCAGGTCCTCCGAAGTGATCAGGCCCCCGCTCCTTCGGTAGAACGGTCTCATGCTGCAGTTGCCGCCGACCCGTGTAGGACACGCGCGCATTTGAGTGGAGGCAGACCACTTCACGCAGTGGAAGACCTCGGGAGGAGCGTGTGTGGAACGTGTTCCTTCTCACCACTTGCTGACGACGTAGTCGTCCGGAGCATGTTCGAGCCAGTTCTTCACCTCCTTTTCCCCGAGGAGGCCCGCCTGCGATCCGACGTGCCGGACGACGCTCATGGCATTGATAGGGGCCCAGGCGAGTGCTTCGTCGAGCGGGTGCCCTTTGCAGAGGGCCGCCACCAGTGTGGCGGTGAAGGCGTCTCCGGCACCCGTGCGGTCGGTCGGCGGGGCAGGGTCGGGGTAGGAGGGAACGCAATAGCGGGCTGTCTTATCCGAGGCGAATGCCCCTTCGGGCCCGTCGGTAATAACGACCGTGCGTGCCCCCAACCCGTGGAGGCGCTCGAGTAGATCGGCTATGTCCTGACTATCCCCACCACTTATCTCTACGGCCTCCTCCCGATTGCACACGAGGAGGTCGGCTCGGCGATAAAGGGCCGCGAGTGATGGTGTTCCGAGAGCAATCTGAAAAGTGCCCGGCTGAAATGCGAAGCGGACGGTCGGCTCAGTTTCAAGCCACTCGGCCAGCTGATTGTAATACTGGGGGCGCGTCAGAACCTACCGAGCTCAGATAGAGCCACCGAGGAATTTCACTCGGCCGTAGATGCGTCCAGTGATAGTCGTAGATCTGGTGACGGACGAGGATCGTTCGATCGTCCCCGAACCAAAGAACGAAGTTCCGATTGCTGGGCACGCCCGGATCCACTCTCAAGAGATGTGTGTCAACGCCTTCCCTTCGGAGTGCGAGTTGGATATCCCGTCCCACCTGGTCATCACCCACATGGGTGGCAAACGTGGTCGCAAGACCCAACCGGGAGAATGCGACCGCAGCGTTCGCGGCATTGCCACCTGATTCGACCGTTTGCGTATGATCGAACGGCAACTTGTCACCGTACGGGAACATGAGCCAACGCCCCGACGTGTCCTCGATCGCCTTTATTCTGCCCTCGATCAGTCGGATGAAGACATCCGTCGCCGTGTCGCCGACACTTATGACATCCCACGCGCACATGCCATCATCAAACTCTTCGCGCTCTGTACTGCATAGGGCCGTAGGTCCCACCATGCCGCTCCCACCCGGCCCCCCCGCATACCGGGGCCAGAAGTCCCTTGTCGCCCTCCTGGTGTTGGCCGATTTGTCACCAGTGGCTCTTGCATCCGAGGGCTTCCTGGCGTGTCCTCAAGGACCAATGGCCCTATCGGCATCTGCGTGACCGATGCACCCTGAGTAGAACACCTGGAATGCGTTGGAGAGCACGTCAGGGTCAAATGGCGGATCTCAGCGTCGAGGAACCGGAGGTACGGATGTGCTGGAGGTAGTGGTTCCTTCTGGCCACGAGGTCCCGGGCTCCTGGACAACGTAGGCCTGCTGTCGCAAGAGGAGGAACGATCATGACGAACCCAATCTATGTCAAGTTCTTCGAGGAGTTCGGTATCGAGGACGTGTCCTTGGTCGGAGGGAAGAACGCCTCCCTCGGCGAGATGTACCAGAAGCTCTCCGGCAAGGGCGTATTGATCCCGAACGGCTACGCCATCACCGCAGCGGCCTACCGCTACATGCTCGAAGAGACGGGGGCGGTGAAGGCCCTCCACGAGGCGCTTGACGGTCTCGTCCCGAGTGACGTTGCTGACCTGGCACGGCGGGGCAAGCGCGCTCGGGAGATCGTCTACGGCGCAGGTCTGCCCGATGATCTGGCGGACGAGATCCTTGTCGGGCTATCGGCGCCTCAAGGATGAGTACGGCGAAGATGTGAGCCTTGCGGTGCGATCTTCGGCGACGGCCGAAGACCTGCCGACCGCGAGCTTCGCCGGCCAACAGGACACTTTCCTGAACGTCTACGGCGAGGAGAGTCTGCTCGACGCCTGCCGACGATGCTTCGCCAGCCTCTTCACCGACCGTTCCATCCACTACCGCATTGACCAGGGCTTTGATCACTTACAAGGTGGCGCTCTCGATCGGCGTCATGAAGATGGTGCGTTCGGACCTCTCGCCTCGCAGGCGTGATGTTCTCCCTCGACACCGAGTCGGGCTTTCGCGATGTCGTGTTCATCACCGGCTCCTATGGACTCGGTGAGAACGTCGTGCAGGGAGCGGTCGACCCCGACGAGTTCTATGTCCACAAGCCGACCCTTTCGGCGGGACACCGTGCCGTGCTCCGCCGCCGTCTGGGCGACAAGGCCGTGAAGATGGTCTTCGTCGAGGGAGAAACCAAGTACACCACGCGCAACGTTCCGACACCGAAGATCGACCGTGAGCGGTTCTCCTTGACGCGATGCCGATGTGCTCGAGCTGGCGGACAGCGCCATCGACATCGAGGCTCACTACGGTCGGCCGATGGACATGGAATGGGCGAAGGACGGCGTCGACGGCAAGCTCTACATCGTTCAGGCGCGCCCCGAGACGGTGGCTTCCCAGCGGAACAGTCGGTCCCTCGAGACGTACGTGCTCGAAGGCAGCGGAGAGGTCATCGCCGAAGGGAGAGCAGTCGGGGAGAAGATCGCATCAGGAACGGCGCGAGTTATCGAGAGCGTGGCGCGCCTCGCGGAGTTTCGGCCCGGCGAGGTCCTGGTGGCGGATTCGACGAGTCCGGACTGGGAGCCGGTGATGAAGACCGCTGCGGCGATCGTCACCAACCGCGGCGGGCGGACCTGTCACGCCGCGATTATCGCCCGGGAACTGGGCGTTCCGGCCGTGGTCGGTGCGGGGACCGCCACGACCGCGGTGCCGAGCGGTGCGTCCGTGACGGTCTCGTGCGCAGAGGGCGACTACCGGACGGGTGTACCAGGGTCAGGTGGGCTTCCATATCGAACGTAGCGATGTGGGGGATCTCGCTCGTCCGAAGACCAAGATCATGATCAACCTCGGCAATCCCGATCTCGCCTTCAAGACGTCGCTGCTGCCCAACGATGGCGTGGGTCTGGCGCGCATGGAGTTCATCATCAGTGAGTCGATTCGCGCCCACCCGCTTGCGCTCCTGCATCCGGAGAAGGTGACCAGCCTCGAGGATCGCGGCAGCTCTGGAACGGTTGATTCGTCACTATCCCGACGGTGAGCATTTCTTCGTGGAGCGGCTCTCGGAAGGCATTGGCACGATCGCAGCGGCATTCTGGCCCAAGCCTGTCATCGTGCGCATGTCGGACTTCAAGACGAATGAATACGCCAGTCTTCTCGGTGGAGCGGACTTCGAGCCATCGGAGAACAATCCGATGCTCGGATTTCGTGGTGCTTCGCGCTACGCGCATCCGGCGTATGCCGAGGGATTCGCACTCGAGTGCAAGGCCATGAAGAGGGTGCGCGAGGAGATGGGCCTCACGAATGTCGTGCTCATGCTCCCCTTCGTTCGGCGCGTCGCCGAAGCAGAGCAGGTGCTGGCGCGAATGGCCGAGCTCGGGCTCACCGCGTGGGGAGAACGGCCTCGAGGTCTACGCGATGTGTGAGATCCCTAACAACGTCATTCTGATCGACCGCTTTGCCAAGTACTTTGACGGCTTCTCGATCGGCTCGAACGACCTCACTCAGCTTACCTTGGGAGTGGATCGGGACAGTGAGATCGTGGCGTTCGACTACGACGAGCGTGATGAGGGCGTCAAGGAGATGATCCGGCTGGCCGTCGAGGGTTGCCGGCGTAATCAAATCCACTCGGGACTGTGCGGGCAGGCACCGTCAGATTATCCGGACATGGCCGAATACCTCGTCGAGCTCGGTATCGACTCCATGAGTCTCAATCCCGACACTGTGGTGAAGACGACTCGGAAAGTGCTCGAGCTCGAAGACCGTCGAGATGGCGTCTGACAGCGTTCCTGGGCCCAGTTGGAACGTTGACGACGCAGCGCGACCTGCAGGACCATAAAGGCGGGGCCATTCCGCGGGCTGGCCGAGGGACGAGAACGGCAACGTACGGCGTCGGAGCGTGGAAAGAATCAAACGCGACCCTAGCGGCGCGGAGGAACCCGCTCGATCGCAGCGCAGCCAGTCCGGGTAGGTCCCCTTTCTCGAGCAGTTCGAGTGTCGCGCCGCCGCCACTCGACATGTGATCGATGCGACCTTCCAGGCCGAAGTTGTGGACGGCGGCCGCGGTCTCACCGCCACCCACCACGGTGAAACCCGGACACGAGGCGACTGCTTCGGCGATGGCGCGGGTACCTTCCGCAAATCGACGGTCCTCACATACCCCCATCGGTCCATTCCATAGGACCGTCCGAGCGCGGCCGATGGTCCCGGCGAAGCTCGCACAGGTGGCTGGACCGATGTCAACCCCCTGCCAACCTGGAAGGAGTTCGACACCGAATTGCTGCGTCGTCACCTGTCGGGGCTCCTCCGATCCCCAGTCTCCCGCCTGGAGAAAGACCGACGAGGTCGGTTGGGAGCTCGAGAACGGACTGCGAGCGCAGGAGTGAGCGCGCCTCCTCGAAGAATTCCGGTTCGAGGTGGGAGGCGCCGACCTCGTGCCCGAGCGCGGCGAGGAATGTGAAGCACATGGCACCGCCGAGCATGAGGTGGTCGACCCGTTCACCCAGCGAGCGCAGAACGCCGAGTTTGTCGGAGACCTTCGCGCCGCCCACCACGGCTACGAAGGGTCGGGCTGGATCGACCAAGATACGGGAAAGGGCCTCGACCTCGCGTTGCAGTAGCCGTCCCGCAGCGCTGGGCAGGAGGGCGGGAGGCCCGACAATCGACGCGTGGCTGCGGTGGCAGGCGCCAAAGGCATCGTTGACGTAATAGTCAAATCCGTCGACGAGGCGGCGAACGAACTCTGGATCATTGGCCTCTTCGCCCGGGTCGAAGCGCAAATTCTCCATCACCGTGACGCCTGGCACCATCGCCGAGAGCGCCTCGCGGACCGGTGCCATGACGTAACGGGGATCCACCTTTCCCTTGGGGCGCCCCAGGTGGCTGCAGACCGTTACGGACGCACCGTTCGCGCACAGCCATTCCAGCGTGGGAACCGACGAGCGGAGACGAAAGTCGTCCGCCACCTCGAATCCGCCGCTTGGTGTTGCCCGCAGTGGAGCATTGAGATCGGACCGGACGAGCACGCGTCGTCCTCTGAGTGGAGGCAGATCCTCCAGGATCGGCAGTAGTGCACGTTGGCGATCGAAGGCAACGCCTCGTTGCACATCCTCATACATCATGGGCGGCCCTCGCGTCAGCGACCCGATAAGGGTGCCACAGGTGGGGTGATCGTAGGCGAGTACGCATGTGTCAGGCTCGCTCTGGTCGCATCTCGATCGCGCCACACGGGCATTCTTGGGCACAGATGCCGCAGCCTTTGCAGAAGTCGTAGTCGAACTTGTAATGCGGCGCGTCGCCGAGCTTGATAACTGCATTGTCCGGGCAGACACCGAAGCAGTTGTCGCATTCGAAGCAGTTGCCGCACGAGAGACACCGCCGAGCCTCGAACAGCGCGTTCTCCTCGGTGAGGCCTCCGACGACCTCCTCGAAGGTGTTCTGGCGCCGGGCCACGTCGAGTTCTGGCCGGTGTGCCCGTGGCGCATCGGCGTAGTACCAAGAGTTGAGTCGCTCGAACGTCGCCAGCTCGCCTCGGGTCGGTTCGATCAGCTCGCGTCCGGCGAGGTAGGCGTCGATGCCGAGGGCGGCTCGCTTGCCGTGCCCGATGGCCACCGTCGCTGTGCGCTCAGACGGTACGGCATCGCCACCGGCGAAAATGCCATTTGGATCCGCCATCATTGCCGGGGAGACCTCGACCACACCGTCTTCGATCGTGACTCCCGTTTCGCCTGCGAGGAGCGAGAGGTCGGTATCCTGACCGAGGGCGAGGACGAGCGAGTCGGCGTCGAGCGTTTCGAACTCACCGGTCGGCTCGGGGAAGCCACTGTCGTTGAGACGCATCTTCTCGAGCACGAGTTGCTTGCCTTCGACGCGGCTCACCGTTGAGAGCCAGCGCATTGTGACGCCTTCCTCGACTGCTTCAGCGAGCTCGTCCGGATGAGCCGGCATGCGCTCCTGGTTGCGGCGATAGACGATGACGGCGTCGGTGGCTCCCAGACGCCGCGCGGTGCGCGCCGCATCGAGGGCGGTGTCCCCGCCTCCGTAGATTGCGACGCGTCGCCCGAGCAGCGGGGGGTCGTCCTCCGCCACCCGGTGCAGAAGCGACACCGCGTTGAGAATGTGCGAGGAGTCGCCAGCCGGAATCTCAACCCGTCGAGAGAGCTGGGCGCCGACGGCGAGGAAGACTGCGTCGAATGCGCCCTCTTGCCGCTCGCGTCTCGATGTCGCGAACAGTGTGGTCGACCTCGACGTCGACACCCAGGGCGATGATGCGCTCCATCTCGGCATCGAGGACAGCTCGGGGCAGGCGGTAGGCCGGAATGCCATAGCGCATCATGCCGCCAAGCTTTGGTGCGGAGTCGACGAGTCGGATCTCATGGCCGAGGCGGCGAAGGTGATATGCCGCACTCAGCCCGGACGGGCCCGCCCCCAACGACGAGGACCCGCTTCCCGGTATCGGTGCCGGGCGGCGGCAGCGCCCACCCTCGCTCGATCGCGAGATCGCCCAAGAAACGCTCGATCGCGTTGATTCCGACCGCCTCGTCGAGTTGGGCGCGATTGCACGCCGTCTCGCACGGGTGATAGCAGATGCGGCCCATGACGGCAGGGAACGGGTTGTCCTCGACCAATCTGCGCCAGGCCGTCTCGTAGTCACCGGGCTCGGCGTCGTAGAGCCAGCGTTGGATGTTCTCGCCGGCGGGGCAGGCATTGTTGCAAGGAGGAACCCGATCGACGTAAACGGGTCGCTCGACCCGCCACGAACCGGTCTGGTTGGCGTGACTCGATCCAACTTCGAGCGTGATGGCGAATGGAAGCTTCTTCATGGCTTCAACCCCATCGTGCTCCATCTCGGGTTGTGGCTCCTCGAGAAGGCCATACGTCGAGATGTTGTGGTCGGCGATCGCCTGGATGCGCGCCACGATGTCGGGTCGTCCGTGCTCGCCGAAGAGGTGGGCGTAGCGACTTTGGATCGAGAGGTAGGACTCGACTGGCATGCGATGGCGGATCGAGGATACGGCGGTGACCTCGCCGTATTCGGCCTCGAAGACCGGAAAGAGCCCGGTCTCGCAGGCGAGCCGTGCCACCCGGATCGTGTCGCTCGGGGCCGAGCCCCAGCCGAGCGGGCAAGGGACGAGGATGTGCAGGTATCGGGCCCCGTGGAACTCCATCGCCCGCTCGACCTTGGCTTCGAGATCATGGAGGTCGGCGACCGTCGCAGTGGCGACATAGGCAATGCCATGGGCCATGGCGAGACGGGGAAGGTCTTTGCCTTGTCCGAAGACGTTGCCCGGTTCAGGGCCAATGGCCTCGGTCGTCGCCGTGCGAGCCGCAGGTGGCGTGGCGCCGGAGCGCTGCACGCCGGTGTTCATGTAGGCCTCGTTGTCGTAGCAGATGAACAGTACGTCGTCGTTGCGCTCGAACATTCCCGAGAGACAGCCGAACCCGATGTCGACCGTCCCGCCGTCACCGGCCTGGGCGACGACCCGCACATCGTGGTTTCCCTTCACCTTCAGTGCGGCCGCGACCCCGGTTGCCACCGCTGGGGCGTTGCCGAAGAGTGAGTGGAGCCAGGCGATCCGCCACGAGGTCTCGGGGTAGGGGGTGGAGAAAACCTCGAGGCAGCCGGTCGCGTTGACCGCGATCAGTTGGCCGTTCGTCGCTCGCATCGCGGCGTCGAGTGCGTAGCGGGCGCCGAGCGCCTCGCCGCAGCCTTGACAGGCTCGATGTCCAGAGTCGAGCGAGTTGCTCCGGTCAATCCGGGACTGGACGGTCCGGTTCTCCTGGTCAACGAGGCGGTTGCCGACGGCGAAGCTCCCGACTTGATAGAAGCGCACGGGTTGGCTGGTCATGGAGCCTCCTCAACCGATCCGGGACGCGACGGTGCCAAGGTCGCGAAGGATGTTCTCGGCCGTAGGACCCGAGCGTCGCGATGCCAGCCACACGGGCACGCTCTCGCTCGACGATCTCATGGTCGAGGTCGAGGAAGGTGAGGCGGTCGAGCCGCTCATTTGTCGCGTCAGCGAGCATCCCCTCGAGCGAGCGCTGGGTGATCGCCCGACCCCCGAGGCCGGCGACCACTGTGCGGAGCGAGAGGTCCACGTCGTGTGTCGCCATCGCCACGTCGGTCGAGAGCACGCCGCCGAATCCGACACTGAATGCCTTCTCCACGACGACGACTCTCCGGGCTCCAGACAGTGCGTCGCGCACGGCGTCGTGCGGGAATGGCCGGAACGACGTGATGCCGACGACGCCGACACGCTCGCCGGCAGCTCGGAGGGCATCGGTGGCGTCTTTGATGGTGCCGAGGACCGATCCGAGTGCGACGACGATCGTCTCGGCGTCTTCGGTCCGATAGGTGTGGAGCAGGCCCCCGCTGGTGCGCCCGAAGGAAGCGCTGAATTCGTTGGCGAGGGCGGGAATCCGTTCAAGCGCGTCGAGTTGGCGGAGATGTGACGAGGTAGCGAACCTCCTCGAATGCCTCTGGGCCGACCATGGCACCGATGGAGACCGGATCTTGCGGATCGAGAATCTGACGCGGCTCGTAAGGCGGGAGGAAGGCGTCGACCGTGGCCTGCTCGGGCATGTCGATGCCTTCGACGGCATGGGTCAGGATGAAGCCGTCCATGCACACCATGACCGGCAGGGAGAGCTCCTCGGCGAGGCGGAAGGCCTGAATGTGCAGGTCCGCCGCCTCCTGGTTCGTCTCGGCGAAGAGTTGGATCCAGCCTGCATCGCGCACGGCCATGGCGTCACTGTGGTCATTCCAGATATTGATCGGCGCACCGATCGCCCGGTTTGCGAGAGTCATGACGATTGGCAGGCCCAGACCCGCGGCGTTGTAGACCGCTTCGATCATGAAGAGGAGCCCTTGGCTTGCGGTTGCGGTGTAGGCGCGCGCGCCCGCCGCTGAGGCGCCGATCGAGACGGACATCGCCGCGAACTCAGACTCGACGTTGATGAACTCACACGGCGATAGTGCGCCCGACTTCACCATCGCACCGATTCCCTCGATGATGTGGGTCTGGGGAGAGATCGGATACGCACATACGACCTCGGGTCGACAAAGGGCGACCGTTTCTGCGACTGCGCGGGAGCCTTCAATCTGTCGGCGCATGGGTGAGCCTTTCAGTTTCGAGCGTGACGAAGCGAAAGGTCGCTCTCGCTGCGGCGACGTTGCATTCACCGACGTTCCCGGAGAACCGCTGGCGGATGGCCCAGTCGATCGCTTCAAGGGTGATTTCACCGGTGAGTGCGGCGAAACCGCCGAGCAGGGCGCCATTCGGCAGGGGTCGGCCGAGCTGCTCGAGCGCAAGCTCGGTCGCTGGACACGTACGCAGGCGGTCGCGACTGGAATCGTCGAAGAAACTGCCGAATTCCAGCTCGTCGAAGCGCTGCGATGTGTTGACGAGAACGTATCCCTGCGAGGAAAGACCAGCGAAGAGGTCAACCTGGTGGATCAGCGTGACGTCTTGAACGACGAGCGCATCCGGCGCCATGACTGGCTCCCGGGTGCGGATCGGGAGGTCGTCGATGCGGCAGAACGAGACCACTGGTGCACCCATCCGTTCCGATCCGAAGCTCGGGAATGCCTGTGCGTGGCGACCTTCGGCGAAGGCCGCCACTGACAGGATCTCAGCAGCGGTGACAACGCCTTGTCCACCCCGGCCATGGAAACGTACTTGGAACATGGCTGACGCTCGCTCTCAGCGACTAGGTTTCGGCGCGGCGCCCACAAGCACCGCCAGGTCGGCGAGGCGGCTCGAATACCCCGTCTCATTGTCGTACCAACCGAGGACCTTGACGAGGTGGCCGTGGGCCATCGTGAGTCCCGAGTCGAAGACGCAGGAGGCAGTCGAGTTGATGATGTCGCTCGAAACGAGCGGCTCGTCCGAGTATTCGAGGACGCCGGCGAGTGGCCCTGCCTCGGCAGCGGCCCGGTACGCGTCGTTGATCTCGGCAGCGCCCGGCGTCGAGCGCAGGTTCGCCACGAGATCAGTGATCGACGCGTCCGGAACCGGGACACGAAGCGCCAAACCATCGAGGCTTCCCGCCACGCTCGGGAGGACGAGTCCGGTCGCCTTGGCCGCTCCGGTAGTCGTCGGGACAATGTTGATCGCCGCGCCGCGGGCTCGTCGTGGGTCCTTGTGCAACGCGTCGACGAGGCTCTGATCGTCCGTGTACGCATGAACGGTCGTCATGAAGCCGTCTTCGATGCCGAAGGCATCATCGAGGACCTTGGCCAGGGGGGCCAGGCAGTTCGTCGTGCAAGAAGCATTGGAGATGATGAAGTGTCGCTGCGGATCGTACTGATCCTCGTTCACCCCGATGACGAACGTTGCGTCGGGATTGTCGGCGGGGGCAGATATCACGACCCGGGTCGCACCTGCTTCGAGGTGTTGCGTGGCCTTCTCTCGCTTGGTGTACTTCCCGGTCGACTCGACGACAACATCGATTGCGAGCTCCTGCCACGGGAGAGCTTTTGCCTCGGATTCCGCCAGCATCTTGATACGGCGATGACCTACGACCATCGTGTCGCCCTCGACGTGGACTGGTTCGGGATAAGGACCGTGCACTGAGTCGCGAGCGAAGAGTCGGGCAAGTGCCGTCGGAGAGCCGAGATCGTTGATGGCCACGATCTCCACGTCATGCGCAGGCTGCAACGCAGCTCTCAAGAAGGAACGCCCGGTACGCCCGAATCCATTTATCGCAAGCCGAACCGTCATTGCACTCCCCATCGCTTCAGCTCCTCTTGTGGGATCGATCGATCCCTCTCACCTCATAGTGGAGACACGACGGCGAACGGAGTAGGGCCGAAGGTCACTCCGCCGGAGAGCCTGACGCCCATGTCTCCCGCGCCACCGTCCCCACATCGCGAGCGCTCGTCCTTAGAACTGCCTGGATGACCCTCAGGAGGTGGTGCGATTCCTGGCGGACCAGAGCTCTGCTCATCGGCTTCGCGTGGTTAGCGCGGGTATCGTCCGGGCCGACGTGTGCCGTCTGGCAAGATGGGCACTTGCAATTTCGCGATCCGTCGTACCCGGAATTTCCTCTCCACGAGATCTTCGTGCCCAGACGCCCCATGACCAGTCTGGAGCCTCTCATCGGGAAGGAACGCTATGAAGATCTGACCCGTGCGGCCGCAGCGACCAGCGCAAAGCTCGAGGGGAGGGCGGTCTGGAACATCAGCTCGACCGCACACGGCGGAGGTGTCGCCGAAATGCTCCAGGTGCTCGTGGGGTACACCCTTGACGCCGGTCTGGATGTGCACTGGCTGGTCATGCGCGGGGACCCCGAGTTCTTTGTCATTACCAAGCGGATCCATAATCGTCTGCACGGGTCTGCCGGCGACGGGGGTCAGCTAGGCGCCGACGAGACTGCTCACTACTCCAAGATCACGGACGCGAACGCGCGGAGCGTGATCAGCCTCATCCGGCCCGGCGATGTCGTTCTTCTTCACGATCCTCAGACCGCCGGCTTGGCGGCACCGATCGCAGAGGCAGGGGCGAACGTTGTCTGGCGATGTCACGTGGGGCATGAGCAAAGCAACGAGTGGACGGAGCAAGCGTGGTCGTTCTTGCGGCCTCACCTCACCGCCTGCAGCGCCTACGTATTTTCCTTACGCTCCTTCGCCCCTTCATGGATGGAGGAGTCGATGGTCTGGATCATTCCGCCTTCGATTGACCCATTCTGCCCGAAGAACGAGGAGATCGACGACGAGGGAGTGCTGCGAACGCTTCGACGAATCGGACTCCTCGCTGGAGTCGATGGCGATGCCCCCGCCTCGTTTTCTCGACGGGATGGCACCAGGGGACTGGTCAAACGAGAGGCTGCGATTGTCTCGGTCGACGATATGCCACTTGATTCCAGCATTCCCGTGGTTGTCCAAGTGTCCCGTTGGGACCGATTGAAGGACATGAAAGGGGTCATGACTGGTTTCGCTGCTCATGTAGCCGGCCGCGTCGAGGCTCAGCTCGTTCTCGTTGGTCCTTCCCCGCATCGAGTGTCCGATGATCCCGAAGACGCTGCAGTATTTGACGAGTGCCTGTCGGCCTGGAACGACCTCCCCCTTGACGAGCGTCGGTTGATTTACCTCGTCACGCTACCGATGGATGACGTCGACGAGAACGCAACAATGGTGAACGCCATTCAGCGGTACGCGACGGTGATTGTGCAAAAGAGCCTGGCTGAAGGTTTCGGCCTCACTGTTACCGAGGCCATGTGGAAGTCCAAGGCCGTCATCGCTTCTGGCGTGGGGGGCATGGCGACCCAGATCCCGCCGGGAACCGGGATCCTCCTTGAGAACCCGTCGGACCTGTATGTCTTCGGGAACACGCTCTGTGATCTCCTGGCACAGCCGGAATTCGCCGCCGACCTCGGCCGGAGAGCCCATGAGCATGTGCTCGAGGCGTACGTCGGTGATGACCACCTCAAACGTTATGCATGTCTCCTTGCCTGGTTGTTCACACGCTGATCCACGCGCAGGTGTCGTCTTTGCCACTCGGAGCCCGTGGAGGACCTTCGGCCCTAGTGACCCCCAAAGGCTTGCCCGCATGATGGGGCAACAGACGCAATGCGGAGGAGATCACGGTGAAGGCGCTTGTCTACGAAGGACCAGGGGAGAAGAGTTGGAAGGAAGTACCCGACCCAGTGATTCAGGACGACGGCGATGCCATCGTTCGGGTGGATGCCACCACGATCTGTGGCACGGATCTCCATATCCTCAAGGGCGACGTACCCGAGACGACGCCAGGTCGGATACTCGGTCATGAAGCCGTCGGCACCGTGGTCGAGGTTGGCTCTGGGGTCAAGACGCGACAGGTGGGGGACCGGGTGCTCGTTTCGTGCATCTCCGCATGCGGTCGCTGCCGCTTCTGTCGGGAAGGCCGCTATGGGCAATGCCTCGGCGGAGGGGGGTGGATTCTCGGGCACCTCATCGACGGAACGCAGGCTGAGTTGGTGCGGGTTCCTTTTGCCGATACCTCAACCTACGTGGTGCCCGAAGGTGCAACTGACGAAGAGATCCTCATGCTGGCGGATATTCTCCCCACCTCCTATGAGGTCGGCGTCCTCAATGGGCACGTACAGCCTGGCGACACGGTCGCAATCGTCGGTGCTGGCCCCATCGGTCTTTCTGCGATCTTGGCCGCAAGGTTGTTCTCTCCGAGCCATGTGGTCGCGATCGACCTGGCCGACGCACGGCTTGAGGCGGCCAAGCATTTTGGTGCCGATGTCACAGTGAACAACGGGAGGGAAGATGCCCTCGCCATCGTGCGCTCGCTGACGGATGGTCTTGGGGCTGACGTCGCCATTGAGGCCGTGGGTGTACCTCAAAGCTTCGAGCTTTGTACCGAGCTGGTCCGGCCCGGCGGTCACGTAGCGAACATCGGTGTCCACGGTAAGCCGGCGACGCTTCACCTGGAATCGCTCTGGATCCGCGACGTGACAGTGACGACCGGACTTGTGGACACCTACTCGACACCGACCCTCTTGCGGCTCGTCGCGTCGCATCAGGTGGATGTTGAACGGTTCGTCAGTCATCATTTCGAACTGGACCAGATGCTTGAGGCATATGACGTCTTCGGGCGCGCCTCGGAGACAGGTGCGCTCAAGGTCGTCATCGCTCGTTGAGCCAATTGTCGAATCCCTCGAGCCGGGCCCCAGAAGGTGCGGCAGCGCTGATGTAGTCGTTCCTGACCGAGCCGCCTCTCTTCTTGATGACGTTCGGACCAAGGATCGAGGATCACGGAGTAGAGGAGTGAACGTAGCCGCCCTGGTGGCGCCGTCGAAGGAGTCCGCATGTCCAGGTCCGTACGAGTGACCAAAGTATTCAGCAACGAGCGAGAGATCGTGGTCGGTGTTGACGGCTCCGAGTATTCGAAGAATGCGCTGAAATGGGCGCTGGGCGAGGCGAAGTTGCGTGAGGCCGTACTGCGACTCGTCTGCGTCGCCCCTCCGGGGAGCGACGTCGATTTCGATTGGACTGTGGGTAACACGCTGACAGAGTTCCAGGAGAAGCTCGACGAGGCGGTCGAGGAGGCCGAGGAGTTTGATCCCACGGTTGTCGTCCGGGGTGAGGTAGTGATCGGTCCTGTTGCGAAGACGCTCATGGGGGTCAGCGAAGTGACCGATCTCTTGGTAGTGGGTGCCCGGGGGGCGGGATCGTTGAGCGAGTTCCTTCTCGGCTCAGTCAGTCGATCATGCGCGCGCGAGGCGCGATGCCCGGTGGTGATCGTCCACGAATTGGCGCAGCCCCATGCTTCAGGTTCTGATTCGCGCATCGTGGTCGAAGTCGAGAAGGGTCGCCACGACGCAACGGCCCTCAATTGGGCAACTGAGGAAGCAGTGCTTCGTTCCTCCAGCGTGGACGCTGTCAGCGGCGTGTCGGCAGTGAAGGCACTCGTCGACGCCAGTCAGGGCGCCGACCTCCTGGTCGTAGGCGCGGCCGGTCTCGAGGAGGATCACGAAAGGGGAGCAGGATCGTTTCTTCGTCGATGCGTTCAGCTGGCCTCATGTCCGGTGGTCGTCGTTGGCCCGTCGACATCGATGGCGACGCAAACAGGGCATTTGCATCCCGCTACATGACTCGGCCCTTCTCGAATTGGTGGTGAAGACGGGTCTGGCGAGTGCAAACTCCAACGGGAGAGCTCCAGCGTCAGGCTTGTGACCCTCGCGTCATGAAGGAGGCGAAACTTGCATAGAGAGCCAAGGGTTCCTGACTATGGACCAGGATCGAGAACAATTCCGTCATAGAGACAACACCAGTTGGGCGACCATCGTCGTCAAGCACAACGAGATGCCGTATTCCCAGCTCGATCATCAACGTGGCTGCCTCAGCGACAGTCGTCTCCAACGAGGCCCAATAGGGATTCCCGCTGGCGATGAGCCTCACGCTGTCAGTTATCGACCTCTTCTGTGACCAGGCAGCCGCGAAGTCTCGTTCGGTAATGACGCGCAAAGGAGATTCGTTGAGCACCGCACACGAAGTGCCCCGCTCGAGAAACGTCCGTGCGACAGATTCCAGGCTGTCCTCCTCGGACACGATGGTGAGGGGACTCAGCTGCAACGCCCCAAGAGTCATGTTGAGACCGTGTGTTCGAGACTCGCTCATGATCGTATTGTGAAGGCCGTCCGTCGCAACGAATAGGGCCGTTCGTCCCTGCGCGCTGGCAGAACTCGCTGGGAATCAGGGGCGAAACACCGATGGGACGCCCCTCACCTTGACGGGGAAAGCTGATGCAAGCTCCAGATGCTCGTGTATCCGAATTAGGTGCTCACCGGCCGCGAATGACTCTGGAGTTCGTTCCCATGACCGGTTGAAGGGCGGTCGATGGGTGGCATCTCAGCATCATCGCGTGCACCCTCCCGCCTTCAGGAGGCCCAATCGGCCCCAACCGACGATCGCAAGGGTGACCGCTTCGGCGATCGGCCGTCTCGGATCAGGGATTCTGCGACGAATGCCGAGGAGCTCTGTTGTGGCATGAGTGCACAAGGTCCCGCTCTACAAACAAGCGATTGGGCGTCTGCGGCGTTCGAGGAGCTCAACAGTTGGCCACTTCACGTCCCAGACGGCTCCGACTCGCTGAAGAATCCAGATGAGGCGTGCCGTCGAATCGAGTTGATAGCGGTCGACGCCGTGACGGGCAAGGGTGGGGCACGAGTGATGGAGATTGTGCCAGTTCTCCCCCATCGACAAGATCGCCAATGGGGCGAAGTTCGTCGATTTGTCATCGACCCTGGTGATGAACGGCCGGCGTCCCCAGAGATGGCAGACCGAATTCACTGAAAAGGTGGCGTGATGCAACACGAAGACACGAATGAGGCCACCCCATATCAATCCTCCCAGGGCACCGACCCAGGTCCGGGTTACCGCCCATCCGATCAGCATTGGTAGGCCTAAAGAAGCAACTCCCAACAGCGGAAACATCCGGCTGATCGCGGCGAGATCCTTGTCTTTGACCAGGTCCGGGGCCCACCGTTCCTCGTCGGTGGCCTGGGCTTTGAAAAGCCATCCGACATGGGCGTGCATCGCACCGCGGACTTGATTCCACATGCCATCGCCATATTCGTACGGGGAATGCGGATCGCCGGCCTTATCGGTGTACGCGTGGTGGCGCCGGTGGTTGGCGACCCAGCTGATCACGCTTCCTTCCATTCCGAGAGATCCAGCAACCGCAAGGGTGATCTTCACCCAGCGTGCTCCCTTGAAGGAGCGGTGAGTAAGCATGCGATGGAAGCCGGCGGTCACCCCGTGACCACTTACGGCGTAGAAGCCGACCGCCAGAATCACGTCCAGCAGGGTGATTCGGGGACTGATGACACCCAATGCGGCAGCCAGGACACCCAATATGGGAGCCACGATGAGGATCGCGGTCACGAGTTGCTGCTTCCCGCGTCCGGATGTGACCGGCGGCTCGGTTTGCGGACTGACCTCTGGCGTACCACCTGTTTCAGGCTGGTCGTACCCCTGCGGAGGGACGTAAAGCGCACTTTGGCGCTCCGTACTCAGTATCGTCACCGCATTCACCTCGGTCTGCTTTAGGAGCCGCCGAGGTCTGAGGCCACCTGGGAACGCCTGCGCGACGCCCTGTTACACAGTGTACCGCTCAATGGGGCAAAGGGGTATGCAGGAAGGTCTCGCGATGCACCTTTTTCGGTGACTGTCAGCGGCGTCCCTTTGAAATTGGCACCATCGTCGGAAGGGGGATACTTCCTGGCCAATCGGCCTACGTCAGGCCTCCGAACCTCACGCGGTCGAGGTGACGAGTGGGGGGACCCGGCGGGTCTTTCCGACTCGCATATGAAGGGCAATGGCACCGCTCGTGATCGCCGCCCACCCACACCACACCGAGGCGAATCCATCAACGGTCAGCCAAGCGATCACTCCCACCGCCACCACGTTGACGATACCGAACGTGACGACGCGGCGCCGGGTGGACAAGAGCAGTGTTCCGCAAATGGCAACCACATAGAGAACAATGACGAGGGCACCGTGGTTGAGGTCGATTGAATACGCGAGATGGTAAGGACGCAATTGCACACTGACAGGGCCGCGCAGCATCGCTACCAACAAGATGGTCGAGACGGCGACTCCCAGTGCCACAAGCGGCGCCATGATGAATCGTCGTCGGCGTGATGGCTCATTGATGACAACGGCCAGCGGTACGAATATGGGCAACACGACAAATGCGATCAAGAGGTACGCCCACAGAGCAACTCTCCCGATCAGGTGCGGCTCGTGGCCCTGCAATCCGAACCAGACGAAAGACTCGATGATTTGATGGGCGCCGAGAAGGAGCGGCAACGTGGACAAGGCCACGTCACGGTGACGTTTTTGGGCATTTCGTATTGCCACCACTCCGATTGCGCTGATAGCAATGCCCCCGACGAGGTCAGCTTGTGGCGAAAAGCACATCTTCTGCCAGCCTACGGCAGTATCCGCAGGCTGAATCAACTCTTGCAACACGAGAGATGCCTCCCGATACGAATTCGGTGCTGACCGAGGAGCGATCGCGCAGGGTTTCCGGGTTGCGGCAGCTCCGGCCCGTGGCCTCAGGTGGACCTCGAGGGCCGGCAGGGGCTGACTCCGATGGTCGTGGCGTAGGTCTGAGCGCGAGCATGGTGGCAATCCACGTTGCCGTTCCCATTTGGAGGACCGATGGAGCGACTTGGCAGGGATCTCGGACTCAGCAACATTTGCCGAAGGCGTCGAGACGCCTTCTCAAATGGCGCATCTACGTGTCGAGCACGTCAACGAGGTCCAGGGCTTCCTCTTTGCACGACCTCTCGATGCACTCACCCTCGAGACCGAGCTGCTCGGGCATTCCGGCTGATGCGGCGAATGGCAACGAGTGGTTAGACGACTGTCCGCCCACGCGCTCTAGCGGGGGCTTCCTGGATAGCAAGGGTGGATCCGTCGTTGCCCCAGGTCATCGGCTGCTTTGTCGGCTACTCGCTGTAGTACCCAACTCAACGTGTGGGGGCGTAGCCGTCGAGTCTGAACAGGTCGTAGAGGCGCTCTTGAGCGGCGTCCATCTCGGTGAGCATGCGCCGGGCCCGAGGACGACCGCGCTCGCCTTGGTAGAGCAGCACTGTCTCTTCGATGCGCGCCAGACTCGAGAGAAGTGCCCGCACGCTCATGGGTGACCCGGCGCGCGCGGTCTCACGACGCATGAGGCGGGCCACCATGAGTGCGAGGACGCAGTAGAAGACGTGGACACGGATCTTTTGATCGGTCCAGTGGAACATCGGGGAGAACGAGACCACGTCGCGATCCTTCATCTGTCGGAAATCCGCTTCGGCCTCTGACTGGGAGCGATAGCCCGCCACCACGTCGGCGACCGACCACTCGTCACGATCGGTGAAGATGACCCGCTTGCCGAACAGTTCGTCGGCCAGGGCTGCCTTGGCCCGGCTGTTGATGCGCCAGGTGAGCGACAGTTCGGAGGGCTCGGTGCCGAAGAGGGTCACCGAGATGACCCGGCGCAGCCACCGGGGGGCGAGGATCTCCTCGATCTCGGCCTCGACCTTGTCGGGCGACTTGCGGCCGGCTCCTCGTTGCAGGCGGGCCGCTACCTCTGCGAGCTGGCGGCGCACCTTGGCCAGCGTCTGTTCGAAACCGGCGGCCTGCTTGTCGAAGAAGTTCTGCGAGAAGGTGACCACGATGCGCCGTTGGTGGCCGAAGACGACCTTGGTGCTCTCAAAGGCACTGAGCCCCTCGAAGCGTTCGGGGTCGACCGCCTTGTAGCGGCTCTTGGGCACCGCCATCAGGTCGGGGTGATCAGAAGGGGGCATCGAGCCGATGAAGTGGAGCGGCCCGGCCTCGAGGAATTCGAGGTTGTCCGCCGAGTTCTGCCCGGCGTCGAAAACGACCGTCAGGCCTTGTGCGCCCTGGCCGATCGAACCGAAACGTTCGACCAGTTCGCCCACCACGTCGGCGAACTGGGTGGAGTCGTGGCGGTTCCCCTCATAGGCATGGCTGACCAGCGGGATGGCACCGTCGACGGAGACCACGAGCCCCAGACCGATCAGTCGCAGGTCGTTTCTCTTCTGCTTGGCCTTGCCGCGCTGGGCGATGGGGGCACGGTCGTTGGAAGAATCGATGAAGGTGGCGAAGTTCGTCATGTCGAGTGCGAGCCCCGAGACATCGACCTCGTAGGCCTCGACCATGCGCTCGGTGACCCGGCGCTCGATCTCGATCAACTGCTCGGGGCTGATCATGTCCATGGCGTCCCAGAAACGACGGTGGTCGAGGGCCCCTGGGCCCAGCTGACCCACCACCCGGTCACCGGCCGTGGTGTCCCACCAGTCGGCGAAGCCAAGCTTCGAACACGGGGCCACCACGCGGTTGAGCGTGGCCAACGCGATATAGGTCCCGACCGAGGCCGCGGCATCGCTGCGCCGCGAACCCACCACCTCGTCGATCACCTCTACAACACCTAAGCGATCAAGCACGCCCCACACCGCAGCTACGTCCCCAAAGGCCAGGTGACGTGAGCGGTCGGGTTCGCCGGGACCCGACTCTGAGAGACGTTGGGCGATCTCCTCGGCGCTGCCCAGGTAGTGCTGGGAGACGATGCGCGGCTTGCCGTTCACCCGGGCCGACTCGGTCAGGTAGTAGTACGTCTTGCCCTTCTGCTTCTTTCCCACCAAATATGGCACATATAGGTACTACCACGTGGGGTCGACAATCGCGAGCACCTCGGGAGGACAAACGCGCTGGTCACGCGAATGTTTGGAAGAAACTTCGAAAGGCCCTGAAATCACCTCAGGGCGCTATCTAGGAAGCCTCCGCTAGTTGTACGCGTATGTCGCAACCCAGTAAAGAGACGCCGTCAAGGGAGACGAACTCGGCACTGAACTGTTCTCTCCCATGTCCTGAATCTGCATGGCCGGTATGTGAGGAGTGGCTGGTACTCCCACGGACGGCGGAGCAGTCGCGATGAGCGTCCCGTCCATGTAGAAGCTATCGCCGGTGATCGGGTTCCAGAGGACGGTGACCGCATGCAGCCCACTTCCAAGGCTGGCCGGCCAATTCGACTGCCACACGACCTTGCAGGGATTGCTGGTCGTATTACACCCTCCAACCTGGACAACAACGATCCCGGGTTGCGGCGGAGCACCGGCCAGGAAATCGATTTCACCTTCTTGCCATACCTGGTCGGCAGGCCATACTTCGAAGAGTGCCGCGACGTTTTGCCAATCGTTTCCGGACAACGAGAAACAATAGGTAAATCCGCCATACGCGTTGACCCGATCGTTACCGATGTTCATTCCCGCTCCGGTGACACCGGGATGGGCGGGGTCGCTGTAGCCGAGCTCTTCGAGGGCGTTGTTGGTGACAAGGAGGTGACTTGCTTCAATCCATCCCGACGGGGCCAATACGTGAGGCCCGCTCGCGGCGTAATTGTTGTAGCCGTCCACGCTGGCATTGCTCACTATTTGTGGGCCGGTCATGGCGCTTTGCAGCGAGTAGCCGGAATAGGCGGAGGTTGTCGGTGGCGTCGGGTTGGAGGTCCCACTGCACGTGCCCCCCGGAGCCAGTGTCGGTGCGACAGCCGTGCCGTCGGACTGCACCAGGGTGTAGTCCGACGTTGTCGGGCTGACGATGATGCCGATGACACCGAATCCACCACTTCCTCGGAAACTGCCATCGCCGAAGGTGAAGATGCCGCCGTCACTGGCGACGAGCCAGTAACCCCCTCCGTCGGGCGTGGCGGCCATGCCGATGACGGGTTGGTTCAGATGCAGGGCCCCGGTCGACCCGTAGTACGCCGCATCGCCGAAGGTGAAGATGCCGCCGTCACTGGCGACGAGCCAGTAGCCCCCTCCGTCGGGCGTGGCGGCCATGCCCACGACGGGTTGGTTTAGATGCAGGGCCCCGGTCGACCCGTAGTACGCCGCATCGCCGAAGGTGAAGATGCCGCCGTCGCTGCCGACGAGCCAGTAGCCCCGCCCGTCGGGCGTCGCGGCCATGCCCACGACGGGTTGGTTTAGATGCAGGGCCCCGGTCGACCCGTAGTACGCCGCATCGCCGAAGGTGAAGATTCCCCCGTCACTGCCGACCAGCCAGTAGCCCCCTCCGTCGGGCGTCGCGGCCATGCCGATGATCGCCCTGTGGACTCTGAGTCCCGAGAGTAGTGGGGACCCGAATAGAGGAGCGCCGCCGTGCGATGTGACTCCACCGATCCAAATTGACGGTCCAGTAGCCACCGCTCGGATCAGCAGCCAACAGTACTCCGCCGCTGTACGCGTGCGTCGTCCTGGCCGACTGCACCGTGGCCTCGCTCGCGCTTGCCGACTTGTTGGCCGACAGGGAAGGTCCACCAACCCCAAGGGCAACTATCGATGCGACGACGCCGAACAAGGCAGTCAGAAGTGCGATTCGCCTCAATGTCCGTGCCGACGTTCCGGACTGGTCAACCTCGCGCATGTTCTCCTTAATTCTGAGCAGCAGCCATCGAGAAGAGGGCTATCGGGGGTCAGGTTCGGCAGCTCGGCGACTCAGGAAGTCCCGAGGCTTTGCGTCTCACTCTGTCGAGCGATCTGCATTGCTTAGTTGCGAAAGGCTGACCGATCTTGATCGCCAAGTCAAGCTGGCGGCGTCCTTGTCGGCCGTCTCTAACCGTATCGCAACTCGAATGAAATGCGAGATGGACAGTGATTGGGGGACTTCGCGCTGGGGTCAACCTGGGTGGACCTGGTTTCTATGGTGCTGTGTGTGGCCACAACCATCGAGCCGTCCCGATGCCTCCGTCTGCGGCCAGTCACGGTCACAAGGAGGTTCCCACGCCTGCCGGATATGTACCCAGCGGGATCATCAGGCCCAACTATGTGCGCTTCCTGGTCCGATGCGAAGTTCGTCCCCCCGTCTTGAAGGATGGCATTTAGCAGAAGCATTGCTCCGAAGCGACCCGAGGACCGGCCGGAGCTCTTGCGATCATGGCTCGGTAACCCAGCGACCGCCTCGCAGTGCTTCGCCGAGGGTGGCTACGTCACCGTGGCGACGGCGGATCGTGTCAGCGATCACTCCGGTCCAGCCCGTCTGGTGGGAGGCGCCGAGGCCGGCGCCGTTGTCGCCGTGGAAGTACTCGTTGAACACCAGGTTGTCCTTCCAGGCCGGATCGGTCTGGAGTCGATCGACGCCGCCGAAGCATGGACGGCGTCCGTCCGGGCCGACCAGGAAGATCGAGACCATACGCTGGCGAAGGTCTTGGGCGACATGGCCGAGCGAAAGTCTCTGTCCGGACCCGGTCGGGTATTCGATCTGGAACTCTTCGCCGAAGAAGCGGTCGTAGCGTTCCAACGACTCGAGCACCAGGTAGTTGAGGGGGAACCACAATGGCCCGCGCCAGTTGGAGTTGCCGCCGAACATGTCAGTGGTCGACTCGGCCGGTTCGTAGTCGATGGTGGCATGGATGCCCTCAACGTCGAGCTGGTAGGGATGGTCGCGGTGGTAGGCCGATATGGCTCGCAGGCCGTAGGGGGACAGGAACTCGGCCTCATCGAACAGCTTGGTGAAGATCCTCTCCAGGCGGTCGACCCCCACCACTCCGAGCAGCAGCCTCCGATGGCCTGGTTCGCCCTTCAGGAGACCGGCGTCAGCCAGCTTTTCTGGGCTCTCGAGTCCCTCGCGCCGTAGCAGCCGGGGGAAGCGCTTGGCGACCGCCATGCCGAGGCCCAGCAGCTCCTCCTCGACGGCTGCGGCCGCCAGAGCGGGGATGACCCCGACCATGGAACGGACTTTCACCGGCACTTGGGACCCATCGGGGGTGACCAACCGGTCGTAGAAGAGTCCATCGGTGTCGTCCCAGAGGCCCTGGGTGTCAATGGCCTCGCTGATGGCTGCGAAGTGCTCGACGAACTTGAGCACGAGATCGATCCCGGGCCGTTGGCCGCTACGGTTCAAGATGGCCGCTATGGCCGTCATGGCCAAGGCGTAAGAAGCCATCCATCCTGTGGCGTCGGACTGCTCCAGAGTGCCGCCGACTGGAAGGTGGGAGCGGTCGATCGGCCCGATATTGTCCAACCCCAGGAAGCCACCCTCGAAGAGGTTGTTGCCCTCCTTGTCTTCGAGATTGACCCACCATGTGAAGTTCACGAGGAGCTTGTCGAAGACCCGGCTGAGAAAGTCAATGTCACGGCCCCCGTCGATCGCGAAAACCTCGAGGGCGGCCCAAGCCTGCACGGGAGGGTTGACATCCCCGAAATCCCATTCGTAGGCGGGCAGGGCCCCGTTTGGATGTTGGAACCACTCCCGACACAAAAGGACCAGCTGGTACTTGGCGAATGCCGGGTCCAAGTGTGCAAGGGCCACGCAGTGAAAGGCAAGATCCCATGCAGCGAACCACGGGTACTCCCACTTGTCCGGCATCGACATGATGTCGAAGGCGTCGAAGTTGCGCCATCGGGCGTTGCGGCCCGACAGTCGCGACGCCGGTGGCGATGGTTGGGTGGGGTCTCCCGCCAGCCAACGAGACACGTCATAGTAGTAGAGCTGCTTGCTCCACAGCATCCCGGCGAAGGCCTGGCGCATCACCATGGCCTCGTCGGCCGACGCCGCCTTCGGTGTCAGCTCTGTATAGAACTCGTCGGCCTCTTCCTGGCGGTCGGCCATGACCTTGTCGAAGGAACGGCCCAGCGCGGCCGATGCTGTGGGAGTACCACCAAGGGGCCGCAGCCGCAGCCGCAGCTCGACGGTCCCGCCTGACTCCACCGCCAACTGATACCAAAAGGCGCACTTTGTTCCCCGGCTCTCGGGGTTGACCGTCGCGGCGCCGCCAATCACATGGTCGTTGATCCCGTCCTTCGGATACGGCGGGCTTGAAGACGTGCCGTAGAGTCGGCCATGGTTGGTCTCGTTCTCACAGAACAACAAGGTAGGCGCAATTCCCCCCGACCCAGGTCCGCCCAAGAGCTCGAGATCACCGAGGAAGGGATGCTGAACGCCGATCACCGCTTCGTCGGTCGCAGCCAGCACCGGCTTCGGGGCGTCGAGCTCCCATGACCAGGTGTTGCGGAACCAGGCCGTCGGAAGGACATGCAGAGTCTCGACTTCTGGGCCGGCATTCGTGACCTGAATCGACATCAAGAGGTCGAGAGGATCCGCCTTGGCGTAGTGCACCTCCACGATCCAATAGCGGTCCTCGTCAAATGCGCCGGTATCGAGCAACTCGTACTCGGGATCCCACTTGGTGCGCCGGCCGTTCTCCTCTCGGAGATCTTCATAGGGGAAGGCGCCCTGCGGGTAGTGGTAGCGCCAGCGATTCCAGGCATGACTTGGGAGGGCATCGAGATACCACCAGTATTCTTTGACGTCCTCGCCGTGGTTGGCCTCGGCCCCGGTGAGCCCGTACGCCCGCTCCTTCAGGATCGGATCACGACCGTTCCACAGCGCCAGACCTAGGCAGAGACGCTGCTCGATATCGCAGAACCCCGCCAGGCCGTCCTCACCCCAACGGTAGGCCTGTGACCGGGCACGGTCATGCGGCAGATAGTCCCACGCTTCGCCATCTGCCGAATAGTCCTCGCGAACAGTCCCCCACTGCCGCTCACTGACATACGGGCCCCACAAGTACCAGTTACTGGCCTGGCGCAGTCCGTTCTCGAGCCTCCCGAAACTGCTCACCCGCTCAGACTCGACACCCATAGCGCATCCACCCTTCCACCCATCGCGTGGTGGCGCAACGATCTTTGAAAACTTCCCCGGAGGTGTCAGACGCTTGGCTCCTGACCATCACCAGGCTCGAGCAGTCATGCCGATACCCGCACTCCGGGAGCGAAGGGCTCCCCGGGGATCAAGACGGCCGGGGGAGGACCGACCGGTTTGGCGCCGGATGCGAATCAACACTTCCGAATGGCCTATTGGCAGCCACCGTACCCTGAAACCGCAGTCGCCACGGATGTCGGATCGGGTGGAGCTGTTGCGAGCGTCCCCTGTTCAAGGCCGAGAGCGAAGCGAATCGCACCGCACCCCTGTTCGTCGAGATGGACAGCATCGGTACCGCCAGTCCTGATGTGGATCTGTCCTTCGACGCAGCGCTTGGCGTCCCAAGCCTCGCATGGCAGTGTCAGCATCCAGGACAGAGTGGCCGATGACACGGCGACCGCCGCTTTGTCGTCGTAACGCCATCGCCGGGAATCCTTCGTAGCCAGCGTCTTGTAGAACGAAGAGAGACCCGCAGAGCCGTTGAAGCCTCGGTTTTCTTGCTTCTGCGGATCGAAACCCACGGGCACGGCCGGGTTTCTCGGAGGTGCGGCTTCGAAGTACACCGTGGCGCCTTCACTCGTCGCTTTGTCGGCCATCTCGACAAGAGCGGGCTCATAGCTTGCGAGCAGCTGGGCGAGGTCATATGGTCTGTTCGCGTCGACGCAGCCCGCGGTCGGGCCTGACAGGCCAGGGTTCCCCGTAAAGACGAAGGCCACTTTTGCCGGATGAACTTCATCGAGGATGTTCGCGAAACTTTGGTACTTGTTGTCCGTCGGATCAGTGAATCCGTGGTTCCAATCGCACGGTGCGGTTCCGGGTCGAACGGTGTCGACGCTCACCGTCGTTCCTGTAGGTGCGAGGTGGATCAGTGCTTCGGCGGACTGCGTTGCAACACTGTCACCCACGACGAGGAGCGACGTGGTTCGAAGGGCTTGTGAATCGGAGCACGAGGAAAGGAACGTCGCCAGACCTGCGACCGTGAGAAGTAGAGGAAGAAGGGTTCGTCGACCGACAATCGTGGGCATGCTTCTGCTCACCATCTACGCCTCCCTGCGGATGTCACTGACACATTAGGCAGGTCCGACCGCGTCGACTCGTGACGATCCACGGCGCGCCTCAGGCGTAGCTTCAGTCGTCAGCGACCAGACAGATCTGCCCACCGTGACGCCGGTCGTTGGCCCACGAACGCATCACTTTGGCGGCAGCCTGCTCAACCAAAGTCAACCCCTTCGATATCTGCCTGCGGGGTGATATCGGGTAAGCGACGCATACGGAAGGAGTTGGCCACGCCGAGTAGGGAGGCGATGGCGGGAATGCACAGCGCCACCTGGAGCGAGCGGTTGCGAGCCTCAGTGTTGATAGCCAGGACGGCGTCTTGGACATCCTTGGGCTGCCCTGCGATCTGGTGTTGAAGCTGTGTGTTGCTCATGACCTCGGCATCGTGCTCGAGTTCCGTTGAGATCTGCTGTTGCTGGGCCGGGGGGATCACGGTGCTTGTCGCCGTGAGGTGGGTGAAGCTCAATGCAAGTGCCCAGAGCATGATGCCTCCGGCCATCGCGAGTCCAAAGGACAGCCCGAAGGAGCCTGCGGCGGAATTGACACCAGCGGCCTCACTGACGCGGTCTTCGGCGATGGGTGCAAGGGTGAAGTTGTTGAGCTGGGAGACCAGCAAGCCCAGGCCCGATCCGGTGATCAGCAGCGGGATCACCAGGTACCACCCCGAATGCACCCGTGGTACCAGGGGGATGATGGCAGCCATGCCGATGGTGCTGAGGGCGAAGCCAGCGAGGACGATGTCGGCTGGAGGCCGATTGCCAGCCTTGCGGCCGGCGAGCATAGCCATGCCAAACATGGACAGGGAGAGTGGGGCAAGAGAGAGACCTGCCTGCATGGCATTGTATTCAAGAGACAACTGTAAGAACAGCGGCAGAGCGATCATGGCGCCACCCAGCGTGACCTGCTGGAGCATCTGCTGCGAGATGCCGATGCGGAAGTTCAGGTGCTTGAACAGGTCGGGATCCAACAGAGTGGGCTTCCCTTGGCGCTTACGGCGGACGAGCCAGAGGGCGAATGCAGCGAGAGCCACTGCGCCGATGCCGATGATCAGACCGACGTACTCACCGCCCTCCTGCCAAACGAGGATGCCCAGGACCACGCCGCCCATTCCCACCACCGAGAGCAGTGCACCTACAAAGTCGACCTGGCGCGATCCGGTATAGGGCACGTCCTTGACAAGTCGGATCTGGGACAAGACCAAGAGGATGATGACCACCTCGAGCCCGAAGCCGACACGCCATGACAGGTAGGTCGTGAGAAAGCCGCCGAGTAGTGGTCCGACGGCAGCGGCGATGGCAGCAGACGCGCCGACGAGCGCATACGCGCGCTTCTGGGCGGCTCCCGTAAAGTTGCCGTGGATGAGGGACTGCATCGCCGGCAGCAACAGAGATGCGCCCAGCCCGCCGATTATCGCCCAGAAAATGATGATGGCGGTCAGGCTCTGCGCGAGGGTCATGGCCAGCGCGCCGATGGCATAGGCCAATAACCCGATCACATAGGCGCGCTTGCGGCCCATCAGGTCACCCATCTTGGAGTTGATCAAGATGAAGGCAGCAGAGACGAGTGCTTCCAGAGCAATTGCAGACTGGACGCCGCTCGCTGTCGTATGCAGATCCTTGATGACTGCCGAGATCGACACGTTCATCAGCGAGGTGTCGACCACCAGGACGAACATGGCCGAAGCGAGCAAGAGGGCTAGCCTCGGATTGGCGCTGTCCTCCTCCTCAATCGCATCGTCTGGCGCAGGGCTCATCGGGACGCCCTACCTTCCAGACCGCCGCGCCTTGCAGTACAAGAGGCGTGGAGGCCATCGGCTTCCACGTGTGGTTGGTCAAAGATCCGAAGGTTAGGGTCGGGCCTTCTTGGCGTTTTGGACATGGCCGAGCCTCCCAGGGTAGGACCTTAGACCCGTGTGCCGACTTTACGCGAGGGGAAGTCGACCCACGCTCAACCTGTCAGCCGGGCACAACGACCTTTGTGCCCACTAAGAGCCCTGACAGGATCTGCGTGACCCCGGTTCCGACAACCCCCACACCCACATGGCGGCTGATGTTCCGACCGTTGACGAGTTCGAAAACGACGGTGTGTGTCCCGCTCGTGTGCACCGCGGCGGACGGAACGGTCAGTGCGTGCGACTTCTGCGCAAGCGTGATGTTCGCGTCGACTGTTACGCCGGGGTAGATACCTGGTGATTTCCCGGTGATCGTGACCGTGACGGGCACCGAGTCGACTCCAGACTGGTCCGTCGAGATCATCCCGACCGAACTTATCGTCCCGTCTACGGCCGCGCCATGTTGTGGGAGCACGAGCCGGACGGGATCGCCGACGCGGACGCTGGCCGCACTTGACCCGATCACTTTTGTCTCGGCGACAAGGGTATTCGAACCGTCGATGACAATCGCTGCAGCCGGTGGTTTCGACGCGCGCGTGAGCGCCGAAGGGGCCGCTGTGACCGGCATCCCCGGCTTGATCTGGACACTCTTGACCACCCCCGAGATCGGAGCGGTTATTCGCTCATTGCTCAGGTTGTCCTTCTCGGACTGGATCTGCGCTTCGGTTTGGGAGATCCTTTGGGCATCGGCCTGCGTGACTACGTCCACATCGCGCTGGGATTGCGAGACAGCCGCCTGCGCGTTCGCGTCGGATGCGTCCGCAACGGTGAGTGCCAGAGCAGCTGTCGTGAATTTCGCCGTTGCTTGCGTCAACAACGACTGGTCATTTAGCCCAGTGACCAAGAGATTTGTCTGAACGTCCTGAACGGACTGTTGATCACTTTCGACATTGGATTGATCTGTATTCACAGTCCCCTCGTCCGATGTCACCGCGGACTGGGTCTTTGTCACTGCGCTTTCCAGACTTGTGCAGTCAGCAGTTGACCCAGGTGGAGGTTTCGGGCACCCAGAGTCCGCGAACTGCTCTTGTGCAGTTTCAAGCCCAACCTGGTCTTGGCCCATCAATGCTTTGGCAGTGGTCAACGTACCGGTGTCAGTAGCCAAGGTCTGTTCCGCTTGGGACACTGCCGGCTCAGCCGCTTGAAGAGTCGCCTGGTCCTGCGCCTGCAGTGCCGCCAGGCTTGCCTGGGCTTGGTCGGCGGCCGTCTGGTCGGTCGTCACCTCCTGTTGGACTGTGGCCAACTCTGCCTCCGCGGACTGGAGAGATTGGTTGGACTCGTCCAAGGCAAGCTGAGCTTGTTCATCGGCGAGGTAAAGGGAATCCTCGTACAAGGCCGCGTCGGCGCTGTAGGTGTCCATTTGGGCCATGGTCTCGTCGGCGTACACATAGTCGCCCTCCGACACGTCAACGGACGAGACGTCCCCAGAGACGTCGAAGTTTTCGTCGGCCTGCGACACATCGTCAACCGTCGCTGGCTCCGTAACCTTCTTTTCGACGCTCCCTTGTTTTGCGGTAGCAGTCCTATGGGCAGGGGGCCCGCTTTGCAAGGCGCCCCAGATTCCGATGGCGACGCCGAGGCAAAGGACAGCAACGGCAAGCACCACGTGCGACTCGGGGATCCAAACCTTGGGGTGGGTTCGGGGTCGACACCATGGCCGTAGTGTAAGCCGAGAGGCCATGAGCCGAAAGTCCAAGGTCACGGCGCAATCTCGCCAGAGCGACCCGTCGTGCAAAAGGCAGTTCTGCCGAAATTCTCAACAGTCCAATTAGCGCCGCCAACCGATTTCGCTGGCTGCTGATTCGTTGACCAATCAAATGGTGTCCAGCAATCCATAAACCGTGAAACGCTCAAAACACTGCGCAGTCCTGCGTGAACGGCTGCGACACCCACCGCGGTTTCCTCCTGCGCATGGTGGACCTGTGCTTGGTCGGACTGTGCTGCGACTTTGCGACTCACGACGAGAAGCGACCTGGTTCGAAGGGCTTGTGATTCAGAGCACGAAGAGGGTGTCCACTCACTGCTCCGACCAAACCGACGGATGCTCGATCCGCGGCGATCACCAGCATGGAAGATTCGGCAATGGCGAATCGAGGATGACAGTTCGTACCCAAAAGAGGTGACTTCCCGCCGCCCGAACCCTTGAGCTCGCGTTGTGGTTGACTTTTTCACGCAACACCGTTCCCGACCACCCAAGGAAGCCGGAGCGTAACGATGGCAAAAGTCGCACACCCGAGCGTCAGTGATCGTCGAGCCCAAGGTAAGGGTGCGCGGGAGTCGACGCCCCTCGAAAGTCACGCCGGCTGGACCCCGTCTCCCAATCGCCAAAACCCGGTGGATCTGCTCAGTGCGCAGAATCTGACCCGTGAACCGGATCTGATCCCAGTTCGCCATGGTCGAATGCTCGCATCGCCGTTTACGTTCTACCGGGGGGCGGCGAAGGTCATGGCTGCCGACCTGAGCCAAACTCCGACGGCGGGACTGAATGTGCAACTATGCGGGGACGCGCACCTTTCGAACTTTGGCGCATTCGCGTCCCCCGAGCGAACCCTGCTCTTCGATCTGAACGACTTTGATGAGACCCTGCCGGGTCCGTTTGAGTTCGACGTGAAGCGAATGGCGGCGAGCTTCACCATCGCCGGGCGAAACAATGGATTCAGTGCCGTTGACAGTACGGTGGCGACACTCGCGTCGGTTGCCGCTTACCGCCAGGCAATGACAGAGTTCGCCGCGATGGGCAATATGGAGATCTGGTACGCCCGGCTGACCGAGAATGAGATCATGACCGCCATCGACGCTTTGACCGCAGGTGGAACGCAGACGAAAGAGGAGGCTGCCCAAGCACAAAAGGCCGCCAAGCGGGCCAAGAAGTCCGTGTTGAAGGCCCATGCTCGTGACAGCCTCCAAGCGTTGTCCAAACTTGGCGAGGTTGTCGATGGTCGCTACCGGATCGTGAGTCAGCCCCCGGTGGTGATTCCGGCCCGGGACCTTGAAGCCATGTATGGCTATTCGGCCGACCAACTTGAAGAAATGGTCCACCAGCAGTTCCGTGCCTATCGGGACACGTTGCAGGAAGACCGACGCCAGCTCTTGGAGCGCTTCGAGATAGTCGACGTGGCACGCAAGGTTGTGGGCGTTGGCAGCGTCGGCGCTCGTGCGTTCATCGTCCTGCTTCAGGGGCGCGACGAGCACGACCCACTGTTCCTCCAGGTCAAGGAGGCGACTGCATCGGTACTCGAGGACCACCTCCCCAAGAGTCGTTTCTCCGAGCCAGGCGAGCGGGTGGTGCAAGGCCAGCGGATGATGCAAGCGGCCAGCGACATCTATCTCGGATGGACGAAGGGAGTGCAAGAGAACCGCCATCACTATTGGCGCCAACTTCGTGACATGAAGGGCTCCGCCCTTGTCGAGTTGATGAGCCCGGTCGTTCTCGGCTTCTATGCCGGAATCTGTGGGTGGACTCTTGCCCGGGCTCACGCCAGATCAGGGGATGCCGTGGCGTTGGCAGCGTATCTGGGCAAGAGTGACAAGTTCGACCGATCGATCACCGACTTCTGCGTCCGCTATGCCGACCAAAACGAAAAGGACTACCAGTCCTTCGCGGATGCGATCCGGACGGGCCAGCTCGAGGCTTTGGAAGGGGTCTGAGGTCAGCTAGACCATCGTCCAGGCTTCTTTTGTGGTGCAGACGTGGGACGCGACTTTGGCGTCTCGACAGTGGGAGCGTGTCGGTGGTCTCCGGGACCCGTCGCGTTCGGGTCGACCGTCCTCACTCGCCCCCTTTGGGTCATCTGAGTCGCTGGGTCAAAGAGAATCTGCCATGTAGCGTTCGGGGTGATGGCTCGCATTGACAAGGCCACCCGTCAGCGGGACCGGTGGCGACACGTGCCGATGATCGGATGGATTCGTTCGTATGATCGTGGCTGGCTCAGAGGCGATCTCATCGCGGGCGTCGCGGTCGCGGCCCTCATCGTTCCAAAGAATCTGGGGTACGCATCCATCGCGGGCGTTCCGGTCCAGAACGGCCTCTATGCAGCCGCCGCCGGTGCGATCCTCTACGCCGTCTTCGGAACAAGCCGCCAGATCTCGACCGGACCGAGTTCGGGGCTGGCGGCCGTGGCGGCCAGCGCGGTCCTGGCGGCGAAGATTACTGGGATGCAAGACGTGGCGTCCTTTGTCGCCACAATCACTCTTGCGTCGGGAGTGCTGTTTCTTCTCCTGGCCGTCTTCAAGATGGGGTGGATCGCCCAATTCCTGTCTCGGTCCGTGGTTACTGGCTTCCTCTTTGGTGCGGCTATCGATGTGGTGATCGGTGAGCTTCCCAAGTTGACCGGGACCGATGTGACAGGTGCCAACCCGATCCAAGAGCTGCGGTCGTGGTTCTCGTCCCTCGGCAGCGTCAGTTGGGCGACCGTGCTGGTGGGCGCAGTCTCGCTTGTCGTCGTCTTCGGATTGCGGACGATTGCGCCACGCATCCCTGGGGCGCTCGTTCTGGTTGTCGGGGGACTCTTGGCCTCGTGGATCTTTGACCTCGGCGCCCACGGTGTGGCCCTCGTGGGGGAGGTTCCGAGAGGGCTTCCGAGAGTAAAGCTTCCGGAATGGCATTTGGTGAGCGCGCACGCGAGCACGATCGCCGTCGCCGCGATCGCCTTGGTGCTCATTGGCTTTTCACAAACAGCGGGAGACTCCCGGTCGTTCGCCGCCAAGCACCACTACCGCATCGACATCAACCAGGAATCAGTCGCTCAAGGCATGGCAAACGTGGGCGCCGGCTTCTTCCAGGGGATGCCGGTCTCCACGAGTCTGTCGGCAAGTTCACTGAATGACCACTCGGGCGCCCGGTCCGGCCTGGCATCGCTGACCTCGGGCGTGGTCGTCTTGCTCACCTTGATCGTGCTGGCGCCGGTGTTCTCGAAGTTGCCCAAGCCCGTGCTCGCCGCGCTCATCATCGAAGCGGTGGTCATGGGCATGATGGACCTGCCCGAGATGCGCCGCCTGGCTCGGGTGCAGCGCTTCGATTTTTGGATCGCAATGGCGGCCATCGCCGGGACACTCGTGTTCGGCGTCCTGGCTGGAGTCATGATCGGGATCGGGCTCTCACTGCTCTGGCTGGTTTCGGTGGCCACCCGGCCTCCGATGCCCCTGCTCGCGCGGGAGCCGGGGACACAGGTCTTCAGGGAGCTGGACGAGCATCCGACCGACGAGCAATTCCCGGGAGTCGTCATCCTTCGGCTCGATGGAGGTCTCTTCTTCGCCACCTCCGATGCCCTCGAGGATCGGGTCCGCGAAGTGGCGCTCTCAACGCCCGGAATTACCGGCATCGTGATCGATTGCGAAGGCATCGACTTCATCGATTCGCAGGGATCAGCCAAGATGGGTGAGATACTCGAGCTCACCCACCACGCCGATATCACCCTCCGACTTGCCCGGGTGAAACCGGCTGCCCTCGAGATCCTGAGGCGGGACGGTTTCCTCGAGCGAATCGGTGCCGACCGGATCCACGGGAACGTCTATAGAGCAGTCCAGGCGGAGATGGTCGATGCGGCGTCAAGGCGCGGACGTGACCCGACTCCCTGACGCACGGGTCAGAACACCGGTTTTGACGTCTATCCGAATCGGTCGGCGTCTTGATGCCTGACGGTCACGGCAGCTGCCTACTCACAGCGCTGGTCTGGCCAGGCTTCGAGATCGAATGAATCACGGTGGATTGATCCGATCCGATTGCACCTGTGCGGCCAGGCGCTCGCGAGGTACATTATGAGTGTGGCGATGCGACTGGCGTGCCCGAGATGATCAGCCGTGAACTGAGGTGGAAACTGGTCTCGGTGAGCACCGGCATGTTAGGCGGGGTGCTCGCTCGGAAGTTCATTAGGGCCACGTATCGGGCGGTCCGCAAGGACACAACCCCTTCTACGCCGTTTGACCTTACCAACCCCCGGTTCTCCTGGCCCGACGCCCTGCTGTGGGCCGCCGCAGCGGGAATCGGGCTCGGCATCGCCAAGGTGGTGAGCGCCCGCGTCGCCGCCTTTGGCTGGGAGGCCGCCACCGGCACGCTCCCTCCGGGAGCTGTCGAGGAGGAAACGGTCGACTGAGTCCCCTTGGCGCCGATCAGGATGGAGCGATCGGCAACGGCCCCATTCTCTCAGAGGTCATCCTCCCGTTCGGGTACTACAGACATAATCCATCCGGGGACGAAGTGGAGTCGGCGATCTTCATTCGCGAGGCGAGCGGTGTCGTCGCCGGCATACGCGGATGGAGGGCGACTGCTGCGACCATTGGTTACAAGGCATCCACCTCTCGCTAGGATGCGGCTGTGGGCGAGGCCCTGGCGATTGTCGCGGCTGTTGCGTTCGCGCTGGGGAGCGTGCTCCAGCAGAAGGGCGCTATCGAAACCGAAGCCGGTGAGGACGATCCGCGGTTTCTGATCCAAATCCTGCATAAGCCGATCTGGCTTGCGGGCGCGATCTCACAAGCAGTGGGGTGGGTGTTACAAGCGGCGGCCTTGGATCGTGCGTCGCTGATGGTGGTTCAGGCCCTCAGTGCGCTCAGCCTTGTGATGGCATTACCGCTCGGGACTTGGCTCACCCACCAGAATATCGGGCGGCGAGAGTTGGCCGGGGCCCTCCTGAGCGTGGCCGGGATCGTGTTCTTCCTGTCCGCAGGCCAGCCACAAGGCGGCTCTTCCCAGAGCAGCGCCGCGGCGTGGTGGACTTCCTGCTTTGTGATTCTGGCAGTGGCAGGGATACTCACCGGTGTGGGCACCCGGTTCAGCGGCGCAGCCAAGGCGCTCACACTCGGTTCTGCTGCCGGCTTGGCATTTGGCCTTCAGGCGGCTGTAACCAAGACGTTCGTCGCCGGGATCGGGGATGGAGTGCTCGCCCTGCTGGCGAGTTGGCCGGTGTACGTGCTGATCCTTTCGGCGATCGCGGGCTTTGTCTTGCAGCAATGGGCACTGAAGACCGGCGTGCTGGCGCCCGCACTGGCCTCGAGCAACTCGGTCACGTTGTTCTCGAGCGTTGTGCTCGGTATTGCCCTGTACGGCGAGACCCTCTCGGCGAGCGGTGGCGCTCATGTCGGCTCGGCCTACGTCGGATTGGCTGTAGCCATCGGCGGTATCGCCCTCCTTGCGGGCTCCGAGCCTCCGTCCACCTTGGCCGTCGTAGGAACCAACGAACATGACGCTTGATGCAGCCTCCAAAGAAACGGGGAGGGTCACGCTCTGGTCGAAGAGCGACGAGCCTGCAGGGATGGCCCCGATGAGGTCCCTCCGTCGAACCGGCGGGTGGCGAGTGGCTGATCGGGTGGGGTCGACGAATCCACATCAAGACGGCCCAAAGGACCAGCCCCCGCATCCACTCATACGCTGACTCATCAGTTCACCGGAGTGGTGGATCACTGCTTCAACGACGCTTACGCCGGTCGTGCCGTGATTGCGCTCGCTTCATCTTCCGGACGCGATGGTTGGCATCGTTGTGGGCCGTGTGCCCTTCGGGGCGTTCCGAACTCCTCCGCCGCCGATTCATGCCTGCGATTCCCCCGACAACGAGGACAACCGCGAGGAGACTGAAGATCAAGATGTAGAACATGACCCATTAGACCATGGACGCATCGGACACCTCCATGGCGGTCGGCCACAAAGCTCCTCGCAATTGACCAGATCGGAAGGTAGAAATAGAGGAGTTGTCATGGAGATAAAGGAGAAATCAGATGCTTGCGTACATCTACCCACTTGGCGGCGTGTTCCTCTCAATGCTCTACTTCTTCATTTTCTTTATCTGGATCTGGCTACTGTTCACCGTCTTCTTCGATATCTTCCGAAGCCATGATCTGAGCGGCTGGATTAAGGCTCTCTGGGTCATCTTCGTGATCGTCCTCCCGTATCTCGGCGTGTTCGTCTACCTCATCGCCCGGGGTGGAAAGATGCACGAGCGCAAGCTGCAAGAGGCTGCGCAGCAGAAGACCGCCTTCGACCAGTACGTCAAGGAGGCCGCAGGAACGTCAGGGGGCGACGTCGCCTCCGAATTGAGCAAGCTGGCTGACCTCAAGGCCCAGGGCGTCCTGACCGACGCCGAATTCAATGCACAGAAGGCGAAAATTCCAGGCGCGAACTGACGCGGGAACGGCAGATCGCCCAGATCCTGACAACGAGTACGCGGGGTCAGGAAGCGAGAAACTTCGCCGTAAGCCGATGGATGGCTGATTACCGACTGACCCCGTCTCTCGCTGTCATCACGATTGTGCCCAACGAAACCCCAGCCAAGAAGGCCGCCCAACTCGGTTGCCAACCTTGTCCGCATCTTCTATCGTCAGTGGCCTAGGGGGATTGCACGAAAAGGGGGAGGACCATGGAACAACGTGGTGAAGGTTGGAGTCTCTTTGCGGCCATAGTGCTTGGAGTGGCCGGCATCATGCGTGTCTTCGACGCAATCTGGGCCTTCCGCTACCACGGCGTCTTGCCCTCGAACCTCGAAGATGCCATCTTCGGCCATAGCCTCAAGACGTACGGCTGGGTCTACCTCGCGGTGGCCGCCATCCTCATCCTGTCGGCGCTCGCCATCGTCATGAACCGTTCGCAGATTGGTCGCTGGATAGGCGTGGCTGCTGGTGCGATCATGGCCATCAGTTCGATCTGGTGGATGCCGTACTACCCGATCTGGTCGCTCACCTACATCGCCGTCGGCGTCCTCGTCATTTACGCCCTTGCGGCCCACGGAGCGCGAGACGAAATCTCAGCTTAGGCATGCTGAAACGTCGGCCCTTTTGGACCCGACGTTTCCTGGCACGCACAACGAAGGTTGCCGGGCCGGAGCATCATCTCGAACGTTCTGAGGGCGTTCGTTCGAGATGATGGCCGCTGAAGAGGCGCAACCTCGCGTAGCTATCGCTCCGGGTGGCGGTGTACTTTCAACTGAGTGATGGACCGCTGAGAATGGTCTCAGCCTCTCCCGGCGGGGTATGCCGGGGTAGTTGATAGCGCCGGAGCTGGTCCAGCATCTCGTCGCCAAAGGGACCGCTACAACCGACGTGGTCAAACCCACGTGGCGATCCTCGTCGGGGCCGTCCCTCGCCCCGCATGACGCCATCGAGTGTGACGAACTGAACTACCGACAGCTTACGAGAGCGTGTCCTCTTACGTGCCCGAGATTGAACTACCATCGCAATCTCAGTCGGTTGCGGGCTTCAAGATTCCCCCGTCCGACGCCCGGGTTAGCGGCGGTTTCTCATCGGCCCTGACAGAACATGACGAGCGCTGTCATCGTCTCGGCGCCCGCTCTGATCTTGGTGGTAGTACGAAATGACCAGCGAGGCTAGCCACCTTGCTCATCGCAGCGTTTACCCGCGAAAATACCGTGAGAAGGGTGGGAGGCACCGTTGCAGGCCGTCTGGGTCATCTTTAGGAGTCAGCTACAGCACCGGTGGCGATCCTGGCTCGCTATCGTTGTCCTGATCAGCCTCGTTGGCGGTGTGGTACTGGCCACGGTGGCCGCCGGTCGTCGCACGGAGTCAGCCTTCCCACGGTTCGTGGCAACCCACGGATTCGATGCTGAGGTCTTTTCCGCCCACTTTGCTCCAAAGATTTCGCAACTCCCCGGGGTGAGCGAAGTTTCGGAGGGCATTGGCCCAGTTAACGGGCAGCCCGTCTGCGCGTGCACACACCCCCTCAACGAGACGAACTTCGGGGTAGTGGTACTACCGAGGCACTCGCGATCCGTCTTCGCACTGGTGTCAGGGCGGTTACCTGATCCTTCCGACCCACGTGAGGTTTTGGCCTCCTACACGCTCCAGAAAGATGAGGGCATCCATCTAGGCAGCGTCATTCGGGTTCCCTTTTACTCGCGGTCGCAGGAGTCTGCGTACAACAATGCCATCGGGCCCCCGCCCAAACCCACTGGCCCGTCGATGGCTTTTCGGGTTGTTGGATTCGAGGCGACAGAGTTCGAGTTCCCTTACGGCTCCACTCCTAACTACCTTCTCTATGCCTCCCAGGCTTTTGCTCACAGTGTGATGCCGCGAACGATCGCCGGCTACGCGTTCTTCGTCAGGCTGCACCATGGCGCTGCCGACCTTCCCCGATTCGATGCCGCCGCCAGCGCCCTGGGCTCGACCGTGTTTGTGCAGAATCTGGATTCTCAGGTTGGCTCGGTCGAGGCATCGATCCATCCCCAGGCCATCGGATGGTGGCTTCTCGCTATCCTCGCGGCCCTGGTCGGTCTCGCAGTCATTGGCCAAGCCCTGAACCGTCAGAGCATTGCCGAGAGTGAAGAGTTCCCGATACTGAGCGCTCTCGGGCTGCAACGCGGACAACTGATCTGGCTCGGCAACCTTCGGAATCTCATCACGGGATTGGTCGGAGCCGTCGGGGCAGTGGCTCTGGCCACGCTCCTCTCTCCCATCGCCCCACTCGGTGAGGCACGGGTAGCCGAGCCTTCGAATGGGATCGAGTTCGATCCGTTCGTGCTACTGCTTGGTGGCGCGTCCGTCGCGGCAATTGTTGTTGTCCTGGGTCTTTGGCCATCGACCCGTGCCGCCGGCAGGGTCGGGGCCAGTGCTCAGCCTGTTGAGGTCGCCCCGTCGAGAATCGCAGGTCGCATGTGGTCGCTCGGCGCCCCCCCGAGCGTCGTCATCGGGGTTCGCAATGCCCTCGAGCGAAGATCCGGAGGAGCCAGCATCCCGGTGGGAAGTGCTCTCCTCGGCACCATGCTGGCAGTCATTGCGCTCTGTGGCACAGCGGTATTCGGCTCGAGTTTGACGCACTTGACCCATACTCCGAAGCTCTACGGAGATCCATTTCAGTTGAACATCTCAAACCCCGACGGCGGAGGAGGGGGACCGGATTCTGTACTCCTGAGCAAGGTCGAACGGGACACGGACGTGACCCGGGTCACCCAGGGGATCGCTCTACCGGCTATTTCCATAAACAAGGTTGTGGTGGGTGCGGTTGCCGGGACGGCTCTTCGGGGTGAGATGTTGTTTTCCACCGTCAACGGGCACCCTCCTAATGCCCCAGGGGAGGTTGGCCTGGGCGCCACCACGATGCGCCAGACCGGCGCGCATGTCGGCTCCGTCGTCCGCGTCACGGTGCTCTCCCCGTCGGGGGCAAAACGAACTGTTCCGTTCCGGGTAGTGGGGCAAATGTCACTGCCGGTACTCGGGAATGCCGTCAGTCTGGGAAATGGGGCCCTGTTTACTCTGAAGGGGTATGAGGACGCGGCTTGCGGCCCAGGTCCGATGCGAGAAGCCTGCCGGACGGACGTGGGAGCGTCCACGAACGGAGGAATGCTGGTCAGCTTTGTCCCCGGAACCCGTGGAATAGAGGCAGTGAATCGCTACCTCGATCAGTATCATTCCTCCGCCGCGCTCTTCGTCACACCGACCTCGCTCATCAACTTCGGCGAAGCGGTCAACTTTCCGCTCCTGTTTGGTGCAATCCTGGCCATCTTTGGAGCGGCCACCCTGTTGCATTTGTTGATGGTCAGCGTCCATAGACGGCGACGCGAGGTCGGACTGCTGAAGATCGTCGGCTTCGTGAATCTTCAGGTTGGTTCGACAGTTGCATGGCAGGCAGCGACGGTGGCGTTGATTGGCATCGGTCTCGGTGTCCCGTTGGGTGTGGTGGTAGGTCGGGCAACCTGGCATGCGTTTGCCAATGACCTTGGAGCCGTCCCGATTTCCGTGGTGCCTCTGCCCTTGATCGTTCTACTGGCTGTGGGCGTCTTGATCACAGCTGTTCTCATCTCCATTGCACCAGCCTTCGTTGCGATTCGGGCCAAGCCACGAGACCTGCTGCAAACGCCGTAAATATTGGCAAGCGCTTGACGCTCGGCCGCGACCATTGACCTCAAACGTGGTCGTCCGAGCTCACCCACCGTGGTTGACCAGGGGAGTTGCCCAAGGTGTCCCGGTAGTCCTTGGCCATTGACGTCGTAAAGGACTGCTGGGACAACTTCACCGATCGCCGCCTTGATCACGAGCGGTACGCCCTGACGTCGCCGGGTTGACAGCGCATACTGGAGTGTGGCCAGCATCGTACGGGTGATGAACCCAGGATCCGAGCTCTCCATCGAGTCGGTCGCAACCATGGAGACAGCGTTGGTCCTCGGCGCGCTCGGCAGTCGGGAGTCGGGTCTCACCCCAGATGAGGTCTCACTACGGGCAGAAGCATTCGGGCCGAACGCGGTGCGCTCGCATCACGTAACTCCATGGTCGGTACTTTTCCGACAGCTCCATAGCCCGCTGCTGTGGCTGTTGCTCGCCGCTGCTGCGGTGTCGGCATTCGTGGGCGAGGGACTCGATGCACTCATCATTGGCATCATCGTTGCAGCGTCCGTAGGCCTGGGGTTCGTGAACGAATTCCGCGCCGAGCGTGCGGCAGAGGCGATGCATTCGGAGATTCAGCACAACGTCGCCGTGACTCGCGACGGCTCCTCGGTGGACGTCGAGGTGACGCACCTTGTTCCGGGCGACATCGTGCATCTGGGTGTCGGCTCCATCGTTCCCGCCGATGTCCGGATCCTGACCGCGAGCAATCTCGAGTGTGACGAGTCGATCCTCACGGGGGAATCGATTCCGGCTGTGAAGTCGAGCGACCCGGTAACCAGCGATGCCACGCTCACCGAACTCTCCTCGTGCCTCTTCATGGGAACGGTCGTGCACGAAGGCGCTGTCGACGCCGCAGTCGTCGCGATCGGACCGGCCACCCAGTTCGGACGGATCGCACTCGGCCTCGGTGAGCGACATCCCGAGACGGAGTTCCAACTCGGCCTCAGTCGATTCTCCGGTTTGTTGGCGAAGGTCGGTGGAGTCCTGAGTGTCACGATCTTCGTCATCAACGTCGCGCTAGGACGCCCGATCATCGACGCCGTCCTGTTCTCCCTCGCCGTCGCAGTAGGTATCACCCCGCAGCTCCTACCAGCGGTCGTCTCGACCAGTCTGGCCACTGGGTCGCGTCGGCTCGCCGAGAAGAAGGTGCTTGTCAAACGTCTCGTGTGCATCGAGGACCTTGGTGATATCGACGTGCTCTTCACCGACAAAACCGGCACCCTCACTGATGGCCACATCAGTTTCAAGCGATCCATCGACCCTTCGGGCAACGTAGACCCTGACGTCCTCACCCTGGGACTCGTCTGCAATGAAGCCACCCCAACAGGCTCCAGCGCCATTGGAGGGAACCCCCTCGACGTCGCCCTGTGGGAGGCATCAGGCATCGCTACGTCCGACGTCGCTGGTTTCCAGCGGATCGCACTCGCGCCTTTCGACCACGACCGACGGTGCGTTTCGGTCCTCGTCGACGGCCACGACCAGCGGATTCTCATCGTCAAGGGAGCCCCCGAAACGGTGCTCGACCGTTGTAACGGCGTCTCCGACGGGGCGCGGCAGGTGCTCGAAGGTGAGTTCCGCGAGGGCAACCGTGTGGTCGCAATCGCCACCCGGAAAGCTCCTGAACTGAGCACTCTGTCCCCCGACGACGAGCATGACCTCGCCCTTGTCGGATTCCTCGTCTTCCTCGATCAGCCCAAACCGTCGGCCGCCGCATCGATCGGGCGACTGTCCGAACTCGGCATCTCCGTCAAGATCGTGACGGGTGACAACCCCCTTGTCGCCGAGACTGTCTGCCGGGCCCTGGGCCTCGCCTCAGGTGGGACGCTCACGGGGTCGGATCTCGACGCCATGGACGACGACGCTCTCACCGATGTCGTTGTCAAGACCACGATCTTCGCTCGGATCAGCCCTGAGCAGAAGGCGAGAATCCTGCGCGCCCAACGTCGCTCCGGCTCGGCAGTGGCATTCCTCGGTGATGGCGTCAACGACGCTCTCGCGCTCCACCACGCCGATGTCGGCATCTCGGTCGATTCGGGCACCGACGTCGCCAAGGACGCCGCCGACATCATCCTCCTTGAGCAGGACCTCGACGTACTTGCGGATGGTGTCGGTGAGGGCCGGCGCATCTTCGCCAACACCATCAAATACGTCCTCATGGGGACGTCGTCGAATTTCGGGAACATGTTCAGCGTTACCGTGGCCGCGGCGTTCCTGCCTTTCCTGCCGATGCTCCCATTCCAGATCTTGCTCAACAATCTGCTTTACGACTCAAGTCAGATGACGATTCCCACCGACCGCGTCGACGAGGAGCAGCTCGTTCGACCGTCGCATTGGGATATCAGGTTCATTCGCCGGTTCATGATCCGTTTCGGCCCGATCAGCTCGGTGTTCGACTTCGCCACCTTCGCCGTGATGCTCTGGGTCTTCGACGCGTCAGCTCCTGAGTTCCGTTCCGGGTGGTTCGTCGAATCGCTCGCCACTCAGACTCTTATCGTCTTCGTCATCCGCACGCGACGCGTACCGTTCTTCCGTAGCCGGCCGTCCTGGCCGCTGCTCACTTCGGTGGTCCTCGTTGTGATCATCGGGGCGTTGATCCCCCAAAGCCCCGTTCACCACACCCTCGGGTTCGCACCTCTTCCACCCGCTTTCTTCGGCGTACTCGTCGCATTCGTCGTCATGTACCTCGCGAGCGTCGAAGTCGCCAAGTACTTCTTCTACAAGACCGCCGTACCCGCGACGGCTCGACCGCTGCGGCGGGGTCATGCGCACCGTGTGAACCGTCTCGCCGCACGATGGAGCCACCACGAAACCCTCCCTCCCCAAAACGCCGGGCGGACGCGCGCTCGCTAAAGACGTATCCCTCGCTGGCCTCGCCTTCCGGTGGCTCGAATATCGGCGATTGTCTCGGTTGAGGAACGGAGGGTGGGAGCCCATGTCCACCGCATCGACAGGACCGGCTGCTTCACTCTGCGCTTTCGATCCAAGCTCCACCCGAGGGGCTGGGACGAGCGCATCAGGGCAAGCGCGTGCTGATCCTGGTGGCTGAGCCCCAGAAGACCTGAGACAGCACGTCGGTGAGGTGTTCACTGAAGCCGTGAACTGGACCAACACGGTATTAGCGAGAGGGCGTCCACGCTCTAACGGTTGGCTCACCACGTTTTGTCCACAGCCGATGTCAGCGCGGTCAGCGACGCCCCGGTGAACGGGCATCGGCTTCGAGGGCGCTGACACCGAGCGCTTCGAGCCGGGCCAAGAGCTCGTGGGCCCGCCGGTCGTTGTCCACCCAGGCCTGGTAGTCATCTCGTTGGTCGATCGAGAGCCATTTGCCCACCGTCTTGTTGGCCACTTTGCGCGTCCATTGGAAGTAGGGACCGTGACGCCGCGGTGGATCGGCGTGGCAGGCGCAGTTGGCGCGCCCGCAGCGGGTGTGGCGTTCTGAGATGGTGCCGGGGAGAAGCCGGCCGCTGCGCGCCAGGGCGGCCAGCTCGGTGGCGATGGCGCGGGCCTGGGCCCTTTGTGCTGCGTCGAGGTGCACTCGAGCAGCTTCGCACCGGGGATCCACTCCTTCGGTCATGTCCTACTGTATATATACAGTCAGTGCCCAAGCGCAAACCGCGGACGCTCGAAGAGTCGATTGAGGGGTTCTCTCCGACCTCGGTCGATCCACGAGCCGGTGCCTTCGCCCGCAGTGTCGTGGCGGAGGCTCGTCCCGCCCGCGTGGCCCGGGCCAAGGCTCTGCTCTTTGCCGCGGCCAAACTTGGGGACTTCGCCGTGTCCATCGGCGTCGAGCCGAGCACCGAGACGCTGTTCGACGAGGCGCTGGTCGAGCGGTTCATCTTGTGCGGCACCGAGGGGAACTCGGCGGCGACGCGCCGGACGTTGCGCACCAACCTGCGTGCCCTCGCCTGCGATATCGCACCCCCGGCCGGACCCGGTGCCACGCCTTTGCCCCGTGAGCAGGCCAAGGTCCCCTACACGCAGGGCGAGATCGACACCTTCTTGGCCCTGGCCGCGGCGCAGCCGACGCGGGCCCGGCGCATGCGCGCCAGCGGGCTCATCGCGCTCGGTGCCGGGGCCGGGCTGATCGGATCCGACCTCCGCGCCGTGCGCGGCGTCGATGTCGTGGCGCGCTCGGGTGGCCTCGTCGTGGTCGTCGGCGGGAAAAAGCCCCGGGTCGTCCCTGTTTTGGCGCGCTATCACGGTCTTTTGGGCGAGTCGGCCGCCTTCGCCGGGGAGCGTTATGTGGTCGGCGGCAACGACCCGCGCCGCCACAACGTGACCACACCGCTCATCTCCTCGCTCGCCGGAGGCGTGGACCTCGACCGCCTCGACGCCGGGCGGCTCCGGGCCAGCTGGCTCATGAGTTGTGCCGAGGCGATCGGATTGTCCTCGTTCATGGCCGCGGCGGGGCTCACCTGCTCGCAACGCTTGGGCGACCTCGCGGCCAAGGTGCCGCTGCGCAGCGAGGCACAGACCGTGGCGCTCTTGGGGGGCTGCGCTGAGTAGGCGGACGCGACGGGAACTCTTCGAGGCGATCCTCGACGACTCCGGCGTGCCCGCCGCACTCGACGCGCTGCTGCCGAGTGGGGGGCGCCCCCGCCAGCTCGGGGCCAAGACGGTATTGCTCGGGATCATGCTCGCTCTCGATGCGGGCCGGCCCGCCCACGTCTGGGCGGCCTGGCGCGCCCTGTGTGCGCTTCCGGTGGCCGATCAGCTGTCCGTCGGCTTCGCCCAATCCAAAGACAGCAAGTTTCACCGCGCCACCTACCGTCAGCTGTCCGACACGTTCTCGGTGCTCTGTCGCGGCATCGACCCCACTCCGGTGCCGTCGTTTCGCGGCGTGCCCGACGAAGAACGCGTCCTGCATCTCGCCGCCGCACGCACCGGTGTCGACACCGAAGCCAAAAGGGCGCGGCTCGATGGCGTGAGCGACGCCTTGGTCGAGGCCAGCGTGCCCGCGGCCCATAAAAGCGCCTCTTCCTCGCTGGCGGTCGACTGGACCGATCACGAGACCTGGAGCCGGGCCCGGCCCCTCGAGGACCCCCAACCGTCCAATGACCCCGACGCCTCCTTCGGCCATGCCAAGCGCAACGCGCCGGGAGCCAAGGACTACCTGTTCTTCGGCTACTACGCCGGGGTCGCCACCATGGTGCGCGACGAAGGGGGTGCTCGAGTCCCTGAGTTGGTCCGGCGTATCGCCGTCCACGCCCCTTGCCTCGACCCGGCCGCCGTCATGGTCCACACCCTCTTGCGCCTGTGCCACGACGGGATAGCCCTCGGCGATGTGCTGGCCGACTGCGGGTACTCCAACCGCCAGCCCGAGACCTTCGCTGCCCCGCTGCGGCGCGCCGGAGCCAACCTGGTGATGGACCTGCACCCTGGGGATCGGGGTCCCCGTGGCACCTTCGAGGGGGCGATTGCCGCCAACGGCGCGCTCTATTGCCCGGCCACCCCCGAGGCACTCTTGGACCTCGGGCCGCTCAAGCGCGGCGCGACCAAAGAGGAGACCGCGGCGCACGATGCCGCGTTTCGCCGAGCTCACCCGCTTCAAGCTCTCCGCCCTCAGTGCCCCCGATGCCGACGGCTACCAGCGCGTGGTCTGTCCGGCCGCGGCGGGCAAGGTCCGCTGCCCGCACAAGGCGGCTTCCCTCGCCTTGTCATTTGAACACCCGAGCGTGTCGCACCCGCCCGCAGAACTTCCGCGCTGTTGCGCCCAGGTGAGCATCACCGCTCCACCACAGGTGAACGAGAAGACCCGTCAAAAGCACGACTACGCCGGGCCGGCACACCGCGACTCCTACGCCCGGCGCACGGCGGCGGAACGCACCTACGCCTCGTTGGCCGATCCTTCCGTCGGCGGGATCCGTCGGGGCTGGTGCCGCCTGTTCGGCCTCACCAAGAACACCCTCATGTACGCCCTCGCCGTCGTGGTCCGCAACGTGCGGATCGTCGAGTCCTTCGAGCGACGTCAAGAACAAGAGGCCAGGTCCCAATCCGTCGGCCCCACTCGGCGTCGCCGCCGGCGTCACCAACGCGACACCCCGGCACCGTCGGAGCAGCAGGTGTCCGAGGTCCCTACCGCACCCGGATAGCCAGTACTACTGACGCGTCCCGACGGGGCGCCAGCAAGAGGAAACCGATTCCACCCTTGCTTCCTCGCGGGCTCACCGCACGAGTCGGGGCCACGCGGCCAAAGCCACGACCCTGTAACACCCGCGTGGTTGACTACCAGCCAGTTCACCGACTTCGGTGAACCCGATGGCGGACTTCGGTGAAAATTTATCGGTGGAGGCGATGGGACTCGAACCCACGAACCTCCTGACTGCCAGTCAGGCGCTCTACCAGCTGAGCTACGCCCCCGTAGCAAAACTCCCAGGTCACGGGTGGTATTTCGGCTACCGCACCCTGGGCCGAACCGTCTTGGAAGCTGCGCACCACGCCACAACATTGCGGAGCCATCCCGTCAGGTCCGGAGCTAGACCTTAGCTTCTGTGCGAAGGGGCTTCCGACTTCTCGATTGCTTCATTTCAGGAGGTCGGACGGGCGAAGAACCGCCATTCGGCTTTGGGGGGCGGACCGAGAGGACGTTTGCCCTCCATCTCGATTTGTCCACAGCCATTAGGGTCGCTTGACGTCCCGATCGTCAGCAGCTCGCGCCCCTCCCACCATGATCCCGCCCACATGACCAGCATCAGCAACCGTGCAAAGGGAGGCGACCGCGACCCCCGTCACGGAGACGATGGCATCGCTGAACCCGAGGAGACCGGCGAGTTTGCGGCTCATGCACGCGTCCCCCGTGGATGGCGGCTTGTGCTCATCGTCGGAGGGTTGACGATTTTCGGCCCTTTGTGCATCGACATGTATCTCCCGGCACTGCCTCGCATCAGCGCAGATCTTCACGCCAGCACATCTGCGGTCCAGCTCTCGGTGACGGGGTGCCTCGTCGGCATCGCCATCGGCCAGTTGGTCATCGGGCCCATCAGTGACCGCAAAGGCCGACGGCGCCCTCTCTTCGTCGGGCTCGCCCTCTTCATCGTCTCCTCTGTGGCCTGCAGCGTTGCCTCATCAGTGTTCGTGCTCGACGGTTTCCGCTTCGTACAGGGCGTCGGCGGTGCTGCCGGCGTGGTGATTTCCCGAGCCATTGTCCGTGACCTGTTCGAGGGTCCGACCGCAGCACGATTCTTCTCGACCCTCATGCTGGTGACCGGTCTCGGGCCGATCATCGCGCCGCAGATCGGAGCGGTGATCCTTCGCTTCACTTCTTGGCGCGGCATCTTCGTCGCCCTGGCCATCGCCGGGTCGGTGCTCCTCGTCGTCTCTTTCGTGAAGGTTCCGGAGACACTTCCCGTGGAACGGCGACACGCAGGCGGTCTGCGATCGATTGTGCGAACGATGGTCGAGGTCGGCCGCGACCCTACGTTCGTGGGCTACGCGGTCGTCGTGACCCTCGGATTTGGCGCGATTCTCGCCTACATCGCGGGATCCTCGTTCATCCTGCAGGGGATCTACGGGATCTCTCCGCAGCTTTTCGGCACGATCTTCGGCATCAATGCTGCCGGAATGGTGGTGGGCGCTCAGATCAACGGCCACTACGTCCACCGGCTCGGCAGCGGTCCGCTTCTGAGCATCGGCCTCGCCTGCATGTCCACCGGAAGCCTCATCTTCCTTGTCGCTGTCGCCACGAATTGGGGTGGTCTCGGGGTCATACTGCCCTCTTTCTTCTTGGTGTTGTTCGGGTTGGGATTTGTCGGTCCCAATGCCACGGCACTGGCCCTGCAGAACCATCCGAATTCGGCGGGGGCCGCGTCGGCCCTCATGGGAAGCGGTCAGTTCCTGTTCGGGGCGGCACTCGCCCCCCTCGCGGGCATCGGAGGCAACCACGACGCCCTTCCGATGGCCGTCCTCATGATGTCGTTGGCCGGATGCTCCACAGCGGTGCGTGTGGCGTTGGTCCGGGCAGAGACCAAGTCGGCCTTGTCCCTGCAGTCGCCTCCGATCAGCAGGGCGTGACGGGAGCCGAGCTTCGGGTGGACGCACGCCGACGCGACAGCGCGCCGCCGCCACCTCTCGAACGGACCGACGCCCCGTCTCCCTCGCCTACCCTGGTGGGATGGCTCGGGCGTACGACGTCGAAGGAATCGAGAGGAAATGGCAACGCCACTGGGAAGAGGCGGGGACGTACCAGATCGACAACGACGACCCGCGGGAGAAGTTCTATGCGCTCTGCATGTACCCGTATCCTTCGGGGGCGGCGCACCAGGGCCATGTCCGCAACTACACCTTCGGTGACCTGGCCGTTCGCTATCAGACCATGCTCGGTAAGGGCGTGCTCAGCCCCTTCGGGTTCGACTCGTTCGGCCTCCCGGCCGAAAACGCGGCCATCAAGACGGGAGCGCATCCCCGGACGTTCACCGAAGCACGCATCAAGGAGCTGAAATCCTCGCTGGTCCGGCTGGGTGCGGTTTATGACTGGCGCCGCGAGGTGCGCAGCCACGACTCCTCGTACATGCACTGGACCCAGCTCATCTTCTTGAAATTGTGGGAGGCGGGCCTGGCCTACCGGGCGATGGCCCTCGTCAACTGGTGCCCTGGTTGCCAGACCGTGCTGGCGAACGAGCAGGTCCTGCCCGACGGCACCTGCGATCGCTCAGGGGACGTCGTCATCAAGCGCAATCTCGAGCAGTGGTTCTTCCGGATCACGGCCTACGCCGACGAGCTCCTGGAGGGCTTGGACAGCTTGGAGTGGCCCGAGCGCGTCAAGACCATGCAGCGCCATTGGATCGGCCGATCCGAAGGCGCCGAATTCAATCTTCCCGTCGAGGGCAAGGAGCACCTGCACCTGCGCGTGTTCACCACGCGGCCGGACACGAGTTTCGGCATGACCTACTGCGTCGTCGCGCCTGAGCACCCGTTGCTCGATGAGCTCACGACCGATGCCCAACGCGGCGCCGTCGACGAGCTCCGCAAGCGAGCGGCCGCCGAGAGCGACATCGAGCGAAGCGCAACCGGAGACGCCGAAGCGCTCGACAAGCGCGGGGCATTCACAGGCAGCTTCGTGCGGAACCCGTTCACCGGCACCTCGGTGCCGGTCTATGTGGCTGACTACGTCCTCATGGGCTACGGGACGGGCGCCATCATGGCCGTTCCGGCTGAAGACCAGCGGGACTGGGACTTCGCCAAACTCCATGGACTCGACATCGTCCGTACGGTGCAGCCTCCGGCCGATTGGGACACCAACGGGGGCGCCGCTTACACCGGCGAGGGGGAGAAGATCAACAGCGGGTTCTTGAACGGTCTCGACATCGCCACAGCCAAGACCCGCGCCATCGAATGGCTCGAAGAGGAGGGCATCGGCGAGCGTCACGTCAACTACCGTCTGCGCGATTGGCTCGTGTCACGGCAACGGTTCTGGGGTTGCCCCATACCGGTGATCTACTGCCCCGAGCACGGGGCGGTGCCTGTGCCCGCATATCAATTGCCCGTGGTCGCGCCGGATGACGTCCAGTTCCTCCCGACGGGGCAATCTCCTCTGGCATTTCACGAAGGATTCCTCCACACGACGTGTCCTCTCTGTGGCGGCCCTGCCCGCCGCGAGACGGACACCATGGATACGTTCGTCGACTCCTCGTGGTACTTCCTGCGCTACTGCGATCCGTGGAGCGATGACCGACCATTCGACCCGGCCGCAGCGCACCGCTTCATGCCGGTCGATCAGTACATCGGGGGAATCGAGCACGCCATCTTGCACCTGCTCTATGCGCGCTTCTTCACACGAGCTCTCAGTGATGTGGGGCTTGCCCCCGGCATACCCCGTGAGCCGTTCAAGAGGTATCTCGCCCAGGGGATGATCCGCATGGACGGGACCAAGATGTCCAAGTCCAAAGGCAATCTGATTGCGCCCGAGCGCTACTACGAGACGGTGGGGGCTGACGGGCTGCGCCTCTTCCACCTCTTCGTGGGACCACCGTTCGACGACATGGATTGGACCGAACAGACCGAGCAGGTGATCGAAGGATGTGGGAAATTCCTCGACCGCCTTTGGCGCACGTTCGTACCCGGTCAGAGTGAGGTTGCACCGACGTTCCGCTCCGGACCGGAGAACGAAACGGACCGCGAGGTGCGACAAGCGACCCATCGCACGATCGCCTTGGTGACCGAGGATCTTGAACGTTGGTCCTACAACACCGCAGTGGCCCATTGCATGGAGCAACTCAACCGCTTGCAGCGCTACGTTCGCAGCCAGGACGGTGCCCACCAGGTCGTGTGGGACGAGGCTGCCGACGCGCTTCTCTCCCTGCTGGCTCCCATGACGCCACATCTCACGGCGGAGATCTGGGACCTGCGCCACGCCGGCGAGCCGTCGGTCCACCTCCAGCCATGGCCCAGATTCGATCCGGACCTCGTCCGTGAGGAGACGGTGACCATGGTGGTGCAGGTCAATGGAAAGTTGCGCGACAAGCTCGAGGTCAGCCCGGAAATAACGGAAGCGGACGCCAAACTGGCCGCACTGGCCTCGCCCAAGGTGGTGGAGTCACTCGCCGGGCGCACGCCACTACGGGTGGTGGTTCGCCCGCCCCGCCTGGTGAACATCGTCGTCTAAAGAGCGACTCCCGCTGCCGCCGTCCTCGACCCGAGAGACTGCTTAGCGGAACCCCGCCAGGATCGCCTTCCATTCGGTGGGTTCGACCTTGTACGGCGTGTAAAAGCTGAAGCGATCAATCACGTCACCGAAGCGGGCCTTCACCTGCGCCGCCACCTCTCCGATCGGGGCCACCACGGCGAAGGCTTCGAGGACCGAGTCGTCGATGAGCTCGCCCATCTTCACCCACTCGCCGCGCTTGGAGAGCGTGTTGAGCTCGGTCTGCAGGTCGCCCCAGCCGTGTAATTCCAACACCGGTCGATACGCCGGGGTGGAGCCGTAGAAGGCGATCTGTTGCCGGACGGCTTGGCTGGCCTCCACCACGTCCGCTTCGGTTGCTCCGGTGACCACGAATCCTGGATACGAAACCGTCAAGTCCGTCCGGGACTTGCCTGCCTTGGCCGCCCCGCGTTCGAGAGCGGGCAGGGTGACCTCGCGGATATACCGCTCGGTCGAGAAGCCGTGGATGAGGAGGCCGTCCCCCACCTCGCCGGCGACTTCGGTCATCAGCTCGCCGACCGCGGCCAGCAAGATCTTCGGATTGCCGTACGGGTTCTTCTCGGGGACGAAGAACGGGGTCATCAGCGTGTGCGTGTAGAACTCGCCCCGGAAGTCGAGTTTCTCACCGGTGTCCCACGTGGCCCAGATCGCCCGGATGGCCGATATCAGCTCGCGCATGCGCGGCGCCGGATGCGACCACGGCATGGAGAAGCGCTTGGTGATATGCGGCTTGATCTGGCTCCCCAGACCCAACATGAACCGACCTTTGGTCAGGTGCTGCAGATCGTTGGCCAGCACGGCGAGGTTCATGGGATTGCGGGCGAAGGCCACGGCGATCCCGGTGCCGAACTCGAGCTTCTCCGTGGCCCCGGCACCGATGGCGATGGGCAGGAACGGATCGTGCGAGGTCTCCGCAGTCCACACGCCGTCGTAGCCGTTCGCTTCTGCGAGCCGAGCCGCCTCGGCGATACCCGTCGGGCTGAACCCAATGCCGCCGTCAATTTTCATCTGTCTCGCACCTCTCCTCGCTCACGGTTCGTCCGCCCACGTGTTGCCTCGACCCTGTCGTTACTGCTCTTCGCCCCGCAAGAACTTTTCCAGTTCCGCCGCGATCTCGTCCCCCGAGGGGACCTCGTCGACTCCCATCGCATTTCCCTCGGAGGCGTCGATGTTCTCTTCGAGCTTGCGCACCATGGCCCGGTGCTCGATGTTGTCAGCGATCAGTTGGTCGACCTGGCGCCGCGAACTGTCCGCGGCGTGACGCAGCGCGGAGGAGTCCAGTCGCAGACTGGCCAGATCGGCCAGCCCTTCGACCAGCGCGGCACTGGCTTCGGGGAAGGGCATGCCGGCGACATAGTGCGGGACGCGAGCCCACAAGGTGACGACGGGGATGCCGACGTCGGCAAACGCGAGCTCCAGTACCGACATCACGCCGGCGGGTACTTCGAGCTCACCCTGCACGATGCCGACTCGCTCCACGAGTTCGGCTGATGCCGGGGGAGCGGTGGCCGCCAGCTTCACCGGTCGCGTGTGGGGTGCGGGCGCCGGAAAGGCTCCGAGTCCCACCACCATCCGCACCCGCCAGGATCGGGACAATCCGACGACGGCATCGGTGAAGGCCTGCCAATGGAAATCGGGCTCGGGCCCGACGAGATACAGCACATCAGCCCCTACCTCGTCGTGGCCGTGGCGCACCACGGTTTGGGGCCAGGTGAGGTCCGTCGTGACGCCGTTGACGATGTGGGCCACCGGTCGGCGTGCCCGCTGGTCGAGGAAGTGCTCGCCGTTGAACGTGACCATCGGCGAGGACTCGCCCTGGCCCAGGAGGGAGGCGATCGCCGTGGTCGCACCCAATCCGGCGTCGACCCAACCTTCGAGCGCGACGACCAGGACCGGCCGGTTCAGCTCGGGCTCCTCGTGGACCGAGAAGATCTCCGTCAATCCGTCCGGGCTCACGGGGTGGCCGCCAGTGCTTCGGAGGCCATGTCCGCCAGGCGGACGACCTGCGCGGGAAATTCGTCGACACTGCTGCGATCGCCGGCCCCGGCGCCGGCGACGTAACGGGCGTACACGCCCTGCAGAATGCAGGCCAGCTTCCAGTAGCCGAAGGCGCAGTAGTACCCGATCTGGGTCAGATCGAGATCGGAGACGGTGCCGTAGTGCTCCATCACCTGTGTACGGGTCGAGAAGCCCGGCGCGGTTGTGGGCGAATGACCGAGCACCGACATGGCATCACCCGCGTCGGTCCAGTAGTCCATGAGGAGACCGAGGTCGGCCAACGGATCGCCCAGGGTGCACAGTTCCCAGTCGAGAATGGCCCGAACGGCACCCTGGTCGTCGAGGACGACATTGTCCATGCGGTAGTCGCCGTGCACGATCGACGTGCGCTGCTGGGGCGGAACTCGGCGGGCCAGTTCCTCACCGACGCGTTCGACCACCCCGCCATGATCGACGCCCTCGACGCGCATGCTGGCGAACTGCTCACTCCACCGCTTGAGCTGGCGCTCGATATAACCCTCGTGCCGACCCAGGTCGCCCAGACCAACCGACTCGGGGTCGACGTCGTGCAGCGCCGAGAGGGTCTCCGCCATGTGGTCTCCGACGCCGCCCCGGGTGGCGATGTCGAAGGCCTGCTCGGCGTCGGGCGCATCGCGCACGATGTGGCCCTCGACGAATTCCATGACGAAGAAGGGCCGATCGTTGACGCTCTCGTCGGTGCACAGGCCGATGGTCTCGGGTACCGGAATGCCTGACGGACCGAGCGCGGTCATGAGCCGGTGCTCTCGCACCATGTCGTGCGCGGTGGGCAGCACGTGATGCACCGGCGGCCGGCGCAGGACCCAGGCTCGTCCGTCGGCGTCTTCCACGCGGAACGTGAGGTTCGAGCGTCCGCCGGCGATCAAGGTGAAGCGCAGAGGGACGGTGATGTCGGGCACATGGTCCAGGAACCATTTGGTCACGTTGTCCGCACGGATGCCTTCCACCGGGTCTGACACGGATAGTGACGCTAATCGGTGGGGCGGGTTCCGCCCATCCGTCCGCCCATCCGGCCGCCCATCCGTCCGCCCAGCCGGCCGGCCGGCCACACTCCCGCCCCCTGCGCTCGGGCCTCCCCACTTCCCGGGAGCAGATCCGGTTGGTCCCAGCCATTAACCTCACGAGGCGATGGATGTCACCGACAGCACCTTTCAGACAGATGTACTGGCTCGCAGCGCTGAAGTCCCCGTCATCGTGGATCTCTGGGCTCCGTGGTGCGGCCCCTGCACGACCCTTGGACCCATGCTCGAAAGGGCCGTCGCCGCCACCGGCGGTGCCGTTGAACTGGCCAAAGTGAACGTGGACGACAATCCGCGCATCGCCCAGTCCTTCGGCGTCCAGTCGATCCCTGCCGTCTTCGCCATCCATGAGGGCAAAGTCGTGGACCAGTTCGTCGGCGCCCTGCCCGAGCCCCAGGTCACCGCCTTCGTGCAGAAGCTGCTCCCCGCCTTGAGCGAGGCGGACGCGCTGGTGGCCGCCGGCGACGAGGCCTCACTCCGGCAGGCGTTGGAGCTCGAACCGGGCCATCAAGGGGCGACGGAAGCCCTGGCGGAACTGTTGATCGGCCGGGGAGAGACCGCCGACGCGTTGGCTCTCCTGGCCCGGATTCCCGAGACGCAGAAAAGTCGCACGCTCGCCGCCCAGGCTCGTCTGATCGACAGCGGCTTGAACGTCGCCGCCACCGATGACGCGGCGGTCGAAGCGCGGCTGCACGCGCTGCTCGAGAGGGTGCGCGAGGACGACTCGGCCCGCCAGGAGTTCGTCGACCTGCTCGAGACGCTCGGGCCGGACGATCCGCGCACGGGGACGTTCCGCCGGTCCCTGGCCACTCGCCTCTATTGATGGCCTTGCACGCGGCCGTGATCTCGGCGCCCGCCGTGAGCCCACGCTCCAGGTGAACATCCTCGACCTCGGCGGTCAGCGGCACGACCTGACCCACAGGGGCCTTGTCATGGGCATTCTGAACCGGACGCCCGACTCCTTCTACGACAAGGGCGCGACGTTCGCACTCGACGCGTTCTACGCCAGAGCCGAAGCGCTCGTCGCCGACGGGGCGGACATCCTCGACGTCGGTGGCGTCAAGGCCGGACCGGGTCCCGAAGTGACCGAGGCCGAGGAGATGGACCGGGTCGTGGCCGCGATCGCCGGCCTGGCTGCGCGCTTCCCGACGCCGATCTCTGTCGACACGTGGCGCGCCTCGGTCGCCCGGGCCTCCTACGAGGCGGGCGCGGTGATGGGAAATGACATCAGCGGGTTCGCCGACCCCGACTACCTCGCCGCGGCGGCCGAGTTCGGCTGCCGCGGTGGTGGCCACGCACATCCGGCTGGCTCCCCGCGTGGCCGATCCCGATCCGCAGTACGACGACGTGGTGGTCGACGTGAGCCGCTTCCTCACGGAGCGGGCCGAGCGCGCACGCGCCGCCGGCATCCCACCCGAACGGATCGTGCTCGATGCCGGTCTCGATCTCGGCAAGACCGCCGCGCAGTCCCTCACCCTCCTGCGGGCCTCGTCGACCTTGGCCGCGCTCGGGTATCCGCTGTTGCTGTCCGCCTCCAACAAGACATTCCTCGGCGTCACGCTCGATCTCGAGTTGACCGAGCGCGGCCCCGCATCACTCGGCGCGGCGGCACTCGGCCTCGCCTGGGGATGCCGCATCCTTCGCGTGCACGACGTCAGGGGCACCTGCCGGGTCCGCGACGCTGGCGGCCGCCGTGAGCGCCGCCGCATGACCGCCGCATGAGCGCCGTCGCTCGTATCTGGTCAAGGGCGACGACGCGTCGCTGGTGGCCCAGGAAGTCCGCACGCTGCTGGCCGAGGTGGTGGGGGACCGCGATCACTCGCTGGTGGTGGAGGAGATCGGTGGCGGTCCCGGTGACGACATCAACGTCGGTGCGGTGGTGGATGCCTGCCTCACGCCGCCATTCCTGATCGATCGACGCGTGGTCGTCGTGCGAGATGCCGGCCGGCTCCTCACGGCGGATGTGCCCCGATTGGTCGAAGTCGTCAAGGACCCCCTGCCGTCGACCGTCCTCATCCTGGTCGGCGGAGGCGGCACGGTGCCGGCCCCGCTCGTCAAAGCCGTCACGGCGGCCGGCAAGGTCATCGACGTCGCCGTCAGCCGCCCGGGAGACCGCAAGGCATGGCTGCACGAGCATCTCCGGCATGCGCCGGTCAAGCTGGAGCCCCAGGCGGCACAGTTGCTGGGCCAGCACGTCGGCGAGGATCTCGGCCGGGTCGAAGGCCTCCTGGGGGCGCTGGCCGCGGCGTACGGCGCCGGGCGCCCGCATTTCCGTCGAAGATCTCGAGCCCTACCTGGGCGAGGCCGGCAACTGTCGCTCGCTACGAGCTCACCGACGCCATCGACCGTGGCGATCCGGCGGCGGCCCTCGGCGTGTTGCACCGCATGACCGACGCCGGCGGGCTGAGCGCGGTGGAGGTGCTCTTCTCCCTGCACCGGCACTACGCCAACATGCTGGCGCTCGACGGCGCGACGATCTCGAGCGGCGAGGAGGCGGCCCAGCTGCTCTCGGTGAGCAGCGCGTTTGTCGGGAAGAAGGCACTCGAACAGTCCCGCCGGCTCGGCAGTGCCCGCATCGGCGAGGCCATCGAGTTGCTGGCCGATGCCGACCTCGACGTCAAGGGCGCCACGGGGCTGCCGCCCGAGCTCGTGGCCGAAATTCTGGTGGCTCGGCTGAGCCGGCAGACCCGCCAGACCCGACGGCCCGCCACCGGGCCGGCGCATCTCGGCGGTAGTTGGCCGGCGACACCCCGAACACCCCCGTGCTGAATCGCGCCATGCACGAGACCCCCGACGAACTGCGACGCCTGCAAGCAGCTGCTCGACGCCGGCGCAGCAGAGGCCGGACCGCACCTCAAGGCCATGGTGGGCGAAGAGCACCGTGTCGATGCGGCAACGCTCAGCGAGATCGCTGTCGGGGATGCGGCTCCTGGTCGTGGCCACCGTCACGGCTGACGGCCGCCCGCTGGGAGGACCGGTCGACGGCTACTTCCTCCATGGCACCTTCTGGTTCGGCTCGGGCCGCAACTCGGTGCGCATGCGGCACCTCGCGGCTCGCCCGGCGGTGAGTGCCACGCATCTGCCGGGTCAGGAGCTCTCGGTGACCGTGCACGGACGGGCCGAGCTCTTCGACCTTCTCGATCCCGCACGAGGCGAGTTACGCCGGGCGATGCTCGACTATTACCTTCCGACCCAGGGACCCGACTTCGAGACGTGGTTGCGCAAGGAAGAACCCGATAGGGGCCCGGATCGTGCCGGAGAAGATCATCGCCCTGTCGTTTCCGACCTGACCCCGCCGGCCGCGAAGTCACGAAAGCCGGCGCGGCAAAACGAGAAAGCGATCGGCGACGGGGCGCTTGGCGGTGGAGCGCTCGGCGGTGGAGCCGAGCGTCGGTTACTCGCCGGCGGCCTCGGCCGTGGCTGCCTCGAGGGCGGCGACGCGGCGGACCAGGCGGGACTTGTGGTTGGCCGCGGTGTTCTTGTGAATGACGCCGCGGGCGGCAGCCTTGTCGATCCTCTTCACGGCCAGACGGAGCTGCTCTGCGCTGTCTTCTGCACCGGTCTCGGCGGCCGCCACGGCGTTCTTGGTGCGGGTGCGCAGTTCGGCCCGCACCGACTTGTTGCGCAGCCGGCGCTTCTCGTTCTGGCGGTTCCGCTTGATCTGGCTTGCAATATTGGCCACGTGAGAATCCTCGATGCTTTCGAATGGGGTGCGGGGCGAACGGCGCGGCGGGCGTCAGCTCACCGGTGCGGGAAGCAACCATAGCAGGTCGCAGCACCAATTCACCCAGCGGTTGGACCCGGCGCCGGGCTGCGACGACCCGGGAGCCGCCCGACCGCCGCTTGACCGCCGCTTCGACCGCCGCCCGACCGACGGCCGGACCGATGGCCTGGACCGATGGCCTGAGCAGATGGCCTGGGCCGGTACGATCGACGGACCGTGTCACTCCCTCTCACCGCCAGTGGTCCCGTCGCTCTGGGCGACATCCGCAATTTCTCGATCATCAGCCATGTCGACCACGGCAAGTCGACGTTGTCGGACCGCATTCTCGAGATCACGGGAGCGGTGGATCCCCGGCAGATGCGCGAGCAGTACCTCGATTCCATGGACATCGAGCGGGAACGGGGCATCACCATCAAGGCCCAGAACGTCCGGGTCCTCTACAACGGCCATGTGCTGCACCTCATCGACACCCCCGGCCACGTCGACTTCGGCTACGAGGTGAGCCGCTCGCTGGCCGCCTGCGAGGGCGCGGTCCTCCTGGTGGATGCCTCGCAGGGCATTCAGGCGCAGACCTTGGCCAACTGCTACCAGGCCATGGAGAACGATCTCGAGATCGTGGCGGTGCTCAACAAGATCGACCTCCCGGCGGCGGATCCCGAGCGCTGTGCCCTCGAGATCGAGCACGTCCTCGGGCTGGCGGCCGAAGAAGTGCTGCAGATCTCCGCCAAGACCGGGGCGGGTGTGCCCGAGCTCCTCCAGGCGATCATCGACCGGATCCCGGCGCCGGTGGGCGACCCGGAGGCGGCCCTGCGGGCGCTCATCTTCGACTCGTCGTACGACCAGTATCGAGGCGTCGTGAGCTCCATCCGGATCGTCGACGGCACGCTGCACGCCGATGCCCGTCTCCGCTTCATGCAGGCCAACGCCGTGCATGACATGGAGGAGGTGGGCGTGCGCACGCCGGTAGGAGTCCCGGTGAAGGTGCTCGGCCCCGGGGAGGTCGGCTACCTCATCGCCGGGATCAAAGACGTCGGCGAGGCCCGCTCGGGTGAGACGGTGACGACCGCGGTGCACGGCGCCACCGAGGCGCTGGCCGGCTATCAGGACCCCAAGCCGATGGTCTTCTGCGGGCTCTACCCGGTCGACGGCGACGAGCTGCCCGATCTGCGCGACGCCCTCGAGAAGTTGAAGCTCAACGACGCCAGCTTCACCTTCGAGCCCGAGTCGTCCCATGCGCTGGGCATCGGGTTTCGCTGCGGATTCCTGGGCTTGCTGCACATGGAGATCGTGCGCGAGCGGCTCGAGCGCGAGTTCGACCTCTCGCTCATTGCCACCGCACCCAGTGTCGCCTACCGGGCCTTCCTCACGGACGGCTCGGAGATCGACGTGGACAACCCGACAGAGCTGCCGGACGCCAGCCGCATCGACCACATCGACGAGCCCATGCTGACGGCGACGATCCTCACCCCCTCCGAGTACACCGGCACCGTGATGGAGCTCTGCCAGAGCAAGCGGGCCGAGATGACCCGCATGGAGTACCTCTCACCCGAGCGGGTCGAGCTCGTGTACACCATCCCCCTGGCCGAGGTGGTGCTGGATTTCTTCGACCAATTGAAGAGCCGGACCAAGGGCTACGCCAGCCTCGACTACGAGCCGCAGGGGTACGCCACGAACAACCTGGTGCGGGTCGACATCCTGATCAACCACGCCCCGTGCGACGCCTTCTCCACCATCGTGCACCGCTCGTCGGCCGACAACTACGGCCGGCGGATGGCCGACAAGCTGCGCGAGCTCATTCCCCGGCAGCTCTTCGACGTCCCGATCCAAGCTGCGATCGGGGGACGGATCGTGGCCCGCGAGACGGTCAAGGCCAAGCGCAAGGACGTGCTGGCCAAGTGTTACGGCGGTGACATCACCCGCAAGCGCAAGCTGCTCGAGAAGCAGAAAGAGGGCAAGAAGCGGATGAAGAACATCGGGCGGGTCGAGGTACCCCAGGAGGCGTTCATCTCGGCCCTGCGGCTCGACGACTGAGCGGTCGACAACTGACCAGCTCGAACGGCCTCGACATCGAGGTGGGACGGGTGCCTGAGGGAGAGTGCCTGGCACTCAGTACACTTGAGTGCCAGGCACTCACATGACCCCTCACGCCAGACACGCCGGACCCGTCGACCCCCATGCGGAGGGGCGCGCCCTGAACGACCGCCAGGCGGCCATTCTCGAGGCGGTCGTCACCGAGTACATCGGCAGCGCCGAGCCCGTCGGCTCGTCGCACGTGGCCAGTGCCCCCGGTGTGCAGGTCTCCTCTGCCACCGTGCGGTCCGAAATGGTGGCGTTGGAGCGTGACGGGTATCTCGTGCAGCCCCACACCAGTGCGGGGCGCATCCCGACGGACAAGGGCTACCGCTTCTTCGTCGACCACCTGACGCAGCCGGGGGTCCTCGGACCGACCCAGCACAAGCAGGTGTGCTCCTTCTTCGAGCAGGTGCACGGGGAAATGGAGGACATGCTCGAGCGGGCCACCGGTCTGCTGTCCGAGCTGACGTCCTACGCCGCCGTGGTGGTGGGGCCCTCGCACGACTCGGCGACGATTCGCTCCGTCCAGGTCGTGGGTCTCGCGCCTCGCGTCGCCCTGCTGGTGGTCGTCCTGTCCGACGGCGCAGTGGAGAAGCGGACGATCGATCTGGACTTCGACGTGGATCCCTCCGACGAGGCGCTGATCCAGGCGAGTGCGCTGCTCAACATGCATCTCGTCGGCCGGACGGCCTCGTCCACCTGGTCGGTGCCCCCGACGGGGAGCGCAGTGGTGGATCGCGTGGTCGGCGCCGCCGGCACGGCGTTCGGGCTCATCGAGCGCTCCATGGAATCGGATCAGGTCTTCGTCGGCGGCCCCTCGCGGCTGGCCCAGTCCTTCGACGCCGTCGAGACCGTGCGCTCGGTGCTGGGCATCCTCGAGCAGCAGTTCGTCGTGGTGACCCTGTTGCGCGACGTCCTCAACCGTGGGCTCTCCGTGGCCATCGGTGCCGAGCACGGGTACGAGCCGCTAGCCTCGTGCGCCGTCGTCGTGGCCCCGGTCGCCGTCGACGGGCACGAACTGGGCGCGGTCGGACTGTTCGGCCCGACACGGATGGACTACCCGCGGGCGCTGGCCGCCGCGCACGTGGTCGGGGAACGGCTGGGGGAACGGCTGGGGGAAACCGGGCGGGGCGGGGCGCCTGCCGGATCAGGGAGCGGGAGCCACCATGGCGGGAATTGAAGGGTTGAGCGACCTGTACGGGCTCTTGGGAGTCCGCCCGGAAGCCAGCGACGACGAGATCAAGAAGGCCTACCGGGCCCGTGCCCGGGAGCTGCACCCGGACAACAATCCCGGCGACGATGTCGCCGAGGCGAAGTTCAAAGAAGTGACGCTGGCCTACGAGGTCCTGCGCGACCCCGAGAAACGGGCGCGCTACGACCGCTTCGGGCCAGAAGGCGTCTTCGGCAACCAGGCCGGCGGGGCGGGCGGCTTCGGCTTCGAGGGCGGTTTGGGCGACATCTTCGAAGCCTTCTTCGGCCAGATGTCGGGCGGCGCCGGGCGGCGGAGCGGTCCCGCACCCGGTTCCGACGCCGAGGTCCGGGTCAACCTCGAGTTCGCAGAAGCCGTCTTCGGGTGCCGCCGGGAGATCTCGGTGCGCCTGCCCATCACCTGTGCGGCCTGCGCCGGCGGCGGCGCGGCACCCGGGACCGAGCCGGTGACGTGTGTCGATTGCCAGGGCGCAGGAGAGGTGCGCCGTGTGCGGCAGTCGCTGTTGGGCCAGGTCGTCACCAGTGCCCCCTGCGGGACATGCGGCGGTCTCGGGGAGACGATCCCGCACCCGTGCGCTGAGTGCGGCGGCGAGGGCCGCCGCACCGAGGAGAGCACGTTCACGGTCGAGATTCCGGCCGGCGTGGACAACGGGTCGACGCTTCGACTGGCCGGGCGGGGAGCAGCGGGCCAGCGCGGCGGCTCCACGGGTTCGCTCTTCGTGCATCTGATGGTGACCCCGGACCCTCGCTTCGAACGCGAGAGCGACAACCTCCACACCACCCTGACCATCGGCGTGGCCCAGGCCGCGTTGGGTACCGAGGTCGAGGTGGACACCCTCGAGAGCACGCACTCGGTGACCGTGAAGGCGGGGACCCAGCACGGCCACGTCGAGCGCATCCGTGGCGAGGGGGTGCCGCACCTGCGCGGCCGGGGCCGTGGCGATCTCTTCGTGCACGTGCTGGTCGAGACGCCGGCGGGGCTCACCGAGGAGGAAGAAGACCTGCTGCGGCAGTTCGCCGCGGCTCGAGGCGAGAACGTGTTGCCGCCCGGTGGGGGCGGCGACGGCGTGTTCTCGCGCCTTCGCTCTGCTTTTGGGTAGTCCGGGTCCCGCCGAATTCGCCGCGATCGCGGTCCGCGCTGCGGCAGCAGCGCAGGTGTTCGTCGACGACGTGGTGCACCCCGACCTCTCGGCCGACGACCTGCATCACGTCGCTCGCGTGCTCCGGCTGCGTGCGGGCGAGGAGATCATCGTCAGCGACGGTGCAGGGCACTGGGCCCGTACGCGCTGGCAGGATGGCGACACCGGCGCGCTCGCTCCGGTGCACGACGAGGCCGGCCCGGGGGGCGACGGCAGCGTGCAGTTCGAACCCGCGCCGGCTCCTCCCCTGACCGTGGCGTTCTCCCCGACCAAGGGCGAACGCCCCGAATGGGTCGTCCAGAAGCTCACCGAGCTGGGCATCGACCGCATCGTGCCGTTGGTGAGCGAGCGCACCGTCGTGCGGTGGGAGGGTGCCCGGCGTCACGGTGCTGTGGCCCGGCTACGCCGGGTGGCCCGGGAGGCGGCCGCGCAGTGCCGTCGGGTGTGGCTCCCCGAGGTGTACGACGTGGTGACCTTCGGCGACCTGGGACGTCTCGGCGATCCGGGGGAAGTCGTGCTGGCGCAACTCAGCGGGGACCGCCCACGCGTGACCCAGCGGGTGGTTGCGGTGGGGCCCGAAGGCGGCTGGAGCGCGGCCGAGCTGGGCTCGGGGTTGCCGACGGTCGGCTTCGGGTTGAGCGTGTTGCGGGCCGAGACGGCGGCGGTGACGGCGGGAGCGCTGATGGCCTCCTTGCGGACAGGTACGGTGGCACCGGGCGCTCCCATGGGAGAATCCTCCTAGTGGCCGAAGAGATCGACTGGCTCGGGACGAAGGATGCCTCGGCCCGCCTGGGCGTCACGTTGCGCAGCCTCTACCGCTTCATCGACGAGGGTGACCTACCGGCCTATAAGTTCGGTCGGGTGATCCGGATCAAGGTGGCGGACATCGACACCTTCATCGAGTCGTGCCGCATCCGGCCCGGCCAACTCGAGCACCTCTACCCACCGCTGAAGGGCGCCGAGGGCGAGGGGGACACCGAACCATGACCACCGTCATCCGGGCCGTGGCCACACCGAGCGAACAGAACGAGAACGACAGTGACTGATTGCCTCTTCTGCGGGATCGTGGCGGGCGACGTGCCCTCCGAGATCGTGCACAGCACCGACACGACCGTCGCCTTCAAGGACATCTCTCCGGCGGCGCCCCTCCACGTCCTGGTGGTCCCGCGCCGGCACATCGCCGATGCGTCGGAGATCTCCGCCGACGACGGTCCCGTGCTGGCCGACATGCTCATGGCCGCCCGCGCCGTGGCGGAGGCGGCCGGTGTGGCGGGCCCCGACAGGGGCTACCGGCTCATCTTCAATGTCGGCCCCGATGCCATGAATTCCGTTCCCCACCTTCACCTCCACGTGCTCGGTGGCCAACCTCTCAAAGGACACTTCGCACTCGCATGACGACCACCACCCACGCTGAATGTCTCGTACCCGGGAACCATCTGATGGCGGGCCTGCTCGGCACCCGCGACGAGCTGTTGCGACAAGTCGAACAGGCTTTCCCCGACGAGAAGATCGCCGTGCAGGGCAACCGCATCACGGTCGAGGGTCCCGACGCGGATCGCGTCGTGCGGCTCTTCGACGAGGCCGTGCTCTTGCTGCAAGCGGGGCAGAGCCTCGACAACTCCTCCATGTCGCGCACCATCGACATGGTGCGCGACGACGTGCGGCCGAGCGAGATCATGCGGGCCGAGGTGGTGCGGGCCGCCGGCGGCAAGACCATCCGGCCGAACACGGCCGGTCAGAAGCGCTACACCGATGCCATCAGCCAGAACATCATCACCTTCGGGATCGGTCCCGCCGGGACCGGGAAGTCGTATCTCGCCGTGGCGCAGGCCGTCAACGCGCTGCAGACCCGCCAGGTGGCGCGCATCATCTTGACGCGGCCGGCGGTCGAAGCCGGTGAACGGCTCGGCTTCCTGCCCGGGGACCTGATGGCCAAGGTGGATCCCTATCTGCGTCCGCTCTACGACGCGCTCTACGACCTGCTCGAGCCCGAGGGGGCGCAGCGACTCCTGGACCGCGGCACGATCGAGGTGGCACCGTTGGCCTTCATGCGCGGCCGCACGCTGAACAACTCGTTCATCATCCTCGACGAGGCACAGAACACGACGCCCGAGCAGATGAAGATGTTCCTCACCCGCATCGGCTTCGGGTCACGTTGCGTGGTGACGGGTGACGTCACACAGATCGACGTGCTGGGTGGCCGTTCCGGCCTGATCGGGCTGGAGCCGGTCCTCGGTGGAGTGGATGACATCGCCTTCGTGCACCTGACCCGACGCGACGTGGTGCGTCACAAAATTGTGGCCGACATCGTGGACGCCTACGAAGTGGCTGAAGGGCGGGCGGGATCCACCCAGTGAGCATCGACGTCTTTGCTGCTGATGAGCAGGCGGAGCATCCGATCGAGGTGGCCCGCTGGGCGAGGCTGAGCCAGAGGGTGCTGGCGGCACGGGGAGTGAAGGGGGAGACCGAGGTCTCCCTCCTCTTCGTCGACGAGGACGCCATTGCGGCGCTGAACGAGCAGTTCCTGGGGAAGAGCGGGCCGACCGATGTCCTCTCGTTCCCCATCGAGGACGAGCCGGGACCGACCGGCCGTTCGCCCGACCTGGGGGGCAGCGGACCCGGCACCTCCCCCGAGGAGGGAACGCTCACCCTGCTCGGCGACGTCGTGATCTGCCCGGCGGTGGCGGCGCGCAACGCCGTCGAGCACGAGGTGTCGCTCGACGACGAAGTGGCCCTGCTCGTCGTGCACGGCCTCCTCCACCTGCTGGGGATGGACCACGAAGATGACGCCGAAGCCGAGCGCATGGAAGCCCTCGAGCAGGAGTTGCTGACCCGCTACTACCGGAACCAGGTGCCGGGACCTTGATCGCCGCCGTGGGGTTCCAGGCCGAGTGACGGCGTCCTCCTCGTCGTCATCGTCGTCCTCCTTGCCGCCTCGGGTCTGTTGGCGTTGGCCGAAACCAGCCTGGTGCGCATGAACCGGATCAAGGCGAAGGCCCTGGTGGACGAGAAGCGACGGGGCGCGCGCCAGCTGGCCCGCCTGATCGAGAACCCCGAGCGGTTCTTAAACGTGATCCTGCTCCTCGTGCTCATCTGCCAACTGGTCTCGGCCACCCTCGTCGGTGTGGTGGCCGAGCACCTGCTCGGCGGCATCGGCGTGCTGGTCGGCGCCGCCTTCGAAGTGGTCGTCATCTTCGTGCTCTTCGAGGCGGTGCCGAAGAACTGGGCCGTGCACAACCCCGACCGGGCCGCGTTGTTCAGCGCGCCGATCGTGTCGGTGATCGTGCGGTTCCCCCCGGTCCGCTTCATCTCGTCGCTCCTCATCGGCCTGGCCAACCTGATCATCGGTCACCAGAGCGAGGCGACGACGGCATCCGGCCTTCGTACATCACCGACTCCGAGCTCAAGGCCATGGCCGACGTGGCGCACGAAGAGCACGTGATCGAGCACGAGGAGCGCGCCTTCATCCACTCGATCATCGACTTCGGCGACACCGTGGCCCGGGAGGTGATGGTGCCGCGACCGGACATGGTGACGATGGAACGCGACAAGACCATCACCGAGGCGCTGGAGACGGCACTGGCCGCCGGCTTCAGTCGCATTCCGATCCACGACGGGCAGATCGACGACATCGAGGGCATCGCGTACACGAAGGACCTCATGCGGGCCGAACGGGTGGGCCGGGGCAACGAGCCCGTCCGGGACAGCGCACGCCCCGCCGTCTTCGTGCCCGAGTCCAAGGAGGTCTCCGCCCTGCTGCGCCAGATGCAGGAGGAGAAGATCCACATGGCGATCGTGGTGGACGAGTACGGGGGCACGGCGGGACTGGTCACGTTGGAGGACCTGCTCGAGGAACTGGTCGGGGATATCGTCGACGAGTTCGACGTGGAGGAGCCGACGGTCGAGCAGAATGCCGACGGGTCGGTCGTGCTCAGTGGCCGCTATGCGGTGGACGACGCCGACGCATTGCTGGGCGCCGAGCTGCCGCACGGAGCCTGGGACACGGTGGGCGGCCTGATGCTCGACGTCGCCGGCCGGGTACCCGACGTCGGCGATTCGGTGGAGGTCGACGGCTTCCGCCTGACCGCGCTCGAGGTGCGCGGGAGGCGGATCGGGCGGGTGCGCATTGAGCCCACCAACTCCCACGAGCCGCACTCCCACCACGAGGGCGGCTGAGGTCCCGATGCGCTCGGGGTTCGTGGCGGTGGTGGGCCGTCCCAACGTCGGCAAGTCGACGCTCGTGAACCAGATGGTCGGCACGAAGGTCTCGATCACCTCGTCGCGTCCGAACACCACACGGCACCGTATTCTCGGCGTCCTGCACCGACCCGATGTGCAGGTCGTCTTCGTCGACACACCGGGGCTGCACCGGCCGCGCAGCGTCGCTCGGGGCCCGGCTCAACGAGACGGCGACCAGCGCGCTGACCGACGTCGACATGATCCTGGTCCTGGTCGATGCCACGGCCGCCGTCGGTCCCGGAGACCGCACGGTGCTCGAGCGCTCGTTGCGCGAGGTCCAACGCGGGGACGATCCGCCCAAGTTGGTCGTGGTGATCAACAAGATCGACAAGGCCTCGGGGGATCAGATCCTCGAACGCCTGCTCTCGGCCAAGGCGGCCGTGGAGGCCATCTTCGACGCGGAGTCGGTCGAGTACTTCCCCGTCTCGGCCCGCAGCGGCCAGGGTGTCGAGGCGCTGACGTCCTACGTCGATCGACTCGCTCGACGAGGGGCCACCCTTCTTCCCCGACGACGTCGTGACCGACACCCCCGAAGCGTTGTGGGTGGCCGAACTCGTGCGGGAGCAGTTGCTGGCCAAGACGCACGACGAGCTGCCCCACTCGATCTCGTGCCGGGTCACCGAGTGGGACTGGCCGCACATCCGCTGCGAGATCATCGTCGAGCGCGACTCCCAGAAGGGCATCGTCATCGGCAAGGGGGGCGAGGTCCTCAAGGCGGTGGGCACCGCCGTGCGGGCGACACTTCCCGAAGGGGCCTATCTCGAGCTGCACGTCAAGGTCGAGAAGCACTGGCAGGACCGCGACGAAATGCTCAACCGGCTCGGGTACTGAGGGCCGGACCGGCCGGCCTCTTCTCGGCGGGCCCGAGGCGTTACCGAGCCAGCGCCTCGCGCAGGAATTCCTCGACTTCGAAGCGATCGACCGTGCGGCGCATCGGCGGGAGGGTGGCCAGCAACACGCCGCGGTAGCTGGCGGTGGCCAGGCGCGAGTCGAGGACGGCCACCACGCCGCGGTCGTCGGCCGAGCGGATGAGGCGCCCCGCGCCCTGGGCCAACAGGGTGGCCGCCCGGGGCAGGTCGACCACCGAGAAGGCGCGGCTGCCGGCCCGGGCCCGTCGGGCCTGGAGCAACGGGTCGTCGGGCCGGGGGAACGGCAGCCGGTCCAACGTCACCAAGGAGAGCGACCGCCCGGGGATGTCGACGCCCTGCCAGAAGCCGAGGGTGGCGAAGAGGCACGACGTCTCGTCTGTCGGCGAACTCCTCCAGGAGGCGCCCCTTGGGCAGTTCGCCCTGGAGCAGCAGCGGGTAGGGCAGATCGGGGGCCAGCGCGGCGGCGGCCTCCTCGGTGGCCCGGCGGCTGGTGAACAGGGCCAGGGTCCGCCCGCCCGGCGGCGGCGATCAGCAGGGCCAGCTCGGCATGGAGGGCGGCCTCGGCCTGCGGGGCCCGACGGTCGGGCAGGTGCCGAGCCACGTAGAGGAGCGAGTGGGCCCGATAGTCGAAGGGGCTCCCCACATTGAGCTGGTTGGTCTCGAAGCCATCGAGCCCGACCCGCTCCGCCAGGAAGGGCGGCACCGTGGCGCTCGGTCAACACCGCGGTCACCTCGCCCCAGAGGTGCGGAAAGGACCGGCCCGACGTCGATCGGGGAGAGCCGGAGCCGCACGTTGCGACGCGTGCCGTCGACCCACGCCACCTCGCCGTCGCCCCGGGCCAGCAGGCGGTGCAGATCATCGGTCAGGTGGCTGGCGGCGCTGATGACCCGCGTCTTGTGCGCACCCGGGTCCGTGCGCCGCCGCCTTCACCGCCACCGCCAGAGCCGCCACTCCCGAGAGCGCTGTCGTCGCCCAGCAGCGAGCCCTGCAGGTTGCTGCGGCGCACCGCGTCGGTCACCCGGCCGGCCAGCTCGGCCGTACGGCCCGAGCAGCTCGGCCAACTCGCGATCGTCGACCGGGGGCTGGGCATCGTCGTGGAGGACCCGGGTCCCGATCCGGTCGGCGAGGAGGTCGCCGATCTGGTCGCCCAGCGCGGCCAGCGAGGACAGCAGGTTGGCCTCGTTCTCGGTCACCAGCGAGCGGGCCGACAACGCCAGGGCACGGAAGCGCCCGGGGGTGATCTCGACCCCCAGGCACGAGGTCATGACCTCCTCGAGCTCGTGGGTCTCGTCGAAGACGACCACGTCGTGTTCGGGCAGCACCGCCCCGCCGCTGGCCAGGTGGGCCCCGTAGAGGTGGGTGTTGACCACGACCACGTCGGCCGCCGCCGCCGCGTCGCGGGCGGCCTCGGCGAAGCAGCGATTACCCGAGGGGCAGTTGAACGCACCCGGGCACTCGCGTGGGCCGACGCTGACCATGTTCCAGGCCCGGGGGCTGGGCTCGAAGCTCAGGTCGGCCCGGTCGCCGGTCCGGGTCGAGTCGGCCCAGGCCAGCAGGGTGCGCACCTCGTCGACCAGGCCTTCGGGAGCGGGCTCGCCCCGGCTCTCAGCCCGGCTCTCGGCCCGGCTCTCGGACTGCTCGAACGATTCGGTCTCGCCGGTGCCGGCGCTCAGCTCGGGCTGGATGCCGCCGATTCCCGACCTCGTTCACCCGCTGCCGGCAGATGTAGTTGCTCCGCCCCTTGAGCACGGCGTAGGAGAAGGTGAGGCCGAGCCCACGGTCGACCAGGGGCAGGTCCTTTTCGGCCAGCTGGTCCTGCAGCGCCTTGGTGGCGGTGGCCACCACCACCTTCTTCCCGCTGAGCACGGCCGGCACGAGGTAGGCCAGGGACTTTCCCGTCCCCGTACCGGCCTGCACGACGAGATGCGTACCCGTCACGACCGCTTCCCCCACGGCGCGGCACATCTCCTGTTGCTCGGAGCGCTGTTCCCCGTTCGCCATGCCGGCGGTGACCTTGGCCAGTGCCTCGACGGCGTCGTCCCCGGCTTGACGGGCCTGCTCGTCCGTCCCCCGGGAAGGTCCGGAAACCACGTCGGGCGGAGCTCCGCGAACTCGTCCAAGAGCGCGTCCGTGTCCTCGTCCCAATCCATCTCCACCTCCTGATCATGCCCGCACGTGGTGACAAGGTCGGCGCGGTAGGTTCATCTGAGTGGCAACCCCCCCGACTGAGCAGGGCGTCGATCCGGTTCCGGCCGCCCTCGACCGCTCCCGCGTGCCCACCCACGTGGCCTGCGTCATGGACGGCAATGGGCGTTGGGCCAGCGCACGGGGCCTGCCCCGCACCGAGGGGCACACCATGGGGGAGACGGCGCTGTTCGATGTGGTCAAGGGTGCGCTCGAGATCGGGATCCGCTGGCTCACGGTGTATGCCTTCTCTACAGAGAACTGGCGGCGTCCCGCCGACGAAGTGCGCTTTTTGATGGGATTCAACGAGAACCTGCTCATGCGCCGGGCCGACGAGCTCAACGATCTCGATGTGCAGATCCGCTTCGCCGGCCGGCGGGATTGGCGGGTGCCCCGGCGCGTCCTGCGCCGGATGGACGACTCGGTCGAGCTCACCAAGAAGAACCGCACGATGAAGTTGACCCTGGCCTTCAACTACGGCGGGCGGGCCGAGATCGTCGACGCGGTCAAGGCGCTGGTCGCCGAGGGGATCCCGGCCGACAAGGTCGACGAGAAGGCGATCCGGCGCCATCTCTACTACCCGGACATGCCCGATCCCGACCTGGTGATCCGGACGTCGGGAGAGACCCGTATCTCGAACTTCTTGCTCTGGGAGATCGCGTACAGCGAGCTGTTCTTCCCCGAGGTCCTCTGGCCGGACGTGCGACGCCGGCACCTCTACGAGGCCGTGATCGAGTACCAGCGGCGGGTGCGCCGCTTCGGTGCCGTCAATCCGTGAGACTGGGTGCATGACGCTCACCCGCTTCGCCATCGGTGTCGGCGTCCTGCTGATCGTGGCCTTCGCCGTCGTGATGGCCATCGCCGTCGGAGGGGCCTTCACCCCGGTGGTGGCCTTCGCCGCGCTGTTCGCCCTCGTCGGGGGCGGCAACCTCCTCTACGGGAAGCACTCGCACGGGGCGGCGGCCGTGGCCCGGCGCCGCCCGGCGCAGGAGGAGCAGAACCGGGCCATCGACGAGGCGCAGGCCCGGGCCCGCGAGGAACGTGAGCAGGCGCGTCGGCAACGGGCAGAGGCCCGGGCGAGCGGGTCGGGGAGCCTGCGCCACCGCAACGGAGACGTCGCTCCGTGAGCCTGTTCCGAGATACGGGTGTGGTGCTCCGCACCTATCGCCTCGGCGAGGCGGATCGCATCATCGTGCTCATGACCGAAGAGCACGGCAAGGTGCGGGCGGTCGCCAAGGGGGTGCGCCGCACCTCGAGCAAGTTCGGGGCCCGGCTGGAGCCGCTGACCCACGTGGACCTTCTGCTGTGGCAGGGCCGCAGCGACCTTGACATCGTCAACCAGGTCGAGGTGGTCGAGACGTTCCGGCACGTGCGCGAGGACCTCGGACGGGTGGCCAAGGGCCTGGCGCTGCTGGAAGTGACCGACCAGATCGCGCAGGAACGGCACCCCGACCGGCGGCTCTTCACCATGCTGGTCGGCGCGTTGCGCGCGCTTGTCGGACAAGAACGCCGACCCGACGCTGCTGGCCCCGTCGTTCTTCCTCAAGGCGCTCGTCCTCGAAGGGGCGACCCCCGTGCTCGATGCGTGCGCCTCGTGCGGGGAGTCCGACGGCGACGTCGAGCTGGTCGCCTTCGATCTGGTCGAAGGGGGGACGTTGTGCCGTCGCTGCCGCCGGGGTCGCCCGATGAGCGGGGCCGCCCTCGTCTTGTTGCGCCGCATCCTCGGCGGCGATCTGGCGGCCGTCCTGGCCGGGCCGCCCCCCGAAGGCGCCGACGAGGTGGCCGAACTGGCGACCGAAGCGATGGAGGTGCACCTCGACCGCCGCATCCGCTCGGTGCGGTCCGCCGTCGGGCTTTGAGCGCTGCGCCGATCTCTGGTCCCGGCTCCGTCCCACGCCCGGCCTTCGGGGTCTACGTCCACGTCCCGTTCTGCCGCGAGCGCTGTGACTACTGCGCCTTTGCCACCTACACCGACCGTGACCATCTCATGGAGCGCTACGCCGACGCCTGCGTGACCGACGTGCGACGCCGCAACGCCGCGGGCGACCTCGTCCCCGCCACCAGTGTCTTCTTCGGAGGCGGCACCCCGTCGCGCCTGCACCCCGAGACGCTCTGCCGCGTCCTGTCGGCCATACCCCGCACCGCTGACGCCGAGGTGACGGTCGAGTGCAATCCCGAGGACGCGGACGCCGAGCACCTCGCCACGTATCGCCGCGCCGGGGTCAACCGGGTCTCCTTCGGCCTGCAGTCCACCAATGCCCATGTGCTGGCGGGACTGGGCCGGCGCCATGTGCCCGATGCCGCGGCGCGCATCGCCGCCGCAGTGCACGACGCGGGGTACGACAACTGGAACCTCGACCTGATCTTCGGGGGTGCGGGGGAGACCGACGACGATTGGCGGGGCACGCTGGCAAGCATTTTGGAGCTACCCCATCCGCCCCCGCACGTCAGCGCCTACGCCCTGACCATTGAGCCCGGAACCCCACTGGCCCGGGCCCACGACCGCCATCCCGACGACGACACGTTGGCGGCGCGCTACGAAGTGGCCGACGACATCCTCACCCGGGCGGGCTACCGCTGGGAGGAGATCTCGAACTGGGCCCTTCCGGGACACCGTTGCCGGCACAACCACCTCTACTGGGAGCAGGGCGACTACGTGGGCATCGGCTCCGCCGCCCACAGTCACCGCGCCGGGGCGCGTTGGTGGAACGTGCGCACCCCCGAGCGGTACATCGATGCCATCGACGCGGGTCGTTCGCCCGAAGCCGGTCGCGAGGTGCTCACGGCCGAGCAACGGGACTTCGAGGCACTGTCGCTCGCGCTGCGCACGCCCCGCGGCGTGCCATGGGCCGACCTGTCGCGCACCGGACGAGCTGGCCGGTCTCATTGAGCCGCAGCACGGCCGCGCCGTGCTCACGGTCCGGGGTCGGCTCCTGGCCAACGAGGTCACCGCACGAGAATTACCTCCGGTAGTCTTCACTGATGACCGAAGACGCCCAGGCGAGCTCCGCTGCTGCCGGAGAGATCTCCCGAGAACGATCTGCCCGAAAACGATCTGATGGAACGGGTGGTGCGCCTGTGCCGCCACCGCGGCTTCATTTTCCCGTCTGCCGAGATCTACGGAGGTTTCCGCTCCACCTACGACTACGGCCCGCTCGGGGTCAACATGCTCCGCAACGTGAAGAACGCCTGGTGGCGTTCGATGGTGCAACTGCGTGACGACGTCGTCGGCCTCGACGCCGCCATTCTGTCGCCCCCGGCCGTCTGGGCCGCCTCGGGGCACCTCGCCACCTTCACCGACCCCCTGGTGGATTGCCGCAACTGCCACGAGCGTTGGCGCGAGGACAAGATCGACGGTGTCTGCCCCAACTGCGGGTCGACGCGACCTGACCGAAGCGCGTGCCTTCAACCTGATGTTCAAGACGCACGCCGGCCCGGTCGAGGACGAGGGCCACGTGGCCTACCTACGGCCCGAGACGGCGCAGGGCATGTTCGTCAATTTCGCCAACGTGCTCAACACCACGCGCAAGAAGCCGCCCTTCGGCATCGCGCAGGTGGGCAAGTCGTTCCGCAACGAGATCACGCCGCAGAACTTCGTCTTCCGCACGCGCGAGTTCGAGCAGATGGAGATGGAGTACTTCGTGCCGCCGGCCGAGAGCCAGCAGTGGTTCGACTACTGGCTGGCCGAGCGGTTCCGCTGGTACCTCGACCTCGGCATTCCCGAGGACAAGCTGCGCCTGCGTCATCACGAGAAGAGTGAGCTGTCGCACTACTCACGCGGCACGGCCGACGTCGAGTTCCTCTTCCCGTGGGGGTGGGACGAGCTCGAGGGCATTGCGAACCGGGGGGACTTCGACCTGACCGCCCATGCCAAGGCATCGGGGGAGCGCCTCGACTACTTCGACCCCCAGACCAACGAGCGGTACGTGCCGCACGTGATCGAACCGGCGGCTGGGGCGACGCGCACGATGATGGCCTTCTTGATCTCGGCGTTCGACGAGGACGAGGTGGGCGGCGAGCCCCGCAGCGTGCTGCGCCTGAACTGGCGGCTCGCCCCCTACCAGGTGGCCGTCCTTCCCCTGTCCAAGAAGGAGCCGCTGGAGCCGTTCGCCCGCAAGGTGCTGGCCCGTCTGCAGCCGCACTTCATGTGCGACTACGACACGACGCAGGGCATCGGCAAGCGCTACCGGCGCCAGGACGAGGTGGGGACGCCGTGGTGCGTCACGGTCGACTTCGACTCGCTCGAGGACGACGCGGTCACCGTGCGCGATCGCGACAGCACCGAGCAGGTGCGGGTGCCGATCAACGACCTGGTGAACGAGCTCCGCCGCCGCGCCGGCGAGGAGTGACCCTCTAGCTGGTCTTGCGGTATCTCCAGACGCCGAGCGGCACGAGGACGACGAGCAACCCGACGATCCACAACAGCGCGTGCCAGACCGAACTGGGCGAGTGGTAATACCCGCCGACCATCAGAGAGCGTGAAGCATCGACGACGACCGAAACCGGTTGACGGGCGACGAATGCCTGCAACCAACCGGGCATGGTCTGGATCGGCACGAACGCCGTGGACGCGAACGTGAGGGGGAACAGGATCGGGAACGCCATGACCTGTGCCGTCTCGCTGTTCGGCGCGGCCAGCCCGATGGCCGCAAAGCCCCAACTCATCGCGTAGGCGAAGGCCAACAGAATCAGCAGCCCCGACGATGTAGATCGGGGACCCTGGTCGCCGATGCGAAAGCCGACGGCGTACCCCACGATCGTCATGATGATGACCACGAAGACGTTGCGGACGAGCGTCCGCGGTGGTCCTCCCGGCCAAGACGGCGGACCGGGCCATCGGCAAGGCACGGAAGCGCTCGATCAGGCCCTTTTGGAGATCCTCGGCCAATCCGACGCTCGTGCTCACCGCGCCGAACATGACGGTCTGCACGAAGATGCCCGGCATCATGTAGTCGACGTAGGGCACGCCGCCCGGGATCGGTATCGCTCCTCCGAACACGTAGCGGAACAGGAGGACGAACATGATGGGCTGCAGCGTCGAGAAGAAGAGGGCCTCGGGAATCCGCGTGTAGGCCTTCAGGTTGCGCCACGTGACGGTGAGGGTGTCGGCCACCACCCAGCGCAGGCGATTGCCCGAGGACGCCGGCGCGGTGATGGTCGTCGGCACCGTGATGGTGGTCATGCGGCATCCCTTCCGTCGGTCTCGGCTTCGCTCGGGCGGCGCTTCGCCCCTTTGCCCATGCGGGCCGTGCGTTCTTCGTCCGTCTCCGCCTCGGACTTGTGGCCGGTGAGACTCAGGAAGACGTCGTCCAGGCTCGGCTCGCGCAGCGCCAGGCCGGCGATCGTGATCTGGGCCGCGTCCAGGGTGCGCAGGACGTCTGCGCCGACCTTCGGCCCGTTCTGGACGGTCAGCTCGACCGTGTTGCGATCGACGAGCGGGGGCTTGTCGGAGAACGACGTCACCAACCCTGCCGCGCGTTTGCGCCGTCTCGTGGTCGCTCAACGTGACGGCAACGACCGACGTGCCCAGGTTGGCCTTCAACTCGGCGGGGGTGCCTTCGGCGATGACCCGCCCGTGATCGACCACGACGATGTCGCTGGCCAACCGGTCCGCCTCTTCGAGGTACTGGGTCGTGAGGAGCACGGTGGTGCCGCCTGCCACCAATCCCTCGATCACGCCCCAGAGGTCCTGGCGGCTCTGGGGATCGAGACCGGTGGTGGGCTCGTCCAGGAACAACACCGGGGGCTGTGCCACCAGCGCGGCGGCCAGGTCCAGCCGGCGCCGCATGCCACCCGAATATGTCTTGAGGACCCGGTCACCCGCATCGCTGAGCCCGAACCCTTCGAGGAGCTCGGTGGCGCGTGCGGCCGAGTCCTTCTTGCTCATGTGCGAGAGCCGTCCCACCATGCGGATGTTCTCCCGGCCGGTCAGGTTCTCGTCGACGGCGGCGTACTGGCCCGCGAGTCCGATGATCCGACGGACGGTCTCGGCCTCCTTGACCACATCGTGACCGAGTATGGAGGCGTACCCCGAGTCCGGGCCCAAGATGGTGGAGAGGATGCGCACGACGGTGGTCTTGCCGGCTCCGTTGGGGCCCAGCAACCCGAGAATGGTCCCCTCTTCGACCGTGAGCGAGACGCCGTCGAGGGCGCGCACGTTGCCCCGGGGGAAGACCTTGACGAGATCGTGCGCCTCCACGGCGAACGAGGAAGAATTACTCATTGCCAAAGAAACTTAGTGATAAAGTTATTTACGTGTCAAGGCAATGGTCCCGGAGCGATCTCATCGCCCAACTCCGATCGGAGATCGTCGGCTACTTCGGCGCAGCCAGTGATTTCGACGAGCGGGTGGCCAAGAAGTTCAAACTGAGCCGGACCGACATGCGTTGCCTGGACCTCCTCGGACGCCTGGGCCCCATGACGGCCGGACAGCTTTCCGAGGAGAGCGGGCTGACGACCGGCGCGGTGACGTTCCTGCTCGACCGGCTCGAACTGGCGGGCATGGTGAAGCGCCGGCGGGACACCGACGACCGGAGACGGGTGTGGGTGGAGCTGGTGCCGGCGGCGCAGAAGAAGCTGCAACATGCGCAGCAACCCATCGTCGAGGAGATGAAGCAGGTCACCCAGCGCTTCAAGGCCGAGGAACTGGCGATCGTGCGCGACTTCATGCGGGAGGCCAAGGAGGTCTTCGAGCGCCAGGTCGGTGGAGCCGGCTCGTTTCAGAAGAAGCCCCCCAGGGACCACTGATGGTGGTGGCGGGCCGGTAGGCTGTCGTTTTCGCGCTCCAAGTGGGCCGTAATGACCACCCAATGACCGCCGCACCCCGCGGTTCGCCATGCCAGGGCAAGGAGGCCCGATGCCGTACGTCTTCGATTTCGACCATACCCACGCACAGCCACCCATGGAGCTCAAGGATCTCCTGGGCGGCAAGGGCGCCAACCTGGCCGAAATGACGTCGGTACTCGCCCTTCCCGTTCCGCCGGGCTTCACCATTTCGACCGACGCCTGCCGGGACTACATGGCCGGCGGGTGGCCCAAGAGCCTGGACGCCGAAGTGGCCGCCGCCCGCACACGCCTCGAAGCAGCCATGGGCAAGGTGATCGGCGACGCTGACGACCCCCTCCTGGTCTCGGTGCGCTCCGGCGCCAAGTTCTCCATGCCCGGGATGATGGACACGGTGCTCAACCTCGGGCTCAACGACCGCTCGGTCGAGGGCCTGGCCAAGCAGACGGGGGACGAGCGCTTCGCCTTCGACTCGTACCGCCGTTTCATCGCCATGTACGGGCGGATCGTGCTCGACCTCCCCGGTGAGGAGTTCGACTCCCTCTTCGACGCGGCCAAGGAGTTGGCCGGCACCACCTCGGACGCCAAGGTGCCGACCGAGCTGCTGCGCTATCTGGTCGATTCCTATCAGCAGATCGTCGAGCGCCACACCAAGGAGCCCTTCCCCCAAGACCCCGCGGCGCAGCTCCGGGGCGCCATCGAGGCGGTCTTCCGCAGCTGGAACGGGCCACGGGCCATCGCCTACCGCAACCGCGAGCGCATCTCCCACGAGCTCGGCACCGCGGTCAATGTCCAGGCCATGGTGTTCGGCAACCGCGACGACAACTCGGGCACCGGGGTCGGCTTCACCCGTGACCCTGCCACGGGGGCCAAGGGCGCCTACGGGGACTTCCTGGTCAACGCGCAGGGCGAGGACGTGGTGGCCGGCATCCGCAACACCGAGCCGATCTCCGAGCTCAAGAAGCAGTTCCCGAAGGTGCATGCCGAGCTCCTGACCATTTTCGAGCGTCTCGAAGGCCACTACCACGACATGTGCGACACCGAATTCACCATCGACCAGGGCAAGCTGTGGATGCTGCAGACCCGGGTGGGCAAGCGCACCGGCACGGCGGCCCTGCAGATGGCGGTGGACATGGTGCGACCCGATGACCTGGGCATCTCCAAGGCCGAGGCCGTCTCGCGTATCACCGAGGACCATCTCGATGCGGTGCTGCACCCCCAATTCGCCGGGTCCGGCTACACGGTGTGGGCCAAGGGCCTCGGGGCCAGCCCGGGTGCAGCCGTGGGTCGCATCTACTTCACGGCCGACGACGCCGCCGCGGCCGCGGCGCGGGGCGAACAGGTCATATTGGTGCGCAGCGAGACCTCGCCCGAGGACGTGCACGGCATGCTGGCCTCCGAAGGGATCCTGACCGCCCGGGGCGGCCTGGTCAGCCACGCGGCCGTGGTGGCGCCGGGGCTGGGGCAAGCCGGCCGTCGTCGGGGCCGAGGTCCTCCGGCTGTCCGCCCACTCGGTGACCGTGGGCGGCGTGACCCTCGACGAGGGCGACTGGGTCTCGCTCGACGGTGGCGCCGGCATCGTGGTGGCCGGTCAGGTGCCGCTCACCGCGGCGTCGCCACCCCCCGCGTTCGCCACCGTGCTCTCGTGGGCCGACGACATCCGGGCGGGCCACCTGGCCGTGCGGGCCAACGCCGACACCGGCGAGGACGCCGCCAACGCGCGCACCCTCGGGGCCGAGGGCATCGGGCTGTGCCGGACCGAGCACATGTTCCTCGGTGAGGACCGCCTGCCGGTGGTCCGGCGGATGATCCTGGCCGACACGCCCGGCGAAGAGACCGCCGCCCTGGAGGAGTTGCGCCAGGTCCAGCGCGAGGACTTCATCGACATTCTCGAGGCCATGGACGGGCTCCCCGTCACCGTGCGCCTCCTCGACCCGCCACTGCACGAGTTCCTGCCCAGTACCGAAGAGATGGCGATCAAACGGGCGACCGTCGGGCTCACCCCCGAGGAGCAGCGGCTCTACGCCGCCGCCCTGTCGTGGAAAGAGGCCAACCCGATGCTCGGTACCCGCGGCGTGCGCCTCGGCGTGGTCAAGCCGGGGCTCTACGCCATGCAGGTGCGGGCCCTGATGGAGGCGGCCCGCCAGCGGGTGGTCGACGGCGGGCACCCGATCGTCGAGATCATGATCCCGCTCACCGTCAGCCGGGAAGAGCTGGCGCTGGCCCGCGGCTGGGTCGAAGAGGCCGTGGCCGACGTCACGGACGAGCCGGCGCCGAGCCCCTCCAAGGGTGCCACGAAGGCCAAAGGCACGAAGGGCAAGCTCGAGGTGACCATCGGCACCATGATCGAGACACCGCGTGCCGCACTGTTGGCGGGCGAAATCGCCGAGGCGGCCGATTTCTTCTCCTTCGGCACGAACGACCTGACCCAGATGACGTTCGGTTTCAGCCGGGACGACGTGGAGGGCCGGATGATGGCGGCCTATCTGGAACTGGGGCTCTTGAAGCGCAATCCCTTCGAGGTGGTCGATGCCGACGGCGTCGGCGAGCTGGTGCGCCTCGGCACCCTGCGGGGACGGGCCACACGGCCGTCGCTCAAGGTCGGCGTCTGCGGCGAGCACGGGGGCGACCCCGAGTCCATCGCCCTGTTCTACGACGCCGGGCTCGACTACGTCAGCTGTTCGCCGTTCCGGGTTCCCGTGGCCCGTCTCGCCGCGGCGCAGGCCGTGCTGGCCGGGGAGCCCGAAGCGAAAAAGACCAGCTGACCTCACAAGCAGGTGCGACCCGTTTCGACGGAGACAGCGCCGCGGTACCGTGCTCGGATGGGCATTCCCGACGAGGACGTGGCCCAGGTGCGGGCGGCGACCGACATCGTCGCGCTGATCGGTGAGCATGCAGCGCTCAAGCGTGTCGGCCGCCGCTGGACCGGCCTGTGCCCGTTCCACACCGAGAAGAGCCCTTCGTTCAGCGTCAACGCGGAGGAGGGCTTCTACTACTGCTTCGGCTGCCAGGCCTCGGGGGATGCCATCACCTTCGTCCGTGCCACCGAACACCTCGATTTCGTCGATGCCGTGCGGCTCCTGGCTGACCGGGCCGGGGTCGCTCTGCACGAGGACGCGGAGATCGGCAAGGACCGCAAGCGCCGGACCGAACTGCTCGACGCCATGGAGAAGGCGGTGGTCTGGTACCACGAGAGGCTCCTGCGTTCGCCCGATGCGGGCCGGGCCCGGGACTACCTGCGCTCACGGGGCTATGACGGTGATGTCGTGCGCCGGTTCCGCCTCGGGTGGGCCCCCGACGAATGGGACGCGCTGAGCAAGGCCCTCAAGTTGCCCGAACGGGTGCTGACCGATTCGGGCCTCGGCTTCGTCAATCGGCGCGGCCGGGCGCAGGACGCGTTCCGGGCCCGCGTGCTGTTCCCCATCTGCGATCCCTCGGGCCGCCCGGTAGCACTGGGCGGGCGGATCCTCCCGCCCGTCGCCGGCCAACCTCCCCCGGATCGACCGGAGCCGAAGTACAAGAACTCCCAGGAGTCCCCGATCTATTCGAAACGTCGCACCCTCTACGCGCTCAACTGGGCCAAGCAGGACATCATCGCCAAAGGGGAGGTCGTCGTCTGCGAGGGCTACACCGATGTGATCGGCTTCTTCCAGGCCGGGGTGCCACGCGCCGTGGCCACGTGCGGCACCGCGCTGGCCGAGGAGCACTTCACGCTGCTGCGCAACTTCGGCCGACGGATCGTGCTGGCGTATGACGCCGACGGGGCCGGGCAGAATGCCACCTCGCGCGTCTACGAATGGGAACGCCGGCACGAGGTCGACGTGGTGGTGGCCGACCTGCCCCAGGGGAGCGACCCCGGCGATCTCTCCCGAAGCGATCCCGAGGCCCTGGCCCGGGCCGTGGCCGACGCCAGGCCCTTTCTCCAATTCAGGGTCGACCGCATGCTGAGCGCCGGTGACCTCACGACGGCCGAGGGCCGGGCCCGGGCCGCCGAATCGGCATTGACCGCAGTCGCCGAGCACCCCGACGATCTCGTGCGCGATCAGTACGTCATGCAGCTCTCGGATCGCTGTCGTCTCGACGCCCCCCGCCTGCGCGAGCGCCTCGAGTACCTGCGCGCCCATCCTCAACCTGAAACGAGTTCTCCGAAGGCCGGATCGAACCGCAATGGGCACTACGGGGATCCCGGTGAGCTGAGGGATCCCGATGACGGCGACGCGATGGAATGGGACGACGGGGTCGAGCGATTCGCCGCCACGAAGGACGGCCCAGGGCTCGAGGCGCTGAAGTTGGCGGTCCATCGTCCGGAGGAAGTGGCCGATCGGCTGCAGCCGGTTCTCTTCGTCGACCCGTTGCAACGGGAAGCCTTCGTCGCGTTGATCGAGCACGACGATCTTCACGAAGCGATCGCGATGGCGTCACCCGACGTTGCAGCGCTGTTGCGTCGGGTGACGGTGGAAGAGCCACTGAAAGGAGACGCCGACTTCGGCGATCCTGTGGATCTGGTTGTAGCCGTGCTGCTGCGCGAGGCCGTACGGCGCGAACTCTCCGAAGTGGAAAAGGCGTCGCGTAGCCTGGGAGAATCGTGGCAGGCGGGCGCAGCAGTGACCGCGCAAGTACGCCGCTGGCTGGCAGAACTCGAAGATCCGGGCTCTGTACACGCAGCAGCGGATCGATTGGTAGCGTGGCTCATGGAGCGGGAGCCGAACGAGGGATGACCGAGCGGGAATGGTGCAGGTGAACGACGACTCGGCCATGGCCGTCGAAAAAGCAGCAAACGATGCCTCCACCGCGACCGCCTCCGTCCTGGTCGCGGTGAAAGACGACTCTCTTCCCGCCGGTGTCTCCCAGATCGACTTTGACACCGCGCTTGCCGCGGGACGGGCCAAGGGCGCACTCTCTCCCGACGACTTGATCGAAGTGCTGCACGACGTCGAGCTGACGCCCGAGGTCTTGGTCGTCCTTCTTTCCCGCATCAATGCCGAGGGCGTGCCTCTCGTTGACGACGACGTCGACGCGCTGGCCGAGGGGATCGCGGAACGTGTGCAATCACGCACCGTGGCGCGTGCGAATGCGGCCAGCGACAGTGCGCAGCGGCGCAAGTCGATCGGCAAGCGCCCCATGTCGGCTGAATCCACCGGCAGTGCAGAGGATCCCGTTCACACGTATCTGAAGGAGATCGGGCGCGTGCCCCTCCTCAATGCGGCGTTGGAGGTGGAGATCGCGCAGGCCATCGAGGTCGGGAATGAAGCGGCGGCGCGGCTTGCCGCGCACGAGTTGGCCGAGCGGGGAGAAGGGCCGGCAGCAGATCTGCTGAAGGGCCCCGAACTGTCGCGCAACCGCCGCCTGATGCGCAGGGGGCAGCAGGCCAAGGACGACCTGATCGAGGCCAACCTGCGTCTGGTCGTCTCCATTGCCAAGCGCTATCGCAACCGTGGGCTGGCGTTCCTCGACTTGATCCAGGAGGGCAACCTCGGGCTCATGCGCGCGGTCGACAAGTTCGACCACACGAAGGGCTTCAAGTTCTCCACCTATGCCACCTGGTGGATCCGTCAGGCCATCACCCGGGCCATCGCCGACCAGGCGCGGACCATCCGCATTCCCGTGCACATGGTCGAGACCATCAACAAGGTGGTCTGGGCTCAACGACAGCTCTTGCAGGAGCTCGGACGCGAACCAACCATCGAAGAGGTTTCGCAGCGGGTCGAGTTCCCCATCGACCGGATCAGGGAGATTCTGCGCATCAACCAGGACACGGTGTCGTTGGAACAACCGGTGGGCGACGAAGACGACTTCAACCTCTCCGACCTCATTGAGGACCGGGGGGCCGTCGTGCCCGACGATGCGGCCACACGGTCCCTCCTCGACGTCGCCGTCCGCGAGGCATTGGGCCATCTGTCCGAACGCGAGCAGGACGTGGTGCGGCTCCGCTTCGGACTCGACGACGGAAAGATCCGCACCCTTGAAGAGGTCGGCAAGGAGTTCGGCGTCACCCGCGAGCGCGTGCGCCAGATCGAATCAAAGACACTCGCCAAACTGCGCCGCCCCGACGCGGCACACCTCCTGCGGGACTATCTCGAAGAGTCCTGACCACCCGACGGGTCCTCCACGACCCGCCCCAACCCCCGCCGCCCCACTGATATCGTTCGGGTGCTGCAACGCAGTCCTTCCGGGGTAGCTCAATGGCAGAGCAAGCGGCTGTTAACCGCTAGGTTGAGAGTTCGAGTCTCTCCCCCGGAGCTTTTTGCGGCGTTTTCCCTGTACAGAGCAGGTGCGCTCCGGCATCACTTATGGAAACATCAGCGTCGTGCGCTCTCTCTTTTGTTCGGTTCTCTCGAGACGAATCTTGCACGGATCGCAACCTTTCAGATGTGCTTTCAGGATCCAAGCTGAACACCTTCGGCTTCGATGAAGGACTTGAATCGGGCAATCTGTTTGCCGCGAAGCGCAGGAGTTCCTGTCGCGGCTTGCAGCGTTGGAGGCGCATCGCCAACGAGGGTGACCATGTTCGTGATGCCTTGGCCTCCATCACTTCCGTAGAACGGGGCGTCCCCGAAGGAGAAGATGCCGCCGTCGGAGGCCACGAGCCAATAGCCACCGCCATCAGGCGTCGGTGACATCCCTACGATGGGCTTGTTGAGCCGTAGAGCACCGGTCGACCCGTAGAACGGTGCATCCCCAAAGGCGAAGATGCCGCCGTCGGACGCCACGAGCCAATAGCCACCGCCATCAGGCGTCGGTGACATCCCTACGATGGGCTTGTTGAGCCGTAGAGCACCGGTCGACCCGTAGAACGGGGCGTCCCCGAAGGAGAAGATGCCGCCGTCGGAGGCCACGAGCCAATAGCCACCGCCATCAGGCGTCGGTGACATCCCTACGATGGGCTTGTTGAGCCGTAGAGCACCGGTCGACCCGTAGAACGGTGCATCCCCAAAGGCGAAGATGCCGCCGTCGGAGGCCACGAGCCAGTAGCCCCCGCCATCTGGGGTGTTCGCCATGCCGACAATCGGCTTGTTGAGCCGGAGGGCGCCGGTCGACCCGTAGAAAGAGGCGTCCCCGAAGGAGAAGATGCCGCCGTCGGAGGCCACGAGCCAATAGCCACCATCGTCCCCCGTGGACGCCATTCCTACGATGGGCTTGCTCAGAGGGATCTGAGACGTATCACCGTAGAACCCGGCGTCACCGAATTCGTCCACGCTGCCGTCCGATGTGACTTCGTAATACCCCTCCGTCCCCGTGCCGGACAAGTTGATCGTCAAGGGGGCGGGAGATCCGTCTCTTAGCGTCAGAGTGGCGGTGCGTAGACCAAGGGCACCGGGCAAGAATCCCACCTCGATCTGGCAGGACTGCTCGATGGCAATGGTTCCGCATTTGTCAATCGCAACGAAATCGTTTGGGTCAGCGCCCCCAAGGTCCAGCTCCGTAGCCGTGTCACTGGCATTCCCCGTGTTGCTTACGGTCACGTTCAACGCAGAAATGTCACCGACAGTCGTGTCATCGAACCGAACATTCGTCGATTGCGTTGTCAGAGAAGGCTGGCCACGTGGCGAAATGACGACCGAGGCAGAATGCAGGGACGCGGCGCTCATGCCCACAGCATTTCGCGCCGACACCGTAAAGGAGTAGCTAACTCCGGGCTGGAAGTTGTTCGCCGTTCCATCGAGCAAGGTTCCGGAATTTGCGAACGTCGGATCTGCCGGAAACGTGCCGGTTTCGACATCGATCGGGTTTTGTGCGGACGTGCCGATGTAGGGCGTTACGACCCAGCCGATTACGGGGGACCCATTGTCAAACTGATTGACCCACTGAAAGTTGACATCGGAGAGGGAGCCCGAACTCACGTCTGGAAAGAGGGGTTGGAAGGGCGCCGTGGCTGTTGAGGATGGATTCACGACATTGGATTGAGCGGAAAGCAGGCCATCTCCGTCAGCATTGACGGCCGTGACAGCAAAACTGTAGCCGGTGCCACCTTGACCGACATCGGCCCGATAGTTGTCTATGGCGCCCGGACGGGGATCGGTGTCGAGAAGGGACGATTGTTGGGCACTAACGTCGACAGTCGATTGCTCGACGGAGTTGATGTACGTCGTTATCAGAAAGTCAGTGATCGGGCTTCCGCCGTCGGATCCGACTGTCCATGTCAACTCCGCCCCCTGATAGCCAGGAATAGCAGATAGGGACGTAACAGTGTCGGGGGTTGATGAAACCGCGTCAGCATTACCAGTCGAAAGCAACAGCAGCGAGACTGTCAGCACGAATCCGAGTGCGATCGGCAGTGAAGTCGAAAATGTGAAGCGAGACCTGTCCCTAGAACTCACTCTTGTCCCTTAAACCTCATCCGCCGCTCCTTAGGACTCCGTTCGGAGGTGAAGCTAGCCGAATTGACCGTGGTGGATCGTTGATCCTTCATTTCAACTTTCGGAGACGCTCCGTTCCTAGGGTCGCTGGGTAGTGAACATCTCGCATCGCCAATCGCTGGGATGTTCGCTAGTCCAATGGTGGCTACACCTTGGTAGCTCAGGATGGAACCCTCTACCCGTTCGCAGGCTGACCACCTCGAAGTATGACCACTCGCATGAACTCCGGCGACGTGAAGGGCCACCATATCTATTTAGAGAGGTGGGGTGTCGAGCGTCGGTGGTTCGGGGTCACGATATGGTCGTACGCACGGCAACCATTGCCTCCCAGCGTTCAGCTGCCGTCAGTTTCCCGAGGCTTTTCCGATGTCATTTTCGCCCTGCATTTGGGCGCCCCGTGGGCAACTAGTAGGTGTAAGCAGGGGTCAAATCAAGTCACTGGATGTCGTGCTCAAAACCAGGCAATATTTATTGACCTGGATCTACCTGGGGATTCTCGCCATCAGATATAGAATCACGGGCAAAAGCTAGGTTGAGAGTTCGAGTCTCTCCCCTGGAGCTTTTTGGATCGTTGTTCCAGGTGGGCCCGGGCGGGATCTTGGGCATCGAATTGGCGGCCGTCGAGCTCGAGGTTTCTCCCTCTGGCCTCCACATGTCCTGTTTTCTGAGCTGCAACGAGCACCCACGAGCCCTCCGGCCTGTGGCGACCTACGATGCTCTCATGCGAGCACTCATGTACGGAATAGAAGGGGAAGTTCAGCCCATCGCTGAGACGGACAACCGTTTGTTACGGATGCTCGCCCAGACGCCGACGCGGCTTGTCGACATCGACGAGCCCGGGATCCTTCGTCGGGACTGGGTTGTGACGAAGCCGCGACTAGTTGGGATCTGCGGATCGGAATCCAAGGCGGTATTCCTCGACTACGCCAGCATGCTGGAGCCGGCGAATGCGTCAGATATGCGGCAGAACCCCATGAAGAATTTCGTCTCGACGCCCCACGTCATGGGCCACGAGGTGATCGCCGAAGTGGTCGAGGTCGGACCCGAGGCCGAAGGACTCGAGCCAGGTGACCGAGTTGCACTCAACCCATGGCTCACGTGCGTAACCCGAGGCGTGTCGCCTGTCTGCCCAGCTTGTGAAGCGGGCAATTTGAGCCAGTGCCATTCGTTCGGGAAAGGTGCGTTCGCCCCGGGCATCCACATCGGCATGTGCGCCGATGTGAACGGGGGGTTTGCCGACCTCATGCCGGCGCACGACTCGATGCTCTTCAAGGTGCCGGATGACCTGACAGATGAGCAAGCCGTCTTCGCCGACCCTTTTGCGGTGTCACTCCATGCCGTGACCCGGCACCCGCCCAAGCCCGGAAGCAAGGTGCTTGTCTACGGTGCAGGCGCGTTAGGCCAATGCGCCGTCGCCATTCTCCGAGCGTTGTACCCCACTGTCGAAATAATGGCCGTCGCCCGCTTCGACGCCCAGCGCAAGCTTGCCGAGAGCCTTGGAGCGCAAGTAGTGGGCCACGAACCGCGTCTTGAAGTCATTGAACAGGTCGCGGCTTGGTCGGGCGGCGTGTTGCAACCTTCCGATGGCCTGCCTATGGCATTTCCGGGGGGCGTTGATGTTGTCTACGACACGGTGGGGGCAGGCGAGACACTGGAAGTGGGCTGTCGCGTATTGAGTGCCCACGGTACGCTCGTAAAGCTAGGCATGAACGGCGCCGTCAAGTGGGAAGACACTCCTGTGTACTGCAAAGAGATTAGCTACACCGGCTCGAACGCATTCGGGATTGAGGAAGTTGAGGGTGTGCGCAAGCACGGTATCGCCCATTTTCTGGACATGGTCGGATCTGGTCGAGTCGACCTGACGCCCATGCTCACCCACACCTTTCGGCTCGAAGAGTGGCGGGACGCCTTCACTGTTCTGGCCGACCAGGAAGCGTCAGGGGCCATTAAGGTCGCAATAGACAGCCGCTAGTGCCCCTGCAGGCAACGTAGGAGGGTCGCTGTCCACCACTTTGATCTCCCGGTCGCGGCAGAATTGGCTTCTCGCGAAAGAGGAGGTCAAGTGCGCGAAGGGATACGCGTTCGAGAGATCACCAACGATGAGGGCAGACGCCTGCTCCAGATCGTGCGGCGTTCGTCGGGCTCGGTGGTGCGATGGCGCAGGGCACAGATGGTGTTGCTCTCGGCCCAGGGAATGGACGTGGCCCAGATCGCCAAGGTGGCCTTCACCTCGCCCGACCGGGTCCGCGCCGTTCTGCACAACTTCAACGACGATGGGTTCGATTCGTTGGCCCCCAAGTACTGGGCGGTCGCCCCCCGACCTTCACCCTGCCCGAGCGCCGGGAGATCAAAAAGATCGCCCTGTCTCGCCCGGTCGATCATGGTCTGCCCTTTTCGACCTGGAGCCTGAGCAAGTTGGCCGAGTTCTTGGTGGCTGAGGGGGTGGTCGACGACATCAGCCACGAAGGCCTGCGCCTCATACTCCGCGAGGAGGGCGTCTCGTTTCAAGTGATCAAGACCTACAAGCAGTCCAACGACCCTGACTTCGAGGCCAAGAAGAACCGGGTGCTCGAGCTCTACGAAATCGCCGATGGGAAGGCGAAACCGAAGAAGGGGGACCCGACCGTCGTGATCTGCATGGACGAGTTCGGGCCGCTCAACCTGTTGCCCCGACCGGGCAAGCAGTGGGCACCGAGGATCGTCGAAGGAGGGTCACGCGAAGAACCACGGCGCCGTCGGCGGCGGGCCACCTACACGCGCAAGCAGGGCGTCCGGCATCTCATGGCTGCCTACGACTTGAACCAGGACAAGATCTACGGCCACATCAAGGTGAAGAAGGACCGCACCACCTTCCTCGAGTTCGCCCGCTACCTGCGTACCCTCTCCCCACCCGATGTCCGCATCGCCATCGTGATGGACAACTTCAGCCCACACCTCTCCACGAAGAGAGACACCCGGGTGGGCGACTGGGCCAAGGCCAACAACGTCGAACTGGCCTACGTACCGACCAACGCCTCGTGGCTCAACAGGATCGAGGCGCAGTTCCAGGCCTTGCGCTACTTCACGCTCGACGGCACCGACCACCGCTCACACGAAGAGCAGAACTCGATGATCCGCCGCTACATCGCCTGGCGCAATCGCAACGCTCAAGACAAAACGTTACGTGAGCTGGTAAAGCGCGCAAACGTTGCTTGATGGGGCACTAGCACCCATTTGTTAGGGTGACGATCTCGATGGGCTCCTGCGTAAGCTCGCTCGATCGCTGGGTACTGCTGATCGCTCGACCGGTACGTTCTCGGGATCGACGTGATTCTTGTATGTCAGCGGTGGCGACCCGAACGCGAACAGCACCTAATGTTGGCGCGGGGTGACGGCGTGGACCGGCCTCGGTGCGGTATGCACCTAATCGAGTTGGCCAGGAGGCCTCTATGAGCCCAATCAGATGTGGCGCCATGAACCATGTCAACGCCGTCATCGATGATTTTGACGACACAGTCGGCTTCTTCACTGAGGTCTACGGTGCTCAGTTCTTGATCGACATGCCACGTGACGAATGGCATGGCTGCCTCATCGCCATCGGCCGTGTCATCTTCCAGTTGTTCTCCCCCCACGATGATCTCCTTCATGCCCGTTTCGGCCCCCACTACGTCGGAATCGAATATACGGTCCCCGACGTAGGCGAAGCCCGGGACGCCACGAAGGCGAGGGGCATTCGCATAGCGCGCGAGCTGGGATCTGCGTTCCACATCCATCCTCTCGACGCCTATGGCGTGTCCTTCGAGTTCTACGACCATGACTTCCATGCGGTGCCGTCCCCGGTCCCGTATCTCGAACCAATCCACCCGATCGAATTTTGGCGGGACGACCATCCGCTCGGGATCACCGGTCTGGAGCGTTATCGCATGGTGGTCTCGGACCTTGACGGCGCGAAGCGTTTCCTTTGCGGGTATGTCGACGGAACCGTTACCTACGAGGTTGAGAGGCCGGCCACGCATGCCCGTGCAGTGGGGATTGAACTCGGAGACACAGTGGTGGAGCTTCTGACTCCCACCGGGGATGGACCTCTCGAACGGTTCTTGGCCCGCAACGGCGACGGAATCCGGTCCGTCGTGTTCGGCACCATCAACGTTGAACTGGCCCGGTCACACTTCGCATCGCATGGGGTCGAATTGTTGCCCGGTGACGACGAAGGGACCTTCGCAGTACGCCCGGCAGATAACGCCGGACTCCTCTTCGAATTCACCGAGACGGCCACCGGATGAAGGCGGCGGTCAGTCCCTCGGAATTAATCGGTGGATGACTCGGCACCTTGAGGCTGGCTTGCCCGAGGGGAGGATGAGCTCACCCTCGAGGGTACAAAATCTGGTGGTCAAGGCAACCACCCGCGCCACGGCTTGTACCGGCTCGGGGACCACCATCGCGGGGCGCACGTAATTGATGTTGAAGGATATTGGGACTTGCTCGACGTCCGCCGGCGACATGGCGATGGCGGCATAACGCATCGCCCGGGTAATCAGCAATCCGATCGCCCCTCCATGGAGGGAGCCGTAGCCGGAGGACCATCCTGCGTCGAGCTGCGAGGTGTAGACCGCCCCTCCCTCGATCAGCCTGAGACCACCCTTGAGGTACACATCGATAGGTGCAGGAGTCAAGTCGCTCTCCCACGGGAAGGAGACGTGGTCGACGTGGGGTAGCTCGCCGAGGCTCCCAAATCCGAAGCCGCGACCCGCCAACATTGGTCGGCCGGGAACCGTCACGCTTGTGCTCTGACACTGACCGAAGGGGCCCTCGTCGTCGAGCATGATGCCCTGCGAGATACCCATGAGCTCGTTGTACGCCGAGTTGAAGCTGCGGACCTCCACCGTCCCTCGGGCCACGCGTGTGGCCTGGTAGGCGACTTCGATCAGAATGGAATTGTCATCCCAATTGGCAGAGTTGATGTTGGCCGTGGCGTTGTTGTTGTCGGCAATCGCGGCCAGGCTGCCGAATGGCACGCTGCCATCGGACTCCGTCTGTTCGGGCAAGAGACGGATCGTGGCATTGGCCTCGCCGTCCTTCGAAGACGACACCCCCAGTCCAAGATTCACTGCGAGGTTACTTTTGGCATCCGTGGGGATGTCCTGGGGGATGTGCTCTCTCGAACGATCGCTTATCAAGCTTGTTCTTCCTTTGAGGTCTGGATCTGCGTAATGACCCTCACAAGTCTCGTTGCCCAATCTGCACCGCGCCAATTGCCGCCTGCGGGTCCTCCGTAGGTCGGTTCCCAAAAGGATGTGACCGTCTACCTGACTGACGCAACGTGCCCTACCTGTGTAAAAGCCGAAGGGCTGTCGGGCTCTGGCCTCAGCGATAGCCGTCGAATCTCGGTTCCGTCGCTTGAGGGGCGGAAGTGAGGCAATGGTGAGCGCGCGCGCGAGCGCAGCGCACTTGTCAATGCAGGAGAGGCCCACTCGACCCGAGTCACGGCCGACGTTGAGTTGAAGAGGTTCGCGATACGCCGCCGAGCCCGTCCTCTAGTTCACTCTTTGCCGATCATGACCTCGGTGGACTTGACGACGGCCTTGACTGCGTCCCCTTCCGCAAGATTCAGTTCCGTGGCCGAGTCCTTGGTGATAACCGAAACGACCTCCTGACCTCCCGCCAGACGAACAACAACAGTTGACATGACAGCACCGTGATCAACTCGAACGACGGCACCCTCAAGTTGGTTTCTCGCGCTGAGTCTCATTTCCGAGACGCTACTCCGACGTGGATCGGCGAGAACGAACTGGAGGACGTGCGCCATATCGAGAATGGGGAGACAGCGTTAATGACCTGAAGGCGCCGGGCTCCTGCGACGTCATGAGGGAGCCGCGGCCATACAAGTGCATTCCGCCGAGTGTTCCACGCTTCGCGGACATACGTGCCGCCGCCAGCTCGCCGGCGCCGCAATCGAGATTCCACTGGAGGTTCGTGAATCAGATCACACGGCTCTCCCTCAGGGACGTCGAATGGACAGAATCCCAGGTCGATCTAATTGAGGATCGGGTGCAACGGCCCTTCCCCAGAAGTCGGGCCAGGCGTAGTCTCGCTGTATGGAGCTGCTCCGGGTGCAAGATCCCAACGGTCGAGTCCTTGCCTCGAGCTCCGACGGGGCGACCTTCGCCACTCCGGATGGGATCTTCTTCGCCAAACGCATTGACGAGGTGTTCCGCATGGCCGACGGTTCGGTCGGAACGCTGATCGGGTCTGTCGTCTTTGTGCTGAACGACGTGGGCGAGCAAGTCCGGGCCTATTGGCTTGAGCCGGTGCTCGATACCTCGGAATGAATGGAGAGGGCATGGACGATACGTCGCAGTTCCCGATCAGTCCAGGCGAGAGGCAGGACCCCCTCTGCCCCAACTGCGGGGGGCCATTGACCGATCCGCGACAAGGACAGAACTTCACGCCGATCGGAATACCGACAATGGAGCCTTCCAAGGTCTGTGAGACGTGCAAGGTCGGCTATTGGCTGGCCGATCCCGGCTGGCTTGCTGTAGCCACCTTCGACGTCTAGCCGGCGGCGGCACAACCACGTAAGGCCGTTCGGTTATCCGAGCTCCACAGGCAGCGCACCGACACGGAGGACGGGAGCAAGCGAGTGGAATCCGAGAACAGCGTGACCGAAGATTGATTCGAAGCCGAAGCGGACAAGTCCTCCCGGACCGTCCCAAGCGCTTGCGGGGGCCCCTTCGTCGGTGTCACGCTGCAACCGGTGCATCGTAACCATGCGTAACGTCCAAGGATGAGTCTTGTCATCGCCATTCTGGCGCTCGGGCTGCTGGCAAGTCTGTCACCGAGCACGCTGGTTGTGTTCATCATGCTGTTGGCCACCACCCGTGCCCGACAAAATGCCGCAGCCTTCCTGATTGGGTGGACCATCTCTCTGGTGCTGGTGTTTGTGGCGAGCTACCTCTTTGGCGGGAACCATTCCGTACGTTCGAGTGGAGGCCACACCGTAGTCAATCTGTTCGAGATTCTGTTTGGACTCGGTCTTGGATACTTCGGCATCCGCAAGTGGCGCAGTAGGCACGAACCCCGAGAGTCCTCCGGGGCCTCGCATGGCCTCGCTGGTCGGGTCGAGCGGCTGAACCCGGCCACTGCGCTCATGCTCGGGGTCCTCGAGCAGCCGTGGACGCTAACGGCAGCCGCTGCGGTCGTGGTCGTCCATGACCACACCGCCCTGCCTGTTGTCGTCATCGCCTTTATCGTCTTCACCGCCATCTCCACAGCCACCGTGGCCGGCATCTACCTGTACTACGTGCGGCGGCCAGGTGAGGCGCAAGCGCGGCTTGAAGCTCTGAGAAACCGACTCGTTCAAGCCGGCCCTTCCCTTTTCGCCGCCATCTCATTCCTGGTTGGGGTCTATCTCGTCGTCGATGGTTCACTCAGCCTGGCGGGGATCTGAGTTCATGAACTCGGACCGCCCAAGTCCAGCGGCCCTCATCAACGTGCATCTCGTCGATGATTGCCGGTGCCGATCAGGCTACGACGCGAGGCCAGTCCTGAGAGCCACAGCATCGTGCGCCGTGAATCTGTGGCTGTATCCGCTCCGATATGACATCCCAACGATCGCTTTGCCATTGCAGACAGAGGGCACGGCAAGGTGCCAGGACGAGTCGGAGCGGTCCCACGCGGCTGTCGGAAGGTCATCATCGAGAGCGCGTTGGGCAACTTGGGGCAGTGGTTCATAGCCCACCCCCAGCACCTCGGGGCACCGTCGAGGATTCGGTTTGGCCGAAGCCACTTCCTTCCAGGAACTGAGCACTTCGATATGGGACACGGATTCATCGACAACCGAGGCCAGTCGCGAAGGGTGGGGAGAAGGTTCGGCCTCTTCTCCAAGCTGAAGTTCGAGGACGAGGTTCCCCCCTTCAATTTCTTGGAACTCGGCCCGTACCGGCAGCCCAACAGCTGTCCCCACGTTGGAACAAGCAACCTCCATGGCATGGGCCGTATCCGGAGTGACAACACGGAGCATATTTCTTGTGGTCATCGCACCTCCATTGTGAACCGCTCTTCGACTGATGCGGTTCGATTGGAATGCATTGCACGATATGGGACGAAGGTAAACGGACTTCAATCTCAGCGTTGCGATCGCATAAATCTTTGTGTCCCGTTGGCCGTCGAGTTGCTGAACACAGCATGTGAGTCGGACGCGCCCGAGATGAGACCCGTGCATTGCACTCAGCCTGGACATTCACCGGTTTAATCAGACGGCCCGAACTCGGTCCCGTAACGCGTGCAGAAGAAGACATGGACCAAGGGGCGTCTGGGTTGGCTTCGGGATCATCGGCTGGGACGTCAATGCGCCCGGTGCCGCGCCGCCTCGTCGAGTCCCGGTCCCAAAGCGCCGAGGCGGAGGGCCCTCCGCAGAACGCGATCCGCCACAGGCCCTTACGATCCGCCTCCCGAAGGCGCGCTCAACCTTCAGCGCAGTTGGCGTGGTGCGTGACGGCTTGGTGACGCACAAGTGAACTTTTCACGACCAAGCAACCGAGCGACGTGCCCACGGGCTGGTCTGCGGTGTCGTAACGGTGAATTGTCGGGAGAGGTTGCTTGGGTGCACGCAGAAGCCGGGTCACGCGAGGTACCGTTTTGACCCCCTGGTCGATGGGGAAGCCTCTCGACCAGAATCCAAAGTAGCGGGGGTTACGTCGGTGTCACTCCTGGTTTCGAGAAATGACTTTTTGGACCCGGTCCTGAGCAGATCGGTGTTGTCGGCGAGGAGGGCTGGGCTACGCCTTTCCCCATCCGAACGAGATGAAGTGAGCAATTGGATTCTCCGAGTCTTCGACGGTGACCCGGCGAATCCAGACACGAAATGCCCGCACGAGTATTACCGCGAGGTACATCCACCACAGACCGCCGACGAATGCTTCGCTGAGGCCGAGCGGGCGCTGCGTACCAATTTTGGCGTTGGCGGATGGGTAAAGGACGCGTCGCCACTGGGGGGGTTCACCCGTAGCTGGAGCCGAAAGGCCGTCTGAGCGAGGCAGCAGCCGATTCGAGCTGTTCATTCCGAGAGTCCGAGTGGAACTCGGGATGACCGGCTCCGAAAGACGCAAGGACCGTTATCTGGTAGGCATTCTGCTTGAAGACCCTCCAAGCGTGGGGCGAACGAGTAAGGAGACGACCATGGCCGATGAAACACCCGTACTCGACACAATCGCTGCGATGACCCTGGCATCGGTCGAACGATGTGGCCTCGAGGCCGACGCATTGCTCTTGGTCCGCATCGCTGCCTTGGCCGCAGTCGACGCCAAGCCCGCTTCTTATCTGTTGCATGTCGGGCCCGCCGTGGAGGCCGGGGTGACGATCGAGCAGGTCCAGGACGTGCTGGTGGCCGTCGCGCCGATCGTGGGCACGGCAAGAGTGATGTCGGCCTCGCTCGCGATCACGGAGGCCTTGGGCCTGGCCATCGAGATCATTGCGGCTGAACTCGAATCATGAGGTGAGCTGACCCGTCTCGCAAGCGGGACGGTCAAGAGGATCACTTGTGTCCGGTTAAGCCAACATGACCTGGCCGGTCACCGACAAGCCAACATGACCTGGCCGGTCACCGACAAGGCATGAAATGCTATTGGTTGGCCGTCGGGTGTGGTCGCCGAATCCACTTTGCAGCCGCGAGCGCGCGTTAAGTCTGGTGCGGGACTGTGGGGACCGCCAAGTGTCGCTACGAGCACGAACCGGAGATTCCGCTTTACACGTGTGCCCAGCAGCTCTGGGTCGCCATGGAGGAAGGAGTGATCTCGATGACATGACGTGACAGAGCGAAAACTGAGGCAGCCAGCCAGGGAAGGTCTGGCTCGGGGAGACGTCCGGGTCCCCGATAGGGACGCCCCCGTGCGTGGTCGAGAGGCCGGGTGCGAAGCGGGGCGAAACAACTGACCGGTCCGTAGCGAGTGTGATGTTGCGAGGCCTTATAAGCGTCGTCAGGAATCACCTGCCGAACGGCAGGACAAGAGGGAGTCGAGCCGCTGTGTAAGCGGCGAAGACCATGGAAGGTGCCAAAGAGCCGGAAGCGGGCACCGAAGAACCCTTCGGCGTAGTCGGCGTGGAACGGTCAGATGGCTGTCCTCGGAACTGGGGAGATCCTCCTCGGCCCCGTCACGGTGGGTGGCGGGAAGCGATGCCTGTCTATAACCGGTGACCCCGGGAAGTGCCAGGCGGCCGAGAGGAAGTCGGATGGGGTCATATGTAGCAGACGACGGCGAGGGACGGCACAGCCCCGCCCGATGCCAAGGGCCCCTACTTCATCGGTGCAGGCGTGTGAAGTGAAGGAAGTCGGTCAGTGACCAAAGGTCTAGATCAACCGGACATCTCCGACGGCCCCGAGTTGGCCAGCGCCCCTTTGCGGGCCAGGACCATCAGCAAGGCTGAAGGGGTGGACACCTTCCAAGCGCTCCAGCGCGTGCTCTACCGCAGTGCCAAGCAAGACCCACAGCGTCGGTTCCATGCCCTCTACGACAAGGTCACCCGCCGTGACGTGATGTGGAAGGCCTGGGTCAACGTTGCCACCAACCGAGGCGCCCCCGGCGTCGACGGCGTTTCTATTGCGTCGGTCGAAGACGGTGGCGTCGAGGCGGTACGGGCCTTTCTCGATGAACTCGCCGCAGAGATAGAAGCCGAGACCTATCGGCCCAAACCTCTACGACGGGTGAACATCCCCAAGCCCGGGCAACCGGGCAAGACCAGACCGCTCTCGATTCCGTGCTTGCGGGATCGGGTGGCGATGACAGCGGCCAAGATGGTCCTAGAACCGGTCTTCGAGGCAGACTTCTTGCCTTGTTCCTTCGGGTTTCGCCCGAAGAAGTCGGTCCACCAGGCCCTCGAAGTGGTGCGCAACAGCGCCAACAAAGGAGCGCTCTGGGTGCTCGATGCCGATATCTCGGACTGCTTCGGTTCTTTGTCGTTCGACGCCATCATGGCTCAAGTGGCCAAGAGGGTGTCCGATCGCAAGATGCTGAAACTGATCCGGGCCTGGCTTCGGGTAGGGGTGCTAGAGAACGGGGTGGTCACCGACTCGGTGACCGGTGCCCCTCAAGGCTCACCCGTTTCCCCACTCATCGCAAACATCGTGCTCCATGTCCTCGACGAGGCGTGGAGGCGAGAAGGCCAGGGGTTGGGGACGCTCGTCAGGTACTGTGACGACTTCGTCGTGCTCGCTCCGACGAGGGCCAGGGTCATAGAGGCCAAGGCCCGGATCGAGGCGATCCTGGAACCGCTCGGGCTGCAGTTGCATCCCGACAAGACCAGGATCTCCTGCCTCAAAGAGGGCAAGGAGGGCTTTGTCTTCCTCGGCTTCGAGCATCGCATGCGAGAGTCGACGAAGTGGCGAGGGAGATGGTACTTGCAGAAGTGGCCATCACCGCGGGCCATGGCCTCTATTCGGGCCAAGGTCAAACAGCGGACGGCTCGGCGGTTTGCGAGCCTGCCGCTGGACTTTGTTGTCGAGGACCTGAACCGCGTACTGCGAGGTTGGGGGAACTACTTCCGTCGCGGCAACTCGGCACGGAAGTTCAACATCATCGACAGCTACGTCCATGAACGGATGGCCATGTTGGCCAGTGCCAAATACGGGCTCCACGGTCGGAACTGGTCCACCCGCTTCACCTACGGGTGGATGACCGATCTGGGGATCTACCGCCTCACCGGGACGGTGCGCTATTGGGCTGCGTCAGCCTGACGGTGAACGGTGTCGGAGAGCCGGATGAGTGGAGAACCTCATGTCCGGAATCGATAGGGGGCGGTTGGCGGAGCCAACATCTATGGCGAGGCAGAACAAGCACCTTCTGGGAAACCCGAGGGACTGAGCCTGCACGACCTAACGATGATGGCCGAGCCAGCCGCCTACCTTACCGTGGTCCTCTCCCGGTGGCCTCCGACAACCAGGAGGTGAAGATGAAGCAGATCAGAGACAAGGTGGGCGGCCTCGACATCCACCGCGACAGCGTCGTTGCCTGCACGAGGGTCACGACGCCTGACGGCAGCATCGAGGTCGCCAAAGGGCGGTTCGCCACCACCCAAGAGGGTCTGGCCGAGCTGACCGCGTTTCTGATAGATGCCGCGGTCCATACGGTCGCCATGGAGGCGACGGGGATCTATTGGCGGCCCGTCTACTACGCCTTGGAGGGCCTCTTCGAAGAGCTGTGGCTCTGCAATGCACAGCACGTGAAAAATGTCCCAGGTCGCAAGACCGATCTGTCCGATGCCGAGTGGCTGGCCGACGTCGCCGCCCACGGGATGGTGCGACCTTCCTTCGTGCCCCCGCCCGACATCAGAGAGGTGCGGGAGTTGACCAGGTACAGAAAAACCCAGATCGACGCCCGGGCCCACGAGATCCAGCGCCTGGAAAAAGTGCTGCAGGATGCCGGAGTGAAGCTCACCTCGGTGGCATCGACGGTGTGGTCGGTGTCGTCCCGGGCGATGATCGAGGCGATGATCGCCGGCGAACGGGATGCGGCGGTGCTGGCCGACATGGCCAAGGGGGTGATGCGCAAAAAGATCGACCGGCTCGAAGTGGCACTCGAAGGGAACTTCGGAGCTCACCACGCCATCCTGGCTCGCCAGGTGATCGACCACCTCGACTTCTTGGATGCCTCCATCGCCACGCTCAGCGCCGAGATCTGCGCTCGACTCGTCCCTTTTGAGCCCCAGGTCGCCTTGCTCACCTCCATTCCGGGGATCTCGGCGACCACAGCCCAGGTCATCGTGGCCGAGACCGGTGCCGACATGAGTCGGTTTCCGACAGCCGGGCATCTGTGTGCCTGGGCCGGCGTGGCACCGGCCAGCTACGAATCGGCCGGCAAGAAGCGACCGGCCGGCACCCGCAAAGGCGCACCGTGGCTGAGGCGCACCCTGATCGAGGCGGCTCGGGGTGCGGCGCGGACCAAGGGCAGCTACTACTCGGCCCTCTACGCCCGCATCGCCCGCCGCAGGGGGCCGAACAAAGCTGCAGTCGCTGTTGCGCACTCCATGCTCGAGACGGCTTGGCACCTGCTCAACACAGGCGCCCTCTACCAAGACCCCGGTGCCGACTACTTCGAGCGCCGTCACGATCCCGCGATTGAGGCAAAGCGGCTCCAGCGCAGGATCGAGGCTCTTGGGTTCGCCGTCACCATCACCGAAAAGGCCGCATAGCCACACGACGTCAACAACTCCACCGCGTCATCGCACCCACTGGTGCCTGCTTCTGCGCGCCCACGACGTGCGACGGCTTTAGCATTTCACCGGAGTAGGCGCAGGGCTAGCAGTCGTCTAAGGCTCGCCGCTTGCGCCAGGTAGGCAGCGTTGGCGGGGTTCTGGAATCCGAAGCCTGCTGACGCAGGTCCGTCACGTCGAGCGCCCGCATGTACTTGAGCTCGGACCGGGTGGTCCGGATGAACCCGGCCTGCTGTGATCCACCCGACGCCGCTTCGGCCGAGATCCTGAGCATCGAGTACCTCAGCCGGAGCACGTCTCGTTCGGCGAGGGCATCGGTGACGGTCCGACCTTCGGCCATGACAGTGCCCGAGTTGGTCCGATTGAAGTTGCGGATCAGGACCTCGAGCTCGTCGAGCACGGTGGATGCCGTCGCGACAAGGTCGCGAGCATCCTCGGGGGGCTGCTCGCCCTCCTGGTACCGAGCACTGACCTGAATGCGCTGCTTGAGTTGCTCCAGGTTCCTGTTTCGATCGGCACGCAGCAGCAGTGCCTCCGCCAGCTTCATTCTCCTCTTCCTCCTCTTTTCCTTCGTAGTCTTCTTCGAACGGGACCTCATGTCCCCTTGAGGTTCACGACCTGATGCAGCTCGTGGACGATTTCGACCAGGTCCGCCTGGTCGGCCATCACCTGGGCGATCGGCTTGTAGGCATCGGGGTGCTCGTCGACGAGCTGCTCGGCCATGGTGTCGTCCCATGCCCGACCGGCCATGGCGCTGCGGAGCGACTCGGTGCTCAGCTGGCGGAACGCCGCTTTGCGACCGAGCCGCCGGCCGGCGCCGTGTGAGCTCGACTCGTACGACACCCCGTTGCCCTTGCCGCGCACGATGAACGAGGACGCGCCCATCGAACCCGGGATGACCCCCATGTCCGACAGCCCGGCGCGGATGGCACCCTTACGGGTGATCCATACCTCCTCGCCCCGGTGCGTCTCCTTTACGGCGTAGTTGTGGTGGCAGTTGATTCGCTCGGTCTCGACAGCGTGCGGCGCTATCGCGCGTAGCGCTGCCAGGGCGGCGTCCATCATCTGCTCACGGTTGCCCCACGCGTAGCGCTGGGCCCACAGCATGTCCGCCACGTAGGCATCGAACTCCGGGCGGCCCTCCGCCAGCCAGGCGAGATCGCGGTCCTCGAGAACCTGCCCCTCGTCCTCGGCCACCAGGCGAGCGGTCTTGATGTGCGCTGAGGCCAACTGGTTCCCGATGCCGCGGCTGCCCGAGTGCAGCACGACCCAGACGCGGTCGCGCTCGTCCAGGCAGACCTCGACGAAGTGATTGCCACTACCGAGGCTGCCGAACCGCGCGGCGATGGTCGTGAGCTGACGCTCGGAGAGCTCGGATGCCGAGCCTGGCGGTAGACCCAGGGCATCCAGTGCCGGCGGCACTCGTCCGCCCGTCTGTTCGTGCCCCTTTCCGACGCCCGCCGGGATGCGGTCGCGGAGCAAGCCGTGGAGCACGGTGAGGTCGTCGGGCAGCTCGGCCGCCGTGAGGCTCGTCTCCGCCGCCACCATGCCGCAGCCGATGTCCACGCCGACCGCCGACGGCAGGAGCGCATTCTTGGTGGCGACGACGCTGCCGACCGTTGCCCCGAGGCCGAAGTGCGCGTCCGCCATCAGGCAGACGGGCCCGGCGAGGATCGGCAGACGCGAGGTCCGCAATGCCTGCTCGAGGGCGTTGTCGTCCAGCTCGCTGGCCCATGAGGTCAAGTTCGGGTTTATCTGGTTCGGCATAGTGTTCGCATCCCGTCTCGGTGGACACAGTGGCAACTAAATAGTGCGCCAGATCGAACCGTGCGACGACCTCCATGCTCGAGCCGATCGTCGGACCCGGAGGCTCGCAATGAACATCAGCTCCTCGGAGCTGCCATTGTTGGCGATACCACCTCGAGCGTGTGCATGCACACCGAGAACCCGGAGAGCCGGTGGAGAGTGTCGAACTCTCGCGCTCCCGCGTACGAAGCGGGCGCTCAGCCACCCGAGCATCACCGGCGAGGTAGTCCTGACATGATTCGAACGTGCACATGCTGGGCGTAGGCCAGCTGCTCCTCTTCTTGGACTACAGGGGCGAGATGGGTGCGTGGCGCCCGGCCCCAGTCGCAGCGCTCCGTACTGACCGGAGATCTTCGGGCGTATGAAGCCCGTGAGGTCACCATCCCTCCCCACTGCGTCTTGTTGCGGGTCGTCAGACCCAGGGTGAATGAGGAGAATCGAACTCCCTGCTCGGTGGGCCACGACCACCTGCCTCTCCATCCGGCTCCATCCACCATGCGCGCAGCCGTGCCCGAGTGCATCGTGAGGTGCTGAGCATCCGCCTTCCACGGGGTGAACGTGGAGCTCTGCTTTGACCTACGGATGCGTCGAGAGTGTTGCTCGCGGTCCGGCAACCAACCTCTCCGGCGTCACCAAACGCTCGGCCAAGGCATCGTGTCGAACGAGGCCTTCCGCTACATCAGAGCGGCGTCGTCACGGCTGACCCCGGGCCGAAGATGTGGTGGTGGACACAGGGCGTTTCGAAAGCCCGACCTCCGGCGTGTCGTGCCGGCACTCTGCCTCTGAGCTATGTGTCCGCGGTGGTCATGGGTGGTTTCGATCCACCGCCTCGCGCGTTTCAGGCGCGCGCTTTCCCCACTGAGCTACACGACCCTGGGGCCGGCCCCGGGACTCGAACCCCGGTCACCCGGGGAACAACCCAGCGCCCATCCTGTTGGGCCTGGCCGGCATGGTCCGGGCCGTCGTGATCACGCCGCGTCATCCGGCGGCGTTCCTTCATCGGCGTCCACGAGGCGCAGCCGCGCGCCGTGTCGGGGCATGGACGGAGTTTCGGGTACCTCGGTCGTGCCGACGGCAGCCGTCGGTGCGTTGTCGTCGGGAACGACGAGCCTCAGTCGATTGTGTCGCATGGAATGCACCTCCTTTCGGTGGTTCGGGAGGAAGGTGTCGAACCCTCATCTCAAGGATCAAAGCCTTGCGTCCTGCCATTGGACGACTCCCGAGTGGGTGAATGTTCGAAGGGTCAATGGGTACCGCCCCCATTACTCGTGGGTGGAAGCCACGCGTGTATCTGTCAACACCTTGACCCCGTGGAGCAGGCGGATCCCGAACCTGCGGCCTTCTCGTCGGCAACGAGTCAATCTTCTGCCGAGTTACTTCTGCGATGGAGGCACCGGCTGGATTCTCACCAGCGTGGCCCGGGTTGCAACCGGGTACTCAATCCTCGGTCACGGTGCCAGGGCTGCGGAGGAGGGCATCGAACCCCCGACGACGGTGGTTAACGGCCACCAGCTCTCGGGGCTTAACCCGGTCTGGTTGAACGGACTCGAACCGCCGACCCCCCGGTCCCGAACCGGGTGCTCTGTCCAAACTGAGCTACAACCAGGTGAGTGCCGGATGACTCCGGCCGGGTGCGCCTCGAGGGGCTCGACCCCCGACGACATGGATGAAGAGTCCATCGCTCTACCAACTGGGCGAGAGGCGCATGGTGCGGGCGGAGAGGGTCGAACTCTCACGGGCGTGTGCCCACCGGATTCTGAGTCCGGCGCGTCTTCCATTTCCGCCACGCCCGCATGGTGGACCCAGCCGGGCTCGAACCGGCACGCGTCTCGCTGCAAACGAGGTGCACTGCCTCTCGTGCTCTGGGCCCATGGTCCCGGTGGGTCGAATCGAACGACCGCAGGCACAATGCCGCGCGGTTTACAGCCGCGCTCCTCTAGCCAACAGAGGTCACCGGGGCAGGATCGGTCGGTATGGCCGCGTCAATGAAGGCGGTCCCGATCCCCAATCTGGCGTACTATTTAGTTCGTGTTGTCCTTTCAGTTGTCAGCGCGTTGGTGTTCGTCTGCGGCCACGCCGGTCCACGCGAGCTTGCTCAGGTGGGAGCGAAGGTGACGGCGCGCAGGTTGGTGAGGGCGTTGGTGAACGATCTGGCCCAGGGCCAATGAGTGGGTCCGCGCAGGGTCGGCGTCCCCGATCGGTTGACGAGTCGGGCGGGGACCGAGAAGTAGCGGGTCCGCAGGGTCTGGGCGACCACCAGCGTGTCGTCTTCGACGAGACCCCCGAGTTTGGCGCTCCAGCGGATCAGGTTGTGGGCGAGCACGGCACAGCACATCCACGCCGCGTTGGCCGAGAAGTCACCCGAGGGGCAGTGCTCCATGCCCGCCCCCTCCTTCCAGTCGTCGATGCACAGCTCGACGACGGCGTGGGCGCGGTGGAAGGCGTCGAGTTCGAGGGCGGTGCCCTCGAGGTCAGTCAAGAAGGCGAAGTGCCGCCAGTTGGGCCACAGCGTCGCCTGCGGACCGCAGAGCCGGGTGCGGCGAACGATGAGGCGGCGACCCTTGTAGATGGTCTCGGCCACCATGGCCTCCCCACCGATCGGGTACTCGATGGCGACCCAGGCTGACTCGTCAATCTTCGAAATGGCGGCATCGACGGCTTTTGTGCCGGTGCGCACGGCCATGGTGAAGGAGACCCCCAGGCGCCCCAGCACCTTGAGGGTGTCGTTGGACCAGTACCCCGAGTCGAATCGGATGATGATCTTGCCCGTCGCCCCGGCTCGGCGCAGGCGGGCCACCAGCTCTTCGACGAAGCGCTTCGTGCCGCGCTGGGTGTTGGCCGAGCCCTTGCGCAGCCGGGCATGGAGGATCTCGCCGGTGTCGGCCCTCGTGGCCAGGATCGGGTGATAACCGAGCACCCTGGTGTAGCCGTAAGCGGCACCACTTTTCAGTTTTCCGAACACCTCTCGTATCGTCGAATCTATGTCGACCACCAGCTGGTTGCTCCCCGGACCCGCCCCGAGTGACCAGGCTGTGTCAATGTGCGGTTGTTCATTCGCCCATGCGGGCAAAGAGGGCAACGGTTCGCCCAGCAGGGGTGGCAGGAGTCGAACCCACGTCCGCCGGGTTGGAGCCGGCTGTCCGTACCGCTGGACTACACCCCTTCGAGTGATTTGCTGTCGTGGTTGTCTTTAGGCCCAGGAACGCAAAGAGCCGCCTCCTTTCGGAAGCGGCTCCTCAACGAACGGGACGTTCATAAGTCCTCGTTATGCCGTTGAGGGCACCTCCTGGGGGTAGGCCTCGTCCCAACTGAACGATTGCGTGTTCACTTGCTGAGCCATGACGCGCCCGCGCGACATCAGAAGGCCTCTGAGGTCTTCTGGGAGCCGGGTCGTCCGGCAGTCAGACGCGTGATCTCGCTTCATGGTCGAAACGGTAACACTGCGGAGCAGTATGTGGGAACACTTTCATAAATCCATACATTTTTCGCTCCTTGCATTTGGAAGTGTGCGCTTGTTCGTCGATTCATATCCGACGGCGCGACAAAACCGCGGGAGCAGGATGCGTCCGAGGAAGAGCAGCACCACTCGAGCCTGTGCCATACGGCTCGAGGGACAGATCTGATCCGCTCCTTCGTGGAGGGAAATGATCGGTGGCGAAGAACGAGATCCTGAAGGTCCGCGAACCGTTGTGGTGCGCACATGTGGCATTGAACCGCACGGTTCCCTCGACCCGGTCGGTGCTGCTCTTGCCTCGAGCTCAACCGGGTCACGTCATGCAGTGAGGCCCATGGATCTTTCCCCCCGAGCGAACCCCCACAATCGCAACGGTGCGCGGTTGTGGGGGTTCGCCATGAGGCATGCTTCGTTTCAGTTGGCGGATGAGGATGGCGCTGTGCCACTGGGAGCTTGACCACCTGTCGGGCCGGCCCCGAAGCCGGATATCGTCGTGACGGCTGCAAAGCTCGAGTCCAGTTCCACGGTCACATCGGTACCGTCGGCCTTCTTCATGTGGACCTCATAGGACGATGCGCCCGACGAGTCTCTCGCGGCCCTTATGACGGTGGCGCCCGGGACCGCCGCAGTTGCAGCCGCGGTGGCTTTCTGCAGGTCGGTTCCCGTCAACAGTGTTTTGTTGGGGCCGTGACTCAGCGTCGCCGGGTCGGTGCCTGCGCCAGCGGGCGGGGTGCTCGCAGGAGCAGAGGACGGTGAGGTCGTGCTGGACGACGCGCTTGTCGGCGTCGTGCTCGAACTGGTGGCAGCCGATGCAAGCCCGGCGGCGCCCAGACTCGCACCGGCAGCAACCGCACCGGTGACGAGCGTTCGACGCCAACTTTTTCGTTTGATGGACACTTTGTACTCCTCGTTTCAGTTGCTCCGAGGCTTTCCCGGAGCACTGTCACCATGACGGACCGAACTGGCACTTACCTACCTGGTACCGGCGAACGTGTTGTGAATCCTCCGCGTCGTCACCGGTGTCGCACCCGGCCACGAGTCCGGTCGTCGCGGCACGATTGAGGTCTCACGACGGGCCCAACCGGGTCCCGAATGGACCAGTTCCACTCAGGTCCGGAGATCACTCTCCATGGTGGTGCCGAGACGATCTCCGTCGCGCCGGCGACGTCGTTCACCGCTAGCTCAGTGCGACGTACTCCCAAAGCGACGCCCGATGCGGTCTCCGGCCATGGACCGCACCCGTACCGGATGCGCAGCTGCCTCCTCGTGACCCTCCGTCTCCGTGGTCCCGACCCTCGAGCTGTACCGTGCCGCCAAGGGGGAGGCCGACAAGCCGTGGGCGATCACGCTGAAGGTGACCGTGATGGTGACCACCGAGAGCACACGCCCGGCATCCGGCACGTCAAGAGCGTCGTAGGCGATGAGCCCGAACACCACGGACGCCAGCCCCCGCGGTCCGAACCAGCCGACGAAGAGGACAGCGTGGCGGTCGAGCCCGGAACGGAACGACGCCAGGGCCACGGGAACCATACGGATCAGCGTCAAGGCCAGAAGGGCGAAGACGTAGTCCTGCCATGCGGCGTGCTCGAAGCCGGGGACCACCATGATCGCCCCGAATGCCAACCACACCAGCAGGGACAGCAGCTCGCCCGCATCCTCGGTGAAGGCCATGGTTGACTCCTGGTCTCCACCCACAATGCTGCCGAACGCCATGCCGGCGACGAACGCCGCGACGAACCCGTTCCCACCCGCTTCGACAGATGTCGCGTACGAAAAAAGCGCCAAGGCGAGGGCGGCCATCGGGCGGAAGGCGTTCCCGCTCCACCCTCGCTGTGTGGCCGTCCGCAACAGCCATCCGCCCACGACACCCACGCCTATCCCGAGGCCCGTGCCGATCAGGAGCTCACGGACTGCGCCGAGTGCAGTGGTCTGGTGGGCCACCTCCGTGGCCACCGCACCGGCCAGGAAGAGGTTCACGAAAGGCGTGGCGATGCCGTCGTTGAGCCCGCTCTCGACGTTGAGAAGGCGCCGGACCCGCGAGGGCACACGCCGGTCCTCCATGATGGTGGCGCCCAGGGCGGCGTCGGTCGGAGCGACGATGGCGGCGATGGCGGCAGCCAGCCACCATCCGATCCCCGGGATGATGCCGAAGGCCACGGCCGCTCCCAGACCGATGGTCAGGGGCAGGCCGATGGCCAGGAGTCGGACCGGCGGCCCCAGATCCCGACGAAGTGCGTGGAGGTTGACTCTGGAGGCATCGGAGAACAGGACCAACGCCAGGGTGACTTCAGCCAGCGACCGAACGGTCGAGGAATGGACATTGAGGTGGATGAGCTGGAGCGGCCGGTGATTGACGGCCAGCCCCATGACCACGAAAGCGAAGGGCGCACTGATGTAGATGCGCTCGAGGCGGCTCGACACCAGGACCCAGAGGACGAAGCATCCGGCGACGACGGCGATCGTCGCTGTGTTGAGTCCGTTGTCCATGGCCACCTGCTCCATCATGTGGGAGGGTGTGTCGCCTGCGGTGCATTCTGCCGGGAATGATCCATGGACGCCTACTGGCGGGCCATCGAGACCCGCCACCGTTCGTCCGGGGAGATCAGGTGGTCGGCGTCGTCGGCGCCCACGTCGATCTGGACCCAGTTGACAGTGCCCGGAAAGCGATTGTCCGTCTGGCCGTACTCGTCGCTCACGGTCGAGCCGCCGTCGGACCCCACGTCGGTCGTCTCGTCATAGGAGTAGACGAGCGGTATGGAGCGCTCGAGGCGCGCGCTTCCGACGGCCGCACCGTCGACGTAGAGGGTGAGGTCGGCCCCGGCCCCGAGGCCACCGTCGTAGGAGAATTCGGACCGGACCTGGTGGTGGCCGGGGCCGATCGGATCGTCGCCGCGCACGAAGGTCCGGTCGATCCCGAAGAGGTTGTAACAGTAGGTCGGCCGACCGTCGACCAGGTACAGGGACCACCCCCCGAACGCGCCGCCTTGGGCGACCAGCACTCCCGTCGTCGCGGTCGCCGGCACGACGATGTCCGCGGTGATGCTGTGAGAGACGTTCTTGGTGTTGATGACCGAGCTCTCGCTCAACCGTGACATTCCACCGAACAGGAGCTGCGAGGTCCCCGTGATCAGCTCGGGTCGGCCGGCCAACTCGGCCAGGAACCGCTCGACCCGCCGGTCGTCAAGAGGGAGGGCCCCGTACTTCACCGCCTCGATGAGGAAGAGCCTCTGGAGCTCCCGGAGTTTCTCGGGGTGGACGGCGGCCAGGTCGTGGGCCTGGGTCCAGTCGGACGTGGTGTCGTAGAGCTCCCAGGTGTCGTCGTCGAAGACCGGCATTTCGGCGGCCAGCCACGGGATGCTGTGCCGGGTGACCGCCGACCACCCCTGGTGATAGATCCCCCGGTTGCAGACGATCTCGAAATACTGGGTCTCATGACGGCCGGCTGCCTCGGGGTCGTCGAAGGTGTAGTTCATGGCCGTCCCATGGAACGGCATCTGCTGTATCCCGTGAACGAAAAGCGGCGCCGGGAGGCCTGCCGCCTCGAGAATGGTGGGGGCGATGTCCACGACATGGTGGAACTGGGATCGCAGCCCGCCCCGGGAGGTGAAGCCGTTCGGCCAGTGGGTGACCATCCCGTTGCGCGTGCCACCGAAATGCGAGGCCACCTGTTTCGTCCACTGATACGGAGTACAGGTGGCGTGGGCCCAGCCCACCGCGTAGTGGTTGTTGGCGGCCGGACTGCCGAAATCGTCGATGTGCGACTCCAAGAACTCGGGTGTCTCCAGATCCATGCTCTGGTTGAAGACCAGCAGCTCGTTGAACGTGCCGTTCGGAGTGCCCTCGGCGCTCGCCCCGTTGTCACCGATCAGGTAGAGCACCAGCGTGTCGTCGAGGATCTCGAGCTCTTCGAGCGTGTCGATGAGCCGGCCGACCTGGTGGTCGGCGTGTGAGAGGAACCCTGCGAACACTTCCATCTGGCGGGCCAGCACCGGCTTCATTGGATCGGGAACGTCGGCCCACGCCGGAATCTCTTCTGGACGATCGGTCAGATCGGCATTGGCCGGGATCACCCCCAACTCCTTCTGTCGGGCGAAGATGGTCTGGCGCAGCGCGTCCCACCCCTCGTCGAACCGCCCCCGGTAGCGGTCGATCCACTCCTTCGGCGCATGGTGGGGTGCGTGGGTCGCGCCCGGTGCGAAGTAGAGGAAGAACGGCTTGTCGGGAACCAGCGTCTTCTGCTGGCGCATCCAGCCGATGGCGTGGTCGGCCAGGTCCTCGGTCAGGTGGTATCCCTCCTCGGGTGTCCGTGTCGGCTCCACCGGGTTGGTCCCTTCGTAGAGGCCGGGGTACCACTGGTTGGTGCCGCCGCCGATGAACCCGTAGAAGTACTCGAAACCGCTGCCCGTGGGCCACTGGTCGAAGGGTCCCATCGGGCTGGTTTCCCACATCGGCACCTCGTGGCACTTGCCCACGTGTGCCGTCGAGTAGCCGTTCAGCTTGAGTGTCTCTGCGAACGGAGCTGCCGCCTTCGGCCGGATGGAGCTGTAGCCCGGCGCAGACGTCGCCAGGTCGGGCACCGCACCCATCCCGACACTGTGGTGGTTGCGTCCGGTCAGGAGCGCCTGGCGCGTGGGTGCGCACAGAGCAGTCGTGTGGAAACGGTTGTACTTGAGCCCGCCGGCCGCCAACCGTTCGGCGACCGGTGTGTCGCACGGCCCGCCGAAGGCACTGGATGCGCCGAAGCCTACGTCGTCGAGCAGGACCAGCACGATGTTGGGTGCACCCTCTGGAGGACGGAGCGCCTCGATCTTCGGGAACGCGGTGTCCGGATCCTTGGCGTCATAGGTGGTGACCCCCACGTGCTGGTGATCGGGAATCGGGAGATGGGTGCGTGGCCGCGACGTCGCCATTGGTGCGTTCCTTCCTCGGGAGCGGGATCACATGCATCCCGATGCCCTGCGATCCGGATGTGAATTGTTGACCGCCCCCTGGTCTCGAGGTGGGCATATGCTTCATCTGCGGCAATGGGGGTTGTCAAGTTTTGAGGAAGTTGATCAGTTGTTCAATCAACTGTCAAGTTTTCGCTCAATCGATTAAAGTTGGGAATGTGCGAACGACGCCGGAGGCACGACACAGAACACGGTCCTCCGGCGAGGCGACCAAGCAGCGCCTTCTCTGCGCGGCCAAGGATCTCTTCTCGGTGTACGGGTACGAGGGAACGTCGACGCGGGCCATCGCTGTTCGGGCCGGCGTCGGACAACCCCTCTTGAACTATCACTTCACCAACAAGGACGGACTCTGGCGAGCTGCCGTGGGCGCCCTGTTCGACGACTTCGGCGAGCTTCTCGGGGCCCGGATCCACGGACTGCGAGGCGTGGACGACGAGACGGTGCTGAAACTGATCATCAGGGATTTCATCGTCTTCTCGGCCGCACATCCACAGCTCCATCGGATCATGATTCACGAGTGCGCCGTTGACGGGGAGCGGGTGGACTGGCTCGTCGAGCAGCACGTGCGTCCGATTTTCGACATGACGATCGGCTACATCGACCGGCTCATCGGAGCGGGCGTGCTCCCGCAACTTCCGCCAGTCCACATCTACTACATCGTCGTGGGGGCTGGTCCGACTCTGTTCGCTCTCGCACCGGAATGTTCACGCCTCACCGGTCTCGATCCGGTCAACGTCGGAACCATCGAGACCCATAGCGACGCCGTCGTGTCCCTTCTCTTTCGGGCACAGGAGCCCGCGCAACGGTGATCGGCGTCTTTCGGGTTCTCCGGGCGTCGTGTGGGCCGGCGGCCAACTGCGACCTACCGGGACGACCTGTCTTCGAACGCACCAGGATGAAACACGCGCTTGACAAAGGAGGGGCAATTCGGGGGAATATCCAGAGATATTGACGCGTCGGACACTTCCGACTTGTAACCAGTACCGACAACAACAAGGAGTTCGATCAGAATGTTGGCAACGAATTACCCTCTCCTCGACATCTTTTGGACGATGTTGGAGATATTCATCTTCGTCATCTGGATTTGGCTACTCATCATCGTCTTCAGCGATATCTTCCGAAGCCGCGACATGGGCGGTGGAGCCAAGGCGCTCTGGGTGATCCTCGTTGTGATCTTCCCGTACATCGGCGTGCTCGTCTACCTCATCGCCCGCGGCGGGAAGATGCACGAGCGTGCCGAAGCTCAGGCGCGACAGGCGCAAACTGAGTTCGATGCATATGTGAAGCAAGCGGCGGGATCGGGTGGCAGCGCTGCCGATCAGCTCTCGAAGCTCGCCGATCTGAAGTCCAAGGGCGTCATCACCGACGCCGAGTTCGAGGCGGAGAAAGCCAAAGTCCTCGGTTGAGAACGAGCGGTCCGGCAAGGTGGGCGTCACAGGCGCCCACCTTGCCCGTGACCGGTCACGTACAGGTAGGTGGTTGGAGGTCCACTAACTTTGTGGGGCCACTCGAAGGGCGAGCGGCGCAAGAACGGGGATCACCGTGACCTACTGCTTGGCCTTGCGGTTGGACGAGGGCTTGGTCTTCCTCGCTGATACGCGGACCAACGCCGGCGTCGACAATGTCGGCTCGTACCGCAAATTGCACGTCCTTCAGCCGGCCCCCGACCGGGTGCTTCGTGATCGAGTCCGCCGGCAGTCTCGCGACGACCCAGGAGGTGCTCGACCGCATTGATCGGGACCTGGGTGCAGGCGACGTCGGCGAAAGCCTGGCCTCGGTCAACCATCTGTTCGAGGCAGCGCTGTACCTGGGTCGCTTGAGCCGACAAGTGGCTGCCGAGCATCGCGAAGCCCTGAACGAGGTCGGTGTGGACGGCACCGCGACCTTCATCCTGGGTGGACAGGTGGGCACAGAACCCGCCGATATCCTGCTCGTCTACCCAGAAGGCAACTACATCCGCGCCTCAGAGGAGCGACCCTTCCTCCAGATCGGAGAAAGCAAGTACGGCAAGTTCATGCTGGAGCTGGCCGTGCAGGCGAACGTCGACATCGACACCGCCACGTCGATTGCTCTCGGATCGATGATGAGCACCGCTGGAGCCAACCTCTCCGTTGGTCCACCCTACGACGGCTGTATCTACCTGAAGGACTCCCTCGAGCCGATGGAGTTCCGTCTCCAGAGCGACTCCCCGCTCCTGGCGGAGTTACGAGAAGCCTGGGAGCGCCAGATGAGGAACGCGCTGACCGAGATACAGCAGATTTCCTGGGCCGATCAGACGATAAGCGTCCTCACGCGCCCTTCGGGGAAGCAGGCATGACTGCCGGCTTTGACGCGAAGACGTTCAACCCCAATTTCTCGGAGACGTGCCGGGTGAGCCGCTGACCGCGCACGCTGTTCCCGGCCTCGTCGAGCGGGGGAGAGAACGTTCCCAGGCCGCCCTTTCCCGGAGAGATGGTCACGATCCCGCCGCTGACGCCGCTCTTCCCGGGAAGGCCGACCTCGTAGAGCCAGTCACCGGAGTGCTCATAGAGACCTGCCGTCGCCATTGCAGCGAGGACATGCTTGCAGGTAAATGATTCGATGACCTTGTCGCCGGTCAGAGGGTTCACGCCACCGTCGGCAAGCGTGGCCCCCATGACCGCGAGGTCATGGGCACTCACGAGGAGTGAGCACTGGCGGGTATAGACGTCGGTCGTCTCATCAGGATCTGCGTACAACCGGCCGTAGCTCTGCAGCAGATGGGCAATGCCCTGATTGCGCAGATTGGTGCTCGACTCCGACGCGTACACCTCGAGATCGAGGTCGAGCGTCCGACCGGCGAACTGCGAGAGGCCGTGAACGATGAACTCCCATCTGTCCTCCTTGGTGGCTCCGGGCACCAGACTGGTCGTCGCCATGGCTCCCGCATTCACCATGGGGTTCATCGTGCGTTCCTCGTTCAATTCGATGGCCATCACGGAATTGAACGCCAGTCCGGTCGCGTTGACACCGAGTCGTTGCCGGGCTTCTTCGTGGCCGATCGCGTCGCAGACCAAGGCGAACACGAACGCCTTCGAGATGCTCTGCAGCGAGAAGAGATGGGAGGCGTCCCCGACGGAGAAGCTTCTGCCGGCAACGCCGACGATGCTGGCCCCGAAGAGCGCCGGGTCAGCGTTGGCGAGAGCGGGGATGTAATCGGCGACCGACCCCTCGTCGACCGGGCGATAGAGCTCGAATGCCTCGACGAGGAGATCGGCGACGACTTCCAACGTCGGCAGCTCACCGGTGGAGACGGCCGCCGTCGTCGTCGTTTCGTGAAATGGCAGCGGAATGTGCACTGTCTTCAGCCTTTCTGACTGGCTCGAATGGAGATTGTGGCGTTCAACCGGGTTCGCAGGTGCGTTGGTGGTGACGCCCGACGCACGGTCAGATCATCAGCTCGTCTGATAGCCGCCGTTGATCGGTATCGTCTGGCCCGTGACCCAGGCCGCATCTTCAGAGGTGAGCCACGCGATGGCAGCAGCCACGTCGCTCGCCCGGCCGAGCCTTGGGACGATGTAGGCGTTGAGTTGCCCGAGCGTCATGTCGGTCGCATCTTCGAACGAGGCATTCCGTTGCGTCGCCAGTGACAAGGAGTTGCAGGTGATGCCGTGCCGCCCGACCTCTTTGGCGACCGAGCGCATCAGCGCGGGGCCGGCTCCCTTCGAGGCCGCGTACGCGCCGAGTTTGCGGTCGCCCGCTCGGGCTGACTCCGAGCTGATCGTGATGATCCGCCCCCAACCGCGCTCGATCATGCCGGAGAGTACGACGTGGGTGCAGTTCATCGGCCCGTAGACATTCAGATCGACAAACGATTTCCACGTCGAGGGGTCGTCGTCGACGAAATTCTTCAGCGCGAAACCGGTCACGGGGATACCAGCGTTGTTCACGAGGATGTCGATTTTCTCCACGCGTGCGAACGTTTCGGTTACCGCCGTGAGGTCCGTCACGTCGCAGACGGCGGTTTCCGCCGAACCGCCGGCAGAGCGGATCTCCTCGACGACGCGCTCCGCCCTCTCGGAGAACAGGTCGTTGACGGCGACGTGCGCACCTTCGGAAGCGAGGACCTGTGCCGTGTACGCGCCGACGTTCTGGCCCGCGCCCGTGATCAAGGCGGTGCGCCCGGTTAGATCTCCCACCTTTGGCTCCTCCGTTCGGACTGTGCCCCGCGGGGTGCGAGCAAGGTCACGCTCTTCGACTGGGCACAGGGATGTCGTTCGTCCGCGCTGCGAGGAACGCGGATTCAGCTCGTCGAGGTACGCGTCCCTGAGACCTTGGAAGCGGGGATCATCGGTGCCTTCGATGTGCCGGCCATCGTGTCGCCGTCAACGGTGACCTCGAACTTCAACGTGAGTCGCATCGGCGTCGTGACCTCTTGGGTCCACGTCAGCTGGTTCCCGTCGGCGACCGGGTCGAGGAAGTCCACGGTCTCGTCGTCGGACCGGGCGATTCCCTGAATCGCACCCTTCTCCTCGGTGATGTCAAAGACGACTGCGAGCGTGCCGATGGGCGTATCGATGGTGACGTCCCATGTACCTGCGAAAGTACTCAAATCGCTCTCCTTTGGTGATCGTCCGTCCGAGGGCGAAGGCAGCGTTCGCATGCGTGCGTTCGCTCGTGACCGTCGGGCTCCCCACAGTACCCCGGTGACCGGTGCGTCCCATGGTCATTCCGGCGCAGGGCAAACTGGTCGGGTGGACAGCAACCCGTTCCCGCCGGGGTTCTTCGAGCGAGCCGACGGCTCTGCCGATGAGATCTTCTACTCGTGGCCCCGCTTGGTCACCCACATCGATGACGACGCCATTGCGGCGGTCGGCGCCCTGTACGAAGAACTCGGGATCGCCGGAGAAGTGCTCGACCTGATGAGCTCGTGGGTGTCGCATTTTCGCACGCCACCGGCACACCTCACCGTGCTGGGGATGAGTGCTGATGAACTGCGGGCGAATCCGGTCGCCGAAGTCGTCGTTGTCCACGACCTCAACGCGGATCCGCAACTGCCTTTCACGGAGGCATCGTTCGACGCCGCCGTGTGCTGCGTCTCTGTCGACTATCTCACTCGGCCGTTGGAGGTATTCGCCGAGGTGGCTCGGGTCCTGCGGCCCGGTGGACCGTTCGTGTGCACATTTTCGAACCGGTGCTTTCCGACGAAAGCCATTCGAGGTTGGCTCTACGCGAACGACGAAGAGCGATGCGACATCGTGTGTCGCTACTTCCGCTCCGCCCCTGGGTTCGGTGAACCGCACCGGCAACGGCGCACGCCTCCGTCGCACCGTGGTGACCCGTTGCTGGCGGTCTGGGCCTACCGCTCCTAGACGCAGCCCGCGGGCACGCTCGACCCGCTACGTCGTAGCCGGGGCCTTCACGCCACCGTTGACCCACAGCGTCTGGCCGGAGCAGTAACTCGATGCATCCGAGGCGAGGAAGAGCACCGGGTAGGCAATTTCCTCTGGCTGACCGATTCGCCCAATGGCGTTCCCTGGCCCGAGGACGGCCTCGTCGGATTGTTTCGCCTGTTTCGTCGACTTGTTGTACCCCTCGGTCTTGATCGCACCACAGGCGACGGCGTTCACGCGGACGCCTCCGCCGGTCCACGCCGCGGCCAGCGATCGCGTCAGGCTGTTGATGCCGGCTTTCGCTGCACCATAGGGCGCGACCATCGGCAACGCGAGGAAACTCGCGCCGGAGGAGATATTGACGATTGCCCCGCGTCCCTGCTCGAGCATCGGGACTGCCACGAGCCGGGACATGAACCACACGCTGGCCAAGTTGGTGTCGATGATCTCATGCCACTCTGCGACGGTCCACTTCTCGGGCGTCTTGTTGATGCTGCCGCCGGCGTTGTTCACCAAGACGTCGACGTGACCGAACTCGTCCATCGTCGCCTGGACGAGGCGTTCACAGGCCTCGGCATCGGTGACGTCGGTGGGCACGGCGAGGGCGCGACGCCCGAGGTCCCGGATGCTCGCAGCAGTCTGTTCGATCAGTTCGGCCCGACGGCCCGCAACCACGACGTCGGCGCCGTGTTGCGCGAGCACCTTTGCCGTGGCCCGGCCTATGCCGGTGCCGCTGCCCGTGACGATCGCCACTCGTCCTTCTAGTGAGAACTTTTCGTCCGCCATGACCCCTCCTGCACCTCGTGCTGCTTGACGGTATAGCGCACCCGGGCGTCCGGGAACCGCTCCGCGGGGAGGGTCCGGCAACCTCAGGGAGCGTGCCGTGACTTCCTGAGCCTCGACAGCGTGAAGAAGCACGCCAGGATCCACATGAGGGCGATACCGGCGAAGATCAACTTGTCGTCCACGAAGAAGTCGATCGCCAACGCGACGCCGAGGACGAGCATGAATCGCCAGAACCAGCGCCGGCTCGGGTCTCGATTCACGGACAATTGCGTTGCCTGTCGCGCGTCATGCCCGGACCTCGAGGGCGCGGGCAAGAGACGCACTCTGAGCTGGGCATTCACGGACACTACCCCGGTCAAGGCCCTCGAACGTCTCGTGCGGGCCGCGGCGCGAGGGGACTGTCCCGTGGCACGTGCCGACGCCGACCGGGGGATCCCTTCATCCCAAATCACATGGATGTATTCTGGTCGTCGTCGGAATGAGGAGAGGAGACAGAAATGGTGATTACCGCATATAGGAGCGATGTCACGGAGTCTCCTGCCGCCGATGAGCTCGTGGCACCCGCCGCTGTCGTTGAGGATCGGCCGAGGGACGCCCACGGTCACTGTTGGGATGGGCACACATGCGACCACCCCGACCACGACATGTACGCCACCATCCACTTCATTCGCTGACGTCGACCCGGTCGACGGTGGTCCCGACGTCAGAGTGACGGGCCGCTCAGCACTCCGCCGAGAGAGGGGGGAACCCCTGACCTTCTCCTGTCGGCGAATCGTTCGAGCCTCGAGGAAATTTCTGGCCACCCTATAGTTGGCCGCCACGACGTTCACTCGGGGGGACAAGACGCAATGGAAGCGACCGTTGACCGGCTACTGGAGGGACGAACCGCTTGGATCACCGGAGCGGCCGGCGGCATAGGGCGAGCTGTCGTGTACCGCCTGGCGGCGAGTGGGGCGGTGGTCGCGGGTCTGGACATCGACACGCGTGGGCTCAGCGACGTGTTCGGGAACGACGAGTGGGTGTTCGCCACTGTGGACGTGCGGGACGCGGCGGCCGTTGAGCGCGCGGCGAGCAGTTTGATCGACCGCACGGGTCCCCCCGACATCCTCGTGAACTCCGCCGGCATATCTGCATCGGCGTCGATCCGGTCACATGATCTCACTCTGTGGAATGACATCGTGGCGACAAATCTGACGGGTTCGTTCAATTTGATCCGAGCACTCATCGACGGGATGTGTGCGCGAGGGTTCGGGAGGATCGTCAACGTGTCATCGGGCTCGGGATTTCGCGTGGCCGCGCTCCATGCCGCCTATGGGGCGTCCAAAGCGGGCGTCGTGGCGCTGACCAAGGCGGCGGCCGGCGAGGGAGCGCCACACGGGGTGACGGCCAATGTCGTCGCGCCGGGATTCGTCGACACGCCGATGACGCGCAGACTGTTCCCGACCGATCAGGAGATGCAGGATGTGGCCGTGTCGTCGCCCATCGCCAATCCGATGGGCCGGCCTCTCCGTGCGGAAGAGCTCGCCCATGCGATCTGGTTCCTGACGCTTCCCGACAGCGGGGCGATCACCGGCCAGACGATCCACGTCAACAACGGCGGGTTGATGATCTAATCCCGTGCCAGCGTCGCCTCGCTGTGCTTGCCCACGCGGACAAATCCTACGAGTGACCGAGCCTTGTCGAGTTCGCGGCATCTCGCGCAAGACGCACTTTGAGTGGATGAACGTCGCCGTCCGCTACCGTCCTCGTGGCGTTGATGGCGAAGCGCCGACGCAGGTCACAGATGCCCGAAGTCGACGCTCAAACGCGTCCTTGAGGCCCTGTTGACCCTGGCCTTGCTCCACCTCGACGATCGGCTGTCGCCAGTATGCCGATCGGCTAGGCGACCAGGGCTTGTCCTTTCGCCAAATCGACGGTGCACACGCACCTGGTGGCACGTTGGCTGGGCTGAGTTCGCAGTCCGGATCCATGGAGAGGTGGGTCTTGTAGCCGTCGAAGCGACGGTTGCGCGACTTGTGGCCGTGGCGGGCCTCGGGGTCGACGGTCGAGATGACCCGGTCCTTGGCGACACCCTTGACGACGCGAAAGACCCCGTCATCGCCCTGTTGGGTGTCTTGGCCGGCGACGAGGGCCAACAGGTCGGCGGCCGCTATCGCAGCGGCGGTGAGAGCTTCTCCGTCGATTACACCAAGGGCGGCCACGGCGTCGCGCACGAGCGCATCGACTAGGGCTTCGCGTGCCGCCTTGTCGTCCCAGTCGCACGGAGGCTTGCCGACAGTGGCGTACTCTTCGTCACGCAACAGCGCGGCGCGGACCGCAGCGGCCAGGGGGCTCCCCGCCAGATCGAGGGCGGCGAGCAGCTTACGGATGGCGACGCGCAGCTGGGTGACGGTGTCTTGGGTGGCCACGGCGTCATAGAGCGGAGTCCAGTCTAGCACCCGGGCCCGGGACGGTAGAACGGGGGCGATCATCCCCCCGTGGGCGGCGCCTATGCCGTGGGCAGAGGCCGGCACTCGGCAGTGCCGGGGTGCATCGCCTTGTCGGAGTTGCCGTAGATCAGAAGATCGAGAATGTAGGCGAACACCGCCATGGCCACGGCCAGGAAGAATGTTCCGGCCACAACGCCGATGGCGATGCTGGTGAAGGTGCCACCCGGCGCACCGGAGAAGCGGACGTTGCCGTACCAAATGGTGGCCTCGGCCACGCCGGCGAGCAGAAGAACGAAGGCGATGCGCCGGAGTGCTGCGACGACGGCTGCGAGCGGATGGGTCGGCTCCGTCAAAGGGGCCGAGTCAAGAAGATCGCTTCCCTGGTTCTTCATTCGACCTCGTTCTCGTGTGTCGGGCTCGTCTCGAAGCTGCCAGGCCTGGCCGCCCTTTTCAGCCATTAAACATCCGGGAACGACCGAATATCAGGGTCAAAAGTCCTAAAAATGCACATCCGGGAGCGCGGCGGGGTCACTTGTCGTGGAGACCTCGGGCGGTGAGACGACGCGTCGAGCGGCGTGCTCGTTCAGAGGTTGTTGAGAATGGCGGCCAGCTCGCGGGGCTGGCTGATCATCGCCATGTGTCCGGCATCCAGATCGACGACGTTCACCGCTCCGAGGTTGGCGATCATCGTGTTCTGCGCCTCGAGAGTGATGCTGGCATCACGGGCCAGACGGACGTACGTCCGAGGAATGGGATGACGAAGGCCGGTGAGGTCTATCGGATCGGAGAGCACCTTGAAGGACTCCGGGACCCGGCGCGCCAAGGTCGATGCCGTCTGGCGCTCGTCCATGTCGTTGCAGAACATCGCAATGAACAGCTCGGGATGCACGCCGCCTTCACTATCAACGGCGTCATCGCCGACCCTGGCCGCGACCTCGTGGACCGCCGGGCTGAGGTCGCCGAGAACGTCCGCCAAGGGCGTTCCATGGGGTGGGACCGCGCACGAGACGAATGCGAGATGGGAGAGTCGGTCGGGAATGCGCTCGGCGACGCCCGGCAGGGTGACGCCGGCCATCGAGTGACCGACGAGCGTGACGTCGCGCAGATTTTGGGCCACGATCTCGTCGGTCACCGAATCGACGAAATCCGAGACCGTCACCGACCCCAGGTCTCGAGGATGAAGACCGCGCCCTGGAAGGTCGACCGCCAGGACGGTTCCGCTGAGCAGTGGCACCACCTCGTCCCAGCACGATCCCGCGAAACCGCCTCCATGTACCAGCACAAATGTCATGTCGGTAGATTGGCATAGTCGGTACGTCGGGGGGTGGGTCGTTGTTGGACTTCGGGTTGGAGGGAAAAGTCGCTCTTGTGGCAGGCTCCGGGCCAGGCTTGGGTCGATCGTGCGCGTTGGGCTTGGCCGAGGCCGGGGCCGCCGTCGCATGTGTGGATCTCGACGGTGTCCGAGCTTCTGCGCTCGCCGACGAGATCCGCTCGCGCGGCGGTCGAGCGGCAGCGTTCCACTGTGATCTTCGCCGCATGGCGGAGGCCGACAAGGTGGTGTCCGATGTCGTCGGCGAGTTCGGCGGCCTGTACGCGGTCGTCGACGTCATCGGAGAGATCCGGTACGGACGGGCCGTCGATCTGTCGGACGACGACTGGGCCTACAGCCTCGATGCCGTGCTCCGGCAGTTCTTCAACCTGGGTCGGGCGGCCGGTCGTTACCTCACGGAGCAGGGCGATGGAGGAAGTCTCGTCTCGATATCGTCGGTCAGCGGTGTCGCCGGCGCCCCATTCCACGCTCCCTACGGTGCGGCCAAGGCAGGGCTCATTTCGCTCACGAAGTCACTCGCGATCGAGTTGGCTCCTGCCGGCATCCGTGTGAACAACGTTGCACCCGGGGCGGTCGCCACGCCGCGTGTCGTGGATCGTCTCGGTGGCCGTTCACCCGACGGCCTGCCCCTGCGAAGTCGGGCCCCGCTCGGTCGAATGGGAGAACCTGACGAGATCGCCAAGGTCGTGGTCTTTCTGTCCTCGGAGCTCGCAAGTTATGTCAGTGGCCAAACCGTCATTGTGGACGGCGGCGCAACGGCCGAGTTCGCCCTGGGCGCGATGGATCCTGATCAGATTCCCGACAACGCCACGTTGGAACAGCCGCGGTAGGCACTCCGTCCCGACGGCGCCGTCGCCTCACCCCGGTTACCGCAAGCCGCTGAGCCAAGGTCCGACGATATCGGCGACCTCCGATTCCCGCTTGCGCAAGGAATGGTCCCCGTCGACGAAGACGAGTGACACCGGTCCGGGAATGGTGGCGGTCTCCTTTTCGAGCTCTTCCGGAGTGGCAAAGGCGTCCCGCCTCCCCGATACAAAGAGGCAGGGCAGGTGCAATTCGGGGAAATGGGCGGTGCGGAGCCGATCGGGACGTCCGGGAGGATGGAGCGGATAACTGATCAGGACGAGAGCCGCTGCTTGAAGCCCTTCGGCGACAGCCATGGAGCACATCCGTCCCCCCATGGACCGACCGCCCAACGCCAGCCGCTGCGGACCCACGTCCAGGCGCGCAGCCAGCTCCGCCGATGCGGCTCGAATGACCTGGATGCATACCGGAGCTGGATCCGGCCTGCGTTTGCCGGCGGCCTGGCTCGGAAACTCGATGCGCTCGACCACGATGCCGGTGGCGGTGACGACGTCGTCGACCGCCAAGAGCCCGGGGTGGTCTCGTCGCGCGCTTGCGCCCGGGGTCAGAATGAGGCCGGCGGGGCTCGATCCTCTCATGGGGGCATCATTGCTCATGGCCCGGCCTCGGCGTGAGCGAGCGCTCGTGTCCCGGCGGGCTCAGGGCCCGGGGAAGGCGACGGATAAGGCTTCGCCGAAAGCGATATCGCCGGTGATGCGTGGCGCGTGTCGCAGCGGTCGCCCGAGCAACAGCGCGAGAAGGTCTCTGGACGTCGTCGCGAGAACCGCTCTCGACGGGGAACGCGGATCGGCGGGGACCGATTCGACGACACCGTTCGCCACCCCGACCCGATAGGTCGGGCCATCTACGGCAACCAGCAGCCAGGTACCGTCGATGCCAGCGTCCCACCGGCGGTCCGGCTTGCGGATGTTGAGCCCGTCGAGGCGCAGCGGAAGGGTGGCGTCGACGAAGGTCGTGCTCCAGTCGCCCAGACCCAATGCGAGGTCCGACCCGTGGACCTCCACTTCGGTCAGCCGGAGCAAGGGGAGCCGGGAGAGAGGGATGAGCCCGAGGTCGGGGTTGTCGCTCGGTTCGACGACCGCACGGTTCCAATGCTCAGGGCCAACCGCAGACCACACCTGGTCGAGCCGTGCGCTGTGGGCCGCCAACGAGTGGACCACGGCGCGTGCCGGCTCTCCGTGATCGGGCAGGAGGGTGCCCGGTCGCTGCTGGGCACGCCCGTCGGGGTAGTAGGAGGCCGGACGCCCGTGCAACGTCGCGTCGGTCATGTTGGAGAGCACCTCGGCGCCGTAGCGGAGGTGGCAGGCGATGGTCAATCGGCTCCAGCCGGGAAGCTCGCTGGGGGCGGCGAGATCCCTGTCGTCCAGATCCAGGAGCGCCGTGACGATCTGTGCCGTTCTCTCGACGATCCTTGCAAGGACGCCGTGCAACGGGTCGTCGGACGTCACACCCCAAGTATGGGCGCGGAGCCGGTCAGAACCCCGTGCCCGCGATGATTGCCCCATTGAGGTGCGTGGTGTTCATGCCGCCGTCGTAGGGCGCATCCCCGAACGTGTAGATGGCACCCGCGGCAGAGGAGACCCAGTAGCCGCCTCCGTCCGATGTGGAGAAGATGGCTGTGGCCGGGTTGAGCCCTCCCGTTTGGCCGCCCGGGCCGCCGAGACTTGCCGCGTCGCCGAAGGCACCGACCGCACCGTTCGCCAAAAGGATCCAGTAGCCCTTGCCGTCCGGGGTGCGTGTGGCCGAGGTGACCGGCGCACTCGGTGTCGCGGGTGCGCCGAACGCCGTCGCATCACCGAAGGCATACACGTGACCCGTCACGGTGACCAGCCAATACCCGTTTCCGCTGGCGTCCGGCATGACCGTCACCGCTGCCCCGGAGCATCCCCCGATGCCGGGGCAGGACCCCTCGAACTTGGCGTCACCGAAAGCGAAGACGCCACCGTCGGCGCCAACCATGAAATAGCCGCCTCCGTCGGAGGAGGGCACCATGCCGACGATCGGCGCGCTCAACTGCTTGCCACCGCCTCCACTCCCGGCAGGGGCGAAGCCCAGGCCGGGAATCGAACCGAAGAAGTTTGCGTCGCCGAAGGAAAAGATGCCGCCGTCAGCCGCGACGAGCCAGTAGCCGGCGCGGGCGGCCGTGACGGTCATTCCGACGACCGGGCGTTGCAAGGTGAGTGCCCCCGTGGAGCCGTAGAACGGGGCCGCGCCGAAGGTGAAGATCCCGCCGTCGGAGCCGACCAGCCAGTAGCCGTGTGGACCCGGAGGTGGTGCCGCGCCCTGCCCGTCGTAGGTGATGGTCAAGGAGCCGTTTGCCAGTGGGCCGGGCGACGCAATGACGTCGTTGGCGCTGTCGACCATGTCGACGGAGGTGTGCGACACCGCCACCGGACCAGCGGTTGTTTCGCTGATGTTCGTGAATTGCGCAGTCCCGAAGTTGGCCAAGGTCGACTGTTGGTTGTTGACGGTCGGCGCCTCTTCGATCCATTCGGCAGAACTGCCGGGACCGGTGTACTGGACCTGCTGTGTCGACGTCTCGCCGGACGTGACATCGGTGATGCTGATCGTCCACGTTGTGCTCGAGGTGGAGTTCTGCTGGACGGAGGCGACCATGTGGTCGCCGGGCGCGACGAACCACAGCGGTATGGCGTTCGCCGGGAGGATCTCGTACCAGGCGTAGTACTGCGTGGATCCGCCTGACGTCTCCTGTGCGGTACCGGTCTGGATGAGAGAGTTGTTCGAGGCACCGTCGATGCCGACCCAGGTGGCCGAGAACTGTGCCGGCTGCGAAGGCTGCACTGCGGGAACCACCCATTGTGCATTGGCCCCCGTGAATTGAGGACCGAAGTCGACATCGCCCGACCAATTGTGGGACTCCACCGTTTCCCTGGTACCCGGGGTGTGCGGTTGGGGCGGGGTCACCCAGTGTGCCGGCTCGGTCTGCGCCAGCCCGACGAGCGATGGAGGAGAGATGCCTGCGGACGTTGGTGTGACTGCGGGCGTGGCGCCGTCTGCGCTCTGCGCCACCGTGATGAACGCTCCCGCCACGAGCAGCAACGCCCCGAGTGAGCACAGCAACCGCCTCGGATTGTGCATTGAGCCTCCCGGCGCTCCGACCCCGAGGCGCAGCGATGCCCGGGGGCTCTGTACGCGGGATCGACGACCTGTCACTGTGACGATGGCTCGACCCTACATGCGGCGCCGGCGGCCGAGGTTGCAGCGATGCCCCAAATACCTCTTTCGCAACCGTCGAGCGATCCGCCTGCAACTTCAGAAGTCGATACTCAATGTATGCATTCGGCACTGCCAGGTGGCCTTCGCGCTGCGCGGGCTGACACGGTGAACGCGGACGGGCGTCCGCCAGGTGGTGCGCGCGCCGCGTTCGGCGCGTCGGTGCCGGACCACGGTGGGCGAGGAGTGTCGCACGCATGGTCATGACGGCGAAGGAGCAGATCCTCTCCGCGTCTATCGAAGCGGACTCGGCCGACGTGGTCTGGCAATTCATGGTCGAGTATCTCCAGCAGAACACGCCCGAAGGAACCCTCGAAGAGGTCTACCGCGTGGCCGAGGAGTCGCGGAGGACCAAAGGTGCCGACGCTGTGTGGACCCCGTATGCGCGCCGTCGTAGCCTGCTCGAGGCGGCGGGTGCGGTGTTGGGTGGTGGGCCCGACGCGTTGAGGGAGGTCGGTCGCTGCGTCTTCGACTCCATACGCCGGCCCGAGCGGATCGAGATCTTTCAAGCGCTCGGTTCCCCCGCTGCGGTGTACGAGGCTCTGCCCGGCTTCATCGAGGTCTATGGACCCTCGTTCCGCTTGAAGACCGACATGATCGGGCCCTACGAGTGCCGGGTCGACATCGAGATGCGCGATGACAACGAGCCGTTTCCCGAGATGTGTGCGTTCGGGATCGCGCTCACGTCAACGGTGCCGCAGCTCTTCGGGTACCCGGTGGCGGAGATAGTGGAGGAAACGTGCCGTTGTGACGGCGCGGCGTGTTGTTCGGCGCTTCTGCGTTGGGACCCGGTCGACGACGAGACAGCCAACCAAGGTCGCGCCGAGATGCGTGTGCGGCTGTTGGAAGCCAGGCTCGACGAGCTGCAGCGCACGCTGGCCGAGCTCGGTTCCGGTGACGGGCTGCAGCCCGTGCTGAAACGGGTGTTGGCCGGCGCGATGCGCGCGGTGCAGGCGCCGGCCTACGTCCTCGACATCAAGCAGAGCGCCTTCTCCAACCATTTCATTCGCACCGAAGGAATCGGCGAGGACGAGGGAAGCCTGGTGACCCTGGGCCTCCGCGAGTCGCCCGGAGGCGACGCGCCCGGGAACATCCTGGCGTGCGAAATCGTCTCCGACCGTTCTCAGTACGGACATCTGGTCGCCATCCGTCCCGAGGGCACGTCATTCGAACCGCGTGATCGCTCCGTCCTCGATTCGTACGCCCGCCTTGCCGCCGCGGCCCTCGACTCAGAAGCGGCTGTGGTCGAGGCCCGTCGTCAGGCGACGACGGCCCAGGCCCTTCTCGCCCTTTCGGGAAAATTGGCCGACTTGTCGACGAGCGAGGAGATGGCGGCACACCTCTGCCATACGGTTCCGTCGGTCATCGATTGTGATCGGGTGATCGTTGCGCTGGCGTCGAGCGGAGGCGAGGCCGGGTGGGTGTACGCCACCCATGGGTTCGACCACGAGACCGCGGCCGAATTGACCTCGCTCGCGCCGAACACCTTCGCCGGGAAGGTCGACTCCTGGGTCTACCGGCACCCGGTGAAGGCTCCGGCGGGGGGCATCAGCTCCACCTTGGCCCACGCGGGCTCGTTGGCCGCGCGCTCCTTGGGCATCACCTCGAACGGTGAGTTGTTCGGGTGGATCACCATCGACGTCACCGCGCATGCCGAAAGGTTGGACGACGACGTCGACATCGCCGACCGGCTGCGGGGACTGGCGGGTCAAGCGGCGATCGCCATACACAACGCCCGTCTGCTCGAGGAGATCCGCTACCAGGCGCTGCACGACAGCTTGACCGGGCTGCCCAACAGGGTGCTCATCATGGACCGGGTGGAGCAGGCCTTGGCCCGCGCCCGCAGGGATCACGCCGAGATCGCGTTGTTGTTCATCGACCTCGACGGCTTCAAGGACGTCAACGACAACATGGGGCACACCACCGGGGACGGCCTTCTCCGCTCGGTCGCGTCGCGGTTCTCGGGAACGTTGCGGGAATCTGACACGGTGGCCCGACTCGGCGGTGACGAATTCGTCGTGCTGGTCGAAGGGATCTCGCTTGCTGCCGGTCCGGAGCTCGTGGCCGAGCGGCTCTTGGGGGTGCTGGCCGAGCCGTTCGCGATCGGTGGAGAGGACGACGGACATGCGTCGGTCTCGGTCTCGGCTTCCATCGGCATCGCCGCCGGACTGCGGGACACGAGCGAAGAGCTCTTCCGGGATGCCGACGTCGCGCTCTACCGGGCGAAGGAATCGGGAAAGAGCTGTTACGTCCTCTTCGAGACCGAGATGTACAAGGCCATGCACAGCCGGCATGAACTCGAGATGGACCTGCAGGCCGCTGTGGGTTCGGACCAATTCTTCCTGGAGTACCAACCGATCTTCCACCTGTCGGACATGGCCCTGATCGGCGTCGAGGCGTTGCTGCGTTGGAACCACCCGAGCAAGGGGGTCCTCCAGCCCGACGCGTTCATCCCCGCCCTCGAGGCGTCGGGACTCATCATCCCGGTCGGGCGCTGGGTGATCGCCGAGGCGTGTCACCAGGGAATGGCATGGAGGGCCCTCGGCCACAGCGTCAGCATGTCGGTCAATGTCTCCGCCCGTCAGCTCGATGCGGCGACCCTGCTCGAAGATGTCTGTGTCGGGCTCGAGACCTCAGGCTTACCCCCGGAAATGCTCATCGTCGAGATCACCGAGACGTGCTTGATGCGCGATGCCAGGAGCGCGCTCCGGCAGCTGAACGCGCTGAAGTCACTCGGCGTGCGGATCGCCATCGACGACTTCGGGACCGGCTACTCATCGCTGGCCTACCTGCAGCAGTTCCCCGTGGACTCACTCAAGATCGACCGTTCGTTCATTTCGGGCATGGGCAAGTCGCCTGAGGGCGACTCTCTCATCCACACGCTCATCCAGCTGGGCAAGGCGCTAAACCTGGAGACGTTGGCAGAAGGGATCGAAGAGGACGAGCAGCTGGCACAGCTGCGCGGGGAGAAGTGCGATGTCGGGCAGGGGTACCTCTTCGCCCGCCCGGTTGGACCGAGGGAGATAGAGGCGCACTTCATGTCGGTTGCCGCAACCGAACTGGTCTGAGACGCTCCGGAATGCTCGCCGTCGGCGACTGATCTATGCGTAGCGCCGGGCGCGCGTCCCGGGAGGATTGTGCGCCCCGGGCACGAGGTCGGGATTCTCGACGCACACCTCGCACTCGAGGCCGTCGGGGTCGCGGAAGAAGATGCTGAGCATCGGCCCGAAGTCGGTGACGAAGTCGTCGGCCGCACCCCGGGCCATGAGCCGGTCACGGATGGCATCGAACGCATCGATCGACGCGGCCTGCACGGCCAGGTGGTCGAGACGCCCCCGCCCGAACATCGGTGTCTGATGGTCGGCCTGCGTGTTGCCTTCGATCTGGAAGACATTGAGCTCTGACCAGTCGCCGATCTTGATGATGGCGAGGCGCGGGCCCTTGCCCTCGGGAAACTCGGACCCGTCACGGAGGACTTCCGCCTCGAACACCTCTTCGTAGAACGCGATGAGCCGCGCCGCATCGTTGGTGATGATGGCGACATGGTTCAGGCCCTTGAGCAACATTGACTTCACTGTAGGTGGCGCGCCGCCATGTCCATGCGGCGTCATGACGGTGAGCCCCGGCAGGGCGGGCGCCGGCGGGGTAGCGTCCTCGCCGAACAGACCGAGGCGGGAGAGCGCGAGGAGCGGGTATGGACATTCGGCGGGTGGTGACCGGGCACGACAAGGACGGGAAGGCGATCGTCGTCGACGACCAGTTGGTGGCCCCGGTGGTGCTGTCGCTGGTTCCCGGCAACGAGTTCCACCGTCTCTGGGGCGCCGATTCGGTCCGCTCGTTTCCCGACGACGGGTCGCGGCCCGAGTTCCCCGACTACTTCCCGCCCGTCGGTGGCTTCCGGTTCGGGTTCTTCACCATCCCACCCGACGGCGGGGCGGGAGTACCGGCCGATCTCGACATTGAGGCGGCGCTGGCCGAATTCGACGAGCAGTTGCCGGGGATGGGGAAGTACCTGGACGTCGACGAGCCGGGCATGCACACCACGGCAACGGTGGACTACGGCATTGTCATCTCGGGCCAGGCCACACTGGAACTTGACGACGGCGTCACGATCGTCCTCAACCCGGGTGATACCTACATCCAGAACGGGACGCGCCATCGGTGGTCGAACACCGGCGATGTCCCGGCCGTGATGGCGATCACCCTCATCGGGGCCGAGCACCAAAAGGTGGAGTGAGCCTCTCTACCCGACGCCCAAGCGCTGGTTGTAGTCGGAGATCGTGGCGTTCACGGCCTTCGAGGCGTTGTTGAGCGCCTTGGCCGGTTGCACGCCTGCCGTGAACATCGACTCCTCCGCGTTCAAGATGTCGATGCGGACGTCGCCGTAGGGGCCGATGACCGAACCCGAGGTGGCCGCATCGTTGACGCCGTTGTTGATTTCGTCATAGGCCACTTTGTACCCAGGACTCGTGGCCCAGAGCTGCTGGACCTGGGCCGTTTTCGCCGAGGATTTGCGCACCGGGATGTAGCCGGTGCCGGCGGCCCACGTGGCCTGGGTCTGCGGGTTGCAGAGGTAGGAAAGGAAGACCCAGGACGCCGCCTGGTCAAGTGCGGGGACCTTGGAGGAGATGTAGACGCCGGAACCGCCGGGCTCGATCGCTCCCTTCGCCGATGCACTCAGCGCGGGGAAGGCGCTGATCCCCAGCTTCACATTCGGGTACTTGCCACCGCTCAGGACCTGCGTGACGGTGCCGAGCGCGGCTGACGTGTCGATCGTCATCCCGTACTTGCCGCTGCCGATGCCCAGCAGGTTGTCGAACGCACTCGGGCCGGTCGCGGGGTTGGTGGTGGCGCCGGCGGTCGTGACCAATTTGCTGAGGTTGGCGAAGATCTGCAGTCCCGTCTTGGATTGGAAGGTCCCCTTGGTGGCTCTCGCCTTCCTGCCGTTGCTGTTGTTCACGAACAACCGGTTGGCCGTGGACAACCAGGTCTCGAGATGCCACGAATCGAGTTTCAGGGCCGTGCCGATGCCCTTGGCCTTCAGCGCATTGGCGTCGGCCACGTACTGGGGCAGCGTGGTCGGAGGCGAGGTCGGGTTCAGCCCCGCCTTGGTGAAGGCGAGCTGGTTATAGAAGAGGATCGGAGCCGAGACCGCGAACGGCAGAGCCTCTTGGACGCCATTGACCCTCCAGTAGGCGAGCGGCCGCGGGAGGTAGTCGGCGGTGGAGTAATGGGCCGCGTTCATGCAGGACTGCACCGGGAGGAACGACTGGGTGTCAATCGCCGCCTGGGTCCGCTGGTCCTCGAGTTGCACCGCATCGGGCAGCTGCCCGTTGGAGAGTCCCGCTTCGTACTTCTGCCAGGTGTCGTCGTAGCTCGCCTGGTTGACCAGTGTCACATGGACCTTGGACTGCGAGGCGTTGAACGTCTTCGCAATGGCGGCCAGCGTGGTGGCGTTGGCGTTCGTCGCCGAATTCCAGAAGGTGATGTTGACGACGCCTTTGTGTTTGGCCAACGCCGACAGGTCGCACGTGGCGAGCTTGGTGGCCGCACCTGCCGGGGCACCCTGCACCGTACTGAGGGCGGCTGCCGCGACGGTGGAGCTCGTGACGATGGCGGCGGCTGCGCCGACCTGTGTGAGCACGCGTAGGAATCTCATAGGGCATTGCCTACCACTGCCGGACCCTCTACTTGACGGCACCCGCCGTCAAGCTCCGCACGAGTTGCTTCTGGAACACGATCAGCAAGATCACGAGAGGCACGAAGGCGATCACAGCGCCGGCCAGGGCGACCGGGATGGAGTCGGCCTGCGTGCCGAGCAGTTGCTTCAGTCCGATCTGGACGGTGTCGAGGGGTTTGGTCCCCCCGGTTGACAGCAAGGGCCACAGATACTGGTTCCAGGCTCCGAGGAAGGAGAAGACACCCAATGCGGCCAGCGAAGGTCGGGCCAGCGGAACCGCCACCCTGGTCATGAACCGCCAGTGGCCGTACCCGTCCAGCCTGGCTGATTCCTGGAGATCCTTCGGGATCTGCAGGAACGCCTGGCGGAGGAGGAAGATGCCGAAGCCCGTGGCCAGGAACGGAACGGCCAGTCCTTCGTAGGTGTTGAACCACCCGAGGGAGGACACCGTGTCGAGGTTGGTGATGAAGGTGACCTCGAGCGGGATCATCAGCGTAGCGAGGCAGAGCAGGAAGAGCGTGCGTTTGAACGGGAAGTGGAGGAACGCGAACGCGTAGGCCGCGAGCACGGAGGTGACGAGCTGCCCCGCCACGATGATGGCGGTCATGACGGCCGAATTGAACATGTAGCGCGACAGCTGACCCTCGTTCCATGCCCTCGCATAGTTGTGCCACTGCGGGTCGTTCGGATACAAGGGCGGCGGCTGTTGCGCCAGTTGATCCGGTCGCAAGAGCGAGTTGACGATGGTGAAGTAGATCGGGACGAGCACGACGAAGGCGCCGAACGTCAGCAGCGCGTAGGTCCCCACCTTGCGGAGCCACCTGGACCGGCGATCCGCTGACCGCTCAGGCGCCATAGTGGACCCGCCGTTCGAGGAACCGCATCTGCAGGACCGTCAGCCCCAGCGTGATGAGGAAGAGGACGGTCGCCATGATGGCGGCCGCACCGGGATTGTTCTGCACCTGCAAGGTGTTCACGATCTCGTAGATGAGGACATTGGTGTGCAGGTGCGCTGCGTTCTGATAGCCGATGAGGATGTCGACGGCACCGAACGCCTGGAAGGCGTAAATCGTGCTGACGATCACGGCGAAGAAGATGGTGGGGGAGAGCAACGGCACGGTCATGCGCCAGAAGCGGGTCCACGCCGACGCGCCATCGATCTGGGCCGCCTCCATGAGGTCGTCGGGGACGGACTGCAGACCGGCCAACATGATGATGAACGAGAGCCCGAGGAACTGCCAGATGGTGATCAGGGCCACCGCCGGAAGGGCCCAGGTCGTGCTCTCGAGGGCGGGTGGCGTCGGGTTGATCCCCAACCACGGCAGGATGCCCACGACTGGATTCAAAAGGGTGCCGAACACCACCGAGGCCACGGCGACCGAGCTCACCACGGTGGAGGAGAAGATCGTGCGGTAGACGGCCATGCCCTTGAGCCTTCGATGCGCCGCCACGGCCAGGGCCAGTCCCAGAATCAGGCTGATGGGCACGACGAGGACCACGAAGACGAGCGTGGTCACGAGGCTCTGCGTGAATTGGGTCGAGCTGAGGACGGGACCGATCTGGTGCAGCCCGACGTAGTGCGCGGGCAACCCGGGCACCGGCGGCGTTTGGTAGAGCATCAGCTTGAAATTGCGGAGGAAGGGATAGAAGGTGAAGACGCCGAACACGGCGAGCGCCGGCAGCAACAGGAGATAGGCCAGCCCCGCTTCGCGGCGGCGGCGGGTGCGGAGGCCGACGGCGTGGGACGGACCTTCAGCCAGCGTCGCGTCGGCGGTGATGGTCATGGCGCGGCCAGACGCTCGGTCGTTGCAGCGTCGAAGACATGGAGCGACGCAGGATCGGGGTCGACCGCGATGCGCACCTGATCGTGCGGCGACGGTCTGGCAGCCTGCGCCCCCTGGCGCACGATCAATCGCGATCCGTCGGGCGTCCTGCAGATGACGTGGGTCTCCGCGCCGAGCAATTCGACGATCGTCACGTCGGCGCGGAGCGGCCCCGAAGGGTCGATGCGCAACGCTTCGGGGCGCAGACCGAGGACGACGTCACCGGTCTGCGCCGCGGCCGCCCGACGCAGGTCCGGTGGGAGGGGAAGCGTGCCGGCCGAGACCTCGACGTGCACGTCGTCGCCGGTCCCGTCTGCCGGGCCGTCGCCCTCGCCGCGGGTCAGGTGGCCCGGGAGGAGGTTCATGCCCGGGCTGCCAAGGAACCCGGCCACAAAGGTGTTGGCCGGACGGCCGTAGAGGTCCTCGGGTGCCGCGATCTGCTGCAACACGCCGTGGCTCATGACCGCGATGCGGTCGCCCATCGTCATCGCCTCGACCTGGTCGTGGGTGACGTACAACGTGGTGGTGCCCAGACGATCCTGGAGCGCGACGATGTCCGCCCGGGTCTGGATGCGCAGGGCGGCGTCGAGGTTGGACAGCGGCTCGTCCATCAAGAAGACCTGGGGCTCCCGGACGATGGCCCGGGCCAGGGCCACACGCTGACGCTGCCCACCCGAGAGCTGGGCCGGCTTGCGGTCGAGCAGGGTGTCCAGCCCGAGCGTGGCCGCGGCCTCCTTCACCTTGACCGCGCGCTGGTCCTTGGCCATGCCCCGCTGGCGCAAGGGGAACTCGATGTTCCGTGCCACCGTCAGGTGGGGGTAGAGGGCATAGCTCTGAAAGACCATGGCCACGTCGCGATCCTTCGGGTCGACGTCGTTGACGACGCGCCCGCCGATCGAGATCTGGCCCTCGGTCGCCTCCTCGAACCCGGCCACCAGGCGCAGGGCGGTGGTCTTGCCGCATCCCGACGAGCCCAGCAGCACCAGGAGCTCGCCGTCGGGGATGGCCAGGGTCAGGGCGTCGACCGCCACCGTGTCGCCGAAGCGCTTGGTGACGCCCTCGAAGCTGACCTGTGCCAACGTGCCCCCGTCGTGTGGTGGATTCGGCGCTAGTTCGCCGGGAGCTTCCAACCCATGGACTGCGGCGATCTCCTTGCACGTCGGGCACAGGCCGTAGCGCTGGGGGTTCCGCCCCGGGACCCACTCCTTGCCGCAGAGGGCGCGGACGGCGGTGCGGTTGACGATCCCTTCGACGACGCTCGGGCCGGTGGAGATGAATTCACCCTGCTTCTCGCCCTCGGTGGGCGTATAGCCCTCCAGCACGATGTGGGACATGCGGTCGTGGTCGCCCTCGTCGAGCTCCTGGTCGGGACGGGCGGGGGCCAGCGTCGTCCCTGTGTCGCCCTCGGGCGACAGGGACGCCAGGCTGCGTACGCCGAGGCTGCGCCGCAGAGCTGGTACGCCGAGGCTTGTGCGCCGAGCTGCATCGGCCGGGTGTGGGGTCGCTGAGGCCGTGTTCGTGGCTTGTTGCACGGTCGTTCCCATGTGCTCAGCGTATGCCGCGTCGTGGCTGCGCTCAGGGTGGCGCTGCGAGCCGACTTCTCCTGGTCACCGGCCCGGGAATCAGATCCGGCGGGAGATTGTTGACTAGTCAGACAAGAAAGACGGACCCAGAGGGGACAACCCATGTCGAATGAAAATGTGACGCTTCCATTGCTGCCCTTGAAGTCGGGCGTCGTTCTGCCCGGAATGGTCTTCACCATGGCGCTGGAGTCGGATGAGGCTCGCGCCGCCGTAGAGGCTGCCCAGTCAGCCGGCGGGAAGCTGTTGCTGGTACCCCACATAGAGGGACGTTATGCCAGCGTCGGCGTGATCGCCGAAATCACCGAGGAAGGCGCCCTGCCGGGCGGCCTCCAGGCCGTCGCCGTGCGCGGTGACCAGCGGGCCACCATCGGTACCGGCGTGCCCGGTACGGGGGCCGCGCTGTGGGTGGAGGCGGAGCCTCTCCAGGAGGGAGAGCCGACGCCGGCCGCCGCAGAGCTGGCCCGGGAGTACCGGGCGGTCCTCGAGAACATCCTGCTCAGCAGGGGCGCGGGCCGGATCGCCACCCAGTTGCGCGACATCACCGAGCCGGGCCGGTTGGCCGACGTGGCGGGCTACTCGCCCGACCTCACGTTGTCCCAGAAGGTCGAGGTCCTCGAGACGATCGAGGTCGAGGAGCGCTTGCGCCTGGTCCTCGGCTGGGCCCGTGACACCTTGGCCGATCTGACCCTGCGGGAACGGATCAAGACGGACGTCGAGGAGGGCATGGAGAAGACGCAACGCGAGTTCTTGCTCCGCCGTCAGCTCGAGGCCATCCGCAAGGAGCTCGGACAGCTCAGCGGTGGCGAGGGCGACGAGTCGGACCCCGATGACTACCGGGCCAAGTTGGCCGAGCGGGACCTGCCCGAACATGTTCGGGTCGCGGTCCAACGCGAGGTCGACAAGCTCGAGCGCACCAACGAGCAGAGCCCCGAGACAGGCTGGATCCGCACCTGGCTCGACACGGTCTTCGAGCTCCCCTGGGGCGTGGAGTCCGACGACAGCCTCGAAGTGGTCGAGGCCGCCCGCATCCTGGACGCCGACCACGACGGGTTGACGGACGTCAAAGAGCGGATTCTCGAGCACCTCGCCGTGCGCAAGCTGCAGGCCGAACGCGGCCTGGTGCCGGTGGACGGTCGCGGCTCGGGAGCCATCCTCGCCCTCGTCGGTCCTCCCGGAGTCGGCAAGACGTCGCTCGGCGAATCGGTGGCTCGCGCCATGGGACGCAAGTTCGTCCGCGTCGCCCTGGGCGGCGTGCGGGACGAGGCGGAGATCCGTGGTCACCGCCGTACCTATGTCGGGGCGCAGCCCGGACGTTTGGTGCGGGCCCTGCGTGAGGCAGGGACGATGAACCCGGTCATCGTGCTCGACGAGGTGGACAAGATCGGCGCGGACTTCCGTGGCGACCCGTCGTCCGCCTTGCTCGAGGTGCTCGACCCGGCACAGAACCACACGTTCCGTGACCACTACCTCGAGGTGGACCTCGACCTCTCGCGGGTCTTGTTCATCGCCACGGCCAATGTGATCGACACGATCCCCGGCCCGCTGCTCGACCGGATGGAGATCATCCGTCTGGACGGGTACACGGAGTCGGAGAAGGTGTCGATCGCCCGCCACCACCTGGTGGGGCGTCAGCTCGGCCGCGCCGCATTCCGCGACGACGAGGTGGAGATCAGCGACGACGCTCTTCGGAGCATCGTGGCGGACTACACCCGTGAAGCGGGAGTGCGTTCGCTCGAGCGTGAGCTCGGCCGGCTTCTCCGCAAGGTGGCGACCAAACTGGCCGCCGGCGAGCGCGAGGCCCCGGTCGTCGTCGATGCGCCGGATGTGCGGAGTTGGCTTGGTCGGCCTCACTTCTACTTCGAGGCGGCCGAGCGGACCAGCGTGCCCGGTGTCGTCACCGGCCTCGCCGTGACGGGTGCCGGTGGTGACGTGCTCTTCGTCGAGGCGAGCATGTCCGATGGCCCCGAAGGCTTGACCCTGACCGGTCAACTCGGCGACGTCATGAAGGAGTCGGCGGAGATCGCACTGTCCTATGTGCGCTCGCACGCCGAGGAGCTCGGCATCGATCCGAAGATCTTCTCCGGCAAGCGGTTCCACGTGCACGTCCCGGCGGGCGCAGTGCCCAAGGACGGGCCTTCGGCCGGCGTCACCATGACGACGGCGCTGGTCAGCCTGCTCCGTGACACCCCGGTTCGCTCCATTGTGGGGATGACCGGCGAGGTCACCCTGCAGGGCCGGGTGCTCCCCATCGGTGGGGTCAAGCAGAAGGTGCTTGCCGCACACCGTGCGGGGCTCAAGGAGGTCGTCCTTCCCGTGCGCAACGGACCGGACCTCGAGGATGTGCCCGAAGAGGTCCGAGACGTCATGACGTTCCACCTCGCGACGACCATCGCCGACGTCCTTGCTCCGGCCCTGTCCGGAGGGGACGCGGCGGCGGACGACGAGGCCCTGGCCGCCGTAGCCTGACGGTAGGTCACAGCGCTGGCCCGCTCCCGGTAGCCCCGGGGGCGGGCCGGTGTTTGTCGACGAGAGTGAAGCGATGAGCTTCTGACCGGGCAAACGGCTGCACGAGTGAACGGAGAGTCAGATGGACGACAAGGAAATCCTCGCCCAGATCAACAGATTGGCCGAGGAGGAGCAGCGCCTCGAAGAGGGGCACGTCGGCGACGGGCTCTCCGACGAGGAACGTGAGCGTCTCCACACGATCGAGGTGACACTCGATCAGCTGTGGGACGTGCTCCGGCAGCGCAGGGCGAAGCGCAACGCCGGTGGTGACCCCGACGCCGCGACGACGCCGTCCGGCGGGGACCGTCGAGAGCTACCTCCAGTAACCCCCGCGGCGCGGGACTACTTGTTCCGTCGGCTTTGAATGGCCGGCCAGGCCAACGGGAACATGGCCACGACGGAGGCGGCGAGCGCCACGAAGGCGCCCCAGTCCCATCCCACCCCGTGGCCACCGGGCTTGAACAGGAACGCGATCAGCACGAGTACGAAGTTGATCGCGGTCGCTATGAGGAGGAGCTGTTCGCGGCCGGCCGGTGCCGAGCTCGGCAACTTCCAGAGGCCCAACGCCTCGACGATCACAAAGGCGACGATCGCGATGCACAAGATGAGCGTGATGTACAGGTAGCCGTGGATCGAGAGGCCACTCGCACTCGCCGTGCCGAAGGTGAAGTCGACCTTGAACCAGGGCAGGAACAGTGCGATGAAGAGGACGAGTGTCCCGCCACCCGCAATGCGATCCACGCGGCCTATCGCGTTGAAGTCGAACGTCACCTGCGGCTTGGGTGAAGCGGCCGCAGCAGGCGGCGCCCCGGCCGGCGGTGGCGAGCCCGGAGGCGGTGGGGGGGGCGGGGTCGAGGCCGCTTGTGCGACACCGGACAGACTGTTTCCGCAACCCGGGCAATACCCGGTGCCGTCCGCCGAGACCGTCTGGCAATTGGGGCACGTTATCGAAGCCATGAGCACACCTCGATCATGTTCGTAGGGCTACTGCGTCGGCAGGATAGCTGGTCAACCGCCGTGTCGCTCGGATGAGGGTCCTTGCGGACGCCCGATTCCCACGTCGAAGTCGGACGGCCACGGCTGCATCACGACCACGGCCGCATCCGGGCCGCGGCCGCATCCGGGGCGCCGGCCTTTCTGAGAGCTCAGCTCTGGGCGGTCGCGGTGCCGGGGATGTAGGTACCGCACACCGGCTGGTTGGAGACCGTGACGAAGCCGTTCTTCTTCGCCTGGAGGTACCACGCACACTGCTTGGGCAGATTGTGGCCGAAGATCGTCGAGAAGTTGATGGACTGGGGCAGAAGCCCGTTCCCGTTGTAGGACGTGATCCCCCGGAGGGCCTTGATGACAGAGGCCCGGGTGGGGCTGTTCCCGGCCCGTTGCAGCCCCTGGATCATGAGGTCGGCGCCCACCCAGGACTCGTCCACGACGTACGTGGGGAAGTTGGCCGGCGAGCGGTGCTGGTACTTCTGCAGGGCGCTCACCAATTGGCGGGTGCCGGCATTGGGCAGAACCGTGGGTCGGAACGAGGCGCTGAAATACATCCCCTGCAATGACCTCCAGGCCGGCGTATGGATCACGGCCGCCTCGTAGCCAGTGGGGAACACCACCGCCTTGAGCTTGACCCCTGCTTGCTCGAAGGCGGTGGCCAGGGCGAAGTTCTGATTGTTCCCCATGCCGGTGAACACGGCATTGACGTTCTTGGATTTGGCCGTCAGCGCAGCGGAGGTGAAGTCGACCGAGCCGTAGGGGACCGACGTGTCGAGCACCCCCACCTTGCCGCCGGCGTGTTTGAACGAGATGCCGGTGCCGATCGCCGACTGGATCGACGAGGGCGAAATGCCGATGCCATAGGTGCCGATGATCGTCCCGCCGTGGGCTTTGAGGAAGGACCCGAGGGCGGTGTTGGCCGGGTACTTGGGATCGATGCTGCCGGTGTCGGAGGCGAACATGTTGGTGTTGGGCTGCTCGCCCCATTCCGGACCGTCGAGGCTGCTGCCGGTGACGGGCACCCCGGCCTGCTGCGCGAACTTGTACCCGCCGTAGAACAGCGAGCTGTCGTTCACGATGCCGATGGCGCCTCGCGAGATCGCCAGCTGGACGCCGGTGGCATCCAGCGTCGGGCTGGTCTGATCGTTGATGACGAGAGGCACGAGCTTGTGGCCGTTGACGCCACCCTCGGCGTTCTGGAGGGCGATGCGGGCGAGGAAGCCCTGGGGCGCCTCCTGGAAGAGGGGTGCCGCCAGGCCGGTCGTGGACGTCACGAGGGCGACGGTGAGCGGGGCTTTCGAGCCGCTGCTTGCGCCGGCCGCACCGGCCGGACCGGCCGGACCGGCGGCCATCATGGCCCCGGCCAGAGCCGTCGCGGCCACCAGTAACCCGGCCATCCCACCAAGTACCTTGCGCATGCTTCCCCCCTTCGGTCGCAAACGTCGATCCCGCTCGCCACCTGCGCCGCCGAGCGTAGGTCCTTGTCGACCAGCTCGCTCGGTGCGGATCGCGCCGGTCGCGTCCCCGACGGGGTCGAACCGCCGCCGAGCGACAAAAAGAGCAGTTCAGAGCCGGTCAGAGCGCGGTTGGAGCAGGGACCATTGGCCCTACTCCCCCTTAGGAGACCGCATCATCATGAAGGCATGGATTGTCGGCTTCCAGGGAATGCCATCAGGCCAGTGTGCCGTTCGTCGTCCTGGGACCAGGAGCCGGGGCCGCGCCGGGTCGGGGCGGCGATCCGGCAGTCGATGCGTCAGCGCAATGGGACCCCGCTGCGTCATCGAGCCTTCGTTCGAGTCCCACTACAGCCGTAGTGGAGATTTCGTGCCGCCCCTCACCCTCGACCACCCACGGTCCGAATCCGCCTCCCGCCGGGACAGCTCCCCGCCATCCACGCGTGCGCACAGGCCACGACGGGGTCGATTTGTGCTCGGCGCCGTGGTCCTGTGGCTCATCTTCAGCGCCTCGGCGATCGCGTTGGTCCTGAACCCGAGCCCCGCACCGCAGACCACCGCCGTAGGACCCATTCTCATTGTCGGGGACAGTCTGGTCGTGCAGGCGACCAACGCACTCCGCTCGTGGAACGTCCCCTCGGTGCCGATCATTGCCGACGGGGGCTCGGGTTCGGCCCCGTGCGACTGGGACAACGGGTATACGGACCCCTACACGGGCCGCCACTTGAAGTTCTCCAACCTGGTGCAGACGATCAAACCTGCTGCCGTGGTGTTCGCGTTCACGGGCAATCCCGGCCTGGAGTCGTCCGCCGCGGGATGCGTCGACGCGTCGGGGAGGTACACCTTGTCCGACCTTCTCGCGAGCTACCAGCGCGCGCTGACGCATATGGCGCGCGATGCCAGTGCTCACGGTGCCCGGGTCTATTTTTCGGCGAGCCCGCCACGCAACCCGACAACTCCTGCGGGCGCATATACGGGTGCGGACAATACGCTGGAGTACGGCTTCAACGGCGTGCCCGCCCTCAACGGTCTGTACGAGGCGCTCTCCGGTTCTGCGCGAGGTCGAGACCTCAACTGGACCTTCGATCCGTACGCTGCCCAATACGTCTCCACTTCAGGCTTGACGTGGCAACTGACCGAAAAGTGCCTCCCGTGGGATGCCAGCTTGTGCCTGAACGGAAATGTCCAGGTGCGCGCGGGCGGTCTTGATGCCATCCACCTCGACGACGAAGGGGCCGGTGAAGCCCTCTACGCCATCGGGCTGATGCAGATGCCCCTCGAGCAGATGAAGGGATTCACTCCGCCCTCCTCCTTCTCGGTGGGGACGTAGGCGCCCTCGGTGGGAACGTAGGCGCCGCGCCACGACCCGGGCCACGGATCAAGGAAGGGCGGCCGGGGGGCGCCGGAGCACACGCACGGTATCCCCGAAACCGAAGGCTCGATCGGACAGCTCGTAGTCGGCTTCGATCGTCCCCGGATGATGCTCGAGCGACCGCTCGTACTCTCGGCCGGGGATTGCAACCGTCACGTCGACGTTCGTTGTGCCGACGGTGAGCTTGACCACGAGGGCGCCATCGCCGAGGAGGTCGCCGGCGCGGATCTCGAAGGCGGGGATGTCGAGGATCTCGGGGTCGTTCACTGACGGCGCTCCTTACGCGGTGGCGTTCTGCCGCACCCATCGAACTTCCCGTCCTCGACGTCGGTCACGATCGGGCCCGTTCCTTCTCGGCAGCGGCCTCAGTAGGCCCGAACGTCGGGTGGACCTGGATCGGCGCGCCCGTGACGGGATCGCGCCCGGCAAATGCTCACCGTCGCCACACCCGAGGGGAGCCCTGTCTTATGCTGCCTGCCACATCTGGGAGGCTACCTGGCGAATTAGGACAACTGTCGGACCGTCCGTCGGAGAGTCCGCGTCCTGGAGACGATCCTTCCAGCAGGGGGCTGTAGCTCAGTGGTTAGAGCAGGGGACTCATAATCCCTCGGTCGTGGGTTCGATCCCCACCAGCCCCACGGATTGGGGTTTACCCCGTTCGGTGAACCCTTTTCACAACTCCGGGAGGACGCAGGGCGCGCCGGCTCCTTTAGGGTCGGCAGATGGACCGCATGCCCGCCCCCGGCGACGTCGTCACGGCATTCAGTCCGCAGCCCGGTCGTTGCTTCCGGATGGTCTACAGCGAGCAGCTCCAAGCGACGCACTGCCATGCGCCGCCGGCGTGGAAGGGGATCTGGAAGGACCGCAAGGGGAAGCGATGGTATGTCGAGGCATGCCGGGCGCATGCGCCGAAGCCCAGGGACGTCAGCTGAGCATCGGCGGCACCATGGAGGGAGCCGCCGATGCTCAGCCCGGTTCGGGCTCGGTGGCCGCCCAGGCGGCGGCTCCGCCGGTCAGGTTCTCGGCTGTCCACCCGGCCTCGCTGAGTGCCGTCGCCGCTTTGGCCGAACGAACACCCGCGGCGCACGCCACGACGATGGTCGTTCCGTGGGGGAGCTCTCCCACCCGGTCGCCGAGCTGCCCGAGCGGGATGTTCACCCCGATCGGGTAGGCCCAATCGGCGACTTCGTCGGGCTCGCGCACGTCGAGCAGGAAGACGTCCTCGCCCCGTGACAGCCGGGCGCGGATCTCGTCGGGGGCAACTTCGGCATACGGCATGGGTCCCAGGCTACCGCCGCCCGTGCCGGTGGACGCCGGGCCGCCGCGTCCGTGCCAACGTTCCCATGGGGTCGCAAGTACTCTCAGGAGCGTGCCGCTGCCGCGGAGGTACCTCAACGACGACGAGGAGATGCTGGTCCAGTTGCGCCCGCACTGGATCTTCTTTGCCGGCCCACTCCTCGTCACCGTGGCGGCGGTGGCGATCGTGATCACCATCATCGTCGCCGAGCCGTCGGTCCCGAGCTGGCTGGCAGACGGATTGTGGATTCTGGCCGCGATCCCCGGGGCGTGGCTCCTCGTTCGCCTCGCGAGATGGCGCCTCTACACGTTCGCTCTGACCACGACCCGGATTCTCGTGCGCCGCAACGTGTTCGATCGCCACATCGTCCAGATCCGGCTCCAGCGGATAACGGGCCTCAGCCTGTCGCAGACGCTGTGGGATCGCATGCTGTCCACCGGGCGACTGGTCGTCGACGTGCAGGGCGAGGACGACGCGGTCGCCCTCCCCTTCGTCCGGAAGCCGATCATCCTCCAACGGGTCATCAACGGTCAGATCAACGAGCTCGTGGGTGGCGGCAGCGCGGAGCCCATCCCCGCCGAGCTGCGCAGCATCGATCTGGGCTCAGGGTGGTCGAGGGAACGCGCTCCGGACGACGGGCCCGAGACGCCGCCATTCGGCGTTCCACCGGTCGCGGCTGAAGACCCTGCGGGCGTCCCGCAGGGCGGGATCCCGCCCGCTCCCGTCGCGTCGGCCGCAGGGCCGCCGCCGGCTCACGGGTCGGGGCCCGCGGAAATTCGCGACAGGCTCATTGAGCTCGACGATCTCCGCCAGCGGGGAATCATTTCGCAAGAGGAGTTCGCGGCGAAGAAGGCCGAGCTTCTCAGCCGCATCTGACCCCCGGGAGGCACCCTTTTGGCGGCGGCTACCGTGGAGGGCGTGGACACCCCTCGCTACAGGTGCGACAGCTGCGGCAATGTGACCCGTTTCGACGTCACGACGTCACAGACGACGAAGGCCTTCCACCACTACACGGTCGGAGGCGAGCTCGAGACCGAAGAGGTGACTGTCCTCTCACTGCACGTCGACGAGGTCGTCTGTCGATGGTGCGGCCACGGTCGCAGCGTGGTGGAGACCGGCGACGACCAATTGCAGCGCGGGGAACCAGGCACGCCATCGCGGACTCCGTGAACGACCCGACACCGGCGGAGATCTTGCGCCGAGTGAGGCCGATCCCGACCTACACGGATCACCCAGCGACGTCACCGGTCGACATCGAAGGCGTGACGCCGGGCGGGGACCTCCTCCGCGTGACAATCCTCAACTCGGGTGACCCGGTTCTTCTGGTCTTCGTCTCGTCGTCGTGCCTGGGTTGTCAAGACCTGTGGGAAGGGACGGGCGCGTTGCGGGCCTCCCTTCCCGAAGGGTTGCATATCGTCCTGGTCACGAAGGGGCCCGAGGACGAGGACGCGGGGGCGATCGCAGCTCTCGATCCGGGGGATGCCCCGGTCGTGATGAGCTCAGGTGCCTTCCGTGACTACCGGGTGGGCGGACCACCGTTCTTCGCCGTCGTGGCAGATGGGGAGGTCCGGACCGAGGGCGTGGCCTGGGGGATAGCCGAGACCGTTCGGGCCACGTGGCAAGCCCTCGGGGAGAACCGGTGACCGCATCGGTGTGCCTTCGGGGTCGTGGTGTCACAACCCCCCGCGATGCTCTGGGCAAAGAAGGAGAGCCGCCATCATGCCCGAACGACACCTGTTCAGCCCGGCCACGACGGGACCACTCACGATCGACTGCGAATGCTGCGAGCTCCAGGGGACTAATGCCTGCGACGACTGTGTCGTCACGTTCCTCCTGGGCCGCGAGCCCGATGACGCGGTGGTCATCGATGCCGACGAAGTCCGAGCCATGCGCATGCTCGAGCGGGCGGGTCTCGTCCCGTCGTTGCGGTTCAGCAACCGGGCCGGTTAGACCCCGTCCCTCGTTGCGGACGCGGTCACGGGTCGCTTGGGCCCGGCTGACCAGGTGAGCCGTCACCTGCTGGTGACAAATGACTTCCCACCCAAGGTGGGGGGGATCCAGAGCTACCTCTGGGAGTTGTGGAAGCGGCTCGATCCCGCATCCTTCGTGGTGCTCACGGCGTCGTCGGATCCCGATGCACCCGCGTGGGATGCCGAACAGGAGGCGCTCGGGTTCCGCATCGAGCGCGTGCCCGAGTCGATCCTCTACTTCCCGACACCCCGCGCGTTGGCGCAGGTGCGCCGCTGTATCGCTGCGTACGACATCGACCTGGTGCTGCTGGACCCCGTCCTTCCGCTCGGTCTTCTGGGCCCCCGCCTCGGTGTCCCCTACGGGGTCATCCTGCACGGCGCCGAAGTCACGGTGCCGGGCCGGGTGCCCGGGTCGCGGGCCGTGCTCGCACACGTGTTGCGCGGTGCGTCGGTCGTCGTCTCGGCCGGGAGCTACCCGGCCGCGGAGGGGCTGCGTGCCGCCGGTGACATCGCGGCAGCGGTGATCGAAGTTCCGCCCGGTGTCGACACGTCGGCCATCACGCCACTCCTGGCCCCGCAACGGCGGGCGGCCCGCGCCCGACTGGGGTTGCCCACGAGCGGACCGCTGATCGTGAGCCTGAGCCGGCTGGTCCCGCGCAAGGGCATGGATGTGCTCATTGCCGCTGCCGACCGGCTGGCCCCTTCCTATCCCGACCTGGTGGTGGCCATCGGTGGGGCCGGTCGGGAACTGGAGCGGCTCCGCCGGCAGGCCGCCGCCGCCCCGGTGTCGATCTCGGTCCTGGGCCACGTCAGCGATGACGACCGGGCGGCGCTCCTGGGTGCGGCCGACATCTTCGTCATGGCCTGTCACAATCGCTGGCTGGGACTGGAGCAAGAGGGGTTCGGCATCGTCTTTCTCGAGGCCGCGGCCGCGGGCGTCCCCCAAATAGCGGGTGACAGCGGGGGAGCGGCCGAGGCGGTGGTCCACGGCCAGACCGGCCTGGTGGTACGCGATCCCGAGGACCCGGGGCGGGTGGCCGAGGCCCTGCGCACCCTGCTCGCCGAACCCAAGCTCCGAAGACGCATGGGCCGGGCGGCCCGGGCCCGGGCCCGGGCATCCTTCGACTATGACGTTCTCGCTTCTAGGCTGGCCAGCACCCTGGCGGAAGTGGCAGGCTGACTCCCCTGTCCGAGCCCGAAGTCAGGTCGACAAGAGAGGAACACGAGATCGTGGCCGATCAAGCCACCGAACACATGTCGGTGTCGGCATCGCCTGAGCGATGCTTCTCTGTCGTCGCGGACATCGAGCGGTATCCCGAATGGGCCGCCGACATCAAGGAGATCATCGTCGACGAGCGTGACGATGAGGGTCGCCCGGTGCTGGTCACGTTCCGCGCCGCCGCCTTCGGGAGGAGTACGAGTTACACCCTGCGCTACGACTTCTCCGAGGCCCCACGCGTCCTGTCATGGGTACTCACCAAGGGCGACATCACCTCAAAGTTGGACGGGAGCTACGTCTTCGACCCGGGCGAAGGCTCCGGCACGCTCGTCACGTACCACTTGGAGGCCGAGCTCCGGGTGCCCATTCCCGGCTTCATCAAAATGCGTGCGCAGAGCCGCATCATGTCGACGGCCATGCGGGAGCTGAAGGCACGGGTCGAGTCTTCGGCATGAGCGCGGACGCCGGCTCGTCGGCGCCCGCCGACGTGGCGTTCGGCGTCGACATCGGTGGCACGAAGGTTCTCGGCGTGGCTCTTGATGCCGCGGGTGCTGTCGTGGCCGAGGCGCGGGTCGCGACGCCGAGGGGTAAGGGGCGGGACGAAGGCGCCGAGGTGGCCGACGCCGTCGTCGAGGTCGTGGGCCAGCTCGGTGCCGCCACGGGGACGGGACCGGAGGGGTCCGCAGACGCTGGGCCTCCCGTCGGCGTCGGCGCCCCCGGGATGGTGGACCGCGAGGGCCGGTTGCGCTTCTCACCGAATCTGCCCCAAGGCCAAGGTGTGGACTGGAGGGTCCTGATCGGCGATCGGCTGGCCGGTCGGAGGGTCGTGATCGAGAACGATGCCAACTTCGCCATGCTGGCCGAACATCGGCTCGGTGCGGCGAAGGGCTACCGCCACGTCGTGATGGTCACCTTGGGGACGGGGATCGGCGGCGGGCTCGTCGTCGACGGGCAGGTGCAGGTGGGCGCCCATGGCTTCGCCGGCGAGATCGGCCACATGGTCGTCGACCCGGCCGGCCCCCCCTGCCCCTGCGGGCGGCGCGGCTGCTGGGAGCGGTACGCATCGGGAGGCGGGCTGGGCCTTCTGGCGCGGGAGGCCGCGCTGGCCGGAAAGTTGCCGGGGGTGGTCGCCCTCTCGGGGGGCGATCCCGAGAGCGTGCGCGGCGAGGATGTGACCGCGGCCGCCCTCTCGGGCGATGCCGACGCGCGGCAGGTGGTGGAAGAGGTCGGCTGGTGGGTCGGGTTCGGACTGGCCAACCTGGCCTGCGTGCTCGACCCCGAATGCTTTGTCCTCGGAGGCGGCCTGGTCGGTGTCGGAGATCTGCTCCTGCAAGCCACCCGTCGGGCCTACGCCGACCTGGTCGAGGGCGGGCTGACACGACCCGAGACGGTCATCGTCCCCGCCGTGCTCGGTGAGCGCGCCGGTGCGGTGGGTGCGGCGCTCGGAGGGCGTGCGGGGGGACTGCGGTGAGGCGTACGTGATCCGTACCGGCGTCATCGTGCCGACGTTCAGGGACGCTCCCGACGAGGCATTCGAGGTGGCCCACCGGGCCTTCGCCGCCGGTGTGGACGGCGTGTTCTGCTTCGATCATCTGTGGCCGATCGGCCAACCGGACCGGCCCGCCCTGGCTCCCTTCCCGATATTGGCGACCCTGGCCGCCTCCTACGTCGGTCCGCCGACGCCCGGCGGGGGACCGTTCTTCGGGACGCTGGTGGCGCGCACGGGCCTCGTTCCGAATGCGGTGTTGGTCAACCAATTCACCGCACTGGCCGCATTGGCCCCGGGCCGTGTGATTGCCGGGTTGGGTACAGGGGACCGGCTCAGCGAAGCCGAGAATCTGGCCTACGGCATTCCGTTTCCGCCGGCAGCCGAACGCCGCAGTGACATGGTCGATCTGGCCTGCGCACTGCAGGCGCGCGGCCTCACCGTATGGCTGGCCGGCGGACCGTCGGCGCGGATCGAAGAGTCGCAGAGGGCCGGGGCGGCCCTCAACGTGTGGGACGCCGGTCCGACGTTGGTCGCAGCCCGCTCGCAGGGGCCGGACGCCGTCGAGGTCACCTGGGCCGGGCCGCCGCCCAAGGAGGGGTCCGACTTGACGGAGACAGTCCGGGATCTTGGCTCTTCGGGAGCCACCTGGGTGATCTTCGCCACGCCGATCGAACCTGCCCTGCTGGTGGCCGCGGCGCGTGCGGGCGGGGCATCGTCGGGGGGGCCTGAGGCCGGGTCGTAGACTTCCGCGATGGAGTTCCGCCGGATCAACGGTCTGCCGCCCTACGTCTTCGCCACCATCAACACCATGAGGGACGACGCGCGGCGAGCCGGTCTCGACGTGATCGACCTCGGGTTCGGCAACCCGGACCTGCCCTCTCCTGATGTCGCCGTGGACAAACTGGCCGAGGCGGCCCACAACCCGCGCAATCACCGCTACTCGGCCTCGCGTGGCATACCCAAGCTGCGCAGCGCCATTGCCGACCTCTACCTGCGCAACTTCGGGGTGGAGCTCGATCCCGACACCGAGGTCGTCACCACCATCGGGGCCAAGGAGGGGTTCTCCCATCTGATGTGGGTCCTCGTCGGCCCCGGCGACACCGCGTTGGTGCCGTCCCCGTCGTACCCGATCCACATCTGGGGCCCGCTCTTTGCCGGCGCCGACGTGCGCCAGGTGCCGCTGAACGGGCCCTCCGTCGACGTCGACGGAACCGCCGCACCCGATCCGGGCGATGATTTCTTCGACGGCTTGATGCACGCCTGGGAGGAATCGTGGCCAAAGCCACGGGTCATCGTGCTGTCCTTCCCCCACAACCCGACGACAGCCTGTGTCGACCTCTCGTTCATGGAGCGTCTGGTGGCGTTCGCCCGCGAGCACGAGGTCATCCTCGTGCACGACTTCGCCTACGCCGACCTCGGGTTCGACGGCTACGAACCGCCCTCGATCTTGCAGGTGCCGGGGGCCAAGGACGTCGCGGTCGAGCTCTACACCATGACCAAGTCGTTCTCGATGGCCGGCTGGCGTGTCGGTTTCGTCGTGGGCAACAGCGAGATCGTGCAGGCGTTGACCAAGCTGAAGACGTATCTCGACTACGGCACCTTCCAGCCCATTCAGATCGCCGCGATCGTGGCCATGAACGAGGCGCCGGAGTATCCCAAGGTCATCAACAAGATCTACAAGTCCCGGCGTGACACGTTGTGCGACGGCCTCAACCGGATCGGGTGGCGCCTCGCCCCCCCGAAGGGGACCATGTTCGTCTGGGCGCCGATCCCCGAGCCGTATCGCGAGATGGGGTCACTCGAATTCGCCAAATATCTGGTCAAAGAGGCCGATGTCGCGACCTCGCCGGGTGTGGGGTTCGGTCCCGGTGGTGACGGCCACGTGCGGTTCGCGCTCATCGAGAACGAGCAACGCATCAGCCAGGCCGTGCGCAACCTGCGCGGCGCTCTCACCAAGCTGGGCTGAGCCGCTAGGGCAGTCCGGCCCCCGGGACCGTCGTGCGCGCCGTCTCGATGCAGCCCGTGCGCTTCTCCTGCGCCTTCACCTGATCGCTGGTCGCGGCCGTCACCATGAACAGCGTCATGCGGTCCTCGCCGCCGAGCATGCAGGCGAAACTGCCGAGCCCGCTCGCGGTCGCGATCCGCTCGACGATGTCGCCTCCCTCGGCCACCCGCACGAACTCCGCCCCGAGGGCGTTGGCCACCCAGATGGTGTTGTCGGCACAGAGGCAGATCCCATCGGGTGCGACGCCTTGTGGGAGCGCGGCCCATTGGCGGCGCCCGGAGAGTGTGCCGTCGGGACTGCGGTCGAACGCGGTGAGGCAGCCACCCATGCTCTCGGCGACGACCAGCGTCGCCCCGTCGGCGGTGATCACCGTGCCGTTGGGGAACGCCAGATTGTCGGCCGCCTCGTGGCTGGTCCCATCGGGGTCGACCCGCACCAGTGAGGTCGGGCCGATGTTGGCCCGCTTCACCGTGCCGTCGAACTCCTGGCTGAGCTCGAAGCCGAAGTTCCCTGCGTAGGCCTGCCCGTTGCTCGCCACGACCATGTCATTGGCGTGGCCCTGCGCCCAGGGCGTCAGCTCGCCGTGGCGCACCAGCGTCCCGTCGGCCTCGCGCCGGATGACGGCGCGATCGAGGCGCGAGTTGATGAGGAGCCGGCCATCGGGCAGCCAGCCCAGGCCGGCCGGCTCGCCTTCGAATTCGACCTCGGTGCGCTTGTCCCCCTCGGGCGAGACGGAGAAGACGCCGTGGTCGTAGAAGTCCGAAAACCACAGCCGGCCCTCGTGCCAGCGGGGGCATTCGCCGAAGTAGAGACCGGACAGGAACGGCTCGGCAACACCTGACTGCTTGGGCATGATGGCCACCTCTCTGGGCCCCCCTGGCCCGGCCAGCAGTTCACCACACCGCTTGCCCACATGTCGCACCCGGCCCCGTCGCTGTCGCACCCGGCCCCGTCGCCCGCCACTCGTGTCACCCGGGCGGCGCCGGGAGGTCGGGACTACGTTTGCACCGTGGCGTACTGGGTGCTCAAGGTGATCCTCAGTCCGATCTTCTTCATCTTGTGGCGGATCAGGGTCGAGGGGAGGGAGAACATCCCCAAGAAGGGGCCGGCGGTGTTGGCCGCCAACCACCAGTCGTTCTGCGACTCCTTCTTCATCCCTCTCGTGGTGGCCCGCAGGGTGACATTCTTGGCCAAGGCCGAATATTTCGATTCCAAGAAGACCGCGTGGTTCTTCCGTGCCGCGGGGCAGATCCCGATCCGCCGGACCGGGGGGAGCGCCAGCGAGCGCGCGCTGGAGACGGCCCGGGCCGAAGTGCTCAGGAAGGGTCACATCCTGTGCCTCTACCCCGAGGGGACGCGCACGATCGACCCGTACGTGCACAAGGGCCGCACGGGCGCGACGCGCCTCTCACGTGAGTGCGGCGTGCCCATCATCCCCGTGGGCGTCGTGGGCACGGTCGAGGTGCAACCGGTGGATTCGAAGGTCATGCGCCCGTTCAAGCACGTGACCATCCGCTTCGGAAAGCCCATGGAGATGCCGCCGCCTATGAATCCGGACGATCCGCTGGAGGGGCATGACCACACCGAGTGCCGCGCCTTCACCGATTCCCTCATGCATGAGATCGCCCGCCTCTCCGAGCGGGAATACGTGGACGAGTACGTACCGGCCCGCGCCACCGGGGCGCTCTGAAACAGCCTGTTTACATTGATCGCCTAGCCTCTGCCACATGGCCGGATACCTCGTTCGCATCGCTCTGCCCGATCGCCCGGGCGCGTTGGGATTGGTCGCGAGCCGCATCGGCGCGGTGGGCGGGGACATCGTCGCCATCCACATACTCGAACGCGTGGACGGCAACGCCGTCGACGAGTTCGTGATCGAGCTCGGTGGCGGACACCTGGTCGAACTGCTGCGCAACGAGATCCATGAAGTGGACGGCGCGGTGGTCATCGACATCGCGCCGATGACGCCTACGCCGTAAGCGGGGAAATGCGGTAGGCGCACACGTGCGCGCCGTCCATGAGATGCGCCACCCGCTCGACCGTGGCGCCCGGCAGGGCTTCGCGGATGAACGAGAGCTCGCTCGAGCACGCCTGGGAGAAACCGTGCGCCACGGTGAGGATGGCGCAGTTGTGCTCGACGATGAGCCAGCTCCCGTCTTCCTGCTCAGCGGCATCGGCCAGGTAGCCGTCCTCGTCCAGGATGGCGGTGAGCGCCGCCACCTGCTCCCTGAAAGAGAGGTGGGCCAACCGGGGGCGGGCACCGTCGACGCGGCGTTGGCGGCGTCGCTCGAAGAGCTCGTCGACCTGCTCGCCGTCGGGCCCTCCCAGATAGCCGAGCAGCTCGGTGGTGAGATCTCCGTAGCGCTTGGGGTACAGGGCCTCCGCGGCGGAGGTGAGCATGTAGTGGTGCGCCGGCCGGCCCCGGCGTTGCGCATCGGTCCGCGTCGCGTCGTCACCCAGCGTGTCGTCGTGCGCCAACAAGCCGTCATCTTCGAGGCGGACGAGCTGCATGCGCACCGCGGCCGGCGTGAGCCCGAGGGCTTGTGCCACCTCGTTGGCCGCCAACGGACCTTGGCGCTTGAGCAGGTTGAGGATCGCCCGGCGCGTGGTCGGCAACGTATCGAGCGGGGAGTCGATCATGGCAGGATCAGATGCACGTCGCCGAACTCGTGCCACAGGTACCCCTGTTCGAGTGCAGCCGCGTACGAGGCTTCGAGGAGTGGTCGTCCCGCGATGGCTTCCAGCATGGCCAGATGCGACGCTTCGGGTTCGTGCCATCCGGTCAGGAAGGCGTCGATCGAGCGCACCGGGTGCGCCGGCGAGACCACGGTCTGCGTCCACCCTTCGCCGGGGTGCACGTGGCCGTGCTCGTCCACCACGGATTCGAGGGCACGGACCACGGTCGTCCCGATGGCCACCACGCGTCCGCCTCGCCGATGGGTGTCGTTGACCCGGTGCGCGGTGGCCGAGGACACTCTGAAGTACTCGGCGTACGGGGGCTCGCTGGCCTCGAGGGATGCGACGCCGGTGTGCAGGAGCAGAGGAGCGACACCCACGCCCTTGGCCACCAACCGGGTCAGGACTTCGGGGGTGAACGGTCGGCCGGCGCTCGGCATCTCCGCCGATCCGGGCTCGGTGACGTAGACGTTCTGATAGGTCGCGAGGGGAAAGTCTCCCTGCACGTAGCCGTAGCGGATGGGGCGCCCGTGGCGGGCCAGGTAGGTGTGCAGCGTCTCGGGTGTCTCGAGCGACGAGACCCACAGGCGCACGCCGATGCCGGCCGGACCGGGCGAGTACGGCGTGAGCAGTCGGAGGCACCCTCCGCCGGCAAGTTCGATGTTGGTCCCGGGCTGCGCCGCGAGGAACGCCTGGCCTCCCTTTCGCACCTCCACCGTCCACAGCCCCGCGGGAAGTTGGGTCGACAGATGTATCTGCACGCGCTGGCCGTCATCGTCGGTCCCGTCGACTTCCGCCGCCAACGTGCCCGACGTGTTGAGCACCACGAGATCGCCTTCCTCGAGAAAGCGGGGCAGCTCCGAGAAATGCGAGTGCACGAGTGTGCCGTCATTCTTGTAGGCGATGAGCATCCGCACCGAGTCGCGGGTCATGCCGCGCGACTCGGGCGGTGAGGGCGCCTCGAGCTCGGGCGGCAGCGTGAAGGAGAGCGGCTGCAGCGTCGGCAGGGCGGGGTGGGTGCGGGACATCAGCGAACTCGTCGCAGAGAGTGCATCGACGGCGGGACCGGGAACGGCCGCGCCCGCCGATCGGGTCGGGGCGGTCGCCGTGCCGCCGGCGGGCGTCATGACGGCACTCCGGCGCCGACGAGCTCACTGGCCCGGTAGCGCCCGCTCGGGCGATGGCTGTTGATCAGCGCCAGGAAGGCGGGCACCACGGTGCCGGGCTCGGGCCTGTCCGAGATGTCCTCACCCGGGTACGCCTCTTGATGCATCGCCGTGCGGAGATCGCCGGGGTCGACCGACCACACCGCGACGGAGGGATACTCGACGGCGAGCACGGCACCGAGATGCTCGAGCGCCGCCTTCCCGGCGCCGTAGCCGCCCCAGCCTTCGTAGGCCTCGACCGCGGCGTCCGAGGTGATGTTGAGAAGGCGCGGATGGGGTGACGAGGCCAGGAGCGGAAGGGCGGCCTGGGTCACGCCCAGCGGGGCAACGACGTTGACTTCGAACGCCACGCGCAGGTCGTCCAGCGGGTACGCGCCGAGAGGCGGCAGGGGCGACGCTCCGAGTGTTCCGGCGTTGTTGACGACGAGATCGAGGCCGCCGAGCTCGGAGGCGGCGCCGACGAGGGCCAGGCGGTGCGCCGGGTCGGTGATGTCGCCGGCCACCGCGCGCACGGCGCTCCCCGGCGCCAGCAGAGGGGCCAACTGCGCGGCGGCCTCCTCGAGGGGCCCCGGATGCCGTCCGTCGATGACGAGTGACCAACCCTCCGCGGCCAGCCCTTCCGCCAACGCCTGCCCGAGCCCACGGGATGCACCTGTCACGATTGCCACGCTCATGGTGTCCTCCATTCCCGAACGAGAAATCCGTTCCCAGAGGATTATAACAAGACTTTCCTTGTTTTATTCAGATTTCTCGAGAAGATTCGGAACGCCGGCTGCCTGCGCCACCTACTGTCACGCTTCCGCCACGGCCCAGCCCCGTGCGCGGTCGACCGCCCGGCGCCAGACGGCATAGAGCGCATCGGGCAATTCGAGGGGCAATTCGGGCTCGAACTGGCTCGATGCGCACCACAGACCGCTCAGCTCGTCCAGCGATCCCCACACCCCTTCGACGAGACCGGCCAGCGTGGCCGCGCCCAGGGCGGTGGACTCGGTCGACTCGGGGCGGGCGACGGGCATCCGGCTCTGCTCGGCTTGGAGGCGGAGGAGCAGGTCCATGGCGGCCGCACCCCCGTCGGCCCGCAGGGAGGACAGGGGATACGCCGAGGCGGCCCCCATGGCATCGGTCATGTCACGCACTTGGAAGGCGATCGCCTCGATACAGGCCCGCACGATCTGGGCCCTTCCGGCGCCCCGCGTGAGCCCGGTGATGATGCCGCGCGCCGCCGGATCCCACCACGGGCTGCCGAGGCCGGTCAGGGCGGGCACGAAGGTGACGCCACCGCTGTCGCCGACCGAGGCGGCGAGGCGGCCGGCCTCCGCCGCGTCGTCGATGATCCCGAGGCCGTCGCGCAACCACTGGATGGCGGCGCCCGAGACGAAGGTCGACCCCTCGAGCGCATAGGCGACCGGGCCGCGCCGCGCCCGGCCGCCGCGCCGGCCCCTGCTGCACCGCCGGCCGCCGCGCGCCGCTCGTGCCGGGCCGGCGTGCGGGCCGAGATCCCACGCCACGCTGACCGTGAGGCCATCGGGTGCCGGCGGGCGCACCGGTCCGGCATTGGCCAGGACGAAGCTGCCCGTGCCGTAGGTCACCTTGACCATGCCGGGGTCGAAGCAGCACTGCCCGAAGAGCGCCGCCTGTTGGTCACCGAGCACCCCCGTGATCGGGAGGCCGTCGAGCACGGCGCTGGCCGGTCCGAGGTCGGGCAGGCTCGTCGTGCCGAACCGTCCGGCTGAGGGCCGCACGTCGGGCAGCGTGTGCGGGGGCACGCCGAACAGCGCGCACAGGTCGTCGGACCAGGCGAGGGTGGCCGTATCGAGCAGCATCGTGCGGCTGGCGTTGGAGGGATCGGTGGCGAACTCGCCCCCCTTGGTCCCCCCGGTCATGTTCCACAGCAGCCAGCTGTCGACCGTCCCGAAGGCGAGGTCGGCGGACGTCGGGCCGAGGGGCAGCGCCCCGTGCCGTAGGAGCCAGGTGATCTTCGTGGCGGTGAAATACGGGTCGAGCATCAACCCCGTCCTCTCGCGCACCATGGGCAGGTGCCCCGCGCGCTCGAGGTCGGCACAGATGCCGGCGGTGCGACGGTCCTGCCAGACGATGGCGCGGTGCAACGGCCGCCCATCGGAGCGGTCGAACGCCACCAGGGTCTCGCGCTGATTCGTGATGCCGATCGCCGCCACCGTCCGGCCCGCATCGGCGAGGCGGCCCCCCACTTCGGCCAGGGTGGCGCACACGGCCTCCCAGATCTCGGTCGCACTGTGCTCGACCCACCCCGGGCGCGGGAAATACTGCGTGAGCTCCCGGTAGGCCACGTCGACCACCTGTGCCCGCTCGTCGACGACGAGAGTCCGCACGCCGGTTGTCCCCGCATCGATGGCGACCACGTACCCCACCCGTGCGACGCTAGTGAAACGGCCCGTCCGGGGCCGTGCGTGCGAAACCGGGGCTGCCCGGGGGCCGTTGGCCGGCCCGTCGCGCTAACCATCGCGAGCGGCCCGTGACCTGCCACGATGTCGTCACTCTTTCGTTGACAAGGACGTAACTACAGTGCTGTAATGAACACAGCATCTCGTGTCTCTCCGGCGGGTCAACCACAACATCTTGTGGTTAAGCTGTAACTACCCTTCACGAGCACAGGATGAGAAGTATGCCGGGAGACGCCTGTTCCGCACCTTGGGGGCTGGCGCCGCTGTCGGCCCAGACCGAAAATACGAGGAGGATCCCAGCATTATGGCCATCGCCCCCCAGCGATCCGAAATTGGAATCAGGCGCCACTTCACCACAGCAGGTGTGCACCCCTATGACGAAGTGCGTTGGGAGCGACGTGACGCCCGGATCACGAACTATCGGGACGGCAAGGTGGCCTTCGAGCAGCTGGACGTCGAGGTCCCCGAATTCTGGAGCCTGAACGCAACCAACATCCTGGCGCAGAAGTACTTCCGCGGAACGCTGAACACCGGCGAGCGGGAGTGGTCGCTCAAGCAGGTGGCCGACCGCGTGGCCGACACGCTCACCGCATGGGGACTGAAGGACGGCTACTTCGTCGACGGCGAAGAGGCCCAGATCTTCAACCATGAGCTCAAGCATCTGATCATCCATCAGAAGGCGGCCTTCAACTCCCCGGTGTGGTTCAACATCGGCGTGCCCGGCGTGCCGCAGCAAGGGTCGGCCTGTTTCATCCTGGCCGTCGAGGACCAGATGGACTCCATCCTCAACTGGTACATGGAGGAGGGCACCATCTTCAAGGGTGGCTCCGGCGCCGGGGTGAATCTCTCGAAGATCCGCTCGTCGCACGAGCTGCTCAAGGGCGGCGGAACGGCGTCGGGCCCGGTCAGCTTCATGCGTGGTGCCGACGCCTCGGCGGGCACCATCAAGTCCGGTGGGAAGACCCGCCGCGCCGCCAAAATGGTCATCCTCGACGTGGACCACCCCGACGTCGAGGACTTCATCTGGTGCAAGGCCATCGAGGAGCGCAAGGCGCGCGTCCTGCGCGATGCCGGCTTCGACATGGATCTCGACGGGGCGGACAGCCACTCGACGCAGTACCAGAACGCCAACAACTCGGTGCGGGTCACCGACGAATTCATGGAAGCGGTGATCGACGGTCGGGACTGGGACCTGCTCGCCCGCACCGACGGCTCGGTCATCCGCACCGTGCCCGCCCGTGACCTGTTCCGTCAGATCGCCCACTCCGCCTGGGAGTGCGCGGACCCCGGACTGCAGTACGACACCACCATCAACCGCTGGCACACGGCGCCGTTGGCGGGGAAGATCAACGGGAGCAACCCCTGCTTCCCCGGCTCGGCGAAGGTCCACACCGATAAGGGGCTCATTCCCTTCTCGGAGTTGCTGCAGCGAGCCAACAACGGCGAGTCCTTCGGGATCTACACCCACGACGCGACCAACCCGGATGCACCGGCAGAGGAGATGCTGATCACCTCGCCCGATGCATTCATGATCACGGGTTTCAACGACATCGTCCGTCTGCGCCTGGACAACGGCGTCGAGCTCCGCTGCACCCCCTCGCACAAGATCTTCACCGCCAACCGCGGTTATGTGGAAGCCCGCAAGCTCACCTTCGCCGACGAGGTCAAGCTCCTCAACCTGGAAGCACCGGCCGTGAATGCGGACATGGGTCTGCCCGTTTCCTCTGACCCTGCCGACTACTGGACCAAGGGCGACCACGCCATGCCGCTGCGGTTCCCCGACATGTGGTCGGAGGAATTCGCCCACTACATGGGCTGGCTCATCGGTGACGGCTCGACGTCGGGAACGACCGTGGCCACCATTTACGGCAGCGAAGAGGACCGCCAGGAGATCCTGCCGGGTCACGCGGAGTTGTTGGACTGGATCAACTGCGAGCGCCCGATCAAGCTCTCCGAGCAGGCCAACGGCACGGCGCAGCTCCGGCTGGCCCGCCGCGCCTTCAAGAGCTTCATCGAGGCGCTGGGCGTGCATTCGGTCAAGGGACCGGAGAAGACCATCCCGTGGTCGATCGAGCAGGCGCCGTCCGAGATGGTCGCCGCCTTCCTGCGGGGCCTCTACGACGCCGACGGGTGCGTCGTGACGAGGGCACAGGGCCGCTACGTCGGTTTGGGCTCGAGTTCCCCAGAGCTCCTGCGGGGAACCCAGAAGCTGCTGAGCACCTTCGGCATCATGAGTCACATCCACCAGACGAAGAAAGGCGCACGCGACGGCGGGCTCTCCTATACGAATGTGAACGGCGAGACCAAAACATACGGCTACTCGGCGATGTACGACCTCCGAATCACGTCGGCATCCATAGTCCGCTTCGCCCAGCACATCGGCTTCTCGTTGTCGCGCAAGGCCGCTCTCTTGCGGAGCGTCGTCGTCGATGCACCAAGGAAGCCGTACCTGGCAAGGACGACGGCGCACCTGCTCGAGCGGACCAACGACGGCGTCGAGCTGACCTACAACCTCTCCGAGCCTCGCAACCACTCGTACGTGGTTGATGGGGTAGTTGTACGCAATTGCTCCGAATACGTTCACCTCGACAACTCAGCCTGCAATCTGGCCTCAATGAATTTGCTCAAATTTCTTAATGAAAACGACGAATTCGACGTTGAAGGATTTAAAGCAGGCGTCGCGGTCATGTTCACCGGACAGGAGATCATCGTCGGCAACGCCGACTACCCGACCGCGAAGATCGGTGAGACGACACGGGCCTTCCGCGAGCTCGGCATCGGGTACGCCAACCTCGGCGCGCTGCTCATGGCGCAAGGGTTGCCGTACGACTCGGACGCCGGACGGGCCTGGGCCGCCGCCATCACGGCGTTGCTGACGGGGCACGCCTATGCGACGTCGGCCCGCACCGCGGCACGCATGGGACCCTTCGCCGGGTTCCACGACAACGCCGAGGCGATGGTCAAGGTGCTGCGTATGCACCAGGCGGAAGCGTCACGCATCGACGAGGAAGTCGTGCCGCCCGAGCTGCTCTCGGCCGCCCAGGAATCGTGGGACGACGCGGTGGAGTTGGCCGAGCAGTACGGCGTGCGCAACTCGCAGGCCTCGGTCTTGGCGCCGACGGGAACCATCGGATTGCTCATGGATTGTGACACCACGGGCGTCGAGCCGGACCTCGGTCTGGTGAAGACCAAGAAGCTGGTCGGCGGCGGCACGATGTCGATCGTCAACCAGACCATTCCTCGGGCACTCGTCAAGCTCGGCTACGGACCCGACCAGGTGGCCGAGATCGTGATGTACATCAACGAGAACATGTCGATCCTCGGTGCGCCGCACATCGCACCCGAGCACCTGCCGGTCTTCGCCTGCTCCATGGGCGACAACACCATTCACTACTCGGGACACATCCGCATGATGGGAGCGGTGCAGCCCTTCATCAGCGGCGCCATCTCCAAGACGGTGAACATGCCCGAGGACGTCACCGTGGAAGACGTGGAGCAACTGCATATCGATGCCTGGAGGTTGGGGATCAAGGCAGTGGCCATCTACCGTGACAACTGCAAGGTGGCCCAGCCGCTCTCGACCACCAAAATGGCCGGCACCGACACGGCTGCCGCCGCGACCATGGGTGGTGACATCGCTCCTCCGGGGTCGGCGGCGGAAGCCAAGGACCGCGCCGTGGCCGCGCGCATCGCCGAGCTCGAGGCTGCACTCCTGCACGAACAGGAGCGCAAGACCGAGTCCGTCGTGGTGGGAGCGATCAGGGAGCGCCTCCCGCGGCGCCGGAACTCCAAGACGTTCGCCTTCAGGGTGGCGGACTGCGAGGGCTACGTCACCGTGGGCGAGTACGAGGATGGTCGACCCGGTGAGGTCTTCATCAACGTCTCGAAGCAGGGCTCGACCTTGGCCGGGATCATGGACGCCTTCTCCATCTCGTTGAGTCTGGGTCTGCAGCATCAAGTGCCCCTGGCCACCTATGTGCGCAAGTACACCAACATGAAGTTCGAGCCGGCCGGCATCACCGACGACCCCGAATTGCGCATCGCGACCAGCTTGGTGGACTACATCTTCCGGCGCATTGCCCTGGACTACCTGTCAGTGGAGGACCGGGCCGAACTCGGGATCTTCTCGACGTCGGAGCGCATGCAGCCCACGCTGCCCGGCGTCGAAGAGTCGGCGACGCCTTCGGTCGGCCTGATCGACGACGGCTTGGGCGGGGGAGTCGGTACGAGTGCCGCCGCACCGGTGCCGACGCACCAATCGGCATCGGCACCCACGGGTGGCGTCGGGATCAACCCGCTTGCTCGGGCCGAGCAGCGTGACGCCCCGTACTGCTACAGCTGCGGCAACGCCATGCAGCGGGCCGGCTCCTGCTACGTCTGCGGCAGCTGCGGAACGACCAGCGGTTGTTCGTAGCGAGAATGCGGAGGGAGTGCCGCCTGTAATCGAGGTGAGCCGAAGCGGACCTGAGTACGCTCGGGCCGATGAGGCGAATTGGAACCTTCGGCGTCCTGGTGGCGGTTGTCCTGACGTCTGCGGCCGGTGCCTCGGCAGCGACGCGGAGCTCGAGCAAGAGCTCGTCGTCGGTCACGCCCACGGTCACCGCTCTTCCGGTGATTTCCTGCCCGACCGCCGTTGGGGCTGGAACGAGTCCGCACCCGTTCGTCGCAACGCAGCTCCCCACGACTTCGCCCGGGCGTAGGCTCACCTTCTATTCCAACGGTTTGATCACGGTGCTCGGGCCCGCCGGGTGGGCATGTGGTGCGCTGGTGGCTGCCGACGGTGGTCAGAAGCTCGACGTCTACCCGAAAGGGAGTCCCGACTACAGCACGTCCGTTGTGCCGAAGGGGGCGGCCCTCATCGAGGTCACAGGCGAGTACACAGGGCACCTCCCCGGGTGCGGAAGTCGTCTGCGCGCTCTTCCCGCAGTCGGCCGCGGCGGCCGCTGTGAAATCGAGTGGAATGCCGTGCCCGGCAACCGCCCGTGAGAAGACAAAGACCGTCACGCCGGATGTGGTGGAGTTCAGTGACCCGGCCGGCGTCGCAGGTACAGGTGCCGGATCAGGCGGCGCGCTGAGGTCGTCCGGAGCGGCCGTCTACCCCCAGCTCGCGTCTGGTTCGGACACCAGTGTGAATGTGTCGCTGCTCTCGTGCACGTTGCCGAAGAAGAGCACCGCCAAGTGTGGTGCGATCCTCGGGGATTTCCTCGTCCGTAACCAGCCGAGCTACAGGGGATCGCAGTCGGGGTGATTCCCGACGGCCAGCTTGACTCTCCCCCTAGGGGAGGCCGCACACTCGATATATCGGGCCGTCCGGCTCGACGACGAGGGAGTATGAGACGTGGAAGAAGTCAGCATTGGCGAGTTCGCACGACGGTCGCGCTCTGTCGGTCAAGGCACTCCGCCTCTACGACGAGCTTGGCGTGCTGGTTCCCGCGCGTGTCGACGAAGCCTCCGGCTATCGCTACTACGACGTCGCGCAGCTCGAAGCGGCGCGCCTTGTGGCGATGTTGCGCCAGCTCGACGTGCCGCTTGCCGCGATCAGGGAACTGCTCGCATGCGATCCGGTTGATGCCGCAGAGCGGATAGCGGCGCACTGGCGGGAGGTCGAGTCCGCACACGACGCGCGCCGCGAGCTCGCCGACTACCTCGTCAACCGACTGAGTGGAAAGAGGTCCGTCATGTACGAGGTCGCCACACGAGAGATGCCCGAGCGGAGCGTGCTCTGCCTGAAGCGCAATGTCGACGAACAGGGAGCGTGGGCGCTCGGCAAGGAGTTCATCGCGATCCTGCGCGAGCGACCGCTGCCGAAGATGGAGGGGCGTGAAGGCGCGATGTTCACCATCTACTGGGGTGAAGTGAGCGCCGACAGCGACGGCCCGGTCGAGATGTGCAAGCCGGTCCCTGAGGAAAAGGCGCAGGCGCTTGCGTCGCACTACCCGGAGTTGAGCTTGCGGACCGAACCCGCACATCGCGAGGCGTACGTCGCGCTACCGAACGACGCGCTCCCGGGAGGCCCGGTGGGAACCCAGGCGCGCAATGGCAGCTCGCGTCGGAGGCTCTGCAGGCCTGGGCGGTCGAGCATGGGATCGACCCTGAACGTCTCGCCCTCAAGCCCGAGGATCTCGGCGTGCGAATTACCTACCTCGCGAGCGGGCCGGTCACTGAGACGAGCGCCCCCTACTGCGACTTCGCCGTGCCGTTCGCCTGAGCGCGGAGGCAGCAGAGAGTGCGCTGTCCACACTGCGCCTCTTGTCGATGTCGGGGCTGTGCCGCTGCTGCGCATGCAATCGAACGGGGCGCCGGGCGGCGCCGACAGCCGCGTCGTACGCTTGAGCTGCTGACGGAGACAGTCGACGATCGGAGTTGGCTATGGGGAGGCAGCTGGCGGTAGCTCGCAGCATTGTGGCTCTTCCTCGAGGGTCGGGACTGGGCCGACACGCCTGGTGGTGATGCCATGATCGAGCTGCAGCCGGGCGATCCGAAGAGCATCGGGGACTACCGTCTCCGCGCCCGCATCGGCGCCGGGGGGATGGGTGTCGTCTATCTCGCATCGGATCGGTCGGGGCGCGAGGTGGCGCTCAAGCTGGTACGTGAAGAGTTGGCGGCTGACGCCGCGTTCAGAGCCCGCTTCGCCCGGGAGGTCAGAGCGGGCCAGCGTGTGGGTGGCGTCTGCACCGCCCACTCTCTCGACGCCGACTTGGGCTCGGCCCGGCCCTACCTGGTCAGCGAGTACGTCCCGGGCGGCAACCTTGCCGCCTTTGTGGCTGCGCACGGCCCACTCGAAGGGGATCACCTGGTGGGGCTCGCGGTCGGGCTGGCCGAGGGTCTCGTTGCAATGGGCGCGGTCGGCGTGATCCACCGGGATCTCAAGCCATCCAACGTGCTCATGGGTGAGCACGGTCCGAAGATCATCGATTTCGGAATCTCCGTGGCGACCGACGGCGCCTCGTTGACCCAGACCGGTGCGGTCGTCGGTTCGCCCTCGTGGATGGCACCTGAGCAGGCCCAGGGCCTCGAGGTCACGGCAGCCGTCGACGTCTTCTCGTGGGGCGCGACGCTCGCCTTCGCCGCGACGGGGCGCCACCCGTTCGGGGAGGGCCGGCCAGAAGCGGTTCTCTACCGGATGGTCCACGAGGAGCCTGAGCTGACTGGGATGGACCCGCGACTCGTCCCGCTCGTGCGATCGGCATTGACCAAGGACCCCTCTGGGCGGCCGACCCCCGACGCATTGCTGCTCGCCGTCGTCAAGGCGGCTGCCTCGGGCGCCGAGTTGCGACCAGTTCCTGACGCAGAAGCCGAGGCCACTGACGTGATCGAGCGCGCGTGGGCCCTGCCGGGTCCTCGAAAGCCCCGTGTCCGGGGCCGCCAGCTTGCGCTGGCGGGAGCGGCACTCGTGGTCATCGTCGGCTGCATTGCCGGAGCGCTCTACATCGCGCACACCAGCAGCACCTCGACCGACCACGCGGCGAACTCCCATCAGGGCACGGCGTCAGGGCACGGCTCCGACACGAAGACGTCGACAACCGGAGCCGTCACGACGACGTCACCACGCGCGGCGACCGACCCCACCGCGGACATCAGTGCCTTACTCCCCGTTGTCGCGTGCCCAACGACCTACGCCGTTGGGCTCCCGCCCGTCTCGAAGAGCTTGCCGTCAACGGTGCAAGCAAGAGTGCCCGCACGCCTGGCGTCGCAGTTGAGCGTCTACGCAGACGACGCCAGCGTCATGGGGCTGCTCGCGCCGAGGGGCTGGGACTGCACTGCGAGTTTCGGGGCTGATGGATCGAGCGAGGAGTCGGTGACTCCACACGGCGAGGCCCTCCCGCAGGGCGACGCATTGCCGATTGGTTCACACGTCGAGGCCATCGTCGGAACGCAGAACGGTGGCTGCGAGGGCTGTGCCGCGAGCCAGGCGTGCCCGTTCTTCTCCAGCGCAGAACGGGCCGACCCGTTCGACTGCACGAACTCGAACCCGCCTTCGGAGGAGGAGGTGACACGTCTCGCCCCGAACATCGTCGGCTTCGAGGATCCGGTGGGTTTTGCGGGAAACGCCGATCCATCGGGTGGCGCGTACCCGGCCAACGCCGTCATGACCTACACCCATGATCCAGCCGGGTCATCGGGCGACTTCTGGTCGAGCTGGTTCGAGACATGCACGCTGCCCACCAGCCAGCACATGCTGTGCACGGCCGTGCTCGACGACTTCGCCTCGCGCTACAAGGACAGCTGAGCGCTCACGCCCGCCCCGGCTCGGCAGGTCGCCCGGACAGGCCCGGGGTGGTTCAGAGCTTGGAACGTTCAAGGCGAACGTTCCCTGCGACCGCTCCCCGCGCGAGGTGCTTCATCGCGCTGAAGATGTTCGTCGGGACCGTGCTGAGCTCACGGGCGACCCGGAATGACTCGGAGAGCAACATCGCGGGGTCGGACACGAGTTCGTCCAGCAGTCCGGCGGCTATCGCCTGCTGCGGAGCGAACGTGGTGCCGGAGATGATCGACTCGAACCACGGCATGGGCATGCGATAGCGGGCCAGTTCGATGGTGGCTTGCGAAATGGTGACCCCGACGCTGGCTTCGTTGAAGCCCAGCTTGAAATCGCCGTCCAGGCCGACGCGGCGGTCGGCTGCGACCAGAAGCGCCGCTCCCGCCCCCAATGCATGGCCCGAGCAGGCGATGACAACCGGCTTCTCTGACTCGAAGAGACGGAGCACAAGGTCGATGAACTGACGTCGTAGGGCCATCGCGCCTTCAGGATCTCGAATCTCGGCCAGGTTGAACCCCGCACAGAACTTTCCCTCACGCCCCGAGAGCACGATCGCGGAGACCTCGTCCTTCTCCGCTTGGTCGAGGTGCTCTCCCAGACTGGTCAGTGATGCCGTGCCGAGAGCATTGACCTTTCCGTCGTCCATGGAAAGGTGCGCCACGCCCTCTACTAATTGGTACTCGCTCATCGGTGGTGTCGGCTCCTTCAGATGACGTCGATGTCGTGCTCTTGCGATGCCCAAGCTAATCCGTGGGCGGACAGCCCTCTGCCCGGCCGGCATCGGCGAAGTCCATCCCTGCATGTCCGTCGCCCGCCGGCCAATCGGTCAAGAACGGTCCAGTAGGCTGCGCAGCAACCTGAATGCGGAAGGCGGATGCATCAATGTTGCGACGAGCCAGGCTCGGAATCGGAATGCTTGCTGTCGGACTGACGTTGGCCCTTCTGCCTGCGGCGACGGCCTCGGCCACCGTGGAGAAGTCGGCTCTCTGCAAGGCCTACCAGTCGGAAGTGGCGAAGCAGACCAAGGCATCGGCAACGGTGGCCAAGGAAATGGCATCGGGAAAGTGGTCCACCGTCAAGAAGGCGCTGTTGGCCACGTTCAACAGCGAGGCCAACTCGGAAAAGCAATTCAGTTCCTACCTGAATGGCGCATCGGGCAAGGTCAAAGCCGCTGCCGCAGTGGCCGTGCAGCTCAACAACACCGTCATGAAGGTGCTCCAGAAGTCGACGAGTCGCCAGCAGTTCGAGACGGGAATCCTTGCCGCCGAATCGACGCCCAAAGTGAGCGCCGCACTGAAGGTGTTGGGCAACTACTCGGCGACCATCTGTAAGTGAGCAGCGTGGTCTGAGTTGGCGCCGCGCTCAGGCGCAGCGCTCAGGAGTGATGGCGCCGCGCTCAGGAGTCGAGCTCGGACAGCACCTGGCCGATGATCTTGGTGGTCTGGTGGGCTGAGAGCGTTTCACCGCCTTCTGCCTCGGCCACCTCGGCCGCGAAGTCCTCGACGGAATGGACGCCGCCGACGAGCACGTGCCGCAACGCCTCGCCGCTCGCTTCGGGGTCGTCGAGTGCCTCGACGGCAGGCGCCACGGGGTCACCCGGTGAGGAAGCCACGCTGTGGACGAGGGACATCGCCTCTTGCCGGCCGCTGACCGTCGAGACGGCAGGCTCGCGATCTGGGTTCTGTTGGAGATCCCACTCGGAGAGCGCTTCGTCGTAGCCGCCTTCGCCGGGATGGAGAGTCCGCGTGGTGGGAGCGACGTCGAGTGCGTCGGCACTCTCGTCGCGGGGTCGCTCCGAGGCGACGTCGTCGTCGGAGTCATGATGTCGAACCGGCTGCACGGGGACGACCAGCGTGCCGTCTGCGTTCCGAACGATGTCCATAGCGTGCATCTCCTTGGGTGGGACGCCGACGAAGGCGCCTGCATCTCCTCATACCCAAAGTCGGCGCCCGGTACCCCCCGTTGGACATGGAGGCGCCCGATGAGGCAGCTCGCGGGGATGATTTCCTTCTCCTCGCTCCCTATAGTGGCTGCATGTCGTCAGATGAAACCTACGAGCCGAGCCCGATGGACTACGTGAGGAACCAGGTCGCCGAGTACGAGAGCTCGGGAGGCACGAAGGCCAACACGCTTCCCGGTACGGACATGCCGATCGTCGTCATCACCACCGTCGGCAACAAGACCGGCAACGTTCGCAAGACCCCGCTCATGAGGGTCGAGCACGACGGGGAGTATGCCCTGGTCGCATCCCAGGGCGGGGCCCCCACCCATCCCGTCTGGTACTACAACCTGACCGCCGCTCCGGACTCGGTCAGGATGCAGGACGGGCCTGAGCCCTTCGACGTGACCGTCCGTGAGGTCACCGGCGAGGAGAAGGCGACGTGGTGGAAGCGCGCGGTCGCCGCGTACCCGCCCTATACCGAGTACCAGGAGAAGACCAGCCGCCAGATCCCGCTGTTCGTCGCAACTCCCAAGTGAGCGAAGCAGCGTCGTCGTAGCCGGGCGCCACCACCCGGGTCCCGTCGCTTCAGCCGGCGAAGTCCCAACTGTCGCCCTTCTCGTAGTGGTGCAGGACGTTCTTCGCAATGAGGATGCGATGTACCTCGTCGGGTCCGTCGGCGATGCGCAAGGTGCGCGCGGTCAGGTACATGTTGGCCAAGGGCAGGTCGTTCGAGACCCCGGCTGCACCCCACACCTGGATGGCCCTGTCGACAACTCGTGCGTACGCGGCCGGGACGAAGACCTTGATGGCGGAAATCTCCGTGCGGGCCTGAGGATCCCCCCGATCGACTTTCTCGGCCGCGTGGATCGTCATGAGCCGGGCCGACTGCAGGTCCATGTAGCTGTCGGCGACAAACCCCTGCATGAACTGCTTGTCCTTCAGCAGTCCTCCGTGGACCTCTCGGGAGAGCATGCGCTCGACCATCAGGTCGAAGGCACGCCACATCTGGCCGACCGAGTTCATGCAGTGGAAGATGCGCCCCGCACCGAGGCGATCCTGCGCCGCGCGGTGGCCGTCCCCGACCTGACCCAGAACGTTCTCCGCCGGGACCCGGACGTTCTCGTAACGGACCTCACAATGGTCCGAGGAGAGGCTGCCCCAGATGCCGATTCCCCGCACGATGGTCACGCCCGGCGTCGAGGTGGGCACGATGACCTGCAGCATGCGGCCCGGACGGTCCTCGTCACCGCCCTCGCTGGCGCGGCACATGACGATGAAGAAGTCAGCCGCCAGGCCATTGGAGGTGAACCACTTATGTCCGTTGATCACCCACTCGTCGCCCTCCCGGACGGCGCTCGTGCGGATGGAGCGCGGGTCCGAGCCGGCGTTCTCGGGCTCGGTCATGGAGAACCCCGATTGCATGGTCCCCTCGACCAGGGGGAGGAGCCACTTCTCCTTTTGCTCCTTCGTCCCGTACTTGGCCAGGATCGTCTGGTTCCCCGAGTTGGGAGCCACCACGCCGAAGAGGGAGGCCGCGCCCACGGCATAGGCCAGGATCTCGTTCATGTACGCGTGCGCCATGAAGTCGATCCCCATGCCGCCGTACTCGGGTGGAAGGTGGGGCGCCCACAGTCCTTCGGACTTGACCCTCGCCTGGATCTTGCTCCCGCAGGGCATTGGCCTCGGTCCGCTCGTCGTCGCCGACCTGACGACGCCGGCCGGCCCACAGGATCGCTTCGTTCGGCAGGATCTCCTCGTTGACGATGCGGGCGGTGCGGAGACGGATGTCGTTGATGTGGTCGCTCAACCCCGAAATGGGCGTCACGTTGATCGGCATGGCGTTCCCTCGCTTCCCCCTGTGCGCGTGGTCGGAGCCTACGCAGAATCAGAAAGTCCGTTCTTGTCGACCACCCATGCTCCCGTCAGGGCCCGCTCGTAACGGCCCTTGCCGAGGAAGCTGATGGTCCAACGGGCCAGCGCCGCGAATCTGTTCTTGAACCCGGTGAGGAACGTCACGTGGACGACGAGCCACAGCAGCCACCCGATGAACCCGCCGATCTGCAGGGGCCCGACCTTCGCCACGGCCCGGAACCGCGAGATCACCGCCAGCGTTCCCAGGTCGCGGTAGTGGAACGGTTTCATACGGGTGTCGCCGCGCAGGCGGCGTTCGATGGTGTGGGCCGCGTGGGCTCCGGACTGCATGGCCACCTCGGCCACGCCGGGCAGGTCGTCGAGGGCCATGAGGTCACCGACGACGAAGATCTCCGGATAGCCGGGCACCGAGCAGTCCGGTTCGACCTCGACCCGACCGCTGCGATCGAGTTTCGCCCCGGTCGCGCGGCGACCTTGGCCCCCAGCGGCGAGGCCCGCGTACCGGCCGCCCACACCTTGGTGCTCGCCTCGATGCGCAGGTGGTTGCCATCGGCCTGCGTCAACTCGACCCCGTCGGCGTCGACGTTCGTCACCATGGCGCCGAGGTGCAACTCGATTCCCATACGCTCCAAGTCCCGGGCTGTCATCCGCGACAGGCGCGGGCCCATGGTCGACACGAGCCCCGGTCCCCCCTCGATCAGGACGACGCGCGTCATGTGCGTATCGATCTTCCGATAGTTGTGCTGGAGGGCCCTCCGTGAGAGCTCTTTCAGCTGCCCGGCCATCTCCACACCCGTCGGACCGCCACCGATGACGACGAAGGTCATGAGGGAGCGGCGCCGCGCTTCGTCGTCCTCTGCTTCCGCCTGCTCGAACGCGCCGAAGATCTGTCCCCGCAGGTACAGCGCGTCGTTGAGGGACTTCATGCCCGACGCCGACCGGCGGAATTCGTCATGCCCGTAGTACGAGGTCACCGCGCCCGCAGCCACGATCAAGCTGTCGTAGCCAATGTTGACGCTCGCGACCGCTGAGCTCGGTGGTGGCGACCGCGCGCGCCACCGGGTCGATGTCGGTCACCTCGCCGAGCACGACCCGCGCCGAGGGGTTGTGCCGCAGCACGTCGCGGATCGGTGGCGCAATCTGGCCTTCGGAGAGGATTCCCGTCGCCACCTGATAGAGCAGCGGTTGAAACAGATGGTGGTTCGTGCGATCGATCACCGTGAGATCCACCGGGGCACGCCGAAGGGCCTTGGCGGCGAACAGGCCGCCGAAGCCCGAGCCGATGATGACCACACGATGGCGGGCGGAGCCCGAGGCACGGCTCATCAGGAATTTCGCCACCACTTCCCTCACGTAGTGCGCGAGCGGGAGTTCGGCCAACTCGCTCTTGGCGAACCACTCCACGGCGTCGGTCGTCCCCTCCAATTCGGCCCGGAGGCTCCCCGTCCACGACGCCACCCGATAGATCATCCTTACAGTGTGCAGGCTCGTGCCATCGGGCATGACGCGCACGTCGGAGAGGACGTCGAGCAGGGGGCCGAGCACCACCTTCAGGCCGGACTCCTCTTCGATCTCCCTGCGCAGGGCATCGGTTGGATGCTCGCCGTGGTCAACCCCCCCACCGGGGAGGAACCACCGCCCGCCCACGGTCAGCCACGGGGCGGCACGGGCCAGGAGCAGGCGACCCTCCGCATCGAGGCACAGGCCGTAGGCGGCGATCCGCTGGCGCTCCGGCATGGGGGAAGCCCGCTGCAGCGTCTAGGGCCGCGGGTTGGGACTGATGGTGAAGCCCGGATCGAAGAGCGTCGTCGGCGCCAGGGCTTTCTCGATCGCCTCCACGAAGTCCGGCTCCAACTCGATCTCGAGTGCCTTGATGTTCTCGGTGATCTGTTCGGGTCTCGAGGCCCCGATGATCGCGCTGCTGACATTCTCGTTCTGCAGGACCCAGGCCAGCGCCACCGAAGCGGGGGTGTAGCCCGCTTGGCGGCAGATGTCGGCGTACTCCCGGACAGGGGTGAGGATCTCGTCACGCAAGAGCCAGCTCATCTCCTCGGCCTCGACGCCTGTCGCTCGCGACCCTTGCAGCGGCGCCGCGCCAGGCAGGTACTTTCCCGTGAGGACACCCTGCGCCAAGGGGGACCAGACGATCTGGCCGATCCCTTCTTGCTGGCACAGCGGGACGACCTCGGCCTCGATGACCCGCCAGATGAGGGAGTACTGTGGCTGGTTGGAGATGATGCGGTCGAAGCCCATGTCGTCGGCCAGCCGTAGGGCTTCTGCAATTTGCTCGGCCGTCCATTCCGACACCCCGATGTAGTGGACCTTTCCCTGCCGCACGAGGTCGTCGAACGCGCGCAATGTCTCCTCGAGCGGCGCCTCGCAGTCGAACCGGTGGGCCTGGAGGAGGTCGACGTGATCCGTCTGGAGGCGCTCGAGCGATCCGTGGAGTGCCTCCATGATGTGCTTGCGCGACAGGCCGCGATTGTTCGGGTTGAAGCCCGTCGGCCAGTAGACCTTGGTGAAGATCTCGATGGAGTCGCGCTGCACGCCCTTGAGGGCCCGGCCCAGGACCGACTCCGCTCTACCCCAGGCATAGACGTCCGCCGTGTCGAACGTGGTGATGCCGGCGTCGAGTGAGGCCTTGACGCACGCCGTTGCGGCATCCTCCTCAATCTGACTCCCGTGGGTGATCCAGTTGCCGTACGCGAGGGAGGAAACGAGCATGCCGGATTTTCCGAGGTGGCGATAGTCCATGATCCCGGACTGTACCCGGTGGTCGTACGCTCCTTTTGTGGCACCCGACGACCTGCATCCCGTGCCGGCCACCGACGTTGCCGGTGGGCCGGAGCCGATCGCCCCCGCCGGATCTGGGGGAACCGCAGCCAGCGCCGGCGTCACGCTGCGCGTCACCAAGTCGCTGACGATCCCGATGAGCGAGGTCACCTGGCGGGCCACCACCTCCGGCGGACCGGGCGGACAGCACGCCAATCGCACGCTGAGCCGGGTCGAGGTCCAATTCGACATCGCCGCGTCCAATGCGCTCGGTCCTCGACAACGGGCCCGCCTCTTGGAGCGCTTCGGTCCCGTGGTGCGGGCGGCCGCCTCGGATTCACGTTCGCAAGCTCGCAATCGACAACTGGCGCTCGAGCGTCTCGCCGCCAGGCTGGCCGATGGACTGCGCGGTCGATCCGACGAGACGACCCACCAAGCCCACCAAGGGATCGCAGATCAGGCGGGTCGAACAGAAGCGTCATCGATCGGAGGTCAAGCGCCGGCGGCGAGCTCCGAACGAAAGCGACGACTAGCACGCGGCCGGCCGTCCGGCGCCGACGTCCCGCCTCCTCGGCGCCCGTGCGCTCTTTCGGACCGGGTGTTACTTTCGGCCCAGTGGCGCCACTGAAGGATTTGGAGGGCTACCTGGCCAGGATCGGGCTCGCGCGCCGTCGTCCGCGCCACCGACCCTGGCTGATGTCCACCGGGCCCATGCCACGGCGATCGTCTTCGAGAACTTCGACCCCGCGTCCGGCCGACCGGTGAAACTCGAGGCCGGCCGGCTGGAGGAGAAGTTGATTTCCCGCCGGAGAGGCGGCTACTGCTTCGAGCAGAACCTCCTCCTCGCCGGCGCGCTGGAGGCATTGGGCATCACCGAGATCGATCCGATGTTGGCACGGGTCCGCATCGGCCCCGAAGGCCCCCCGCGACCACTCAACCACCTGTTGTTACGCGTGGTTGTCGACGACACGCCCTGGCTGGCCGATGTGGGATTCGGCGGCGGTGGCCTGCTGGACCCGGTTCCCTTCGAGGCCGGGGTTGAGGTCGATCAGGCCGGGTGGCGCTACCGGCTCATGGAGGATGGGAGTGAACTCGTCCTGCAGGTCCATCAGGACGGGGGCTGGACCGATATGTACGGGTTCGTACCCGAGCCGGCCCCGGCGGTGGACATAGAGGTCAACAACTGGTTCACCTCGACCCACCCCGAGTCGTCATTCGTGACAGGCCTCATGATCGGTGCGCGGCACGTCGATCGATGCCTTTCGGTGTTCATCAATGAGCAGGCGGTGTTGGTGGAGCGTCCGGTGGGCGGGAGCTCGTCCATCTCCGAACTCGCCCTCGACGACGTCCCCGCGCTCCTGGCCGACCGTTTCGGCATCGAGCAGGTCGTCCGGCTGCCTGACGGCCGCTTCGGCCTCTCCGCGTAGCCCGGGTTCGCCCCGCCGCCACACACGTCGTGTTCAGCCGGCCAATCCCAGAGGGGCGATGGCCCCGCCCAGGCCCTCGTCGAGCGACCGCAACAATGCCGGCTCGTCGTCGGACCTCGGCCCGCGCAGTGCGGTGAGGGCGGCGTAGCCCCGGGCGACGAGCGTGGCGTCCTCACCCGGGTCGGCCAACCCCATGTCCCCGCCCTGGGGGAACGGGGAGCCGACGTTGAGGGTGATTTCGCCCTTCTCGGCCGGGCCGTCGTCGATGACCGCCCGCGCCGCCTCCGCGGCAGCTGGACCCTCCATTTCGGGGGGGTTCGGCGAATCCCAGGCGTCGTTGGCAGCCTTGATGAGCCCTGCCCCGCCGACCCGGGCCCACCGCAGCCCGAGAATTTCGTGGAGGGGCAACGACGGGACGTTCAAGTTGAGGACCGTCCCGAGAGGGGTACCGACCAGGACGGGAATCAGGGCCACCGCGAGGTCGGCCGCGGACTCCCACCAATCCTCCGTCATCCCGGCCCGCATCGACACGGCGAGGGCGCTGATGCCGACCTGCGACGCAGTCAGAGCGGCGCCGACGGTGCCCGAGTGCAGGACCGAACGGCCGACGTTGACGCCGTGGTTGATGCCGGAGAGCACGAGGTCCGGCTTGGGCCCCACCGCCCCCAGCGCGCCTGCGATCACCGAAAGCGCAGGCGAAGCGTCGAGCCCGTAGCGCGTCCACCTCTTCGGCGCCGCTGACCTGAGCTCTGTAATAAGGGATCTTCGTGCCGTCGGTGACGGACCCGACAGACAGCGCTCGCACCGCTGTAGTTCGAGCTGGGCGCCACCACGACAATCTCGTGGGACGGGCCACCCGCAGCGGTCGCTTCCTTGGTCCAGCGCACGAGGGCCCTGGTCAGAGCCGCTAATCCGGGCGCGGCGACCCCGTCGTCATTGGTTACGAGGATCCTCACGTGAGGGCACCCTAGTGGCCGAATGACGAGCCTCCGGCCCACCGGTACTCCCTGTCACCTCCTGTTTGCCACCCGATTACCGCCACGTCACCGGGACTGTCGCCCGCCAGATCCGGGAAGAGCCTCACCGTTGCGGTGCTCCGGGTCTGCTTCAATTCACTGCGCCATGCCCTTTCCCTCGCCCCGGATCTCCGTCGCTTCGCCGACGGGCCAACAGTGGCGCATCGGCCATGGCGAGCAGGATGTGGTGATCTGCGAGGTCGGCGCCACCCTGCGCACCTACAAGTGGGGGAGACGCCGATCATCGACGGCTTCGGGCCCGCACGAGTGGTCGCACAGCGGCCGGGGACAGGTCCTCGCTCCCTGGCCGAACCGCCTCGCCGACGGCCGCTACGAGTTCAACGGGGTGCAGGCGCAGGCCGCCCTCGACGAGCCCGAGCGCCGCAACGCCATCCACGGGCTGGTGCGGTGGCTGCCCTGGACGTTGCAGACCCGGCACCAGAACCAGCTCTCGTTGCGGCTGCAACTGCATCCTTCGCCGGGGTATCCGTTCTCGTTGCTCCTCGAGATGGAGTACCACGTAGGGCGAGCCGGGCTCAGCGTCACCACGACCGCGCACAGCACGGACGACGGCCCGGTGCCGTTCGGCCTCGGATTTCACCCGTACCTGGCCGCCGGTCCCGACGTGATCGACGGAGCGATCCTCCAACTTCCCGCCGCACCGCACGTTGGACCTCGACGACAGGGGACTGCCCACGGGGGCGCTGACGCCGGTGGCCGGCACCGAGCGCGACTTCACCACGGCACGCTTCATCGGGCCGACCGTGCTCGATACTGCGTTCACCACCTTGGACCGTGACAGCGATGGCCGCGCCGTGGGCCGGCCTCGACGCGCCCGACGGCACGTCCGGCGCCTCCCTGTGGGCCGATGCGGGGTTCGGCTACCTGATGGTCTACACAGGAGACACGCTCGGGCAGGTGGAGCGACGCAGACACGGGGTCGCGATCGAGCCGATGACGTGCCCGCCCAACGCGTTGCGCACGGGAAAGGACCTGCTCTCGCTCGAACCCGGTCAGAAGTGGTCGGCCAGTTGGGGCATCGTCCCTCGATGACCCGTTCGCGATGAGCCCGCACGTCGTCGTCGTCACGGGGTCGAGCAGCGGGATCGGCGCCGCTGTCGCGCAGGCTTTTGCCGGGACCGGTGCAGGGGTGGTCGTCAACTCGGCGAGCTCGGTGACCGCAGGCGAGGCCATCGCCGCTCGTTGCCCGACGCGGTCTACGTCCAGGCGGACATCACGGATCCCGAAGCGGCCCAGAGCCTGGTGGATGTGGCCCTCGAACGGTGGGGTCGCCTCGATACGTTGGTCAACAATGCGGGGACGACCGCCCTCATCCCGCATGCCGACCTTGCGGCGGCGTCCGTCGACGTGTGGCGGCGGATCTTCGAGGTCAACGTGTTCGCCACCTGGTCCGTGACGCTGGCGGCCATGCCGGCACTCCAGAAGGCGAACGGCTCCGTGGTGAACGTGTCCTCCATCGCAGGGCTGCGTGCCACGGGATCGTCCATTCCCTACGCCGCGAGCAAGGCCGCCCTCAACCACATGACGGTTCTCCTGGCCAAAGTGGTGGGTCCCGGCGTGAGGGTGAACGCGGTCGCTCCGGGTCTGATCGACACTCCGTGGACGGCGGACTGGGACTTCGCACGCGAAATGGTCGAGCAGGTGGCGCCGCTCAAGCGCGTGGGTCAACCGGGCGACGTGGCCGAAGTCGTGCTGGCCCTGGCCCGTTCGTCGTACGTGACCGGTCAGGTCGTGGCGATCGACGGGGGCCTTTCCCTCGCCGTCTGAGGTGCGGCCACCCAACGTATCACGGCCGAGAGCGTCCGCGACGGCGGGGATGACCGCCACGGTGTCGAGCAAGAGATCGACCGCCGCCAGCGTTGAAAGATTGAGTTCCGCGCGTGCCCATCCCGGCAGAAGGCTCACCGCGCCGGCATGGAGCAACGAGAACACGGCTTGCTCGTTGGGACGCCGCCGCACGCCGTTGCGCAACCAGTCGAGCGCCTGGTGCGACTGTTCGGTGGCGTAGAGCTCGGGGCGCATGCGGCGGAAGTAGTCGTCCACGTCGGCGGTCGAGCGCGGCACCCACTCGGCCCCGAGGGCGGTCGCGACCGGTGCCAGTTCTTCGTAGTACTGGTTGCACTGTTCGGGGGACAGATCGCGCGGACCGAACCGACGGGAGGACTCCAGGAAGCTCCAGACCTCGGCCACATGGATGAACGTGACCAGCTCAGGATCGTCGGCCGAATAGGGACGCCCGTCCGGGGCGATGCCCTTGACCCGCCGGTGGACTCGCCGAACTTGCGCAATCGCCTCCTCCGCCTGCTCGACGGTACCGAACGTCGTCGTACCGACGAAGTTGGCCGTCCGCCGCAGTCTGCCCAAAGGGTCCGCCTGGTAGTTGGAGTGCTCCGCCACGCCCGCCATGGCCAGTGGGTGCAGGGTCTGCAACAACAACGCGCTGATGCCGCCGATCAGCATCGAAGAAAGATCCCCGTGGACCATCCGGGCCACGCCGCCGGGCGGCAGATAGGACGCAGACGGATCGACAGAGACGGGGATCGGAGCCGGGCCCAGCCCTATCGCCCGGCGCACGTTCCGGGCCAGGTCGACCCGCACCGGAGCGGCCAGACCCTGCAAGAGGCGCAAGGGCATGTCGGCCGCGGCGCCACCGAGGGCGACCGCCTGCATGATCGGGTTGCGCGAAGGCACCCGCAAAGCCTGGCATGCCGTGACGTGACAGAGTGCCGCATGCGGTTTGTCGTGTTCGGCGCCGGTGCGATCGGCGGGCTCGTGGGGGCGCGCCTTTTTCAGCACGGCGCCGACGTGACCCTCATCGCACGCGGTGACCACGCGCGCGCCCTGGCCTCCGGGCTCGTACTGGAAGCGCCGGACGAATCGGTCACCCTGCCGATACCGGTGGTCACCGAGGCGCGAGGCGTGACATGGACCGAGGACACCGTCGTCCTGTTGGGGGTGAAGGGTCAGCACACCGAGGAAGCGTTGGCGCAGCTGGTGCGGGTTGCCCCGCCGGCGATCCCGGTCGTGTGCATGCAGAACGGGGTCGAGAACGAGCGGCGGGTGCTTCGTCGCTTTCCCCGCACCTACGCCATGTGCGTGATGTGTCCCGCCACCCACCTGCGGCCGGGCGTGATCCAGGCGCATTCGGCTCCGGTGAGCGGGCTGCTCGATCTGGGGCGCTACCCGACAGGCGTCGACGATGCGGCACGCGCCATCGCCGGCGCGCTCGATGCCACGACCTTCCAGTCGGTGGCTCGGCCCGACATCATGCGGTGGAAATACCGCAAGCTCCTCATGAACCTCGCCAACGCGGTCGAGGCACTCTGCGGACCGTCCGCCCGTGGGAGTGCGTTGGCCCTTGAGGCCCAGCGGGAAGGCAGTGCCGTCTTGGAGGCAGCCGGGATCGCCGTCGCATCGGTTGAGGAGGATCGGGCCCGTCGCGCCGATTACCTCCAGCTGCGCAGCACGAGTGCCGGCGAATGGCGGGGGGGCTCCAGCTGGCAGAGTTTGCTGCGGGGCACGGGATCCATCGAAGCCGAATTCCTCAACGGCGAGATCGTCCTCCTCGGCGCACTCCAGGGCATGGCCACCCCGGTCAACGCACTGCTGCAGCGACGGGCGGTCGAGGCGGCCGCCAACGGGAGCCCTCCCGGCACGTGGAGCGTGGAGGAATTGAGCGCGGAGGCCGGACTGAGCGGGGAAGGATGAAGGGTGAACGGTGAACGGTGAACGGTGACGCGCCCGACAGCCTGTCGTCAATCGCCGTGCAACGCGGCGCGCACTTCGTCGTCCGGCCGGGGGACCGCGGCGCCGGGGGTCTCGATCCTGACGAAGTGGACGATGCCCGAGAACTTCGCGGGCGGCGTGTAGCGGCGGGAGACCGGAAAGCCGCTGTCGTAGCCGAGTCGCAGGCCCGCCCCGCCGTGTTGGATCGCAAGGGGCAATGGTCCCGCCACCGGAGTGCGGTCGACGACGACGCCATCGACCGCGAGCTCCATGCCCCCCGGGTCCCCACCGTGACCGGCGGTGTACGACACCCTGAGCGTGCGCCGACCAGGTTGCAACGGGGAGGCATCCTCGAGGTGCAGGGCGTCGGCGGCACGCGAGAAGGTGAAACTGACGCCTCCTTCCACCACGTAGAGCGCGTACCCGCCGAACCAGTCACCCAGCGCGCACACCACACCTTCGGTCTCGGATCCCACGGCGTCGATCTCGGCCGTGAGGTTGAAGCCTCCCCACAGAAGAGGTATCGACTCGTCGTGGACGGGACCGCTCTCGGGGAGGAATGTGCGTGAGGGCCCGGCCGGCCATGCAGGTGGGATGAGACCGGACAACCGGTCCACCAGCCCGTCGGAAATGGGGAGCACCTGGTTGCGTTCGGCCTCCGTCCGCCACAGCTCGGTCAGCTGCTGCAACCGTGCGGGCTCCTCGCCGGCGCGGTCCACCGCCTCGGAGAAGTCCTCCGACAGGTTGAAGAGCTCCCAGCGGTCCCCGGCGAAGTCCCGGCTCCCTGTGGCCGACTCCTCCTCATCGAGCACGCCGGTGCTGATGTGGTTGGTCGTGGCCTTCCATCCGTCATGGAAGATCGACCGTGAGCCGAGCATCTCGAAGTACTGCGTGGTGTGAACCTCCGGCGCATCGGGGTCGTCGAGCGCGGGCAGGAGGCTCGTCCCGTCGATCGGCTGTTGCTCGACGCCGTCGACCACGGCCGGAGCGGCCATTCCCGCCGCGTCCAGAATGGTCGGCATCAGGTCGATCACGTGGGCGAACTGCGCGCGCACGGTTCCGGGCCCGGTCACGCGTCCCGGCCAGTGCACGATCAGCGGGGTCCTGGTTCCTCCCAGCCAGGTGTAGCGCTTCCAGAGCTTGTGGGGGGTGTTGCCCGCCCACGCCCAGGCCCAGGAATAGTGGTTGTAGGTGCTGAAGCCGCCCCAATCCTCATAGGCCGCCAGGTTGTCCGCCAACGACTCGCGCACGTGCGCCGTGAAGCGGTGCTCGTTGAGGCTGCCCTCCTTCCCGCCCTCGGCACTGGCCCCGTTGTCGGAGAACACCAGGACGAGCGTGTCGTCGAGGAGGCCGGACATGTCCAGCGAGCTCAGGACCCGTCCGATCTGGGCATCGGTGTGCGTGAGGAATCCGGCGAAGACTTCTTGTTGCCGTGCATGCATGCGTCGCTCGTCGCTCGTCAGGTCAGCCCACGCGGCCACCCATTGCGGCCGCTCGGTGAGAATGGTGCCCGAAGGGATCACCCCTTGGCTGATCTGGCGGGCGAAGACATCGTGTCGCCAGGCATCCCATCCGTGGTCGAACGTTCCTTTGTACGGTTCGACCCATTCCGGCGCAACATGATGCGGCGAATGCATCGCCCCCAGCGCGAAATACATGAAGAACGGTTTTCCCGGAGCGCCCTGCTGTTGGTCACGGATCATGCGGATGGCCGTGTCGGCCAGGTCCTCGCTCAGGTGGTATCCCTCCTCGGGTCGTCGCGGCGCCTCCACGTAGTGGTTGTCGCACACGAGATTCGGGGTCCAATGGTTGGTGTCGCCCTGGAGGAACCCGTAATGACGCTCGAAACCCATGCCGAGGGGCCAGCTGTCGAAGGGACCGGCGGCAGAGCGCTGCCAGCGCGGCGTGAGGTGCCATTTCCCGACGGCCAGGGTCGAATAGCCCGCATCACGCAGGATGCGGGGCAATGTCGCCGCCGATCTCGGGAGACGGGCCGAGTAGCCCGGGTAGGCCAGCGGTATGTCGGCCAGGAAGCCCATCCCGACGGCGTGGTGATTGCGTCCGGTGAAGAACGACGCGCGGGTGGGCGAGCAGAGCGAGGTGACGTGGAAGCGATTGAAGCGGGCGCCCCGGGCCGCGAGCGAATCGAGGTGGGGCGTGGCGATGTCCGATCCGAAGCATCCCAAGTGGCCGAACCCCGTGTCGTCGAGCACGATCGCCAGCACGTTGGGTGCTCCCGACGGCGGTCTGGCGACGTGCGGAAACTCGGGAGTCGATTCTGCCGGTGTGAAGCCGAACTTTCCGCGACGTGCAGCTGCGCTCATGTGGGCTGGTGGGACGGGATGGACATCACGGCAACGAAAGGAAGCATGGGCGACAGGGTAGGCGCAATGCCCTCTTGCGCGGGGGAGTGCAGGCGGCGTCTATTCTGGTAGCCATGCAGGGACACCTGCCAGTTCCGCCGCAGCCGCACCTACCGATCGGGCTCGCTCCGGTCATCGGGTACATCGCCACCCGCGGCCGCAACCTCTTGAAGAGTTGACGCCGGTTGCACGCGAATGGTGGGAGATCGCGGACGAAGAGGACGAAGAGTGGACTTCCCGTCGTCCGGCGGTCATGAAGGTGACGGCGATCGTGGTCTCGGCCTCCCTGCTCCTGGCGGGTCTCGGCACCGTGCTCGACGTCATCCTCTCCGCGCGCTGACCCCGTAGGGGAGAAGCTGCGGAGCCTGGTGTGCGAGCCACTCCCGGGCGCGGGTTCTCCGCCACTGAGTCCGTTGCTCGAGCGCATGCTCGCAACGAGCGGTATACGCCATGACCCAGACCGCAGCCGCGCGCGCCACGCTCATTTCGAGCGGGGAAAAGGGTCGTCCGAGAGCGCGGGCGAAGGACCGGATGAACAGCTCGATCTCGCCTGCGTCCGGTGCGTTGACGTCAGCCGTGTCCCCGGTGGAACGCCACGTGGCTGCGGCCTGACCGGCGGTCGTGGCCTCTGAGGCCATCGTCACGCTGTCCCAGTCGTAGACCGCGACGATCTCCGTCGGCGTCATGCGCACGTTGCGGGCCGACCAGTCCATATAGGCCACCACTGGCGGCAGCGTGCCGGAAACTCGTCGGGGCAAGGCGCGTCGAGCCCAGTCGTCGATCCACTCCGCGCCGTGCGCCGTACCGCGAAAATCGAAGATCGGGTTGTGCGGAACCGGATAGAGATCACCCTCGGCCATGCGGTGGGGATGGAGTTCCAGGCCGTCGTCTCCGGAGCCGGCGGCGGCGCGCAAGAGTCGGACGAGACCGGCACTCGAGCGTTCCAGGTTGCGCGCATCGATGCCCTCGCCCGGGCCGGGGTCCCGAAGATGGGATTCGACAGTGGCCCACCCGCGCCCAACTCGCAGAGGCCCGGCGACAGGCGTCGGGCAAGGGAACCCCGTGTCTGCGACGACCCGCTGCACCCTCTGCACCGCACGCAGGAACCGCTCCTCCCACTGGGGTTGATAGGCCTTGAACACCACCGAGCGCTCGTCCTCGAGCTGGAGACCGAGCACGCACCCCGATGAGGCCGCATAGAAATGGCCGCCACGCACCCGTTGGGCGAACTGCGCCTCCACGGCGTCGGTGATCAACGCGGCGATGGCGTCGGCATCGCCGGTGCCGAAGATCGCACGTTCGAGGTAGCCCGATGCGACGTCGTGGGTCCCCAGGAGATCCCGGACAGGAGTGATCACTGCACGTGATTGTGCACCACGACGCAGCGGCGCGGCACACGGCAGCCGGCAATGCCGTGAGGATGTTGGCGGGTCGGCGCGATCCGTGCCAGCCTGAATGACGTGACACCCTCCCTGCAACTTGTGGTCTGCGACGGTGACGAGACGGGGCAGGAGCTTCTGGACGAGGCGCTCCGCGTGCTCGATCCCTCGTTCCTGGGTTTCGAATGTTCGCTGATCCGTTTCGACCTCTCCCTCGAGCATCGTCGGGCGACCAAGAACGCCGTCGTCCAGGAGGCGGCCGAGGCGATGCGCGCCTGCGGACTGGGCTTGAAGGCGGCGACGATCACGCCCGAGAAGATCGGTGATGTCGGGAGCCCCAACCGGATCCTGCGTGAGGGCATAGGGGGCTCGGTGATCGTCAGAACGGGCCGACGGATCCCCGGCGTGTCTCCCCTGGCGCCGGTCGTGCACCCGATCGTGGTCGTCCGCATGGCGGTGGGTGACGCCTACGGCGCCGAAGAGGGGCGAACCGGAACGCCGGGAGGATCCGACGAGCAGGCGTGGCGGACCGAGAAGATCGAGCGCAGGATCTGTCGAGAGGTCGCCGAGTTCTCCTTTCAGACGGCCGCTGCCCGCGGCGCGTGCGTCTACGGCGGTCCGAAGTGGACGGTCTCCGCGGTCTACGAGGGGATGTTGAAGGAGGAGATGGATGCGGCCGCGGCGCGGCATCCCGAGGTCATCTACCGGCCCACGCTCATTGATGCGGCGTATGCCGGAATCCTGACCGAGGCCGGGCATCAGAGCTTGGTCGTTCCCGCGTTGAATCGGGACGGCGATTGCTTGTCCGATCTCGTGCTGGCGATGTTCGGCTCCATCGCCGGGGCCGAATCGGTGCTGCTGGCCCTCGACGACCACCTCCGTCCGACCGTGGCGATGGCCGAGGCGCCGCACGGGACGGCACCGTCGCTCGCCGGGAAGAACGTGGCCAATCCCATGGCCATGCTCCTGGCGTGCGCCGCCGTTCTCGATCATGCGGCGGCGCACGGAGATCCGGTCATCGCACGCGCTGCACGTGCGATCCGCCACACCACGCTGAGCGTTGCCGCCGCGGGCATTCGCACCTTCGACCTCGGCGGGGAGTGCTCGACCTCGGAAGTCGTCGACGAGGTACTCCGCAGACTGCCGGCGGAGATCGCTGCGGTGTAAGTACCTCCGGCCGGTCTTCGCGCACGCGGCGGACATGCGAGAGGCACCGAGAGCCGCGCTTGTAGTGATTAGCGTGCCACCTGTGGCCGAGCGACGACGTCTGCCGTTCGATCCCATCGCGGAGGCACATCGCCAATGGGAGGCTCACGGATGGGCGCCCGAAGCGGCCGCCATGGCGACGGTCACGTCGATCATGCGCTTGCAACAGGTCTTCTTGGCCCGGGCTGATGCGGCGCTGCGACCCTTCGGGCTCACCTTCGCCCGCTACGAGGTGGTGATGCTTCTTTCGTTCTCGGCCAAGGGCTCCCTGCCACTGGGCAAGATCGGTGAGCGGCTCCAGGTCAACCCGGCGAGCGTCACCAACGCCGTCGACCGTCTCGAGGCACAGGGTCTGGTGGTCCGCCGGCCCAACCCCCGGGACGGCCGCGGCACGCTGGCGGCCATCACGGCCAAGGGCCGAAACGTGGCTGACCGCGCCACGGTTGCCATGAACGCCCAGGTGTTCTCCGACCTCGGGCTCGCCCCTTCGGCCCTGGAAGCCCTCTTCGGCGCCCTGGGCCAGCTCCGCCGGTCCGCCGGGGACTTCGACTGAGGGCTTGGATGTAGTTCGACGTCAAAGTAGTGTGGTGCCATGGCCGATCGCACCGTCTGGCAGGATTCCTTCGATCGTTCGGCCAAGCGGCCGGCGCAATTCGAGACCATGTCGGGCGTGCCGCTCGAGCCCGTCTACGGGCCCGACGACGCGGAGCTCCCCGGGCCAGTTCCCCTATACCCGGGGTCCGTACGCCTCCATGTACCGGTCGCGGCTGTGGACCATGCGCCAGTTCGCCGGCTTCGGGACCGCAGTGGACACGAACAGCCGGTTCAAGGAGCTGCTGCGCACGGGGGGTGACGGCCTGTCGACCGCCTTCGACATGCCCACCTTGCTCGGGCGCGATTCCGACGACCCCCTGGCCAAGGGCGAGGTCGGTCGGGCCGGGGTGGCCGTCGACACGCTGGCCGACATGGAGACGCTGTTCTCGGGCATCGATCTCGGCGCGGTGAGCACCTCCATGACGATCAATTCTCCGGCTGCGGTCATCATGGCCATGTACGTGGGAGTGGCCGACAGGACCGGCGTGGCGCGCGCCGCACTGTCGGGCACCATTCAGAACGACATCCTCAAGGAGTACCAGGCGCAGAAGGAGTTCGTCTTCCCGCCCCGACCGAGCATGCGCCTGGTCACCGATCTCATGGCCTTCGCCGCCGCCGAGCTGCCCCGGTGGCACCCCGTGTCGGTCTCGGGCTATCACATCCGCGAGGCCGGCTCGACGGCGGCGCAGGAACTGGCCTTCACCCTGGCCAACGGGTTCGCCTACGTGGAATCGGCTCTGGGTGCGGGCATGGCGGTGGACGAATTCGCTCCTCGCCTCTCCTTCTTCTTCAACGCCCACATGGACTTCTTCGAGGAGATCGCCAAGTACCGGGCGGCGCGGCGGATCTGGGCCCGTTGGCTGCGCGACCGCTACGGAGCAAGCGACGGCCGTTCCCTCCAACTGCGTTTCCACACCCAGACGGCCGGAGTCTCCCTCACGGCCCAACAGCCAGAGGTGAACCTGGTGCGCGTGGCCATCGAAGCCCTGGCCGGCGTGCTCGGAGGTACCCAGAGCCTGCACACCGACTCGTTCGACGAGGCGTTGGCGCTGCCCACCGAGCACGCGGTGCGCCTGGCGCTGCGCACCCAGCAGGTCATCGCCGAAGAGACCGGCGTGGTCCACGTCGCCGATCCCCTGGGCGGGTCGTGGTTCGTCGAGGAGCTGACCGACGAGATGGAGCGCCGGGCCGAGGAGATCTTCGCCCACATCGAGGAGGCGGGTGCGGGCTCCATGCTCGAAGGTGCCTTCGCCTGTATCGAGGACGGGTGGTTCGTGGCCGAGATCGCTGAAGCCTCCTACCGCTTCCAGACCAAGCTGGCCAAGGGGGAATGGATCCAGGTGGGGGTCAACGGCTACACCGAGGGCGACGACACGATCCCGCCCACGCTCTCCATCGACCCCGCGGTCGAGACGGCGCAGCTGGCCACCTTGGCCGAGGTCAAGCAGTCCCGCGACGACGATGCGGTCGAGAGGGCCCTGAAGCGGCTCGGGCGCGAGGCGGCCGACACCACGATCAACCTGATGCCCGCCCTCATCGAGGCCGCCCAGGCCCATGTCACCGTGGGAGAGTCGATGAACGCCCTCGAGGGGGTCTTCGGCACCTGGTACGAACGAACCGTGGTCTGAGGATGGCCGAGGAGCGACCGCTTCGGGTCCTCGTCGCCAAGGTGGGTCTCGACGGCCACGACCGGGGTCTGCGCATCGTGGCCCGCATCTTGCGCGACGCCGGGTGCGAAGTGATCTACGCCGGCCTGCGCCAGTCCACCGCCACGATCACCGCGATGACGATCGAAGAGGACGTCGACATCGTCGGTGTGTCCATGCACAACGGGGCGCACCTCACCCTGGCCCCGGCCGTCGTCGACGCCCTGCGGGCCGCCGGCCTCGACACGCCGGTGATCGTCGGGGGCATTGTGCCTCCCGCCGACATCCCGGTCCTCGAGGCGGCCGGGATCGCCGCCGTTCTCGGACCGGGGGGATCCAACGAGGACGTGGTGGCCGCAGTCAGGGCAGCAGCAGCGTCCGTCTCGAGATCCTGATCGACAATCCGGGCGCAGAAGAGCCGGGAGCGGCGCGCCAGCGTACGCTTGGTCGGTCAGGGTTGGTGACGTGACACCCGCAGTCTTCGATTCTTCGGGCGTGTGGCGTCGAACATGAGCAACGATGGAGCGTCGGATGCCGAATGAGTCGACAGGCGGGGAGGTGAGCCCGGGATCCCGCGAGAATGAGAGGCCCGCCGACATCAGGCTCGAACGGATTCTCGCCGGATCCTTGCGCCTGGCCTATATCCCCATCGCGGTCCTGCTGCTCGCCGCCCTCGGTGCATTCGTCTATGGCACCTACATCTTCATCCATTCGGTTCGCCAAATTGCAGACCATCCGATCCCCGTGGGACATCAGATCGGTGAGTTCCTGCTGGACGTCGACCTCTTCCTGATCGGCGCCACGTTGCTGATCTCCGCAGTGGGCTTCTACGAGCTGTTCGTGCGCGAGATCCAATTCGGGAAGGCGACGCGCATACCGGCATGGCTCGAGATGCGTGACTTGAACGACCTGAAGGGCAGGATCATCGCGATGATCGTGCTGGTGCTCTCCGTTAGCTTCGCCGAGGTGGTGGTGGACGCGTACAGCGGGCGTCACGCCCTGGAGCTGGGCGGCGGCATCGCGCTCGTCGTTGCCGCGTTGACGGTCTTCGTGCGCTTCGGCGGTCATGGGGGGGCAAACAATTAGGGCGGGCAACCCCCCATGCGATCGGGAGCCGGCGCTGCAACAGTTGCAGGTAAAGAATTGGTTCGAAACGGTTGTTTCCCGCTGATCGCACGTTTGCACTCCAATTGAATGTGAATTTCAGGTGTAGCGTCGACATCGGCCGGGTGAAACAGTCGCCCGTTGCGGACATCTACGATCTCCTCTTTACCGCTCTCAGATCCGACCGATTGTGAAGCGCATCGCATGTTCTCCAAAGGATTGCCGGTTCCCGCACCTCCGTTCCGTGTCGGCGTGAGTCGGTCGGATGACGGTGTGGTCGTCGCCGTGGAGGGAGAACTGGACCTCGCCACCGCGCCGCAGCTCCGAGAAAGTCTCGGTACCTTGTCCGAAGAGGGACAGACGCAGATCGTCCTCGATCTCACACGTCTGTATTTCATCGATTCAACAGGATTGTCGGTGCTCGTCATGGCCCACAATCGGGCCCGGGCCGACGGCGGATCGATTCTGATCCGCAACCCGCCACAGTCGGTCCTGAGGATTCTGGAGATCACGGGCCTGGTCTCGGTGTTCACCATCGAGAACAAGGACGCCGTTCCTTCCGCCGGTGCCTAGCGGCGTGGCATGACCACGGGCTTGATGCACCTGTGCAACCCCGCTCCATGACGTTTCGGGTTGCGGACCGGCCGCCCGCTTGTCCGCACTGTGGCGGCCTTCGAGTCGACGAGTACACGCACTACGAGTGCCCGCCCGGTATATCGCCGGATCATCGACATTGGGTGTGCGTCACCTGTGAGCACGAGTGGATCAAGACAGCTGAATAGCCGAAATTCATTTCCCTTTCGCATCTGAGGAGCAGCGAGAAATGGGTGGCTAGCTCGCATTCGGCGCCATATCGGGGTAGACAATCGCCGATGACCTCCTACGGGACTTCTCCCGGCACCGCCACCGAAGATCAGGTCACCCGACCCCAGCCAAGCCTGACCGATGCGCCCGGCCGCCGCTCGACGGTCAAGACGGCACAACTTCCCGAAAACCTCAACTATCGGGTGAAGCGGTTCCTCCTCGGCCCTCCCCTCGTGAACGATCAGCTGCAGGGTCAGCGCCTCGGCAAGCCGACGGCATTGGCTGTCCTCTCCTCGGACGTCATGTCGTCGTCGGCATATGCCAGCGAGGAGATCCTCCGCATCCTCGTCCCCATCGCGGGCCTCGTCGCCTTCTCCCTCGTCACGCCGATCACCGGCGCGATCCTGGCCGTGCTGGCGCTCGTCACGATCTGTTACCGCGACGTCGTGCGCTCGTATCCGAAGGCCGGAGGTTCCTACGTCGTCAGCCGGGACAATTTCGGACCCAATGTGGCCCAGGTGGCGGGCGCCGCCCTGCTCATCAGCTACACCATCACGGTGGCGGTCTCCGTGGCCGCGGGCGCTGACGCCATCATTTCGGCCGTCCCCGCCGTCGGTCACGATGCACTGCCGCTCTCCATCGCGTTCGTCGTCCTCTTGGCGTTCGGCAATCTGCGGGGCATTCGCGAAGCCGGAAAGGTCTTCGCCCTGCCGACGTATTTCTTCATCGCCAACATGGCGGTGCTGATCGTGTCGGGGTTCGTGCAAGAGGCCATGGGAACGCTGCACCACGCACCGCAGAGCCACGCGACCATGCACCTCGGCCACGCAGCCAGCGGCGGCTTGATCCTCGGTGTCTCCGCGTTCTACCTGTTGCGGGCGTTCGCCAACGGGAGCTCGGCCATGACCGGAACCGAAGCGATCTCGAACGGCGTGAGTATCTTCCGCGAACCTCAAGCGCGCAATGCGCGGACGACGCTCGTCCTGATGAGCACCATTCTGGGGACGATGTTCCTGGGGGTGTCCATTCTTGCTGCCTTCACCCATGCGGTCCCCTTCGTTTCGGGGACTCCCACCGTGGTCTCGGAGATCGGCAAGCTGGTGTACGGGTCGAGCACGCTCGGCCATCTGCTCTTCTACATGTTGCAAACTGCGACCGCGTTGATCCTCATTCTGGCCGCCAACACGAGTTTCACCGGGTTCCCCTTCCTGGTCAGCTTCGTGGCCGAGGATTCGTTCTTGCCGCGCAAGCTGACGGTGCGGGGCCATCGTCTGGTGTTCTCGAACGGCATTTTGTTGCTGGCGGGCGCTTCGATCGCCCTTCTCATCGCCACCAACGCCAAGGTCTCCGCCCTGATCCCCATGTACGCCATCGGCGTGTTCACCGGTTTCACCATGGCTGGCGCCGGCATGGTGAAACACCACATCACCAACAAGGACTCCCACTGGAAGTCCCACGTCGCCGTGAATGGCGTCGCGGCGGTCGTCTGCGCGATCGTCGTCGTCGTCTTCGCCGTCGCCGAATTCACCCAGGGAGCGTGGGTGGTCGTCGTCGTGATGCCGCTGCTGGTCTACGCGCTGGTGCGCACCAACCAGCAGTATCGGGCCGAGGACACGGTGCTGGAAGAGGGCGCTGCCGTCCAGGCGTGCGAGGCCCGGATACTGCACCGCCATGTTGTCGTGATCCTGATCGACCGGATCGATCTGGCCGCGGCGCGGGCGATCCAGTACGCCCGGACGCTGATGCCCGATGACCTCCGCGCCGTGCACTTCAACATCGATGACCACCGGGCGCAGATTCTGATGGAACGCTGGCAGCGCATCGGCCTCTCGCGGCTGACGCTCGACGTCATCGACTGTCCGGATCGTCGCCTCGGGAGAGCGGCACTCGAGCTGGCGGCAGAGTTGGCCGACGGTGAGACGGAGGTGAGCATGCTGCTGCCTCGCCGTTCGTACGGCAAGGCACTCCGCCGGATTCTCCACGATCAGACGGCCGACTACATCGTTGACGTCGTGAGCCAGCTCTCCCACGTCAACGCGACCATCGTCCCCTTCCTGGTCGCACCCGGGATCGAACGGCAAGAAGAGGCCGTGGCCGCTGCGCTCGCCCCGAAGAACGGTCGGGAGGCGCGAACCCCGCGGCACCCTGCGGTCGAACCCTCACCGATCCCGTTGCCCACCGTTGATGGCGTCACAGCGATCGCCGCGCTGAAGTGGCGCCAATCGGCGCGCATCGCCGGGCGGGTGAAGACGCTGCGCGTCCAGCCGTGGTCGGGCGTGCCGACCCTGGAGTGCATTCTGGTCGACAACAGCGGCGAATCCATCGTTCTGGTCTTTCTCGGCCGTCGATCCATACCCGGGATCACGAGCGGAACGCTGATGGCCGTCGAAGCCTCGGTGGGGAAGCACAAGGGCATGCTGGCCATGATCAACCCTCTCTACGAGCTTCTCTCCGTCTCCGCGCAGGGCGACCGAGAGTGAGGACCCGCGGCCAGTTCGGGTCAGACGAGCGCCACGGGGTGACACGCTGGGTGCGACACCCGGCGCTGACGTGGCTCCTCCCGCTTCTGGGGCCATTGTGCGCGACGGCGTTGCTGATCCCGAGCCGGGGTCATCTGGATTCTGCCGACGATGCTCTTGTGCTCGTCCTGGTCACGGTCGCCGTCGCGTCACGTGGTCACCGCGCCGCCGCGGCATTGTGTGCACTGGTCTCGGCCGTCTCGTTCGACTTCTTCCTGACCGTTCCCTACCAATCGTTCAGGATAAGTGGCAACCGGGATCTCACGACCGAGATCCTGTTCCTCGTCGTCGGCCTTCTCGTGGGCGAACTGGCAGCTCGCGGCCAGCGGCATCGGCGCGCGGCCGCCGAGGGACGCGACGAGCTGAGCCGCATCCACAACGTGGCCGAGCAGATCGCCGGAGGCGAGGAGCCGGATTTCGTCCTCATGGCCGTGGCGGCCGAGCTCCGGGAGCTCTTGTCCCTCCAGGATTGTCGGTTCGTGTGGGACCCTCCGTCGGAGAAGGGGGCGTGTATCGATCCTGACGGCACGGTCCGGCTCAACCCACTGCAATGGCCCACGTCCTCGGCCGGCTTACCGACCCGGCAGGTGCAACTTCCCGTTCGCGGAGGGGGTCGGAATGTCGGCACGTTCCTCTTGACGCCTACGCCGTCGTTGCCGATCTCGCAGGAACGATGTGTGGTGGCGGTCGCACTCGCTGATCAGCTGGGCTCGATCCTTTCGGGTACCGGCCACGTTGGAGAATCGGGTGATCCCGAGCGGTGAAGTCGAAGCTCTCGCCGGAGGAGAGCGAATTCGTCATTTCCCTTTCTTCGACGGCTTCACAAACCTGTTGACGAATGTCAGCGCCGTGTCGGCCACCTCGCGCCAGCCGTGATCGATGGTCAGCGAGTGCCCGCGGTCGGGGATCTTGACGATCTCGGTGACACCGGGATTGCGGCGCTGCCGTTTGAAGGACGCGTTCGCGATCGCCCACGGCACGGTGTTGTCCTTCTCACCATCGATGATGAGCAACGGGCCACGCTTGGGATTCTTGGTGTCGACCTTCGCCTCGGTCCAAGGATTGAGGTTGGCCGTCGCAGCCTGGAAGAGCGGGACACCTGATCCGGGAACGGCGTAGGTGGCGTGCAGTTCCCGCGCCTCGTCCTCGCTCACCGCATTGGCGAACCCGAACCGGAACTGTTCGTAGGTGAGGGGTATCGCCCGTCCGTGGTTGGCGGGATTGCCGAGCACCGGAGCGGCCGACTTGAGGGAGGAAAAGGGCAACGGGAGGACCCCGCGGAAGGGTGCAGGATCGACGGCCACCGACACTTTCGCCAGGCCCCGGCCGGCCAGGATCTGCGTGAGGAGCCCCCCGAACGAGTGGCCGATGACGGCGGGTTTCTTCTTCAGAGACCCGATCACATCCGCGAAATGGTCGGCGATCTGGCCGATGGTCTTGTGGGCCATGACATCGGGATTCAGGTTCGCCTCTTCAACGCTGTTCGGATCGTCCGGCCAACCCGGTGCGAGCGTCGCAAACCCGGCCTCCTCGAACAACGTTCGCCAACGATCCCAACTTGCCGGCAGCAACCAGAGTCCATGGACGAAGACGACGGGGACCAGATCGGTATCGTTCGCCTTCTTGATCTGATCGGCTTCGAATTGGGTGATCTCAGACATGCCGCCCTACTTTCTTGTCGCCCTCTTCCGCTGTGCAACTGCAGGGAAAGGGAACCACCGTACGCGCTCCACCCCGCAGACTACCTGGGTGCCTCCCGATTCGGACAAGGGCCGATGGTGCAACGCACTTCCGCCACGGAGCAAACGACGAATGGGCCCGACGTCGTCGGGATTCGACTATGCGCCGCGGAGAACCTGGCCCGGAAGGGCGCCCGTGTGCTTGCCCTCTTCCATCATGACGCTGCCGTTGACCACGGTGGCCACGTAGCCCTCGGCGTCGATCACGAAGCGTCCACTGTCGGCCGGGAAGTCGGTGACGTAGCGGGGCGGACATGTCGCCAGACGTGCGCGATCGATCACGTTGAGATCGGCGGCGGCGCCCACTTTGATCACGCCGCGATCGTGGAGGCCGTGCAACTGCGCCGGCGCCATGGTCAAGCGGCTCACCGCCTCCTCGAAGGACAGAACGTGGGGGACCCACTCCGTCAGGAGGCGTGTCGTGTAGTCCACACCGCAGAACGAAAGAAGATGGGCGCCGGCGTCCGAGGCACCAGCCGTGATGATCCCGGAGCGGATGAGCTCCTCGATCGCGTCCATCCGACCCTGGTCCGGCGGGGCAGCCTGTACGAATTGGGTCTGGAGTCCTTCGGCCAACGACACGTCGAGGAAGGCGTCGAGCGGATCGCAACCCATGTCAGCGGCCATCTCCGCGATGGTCATGCCGACGTAGCGCGCGTGTTCTGGCTTGTGCACGATCTCCACCCGCAATACCTGGGGGCGGAAGCGTGAAGGACTTGTTCCCGACGTCGGCGAGTTCCGCACGCAGGGCGGCGCGGAATTCCGCCGACCGCATTGTGGCCTCACGAATGGCCGGCGGCGAGGTGAGGGCGGCCCGCAGCGTCAGGTATTCGTCGAAGAGAAAGGTCGAAGCCAGCGCAAAGTGCACCCCCTGATGATTCGAGGCGAACATGGGATGGATCTGGGCTCCCTCCGTCGCCAGGGCTTCGGAGGCGAAGTCGAGCGACCGCTTCCAACCGTCGGGTGCCTGCGGGGAGCCGCGTGAGTGTATTGAGGTGGACAGGTTTCCCCGATACACGCCACAGCTGCATGATCAGGTCGCGATCCTCGGGCGAATAGCCCTCGAGGAACGTCTTGGGGATGAATTCGATCGACCCGAAACCGAACTCGCCCAGTACGGACGCGAGAGCCACAATTTCGTCCGGCGCAGCCAGGTTCGAAGGGACGGGTCGTCCATCGTGCGCCTGATGCAATTCGAGTTGTGACGAGGTGAAGCCGATCGCCCCGTCGGCCAGTGCGTCACGCAGGAGCTCCTGCATCTGCGTGATCTCGGTTTCGGTGGCCTCCCGCTCCGATGCCGCATCCCCCATGACGAACCGGCGCAGGGCACAGTGGCCGACGTTGGCGCCCACGTTGACCCCGATCTGCCCCTCGAGCCCGTGCAGGAAGTCGGCGAAGGACCCCCCGGTGAACGTCACCGCCTGCTCCAATGCCTCGGGGGACATGCCTTCGACCCGGGAGAGCATCTGGAGGAGCCATGGCAGGTCGTCGGGCTTGGCGGGGGCGAAGGTGAATCCGCAATTGCCGATGAAGACCGTCGTCGTCCCGTGCCAGGACGACGGGGAGGCGGTCGGCTCGAAATGCAACTGTGCGTCATAGTGCGTATGGATGTCGACGAATCCGGGCGTTACCCAGAGACCGTCGGCTTCGATGACCTGAACCGCGTCGGAAGGGTCCACCTGCCCGATCGCCACGATGCTGCCCCCGCGCACGGCGATGTCGGCGACGAACGAGGGCGCGCCGGTGCCGTCGCAGACGTGGCCGCCGCGAATCACGAGGTCGTAGGTCATGCCCTGGCGGCGTCGGCCATGGACTCGATCCGGTACAGCGCGAGCGCGTTGGTGCCGACGAGCCCGGCCCGATCTGCGTCCGCCATGCCCTCGCTGTGTTCGAGGAGCTCGTCGACGACGCCCGGGTATTTGGCGTCGTTGTGGGGGAAGTCGCTGGCCCAGATGAACGTGTGGGCGCCCGCGAAGTCGGCCAGGAGCTTGTGCGTGTGCTCGCCGGGGTCGAACGAAACCACGCACTGGCGCTGGAAGTACTCGCTCGGCTTCAACGAGATCGGGGCGGCCGCCCACTTATAGCTGTCGTGGAATTCGTTCAGGCGGTCCATCCAGTGCCCGATCCAACCGCCGCCACATTCGAGCACAGCGACCTTCAGATTCGGGTGTCGCTCGAGCACGCCGGCGTAGACCAGATTCGACAGGGTCATGTACTGATCGAAGAGCAGGATCACCGCGTGTTGCGTTCCGGGTGCCATCAGTTCTGTCATCCGAAGGGCGGTGCCGTCCATGTCGGACACGCCTGCGGGGTGGAAGGCGAGCGGGAGGTCCGCCTCCTCCAGCGCGGACCAGACCGGGTCGAACACGGGGGAGTGCAAGGGTTCGCCCCCATGGGGATTGGGCCGGCAAAAGCCCGGCGACGAGGCCAAGCTCTTTGATCCGGGCGACTTCCGCGACGGACGCCACCGGATCCTGCAGCGGCAGCGCGCCGACGCCGGCGAGGCGGGTCGGTGCGGCTCGGGCGTAGTCGGCGATCCAATCGTTGTAGACCTTGCATGATTCGACGGCGAGCGCCGGGTCGCGCAAGCCGCCCAGCTTCAGGCCGAGACCCGGGTACAGCACCGAGATATGAATGCCTTCGGCGTCGAGCACCTTGATCCGTTCTGCCGGGTCGAAACCCGCAGGATTGAGGTCTTCATAGTGCGTGCCCTGGCCGAAGTTCTCGAACGACAGTCCGGCATTGCCGAGGCCCGGCAAGCCGCGGTTGACCAGAATGCGGCCTTCGGCCCAGCATTCGTCCCACCCCGAGCCGGCGTTCCAGCGGAGCGTGATGCCGTCCTCCCGCATGGAGGGGGGCAGGTTCGCGCTCCACAGGTCCGGCGGTTCGCACACGTGGCCATCAGCGTCTACAACGAGCATGTCGGTCATGGACAAAGGCTGCGCCCCAAGAGGAGTGCGGTCAAGGCCCAGGTAGTTATCGCATGTCAGACTGCAGGCGTGTCCAGTCCCAACACCGAACGGGCCTACCGCTCTGATTGGGCCGATTTCTCGGCGTGGTGTGCCGAACGGGGGGTCTGCGCGCTTCCCTCGACGCCGGCCGATGTGACCGCCTACGTGGCCGAACTGGCCACGAGATGGCGGGCGACGACGGTCCGACGCCGACTGGCCGCCATCGCCGCCCGTCATCGGGCGGTGGGACTGTCCTCACCGACGGCCGATCCGGCCGTCAAAGTCGGGATTGCCAGGGCGGAGCGTGACCTGCGGGGTCGCGCGCACCCGACCGAACCACTCGGCCGCGACGAACTGCGGGCACTGGTGGATGCGCTTCCGGACACCATGGCGGGCGCTCGCGATCGCGCCATGATCCTGTTGGGTATCGGGGCCGGACTGCGACGTTCCGAGCTCGCAGCGCTCGAGGTGGGCGACGTCGAGTCCCGAACCGGCACCTTGTCGGTGAGGATCCGCGATCGTGAGGGGTCCGTGGTGCGTACGGCCTCCATTCCTCCCGGGTCGTCGCCCGCCACGGACGCGCCCTCCGCGTGGGCGGCGTGGATCACGGTCTCGGGCTTGCGGACCGGCCCGGCGTTTCGCGCCGTCGACCGCCACGGCAACATCGGTGAAGGACGAATGTCCGACTCGGCCCCGGCCGCGATCGTGAAGCGGTCCTTGGTCGCGGCAGGTCTCGATCCAAGCCGCTACGGAGTGGGCTCGCTGCGGCGAGGGCTGGTCTTCATCGCGGCGAGGGCAGGCCTGGCTGACCGTGGCATCGCGGCGCAGACCGGGCACAGGACACTGGCGCTCGTGCGGGAGTACATGCGTCGAGACGACGTGCACCAGATGAATTGAACGGCCGGCACCTGGGCAGGGTAGGAAGGGTCCGGGTAGCCTGCGGTCATGCCTTCTCGTTGGCCGACGATCTCCTACGGAGATTGGAGCGAGACATGCGACACGCTCCACGCGCACACACAGGTCCTGGGCAAACTTGCGGTGAAGCTTGCGCCGCCGGAGCCGCAGCTGCAGCATGCGGCCCTCCGCCTGACGGCGCGAGGGTGGGAGACCGCTCCGCTGCCCGCACCGGACGGTTCGGGGACGCTCGTCGTCGCTCTGGACCTCCGGACCCACGACGTCGTGGTCGAAGCATCCAAGGGAGGCGTCCATCGCGTCCCTCTCGGACCAGATCGTGCCGTGGGGGTCGTCACGAGGGATGTTCTGGCGGCGATCGAAGGTCTGGTGGGGCCGGTGACCATCGATCCGAAACCGCAGGAAGTCCCCTGGAGCGCGTTGCTCACCGAGGATGCGGAGCACACCGCGGTACGACGCGCAACACGTTGAGCTCTACTTCACGGTGGCAACGTACGCGTCACTCGTTCTCGCCGCGTTCCGTGCCCCGTTCCGGGGACGCTCCACGCCGGTGAATGCCTGGTGGGGATCGTTCGATCTCGCGGTGAACCTGTTCTCGGGCCGCCCTGCCACCCCACCCTCGAATGACTTCATCATGCGCAACGCCATGGATGCGCAGGAGGTCGCGATCGGGTGGTGGCCCGGTGACCGGAGCTACGGGAAGGCTGCGTTCTACGCCTATGCCCACCCGGCGCCGGATGGATTCTCTGGGGCGACGCTCTCGCCGTCACCGGCTCGTTGGGACGCCGCGCTCGGCGAATACATTCTCGACTGGGACGATGTCCGCAAGAGCGACGACCCTCGTGCCACGGCACTCGAGTTTGCGCACGCCGTCTTCCGTCACGCGTGTGAAGTCTGCGAGTGGGACATGTCGTTGCTGGCCAGCGTGGAAGGGCAACCCCCACCCGTCGTGTGACAAAAGCGCTGCTCCACCTGGGAATATTCTCGAGAGCGGCGCACGAGGCACCGGCAGGGTCCGTCGGACTTTCACAGTCGGCCCACAGAGGGTCTTGAGCGTGCGGCGAGCCGGACCCTCTTCAATGGGTGCATGCCCATGCGCCACCCCAACGAGCAGAACACACCCGAAGCCCGTCAACGTGCGCACTCCCGTGTCCGCGTCCTGACGCGCACCGCAATCCTCGTTGCCACCGGCGCCACGGCGTTGATCGGTGTGGCCGTGTCCAAGGAGCACTCCGGTGTGAGCGGAGCCTCCGGCGCTTCTTCGGGGTCATCGACGTCCAATGCGACCACCACGCCATCGACGACGTCGGGTTCATCGGGGAACAACGACACGGTATCCCCGACGACGACGAACACGACGCCGGTCGTCACGTCAGGGGGCTCGTCGCGGTGACCGGCACCATGACCGCACAACGGCCGTCCTTCGCCGCAGCGATCCTTTCGTGCCATCGGCACGTCCGCCACGGTCGTCGTCCCCGAAGGGGTCGACGTCGACCTGGCGCAGTCGATCCTGGCCGAGGAGATCGCGGCCCTCGACCTCGCGTGCAGCCGGTTCCGGCCCGACTCGGAGATCGAGTCGCTCCACCGCCAATCGGGTCGCACGGTCGTGGTCTCACGCCTCCTCTTCGAGGCGCTCGAGGTCGCGATCGCCGTGGCGGAACGGACGCACGGAGCCGTCGACCCCACGGTGGGCAACGCGATGTCGACGCTCGGGTACGACCGTGATTTCGACCAGGTCGGCAATCGACCACTGCTCCCACCAACCGCGCTGGGGCCTGTCGTCGGATTCGGACACGTCCATCTCCGGGCGCGGACGCGAGAGGTGCGGATCCCGAGCGGTGTTCGGCTCGACCTGGGCTCTTCGGCCAAGGCGTTCGTGGCTGATCGTTCCGCCGCCCGTATCGCCGACCAGCTCGGCGGCGGCGTGCTGGTGAGCATCGGCGGCGACGTCGCCGTCGCCGGCCCGCCCCCGAGCAGGGCTGGGCCATCGGTATCGCCGTCGAATCCTCGACCGCGGGTGACGACGTGGACCAGGTCGTGGCGATCCGCCACGGCGGGCTGGCCAGTTCGAGCACCGTCGTGCGGAGTTGGTACGTGGGGGCGGAGCGCGTGCATCACATCGTCGATCCGACGACCGGCTCTTCCTCTGTGCCGTATTGGACGTTGGTCTCCGCGAGCGGGAAGTCGTGCGTCGACGCCAATGCTCTTTCCACCGCGGCGATCGTCTGGGGCAGCGATGCGCTGATCCGTTTGCAGGAATTCGATCAGGCCGTTCGGCTCGTGCGCCAGGACGGCGAGATCTTCACACTCGGGGGTTGGCCCGCGGACGGTGCGCCATGAGCTCGACCTCGCTCTGGTATGCGACGCGGGCCAGCGGGATCGTGGCCTTGGTCCTGCTCACGCTGACCATGGTCCTCGGCCTGGCGACGACGAACCGGATGCGGGCGCGTCACTGGCCCGGATTCGCACAACAGGAGCTTCATCGCCGTATGTCCATGCTCGCCGTGGTCTTCGTCGCCATCCACGTCCTGACCAGCATTCTCGACACCTTTGTCCACATCGGGTGGCTGTCGCTCGTCGTTCCCTTCACCTCGCCGTACAGCAGATTCTGGGTCGGCATCGGAACCGTCTCCCTCGACCTGATGGTCGCCGTCTTCGTGTCCAGCCTGCTGCGCTCCCGGGTGAGGCCCAGTACGTGGCGGGCCTTGCACTGGTTGGCCTATGGGTCCTGGCCGATCGCGGTCGCCCACACGTTCGGCATGGGGACCGATGCGGGAGAGCACTGGGTGATCGTGCTCGGCGTCCTCTGCATTCTCTCGGTGGTCATCGCGTTGCTGTGGCGGCTGCGGGTCGCGGCGCAGCAGAAGCAGGCACTGGCACGGGTCAATGTCGCCGACGTTCCCCTGACCCGCCTCGCGCTCACCCCACATGCAGGAGCAGATCGACATGACATCTAGTGTGAGCGAGGCCCCACCCCAGGGTGCCGTGCATCGCCTGCTCGGTCCTCCGTGCGACCTCGCCGGGCACATCGTCGACGCACGGTCCGCTCACGGTCGCGCTCGGGCGCGACCCGTCGTGGCAGGACGCCCTGGCGGCGAGCCTCGAGGAGTCGGGGTTGGCGGGGCGAGGTGGAGGCGGTTTCCCCGCCTCCGTCAAGCTCACTGTTGCCCGCGCCGCCGGCCACGGCGGGACCCTCCTGGTCAACGGGATGGAGGGTGAGCCGGCCAGCGACAAGGACAAATTGCTCTTGCTGCGGTCTCCCCACCTGGTGCTCGACGGCGCGCAATATCTGGCAGCGCTGTGTCGCGCCAACAGCATCGTCGTGTGTATCCCCGTCGGACGCGACGGTGTCGCCGCGGCAGTGTCGCAGGCCATCGCCGAACGACGTGCCGCGGGCTACGCGAGAGTGAGCGAGGCCATCGTCCGCCCACCGGATCGCTTCGTGGCGGGAGAGGAATCAGCACTGGCGAATTTCGTCGAGAACGGCCTGCCACTGCCCGTCTTCCGCCCCGACAAGAGCCGTGCGCTCCGGATCGAGAAACGCCCCGCACTGGTCCACAACGCTGAGACGTTGGCGCACATCGCCCTCATCGCCCGCAACGGACCGGGTCCCTTCCGAGCCCGGGGCACGGCGGAGGAACCGGGAACGTGTCTCGTCACGATCAGCGGAAACGTGACGCAACCCGGGGTGGTCGAGGTCGACCGAGGGACCCCGCTCCGTGACATCGCCAGTCTGGGCCGGCCCCTCGAGCCTGCCAACGCGCTACTGGTCGGCGGCTATGGCGGGGCATGGGTGGGTCCGGAGCATTTCGCCGTCCCGTACGCCTCTTTGTCACTGCGGACCATCGGTGCCTCTGCCGGCGTGGGGGTCATCGTCGTGCTGGGGGCGCGCGCCTGCGGGGTCGCCGAGTCAGCACGTATCGCCCGCTATCTGGCCGGACAGAGTGCCGGACAATGCGGCCCCTGCGTCTTCGGGCTTCCCGCCATTGCCGACGACCTGGCCCAGCTCGCACGGGGTCACGTGGACGCCGGCCTCATGCCGCGCCTGCACCGGCGGCTGGGCGAGGTCAGTGGGCGCGGGGCGTGTCGACACCCGGACGGTGCGGTGCATCTGGTGCGGAGCGCGTTGAGCGTCTTTGCCGCGGACGTCGCGGCGCACGAGCAAGGGAGGCCATGCTCGCACGCACACGACCCCACCGTCCTGCGCTTTCCTCGAGCGATCGCGATCTGAGATGACCACGGTACGCATCACCATCGATCCGGTGGCCTGTGACGCCTACGGTTTCTGCGCCGAGCTCCTGCCTGAGGCCATTGTCTTGGACGAATGGGGGTATCCGATGGTCGACGGGTCGCCCTTGCCGGCCGAACTGGTGGCACAAGCCAAGCGCGCGGTGCGGGACTGCCCCCGGCGGGCGATCAGCTTGCGCGAGAAGAAGCCCAGCTCCTGAGAAGCGGGCTCAGGCGAGCCAGTCGTTCACGGAGGCACCTCCGGTGGCGTAGTGGTGGAGGACCACCTCTTGGATGTGGCGGATGCGCTCTTCGAGCATGACCCTGCGCTCGGTCAACGCGAGCCGTTGCTGGTCGACCCGGATCAGGAGATCCTGCATTGCGGGATCGCTCAGGTCGCTGTCGGCCACCTCGGCGTGAAGGCTGATCAACGCCTCCGACTCATCGGCGGCGACTTCGGCTGCGGCCGCGATCGAGATGGAAGCATCGGGAGAGAGCGACCAGCCCCTTTCAAAACGGTTTGCTACCATCAATACTAGCGGTCCATAGAAAAGCACCGAACGATTACGGTTCTCAAGGGAGCGGCTTTGGAAGGAGCGCTGCCATAGGATTTCGCTTGCCGGTGCCTCCGGCCGTAGCGGACGGTACGAGAGCCTTTGACCCAGGTGGTGGCACCGTGGGCAATGCCTCCAACAGGAACTTTACACCAAAGATGGGGCTGCGCAACATAGGTTTCCGACTCTTTGATGTTAGTTAATCTCCGGCGTCACAATGGCGGGCCGATTGATGCTCTTCTAAGGCGGGACTAAGCCTAGAAAGCTACGGCTACCGGCTATTCCCGGCAGATGGAATGGAAACGGGCGGGGTCATTTCTTCGGCTTTTTGACCGCCTTGTTCAGTTTGACGAGCTCCGTTCGGATATCTGCCAATTGCTCGCCCAGGGCTACCGGCTCTTGAGGCCCGTGTTCACCCTCGAGCTCTGCTACCCGCTCCATCAACTCGTCCAACACGTCGGCGAGGGCGATGCATGCCACGAGGGCCAACGCCGCACCGGCCTGGGCCTGCTCCACTCGGTTCGTGCCACCGGCGATCGTTGCCTTGCCGGCGTCGATGAGCTCTTGAATCCGGTCCCGTGTCGTCATGGCGACGAGTCTGCCCGACAGCGCACGGGGAGCGCCCCACGTGCTGACCCGACCACCTGTTCGGCATCTCCGAGTGGCGCTACTCTACGGTGCGGCGCTCCTGAAAGAAGGTGGCATGGCCCCTCCCTCCATCCGCATGCTGTTGGCCGACGTGGACGGAACGCTTGTGACGGAGGACAAGGTCCTCACGGCCCAGGCCATCGACGCGGTCGACCAGCTCCGCCAGGCGGGCATCCTCTTCGCCATCACCAGCGGACGACCCCCGCGCGGGATGGGGATGCTGATCGCGCCGCTCGACCTGCAGACCCCGATCGCCGCCTTCAACGGGGGGCTCATCGTCGACCGCGAGATGACGGTGCTCGAGCAGCGGGTCCTCCCCGAAGATCTGGTCGTCCCCTCCATGACGAAATGACCTCGTTCGGACTCTCGGTGTGGATCTACCGCGGCGCCGATTGGTATGTGCCCGATCGCCAAGGGCCCCCATGTGGAACGGGAAGCGTGGACAGTGAAGTTCGAGCCCAAGGTGATGGATGGCCTCGACGGGCTCACCGACCGCGTGGCCAAAATCGTCGGGGTGAGCGACGACCACGACGCTGTCTCCAAGGCCTCGACCGCGATGCAGCAGAAGTTCGGGGCGCACGTGACGGCGGCCGCCTCCCAGCCCTATTACCTCGACGTCACCCACCCCGATGCCAACAAGGGGTCGGTGGTCAAGTATCTCGCGCAGCGCTATCAACTCTCGAACGATGAGATCGCCACCATCGGCGACATGCCGAACGACATCCTGATGTTCGCCGACTCGGGGCTCAGCGTCGCCATGGGAAACGCCGACCACCACGTGCAGCAAGCGGCTCGCTGCGTCACCGACTCCAACGAGAACGAGGGCTTCGCCACAGCCGTTCGACGCTTCATCCTCCCCAGCGCGTGAGCGTCTCGTCGCCGTGGGCCGTGGTCGCATGCAGCGCACCGCAGGAGACCTGCGATCATCGACCGTGCGGCGGACTGCATCGCATCGAGGCGCAGATCCACTTCCCGGTGCAGCCATTGCGCATCGCCATCTCCGGCATGGGTGAGCACTTCCTCGTACTCGGGGTCGAGGGCCCATTTCGCCACCGTTGACGAGTCCACCTCGAGGTGGAATTGCACGCCCCAGGCTCTGGGCCCGATCCGCAGGGCTTGCGTTGCGCAAGCCTCGGTCGACGCAAGGATCACGCCGCCGGGAGGCACGGTCATGACCTGGGCGTGGTGCCACTCGAGCCCGGGGATCTCCCGCGGCAAGAGCGAGAAGACGGGGTCCGTGCGGGCTTCAGGTGCCAGCGTGATGAGCGGCACACCTATTTCGGGAGATGCCATCCTTCCCACCGAGCCTCCCAGCGCAGCGGCGAGCAGTTGATGGCCCAGGCAGACACCGAGGTAGGGACGACGGAGCTCGGCCACCCACGAGCGGATGGCCGCCTTCTCCGCCGCCAGCCAAGGGTGATGATCCTCCTCCCAGACGTCCATCGGTCCGCCCATGACGAGCAGGAGGTCGAAGCACTCGAGGTCGGGAATCTGCTCTCCCTCGTCGAGTTCGACCGTGGTCAGGCGCATCCCGGCGTCGACGAGCAAGGTTCGCAACGCGCCCGGATCCTCCGCTGCGAGATGCTGCAGCACCAGGACTTCACGGCCGTGGTGCGGCGTGTCGTCCGCCCTGAGCGGCTTCGACGGGTCCTCCCGTCGGGACGGTCGGTCGGGACGTCGCATCAGGCAAGTATGTCGGCGTCTTCCCTGTCCTGATGAGGCTCGACCGCAGAGCAGTGCTGTCGCGCCGCACGGCGAGGCGGCGCACCTCGTGCGGCGTCGCCCCCGCTCTATAAAGAAATGGTATTGTCAAAATCCGCTTTCGCCGAACGAGGCCCGTGGCGTCGGGGCCGGCGACGCTGTGCTTTGCGCGGCTGCGTGTCGCCGCTGATCACGAAAGTGTGATCCACTTACCAACGGAGTTTGCTGCCGGCCTACTCGGGGTCGGGTAGATGAGCAGAACAGGAAGGATCGAGGGGTGACGGAGACGCCGCAATTCAAGCGAACCACGTTGTCACACACCGGAACGACGGCCGTGTTGGCGCTCGCAAGTGACAAGGTGAACGCGCTGGATCGGGAGGTGCTGGGCGAGATCTCGACATTCGTCGACTACTGCGAGCGGGAGCCGGGGGTCGCCGCCCTGGTGTTGACCGGAGAAGGCTCTGTCTTCTCCGCCGGGCTGAACGTCAACGAGGTCCTGAGCAATGCAACGAGCTACACCGACGACTTGCTCGAGGCGTTGAACGACGCCCTTGTGCGACTTTTCCGGTGCCCGAAGCCAACTGTCGTGGCGATCAACGGGGCGGCCATTGCCGGCGGATGCATTCTCGCGGCGGCCTTCGACAAGAGACTGATCGCAGAAGAAGCGCGGATCGGTGTCACCGAGCTGAAGGTGGGCGTGTCGTTTCCCATTGTGGCCATCGAGCTCCTGAAGCATGTCTGCGGTCCCCACGCCGAACAGCTGATCTTCGATGCCGGGCTGCTCAACGCCGAAGCGGCGTGTCGGAGCGGCATTGCGCAGCAGAGTTTTCCGCGGGATGAGCTGCAGGCAGCAGCGCTGGCCGCGGCGGAGCAGCTCTCCTCGCTCGATGCCCGGGCGTATGCGTTGGCGAAGGCATCGACACGGCGCCTTGCGCTCGCAGCCATGGAGGATGCTGGTGCCCGCGAGATCGATCGAGACGTACGGAACCAGTGGAAGGACGATCAGACGCGGACCAACCTGGAGCAGCTGCTCAAGCCGAAGGCCTGACGCCGTCGCTCAGCCGAGGGTGAGGACGCCGCGGATGTTCACCCCGTCGAGCATGTCCTGGTAGCCCTGGTTGATCTGGTCGAGCGGATAGGAACGGGTGATCAGCTCGTCGAGCTTGAGCTTGCCCTCTTTGTAGAGCGCCAAGAGGTTGGGGATGTCGAAGCGGGGGTTGGCGGCGCCGAAGACCACGCCCCTGACCTCTTTTTGCCACATGGCCAGTTCGAACAGGTTGATGCTGCACTCGGTCTGCGCCTGGGGGGCCATGCCCGTGACGACACAGGTGCCGTTCTTGCCCGTCATGGCGAGGGCGCCCTCCATGAGGTCCCCGTACATGATGCTCGGGACCAAGATCACCGCATCGGCCATCTCGCCCCGGGTGAGGTCGCGCACCAAGGGGATGGCCTCGTCGATCGACCCCGCGCTGTGGGTGGCCCCGAAGTCGAGGGCAGCCTTTTGCTTGAACTCGACGGGGTCCACCGCAATGACGTTCTTGGCCCCGACCATGGCCGCTCCCTGGACGGCGTTGATGCCCACGCCGCCCACCCCGATCACGACCACGGTCTCGCCCGGCTTGACCTCGGCCCGGTAGACGGCCGAGCCCCATCCGGTGGTCACCCCGCACGACACCAGGGCCACGACGTTGAGCGGAAGGTCTGCATCTACTTTGACCAACGAGGCCTCGTGGACCACGCTGTGCTCGGCGAAGGTGCCGACCTTGGCCATGACGTTGAGGTCCTCGCCCTTGAGGTGATAGCGCATGGTGCCGTCGGTGATCTGGCCGGGCAAGAAGGTCGACGCGCCCATGTCGCAGAGGTTGGAGTGCCCGGTGATGCACATCTTGCAGTGCCCGCAGATGGGGAAGAAGCTGGCCGCCACGTGGTCGCCCACGGCCAGGCTGCGCACGCCCGGCCCGACTTCGAGCACCACCCCGCCGCCCTCGTGGCCCCCGACGATGGGGAAGAGCCCGCCGACGGCCTGCTGGGGGGCCTCTTGGGTCTCTTGTTCTCCGACGTCGCTCCCACGCAGGTGCTGGTCCGAATGGCACAGACCGGCCGCTTCCCACTTGACCAGGACCTCGAGCTCTCGCGGCGGGTCCAGGTCGATCTCTTCGATCTGCCAATCCTGGCCCCGGCCATAGAGGACAGCTGCGTGCGTTTTCATGTCGGCACCCCCTGCGCGATGACGGCCCGATTCCGGGTCGCCTACGCAGTGTGCCACCGATCAGCCCCAAAGGACAGGCCTGTGCCCTCTTTTCGCGCCACCTATTTCCCAATGGCGCGCCATCGGTGCACGCCGCCCTCGGGGCCAGGTCGGCTGCGGGGGGACGGCGCCACGTCCCGGGTGCGATCGCAGCGGATATCCCTCCGCCGGGGCGATAATGCCCAAGTAGCGTGGGCGCATGGACGGTCCGACGATGCGTCGTCGAGTGCGCGCTGCTCGCGTCGCGCGACTTGCCACTGTGCGTTCGGATGGCCGGCCCCACATCGTGCCGTGCTGTTTCGCCATGGACGGCGACACTGCCTATTCGGTGGTTGATGCGAAACCCAAGTCATCGCTTGCCCTGCGCCGACTCGAGAACATCCGGCAGACCCCATCCGTCGCCCTCCTGATCGACCACTACACCGAGGACTGGACGGCCCTGTGGTGGATCCGTCTCGATGGGACTGCGTCCGTGGTGACTTCGGACGACGTGCGCGGCCACGCGCTCGAGCGTCTCCGCGAAAAGTACGACCAGTACCTTCAGATGCCACTGCCGGGCCCGGTCATCTCGATCGACGTCACCTCGTGGAGGGCTTGGCCGTAATTCCAGGCCCGCCGGGCCGTACGGGGGTCCGGGATCTCGTCCGTTGCAGGTCTGTGGATTTTCGCGACGTCCGTGGTCAAAACCACGAGAACGTGCGATACTCGCCTGGTGAGTGTCATTCATGCTGTTGATACGTCAGCGGGCACCGAGTTCCTCCTGCCCGATCCTGAGCCACGCCAGGTGCTCTACACCGTTGTCTCGGTCGACGACCACTTGGTCGAGCCGCCCGACATGTTCGAAGGGCGACTCCCCGCTCGTCTCCAGCCTTTCGCCCCTCAGGTCGTCGAGACCCCCGAAGGCCACGAGGTCTGGGAGTTCGACGGGAACCGCTACACCCAACCTGGTGCCAACGCAGTCGCGGGCCGCCGGCCTGAGACCGTCACGCCCGAGCCCTACCGTTTCGAGCAGATGCGGCCGGGATGCTGGGACATCGATGCTCGCATCAGGGACATGGACATCAACGGCGTGTGGGCGTCGCTCAACTTTCCATCCATGATCACCGGGTTCTCCGGTCGGGTCTACTCGTCGGCCAAGGACAAGGATCTCGGGTTGGCGGTCACCAAGGCCTTCAACGATTGGGTGTACGAGTGTTGGTGGCAGCCGTACCCCGAACGGATCATCCCTCTCGGGATCACGTACCTTGCCGACCCCGTGGAAGCGGCGGCAGAGGTGCGCCGTAACGCTGAGAGAGGGTTCCGTTCCCTCACGCTCCCCGAGCGGCCCCACCGCATCGGGCTCCCCAGTATCTTCACTGACTATTGGGACCCCGTGCTCCAGGCGTGCCAGGAGACCGACACGGTCATCTCCCTGCATGTCGGGTCCTCGGGACTTCCGTCCGATTTTGCGCCGGAGGCGAAGTCCGCCGGTCTCTCAGCCAGTCTCTTCGGCCAACTGTCCTTGACCGCCTGCGCCGAGTGGATCTGGTCGGGTGTCCCGGCTCGTTTTCCCGGGATCAAAATTGCTCTGAGCGAAGGTGGCATCGGCTGGGTCGCAATGCTCTTGGACCGCCTCGAGACAATTCACCAGCGCTCGGGATACGGGAAGGACTACCCCGGGGAACTCACCCCGGCCGAAACTCTCCGTCGGAACTTCTGGTTCTGCACGATCGACGACCCGAAGACCATCGTGACCAGAGGGTCGATCGGCGTCGAGAACATCATGGTCGAGGTGGACTACCCCCATGGCGACTCGACATGGCCCAACACCCAGGCCGTCATCCAGGGGGTGTGGGGTCACCTGCCGGTGGACGAACTGCGCATGATGACGCACCTGAACGCGGCCGAGCTCTACCGTTGGGCGTTGCCCGAGACGACGCTCCCGTAAGCGCTCGAGGGCCCGGTCCCGAGCCGCTGAGCGGGCGCGCTCAGGTGCGCTTGAGGCGAAGGCCGAGAGCGGGCCAGGCGAAGCGCAGGATCTGGGCCTTGACGATCGAACGCTTGGGCAGGCGGGCCCGGTGGTGCACGTCGAGGGCGGCGTGCACCAGGGCGTGGATGCAGTAGGCGTCGGCCTCGGGGGACGGCGATTTCAAGACCCCGGCCCGCTGGCCGGCCCGCAGGGCCTTGATGAGCGGGGGGCAGAACATGCGCTGCATCTCGGGCAAGGAGGTGGCCAGGGTGTAAGAGGCCATGACCGACGGGGCGGTGAAGATGGCGGTCGTCGGGGCGATCTCGGGGTTGTAGAGCAGGTCCAAGAAGGCGTCGATCCAGGCCTCGACGGCGGCGAGGGGACCGTCGGCGCTCTTGGCCGCCTGCTCGAGGTGGTGCGCCACCCGGTCGCGTTCGCGCTCGATCAGGGCGGTCAGGAGCGCCTGCTTGGAATCGAACTGCCGGTAGAACGCCCGCGTGGACAGTCCGGCCTCTTCGAGGATGTCGTTGACCGAGGTCCCGTCATAGCCGTTCTCCGACATCACCCGCACGGAGGCGTCCAAGAGGAGCTGGCGCTCGGTGTGTGAGCTGAATCGGCGCGGCCGACCCCGTCGCGGGGCCTCGGTCTCCTCCACAAGTTGCACCATGGACCCATTAGAGCAGACAACCGCTGCCGCTCAGTCCATTCTCATATTCGAGGGGACCGGGTTCGCGTGACGTTTTCCGACGCGGGCCCCGGGGTGCGCTTGTCGATTCAGACCCGCGCGATCACTTCGTCGGCGTAGCGCTGCAGGGCCGGGGCGGGATCGCTCCCGAACATGCCGGCCGGGATGAGGATCCGTGACGCCCCCAGCGCCTCGAGGGTCTTGACTTCGTTCACGGCCTCTTCACCGTTCGTGACAAAGCTGTCCATGGTCACTTCGAGCGACGACGGGTCACGACCGGCTTCCTGGGCGCTCTGCCGCACGACGTCGAGGAGAGCCGGCGCCTCACTCCTGGTGACGCCGAAGGGGAAGAACCCGTCGCCGATGCGGCCGGCACGCCGCGCCGCAGTCTGACTGTGACCACCGATGTGGATCGGGATCGTCCCGTGCACGGGCTGGGGCCGCAGATAGCAATCGGTGAACGCCGTGGTGACCCCGGCAAAGCTCGCCCGGTCCTCGGACCACAGGGCCCGCATGGCGCCGATGGACTCCTCGCCGCGTCGACCGCGTCCTTCCCATGGCACCCCCAACGCCTCGTATTCCTCTTTGAGCCAGCCCACGCCGACTCCGAGGATGACCCGGCCACCTGAGAGGTAGTCGAGGGTCGCCAACTCCTTGGCCAGAACGACGGGATTGCGCTCGGGCAGGATCAAGATGGCGGTCCCCAAGCGCAAGGTGGAGGTGGCGGCCGCAATGTAGGTCAGCCAGATCAGCGGATCAGGAAAATTCGTGTCGTCGGGGCCTATGCGCCCTGAGGGGTCATACGGGTAGACCGAGCGATACTCCGCCGGAATCACGACGTGATCGACGGTCCAGACCGACTCGAAGCCTGCCGCTTCGGCCGCCCGGGCCAGCTGGGTGGCCGCCGCCGGCCCGGCGAAGGGCTCGATGTTGGAGAATGCCAGTCCGAATTTCATGTACTGCCGACCCCCTCTTCCGGCGCCTCCATGGCGTTATACGTGCCACTCATTTTCAATGAGGGCAAAGCAATGGTAAACACATCGAGACGGCTGCGTCTAGCAGCGACCCGCAGCTCGAGGTCGCCGCCTCAGCCGCGGAAGAAGAGGGCTCTCATCACGTGAAGGGCTCTCGAGGAGACCACGCAGCACGACTATGCTCCACCGAGGAACTCGGGGCGCTGGCCGTTCCGCAGGGGGCAGACGGAAGAGGGGGAGCTCGGTTGGGGTCGTCATGGCGTCGTTCTTCAGGAGCAACTGAGCAGGTTTTGGTAGGTTGGCTTTCGTGAAGAACGCCGACGAGACGCCGCGCTTCGATCCGGACGCAGTCCACGCCAAGTACCTGGAGGAGCGCGACAAGCGCTTGATCGAGGGCCGGGCGGACATCAGGGACCTCACCCAGGACAGCGTGTTCACGAAGTACCGCGAGGATCCGTTCACTCCCTTCGAACACCGTGACACCATCACTGATGACGTCGATGTGGTGATCGTCGGGGCCGGTATGTCGGGCGTCCTGGCCGGGGCTGAGCTGCGGAAGGCCGGGGTGAAACGGATCAGGGTCATCGACCAGGCCGGAGGAGTCGGCGGGACGTGGTACTGGAACCGCTACCCCGGAGCGATGTGCGACGTGCAGTCCTACGTCTACATGCCGATGCTCGAGGAGTTGGACTACATCCCGACGCTGCGGTACGCGTTCGGTGATGAACTTCGCGAACACTTCGAAGCAATTGCGCGCAAGTTCGACCTGCTCGACGACGCGCTGTTCCACACCGGCGTCAAGACCACCGAATGGGACGAGGACAGCGCGCGGTGGGTCATCCGCACCGACCGCGGCGACGAGATCCGGGCGCACTACGTCGTCATGGCCGTGGGCATCCTCAACCTGATGAAGTTGCCGGCGATTCCGGGGATGGAGTTGTTCCAGGGCAAGTCGTTCCACTCGGGCCGTTGGGACTACGAGTACACCGGTGGCGACATGCACGGGAATCTGGACAAGCTGGCCGACAAGGTGGTCGGTGTCATAGGGACAGGGGCCAGCGCGGTTCAGTTGATCCCTGCCCTGGCCGAATCGTCGAAGCACCTCTATGTCTTCCAACGGACCCCGTCGGCGGTCGGCGTTCGTGGCAACCGCCCGACGCCCGACGACTTCACGAAAGATCTGGATCCGGGCTGGCATCGCGACCGCATGGTCAACTTCCAGGCCAGCCTGGACGGGCTCCCGGTGGAGACCGACCTCATCGACGACGGCTGGACCCACCACTTGGCCAAGGTCTGGAACCCCCGGATGGAACCGGGTATGTCGATCGACGAATTCATGCTGCGCGCGGAGGAGGAAGACTTCGCCATCATGGAGGAGCATCGGTCCCGCGTTGACGAGATCGTCTCGGATCCAGCGGTGGCCGAGGTCTTGAAGCCCTACTACCGCTACCTGTGCAAGCGCCCGTGTTTCCACGACGAGTACCTGCCCATCTTCAACCGGCCGAACGTGACGCTGGTCGATTGTCCCGCCGGCATCGAGCGGGTGACCGAGAAGGGCCTGATCTGCAACGGTCAGGAGTTCGAGTTCGATTTGCTCGTCTACGCCACCGGCTGGGAGGCGGAGGTCACGCCCTTCCCTCGGCGGGCGGGTCACGACATCATCGGCCGGGGTGGCGTGCGCATGGCCGAGAAGTGGGCGCCAGGAGTCGCCACCTTGCACGGCATGATGACGAGCGGCTTTCCGAACATGTTCATCATGCCTGCACCGGGCCAACAGGCGGTCATCACCGCCAACATCACACTCATCAACTCGGAAGGTGCGGCCCATATCGGGGCGACGGTCAAGCTACTCGAAGAGCGCGGCGTCCGGATCTTCGACGTGAAGCAGGAAGCGGAGGACGAGTACGTCGAAGAGATCGTCAGCCGTTATGTGGATGCGAGTTCGGTCATGGCGGCCTGTACCCCGTCACGGCTCAACTTCGAGGGCGACCCCGGTTCGATGAATCCGCGGAGTGGCGCGTATGGTGGTGGCCGAGGCGACTTCTTGGGCTTCGTCGACATGTTGGCCAAATGGCGTGCGGAAGGCGATTTTGCGGGACTGGATATCGAATTGGATTATTCCGCGGCCGAGGATGCGACGACGAAATGACAGAGAAAATGACAGGGGGCGAGTGCCGTGGCGAAGTCTAAGCAGCGCGTTGTTGTCGTAACGGGCGGGGCGGCCGGGATCGGTGCCGCCATCGCCGAGGAATTGGGCCGCGTCGGCGCCTTCGTGGTGACACTCGACCCGGTCGTCTCGGTGGACGGGTCGAGTCGCATCGACGATCCGGAGCGAACGACGGCACAAAAGATCGTCGATGCCGGAGGAGCGGCTCGTGCATCGAACACATCGGTGACGGATCAGGAGGCGGTGCAGGCCCTCTTCGCCGGGCTGGTCGACGAGTTCGGCTCGCTTGACGCCGTGGTGAACGTCGCCGGGATCAGCCGGCCCACCGATTTCGCGTCGGGCACCGAGGAGGACTGGGCCGCCGTGTTGAGTGTCCATCTCGACGGGTACCTCAACGTCCTGCGCGCCGCGCTCCCCATCATGACGAAGGCGGGGCACGGCCAGATCCTGGGTGTCACCTCGGGTTCGGGTTGGCGACCGGCCAACGTGGGGGCCTATGGGTGCGCCAAGCGCGCGGTGGCAGCGCTCACATGGCAGATCGGGCAGGTCACGCCCCCAGGGGTGACCGTCAATGCACTCTCTCCCATTGCCGCGACCAGGATGGTCACCGGCGGGGGGGCGAGGCCACCGGCGGGGACGAGTTCCGGCGGGTCGATGACGGACACCGGCGGGTTGAATCTCGGCTCCATGCCGCCCCCGGAGAATCTCGGGCCCGTCGGCGCCTACCTGGCCAGCGAAGAGTTCTCCTGGTGCCGAGGACAGATCATCTTCTCGGGCGGATCCGAGCTGGCGCTACTCGGACCGCCACGGCTCCTCGAAGTCAGCCGGAGTGCAGACGTGACCTCCCTGCCGCACGCGCTCGAGACGGTCATTCCCGTCGCCTTCGCTACGGCCGAGGCGGCGCAAGCAACGAATGGGGGCAGCAACCCTCGCTTTGGCCCGGTTTTCGAAGAGCCGGCGGAGCCCCAGCGTCAGGCCGATCATGTCCGCACATGTGTGATCGTCACCGACAACGACGCCTGGGGCGCGGCGATGAGCGATGCACTCGCCGCGCAAGGGGTCAAGACCGTCACTGTGGCTGCGCAGCCGGTTGCGGCATCGGCGCAGCGATTCGGTGCGGCGGCTGAGCAACTGGCACAGGCCGCACGTGACAGCGGGCCCCTTGACGCAGTGGTGGTGGCCCTCGTCGGCGGCGGGGGAGTGAAGGCCGGCGACGGGTGGCAGCAGGTCCTCGACGAGCACGCGGGGATTGCGGAGAACGTCCGCACCGATGCCGGGTGGGTCCGTGCGGTGTCGGACTATTCGGCGGAGACCGAACGGCCGATCCGGGTCGTGACCGTCACCAACGCCGCGACCGCAGGGGGACGAAGCAGGGCGCAGTCGGCGGCGCAACTCGCTCGGGCCGCGCACATGGCGTCCTCAGACCGTATCGACGCCTTCGCGATCAGTGTCGAGACCGCCGAGGAGTCCGAGCGCCAGACCGTCGTTGACCTCGTCGCCCACCTCGTCGGGCATGCCGAGAGTGGTGCCCTGTCCGGCGCGGAGCTTGGTCGTCTCGACGGGGTGGTTCGGTCTGCGCAGCCACCCGAGCCCGGCCGCCACCATCTCCTTTGGAGGTCCGGCGATACCGGAGTGGCTCGACGGCACATTGCGCACCATCGTCACCGCAAGCCACGGCTAGCTCACGACAGGCGTTTCCGACGCATCGTCGGCCGCCACGAAGGAGGAACTGATGTCAACGGAAATCGAGCGAATTGTCGACGCCCACGTCCACCTGTGGGATCCGGCGCGGACCGACTGGTACCCGTATCTCACCGGCCTGACCGATCTCGGCATGGGCGACATCTCAGGGTGGGCCCGTTACTTCGACCAGACCGATGTACTTCTCCGAATCGGCCAAGTGGAACGTGCAGAAGTTCGTGCACGTCGCGGCGGCGGCGGATTTCGTGGCCGAGACCATGGAGAAGGACGAAGAGGCACAGCGGACGGGTCATCCCGATGCCATCATCGGCGGGGTCGACGGGAATCTGCCTGTGGCCGAGGCGATCGACCAGCTCGACCGGCAAATGGCCTCGAGCCGCTTCCGCGGGATTCGGCCGATGGGCAGCGTCCTGGAGGGTGCCGTACCCAATGCCGACATCCTTCGCGCGCTCCAAGAGCGTGACTTGGTGTTCGATCTCATGGCGCATTCGGATGAGCTCGAGGGGGCGACGAGCGTCACTGGCCGACTGGGGCGACCTGACCATCGTGCTCGAGCACACAGGCTGGCCCCGATCGAATTCCGAGGACGAGTTCAAAATGTGGAAGGCGGGAATCTCCGGACTGGCCTCCCTCGGCCCGAATATCCACTGCAAGCTCTCCGGCCTGGCCATGCCGCTCGGCACGACCGACGCGGAGGTTTTCAAGCCCTGGATCGGCCACGCTCTCGAGGCGTTCGGGGTCGACCGGTGCTTCTTCGGCAGCAACTTCCCGCCCGACAGCGGCCATTCAACCTTCGATGAGCTCTACACCACCTACGCGACGCTCACCGCAGATTTGGGACCCGATGACCGCGAGAAGCTCTTTGCTTCCAACGCGGAGCGGGTGTATCGCTGCTGACGGCATCGGGACCCCACCACGACACGGCTTGTTCCCTGTAGCCGCGCTCAGGGCAGGACTTTGGGATTGCCGTTAGTATAAATAGGGGTACCCGGAGGTTGGGAGGGCGCAATGACGGACACTGATGCCTATGTGGAGTCGAGGGACTTCTTCAAGGACGAAGAGCTTTTCGTCGATCCCCACCCTTACTACGACGACATCCGGGCGCGCTGCCCGGTGATGCGGGAGCCCTTCCATGACGTGATCATGGTGACCGGTTTCAATGAAGCGCTCGAGGTCTACTCGAACCCGACCACTTGGTCGTCGTGCAACACGGTGGCGGGCCCGGGCTTCCCGGTCCCTCTCGAAGGGGACGACGTCAGCGACGTGATCGACGCCCATCGCGACGAGTTGCCCTTCAGCGATCAGCTGCCCTCGTTCGACCCGCCGAATCACACGGTCCAGCGTGGGCTGCTCATGCGCCTGATCACCCCCAAGCGGATGAAGGAGAACGAAGAGTTCATGTGGGGGCTGGCCGATCGGCAGATCGACGAGTTCTTGGCCAATGGCAAATGCGAGTTCGTCAAGGAGTACGCCGGCCCCTACACGTTGCTGGTCGTGGCCGACCTCCTCGGCGTCCCCCAGGCCGATTTCGCCACTATTCGCTCCCGCATGACGACCCGGCCGGCCGAACGGTCGCTGGGCGAGCAGGACCACAAGCCACTCGAGTACCTCTACGACCAGTTCACGGCCTACATCGAGGATCGACGGCGCCATCCGCAGGGCGACGTCATGACGGCCATGGCCACTGCCACGTTTCCCGACGGGTCGACGCCTCCGGTCCACGACGTGGCCCTGATTGCGGCCAACTTGTTCGCGGCCGGCCAGGAGACCACCGTGCGCCTGCTCACCGCTTCACTGCGGATGATCGGCGAACGCCCCGAACTCCAACAGCTGCTGCGCGACGAGCGCCGGCGCATTCCCAATTTCATCGAAGAGATGCTCCGGCTCGAGACCCCGATTCAGGGCTCGTTCCGCTTGGCCCGACGCACCACGTCGGTCGGCGGGGTGGAGCTTCGTGCGGGCGAGACCGTGTTCGTGGCTCCAGGTGCGGCCAACCGCGACCCGCGGCAATTCGAGAACCCGGACGAGTTCGAATTGGACCGGCCGAACGGGCGCCAGCACCTCGCCTTCGGCCACGGCATCCATACGTGTGCCGGCGCGCCGCTGGCGCGGGCAGAGGCCAGGGTGACCATCGAGCGCTTCCTGGACCGTATGGAGGACATCAGAATTTCCGAATCGGAACACGGCCCCGCGGGCCAACGGCGCTACGAGTACATCCACACCTACTTTCTCCAGGGCCTGACCAGTCTTCACCTGGAATTCACCCCAGCGGCTTGACGCGGCGGGTCAGAGGACGGCACGTCACCTCCCATCTCCGAATGCGAACCGAGAAGTGAACCTTCAGTTCGATAACCGAGTGGCCGTCATCACGGGGGGTGGGCACGGACTGGGCCGGACCTACGCGCTCGAGCTGGCGAGAAGAGGTGCGGTGGTCGTCGTCAACGACATTGGCCGGACGGCGGACGGTCGGAGTACGGCGGAGGCCGTCGTCGGGGAGATCACCGCATCGGGAGGGACGGCTTCTGCCCATGAGGCATCGATCGCGGATCCCAGCGTCGGCCGAGCCTTGATCGAAGAGACGGTGGACCGGTATGGGCGATCGATATCCTCGTCAACAACGCCGGGTTCACCACCATGACGGACATCGCGTCGCACGGCATCGCTGACCTCGATGACCTGTTGGACGTCCACCTGCGGGGACCATTTGCCGCGACACAGGAAGCCTTTGTGCATATGCAGAGGAACAGCTACGGACGGATCGTCTTGACGAGCTCGTCCGCCGGGTTCTTCGGTCGAGCTGGGGGCGGTGGGTATTCCATTGCCAAGACGGCGCTGCTGGGATTGATGAACATCGTCTCCCTCGAAGGAAGGGAATCGGGGATCCTCGCGAACATCCTCCTTCCCAGTGGGAGAACGAATATTGAGGTACGAGGTGGAGCACACGCACCGGCGAGCGATCGTCTCCGGGAGACGTTCGGTCTCCTCGAGTCCTTCCTCGATCCCGAATTCGTCACACCCTTACTCGTCTACCTGTGTAGCCAGCAGTGCGACGTGTCGCACCGGATCTACTCGGTGATCGGGGGTCGGTACGCTCGTGTGTTCGTCGGCGTCGCCGAAGGCTGGATGACCGAGAGCACGACGCCGCCATCTGCGGAGGAACTTGTCGGCCACCTCTCGGCGATCGACGATCTCGAACGGTGGACACTTCCTCTCAGCGCCGAGGACGAATTGGCCGAGGTCGCGGAACGCCGTCGCATCATCCCGCGGCGATGAGAGGTCACACGGGGGCAAGCACGCGCCCGGCATCTACCCCTTCGCCAGGAGCTGTTGCATCTGATCGGGCGGCGGGCCGGCAGCCGTCGCGCCATCGACCGGGATCATCGCGCCGGACACCTGGGCGGACAAATCGCTGGCGAGGTAGACGACGGCATTCGCCACGTCGACCACTGAGCCCTGCCGTGGGAAGGGCTGCGTGAAACGAATGACCGGTCCCATGTCGTAGTTCGTGATCTCCGTCGGTATGTGTCCCGGGGCGATGGCGTTCACCCGGATGTTGAACGGGCCCAAGTCGCACGCGATCGACTTGCTGATGTGCGCGACCGCTGCCTTGGCGCAGCGGTAGACGGTGACGCCGCCGCCGCCCATGATTCCGGCAATCGAAGAGTTGTTGATGATGGAGCCCCCGCCGTTCTCCTTCATGTGGCGCCCCGCGTACTGGCAGCCGAGCAGTACCCCATAGAGATTGACGTCCATCACACGGCGGAAATCGCCAAGGTCGATGTCGAGAAATGCACCGAGCTTGGACCCGATCCCGGCGTTGTTGAACATGACGTGGAGCCCGCCGAAGTGTTCGACGGCGAAGTCCACGACGGCCTGGACATCCTCGGGGCTCGAGACATCGGTCCTCTTGAAGGCAACCGATGCCCCCAGCTGTTCGGCGATCTTCTCGCCCCGCTCCGCGTCAACGTCGGCGATGACGACCTGAGCTCCCTCTTCGACGAAGCGGTCGACCGTTCCCCGCCCGATGCCGGCAACACCCCCGGTGATGATCGCGACCTTACCTGTCAGTAGTGAGCCCACAGTCTGTCCTCCTCGATTCAGTCAGTCCGGCACATTCTGTCGAACCTACGCCAAGTCTGCGTGCACCCCGGGGAGCCGTTCGAGGTCGAGGTCGAGCTGCACCTCGTCCTTGCGGATCGACGCACCGTTGACCAGCACGTGCCGGACGCCGCTCGGCGTCTCCGCCGTCAGCCGCTCACCATTTGCCGGAAGGTCACGCAGCCGCCGGAGCGCTCCCGGCGCGACGGTTTCAGGATCGAACACGCAGACATCGGCAAAATACCCCGCGCGTAGATAGCCGCGCCGGGAGAAGTCGAACATGTCCGCAGGTTCGCCGGTCAGCTTTCGAACGGCCTTCTCCAGCGACATCGTCCCTCGCTCGCGTACCCAGTTTCCGAGCAGATCGGTGGGGAGGGGGGCGTCACACAGCTGGTCCACGTGTGCGCCGGCGTCAGTCAGGCCGAGCACCGTGTGCTTTTCGTTGAGCAGCAGACCCACAGCGTCGGGGTCATCGTTGGCGATGTAGGCCCGGAAGCGGGTCTTCAGGTCTTCGGCCAGGGAGAGCTCGCACATCACGTCGAAGGGCGAGACGCCCCGCTCCTTGGCGATATCCGCCACGCGCCGACCCACGAGCTCGGGAAACATGTCAGATTCGGAGACTTCGAAGGTCTCCCAGCGTGGCTTCATTCCCGTGGTGCTCGCCGCAAAGTCCTTGTCCGCCCGCGCCCGCCATTCCGGATCACGGAAGGCAGCTTTGCGGACCTCGCGGCTTACCTTGATCAGCTCCCCGAAGACCTCGCCCGTATTGAGGTTGTAGGCGTCGGCGAGGGTGAATTGCATCGTCAAGGGCCGTGGTGTGACTTGTGGCCACACGTTGGCCCCATTGGCGTTGCCCTCCTGGAGCAGCTTGACGATGTCGAGGTGCTGGCCGCCGGCGGAACTGAAAAGGGGACAGGTGAAGGGTCGACCGACCCGTGGCTGCCACTTCCAGACGTCGGGGTACTCGCACTGCCACCCGGGCGTGGTGAGGACAACTCCCTTGCCGGTCGCGCCTGCTGCCATGAAGAGGGCTTCGACTTCGTCCATTTCGGCGAATCGGCTCGGCACGGGTTTGCCGTCCACGCCGCGATGAGCGAACGAGAAGCTGGTCGAGAACCCAGCAGCACCGATGCCGATCGCTTCTGTGACCAGCCGGCACATCGTGTCGATCTCTTCGGGAGTGGCCGCACGTTCGTACGCTGCATCGCCCATCACGTAGAGCCGCAGGGCGCTATGGCCGATGTACGCCGTGAAGTTGAGAGCGGTCCCTCGTTGCGCGACCAACTCGAGGTAGTCGGGGAAGGTCTCGAACTCCCAGACGATCCCCGCCGTCAGGGAGTTTGCGTCCATCCCTTCGACGCCTTCCAGCGTACGCACGATCACGTCGTGGTGCTCGGGTCGGCACGGGGCGATCGTGAATCCGCAGTTTCCGGCCACGACGGTCGTCACGCCGTGGTAGGACGAGGGCTTCAACTCGCGATCCCAGAACACCTGGGCGTCGAAGTGAGTGTGGATGTCGATGAACCCGGGTGCGACCGCGCAGCCCGAGGCATCGAGCTCGGTCTTCCCCTTCAAGTTGGGGCCGATCTCCTCGATCACCCCGTCACTGATCGCGACGTCGGCGACCCGTCCTGGCTCGCCACTCCCGTCATAGACCGTTCCACCGCGAATCACGACATCAGCCGGCACGTGCCCCACCCTCCAAATAGCTCAAGAATTCCAAAAGGTTGCCATCCGGGTCACGCACATAGACGCTCGAGCCGACTGCTTGTCGGCCACCTTCGCGCTCCACGGGACCTTCTTCCACTTGCGCTCCGGCCCGATCGAGGAGATGTCGGAGCGCATCTGCGGAACCATTCCAGACGAAGCAGAGATCACCACAGGGGGGTCGGGCAGCGGGTGCACGAAGCGAGAATTCTCGCTGCCAGACCTCCGGGCGATGAAAATTGATCATCTGATTTCCAATATACACCTGGACCAGATATTCGTTCTCCCTGACCTCCAGGCCCAGCGCACGGTAGAACGCCACGGTGGCTTCGGGGTCCTGCATCGGGAGAGCAACATGGTCGAAGCCAACGACGGTCCCCGCAGGTTCCTCAGGCGACATACTCGAACCCGTAGAGCCGGGCGCAGTTGAGCGCCGTTACATTTCGACGGTCGTTGTCGGGCAGCGCCCCCAGGGTTTCCTCGATCGCCCGCTGCGATTCGGGGAACGTGCTGTCGGTGTGCGGGTAGTCCGCCGCCCACATGCACACGTCGGAACCAATGAGCGGAATGGCGTGGAGGGCCAATTCCTCCTCCTCGAAGGTGGTGATGATCTGGTTCCGGAAGAGCTCGCTTGGCGGAATGCTCGGCGCATAGTCGATTGCGTCCTTGAGGTTGTTCCACTCCATGTCCATGCGGCTCAGGTAGTAGGGAATCCATCCGACGCCGGCTTCGGCCAGCACCAGCCGGAAGCCGGGATGCCGCTCGAGCGCGCCGGAGAAGATCATGATGGCGAGAGCCTCGTCCAACTGCAGTGGGAGAAGGGACGCGAATGCAGCCGATTGCCACTTGCCGATCTGGTAGCTCAGCCTGGGTGAGGCACCACCCTTGATGTGGAAACTGAGGGGCAGCCCCGTGCTGGCAGCTGCGGCCCAGAGGCGGTCCCACTTCTTCTCGGTGGCGTCGATCTCGAAGACGTCGAGAATCGCACCACGGTGCCCAAGCCCGGCGACGCGTTCGAGCTCGGCCACAGCAGCCTCCGGCGAGTGGTTGGGCAGGAAGGCCAGCGCGCACAGGCGATCGGGCGCCGCGGCGTTGAACTCTTCGATCGCCCAGTCGTTCCACGCCGCGTAGCACACGTCCTGGAGGTCGGGCTCCGGGATCGACAGCGTCAGGGGCATGGGCCCGTAGATGACGGAGGCCCAGATCCCGTCTCGGTCCATGTCCTCCAGGCGCAGCTTCGGGGTACCGGCCCGATAGCCGTCGTCCTCGATACCTGCCCTGCCGATGGCACTGAGCGATTTCATCTTTTCCGTGTCCGCGCCCGGCGGCCTTCCGCTTCGGCCGTGGACGCGGTCACCCGAGACCCACATGGCCGCTCCGTCCCGTTCGACGACATGTGGACCCTGTTCGACAAGTGCCTTTGGAAGCCGGGACGACCACACTTCCCGCGGTACGGCATTGAGGTCCAAGTGATCATCACAGGAGTAGATGCTCGTCTTGTCCATTGCGTCTCCTTCTTCTGCGCCGGCTCAGACACACCGACGGTGCCTGAGGTCCATCTCGGTGGCGCCTGGCCGCAGCCGGCGCCATCAACTCGTTTCGCCCGCTCCTAGACCATCTTGTACCGGAGGGGCAGGTGTTTGATCGCCTCATTGACCGATGCATTCATCCGTTCCACCGGTCCCGACTGCTCGAACCAGGTCATTCGGGACGGCAAGATCCTGAACATCTGTTCGAGCTCGGCCCGAGCGAGGTGCGCCCCCATGCACAGGTGCGGCCCGAATCCGAAAACCAGGTGCTGATTTGGGCGACGGTCGATGCGGAACTCGAAAGGGTCCTCGAACACTTCCTCGTCGCGGTTTCCCGAGGCCCAAAAGAGAATCACCTTGTCGCCGGCATGAATGGTCTGGCCGCGCAACTCGTAGTCCTGCGTGGCAGTCCGAACGAAGTAGTTGATAGGGGTCACCCAGCGAAGGATCTCCTCGACGGCGTCGGGCAACAGTTCGGGATGCGCCTTCAACTTCTCCCATTGGTCGGGGAACTCGCAAAAGGCCTGCATGGCACCCGCAATTGCGTCACGGGTCGTCTCGTTGCCGGCTTCGACCAGCAGTTCGCAGTAGCCGGTCAGCTGTTCGAGCGTCAGCGGCACGTCATCAATCGTGCTCTGCACCAAGAGCGTGACGAGATCCTCTCCGGGATTGCGGCGTCGATCCTCGATCAATGCCTGAAAGTACGTGTGCATCTCGATCTGCGCACGCATCTGCGCCTCGTCCGGGCTCTCGCCCGGCAGCCGGAACTCCGGATCTTCCTTTCCGATGACGGTGTCGGTGGCCCGGAGCAACCGTTCCCAATCAGGCTTGGGCACACCGAGCACCCAGGCGATGACTTCGAGGGGCAGACGAGTAGCGAAGGTACTGACGAAGTCGCACTCCGCCACCTCGCCGCCGGTTGCCGCGTCATTGACGATCTCGGTGGCGATGCGGCCGATGTCGTCGAAGCGCGCACGCACCCTGCTCCGCAAGAATTCCTTGTTGGCGAGGCTGCGCACGGGTCCGTGCCGTGGCGGGTCCAGGAAGACGATCATCTCGTACGTGGCCATGGCCTCCGCTATCTCCTCGGCGCCGCGATCGAGCGTGATTCCCTTCGCACTGGAGAAGATCAATGGTTGCGAGGCGACGGTCGTGAGGTCTGCGTGCTTCGTGATGGCCCAGAACGGCGGGTAGCCCGGCGGTTCGAAGTAGGCCACCGGGGCCTCGGCCCGCAACTGCGCCCACAGCTGATCGGGGCGGCCGTGGCGTTGGTAGTGCGTCGGATCGACGAGATCGAGTGGATCGATACCGAGCGTCATTGACATGAATGACTCCTTCTGGCGACGAAAAACCGCCGGGACGGCAACCGACTGCGTGCCAACGCCGGCGCCAGCGTCATACGGCCCGACATCTGGTGGTCTCCGCTATCCGGCCGAAGACCTTGGTGAGGAAGCGGTACACCAGATTCCCAGAGGGCCATTGGGTCACGATCTTGCCGGTCGCGGACTTGAAGTAGTTGTTGCTCATCGTCCACGACGTCCCCTCCATCTTCGATTGGAGCCAGGCGTACCAGATGGCCTCGTACAGCGGCTTGACCTCGATGGCGCTGACTCGCTCGCGGCGCATGCGCTTGACGGCCCGTACGGCGTACTCACCCTGGGATTCCAACGTCATCACGAGCTCTCCGCCATTCGTGCCAGGTCCGTACAACATGAAGAAGTTGGGAAAGCCCGGCACCGTGATACCGAGAAATGCCCGGGGTTCGCCGGCCCAATGGTCGTGAAGGGTCTCGCCGTTGCGCCCGGTGATCTCCATGCGGCCCAAATAGTTGGCAGCCTGGAATCCGGTCGCCATGGCGATGATGTCGACTTTTCGCTCCACGCCTTCGTCGTCGACGATCCCGGTCGTGGTGACGCGCGAGACGGCGTGCGGGACGAGTTCGACGTTCTCCTTCTTGAGAGCCGGATAGTACGTGCTGGCCAGAATCGGCCGTTTCCCCGGGTAGGGATAGTTGGGCGTGACGGCCTCGCGTAGATCCGGGCGGTCGGCGAACTCGTGGGCGATGTACTCCAGGCAGCCCTGCTCGCGCAGATTGTTGAGCTTGGTGCCGGGTCGGAACATCGCCGCACCCCACAGGCTCATTTCGACGAAGACCCGTAATTTGGCCCGGTCGAGAGCGCGACGCCAGGGCTTCGTGAATTGTCGGCGCTCGACGTCGGACAGGTCACGCTCTCCTTTGGGCATGACCCATCCGGGTTCACGCTGGAACACGTAGAGCTTCTTTACGATTGGCTGAATGGCGGGCACGATCTGTGCCGCCGTGGAGCCCGTTCCTACAAGGGCGACGACCCTGTCCGTCAGGTCGTGCTGGTGCTCCCAGCGGGAGGTGTGGAATTTCGGGCCGGAGAAGTCTTCGAGACCGGGCCATTCGGGGTAGCGAGGGATGTTCAAGAAACCAACGGCGCTCACGAGCACATGGCACTCGTCGACTGCTCCCGATTCGAGAGTGACGGACCAGATGTGGCGTTCGTCGTCCCACGCGGCCGATGCAACCGCGACACCGAGCTGTAGGTGAGGCCGAAGTTCGAACTCGTCGACCGTCTCCTCCAGATACTTTTGGAGTTCGGCCTGCTGGGCGTGCGTACGGGTCCACTCCTGCGACTTGAACGAGAAGCAGTAGAGGTTCGAGTTCACGTCGACTTCAGCCCCGGGGTACGTGTTGTCCCACCACGTACCACCGACGCCGAGCGACGACTCGTAGATCGTAAATGTGTCGATCCCGGCCTTCTTCAGCTTCACCCCGACACCGATACCGCCAAAGCCGGCTCCGACCACGATGACCCGGGGCGTGCCGCCGGCACCGAACAACTCTCGGCTACTCATTTGGGCTGCGTCCCCTCCCCGACCTCTTTTCGCAATTCCCATTCTCTATAGTTTGCCACGCCCGCCTGCGTGTGTCACCTGGAGAACGGACGTCGAGGATCCCGCACGGCGCGACGGGTCTGATCTTCGAATCTCCGCAGTGCCCGCACGCCCTGACGGGCAGCAGACCCCCCTGGGGTGCCGAAGGCCTGACGCCGTCGCTCAGCCGAGGGTGAGGACGCCGCGGATGTTCACCCCGTCGAGCATGTCCTGGTAGCCCTGGTTGATCTGGTCGAGCGGATAGGAACGGGTGATCAGCTCGTCGAGCTTGAGCTTGCCCTCTTTGTAGAGCGCCAAGAGGTTGGGGATGTCGAAGCGGGGGTTGGCGGCGCCGAAGACCACGCCCCTGACCTCTTTTTGCCACATGGCCAGTTCGAACAGGTTGATGCTGCACTCGGTCTGCGCCTGCGGGGCCATGCCCGTGACGACACAGGTGCCGTTCTTGCCCGTCATGGCGAGGGCGCCCTCCATGAGGTCCCCGTACATGATGCTCGGGACCAAGATCACCGCATCGGCCATCTCGCCCCGGGTGAGGTCGCGCACCAAGGGGATGGCCTCGTCGATCGACCCCGCGCTGTGGGTGGCCCCGAAGTCGAGGGCAGCCTTTTGCTTGAACTCGACGGGGTCCACCGCAATGACGTTCTTGGCCCCGACCATGGCCGCTCCCTGGACGGCGTTGATGCCCACGCCGCCCACCCCGATCACGACCACGGTCTCGCCCGGCTTGACCTCGGCCCGGTAGACGGCCGAGCCCCATCCGGTGGTCACCCCGCACGACACCAGGGCCACGACGTTGAGCGGAAGGTCTGCATCTACTTTGACCAACGAGGCCTCGTGGACCACGCTGTGCTCGGCGAAGGTGCCGACCTTGGCCATGACGTTGAGGTCCTCGCCCTTGAGGTGATAGCGCATGGTGCCGTCGGTGATCTGGCCGGGCAAGAAGGTCGACGCGCCCATGTCGCAGAGGTTGGAGTGCCCGGTGATGCACATCTTGCAGTGCCCGCAGATGGGGAAGAAGCTGGCCGCCACGTGGTCGCCCACGGCCAGGCTGCGCACGCCCGGGCCGACTTCGAGCACCACCCCGCCGCCCTCGTGGCCCCCGACGATGGGGAAGAGCCCGCCGACGGCCTGCTGGGGGGCCTCTTGGGTCTCTTGTTCCCCGACGTCGCTCCCACGCAGGTGCTGGTCCGAATGGCACAGACCGGCCGCTTCCCACTTGACCAGGACCTCGAGCTCTCGCGGCGGGTCCAGGTCGATCTCTTCGATCTGCCAATCCTGGCCCCGGCCATAGAGGACAGCTGCGTGCGTTTTCATGTCGGCACCCCCTGCGCGATGACGGCCCGATTCCGGGTCGCCTACGCAGTGTGCCACCGATCAGCCCCAAAGGACAGGCCTGTGCCCTCTTTTCGCGCCACCTATTTCCCAATGGCGCGCCATCGGTGCACGCCGCCCTCATCTTTTGCTTACGGGACTACACAGCAGGCCGTCGGATGGCTACGCTGCCCGCAAGGTGCGAAGCGGGCACCTGTACGCCAGAATTCACGAGGGAGGAACAGGTGAGTTTGACCAACGAGGCCACCGCGCCGATTCAGCATGCCGATCGGTTCTTCATCGACGGCAAATGGGCTGAGCCATCGTCAGACAGCACCATCGACGTGATCGACTCAGGCACCGAGGAGGTTTACTTCCGCGTCGCTGAAGCGCAGGCGGCAGACATTGACGGCGCGGTCACCGCCGCCCGTCGGGCCTTCGACGAGGGACCCTGGCCCATGATGCGACACGAGGAGCGGGCCGAGTTCCTGCGAGGTATCGCCGGCGGTATCCGTGAACGGGCGGAGGACATCGGTCAGATCTGGCCGCGTGAGTCCGGCGTGCTGCATCTCATTGCCCGCTACGGGTCCGAAAGCATCGCCGGTGGTTTCGACTACTACGCAGACCTGGCGAAGACCTTTCCTTTCGAGGAACAGGCAAAGCCGTCGATGGGCGAATTCGGGCTCCTCGTCAGGGAACCGGTTGGCGTGGTGGGCGCCATCATCCCGTGGAATGCCCCGATCGGACTCCTCACGTACAAAATCGCGCCCGCCCTGCTTGCCGGTTGTACGGTCATCCTGAAGGCCTCGCCGGAAGCACCCGGCGAGGCCTACATCGTGGCCGAGATCGCGGAATCCCTGGGTCTACCGCCCGGCGTGCTGAACGTCGTCACCGCCGACCGGGAGGTGTCCGAACTTCTGGTGCGCGACCACCGGGTCGACAAGATCACGTTCACGGGGTCGACCGCGGCGGGCCGGCGGATCGCTTCGATCTGCGGCGAACGCATCGCCCGCTGCACGCTCGAGTTGGGCGGGAAATCGGCCGCCGTCATTCTCGACGACATGGACCTCGGCGCGGCCGCTGCCACTCTCGCCGGTGCCGAGTGTGCCCTCACCGGACAGGTGTGCTCGTCTCTCACCCGGATCATCGTCAACCGCACTCGCCACGATGAATTCGTCGACGCATTGTCGACCGCCTTCTCGCAGGTTCGGGTCGGTGACCCGTTCGATCCGACGACACAGATGGGTCCGCTGGTCTCCGCCCGTCAGCGTGATCGTGTCGAGGGCTACATCGCCACGGGCACGCAACAGGGTGCCACCCTCGCGACCGGTGGCGGGCGGCCCAAGGGACTCGACCGCGGGTACTACGTCGAGCCGACGGTATTCGCCAACGTGGACAATGCATCGACCATCGCGCAGGAGGAGATCTTCGGACCGGTACTCTCGGTGATCCCGGCGGACAACGAAGATCAGGCGATAAGGATCGCCAATGACACGATTTACGGACTGAACGCCTCCGTGTTCACCCAGGATGTCGACCGAGCCCGACAGGTAGCCCGACGGTTGCGGTCAGGAACGGTCGGTCACAACGCGTTCCACACCGACTTCGGGATCGCCTTTGGCGGCTTCAAGCAGTCCGGAATTGGCCGAGAGGGCGGCACGGAAGGCTTGCTGCCATTCCTCGAGACCAAGACCGTGATCCTGGAGGGCCCGCCAGCCGAGTATCGATGAGGGCAAGGACCCGCTCGTCGATGGGGAGCGCTAGTCGACGTGCGCCGACGCGTCCCCGGTCAGGTCGACCGTGATGAGTCGGTCGGCGAAGCGCCATGCTCCATCGACCTTCTCGAACTTGTCGGTGTACTGACCGGAAAGGATGACGTTGATCGGGCTGCCGGGCGCGATGTTCTGGAGGACCGTCCAGTAGCAATGGGCGGAAGCGGTGCTCGCCCCCGCCTCGACGTCCACGGTGAGGTTTGTGAGCAAGTGCTTCGTGCGGGGACCGCCTTCAGGGGACTTCAGCTGCTCGTAGACCGGCCTGATCTCTTCGATGCCGCGCAACACGTGGCCGTCGGGTTCCGACCGCCATGTCGAGTGTGCGAAGAGTGCCGTCACTGCATCCATGTCGCCCGCGTCGAGCAGGAGGGCATACGAATTCACCAGCGCGGTTATCCCACCAAGGTCTGACATGCGATGCACCCCCCTCTCGAATTACCTCCCTGGTGGGAGACAATTTTCGGGAGTGTAACACGCAAGGTTCGCTTTTGAAAGGCTGACTCTCAGTGGAGGGCCGGCCTGTCCCGCCTACCGCACGGTACGGAAGAAGCTCCTCACGTCGTCGACGAACAACTCGGGCTGTTCCATGGCTGCGAAGTGCCCGCCGCGGGGCATGGGGGTCCACTGCGTCAGGTTGTACTGATACTCGACCCACGAGCGGGGCCAGCGCAGGATCTCCTTGGGAAAGCGGGCAACTCCTGTCGGCACTTCGATGAAGGGCAACGGCTCAGCGAGTGCGCCCCCCTGCATCGTCTCGCGGTAGAGCCGCGCCGATGAGGCAATCGTCCCTGTCGCCCAGTACAGCATCACGTTGGTGATGAGCTGATCCTTGGTGAACGTCGTCTCGGGATCACCGTCACAGTCGCTCCACCCCCGAAACTTCTCGACGATCCAGCCCAAGAGGCCGGCCGGAGAGTCGTTGAGTCCGACTCCGAGCGTTTGGGGCTTGGTTCCCTGTTCGTTGGCGTAGCCGGATTCCAGCTTCTGGAACTCCGCCATCGCGGCCAGGTCGGTTTGCTCTTCGTCGCTCAGCGGACCCGGTTCGGGTGGTGGGCTGCCGACCGGCATGTTGAGGTGCAGTCCCACGCAATGCTCGGGATCGTACGAGGCGATCCGGGTCGAGACCTGGGCGCCCCAGTCCCCACCTTGCGCTCCGTACCGCGGGTAGCCCAGCTTGCTCATGAGCTCGATGAACGTGTGCGCGATACGACGGACGTCCCATCCCGTGGTTCGCGTCGGTTCGGAGAAGCCGTATCCGGGCAGGGACGGCGCAACGACGTGAAAGGAGTCTGACGATTGAGCGCCGTGTGCCTCCGGAAGGGTGAGCATCGGGATGGCATCCTGGAATTCGACGATGGAGCCCGGCCAACCGTGGATGAGAAGGAGCGGAAAGGCGTCGGGATCGGGTGATCGGGAGTGGACGAAATGGAGTGATTGCCCGTCGATGGTCGTGCGAAAGTGATCGATCTGGTTCAGCCGGGTCTCTTCTGCTCGCCAGTCGTACGTCTGGAGCCAGTAGTCGACGAGCTCCCGCAAGTAATCGATCGGAATCCCGTAATCCCAACCGGTGCCCTCGATCTGATCGGGGAATCGGGTTCTGGCCAGCCGATCCCGCAGGTCATCGAGGAGCGAATCGTCAACGTTGATCGTGAACGGTTCGATCGCCTCAGTCATCTCCACACCCTTTCGCCCGGAGGGTCCTTCGCCGCCCCCTCGCCTGCCAATCTGCCCTGCTCTCGAAACGCGATCCGAGGACGCCGGTCAACGCGGTTCCCTTACGTGTCGACGATCTTGATGGCCGATGTCGGGCAGTTCACCATTGCCACGCGCACCTGGTCCTCGTTTCCGGCGAGGTCGCCGTGGACGACGGCGATACCGTCGTCGTCCAGATCGAAGACCTCTGGAGCCCAGTAGACACAATTGCCCGAACCCATGCAGGCTTCACGATCGACGACGACCTTCCCGCCAAGTGTCGGCGTGTCCGGGGGCGGTGCTCCTTGTCCGGTCACTGCTTCGGCCGATTGCGCGGCAGCCCCAGACGGCCCTCGGCAATGATCTCGCGTTGGATCTCGCTGGCTCCCCCGTAAATGGTGCCGACCACCGTCGAGCGAAAGTGGTGCTCGAGTTCACCATCCAGTGGTGCATCGCCCGACTCGGGCCGCAACACCCCCTCGGGCCCGAGCATGTCGACCAGTTCGCTGTAGTGACGGAGGTCTGCCTCACTCGAGAACAGCTTGGTCATGGAACCCTCGACGCCGGGGAGCTCGCCGATTTCGTTCATCCAGCGCACCCGCATCCCAAGCAGACGAGCAACCTCTTCGTCGATGGCGATGCGCGCCAAGCGCTCCTTATTTCTGGAATCGTCGTAGTAGGTCTCGCCGTCGGTGCGGTTCGTCGACCTGGCCCATGTCGCCACCCGCTCCGCCAAGGTGGGACCGGCAGAGGTTCGGCCTCCTCCACCACGCTCGTAGACCAGGGCCACGCGCATGACCCGCCATCCTTCGTCGACACCACCAATCCGCAGGGAGTCGGGGATCCGTACATCGCTGTAGAACGTCGCGTTCGTGCGCTGCCCTCCCAGGGTGTAGATCGGTTGGAGGTCGAAGCCGTCGACATCGGTGGGGACCAAGAACATGGTCAGGCCCTTGTGCTTGGGCACGTCGAGATTGGTGCGGGCCAAGACGAAGACGTGTGAGCAGGACTGCGCCGTGCTCGTGAACATCTTCTGGCCGCTGATGACCCATTCGTCTCCGTCAAGCACCGCACGCGTCTTTGCCGCAGCGACGTCGGAGCCAGAGTCGGGCTCCGAATAGCCGAGGGCGATCAGAATCTCTCCTTTGAGGGCGCCGCCGATGATTTCCTTCTTCTGCTCCTCTGTCCCGACGTGCCCGATTGTTCTCAGGACCATATTGGTCGTGGCCCATCCGTCCATGTAGAGCTCAGCATCGGAGACGGCGTCAAGCACAGCTCGGGCGTAGCCGGGGTCGGTGGTACTCCCCCCGTATTCGAGCGGCCAGCCGGCTCCGAGAATGCCATCGTGCGCGAGCTGTGCGTGGAGCTCGGGGGTGTGGTGCGTGCCCGATGTGTACTGCTCCCAGGCCCAGCCCGGTTGGACGTTCTTCTCCACCCATTGCTGGGCCGCCTCGCGATGCTCGGCCAGGCTGTCGACTGTGGTGAAATCCATGTCAGCGCTCCTCGTGCTCGAATAGCTGAGCTGCAAGCGAACCGTAGGCGTCCTTGGGATCGCCATAGGCCAACGGCCAGGCCTTGGCCCGACGGAAGTACATCTGGATGTCGTACTCGAGTGTGTAGCCGTAACCGCCATGGAGATGCAGACTTTCGGCGGCTACCCGAAAGGCCATCTCGGAACTGAACAAGAAGGCCATTGAGGCCAGAGCCGGAGTGTTCGCGAGTCCTTCGTCGGCCGCCCATGCCGCCTCGTAGGTCAGGAGCCGGGCCCCTTCGAGAGAAGTGATGCCGTCGGCCAGGCGGTGCTGGACCGTCTGGAACCAGGCGATGAGCACCCCGAAGGCGTGCCGTTGCTGCGCGTAGTCAGCGCCCATGTCGATGGCGGTCTGGGCCAGGCCGACCATGGCCCCGGCCATGAGCAGCTGCCACTCTTGGCGAGCCTGCCCGTACGCTGCCACCGCCTCGGCTCCCGAGGCGAGGACGACCCTGTCATCGACGCCGGCGCCTCGGTCTGCCAACGGGGCGGTGCCGAGGTTCGACGGGACCGCGAGCGGCGAGCGGGGGCTCACCGCAGATGATCGGAAGGCGACAACCTCGTCGCCGTCGAGGGCGAGCACGGCATCGGCCACCGCACCGGCCGGAACCAGTCGGGCCACCCCTGCGACGAGGGGGTTGAGGACGATGCTGACCAGGGCGTTCCCAGCGACCGCATCAGCGAGGAGCTGTCGAGCGCCATCTGACTTTGTGGTGGCACTCAGCCGTCCGAGCAAATTCGTCGCGGCGACAGCCTCGATGAGCGGTGCGGGCGGGATTCTCTTTCCGAATTCCTCGGCGGTGAGCACCAGGTCGAGCGCCGACGCCCCGCCCCCGCCAAGGTCCTCGGGTACGGCCATCGCCGGAAGACCCATTGCGGTGATTTTGTCCCAGAGCTCCACGTCGAATCCGCTGGGCTCGGCTGCGCGTACGCGCTCGGGCGTTGACTCCTTCGAGAAGAAACTGGAGAGATTCTCCCGCAGGTGCTGCTGTTCATCGCTATATGAAAGGTCCATTTTCGTCCTCCACCTGGAGCGTACTGTACCGAGGGCTTTCGCCACGCAGCCGAAGTTCGATGCTAACCGTAGTGGCGCTATGGCTTGGGAGGCAGGTTCGAGCGGTAGGCCTCGGGCAGGAGCTCGAGAAGTTGGCCATCGGGATCTCGAATGAAAAGGGCCATGCCGAGGTCACTCTCCTCAATGATCTCGGCGCCGTACTCGACGGCCTTGGTCGCTGTCGCGCGAACGTCGTCCACCGATATCGAAAGGTGCGTCAGCCCAGGTTCGTTCATCGTGCGCGTGCGGTAGGGCGCGCCGGCTCCCGCCGCCGAATAGTGCATGAGCTCGAGCACGAAGCCATCCAGGACAAGGTACGAAGCCGTAATCCCCAGAGGGGGCTCGAGGCAGTTGAGCTTGGCCGTCGCTTCGTCGGGAGGTTGGATTTCGTACCAGAACTTGAATCCGAACACCTCTTGGTAGAAGCGTTTCGCCCGATCGAGGTCTGTGACGACCTGGCCGGTGTGATTGTAGATTCCCATGCTGTCCCCTCCGCTGTTGGTCCGTCGCCCGCAGAACGTTCGTCATGGTAAGCCATCCTCCGTGCAGGTGCTACCTGCGTGCCGGGGCTTGCCCGAGGGCCCGTCACGTGTTCGACATCTTTTGAGAACCAATGTTCCGTTATCGTGTCGAAGGAGGAAACCAGGAAAGGATGGCCGGATATGCCCGAGTACGAGTTCGTGAAGTACGAGAGCCTCGAGGGGGGCCGGATCGTCAGGATCCTCTTGAATCGGCCGGACACACGCAACGCCCAGAACCGGGGAATGCTGGTCGAGCTCGATGACGCTTTTCGCACGGCCGAAAAGGACGACGAGGTGCGGGTGGTCATCCTCGGCGGGGTCGGGCCGCTCTTCTCCTCCGGTCACGACATGGGCTCCAAGCTCTCGCAGAGCGAGCGGGAGACCCACCCCAGCTTCCAAGGCGACGGGGCGACCCGCAAGGGTGCGGAATCGCTGATGCTCCAGGAGTGGCATTACTACTTCTCCAATACCCTGCGTTGGCGAAACCTGCGCAAGATCACGATCGCCCAGGTGCAGGGAACCGTGTACGCAGCCGGCCTGATGTTGATGTGGGCCTGTGACCTGATCGTCGCGGCGGACAACGCCTACTTTGCCGACGTTGTGGGCGCTCGCCTCGGCATGTGTGGGGTCGAGTACTTTGGCCACCCGTGGGAGTTCGGGCCTCGAAGGGCCAAAGAGCTGTTGCTCACGAGTGACGCCATCGACGTCGAGGAGGCTCATCGCCTCGGCATGGTCTCAAAGATCTTCCCGACCGATGCGCTCGAGGAGCGGACGCTCGCGTACGCCAAGAGGATTGCGGAGTTGCCGACCGTCACTGCCCTCTTGATCAAGGAGTCGGTCAATCAAACGGTTGACAACATGGGCTTCTACAATTCACTCAAGGCGTGCTTCACCCTGCATGAACTCAATCACGCCCACTGGGCCGAGATCCATGAGAACAGGTACCCGGCGGCACTTGCCGAAGACGGGATCGCCGACTGGCGCTCCGCCCCGCCGGTGAAGCTGGCGGTGCCCGACGCCGTCGAGGGCCCGGTCCCGAGCCGCTGAGCGGGCGCGCTCAGGTGCGCTTGAGGCGAAGGCCGAGAGCGGGCCAGGCGAAGCGCAGGATCTGGGCCTTGACGATCGAACGCTTGGGCAGGCGGGCCCGGTGGTGCACGTCGAGGGCGGCGTGCACCAGGGCGTGGATGCAGTAGGCGTCGGCCTCGGGGGACGGCGATTTCAAGACCCCGGCCCGCTGGCCGGCCCGCAGGGCCTTGATGAGCGGGGGGCAGAACATGCGCTGCATCTCGGGCAAGGAGGTGGCCAGGGTGTAAGAGGCCATGACCGACGGGGCGGTGAAGATGGCGGTCGTCGGGGCGATCTCGGGGTTGTAGAGCAGGTCCAAGAAGGCGTCGATCCAGGCCTCGACGGCGGCGAGGGGACCGTCGGCGCTCTTGGCCGCCTGCTCGAGGTGGTGCGCCACCCGGTCGCGTTCGCGCTCGATCAGGGCGGTCAGGAGCGCCTGCTTGGAATCGAACTGCCGGTAGAACGCCCGCGTGGACAGTCCGGCCTCTTCGAGGATGTCGTTGACCGAGGTCCCGTCATAGCCGTTCTCCGACATCACCCGCACGGAGGCGTCCAAGAGGAGCTGGCGCTCGGTGTGTGAGCTGAATCGGCGCGGCCGACCCCGTCGCGGGGCCTCGGTCTCCTCCACAAGTTGCACCATGGACCCATTAGAGCAGACAACCGCTGCCGCTCAGTCCATTCTCATATTCGAGGGGACCGGGTTCGGGCGACGTCAACCGCGCGATGTCGTGACGGTTGTGATGCTCTTCGCCGAGCGGAAGGACTCATCGCTCGTCGCTGGACCCGTGGACTTTCGGCATCACGAACTGATCGGCCCGGATCGTGATGATGACCCGTTGCACGCGCCGTGGTTCGTAAGGGTATTCGTCGCGACCCATATGCGTCCGGGCCATCCAGTCCACGAAAGCACGGTCCGTATCGAGCGTCACCTCTGCTGTGCCGCGAATTGTCACGTATCGGCGGGTGTCCGTGGGATCGGTCACGCACACGCTCACTTGGGGATTCGCCTGAAGGTTCCGGACCTTCCTGGTCGCCAGCGGGCTGCTCACCCGCAGTTTGTCGTCATGCATCATGACGCCCACAGGTACGACCGCAAGGTGACCGTCCGGACGAATGGTCGCCATGTAGCCGATCCGCAGGGAGCCGTCGAAGAACTCCCGGACCTGTTCGGGGATTGGTGGGTCATGGCCCGTGTCTCTCGTCATGTTCCGCCTCACTCGTCGTGCGGTCGACTCCGGACACTATTCCGTCGAGCCGGCGGTCGTTGTCCAAAGATGGAGAATCGCGGGACACGCTTTCAAAAGAAAATCGGTCGTGTTACGATTTTTGATGGGGGATTTCCCTGTGGCAGGGGGATCCAGAAATTGGGGGGTTGGGGTCTATGAGCCGCATCCGTATGGCAGCATCGAGTCTCGTCGCTGCGTTGTTGGTGATTACCGTGGCGCTGGTGGCCCCGAGCAGTGGTGCGGGGGCAGCAACCAGTAACGGAACCGTCACCGTGGGTATCATCTGCGCCTGCACCGGACCCCTCGGGGCCAACTATGCGGTGGGACCGCCCGCCTACCAGGCCTGGGCCAAGAGCGTGAATGCCGCCGGCGGGATCAACGGTCACAAGGTCAACGTGATCGTCAAGGACGATCAGGGCAACATCGGGGTTTCCCTCGCAGATGCAAAGGCCCTCATCAGTCAGGGAGTCGTGGCGTTGGTCGACGACACCAACGACGACACCGCATGGGCCTCGGCGGCGGAGGCCGCGACAGTGCCGGTGATCGGCGGGGGAGCTGTTTCGGCGGTTCCCCTGACCAGCGCGGACTTCTTCTCCGCCGACACGACCGAGGACGTGTTCGCCCTGGCCCAGGTCCTTTCGGCGAAGAAGGTCGGGGCTTCGAAGATCGGGGACCTCTATTGCGCCGAAGCACCCGCGTGCGCCCAGATCGTGCCGATACTCCAGAATACGGCCAAGGCGCTGGGCCTGACGGTGGCGTACACCAAGGAGATCACCGCGACGCAACCGAGTTACGCGGCCGAGTGTCTGGCGGCCAAAGACGCAGGTGTTGACTTTCTCGGAATCGGGGAGTCCGCAGGTGCCGTGCAGACGACGATGACCGACTGCGTCCAGCAGGGCTTCACGCCCTGGGTATCCATCGGCGACGGAGGGGTCAGCAACACGAATCTGACGACACCCGGGGAGGGCACCAAGTCGATCGGCTACGAGACGGACGTCCCCTACTTCCTCACCAACACGCCCGGCATGAAGACCTACTTGAAGGTTGTCAAGAAATATGCGCCGCAGATCCTGAAGTCGCCGAACTACGGCGAAGAAGCTGTGGCGATGTACGTTTCAGGGTTGCTCCTCGGCAAGGCGATGCAGGTGGGGACCACGGGCAAGAGTGGACCCGTCACGACAGCGGAGATCTACAATGGCCTCTACAGCCTTCACAAGGACACGCTCGGAGGGATGGCCGTCCCGCTCACCTTCACAAAGGGGAAGCCGTCTCCGATCGACTGTTGGTACTGGATCGGAATCCACAACCACAAATTCACCATGCCCTACGGAACAAAGCCGTTCTGCGAGTCGCCTCCGCCGGGCACGCTGTGATCATGCGGTGCACGTGACCGACATCTCAGTGGCCCAGCCGTTGAAGGACGGGCCTTGTCGGGTTGAGGCGAGTCGATAGCGTGGGCTGTCATGGGTGATGATCGAGTTCGGATGGAGGCGAGAGGTGCCATCCGTGTCGTGACCTTGGACCGCCCGGACAAATTGAATGCCGCGGACCTCTCGATGCAGCGGTCGTTGGTGGAGTGTTGGCAAACAATCGAGCAGGACGACGAGGTGCGCGCCGTCGTGCTCACGGGCGAGGGCCGGGCATTCTGTGCCGGGGGTGACCTGTCGTTGGTCGAGCAATTGGCGGCTGGGAACGAGGCCCTTCAAGAGGAACTGTCCCAGATTCATCGCCAGCTCCTTACCGCGATGCTCGAGACGGACCTTCCCGTGATTGCCTCGGTCAAGGGCGCGGCAGTCGGCTTCGGCGCCGAGCTGTTGGCACTTTGCGACATCGTCGTCATGGCTGAGGGTGCGTATTTGTCCGATCCCCACGTGACCTACGGTCTGCATCCGTCTCCGGCCTGTCAGTTGGTGTGGCCTCATCTGACTTCGGTCGCTGTCGCCAAGGAACTTCTCATGTCGGGCCGTCGGGTCGAGGCCGCCGAGGCTCTGCAGTTGGGACTGGCCAACCGGATCACACCACGGGGCGAAGAGCTGACAGTGGCGCTCCACATTGCCGAGGAATTGGCGGGTTTTCCCGTTTCTGGGGTCATCGCGGTCAAGAGGGCGTTCAACCGGCCTTTCGTCGAGCAGTACCGTCGCGAGGTGGGTTGACCAGCGTGGCTGTGCATACGCCGATGCAGATCACGGAGGAAGACGTGGACCCGAAGTACGACAGGCCCTTCATCGACGTCAACGAGTTACGGGACGAGCCTGTGCCGCACCGCTACGTGCATGGTGGCTTCGAGGGATCAGATGCGCGTTTCTCGATCTATTTTCCGCCGGCCGCTGACTACGAGGGGCGTTTCTTCCATAACACCTATCCGATGGCGCTGACGTCGGACGTCGGACCATTTCCGATCGCCTTCGAGGTGGCGACCGGCGATCTCGGTTTCACGTTGGGCAGCGGCGCCTACTATCTACAGACGAATCTCGGAGGCGCTGATCGGATGCCTCCGGCCGATCCGGCCATTGGCGCGTATCGGGTCAATGCCGCGGCGGCGAAGTACTCCCGAAAAGTCGCGGCCGAACTCTACGGCGAACACCGTCCTTACGGATATCTGTTCGGTGGGAGCGGCGGCTCGTATCAGGTGATGGGCGCAGCTGAGAACACGGTAGGCGTGTGGGACGGGTTCCTCCCCTTTGTGCTGGGTACTCCGAATTCCATCCCCAGCGTGTTCACCGTCCGCATGCACACGTTACGCGTGCTCAGGCGCCGGGACAAGTTTCCCGGCATTATGGATGCGATCGATCCTGGTGGGAGCGGCGACCCGTACGCAGGTCTTGACGACGAAGAGCGGGGGGCCTTGGAAGAGGCGTCGCTGCTGGGCTATCCGCTACGAGGCTGGTGGAACCACGAGACGCTGACCGGTGGGTATTTCTCCAATGTGGCCGATCGGGTGCCGGCGATGGATCCGTCCTACGTGACGGACTTCTGGAGCGAGCCCGGTTACTTGGGCGGTGATCCGACCTCGTCCATCCACGACGCGCGGTTGGCGTTCGACACGACGGTGGCGGCGGTGATGGACACCTTCCCAATGCAAATGGAACTGGCCAGCGTGCCGGAGTGGGACATCACGAATGCCCACCTGGTCGTCATGAGCGGCGCCTCCGTCGGGAGCAGCGTCCCGGTGGCGTGGGTCGACGGCACCACGGTCGGTTTCGCCTACTCGACCAATCCGGTGCTGGTGCACAGCATGGTCCCCGGCGATCAGCTACGGATCGACAATTCCTGGCCTCTGGCCTTGGAGACCTACCAGCGCCACCAGGTCCCGACGCCCGATATGTATGGCTGGAATCAATTCCGCGATGCCGACGGGAAACCGATCTACCCCCAGCGCCAATGTCCTCGTCGGGTTCGAGGCCACCATCAACACCGTTGGATCGATGCCGGAGGGTCGCATCACCGCGAAGACATTGGTGATCGAGGTGCTCATGGACATTGATGCCCTACCATGGCAGGCAGATTGGTACCGCGCAAGGGTGCAGCAGTCATTGGGTCCGCAGTTCGAGGATCAGTTCGCGATGTGGTTCATCGATCACGCGCAGCACGATGATCCCGCGACCACCATCGCCCACGCGCGGTGCGTCAGCTACAGGGGGGCCCTCCAGCAGGGGCTGCGAGATCTCAGCGCCTGGGTCGAGAAAGGCGTCAAACCGCCCGACACTGCGTACGACGTCGTCGACACCCAGGTGCACGTTCCCATGGCTGCCGTAGACCGCAAAGGTATCCAGCCCGTCGTCGAATTGAAGGTCAACGGCGGCATACGGGCCGAGGTTGCAGTGGGCGAGCAGGTGAGCTTCGACGCGATGATCGAGGTTCCGCCGAATGCCGGCGACGTGGTCGCTGCGGAATGGGACTTCGAGGGCGTGGGGACCTACCCGGTCAGCGAGGACCTGGGCGGTCCACAACCGAAGGTCGTGCTGTCGGCCACGCACACCTACCGAGCGCCTGGCACGTATTTCCCCGTCCTGCGTGGAACTTCACAGCGACAGGGCGATGCCCAGTCGCCGTACGGACGAGTGCAAAACCTGGCTCGGGCGCGAGTGGTCGTCCACTGAACTGGTCAGCTGTGCATGCACCATTGGCGATGCGTGAGCGGGCACGACGTGGCCGTACGCCGCTTCTTGCACTCAGGGTGCTTCGTGGGGGACTGGTGTCGGCGTCGTCAGCGGGAAATTCGCCGTTGCCCCGCCGTCGACGAGCAAGGTCTGGCCGGTGATGAACGAAGCCAACGGGGAGGCCAGGAAGACGACGGCATTGGCAATGTCCTCGGGCGTGGCCCAACGCTGAAGGGGGGCTGACGTGCTGCTGCTCACTCGGTCGGCCACGGCGGGCGTGGCGACACTTCCCGGAGCTACGGCGTTGAACCGTATCTGGTCCGGACCGTACTCCACGGCCAGGGTTCGAGTGAGGTTGGTCAGACCTGCCTTCGCGGCGCCGTACGCAGTGTGATTGGGGGCGCTGGTCTCACCGCTGATCGACGCGATATTGACCACCGAGCCGCCTGTGCCGGCCGCCAGCAATTGGCGGACCATTGCTCTGGTCGTGAGAAAGACATAGCGGAGGTTTCGGTCGATGATCTCGTCCCAGGTGTCCTCGTCCCAGTCTCCGAGCCGGCGCCATGGGGCATACGCATGCATGCCACCGGCCACGTTGACGAGTACGTTCACACCGCCGAAGGCGAGGACCGCATCGTTGATCGCCGACTCGACCTGCGGAGCATCGCGGAGCTCGGCCTGGACGGCAATTGCCTGGCCATCTGCCGCGATGATTTCGTCAGCGACTCCCGACGCGCGGTCGATCTCCACGTCGATGACACACACCGCCGCGCCGGCGCGTGCCAGTGCACGCGCCACCGCCGCGCCGATTCCCCGTCCACCTCCCGCCACGACGGCGGCCTGACCGGCGAGGAGATCCGGATGCCAACTCATCTGCGTTGGAAGCGACGGACCGCACGCACGGGCGTACCTTAGCCCCGCCGATCAGCTGGAGCCGGGTCCCTAGACCAGGTCCTCGAAGGGGTCGCCATGCTCATCGAGCCGACGCGCCAGGTCAAGCACGAAGATGAACTGGAAGCTCGCCAGTCCGGCGAAATGAGCGTCGACATGGGTATCGCCGATGTGTATGTAGCGATCGGATGTGAAGCGCTCCCGAACAGAATCCAGCCGGTTCTTCACGACGACAAAATCAGGCACAATGTCGGCGGCGTCCCACATCGCCGACTGCTCTCGGACCGTTCGGTCCGAGCAGCTGCCTATCAGGCTGCCACTTCGTTGCGTGCGTCGGACAAAGTCCGCGCTCAGCGGACCCGGGGGATCGCCCATCTCGAGAGTCCCGTCGATATCGAAGCTGACCAGCAGCCGCCCGTGCGCGGTCACCATCAGATGGGTTGCGACGGGAAACCGGGGCACGATCCAGCAGGCACGAGCGGTGAAGGTAGCAGGTTCCGGGGCTCGATCCAGTTGAAAACCGGCGTGGGGGTTGACGTGACGTGGCCAAGGAGATCGGCATATCCGACCGTGTTCGCCAACTGGCGCCCCTCATCGTTCGAGGTGCTCGGAGTGCCGGTGAGGGCCAGATGACCCCAAATGGCGCGGTGGGCGCGGTGGCGGGGCCTACTCTGAGTGCTCTGACCGATCCGGAATCACAACGACGTCGCTACGACAGCCCCGTGCGCCGCCAACAGGTCGCCGAGACCCGTGAGCGCATCGTTTCTGCGGGCGCGGAGCTGCTCCATGGCTTCCCGATCTGGAACTGGCGGGCACTCACTGTCCGGGGCGTCGCCGAACGGGCCAACCTGAACGAGCGCACCGTCTACCGGTACTTCCCGAGCGAGCGAGAATTGCGCGACGCCGTCCTGGAACACCTCGAAGACGAGGCAGGCGTCCACCTCGAGGGCCTGACCCTGGAAACTCTCGGTGAGGTGACCGCCCGGATTCTGCAGTACGCGTCGCAGTTCCGGCTCGAACCGCGGACCGAACGCGACGCGACGGTCGCCGCGGCGAATGAGCGCCAGCGAAAGGCGATCCTCGCTGCCCTCGAACCCCACACGGGCACGTGGTCCACGACCGACCGTGCCGTCGCCGCTGCCATGTTCGACGTGTTGTGGGGGGTCGTCTCGTACGAGAAGCTCGTCGTCGACTGGGGACTGGAGCCGAACGAAGCGATCAATGGGCTCACATGGGTCATCGGGCTCGTCGCAGACGCCATCAGCGAAGGGCGTCGACCCAGCTCGTAGACCCCGTTCCCCGGATGACTTCTCGATTCCCTCGAGCCGATCGGCGTGCACTCGAGGTGCAGGGCGCCCAAGCGCCTTGGAGCGGGTGGACGACATCCGGTGCGCCCCCGAGAAATTCGAGGTTGATCGTGAATCGGGGTGGGTGCCGGCGAGGACAACCCGGCGAGTCCGATCTTATCGGCCTGCGTTTGACCAGTTCAGTGGCGAATGCTAAGCATTCGCTCAGCATTTCCCGTGCTTGGATTGGAGAGCCGCAATGTCCGCCTATGACGCAATCGACTTCTTCTCCGACCAGTCGATGGTGGAGGACCCGTACCCCTATTTCGACTACCTGCGGTCGCAATGCCCGGTGTTGCCAACCGAGAACCTCGGAGTGGTCGCAGTGTCGGGATACGACGAAGCGCTGGAGATCTACCTCGATCCTGAGACCTTCTCCTCTTGCAACTCCGTGATCGGCCCGTTTGCCACGTTCCCTGTGCCACTCGAGGGCGACGACGTCGGCGAGATCATCGACAGTTACAGAGACCAGCTTCCGATGAACGAGCACATGGTGACCATGGACGCTCCGGCTCACACGCAAGAGCGCGCGCTGATAATGCGGTTGCTCACGCCGAAGCGCCTCAAGGAGAACGAGGAGTTCATGTGGAGTCTGGCGGACCGGCAGATCGACGAGTTCGTCGCGGCCGGCCGGTGCGAATTCATCGGCGCGTACACGCAGCCGTTCGCGATGCTCGTGGTCGCCGACGTTCTCGGAGTGCCCGAAGTCGACCACCAGCGGTTCCGCGAGTTCTTCGGTCTCAGCCCTGCGCCCGGTGAGGTCGGTGGTGACGCGGACATCGGGCTGAATTCGCTCGGAGGGCTGGACGAGTGGTTCGCGCGGTACATCGAAGATCGCCGACGGGAACCTCGCGATGATGTGCTGACGCAGCTGGCATTGGGTAAATACCCCGACGGGAGCACGCCCGAGGTGACTGCCGTCGTGCGTACGGCGACATTCCTCTTTGCAGCGGGCCAGGAGACAACCGCCCGCCTGCTGGCTGTGGGATTGAAGTACCTCTGCGAGTACCCGGAGCTCCAGGACGAGCTCCGGGCGCATCGTGAGCGGATCCCCAACTTCATCGAGGAGGCCCTGCGGATCGAGAGTCCGGTCAAGTCGGACTTTCGCCTCGCCCGTCGTTCGACCACGGTCGCCGGGGTCGATATTGCCGCCGGGACACCGGTGATGTTGTTGAACGGCGCGGCGAATCGCGACCCTCGGATCTTCGAGTGCCCGGCCGAGTTCCGACTTGACCGGCCCAACGCCAAGGCGCACATCGCCTTCGGGCGTGGCACCCACTCGTGCCCGGGAGGTCCTTTGGCCCGGGTGGAGGGACGCGTCAGCATCGAACGCATTCTCGAACGCATGCGTGATATCCGGCTCTCCGAGGAGCACCACGGTCCTCCGTCGGCACGTCATTTCGAGTACGAGCCCACCTGGGTTCTCCGTGGCCTTCATGAGCTGCATATCGAGTTCACCCCGGCCGAAGCTGCAAGCTGATGGCGCGGGTAGCCATCGTGACCGGCGGGGCCTCAGGAATCGGCCTCGGCATCGCCCGGCAGTTGGCTGTCGACGGGCACGCCATTGCACTCCTTGACCTCGACGGCGACACCGCCAGCGCGGCCGCCGCCGAACTCACCGCTGCGGGACACCGCGTCGTTGCCTACGAGGTCGACGTGGCCGACCGCGCCGCCATGGGGCGGGTGTTCTCGTCCGTGCGCGAGGAATTCGGGCCCGTTACCATCGCCGTCACCAGTGCGGGAATCGAGTCGTTCGACTCGGTCATCGACATCACGCCGGAGAAGTGGGATCGAATTCTGGCCGTGAATCTGACGGGCACGTTCACGTGTATCCAACTGGCGGTGCCGGACATGCTTGCGGCCAAGTGGGGAAGGATCGTGACCATCTCGTCGTCGAGTGCTCAGTCCGGGGCACCCAACATGGCGCACTACGTGGCGTCGAAAGGCGGCGTCATCGGGTTGACGAAGGCTCTGGCGCGGGAACTCGCCGGTCACGGGATCACCGCGAACACGATTCCCCCGACGCTCGTCGATACCCCGATGGCAAGGAAGGCAGAAGCGGTCGGCGATGTCCCGAGCATCGACACCATGGGGACAATGGTCCCCCTCGGGCGAGCGGGGACCCCAGAGGACATTGCAGCGACATGCGCGTTCTTGTGCTCAGAGCAGGCCGGCTATATCACCGGTCAGGTGATCGGCGTCAACGGAGGGATGTACATCTGAGCGCCTTGAGCAGCCCCGCGAGCCAGCCACGTCGGATCGGCGCCGAAACCTCGAAGACCCGCACGGCTTTGCTCGAGGCGGCTGAGAAGCTCATGCTCGAGGAGGGTTACGCCGCAGTCACGTCTCGGCGAGTCGCGGCCAGGGCCGGATTGAAACCCCAGCTCGTCTATTACTACTTCCGGACCATGGACGATCTCTTTCTTGCCCTCTTTCGGCAGCGGGCCGCACAGGGACTCGAACGTCAAGTTCAGGCGATCGCCTCACCGCAGCCGCTTTGGGCACTATGGGATCTCAGTCGCGATCCGCGGGGTACTGCCCTCACGATGGAGTTCATCGCACTGGCCAACCATCGCAAGGCCATTCGAACTGAGATCGCGTCCGCCGCTGAGCACTTCCGCGCCAATCAACTCGAGGGTATCGAGGTCCTGCTCGAGCGCTATGGAATCGGCAGTGACATCTGCCCGCCGATCGTGTTCACCGTCCTGTTGTCCAGCATCTCGCGGTTTCTGGTCATCGAGCGCGAGACGCTCGGCATGTCGACCGGCCACGACGAGACCGTCCATTTCGTGGAGGACTTCCTCTTCCGTGTAGAAGGGACGCGCAGAGCAGAGAAGACGACGTGAGAGGACGGGGTTGACCCCGAAAGGACGCTGCCCGGAGGTGGAATCCGGTGTGATCGAGTGACTTAGGGCTTCGGTGCGAGCACGGTGAACGCAATGGTCGACACCGCGGCCAGCTTGTTGTCACGTCCCACGTCGGTCACGTCGACATGGAGCACGAATTTCGACGCTCCGCGTCGGAGCACCCGCGCCTCAGCACGGGCCGGCCCGACCACGACGGGAGAGAGGAAGTGGACCGTGAGGTCTGAGGTCGCCGTGCTGTATCCGTTTTCGTTATCGCACAACTCATAGGCGAGACGTCCGGCACAGACATCGATGAGCACCGTGATCAGACCACCCTGAAGAGCTCCACGAACGTTGGCGAACTCCGGGCGAATTTCCATCTCAATTGCAAGATGACCTTCGGGCGATGGGGCATCGCGCTGTGCCGAGCTGCTGGAACAAGTGCTCGCCGCGGGCGAGCTTTTCGGCGTAGGCCTGGGTCATCTCGGTATTGGTGGGAAGGATCGTCATGTGTCTCCAATGTACCAACGAACGAAACCTTGCCTCGCCGGACTCCTGCGACACTTGTGGCGATGGCCGACGCACCCCGTACCGAAAGAGTTCACCCAAAAGGAGGAGAAATGAAGATCGGATTCATCGGAGCGGGTCGAATGGGCCGACCCATGGTCGATCGCCTGACAACTGCGGGTCACGAGGTCACCGTGCTCGCTCGGCGTCATGAGGCCAGAGCGCAGCTCGAAGCCGACGGGTTGCAATGGGCTCCAACGTCGACGGCCACGGTTCTCGCGGCTGACGTCGTGGTTGTCGCCGTCCTGAACGACGATCAGGTGCGGTCGGTGTGCCTCGGTCCGAATGGGGCGATCGCCTCGATGAAACCCGGCGCCACGCTGGTTCTCCACACGACGTGTGATCCCGCGACCGTGGAGCTGGTGGCCGTGCGGGGAGTGGATGTAGGTGTCAGGGTCCTCGACGCTGCCTTGTCGGGGGGACCTCACGACATCGCAGCGGGGGAGCTCACCCTCTGGGTGGGCGGCGACGAGGGTGTCCTCGAGGAATTGCGTCCGCTCCTCGAGGTGTACGCGTCTCCCATCATGTTCGTCGGACCGTTCGGCAACGGTCAACGCGTCAAGCTTGTGAACAACGCGCTGTTCGTCGCGCACGTGGGACTGGCCGTCGACGCAGTGCGGCTGGCCGACGCTCTGGGCATCGGGGAGAAGGCGATTCTCGCCGCCGTACTGCACGGAAGCGGAGCGAGCCGCGGCCTCGGTGTCGTCGCCGGCCTGGGATCGGTCGACGCCGTGGGAAACCGACTGGCTGACCTGATGCGCAAGGACCTCATTGTGGTGCGAGAGGTTGCGGAGCGCGCGGGGGCGGATCTCGGGATCATCGGGGCCGTGCTGTCGTCAGAGGCCGTTACCGACAAAGTGCTCCGGTTGTAGTACCCGTCGGCCCTCGGACCTCCTCAGACAGTTGCGATAGGGGTCAACGGACTGCCCATCGTGCCGGGCAGTCGCAGTGGCGGTGCCGTGAGCAGGAACCTGGAGCGCTTGTGCTCCCGCAGCCACGTCGCCAGTTCGTGGAGGTACCACATCTCACCGAGGGGAATACCGAGCTTGAAGAGGCAGAGGTGATGGATCGGGAGGAGCGTGTGCGGGTTTGGATCCCTATGAGGGACCAGCCCTTCGACGGCGTAATTGTCCGCCACCAGTGCCGAGATCTGAGATTCGGTGATCCACTCCAGCAGAGACTCGTCGTGCGAGTCGAGGTAGGGGTGCATCTTGTGGATCTTCACGGGGTCGGGGTTCCGGTCCCACGCCAGAATCTGCGTGGCGAACCCGGTGTGGATGAGGAGCATGTCCCCGGGCTCGACGACGACATCGTCCGCGGCCATGATCTCCTCGAGGGTGTTCAGGTTGACGGGCTGCCAGTCGCTGCCGAGGTGATGGGCCACGTCGACGAGGACGCCCCGGCCCTGTACCCCGTGGGCGGCCATGTGCTCCAGACCAAGATGCCGGGCGAAGCTGGTGCTCCCGCTGCCGTCACCTTTGGCGTCGGGTTGGGGGCCGATGACGTCCTCACCGGGGCGGAACCCGTTGTAGTACCGCGGTTCGTCGACCCCGTCCCCGTCGGCGTCGAATTCGGCACCCTGATGAGCGAGGGCGTCCCATTGGGTCGAATACTGCAACCAGATTGTCACCGCGTCGTCCGCCCACACGTCGATGAGCGATGGATCGATCGATTCGCGCGCGATGACGTTGTAGAACGTGTCGGGTTTGTAGTCCAAGTCCTCGGTGGGCCTGAGGATGGGCGGGTATCGTCGCTGGTTCAGTGCCGATCCCCCGGGGAAATCGAGCGGCAAGCTCAAACAGAAGCTGATGCCCGCGTCGACCTCCCGCACGCCCTGGAGAACCTTTTCTTGCGTGATCAGGTTGATGCGGCCGAGTTCGTCGTCCTCTCCCCAATCACCCCACGTCGAGCCGGGCGGGCGTTGTGTCCACCGCTTTGTCACCTGCTCCCCCTTCTGTCCACGTCGGATCAAGCCTGCCGAGGCATCGTAATTTTCTTGTACCGATCGGTCAAATCTGACCTTCAGACGGCCCGGGTCATGCCCGACCGCCGGACGACGCCCGGCGAAGTGGATGTGTACCGACCGGTCTCCTAACCTCGCTTGTATGGACTTCTCGCTGACCGAAGCCGAACGTGACCTCGTGGACCTTTGCCGTCAGTTCGCCGACAACGAGATAGCTCGCCGAGCCCCCGCAGCATGGGAGCGGGCGGAATGCCCGACGGACCTCCTGCGGGAGATGGGCCAATTGGGGTTGCTGGGGATGTTGATTCCGGAGCGATGGGGTGGGATCGGCATGTCGACAGTGGGCTTTGTTGCCGCAATGGAGCAGATAGGCCTCGCAGATCAGTCGGTGGCGGCGGCGTGGCAGGCCCACGTGACGATCGGCTCGCTGCCGTTGTATCTGTTCGGCAATGACGCCCAGCGCGAGCGGTGGTTGCGGCCGCTCGCAGAAGGACGCGTCCTTGGCGCATTCGGGCTGACCGAGCCCGACGCGGGATCCGACACCCGGAGCATTACGACGCGGGCAGAGCGTCGCGACGGTGGTTGGGTGATCAACGGCCGGAAGGCGTTCATCTCCAACGCCGGCACGGACATGTCGTTCGGAGTCACGCTTCTGGCCCGTGCGGAGCCCGCCGGAGAGGATCCACGGTTCGGCAGCTTCGTCGTGGAGAAGGGCACACCCGGGTTCACCATGGGACCGAAGATGCGCGGTATCGGCTGGCGAGGACTCGACACGCGTGAGCTGTATCTCGATGATGTCTGGGTACCTGATGATCACCTCGTCGGCAATCCGGACCTGGGGCTGAGCCAGTTTCTCGCCACGCTCGAGGTTGGTCGGATTTCCATCGCCGCGCTTTCACTCAGCCTGACCCAGGCGGTCCTGAACCTGGCCACGGACTATGCCCGAGAGCGCCAACAGTTTGGGCGGCCCATTTCGAAGTTCCAGGCAGTGCAGTTCAAACTGGCCGACATCGCCACGGAACTGGAGGCCGCCCGATGGCTCACCTACCGCGCGGCGTACTTGCGTGACACGGGACAGCCCTTCTTGAAGGAAGCGTCAATGGCCAAACTCAAGGCAAGCCGGGTCGCAACCGCCGCCGCTTCAGAGGCCGTCCAGATCCATGGGGGTTCCGGCTACATGCTCGATTCTCCCGTCGCCCGCTTCTACTGTGATTCGAAAGTTCTGGAGATCGGGGAAGGGACGAACGAGATCCAACACGTCGTGATCGCCCAGAGCGTTGGGCTGCTGAGAGTGCGTACCCCGGGGATGCCGGCTCCGCATGAGGGCTCACATGCGAAGATCGGGCGGGGCCTCTCCGGCATTCTTGAACATGGTGCCTGCTAGAGTGGAGGGCACGGTGACCAGCCGAGGCAAGGCTAGAGATGCCACAGGATAAGAACGAATCCCGGCGGAGCGCGAAGTGGCACTTGCGGCGCGAGGCCATCATCGATCTGTCGGCGAACGTCTTCGCCCAACGCGGGGTACCACGCCACGAGCACGATCGAGCTCTGTGAGGCCAACCAGCTCGGAAAAGGCGCCCTCTATTACTACATCGGTTCCAAGGAAGAGCTTCTCGCCGCCATCCACGATCGCGTCATGGACGAGGTCTTACTGGGTGCAGATCGCGTGTCCCTGGCCGGTGGAACACCACCCGAGCAATTGGCTCTGCTCGGCCAAGAGCTGCTCGATGTCATCGTCCGCTACCCCGATCACGTGTGGGTGTTCCTCCACGAGTTCCACGCACTGACGGGCGAGCGCGCCGAGCAGTTCCGAAGGCGCCGTAGGGAGTACGAGCGACGGGTCGAGGCGGTGTTCGAGGCCGGCACCCGGTCGGGGCACTTTCGACCGCGTGACGCACGGCTTTCAGCGCGTGCCTGGCTCGGCATGCACAACTACACCTACCTTTGGTTGAAGGCCGACGGACGTCTCTCGGCGCGCGAGATCGCGGCCTCCTTCGCGGACATCTTCGTGTGGGGCATGGCCAACCCCTCGGCCGTGGAGCCGCTCGCTCTCGGCGACGGGGAGCCGCGTGCCTTCGCGGACACCTGATCAGGCTGACCCGGCAAGCTGGCGCTGGCGACTAAGGAGCCGAGTAACCGCCGTCGACGACGATGGCTGAGCCTGTCGTCCAGCGGGAGGCGGTACTTGCGAGATACGAGTACGCCCCGACGAGGTCATTCGGTGAACCGAGCCCCAGAGGATGCTTCGCACCGATCGCCTCCAGAGCGGCGGGTGGGAGATCGGCGTGCATCTGCGAGAGGAAGGTTCCGGGGCACACACAATTGACGCGTATCCCGTCACGCGCGTATTCCACGGCTGCCACCTTGGCGAGGTGGATGACGCCGGCTTTCGTCACGCAGTACGGGGAAGCGTGCGACCATGCGGTGAGGCCGGATACCGAGGCGGTGAGGATGATGGAGCCACTCTGCTGCGCGCGCATCGGGGCAACCGCGGCGCGGATGGCATTGACCGGACCCATGACATTGACCCGGAACGCCCGCTCCCAGTCCTCTGTCGTCAAATTGTGAATTCGTCCATTCGGCGACAGCACGCCGGCGTTGCTGATCAGCACGTCGAGGCGCCCGAAGCGTTCCACGGCGCGCGTGACCACTGCTTCGACCTGATCGAACTCGCTGACATCCACCAGCGCCGTTTCGATCGGAACTGCTGTTTCCGGCATTCCCTCGAGCGTGGCCTCGAGGGACGGGCCACTGATGTCGCCCAGCACCAGACCGGCGACGGATTCACCTGCCAGTTGCCGTGAAATAGCAGCGCCCAGAGATCCTCCTGCGCCCAATACCGCGATGACCCTCTCTTCGCTACCCATCACGCTCCTCGTGTTTCTGACCCGGCTCTGCTTCTTGTTCGTCCTCATGCTGACGCACTCGGTGACTGTCGATTGCCTCGACTGACCGGTCGGTCTACAATCGATCATACAGCCGCAGGAGGACAAGATACGGTGCCAAATCTCGGAAGCAGCCGCTGTTCGGCACGTCGACAGGGGATCCGGACGCATCTCAGCCCGAACGAAGGAAGAAGCAACAATGCACTCGATGCCCCGGATTCGACCTCGGCCGCCCACTGAGTGGCCCCCGGCGATGCGGGAGGCGCTCGCCGCATTTCGTCCGGCCCGACGTGATGCACCTGATTCGTCGTCCCCGCAACGACGTCGGAATCCGGGGAATCTCCTCGGCACGTTCGCGTTGTATCCAGAGTTGGCAAAGGCGTATCTCACCTTCAACGGTCATATCCTCTACGCATCGAGCCTGTCCGCACGTGTGCGCGAGATCCTGGTCCTTCGGGTCGCCGTTCGCAGGAGCTGCGAGTACGAGTGGGCCCAGCACGTGCGTCTCGGTTCCGTCGCCGGCCTGACGGCTGAGGAGATTGGTTGGATCGTCGAAGGTCCAGAACATCCGGAATGGGGCGTGTTGGATCGATCCTTGCTCCAGGCGGTCGACGAACTCGTCGACCTGGCACACATACGCGACGGAACATGGACGAACCTGGCGCGACACCTTGACGAGCGCCAACTCATGGATCTCGTCTTCACCGTCGGTGCCTATGAAACCCTGGCGATGGCAATCCGATCTTTTGGGGTCGAGTCAGATATCGACCTCGTTCCCGACCTTCCCGCCACGACGAAGGCCTGGGATGGACATGCCGTTCGATCGAATGAAGGGACGACGTGATGCATGTTGCTGTCGTTACCGGAGGAGGTTCCGGAATGGGCCGCTCCATCGCGCAACACCTGGCACGGCGGGGGGATGCCGTCGCAGTTGTCGACGTCAACGGAGAGGCGGCCGAACAGGTTGCCAAGGAACTGCGAGAGGACGGCGCGCACGCCATCGCGAGTCAGGCCGACGTCAGCGACCGGGCCGACGTTGATCGCGCGATGCAAGCGACGCGGAGCGAACTCGGCCCCGTGGGAATACTGGTGACCAGTGCCGGCATTGCGAAATTCGAGCGCTTTGGCGACATCACGTTGGAATCGTGGAATCGTGTGCTTGCGATCAATCTGACCGGAACGTTCAATTGCGTGCAGGCCGCGCTTCCGGACATGGAAGAGGCCAAGTGGGGACGTGTCGTCCTGATCTCATCGTCGAGCGCACAGCGCGGCGCCCGCCGCATGGCGCACTACGCATCGTCAAAAGGTGGCGTCATCGCGCTGGCGAAGACACTGGCTCTGGAATACGCGGCGTCGGGCATCACCGTCAACAACATCGCGCCGTCGAGCATCGACACGCCGATGGTCCACGAATGGCAAGCTTCCGGCGCGGTGGGCGGCATTGACGCCATGGCCCGCAATATCCCGGTCGGGCGCGTTGGGACGGGTGACGATATCGCGGCTGCGTGCGCGTTCTGTGCTCGGAGGAGGCAAGCTTCATCACTGGCCAGACCGTGAGCGTCAACGGCGGCACCTATGTCACCTGAGCCAGAATTGTCAGCCTCCGCTCGCGGGGGACTCTCGGACAAGAAGGGACGACGATGCGTACGTTGACGCTCAACAAACTGACGAACAACGTCGGGGCGGAAGTGGTCGGGTTGGATGCGGACCACCTCTTGGACGACGAGTCATTGGCGCAGCAGGTCCTGGTCGCCCTCGAGGACAATGGCGTGCTTGTGTTCCCGGGACTGCATCTGGGGGCGGAGGCCCAGGTCGCATTCTGTCAGCGGCTCGGAGATGTGGATTACTCGGTTGGTCGGGGAGCGGTACCCGGCATCATGCTGGTCACGCTCGACCCTTCGAAGAGTCTTTCGGCCGAGTACCTGCGAGGAACCTTCTCCTGGCACATTGACGGGTGCACGCTTCCGGAGGGCCAGAATCCCCAAGCGGCGACCGTCCTCTCGGCAGTTGCGCTGGCCGCGGATGGAGGCCAGACCGAGTTTGCGAGCACGTACGCCGCGTACGACCGGCTGACGTCGGACGAAAGGGAACGCTACGGGAAGCTGCGCGTCCGGCACACCATCGGCGCCACCCAGCGGCTCGTGACATCGAACCCGACGCCGGAGCAGGAAGCGAGTTGGACCAAAGGACTCGTCAGAGAGCATCCCTTGGTCTGGCGACACCGGTCGGGCCGTAACTCGCTGGTGCTCGGCGCGACGACGGAGAGCGTCGTCGGGATGGATCCGGGTGCAGGGAGGGCGTTGTTGGACGATCTCCTCGCGCGATCGACAACGCCCGAGTCCGTGTACCGCCACGAATGGTGCCTTGGAGACACCGTTATCTGGGACAACCGTGGTGTGTTGCACCGTGTGGAGCCGTATCGCTCGGACTCGCCGCGGGAGATGATCCGTACCAGTCTTCTCGGCGATGAGCCGATCGAATAGCACCGATGGCCCTGAGAACCTGTGGCTTCTTGACGCCGACCCGCGCCGTCGAGACACGAATGCGGAGAACCTGATGCCCCGACGGATGGAGATACCGGACGTGCTCCCGAGCGTGGGAGGCGTCAGTGACAAGCGAGTGGTCATCACCGGTGCCTCCCGGGGCCTGGGCGAGTTGGTCGCGCACGCGTTCTCCCGCGCCGGTGCGAAGGTGGCGCTCGTGGCGCGGACCGAGAGCGATCTCAAAGCGGTGGCGGCCACCCTCGCAGGCCCCACCCTGGTTCTGAGCGGCGACGTGCGCGAGCCGGAGTTCAACGAGGCGGTGGCCGATGCCACCGTGGCGGAGTGGGGCGGCGTGGATGTGTGGATATCGAACGCCGGGGTCTCCCCGATTGTGGCCGGTCCGCTCGCGACGGCGCCGCGGGTCTTCCGCGAAGTGATCGACGTGAATCTCACCGGAGCCTTTCTCGGCGCCCGGGCTGCGGCGCGGGTAATGAGCGAGGGCGGCCGGCTGATCTTCACCGGTTCGGTGCTCGGAGAACGACCCGGCAAGGGTCTCGCCGCCTACAGTGCCTCCAAGGCCGGGCTGGTCGGCCTGGCCAAGGGCCTGGCGCTCGATCTGGCCCCCGCGGGGATCACCGTGAACGTGGTGGCGCCGGGTTGGTTCGATTCGCCATTGGCCCACGCCTGGACGAGCAACGACCACCTCTCGGAGATCGTCATGGAGCACACCGCCCTCAAGCGCTGGGGCCGATCCGCCGACCTGGTCGGCGCGTTCCAGTTCCTCGCCTCGGATGCAGCCGCCTTCGTCACCGGGACGGTGCTCAACGTCGATGGGGGATACCTTCTCGTATGAGGAGGGACGTGTGGTCCGCCCGCCCGCATCAGCCCGCCCGGGGCGAGGAGTTTCGTCGATGCATCGAGAACGGCATGAAACAGGAGGCAGCGTGGGAGACCCACGGTCGATGATGCGACCGGACATGAACTGGGTCGCCGTGCTCGAGCATCACGCGAACCGTACGCCGGACAAGCCCCTCGCAGTCCTTGGGGACGACATCGTCACGTATCGGGGAATGGTCGACCGGTCGGCCGCCCTGGCGGCCGGGCTCCATGCGCGAGGCATCGGCTCCGGCGATGTCGTCGGATTGCTCTCGTATAACAACATCGAGTTCCTGATCACGATCTTCGGGACGAACTACCTCGGAGCGATAGTGATGCCGCTCAACTGGCGGCTCGCGGCAGCTGAGATACGGTTCATTCTCGAGCACGCAGAAGCCCGCGCGCTCCTGTGCGATGGGGCATTGGCCGGCGTCGCGAACGAAGCGACGAAGGACGTCGGCGCGCTCACCCGGGTCAGCATTTCGGGCTCGAGTGCCGAAGGCTGGGAGCCCTTCTCCGGGCTCCTTGCCCCACCCGATCCCTCGCTGCGGGCGCATGCCGACGGCGACGACATCCATCGGCTGATGTACACGTCCGGAACGACCGGCCGACCGAAGGGCGTGATGATCACGCACGCGAATCTGGCCTGGAAGAACTATGCGCACATCTGCGAGTTCGGATTCACCGAGGCGGATGTCGGACTGGCCTGTGGGCCGTTGTACCACGTCGGAGCGCTCGACCTGACAACGACGTCGTTGATCGCGGCGGGGGCAACCACCATCCTCCACACCACATTCGATGCCGAGAGCGTTGTCGACGAGATTGAACGATCCCGGGTGACCACGGTGTGGATGGCGCCTTCGATGGTGAGGGCTGTCCTCGACCTGCCGCGAGTGGAAGAACGAGATCTCTCTTCGGTTCGGCTCCTCATCGGCGGTGGGGAGAAGATGCCGATCCCGTTCATAGAGCGCCTGCAGAGAGCGTTTCCGTCCGCGTGGTTCGCTGACGCCTACGGACTGACCGAAACCGTCTCGGGCGACACCTTTCTCGACAGCGCGAGTACCCGGTCCAAAGTGGGAAGTGTCGGGAGGCCGTGTCAATACCTCGAGGTCGACATCTGGGACGACAAGGGCGCGTCACTGCCACCAGGTGAGCGAGGGGAGGTCGTTCTTCGTGGCCCGAAGGTGTTCAAGGGCTACTGGCGCGATGCGGAGGCAACGAGCGCTGCGTTCGCGGGCGGCTGGTTCCACACCGGGGACATAGGGCTGCAGGATGATGACGGCTACCTCTACATCGTTGATCGATTGAAGGACATGATCGTGTCCGGCGGTGAGAACATCGCCAGCTCCGAGATCGAGCGCGTGCTCTACGAGCACGATGCTGTCCTCGAGGCCGCAGTGGTTGGCCGTCCGGACGCCCGCTGGGGTGAAGTTCCTGTCGCCTACGTCGTGTTGCGCTCCGCCGCGACCGCCACGCCCGACGAGTTGCTCGACCATTGTCGGGACCAACTCGCGCGGTTCAAGATCCCGAAAGCGGTCGTCCTCGTCGACGCCCTGCCGCGGAATCCTTCCGGAAAGGTCCTCAAACGCGAACTCCGTGGGCGATCATGAAGAAGCAGTTTCCTCTCCTGAAGGGGCTGGGGTAAAGTTTGGACCGTCCAGTCGGTACATGCCTCAGGGAGGCTGTTCCGGTGAGCGGTTGCTGCATTGACCTTGGAGGGGAACGTGAGTCAGGAAAAGACGTGGCCGCATCATGAGCTCGGCAAGGAGCTGAACAACTGGGGTCGGTGGGGCGACGACGACGAGATTGGAACACTCAATTTCGTGACACCTGAGAAGCGCGTGCAGGCTGCCACGTTGGTGAAGACCGGAAAGAACTTCGACCTCGGGATGCCGTTCGACAAGGACGGTCCCTTCTTGCCCGGAGGCTTCCGGATCAACCCGGTCCACGTGATGACGTTCCTTCCTTCGGACACCGCAGGTGCCCCTGACGGCATGATGTCGGCTGACGACATGGTGATCATGGGGCTTCAGGCCGCAACCCAATGGGACAGCCTGGCCCACGTGGGCTATGGAGGTTTCTTTTACAACAACGTCCCGGCGCGAGCGGTCAACAACATGGCCGGAGCCACGCGCAACTCTTTCGCCAAAGCCGTCGAGCACTTGATCTCACGCGGCGTCCTGCTCGACATCGCCAGGTTGAAAGGTGTTGATCGGCTCGAGGACTCCTACGAGATCACCTCTGCCGACCTGTCGGCGGCCGAAGAGCGGCAGGGGGTGCGGGTCGAGTCCGGCGACATCCTGCTCGTAAGGACGGGCTCGTACCAATGGTTCCTCGAGGGCGACAAGGCGCACTTCATGGGTGACGAGCCGGGTCCGGGCCTCGACAGTTGCCGGTGGCTCTACGAGCGCGAAGTCGCCGCTCTCGCGCTCGACAACTGGGCGTGCGAGGTCTGGCCGAGTCCGGTCGGCGGCAGCATCCCGTTCCACCAGGTCACGATTCGCGACATGGGCCTGACCCTGGGGGAAATGTTCAACTTCGAGGAGTTGGCGGCCGATTGCGAACAGGACGGCGTGTGGGAGTTCCTCTTCTGCGCCCCTGGGCTCAAGGTCACGGGCTCGGTCGGCTCTCCCATCACGCCGATGGCGCTGAAGTGAGGATGGCGGCGTCGTCGCGGTTGCGAACGCACGCTGCAGATCTCAGCCGGCCGACCAATGTGACATGTAGCGCGCGGACCAGTCCATGAGATCGGCTGGGACGTAGTAGCCGGTCTCGTCGTTGATCGCGGCCCAGTTCTCGGCAATGTCCTCGATCGTCGCCTGTGCCGGCTGTGCGGGGACGTAGCCCTGTGTCACGCCGATGAAGATGCGTGCGAATCGCCCACCGCCGGCCAGGTAGATCTCACCGCTGACATCGCATGATTCGTGGGCGAGGAATGCGACCATCGGCGCGACCAATTCGGGTTCCATTTGTTTCGGGGTTGACTGCGTCGGTGTCTCAACCGCCCCTGCCATCCGCGTCCATGCGCTCGGGGCAATCAGATTGATCTTGATGTCATGCGGACGACCGGCCACCGTGAGGCTGCGTGTCATCCCGACGACGGCCGCCTTTGCCGTGGCGTAGCCGAGATTGTTGGCCAGGCCGAACATGCCCGTTGACGTAGTCATCACCACACGCCCGTAGCCCTGCTCGACCATGCGTGGCCAGGCAGCTCGGGTGGTGTTGAAGGAGCCGCCGACATGCACGGCCAGGTGGCTCTCGAGATTGTCGGCGTCGGCATCGGGGAGTCCCGCCCACCTGATGTTGCCGGCGTTGTTGACGACGATGTCGATCCGTCCGAACTCGACGACTGCAGCGTCGACGAGCGCTTGACCACCGGCAACCGTGGACACGTCGCTGGTTTCGGGGATCGCGATTCCACCCGCCCCGACGATCTCCTTGACGACGCGTTGCGCTGGTTCCGCGTCGTGTCCATCGCCTTCCATCGTGCCCCCGAGGTCATTGACAACGACGCGCGCGCCGCGCTCGGCCAGAAGGTGGGCGTAGGCCCGTCCTATACCTCGGCCTGCGCCCGTCACGACCGCGACTCGACCGTCAAAGCTGTACGTGCTCATCTTCGTAACCTCACTTGGATTGGAATCCGCCCGTGTATGCACGGCTCCGCGTTGTTGCGACCGTTACCGCAGCGTGGTGGAGCTCATGCACCGGACCGGGGATCACCCGGTTGCAGTCTGCTGGTGAAACCCCACGGGATGCCGAGACTGGTGGTGGGATCAGTGATGAGGGTGTCATCGGATCGCAAAGCGATCCGGACTCCTTGCGCTCGGAGGTGGCGCTCAGCCCGTTCGAGGTCTGCCACTTTCCAGGTGATCGAGTGGTACGTGTCGTTCGGGTCGTCTTTTGCCCAGTCCGCGTGGGCGGGACTCCCGGGGTCCGGCACCGCGTATTCGAGGATGGAGCCGGCCAGGTCGACACAGGTCACGGTTGTGCCACGGAGTTCATCGCGACCTTCGTGGACGATGTTGCCACCGAGCACGTCGACGATGAGCTTCAGAGCCCGCTCCGGTTGGCCGGTCAACACGGTGTGGTGGGAGCAACGCTCGATTCCCAGAGGATCATCGTCCGTGACGGGTGGCAACGTCCAGCCCGGCGCAATCCGCGGATCGAGTGGGAAGGGGATCGCCGGGAAGAACTCGTAGCGCAGCCCGGCATCCTCGGGGACGGAGAAGAACAGCGGCATCGGGGAGCCGGCAGCTGTCGGGGGATCGTCGCCCTCCGCGAGCTCGTCGACCTGGCTGATGATCTGGTAGCCGTTGCGCTTGAGGGCATGGTAGAGCTCGGTCATCCCCTCGAAATACCATCCGAATCCTTTGAGATGCGGATGTTCAACCGTCGCGTAGCGCTGCACGCCGAGGAGCACGTAGCGCTTCGGGTCGATGGTGTCGAACAGCACATCGCTGATCGGGGTGAAGGTCGAGTAGTCGTTCGGATACCCCGGTCGCGGCGGAGCGCCGCGCGACAGAGATGCGAGACTCGTGCTGGGGCGACCGAAGACACGCTCGAACCAACTCTCCGCCTGACCGAGGTCCGGGACATGGTGACTCGGGTGGTACATCATCGTCGACGCGAAAGTCGCGCGTCGCGGACGTGTCGGTTTCGGTGCGGCTCATGTTCTCGGGCATCGACACCGTCCTTCCCACCTCCGGTTGACCGCGTGTCGAATGCGCCTGTGGCCATCGCCCTCCCGGCACGCCGAGTCCGCCCCCAACACGGGAATCGTGACGATCAGACGCCCGCCGGAACTTTCTTCACGCTCTTGTCGAAGCCCACGATGCCCGCCAGGGTGCCGCCCAGAATTGCGGCCCGCTCATCGTCGGGAACCCCCACAAAGTTCTCGGCGATGCACTGTTTGCTGGAACGGAAGGTTCCTTCGGCATGCGGGTAGTCGTTGCCCCACATGATCGTTGTCAGCCCGGTGATGTTGCGGGCCGCAACGGCCACGGGGTCATCGGCGAACTGCACGTGGATCTGGCGCCGCACGTAGTCGCTGGGCTTGAGTGGCCAAGGCCACATGTCGTTCACATTGAAGAGCCGGCCCATATGGGGCTGGTCGTTGGGTGGACGGCTGTCGTCCCAGAAGCCGAGCCACCAATCCTTGTCTTGTCCGGTCCCGGTCTTCCAGGCCTTGTCCATGGCGCCCATGTACGAGACCAGCCACCCGGCGCTGAATTCGATCAGGTTGAAGTGGAGATCCGGGAACCGCTCGCAGACGCCCGAGCTCACGAGGTGCGCGATGATGCGTTGCGGGCTGGCCCCTCCGGGCGGCCCGGCGGCCATTGAACGGCTCGCGAGGCCACTCTCGTCCAGAGCGTTCTGCCCCATGTTGACCGCCTCCATCATTCCCTTGACGGTGCTGGCTGTTCGGGACTGTCCCTCGCTCACCTTGACCCCACCGGTGGCCACGTGGATGAAGACGGGTGTCCCGTTGGCCTGCGCGGCAGCCCAGAGCGGGTCGTAGTGCGGCGACCAGTAGGGCACAGGTGGTAGCTCCGGCAAAAGGATCGCTCCGAGCCCGGCGCGGGCGATCCGCTCCACCTCGGCCACCGCGTCGTCGATATCGGTGAGCGGGATGGCGGCGGTCGGGCGCATCCGGTCCTTGTACGGAAGGTACCTCTCCACTACGTAGTCGTTGTAGACGCGTGCATGCGCCATCGACAGCTCGTGATCGTCGGTGAAGAGCACGAAGAGCGAGAGGTTCGGAAACATGACGCACGCGTCGACACCGTCGATGTCCATGTCCCGAAGGATGTGCTCGGGATCGCCATCGGGGGTGGGGCCCGGGAACTGCCGGTACTTGGAGACGGTCCAGCCGTCGAACCCGGCTGTGTGCAACTTCTTGAACTCGGTATGCCCGCCCGGCACCAGCGGCTCATCCAACGTGAATTCTTCTTCCCAGAGTGCCCGGTCCCGCAGATTCTTGGGAAGGCGGGTCTTGAAGAGATCGACCGGCTCGATGATGTGCGTGTCACCCGAAACGACAAATTCGTTCGACATTGCGGTTACCTTCCTTGTCCCTTGGTCGTGCTTCTCATGCGAGCTGTTCGGGAAGCCGTGTGAGCCACGCTCGCGTCAAGCGTACGCAACCTCACCGGACAATCTGCCGAGCGCCATCCAAAATGCCCCTGAGGCCGCGGACAACCAAACGTTATACTGACCGACCGGTACATGCAACCGCACAGGCCGCCTCTGACGGGGCTCGTCGGGGTTGCGGGAGGCCATCCCTCAGACGGCAGTGAGGTGCCGGAGCGCGGCGGCGATGTCCTCGCGGTCGGGGAGCCAGACCTTCTCGAGATTCGGGGCATACGGGGGAGGGGTCGCCGCAGCACCGACGCGGACGATCGGCGCGTCGAGATCCCAGAACCCCTCCCGGGCCACGGTCGCAGCGATCTCCGCACCGATCCCGAAGGGGACAACAGCTTCGTGGGCGATCAGGAGCCGGCCCGTCTTGTGCACAGATTCGAGGATGGGTGCCATGTCGAGCGGCGCCACGGTTCGCAGGTCGATGACCTCGACCGACACGCCTTCGCCGGCCACGGCCTCGGCGGCGGCCAGGGCCTCATGCACCATTCGTGACACCGACACCACGGTGACGTCGGTTCCGGCCCGCACCACCTTCGATCTACCGATCGGCACGATGTAGTCCGTTGGCGGCTGCGGGCCCTTCATGCCGTAGAGGAGCCGGTTCTCAATGAAGATCACAGGATTCGGATCCTGAATCGCTGCCCGCAACAGCCCGTAGGTGTCGGCCGGTGTCGAGGGCATGACGACGCTCAACCCGGGAATGTGCGCGAGCAGCGCTTCGAGGCTCTGTGAGTGCTGACTGCCCGATGACCGTCCGGCACCGAACTGCGTGCGAACCGTGAGCGACATCTGCGCGGAGCCACCAGTCATGAACGGCATCTTTGCCGCCTGGTTCAGCAATTGATCGAGGCACACGCCGATGAAGTCGAGGTACATCACCTCGACGACCGGTCGCATACCGGCCATCGCCGCGCCGACGCCCAGCCCGAGGATCGCCGTCTCCGAAATTGGAGTGTCGTGGACACGGTCACCGAATGCGTCGTGCAGCCCCCGCATCAGGCCGAAGACGTTTCCTCCATCGGCGACGTCGATGCCGGCGACGAAGACGCGGTCGTCGGTTGCCAACTCCACTTCCAGCGCAGAGTGGATGGCGTCCATCGTGCGGAATACCGGCGCGTCCTCTGCCGGTGGCTGCCGGCTCGGCAAAGTCCGGGCGCGGTCGTGTGACGAAATGATGGAGCGTGGAGGTGTCGGGTTGCGCCATCTCGCGGGCCGCTTCGACGGCTTCGTCGAGCTCCTTCGCCACCGACGATTCCAGGGCCGCGATCTTCTTGGCGCTGATTCCCGCCTCCTCGAGGCGCTTCGCGTGCAGCACGATCGGGTCCTGATCCTTCCAGGCCTCGATCTCTGCCGCTGACCGGTAGCGCTGGGGATCCCCCTCATAGTGGCCGTGCCAGCGGTATGTGGTGGCTTCGACGATCGAGGGACCCCTGCCGTCACGGACAGCGTCGACGACACGTTGCATGACGGCGGCCGTCGCGGTGACGTCGTTGCCGTCGACCCCGCACCAGTCGATGCCGTACCCCGCCGCCCGCCGCTCGAGGCTGGCCGTGTATTGCGTCGCTGCCGGCGAGAACTCGGCGTAGCCGTTGTTCTCGCACCAGAAGACCACGGGGAGCTGCCATACCGCGGCCAGGTTCACCGCCTCGTGGAATGCGCCCTGTGCGAGGGCTCCATCGCCGAAGAACGAGACTGCGACGCCTCCGTCGGCCCGAAGTTGGGATGCCGCCGCCGCGCCGACGGCGATCGGCAAGCCGGCCGCCACGATCCCGTTCGCGCCGAATATGCCGATACTGGGGTCGGCAATGTGCATGGAGCCCCCACGACCCCGGTTCGTGCCTGCGTCCTTTCCCATGAGCTCCGCGAACATGCCCAGGGGGACGAGGCCTTTCGCGAGGCAGTGTCCATGGCCTCTATGGGTCGAGGTGATCACGTCGGCGGGACGTAGGGGCCAGCAGGCACCGACGGCCGACGCCTCCTGGCCGGTCGAGAGATGGACGAATCCGGGCACCTCGCTGTCGCGATAGAGCGCAGCCACCCGCTCTTCGAAGCCGCGAATCACCAGCATGCGGCGGTACATCTCGAGAAGGTCGGTGTCCGAGAAGGCGACCTCGGATGATTGGCCCTTGTCCACAACCTGCACTGTACTGGTCGGTACAGTCTCCGGACGAATGCCCGAACGCACACCCGCGCTCAGCGCATGAACCCCTTGTAGTCGCTTTCGACGACTTCGGCCATCATCTCGAGAAGCTTCGGGCGTCCGCCCGGGTTGATGAGATAGCGGCGCGGTTTGCCGGGAACGTTGGATCCGTAGAAGTAGCTGTCCAGGGTGAAGGGCGACAAGGCGGCATTGGTGTCGACCATCGTGGTCCAGGCCTCCTCGGAGGCCTCGGGGACCTCAATGATGCTGTAGCCGTGCTCGCCCGCGTACTCGAGCGCGTCGTGAATGAAGTCCGATTGGTCGCCCGCATACCTCGGGTTGTTGCCGGCCGCGCCGTGTGGCCCGCCGGGGAAGAAGAAATTCGGGAACCCGTGGCACATGATCCCCAGGAACGTGGTGGGGCCATCAGCCCAATACTCGTTGAGGGCGAGCCCATGCCGACCGCGGATCCCCATGCGTGCCAGTGCGCCGGTGCCGAAGTCGAAGCCGGTTGCCCACACGATGATGTCGAACTCGCGCACGCCTTCGTCCGTCTCGATGCCCGTCTCGGTCACCCGCACGATCGGTGTTTCTTTGAGATCGATCAGCGAGACGTTGGGGTTGTTGTACGCCTCGAAGTAGCCCGTCACGAAGGGAGGCCGCTTCCCGGAATACCCATGGTCCTTTGGAATCAGCTTCTCTGCCGTCTCGGGATCCTTGACGATGCCCCGGATCTTCTCGGCTATGAACTCGCACCACTCGGCGTTCGCCCTCATATCGGTCGTCATGTCGATGTAGTTGCTCGTCAGTTTCGAGAACCCGAGGCCCTTCCACATCTTCTCGTAGTGCGCCCACCGTTCCGCTTTGGAGTCGTCGAACGTCTTGCGATCGTTACGGACGTGGAGGAATCCGCTCAGCGACTTGTTCAGCGTCTCGCGCATCTCCTCGAATCCGGCTTTGAGCTGCGCCTGCTGCTCCGGCGTGATCGGGGAGTTGTTGAGGGGTGTGCACCAGTTGGCGGTGCGTTGGTACACCGTCAGGGAGGTGACCTCGTCGGCGATTGCCGGAATCAGCTGTACCCCACTCGACCCGGTGCCGATGACCGCCACACGCTTCCCTGCAAAATCGACCGGCGTGGTTGGCCAGAGACCTGTGTGGAACGATTGGCCGCGAAAGTCTTCACGTCCTGGCACGTCGGGGAAGTACGGCACCGAAAGGACGCCGGTCGCAGCGATGAGGTAGTGCGTGCGGATCTCGGTGCCGTCGGCGGTCCGGACGGTCCATGTCCCCGATGCATCGTCGAAGTCGGCCCCCGTGACCCTGGTCTCGAGCTGTACGTGGCGACGAAGGTCGAATCGGTCGACCACGTAATTCAGGTACCGCTCGATCTCGGGTTGTCCGGCGAAATGCTCTTTCCACTCCCACTCCTCGAAGAGCTCCTTCGAGAACAAGTAGGCGTAGGTGTAACTCTCCGAGTCGAAGCGAGCCTCCGGATAGCGGTTCCAATACCACGTACCCCCGATACCGGCGCCTGCCTCCAGTACCCTCACGGAGTACCCCGCCTCCAGGGCGCGATACAGCTGGTAGATGCCGACGATGCCTGCACCCACGATCAGGATGTCGACGTCGGGCGGACGCGAGCTCTCTTCGAATTGCAGATTCGAGCGATTCCATGAGTCCCCATTTTGTTTCGCGGCGCGGTTCGTCTACCGCGTGAACGTACACGAATGGCGGTGAGAATAGACCAACCGGTCAGTATATGCAATCTCCTGCAACACATAGATAACATAGTTAGTCTTATTGCCCCAGATGTTCTAGGTTGGGAAATCGTGCAAGCTAGGGAAGACCATGTGGGGGCGAGGCGCGGCCGAGTTCTCCACGCGGTCTGTGCCCAACCCGTAGGTACCAGCATGGAGGTGCTCATGACAACGACGGAAGACCGAAGGTCTGCTCTGGATCTCGACGTGCCCGAGCGTTGGCGACTCGGACCGTCGTTCGTGCCGAAGGGGCGTTATACGGACCCTGAGTTCTTGCGGCTCGAGATCGAGCGCCTGTTCCCGAAGACCTGGCTGAACGCATGCCGCTTCGATGAGGTCGAGCGGGTAGGGGACTACGTGGATTTTGAGATCTGCGGGCAATCGATCGTGGTGGTCCGGACCGAGCAAGGCCTGCGGGCCTACTACAACGCGTGTCGGCACCGGGGGACCAGGCTGGTCCAGGGCCGGGGGCGCATCGGTGAGTTCCGATGCCCGTTCCACGCCTGGCGCTGGAACCTCGACGGTTCGCTCAAGTACATGGCAGACGAGGCGAACTTCGATCCCCGCCCCACCAGCGAGCTCTGTCTTCCCCAGGTGAAGGTCGACACGTGGGGAGGCTGGGTCTTCATCAACATGGATCCGAACGCCGAGCCGTTGCTCGACTATCTCGGCCCACTTCCGTCAAGAATGGAGGGCTACAAGCTCGAGGACATGCGGATTGCTTGGTACAAATCGGTCATTGTCGACGGCAACTGGAAGACCGGCCTCGACGCGTTCGTCGAGAGTTGGCACGTCCCGGGCACGCACCCCCAGCTGCTGAGAACCGACAAGCAGACCAGTCCGCCAACCGTCGCCGAGTGCGACGCCTATGGTGCGACCTTCAACGAATTGTTCCGGTACCACTCGCGCCACGCCGATGTCTTCCGCTACGGCGCCGAAGGGGACTCCAAGCGCTTACGCCCCGAGTACGGCGTCAATCCGGACGTCGTGTACGACAACGTCGTGTACAACCTGCGTGAATTGCGCACCCTCTACCTGCAGACCGATCTCGGCGCTGCGGCAGAGCTCCGCACCATTCCCGAGGCTCGCGGACCCGACGGCAACGCGATCTACCAGGAACTGCGCAAGAAGCACGCCCGGGCTGCCGGAGTCGACTACCCGGAACTGAGCGAGGAGCAGCTCAAGGGAGGCATGTACGACTGGCACGTCTTCCCGAACACCGTCTTTCTCGTCGACTTCGGGACCGCAATCGCCTATCGGACCCGGCCCTATGGCAACGACCCCGACAAATGCATCTTCGACGTCCAGGGCCTGTGGCTCCCACCGACAGAGGGCATTCAGGCGGCGAAGCCCGAGCACTACGACGACTACCGGGTGGCTTCGATGGGCGCCATCCTGGAGCAGGACTTCTCCAACATGGCGGAGGTGCAGATCGGCCTTCATTCGAGCGGCTTTGACGGGTACCACTTGAACCGGACCCAGGAGATGACGATCCTGAACTACCACCAGGGCATCGACGAGTTCCTGTTCGGATCGTGAATGACCCGAAGTTCGGATGGCTTTCTCCGGCCGCCTCGCACGCCGGGAGCGACTTCAAACCGATAACGGTGTATCAGGCCGAGCACATCTTTCCGTCGGTGCTTCCGCACTTCGACTCGGTGTGGGTCGCCGATCACTTCTATGGTTTCGACGCACCGAAGAAGGAAGGGTTTCTCGAGGCGTGGACCACGTTGACGTGGCTCGCGGCAAAGTTCGACAACGTCGACGTCGCCCACCACGTCCTCGGACACGGGTACCGAAACCCGGCACTTACGGCAAAGATGGCGTCGTCGCTGCAGGTCCTGACCGGGGGACGTTTCATCCTGGGTATCGGCGGGGCCTGGCGGGAAGAGGAATTCAAGGCCTACGGCTATGCGTTCCCCCCGGCGTCGGTGCGGCTGCACCAGCTCGAGGAAGTCGTGCAGATCTGTCGCAAAATGTGGACCGACGAGCACCCGACATTCGTGGGCGAGTACTTCACGATCGACGACGCCGTGGCGACTCCCCGACCCGATACCGCGCCGCGGATCTGCATCGGGAGTTCCGGCGAAGCGATCGGATTACGAGTCGTGGGCCGGCGCGCGGACATGTGGAACACCTTCTTCCTGGACGATGCGTCATGGAAACGCAAGCGCGAGATCGTCGAAGGGGCAGCTGCGGCTTTCGGGCGGGACAGCGGCGACATCGAGAGCTGCGTCACCGTCGAGGGAGCACTCCCCGAGAACGATGACGACTCCGCACAATGGTTGGAGAGACTGGGGGTCGCTGAGGGACCTCGGTATCACCTACTTCGTACTCGACTTCGGCCACCCGCTCGATCCTGAGCCGGCGTTACGCTTCGCCGAACAGGTCATCGCGCCGATGAGGCGGCACTAACCGTCCTCGCGTCGCGCTCCACGCGAAGGTTCAGTCGAGTACGCCGGTGTCGTGACGAATGACGCGTCGTGCCGCAGCGGCAAACCAGTTGTCGAAGTTTCCGTTTGCCACGGATTTGTCGATCCGAGCGCCGAATTCGCGTGCCGTCGCGTCCTGCATCGGTACGCCGGAGCCGAGAGCTTCTACGTGCCAGGCCTGACGGCACCGCCATTCGAGGACGGCCGCACGGAAGTACGCCTCGCTCACGTCGTTGCCGATGACGAGGACGCCGTGGTTCACCATCAGGGCCACGTCCGCCTCCCCCAGAGCCTCGACGACCTCGAGGGCGTTTGCGGTTTGGTTGACGCCACCCTGGTAGGCGGCGTCGATGGCGACCTCGCCCCCGTACATGGCACTCGTCTGGTCGTAGATCGGGGGTATGCGGTGGCTGTCGGCCCAGATCGTTCCCCAGCGCGGGTGGTTGTGGATCACGACCCCGGCGTTGTCCCGGTGCTGATGCAGGACCACATGGAGTCGGACGGCGGGAGAGATGATCCAGGGACCCTCGAGGTGGTTGCCCTCGCCGTCCATTCTGGCGACGTCGCTGGCACAGAGCTCATCCCAACTGAGGCCCAGGGGATTCACCAGGAAGGTGCCGTCGGGTTGCCGGTAGGTGATGTGCCCGGCGAGGTGGTCGTCGTAGCCCTCGGCATGCAGAATCCGGGCCAGGAGTGCGAGTTCCTGACGCGGCGTGACGTCGAGAACGGGAAAGGGGCTCGGCTTCGTCGGGAGCGTCGATGACGTCATTTGGTTCCTCCTTCGGGTGAAACCTGCGTCCACTCAGCTTTATGGGGCAAGTAACACAACGTAGTTAGCCTAACTAACCTACGAAGGAAACAGCGACCCCGATGTGGGGGATTGGCCGACGCCACGGCCGGAGCGACGGCTCGGAGCACGTCGAGGTCCGCCCGAACCACCAGCCTGGAGAAGGGAACCGGGGTAGAGATCTCCTCCTGATCAAAGAAAGCTAATGAAGCTATCTATTATGTCCAGCGTCGTGACCACCGGATAGGCTGACGCCGTGGCCGACGTCGTCAAGGAAGCAGATCCTGCTGCAGACACATACGGTCAGCTCGCGCAGCCCCTCCGGCTGCCGAAAATGGCGGAGGTCGTGGCTGAGTACATCCGGCGCGACATCGTCACGGGAGTGCTCAAGGAAGGCAAGTCACTTCCACCGGCTGCGGTGCTCATCGAGCGTTTCGGGGTGTCGAAGCCCACGATTCGAGAGGCGCTGCGGATCCTTGAATCCGAGACACTCATCGAGGTCCGTCGCGGTGCGGGGGGAGCCCGCGTGCGGTTGCCGAACGAGGCGGCAGCGGGTCGTTCGGTCGGCATCCTCCTCCAGCTCGATCAGACGACGCTGGCGGACGTTTCACAGGCTCGTGTCACCTTCGAGCCTCCACTCGCGGGGGCTCTGGCCAGGTCCTGGGATGACGAGGATATGGCCAAGTTGCAGGCCGGGATCGAAAGGAGTCGCAGTGTGCTCTCCGATCCCATCGCGTTCGCCGAGAGTCAGTCCGACTTCCATCAGCTCGTCGTGACACTTGCCGGCAATCGAACGCTCGCGCTGATGGCGCGGCTCCTCAACGAGGTCATCCGGCGCCACGAGACGGCCGTCAACAAGGACCGGGAGCACGACCCTTTGCGGGTGGCCGCCCTCGAGGAGCACATCGAGTTCGTCAAGCTGCTCGAAGAACGTCGGGATACTGACGCAGAGGCGTTCTGGAGGGAGCATCTCCAGACCAACGCACAGAATCTGCTCAGCGGTGCCGGCCCTCACACGGTGCTCGACCTCTACAACGACATCGGGGTCCATCAGGAACTGCGGCTTCGCCTCTGAGAGCCGACGGCTCACCACGTCGTCACCAGCGTCGACCCCTTTGAGGGTGGGAACTGAGTCCGGTATTCTCCTGAGCGAAGAATTCAATTCTCCACGTTTCGTGAGGGTCTGGAGATCCGCCACGGGAAGGACTGCTCATGAGCGACTTCGACAACATCGACTTTTTTCGAGGCAACGAATTGGTCGTCGATCCCTATCCCTACTTCGACTACCTCCGCAGCCAGTGCCCCGTCTTGCGGGAGCCCCACCACGGAGTGGTGATGGTGACCGGGTACGACGAGGCGCTCAAGGTCTACACGGACACGGCCACGTTCTCATCGTGCAACTCGGTCACCGGCCCGTTCCCCGGCTTTCCCGTCCCCCTCGAGGGGGACGACGTGAGCGAGCTCATTGAGCAACACCGTGACGAGTTGCCCTTCAGCGACCAGATCACGACCTTTGATCCACCCAAGCACAAGGCCCACCGAGGCATGTTGATGCGTCTCCTTACGCCGAAGCGGCTCCGGGAGAACGAAGCATTCATGTGGCAGCGTGCGGATCGACAGATCGACGAGTTCATCGCGAAAGGGGAGTGCGAGTTCATCAAGGATTTCGCTGCGCCGTTCACCCTGTACGTCATCGCCGATCTTCTCGGCGTGCCCGAGTCGGACCACGAGACGTTCCGGGAGGAGTTGCAAGGTGGTCACCGCCCTGCGCAGGCGGTCGGCAGCACCGGTTCTGCGTCGCTCGGGCATAGCCCCCTCGAGTTCCTTTATGACCGCTTTTCGGCCTATGTCGAGGACCGCCGGAACCAGCCACGCGATGACGTGCTGACCGGCCTGGCGACTGCGACGTTTCCCGACGGATCCACGCCCGAAGTGATCGACGTGGTCCGGGTGGCCGCCAACCTCTTCTCAGCAGGCCAGGAGACGACAGTTCGACTCCTCGCCGCGGCGTTCCAACTGATCGGCGAGCGCGAGGACCTGCAACACCTCCTACGGGAGGACCGCGGACAGATTCCCGACTTCGTCGAGGAGTGCCTCCGGATGGAGAGTCCGGTGAAGGGCGACTTCCGATTGTCCCGGCGGGCGACCACTGTCGGAGGGGTCGAGATTCCCGCCGGGACGACGCTCATGGTGCTCAACGGGGCAGCCGGGCGCGATCCACGTCGATTCGAGGACCCGGCGGAGTTCCAGGTAGACCGTGCGAACGCGCGCGAGCATCTGGCGTTCGGACGGGGTCCTCATACCTGCCCCGGAGGCCCGTTGGCCCGGGCCGAGGCGCGCGCATCAGCATCGAGCGGCTCCTGGCTCGCATGCTGGACATAAGGATCTCGGAGTCGGCGCACGGAGTGGCCGGTGCCCGGCGCTACGAGTACGCCCCGACCTATATCCTCCGGGGCCTCCAGCGGCTGGCGCTCGAGTTCACCCCAGCGGGCTGAGGGACGCAGATCGAGCCCGTCGGAGCCTCAATCCGGGCCCGCGCGACAAGTACGCTCTCTTTTTCTGTTATATCTTCTTCCGCTGAAAGCGGGTAAGGCCAGCGGGGACACTCCCTGCTGGAACTTGAGGGGCAAAGCCGAGTGCCGAATGGTCACTCAAATTGTGCCTTTCACCGGGCCCGGCCTCGCGACTGGCGATGCGACGGAAGGCGCGGTCGGTGCCCTGAGGTTGCTTTCGAAGGCGTAGTTGTTCATTGACTGCCGATGCGGGGGGGGCGGGCGGCCGTCACATCAATCGGTGCACATGCGGAACCACGAGGAGGAAGAGAAATGATTGTCCACCGGATGATGAGCAAGGTCTTCTTGACGTTTGCCATATTCCTGTCACTCATCACGTTTGGGATAACGACTGGGCAGGCGTCGGCAGCCCCGGCACCGATCACCATCGCGTATATCACCGACCTGACCGGGCCCGGCGCCTCGGAGAACTCCAATTCGCCGTCGGGCTTCGACGCGCGCATCGCACTGCAGAATGCAGAAGGGGGCGTCAACGGCCACAAGATCGTGCCTCTGGTCATTGACGACCAGACGAGTCCCGACCGCAGATCACCACCGCGGTGCAGAGTGCGATCTCCAAGGGCGTGTTCGGCATCGTCTCGCAGAGCCCCCTCTTCTTCGAGGCGGCCAAGTACCCGCAGCAAGCGGGACTCCCGGTGACCGGCTCCTACTCCGACGGGCCCGAGTGGGGAGAGCAGCCGTACACGAACATGTTCGCCTCGGACAACGGGAGTGTCGACCCGAAGTATCCGGTCAATACCTTGACGGGAAGCTTCATCAAGGCACACGGAGGGACGGTCCTCGGCTCCTACGGCTATGGCATTTCCCCTGCGTCAACCCGATCGGCCATCAGCACGGCGAGGTCCTTCGAGAGAGCCGGAGGCAAGGTGGGCGTTCTCGACACCTCAGTTCCCTTCGGCGGCGTCGCGTTCTCGACCGAGGCTCTGGCGGCCAAGCAGAAGGGTGTCAATGCGATGGTGCCGGCCATGGACAACAACTCCAACTATGCACTGGCAACTGCCCTCGAGCAGAACGGAGTGAAGCTCAAGGCCGTTGTCTTCGCGACCGGGCTATGAGCCCGATGTCATCAAGTCACCGGCATGGGCCACCTCGCAGGGTGACTACTTCCTGTCCCTGTTCCGTCCGTTCTCCCTGCCCAACGCGGGCACGAAGCAGATGGCAGCCGCGCTGCAGAAGTACGCGCATTTCACCAAGAGCCAGTTCCCGAGCTTCGGCCAGTACGAGGCGTGGGCGGGTGCGGACCTCATGATCAAGGGTCTCCAGATGGCAGGCAAGAACCCGACCCGGGCCGCGGTCATCAAGGACCTGCGGGGCCTCAAGACCTACAACGCGAACGGACTTTTGCCGCAGAACCTCGACTACTCGACGAACTTCGGGAAGGACCCGGCCAAAGAGTGCACGTGGATGATGAGGGCGGAGAAGAACGGTTTTACGGCGGTCTCGCCCAAGCCGTTCTGCGGGACGGACATCCCCGGCACGACCACCGCCAGCTCGTAGGCTCACCGGAACACCAGTGACGACCTTTGTCCTGGTCCCCGGCCGGGGTCACGGTGGCGAGCGTTCGCTCCCGATCTCCGTGAAGGCGTCGAGCGCCGTCGGGTCGGCCAACGAAGCCACACGGAGGACGTCGTCCGGTGATTGGCCGAGAAGGATGCGCTTGATCGGCACTTCGAGCTTCTTGCCGGAGTGGGTCCGGGGGATCGCCGGAACCTGTCGGATCTCATCGGGAACGTGGCGAGGGGAGAGGGTCGATCGGAGCTCGGCCGAGATCCGCTCGGCGCAGTTCGTCGTCGAGGGCGCCATGCTCGAGAACCACGAAGAGGAGCAGACGCCCGATCCCGCCGTGCTCGTCTTCGAGGTGCACGACCAGGCTGTCGCGGATGCCGGGTATGCCCTCGACGACCGCATAGAACTCGCTGGTGCCCATACGGACGCCACCACGGTTCAATGTGGCGTCGGACCGCCCGGAGATGATGCACGAGCCGCGGTCGGTGATCGTGATCCAGTCACCATGGCACCACACTCCCGGGAAAGCGGGAGAAATAGGCCGCCCGGAAGCCGGCTGCCGTCGTCGTCGCCCCAGAAACGCAGCGGCATGGACGGAAGGGGACGTGTGACGACGAGCTCACCTTGGGCTGCCGATGACCGCCTGACCCGCCTCGTCGAACGCTTCGACGCTGGCGCCGAGAAATCGGCAACTGATCTCACCGGCAACGACCGGGACGAGCGGGCTCCCGCCGACAAATGCCGTGCAGACGTCGGTTCCCGCCGCTGATCGACGTCAGCCAGACCTCGGGAAGTTGTTCGTAGACCCACTCGAAGCCCTCGACGGGAAGGGGCGCCCCGGTCGAGCCGACCGAACGGATGGACGAGAGGTCGCCTGAGGCGCCGAGCGCGACGCCTGCACTGCGACACGAGAGCAAGAACGGGGCGCTGACGCCGAACACGGTGACGCCGGATCTCCGCAGCCAGACGCCACAATGCACCGAGGTCGGGCCACCCCGGGTCCCCGTCGAACAGCACGATCGTCGCACCGAGGCAGAGGCCGGAGACGAGAAGGTTCCACATCATCCAGCCGGTGGTGGTGAACCAGAAGAAGCGGTCGCCCGGCCCGAGGTCATGATGGAGCCCCAATGCCTTGAGGTGCTCGAGCAGGATTCCCCCGTGGCCGTGCACGATCGCCTTGGGCGGACCGGTGGTACCCGAAGAGAACAGGACATAGAGGGGATGGTCGAACGGCACCTGTTCGAAGACCAGTTCCGCCTCCTCGGACAGGAGGTCGTCCCAGTCGCGGTCGATATCGACCACCGTCCCGCACGGTCGGGAGGGCGTCGACAGATGACGCCGCACCTCGTCCGCGCGGTCAATCGACTTGTTGCCATACCGGTACCCCCGGGTCGTGAAGATCACGACCGGTTCGAGCTGGGCGAACCGGTCGATCACACTGCGCGACCCGAACTCCGGTGGGCACGAGGCCCACACGGCCCCGAGGCTGGCCGTGGCGAGGAAGGCGACCAGCGCCTCAGGCCCGTTGGGCAGGTACGCCACGACGCGGTCACCCCGGCTGACGCCCAACCTGGCCAGCCCGCTGCGGCAGCGTGCCGACAAGTTGGCGGAGCTCGTCCCAGGTGTACTGTCGCTCGGCGCGGCGCCTGGGACCGGGCGACCACGGCGATCCCGCCGCCGGTCCTGGCCAATGCCCGTTCGGCATAGTTCAGGTGGGCCCCCGAGAACCAGGTGGTGCCGGGCATCGTCGTCCCCGAGACGACACTGTCGTAGGGCGTCGAGCTCTGCACGTCGAAGAACGACCACACCGACGACCAGAACCCGCTCAGGTCGTCCACCGACCAACGCCACAGGTCCTCGTAGGTCGCGAAATTCGAGGCCGCGGCTGGTCGTGCAGCCATGACAGGTACCGGCCGACGATCGTCGACGTCCCGCACATCGTCGGGCGGTGACCACAACACGTGGGGCGGCCTCGGGGATCACGGATCCTCGACTCGCCGCGACGATGGCGCGAGCCCGGGCCGCCACGACTTCGTCGACCATCAATCCCTCGAAGGCGATGGTTGCTCCCGCGGCTCGTCGAACGCCGCCAGGAGGCGACGAGCCCACTCGACTTCTTCGAGGGAGGGGCCGGAACGCGTCGTTGGCCAGTTGCACCTGCCCGGGTGGATGCACATCTTGCCGGTGTAGCCGAGCGCCCGGGCCGCGTGGGACTCCCTGATGAATCGTTCGTCGTCTCCGAAGTCGAGGGTGACCATGTCGAGTGCCGGGTATGCCGGCCAGCCGTGCCGCCATCGGCCACCAACGACCTCGCGACGGCCACCTCCTCATTGGAGGCGGTCCTGATCGCCTCCGAGGTCGGCAACATAGTCCTCGGCCCCGAAGTAGCACGCCAATCACGGGCGGCTCCAGCAGCATGCGGGCGTCGGCGACGCCACGCACGGTCTCGAGGCCGGCAATCACGGGCCGTCCGCCGAGCGCCTGTGCACACCTGCGCGGCGTTGGGCGACCGATGTCAGCTTGGGGACGACGACGGCGGTCAGTCCTTCGGGCAAGCAGGCGACGTCGTCCGCGAACCAGGGCGTGGCGGGCGGGTTGACCCGGACACACACCGGCACGTGCCCCACCAGGCCGCCGGCGGCTTCCCGCACCATGGCGCGGGCCTCGATCTTTCCCGCAGGAGGCACCGCATCCTCGAGGTCGAGTACCACCACGCCGGGAGTCGAGCGTGCCGCCTTGACCGCCAGATCGGGCCGGTTGCCGGGGACGAACAACATGCTCCTCCAGCGCGCGCTCACTCCGGTCGGCACATGCATGAGAGCCGCCCTCTTGCACGTTGCGACGAGCGCGCCGTGCTGATTGAAGGCCCGGTGCTCGAAGACGACGATTCCTTGCGTCGGCCGGCTCGACGACAGGCGTCTGCGAGACTACCTCGGTCTGGGCCCGGATCGAGTCTCCTTGGAAGACGGGCGCGGGGAAGGTCGTCTCCTCGAAGCCGAGGTTGGCCACCGTCGTGCCGTGCGTCGTCTCGTAGACCGAGAGGCCGATCAGGAGCGAGAGGGTCAGGAGGCTGTTCACCACTCGCGTCCCGAACTCCGTCGTTGCCCCGAATGACTCATCGAGATGCAGCGGCTGTGGGTTCATCGTCATCACCGAGAACAGCGTATTGTCGGACTCGGTGATGGTGCGGGTGACGGCGTGGTCGATGACCAGGCCGACCGGCAGCTCTTCGAACCAACGACCCAAGTGCGGTCGTGGCCGGCCCGCCGCCGATGGATTCGTCACATGCGGCCCAGGAGGAAGTTGACGGCCGGCGTGGCCGCCGGGAAGACCTCGGTCATCCCGGCAGCGAAGTACCCGCTGTCGGTGATGAGGGTTATCCCGTTGATGGAGCTCGCTGCGGCGCTGCAGAGGAACACGAGGGCAGAGGCCTGCTCCATCGGCGTCAAGACCTCCACGCCCACCTCGCTGCGAAAGTCGGCACCGAAGCCGAGCCACGTCTCCTCGTTGGCCCGGGCCAACGGTGTGTCCGTCGGACCGGGGCAGATGGCGTTGATCCGGACCCCACGCTGGAGGAAGGGAAAGGCGCGCGTGGCGACGTAGGCGCAGATCGCCTGTTTGGTCGAGAGGTAGTCCGCACCGCCGTTGGCGGCCACCCAGGCCACGGCACTGTCGAAATCCGGGGTCGCAAGGTACTCCTTGATCCGCGGAAGGTTCGCTTCCCAGCCGAGGCCGGCGGCCGACGAGATGAAGCCGATGGCCGATCCGCGGGGAAGCATGTCCGCAGCCAGGAGCCGATCGACGATGTGACGGTGGCCGATGAAGTTGATCTTCTCAATTCCGGCCGTGCCATCGGCCACTCCGGCGCACGAGAACAAGGCGTGCACCGGTCCGCCGCATTGCTCGAGCGCAGCGTCGATCGAGGCGCGCTCGGCGAGGTCCATCGAGAGAGCCGTGACCCCCGACAAGGAGATCTCGGCGCAGTCCATGACCACGACCTCGGCTCCGGCCGAGAGCAGCAGTTCGGCCGTCGCTGCACCCATTCCCGTCGCTCCTCCGACGACCAGTGCCCTCTTTCCGTCATAGCGAAATCCATCGAATAGCGTCACGTGCGTTCTCTCCTGAGACTGCCTAGGGGTGGGCGTGATTCTCGGTACGAGGTCTTATCAGGTACGCCGGCCCGGGCGCGGAGAACCGGATCTCCCGGGGACTCAGGAGATGTTCACCGGCAACCGCTCCCACCCGCGAACGGTCGACGTGCGGGCCTGCTTCGCATTGTCCCAGTCGACCTCCCACGAGGGGAAGCGTTGGAGCCCTTCGTCGAGCGCCACCCGGCCCTCGAGCCGCGCCAGCGCCGCACCGAGGCAGAAATGCAGGCCGTAACCGAAGGCCAGGTGATGGTCGATCTTACGGGTGACGTCGAAACGGTCACCATCGTCGAACTTCCGATCGTCACGGTTTCCGGATCCGTTCAGGAGAAGGATCGCGCTTCCCGCAGGGACGACCTGGCCGTGATGCTCGACATCCCGGGTGACGTACCGGGCTTGGACGGGTGACGGCGACTCGAAGCGGAGGAGCTCCTCGATGGCGTTTGGCACCAGCGTCCGGTCGTCGACCAGCTTGCGGCGTTCGTCCGGATACTCAGCGAGCACCTTCCCGGTCCACCCGATGAGGCGTGTCGTCGTCTCGTTGCCGGCGGCAGCGATGAGGTTCACGACATTGAGAACCTCGGTGCGTGTGAGCCGCCGGGTGGTCCCGGTCTCGTCCTCGAACTCGGCCTGAAGGAGTTCCGTCATGAGGTCGTCCGACGGGTTCTTCGCACGCCAGTCGATGTAGTCCTCGAAGCTACTGGCCTGCATGTCCGCGCCGAAATGCGCCACATCGGGCATTGTGCCCTCCTCGAGCCGCAGTCCTTCGTCGATCCGGTCCCGAATCGCCTCTTGGTCCTGCTCGGGTATTCCGAGCAGCATGCCGATGGTACGCATGGGCATCTGCGCCCCGAGGTCGGCGATGAAATCGAAGCTGCCGGATCCCATCAGCGGATCCAGGCTGCGGGCACAGAACTCTCGCACCTTGGGTTCGATGGCGTTCATCTTGCGCGGCGTGAAGACCCTCGAGAGAAGACTGCGGTCCATGTTGTGCCCGGGGGGATCCTCGAAGATGATCGAACCCGGTGGGATCTCCATGTCACTCTTGATCAGTTCGAGCAGCGTGCCCTTGGCGGAGCTGTAGGTCTCCCAGTCGATCAGGGCACGCTCAACGTCCGCGTAGCGACTCAGTGCGGAGAAGTCGTACTCCTCGTTGTAGTACAAGGGTCGTTCCTCGCGGAGGCGTCTCCAGATCGGATAGGGATCCGTGTCGATCTCGAAGTTGAACGGGTCGTAGTGGACGTCGGCATGCGGAGAAGTCATCGCAACCTCCCAAGGTTGGTGTCGGTTCGAAGAAGTGGGACGGGGCTTGCACTTCCGGACCGAAAGTTATGAAATGAACGATCCTCTGAGACAAGAACAAGGTTCTCACACGGGGACGACAGGCGCCAGCGTGCGTTCACCTTGCGATCAGGTGTTTCGCCGGCACAATGACTCCCGATGGCGCGTTGTGCCGCACGGCAATCGGGGGACTGGCGAGGGACTTTTTGCAACGGTACTCTCTCAGCAGAACAATGTCGTTCTCAGCAGAGGGAGAGGGCACCCGATGACGATGCGAGCACTCGGGACCCTCGACCTTTGGGCCATGTCACATTGAGCCGATGACCGGCGGCCGCACCAGCGGGTGGAAAAGCATCTCTGCGATGATCGATGCCGCGGCTTACCGGTTCGGGCCGAGACCTGCGCTCATCGACGGCGTGACCCGCTTGACCTACGCGGAGCTGGCGGAACGGTCCCGCCTTTTCGGCGCGGCCCTGGTGGTTTCCGGAATTGAGCCTGGTGATCGCGTGTCGATCTGGGCCTTCAACAGTGCCGAATGGGTTGTTGCCGCGCTCGGAATCTGGCGGGCCGGCGCGGTGTTGGTCCCGATCAATACGAGGTTCAAGGGCGTAGAGGCCGCCGATATTCTGCGGCGCGGGCGGGCCAAGGTCCTGGTGACCGTGACCGATTTCCTGGGCACGGACTACGTGGCGATGCTCAGGCACACGGGGGTCGAGCTGCCCGATCTGGCCACCACCGTGATCGCCCGCGGGTCCGCAGTCGAGGGAACCGACCGGTGGAGTGACTTCCTGGCCCGCGCCACAGATGTCGCCGCTAGCCGAGGTCGACCGACGGACCATTGCGGCTGAGTCCGACGACCCGTCTGACATCTTGTTCACGTCGGGTACGACGGGCTTGCCGAAAGGTGTGGTGCAGACCCACGGTCGCACCCTGCGCGTGGCCACCGACTGGGTGGCGATGACGGGGCTGCATTCGGACGACCGGTACCTGATGGTGAATCCTTACTTCCATATGTTCGGGTTGAAGGCGGGGATCCTCCCCTCGGTGTGCGCGGGAGCGACCATGATCCCGCAAGCCGTCTTCGACGTGGATGCCGTACTCTCGATCGTGGGCGAGGAGGGGGTGACCGTCTTGCCGGGGCCTCCGACGTTGTATCAAGGCATCCTCGACCACCCCGATCGAGAACGCTTCGACCTCTCGACGCTGCGCGTGGCTGTCACCGGCTCCGCCGACATACCGGTCGAGCTCATCCGGCGGATCGACGGCGAACTGCCCTTTTCGCGGATCATCACCGGATATGGGCTCACCGAAACCGGTACGGCCTCGGCGACGTTGCCTGACGATGACGTCGAGACGATCGCGACGACGGTGGGCTGCCCGCGTCCCGGATTCGAACTTCGGATCGTCGATGGTGCAGGGTCCGAGGTGTCGCCGGGCGAGGCCGGCGAGGTGCTCCTGCGGGGCGGCAGTGTCATGTCGCACTACCTCGACGATCCAGTGGGGACGGCCGAAGCTCTCTCGTCGGACGGGTGGCTGCGGACAGGTGACCTCGGTATCGTCGACGCGCTCGGGCTACCTGCGGATTGTCGGCCGATCGAAGGACATGTACATCGTCGGGGGCTTCAACGCCTATCCGGCGGAGATCGAGAATGCCCTGCTTCGTCACCCCCACATTCGCCAGGCGGCCGTCATCGGCATTCCCGACGAGCGCATGGGCGAGGTCGGCATGGCGTTCGTCGTGCTGCATCCCGGCTTCGCCGAGACCGAAGCTGACATCATCGAATGGAGTCGAGCTCAGATGGCCAATTTCAAGGTGCCCAGGGTCGTGGAATTCGTCGACGACCTCCCACTCAATGCCACCGGCAAGGTCGTGAAGGATGACCTCAGGCACCGTGCCCACCGACGTGGCGCTTCAGCGTGAGCGACGACGAGTCATTCGGACTGTCTGCGCTCGCAGACCTGCGGGTGATCGAACTCGGAGTGTGGGTTGCCGCACCCTCGGCCGCCGCCCTTCTGGCCGACTGGGGCGCACAGGTCATCAAGGTCGAAGCTCCGACGGGCGATCCGATGCGCAACGTGTTCGGCTCCATCGGGATCGGCGATGACCTGCCTAACCCGGGGTTCGCCCTCGACAACCGGGGGAAGCGGAGCATCGTGCTCGACCTGCGGGAGCCCGGCGATCGCCAGCGCTTGGAAGATCTGTTGGCCACGGCGGACGTCTTTGTCAGCAACCTCCGGCCGGACGCGCTGGACAAGCTCGGGCTCCATCCCGACGAAACGCTGCGCCGCCATCCCCACATCGTCTACTGCAGTATCAGCGGCTACGGCCTGCGCGGGGAGGACCGCAACCGTCCGACCTATGACATCGGAGCGTTCTGGGCCCGCTCGGGTCTCTCGAGCCAGATGGCGGGCGGTGATGGGGCCCCGCTCAACGCCCGCGGGGGAGTCGGTGACCACATCACGGGACTCGCCGCCCTTGCCGGCATTCTGGCCGCCGTGCTCCAGCAGCGAGAGACAGGGGCGGGTCGGGTGGTCGAGGTGTCGTTGCTCCGCACCGGCGCGTACGTCCTTGGATGGGATCTGGGGTTGCAAATGGAGCTGGGGAAGGTGGCCGGCGCCGAACGGCGCGATCGAAACCAGTCGCCGTTGATGAATCCCTATCGCGCCGCGGACGGGAAGTGGTTCTTCTTCACCGGCCTCGAGGCTGGGCGTCACATCGGTGCCGTCTGCCGCGCCCTCGGACGTCCCGAGTTACTCGACGACGAACGATTCGCGAGCGCGAGCGCGCTCCGGAAGAACCGGGTCGAGGTCATCGCCCTTCTCGACGAGATCATCGCCGAACGGCCCCTTTCGCAATGGAGTGAGCGATTCGACCGTGAGGGTGTGTGGTGGGCCCCGGTGCAGATCTCCGGCCGAAGTCGTCGTCGATCCGCAGCTCCTGGCCAACGGTGGCGTCGTGGAGGTCGAGGGCGGCGCGATGCGATCCGTCAACGGCCCGGTCACCTTCTCCGGGGTGGTGGCCGACCCTGCGATCGCGATACCCAAGCTCGGGGACCACACCGCCGAAGTCCTGGAAGAGCTCTCCCGGGGTACCGCACGCCGTCGGAGTGCGCCGGACTCCGACCCGGGTGTCTCCGAGGCCTAGGGATTGGCGGTGCGCGATCGGGCCATCAGGCCCCGGGCGATGACCAACCGTTGGATCTCGTTGGTTCCCTCGCCGATCACCATGAGGGGCGCGTCGCGGTAGTAGCGCTCTACGGGCAAATCGGTCGTGTAGCCGACACCCCCGTGGATCCGCATGGCCTCGGTGGCAAGTTCGAGGGCGGTCTCGCTGGCGAAGAGCTTGGCCATGCCGGCCTCCACGTCACAACGCAGTCCGGCCATCTTTCGTTCGGCCGCATCCCGGGTGAGGAGCCGCGCCGCCTGTAGCCGGGTGGCCATGTCGGCCAACTTGAGCTGAATGGCCTGATGCTCGCCGATGGGCTTGCCGAAGGCCTCGCGTTCCTGGGCGTAGTGCAACGCAGCATCGAACGCCGCCCGGGCGACTCCCACCGCGCGGGCCGCGATATTGATGCGTCCGACTTCGAGCACCCCCAGGATCTGCGGGAGCCCTCGTCCCAGCTCGCCGATGAGGTTGGCCGCCGGGATCCGGTGGTCCGCGTAGGACATCTCGACGGTCTCGACCCCCTTGTAGCCGAGCTTGCTGACGTTCTTGCTGATCGTGATCCCCTCGAACGTCGGTCCCGGCTCCTTTTCCACGATGAAGGCGGAAATTCCCTCCTCGGTGCGAGCTGCCAGCGCGACCAAACTGGAACGTTCGCCGTTCGTGACCCAGGCTTTCGTGCCATTCACCACGTATTCGTCGCCGTCACGCGTGGCGCGACAGGAAATATTGCGGGTGTCGCTGCCGGCGTCGGGCTCGGAGAGGGAGAGTGCCCCTCTGCGGTGCCCGGTGGCCAGGACGGGCAGCCACCGCTGCTTCTGTTCGTCGTTGCCATGCGCCATGATCAGCGTTGCGACCATGGTGTGGGTGTTGACGATGCCGGTCAGGCTCATCCAACCGTACGCGAGTTCTTCGATGACGCCGATGTAGGTCAAGAGGTCGAGGCCCAAGCCCCCATACCTCTCGGGGATGGTCACGCCGAAGAGTCCGAGTTCGCGCATCTGCTCCACGATGTCGATCGGAAATCGATCGTGATGCTCCAGTTCGGAGGCGACGGGAGTGACCTCGTTGGCGACGAAGCGCCTGACGGTGTCGATGATCTCCAGGCGCACGTCGGGGTCGGTAGGACCTGCGAGTATGGGGGAGCTCACCTTCTCGGCCATGTCGAGAACCTTACATTCTCTCAATGTTGACGTCGATCTCATAAACGAGAAGAATGTTTCCATGCCGGCGACCTTGCTCCACCACTATCTCGAGCGGGCCGCAGAGGAATTCGGTGACCGCGACGCCGTCTGGGCGGGCGACGGGAGATGGTCGTTCCGTCGGCTCGACGACGCTCAGCAGTTCCTTGGCCGACATCTCGTCGCACAGGGCATCCGCCCCGGTGACCGCGTGGCGTTGATGCTCTCGAATCGGCCGGAATTCGTGGTGGCCGTCTACGCGATCAGCAAGATCGGCGCCGCTTCCGTGCTGCTCAGCCCCTCGTGGAAGGCGCGTGAGGTCGGGCACGCGCTCCAACTGACCGAACCGGTCCACGCGGTCGCCGACGGACCGTCCACCGCGTTGCTGGCCGAGTTCTTCGGGGACAGCCGGGTGACGGACATCGACGACTGGTCGCCGAGTGACGCGCCGCTCAGTTCGAACGGTTACCCCACGACGCTCGGGTCGAGCGACACCGACGAGGCGGTGCTGGTGTTCAGTTCGGGTACCACCGGTCTTCCCAAGGCGGTTCGCCATTCGCATCGTTCGATGGGCCATGGAACTGCGCACTGGTGCCAGGCACTCGGCCTCGGCCCGACCGACCGATTCCAGGTCGCGACGCCGCCCTCGCACATTCTCGGCCTCCTGAACCTGCTGGCTGCCGCCAGCGCCGGTGCCACGGTGCGACTGCATCGTCGATTCGACCTGGACGATGTGCTTCCCATTTCATTGAGGCGGACAAAATGACCCTCGAGATGGCGGTGGCGCCGATCGCGCTGGCCATGGCGAACCACCCGAATCTCGAGAAGTTCGACCTCTCCTCGCTGCGCTACATCATGTGGGGGGCGACCCCGGTGAGCGAGGCCGTGGCGAGACGAGTTTCCGAGCGTACCGGTGTGCGCTGGCTTCCGGGCTACGGAGCGAGTGAGGTGCCGGTCATCGCCGTCAATCCGGTCGATCGACCATCGGAGTGGAGGCTCGACTCCGCCGGTTTGCCGCCACGAGGAGTCACGTTGCGCGTGGCCGATCTCGAGAGCGGTGCCATTTTGGCGCCCGGGGCGATCGGGGAGATTCAGGTTCTGAGCCCATCGGCGATGGTCGGCTACCTCCCGGCGGAGGCGACCGCCGAGGCCTTCGCCGACGGCTGGTATCGAACGGGGGACGTCGGCTGGCTCGAACCCGAAGGATGGGTCCACATCACCGACCGCTCGAAGGAGATGATCAAGGTCAACGGCTTTCAGGTCGCGCCGGCGGAGATCGAGGGAGTCCTCCACGGTCATCCCTCCGTTCTCGACTGTGCCGTGTTCGGGTTGGTCGACGAGAGCGCCGGAGAAGTCCCTGTCGCCGTCGTCCAGCTCGATCCCGAACAGCCGGTGACCGAGGCGGAGCTCGAACAGTTCGTCGCCGCTTCCCTGGCGACGTACAAGCACCTGCGATGGGTCGTCTTCGTCGATGCGATCCCGCGGCTGCCCTCGGGCAAGGTGCTCCGCCGCACGCTTCGCGATGAGTGGACGCCGCGACTGCTCGCAGTGCGGGGAGGGACGCCTGATGGACGTCCGGCTCTCGTCCGTGCAAGAGGCGCTCCGCGAGTCGGTCGCAGCCGTCGTCGACCGGCTCGGGCCTCGTGCCGTGGGACAGCTCGCCGATCTCGAGAGATCGGAGAAGCTGGAAGCGGCCATTGTCGCGTCGGGCTGGCGGGAACTGCGCGCCGATGAGGCCGACGGCGCTCCGCTCGCGTCGGGGGTCGAGCCGGCCATCGTCGCCGAGGAGTTGGGACGCGGTCTGGCCGATGCGCCATTCCTGGGCCCGACACTCGCAACGGAATTGAGGCGGATCGCCGGAGCACCTCCCGCCACTGGCCGCAGAGACCATCGTCCTCGCCCCCTCACTCTCCGATCTCGCGGTGGCCGTCGACGGCAAGACACCCGGAGCGGCCGTGGCCATTGATGTAGGGGGCGCTGACGCTGCCCTCCTCCTGGTGCCCGAGCGGGACGGGTACGTCGTCGCCTCGGCGCGCCTCGGGTCGACTGCGGTCGCGGGTTGATCTGACTCGCCCCTGCGCGGTCGTCGATGCGTCGCCCGCCACCGAGATCGCTCACCACGGACCGCCTCTGGCTCCCGACGACCTGGTGAGATGGCGCGCGCTGGGATTGGCATTGACCAGTGCCGATCTGGTGGGGGTCATGCGGGGGGCAATTGAGCTTTCCTGCAACTACGCCACGTCACGTCGGCAGTTCGGGCGGCCGGTCGGTTCCTTTCAGGCCGTCCAACACCTCCTGGCCGACGCGCTTGGTGCTCATGGAGGGGTCACGGAGCGTGGCCCGTCACGCCGCATGGGCGGTTGACGCGCTCGCAGCTGACGACGCACTCGCTGCTGCGGCTGCGGCGAAGGCCTACTGCGCGAGATCCGCGCGCACGGTGTGCGAAACCTCGATCCAGGTCCATGGCGGAATCGGCAACACATGGGAATGCCTGGCGCATGTCCACCTGCGGCGCGCCCTTCTCTCGAGTGAGATTCTCGGTGGCGTGGGCGTCAACATGGGGCGGGTCTTGGCACACCACGGGATCGGAGGCAGCGATGGACTTCGGTGATTCGCCCGAGGAGGCGGCGTTCCGCCTGCGACTCCGGGAGTGGCTGGAGGACAACAACCCGAAGTTGCCGGCCTCATCGACGGATGACGACTACTGGGCCGGCCAGCGTGCCTGGCATCAAGCGCTCTACGATGGCGGGTTCTTCGGCACGACCTGGCCGAAGGAGATCGGGGGCCAGGGCCTGCCGAGTGTCTACGACGTCATCGTGGACGAAGAACTGGCCGCTGCCGGCGCGCCGCCCCGACCGAGTCTGGGCTACCTCGTCGAAGGCATCCTCGAGCACGGAAGCGTCGACATCAAGCATCGGTTCCTCCCCGGAATCGTCAATGGGCGTGATCGATGGTGCCAAGGTTTCAGCGAGCCCGATGCAGGCTCGGACCTGGCGTCGCTGCGCACCCGGGCCGAGCGCGACGGCGACGAGTACATCCTCACCGGTCACAAGGTCTGGACGAGTTACTCGGACGACGCCGAGTGGTGCCTCGTGCTGGCCCGGACCGACCCTGACGGTCGCGAAGCACAAGGGGATCTCAGCCTTTGCGGTGCCGATGCATCAGCCGGGCATCCAGCAGCGGCCTCTCCCCATGATCAACGGGATCACGAAGGAATTCGGAGAGGTTCTCTTCGACGGAGCGCGGGTGCCTGCCGCCAACATGATCGGCGAGCCGGGAGAAGGCTGGTCCCTGGCCATGACCGTGGTCAGCCACGAGCGAGAACCCCAACAACTCGGGTTTGCCGGTCGTTACAAGAAGCTCGTCAACGATCTGGTGTGCAACAGGTGCAGCGTGAGCCACTGGGCTACAGCTCCGATCAGATGCGTGACCTCGGATGGGCGATCGTCGAGGCGGACATGCTGCGATCGCATGTCTACCGCCGCCTCTCCGAGCGCCTCGACGGTGTGACGCACGGTCCAGAGGGCTCGATCGACAAGTTGCTCATGACCTCGACGGAACAGACGGTCGGGAACGCCGCACTTTCGGTGGGCGGCATCAGCCCGGCCGAGGACGACACCTGGCTGAAGGTGTACCTCTACGCGCGGGCGCAGAGCGTCATGGGGGGCACCTCCCAGATTCAGCGCAACCTGGTCGCAGAGCGCATCCTGCTCCTGCCCGCATCATGAGTGGTGACGGCCGCTCTCGATTGATCCGTGCGGGTCGCGGGAGGGAAGGCTGACGAGGCGTGCCCGGAGTGGTGTCCACCGCAAGGTAACCTCTGGACGAATATGAGGTTTTCGCTGATGGACAAAGACACTCTCACCGACCAGAACCCGGAGTTCGTCACATGGTGAAGAAATCCACGGCCGAGGCGGACTCGACGAAGGCAGATCCGGCGGTCAGCCGACGAGAGCTGGCGGTCGCACGATCACTCGATTCGGCTCGCGCCCGGGCCGAGAGCCGCCTGCAGCGATTCCTCGACGCTGCCCTCGAGCTGATGAACGAGGGGGAGCCGAACAAGGACTTCACCGTCCAGGAGGTCGTCGAGCGCTCGGGGCAGTCCTTCCGCCTCTTCTACCAGTACTTCAGCGGGAAGCACGAGTTGCTCCTGGCTCTCTTCGAGGAGACGGTTCGTTCCAGTACGGAGTTCCTGCGAGGCAGGATCGCCGGCGAAGAGGACGCGCTCGGGCGCCTTCATCGCTTCGTCGTGGAGTACTACCGCCTCTGCCGCCCCGCGCCCGGAGGCGACCCCGTCGAGTGGAGCCCTACCGCCCGGTGCTCGTCGACTTCGCACAGCAGCTTCTCACCCGGCATCCCACCGAGGCGGCTCAGGCCTTCGTCCCGCTCGTGACATTGTTCAACGAGGTCCTCGACGACGCCACGGAGGCGGGGAGCGCTACGTGCCGGACTCCGGCGGGCCACGATCACCGGCATGGTGCTCGAGGCGATCATGTTCAACACGTTCTCGGCGACCATCGGCGGGATGTCGATCCGGGCGGAGACAGCAGATCCGGCGGAAGAGCTCTGGGACCTCATCTTCAATGGGGTGGGGGCGACGGGCATCTCGTAGGAGACGCGACACGCTCCCTGCTCCCGGAGTCGTCCAGTTACCGGCCAGGGCCCTCGTCCGCGAACTGAGAGGGGATCCAGCTGGGCGATCGCTTCTCCATGAACGCCTGCATCCCTTCTCGCGGTTCGGGTGAGCTCGCCAGCGAGGCGAACATCGTCTGGTAGTCGATCAGCCCGTAACGGTCGTTGAGCATCCGCTTGACGTGCATGCGCGCCAGCGGCCCAGTTTGAAGGATCTCGCCCACGGCGTGGACCGCGGCCTCACGGAGTTGTTCGTGGGGCGCGATCCTCGAGATCACGCCGAGGCGGACGGCCTCCTCGGCGTCGAACCGACGCGCCGAGAGCAACAGATCGCGGGCGACGGCGATGCCGACATGCGCCGGCAGGACAGCCGCGTACGTGGCATCGACGATGCCCCGCAGCAGCTCGGGGACACGAAATGTCGCTCGATCGCTGGCCACCGCGATGTCGGACATCATGGCGACCAGGAGGCCGCCGGCCTGACAGATTCCGTTCACCGCGGACACCACCGGCGCCCGGCTGTCTCGAATGGTGAGGAATGGCAAGATCTCGTGCCCGATGTCGGGAACCGGCAGATCACCCGGACCTGTTCGACCGCCGAGATCGCCGCCCGGGGCGAAGACATCACCGGTACCGGTGATGATCAGCGCCTCGAGGTCGGGATCGTTGTTCACCAGATGCACGGCCCGCTTGATCCCGAAGTACATGGCAGGCGTGAACGCGTTCCTCGCTTCGGGCCGGTCGATGGTGCACCATCCGATCACGCCGTCCCGCTCGAACCTGAGCCCCGCGGCCCCGAGATCATCTGTCATGTTGCCCTCCCTGTCGTCCGACAACGTACTTGTCGCGGGAGCGACACGAAGGGCCTTGACTGGTTGCGTCAGCTCTGGAAGCGTCTGGCAGATGCCCGGCCTCGGCCTCACCGGCAACGTGTCGACCGACGGGTCGACGCCGTGAGCGAGGAGGGAGTTCTCGACCCTTGGGTGGCCGAGTGGATGGCCGCGAACCCTGAGCGGGCGACGCCATTCGTGGAACTGTCGCCGGAGATCCTCGAGTTGGCTCGTGCGCCGGTCGGCCTTCCGCCGACACGGGAGATTCCCTACGTCACCGACGAAGCGGTGGGAGATATCCCGATTCGTATCTATCAAGGCCACGGTGATCCCACGGGACTGGTCGTGTATTTCCACGGCGGAGGTTTCGTGATCGGCAGCATCGGCCTGATGGACAACGTCGCTCGCGAGCTGGCCCACAGCTCAGGAGCGGTCGTTGTCTCGGTCGGCTACCGGCTCGCACCTGAACATCCCTTTCCGGCGGGGCTGGACGACTGCGAGAGGGTCACCCGTTGGGCCATTGCAAGCGCCGGGCGCTTCGCGCTGCCGCCTTCGGCCGTGGTCGTGGCGGGGGAAAGCGCCGGGGGAAACATCGCTGCTGCCGTGTCGCTCCGCATGCGTGACGCGGGTGACCTCCTACCGGCAGGACAAGCTCTGATCTATCCCGGGCTTGCGGGGAGACTCACGCATCCGTCCACAGTGGAATTCGACGGGCTCATCATCAGCCGTGCGGGTGGGGAGATGTTCTGGGGGGCGTACAGTGGTTCCAACGTTCTCGATGGCAACCCGTACGCCGCTCCCCTGTGTGCGTCGACCTTGGTCGGGCTTCCACGGGCTCTCGGCGTGCTGGGCGGCTGCGACCTCCTGCGGGACGAGGGGCGGGCGTACGCCGGCAGACTGCGTCAGGACGGGATCGATGTGGATGAGGTCCGCTACGCGGGCCAACCTCACGGCTTCATCAACTTCGACTTTCCTGCTGCTGCCCTCGCGCATGCCCACATCGGTGTCTGGCTACGGCGAACATTTGCGCTTGCCCGCGCGGAGCCGACGTCGGGATAGGGTCAGGACGTCGCCGCGCTCTTCAATAGAGCGGCAGCAAGGGTGGGAGCTGGCCGACGCTCATGATCTGCTCGCCGAGGGCTCTGGTGAGCGACACCGCGGTGCCGAACAGTCCGTCAAGGAGAAGCGTCCGCCGGACGTAGAGGTGCAGCGGATGTTCCGTCGCGAAACCGATCCCGGCGAGCACCTGTTGGCAATGGCGAGCAGCCACACGTGCCTGGCGACCGGCCACCGCCTTTGCCATCGCCGCAGTGTTCTCCGTCGTGTCGAGCCAAGCGGCATCGAGCATCGCCTCGGCCATATCGACGGCCACCCGGGTCTCGGCCAGCCGGTGACGGATGGCTTGGAACGAGCTGATGGGGCGACCGAACTGCACGCGACCCAGTGCATGCTCGCGGGCGAGCTCGAGCATCGTCTGTGAAGCCCCGACGAGCTCGTGGGCTATTGCCAGACGTGCCAGTGCAACTGCGGAATGCCAGTTGACGGCGGTGGACCCGACATCGGTGGCGGATTCGATGTCAGCGCCCGCCACCTGCGACAGGCCGCAGCGCGGATCAATGCCACCGACAGGATCGAATGCGAGTGACGTGATGGGCACCACGAATGCACGGTCGCCGTGCCCGGTCGAGGCGATCACGAGAGCGGACTCCTGATCGCGCAAGGAGGCCGGTAAAGACCATGCACCTGAAGGCCACGGTCATCCACCGTTCCTGGCGGATGCCACTGCCCGATCGCTGGGAGTACCACACCCGCGTCGGGCGTGGTGTCCAGTCCGAGGGCATGTCGGACCACGTGGCACAGGGCCGAGGAGGTGGCATTGTCGGAACCCTGGAATTCGAAGAACGTCGCAATGGCGGTGCGAGGATCGATGGTCAACGCGTCGTACCACCCGACATCGTCGAGTGCCGCGTCGAGAGCCGGTCCGGAGCGCCCCTGTGTTGCGCTGCGAATGCTCCGTGCGAACAGATCGAGCTCCTCGCGGTCCATCAGCGGTCGTTTCCGAGGTCGAGCAGGCGGCGGGCGATGATGTTGCGTTGGATCTCGGCGCTCCCCCCATAAATTGTGGCGGCCCGCGAGTACAGGTAATCCGCACGCCACCGCTCGCCCTCAGCGCCGGTGCCGATCGTCAGCTCATGCGTCAACGTCTCGGCAGCGAGGTCGAAGATCGCCTGTTCGGTCGTCGCGAGGAGGATCTTGTCGACGGAAGTCTCCGGACCAAGCCGCTCGTTGTTCGCCATCCGATGCTGGGTTGCACGGGAGCGGGCCCGGAATGCGTACAACAGTTGGGTGACCTCGCCGAGTTTCACCGGATCGAGCGCCGCGATCGGCGCCGTCGTTACGAGATCCTGCAGACGCCGGTGCAGGAATGCCCCCCGGTGCCAGAGCGACGTGCTTCGTTCATAGGGCAACAGATCCATTGCCACGGCCCAACCACCGTTCACCTCGCCGAGGGTGCGAAGCAGCGGAACCTCGACATCGTCGAAGAAGACCTCGGAGAACTCCTCGGCCCCGTGCATGGTCTGAATTGGACGCACCGTGATGCCGGGCGCGTCCATGTCGACGAAGAGCGCCGTGATCCCTTTGTGGGCTGACTCCGGTGTCCCCGTCCGGGTGAGCAGCACGCAACGCTGCGCGTACTGCGCCAGGCTGGTCCACACCTTTTGACCTGTGACCCGCCAACCTCCCGCTACCCGCTCGGCCCGGCAGGAGAGCGAAGCCAGGTTGCTGCCCGTGCCGGGCTCCGAGAACCCCTGGCACCACATCTCGTCGCCACGCAGCAATGCCGGCACCATGCGTGCAGCCAACTCGGGAGCTGCGTAGTCGATGATGGTGGGTGCGAGCACCTCCGTCATCGAATACAGCCCCGGTTCGACGAGGTCGCGGGTCGTGAGAGCCTCGCCCAGGTAGGCGCGCATGAGGGTCGATCCTCCGAGGCCGCCGACGCGTTCGGGCCAGCCGTAGCGCATGAAGCCGGCGTCATACCGCGAGGCGTTTGACCCTGGCCAAATGTGCCATCTGCTGGTCGAGCGTCCCGCTGCCTTCGTAGTCGGGAGCAAGCCTGTCGTGGTTCTCGTTCAGCCAGGAGTCGACCGACGAGCGAAAGTCGTCGAGAGTTGCCGCGTCGACAGCGTCGGTCATGTGGTGGGCTGGGGGCGGGTCGGGTCATGGGCCCGACCCGAGTCGCGGGCACCGCTCTTCCGAAGAAATGTCATGGCCCGGGTGGCGAGTCGCCATCCGTCGGGCGTGCGGCGATAGGTGTCCGTGTAGTAGCCGATGCGCATGTCGTGGCTCAGCTGTTCGACGAAGCAGAGAGGCTGCTCTCCCCGGCCGGTGTCGCCGTCGAGCTCGAACACCGGTGGCCCGACCAGAAACAGCCCCTTGGGTGCTGCTGCCACGAGTGCGGGAAAATCCACGAGGTGATACGTATCGCCGAAGGCACTGTACGTCCCATCGGGAGCGAAGACTTCAACCACCGCATCGACATCGTTCTTGGTCATGCCGACGGCGTAGCGGCCGAGAAGCTGTTCGAGTTCGATGACGTCGGCAATCGGTAGGTCGCCCATATTCAGTCCTTCTCGTGATCGGTCAGCCGCCGTCTTAGGCCACCTCGGGCCGCGGTCGGCGATGAGGCGGGCCGCGGCATCATGCGACGATAATCAAGTTCTCTCAAATCGGCAATGACGATGGCAATGGTGCAGGTGCAGTGGTGCTGACGAGGTCGGGCGCAGGCCGGTTGAGGGTGTTGTTCTACGATGAAGAGAACATCCCTCTTCGGCAAGGATCGGGTTCCCGGTCCACGTGGAAGCCGCTGCGCGGATGCATCCTTAGAGCGCGAGGCACGTGAAGGAGAGGACCATGAAGTTGGCCGGTGACGAGGGTATCCAGTGAGCCCGGAGTCTGCATCTGACGCTCCCCGCATCACCCCGCTGCCTCCGAACGAATGGCCGGCTGAAATGCGCGGCGCGCTTGCCGCTATCCGACCGCCGAACCCACGCCATCCGCTCCCCAGTAGAGATCCAGGCCGTCCGAAGGGCCTGAACGTGCTCGGCATGCTGGCGCGGTACCCGGCCCTGGCCCAGGCGTTCAACACCTTCAACGGTCACATCCTTTTCGCCACGTCGCTCTCGCCCCGCCAGCGGGAGATGTTGGTCCTTCGGGTAGCTGCGGTCCGGCAGGCGATCTACGAGTGGAAGCAGCACGTTGTCCTGGCCGCCGATGCCGGCCTCACACCCGAGGAGGTCGCCCGGATCGAGGAGGGTACCGACGCCACCGGGTGGTCGCCACTCGAAGCAGCCATGATCAGCGCCGTCGACGAGCTCCTTCGTGACGCCATGGTCACCGACGCCACCTGGGAAGTGCTGGCGGCCGGGCTCGACGTCGAGCAACTGATGGACCTTGTCTTCACGGTCGGTGCCTACGACGCCCTCGCGATGGCATTTCGCAGCTTCGCCATTCCGCTCGATGACGATCTGGCCTGAGAACGCCCTTCTCTTTTCGGGAGACTACTGATATCATCGCACCACCCGCCCGACAGGAGGACGAAGCACATGGCGCACTTCTCGAAGCCAGCTGAGGGGAGCTGGACGGAGCACTACCCCGAGCTTGGGACGAGCACGGTGAATTACGAGGATTCCATCTCACCCGAGTTCTATGAACTCGAGCGCAAGGCCATCTTCAGCCGGACCTGGCTGAACGTCGGCCGGGTGGAGGAGGTTCCCCGAACCGGCAGTTACTTCACCAAGGAGCTTCAGTGCGCGGGGACATCGGTGATCATCGTTCGCGACAAGGAGGGCGTCGTCCGGGGGTTCCACAACATCTGCCGGCACCGGGGTAACAAGCTTGTCTGGAACGACTTCCCACGTGAAGAGACAAGGGGAAGTTGTCGCCAGTTCACCTGCAAGTACCACGGCTGGCGCTACGACTTGGACGGCGCGCTCAACTTCGTGCAGCAGGAGTCCGAATTCTTCGATCTCGACAAGGCTGACTTCGGTCTCGTTCCGGTCCAGACCGAGGTATGGGAGGGATTCATCTTCGTCAATCTCGATGCTGACAACACGACGCCGGTGAGCGACTACCTCGGGGAACTGGGCGCGGGCCTCGAAGGGTATCCATTCGGCGAGATGACGCAGGTCTACAAGTACCGGGCGAACGTCGGCAGCAACTGGAAGCTCTTCATCGATGCCTTCGCCGAGTTTTACCACGCACCCGTTCTGCATGCGAGGCAGGCGCTCGGTGAGGAGTCGCGCAAGCTGCAGGGCTACGGGTACGAGGCGCTCTCCTATGGGATCGACGGGCCGCACGGGATGGTCTCGTCGTGGGGAGGCATGTCCCCCCCCAAGGATCCGAGCATGGTCAAGCCGATCGAGCTTGTCCTGCGCAGCGGGCTCTTCGGGCCATGGGACCGGCCCGACATCGACGGCCTCCAAGAACTCCCTCGAAGCCTCAACCCGGCTCGCAGTCCGGCATGGGGCATCGACTCGTTCGTGTTCTTTCCCAACTTCATGTTGCTCGTCTGGGCACCCGGCTGGTATTTGACGTACCACTACTGGCCGACGTCGTACAACACCCATATCTTCGAGGGCACGTTGTACTTCGTGCCGCCCAAGAACGCCACCGAGCGCGTGCGTCAAGAGCTCGCAGCGGTTACCTTCAAGGAGTTCGCCTTGCAAGACGGGAACACCCTCGAAGCCACGCAATCGATGATCGAGTCACGTGCGGTGACCAACTTCCCTCTCAACGACCAGGAGATCCTGCTCCGCCATCTGCACAAGACGGCGGGAAAGTACGTCGCAGACTACACACAGACAGCGACCCCGGTCGCCGTTCCGGCCGGGCGTTGAGCGAGGAGATCTGATGACCAATTCATTGCCTCCCGAGTTCGCCGACCTCGAGCCGTTTGCCGGCTGGTGCCTCGCGACCGAGGCCGAGCGGTTCGGCAAGCGGCTGAAGAGCTCCATGGACGAGATGCAGGCCTTCTACGATGCTGCGTTCCCGCGGCTCGACGACATGCTCGGTTACCTGGACAAGTTCGATCTCAACGCGCTTCCCGAAGATGCCGGCCGATTGCTCACGTTGTCGTACTCCTTGGTCAATGTCTCGTTTCCCGTCGAGGTGTGGCGGCAGGCGAGGGTGCCCGACAGTGGTGCGGCCAGCATCGATGTCGTTGTCGAGCCAGCTGTCTGATCTGATCTGCTGCTGCTTCTCGTGACGCGAAAGGACGTGTGCGCATGCGGATCGGCGTGATGGCAGGGCCCGAGCGCGGCCGTTACGCGACAAAGGTCGAGCGCTTCTTGGCCGATGCACAATGGGCAGAAGATGCTGGATTGGCGTCGGTCTGGGTTCCCCAAATCCCCGAGGACTTCGATGCCCTGACTGCGGCCACGCTCATCGGAGCGCAGACCAGCCGCATCGAGATCGGGACCGCGGTGGTGCCGGTGCAACCCAGGCATCCGATCGCGCTGGCCCACCAGGCCCTGTCCGTGCAGGCGGTGTGTGAAGGTCGTCTGACGCTGGGTCTCGGCGTCTCGCACCACTGGGTGATCGACGAGATGTTGGGCCTCCCCTACGAGCGTCTCGCCGCCACAATGCGCGCCTATCTCGACGTGCTCGACCCCGCGTTGCAGGGACCGGGAATGGTCGACGTCGAGAACGAGATGTTCCGGGTGCACAATCCGCTCGATATCACCGACATTGCGCCCACATCGGTGATGATCGCCGCTCTGGGTCCCATGATGCTGCGTCTGGCGGGGGAGCGGACCGACGGCACCATTCTGTGGTTGGCCGACGAGCGGGCAATCGGCTCGCACGTCGCGCCGACGATCACAGCGGCAGCGGAAGCCGCCGGCCGCCGGCCGCCGCGGATCGTGGCCGGCGTCCCTGTCTGCCTCTGTCGCGAGGATGAGGTCGAGGTGGCGGTGAGTCGTACCAACCGGATCCTCTCCGAATCCGACGTGTCGCCGAACTACCAGAAGTTGCTCGACCGGGGAGACGCCCGCACGGTGGGGGATATCCTCGCGGCGGGGAGCGAAGCATCGATCGCCCGACGACTGCAGTCCTTTGCCGATGCCGGAACGACGGACCTCTCCGTGCGGGTCGTGCCTATCGGCGAAACGCGCGACGAGAAGTTGGCGTCGGCGCAGCGCACGCGCGAGTACGTGGCGTCGATCGCCCGCTCCAGCTGAACAAGTCCTTGCATCGGTGAACCGGCTCGGACCCCACCCGGATCTCGCCGTTTGTCGCTGGCAGGTGAACACGGATGAGGGCGGTCTACGGTGGGCCTCCGCAAACCGCGAATGGGAGGGTGTGGCATGAGTGAGGGTGATCGGATCGTCGTGGTAACCGGCATCGGCGGTATGGGACTGGCCATCGCCAGAAGGCTCGGCCCCGGATCGACCCTGCTGCTGGCCGATGTAAAGCCTTCCGCTCTCGCGGAAGCGGCTGAGGTGCTCCGGGTCGAGGGCCACCTTGTGGTCGAGCAGGTGACCGACGTGTCGGACGCGACGTCGGTGGCCGCGCTGGCGTCCGCCGCCACGGAACTCGGCCGGGTCGATGTGCTGGTTCATACCGCAGGACTCTCACCGGTGCAGGCGTCGGTCGGTGCCATTCTGCGCGTTGACCTGCTCGGCACTGCGCTCATGCTCGACGCGTTCGGTGCGGTCATCGCACCCGGTGGTGCTGGGGTCTTCATCGCCTCGAGCGCAGGAACGATGATGCCGCAAGATGTCGACTTCGAGCGTCGGCTCGCGACGACGCCGATCGCGACGCTGCTCGACCTGCCTGAGCTCGCCGAGAGCGCAATCGCGGAGCCGGGTTTTGCGTACGGGATTGCCAAGCGTGCGAATCAGGTTCGCGTCCGCGCAGCGTCGGTCCCCTGGGGGCACCGTCGGGCGCGGGTCAACTCGATCTCCCCGGGCGTCATCTCGACGCCGATGGGCGTGGCGGAGCTCAACGGTCCCAGTGGGGAGTTCATGCAGTCGATGGTCTCGGGGAGCGGCACGGGACGGCTGGGCACGCCGGACGACATTGCTGCCGCGGCGGAGTTTCTGTGCGGACCGCAGGCGAGTTTCATCACCGGTACGGATCTGCTCGTGGACGGTGGCGCGGTCGCCGGCGTCTTCTTCCCGGGCTGAGTCGAACGCGTCAGCAGATGGCTGCGGCGAGCGCCGCCATCTGCGCAGATCGAAATGCCTGTGACACACCAGCGTTCGGCCGGACGAGATCGAATCCGTGGAAAGCACCTTCGACCACGTCCAATGCACAAGGAACCCCGGCCGCGTTGAGTCGCTCCGCGTAGGCGACGTCTTCCTCGTAGAAGAGGTCCGAGGTTCCCACGCCGATCCATGCCGGCGGCAGGTGAGCCAGGTCATCGACCCGTGCCGGCGCGGCCAACCCGTCGACCTCGCTGCCTCCGGGCGCATGACCCAGATAGGACTGCCAACCGAAGCGGTTCGACGCATTGCTCCACAATCTGCGCTTCGCGGCGCCAGTATCGGCGCGAGTCGCCGTGCGGTCGTCGAGCATCGGGTAGGTCAGGAGTTGAAAGGCGAGTTGCACCTCCCCGCGTCGGCGGGCGAGGAGTGCCAACCCGGCGGCAAGCCCGCCACCGGCGCTCGCTCCGCCGACAACGATCCGGCCCGTCTCCACGTCGGCTTGGCGGGCGAGCCAGAGCAGAGCGTCATAGCAATCGTGAAGGGGGACCGGGAACGGGTGCTCCGGCGCAAGCCGATAGTCGACAGCGGCCACCATGATCCCGAGCTCCTGGGAGAACCGACGACAGACTGCGTCGTCCTGCGCCGCGGTGCCCATGACCATTCCTCCACCGTGGATCCACAGCATTGCCGGCAACGGCGTCCGTGTCGTCGATGGCCGGTGCACCCGCACCGAGACGGCGCCGGCACGTGTCACCTCGACGGACTTCGTTGCCGTTCTGGACTGCAACCCGGTGAGCAGCCGAATCGGTTTCAGTGTCCGCGCCCCGATCCCACCCCGTGGGAGCCATCGGGCAGCGTTGCGCAGATCGGGATGAAAGTCGTCGAGGGCCATGTTCAGGCGCCCTCGTCGTGGCGGTAGATCTGGCCGCCCTTCATGACGAAGCGAACCGACTCGGTTGCGCTGATGTCGCTGAGTGGATCGCCGGGGACGGCAATGATGTCCGCCAGGAGGCCCTCCTCGAGGCGGCCACGGTCGTTGACATCGATCAGCTCGGCCGAGACGAGGGTGGCGGCGCGGATCGCCTGGAGGGGCGTCATGCCCCGGTTGACCAGTGCGACGAGCTCCTTGGCGTTGCGGCCGTGGGGGATGGCGGGGGCGTCGGTTCCGCATGCGATGCGAGCTCCCCGCCGGATGGCCTTACTGATGGTCTCCCGCGCGGGGGAAGACCTCTGCCGCTTTGGCCTGGAGTTCGGGTGCAGCATGGGAGACGTCCATCCCATCGGCCAGATAGGTAGTGGCCACCAGGAAGGTGTTGTGCGCGATGAACACGTCCATCGTCTCGTCGCTCATGAGCGAGCCGTGCTCGATGCAGTCGATCCCCGATTCGACCGCCACCCGGATCGCTTCGTCGCCATGACAGTGCGCCGCGACCTTCAGGCCGGCGCGGTGCGCCTCGTCGACGATGGCCTCGAGTTCTTCGGTGGAGTACTGCCGCGCACCTGCTGGTCCCGTGTGCGACATGACACCCCCCGACGCACTCACCTTGATCACCTTGGCGCCGTACTTGATCTGGTAACGGACCGCTTTGCGGACTTCGGCCACTCCGTTGGCGATGCCTTCCTCGACGGTGAGCGGAAGCACGTGAGGAGCGAGCGCCTGGAACATCGTGGGGTCGAGGTGACCTCCCGTCGGGCTGATGGCATGCCCGGCCGGCACGATGCGAGGACCGTCGACCCAGCCCATGTCGATTGCTTTCATGAGTGCGACATCGAGCAGGAGCCCGCCCGTCTGCACGAACAGACCGAGATTGCGTACCGTCGTGAAGCCGGCTTGGAGGGTCCGGCGTGCGTTTGCCACGGCTCGCAACATGCGTAGGGCCGGATCCTCCTGCACGGGGATCAGCGGGCTGGCATGGTTCGGGCCCCCCATCACCAGGTTGACCTCCATGTCCATCAAGCCGGGGAGCATGGTCACGTCCCCGAGGTCGATCTCCACGGCATCGTGCGGCACCGACGTGGGGGCGACGCCTGTGATGCGGTCGCCCTCAACGAGCAGGTCACCGGGGGCGACCACTTCGCCGCTGACCACATCCAGCATGCGAGCGCTGACGAGATGAACGGGAGGCTGCGGCGTGCGTGGTCGTGCCATGTCGACTCCTTTTGAGGGGGATAGCGACGTTGTCGCCTCATCGCCATGTCATTATCGAATGACGTAAGGTCGGTTATCGTACCAAAGCCCCTTTGGCGGGCGAGGTGACGAGTTGCCGCGCCGCTGGGGTCGAATATCCCCTGTGGAGGGCCCCTCTGCTGCGAGAATGTAATTCTCAGGCCGCTGCTAGAATGCCCTCGGTGCGGGCACGTTTGGTTCTCTGTGGCAGGTCGACGCCGGGGTGACCGGGCACGACGACGCCGTGCGAAGGCACGGGTATCGACGACTTCGGGTCAAGAGGGTCGTGCGCGAGACCGAGGACGCCCGATCGTTCGTTCTCGACGTGCCGGCCGGGCTTCGGGAAGCGTTCTTGTACGAGCCGGGGCAATTCTGCTCGTTTCGGGTCCGCACGGGCGAGGACGAGCATGCCCGCTGCTACTCCATGTCGAGTGCACCGGGCGTCGACGATGATCTCACGGTCACGGTCAAGCGAGTTCCGGGTGGTTTCGTGTCGAATTGGCTCATCGACCGCGTCTCCGAGGGCGATCTCCTGGACGTCACCAGCCCCTCAGGCTCGTTCTGCGTGCGAGGTGATCACCGTCCCATCATCGCCTTCTGCGGGGGCAGTGGCATTACGCCGGTCATGTCCATCGCCAAGAGCGTGCTCGCCGCGTCCCGGCGGCCGATCCGTCTCCTCTACGCCAATCGGGACGGTGATTCCATCATCTTCGAAGGAGCTCTCGCCGCACTTGCCCGTGCGCACCCGGAGAGGTTGGAGGTCCAGCACCATGTGGACACAGAGCGCGGATACCTCGACGCTGCGTCCGTCACACGTTTCGTCGGATGCACCACCGACGCCGATTTCTACATCTGCGGCCCCGGACCGTTCATGGATCTCATCGAGGGCACGCTTCTTGGTTTGGGCGTCGGGGCCGAGAACATCTTCATCGAGCGCTTTACCATCTCGGCCGAACCCGGACCTCCGCCCGCCGTCGACGGGAAGGCAACCGACACCCCGGAGGCGATCGCCATCATCCTCCGGGGCAAGAGGAACGAGGTTCCCTACCGTGCCGGCGACACGGTGCTCGAGACCGCGCGCCGGGCGGGCCTGCCGGCGCCCTACTCGTGCGAAGCGGGTAACTGCGCAACGTGCATGGCATTCATGAAGGAGGGCGCCGTCACCATGCGGGTGAACGATGCCCTGACCCCGGAAGAGGTGAAGGAGGGGTGGGTGCTGACCTGCCAGTCGTTGCCCACCAGCGCTTCGCTGACCATCGAGTACGAGCCCCTCTGACGAGGTTGGCGGCCGGCTGAGGCCGGGACGGGGTGGAAACATGATTCTCTTGACGGAAGAACTATGTCTCCATAGGATGCAAGGTCGCGTCCCGTTGACGGGGCCGGCGCGTGATCGGAACGGAGGACGAATGCCCATCGGTATCGCCAAGCTCCCAGGGCAGTCGGGTGACGGCCTGTTCGATCCGCCCGCCGCGTCTCGTCGCTCGGACCGGACGACCTTGACGTGTGGTCAGGCGATCGGATGAGCACCCGCGGCGTCGCCATCGTCACGGGCGGAGGCTCGGGCATCGGGCGGGCCATTGCTATCCGCCTGGCCGAGGACGGCTTTGCTGTCGCCGTGCTCGATCTCGATACCGGTGCATCCGAGTCCGTCACGGGCGAGATCACCGCGCGTGGGTTGCAAGGTGTTGCCTTCGGCGGGGTCGATGTGTCTGATCGGGCTCAGGTGAATTTGGCAGTGCAGCGGATCCGGACCGAGGTCGGACCGCCTCTCGTTCTTGTCAACAACGCGGGAATTCCAGGTTTCAAGGAGTTCCTCAGCATCACCGACGACAAGTGGAACCGAATAATGGAAGTCAATCTGAACGGCCCGTTCTACTTTTCACAGGCCGTCGTGCCCGACATGATCGAGGCAGGGTGGGGCCGGATCGTCAACATCTCGTCGTCGAGCGCGCAGTCCGGCCAGCCGTACATGGTCCATTACGTCACGTCGAAAGCCGGCCTCATCGGGTTCACCAAGGCGCTCGCTCTCGAGCTTGCACCGAAGGGAATCACCGTCAACACCATCCCACCCGGATTCATCGACACGCCCATGTTGCGCGGATCCGAGCGCCGAGGCCTCCTCGGCCGGTCGGTGGAAGAGAACGCCGAGTTGACTCCGGTCCGCCGTGCCGGCACCCCGGAGGACATCGCCCACGCCTGCTCGTTCCTGGTCTCCCAAGGGGCCGGGTACATCACAGGCCAAGTCATCGGTGTGAACGGCGGCCGCAACACCTGAGCCGGTTCGTGCTCGTGGCGGGAGGCCGCACGTACAGCTCGATGACGGCGTTCAGGTCCATAGTTCCTAAGAGTCGAAGAGAGCCAGGGTGAGTGCGGTGAAGCAGATGTCGTTGGTCGGGTTCATGCAGGCGGGCAACGCCACGGTCTACGCCGGCTCCTGGCGCCATCCGGCCACCGAGCACGGGTTCCTGACGTCGAGTTACTACCAGAAGCTCGGCCGCACGCTCGAAGAGGGCTGCTTCGACATGATGTTCTTCGACGATCGCCTCGCCATGCCCGGCATCTACGGCGGTTCCGTGGCCGAGGCCGTCCGGTATGGTGCGCGCCCGGTCAAGATCGATCTGAGCATTGTGCTCGGGGTGATCGCCGGCGCCACCCGATCCATCGGTCTCGGCGCCACCTATTCGACGACCTACTATTCCCCGTTCCATGTCGCCCGGACCTTTGCCACTCTCGACCACCTGACCGGCGGCCGAGCGGCCTGGAACATAGTGACCTCCGTGAACGACAGTGAGGCGCAGAACTTCGGACTGGACCAGGTGCTGGATCACGACGAGCGGTATGACCGGGCTGACGAGTTCCTCGAGGCCACCACGGGACTCTGGGACACCTGGGAAGACGATGCGCTCGTGCTCGATCGTGTCAGCGGCGTGTTCGCCGATCCGCAGAAAGTGCATGAACTGAACCATGCAGGCCAATGGTTCCGGGTCCGCGGCCCGTTGACGGTTCCCCGCTCTCCGCAGGGGCGACCCGTGCTGCTGCAGGCTGGTTCGTCGGGCCGGGGCCGGGATTTCGCCTCCCGCTGGGCCGAGGTCATCTTCACCGGAGATCCGAGCATCGAGGTGGCACGGAATCACTACAAGGACCAGAAGGCGCGCATCGGCGAGGCGGGCCGTGATCCCGACGCCGTGAAGATGCTGCCAATGGCATACACGGTGGTGGGGGAGTCGACGGCCCAGGCGCAGGAGCGCGAGCAGATGTTCCTCCACGATTTCGTGGACCCGATGGCATCACTTACCTTGCTTTCCGAACTTATGAACTACGACTTTGCCGGACTCGATCTCGACGCGCCGATCACCGACGAGCTCATTGCATCGGTTTCGGGCATCCGTGGCCTGGTACAGAACTTGCGGGCGCACATCGGCGGGGACACCGTGACCCTGGCGGACCTCGCAGGCCACCGAGCTACCCTTTTGCAGGGCCCGCGGTTCGTGGGTACCGGTGCCGAGGTCGCGGATCAGATGGAGGAGTGGTTTACGAGCGACGCGCTGCGACGGCTTCGTTATCGCCGCCACCCACTCGCCCGGCGCCTACGAGGACATGGTGCGACTGGTCGTTCCCGAGCTCCAGCGCCGTGGCGTGTTTCGTGACCACTATGCCGGGTCGACGCTACGCGAGAACCTCGGACTGGCCCGACCCGAGTGTGCCGACCATGTTTGATGCGTCACGTCCGCACGACCGAAATCGGCTGGGTGTGAGCTCCCGGATGAGCCCAATGACAGGAGGACCCAGATGACCGATCCGACCCCACCCGCGCCGACCTACCGTGTCGCGCAGTGGGCCACCGGCAACATCGGGACCCGGTCGTTGAGGGCTGTGATCGAGCATCCCCAGATGACCCTCGTCGGGCTCCACGTGCATTCGCCGGAGAAGGAGGGGCTCGATGCCGGCCCCCTCTGTGGTCTCGCCCCGACCGGGGTGCTGGCGACGCGGGACATCAGCGAGATCTTGAAGGTGAAACCCGACTGTGTCCTCTACATGCAACAAGGTATGGACATCGACGCCATCTGTTCGCTGCTCGCATCAGGTGCGAACGTGGTGGCGACCTGCGGCGAGTTCCATCACCCGGGAAGCATGGACCACGACGTGCGGGCACGCGTCGAGGAAGCCTGCCGACGAGGTGGCACGTCGCTGCACAGCACCGGGATCAGTCCAGGGTTCATCTCCGAAGCCATGCCCATCGTCTTGACATCGATCCAGCGCAGGCTGGATCGCCTGCGCCTCGACGAGTTCGCCGACCTGTCGAGTCGGAACTCTCCCGAAATGCTGTTCCAGTTGATGGGGTTCGGCAAAGATCCCTCGGCGTTCGACCCCCGGCGATGGTCCCATGGCGCGGCATCATTCGGCCCCTCGCTCCGACTCATCGGCGACGCGATAGGGCTCCCCCTGGACTCGGTGGAGTCGTCCGGCGAGGTCGCTGTTGCGACCCGGGACCTTGCAATCGCGGCGGGAACGGTTCCCGCCGGGACAGTTGCGGCCCAAAGGATGACCGTGGCGGGTCGTCGCCGTGGCGAGGTCTTGCTGTCCTTCAGCGCGACCTGGTATTGCTCGACGGATATCGACGCCGATTGGACGCTCCGTGACGGCGGCTGGCGGGTGACGGTCGAGGGCGATTGCCCTCTGGAACTCGACATCCGACTTGCCATCCCGTTGGAGCGGATGGCGGAGACGACGCCGGGCTACACCGCGAACCGTGCCGTCAATGCTGTGCCGGTGGTGTGCGAGGCGAGCCCGGGAATTCGGACGACGGTGGACCTTCCACAAGTCATCGCCAACCTTGCATCTCCCGCATCCTGACGGAGGCTGCTATGTCTGCGACGAGCAAGCGCAGTAGAGCATCCCTACCCACTCGGGGCGAGACCGATGGCATGGTCGGTGAATAAGTGGGTGGGTCGACAGTCTGGGCGTGACTTGGGCTAGATCGGCTTCGATTGGGCGCCCTATGCGATTGTTGTAGGGTGCCTGGTCCCATGGTCTCGTCGCCTCCGTCAGACGATCCGGATGGGGCGAGCCGACGGTTCTTCGACTCCCCGTTGTTCACCTGGATCAACACGGCGATGTGTGTGCTCGGATCGCTCTCGCTGGCTGTCTGTATCGTCTTGCTGGTCCAGAGCTTCTTTAACCGCTCGCCCTTAGGATCGGGCGAGTTCGTTCCGTTTTTCACGTTCGCCTTTCCGATCTGGCTGTGGATGTTCATCATCGGCGCACACCGTGGATTACTTCGTCGCTGCAGGCGATCAGGGTGGCAACCTTTGAGCGGGAGGACAACCGGGAGCGAGTACTGGAAGACGCTCGGGTCTCTCATGCCACGGTCCGTAAGGCTCATTGTTCCCGTGGTCTTCGTGGCATTTGGGATCGTATTTAGAACGAGCATTGGCACTCTTCCAACCCCAGTATGACGCGTCGACCCATCGATATTTTGAGAACGACCACGGCTCGCTGATTCCGGTCTCCCACGCCACGTACATCAGCGCCGTCGCCGCCCAGAATCGTCTGTTCCTATCAGGTGCGTTTCTCTTTACCGCAGTGGCCACCGCCGTCTGCTGGGGGGAATGGAGCAGAAGGCGGTCTCTTGGGGCAAAGCGTTGGCCTGAGCCCCTTGTTTCCCGACCTCGGTGGGTTCCTCCGATTGCCAGCTGTCTCACCATCTTCGTCGCGGGGGTGGCCCTGACGGCGCTGCTGGCTCATTCGATTGTCGCCCGGATTTCGGAGTACCAGTCCCAGGCGCCACACCTTCAGCCGAAAGGTAGCGCCGTCGTCCAGTCAACTCCCGGTGATTACGTCGTCTTTACGGGCTGTACGGAATTGATGGCGTGTCCGACCATTGAGCCTTCGGATGTGGTCGTACGAAGCCAGGCTGGATCGACCATCGTGACGACCAAGGACCCGAGCAACGACCACCTGACATTCGCATGAGAGCCTTACGTGGGCGCCCTCTCGTTCAGGGTGCCACACGGTGGACCATTTCTCGTCACGACCAAGGCCCACGGTAACCCGAAGCTGGTCGCGCTCCACTCGCCTGGACAAGAGGCCCTTGCGCTCATTGGCTGGATTGTAGGGACGGTGCTCGCCGTCATCATCACTCTCTACGGCATCGTCAGCTCCATAGCGTGGTACCGGTGGCGATATGGGACTGGATCGCGACAGATCGACTCGCCACCCGTTCTGCCCTCTTGGCCGCCGCCGCAAGGGTTCGACCATCCGCAGTGATCTCGTGCCCCTCGCCGTGTTTCCCCCTTTGAATGAGTTAGCGGTTGTAGCTCACCCAGGTCCGCACGTTGGTCTCGGTCAGATCGAAGTCTCTGGCCTGTTGGGGCGATGCTGCGATCACCGCGTGGCACAGCTCGACGATCTCGGTCTGAACTCCGGTGTGAACGACCGACGGGGACGGGGCTTCTTCCTTTCCAAGGTCTCCATTTTGGACATCCTTTTGGGAGCTCTGGCCCTGATGATGGATGTCCGTCAAAGCGGAGGAAGCCGAGTTCTCCATAGACAGGACTTTGTGCCCCGTACGTGACGGGACTTATTCCTCTAGTGCGGGAGACCCCTGATTCATACGGTGGGATGCCTAAAGGCATACGCCCGAAAATATTGACGCGTCACGGCACTCAACTGAAAGGACCGAATGATCACCGCCCATATTCGCGCTGAGCTGATCGCCGCATTTCTCGGCGAAGGAAACCCCGTTACGGCGAGTGCCAGTGCGCAGCATGTTGGGCATCGGAACGAGCCCGGATCCCTATGAGCGAACCATGTACGACAAGAGTACGCGCTATGGCCGATAGTACGAAGGCCAATCCCGGCCTCGGCCGCTTGCTGAGGTCAAAGAGCGTGCGGCACAGCCACCATCACATTCGGGCCGAGCCTTACCCGATCCCCTTAGGGGGTTAGCCGGGCCATGCAGCATCACCACTACCGACGTGACGTGTGGCGCACTCTTCGCTCATTGGTTGTGCTTGCCATCCTTGCCGCTGTGGGGTTCGGCGTCTGGCTTGTCTCCGCTGGGATAGGACCTCAGAAGCCATGATCGAAACCTTGTCCTGGGCAAACTCAACGGGCTGATTGGGCTGGGCGCCGTTTCCCGCTGAGACGAGGGCAGTTGTTCTGTCCGATCTCGATGCTTGGGTCGACATCTCCGAAGTTCAGCAGTTCGTCGGTCATGCCAATGTCACCACGACCGCCCGCAATGACCGCCAAGGCGAGCACGCCAAGAAGAGAGCGGCACTGCACCGGCATCGGCAACCTCAAACCGGCATCATCCTGCACCCCGGTGCCCTTCCTTTGGCGTCATCGCGCTCCGCCGTAGTCAGCTGACACCGGCTGGCAACCGCGCGCCGAAGACGGCAGCGGCCGTGCGGTACGTGACGTTTGCGACGTCGTCATGCGAGAGACCGCTCTCGTAAAATCGACGACCAAGCAAGACTTGAGTATCCGGCCAGGTCGAATCCGAGTGCGGGTAGTCGACCTCGACCATGACGCGATCCGATCCAATTCGACCGAGGACGGGGAGTGTCGATGGATCGTCGAGCATGCAGAACCAGAAGTTCCTCAGCAGGATGTCGGATGGGGACAGATCACCCTCCCATGTCAAGCTGCCGCCCGCCCCCGAGTGCTCCATTACGTAGTCGAGGCGATCGAGAAGCATCGGAATCCAACCGATGCCACCCTCCGACATGACGACGTTGAGTGTCGGAAACCGTTGGAAGACGCCTGACCACAGCCATTCCGTTGCGGCCACGAGCGAGACCGCCGGAAAGAGGGTGATGTTCTTTTCGAACCGCGGCCCGGTCGTCGGCAGGGGCAACATTCCCGACGAGCCCACATGGAGGCAGACGGCGGTCTCCGTGTCGACACATGCCTGAAGGATCGGATCCCAATAGCCGGTATGGACTTCGGGGTACCCGAGCCAGTGTGGCAACTCGGGCAGCGTCACAGCGCGAAATCCTCGAGCGGCATTACGGCGGATCTCGACGGCGCCCTGCTCGGGGTCGGCAAGCCATGTCAGGCCGAGGCCGATGAACCGCTCCGGATATCTGGTGCACCACTCTTCGTGGATCCAGTCGTTCCAGGCGCACGTCACAGCGTGGCCCAACTCCGGATCATCGGAGGCGGAGAAGACGCTCCCGCAGAAGCCTGCGATCGATGACGGAAAGTTGATCGACGCCCAGATCCCTGCGATGTCCATGTCCGCGACGCGAGCATCGGCGCTGTAGCACCCCGGGCGCATCTCGGCGAAGGATGTCGGCTCGAATCGCTGGGCGGCGTAGTCGGTGTGCCCGACGACGGCATTCAATCCAACCTGGGCGAAGATCTTTCCCTCGTATTCCCACACCTGACGACCAGGTTTCTGTGTGACGACATCCGGCAATCCCTGATGGGCTCGGCTCACCAGCTGGCCCGCACCAAGCTCGACGATCTTGGGTGCCCGGTCCGCCAAGTGCCGAGGGAGCCTCCCCTCGAAAGTGTCGGCTGCCTCGACGACATGGTCGTCGACCGAGATGATGGTGTACACGACCTCGCGCGGTTCTGGATCGCGAAGAAACGCTTGTGCATCGCCCTCCATGGTTGTTGACATCGATATCGACCTCCAGGTTTTCCAACGTAGCCCCCGGCCAGGCCGAGGGAAAGCGGGTTCGCTAGTGGTATCTGGCGGCGATCTCGCCCAGAGCGCCGGCGAGTCGTGTCGGCGCCGAGCGGGCGACATTGTGGCCGCTGTCGAGTTCGATGACCTCGTCGGCGTGCAGGGCGGCCGCCAGCCGTTCCTGGGCATCGGGCGGGTAGAGACGGTCTCGCAGGGGCCGGATGTACGTGCGGGGGATCGCCGGCGGCACGCCCGCCCAGGAGGTCGGGGTGCACCCGAAGTTCAGCGAATCTATCCGGGCCAGGGCACCGCGATCGTCGGTCGCCCGGAGCCCTGAAGGCAACGGCCCGACGACGTCGGCCAAGGTGGCCCCGCGCATCGCCTCTCGGAGGGAGGCGGCATCGGCGAGGATGTTGTCGAGGAACTCCAAGGAAGCGACGGCCAGTGGCAGCTCCCCTTCAGCTGCCGCCACAGCCGCGATATGGACCAGGTGGACGGCTCGATCACCAAGGTGGGCGAGAATGCCCGGTGAGACAGCGCCGCCCATGGAGTGCGCGACGAGCACGATCGGACCAGGGGTCAGTTCGACGATTTCGGCCACGGCTCGATGAACCGCAAGATCCACGGTGACACGGCTGAGGTCGGACGGGTTCCGTCCTCGGCCAGGGAGGTCGAGGGCAAGGGACGGGACAGGGAGCTCCTGCTGGACCTCGTGCCAGACAGTGGCCGTGTCCCCCGCACCGTGCACCAGGACCATCGTGACCATGTCCGTCTCGTCTACTGAAGGCGCGGCGCGACCGTCGTGCGGACGTCTCCGCCCGGGGAAGGCAGCCTGTTGCGCTGAATCTTCCCCGAGGGGGTCCGCGGCAAGGGCTCCGTCCAGACGTCGACTTGTTCCGGTAATTTCCCGCGCGCGCACACCGTTGCCGAGGAGAAACGTCTTGACGACGTCGTAATCGAGCGCATCAGGCGAGCTCGCCCGGATCGCGAGTAGCCACGCGCTCTCCGGTGTCCCGGTCAGGGATCCCGAACGAAGCCCATTCGATGGCTTCGGGCAGTCCCGTCACGGCGGCGTCGATCTCGGCCAGGGAGATCTTCATGCCTTTGCGCGCCACGACTTCTTTGAGACGGCCGCGGATGGCCAACCTTCCTGCCGAGATCTCGGCCAGGTCGCCGGTTCGGAACCAACCACGCTCGAATGCTTCGACATTGTGCGCTTCGTCCAGATAGCCCTGGAACATATTCGGCCCGCGCACCAGCAACTCGGACTGATCCGTCGCCGACCCGATGCTGATCTCTCCACCCTTCAAGGGGAGGCCCTCGTCGGCCATGCCGAACTCGGTCGGGTCGTCGAGCATCGTGGCGGTGTGAATCGGTACCTCCGACGATCCGTAGACGCGGACGGGCTTGATGTTGAAACGGGAGACGGCAATGTCAAGGAGCGCTCGAGGGATCATCGTTCCGCCCAAGGCGACGACGGACAAGGACGAGCTCTCCTTCCCTTGCCGGGCATATTCGGTGAAGAGCATCTCGAGCAGAACCGGTGCCCCACCAAGGAGTGTGGCGCCATAGCGTTCGAGCAACGCCACGGATCGCGTGGGCTCGAAATCGTCATCGAGGACGATGTGATTCCCGCTGAGGGACATCTGCAGCTGACTGAGGCCGGTGATGCTGGCCAGCGGACTGGAGAGAAACGGTGCGTCACCGGGTCCGCAGCCGAAGGCCGAGGCAAGGTTTCGTACGCCGGAGCCGAACGTATGCAGCGTGTGTACCACGCCTTTGGGCTGGCTGGTCGTACCCGAGGTGAACAGCACGATGCGTGCCGCCGTCTTGTCCGGTTCCTCCCAGTCGGCATCGGACTCGGGTCCCGATTGGATGTCGTCGAGGCCAACGACGTCGATCCCGTGTTCGGAGAGACGAAGTTGCTCCACCAGACGTTCTGGCGCGATGACCACCCTGGCGTGCGTCGACATGATCGCGTGTGTGACGTCAGCGGCGCCACAACGGCGATCGAGGGCCACCACAACGGCCGAGCACCGCAGAAGAGCTGCGAACACCACGGCGGCGGCCACCGAATTGGGGGCGATCAGAATCACCGAATCGCCTGGAGCAACGCCTCGCCGCCGGAGCGCACCGATGACGTGTTCCACCCTCTGGCGAAGTTGTCCATAGGCGATCGCCTCGGAATGGTCGGCGATGGCGGGTCGTTGTGGATCGATCTCTGCGATGTGTTCCAATCCGGCCCTGAGTCCCGCGCTGTTCCAGAGGCCATCGGCCCGGTACGAGGTGGCGAGATCGGCGGGCGTCGCAACGTTGACCCTCACTCCCATGTGCGCATCCTGACGTCCCGGTCGTCGCACCTCATCTGCTGCCTCCGCTGGACGGGAGGTGGAGTCGATGTCTGGCGATGATGTTGCGCATGATCTCTGAGCTACCTCCTGAGATGGTCAATGCACGAGACCAGAGCCATGCGTCTCGCAGACGCCCGGCCGCGAGTGAAGCCGGGCCCGAACCGTCTGTGGAGTGGTCGGTCGCGAGGTGCACGCCGAATCTCGCTATCCGATTGTAGGTCTCCGTATAGAGGATCTTGCCAACCGCTCCGTCGGAATTGCCGGCCCGGCCCTCGCTTTCGCGAGCGATGTGTCCACCGACGAATGCGATGGCTGCCTCAGCTTGGGCGGCAAGCTCCGCGAGTTGTGAACGGATCAGCGGATCCTGCGTGCCGGGGCGTCCGTTCACCTCGACTGCACGGGCGAGCGTCGCCGCGTCGTCGAGCAGTAACTCGAGCAGCACGACATTTCCTCCGACACCGAAGCGTTCGGCCTCCAATCCCGCCATGGCAACCTGCCAGCCGCCACCAACGTCACCGAGGACTGCAGTGGGATCCACGATGACGTCATCGAGAAAGACGTCGTTGAACTCGTAGGCGCCACCCATCGTGAGAATTGGCCGAACGGTCACGCCCGGCGCCTTCATGGAGACGAGGAACGCCGTGAGGCCCGCGTGCCGATCGGGGCCGGTACGGGCGAGGGCGAGACCCATGTCGGCCCAGTGCGCATCTGTAATCCAGGTCTTTTGGCCATTCAGTCGGAATCCGCCGTCGTCTGCAGGAAAAGCGGCGCAACGAGCGCCCGCAAGGTCACTTCCCGCTCCCGGCTCGCTGAACAATTGGCACCAGACGTGCTCGACCGACCTGATGCGAGGAAGGTAGTAGTCCTTCTGGGCGGGAGTACCGAATCTGAGGAGCACATGGCCGGCCAGCTGCACCTGGTCTATCGGTCGAGGCGCCCGGGAGCGAATCGAGCTCTTCGATCGCGATGACGTCGAAGTGCGGACTGTGGCCTGCCGTGCCCCCCCGTTCCGTCGGCCAGCCTCCCCCGATGATTCCTTCGTCAAAGAGGACCTTGTACCAGCCCCGAAGTTGTTTCTCCGATTCGGCGTTGGTCGGGGCCCGGTGGCCCTCTCGACTCTCGTCGCGCGGCCGGTGGTCCGCGATGACTCGTCGCACGCGCTGGCGATAGTCCTCCAGGGCCTCTTGCCTGGGTTGTGTCATGACCAGCCTCTGGCAAGGGCCAAGCGGTCGCCGCTACAGCGCTGCGATCGAACAGTCGAGCTGTTCGTCAGCGCACGTCGTAAAGCGTGATGAACGGGGAACTCCCAGGTAAAGCCCATCCCGCCGGCGAGTTGGACACAGTCTTCCAATGCAGGAACGGCGCGACGACTGAGGTAGAGGTGTGCGGCGTCGACCAGGGAGGCGTCGGTCCTCCGTTCAACCGCTTCGGCGGCTCGATGCACAAGTGCCTGGGAACTTGCGTGCAGAACCTCGAGGTCGACCAGTCGGTGTTGAATGACCTGGAACGAGGCAAGAGAGACGCCGAATGCCTGGCGTTCCAGGAGGTGACTCGTGACGGCCTCGATGGCCCGACGCAGCGCACCGACGGTGTCGGCGCACGACAGCAGCTGCGCAGTCGCCGTCAGCCAGACAGCCTCGCCACCCTCGATCGGCGCCGCAGCCGCATCGCTCAGTCGGAGACGATGAAAGCTCCGTGTGGTGTCGAGACACCCGCTTTGTTCCTCGAGGGCGACCCCCTGGTCTCCATGGATTGCGGCACCGATGGATCCGTCTTCGTCCGTCACGACGATGACCTGGGCGGGGAGTCCTGCGCTGAACGGAAAGACCCCTGACGCTCGAGGGGTAGAGCCGGCGCTGAGCGAAATTCGCCCGGTGCAAAAGCTCGCCAAGGTCTCTCCTGAGAGGAGCGCGTCGAGAATTCCGTTATTCGGTGCGAGGGCGACGGCACTTGCCGCCAGGGCGCATTGGGTCCACGAGCTCGGGTTGTAGGCTGCCCCCGCTTCTTCTGCGATGGCACATGCCTCTCTCGGGCGCCAGCCACTCCCGCCCAGATGTTCGGGCGTAAAGAGTCCATACCACCCAAGGTCGGCCAGTTGACCAGCCGTGGGAGCGTCGGCGAAGACGTCGTGGGCTGTCCGGCGCACCATCGCGAGGGTTTCTGCATCTGTCACCGGGGCGACCCTACAACATCGATATTGATATCGACTACAGTTGTCCCGATGGTGACTCCGCCGGCCGCAAGCGACCAGGATCCCCGAGGGGACGTTCTGACCGTCTCCCGAGAAGGGTCGATTCGCGTCGTGTGTATGAATCGACCGGAGGCTTTGAACGCCGCCAATGGCGACCTTCACCGGAGGTTGGCCGAGGTCTGGACGGAACTCGACGCTGACGAGGAATGTCGCGGCGTGGTCCTCACGGGCGCCGGCAGGGCGTTCAGTGCGGGGGGCGACCTCGGGGTGCTCCGACAGATGCACGGCGACCCCAAGTATCGAGAGGGAATCCTCAAGGAGGGCCGACGATCATCGAGGGAATGGTTCGCTTTCCGTGGCCCATCGTTGCCGCGGTGAATGGCCCAGCGGTCGGGCTCGGCTGCAGTCTGGCGGGGTTGAGTGACGTGGTCCTCATTGAGGAAAGTGCCTATCTGGCGGATCCCCACGTTTCGGTCGGATTGGTGGCCGGCGATGGGGGTGTGCTCACGTGGCCCCTTCTGACGAGCCTCTTACGGGCGAAGGAGTATTTGCTGACAGGCGACAGAATTCCCGCCGCCAAGGCGGTTGAGTTCGGTCTGGCGAACCGGGTGTTGCCAGATGGGGCATCCAAAGAAGAGGCGATCGTGCTCGCCAAGCGGATGGCAACGCAACCCCACGCCGCCCTCAAGGCCACCGAAACGCGCGCTGCAATACGGTGTCGAGCGCGCTGTGCTCGAGCTGCTTGATTTTGCGGTCCTCGCCGAGAGCGTCTCGAGTGCGAGCTCCGAGCATGGGGCCGTCTTGTCGCGCATGGAGAAAGCTGCGGGGCGGGGCAAACGGTAGATGGAGTCCCTCGAATTGGGCTTGAGTCTGACAGGCTCGGGGGGTCCGCGGCAGATGGTCGACCGTGCGGTTCTGGCGGAGGAGCGCGGGGTCGACTCGGTGTGGACATCTGAAGCGTGGGGTTCCGATGCGTTCACCCCGCTTGCCGCGATTGCCGCAAGAACGAAGCGGATCGGCCTCGGGACCGCCATCGCGCAGATTGCCAGCCGGAGCCCGGGTGTGACGACGATGACCGCCCTCACTCTGCAAGAGCTGTCAGGAGGACGGTTGCGTCTCGGCCTGGGAGTCTCCGGCCCGCAGGTCATCGAGGGCTGGCACGGCCTGCCCTTTTCTCGGCCTCTGCTCGCCACCCGGGAATACGTCACGATCCTTCGCTCCGCCCTCGCGGCTGATCAGAAGGTGTCGTTCGACGGGGCGGTCTACCAGGTGCCCTTCCGAGGCGAGGGCGCGACGGGACTGGGCAGAGCACTTCGGTCCACGCTCCCGGGGTGGCCGCAGACGCCAATTCTCATCGCAGCGATCGGCCCGAGAAATGTCGCGCTGGCGGTGGAGATAGCGGACGGCCTGCTGCCCTACCTGTGGAGTCCGACCCATTGGGCCCACGCGTGGGGCACCTCGATTTCCAGTGCTCCCGCGGGCTTTCAGATCGCCCCGACCGTGTTCGTATCCATGGGGGATGATCTCGAACATTGTCGGGATGCGGTAAGGCCCCGTATCGCCCTCCATGTGGGTGGCATGGGGTCTCGTGAGCATAATTTCTACAAGGACCTTCTCGTTGCGTACGGCTACGAAGAGGATGCCCAGAGGATCCAGGACCTCTTCCTCGGCGGAGACCGCGCCGGTGCGAGTGCCGCAGTCAGTGACCATCTGGTCGACGAGCTCGCTCTGGTGGGGAGTCACGAGCGCGTCCGAGACCAGCTGGACGCGTGGCGCGACGGACCGATCACCACGATGATCGCGGAACCCATGGATGCGTCATCCCTCACGTCCTTACTGAAAGCCTGGGAACGATGACGACATCGCAGGACCCCACAATGCCTGATTCTGTGATTCTTGCGGAGGGCCTCACCGCAACGGGCCCGACCATGACGCACGAAGAAATGCGCGTGCAGTTTCGACGTTGGCTCCTCGATGTCAAATCGGACCTTCCCGCTTCACCACCGCATGGTTCGAGCTTCGGGGAGCGATTGGCGGCGGTGTGCGAGTTGCAGGGCCAGCTCTACGAAGCCGGATGGGCCCGACTTGGCTGGCCCGAGGAACTGGGCGGCCTCGGCGGTGATGCTCGGCACCGAGCCGTTCTCTACGACGAGTTGGCTTCGGCGGGATTCACATCGCGGTGCGCGCTCGAGCACCTCGAAATACTTGCCCCGGCCGTCGTTGCACACTGGGATACCGGTCGCTCGCGCGCAGTGTTGCCCGGTCTCATGCGAGGCAGCGACCTCTGGTGCCAGGGATTCTCAGAGCCCGACGCGGGATCCGACCTCATTTCCCTGCGCACCACAGCGACGCGCGACGGCGACAGCTACGTCATTCAGGGTCGCAAGATGTGGACCAGCTGGGCTTCCTATGCGCAACGTTGCGTCGTGCTGGCCCGAACAGGTGATGTCGCGGAGCGGCATCGCGGCCTTTCGGTCTTCTTTGTGGATCTGGAGACGGATGGTATCGAGGTCAGGGCATTGTCGCAGGCCAACGGCGTGGACGAACTGGCTGAGGTGACTTTTGACGAGGTCCGGATTCCTCGTGAGCGCCTGGTCGGTCAGGAGGGGGGAGGCTGGCAAATCGCACTCGATGTTCTGGCCTGTGAGAGATCCACCTTCGCCTGGCTCCGCCAGGCGCGCCTGCAGGCTCGGGTCGACGAGCTTGCACCGCATGTCGGCGGAGACAGCGCGGAACAACTCGGTGACGTGCTCGTCGATCTCTTTGCATTGCGGATGTGTTCGGCTTCGGCCGTCGAGCGCCTGGCGGATGGGCAGTTTCTCGGACCCCAGGCCGCACCGGCCAAGCTCCTCCTCACGGATGCCGAGCAGCGTCTCTATGATCTCGCCCGGAGGGTACTCGGCGTGGAATTCGCCATGGGCACGACCGCTGTCATGTCGGATTGGCAAGAGGAATATCTCTTCTCCCGGGCGACGTCCATTTACGGGGGAACCCGTGAAATGCAGCTCACCACGATCGCACGGTTCCTTCTCGATCTGCCGACGGCGGCGTGCAGATGACCGGTGCGATGTCCGATGAGTTCGTGCACGTGGCCAGCGATATCCTGCAACGAGGTGACACCGACCCGCTGATCTCCTTGGAATGGGATCCACGATCCGAAGGTTCTCCTTCCTCCTGGCTCGAGGCGACGTTGGCACTGGCTCGCGCCCAGGGCCGGACACTCGGGGTGACCTCAGCTCTCGGCATCGCCCGCGCGCACATTCTCTACCCTGAACTTCCTCCGGGTGACCTGAGCGTCTCGGCCGTGTTGGATGCCCGGCGTGCGAACGACGGGCTGGAGCTCATCGGTCCCGCCGGAACTGACCTCGCAGCGAAGCTCCTCGTCGATGCCCAGGGAATAGGTCTCGGATTTGTCGAGGCCCGATGGATCTCCCCGCATGAGGGCGGTCCAGGTCCGTTCGATCCAATGGTCGCCGTACGCTGCGTCTGTCCGATCTCTTCCATCGAATTGGTTCCGGGGTTCGAGCCGAATGACGACCAGCGAGCCGCCGCACTGAATCTGACCCGGCTCTTCATGAGCACCGAAATGCTCGGCGCCTGCGAGCACATGATGGCCACGGCGGTCACCTATGCGCACGATCGCGAGCAGTTCGGACAACCGATCGGCACATTCCAGGCCGTGCAACACATGCTCGCGGGAGGGGAGGTGCAAATTCGCGCCCTTCGCTCAAGCATCGAAATGCTCGTTCCCCGCATGCAGCAGTTGAGCGATCCTGCGACGCTGCGTTACCTCGCGCTGCTCAAGGCACTGGCGGGAAGAACTGGACTGCACGTGTCGCAAGCGACACTGCAGGTCTTGGGCGGAATCGGATTCACGGAGGAGCACGAGCACCATCGGTACGCGAAACGGGTGCTCACGCTGGACGCTCTCTGTGGGAGCAGGGAACAACTGGCGCGCGAGATCGGGCAGGCTGCGATGCTGGGAAAAACGGAGGTTCTTGCGGTTCCCTGACGGGATGCCGTTACGTAGGACGCACTTCCCGCGGCAGACCGAGCGTTCGTTCTGCAATCGTATTCCGCTGGATCTCGTCGCTTCCACCCGCAATGCGAAGTCCGGGAGCGAACAGAAAGCGGTTCTGCCAGTCAGTCGTCGCCGATTCTCTTCCGTCCAAGGGGCCGGCGACACCCGCCGCACCCAGCAGATCGAGGGCGGCAGTCGTCATACGGCGTGCGTGCTCCGAATACATCAGCTTGAGCAATCCACCCACCCGGGCGTGCCCTCGGGCTTGTGCTCGCTGTATCGACCATTGAAGGATTGCGGCATCAGAGTAGAGAGCGGCGAGGCGGTGGCGGACCAGTGCATCCTCGGCCCGGTGCATCCTTCGTGCCAGGTCGATCAGTTCCTCGGGCGCCCCTGCCGATGTGCCGCCGCCGAGCGATGCCCGCTCGTTCATGAGCATGGTGGTCGCCACGTCCCAGCCCTTGCCGAGTTCGCCGATCAATGCGTCGTGGGGAATGAAGACGTCGTTGAGGAACACTTCGTTGAAGTGATAGGCGCCGGAGATCTGCCGCAACGGTCGCACCTCGACGCCGGGTGAAGCCATGTCGACGATGAACGCAGATATTCCGGCGTGGCGGGGTTTGGATGGATCAGTTCGAGCGAGCGCCAACCCGAAGTCACTGCACGATGCTCCGGATGTCCACACCTTTTGTCCGTTGAGGTTCCAGCCGTCGTCGCTCTCTGAGGCGGCGGTCCGCAGCGACGGAAGATCCGATCCCGCATCTGGTTCAGAGAACAGTTGGCACCACACCTCGTCTCCTCGTCGCAGGGGTGGGAGATATCGCCCCAATTGCTCCTTCGTTCCGAACGCGATGAGCGTGGGCCCGACCATTTCGACACCGACGGAGAGCGGTTTGGTGGTCACCCCTACGTGGGCCTGCTCCTCGGCAAAGATCTTCCGGTGAGACTCACTGATGCCTCCATACTCGGGCGGCCAACCAAGTGCCCCCCATCCAACATCATCAAGGGTTCGCTGCCACGAAACGATCCGGCGCATGTTCGTGGCGAGTTGTCGCTCATAGGATTCGTAGTCGTCAGCCCGCTCGGTGTGGGCGGTGGAGAAGTCGTCGGGTGCGCCTTTACGCGGTGCTGTGTTGCGCAGCCAGGCTCGTACCTCGGTGCGGAAACCCTCTAGTTCTTCAGTACCGGGAGATGCCTCCATATCGTCCCTTCTTCCCGTCACTTTCCAGGCGACATGCTAACATTGATGTCGACATTGAAGCAGCGGAGGGGGACGGTGGATGCGGATGTTCGATCGCTTGCTCACGACGATCACTGCGCCCCCGCGGCGGATGCACGCGCGGGCCATCCCCCGAATGGCGTGGGAACCAGTTGCCCTGCTTCGAGGCCGGAGGTGATGCAGTGACCGTGACGATTGTCCCAGACCCTGTGCGCGAGCTCACCGCCGGCCTCGCGTTTCCGGAAGGACCTGTCGCGCTCTCGGATGGCTCGGTCCTGGTGGTGGAAATAGGAGCGGGGAAGGTCACGATCGTTGCCCCCGGTGGATCGCCCCGCACCCTCGCTGATGTCGGAGGTGGTCCGAACGGCGCGGCCATAGGACCGGACGGGGCCGTCTATGTGGCCAACAACGGAGGATTTCTCTGGACCGAGCGTGACGGTCGTCGGATCCCGATAGACCCGGCGACCCACACGAACGAGCCCGCTCATTTCGGCGGAGGTTGGATCGAACGGATCGATCGAAGTACGGGAGCAAGCACCGTGCTGTATCGCGAGTGCGACGGCCGCCCTTTGCGGGGGCCCAACGACCTCGTCTTCGACACCGAAGGTGGGATGTGGTTCACCGATCACGGTAAGGGACGCCATCACTCGGTAGACCGAGGGGGCCTCTACTACGCCCAGCCCGACGGTTCCCGCATCATCGAGGCGGCGTTCCCCCTCTTGGGCCCGAACGGGGTCGGGCTGTCGCCGGATGGCAGCAGTGTCTATGTCGCGGAGACCCTGACCGGTCGCGTCTGGGAGTGGGAGCTCACGAAGCCCGGTGAAATTCGGCCACGCGCCACCAGCCTGGGAATACGCCATGGCGGCCGCTGTCTGGCCGCTACCCCGTACTCACTCGATTCCCTGGCGGTCGAGGCGGATGGGAACATCGTCGTCGGGGCCCTTGGCGACGGTTTGTGCGTCATAGATCCGAACGGCACAGTGGAGGAGCTTGCCAGCTTCCCCGGTGACGTGACGACGAATGTGTGTTTCCGTGGCCCATCGTTGAGATCGGCCGTGGTCACGCTTTCCGGTAGCGGTCGCCTGGTTGAAATTGACTGGCCGCGGTCGGGCCTGGAGTTGGCCTTTTCGTCGTGACTACGATGCGGCACACCATGGACGAGACCTTTGCGGAGGCACTTCTCGCGCACGAGACGGATGAGGGTCCGGCGCTCCTGTTCGAGGAGGAGTCGTGGTCATGGGCCGCGTTCATGGAAGAGTGCAGGCGAAGGGTCTCTGTGTGGTGGGAACTGCGTGACCCTGCCTTGCCTCCTCATATCGGCGTGCTCTTGGACAATGTTCCTGACTATCTCTTCTGGCTCGGCGCCGGTGCGTTGAGTGGCGCGACCATTGTCGGAATCAACTCGACCTACCGTGGGAGCGAGCTTGCCCGCCTCATCAACCATACCGATTGCCAGCTCCTTGTCACTGAAGATCGGCACCGGGCTCTGTTGGATGGGCTCGAACTGAACATGCAGGCATCACGCGTGCTGCAGATTGACGAACCGGACTACCGCGAGGCACTTCGTGTGCCCGCCCCCGCTGTGTCCGCTGAGGCAATCGATCCAGCGACGCTCCAACTGCTCATCTTCACCTCAGGATCTACGGCGGCCCCCAAAGCGGTTCGTTGTACGCAAGGCCGTCTAGCCAGGACCGGGAAGCACGTCGCGGGGATTGCCAATCTGCGCAAAGACGACGTGGTGTATCCACCCCTTCCGCTGTTCCATTCGAGTGCCCTCTTTACGGCTTGGGCGTCTGCGGTGCATGTCGGAGCACCGATGGCCATTCGTCGGAAGTTCTCCGCCTCGGCGTTTCTCCCGGATGTCCGGCGCTACGGCGTGACGTTCGTCGCCTATACGGGGAAAGTTCTCCAATACGTGATGGCGACACCTGAGGCCGAGGATGACGCCGAGAATCCCGCTCGCCTCGCCGTCGGCAACGAAGCAAGCCTGGCCGACATCGAAGGGTTCGCCCGTCGATTCGATTGCGAGGTCCGTGACAGCTACGGCTCGACGGAGGGACTGATCATCATTCGTCGATCATCTGAGATGCCGGCGCTCGCCCTGGGCAAGGGCGGAGAGGGTGTGCGCGTCTTCGATCCCGAGACGGGCCTCGAGACGGAGGATGCCGAGTTCGGCGACGACGGTCGCCTCACCAACGAGGACCGCGCGATCGGCGAGCTCGTGCAAATCGACCCCGGACAGTCATTCGAGGGGTACTACCGCAACCCGGAAGCTGACAGGCTCCGATTTCGCGACGGGATCTTTTGGTCAGGTGACCTCGCATATCGCGATGCCGACGGGTGGATCTACTTCGTCGGGCGAGACAATGACTGGATCCGTGTTGATGGCGAGAATTTTGCTGCCCGACCCGTGGAGAGAGTTGTGGGCGAACATCAGGCCATACGGACATCCGCGGCCTACGCGGTGCCCGATCCCGCAGTGGGTGACCGGGTCATGGTCGCGGTGGAACTACGTCCGGGATTCGACTTCGATCCTGAGGAGTTGGATACGTTCCTCGCCAACCATCCGGACATGAGCCCGAAGTGGCAGCCCAGTTTCGTCAGGGTCGTGGACGCCCTTCCGGTGCTGGCGAGCCTCAAAGTCGACAAACGAACGCTGCGGCGAGAAGCGTGGGAATGTGACGATCCCGTCTGGTGGAGAAGCAGTCGAGGCGGGCAGCTCACATTGCTCGGTCCGGACGCCGCCGCCGACATGAGCGCGCTCCTTCGTCGATCTGAGCCGTCGGCGCCGCCGCCGGTTTCGTGAGAACTCAATGACGGCGGGGGGCACATTCGCCGGACGTCGCGCGCTGATCACCGGTGCAGCGCGGGGCCAGGGCCGCGCCATCGCCGATCGTTTCCTTGAGGCCGGCGCCTTTGTCGTTTCGAGCGACCTCGAGGTGCCGGACGAAGCCCGGCATCAAAACCTCACGCTCCATGAACTGGACGTCACGAACGAGGAGTCTTGGGATCGTGTCGTGAACCTCGTCGTTGAGCGCCTGGGTGGCCTCGATATCCTGGTGAACAATGCCGGGGTCCTGCGGACTGAGCACCTGGTCAGTGAGTCGCCCGATGCGTTCGAACAGACGTGGCGTGTCAACTGCCTCGGTCCCTTTTTGGGGATGCGTGCCTGTGCGCAGGTTCTGCGGGAAGGCATTGAGCCGGCCATCGTCAATATTGCATCAACTGCCGCCGCGCACGCGTGGCCGCATCACGCGTCCTACGTCTCTTCGAAGTGGGCCCTCCGGGGGTTGACGCAGGTTGCCGCGTTGGATCTTTCTCCGTATGGCATCCGGGTCAACGCTGTCATGCCTGGTCCCATAGCCACCCCGATGATGTTGCCGGGCGACGCTCGGGACGCTGAGGTGCACTCCAGATTCGCGGGGCTCCCACTTGGTCGCATGGGGCAGCCTGGCGAAGTCGCTGATGCAGTGCTGTTCCTCGCCAGCCGGCAAGCCTCGTACATCACCGGTTCCGAGTTGGTCGTCGACGGAGGTCAGCTCACCGGCACGCCCGCTCCAAAAGAGAATCGGGTTGCTCCATGACTCTTTCACCGGTGGAGTATGGGGCGATCGTCTGATGAGTGCGGTGCGTTCACTACGGCATCCTCCACTGGAACTGTTCGGAAGGCGCGTCACCCTTCGACCGCTCAAAGAGGGCGACTTTGACCAGTGGCATGAGGTCCGAACCCGGTGCAGCGCGTGGTTGCTTCCGTGGGAGCCCCGCCAAAGAGGTGCGCCGGCTCCACTGGAGGACAGGCCAAATTTCGCCCACCGCTGTGACATCCGCGAGCGAGAACGACATCTCGGCATTGGCTACGGGTTCGGGATATTCATCGGAGATCGGTTTGGCGGCGAAGTGACGCTGTCTTCGATCCAGCGGGGTCCCTACCAGTGCGGTTCGATCGGCTATTGGATCGACCAGTCGTTGGCCGGCCGCAGCCTCGTTCCTGAAGCGGTCGTCGTAACCCTTCGTTTTGCCTTCGAGACCATCTCCTTGCATCGGGTGGAAATCTCCATCATTCCGAGGAATTCGGCGAGTCGACGAGTGGTCGACAAGCTTGGAATCCGCCAAGAGGGCGTGGCCGAGAGATTCCTCGAGATCGATGGGGTGTGGGAGGACCATGCGCGCTATGCCATCACTTCCGAAGAGTGGTCGACCCGCAAGCTGGCGCTCGGGCGAACGTGGCTTCCCGAATGATTCTGAGGAGAAGGTCATGAGAATCGGCATCATGGACATGACAGTGAACCGGGGGACCCTTTCGGACGTTCGACTCGCCCTCCGGGAAGCTGCCGACATGGAGGCTTCCAGTTTCTGGGTTCCCAACTTCTTCGGGTTGGATGCGCTTACGACGCTGGCCGTCGTCGCGGCGGACGTACCGGACATCGCGTTGGGCACCGCCGTCGTCCCCATCCTCGGTCGCACAGCGAGGGTGCTCGCCCAGCAGGCGCGCACCGTGCACGCCGCGCTCGGCGGCAGATTGACACTTGGCGTCGGGCTCTCGCATCGACCGCTCGTCGAGGGAGTGGGGGAGACATGGCCGGCCTCGCCCGCTCGGTATTTCAGTACGTATCTGAGCGAGCTCGCAGCCCTCTGCGCTCCGACAGTTGCAACGGCAGACCAGTCTCCATCGGACCTCCGCATCGAGACCAGCGCGCCGTTGTCGGTTCTTGCAGCCTCGCTCGGGCCCAAAATGCTCGAAGTGGCCGGGCGTCACTGCGATGGTGTGATTCTGTGGTGCATAGGCCCCGTGACGCTTTCGGAGTTCACGGTCCCCGTCCTCTGCACCGCCGCTGCAGCCGTGGGTCGCCCTGCTCCGAGAGTCGTCGTTGGCGTGCCCGTCTGTGTCACGGACGACCCGGCTTCAGTTCGCAGTCGCCTCACCCAGCATTTTGGGCAGTTCGATCGACTGCCCTCCTATCGGTCTTCACTTGGCCGAGAGGGTGCCGACTCCCTCGCCGATATCGCCGTCGTGGGAAATCCCGACGAGGTGCGAGAGGGAATTGAGCGCTTTCGGGCCAGTGGGGCAACGGATCTGATTTGTAACAATCTGCTCGCGACACCACACGAACGGATCGCGACGCGGAACCTCCTGGCCGACCTGATTTCCGGGGGACCGGATATATAAACTGCCAGGCGGTCCGGCCAAAAGGACGACCAAAGAGTAGCGGCTGGGTACTCGACATCGATATCAACCTTGTGTTACGGTACCGTTGCAAATGAACGGCGGCAGGTAGCCGCAGAGGGGGGTCACTGTGGGGAAACTTCGGAGAATGGCCGCGAGCTTCGTGGCTGGCCTGATGATGCTGGGCGGGGCGGTTACGGCCCTCAGCATGTCGCCATCAGCGGCCGGCGCGAGCGGGGCGCCGATCAAGATCGGTGAGGTGTGCGGCTGTACGGGGCCCTTGGCCGCGGGCGTCAAAGACATCCCTGCCGTGTATAAGGCATGGGCCGCCTCGGTGAATGCCAATGGCGGTATCAATGGGCACAAGATCGAAATCATCTTCAAAGACGATGCAAGCAATCCGGCCACGTCGGTGTCCGAGGTGCACACCCTCATCCAAACAGATCACGTTGTGGCCATCGCTGACGAAACGAACAACGATCAAGCATGGGCCGCCTACGTTCAGCAGAACAACGTTCCAGTTATCGGCGTGACGACCTCTACCGAGCCCTTCTTCTTGAATAACAGCTTCTACCCGGAAGGCCAGACCGAGGATTCGTTGTTCTACGGCATTACCGACGCGGTCAAGCAGGCGGGTGGAACCAAATTCGCTCTCTTCTACTGCGCTGAAGCGGTCCAATGCCAGGAGGGAATTGCGCCCTTGGTCGCGCAAGCGAAGACCGTGGGTGAGGACGTCGTGGCGACGCTCCAGGTGTCAGCCAGCGCTCCCAACTACACGGCCCAATGTCTGGCCGCAAAGCAAGCTGGCGCTACCGTCATCTTCACTGCAGATGCGCAGACGGTTGACGAGAAGATCATCCAGGACTGCTACTCGCAGGGCTACAAGCCCAAGGTCGTGATCGACGGTGAGGTTCTGCTTCCTTCCTTCACGACGACGCCGGGAATCAATCAGGCGACCTACTTCACCGTCCCCAACTTCCCCTACTTCGTCAATACGCCCGCTATCAAGACGATGAACCAGACGTTGGACAAGTACGCACCGGGCGTACGTAAGGACGTCAACTACGGAGAACTGCCGGTAGAGGCGTGGATTTCCGGAAAGTTGTTCCAGGCGGCGGCGCAGGCTGGAGGCCTGGGTGCAAATGGCAAAGCTCCCACCAGCGCCCGAATTGACCAAGGGTTTGAATTCTCTCCACGGCACGACCCTCGGTGGTTTGGCGCCTGCGCTCACCTTCACGGCCGGTAAGCCGCACCCGGTTGACTGCTGGTACTACGCCCTGCTGAAGAATGGGAAATACTCCACTCCGCTCGGGTTGAAGCCAACCTGCGCTCCGAAGAAGTAACAAGGGGTTTGCCCAAGTCGAAGGCACGAGCGGACGAGTAGTTGTGGCAATGACGGACCGAGCTTGCTGCGCAAGAGCGCAGCAAGCTCGGTCCTCTTGCGCTCTGTAGTCCGGAGGGGGAGAGATGATGGAAGACACGAACGACAGGAGCGAGATAGTGAACTTGCTCGCTCGCTACTGTTTGCTGTTGGACCATCACGACATCGACGGGTGGGTCTCCCTCTTTACGCCGCAAGCTCACTACGTTGTGTACGGGCGGACGTTTGAAGGGCGTGAAGGACTTCGAAACATGATGGACGCTGCCCCGCGTGGACTGCATCTCGGAGGGCCGCCCGAAATAGACCTGCATGGCGATCGAGCTGTGACGCGCCAGAACCTGCTCTTTGTCCAGGCCGACACCCAAGAGCTCCGTCTTGCGGTCTATTCCGACGATCTTGTGAAAACCGCAGACGAAGGCTGGCTGATCGCCAAACGGACCTGCCAGTTCATGGGGTCGGACGGTGTACTCCGTGATCGTCCCCCGCGGCGCTCCGAACCAGGATCTTGAATTAGGCCACGCTCCAGGGAAAGGGACGTGCTTAGTCCTGGAGCCTTACGGCCGTACGCGGTGCATTGCTGCGCAACCCTATTGCGTTGGCCCACAGAAGGGTGAGTTGCTCAACAACGAAGTCGATGTCGACGGGTACGTCCCGCGAAACGACTTGGTCTGAGACGAAGGCGACCATTCCGCCGAGCGCATTGGCGGCGAACCAGGCGTTGATCTGAGTGTCCGCCAGTCCCTTGTCCTGGTACTCCCGCGTGCGACGCTCGATGGCGTGTGCGAGGGCGTCCTGATGGCGGATTCTCGTCTGCCTCACCTCTTCGTCGAACGTGGCAACCTGCTGAATGACCCGGAGGATCGCCGCATTGTTCCGATAGGTCTCCAGATAGTGGCGATTGGCGGACCGGATGCGGTCGATTGGCTCCGCATCTTCGGCGATCGGGTCAATTCGCAGGAGATCGATCTCAATCGAATCGACCAGCTCTTGAAATATCTCTTCCTTTGAGACGAAATAGGTGTAGAAGCTGCCGTGCGACATGCCTGCCTCGTCACAAATATCGGCGATGCGCGCCCGCAGGAACCCATCGCGCTCGAAGACGATTCTGGCAGCATCAATGAGCTGCTGTCGTGATTGACGACCACGAACAGTTCTGCCCGTTCCGCGGCGCTTTTCCGTTGGGACGGATTGGGCTCCGTCGTGGTTGCGCCTACTGGCATTTGGCATGCGTACGGGCTGCTGCACTCACACATTATGGCACCTGAGGAGAGGTAGCCTTTACTATGCGGATTGTTCTTGGCGACGTTGGGGGTCGCTTTCAGCCCATTCTCAGTGCGTTGTCGCGGCTCACGAGACAAAGGCGACCCGGGTGATGGACGGCGGCGTCATGCTCGTCGACGACGTTCGTCGAAGGGTCGCACCGAAGTGGTGATCGACGGGGCGACCCCGGGTGCGGGCGAGCTCGAGGGTTTGTCGATCCTCGTCACCGGTGGCGGGACAGGGATCGGTGCCGGGATCGCGCTGCGGATTGCACGTGAAGGTGGATGGGTCACGATCTGTGGACGGACGGAAGGCACGTTGCGGTCCACGGCGGAACGGATCAATGCCGAAGCCGGCCGCGAAGCCGTGCGCTGGCGAGTGGCGGACGTGACCGTAGAATCCGACGTGCAGGAATTGCTCGAGGATGGCGCTTCCTGGAAGGGCGGTTTGGAAGGCCTCGTGGCCAACGCCGGCGGCGGGGGCGCTCTTCTGCCGATGCACCTGCAGGACGTCGAGCAGTACGAACGCGTCCTCAAACTGAACGTGGTCGGGACACTGCTGTTGGTCAAGTACTCGGTCCCGTTGTTCGCGCGCAGGACGGGTGGTGGGTCGTTCGTGGCGATCTCGTCGATCGCGGGGCACCTCACGCATCCGTTCTTCGGTCCCTATCCCGTCTCGAAGGCTGCCGTCGAGGAGCTCGTCCGCAACGCAGCCGATGAGTATGGTGAGGCCGACGTTCGTTTCAACGCAGTCAGACCGGGGCTGACACGTACCGACAGTATGGCGTTTGTGGCTCCGGAGTCACCCATCTACCAAAGCTACGACGTGAATACCCCGATGGGCGACGGCTCCGATGTGGACGATGTCGCACAACTCGTCAGCTTCCTTCTTTCTCGTCGCGCTCGGCGCATGACCGGTCAGGTCATCAACGTCGACGGTGGACTGTGCCTGCGCCGCGGACCCGATTGGTCAACCATGGTCGAACCTCGTATCGGCGGTCATGAGGTTGCGCTTGGTCGCCAGGACCCAAAACGTTGAATCGCCTGACTGTCGTGTGCACGGGTAGACGTCAGTGCTGTGCCGTCGCACCCTGACGCACTTCCTCGACGCGTTCCCGACGGGCTTCGACAGGTCCGGACTCGAGTTGTTCTTCGATGCCGAGGTCATGCAGCCCCACGTGGGTAATGAAGGGAACGACCGTCCCCATGGCGGCCAATCGCAGGTCATCGGTGAACCCGGCATCGAAGAGCATCGCACCGACGAGCATGATCACGGCCATTTTGAAAGCCTGCAGGGCTCGGTGCCATGGCACGGTCGTGGACGACGATTCCCGTGAGTTGCTGGTAGCGCGCCAGGAGGTGGTCGACATCAGGGTGCGACAACTCGGAGAACGGCTTTGTGGTCCGCCACGTCACCTCCAACCAGCCGATGTCCGCCATCGGATCCCCGATGGTCGCCATCTCCCAATCGAACACGCCACTCACGTCGTCATCGACGAAGGCAAAATTGCCGCCCTTGGTGTCACCGTGAACAAGCGTGGTGCGAGGTGTGGGGTCGGGGCGTTGCTCGCGTAAGGAGGCGAGGAGTTGCTCCAGGGCCGGCAGAGCGCCCTTCTGCACCCGACGGATCTCACCTTCCCAGTGGTCGAGTTGACGGTCGAGGAAGTCATGGCCGTCACCGAGCGCATTGAGGCCCGTGGTCTTCAGGTCGACCAGATGGATCGCGGCAATCTGTTCGATCACGCGCTCGGACATCTGGTGGATCCGCTCCGGAGAATCGGCGAGCTCAAGGGGGATCTCCCGTTCGTACACGACGCCGTCCAGGCGCTCCATCACGTAGAACGGACGCCCGAGCACGGTCCCTGTCTCGTCGATCCACAGAGCTCGTGGCGCTCGAACCGGCGTCGTCTCGAGGGCACGCAAAATGTCGAATTGGCGCCGAAGGTCATACGGCTCGAGCAGGCCGGGAGCAGGTGGTCGGATTCGGACAACGACGTCACGGCGCTCCTCGTACCCGTTCGCCCGCCATGCGACCGTGAGCAGCAACATCTCCGCCGAATGGCCGAAGTTCACATGGCTCAGCCCCTCGATTCGAACAGCCTCGGCCTCACCCAGCTGCTCCCTGCAACCATGCGGTGAGCCGAGACGACGACCTCGCCATCGCCGACCGAAGCGGCCCGTTCACGAGTATCGGACGTCGTGATCGGATTCGGCTCCAAGTCCGAGCTCCGGCCACACGCCGCGGAGAATGCTCTCCATTATGCCGTAGCCCACCGCGTCGCCCTCTCTGCACGTGGATGGGAGTGTCACGAAACTGGCCGAGGGTTCGGAGTGCTCATCATCCCAGCAATCGGGTATGTGCTCGCCGTCCACATGAAGTGCACCCTTCCACGCGCCGTGGACATGGCCTTTCCACTGGCCGTAACCAGCGGTCTTCAGGAAGAAGCCGGACTCTCCGACCGCCTCGACCTCGATGATCCGCTTCTCACCCGAGTCCATCGTCAGGTGAAGCTCACCGCCACGAACAAAGCGAGTGCGGGGGTCGTAGCGGATGTGCGGCTCAATGGAATGAACGCGGGCTTGGCTCCCGTCGGCGTCATTGACGTAGCCCGAGGCATAGCCCCACTCGCCTTCAGCCAGGAACACCGCCGTCTCGTAGTAGGTGCCGTCCGGGCGCTTGAAGAACGACGGCGTCCATTTCATCCCGCCTCGCACTGTCGAGTGCGCAACGACCGGCGGCCCTTGGATGAGGTCGCTCGGCGGAAGACCGACACTCTGGCGGACACCCCATGAGTGGTCCCGGAAACCGAACCATTCGTCCGGTCGCACTTCGTGTGTCTCGCCGTCGATCGTCACCGTCCCCGATGCCCACCCACCCTGGTGGTAGCGGACCACGTTGATATCGATGCGTTGACTCTGCCGATTCCGCACCAGGTTTCGGTCCTCGAAGAATGGAGGGGTGACGCCCGAGAGCTCCACCTCGAACGAGACGGGAAGGACGTCATTCGGTTCCAGCCGAACGCCTACTCGTTGCAGCGGGTCGATGACGTCGTAGTGGAGGGGGCCGACTCCCGTGTGCTCGGGGGCGGAGCGCAGTTCGCGGCTGCCCCGGACCGTCCATTGCTCGCGGCCGCGTGAGATGCCGCCGAATCCGTCGACGATGCCCCTGTTCTGGTATTTGCCGAGGCCGAAGTCGATCTGCAAGCTGCCGTCGATCCGTGCAATCGACGTCCAGATCTTCTCGGTCCACGCCATATCCGATTCGGCCAGGGTGGCGAATGTGTCGACGATCTGATGCTGCAAGCCTTCGTCGGCGCCATGCAGCGCACCGATGTCTTTTATCGCCATATGTCCTCCTCGTGCAGTGGAAGAGCGGGCCATCAGCCAACCTGGCGGTCAGTGTGTGACCAGTAGCCCGCTCTCAGGGCCTTCTTGTCGGCCTTGCCGACAGCGGTGAGCGGGATCATGTCGGTGAAGTCGACCGACTTCGGGGCATAGTGCGACCCTTTGCGCTGCTTGACAAGGGCCATCAGCTCCTCGGGCGACGCAACCATTCCCTCTCGCAGGACGACCACGGCCTTGACCGCCTCCCCCCAGGTCTCGTCCGGTACACCGATCACCGCCGCCGACGCCACCGCGGGATGAGAGGTCAGCACATCTTCGATCTCTCGCGGGAACACGTTGAACCCGCCGCTGACGATCATGTCCTTCTTCCTGTCGACGATCGTGAAGAACCCGTTGTCGTCTTCTCGGGCGATGTCGCCGGTGTGGAGCCAACCATGTTGGAAGGCCGCAGCAGTCTCGCTTCGGCTTGTTCTGGTAGCCCTTCATGACCAACTGCCCGCGTACGCATATTTCACCAGGCTCACCTCGGCGACCTCGTGGCCGTCATCGTCGAGCAAGGCGACGTGCACCCATGGCACCGGTCGCCCGCATGTCGCCAGGCGGTCCAGATCGTCGGGGTCGTGCTCCTCCTTGCGGAGCACGCAGACCGTCTGCGGTGCTTCGGTCTGCCCGTAGAACTGAAAGAAGATCCGCCCCATCTTGCGAATGGCCTCTTGAAGTCTCGCCGGCGACATCGGCGATGCGCCATAGAACACTGTCTGCAGACTGGACAGATCCGTCGTGGCGAAGTTCGGATGATCCAGGAGGGCATAGATCATCGAAGGCACCAGCATCACCGACGTGATGCGATACTGCGCGATCGCCTCCAGGACCTTGCCGGCGTCGAAGCGTGGCAGCACGACGACGGACCCGCCTCGGACCAGAACCGGGACGACGAGGGACGACCCGGCGTGACTGAGCGGCGTGCACACGAGGTGTCGCAACTCGTCGGGCCATTGCCACTCTGCCAGCATGATCTGCGCCATGGTGCTGCTGCCACGGTAGGTGCGTCATCACCCCCTTGGGCGCTCCCGTCGTGCCGCCGGTATACGACAGACGCGGAGATGTCCTCCGGTTGCACCGGAGGAGCGACGAGCGGATACGGCGTCGAAGTCTCCGCCAGCGCGCACAGTCGAGGCCGATCGTGGACGGTCCGAACGACAGCAACCGTTTCACACCGGGTACTCGCTCACGCAATTGCGCAGCCCGCTCGGCGAAGCTCGGGTCGAAGACCAGTGTCTCGATGCCGGCGTCCTCGAGGACGTAGGCGTGGTCGTCCAGGGATCCGAGCGGGTGCAGGGGGTGTTCCGGCAACCGGAGACCATGTAGGCCCCGATTGCGAAGAGCACCTCGGGCCGGTTGACGGACAGCATCGCGATGCCGCTGCCGGGGGCGACGCCCTGGGCTGCGTACACCTGGGCGTAGCGGCTGATCTGTGCGCCCAGCTGTCCGACCGAGAGCACCTCCTCGCCGAGGAAGATCGCCGGTCGGTGGGGGTCCCGTCGCAGTGCCCACACGAGAAGGTCGGGCAGGAACACGCCACGATTCAGGTCTCCCACGACTGCGAGGATACTCGTGTTCGCCAACCGAAACCATTGTCGACGTCGATCAATAATTTCGAGCGGACCGTGCTATTTCGCCGGGAAGCGTTGGGCGGCGTCGAGCCGGATGTTCTCGCCGTTGAGGTAAGGGTTCCTGATGATCGATTCGACGAGGAGGGCGAACTCGGTCGGGCGCCCCATGCGCTGTCGGGAAGACGATCGTGGCCAGGAGCGGGTCGAGGATCGCCGGGGACGCGTGCAGCATGATGTCGGTGCCCATGGTGCCCGGTGCAATACCGCACGCTCGTATTCCGGCAGGTGCGAGGTCGCGTGCCAGTGGCAGGGTCATCCCGAGAATGGCCGCCTTCGCTGCAGCGTAGGGGACTTGACCGACCTGTCCGTCGTAGGCGGCGACAGATCCAGTGTTGACGATCACACCACGCTCACCGTTGCCGTCCGGCTCGTTCATGGCCATGGCGGCAGCGGCGAGCCGTGTGACATTGAATGTCCCAAAGGTGTTCTTGGCGATGGTTTCGATGAAGACCGCCATGTCGTGGGGGCTCCCATCGCGGCCGACTGTGCGAGTCGGCCGGCCGACACCACCCCCTGCGACGTTGACCACTATCGAAAGGGTGCCCACCGACTGCGCAGCGCCGATCGCTTCTGCCACGTCCTTGTCGTCGTGACGTCACCGCACACGGCGAGGGCGTGACCATCCAACTCCGACGACGATTCGTCTGCGCGTTCACCGTCGCGATCAAAGACGGCAACACCAACGCCAAGACCCACGAGGTGCCGAACGGTCGCCCCGCCCAGCCCGCCGGCGCCCCCGGTCACGATGGCCGACTTGCCGAGAACTCCATGGTTCCCGTCATTGCTGGGTGAACAGAGCGCGTAGCCGCTCGATCGATGGCAGTTCCTTCCGGAGAACCGTCGATTCCGGGAGTGGTCCCGCCATGAAGATGACTTCCGAGGTCATGAGGGCGCCGTCAAAGCGGAGGAAGAACGCCAGGGGGATCGACGTGAGGTGGGAGCTGACCAAATCGACGGCACGTTGTCCACTCGTCGGTTCGCCCGGGGTGCTCCCGAGCATGCGCAGCATGCCCCGGCCCGCGATCGCGCTCTCTTCAACCACGAGGTCTTCGAGTTCCATCCATATCATGGCTGCGCCATCGCCATCGCCCTCGCCATCGCCATCGCCCTGGCGGCCAATGCTCGCGATCAGGGCGCCCCTGTCAGTTGTGGTGCTGGAGCCACCCGCCACGGTCGTCAGCTCGAATTCGTCCGCCAGCGTCGAGGCGACGCGGTCACCATCGCCCAAGAGCTCACCGGCGAGACGGTCACGCAAGGCGAGCAACGACTCGCGGCGCGGGCCGGCTGCGAGGAGTGCGTCGATGAAGCGGAACGCCTGTAGCACATCTACCTCGGATGCAACCTGCGGTGGATCGAGCATTCCTCTGCCCCCGTCTCGAGTTCAGCGCCTGATCGCAACGATCGCCCCGCAACCCGGTCTCATCGTCGGGTGGGGGTGAACCGGATACGGATGAGGTCGTAGGCACGGGCGAAGGTGGCCGGCATGATCTTCGGCTCGTCCCGGTCGATCAGCTCCCAGTCGGGCATCCTTCGGAGCAGCTCTTCGAACAGGATGCTGATCTCCAGCCGGGCCAGATGGGCACCCAGGCAGACATGCGTGCCGAAACCGAACGCCACGTGCCGGTTCTGTGGCCTGGTCACGTCGAGGACATCGGGATCCGTGAACGCCCGCGGATCCCGATTGGCCGCGCCGTAGAGCAAGAGAATCTCGTCGCCGGCATGGATGTTCGCTCCGTGCCATTCGAGGTCGACCGTGGCCGTCCGCCGCATGTTCAGGACCGGCGTGACCCAGCGAATGAACTCCTCGACCCCCGTCGTTGCCAGGAGTTCGGGGTTGTCGATCAGATCTCGTCGCTGGTCGGGGTGAAGCGCGAGATCTCGGATCATCGACCCGATGACGGTGCGTGTCGTCTCTGCGCCGCCGTCGAGGACGAGGATCACCTCGTCCAAAATGTGCTTGGTGTCCCAGCCCTCCGCCTGGCCCCAAATTGAGATGAGGTCGTCGCGAGGCTGGGACCTGCGTGCCGCAATGAGTTCAGTGGTGACCTCAACGAATTCCGCGATGACCGGAACGATCCCGGGGTGTGTGACGTGCGGCGGACCCTCTGGTGATGTCTGCCCAGCGAGGAGCATGATCTGCTCGGACCAATGCCGCACCCGCTCCCAGAGCTCGTGCGGGTAGCCCAGGAGCTCACCGATCATCATTGCCGGCAACCTCGACGCTATGGCTTCTATGGCCTCGCACTCTCCGTGAGGTGCAACGTCGTCGAGTATCCGGGTGACGATGTCACGCACCTGTTCTTCGTGTCCACGGATGGCGCGTGGCGTGAATCGGCGCAAGACCAAGCTGCGTTGGGCCTGATGTGCCGGGTCGTCCATATTGATCATGGACTCGTCACTCCGCTGGTCGATGTGCGGGCGCGAACCTTCGAACGATGAGAAGCGCTCGCCATCCTTCTCGACGTCGCGGATGTCGTCATAGCGCGAGATCGCCCAGATCTTCTGAACCGGGTCCCGAAACACGGGCGCTTCGTCCCGGAGCCAGCGGTAGGCCTCCCAGGGGTCCACATAGAACTGCGGATCCAGGACGTTGATCCCGGGTGCCGTGGTCACGTGATCTCCCCTCGGTTGCCCATGGTCGGCATCGCGGGAAGCATAACATTGACGTCGACAAAGACAGCAGGGGGAGCGCTCGTGGGATTTGGAGAGAGGAGCAGGTAGGAGCGCGAAGACCGACGAAGGATTCGGGGTCCGTCGCCGCCGGCGGAGCGGGCCAAAGAATGATATCGACGTCGACGTCAATGCTACAGTGCTGAGGTGGTCGGGACACTGAGCGGCGGCATCGTCGACACGATGATCGGATTCCCCACCGATCCTGAACAGGTGTACGGATTGATGCGTCGCGACCTCCTTCGTGATCGCGAGTCAAAAGAGTCGTTCACGATGCCGGCGGAGTACATGTTCCATGATCTGCCGCAACACGACGTCGAACTGTACCGCCGACCCCGTCTCGTTCACGCTCTCCGAAATGGACCGGTTCGGCGTCCAGACCGGGCTCGTCAGTCTCAGCGGATCCCGGGAACTCACCGAGCGTGCGCTGACGGAACACCCCGACCGCTTCGTCGGGTCCCTCACGCTCAATCCCAACGAGGGCATGGACGGTCTTCGCGAGCTCACGCGGGTCTACGAAAGGTGGGGGATCAGGGCGGTCTCGCTCTTCCCTCACGGGGTGGCGCCACAGATCGCCATCGACGCGCCACAGATGTATCCGATCTACGCGAAGTGCGTCGAATTGCAACTCCCGGTCTTCATCACCGTGGGTATCGCGGGACCACGGGTTCCTTCGGCGGTCCAGAAGGTGGAGCTTCTCGACCAGGTTCTCTATGACTTTCCCGAGCTGGTTGTCGTCATGCGCCACGGTGCCGAACCGTGGGTCGACCTGGCGGTGAAGCTCATGATCAAGTGGCCCAATCTCCACTACTCGACGTCTGCATTCGCTCCCCGGTACTACCCGCCCGAGATCATCGAGTATGGGAATACCCGCGGTGCCGATCGGCTGGTCTACGGGGGGTACTTCCCTATGGGACTGAGCCTGGGCCGGATCATGGACGAGATGGACTCCGTGCCTTTCCGAGATGCCGTCTGGCCGGCGTTTCTCCGTGAGAACGCCGTGCGGCTGCTCGGCCTGTAGCCCGGATTGGCGGGAATTCCGGAAGAAACGGACATCAGAGGTAAAGTTACAATGTTGACATCGATATCGGATTTGGATCGCACGTGGCCGGACGAGGTGAAATCCCATCGGTGTTGCGCAACTCATCGGAGGACGATCATGGCAGTTACGTTCAAGCTCTTTGACTTCGACAGTCACTACTACGAAGCGACCGATGCCTTCATCCGGTATGCCGACCCGACCCTTGGGTCTCGCGGCGTGCAGTGGGCGACGATCAACGGACGCGAGCGTCTTGTGGTCGCCGGGCAGGTGAACCGCTACATCCTCAACCCGACCTTCGACCCGGTGGCACGTCCCGGCGCACTTTATTCGTGGTATCGCGGCAATCCTGCCGGTCTCGACATCAAGGATGCATTTGGAGAGCTCGAACCGATTCATCCTGAATACAGGGATCGGAACGCCCGGCTCGCTGTCATGGATGAACAAGGTGTCGGCGGTTCGCTGCTGTTTCCCACACTCGGCGTCGGCATGGAGGACGCGCTCAAACACGATCCCGAAGCAGCCTCGAAGGTCTTCCGAGCGTTCAACGCGTGGCTCCAGGACGATTGGGGCTTCGCCTATCGGGACCGCCTCTTCGCCGTGCCGTACATTTCATTCCTAGACCCCCGGGAACCAGAAGCCGAACTCCGTCGTGTACTCGACCTCGGGGCAGTGGCGGTCAACGTTCGCAATGCTCCGGTTCCCATTCCGGGCGGTTATCGATCCCCGTTTGATCCGTTGTACGACGGATTTTGGGGCTTGGCCGCAGAGAGCGGCGTCGTGGTGGCCACACATGCCGGCCTCGAGGGCTATGACGCAGTGGTGAACATGTGGGAGCCGGGCGCCGAGAATTCGCTTTTTCGAAGTCCGTTGCGAGCCGTGGTCTCCAAGGGTCGTGCCGTTGCGGACTTCTATGCCGCAGCGGTGTGTCAACTCATCTTCGAGCGGTTCCCGGGTCTGCGACTCGCCAGTGTCGAGAACGGCGCCAGTTGGGTCCCTGATCTTCTCTATCGACTCAAGGGAGCGGCCAGCCGATCGCCGGGGTACTTCTCGACGGATCCCGTTGCATCGTTCTGCGCCCATGTTTGGGTAACGCCCTTCTGGGAAGACGACATCGAATCGATTGCACGTGCCGTCCCGATCGAACGGCTCCTTCTCGGATCGGACTGGCCTCATGCCGAAGGAGTGGTGCATCCCATCGACTTTGTGACCGAGGCGCTCTCCTGGGCTGACGACAAGAGCACACAGCAGATCGGCCGGAACAACGCCGTCGAGTTGCTGAGGGTTGACGCCCCCTGAGGGGGGGCTCTGACGCGGACGCCGACGGAGGGCCAGAGGTCCCTCGACCGGCCGTTATGATCGCGGAGGTCGACGAAGGGCCACTGACCTTGCTGGAGATCTATGCACGCTGAGCCGAAATCGAGCAGGGGTCGACTCACGCGCCAACGTCTTCTCACAGCGGGGAAGAAGGTATTCGAACGGGACGGGTTTCTTCAGGCCCGGGTATCTGACATCGCCGCAGAGGCCGGCGTCTCCCATGGCTCCTTCTACCACTACTTCGACTCCAAGGAATCGATCTTTCGTGTGATTGCCGAAGCGGTCGAGGTCCGGCTCATCTCGATGGATGACAGCGCGCACGACAAGCAGAGAACGAATGATCCAATCGAGAAGGTACGCGCGGCCAATCGGTCATACCTCCTGGCGTACAAGAAGGAAGCCAAGATCATGCGCGTCATCGAGGAAGTGAGTCGGTACGACGACGAGGTCCGAAAGGTCCGGGTGGAGCGTGACAACGACTTGGCAGCGCGGCTCGAATCGGCGATCGCGTCGCTCCAGGCACAGGGAAGAGCGGACAAGCGCATCGATGGCCGCTATGCCGCCATGGCGCTCGGGGGAATGGTCGCTCGTTTCGCCGAGCAGATGTACGTCGGCGGGGGGAAGTACGCGCAGGACCGTGCCATCGATCAGTTGACCTTGCTGTGGTGTAACGCACTCGGATTGTCAGGTGACGTGAGCAAGGGCAAACCTGCTGCCGATGGCAGGTCCGGCACGCGCTCGAAGCCGTAACCGCAGCCGCAAGGCGCTTGACGTCCACCACTTCGGGCTGGGACGGTGGCGAATGCTCTCGTCGCTCGACATTTCGTCCGTTTCGCCCTACACCGTTGCGCCCTATGAGTGGGTCGTGGCTACGGCGTCGTTCACCGTCAATCCCGATGCGCCCCAGAACAGACGTATCGTCGACCTCGATCTGGCTCCCCGTGACTCGGAGGGATTCGTCGGGTTCGATGCAGACGTGCGACTACTGCGGCCGCAGCGGGGAGCGAATGGGCGGCTCCTCGTGGTCGTGCCGAACCGTGGCCTCACGGGTGGCATCCCGTTCAGTCTCGATGCTCCCCTGGTGTGGGATCCGGCCGGGGTACCTCACCCGGGTGACGCGTTCCTCTTGGCACGCGGCTGGACGATTGCCTGGTGTGGATGGCAGTGGGATGTCCTGCGTGACCAGGGATTTCTCGGGCTGCGCGCTCCCGTGGCGGACGTCGAGCCCGGATGGCTGCGCCTCGAGTTCCGGCCGGACGAGCTCACGATGGACAAAGCGTTGAGCGACTCCCAGCTGTTCTTCCAGTTCGCCGGGATCCCGACGGCTGACGCGGCTGATCCCGATGCGATCCTGACCGTGCGCACGACCCCGCTCGGCCGCAAGGACGTGATCCCGAGGAACGAGTGGAGGTTCACCACCCCCACCAAGGTGGAATTGGATGGTGGTTTCCAGCCGTTCCACTGGTACGAACTCGTCTATCGGAGCAAGTTTGCTCCCGTGGTGGGCGCCGGTCTTCTGGCTGTCCGCGACTTCACGTCACACCTGCGCGCCGGCTACGACGGCGCCTTCGGATACGGCGTGTCGCAGTCGGGCCGCTTCCTGCGTCAGTTCCTCTTCGAAGGTCTCAACGTGGACGAGGACGACCGCAAGGTCTTCGACGGGGTGTTCAGCCACATCGCGAGCGCACGCCGAGGTGAATTCAACATGCGCTTTGGGCAACCTTCGCTGACGCATCCGCTGACGCCCGGGTACGGGCCCCCGTACGACACGACGTCGCTGCTCACCCGACAGCGGGAATCGGGTGCGGTGCCAAAGATCTTCTTCACGAACAGTGCATGGGAGTACTGGCGAGGTGACGGCGCACTGGTGCACCAGGATGCCGATACCGGTGCGGACTTGCCGGACGACCCGGATGCCCGTACCTACCTGATCAGTGGGACGGACCATATCGGGGCCGCACCGATCAAAGAGATGTTCCCGGTGGCGAATCCGGTGCACGTGCTCGACCCGACCCCAGTACTCCGAGCGTTGCTGGTCCAGCTGGAGCAGTGGGTGTGCGACGACGTCGATCCGCCGCCCAGCCGGGTACCCCGCCGGAGTGACGGCAGCGCGGTGGAGCGTGACCATGTCCTTGAGGTGTTCGGGTCCGGCCACCTCCCCGACCTCGCCGCTCTGCCGTGGACGCCGGATCTCGACCCCGTCAGTACCCGGTGGCCCCTCGAGCTCGGCGACCCTCGTCCCGCCCTGGTGAGCGCGGTGGATGCGAGCGGCAACGAAGTGGCCGGCGTCCGGCTGCCTGCGGTTGTCGTGCCGGCGGCGGCCTATACGGGTTGGAATCCCCGCCGTCACGTCGATGGCCTGCCTGATGTCCTCTACGAGTTCGTCGGCAGCCGCCTGTCGTTGCAATCTGGAGGGCCCCCGATCGACCGGGCTGCCCGTGAGGCCGCCACGCGGGCCGTCGCCGCAGACCTCGTCATAGCGGGGTTCCTCCTGGCCGGCGACCTGGAGCGTGTGGTCGCCGGGGCTCTGGGGTGCTTCGACGACGGCGGGGAGGCGACCACAACGGACCGCTCCTTCGACCAGGTCCCTTGACGGATATGGCGTAATCTGAAACAGTAGAACGGTGATCTACTCAACTCGATTGGTGGGCTGACTTGATGGCGGTGGACCTCATTTCAGAGCGCAGTTCGTACGTCGCCGGTCGGTGGATCGAGGGGGATGCATCGCTGCCCGTCGAGAATCCGGCTGATGAGAGCCACGTGACGGACGTGTCGATCACCCCCCTGGCGGAAATCGCACGTTCGGTCACCGAGGCTCGCCGAAGTTTCGACGAGGGCGTGTGGAGTGACGTCCCGGTGAGGGATCGGGCAAAGGCTCTTCACCTGTTCTTGGATCACATCGATGCCAACCACGAGCGTCTGGTCAACACTCTCGTCGCCGAGGCCGGCCAGCCCACGCGGTTCGCCGAGATGAGTCAGTGGCTGTCCGGGGTCGGCTTGGCCCGTGCCACCATCGACCTCTATCAGTCCATGTCGCACGAAGAAACGAATCCGGTGCCGGCAGATGAGTTGGTGCGCGGTCGGGTGGCATTGAGCCTGCGCCGTCACGAACCCGTGGGGGTCGTCACGGCGATCACGCCGTACAACGCGGCCATCATCATGGCCCTGCAGAAGTTGATCCCTGCACTCATGGCCGGAAACTCGGTCATCCTCCGTCCGAGTCCCCTGACGCCGATCTCCTCGCTGATCCTGGGTTCTGCCGCCGATGCCGCTGGACTACCGGCCGGAGTGCTGAGCGTCGTGGTGGAGGCCGGCTCGGCAGGTGCGGAACTGCTCACGACCGATCCGGCCGTCGACATGGTGTCGTTCACGGGATCGACGGCGGTCGGGAAGCGGATCCTCGCCCAGGCCGCCAACACGGTGAAGCGGGTGGCACTCGAGCTCGGAGGCAAGTCGGCCCAGATCTATCTGCCGGACGCCGTCGAGCGGGCCGTCGCCGGCGCCGTCGCGGTCGTGGCAATGACGTCGGGACAGGCGTGTGTGGCCGCGACGAGGATGCTCGTGCCCCAGGACCGCAAGGACGAGGTCATCGAGGCGGTTTCCAGGGCATATGGAGCCATCGCGGTGGGCTCGCCGACCGATCCAGCGACGATGATGGGTCCGGTCATCAGTTCCGGACAGCGGGAACGCTGCGAGCGTTTCGTGGCCCTGGCCGAGGAGCACGGCGGCAAGGTCGCTGTCGGAGGCCACCGTCCTTCTGCATTGCCACGTGGGTACTACTTCGAACCCACTGTTCTCGACGTGCCCGACAACTCGAATCCAGCCGCGCAAGAGGAGATCTTCGGCCCTGTACTGGGAGTTATCGGCTATCGCGACCTCGACGAGGCGGTGGCGATAGCCAACGACAGCGTGTACGGACTCTCGGCTCAGGTCTACGGAGCCGATGTCGCCGCAGCGACTGCTGTGGCCCGGCGGCTTCGAACGGGCGCGGTCAATGTGAATACGACCGTGTTCTCGGCGTATGCCCCGAGCGGTGGCTACAAGCAGAGCGGCCTGGGCCGCGAACGTGGCACGGACGGCATCCGCGCCTTCCAAGAAGTGAAGCACATCGCAATCGGCGAACTTCCGAAATGAGTTCTCCACAAGAGAAGGGGGAAGCATGACGTCCGACCAATCTCTCGACTGGCTGATCTCCGTGGACGACCACGTGTTGGAGCCGGCGCATCTCTGGGTGGACCGGGTGGCGGCAAAGGACCGCGAACGGGCACCGCACATGGTGGTCGAAGGGGACATGGAGTACTGGGTCTATGACGGCAAACGCCATCCCAGTTCCGGATTGAGCGCGGTGGCCGGGAAATCGAAGGAGGAGTTCAGCCCGGAGCCGGTGACGTACGCCGAAATGCGGCCCGGCTGCTACGACGCCAAGGCCCGCATCGAGGATATGGACCGCGCGGGAATTTTGGCTTCGCTCTGCTTTCCCACGGTGACAAGGTTCTGCGGGCAGCTCTTCATGGAAGCAGGCGACCGCGAGTTCGGTTTCGAGTGCTTGAAGGCCTACAACGACTGGATGCTCGAGGAGTGGAGTCAGGCTGCCCCCGGTCGTTACATCCCCCTCACGCTCATCCCCATGTGGGATCCACCCTTGGCGGCGAAGGAGATGGAACGCTGCGCGGCCAAGGGGTCGACGGCTTTCGCATTCTCGGAGAATCCCGCACCACTCGGCCTCCCGACGATCCACGACAAGGACCGCTACTGGGATCCCGTGATGTCGGCCGCATCCGAATTGCAGATGGTGGCGTGCATGCACGTCGGTTCGTCCTCCCAGGTACCCCAGATCGCACCGGACTCGCCGTTCATGGCCAACCTGGCCTGGGGTGCAACCCGCACGTCCGGTGCGATGCTCTCCTGGCTCTTCAGCGGGATGTTCACCCGGTTCCCCGGGCTCAAGATCGCTCTGTCGGAAGGGGAGATCGGCTGGATGCCGTATTTCCTCGAGCGGGCCGAGCAGGTGCTGGACAAACAGCGTTTCTGGGTACAGCGGGGCGTCACGTTCATGGAGCATGCGGGCACGGATGTGGACCTCGACACGATCGACGTGCGGGCACTTTTCCGTGACCACGTCTATGGCTGCTTCATCGACGACGCCCACGGGATCGCCAGCATCGACGAGATCGGCGAAGACAACATCATGTGTGAGACGGACTATCCCCATTCGGACTCCACCTGGCCCGACTGCATCGGTACGGTCAAGCGGCGTATCAACCACCTCGCACCAGAGGTCCAGTACAAGCTTCTGCGAGGCAATGCAGAGCGCCTCTACCGGTTCACCCCGGCCGAGCCGCCGGTGACGGCCGGTGTCTGAGGATACGACGTCTCCCGTCATCACGATCGACCGGGAGCTCTGCATGGGCAGTGGCCTGTGTCTCGTGTACGCCTCGGGCACGTTCGCGCATGATGATGAGACGAAGGCAATCGTCGTGAATCCGACGGGTGACCCTCTTGCATCCCTTATCACGGCTGCGGAGGCCTGCCCCACCGGGGCCCTTCGTGTCCTGGTCAACGAGGAAGGAGCGTAAGTACGCACATGCTGCTTGATGGAAGGACAGCGATCGTCACCGGTGCCGGGTCGGGGGTGGGCCGCGCCTCGGCGTTGCGCTTCGCCGAAGAGGGGGCTCGGGTGTTGTGCGTCGACATCAATCTCGATCAGGCCAAAGAGGCAGTGAGCGAGATCGAGACCGCCGGCGGTATCGCGGCCGCTGCACTCTGCGACGTCTCGGTGGAGGAAGACGTTGTTGCGGCGGTCTCCACCGCCGTCGAGCGGTTCGGGGAGCTGAGCATCATGTTCAACAATGTGGGAATCCCCACGCCCCGGTTGGGATCTCTCCTCGAGGATCACACGGTCGAGGACTTCGAGCGCCTCACGTCGGTCAACATCCGCGGCGTCTTTCTCGGCTCGAAGCATGCGGTGATCAGATTCAAGAGTCAGGGGAAGGGCGGCGTGATCCTGAACACGGGGTCGGTCGCTGGGCTCGTGGGCTGGGGCGGTTCGGTCTATGGCGCGACCAAGGGCGCCGTCCATCAACTGACACACGCCGTGGCGCGATCGAAGGAGCACCGTTCGGTATCCGGGCAAATGCCATCTGCCCGGCTGGGATGCCGTTCACCAACTTCATGGCAGCGGGTGGGATGGATCGTTCCAACATCGATGCGGACACCTTGGGCCAGCAGGTCGGCTCCGCGCATCCTCTCGGCAGACCGATAACGGCGGAGGACTGCGCCGAGGCTGCGGTGTACCTGGTCTCGGACCGAGCCGCCAACGTGACCGGCGTCCTGTTGCCCATCGACGGGGGTTATGTCGCACGATGACCGACACGAAGCCTGTCCTCGACATAGACCGGGTACGGAAACTCTTCGACCTCCGTGGCAGCTACCACGAGTGGACCGGCGGCTCGTACACCGGTGACCTCTACGCGGCCTGGAGTGAGTTGCGGGAGAAGGCACCCGTGCACGAAGGCGTGGTGCATGAACTGAGCGGGCTGGATACTCCTTTCGGGTTCCACGGCCTCCCCGAACCTGACCGTCCGCATTTCTCGGCCTTTACCTATGCTGCCTGCGATGCCGTCTACCGCAATGAGGGGGTCTTCGCATCCTCCCCGGAAGCTGTCGACCTCGAACACGGTGCCGCCGGGCCCACCAACAGCATGTTGTCCATGGGAGGCGCCGAGCATCGGCGGTACCGTTCTCTCGTGCAGCCGTCCTTCGTGCCGGCGAAGGCCCAATGGTGGATCCAGAATTGGATCGGGGAGACAGCCCATCTCCTGATCGGCAGCTTCCAGACCGAAGGTCGGGCTGAGCTCAACGTCGAGTTCTGCGCCGCCATTCCGGTCCTGACGATCACCGGGAGCTTCGGGGTCCCTCTCGAGCAGGCCCTTGACATCCGAGAAGCTCTCAGTCAGCCGGACGAGATCATCAAGATGATCCAGCCCATCGTCGCCGACCGCCGAGAGTCGCCCCGAGATGACCTCATCAGCATCCTCGTCCAGGCCGAGATCAAGGACGAGGCGGGGGAGCGCCATCGTCTCACCGACGCCGAGATCTATTCCTTTACGTTGCTCTTGTTGGCCGCGGGTTCGGGAACGACCTGGAAACAGATGGGGATCACGCTGGCCGCGCTGCTCCAACGTCCCGACGTGTTGCGCGCCGTCCGGGAAGATCGTCAGCTCCTGAAGCCCGCCATCGAGGAAGCGCTTCGGTGGATGCCGACGGATCCGATGTTCTCGCGGTGGGTCACCGAGGACATCGACTTCTTCGGCGTACACCTGCCCAAAGGCGCGGTCCTGCACATCTGCCTGGGGGCGGCCAACCGCGACCCGGACCGCTGGGAGCGCCCGGACGAGTACGACATCTACCGGCCCGTCAAGCCGGGGCTGGCCTTCGGCAACGGCCCGCACATCTGCCTCGGCATGCATGTTGCCAGAGCGGAGATGACGACCGGTATCGGCGCTCTGCTCGATCGCCTGCCCAATCTCCGGTTCGATCCCGACGCCGAACCACCCACGTTCAGGGGTTTCTACGAACGGGGAGCAACCGCCATCCCGGTCCTCTTTGATGCGAAAGTGAGCGCATGAGTACTTCTGACTATTCGCAACCCGATCTGGATCTCCTCGGACCCGAGCACGTCCGTCGTTATCAGGAGACCGATGGGGCCGTCGGCTACCTGTGGAATGGCGTTCCGATTCTGCTTCTCACCACGACCGGCAGAAGAAGCGGGCTACCTCGCACGACCCCTCTCATTTTTGCGCGCAACGGTGAGGACTATCTCGTCGTCGCATCGATGGGCGGTGCTCCACGAGCACCCCTGGTGGTACGAGAATCTCCTGCTTGCACCCGATGCCGACATACAGGTCAAGTCCGAGCATCTCGCCGTGACGGCTCGGACCGCATCCGACGAGGAGAAGCCGGGACTGTGGAAGATCGTTGCCGATCAGTGGCCGAACTATCACACGTATCAGACCCGGACCGAGCGTGTCATTCCGGTCGTTGTCCTGAGTCCAAGGTAGAGGGAAGAGGGCTGGGTAGATGTCTGACGGAGCGTTCGAAGGTGTACGCGTGGTCGAATTGGCACAGTGGGTCTTCGTGCCTGTTGCGGGAGCGCTTCTGGCTGACTGGGGCGCAGACGTCATCCACATCGAGCGCCTCGAGGGTGACCCGTATCGCGGTCTCGCAACCCAGGGGATCGGGAGCGAATCCGGCGGCGTCAACCTTTCCCTGGCACTGGCCAATCGAGGGAAGCGCTCCGTCGCCCTGAACGTCCAGGCGGAAGCCGGGCGGGTCGTGTTGGATCGGCTCCTCGAGTCCGCCGACGTCTTCCTGACCAATCTTCGCCCCAAAGCCCTCAAACGGCTCGGGCTCGATGCCGACGTGCTGACCGAGCGTTATCCGGGTTTGGTCTACGCCAGCGGAAACGGGTACGGCTCTCGTGGGCCCGACGCTGACCATGCGGGGTATGACAGCTCCGCGTACTGGGCTCGGGGCGGAGTGGCGCACATGTTGACGCCAGCTGACCGTGACCATCCGATCGGCCAACGCGGGGCCATGGGTGACCGCAGCGGAGCTATGGCTCTGGCCTTCGGAATCGTCGGCGGCGTTGCTCAAGCGGACTCGTACGGGGCGCGGCTCGGTTGTCGATGTATCCCTCCTGGCGACTGCGATGTGGACGATGTCATCCGACCTGTTGGCCGCTCTAGGAGGCGATTCGCCGATGGCCGCGAGCGGCAGAGGCACATTCGTCAACCCCCTGGTCGGTTCTTACCGGACCAAGGATGGACGTCACATTCAACTCGTGTTCTTGGAGGCGGACCGCTACTGGGCGGAGTTCTGCCGACTCCTGGGGCGTGACGACCTCGTGGACGATCCGCGCTTCGTGACGATGCAGGTCCGACGCGAAAACGCGGAGGCCTGTACCGCGCTGCTCGATGAGGAGTTCGGACGCCGGACATTTGACGAGTGGAAAGAGCTCTTGGCCGGTTTCGACGCACCGTGGGCTCCGATGCAATCCATTCCGGAGCTCCTGGACGACCCGCAGGTCGTGGCGAACAGATACATCGGTGACGTCGTGATCGACGGTGAAGCGGCCTACCGTTTGCCTGCAGTGCCGGTCCAATTCGACGGCGAGCCGCCCGAGCTTCGTCGTGCCCCCGGGCATGGTGAACACACCGAATCAGTCCTGTTGGAGCTTGGGTACGAGTGGGACGAGATCACCTCCCTCAAGGAAGACGCGGGTCATCCTGTGAAGGAGCTGGTGCGGCCATTTCCGGTTCCTGACGAGCAATCTGCGGCTTTTTGGAAGGCGGCAGGCGAACATGTACTGACAATTGCGCGATGCTCTCGATGCGCTGCGCTGACCCATCCGCCGGACGTCGTCTGTCCGCATTGCCACAGCACCGACCCCGCATTCGAGTTCACGCCCGTGAGCGGCCGCGGGACGGTCAGGTCGTGGACCGTCATGCGGAAGTCCTTCTTGCCCGGGTTCGACAAGGACGTTCCGTTCGTGCTGGTGGATGTCGAGTTGGCGGAGCAGGCCGACCTCCGCATGATCGGCCGCTTGATCGACGGCGTCACCGCACCGCTCGCGGTCGGCGATGCGGTGCGCCTGGCCTTCGAAGATATCGCTCCCGGAGTCGCCGTGCCGGCGTTCGCCCTCGAGGACCGAGCGTGAGCGGGCGCTTCACGGCCAGCAAACAGGTGGCGATCGTGGGCTATGCCCAGAGCCCCATCGAGCGCCACGCCGCAGCCCCGCTCGGTGTGCTGGCAGTGGAAACGGCCAGAGCGGCGATCGCTGACGCCGGCCTGGCGGTGGACCGGATCGACGGCTTCGTCACTGCGAGTCTGTTTCCGAGCGCAGGGGCCCATCTTCCCGAGGATGGCGTCAGCCTGGTTTCGGCCAATTGGCTGGCGGAACATCTCGGGCTCAGCCCGCGCTACGCCGCCGGGTTCCAGGGTTTCGGCCAGATCCCAGGTTCGGTATCCATCGCCGTCAACGCCGTGGCAAGCGGTGCTGCGGACTATGTACTGGTCCACCGGGCGCTCCACAATCCGCGGGGGTCCTATCACGAGAATCCACTCCAGGAGGTTCGAGGGGATCGAGCAGTGGACCGTCCCCCAGGGTTACTTCGGTCCCTTGGCCATGATCGCCCTCGCCTACAACGAGTATCTCCAGCGGTACGGCGCCAGCCGGGAGTCGATGGCGGAGGTGCTGGTGGAAGCCCGCAAGAACGGGTCACGCATCCCTTGGTCGTATTGGTACGGCCAGCCGCTCGATGCCGACGACTATCTCGCCGCTCCGATGATCAACGATCCGATCTGCCGTTTCGACTGCGATATCCCCGTCGATGGCGTCGCCGCCTTCATCTTTACCTCAGCCGAGCGGGCGAAAGACCTTCCCCACTCCCCGGTGTACGTCGCCGGTTACGCCAGCGGAGTGCCGGCGACGAAGAGACTGCCTCTGCATTGGCCACTCGACGACATCATGAGCGTCGGGACTTCCCTGGCACAACGGCTCTGGGACAGTGCAGGTGTGAAACCGGGGCAGATCGACTTGCCCCAGCTCTATGACGGCTTTTCCCCCTTCGTCTACTTCTGGCTCGAGGCCTTGGGATTCTGCCCGGTGGGAGAGGCGCACCGATTCGTGGAAAAGGGTGGCATCGACAGCGATTCGCCCACCGGTTTGCCGATTCTCTCCGGTGGTGGCGCGCTCGGAAACGGGCGGATGCACGGCGTGCCGCAGATGCTCGAGTGCTACCTCCAGCTTTCCAGGCGTGCGGGCGAGCGCCAACGGACGAACGCGACGCTCGGTCTCGCCTGTCATTCGTCGCCTCACTACGGTGGTGCAATTCTCTATAGCGCCGAGGCGCCGTGAGTCCGTCGACATCGAGCTCGGTAACCGCCAGAGAAGAGGCGGCGGCCGACGCGGCGGCCTCGACTGCGTCCTGGGCCGAGCGTGCCGCAGATCGTGCTCCGTTGGTTCGGCGTTCGCGGGACCGCGGTGTGCAACAGGCAAAATCAATCGTCGAGGCCGCCCAGCGCCTCATCGCCATCAACAAGACGAGCTTCACGATTCAACAACTCTTGAAGGAAGCCGGCATCGCGCTCCAGACCTTCTACCGCTATTTCGAGGGCAAGGATCAACTCCTTCTTGCAGTGATCGAGAACATGGTCGAGGAGAGTTGCATCGAATTCAAGGAGCGAGCGCGGGACCTGCCCGATCCAGTGTCTCGTCTCCGCTCGTACATCACATCGGTCGTCACGTCGTTGGACCCAAAAGGGGACAACACCGGCGGTCCTCGCTTCATCACGACCGAGCATTGGCGGCTCTTTCCCCTCTACCCGCAAGAGGTGACACGGGCCACACAGCCCTTCTCGGATCTTCTCCTGGGCGAGATCGAGGCGGCGACGGATGCGGGGCAGCTCAAGACACATGATGCCGTCAACGACGCGTGGCTCATCAACCAGTTGGTCATGGCCGTGTACCACCACTACGCCTTCGCCGTGACCGACGAACCCACGCAGGTGATCGCAAACCGCCTCTGGACATTTCTGCTTGCCGGTCTGGGTGGCACCGACCTGACCGATGCGGGAGCTGCGTCGTCCCACGGCGAGAGTGGCGGAGCACGAAGTCGCGCAATCGAAAGGTGACAATGTTCGACCCGGTACCCGCAACAGTCGACCAGGTAGTGGACCCGACGTGGCTTTCTGCCGCCTTGGGCCTGCAGTATGACGGATGCCGGGTAAAGGAGGTGACCGTCCTCACGCAGACGGCGACCATCGCCAGCAAGGTGCGCCTCGAGCTGTCGTACGAGCATCCGGGGTCGCCCGCCGGCCCCCGGAGAGTCTGCATAAAGGGTTATTTCGGGGACGGGGCAAGCCTCGGGAGCGCCGGTCTCGCAGAGGCACTCTTCTACCGCGGAGTTGGCGCGGAACGTTGATGTGCGCATGCCGCATTGCCATTACGTTGGCCTCGACGAGGACTCGGGATCTTCGTTGCTGCTGATCGAGGACCTGGCCCGCCCGGGAACGGAACTCCGGACAGCACTGCAGCCGTTCAGCCCGGCTGAATCTGCGGCCGCGCTCGAGCAGTTGGCCTCGCTCCATGCCACAGAGCTGAAGCCGGGGACCCTGGACCAGGAGTGGCTCGCTTCGAGGATGGCGCCAATGGCGGACCGAGTTCCCGTGGAACGTCTCCAGGAGCTTCTGGACCGGCCCCGGGGGGACGGCCTTCCCGACGACGTTCGCAACGGTCGGCGTGTCAGCGAGGCCATGCGTGCACTGGACGCCGAGATTCCGTCGACTCCGTGCCTTCTGCATGGAGATACCCATGCGGGCAACATCTTCCTGGAGGACGACGGTGCCGGCCTGTTCGATTGGCAGCTCGCCCAGCGTGGCTCGTGGGCGCTTGACGTGAGCTATCACATTGCGTCGGTGTTGGAGACAGAGGATCGGAGACGCTACGAGGGCGACCTTCTCCGCGGCTACCTCGACCGTCGGGCCGCGTTGGGCGCGCCGGTCCCCGACGAGGCCGGCGCCATGGATGCGTATCGACGGCATCTCGCCTACGGGTACTTTCTCTGGTCGATGACGCAGTTCACCCCCGAGCCGATCACCACCGCCACCGTCCGTCGTCTGGGGCATGCCGTGGCCGACCACGACACGTTTGGACTTCTCGGTGTTTGACGCGGCGGCATAGGCTGGCTGACCAGCCCTTACAGGGCGGAGGAGGTGGTCCCGTGGCGGACATCCAAATCGGATTCGTCGCATCGGCCGACGCGAAGAGAGTGGCCGCCATGGAGGACCTTCCGATCGACTCACTCTGGACCGGTGGTCATATCGCGTCACCCAACCCCTCGCCCGAGGTCATGATGAGTCTCGCCCGGCTCTCCACGCTCACGGGCAGGGTCAAGATCGGCACCTCCATCCTGCTGCTCCCCCTCTACGAGCCCGCGATCATCGCCAAACAGATTGCCGATCTCGACAGGTCCGCAGGGGGGCGGGTCATCCTCGGTATCGGCATAGGCGGGGAGTATCCGGCCGAATTCCGCGCGTGTCATGTGCCCCTGGCCGAGCGTGGCCGGCGAACCAACGAGGCAATTCCCCTCTTGAAGAAGCTATGGACTGCAGAGGCGGTTACCCATCGGGGTCCCTACTACCCCATGGACGACGTCCGGATCCATCCGGCACCGTTGCAGGCCGGTGGTCCGCCAGTCGTCGTCGCCGGTCGTCAGGAAGCAGCGATGCGCCGGGCCGCCCTCCTCGGCGATGGATGGATGCCCTACCTGTATTCACCGCGTCGTTACGCCGCATCCGTCGACGTGATCCGTCGACTCGCACACAGCGAACGGCGCGACCTCGATGGTTTCGGCTGGTACGCCTTTGTGTTCGTCAACGTCGACGCCGACGGGGAGCGGGCCCGCGAGAATGCCGCCCGCAGCATCGGTGGCAATTACAACCAGGACTTCAGGAAGATGATCGATCATGTCGCCGCGGCGGGAACGCCCGAAGAGGTCACTGACAAGCTCACCGCCTTTGCCGCCAGCGGGGTCCGCCATTTCATCTTCGCGCCGGCGTCGGGGCCTGATGGCGACGACGAGGTCACTGTTCGAAGCCTGCTCGACGACGTCATCCCTCAGGTACGGCTCCGTTCGACCGTGGGGAGCGGTGCGACGGGATGACCGCAAGGTTCGACAGGGAGATGGACCAACAAGCAACCAGAAGAAGGAGGAACGTCATGGATGCGAACGCACCTGAACTGGATTGGCTGGTATCGGTGGACGATCATGTGATCGAACCGCCCAATGTCTGGGTGGACAGGCTTCCGGCGCGGTATCGCGACGTCGGGCCTCGTCTCCTGGGCGACGACGCCTGGGTGTACGAGGACAAGAGAGTGCCCACCTCGGGGTTGTCGGTGACCGTCGGCAAGCGCAAGGAGGAGTTCTCGCCGGATCCGATGCCGTACTCGGAAATGCACACCGGCGGCCTATGACCCCGTGGCCCGGGTGAAGGACATGGACCGGGCCGGGATCCTCGGCTCATTGTGCTTCCCGTCGTTTCCCCGTTTCTGCGGCCAGATCTTCTACGAGGCCAAGGACAAGGATCTGGCCATGCTGTGTGTCCAGGCCTACAACGACTGGATGATCGACGAATGGTGCGGGACCGTGCCCGGGCGATTCATCCCGCTGATCATCATCCCGCTGTGGGACCCGATCGGCGCGGCCAGGGAGATCGAACGATGCGCCGGGAAGGGAGCGACCGCCTTCGCCTTCTCGGAGAACCCCGAACCGCTCGGTCTTCCCACGATCCATGACCCGAACCGGTACTGGGATCCGGTGATGGCGGCCGCCCAGGACACCCAATCCGTCATCTGCATGCACGTCGGGTCGTCGTCGACCATGCCGGTGATCTCGTCGGATGCGCCCGGTCTGGCCAACCTGACCTTCGGGGCCGTGCGGGCCGCCGGCACCATGCTGGCCTGGCTCTTCAGCGACTACTTCGAGCGTATGCCCGGGCTCAAGATCGCCCTCTCCGAGGGCAATATCGGTTGGATGCCGTATTTCATCGAACGCGCCGAGCAGGTGATCGACAAGCAGCGACACTGGGCGAAGAAGACGTCTGCCGCGTTCTACAACAACGAAGTCCAGACCGAGCAGGTCATGGCCAACCTGGACCGGCTCGACGTCCGATCCACCGTACGCCAGCACATCTACGGGTGCTTCATCGAGGAGTCCTCCGGGTTGCGATCCCTCGACATCATCGGCGAGGACAACGTGATGATGGAGACCGACTATCCGCACAGCGACACGACCTGGCCCGACAGCATCGCCGTGGCCAAGAAGCTCGTCGCCGATCTCCCTCCCGAGACGCAGTACAAGATTCAGCGCGGCAACGCCGAGAGGCTCTACCGGTTCACGCCGGCGTCACCCCCGAGCACCTGATGGTGCCTGCGGACCTGAGTACCTGAGTACCTAGTACCTGAGTACCTGAGTACCCCGATGGTTCAGGACGCAGACTTGGTACCGGGGAGGTCGTGACCGCACGAAGGCGCCGTCGTGGTCGGCACGAAGCCCTTCTGCTCGGCCTTCATGTACCACCCGCAGAGTTGCGGGAGGTCGTGGCCGAAAATGGTCGAATAGTTGATGGTCTCCGGGAGGAGTGCCGTTGCCGTTGTAGGACTTGACGTTGCGAAGGTCCTTGATCACGTTGGCCCGGGTCGGGTTGGCGCCGGCGAGCTGAAGGCCCTTGATCATCAGATCTGCGCCGAGCCAGCTCTCGTAGACATTGAAGTCGGGGAACTGTGACGGCGGCCGTCCTCCGTACTTCTTCAGCGCAGAGACCAGTTGCCGCGTCCCCGCATTCGGGAGCTGCACCGGACGGAACGTGGTGTCGAAGTAGTCGCCCTGCAGTGACTGCCAGGCCGGCGACTTCACGACCCCGGGCAGGAATCCTGTCGGGAAGACGACGGCCTTGAGCTTGACCCCGGCCTGCTTCAGGGCAGTGGCGAGGGCGAAGTTGGAGTTGTTGTCCATACCGGCATAGATGGCATCGACCTTCTTCTGCTTGGCAAACAGCGCTGCCGAGGTGAAGGCGACGCTCCCGAAGGGGACGGACGTGTCCAGCACTCCGCTCTTCCCACCGGCGTGCTCGAACGATTTGGTGGTTCCTTGCGCCGACCGGGCGGATGAGGGCGAGATCCCGTAGCCGTACGAGGCGATCGTCGTGCCGCCGTGGGCCTTCAGGAATTGTCCGATGCCGGTACTGACCGGATAGTTCGGATCGACGCTGCCGGTGTCCGACGCAAACATGTTGGTGTAGGGCTGCTGGCCCCATTCCGGCCCGTCGAAACTCCCACCGGTGACGGGGATTCCCGCTTGCTGCGGGTACTTGGCTGCTTCGAAAAACAGGGGACTGGCCGAGACGATGCCGAAGGCGCCCTTGGAGATCGCGTCCTGGACCGCAGTCGTGACCTGCGTCGGGCTGGTCTGATCGTCGATGATCAGGGGGATGATTTTGTGGCCATTGACACCCCCGTGCGCATTCTGCAGCCCGATACGCGCCCTGAACCCCTGTGGTGTGTCGGCGAATTGTGGCCCCGCCACACCGGTCAACGACGTGATGAGGGCCAGTGTGATGGGCGCCTTGGCCGTGGCGCCCGAGGCCTGAGCTGGTGTGATTGCGGCCAGCGAGCCCGATCCGACGACCCATGCCATGAACGCAGCTGCCGCGAGTTTCCCGGTACGACCAACCATGCTTCCCCCCAAAGTTGACATCGATGTCACCTATGAGGGTGAACATTATGCCTCCTTCACCCCGAATACAAGGCAGGCCCGATCATTCCTTCGCAGGCTGCTGCATCTGGCGTGCCACGTCGTTCACCGCATCCATGAGCACGCCGAGCTCGGCTTTGGGGTTGAACTCGAGCGCCTTTGTGGGCTCCTCGTAGATCAGGATGTGCCCTTCGGTGATGAAGCAGACCTCACCGGCCTCCACTACCTCGTCGGGCCTGTCCGAGCCCGGATACGTGGCGCGCATGCGACCTTCGAAGAGGTACATGTAGTGGGGGCACGGGCAGAGACCGTCGGGCAGCGTCTGATAGACGTAGGTGAAGTCGGCGGGCCCGGTATCGGTGTAGGCCACCGTGAATTCGCCCCAGTCCTCCGCCCTCCAGTCGCCAATGGCGTCCCACCGGCCATTGCGCTCTATCTCTTCCGGTCGCTTGTGCGGCACTGACCCCTCCGTTCCTCGGTCGACCTCGCCGGTCGAGGAGGTCGGCTTCATCGTGATCCGTGAGTGGGCGCGTTTGCAACCTGTCGAGCTCTCCGGGATCGACCGAGGGGTAGCCACTGTGGCCAGGCTTGCAGAGCGGTACCCTGGTGCATTGATCGAACCGCCCGTCGAAGTGAGAAGTGAGGGTGTGATGCGTCGCCTGGTGTTCACCAACGTCAACGTGCTCGACGGGGAAAACCCGGCAGTCGGGAACCGCACGGTCGTCGTCGAAGGCGATCGCATCGCTTCTGTCGGGGCCGACCTGCCCACCCTGCATGAGGGGGATCGGGTCGTCGACCTGCAAGGGCGCACCGTGATGCCGGGCATGGCCACGTGCCACTATCACGCCACGATGTCCTCGGGCATGCACGGGAGTTTTGCGCCGTACGGGTACGAGTTCCCAGCGCCCGTACCAGGCACTCATCGCGCACCGCAATCTGATGACCGCACTCGAACAGGGCTACACGATCGTCGTCGGTGCCGGATCGGCACGCGAGACAGATCCGGGGATCAAGCAAGCCATTGAAGACGGCTTCGTCCCTGGGCCTCGCTTCACGCCGAGTGGACGCGAGCTCAGCACGACGGGCCATGCCAACGACATGACAGTGCCGTGGCACTGGGAATTGGCCTGCGTTGGGCGCCGCTCGGAATTGTGACGGCGCTGATGCGTTCAGGTACGCCGTGCGCGACGAGGTCAAGAAGGGTGTCGAAGTGATCAAGCTCTTCGTCACCCGAGGCCACCTCGTGCCCGGCGCCAATGACAGCATGGAGATGACGCCCGCTGAAATGGCCGCGGCCATCGAGACCGCCCATGAGCGGGGGGTTCTGATCCGTGCCCACTTGGCGGGCAAACGGGCGATCATGCTGGCCATCGAACTTGGCATCGACATCGTCGATCATTGCGACGAAATGGACGACGAGGTGATTGCCGCGTTGGTGGAATCGGGCACCTTTGTGGTGCCCAGCATCCACTACATAAAGCTCTTCGCCCATTCGGATGCGAGAGACCCTGCGGTGCGTGCACAGTCCATGAGGAACTTCGAGTTCATGTGCGATGCGCTCCCCAAGGCAGAGGCGGCCGGTGTCCGTTTCCTCCTCGGTGACGACTACGGAGGCGTGAGTCTGCGCCATGGCCAGTACGGTGACGAGTTGCACACGTACATCGATGACGTCGGCCTGGCGCCGCTGGCCGTGCTCCGTTGGGCCACCCGCAACGGCGCAGACCTGATCCGTCGAGGGGGCGACCTCGGAACTATCGAGGCAGGCAAGCTGGCAGACATGCTCGTCATTGACGGCGATCCCTCGGTCGACATCAGCGTTCTTGCGGACCGGAATCCGGTGGCTGTTCTGAAGGCGGGCGAGGTCGTGTGTGGCTCGCTGCCCGACGAGCGGTTTGCCTGAAGAAGTACAATCGAGGCAGCGAGAGGGGAGGCACATGTCCGAGCGTCTCTTGGTCGTGTCCGCTGATTGTCATGCCGGTGCGCCGCTGTACGGGTACCGGGAGTATCTGCCGCGGCATTGGCATCGGGAGTTCGATGCGTGGGCCGAGTCGTTCACCGATCCTTGGTTGGAGGTCGAGGAGCGCGACATCAAATTCGGAGTGTCGAGTTTCGATTCCCAGATCAGTTGGGATTCCGCGTACCGCCAGAAGGTCCTGGAGGCTGACGGGATCGTGGGCGAGGTGCTGTTCCCGAACACGGCACCCCCGTTCTTCCCGAGTGGGGTTCTGAGCGTTGCCGTTCCGCAGACGCTGCCCGAATACGAGCGGCGGATGGCGGGTATCCGTGCGCACAACACCTGGCTCGCTGAATTCTGCGACGATCTTCCCGGTCGGCCGGGTCGGTGTCGCACAGTTGTTTCTGAACAACATTGACGACACGCTGGCCGAGGTGAAGCGGATCAGGGAGCTGGGTCTGAACTCGGTACTCCTCCCCACCGATACGCCGGGCGGCCTGGTGCCGTTGTACATGCCACGGTTGGACCCGCTGTGGGAGTTGTGCGAGGACCTCGACATCGTCGTGCACAAGCACGCGAACTTCGCCGGGGATCCCAATACCGACGAGTTCGGGTCCGGGGCGGGGGCGATAGGGAAAATCGAGGGGATGACCTGGAATCGACGAGGTCTCGCCCATCTGATCATGGCCGGCGTGTTCGAGCGGTTACCCGCAGTTGAAGTTCGTGATGACCGAGACGATGGCCGAATGGGTGCCGGACTATCTCGCAGTCTGCGACCGGTTGTACGAAGGGGCGAAAGTGCCGGGCAGCTCCGAGGAGTTCTTCGCCGGACCGGCCGTGCAGCACCTTCCGAGACGACCCAGTGAGTACTTTGCGACGAACTGCTGGATCGGTGCTTCGTTCATGAGCGCGGCGGAGTCGGCCCGGCGTCACGAGATCGGGCTGGATCGCCTCATGTGGGGATCGGACCTGCCGCATTCGGAGGGGACGTATCCGCACACGCTGGAGGCGTTGCGGGTGGTGTTCGCCTCGATTCCTCTCGAGGAGACGAAGCTGATCTTGTCGGGGACACCGGCGGCGGTCTATGGATTCGATCTGGGGAAGTTGCAACGCATTGCGGACACCATCGGCCCCTTGGTGAGCGACGTCCTGACGCCCCTGGCCGAGGACGAGTGGCCGAAGGTTCCCGAGGAGTCACTGTGCTCGACCTTCGCCGCGCGCCCGTAGCCGGATGAGCGCCGTCACGGGAGATGGCCCGGAGGGGTCAGCAGGGTGGGCGGCGAATGCGTTGCGTGAGGTGTACCACGTCGGTCTCCGTGTGCCCGACATTGACGTGGCGAAGGCGGAATTGAGCGCCTCGATGGGACTGCAGTGGGCCCCGCCGCAGCATTTCGACATGAAGCCCTGGGTGCCCGGGGAGGGCTACAAGGAACTCGAGCTGAACTTGACCGAGTCCGTGGAAGGTCCCGTTCACATCGAACTGTCGCAAGGGAGTCCCGGGAGTATCTGGGATCACACACTTCGGCGTCGGATTGCACCATTTCGGAGTATGGGTGGAAGACGTCGGCGCAACCGTCAGCGGGTTGGTCCGAGAGGGATGGACCGTCGAAATGGCCGCGATGGCTCCTGAGGAAGGCTACGGACACTTCGCCTATATCCGCTCACCGTCGGGCGTCGTGTTCGAACCGGTTGCGGCGGCCTCCAGGGAGAAGCACGAACGGTGGTGGGCCGGCGGCAGCTTCGCGTAGCGACGAGCATGGTCGGACGAGCAACGGCGTTTGTCCGCCCTGCTAGCGGACGAGACGGATGAGGTCCGCCGACACCGATGAGATGTCGGGGACGCCACACAGTGCCATCAATCGGGTCAGATCGACCTCGAGTTGTTGAAGGACAGCTGCTGCTCCGGCTTCACCGTCAATGGCGAGGCCCCAGAGGATGGGCCTGCCCACCATCACCGCGTTCGCCCCCAGGGCGAGCGCGCGCAGCACGTCGGTTCCAGTGCGAATTCCCCCGTCGACGTAGACGTCCGCTCTTCCGGCCACGGCATCGACCACCTCCGGGAGGGCTTCCGCTGTCGGAATACACCCGGGGACTTGGCGACCGCCGTGGTTCGAAACGGCGATGGCGTCGGCCCCGCCGTCGACGCAGCGCGCCGCGTCGTCGCCTCGGAGAACGCCCTTGACGACGAGCGGGAGATCGGTCCACGCTCGCACGTCAGCCAGATCGTCGAAGGTCAGATCTGTTGCGTAGTCGGCCGCGACGGTGAGGACGTCCGGCTGGTCCTGGCCCGGTGCAAGGTTCGGGAGGGGGAAGCCGCGGTTCAAGGGTGGTCCGCTCTGGGGCCGGTAGGAGGGGATGCCGGGAGAGTCCACCGTCAGCACCACTGCCCGACAGCCGGCGGCGGCGGCCCGCTCGAGGCAGGCGCGGGTTATGCCGTGGTCACGCCGCACGTACGCCTGCATCCAGTGCCGACCTGTCGGTGCGGCGTGCGTGATTTCCTCGATCGAGGTGGTCGCAGCCATTGAGACGACGTAGGTGACTCCCGACCGTGCCGCGGCGCGCGCCGTGGCAATCTCCCCGTCGGGACAGGCGAGTCTGTGCATTGCCGTTGGCGCAATCATGATCGGCACCGCAACCGGGTCACCGAGGACCGTGGTGGCCGTGGAGATTTCGGTGACGTTCCGGAGCAAGCGGGGCTGTAGACGAAGTGCTTCCCACGCCGCCGAGTTGGCCCCAACGGAATCTCCTGCGCCGCGGCCGATGTAGGCATGGATCGCCGGGTCGAGTCTTGCCGCGGCATTCGCCTCGAGGGTGAGGAGGTCGATTGTCGCCGTCCGGCTCCGTAGCCAATCGTTGGAATCGGTCATGGCCGTCACCCCTCCGGTGCGGTGTCGTAGCGGACACGCAAGCGCAATGTACACGCTCGTCTCGCTCTGACTGCATGCGATGCGCCTGCCGTATGCGTTGACAGTGCGAACGCGTCTGCCGTACCTTCCCACGGGATGTCTCTCACTTCAAAAGGGGCGCTCAGGCGTGGGCGGACCGGCGCCGGGGTCGGTGACAACGTTGCGGGAACGACGCGCCCGGTCGCCGCATGGAGCATGCTGGCGGTATGAGCTCGGAGGCCGTCGGCGAAGAACCACCGGGATCGGCGCTCGGCCACATCACCATCTGTGACCTCAGCGGTCAGTTGGCCGGTGCGGGGTCGACCCGGTACCTGGCTGCGTTCGGAGCCCGGGTCATTCGGGTTGAGGATCCCGTCCGCCAGGGCCGCTGGGACATCATCAGGGGGACGATCCCTCACGTCGACGACCGACGGGGCATTGAGCTCGGTGGCGGGTTCAACAACCACAACGTCGAAAAGCTCGGCGTGACCATCAACCTCAGGCTGGAGTCCGGCCGGGACCTCTTCCGCCGCCTGGTCGGGGTAGCGGACGTGGTGACCGAGAACTTCGCCGCCGGGGTCATGGCCAAGCTGGGATTCCCCTACGAGGAGTTGCGCCGGATCAAGCCGGACCTCGTCTACGTCTCCAATTCCGGGTTCGGCAACGACGGACCGTACGCCCGCTTCAAGACGTTCGGCCCGGTCGTCCAGGCGGTGTGCGGTCTGACCTTCGGCGTCGGCCGGAGCGACGGGCCACCCGCCGGCTGGGGGTTCTCCTACATGGACCATATGGGAGCCAATCTCATGGCCCTGGCGGTGCTGGCCGGCCTTGCCCATCGGCAGCGCACCGGGGAGGGGCAATGGATCGACATGTCCTGCACGGAGGCGGGTCTCGGTCTCACGGGACCGGATCTCCTCGACTACACGGTCAACGAGCGACCTTTGCGTCGACCGGGGATGCCGGACTCCAACCACAGCGACGAACCCGCCTATGGCCCCGCACAACATCTACCCGACGCGTGAGCCCGACCGTTGGGTGGCCGTCGCCTGCCGGGACGACGGAGACTGGTCCTCGTTCGTCGCGGTGTGTGGTGAGGCCTGGGCCGAGGATCCTCGCTTCGAGACCGCCGCCGGCCGGTTCGAAGCGCAGGAGGAGCTCGACGCCCTGCTTGCGGCGTGGACCTCGACCCGTGACCGGCACCAGGTGGCCTCTGACCTGATGGCCGCTGGCGTCCCCGCCTCCGCCGTGGCCATGTCGGAGGATCGCATCGACCACGATCCGGACAACGCCGCGTGGGGCCTGTTCCCCACCTCCCATCACCCGGAGATCGGTGACGTCCGGGTCGATGGCATCCCGGTCCACCTCTCCGAGACCGATTGGAGTATCACCCGCGGTGCGCCGCTGCTGGGCCAGCACAACCGCGAGGTGTTCTGTGACCTGGTCGGTCTGACCGAGAGCGAGTTCCGCGACCTTCAGGAACAGGGGGTGTTGTGAGCGGCCCGCTGCGAGGGGTCAGGGTTGTCGAGCTCGCCAGCTTCTGGGGCGCATGGGCCGGCCGGACGCTGGCTGACCTGGGGGCCGAGGTGATCGTCGTCGAGCCTCCCGGTGGCCACTACACACGGACATTCGGTCCCTTCGCCGATGACCGGCCACACCCCGATCGGAGCCTCTGGTGGTGGTACTACAACGCCTCCAAGAAGAGCGTGGTGATCGACCTGGTCACCGATGACGGCGCCGACGAACTCCGCAGGCTGATCGCAGCGGCCGACATCGTGCTCGAGGGGGAGCGTCCCGGCCGGTTGGCATCGCTCGGGCTCGACCACACCGAATTGCGCGCCGGTCGTCCGGATCTGGTGTGGACGTCGGTCACCAGCCACGGACGAGCCAGCGTTCGATCCTCCCAGCCCTGGACCGATCTCACCATGTCAGCCGCATCCGGGCTGGCCTGGCTTAACGGGTACGACGATCACACCCTGCCGCCGATGCGGGGCCGCGGGAGCCAGACGATACAGATCACCGGTGTGCACGCCGCGCTCGGGACCCTCACCGCGCTGGTTCACCGCGACGTCACCGGCGTCGGCCAGCATGTCGATGTCAGCGCCTTCGCGGCGTGCAACGTGACGACCGAGAGCGGAACCTTCTTCTACCTCGTCGCGGGCCAGACCCCGCAGCGCCAGACCGGTCGCCACGCCGCCGTACAGCCGACAATGGAGGTCCAGGTGCGGGCGGGCGATGGCCGCTCTGTCACGACCGGGTTCCCGCCGCACGAGGCCGAGGATTTCCGGGTGTTGCTGGCGTGGCTGGACGAGCTCGGTCTGCGGGAGAGCTGCCCCGAGGTGTTCTTCCTCGAGATCGGCATCGCCCGGGGCGGCATCGATCTGGTGAAGGAGTGGAGCGATCCGGAGGCGGTGGCGATATTCGGTGCGGTCAGGGCCGCACTCGTGCACATCGCCGAGCACATTTCGGCGCTCGATTTCTTCGAGGGCGCCCAGCGCCGGGACTTCCAGTGCGGGATTGTGTTCTCTCCGGACGAGGCGTTCGAGAACCCGCACTTCGTGGCACGGGGATTCCAGACACCAGTGGCCCACGAAGAGCTGGGCCGCGGAGATCCGCTACCCCGGGGCACCGTTCAAGATGAGCGCCTCGCCATGGGCCATAGGCCGTCGCCCGCCGTTGGTCGGCGAACACACCGAGGAGCTCCTGAGGTCGTGATGATCACATGACGGATGTGGAGCAGTGCGTCCTGAGCGAGCGGCGCGGCGCGGTGCTGATCGTCACCCTCAACCGGCCCGACCGGCGCAACGGCATCACCACCGAGATGTGCCGCCAGCTGTACGACGTTCTGCTCCCCGTCCCGGCGAGCGATGCCCGGGTCGTGGTGCTTCGCGGTGCAGGGGGCGACTTCTCGGTCGGCGCAGACCTCACCGGAAGCGGATCGACCGAGCTGCCGTCGTTCGAGCAGTTGGGGCCGACGTACCACGCCGCAACCCTGCTGCACACGATGCCGCAGGTGACGATCGCCGCCATTGACGGTGGGTGCGCCGGCGCCGCGCTCGGGTGGGCCTGCGCCTGTGATTTCCGGTTTGCGTCCGTGCGAGCCAAGTTCGCGACCGGCGTTCTTGAAGGTCGGGGTGTCTGGCGACATGGGGTTGGTGTGGTCCCTGCCGCGCCTGGTCGGAGGGGCACGCGCCCGGGAACTGCTCCTGTTCCCCGAGAAGATCTCGGCTGACGAGGCCCTTGCGCTCGGATTGGTCACCCGCATCTTCGAGTCGGACGATCTCCACGACGAGGTTCTCGCGTTGGCGGAGACGCTCGCCGCTCACCACGCGTTGCCGCTGCGGATGATGAAGGCCAACATCTTGTCGGCCGAGCGGATGGACATGGAGGAGTACATCGAGGTCGAATCGGCCCGACATCTCCATGTGGCCGCCAGCCCATCCATGCGGGAGGGCATCGACGCGTTCGTGAAGGGTCGGGCCGATCGAGCCGACTAGAGCGCCGTGTCGCGCAGGTCCGGCGAGCCGCTCCTCCACGAACTCCCGGGCGCCCGCACGCCGCGTGGGAAGGTGTTCGGTCGGCCAAAGACCGGGAGCTGAAGAGTATTTCTTGAGCACGCGCCGGGCCACCGTTGCTTTGTGAACCTCACTCGGTCCATCGGAGAATCCCACGGCATACTGCATGAGGAAGAGCCGTCCGAGGTCGAGCTCGTTCGAAATGCCCAGTGCCCCATGCACCTGAATCGCTCGCCCGACGATGTCGTTGATCAGCTTCGGTGCTGCGGCCTTGATCGCCGCGATGTCCTCACGCACCCGCTGGTAGTCCTGATAGCGATCGATCTTCCAGGCCGTTCGCAGAACCAGGAGTCGGAATTGCTCGAGCTCGATCCAAGAGTCGGCGATGTAGCCCTGGACGTACTGCTTGTCGGCGAGAAGGGAGCCTTTGGTGGACCGGCTCAGGACCCGCTCGCACATCATGTCGAACGCGCGTTGGCAGATCCCGACGGATCGCATGGCGTGATGGACCCTGCCCCCGCCGAGCCGTGTCTGCGCAACAGCGAAGCCTTCCCCCTCACTGCCCAGCAGGTTCGCGGCGGGTATGCGAACGTCCTCGTAGTGCACCAGCCCATGTGCGCCTTCCTCGGGGGCCTCCCAGGCAAGTCCGATGTTGCGCTCGATGTTGACACCGGCTGTCTCCCGGGGGACCAGGAACATGGACATTCCCCTGTACGGCATCGCGTCCGGGTCCGTGACAGCCATCACGATCAGGAATTCGGCCCAACGCGCGTGGGACGAGAAGAATTTCCACCCGTTGATCACCCACTCGTCCCCATCCTTGACCGCTCGGGTCAGGAAGCCACCCGGATCGGAACCGCCTTGGGGCTCGGTCATGGAGTAGCACGAAACGATGTCGCCCTCCAGAAGGGGGGCGAGATACTTCTCCTTCTGCTCAGGGGTCCCGTAGTGAGCGAGGATCTCTGCGTTTCCCGTGTCAGGCGCCTGGGTCCCGAATACCCGTGGTGCCCACTGTGATCGGCCGAGGATCTCGTTCATCAAGGCCAGCTTCAATTGCCCGAAGCCCTGCCCACCAAGGTTGGGGCCGAGGTGGGCCGCCCAGAGTCCCAGCGCCCGTACCTGCTCTTTCAGGGGGCGCAGAAGGATCTTGATCTCCTCGCGCTGCGGTTGGCGGTAGACCTCGTCGGGCCACAGCAGATCGAGGGGCTCGACTTCCTCCTTGACGAACTGTCGTATCCATCGGAGCTGAGCTTCGAACTCAGCATCTGTTTCAAAGTCCCAGCTCACAATGCACCTTCTTCCAGGGTCTACCCGCGACGCCCTGAGTACGTGCTCGACGCAGCCAGATCTGCGGCTCGGGCCATGAGATCGAGAATCAGCGGCCCAAAGGCCTCCAGCTTCGGGTCACCCGCGGCGCGCTGGAATCCTTGCTCGAGGACGATGGCCAGCTTCCAGCGGGCGAGAACGAGGTAGTAGTCGAAGTCGTCGACCTGCCGCCCGGAGCGCTCGGCGTAGAAGGCCAGCAGTTCGCTGCGACCGGGCATGCCCGTAAGGTCCACGTAGCTGCCGGTAGCCTCCTGCGACGTATCCTCTGGCCAGCCCTGGAGGGCCCAGGCCAGATCGATCTTGGGATCGCCGACCGTGCCCATTTCCCAGTCGATGATGGCTGCGAGGCGCGCCGGCGTGCCGTGGCGGAACATGACGTTGGCGAATTGATAGTCGCCGTGCATGATCCCGGGGACGAAATCGAGAGGACGGTGCGTCGCCAGCCACGCCGTTGTCTCGTCGAGGCCGGGAATCTCGCGGCCTTTGATCCTGTCCAGGAATCGGGTCCACCGTTCCACCTGGCGGTCGTGGTAGCCCTCGGGACGACCGAGGTCACCGAGACCCTTGGCTTTCCAGTCCACCTTTCCCATTTCGACGATGCCGTCGATGAGCTCGTAGGCGAGGCCACGACGTTCCTGCGGGTCGGTGTCGTAGGGGGGTGCCCAGCCGTGGAGGGCCATGGGCGACCATCCATCGACAAAACCCATGATGTAGAAGGGCCGTCCGAGAACGCTCGCATCCCGGCAGACGGCGATCGCCTCCGTATGCGGGACATCCGTGTCCGACAGCGCCTCGATGATCCGCCACTCCCGCAGGATCCCCTCGTCGCGAGCGGTCGGGGCAGAGAGGGGAGGCATGCGGAGCGCGCCGTGGAGGTCCCCGCGGCGAATCTCGAAGATCTCGTTCTGGCTGCCTCCGGAGATGAAGGACGCTTCCAGGGGGAGGTCGGCTCCCGACAGTCCCTCCTTGTCCATCCAAGCGGCGAGCGAAGCCGTATCGATGGTCGGATCCTCGAGTGCCTCGGCGGTCATTGGTGTGCTCCCTCCCTTTGTGGTCACTACGCGGGCTCCACGGGCCCGTCGGACCGTGCGGAGACGCTATCGCAAGGCCCCGATCACCTCATCTTTCGGGTCGGGCCCGCATCATCTGAGCATGTCGATGAGTGAGGGGTGCTCTGCTCGACGGATGAAGGAAACTCGGTCAACGACCCCGCCACAACGCTTGGCAAGCCGTTCTGGTACCTCATCGATCGGCGCCACGATGGCGAATGCGTCGAGTACCTCGTCGTCGATGAGCCCCGGCATCTCGGACCATCGGCCCTCCTTGGAGAGCAGTGTGAGTTCCTGGCCCAGATCACCCCAGCCATGAAGGTCGAGGAGCGGCTTGTACGCCGGAGTCGACGCATAGAAGGCGAGATGCGAGCGTATGGTGGCCACTTCGGCCTCGATCTCGGCGTCGGTCCCGGTCGCGAGGAAGACGGCGGCCTTCACCGTGAACCCCTCCATCGGTTTGCCGGCGCGACGCCGGCCCTCCGCCAGGGCCGGCACCGTGCGCTCACGCATCCATCGCTCGGTGGTGAAGCCATGGCAAAGAAAGCCGTCGGCGACTTCGCCCGCCAGACGCGTCATCCCGTCACCCACCCCGGCGAGATAGACCGCCGGCGGTCCGAATTCGTGCCGGGTGGGCATGAAGGTCGGCGGCATGAGCGTGTGGTGGTAGAACTCCCCCTCGAACGTGAGCGGCTCCCCGTTGGACCAGCAGAGCCACGCGGCGCGCATGGCCAGTACGAACTCGCGCATCTGCGGTGCGGGGCGACCCCAGGGCATGGAGAAGCGACGGGTGATGTGCGCTCTCACCTGGGACCCCAGCCCGAGCACCAGGCGCCCACCCGAGAATCGTTGGAGGTCGTTCGCCGTGTACGCGACCGACATGGGAGACCGCGAGAACGCGACCGCAATCGAGGTCCCGATGTCGATACGCTCCGTTGCTCCCGCCGCCAGCGGAGGGGCAGGAACGGGTCGCCGTTGACCTCTCCGGCGAAGATACCGTCATAGCCGGCCGCCTCCGCGGCCGCCGCTGCGGTGGCGGCTGCTTCGAGCCCGCCCACCGTGGTGTCGATCAGCATCAGGAAGTCTGCGAGCGGCCGCGCGCCATGACGTCGGCGCGTCGCTCGGCGACACCGCTCGTTCCCAACTGCCACGTCTCGGCCATGTAGCCCTCGATCAGGTGCGCTTCGTCGAGCGTAGCCGCGTTGGCCATCTGCCGGTAATGCCGCAGGAGGTGGCGAACGCTTCGCTGGTCGTTGTTGACGATGTCACCGGCCAGCCGTCGAGCGAACGGCAGCAGCTCGTCGTGGGGAACGACGTGGTTCACCAATCCGTACCGGAGAGCATCGTCGGCGGTGAGGAAGTTCCCCGTCAGCGACAACTCGATGGCGCGGCGCAGTCCTATCGATTGGGCCATCAGGACGGTGATCCCTCCGCCGGGCATGATCCCGACCCGGGCGTGCGTGTCGGCGAAGCGCGCACGTTGCGACGCCACGAGAAACGTGCATTGCAGCGCGATCTCCAGCCCTCCCGTGACGGCAACGCCGTTCACGGCACCGATCACGGGCTTGTCGATCACGGGGAGGAATCGGAAGAGGCCGTTCGTATCCCGCTCGGGACCGTGCCCAGGGATCCGCGGTCCGGCGGAGGGGGGTGCCTCACCGGAAACCTCCTTGAGGTCGACGCCGGCGGAGAACGCCGGGTCCGAGCCCGTCAGGACGACGGCGTCGACTCTCCGGATCGTTTCCCGCGTCGCCGACCGCATCCCAAAGGGCGTACATGAGGGCTCGGTTGAGTGCGTTCCGCGCGCCCGGTCGGTGCATCGTCAGTGTCGCGATGCGGTCTTCGATCTGCAACGATGACGAGCTGCTCATCCCCCACGGCGCACCTCTACCGCTTCCGGCCGCACCACGTCATGGCCCTTGCCGGCGCAGTCGGCATGGCCATAGCGGATCGCGACGCACCGAACACGTCCGTAGCGTCCTCGTTGCGACGCGCCTTGTCAAGTGTCACTCCCAACCCGGCAGATCCTGACGGTCCATGTGCATGTGATCATCGGGACACGTCGGAGTGCAATGATGGGCGGCGGCATGTCGTCGAAGATCGAAGAATCGGTGCCGGCATCACGACCGTTCGAAGGTCTGCGTCTCCTCGATCTGACGACGACCTTCGGCGGCGGTCTGGCTTCGATGCACATCGCCGACTTCGGCGGTGATGTCGTGCGCGTCGACTCCGTTGCGCACCGAACGACGCCCGAACAGATTGTCGCGACCGCGCGGGAAGCGTTTCGTCGACCTTGACATTTCCTCATCGGATCGGAGGCGCCAGATCAGTGATCTGGCTCGACGGGCCGATGTCGTGGTCATCGACGCATCACCCGCGGATCTCAACGGATCAGGCCTCGACGCGGCGACCCTTCGCCGCCAGAATCCGGGCCTGATCCACCTTTGGATGCCTCCTCACGCCACGAGAGGTGCTGTCGGTGAGTTGCCCGCAGATGAGCTCCTTCTCTCGGCCTGGACGGGCATAGCCGACCAGCAACCCGGCGCCCTCGACCAGCCCGTCGCACCCGTCGTGAGCATCACGGCGTACGAACGGGGGGCGCTGGGGGCGACGGCAATTGTGGCGGCGCTCTTGAGAAGACAAAAGACGGGACTCGGGCGTGGGATCACCGTCTCGGGACTCCACGCCGTTGCTGCGCTGAATGTGTCGACGATGGTGGACCTGCCCGGCATTCTGCGGCCTTTTGCGGGGGAGAAATCAACGACATGGGGCCCACCGAACTATCGGGTCTACCGGTGCGGCGACGACACCTGGCTCTACCTTGCAGCACTCACTGCCCCCTTCTTCATCGCCGCACTGGATGCGATGGACATGATGGACGTCATGCTCATGCCAGGTGTCGATGGTGAGTTCCTCAATGTCTTTCTGCCGGACATCAAACCGGTCGTCGGCGAGTCGCCTGGCCGGCCGGTTCATGGAGCGGAGCGGGGCGGCTTGGCACGATCTTCTCAACTCGGTGCGGGTCCCCAATGCCCTGGTTCAATCAAGGGAGGAGTGGGCGGCAAGCGAGACGGTGTCGGCGGAGGGGATGCTCGTCGAGCTGACACATGAGACGCTCGGCGACGTGGTTCTCCCTGGACCATCCGTCGAGCTCTGTGCATCACCGGCTCGGACGGAATGGCTCACTGACAGCGAAGCTCTCGTTGACCCCGGGGATGTCTGGGGCGACGAACGTCATCACGAGGAACCGGGAGCCACGCGGATCGACGAAGGACTGCCGCTCGACGGGCTTCGTGTCCTCGATGTGAGTTCCTTCATCGCCGGCCCGTTCACGTCGAGTGTGCTCGAGAACTTCGGGGCGACGGTCTTCAAGGTCGAGCAACCCAGCGGGGACCCGTTCGGCCAGGTCGCCCGCGCCACCTATGCCGCGTTGAACCGCGGAAAATCGCGGGTCGTCCTGGATCTCAAATCCGCGGATGGGCTTCGATCGTTCCACGCGCTCGCGCACGGGTGCGACGCGGTGATCGACAACATGAGCTTTGGGTCGGCGGAGAGATTGGGGATCGATTTCGAGACCCTGGCTCGTCGCAATCCTCAGATTGTCGTGTGCAGCATCAGCGCATGGGGGAAGGGCCCCCTCAAGGCCACACCCGGCTTCGATCCGGTCCTGCAAGCTCGGAGCGGGTTGATGGCGGCACAAGGGGGTGATGGCGAGCCGATCATCCAGGCCGTCCCCGTGACCGACATCGGCACTGGGACATTGAGCGCGTTCGGTATCCTCGCGGCGCTCTTCGCACGGGAGCGCCTCGGGAGGGGACAACAGGTCCGCGCCTCGTTGGCGCGCACCTCGTTGGCCTTTCAGGCAGCAGAGTTCACGACATTCGCCGGTCGACCGCACACGATCGTGGGTGATCCGGCATTCCTCGGCGAGAGCCCGCTGCATCGCCTCTACCAGTGTGCAGACGGATGGATTGCGCTCAGCGCAGACGAGCACGGTTTCGAGGTCGTGCACACCCTTGTGGGGAAGCGGCCGCACGTCCAGGGACATGCTGATGACATTGCATCGGTGCTCCGTGCTCTCGGCGTGCAGGAGGCGCTCACCCTGATGGGCGAAGCCGGAGTTCCTGCCGTGGCCGCGCTAGGCCGCAATCAGCTGTTCGGCGACCCTCTGTTGAACGAAAACGACTTCTTCTTCCATATCGACGATGCCGACCTTGGTCCGGTTACCGCTGTCAGGTCGTATGCAGCATGGGAAGGCATCGTGAGCCCGGACGTGGCGCGCACGCATGGTCTGGGTGAGGACACCGCGGACGCCCTGGACAGCGGATGGCCGCCGCGTGACGGCTGAGACACCGTGGGCTCTTGGTGGATCCGCCGGGCCACCTTCTTTGGAGCGCCTGTCAACTACCCGCGGACGATGGTGGCCATCCCGGCGGTCATGAACTCCACGGCAACCCGCCGTGGCAGCGACCCCAGAGGGGAAGGTCCGCCACCGTCGGGCAGACCCATTGACCATGTCGGACCAGCGCCGAGGTGTTCGAGTCCTTCCTTCGCGACGTCATCGGGAGCAGTGAGATCGTCCACACTGGTTCCCTGTTCCTCGAGCAGACGGCGGAGGGCGGGCGTATCTGTTGCGCCGACGACGAGGGAGAGTACGTCGACGCCCCGGTCGTGGAGCTCGGCCCACAGGGACTCTCCCAGGACGAGGTCGAAGGCCTTGGTGGCCGCGTAGGTCGCAATGCGCGCCCCTCCGGCCCACGCTGCTCCGGACGTGACGAGCACGACCCCGCCGTGACCCCGGTCAACCATGGACGAGGCGTAGTGGTGCGCCGCCTTCAGCGGCACCATGCAGTTTCGTTCGACCATTGCCGTCCACACGTCGGACGGCATATCGAGGAAGCGCTGCGCATGCGGGTCGGCGCCAGCGTTGTAGACGAGCAGGCCGACATCGAGATCTCGTGTCGCGGCGAACAACACCTCTTCTGCGCCCGGCGCGCTGAGATCGAGTGGCACCACGAGCGTGTCGGCCTCGAATTCCTTCCGCAACTCCTCGGCGAGGGACAGGAGCGGCTGTTCGCGTCTGGCAATCAGGATGAGGTTGATGCCGTGGACCGCGAGTCGCCGGCAGAACGCGGCGCCGATCCCCTCCGAAGCCCCCGCCACGACCGCCCACGGCCCGTAGCGCTTGGTGAATTCCAACTCGACCCCGGCAGGATCCCGTTGACGGAACTCACTCACGGTGTAGCTCCGACCCGACGGCGGCCCCAGTGCGTTGACGGTGGGCGCCAGGGTGGTGACGATGAGGGCAACGGAATCGTCCCCCGACACGGCTTGGCGCACACGATGTTCGACAATTTCGACAACCTCCGGAGGTGCCTCGGGGGGCTGCTCGTCGTGACCGTAGAGTGCCACCCGCTTGGCCAACGTCGTCCGGGTGCCGAGTGGTTCGAACACGCTCCTACTCCGCACGATGCGCTCGTCGACGACGTAGACGTCGAACGGGCCCATGAACGACGCATGATCCGCGGCAAGTACGGCAGCATCCTCGGGTGTGTCGAAGGCCCGATCAGGATCCATGAACGCCTCGGAGGAGGTGGTCCAGATCTCGGTGATGGCGTCCGGGCCATGTGCACCTGGATCCTCCTGATCTGTGAGGTTGATCGTGTAGCCGGCAATGGTCTTCGCCAAGCGCATGCCGAGCGGCAGCGTGATGTCGGAGGTAGTGCTCGAAGTAGTCGGCTCGGCTCAGCTCCGGGTGACGTTGGAAGGAAAACACCAGCTTCTCCATGTGGACCGCCTTTCGCGTCGACCAGAAGGAGGCCGGATCGACGGGAAGTCACCTTCGATGTCAACGTCATGGTAGGCCGAACATCGGGTAGCTTCTCGCTGACATCCGATTCTCCTACGCATCAGCGCCCATGATCCCTGCCGCCTGTACCCGGGCGATGTGGACCGGCGCGCGCCGAATGACCCGAGGAGGGCCATGTACCAGCTTCGCTTTTCGATGCGGACCCCCGACGAGGGCCGACCGCCTGCAGAGGAGGCCGCAGCGCGGACGGCGGCATATCAGGCTGCGATCGAGATGGTGGCATGGGGAGAACACCACGGCAACGTCGCCGCGGTCATCTCCGAGCATCACTCTTCCCCTGACGGGTACATACCGTCCCCTCTGATTCTCGCGTCGGCCATGGCCGCCCGTACCGAATCCACCATCATCGTGGTGGCGGCGCTCCTCGGACTTCTGTACGACCCGATTCGACTGGCCGAGGATCTGGCCGTCTTGGACCACGTGAGTGCGGGACGGGTGATGTGCGTGGTGGGGATGGGCTACCGCGACGAGGAGTACCAGCTGTTTGGCGTCGACCCTGGAACCCGGGGCCGGCAGATGGAGAGCTTGCTCATCGAGCTGAAGCGGGCGTGGAAGGGAGAGCCCTTCGTCCATCCCACCCGCGGGACGATCCAGGTCACACCTGCACCGGCGACATCCGGTGGACCCCCCTTGGCTTATGGCGGCCACACGCCGGCCGCGGCGCGGAGAGCGGCACGGCACGGCCTCCTGTTCCTGGCCGAGGCCGGTGGCGACCACCTGCGGCAGGCTTACGAGGAAGAAGCCCGGAAATCGCAGGTGGAAGCCCCCGGCTGCCAGCTGACGGTCCCGGGAACGGCGACGACGGCGTTTGTGGCGGATGATCTCGACGCGGCGTGGGCCGAGCTCGGGCCGAGGATGCTGAACGAAATTCGCCTCTATCGCGAGTGGAACCGTGCCGCCGGCAAGAGCGGCATCGCCTCGCTGTCCGAGGCCGACACCGTCGATGATCTGCGATCCGAGGAAGGTGGCTACCGGATCTACACCTCGGCTCAGGCCGCGGAGCTCGCCGGTTCCGGACAGGTGCTCTCGCTCGAGCCCCTGTGCGGCGGTCTACCACCCGAGCGCGCCTGGCATTACCTGCGGGCGGCGGCCGCTGCAGTGGCGCCGGCGTCATGACACCTTGGCTGGCACCGCGCTGCCCGGGAGTATCCGAAGTCGTCTCCGTTTCGGGTCAGGCTTCGCCGCTGAAATCGAGCGCCGGTTGGCGCGGTACCGCCGCCACCGAGGGGATGCTGGCGCTCGCTCCGGTGCGCAAGATGGCATCCACCAGGCCGACGAGCACGTCGACCTCCATGAGCGAACCCGAGAGGAGGCCGCGAGAAAGCCAGACCGGGAACAACTTCGTCAGCAGCTCGGTGTCCCAGCCGTCCATGAAATGCGACGCTGCCACGCCTTCGCCGCCGCCACAGTCGCCGACGACGACCCGGGTGAACCCGACGTGCGGGTGCTCGCTGCGCCACGCTTCGACGAGCTTGTCGAGAGCTGCCTTCGTCACGTTGTAGGCCGCCAGACCGGGCCAGGGCGGTGTCATCGACGCGCTGATCGAGGAGAGGTATGCAACGGCTCCGCCGCTTTCGACCAGGTGGGGGAGCGCCGCTGCAGTGAACGTGTTCGCCCCGACGACGTTGGTGCCGAAGAGGCGGTGCCATGTCTCGGGGTCCAGGTCTTCGACGCGACTGAGGGCGCCGACACCACTGGCGTAGACGACACCGTCGATGCCGCCGAGCTCGCTGACCGCCTCGGCCACCGCTGCACGGCACGAGGAAGGATCGGTCACGTCGCAGACAATGGCGAGGGCATCGGGGCCGGCCTCTGCTGCGGCGTCAACCAGGAGGTCCCGGCGGCGTGCCATCAAAGCGACCTTCGCCCCCCGCTGGGCCAGGCCGATACCGATGCAACGGCCCAGGCCCGTGGATGCCCCGACGACAACCGTCCTCATGCCGGGGCCACGCCGATTGCGCTCAGATTGATGGATGACACTGCTTCCTCCCGCTCCGACATTGAATTCGACGTCGATGCTAGTCAGTGGGCCGCCATGGCTCGGACGACGACCCCGTTCGCGCCGCGTCCGAGGCACTAGCGTTGGCCGACCGTCGCGTACCGGGCAACATGCCGTTGGAGGTCTCCTGATGGACGATATGGAAGCGATCAGACAGCTCAAGGCCAGGTACTGCCGCACCATGGACACCAAGGATTGGGCGGGGATGCGTCAGGTGTTCGCCGACGACGTGACCATGGACACCGTGGAGTCGGGGGGCAGCGTCATGACCGGGGCTGACGAGTTCCTCGCATTCCTGGTCGGGGCGATCGGCGAGGTCGTGACCGTCCATCAGTGCCACACGCCCGAGATCGAGATCACCTCGCCCACAACGGCGAAGGGGATCTGGGCCATGGAGGACATGTTGCGGTTCCCGGACGGCTCGGAGCTGCACGGGTACGGCCACTACCACGAGACCTATGTGGCCCAGGACGGTACGTGGCGCATCAGCTCATCGACGCTGACCCGGCTCCGGATGGACTTTACGCCGCCGCCGCCCACCTGACCACTGGATCCGCTCGGTGATACGCAATGCGCTCGGTACGCTCGAGGTCTCGGTCGTGGGTCTCGGTGGGAACAATTTCGGCACCGATTTCTTCGGCGCGCGGTGCGATCAACCTGAGGTCACCCGCATCGTCAACGCTGCCCTTGATGCCGGCATCAATCTCATCGACACCGCGGAGGAGTACAGCATCACCTCGTTCCTCGGCGAGGGGCACTCGGAGGAGCTCATCGGGGTGGCGTTGGGAAGCCGGCGCGACGAGGCCGTCATCGCCACCAAGTTCCTGAACAACGACGAGCACGATCCGACGGCGCGCGGTGCTCGTCGCATTGTCGAGGCGGTCGAGGCCAGCCTGCGCCGGCTGGGGACGGACCGCATCGACCTGCTCCAACAGCACCAACCCGATCCGGAGACTCCTTTCGAGGAGATCCTCGAAGCGCTCGATGTGCTCGTGCGCGACGGCAAGGTGCGAGAGGTCGGTTGTTGCAACTTCACGGCCGAGATGCTCGACGAGGCGACGGAGGCCGCGGAGCGGCTCGGGTGCGCGGGCCTACCGTTCGTGCCAGCTGCAGTACAGCGTGCTCGAGCGACCGCCCGCCGACGTGCCCGACCGCGGTCGAGCGCAACCGGATGTCGATCCTCGCCTATTTTCCGCTCGCCAGCGGCCTGCTCACCGGGAAGTACAGGCGGGGGGAACCGCCCCCGGCCGACTCACGGTTGGGGGCCGATGGCGTCGTGAGCACCATGCTCCGCCAGGGGATCATGGCCCGCCGGCCGCCACTGTCCGACGAGAGGCTCACGACCGTCGAACGACTCAGCGCCGTCGCGGCGGCAGAGGACCATTCCCTCCTCGAGCTCGCCGTCTCGTGGCTGGCGGCGCAACCGATCGTCGGTTCGGTGATCACCGGGGTGACGACGACCGAACAAGTGCTGGTCAACGCCACGTGCGGCCGACTGGGAGCTCTCGGACGACACGTTGGCCGCGATCGATGGCATTGTGGCGGAGGAGCTCTGAATGTTGGCCATGACCGGAAGGACACAGGGATGACGTTGACGAACGACAGCGACATTTACTACGACCCCTACGACTTCGAGATCGATGCGAACCCGTACCCGGTTTGGAAGCGCATGCGGGAGGAGGCGCCGCTCTACTACAACGAAAAGCATGACTTCTTCGCAGTGACCCGCTTCGATGATGTCGAGCGTGGGCTCAAAGACTGGGACACGTATCGGTCGGGGCGCGGTTCGGTCCTCGAGTTCATCAAGGCGAACCTCGAGACGGGCTTCGAGATGCCATCCGGCGTGATCCTCATGGAGGATCCTCCCATCCATGATCTTCACCGGGGTCTCCTGTCGCGCGTGTTCACCCCCAAGAAGATGAACGCACTGGAGCCGAAGGTCCGTGCGTTCTGTGCCCGTAGCCTCGATCCCCTCGTCGGCACCGGCCAGTTCGACTTCATCAAGGATCTCGGCGCCCAAATGCCGATGCGCACGATCGGCATGCTGCTCGGCATTCCCGAGCAGGACCAAGAGGCGATCCGCGACCAGCTCGACGAAAGCCTGCGCCTCGAGGAAGGGCAGGAGGTCCAGGTGAACATCGACGACCTCCTGGGCGGCGAAGCGTTCGGTGAGTACATCGATTGGCGGGCCGGCAATCCCTCGGACGATCTGATGACCGAGCTCCTCAATGCCGAATTCGAGGACGAGACCGGCACCACGCGGCGGCTCACCCGCCAGGAGATACTGACGTATGTCAGCCTGCTCGCCGGTGCCGGCAACGAGACCACCACACGTCTGATCGGCTGGACCGGCAAGTTGCTGGCAGAGCACCCCGACCAGCGGGCGCGGGTGGCAGCAGACCGGACGTTGGTGCCGAAGGCGATCGAAGAGATCCTCCGCTATGAGGCCCCATCGCCGGTCCAGGCGCGCTACGTCGCCCGCGATGTCGAACATCAGGGGCAGACCATTGCCGAAGGGAGCATCATGCTGCTCGTGAACGGCTCCGCGAATCGGGACGACCGGCAGTTTCCCGACGGGGACACGTTCGACATCAACCGCAACATCACGCATCACCTGAGCTTCGGCTACGGCCTCCACTTCTGCCTCGGGGCGGCTCTCGCGCGGTTGGAGGGACGGGTGGCGCTGGACGAGGTCCTGAATCGTTTCCCAACCTGGGAAGTCGACTGGGACAATGCGCAACAAGCCCGTACGTCGACGGTCCGCGGCTGGGAGCGGCTACCGGTGTTCACAGACTGAAGAGCGGCCCGACCCGATCGCAGTGTCGCCAGGAGCGTGGGAGCGACAGCGTTACTGGTTCAGCTCGGTCGGAACGACCACCACATCGATTGCGACCTTGCCCCTGAGGATCCGGAGCGTCACGGCCCGGCCGATGACGTCGGGCCCCATGAGCCGCTGCAGGTCGCCTGTGCTCTCGGTCAGGGCCCCCTCGATGGCGAGGATGGTATCGGTGGGCCGGAGGCCGGCCGCCTCCGCAGGGCTGCCCGCAGCGACCTCGGAGATGCCGACCCCGGCGCGCTGGCCGAACGTGTCGATCTGGCGCGGGGCCAGCGGGCGCCCTCCACCGACAACGCCCAGGTAGGCGCGACGAACCCGGCCGTCACTGATCAGCGCACTCACGATGCCGAGCGTGGTCGAGTTGATCGGCACGGCCAGTCCCAGGCCGAAACCCGCCACTGCGGTGTTCACGCCGATGAGTCGTGCGCGGGAATCGACCAGTGCCCCACCGGAGTTGCCGGGGTTCAGGGCGGCGTCGGTCTGGATGACATTTTCCACGACCCGACCGCCGGCGGGCAGGGATCGACCGAGTGCGCTCACCACTCCGGCGGTCACCGAACCGGCCAGCCCTCTCGGGTTGCCGACGGCGACGACCAGCTGTCCCACCCGGATCTGGTTCGCGTCGCCCAGATCGAGCCGGGGCAGGTCCGCGATGTTGGTCCGCACGACCGCCAGGTCGGAGAGTCGATCGCTTCCGATCACCTCGAAGTCGGACTCCCGACCGTCGGCGAAGGCGGCGGTTCCGTGCGCGGCGCCCGACACGACGTGGGCGGACGTGACCATGTAGCCATCCGCGCTCAGGATCACTCCGCTTCCCGCACCTTCCTGGCCGCGCCGGCCGATCCGGAGCGCCGCCACGGAAGGAACGACGCGCTCCGCCACCGACGTGACGACGGCCGAATAGGCGTCAAGCGCCTCCGCGTCGGTCGGCAGGTTGTCCGTGAGTAGTTCGGTCACAACAGCGTCGGTCCTTCGGTCCGGACCCGCTCCACACCGACCAGGGCATCGCGGAGGTCATCCAGCCACTCGGCTTGGTGCCGTCCCACCAACTTCACGCACCAGGCCATCGCTTCGCTACGGCTGCGGGCAATGCCCGAGCTGATCAGCGTGTCGAGAACCGCCCGCTCCGGGAGGCGAAGCCTGGTCATGACCGGCGTCGCCAGTGTGCTGAACAGCGTGGTCCGCCCGTCCAGCTCCACTCCCCAGGAGACCTTGCGGTGAAAGCGGGCCTCCGCCTCGGTGGCAATCGACATACGGCCGGCTCGGGTCTCCTCTCGGAAGTCGTCCACGGTCGCCCCGGCAGGCAGTACCCCGACGCAGAGGATCTCCTCGTCATCCTGTTCGATCCTCGGGCGGCCGGAGAACCACGTCGTTGGCACCCTCTGCTCGAAGAATTCCTCTATCTCAGTCGTCATATTACGAGATTACATGATTACGAGCTGGTCGGAGCGCGTGCCTGCTCGCTTTCGAGCCCGACCGGGTGAGACGTCAGTTCGCCCAAGTCGGAGGGAAGAGTACGTGTCAATCTGATGAGGTGGATCTGGCCGAGCTCCTGGCCCTACCCGGCGTGAAGGAGGAGTGCGTCCTGCGTTCCAGGGTCGGGTTCATGGCCCTTCATGGCGGTTCGCAGGATCGAGGGACCGACCAGATCGCGCGCCGAGCTGCGGCGCGAGCGGGAGCGTCCTACTACGCCATCGTCCAGCCAGCCGGGCTGCGGGTCCATCTGACCTCGCGTCGTCACGACCCCGCTCACTCAGCGCACCTGCGGGCCTTCCTGCAGCATGTGGGTATCGCCATTTCGGTGCACGGGTTCGGGCGGGACGGCTTCGGCCTGTCGGTCGACCCGGAGCGCGGCCTCATCGTCGAGCCCTACGGGCCGGCGGTGCGCGGGAGCCAATCGGGACCTCTTCGAGGAATCATCGTGGGTGGGCAGAACGCCGACCTTCTGGACGCTGGCGCGGGCACTGCTCGCCGAGCGCTTCGAGGGCTATCGCCTCGCCGACGAACGGGTGCGGCTCGGCTTCCATCCCGACAACCCGGTCAACCTGCCGTTGGGACGAGGCATCCAGATCGAACTGCCGCCCGGGCTACGCGGGATCGGGGCGTTCGGCGATCAGCTGCTGCCCCGTCAGGACGGGGTCGTCACCGAGATGGTCACCGCCCTCGTCGAACTGGCGGACAGAGCGGCCGAGCTCTTGCCGTCGCCTGTGTGGTCGACGCCGTGACGTGTACCAGCGTCAATGTGCACAGTGGGTTCGTGGAGCCGATGTTCATGCGACGTGGATCGGCAGCTTCGCATAGCCCCTCACCGCACTCCCGGTGTGCACGATGTCGCATCCTTCCCGGTCGACGTCCCACTCCGGGTACCGGGCCAAGGTCTCTTCGAGGGCGATGCGGGCTTCGAGGCGGGCCAGGGGAGCGCCGAGGCAGACATGCGGACCGAAGCCGAAGGAAAGAAGGCGCTCGATCCTCCGTTCGACATCGAGCCGGTCGGGATCGCGGAACTGGCGGGGATCGCGTCCCGTCGCCGCCTGAATGAAGATGACGACCCCGCCCTTGGGAACGACCTCCCCGTGCAGGGTGACATCTCGTTGCGCGACGCGGGCCAGGCACAGCGCCGGGGGCTCGTAGCGCAGGATCTCCTCGATCGCATTGGGGATGAGTTCTCGCTGTTGGACCAGTTTGGCTCGCTCGGCGGGAAACTCGGCCAGACTCGAGCCGATCCAACCGATGAGTTTCGCCGTCGTTTCGTTCCCGGCGCTCGACAGCAGCTTGATGAACGCGACGGCCTCTTGATCTGTCAGCTTGCGCGAGGAACCGTCGTCCTCGTTGATCTCCGCAGCCAATAGGGCGCTCATCATGTCGTCGCGTGGCTTCTTACGGCGCTCGGCGAGCTGGTCTGCGTAGTAGCCGACGAGTTCGGCCGCCACGCGGTGGTGTCGTTCCATGTCACGTTCCCCGGGTTCCCGGTGTAACTGCTCATCCGTGGTGCGGCGGACATAGTCGCGATCACTTTCCGGAATGCCGAGCATGGCCGCGATGACCATCCCCGGGAGCCGGCTCCCGAAGTCTTCGACGTAGTCGAAGGCCGCCGCACCCTCGTGTTCGTCCAGCAGTTCCTGGGTGAACCGGCGGATGACCGGCTCCAGGTCGCTGACGCTGCGTGGCGTAAAGGCTCGACTCAGAAGACGTCGCAGGGAGGTGTGGTAGGGCGCGTCATTGAAGATGATCGAGTTCTGAGAGTCAGGGATGGGGCCGCCGCGGATGACTTCGAGCTGATCCCCCTGCGCGGACGAGAACGTCCGCCAATCCACGAGACCGTGCAGGACGTCGTCGAAACGGGTCACGGCCCAGAAGTCGAGCTGCTCGTTGCGATAGAGCGGTGCCTCGGCCATCATCCTGCCCCAGACAGGATGCGGATCACGATGGAGGTCGTAGTCGTACGGATCCCAATACAGCTCATCTGCCATCATTCGGATTCTCCACAGGGCCGATATGGTTATATTCGCTAACTGAACAAGGGTAGCCATCCCGACCCGTCTTGGCGAGAAGTCCCTTGTCGACGTCGAGCGCGAGGAGCAGGGAAGATGGAGTTGCCGTCAAAGAAGGTGCTGACGTTGGAGCTCGCAAAGCGGATCGCAGGGGTGTGCACGGAGGACGCCCATCAGAGGGGCTTTGCCATCGACCTCGCAATCGTCGACGCCGGGGGCTACCTGGTCTACTTCGAGCGAGAAGACGGGGTGTCGGTCGGCACCGTGCAAGTGGCGATCATGAAAGCGCAAAGTTCGGCGGTGTTCAGGAGGCCCTCGAAGCAATTCGAGACCAGCGTCGACGAAGGGCTTCTCGGAATGGTCGCCTTGCCCGGAATGGCCCCGTTCGAAGGGGCTGTGCCGATCACCGTTGAGGGTGATGTCATCGGCGCCGTCGCTGTGAGCGGCGTCACCAAGGAGATAGGACGGGGAGATCGCCCAAGCCGGGGCGGATGCCGTGGCAGGGATCCTCGCCGGCTGATTGGCTCTTCGGGTCGCAGCTACGGCCTGAGCCGTTTGTCCCGAGTCAGGCTGCGACGAGCTTTTCGTTGGGGTCGCAGTGCATCAGCACCGACAGCGTGCCGCCCATGATCTTGGCCTTGTCCGCCTCGGAGAGCGGCTCGATCTCCTCAATGAACGACAGTGGTTCGGCAAGCCCTTCGGGGTGGGGGTAGTCGGAACCGAACACCACATTGTCCGCTCCGACGAGCTCGACGATATTGAGGACGTCTTCCTCGAAGAAGGGGTGGATGATGATCGAGCGCCGGAACGTCACCATCGGGTCTTCGTCGAATCCGCGTGGGCTGCGGTCGTAGAGCTTCTGGAACTGCTTGATGGCGGTCGGTACCCACTGGCTCCCATTCTCGACCGGCATGAAGCGCACGTCGGGGAAGCGGGTTGCCAGACCGTGGCCGATGATGGAGTACACGGTGTCCCGGATGTTGCGGTACTCGCTGTCCACCAGCTGCGAGAACATGCTCTTCCCGGTGAACGCGCTGAACTCTGAGAGCAGGCCGTCCCACTCGTTGATGTAGCGCTGTGATCCGTCGTCGGAGGAATGCATGCCGACCAGCACACCGGACTCCTGCACGCGCTTCCAGAACGGGTCGTACTCCGGCAGGGCAAGCGAGCGGCGGCGACCGCCATAGTCGGGCACCGGCGCGGGCCGGATCAGGATCGCTCTTGCGCCGCGCTCGACGACATACTCCAATTCCCGGATTGCCTCGTCCATGATCGAGAGGTTGATCACGGGCGTGGCAAAGATGCGGTTGTCGAAGTTGAAGGTCCAATGCTCGTGCATCCACTCGTTGAGCGCATGCACCACGACCGCGGTCGCTTTCGGGTCGTCGGCAAGGCGCTCCTCGAGCAGGCTGGCCAGGGTGGGCCACATCATCGCCCGGTCGACCCCCAGCTCGTCCATCAGGACGATCCGCTCTTCGGGGTTGAAGAACGCCGCCGGCGACTCGATGTACCTGGGGGGCATGCCGGGTAGGCGTGGCTCGTGCTTCGACTTTGTGTCGAGCCCGGCGGTGGTGCCGACGGAGTGCTTCGACGAGGGGTTCTTGATCCGGAACTCCAATTCCTGCGCGCCGGGAGGGGCCACCTTGTTGAACGTCGGGTTCGGAATGTAATTGCTGATCACGTTTCGCAGCGCGATCTTCGTCCGACCGTTCACCTCCACGAACTTCACCAGGCCCGAGTACTCGGCCGGCAGGAACTTGGTGAACGCATCCGTCGTCTCGTACATGTGATTGTCGGCATCGAACACCGGGTATTTCACACTGATCGGCATGGTGACCCCTCCTCTGACTGGACCTGCGACATCGTCCAAAATGTTCCGCGTGGCTCGATGCTATCTCCCTGCGGGTTGCACCGTCATCGTACGCCCGGCTGGGTGGGCTCGAGGCACCGTTCCCAGCGCCTCTTCGAGGGCTACTTCTTGACGTACGCGGTGAAGAAGTCCGGATAGGCGGTCACGCCGGGGAAGACCGTGACGATGCCGCCGACCCGGTTGCTGTTGTACGCGATCACGGTCGGGAGCCAGACACCCCACACCGCCAAGGCGTTCTTCACGATGAAGTCCTGCGCCTTCTTCCACAGCGCTATGTACTGGGGATCGTTCGGTGCCAGACCACCCATTTGGGTCACCATGGCATCGAGGGCGGGGTTGTCGTAACCGCAGAGATCGCCGAGGTGGCCCGGGGTGTAGATGAAGGAGATCGCGTCCAGGCCGTTCCGCACCACATCGGCGTCCGTCACGTTGTAGAGGTGGTTCACGAAGACGTCTTGCACGTACGAGGCGGGGCTGGTGTTCGTGAGTTGCAGAGTGACACCGACCTTCTTCCATTCCTGCTGGGCGATCTCGGCCATCTGCTGGAGGTCGGTGCTCACCCCGGGCGCCATCGTCAGCGTCAAACCCTTGGCGTAGCCGGCTTGGGCCAGAAGCTTCTTCGCCTTGGCCGGATTGTAGGTGTAGTAGTTGGCGAGGTCGGCGGGAAAGAGATTGCTCGACGACGGCACGAGCGCCCACGCGAGCTCGCCTTTGCCGCCGACGAGTGCCCGGTTGATGGCCTTCCTGTCAAGTGCGTAACTGAGGGCTTGGCGGACCCGCACATTCTGAAGAGGGCCCTTGGTGGCACAGAGTGGGAAATAGAGTTTGGACGTCGTGCTGGCGGCAATTGACGTCTTGATGTCGGCGCCCGTCAGCGCGCCAACCTGCGTGATATTCGAGGTGATCGCGTCGACCGTTCCCGCCCGGAGCGCGTTGATGGGTGAGGGAGTGTTGCTCGCCTCGCTGACGAAGTCGATGCCCCCGAGCTTGATGTTCTTGGCGTTCCAGTACGTCGTGTTCTTGACCAGGGTCAAGGTCTGATTGGCCACGTACTGCTTGACCCGAAATGGCCCGGCGCCCAGTGGGTTGGTCACGGGATTGGGGTCGTTCTTTGCGACCGCGGCGGGCGACAGAGGCATGGTCGACATATCGGCCAGAAGTGGGTAAAAGGCTCCGGCATCGGGTTTGGACAAGTGGATCGTGAGGCCGAGGTTGCTCGTCAGATCTATCGACGACACGTCGTGAATGGGGGCCGGAAAGGCGACACTTGTGGATGCGCTGTTCCGAAGGATGGTGGCCTTGACCGCTGCCGCGTTCAGAGGCGTTCCGTCCTGAAACCGAACTCCTGACCGGAGCTTGACCGATATGGTCTGCGGGTCGACGATGGTGGCTGCCGTCGCCAGTTCCGGCGTGAGGCTGCCGTCGGGTTGCGGTCTGAAGAGTGAGTCGTCCAAGAGCTGTCCGAGCATGTTCCCCGTGTCATCGATCGTCGCCTTCACGGGGTCGAAGGCGATCGGAAGGCTCAAGTCGAGGGCGTACTTCATGACGCCGTTCGGGTTGTAGGTCGCCGAGGATGTCGAAATCTCGCTCGCACCACTCGAAGGGGACGCCAGGAGCCCAGCGAGTGGCAGGAACAACAGACGCGCCGACGAGCGGCCGATAGCAATTCGTCACCTTCATGGGGCACCTCCCGTGGTCAGACAAGAGGACAAACGCTGCCACAGATCCATGGTAGGCCGGCCAGTCACCGAGCGAGCAGGAGAGGGGTTGCTCGCGTTTGTCGGTGGAAGCGAGGCCCTGTGGAGGCAATGGGTCGCCCGCCCACGGCGATGCCTCTGGGGGTTGACCGGCAGTAGCCTTTCGAACGGACGAGCTGTACTGTCGAAAACGCATGGGGAGGGTTTGTGGCGATTGATCTGACTGGTGGCCTCCACGATGAGCTCGAGTTCGTCTTTGCCGAGCAGCCCGCCAATCCCGAAATGCGGGAGTCCGTCAATGCGTGGATCTGGGACGACGGGGTGGAGTTCGGACTTCCCCGGATCGGTGTCGAAGCCGTGGCCGATCAATGGGATACGCACGACGTCCAGGTCAACGTGGCGTTTGCCGATGGGCGTGTCTTCAACATTTTCGGACCGGGCCCGGTCCACGACCCGTCAGGAGCGGATGGGAAACCCCGCATCCTTGGGGCAGGACCCCTGTCGTTCGAGCTCATTGAACCGTTCGGTCACCTGCGCCTACGCGTGGACGGCGACGGGACCACCAGCTCGGCGGACGCCCAGATAGGCGGCGCGTTGCCGGGACAAGGCGCTTCGGTCCCGATCCACCTCGAGGTCGACATCCGGCCGGCCGCACCTCCGTGGATGAACGGCGCTTTGCTCGACGACGCGAAGCGTGTGCTCGACACCCAAGAAGAGGGTGACCTGATGGGCCATCCCTGGCGCTTCGAGCAGCTCTGTCGGGCGACCGGCACGCTCCGCGTCGGCGACGAGACGTATGAGATCAACGGAGGCGCGAACCGGATCCGCCGCCAGAGCATTCGCCGGGTGGCCAAGTTGCGCGGCCACGCCTGGCAGGCCGGGCTGTTCCCGAGTGGTCGCGGGTTCGGCTACATCGCCTACCCACCTCGTGACGATGGCAAGGACACGTACAACGAGGGGTACATCTTCGAAGGTGACGGGTCCCTTGTCCCTGCACGCGTCGTCGATGCGCCCTGGCTACGCACCCTCGTCCCCAAGGGCGAAGATGTGTCGTGTGTCCTACAGACCGAGAAGGGTGAGCACGTCTCGATCGGTGCCTCCACAGTCGTCTCGACGTTCCACGTCATGCCGCCCGAAGTGGGCGGTGGTCTGCAACTGCAGCAGGCCATCGCGCGCTACACCTGGGATGGCGAGGTCGGGACAGGCATGTTGGAACGCTCGACGGCGCCGAAGAATCTGTCGTGACGACGGTTCGTTTCGACCGCGAAGCGACAGCCGAGCAAGTGGCTCGGGCCACTGATCTCACTGGCCGCGTCGCCATCGTCACCGGAGCTTCCTCGGGCATCGGCGTCGAGACCGCACGCGGTCTCGCCATGGCCGGAGCTGACGTCATCCTGGCCGTTCGAGACGTTGCGTCAGGCGAGATCGTCGCCCGGGCCGTTGCCCCTGTGGCGCGCGGCGAGCTCGAGGTCCGACACCTGGACCTGCGAGACCTCGGTTCCGTCGAAGCCTTCGCGTCGGGCGTGTCCGGACCGGTGGATCTCCTCATTGCCAACGCCGGTGTCTCGAATACCCCCGACTCGCACTTGCCGAACGGCCTCGAGCTCCGTTTTGCGACCAATCACCTTGGTCACTTTCTCCTCGCCCAGTTGCTGTACGACCGCATGACCGATCGCGGCGCCCGCATCGTCGTCGTGAGCTCGGCGGCCCACAAGGGAAACCCTGTCCACCTCGACGACCTGCAGTGGAAGGCCCGGGAGCACTCCTGGGGCCAGGCCTACGGGGAGTCCAAGAGCGCGAACATCCTCTTCGCACAGGAAGCGACGCGGCGGTGGGGCCGGGAGGGCATCACCGCCAACGCGGTGCTTCCGGGGTCAGCACTGACAGGACTGCAGAGGTATCACGGCGAGGAGCTGAAACGGGCGATCGGGTTCATGGACGAGGACGGTCGCCCGAATCCCATGCTCAAGACGGTGCCGCAGGCGGCCGCGACCACAGTGTGGGCGGCGACGGCATCCGAACTCGAGAACCGTGGGGGTCTCGTCCTCGAGGACTGCGACGAGGCCGTTCCGGCTGGTCCCGATGTGCACGTGTGGTCGGGTTTCGACGCGTCCGTTGCCGACCCTGACACTGCCCGCCGCCTCTGGGAGTTGTCGAGCATGATGGTCGGGGAGTCGGGACCGCCTTCGATGTAGCGGCAGTCGCCGACCCGGCCGATCTTGCGCCCGTTCGCTTCCGCCGCTGGTGCTCTGCTGGTCGTGCGACCGGTATCAGTAGCGACCGGAGTACCGACCAGCGTTCAGTCGCCTCCGGGTTCCGGCCAGGTAGACGAGCGAGACTATTGCTCCGATGGCCCCGAAGAGGAACCATGCGCCGATCATCCCGGCAATCCAGAGTGCCTTCCATTTCGGGGCGAGGGCCAGCGTCGGACGCCGTGCCACGTCGACAACTCCCCAGACGACCACTGCGAGCGACGCAATACTGACGAAGACCAACATCGTTTCCTCTTTCTCGCGAAGTGCGGGCGGTTCTGTACGCCCGAAAGCCACTTCGTTGTTCGAAGACAGTCTTGTCCCTGAATATCTGAGCACTGTCAGAACTTCATAAATTTCTCATCAGAAAGTGCACGGAGACCGGGCGAGCGGACGATGACCTCCTGGCCGAACGCTGCGATGGTGCGGGGTTGCGCGAAGTCGCAGAACCAGACGTAGACCCGCTCCACCCCGCGTGCAGCGAGGTGTCCGAAGTGATCTATGAGCTCGGGGGCGGTGCCGACCACCGGCCCCGATCGCCCGAACCGGCGGTCGAGCCGTCTCGGTGACCTCCGCCCGGTCCGCCTCCGAGTGCACGAAGGCGACCTGGAGTTGGAGCGAGACCCGCGCGTTGCCGGCCAGGGGGCGCATCGTCTCCAGCCTGTCGACGATGCCGACATGGACGTTCCACCAGTCGGCGTACGCCGCCACCAGTTGCATCGTCTTCCGCCCGGCCCCTCCAATGACGATCGGTATGTGGTGAAGGGGTCGGGGTGCTTGGCTCGCGTTCTCCAGCACGAAGTATTCACCTTTGTGGTCCACCGTCTCTCCCGCCCAGAGCGCCGTCACGATCTCGAGTGTCTCCTTCATTCGGGCGACTCGAATCGACGGGTCGATCGGGCCGACTCCGAATGTCGACAGCTCCTCGGCGACCGAGCCCCAACCGATGCCGAGATCGAATCGCCCACCGGAGGCGTGGTCGATCGAAACCGCCTCTCGGGCCAGCATGGCCGGGTGCCTGAAGGAGTCGCAGAGCACCAGAGAACCAACCCTCAGCCGTTGCGTGTGGGAAGCAATCCACGTCGTGGTCACCATCGCCTCGTACATCGGTTGCTCGAGGGCAAGCGGCGGAGCGAGGTGGTCCATGCCGGTGAACCCGATGAATCCAGCGGCCTCGGCCGCCCGCGCCTTCTCGACCAACTCCGCCATGGCTCAGTCGCATCTGGGGCACGAAAAGGTAGAACTCCATGATTCCCTCTCTCAAAGCGGATCGATGTGGGCGATGAGATGCACGTTCGTCGTGCGGCGCGCGCGAGCCGTTCACGAAGCTCTCGTTTGAGCACCTTGCCGCTGGCGTTGAGCGGGAGCGCGGCAACGACCTCGACCCGGCGAGGAACCTTGAAGTTGGCCATCCGACCACGGCACCACTGCACCAGCTCTGCCGGATCGGGCCGGCGGTCCGTCCGGGCAACGACGAACGCGGCAGTCACCTCCCCGAGCCGGGCGTCGGGCATGGCGACCACGGCCGCGTGGGCGATGTCCGGGTGCTGCAGGAGCATGGCCTCGACCTCGGCTGAGGAAACGTTGAAGCCGCCGACGATGACGATGTCCTTCTTGCGGTCGACGATGCGCAGGTAGCCGTCCGTGCCCAGGAAACCGACGTCACCGGTGTGCAACCAGCCTTCGGGGTCGATCGCCTGTCGGGTTCCTTCGGGGTCGTCGAAATACTCGCTCGTCACGTTGAAGCCACGGACGAGGACCTCGCCCGCCACGTCGACCGGCTGCTCGGCGCCGCCATCGTCGACGATGCGCAGCTCCAGACCTTCGAGTGGGTGCCCGACTGTTGACGCAATCGTCTCGATCGTGTCGCTCTGTTCGCAGATCGTCGCCGTGCCGTGGGTTTCGGTCAGCCCATAGGCGGTGATGACAGATGCGAGTCCCATCCGCGAACGCATGTTGTCGATCAGTTCGACCGGGACGACGGCAGCTCCCGTCACCGAGAGCCGGAGGGTCTTGAGGGGAAACGACGCGAAGTCCGGGTGCGCCAGGATCGACTGGAACACAGAGGGCGGCCCGGGAAGGACGGTGATGCGCTCTTCTTCGACCCGGGCGACCACGGAGGCGACGTCGAACACCGGATGGGTCACGAGCGTGCAACCGACCAGGAAGGAGGCGAGGATGCAGGACTTGAGGCCGGCGGTATGGAAGAAGGGGTAGACCACCAGCATGCGGTCCCCCCGGGTCAATCCGACCCCGCGGGACCATTGGCGGTAGGTCTCGACGCTGGCACCGTGGCGGAGCACCGCCCCTTTGGGAAGGCCGGTCGTTCCCGAGGTAAAGATGATGTCGCTCGGGTTGTCGCCCTCGACACCGTTCGCCCTCTCCGCCGCATCCTCGGCAGAGACCTCGTGCCCCCGCTCGACAAAGGCCGACCACGGAACGGAACCGTGGCCGCCCTGACCGCTGACCACGACGGTCTCTGGTCGCCTCCCCTCCGGGAGGGCGGTCGCCAACAGTTGCAGATAGTCCACACCGAGGAAGTCGGTGACGGTGAAGAGCAGCGTGACGCCGGCGGTCTCGAGGAGGTGCGCTGCCTCCTGTCCCTTGTACCGGGTATTGATCGGCACGAGTACGGCGCCGACGCCGTAGACGGCGAAGGAGATGGTCACCCAGTCGAGGCCATTCGGGGCCCAGACGGCCACCCGATCGCCGGGGCGTACTCCCGAGCCTATGAGTGCGCGCGCGATTCCGCCGACCGCCTCGAGCACACCGGCAAAGGTCATCCGTCGCTCGCCGTCGACGACCGCTTCGAGCGCGCCGAAGCGGTCGGCCGCCTCTTGCAGCACGGCCGGGATGGTCCGGGCGGCCATGGGGTCAGGCAGGCTCGGGGGCGAGCCAGTTCGGCGGTCGCTTCTCCGCAAAGGCGAGGGGACCCTCGCTCTGGTCGGGATGACCCCACATGGAGACCAGTTCTCTCGCTCCGGCTTTGCAGGCGTCGGTCAGGCCAAGCTCGAAGGCGCCCCACAGCGCACGTTTGGTTGCCGCCATTGCGGCCGGCGAGTTCCGGGCGATCTTCTCGGCCAGTTCTTGGGCGGCCTCTCGCAGTTGTGCGGGAGGATCGACGATCTGACTGATCATTCCGAGTTCGAGCGCTCTCTGGGCGTTCATCCGTTCGTGGCGACCGACGAGGGCCATCCGCATCACCGCTTCGGCCGGCATCTTGCGGAGAAGGCCGATGGCTTCGATGGCGACGACTTGTCCCACCGAGACGTGTGGATCGAAGAAGGTGGCATCCGAAGCGGCTATCACGATGTCCGCATCGGCCACCCAGTGCAGCCCACCGCCGGCGCAGATGCCGTTCACCGCGGTGATGACTGGCTTCCAGACCTTCTGGTGCCACGCCGTGAAATGAATGTCGAGGTCTTCGAGACCATCCCGATACCGCTGCATACCGAGACCGTCGCTGGCTATCTCCGTCACATCCACCCCGGTCTGGAAATCGCGACCTTCGCCCGTATGGACGATCACCCGGACGTCGGGATCGTCACGCAGTTCAACCCAGGCCAGGGCAAACTCGTCGCGCATTGCTGCGTTCATTGCGTTCAGCTGTTGTGGTCTGTTGTTGATGAGCCAGCCGACGGGTCCGTGCCGCTCCACCTTCAGATGCTTGTAGTCCATGGCCACCTCTTGTCGGTTGCTCTGACGACGCCAACCGATGGAGGACGCGTTTGTATCCCCTCGGCGGCACGACCGCTACTCCCAGGGTTCGAAGAGCCCCTCGAACTCCAACGTACTGTTCTGCACCCGCCCGTAGAGGAGCCAGTCGCCGCGAAACATACCGTGCTCGTGGGGGGAGCATGCGATGTGGGTGTGGGGACCGCCGGTGGTGCTCGGCATGAACCGGATGCGCTCCAAGCCGGTCTTCAGGCCCTCTCCGCTCAGGATCGGGGCGCGGAGCAGACCCTCGACGAGCACCCTCGCCGTGTCGTAGGCCAGCACCGGAACGGCGTTGGGCCACAGGGGCGGGTCCTGCCCGTAGCGCTCGACGTATCGTTGGTGGAAGTTCTGGACAAGCGGGTTCTGCGGGTCCAATTGGTCGATCCCCACCCAGCCCTCGAACTTTTCGAAGCCCATGAGGTAGAACATGAACGCCGTGGTCATGATCCGCGGGGGATCCCAGGCCAGCTCGTCCAGTGAGGCTCGGAGAAGCCCCTTGGCGGCCAACATTCCGTAGCCCATATAGACGAGCGCATCGGGCTCGATCTGGCGCAGATTGCGAAGGTTGGCCGTCAGATCGGTTGGCGTCTGGGAGACGGTTTCGACCGCGGCAACCGCGATGCCGCGACGCCGGCACTCTTGGCGGAAGTACCGGAAATACTCCTCGCCGTTGGGGGAGATCTCGCTGAGCACGGCGACGCGCTCGTGGCCATGCCGCTTCAGCCAGGCCACGATCAAGCGTGGCGTCACCCCCACAGTCACCGTTGCCCAGGCGAAAGTTGTAGTCGCCATGGAACTGTTCTGTGCCGCACCAGCTGATGAGCGGCACATGGAGCTCGTTGGCCAGGGGGCCGACGGTGATGGCGTTGTCCGAGCTGTAGGCGCCGGCGACGCCGATGCACCCTTCTTCGACCAGCCATCGAAACCCGTCCGTCGCGTTCTTGGCGGACCCCTGGGGCAGACCGTTCTCCGGATGGAGGACGAATTCCACCGGGCGCTCCAACAGGCCCTGCTCGGTCGGCCTCGTCAAAGGCCATCCGATGGATCTTGTCGTAACCCCCGCCTGGCCCGTCAAGTGCCGATCCGAGCCAACCGAATTCTGATTGCGTCCATCGTGACTCTCTTTCTGTGGTGCGCCGGTCGGGGCGGTGCGAAATGCGAAGGTCGAGCGGGTGGTGACGATCCCCGGGGATGGAATGCCGAGTACCCTAGAACTGGATTCTCATTCTTGCAAGGGATCGCCGATCTTCCGGTTCTCGAGGGCCCGCCAGACGGCGGCTTTGGTCGCAGCGAGCGCGGCCGGGGAGTGCCGGGCGATCCGCTCGGCCAGTTCTTGCGCTTCCGCCCTCAGCTGGTCGGGGGGATCGACTATCTGGCTCACCATGCCCAGCGTGTAAGCACGCCGGGCCGAAATTCGCTCCCCCCGGCCGAGGAGCGCCATGCGGATCACCGGCTCGGCGGGCATTTTGAACAGCAAGCCGATTGGTTCGTAGGCGCTGACCTGACCGACGCTCACATGCGGATCGAGGAAGCTGGCGTCGCTGGCGGCGATCACCACATCGGCGTCGGCGACGAAGTGGAGTCCTCCACCGGCGCACGTGCCGTTGATCGCAGCGATCACGGGTTTCGATACCTCGTTGTGCAACGCGGTCAACCGCAGCTGCGCCCGCTTGGTCCGTCTCGACTGCTCGCGCAAGCTGTCCGGGTCCTGTGCGAGCGCCATCATGTCCAGGCCAGTCTGAAAGTTGGAGCCGGCCCCCGTGTTGACGATGACCCTGACCGCGGGGTCCCGGTCGAACTCGGTCCAGGCCTCCCCGAGGGCATCCAGCATCGTCGCGTCCATTGCGTTGCCGGCCTCCGGACGGTTGAAGATCAGCCATCCCACCGGACCGTGATGTTCGATCAGGAGCGATCCGCTGCCTTCTGCGCGCGTCATTCTTCGACGAAATCACTACGGGCGTCCTCCTGCAGGAGGAGATGTTTGAGCACCTTGCCCGACGCGTTGTGCGGCAACGAGTCGACGAATTCCACATACTCGGGAACCTTGAAAGCGGCCAGGGCGGTCCCCGCAAAGGAGCGGATCTCCGACGCCGAGGTGGTATGACCCTCCCTGAGGACCAGGAACGCCTTGACCTGCTGCCCCAGCGTTTGGTGCGGCACCCCGACAACAGCCGCCTCGGCCACGGCGGGATGCTCATGGAGGCGGTTCTCCACCTCGACCGGAGAGACGTTCTCCCCGCCCCGGATGATGAGGTCGCTCCGCCGCCCGGCAAGGTAGACGAATCCGTCACGGTGAGAACCGAGATCACCCGTGTGGTACCAGCCGTCTTCGATGACCGCTCGGGTGGCGGCTGGGTCCCGCCAGTAGCCGGCGAACGTACTGGCCGAGCGCAGCGCGATCTCCCCGACGAGTCCTTCGGCCAAGGTGCGGCGAGTCGCCGGATCACGGATCTCGAGCTCCACGGTGGGTGACGGCCGGCCGATCGAGTCCGGGTGGAGAAAGCTCTCGGCGCCGCCGAGACTGGTGCCCAGTCCATTCGTCTCCGTCATGCCGTAGCCAAGGCCCAGTGCCGGGCGGACCCATGGGAGCTGCTCCTCCAGCTTTCGCAAGAGGCCGGGTGGCCAGACTGCGCCGCCACCCGTCACCGTCCTGAGCGAACTGAGGTCGAAGCGGCCGAGATCGGGCCAGTCGAGCAGGCGCCAGAGTTGGGTCGGCACGACCGACCAGCCCGAGACCTGGTGGCGCTCGCTCAGGGCGAGGTGGACCTCTTCGCTCCATCGTCCGGCGGGTGGGTACACGAGGGTGAGGCCGTTCATCGGCGCCGGCACCATCGTGCACGTGAGTCCTGAGACGTGGAACATCGGACTGGTGCTGAGCGCACAGGGGAGGCGGCGCGGTCGGTGCGGTCGAGCCGGCACGAGCCCGGAGCTCGGCCCCCCGAAGCTGGTTGGACATCGCGAAATGGATGACATTGCGGTGGCTGATCGGGACACCCTTGGGCCGGCCGGTGGTCCCGCTCGTGAAGAGGATCACCACTGGATCGTCCTCGTGTGAGGAGACCTCCGGGAGCGACGCGCCCGCGCCCGCGGCCTCGAGTTCGCCGACCGTCTCCTCGAGCGGGCATACCGGCGAGCCGAGATCGAACGGGGCCAGCCGTTCCATGCGTCGCCGGTCGGCGAACACGACGCGCGGCTCGGTGAGCTGCACGGCATACGCAAGCTCCGGCCCGGTCCACCAGCCGTTGAGCCCGACCGTGGTGGCCCCGAGCGCCGTGACGGCCCAGAACAAGAGGGCGTACTCCACGCGGTTGGCCGCAGCGATCGCGATGCGGTCACCGGGGCGGACATCGAAGCGGATCCTCATGCCGCTTGCGACGTGGGCCACCGCGGTCACGACGGATTCGAATGTCAGCGTCCGCTCCGGAAAGACGAGGTACGGGCGGTCCGCATACCGGTCGGCCCCTGTTTCGAGCACGTCGACGACCGACCTCGGCCGGTGCCTGAAGACGCGCAACGCGAAGCCGAACCGGTCCTCATCCATGAGTTCGAAAGGGCCTCCTGGGCCCAGCAGCGGCTCGCCTGCTTCGCCGGGGAGATCTTCGCCGGACCAGGTCAGTCTGTGTTCGCCCTGCCGATCGGTCTCAGTCGGTGATGGCATCGCTCACGACCCTGAGGCGCTCAGCTCGTGCGATTGGACGCGACATGCAGCTCTGCCTTCCGCCTGACCGGCTGTTCTTGATAGGTGAACAGCACCTGTAACGATTCCTCGATGCGCCGCGCCGCCTCTTCGATGGAGCGACGCTCGAGCGCCCATGCCCGCATCTCGGCCCCCAAAATGTCGAGAGTGGCCCGCAGCAAACGCTCGGCCGTCTCCGGGTCGGTAGTGCGAATCGCCTCTCTGTACGTGTCCGCCGTCGCCCGTGCCATCACCTCGTAGAGTTCACGAGCCACAGGGTCCTTGGTGGACTCGAGCATCATCAGGACGCGGTAGAACTGCGGGCTCTTCTTGAAAGAGCGGACCGATCGTCGCAGGACATCGAGTAGGCGCTCGAGGTCCGAGTCTCCTCGCAGGCCGCGCTGCGCAACCCGCCGGTGCAACCGCTCGACCCATTCGAGCTGCACCGCGGCGAAGAGTTGCTCCTTCGAAGGGAAGTATCGATAGAGGGTTGCGAGTGCCACGTCGGATCCTTCGGCCACGTCACGCATCTGGATGTCGTCGTAGTCGGACACGGACAACATTTCCAGGGCAGTGCGGATGATCCGATTTCGGCGCTCCGCCCTGGACGGTGGGAGCGGGGATGGGGCCCTTCCCAGCACATGCTCCTGCGCCACCTCCACCGTCCCTTCGCTGCGGTTCCTTGCCGAACCGCGCCCTCTCAGTTGCGGAAACGAGAATCTGATTCTAGGATACCAGACAGCGCTCCACGGAAGGGCTGTTCCTTTGATCGATTTTCCCGTCTTCGATGCCGACAACCATTATTACGAGGCACGGGACGCCTTTACGCGTTACATCGATCCGGCGATGCGAAAGCGGGCGATGCAGTGGGCCACGATTGACGGCAAAGAACGTCTTCTGGTTGGCGGTCGAGTGAACCGATTCATTCCGAATCCAACGTTCGAGCAAGTGTCAAGGCCCGGAGCATTGTCTGATTACTTTCGGGCGAAGTCCGGGGTCGGCGACATGCGGAGCGCTTTCGGCGAGCTCGAGCCGATTTCGTCTCGGCCTGAGTATCGCGATCGACAAGCCCGGCTGCGTCTCATGGACCAGCAGGGTCTCGAGGCCTGCATCATGCTGCCGACGATCGGTGTCGGCATGGAGGCTGCCCTCGAGCATGATCAGGAGGCCTGCACCGCGGTCTTCACCGCCTTCAACCGCTGGTTGGACGAGGACTGGGGGCTCAACTTTCGAGACCGGATCTACGGGGCCCCGTACGCAAGTCTCATCGACCTCGACTGGGCCGTCACCGAACTCGAGTGGGCCTTGGACCACGACGTCCGGGTCGTGCTCATGCGGCCGGGCTCGGTCAACACCCGGCAGGGTCGTCGGACGCCCGGCGACCCGGCGCATGATGCATTCTGGGCGCGTCTGAACGAGGCCGGGGTGACCCTCGCCATCCACGGAGGCGACTCCGGCTACCGCGAGTACGAGCAGATCTGGGGTTTGACCGCCGAGATGGAGGCGTTCCGGCAGCCTCCGCTGAAGCATCTGCTCTCGGCCAGCCCGATTCACGACATGATGGCCTCGCTGATGGCGGACCGGCTCTTCGAACGATTTCCCAACCTTCGCGTGGCCACCATCGAGACGGGATCGGGCTGGGTGTCGCCGCTCCTCCAACGGCTACGCAAGACGGCCATCCAGCTTCCGCACGCCTTCGGCGCCGACCCGTACGAGTTGTTCATGGAGCACGTGTGGGTCTCGCCGTTCTTCGAAGACAACGTGCAGGAGCTCGTGAGCCGGGTCGGCGCCGAGCGGGTGCTGTTCGGGTCCGACTACCCCCATGCCGAAGGACTGGCAGAGCCTCTTTCTTTCGAGAAGGAGCTGCAGGGGTTCTCCGACGAAGATGTGCGCCTGATCATGCACGACAATGCGCGGGCGCTCGTCACGCCCCGACCGGCCTGATGGTCACCGGAAAGGACAGGTCATGCTGAAGGACATACGGACCACGTCGGGCGAGGAACACTGGGAAGAGCTCCGCCGCCGGTGGACGAGCCTGCTCAGCTACCGCTACCTCGGCCGCAGTCATTCCAATCTCAACAGCGGTCCCGCCGACCCCACCATGATCCTGCGCCATGACATGCGCAACGCGTCCGGAGGGATCATGGCGGCCCCCATCTGCATCGCGTCGCCCGAGGGGGGCGGTATCAGTGACGAAGTCGCCGTACCCAATCCGGTCATCCATAGCCTGCAGATCCTCGACGATGCCCGCGACGTGCGCCGCATAGAGGTCGTTCCTGAAGTCCTGAAGCAGGGCCAGCGGATGGGGTTCAGCCGATCACTCATCATCGATGCCGACAATCGCGATCGGGTCATCGCTCTCACTGCGGGCCAAGGGGTCAGTCTCGGTGACGTGCCCCCGGGCTTCGAAAAGATGGAAGAGGAGAAGATCGTGGTCGAAGACTCGCCCGATCTGCCTCCCCTCCACAAGGTCTTCGGGGCATCGCGTCGCGACGACGGGCACTGGGTCCTGCCGGAGCTGGCCATCGAGTTGGCCTCGCCGGACGCGGCACTCCACCTCGGCCCCCAGCACATCCTGCTCGAGACGGCCGCCACCGAGCTCGCAGCGGAACGGGCCGATGACGATCGGCTGCAGATCGAGAGCTGGCATGTCATGTTCCTCGCCAGAGGCAAGGTGGGGCCGTTCCGGGTCGAAGGCGAGGCCTTTGACGGAGCCGGCCGGATCGGGGTCCGCTTGACACTGCATGACGAGGGGAACCACGACCGCTCCATCACCGCTGCGTCAGCGGTCTTCCGTCCGGCCAACTGATGAAAGGAAGGGCGTAGCGTGAGCCATCAACTCGGGTTCCCGGTCTTCGACGCCGACAACCATCTCTACGAGACCAGCGATGCCCTGACGAAGTACCTTCCGGAAAACCGGCGCGGCGCGATTGATTTCGTCGAGGTCCATGGGCGGACCAAAATTATGGTCAACGGGCAGGTCAGCAACTACATCCCGAACCCCACCTTCGACCGGGTCGGCCGGCCCGGCGCCCAGGAGGAGTATTTCAAAGTCGGGCAACCCCGAAGGGAAGTCGTACCGGGAGATCATCGGCCGGGGCATCGACTGCCCGCCGGCCTTCCGTGAAGCTGGTCCGCGGCTGGAGCTCATGGACGAGCAGGGCGTCGACTACGCCATGATGTACCCGACCTTGGCCAGCCTCGTCGAGGAACGCATGAAGGACGACCCCGACCTCTGCGCCGACGCCATCCATGCCCTGAACCAGTGGATGATCGAGGCGTGGCCGTACACGTTCGAACACCGCATCTTCTCGACGCCGGTCATTGCCACGGGACTGGTCGACCGGGCGATGCGAGAGCTGGATTTCGCCGTGGAGCACGGGGCACGGGCGATCCTGATGCGGCCCGCACCGGCCTGGGGGTACCGGGGTCCTCGCTGCTTCGCGCTGGCCGAGTTCGATCCGTTCTGGCGGAACGTCGAGGAGTCGGGCGTCCTCGTCGTGCTCCACGCGTCGGACAGCGGCTACAACCGCTACACCAATGAGTGGGAAGGCGCCCATGGCGAGGCCCTGGCGTTCGGGGAGCCCAGCCTCTTCTCGCTGACGGTGGAAGGTGACTACCGGGCCGTCCGGGACGCCGCGACCTCTCTGATCTGCCACGGAGCACTGCAGCGGTTCCCGAAGCTGCGCATCGCGCTCGTCGAGAACGGCGGCGGCTGGGTTCCCCACTTCCTCGAGCAGCTCGACCACGCCTACGAGAAAGCGCCGCACCGCTACGAGGAGCAACCCTCGGCCACCTTCAAGCGGCACTTCTGGATGCATCCCTTCCACGAGGAGGATCCTCGCGAGCTCGTGCACCTTCTCGGAGCGGACCACGTCATCTTCGGCTCGGACTTCCCGCACATCGAAGGGCTGGCCGATCCCGCTGTCGTGGGCCGCGGAGCTGCACGGCCTGCCCGACGACGAGCTCCGTCTCGTCATGGGCGGCAACATGATGCAGCTCCTCGGCATCTCGGCCTGATCCGAGGGGTCCGGTTTCGTGGGACGGGACCGAGTGCTGCCATGGAACCCGGCTGGAAAGTTCCCCGGGGACGTCGTCACCCCATGAACGACCCGGTCGATGCCACACCCACGAATCTGGCGGAGCTGCTCTTCGACCATCCATTTGCGGACGACCAACCGCTGCTCCACGGTTCCGGCCAGGTGCTCACGGCGGGCGTCGCCCGAGCCCGGGCCCGTGTACTGGCGGCGGATCTCCATGCGGCCGGGGTGGAAGCCGGTCACGGCGTAGGCCTCAGTGGCCAACGGTCCCGATTGCGTCGTCGCCATGATGGCCATCTGGCTGGCCGGTGCCGTCTTGATCCCGATCAACGACCGGCTCCCCGAGAACGGCGTTCGGGCCCTCGCTCGATGCAACATGCCCAGCCGTCCTCATCGATGCAGACGGCATCCGGCAGCTCGGCTCGTCCCGCTCCTTTGACCGTGACGTCGCCTTCGTGATGTGGACTTCGGGAACGACCGGGGCGCCCAAGGCGATCCTGCACACGCACAGCGCATACCTCGAGCTTCTCGATCGTGTCCTGGTTCCCCTCCGCGGGAGCTCGCGACACGAGGCGCGCGCGCCGTCCCCCAATCTGATCCCCGTCTCACTGGCATTGAATGCCGGTATCTACAACGCCCTCTTCGGGCTGAGAGCCGGGGCACCGCTGGTGATCATGGACCGATTCACGACGGCGGAGTTCGCCCGCCTGGTCCGCACCTTCGAGATTCGTTCCACCGTTCTTCCGCCCGCGGCCATCGCAATGCTCAACGATGACCCCGCTCTTGACGACCTCTCCCCGCTTCGGTTCATCCGGAGCATCACAGCCCCGTTGTCGCCAGTTCAGGCGCGGCGATGCATGGACCGGTTCGGCGTCTTCGTGCTCAACAGTTACGGTCAGGCCGAAATCGGGGAAGTCATCGGATGGACTGCGACCGATGCCAAGGAGCACCCCGAGAAAGTTGGTGCGGCCGGCCGACCGCACCGCGGTGTTGCAATCAAGCTGGTCGGGGAGAAACCAGACTGGTCCGGGGAAGTGGGCGAGCTGTACGTGCGGCCACCGCGAATGGCGGCGGGTTACGCTGCCGGTGGATCCCTCGACGATCGGACCGACGACGACGGATTCGTTGCCACGGGCGACCTGGCCCGGATCGATCCCGATGGTTTCGTCTGGATCGAAGGCCGGGTCGGCGATCTCATAAACCGCGGCGGCAACAAGGTCTTTCCCGAGGAGGTCGAAGAGGTGCTGAAGCTCGGTCCCGGGGTGAGGGACGCCGCAGTGGTGGGGATTCCCGACGAACGTCTGGGTGAGGTTCCGGTCGCGTTCGTGGTGGCGGACCGGGAGCTCGATCTTGGCTGCGCTACGTGCCCTGTGCCGGGCCAGCTTGGTGCCCTACAAGGTCCCGGTTGCTTTCATCCCGATCGTCTCGTTGCCGCGTACCGAGGTGGGCAAACTCCAGCGGAGCGAATTGCGTGCCGCCTATGAGGCAGCGCCGAAGGGGGGCGGGGCATGACCGAGGAAGCGAGGATCACCGACGAGGCGATCGACCGATTGCGTCGTCGCATCGGGATCCCCGAGCCGCACCCTGTCGCGCCTCACTACGTGCGTCCGGACGTTGACGCGTTCCGTCATGTGGCTGAGGCCTATGGCGACGACAATCCGCTCTGGTCGGACGAGCCATATGCCACTGCGGGCCCGTGGGGCGGCGTGATCGCACCGCCGCCACTTGTCGGCGGTGACTCGCTGATCGGCGAGGACGAGGTGACCGAGGTGGCGCCTGAGTGGCGTGACCTCATGCGCGGTGACCCCCTGCGCGGCGTGCACGCTTTCTATGCAGCCAGCGCCAGAGAATGGTGGAGGCCATTGCGCCCGGGGAGGCGGGTGCGCCGGCGTAACGCGTTAGTGGGCGTGTTCGACAAGGCCAGCGAATTCGCAGGCCGGGCGGTGCACGAATGGACAGGCCAGGTCTTCCAGGATGAGGACGGCGAGGTCCTCTCGGCGCAGTACCGCCTGATGGTCCGGACCGAGCGAGCGAAGGCGAAGGAGAGGAAGAAGTACGACGCGGTCGAGGTGACTCCCTACTCGGACGAAGAGATCGACCGGATCGACGCCCAGTACGGGTCGGAGGCGCCGCTCGGCGCGAAACGGCGCAATTGGGAGGATGTGCACGTGGGGGACCAGGTGGGGCCGATGGTCAAGGGTCCGCTGACCGTCACCGACATGATCTGCTGGCATGTCGGCATGGGGATGGGCCTGTACGGCGTGAAGCCTCTCCGGCTCGGGTATCAGAACCGTCAGCGGATCCCGCGGTTCTTCCATCGCGATGACCTCAACATCCCTGATGTGATGCAACGCGTCCATTGGGACTCCGCGTTCGCTCAGCGCGCGGGCAATCCGACGACCTTCGACTACGGACGGATGCGTGAGACCTGGCTGATCCACCTCTGCACGGATTGGATGGGTGATGCCGGTTGGCTCTGGAAGCTCGACTGTGAATTCCGTGGGTTCAATTTCGTCGGGGACACCCAGTGGCTCAGTGGCGCGATCACCCGCAAGTTCCGGACCGCCAACGGAGGTTACGCCGTCGATCTCGACGTGCAGACCGAGAACCAGCGCGGCGACGTCACAACTCCCGGGCACGCCACGATCCTCCTTCCGAGTCGCCAGGGCGGCGACGTGGTCCTGCCCGATCCACCGGGAGGTGCCCGCACCCTGACCGATGCCCTCCGTGCCATCGCCGAAGCGTTCGCCGACGGCTCCGCGGCGCCGTTGCGATGACCGTCGACAGCGATCGATCGGTGCCCGGCCTCGCGGTCGCCCAGCACGGCGCCGTCCTCACGTTACGTTTGGAGCGGCCCGAGCGGCGCAATGCAATTGACGACGTCATGATGGCCGGTCTGATCGACGCCATCGATCTGGCGGGTCGGGACGAAAGCGTTCGGGCCATTTATCTCACTGGCGCGGGCGAGCACTTCTGCGGTGGGGCCGACGTCATTGCCCGCAACGCCGACACCGGCAACCGGCCCAGGGCCGGTTCGATCCAACGGCGCCTTCCTTCAGCGGCCCATCGGCTCATCCCCCTCATCTGCGAGGTCCAGGTGCCCGTTGTCTGCGCGGTAAAGGGCTGGGCTGTCGGCATCGGCCTTCAGCTGGCAGCGGCGGCCGATTTTACTGTTGCTGCGGGAGACGCCACGTTCTGGGCGCCATTCTCCGAGCGCGGGTTCTCCCCCGACAGCGGCGCCACCTGGTTGCTCCCGCGTCTCGTCGGTCTGGCACGTGCCCGGGAGCTCCTGTTGCTCGGGCGCCGCATCAACGGAACGGAGGCCGTTGCATGGGGACTCGTGCATCAGTCGGTCCCTCGCGATGACGTCGATACTGTTGCGACGGAGCTGGTTGGTCGGTTGGCTGCCGGGCCTACCGTCGCGCTCGGGCTCACGAAGTGGTTGCTCCTTTCGGGGGACGCGCTGCCGTTGGACGGACACCTGCGAAACGAAGCCTTCGCACTGGAGATCTCGTCGCGGAGCGAGGACTTTCGTGAAGGGCTCGGCGCGTTGAAGGAACACCGGAAACCTGAATTCAGGGGTCGCTAAGTGCCGGAGTCCTCTCCCTTTGTGACGGGCCTCGGACGAGAAGAGTTGCAGACCCGAATTCGCCGCTGGATCGAGGAAGCCGTTCCCCACGCATGGCGGGAGGCTGCTCGGCGAGGTGGTGCACGGGCTCTTCGCGAGGTGCGCTCGAGGGCCGACTACGAGCACTGGTACCCGACGTTCGCCGCGACGGGCCTGGTGGTCGCCACGTGGCCGGTCGAGTACGGAGGGGCCGGTCTGAGCGCGGCGGAAGCGCGTGTGGTCGAAGCCGAGCTTGCGCCGCTCAATCTCGGCCGTCTCAACCCGCTGGGCCTCAACTTGGCCGCGCCTGCTCTCTTTGCCCACGGCACCGAAGCGCAGCGGCGACGGTTCCTGCCCCCGATCGTCGCCAACGAAGAGCTCTGGTGCCAGCTTTTCAGCGAGCCGGGTGCCGGATCCGACTTGGCCTCGCTCTCCACGAGGGGCGTCCGGGAAGGCGACGACTGGGTGGTCACCGGGCAAAAGGTCTGGACCACCTGGGCCCACCTCGCCGACTTCGGCGTGCTTCTCGCCAGGACGGATCCAGATCGGCCCAAGCGCCGTGGCCTCACCTACCTCGTCGTGGACATGCACGCTCCGGGCGTCGAGGTGCGGCCCCTGCGCCACATCACCGGTGACATCGATTTCAACGAGGTCTTCTTGGACGCCGTTCGAATCCCCGACACACGGCGGATCGGCGCCGAGAACGACGGATGGTCGGTCGCCAACGCGACATTGTCGGGCGAGCGGCAGATGGTCGCCGGCTCGGGCTCGGGCGGGGTCGACCGGATTGGTGGAGGGGGAGCGGACCGCTTGCTTTCGTTGGCCCGCTCCAGTGACGGCTGCCGCCCCAGCACGTGGGACGACCCGGTGATGCGCCAACGCCTCGTCGCATTATGGTCCGAGGACCGCATACGCAACTGGACCAACCAGCGGGTCAGGGCCGGCCTCAAATCCGGGCGTCCCCTCGGCCCCGAAAGCTCCATCGGCAAGGTCCACCAGGGTGATCTCAACCAGCGCATGCAGAATGCCGCGGCGGATCAGCTCGGGGCAGCTGCGACAGCATGGGTCGAACACGCGGTCGAACGGCGCGAGGGCCCGGTCACGCCCGACCGGTACGGCGAAGAACTCCCCTACGAGGTGATGGGCATGCTGCGGAGCCGGGCCAACACGATCGAGGGGGGCACGACCGAGATAAACAAGAACGTGGTGGCCGAGCGTGTGCTCGGACTTCCCCGTGAGCCCGATACGTGGCGCGACGTGCCCTGGAAGGATGTTCCCCGCAGTTAGGCGCCCTCGCAGCTGTGGTGAAGACGACGGCTGGCGTCAGAGCAGGCGGTATCTGATGGGGAGGTGCTTGATCGCACCGTTGACGGACGAGTTGAGCCGCTCGACCGGACCGGCTTGCTCGAACCACGTCATCCGCTCAGGTAGGCGGTTAAGCAATTGCTCGAGCTCCGCGCGTGCGAGATGGGCTCCCATGCAGAGATGAGGCCCGAAGCCGAACACCAGGTGCTGGTTCGACTGACGGTCGATGCGGAACTCGAAGGGGTCATCGAAGATCTCCTCATCCCGGTTCGCCGAGACCCAGAACAGGACCACCCGGTCCCCTGCCTTGATCTGCTGTCCCGCCAGCTCGCAGTCCTGGGTCGCGGTGCGCTTGAAGTAGTTGATGGGGCTGACCCACCTGAGGATCTCCTCGACGGCGTTGGGCAACAGCTCAGGACTCTGGCGAAGACGCTCCCACTGGTCGGGATGCTGGAGGAAGGCCTCCATCGCGGAGGCAATGGCGTCCCGGGTCGTCTCATTGCCGGCCTCGAGCAGGAGTTCGCAGTAGGAGACCAATTGCTTCTGGGTCAGGGGGACTCCATCGATCTCGCTCCGTGTGAGCAAGGTGACGAGATCGTCCTGTGGTTCGTGCCGGCGATTTTCCACCATGGCGTCGAAGTACTGGTGCAGATCGATCCGGGCCCGGAGGCTCGCCTGCTCGGGAGATTCCCCGAGAAGCCGGAATTCTGCGTCTTCCTTGCCGATGATGGTGTCACTGGCCAGAAGAAGCCGCTCCCAATCCTCCCGGGGTACGCCGAGGACCCAGGCGATGACTTCGACCGGGAGCCGTCCCGCGAAGGTGGGTACGAAGTCGCACTCACCCACTCCGCCCGCCGTCGACGCGTCATCGACGATCCTCTGGGCGATGCGTCCGATGTCGTCGAAGCGACTCCTGACGGCGCTTCGGAGAAACTCCTTGTTGGCCACCTGTCGCATCTTCGTGTGCCGGGGCGGATCCATCATGACCAGGCTTTCGAACCCCTCCATGGAGGCGGCGCTCTCTTCGCCCTGGTCGAGGGTGATGCCCTTGGCGCTGGAGAAGAGCTGTGGACGGGATGCCGCAGAGACAATGTCGGCATGCCTGGTAACCGCCCAGAACGGCGGGAAGCCGGGCGGCTCGAAGTAGGTCACGGGGGACAACGCCCGAAGGCGGGCCAGCTGCTCGTGGGGAACTCCGTTGCGTTGGTGGCGCTCCGGATCGATGAGATCAAGCGGGTCGACGTCGAGGCTGGCGGGCACAGTGACTCCTTTGGCGACGTTGGACGATGAACGAGCCGGGAATGGGCTGGCTTTGGCCAGACCATGCGGAACGGCGCCCCCCCGGCGCCGGGGAAACGACGGTGCTCGAGGAAGAATGCTACTTCGAAAATGGTTGCCGCGATATCGAGTTGATGGTCTTCGGGGTCAGGTTTGTGCGGATTCGATCCGCATCACTTCGAAGATGATCCCCCCGACCTCCGCGAAGAAGAAGCGGATGTTTCCCTCGCCCCAGCGTGACACGGTCGGCTCGGTACACGGGATGTCGCGTTCCCGGCAGCGTTCGTGGGCACGCTCGAGGTGACGGGTACCGACGGCGACGGCCCAAATGTGAGCCTTGTCGCCGTGAAAGATCTGGAATTGTCGGCTGAGCGGCGAGCCTGTGATCATTCCCCCCTGACCGCTACCTCCGCGAAATCTCATGACCGCTTCGGACGTGAAGGATCCATCGTCATCCCGAGCCGGCGACGTCGTCGCCACCGGCGCTGATGGGACGACACCGAGGGGCCACCCCTCGGGTAGATCAACCACTTCACGAAGGAAGCGGTCGATCGCCCCGGGATCGGGCGTGACGATCTTGACGTGATTCAAGCTATCCATACTGACCCCCTTCTGCGGATATTCGGACTTCCCGAGTCCCGCTACAACTGCGGTATGACGTCCTCGGCAAATCTGACCAGGTTGTCGTGGCACTCCTCGGCGGTTTCCCCGGGAGCGGACATACTGAACCCGGTAGCTCCAGCCTCTATGTAGCGCCCGAGATGGTCGACGACTCGATCTGTTCCTGCGCGGACATCCGCGGTACCGCCGGCCATGACGACGACCTTCAGGTGGCCGAGGTCCCGTTCGGATTTCGCCGCTACCTCCTGGATGTAGCCGACACCACTCCGCAAGAGTTCTGGCGTGGTTCCTCCCGTCTGCATGCTGTCGGTGAACTCCTGCTTGTGCGAGGCGAAGTACGCCTCGTCGACCGGTTCGAAGCCAAGAGGGTGCCACACGTCGCCGAACGCCGCGACTCGACGCATCGCATTGCGAGAACTTCCACCCACCCAGATCGGCACATGGGGATGCTGGACACACTTGGGCTTGATACTGACCTTTTCGCAGCTGTAGTACTTGCCTCGATATTCGGCGGCATCACTTGTCCAGAGCTCGACCATGATGCGGACGAATTCGTTCGTCATCTCACTGCGTTCATCGCGGGGAATTCCAAACGTTTGGAATTCCTCCTTGAGGTAGCCGGGGACGATGCCCAAACTGAACCGTCCTCGTGACAATTGATCGACTGCAGCTACCGTCTTTGCGGTTGAGAACGGCTGCCGATAGGGGACCACCATGCAGGCAAAGACGAGTCCGATCTCGAGAGGTCCGTGCTGCCAGATAGCTGAACAACGTGAAGGGCTCGAAGAAGATGTCCCCGATCAGTTCAGCCCAATATGGCGGCACGAACACGTGGTCGGCCGCGACGATGAAATCGTAACCAAGCCGCTCAACGCCGGCGATGATGTCGGCGTAGCCGTCAGCATCGAAGTTCCCCGATGCGTCCATCGCCAATTTGTGTTTGACGCTGACGCCGAATGCAATGTCTGTCGCCACGCAATCTCTCCTTCTCGAGTCCTTGTACCCATGGCTCCGTTCATTCGGGGCGAGATCCGACCGCTCTAGCCCGGCCAACCCGGTAGCAGGTTGAGCTCCTTGCAAACGTCCTGAGCCTCGAAGTTGCGGCCATCGGCCTCCACATGCTCTTCGGCCGCGACAGGATCGGTGACGATCCACGCCACCACCGCGGCCACGACATCGGGCGGGGCCCCGGTCGAAGAATCGAACCCGAAGCTGCCCATGTCCTGGGCCATGCGCTCGGTGGCGATGAACCCGGGCTGGACGTTGTAGGCCCGGATGCCCTTGGGGGCCAGCTCCAGGTTCAGGATGCCCGCAATACGGTGCATGGCGCCCTTGCTGAACGCGTAGCCGAGGCCCCATCCGCCCTCACCGGCGGCGGCCGGGGGATCGTGGTAGCCGGCGCCCGAGGTGATGTTCACGATGGTGCCCGAACCACGCTCCACCATGCCCGGGATGAACTCCTTTGCCAGGGCGAGCGGAGCCATGGCGTTGGCTTCGATATGGAGGTCGAGGAGCTCGAGTGGGGTGTCCTCGAAGCGGTCCATGTGGCCCGGCCCGATGTAGCGGCCGTTGTTCACCAGGACATCGACGCGTCCCCATTCCTGGAGGACGCGGTCGGCAGCGGCGATCATCGACGGACGGTCGGTGAGATCGGCCTGCACGACCAGACACCGCGCCCCGGCCTCTTCCACCAGCATGGAGGTCGACGTCAACGAGCCGGGCAACGGCGTCGTGTCGGAACGGGCCAGGGTGGACGAGTGCTCCCGCCCCTCGCCGTCCTGGACGGTTCGGGCCGTGATGGCGATGTCGTAACCGGCCCGCGCCAGATGCACGGCGATCGCTTTCCCGATTCCTCGGCTGGCTCCTGTGACGAATGCCGTGGGCATGTGGCACCTCCGTAGTGATGGCAGTAGGAACATTCAGTAGTGCATTGTCGACAGAAGATCAACTGTGCACTGAACATCCTGTGATCCCTGCGGTGAGACGTCGAGAGACGGGCTCGCCAGGATCCCGTGGTCTCCAAGTGGCGTTACTTCGCAGCGCGGTGCAGGCTTGGCTTCCCCGCAGGAACGCCGATTTCGCTGCGGTCACCTTCAAGCAACCGGATCTGTGCCTCAATGAGGCTGATCGTTTCTGCATGGCCGATATCGACGTCGAAGGCCTCCTCCATGAGCAGAAATCGCGAGATTCCCGAGAGGACCAGGATCACGGATGAAGCCGGCCACTGGCCTGGGTCGAGGCCATAACCGGCGAGCACGGACGAGAGCGTTTCGAGCTGCGCCCGTCGAAATTTCCGAGAATATTCGGCAATCACGTTCCGAATGCTCTTGCGGTGGTTGGCCAAAGCGATGAACTCCATGGTCAAGGCGGAGCCCGATCGATCGTGGATCATCTCCCAGAAGCCCCACAAGGGTTGCTCGGAGGTCAAGGCCTTTTGCAGGCGTTCGAAAGTGCCTTCTGCGCCGCGCTGGAACAATGCGATGAAGAGGCCGTCCATCGTCTCGAAGTAGTAGAAGACCAGGGCACTGTTCACGTGAGCTTTGGTGGCCACTCGTCGGGCCGTGACCGCGGCGTAACCCTCCTCGAGCATGACCTGCTGGGCGGCATCGAGGAGCGCTGAGCGGGCGGTCGGGTCACCCACGTTTCCTCGACGAGCGGCCATTGGCGCCAATCTCCATTCGACGGCATCGACCCCGAGCGACCAACTGGTTGCCACGGGGATCTGGATATGTTAATCATATGATGAACTCGATCCGTCGAGTAATCGAGAGCCTGCGGCCCGGGGGTTATGTGGTGCAGTCGAGAGTGGAAAGCGGATCCCCGGATCCCGCTGGGCCCGCTGCAGTTCGGCCACCTGCTGGCACGGTTGGGATCACAGCGATGGAGCCGGGTGGGGGAGGCGGGTGAGGACCGATCACGAGCAGGGGCGATCTCGCGTGGCCGTCGTCACCGGTGGTGCGTCGGGGATCGGTGAGGCCACCTGCCACCATCTGGCGGAAGCAGGACACAGTATCGGGTTGCTCGACATTGATGGCGAGGGTGCTCGGCGAGTCGCCGAGCAATTGCGGGCCGGTGGCACCGGGGCTCTGGGCCTCAGCGTCGATGTCGCAGATCGTGCGAGTGTCGACTCGGCATTCGCGAGAATCAGAAGGGAACTCGGAGCGGTCCAGGTGTTGGTGACGTGCGCCGGAATGATCGCTTTCGATGAGTTTGCAGACATCACGCCCGAATCGTGGAACCGGATCATCGAGGTGAATCTCACGGGGACGTTTCACTGCTGTCAGGCCGCGCTCCCAGACATGGTGGAGGCCGGATGGGGGAGAATCGTCACGATCTCGTCTTCGAGCGCACAGCGGGGTTCACCCCTCAACGCCCACTATGCGGCTGCGAAGGGAGGGGTGATCGTGTTGACCAAGTCGATAGCTCGGGCCTACGCCGCCCGAGGCATCACCGCTAATTCCATCCCTCCATCAGGCATCGAGACGCCGATGCAGCACCGATTTCAAGGAGAGGGCGATCTGCCGCCGAACGAGACGATGGCTGCAACCATTCCGATGGGGCACCTCGGCACTCCCGATGATATTGCCGCGGCGGCCGCGTTTCTGGCGTCCGAGGCAGCCGGGTTCATCTCGGGACAGGTCCTCGGCGTCAACGGAGGTTCGGTGCTGTGACCGAAGCCGTGTCGCCCTGTCCGGGAATCGCTGTCGGCAGAAGAGTCGTGAACTATGTGTGGCGTGCGGGTCTGAAACCGGATAGCGGCGTCACCGGCAGTTGGGATGCCCTCCGGGGATTGGAGAAATAGGACATGCAGAAGATCTGGCCGAAACCGATAGAGGGCTCGTGGACGGAGCATTACCCCGAACTCGGTACGGGTCCGATTTCCTTCGAGGATTCCGTCTCGCCCGAGTTCTACGAACTCGAGGGTGACGCGATATTCAAGCGCGCCTGGTTGAATGTCGGACGGGTCGAAGATCTGCCGCGAAACGGTTCGTACTTCACCAAGGAGATCGACATCGCCAAGGCCTCCGTCCTTGTCGTGCGGGGCCTCGACGAGCAGATTCGAGCTTTTCACAACGTGTGCCGTCACCGTGGCAACAAGTTGGTCTGGAACGATTACCCGCGTCGATGAGGTCAACGGCATCTGCCGGCAGTTCACCTGCAAGTACCACGGGTGGCGGTACAACCTTGAAGGAGGCCTGACGTTTGTCCAGCAGGAGGGGGAATTCTTCGATGTCGACAAGGACGCCTCGGGCTTGGCAAGCGTCCATTGCGACGTGTGGAATGGGTTCATCTTCATCAATCTCGACCCCGAGCCATCGCAGACTCTCCGAGAGTTCCTCGGGCCGATGATCACCGCACTCGATGACTACCCGTTCGGCCGAATCACCGAGCGCTACGACTTTGTCGGTCATAACAACAGCAACTGGAAACTCTTCGCCGATGCGTTCCAGGAGTACTACCACGTGCCGGCGTTGCATCCTCAACAAGTTCCCCGCGCGGTGCGCGATCCCGCGGCCGGCTTCGTGTGCGCCCACTTTCAGTGTGATGGACCTCACCGCATGGTCAGCACAGCGGGTGCACGACGATGGACACAACCACCCGAATCCATGTACCCCATTGAGCGAGCGACGCGGAGTGGCCTCGTTGGACCTTGGAGGTGTCCTGACCTCGGCGATCTACCGGCCGGACTCAATCCCGGTGGGGTCGAACCATGGGGCATCAGCAACTTCCAGATCTTCCCGAACATCGAGATCCTCATTTACGGAGGTTGGTATCTGCTCTACCGCTACTGGCCGACCTCGCCCGGCTCGCATCGGTTCGAGGCCACCTTGGCCTTCCCGCCTGCGACGTCGGTTCGCGAGCGTGTGGAGCACGAGGTGGCCTCCGTCGTCTTCAAGGAGTTCGCGCTCCAAGACGCCGGCATGTTGGGGGGAACCCAAGCTGCGCTCGAAACCGGCATTGTGAAGGAGTTCCCCCTCAGCGACCAGGAGATTTTGGTGCGCCATTTCCACAAGGTCGTCGGGAACTGGGTGGCCGATCATCTTCGGGTCACGATGGGGATCATGACGTGACCACGGCCCTCCCCGGAGAATTCGGCGACCTCCAACCCTTCGCCGAGAGATGGTGTCTGGCGACTGAATCGGAGCGTTGGGGCCAGCGAATGTCCAGTTCGATGGAAGATTTGCTTGCCTTCTACGATGCTGCCTTTCCACGACTGGAAGTCGCAGTCGACTACTGCGACCATTATCCGCTCGATGCCCTGCCCGAAGATGTGACGAATCTCCTGCGGCTCGTCCATTCCCTCGTCCTGGTCGCAATGGCCGTCGAGATCTTCGGCCAGCCCAAAACGGTTGATTCGGCTGATGCCGATCTCTATCGCATTCGGGAGCCATTGCCGTGACCCGGGGCACAACCATCGCCATGCATCGATTGACGGAGACAATCGGTGCTGAAGTCATCGGTATCGATGCCGACACCCTGCTGAAGCACGATGGTCTGGTTTCTGAGGTCCTCCGCGCCGTCGGGGAGCACGGCGTTTTGGTATTCCGCAACTTCGCTCTCGAGCCGGAGATGCAGGTCGAGCTCTGCTCCAAGTGGGGCGATGTCGACGACGCACCCGGCCACCATCCGGTACAGGGCATCTATCGAGTGACCTTGGACGAGTCCAAGAACAGCGCTGCTGACTACCTGTACGGGACGTTTCATTGGCACATCGACGGGTGCAATGGCCAGGGGGACGAATACCCGCAAATGGCGACGATGCTGACTGCGGTCGCAGTATCCACCCAGGGGGGCGACACGGAGTTCGCCAGCACGTATGCCGCGTACGACGCCCTCAGCGAAGAGGAGAGACGGGAGGTCGCCGCACTGCGCGGTCGTCCATTCCCTCGAAGCATCCCAACGCAAGGTCCACCCGGATCCGACAGCCGAGGATGTTGCTCGCTGGAGAGCGAGGCCGCCGTCCGAGCACCCACTGGTCTGGACGCATCGAGACGGTCGGCGTTCGTTGGTGCTCGGTGCCTCTGCCGACTACGTCGTTGGAATGGACCTCGAGGAGGGGCGGTTCCTGCTGGCCGATCTGCTCGATCGATCGACGACGGCGGGTCGGGTTTACCGGCACCGATGGTCGGTCGGCGACACTGTTCTCTGGGATAACCGCGGGGTCCTCCACCGGGTCGGCCCCTATCCATCCACCTCCCCCAGAGAAATGCTCCGCACCACCATTTTGGGCGATGAGCCAATCCAGTGAAGAAACCGTCCCACCGATCGGAGGAGTAGTGTCCCGTTTCCCCAAACCCGCAGAAGGTAGCTGGACCGAACATTTTCCCGACCTCGACACGATGCCGGTGTCCTATGAGGACTCAACATCACCGGAGTTCTACGAGAGGGAGCGTACTGCTATCTTCAGACGTGCGTGGCTCAACGTTGGCCGCGTGGAGCAGTTGCCCCGGGTGGGGAGCTACTTCACCAAAGAGCTCGCCGTTGTGAACACATCGGTCATCGTCGTGCGCGGCCAGGACCAGGTAGTGCGCGCCTTCCACAACATCTGCCGTCATCGTGGAAACAAGCTCGTCTGGAACGACTATCCACGCGAGGAGACGAGCGGCGTGTGCCGCCAATTCACCTGCAAGTACCACGGGTGGCGTTATGACCTCGAGGGTGCGCTCACCTTCGTCCAACAAAAGAGTGAGTTCTTCGATCTCGATGAGAGTCGCTACGGGTTGGTGCCTGTGCACTGCGAAGTGTGGGCGGGTTTCATCTTTGTGAACGTGGCCGAAGAACCGAGTCAGTCGCTCACCGAGTTTCTCGGGCCGATGGTAACCGCTTTGGAGGGGTATCCGTTCGAACGAATGACTGCTCGCTTTGGCTACCGCACGAACGTGGGAGCGAATTGGAAGCTCTTCATGGACGCCTTCGCCGAGTTCTACCACGCACCGGTCCTGCACGCGAAGCAATCGCCGGAGAAGTACTCCACCATGGCACGTCAGGCCGGTTTTGAGGCGCCGTACTATGCAATCGACGGGCCACACCGCGTCGTCAGCACATCTGGTATCCGCTTCTGGGAGATGGACTCGGAGCTCGTCAAGCCGATGGAGCACATCACCCGCAGCGGACTCTTCGGCCCGTGGGACACCGTTGACCTCGGTGAGATGCCTCCGGGCATAAACCCCGCTCGATGCGATCCCTGGGGCTTGGATTCCTTCCAGCTGTTTCCCAACTTCGTCCTCTTGTTCTGGAGCCAAGGTTGGTATCTCACCTATCACTACTGGCCGACGTCGCACAACACGCACGTGTTCGAGGGGAACGTCTACTTCCTGCCCGCCACCAACATCCGAGAGCGCGTGGCGCAGGAGATGGCTGCGGTCACCTTCAAGGAGTTCGCACTTCAAGACGCCAATACCCTCGAGGCCACCCAGATCGGCATCGAGTCGGGCTACGTGAAGCGGTTCCACCTGAACGATCAGGAAGTCTTGTGCCGCCATCTCCACAAGGTGGTTGGTGACTGGGTCGCGGAGGCCGAGACTGTTGGCGGGGGGGTGACTCGTTGATGCCGCCACTTCCTCCCGAATTCGCCGACCTCCAGCCATTCGCCGAACGGTGGTGCCTGGCCTCTGAGCCTGAACGTTATGCAATGCGGCTGGCCACGCCGATGCCCGACCTCATGGCCTTCTACGACACCGTCGCGCCCAGGGCGGAGGCCGCAATTGCCTACTGCGACCGGTTCCCCTATCCGGATCTCCCCGATGACGCCCTGAACCTCCTGCACCTTCTGTACTCGATGATCATGGTGTCATTTCCCGCCGAGGTCTGGGGACAGCAACGGGTTCCCGATACCGGGTCCGCTTCATTCGATTCTTTCGTGGAGCCGGTCCCATGAGCGGCCGCATCGCTCTCCGGGCGCAGCGCCGGCTCGACGTGCCAGCGGGCGCCTCCACCAGGGAGGTCTGCCACCGGACCACGGCCCTACGCCGCCGAAGAGTGCATTGTGCGAAACTGACCGTCACGCCAACAACTCTCGTCATGCAAAGGAGCTGAACGATGCCAATCGATCGGCAGGAGTCCCCTTACCGCAGGGGGAATCGCTTCAATGTGATGCCCATCCCGATGGTCCCCGACCACTGCATCACGGTCGACGCCGGGGCGGTCCAGTTCATTGTCGAGTCCCGCAAGCTGACCAATGAGATCATTAAGGACACCTACCATGGCGGCGGCGAGAAGGACATGGACTTCGATGACTATGGTGCCACGCTGCACGTCTGCGGTACGGCCGACGGCCTCGAGTACTTGCGTTTCGACTGCTTCGAGAACGAGCCGCACTACCACTACATCCAGCAGGGGGAGGGGGCCAATGTCGTCGTGCGCATCGACGAGCTGGCGGTCGGAGACCCCATTGAATTCTCGCTCTCCTGCGTCGTGGACCATCTTCCCGACATGCTCGGAAACTGTGGCGTCGCCGATCTGGCCGACGAGGTAGCGGGCCAACTCGACACCATCAGAGCCGGCGTCGAAAAGGTCCGGGACCTGATGACGAACGCGCGTCAGCCCGTCGCATAGGCGGTCGTCCGGGTACGGCCGCTGTCCCGGAATCGGAGCCGGCGTCGCCGGTCAACTCTGCGTGCGAGCGATTCTCGCCGCGGGCTCGGTGCTGACCCTGAGACCGCGGGATGTGTTTCGACCAGGCAGACTGGTGGCCTATGGGCGACGCAGTCACGTTCCGTCTCGATGGCCATGTGGCCACCATTACCTACAATCGACCCGCCGTTCTCAATGCGATCAACGCTGAAATGCGACGCGACCTCAACGAGGCCTTTTCGCGCTTCCGTGACGATGAAGATGCGTGGGTAGCAATTGTCACAGGTGCGGGGCGGGCATTCTGCGCCGGCGGGGATCTACGCGATGGAGCCGGATCGGCGGGTGAATTCCCGGGCACGTTCTGGGAGAAGCCCAGCCTGAATTCCTTTGAGAGCGGATGGGAGATCTTCAAGCCCGTCATCGCCGCCGTGAACGGCTACTGCCTGGGTTACGGGCTGACACTTGCGAGCTGGTGCGACTTCGTCCTTGCGAGTGATCGAGCTGAATTCGGGCTTCCTGAGGTGAACCTCGGAGTCCCGGCGATCGTGGCATCAATACGCCTTCCGCAACGTCTCAACTGGGCCCATGCGATGGAGCTGTTGCTCACCGGCGAGCGGATCGATGCCGAGCGAGCTCACGCCATGGGCCTGGTCTGGAGAGTCGTCCCTCATGACAGTCTGCTCGAAGAGGCCAACGTCCTGGCCCGCCGCCTTCTCAAGGGAGCGCCTCTGGCCCAGCGAGCCATGAAGGAAATGGCGATGCGGACCCGGCACATGGCAGCGTTGGAAGCCATCCGCTTCGGCGAAACCATGCGCCATGTCGCTGGTGGGACGCAGGATGCCGCCGAGGGTCGTCAGGCCGCAGCCGAGCAACGACCGCCCCGTTGGACTGGTCGATAACCCACGGTTGCATTCGTCTTGGGGTACCCCGATCTGATGCTGATCTGTGACGTCCGAGCACAGGCTGCGCCGCAAACGCCGGACAGTTCTCTGCCATTTCGAGCGTGATCCCGGGCCATCGGGGACGGCGGGGGAGTGTCGCCACAATCTCATCCAGGGCGCACGATGCACCCTGATACCGTAGGGAATCGCCCAAAAGTCATGCGCCCACCTCGGCAGGGGTGTGGCGTGTGGTCATGGGATTCTGATCTCCTCAGGAAGGGAGTACCCCATGAATCTCGAGGACATGATTCTGGTCAGCATCGACGACCACATGATCGAGCCCCCGCACATGTTCGAGAATCACGTGCCGAAGAAATGGCTGGCCGACGCTCCGAAAGTCGTCAATGAGGACGGCATTGACCAATGGGTCTTTCAGGGTGAGAAGACAAGCACGTCATTCGGGATGGCCGCTACCGTCGGCTGGCCTTCGGAGGAGTGGGGATTCAACCCCGGCACCTATACGGAGTTACGGCCTGGGTGCTTCGACGTGCACGAGCGGGTGCGTGATATGGACGCGAACGGGGTACTCGGCTCCATGTGCTTTCCCACTATGGCCGGGTGGAATGCACGGACGTTCGCCGAGTCGCGCGACAAGGAAGTCGCGCTCGTCATGCTCCAGGCCTATAACGACTGGGCCATCGACGAGTGGTGCGGTGCGTACCCGGGCCGATTCATCCCGCTCGGCATCGTCCCCATGTGGGACGTGGATGCCGCGGCGGCTGAGGTTCATCGCCTCGCGAAGAAGGGATGTCGGTCGATCAGCTTCCTCGAGACGCCACACGTGCAGGGGTTTCCGAGCTTTCTCTCCGGCTACTGGGACCCGATGCTCGCGGCGCTGAGCGAGGAGAACATGGTGCTCTCGCTCCATATCGGAGCGGGTTTCCAGGTGATCAGGAGACCCGATGAGGCGCCAGTGGATCATCTGATGGTCCTGGCATGCCAGATCAGCGCAATCACTGCGCAGGATCTGTTGTTTGGTCCGACACTGCGTCGATTTCCGGACCTCAAGGTCGCCCTGTCTGAGGGAGGAATCGGCTGGATTCCCTTCTATTTCGACCGAATCGATCGCCATTTCAAGAATCAGGAGTGGCTTCACAGTGATTTCGGCGGAAAGCTGCCCTCGGAAGTATTCCGCGATCACATTTTGGCGTGCTACATCACGGATCCCTCCGGCCTACTGCTGCGGGACCGGATCGGCATAGAGGGAATCGCCTGGGAATGTGACTATCCGCACACCGATACGACGTGGCCGGAATCTCCGGAGTTTGCCTGGAGGGAGTTCCAGGAGTCGGGGTGTACCGACGAGGAGATCCACAAGATCACCTGGGAGAACGCGTGCCGGTTCTATAGCTGGGACCCGTTTGCGCACACGCCGAAGGCGCAAGCCACCGTCGGATCCCTGCGTTCGCACGCCGGCGACGTCGACGTCACCCGCATGTCGCGGGACGACTGGCGTTCTCGGAACGAGGCCGCAGGGATCGGAAGGCTCTGAGCCTGGTGGTCACGTGTCGCGGACGGCAAAGCACGGATTTCGGCCGGTCTGCGTCCGCCGTCGGATCATGCGGTGCGATCGCGCGCAGCCCTGCCCCCGCCGGTCACGGAACTGTCCAGGGGAACATCTAGGGTGAGCGGCGTACGCGCCTGCGCCAAATGAGCCAGGCGCTCAATGCGACAACCAGAATGACGCCGGCAACGACGACCATGGTGGCGCCCGACCCGGAATCGGAGTGAGGGGCGACGGCGGCGTGCTGAGTCGAGTTGCTCGGCGTTGTCGTTGTCGTCGTTGTCGTCGTCGTGGTCGTGGTTGTGGCTGACGGGGCTGTCGCCGATGTCGTCCTGAAAGCGACGACATGCTCGGCGTTGGCCGCAAGCAAATAACCGTCTCCCACACCGGGAGTTGGAAAGTGGTTCGCTGGCACGCCAATCGGGGCCTGCTGCTGCCCCTTTCCGGTGGTTGCGTCGAGACCGTACAACGTGCCCACCTGACTGATCGTCCAGATCAATCCACCCGCCACAATCGGTGGCCCACCGCCGACACGTGAATTCCACTCGATACGCAGAGCGGCCGGTGATTGGGTGACCGCGACGGCGATGATCCCTGCGAGGCAGGGAAGGTACACCGTGGTCCCCACCACGGCGGTTCCTCCGTCGATGTCATCAGCGCATCCCGAGGGGAGAGCGGCTTGCTGACCACCGATTCCGCCCAGATCCGCACCGTTGAGCAGATAGACGATGCGTGATTTACCAGCCAAAATGACCTGTCCATCGGGGAGCCAGACAGGTGCAATCGTCATGTCCATGTCACTGGCATTGTTCTGAGGCCAGGTAGTCGGAGCGAAATACTGCAAGAGCGCCAGAGAGGATGACAGCTCAAGCGCTGAGTCGCTGTCGTCGTAGGTCTGGCCGGCCGTAGTGACCGAGCCATTACCGACCCCGACCCAAATGTGGCCATCGGCGTCAACGGCAGGAGCAGCGCCCCCCATCCAGATGGCGCCTTGGCTCTCGCCAGCGGCGGCATCGACCGTGAAGAAACTCGGCGTTCCCCCAGTTTCGCTGACAGCGGCGACTCGACCGCGATAGGTGGCACAGTCGCCGTAATTGGCTCCGATGCCGAACACGACCTTGCCGCCGTCGAGAGTGAGTCCGGTCCTTTGCAAGAGTGCCGCCGGGTCAGAGCCGCTCGGGTCCACGTCTTGTGTCATCTCGGTCTTGCCCGTTGCAGTGTTCACGCCAATCAACCGATGCGCAGGACTACCGTTGACCAGTTCGTCGGCCACCACGAAGATTTCAGACAAGTTCTCATCAATGACCGGCGTTCCGGTTATGCCGATGGTTGGCGTGATGTTGCCGCACGGTAGGTCACACGAAGGAACAGGAGTGCCCAGATGCGTCGACCAGATCACCGACCCGCTCGAGGAGGAGAGCGCATACAGCGTGTCGTTCTCCGTCGCCACATAGACTCGACCGGACGAAACGAGGGGCTCCCCGTAAAGCTGGCCATCGAGCGCGGGTATGCACGCGGATCCCAACGGAAGGGCGAGAGGCATGAGCCCTGCATCACGATATCTTGAAGCGAACGTACCCGGACCACACAGCGGATCGAAGTCAGCTGTCCCTCTTGTGCCGGCGGGCCTCGACGACCGTCGGGGGGATTCGTTTCGCGCGATGACTGGCGCTACGAGGCAGCGACGCTGTTACTCGGCCAGCGGGCGTGCTTTACCCTAAGTTGGGCAGACCGACAAGCACACGTACCCCATGGAGGAGCACCGGATGACCGTCACCTATGAAGCGCGCGAAGGGATCGCCTACATCGCGTTTGACCGGCGGGAGAAGCACAATGCGTTGCGAGACGAGGACATCGAGGCGCTCATTGCGGCCCTGGAGAGACTCGATAGCGACGAAACCGTGAACATCGCGATCTTGTCGGGAAATGGCCCTTCCTTCTCGAGCGGTGGCGATCTGCAGGAGCGGTTGCAGAAATCCGTAGAGGAGGGGTCTACAAAGGGCCGCGCGACAGAGCAAGACTCGTTCCTTACTGCCACGACGTGGAAGCCGATCATCGCTGCAGTCCACGGCTACTGCTTGGGTCATGCTTTTGCCACGGCGCTCCTCTGTGATCACCTGGTTGCGACACGGAGCGCCAAGTTCCAGGTGACGGAGACAAAGATCGGACTTGCGATGCCGGCTCTGCTGCCGCGACTCGGCCATCCCGCATTCGCAAACGATGTCGCCATGACCGGTCGGATGTTCGGCGCCGAGGAAGCGTGGGCCGGCGGCATGCTCACCCGCTTGGTGGAGGATGACGACCACATCAGCGCTGCCGAGGACCTTGCCCGCCAGATCCTCGAGAACCCTCAGACCACCGTCCGAGCCTACGTCCGCGTCCGCAGGGCCATGATCATGCAAGACACGGCTCGGTACCGTGAAATTACCGGGGACTTCGATTGGGCCAACAATGCCGAGACGAAGGTCGCACTTGCCAGCCGCCTGCGCGGCAGCGGCCCGTCGTAGCCGGTCTACGAATCGTCAGCGAGCGTCGGTGCGCCACACCGGCTGTCTCGGGATCGATGCGAACTCCCCCCCTTCCATTTCTTGTCCGGGGAGCCGATGTGCGTCACCGTCGTCAGAAAGTCAAGAGACGAGGTGCCCGCAAGCGTCATTGACCGAGCAGATCTCGCGGCGCGGTGCACTGCCCTTCGCATCAACCGTCGACGTGGAGGGTTGCTTCGTTACCGACCGTTTCTTGGCAATGCCCGAAGATGTTCCCGACACGGCTGTCTCACTAGCCAGATCCTTGACCAGTCGATCGAAGTAGCTGATCGAAGACCAAAGCACAGGTCGATTGACATCGGGATCGAGATGCCACTGGAGCACGGCCCCCTGGACAAAACCCATTATCTCTATCGCCATTCGGTCTGGGTCGAATTCCCTTTTTGATCGATCCATCCCGCTGGCCATCTGCCAAAGTTCCCGCAATCTGATGCGCGAAATCGCCGGTGACGTACGACGAAATGTTCGTGGGCCGGGAAATCTGCATCGAGTGCCTCGACCGTCATTACCAGCGTCAGCCGCGAAAGGTTGGCGAGGGCGGAGTCAGCGGTCAACTCATGGGCCCAGAAGCGAATGGCGCCTACAGCCGTTCGATCCCGCTCTCGGCCTCCACTACGTGTCGTGCGCGTCTCGTCGATACTGTCGCTGACCGCAACGACCTCCATGAAGAGGCCATATTTCGAGCCGAAATGGTGAGTAATAGCCGGGATCGACACACCGATTCGTTCTGCGATGGCTGCCATCGGTGTCCCCCGCGAGCCTCCTTTGGCGAACAATTCCACTGCCGCCTCGAGGATGTCGGATCGTCTGTGAACGTCGCCCGTTGCTCCGTTCCCCGATTTCCGACTGCGAAGGTGCTTCTGGTTGGCCGGCTTGATGTGAACGCGAGGCGGTCCTCTGCCTGCTCGCTGTCGGCACCTTTTTCATGATCGGAGGGTACTCCTTCAATGAGGCCATTCTGATTTTCCGGATATTCTCGACATGCTGACTTAAAACTCATAAAGCTACGTAACTGTAAACCTTTAAAGGTACAAGCCCAGGATGACGACCGCACTTGGGGGGATTCCCCGGTGGCTGGTCCATCTCGAGATCTGCGATCAGGAGCCTGCATGACCTCCGCCATGGTGCCCGACAGTCAATTCGGCCGAACTATCGGTGAAAGTGTTCTCAGACCTGACTCCTACTGCGCCCTCACACTACCGAGCGGACCCAACGTTGTCGTGATCCTGCTCGACGATGTCGGGTTCTGTCAGCTGGGCAGTTTCGGATCGGATGTGGCCACGCCCAACATCGACCGTTTGGCAAAAGGTGGACTCCGCTACAACCGATTTCACGTCACCGCTCTGTGCTCACCGACTCGAGCCTCACTCCTTACCGGCCGCAACCATCATGCCGTCGGGATGGGATTCGTACCTGACATCCCCATGCGGCTCCCCGGTTACGCCGGGAAACTACCGCCTTCGGCCGCGACCATGGCCCGACATTTTCGAGATGCCGGTTATTCCACCATGGCGTTCGGCAAATGGCATCTCACACCCCGTTGGGACCGAACCGCCTCCGGCCCGTTTGGTCACTGGCCCCTCGGACAAGGCTTCGAACGGTTCTACGGATTCCTGCATGCCGATACCAATCAGTGGACACCCAACCTCGTCTCCGACAACCACTTCATCGATCCGCCAAAGAGCCCTGAAGAGGGCTATCACCTCACTGAAGACCTCGCGGATGCGGCGATCCGCCAACTCTCCGATCAACAACATGCAACACCCGACAAGCCTTTCTTCATGTACTTTGCGACCGGTGCCCAGCATGCTCCTCACCAGGCTCCCCCCGAGTGGATCGACCGCTATCGGGGGCAGTTCGACGACGGCTGGGAGCGCTGGCGCGAGGCTGGCGTTCGCTCGCCAGCTGGACCTCGGCGTTGTTCCCGAAGGCACCCGATGCACCGAGCGCCCTCCCTGGGTTCAGAAATGGGACGCACTTGCCCCCTGAAGAACGGCGCCTCTTCGCTCGCGGACGCAAGAGGTCTTCGCTGGCTTCTTGAGCCACACTGACCACCAGATCGGTCGGCTCATCTCAGCTCTCGAGAGTCGAGGGCTCTTCGATGACACGATCGTCGTGCTTCTCTCCGACAACGGGGCCAGCGCCGAAGGGAGTTCAATCGGTTCGACTCAACGAAGGTCGGTTCACCCTCGGGCTTGACCGGTTCAAAGACAATCTGGCCCACATCGACGAATGGGGCGGTTTTCGTCTTTACAACCACTACGCCTGGGGTTGGGCTTGGGCCGGTAACACCCCGTTTCATCTATGGAAACGCTACGCCTGGCTCGGTGGGACCCGGGTCCCGTTGATCGTCCATTGGCCGTCCGGGCATACGCGCTCATGGGTCAGGTGCGATCCCAGTTTTGCCATGTGGTCGACCTCATGCCGACCCTGCTGGACGCCTGCGGGGTGTCGGCGCCATCCATCGTCGACGGCGTCGTCGCAGCAGCCGGTCGACGGTGCAAGTCTGCGGCCCACCTTTGACGAGCCCTGAGGCGCCAGCCCCCCGACAACAGCAGTACTTCGAGATGTTGGGATCTCGCTCGATGTATCTCGATGGGTGGAAGGCAACCACAAATCGCGTGACGCAGCGGCGTGGCCGATGAGGAACGCATGATCGCGGGCAGCGCCTCAATCGACGACGACACAGTGGGCGCTATTCAACCTCAAAGAAGATTTCGCAGAGACAAACGATCTCTCTGCAAGCCACACCCCGAGCTCGTTCGGTCGCCTCGAGCAGCTCTGGTGGGCGGAAGCGGGACGCAACCAAGTGTTGCCGATGGGCAACTGGATGGCTCGAGCCTTGCCCGATGCTGTCATGGCCATGTCCGCACCGTACACGTTCTCCCCTGGGCCGCAAGGTCTTTTTCCCAGGTGCCGGCCCGATCGCCGATGAAGCCGTTCCCATGCTGGCATTCGGCGGGCGCATCGAAGTGGATATCGACGTCCCCGATAATGGCGGCCAAGGGAGTCCTCTGTGCGCAAGGCAAATGGACCGGCGGCTGGGCCCTGGTTGTGATGATGGCCGGCTCGCCTTTCTCGTGAATTCGCTCAGCACGCCTCTATGCGGTTCGTGCCGACAGCTACCCTTCCACCCGGTCGGAGGATGATCGCCGTCGAGTATCTCTTGAGCGAAGAAGGAACGGCCGACATTTCGCTCTGGGTCGACGACAAGCGCGTGGGAGCCGGGGCGTTACCCGCCGGGGACCGCCTTGGGTGGCCAAGCCGATGGGAATGCTCTGCGTCTCGGCTATGACAGCGGGTTTCCCGTGAGCGATGAGTACACCCCGCCGTTTCCGTGGACGGGTGAACTCCATCAAGTGGTGGTTGAGGGGGGACCGATTACACGGTCGCACCTCGAGAGGAGATCGCCGACATTGTGCACCGAGACTGACGCGTTGTCATCACGAACACGAGACGGACCGAGGGGGACATAGTGACCGATTCGAGGCCAGTTATGAAAAGAGAGCGTAATGCCGTTGATACGCAAGCGGAGCACGGACGCAGATGGAGCAGTGCGCCTGCCGATCGTGTCCCCTGTCGTTGACGGTCTCCATCCTCGGGACCGTCGGCGTCGGCTACGTGGGGCACCGCCGCCGCCGAGCGCCGGCAGTGCCAGCGCGTCGTGATGATCGGGGAGGACCTCACTGGTTTCAGCAGCGAACCCGTTACGTTCGATATCACGAAATCTCACGTCGGAGCCGTTCAGGATCCCTGGGATATGGCCATTTATGACACCCTGCTACGCCCCACCCCTGGCAACGTGTTACCTTCCCGAGTTGGCCACCAAGGCGACAATCGTCAGTCCGGAGGAGATCACCCTCCAAGTTGCGCAAGGGCGTCGTTTTTTCCGATGGCACACCTCTCACAGCGCAGGCCGCCGCTGCAGGCATCATGCGTAACAAGACCTCCAGATTCGCCAGCGTTCGATGCAACCCTGCAAGATATCTCGAACATCGACTGTGACTGGACCGTTGTCGTTGGTGATCCAGTTCTCCCAACCCGTCGCCGGAGCCTTTTACCCCTTCCTCGCAAGTGAAGAGACCTTCCTCGCTTCACCCAAGGCCGTCGCCGGAGGAAATCTCTCCATTAATCCGGTTGGGGCGGGACCCTTCGTTCTCAAGCAATATGTTTCGGCAGCAGAAGATCATCCTAGCTGCGAAAAACCTGAAGTACTGGGACGCCAAGGCCATCAAGATCAAAGATGCTCGACTACGTGAACGTGCAAGTAGGGCCGCAGCAGGTGAACGCCCTCGAGTCGGGAACTTATCAACGTCTCCTCAGGTCCAAGTGACCGATGTCGCCGACCGTGCGGGAGAATCCAGTCCTACGTGGTCGCTTCGGGAGCAGCACAGACCCAGACGCTGTGGATGCCGGTCTGTAAGTACATCCGGACCGCTTGCCAATGCGAAGGTCCGTCAAGCCCTCAACTACGCCGTCGACCGCACGGGCATCAACCATGCCGTGTTGCAGGGGCTCGGCCAACCCCAGTGGGCGATCGTGCCGAAAGGCAATCTCTATTTCGATCCGACGCTGAATGGCCACTACGCCTACAACCCGAAGAAAGCCAAGCAACTCCTAGCTCAAGCCGGATACTCGAAGGGACTCCCACTCTCGGTGATTGTGACCACCTCCAACCCGGTGCATGCCGAAACAGTGACGATTCTTCAGGCGCAATGGAAGAAGATCGGCGTCGAGCTGACCATCGTTCCGAGCACGAACTTCGTGAGCGATTTCTATCTGAGAAAGGTCGCGCCCTTGGGTCTCAATCCTGAGGTTCGTGGAGGTCTCGAAGGCCTCACTGGGCCCTACAGCCTCAGTGGTGGTACCGGAGACACGTGCGACTACAACGATCCGGCCCTGAACGCGATCACGAGCCAGATCGCCGGGTTGGCTCCGCAGAGTCCGAAGGCCATCGCCCTGTGGCATCAGGCCCAGACCTACATCGTGACCAACGCACTGTCGATCTGGATGGACTTCTCCCCGTATATCTACGCGTCGGCGAAGAACGTCCACGGCGTCTCCTTCATGCTGCAGTACGCTTTGCCCGTGCCCTACTTCTGGTCCCTCTCGGTCGCGTCGTCCTGAGGAGAGATTTCCGAAGAGCTCAAATTGTCTGCCACCACCTCGACCTGACGAGGCCTTCGTGACCTAGGGGAGCAGGTCCTCGAATTCGGTTGGCACGCCGACCGTTATCAACGAGGGTGGATCGTTGGTGTCCAGGTATCCACGAAGTTAAGTCAGAACCTTTCAGACGCGTTGTCTAGTCTACGGGTTATGGATGGAAAGCCCCAGGTGACTCGGGCCGCCTGTCTGCTCATGTTCGAGCGGCCCCGTGCAGATGAGCGGTAGTCCATTCGGAGATGCCTCGGTGGAGCAGACCACTGCGGATCGCATTCTGGCGGGAGCGCTGCTTGCGCTCAGCCAACACGGGGTGGAAACGCTCAGCATGCGAGAGATAAGCGAGGCGGCCGGCGTGTCACGGGGCACTCTCTATCGCTACTTCAAGAGCCGGGAGGAGCTCCTTCTGGCGGCCGCTCCACGTTATGACCAGCGTCCCTTTGACCAGGGTGCGAATGAAGCCATGCAGCAGGCTGCTGCCGGTCCGGACCAACTCCGGGCTCTGCTGCAGTATGCCCATGGCTTCGTGGCCGACCACCCATCACGATGGATGGTGAAGGTTGACCCCGGTTTCCTGCTCGCTTACCTCGACGAACGTCTTCCCGACACGATAGGCACCCTCGCCGAGGTCCTTCGCCCGACCCTGGAACTCTCGGACGTCGTGCGCTCAGGGCGACAAGCGTGGAACACCTTGCCGATGTGATCGTACGGCTGATCGTCTCGATGTACCTCGTTCCTGCGGGTGGTTCAGATGCACCGCTGGACACGATTACGGCCCTGGTCATGGGCACCTCGTCCTCACCGGAGGAACGCGGTAAGGGAAAACCCCAGTTCATAATGTGTCCGGAGAGAAGGACTCAACAAGTTTTCAAATTTTTTGTTCCATCCGGCTGCTATCGTCCGCTTCTTGCCCAGAACAGCGAGGTAGGCGATGTCTTTCACTCCCTCCGTCGAAGTGCAACGCATTCGAGACCAGATCGACCATCCCGTGGTCGACGGTGACGGCCATCTCGTCGAGGTCATCCCGCTCATTCTCGAGCTCATCAGCGACATCGGTGGTCGCGGATGTCGCCAAAGCATTCGGCGGCTATCTCGGAAAGATGTTCGGAGATGGTTCCGGTTTCACGTCTGTCCGTCAACCGTTCTGGGGCTCGCCCGGGCCGACCGTCGATCGCCTGACCACTGCCCTCCCGGCCCTGATGTATGAGAGGCTCCTCGAATTCGGCATCGACTTCGCTGTGCTTTATCCGGGCGTGGGACTTACCCCTCATGTCGTGCGCTGATGCCGAGCTACGCCAAGTCGGCGCTCGGGCGATGAACACTTACTGTGCCGAGGTCTTCGGTTCTTATTCGGACCGCATGACCCCTACAGCGATCATTCCGATGTTCAATCCCGACGAGGCCGTGGCCGAACTCGATCACGCGGTGGGCACTCTCGGCCTGAAAGCCGTCGTCATGACCGGCGTTGTTCCCCGCCTCTACGCGCCGACGGTGCCGCCGGATGGCTCGACACGTTGGGCCATGACTCTGATTTCGACTACGACCCGCTCTGGGCCCGCTGCCAGGTGTTGGGAGTCGTTCCAGCCTTCCACGGCATCGGGTTCGGTTGGGGATCGCGAACGTCCCGCTACCAACTACGTCTATAACCACCTGGGTAATCTTCGCCGCAGCCCAGGAGGCGATCTGCCGTTCGCTGATCATGGGAGGAGTCACGACCCGATTCCCCGACCTGCGATTTGCCTTTCTCGAGGGTGGGGTCACGTGGGCCGCACAGCTGTATTCGGACCTGATCGGGCATTGGGAGAAGCGAAATGGGCGGGCCATCATGGCCAATGACCCCGCCGCGATCGACATGGAGCTGGCAAATCAGCCTCATCGATGAGTTCGCTATCGGGTCCTTGTCCAGAGGGGCGCGAACACGTGCGCTCGTCAGTCACGGGTCAGTCCGAGCGCCGCCGTCGATCTTGCAACCATCGACGATTTCGTCGAGTCAGGGATCGATGGTCCTGCGGATGTGGCTCGCATTTTTTCCGAGCAACTCTTTTTCGGGTGCGAAGCGGACGATCCACTGAACGCCCTCGCATTTACGCCAGGACTGCTTTCCTCTCAGCGTCCGTCTGAACGCATTCTTCGGTTCGGATATCGGTCACTGGGATGTCCCGGATCAGCGAGAAGTCCTTCCGGAGGCGTGGGAACTGGTGGAGGACGGTCACATTTCGCGGGACGACTTTCGAGACTTCACGTTTCGAAATGTCACACGCATGTTCAGCGATGCGAATCCCGACTTCTTTGACGGGCACACCGGTTGAGTCCTCAATACGAAGGGAAGCGAAAGTCAGTGACCAACACCGTCGATGATCTTTTCTTGCCCGAGCCCGAGCCACGGGATATCCGTTACACCATTATTTCCGTGGACGATCATCTCGTTGAACCTCCGCACATGTTCGAAGGACGTCTTCCCGGACATCTTCAGGAACGCGCCCCCAGAGTCGTCGAGGACGCAGAAGGGCACCAGTCGTGGGAATTCGACGGGAACGAGTACAACCAAGTGGGGATGAACGCCATCGCCGGCCGTCGCATCGAGGGCCCGAATTTCGAACTCTTTCGCTTCGACCAGATGCGCAAGGGTTGCTGGGACATCACAGCCCGCATCGGAGACATGGATATCAACGGCGTCTGGGCTTCGCTGAATTTCCCTTCGATGATCACAGGCTTCTGCTGGAGGGTGTTCAGCCAGTGTTCTGACCCGGAGTTGGGCCAAGCGGTGACCAGGGCATGGAACGACTGGTTCTTCGACGAGTGGTACTCGCCCTATCCTGAGCGGATCATTCCGATGGGTATCACGTACCTGACGGATCCTGAAGTCGGAGCTGCCGAAATCTATCGAAACGCCGAGCGGGGATTTCGGTCCGTCACGCTTCCCGAACGCCCACATCGGATCGGTCTGCCCTCGATCTTCGAGGACTTACGGGGAACCGATCATCCGCGGCCTGTGCCGAGACGGACACCGTGGTGAGCTTGCATGTCGGATCATCGGGGTTGGTCGAGGTCCCCGACGAGCAAGCGAACACCGATCGGACTGGGGGCCACGCTTTTCGGCCAACTGTCGCTGACCGCGTGTTCGGAATGGCTCTGGTCCGGTTGGCCAGCACGGTATCCGGCCCTCAAGGTGGCCATGGCCGAAGGCGGCATCGGCTGGGTGGCGATGCTCGTCGATCGACTCGACAACATCATCGACCGCTCTGGATACGGGGAGGGTTGGGACGACCGCCCGGCTGACGTGCTCCGCCGGAATTTCTGGTTCTGCACGTTGGATGATCCTTCGACCATCGACACCCGCCACACGATCGGTGTCGATCGCATCATGGTCGAAGTCGACTATCCCCACGGCGACGGAACCTGGCCCAATACTCAGGATGTGATTGAGCAGGCGTGGGGCCATATCCCCGAAGACGAGCTTCGGCAGATGTGTAGCGAGATGCCGCGAGGCTCTATCGCCATCCGCTTCCAGTGCGGGTCCTTCCCGACTCCCAGTTCTGCTCCAGTGACGGGGGGAGTACCGAATGCTTGATCTGGCCATTCGAGGGGGCGTCGTCATCGACGGGACCGGCTCAGCCCGTCGACGGGCTAGATGTGGGTATCCAAGGCGATCGCATCATCACCGTCGGTCACGCGGGCGAAGCCGCTACTGAGATCGATGCCACCGGCAACGTCGTGACACCCGGGTTCATCGATGTCCACACGCACTTCAACACCCAAGTCTTCTGGGATGGGCAGTTGACTCCATCACCGTTGCACGGTGTAACCACTGCCCTGGGGGGCGATTGTTGGCTTCACTATTGTCCCGCTCTCGAACGACACACGAGACGCCGACTACCTCATGCGAATGTTGGCTCGCGTGGAGGGTATGCCTCTCAGACACTACGCGTCAGCCGTTCCCTGGGGCCAGTGGAGCTCAACATCTGAATATCTCGACGCGTGACGGCCGCCTCGGGATCAACGCCGGATTCATGACCGGCCACTCGGCCATCCGGCGAGTCGTCATGGGAGAAGGCGCCACTGCCCGGGGAAGCTCCGAGACCATGGCGGCAATGGCGCGGCTGGTGCACGAAGGATTGGAAGCGGGCGCCCTCGGATTTTCTTCGTCGTGGGCCCGCACCCACAATGGCCCCGATGGCCGCATGGTCCCATCTCGTTACGCCTGCGAAGTCTCGAGATCCTCGCTTTGTCACGCGGTAGTCGGGAGTATCGCCGGGACGTCTCTTGGAGTTCATCCCCATGATCGGGGCCTTTCGAACCCTGGGCAGTCAAGCTCATGACCGAGATGTCCGTTTCCGCCCAGCGTCCTCTGAACTGGAACGTCATGCCGGTCACCGCCGTCGACACTTGTGCAGTAGCGATGGAGCGGCTGGATGCATCCGAGCGAGGCGAAACGGCAGGGTGGCAAGGTCGTCGGCTTGACCATTCCGATCGCCATTCGCCACCCGACTTTCTCTCGCCTCGGGCTTCGTCCTCGATGCCATCTCCAGGTTGGGAAGAAGTCATCTTGTGCCCGCTCGCGGAGAAGCTGGCGATCCTGTTCCGATCCACACGGAGCGGAGCGCCTCGATCGTGCTGCCCAGCAACCCGGTCACACTCTACGGGCGTAGCCGACTGGTCGTCGAAGGTAATTACGACGTCATGGCAGCCGAGAACGAGCAGTACCACGGTCGCTCCGTCGGCGAGATCGCCGCCGAGCAGGGTCGCGACCCGTTCGATGTCTTGTGCGACATCGCGGTGGCCGATCACCTCTTAACCAGTTTCGGTGAGCCAGCCCCGGCGGATACGAAAGAAGATGGGAGACGCGCTTATGCCTCTGGCACGATGGCCGTGCGTCATCGGCGGGTCCGACGCCGGGGCACACCTCGATTTGCTCGCAACGTTCAACTACGCCACGGTGCTGCTCGAATATGCCGTCCGTCGTCACAAGTTCTCTCCTTGGAAGAGGCGTGTACCTCATGACCGACGTGCAGGCCTCAGCTCTACGGGCTTCGTGAACGCGGGTCACGTGGTCCCAGGTTGGTTCGCCGATCTGGTCGTCTTCGATCCCGATCTCGTCGGTCACCAAGAGTGGCGAAGCGCTACGACCTGCCCGGCGCAGCCGGTCGCCTCTATGCCGAAGCCAACGGGATCGAGCACGTCATCGTCAATGGCTCCCCTGTTGTCAGCGGCGGCAAGCTCACGGATCGGCTCATGGGCCGACTTCTCCCGCGGCAGAGATACATCAACCGCTTCCCTGGCTGAGACCATCGTACGGTCTCATCCTGAGGGACGACAGAGCAGGCGAACGGGGCTACCCAAAGCTCCAGCGCGTCTGGCTGAACGGTTCTCCTTTGCCAAATCCAAAACCGGTCTCGGGAGCCACGTGGTAGACGAGAATATCTGCCCGCCGAATGGCGTCACCCAGACCGGACCAGGTTCCACCTGGCTCGACGAAATGCGGTCCGTACTTTGACTCGTAGGTGTCGGCGACACGTCCAATCTCAACATGGTCGCTCACGTGTTCGGCCGTTCCTTCGACCACGAGATCGAGACCATCGAGGGTGTTATGGCCCGTCGTAAGGACGCAATGACGGTTTGTCGCGAGGTTCTTCGCTTTACGTTCGTCTGGTCCAGTACAGAAGTACAGAGCCCCTTCGAGCCAGATTGCCAACAGGGGCGTGACATGGGGGCGCCCGTCAGGCCGAACTGTCGAAAGCCAATACACCTCGGCGCCCGCCAGCTCATCCCGAGCCTGGGACCATTCGGTCGGTGTCGCGGTCGGGCCGCTGAAGGTGCTTAGCTCGGTTATTGGAACTGGTTCAGCCATGCGGCTCTCCCATCGTTCATCGTAGGAACAGACCAAGCGATGCCGGGCAGGTCGCTGGGCCAACCATTGCGCACCGGGCATCGAGGCGTCGTTGAACAGCAGCATGGGTGATACGGCCAGAACCACTACACCTTGTCTTGCATTTCGGCGATCCGTCTGTGCATGAAGCGACGCTGTGGCTCTGAAGGCGTCATCGCAATGGCATGACGATACGCGACTTCGGCCTCTTCTGTTCGCCCAAGACGGCGGAGCAGATCGGCCCGGGTCGCGGGAAGGAGGTAGTAGTCGGAAAGGGATCCCTCCGCTTCGACCTCATCGACCAGGGCGAGTCCTTCAGCAGGCCCATCGGCCATGGCAATCGCTACTGCTAGGTTGAGCGCAATTACCGGGCTTGGGTTCATGCGGTACAACTGTTCGTAGAGCCCGGCGATCTCAACCCAGTCCGTGTCACTCGCGGTCGGCGCGGTTGCGTGGCAGGCAGCTATGGCGGCGAGCAACTGATAAGGCCCGTTTTCGCCCAGTCGTATCGCGGAGTCGAGGAGGGTGCATCCGACCTCGATAGCCTCGTTGTCCCAGAGGTTGCGGTCCTGATCTTCCAAAAGCACCAGCTCGCCGGACGCATCGACCCGGGAGCGCCGCCGGGCATTGTGCAACATCATGAGACTCACGAGGCCCAATGCTTCGGGCTCATCGGGCATCAGTTGACACAGGAGTCGTCCCAGTCGTATCGCCTCCTCACTCAGCGCGCTACGCATCAGTTCCACGCCGGCACTCGCTCCATAACCTTCGTTGAACAGGCCATAGAGAGCCGCCAGGACTCCCACCAAGCGATCCGGAAGCCGGTGGGCCGGAGGAAGACGGTACGGGATGGCCGCGTCCCGGATCTTGTGTTTAGCCCGCACAAGCCGCTTGGCCATTGTCTCTTCGGGGACAAGGAATGCCCGAGCGATCTCGACCGTCGTCAGTCCGAGAAGTGTGCGCAAGGCCAGCGCCACTTGCGCCTCAGCTGGCAACGCAGGGTGGCAGCAGGTGAAAAGCAATCGAAGGCGATCGTCGCTGAGCCCATTGTTGCCGGCCTCATCTTGTTCAGCGGTATGCATGTTCCTGGCGACCTGCTCGATCTTGGCCTGGCCCACACGTTCGCGACGGAGCCGGTCGTAGGCTCGGTTTCGAGCCGTCGTCTTCAACCATCCAGCCGGATTGACAGGGACACCCTCTCGAGCCCAGTTCTCGAGCGCCTTGGTGAACGCGTCTTGCGCGCATTCTTCGGCCAAGTCCCAGTTTCCTGTTACTCGAATGACATGAGCGACAACCCCGCCCCACTCGCAGCGGAACGCCTCGGCGACCGCGAACTCGGCTGTCGTCACATCTCCCAAACCGGTCTCACCTCGATCGTGCCGTGATGTGCAGCGGGGATGAGCGCGGCAAGTTCTACGGCCTCATCGAGATCATTCGCCTCAACGACGAAGTATCCTGCAATCTGCTCTTTGGTCTCGGCAAACGGACCGTCTGCAATCACGAGCTCATTCTTGCGGAGCCTGACGGTGGTGCTCGCCGAGGTCGGGCGCAATCGCTCACGAGTCACGAGCACGCCACGCGACTCCATCTCCTCTTGACATGCCGTGTAGGCGGCGTAGCGCTCCTCTCTCTCTTCCTGGGTCAACTGTTCCGATTCGTCATTGCATATCAATAGGACGTAGCGCATCTCTTGTTGCAACCTCCTCGTGAGTCGGCGTCACCACGCCGCTCACCCAAGCGTCTGGTGATTTCTCATGGTTCTCGGAAAGGCCAAGCGGACCGGGCGCGGGTGCCCGGTCCGCTGTGACTCAAGGTTATGACTCTGGTGTTAGGCGCCCGAAAGTTGCGAGCGCATCTGCTCCGCTGGGTGCTCCTGAGGCAGCTCAGCAAGGAGGCCGACCTCAACGCCGCCTCCGCGTTCGATGGTTGGGCATCTTTTCGCCATCGACACGGCGTCCTCCAGATCGTCAGCGGTGACGATCGAGTAACCGCCGAGCCGGGTGGACGCCCCCACCTCGCCGATCAACGACGGGGGCTCGAAGACCGGCCGCCCTGGGTCGACCACACGGGGTGCAACGACTTCATTGAGGAACGTTCCCCATGCCGGCAACGTGCTCGGGTCGGCCAGAGAGTCAAAATCCTTGGCCGGGCGGTAACTGAAAATGTATGTAGGCATTTGTTGATCTCCTTTTTGGTAGCGGGATACTTCACCCAGTAGACGAACCAGGGGACCGCGGATGGACATCTGAGGACAGAATTCTCCGAACTCCCATGCCCTTCAGCTTGGCGACGGTGAGGTCGACCCATGGGAGAGTTCGGTGAGGACCGCTCAACGAAGTTCATCGCAGTCGCGCCCACTTGATACATGGCATGGGTCCAGGTGTCCTGATCGGGCCGATCAGCGGCAGGTGCACGGTTGTAAGCACAAGATCCCATCCGGCGCCAGTCCGCGGTGCCGAGTATCGGCCCATTAGACAATCGCCAGAATTATCGAATCCGCAAATTTTGCGTCTGAGCAGCCCATTCGAGCAACTCACACCGGAAAGGCCTTGCGCTTGCATTGCGCTCTCGTTACAAGTTATTGTACCGTTTGGTCAGTACAACTTTAGCTGTCCTTCGGTCGCTGCCTATTACCTGGGCCGTACCGTTCGATGGATCGCTGCCTTTGGGGGAGGAAATATCAAATGCGCACTTGTGTCTTTCGGGTTCTCTTCGCAATCGCCATGTTGCTCGCTTTCTTGACGACTCTGTCGGGTGCGGCTTCCACGCAGGCTTCAGCTGCTGGCTCGCCTATCACCATTGCCTATGTATCGTCGTTGACGGGCCCCGGAGCGTCCGAGGACGCGACGACGCCGGCAGGCTTTCTGGCGCGGATCGATCTGCAGAATGCCATGGGCGGGGTGAACGGGCACAAGCTCGTCCCCCTCGTTGTCGACGACCAGACCAGCCCCTCATTCGCCCCGACCGCCGTCCAGGATGCTCTCTCGAAGGGAGCCTTCGGCATCGTCTCGCAAAGCCCGCTGTTTTTCGCTGCCGCCAAGTTCCCGAACCAGCAAGGCATCCCGGTCACGGGCTCATATTCCGATGGACCTGAATGGGGTCAACAGCCCTACACGAACATGTTCTCGGCCGACCATGGCAGCGTCAACCCCAAGTACCCGGTTAACACTCTGGTCGGAGGCTTCTTGAAGTCGCACGGTGGCACGGTTATCGGGACATACGGTTACGGCATTTCGCCGCAATCCGCCGCCTCGGCGAGAGGTGCCGCAGAGGCTTTCAAGAGCGCCGGAGGAACGATCGGGGTTGAAGATACCTCGGTTCCCTTCGGTGGAACCAACTTCACGACAGAAGCCCTAACCGCTAAGCAGCATGGTGTCAACGCAATGACGCCGAGCATGGACAACAACTCGAACTTCGCTCTCGCCACGGCATTCAAGCAGGCCGGTATTAAGCTCAAGGCGGCGCTGTTCGCCACGGGCTACGAACCCGACGTCATTAACTCACCGGCCTGGGCCGGCCTGCAGGGTTCCTATTTCCTCAGCGCGTTCCGTCCGTGGTCGCTGCCCAATGCTGCCACCAAGCAGATGCAGGCAGCCATGGAGAAGTATGCCCACTTCTCGAAGAGCCAGTTCGCCACCTATGGCCAGGTTAACTCATGGGTGGGCGCTGACCTCATGATCAAGGGGCTCCAAATGGCGGGGACTAATCCCACCCATGCGGCCGTGATTAAGGACCTGCGCAGCATCAAGGCCTACAACGCGAACGGACTGCTTCCGATCACGGTCAATTATTCGACGATCTTCGGCCACGATCCGCCGACCTGCTCGTGGATCGTAAAGGCCACGAAGACCGGCTTTGTCCCCGTGTCGCCCAAGCCATTCTGCGGCCACGATATCCCCGGGACCACCACAATCTCTGCTTCGTAGGTCAACTTTGCGGTTTGCACCACTGTGAAGCCACCACACACGAGCGTCGTTTCTTTCGCGTGCGATGGGACCTTGAATTTGCCGCAAGTAGTGTGAGCATCCCCGGGCAAGATGCGTACAGATGAGATTCAACCGACTCGTTGGGGCTCAATCTGACATTACGGGACGGGCGCCGCGTCAGGTCAGGTTCGTCAGATCACCGACTCAAAGTGGGATGAACGCACGAGTCTTCTGGCCCGGCGAATTGTTCAGCGAATGTGGGACCTGATCAGCACGTCGCCAGCCATGGCGACGAACAGCAGCGTGAGATAGGTGATGGAGTAGCTGAAGACCTGCATGGCCTCCTTGGCGGTGACGTGATCGGTGCGGGCCCGGTTCCATAAGCGAGTGGTCATGAACAAGAACCCGCCACCGAGTACGACGGCAGCGATCATGTAGCCCAATCCAAGGTGAGCGATTGGTCCGAAGAGAAGCGAAATGCCAACGAGGGTCACCGTATAGAGGACGATCTCGCGGGTAGTCCTCTTCATGGACGCCACAACGGGCAGCATCGGCACATTGGCTGCGGCGTAGTCCTCCTTGTAGCGGACGGCTAGAGACCAGAAATGAGGTGGTGTCCAGACGAAGATAATGGCGAAGAGCACCACGGGTGCCCAGGAGAGGCCATTGGTCACGGCGGCCCAACCGACAAGGACGGGGACAGCTCCTGCAGCGCCCCCAATGACGATGTTCTGCGAGGAACGGCGCTTGAGCCACAGGGTGTAGACGAAGACATAGAAGATGGTGGCAGACACTGCGAGGATTGCTGAGAGCAGATTCACCGCACCCCACAACTCGGAGAATGCCAATACCTCCAGCGTGAGTGCGAAAATCAGCGCAGCGCGCGGCGTCATTGCTCCGGTAACCAGAGGTCGCTTCTTGGTGCGGTTCATGAGGCGATCGATGTCGCGGTCGACCACCATGTTGATGGCGTTGGCTCCGCCCGCGGCGAGCGCGCCTCCGATCACCGTGGCAAGTATCAGCCAGATCGAGGGCAAGCCGCGCTTCGCAACTATCATCGTCGGGACAGTGGTGATGAGCAACAGCTCGATGATGCGGGGCTTGGTGAGGGCGACGTACGCGCCAATGGCCGATCGCACGCTACCGGCGCTCACATCCAGAGGAGCCAGGATTGCCATCTCGCTCAGCATAGGACTGCGCAGCCGTCTGCTGCGGAGTGCGCCGTCCCAACCCTGCGGCGAGTCCCATCGGCGCGAGAGAATCGGCCACCTCCTTGCCCTTCGCTCGAAGGGATAGCCTCGTCCGCGTGGCCCGGACATGCTCGGTTCCCTGCGAGCCTGAAGGAAGCTTCTGAACCATGCCGGGAATGGGTCGTACCCTTCAGTCGGACAACCCCACGATCGTGACGGCATTTCATTCTGCGCTCTTGCATCAGCTGTTCGTTGTTCTCATCATTGGAGCGGTTTTGGGGGTCACCTTCAATGTGATTCGGTCCGTCCAGTACCGACGCCTGGCAGCGGCGGGACGGGCGACGTTCCCGACGGGCCCCCGCTGGAACCACTCCGAACCCCCGGCCCGCCGAATCCTGCGCATCGGCTTCGGTGCCATGTGGATCTTCGACGGGCTGCTCCAGTTACAGACCTCGATGCCGCTTGGGCTACCGACAACAGTTATTAAGCCTTCGGCCAGCACCTCACCAGCGTGGGTGCAGCACGTGGTCAACAGCGGTCTCAACATCTGGTCGTTGCACCCGGTCCAGGCGGCCGCCGCAACCGTTTGGATACAGGTCGGGTTGGGGCTATGGCTCCTGGTCGCCGCACGCGGGCTGTGGTCTCGGCTTGGTGGCTTGGCCAGTGTGGGCTGGGGTCTCATAGTCTGGGTGTTCGGAGAGGCGTTCGGCGGTATCTTCGCACCGGGCGTTTCATGGCTGTTCGGCGCCCCCGGTGCCGTGCTCCTCTATTGCGTCGGCGGCGTCCTGGTGGCGCTCCCGGATCGGGCGTACGCGACGCCCCGGCTCGGCCGCCTGGTTCTGACCTTCACCGGCGTTTTTTTCATCGGCATGGCGGTGCTCCAGGCCTGGCCCGGACGTGGATTCTGGCAGGGTCGGCTGCACTCGACCGCGCACGTCGGAACTCTGGCCTCCATGGTGGCTCAGATGGCGCAGACCTCCCAGCCGCACTTCCTCGCTGCGTGGTTGTCGTCCTTCGGAAACTTCGACACCGCCCACGGATGGGCCGTGAACCTTGGGGTTGTCATCGTCATGCTGGCCATCGGCGTCGCCCTCTGCTCAGGCAGGCGTCGCCTGGTTCTTCCGGCCGTGATCTGCGCCGTGGCGCTCTGCTTGGCGGATTGGGTGCTGGTGGAGGACACCGGGTTCTTGGGTGGCACCGGGACGGACGTCAATAACATGTTGCCCAGCGCCCTCATCCTCGTCGCCGGCTACGTCGCCATGGTCCGGCTCCCAGCGCCGATCGGAGAGACCGACGCGGCTGACGAGGTCGTCCACCGGGCAACGCCCGGGGGTCGCTGGTGGGAATGGGTCACGCCGGTCTACCTGATTCGTCTGGTCGCCGCCTTGGGTGCTCTAGCCATTGTGCTGGTGGGTACGGCTCCCATGACGTTGGCGGCCGCCAATCCCAATGCCGACCCGATCATCTCGGAAGCCACCAACGGCACACCGAACGTGATCGACTCGCCAGCGCCCCCGTTCTCGCTGATAGATCAACACGGCAACCCGGTGAGCCTCTCGAGCCTACGGGGCCATACCTTGGCCCTGACATTCCTCGACCCGGTATGTACCTCGGATTGTCCGCTCATCGCGCAGGAGTTTCTTCAGGCCGACGAGCGCCTGGGTGCGCAGAAGAGCAGCGTCTACTTCATTGCGATCGTCGCCAATCCGATCTATCGATCCGTCGCCTTTACGCAGGCGTTCGACCGCCAGGAAGGCCTGGCCCACATCACCAACTGGCTCTTCCTGACCGGATCCGTCGAGCAGCTCCGCCAGGTCTGGAACTCATACGGCGTCCTGGTCCAGACCCCCGGTGCCGGGGCGATGATCGCCCACAGCGACCTTGCCTTCGTTATCGACGAACGGGGACACGAGCGGGCCGAACTTGAGGATGACCCTGGGAGTGGAGGGACCGCGTCGACGTCATTCTCCACCCTTCTCCTCGACCGTATCGATCTCGTGCGCAATTCGTGAGGCATCGACCCCGGCGGGTCCCCCTGGTCGCCCTCGTTGTCGCGTTGCAGCTGGCGCTGTGCTGCGTGTCGGCGACCAGTGCGGGGTCCAGTACCACCGCCCCGAGCCTTCCCGCTATCCGCGCGCCGCTGGCCAGCGCCGTCACTACCCCCACGGGGTCGTGGGCCGTGGTGGCCATGGGTCAGCTGAACCAACCGCTCAACACGTTCTGGCAGCTCTTCTACAAGGCTCCGACTGCGTCGTTATGGCACCTGGTCACTCCCCCCGGCGTCGCCGATAACGGCGGACTGGTGGTGTCAGTCGCCGGAGTCGGTGGGGTGGCCGTCGGATTTGCACCCAGCCAGTTACTCCACTACTCGCCATTAGCGCGGAGCAGCGACGATGGAGCGACCTGGGCGCCGGCGCTCGTCCCGCAATCGCTGGTCGCCACTCCCGATTCTCTGTCGGCCACCACCGGAAACGCTGGTACGGCGCTGGCGCTCGTACGTGACGCCGCCGCGCCGGTCCTCACCTCGAAGGGACCCCTCCTCGACTGGCACCCACTGCCCGGATCCCGGCTGCTGGCCAGCGGATCCGACACGGCGTGCGGCGCCACCGGGCTTTATGCCGTCAGCCTCACTTCGTCGAACATCCCCCTTGTCGGAACTGGTTGTCGCCGGGAGGGACAGGTGGGGATCTTCGCCCACCTCGGCTCGTACTGGAAGTTGATCGGGCCGTCCCTCCGCGGTTCGTTGCGCGGGACTACAACCAGGATCCTGCGGCTCGATTCATCCGGTGTGACGACGACGGCGCTCTTGGCTGAAGGAGGCCGCGGCGGAATCGGCCTCCTCGGAGTGTGGGGGTCGGCTACGGGCTCATGGAGCGAGTCCTCCCGGCTGGCCCTCGGGGGGGCACCGGCCTTGCGGGCAAGTGCAGTGGGTGCGAGCGGCCAACAGCTGGTGGTCGTCGCAGAGCGGGGGAAGCCAGCGATGCTCGAAGAGGCGGTCGGCCCAGCTCAACCTTGGCGTCGACTGCCAACGCCACCGACCGGAGCCCAGACGGTCTCCATTCTGGCTGACGGAAGCATCAATGCCTTCAGCGTCGACGGATCAAGGCTCCGCATCTTCACATTGGCGCCGAATGGAGTTTCGTGGTCCCCCTCCCAGACGATGGACGTTCCGATTGCCTACGGCTCGTCATGACGCGTGTCGAGGCGCTACCGTGTCACGACCACCGTGATCGAGGGTGCTGACGTCACGTGAACTATCTGGCCGAGAACTGGAGCTTCGATCCGTCTGTCGTAGGAGTGGCTCTTGTCGTCATTCTGCACGAACGCGGCCTGGCCAACCTCAAGCGACGATCCATCGCCCGACGGAGCAGCGAGCGACGCAAGCGCTCATATTTCTTTTACGCGGGTCTGGGGCTGCTGCTGCTTGCGATCATGTCGCCCATCGACTACTGGGCCGGCAGCTACTTCTTCGTCCACATGATCGAACACATCCTCATTGCCTTTTTTGTCCCGGTTCTCATTGTCATCGGAGCGCCGTGGATCCCGCTGGTCCACGGTCTGCCGGTGGATGTGCGCCGCCGGGCGGGACGGGCGCTATTGCTCGGGCGCTGGTCGTCACCGTTGCGTGCCCTGGGCCATTTCGTGACCAACCCCTGGACGGCGATCGTGTCGTTCAACCTAGTCATGATCGTGTGGCATGTCCCCACCCTCTTCGATCTGGCTGAGAACAACCAGGCCGTCCACATCTGGCTCATGCACGCCAGCTTCCTGGTGACCGGCGTCTTGTTCTGGCTGACCATCATTCCGTCACATCCGTTCCGGGTGAAGACCTCCCCCTTGTGGCAGATGGGAGCCATTATCGGAACCAACGTGGTCATGTTCGTCCTCGCCATGTCGCTATCCATCTTCAGTGCGAGCAGCTGGTACGGCGTGTACGCGCACGTCCCCGGCGTCTCCTTGTCGCCATTCGCCGACCAGCAGATCGGCGCGGCCATCCTGTGGATCTGTGGGGACTTTTGGGCCGTGCCGGCCCTCGGCTATGTCATCAAACGTGGCATAGACAGCGGCGTCGGGTTTTCGGCCTCGGTCGACCGGTTGTTCCACCGGGACCCGGGCCCGTCGATCGAACAGCTGCGCAACCCCGCCGTGCGCGAGCCGGGAAGGGCGGGCTGACCCCGCGGAGCGGGGGGCGCTCCCACTGGCGCTCTCGCGTGCCAGCGAGACCGCCTCACAAGTTGATTGACTGCACCTGGTCTTGACCGTAGTGTGACAAGGCAGAGACTGTGCTGGGAAGTCGCTGGGGGGCATGTCAAGGAGGCAAGAGAACACCTCGAAGGGGGTTCTCCGATGATCGCAGTGATAAGGGATCGGAGCCTGGGTGTCGAGACGCTGGAAGATGACCATAGCGATCGGGGCTTTCGTGGTCGCCGCTTTGGGGGTCATGTTCGCCGTACTCGCCCTGGCGAAGGAGCCGCCCACGGTGGACTACACCGCTGGGCACCAGGCCGGTCAGCCCGTTGACGTCACCCTCCAGGCTGTCGGTGCCTACGGATCGGCCCCTCACCCGACCTGGGTTTCGTACCTGACCAGGTCGCCCCAAGGCAATTGGGTCCACACGACGCTGTGGCAGGTCCCCGCCCATACCCGGATCGACGTGACGATCTACAACTACGACTCGGGCAGCCCGTTGCGCAACCAGCAACTCGGCCTGGTCACCGGGACGGTCGGCCATGTTGCCTTCCTCAACGGCAAGTCCTTCCACCTCATTAATTCGAACGCCGGCAACGGGGTGGGCCATACCTTCTCCATCCCCACGCTCGGCATCAATGTCCCTCTCTACGGGAACAACGGCAACGCCGACCTGTGTGGCGTCGCGCCGTGCTCCCCGAAGTCCCCCAATCAAGTGATCAAATTTTCATTCACATCCCCGGGGCCCGGGCAATACCCATGGCAGTGCTTCGTACCCTGTGCACTGGGATTTCTCTTCGGCAACGGGGGACCGATGCAGACCCTCGGGTACATGGGCGGCTTCATGAAGGTGGTGTCATGAGCGAGGGGAGCGAAATCTCGTCTGCCGGGTCGCAGCCAGCCGACGAAGACGTCACACCGACTGAAGTGCACCACTGGTGGCGGCTCATCGCCGTGTGGGCCGTGGCGTCCGCCATTCTCGATCCACTGTTCTATGTGTTCGCCGGGCCCCACATCCCTCCGGGGCGGATGACAGACACAGCGGCCGGTGCGCAGTTCGATTTCAACGTGCTTTTCGTCATCGCCCTCCCCGTCCTTCTGGGCGTCTGGATTTTCATGGTGTACGCCATCGTGCTGTGGCGAGCCTCCCGTGGCGGGCCAGACCCGGTGGGCGGACCGGCGGCGCGTGGTAACACCTCGATTCAGGTGGGCTGGATTCTCACCACTACGGTGATCGTCCTCTTCCTTGCCGGATTCGGTACGTATGAATTGGTCCAGCCCGGTGGGGCCGGCGGCGGTCAGGGACCGAGCCCGATCTGGACACCGGCATCGCACACGGTGCTCCCGATCCAGGTGATCGGGCAACAGTGGAAATTCACGTATCGCTACCCCACCTACGGTGGGTTCGAGACGAACGAACTGGTGATCCCGGATCACACCACAATCGCCTTCCACGTGACGTCGCTCGACGTGATTCACAGCTTCTGGGCCTATCAACTCGGGGTCAAGGCCGATGCGAACCCGGCCCAGGACAACGTGGCCTTTACGACGACGGCACAACTGGGGAGCTTTATCGTTCGCTGCTCGGAACTGTGCGGTATCTGGCACGGCGCCATGTACAACTCGGGGACCGTGGTGTCGCCGACCGCCTTTCAGGCCTGGGCCACGGCCACCCAACGGAGCCTGCGGGCCAACACGAGACTGTTACCACCCTTTTCCTACACGTATGTCCCCGACGCCAACGGAGCCGATGGAGGGTTCTACCCCGACAACGTCGATCCTTACTCGAAGACCGAGACCTACGGCGCCACGCCGGCGAAACCGGCGCCGTAGGGATGAGGCAACCATGATGACGAGTTTCTTCACGCGTTCGGCACAACCAGCAAAGGGCGATTGAGCACAATGGCGATCGACGTAACCCAACAGTCTCCCGAACATTTCCCCGGCGAGACGGCTACTCGCCAGCACCCACTGAGTACGCGGAGCGAGTGGCTTCGCCCGAACGTGTTGTGGGCCATCGCCGGTGGAGTCGTCGGATACCTGGTCGGGCACTGGCTGGGTAACGTGATTGCGAGCGGTTACTCCAACGTGCAGAACAGCGGGCAGAACGACGTGGCGAACGTTCTGGCACTGTCCTTCGGCGTCGTCGGGTGGATGGCCGGCATCGGCGCCCTGAACTACCCGCTTGTCAAAATGTTGGGTCGGGAACCGGCTCCGTCGGTGCCCGAGCAGAGCTGGGTGCGCTATTTCCGCATGACCGAGGACCACAAGGTCGTCGGGCTGCAGTACACGGTTGGCGTTCTGTTGTTCCTCTTCACGGCCGGCCTGTTGGCCATGGCGATTCGGACCGAGCTGCTCAGCCCGACGTCGCACGCGTTCGGACCGGGCACCTACATCAACATCGTCGGCGAGCACGGAACCATGATGATGATGATGGCGTCATCGGCCGTCGTGGGGCCACTGGGAAACTATTTGGTGCCGCTCATGATCGGGAGCCGCCGGATGGCCTATCCCCGCGTCGAGGCCTTCTCGTTCTGGATCTTCATGGCCGGCTACGCGGTCATTCTCACCGCCCTGCCGCTCGGCGGCTTTCCGACGGGTTGGACCGGCTATGCCCCGCTTCAGACGCAGGCGTCGGGCGGGATGGATGCGTACCTTGTGGGCTTTGCCGTGATCGGCATAGGCATGATCTGCGCCGGGTTCAATCTGGCCGCCACCATCATCCATTACCGCGCCCCTGGCATGACCTGGAACAGGGTTCCGATCTTCGTCTGGGCGGTACTGGCCACGTGCGCACTGTTGACCCTCGCCACGCCCACCTTGGTGGTTGCCGGCCTCTTCGGCATTCTGGACCGGACCGCGCAGACCGCCTTCTTCGTCAACGAGCACGGAGGCAGCAGCTTCTTGTGGCAGAACCTCTTCTGGTTCTTCGGGCATCCCGAGGTGTACATCATGGCGCTGCCCGGGTTCGGCATCGTCATGGAGATACTGCCGGTGTTCACCCGAAAGCCCCTCTTCGCGTATAGGACGGCGGCGGCCGGCATGCTCGGAGTGGCCCTATTGTCGTTTTTCGTCTGGCAGCACCACCTGTTCCAGAGCGGCATCAATCCGGACATGCGCCCGCTGTTCATGCTCACGACCGAGCTCATCTCGATTCCCACCGGGTTTCTCTATCTGGTGACGCTGGGCACCCTCTGGAAGGCGAAGATGCGATTCGATCCACCGATGCTCTTCTGTCTCGGCATGCTCTTCAACTTCCTCATCGGTGGCGTGACGGGCGTCTTCCTCTCGGATGTCCCCGTCAACGTGACCGTGCACGGGAGTTTCTTCGTGCTCTCACACTTCCACTACACCATCATGGGAGGGTTGATCTTCGCGCTGTTCGCTGGCCTGTACTTCTGGCTGCCCAAGATCACGGGGAAGACCTTGAACCGCAAGCTCAGCCAGTGGCACTTCTGGACGTTCTTCATCTTCTTCAACCTGACGTTCTTCCCACTCTTCCTTGTCGGGCTCTTGGGTCAGCCACGCCGGGTCTTCGAGTACGCCCAGAACCTGCAGCCGTTGAACGACATCTCGTCGGTCAGCGCCTTCTTCCTCGGCGCTTCCTTCTTCCTCTTCATCATCAACTTCCTCTGGTCCGTCTACATAAACCCAAGGAAGGCACCCGACAATCCCTGGCACTCGAGAGGTCTCGAGTGGCAGACGGCGACGCCCGTCCCTTGGTACAACTTCGAACGCATCCCCGTGGTGCTTGACGATCCCTACCACTACGGAGAACGTGATGCTCCCGCGGTGGCCGACCTCGGGCGTGAGTTGATCGCAGCTGGCCGGATCTCGTCCGATCCGGTCGATCCCGATGACCTGTCCACGGGCGGAGGCGACGACCTCGACCCGCGCCCGCCAATCCTGTGACTGGAGACGCCGTGTCGTCAGGCGACAAAATCGTGACCGAGCGATCCCCCGGCTTCCTGCACCTCAATGAGACGCCGGAGGAAATCGCCTTTGAACTGCGGGCCCAAGAAGGGGCGCTGTGGACGGGTGGGCGACTCGTCATTGGCATATGGACATTCGCCTTTGCCTCGCTGGCGTTTGCGTATTTCTACCTTCGTTCAGGCAATAACCAGGATCTCTGGCGGCCCCATGGCATCACGGCTCCTACCGGCGTCGGCGCCGCGATCTTTGCCGTCACGGTCGCATGTGCATGTCTCAACGTGTTCGGTGTGCGACGTTTCCGTCGCGGTCTTGCCCTGGACTGGGAGGTGGCAGGCTGGACATCCGTGCTCGGCGCGCTGCTCGTCGTAGGTCTGCAAATCTGGCAACTGACGGAACTGCCGTTCTTCCCGGGCTCGAGCGGCTACGCGTCATGTTTCATCGGTTGGGCCAGCTTGAACATCGCGTTGCTCCTGAGCGGCATCTACTGGATTGAAACCTTGTTGGCCCGTCAGGCCCGGCTACGCCGTGCCCTGCGTGAGGACGGAGGTACAGCGCAGTCGACCTTGCCCGCAGCCCGGTTGTTCCGCGCAAGCATGGAAGGCTGCGCGTATTACTGGGGCTTCATCGGTCTGGTGGCCACTCTCTTCTGGGTGCTGTTCTATGTGCTCTAGGACGAATGAGGTGGGAAACTGATGCTGGCATCGGATATCGCGGGGACACAAGCGTTGACCCTTGCTATTCCCCTGGGAACCCTCTTGGTCGTCTTGTTGTGGGGGTTCTTCCAGCGTCGCTCGACCAGGTGAGCGTCGAGGGCGTGGACGAACACCCGGTCCCTCCCCTCCGACCACTACGTCGGGTACTCCTCGGTGTCGCTGCACTCCTCTGCGTGCTGACGTTCCTTCCACCCCTGTCACACCTGGCCACACGCTACGAGCTGGGTGTGCTCCTCCGGTACGGGGTGTGGGCCACCGTCATTCCAGCCCTGGTGGCCCTGGGGGCGATATGGCCCGACTGGGCGGTGACATCATCGGTGGTACGGGCCCGGGCCCGCCACCCCGAGCTCGTGCGGGCGGTGGCGTTCCTCGTCATCGACGCTCTGATTGTCGTGTGGTGGTTCACGCCCGTCGCAGTCAGAGCGACCGTTCGAAACCCGTGGCTCACCGCAGTGGAGGCGCTGACCCTCATTGTGGCCGGGACTGCATTCTGGTTGGAACTGGTGGAATCCCCGCCTTTCGTTCCGCGCTCGGGCACCTTTCGCCGCGCCGTGCTCGGCGCAGTGGCCATGTGGTTGCTCTGGACCGAGGCCTACCTGGTGGGGATGTCCCAGTCCGCCTGGTACAGCAGCTTTACCCATGTGGCAGGTCGGGGCCTGAGCCAGGCGGCCGACCAGCAGGTGGCCGCCATGGTGCTGTGGCTCATCGCCACTGCGGTGTTCGTGCCCCTCATCTTCGTCAGTGCCATGCGCTGGTTGCACGCCGATCCCGAGCCTGAAGCCGAACTACGGCAACTGCTGAAGGAGGACCGCCGAGGACGCGCCTTCGTCGAGCCGCGTGCCGCGGTGCCCAGGCCGGGTCCCGGCTAGTTGTAGTCGGTTACGTCGTTGACGCCGGGGTGGGCATGGCGGGGATGTCCGGTCGGGTGAGATGGGTGTCGAGCACCCGATCCGCCCGCGCCACCTCGTCCATGCTCCGTTGCCGGTCAGCCGCCATGGCGCGCTCGGCTGTGGCGAGACTCCTCAGCGCACTGGCGTCGTGCCCGTTGAGCATCAGGGACTGGATCGCCTCTATGGCTCTGAGGCCGTCGGAGGTGGTCCACAAGACCGAGGTTGCCACGAGTTCCCCCATGTCATGTCCGGCCGCTGAACCCGGGACCTCTATGTTCGAGAGGTCGAACATGGTCTGGTTGGTGAATGAGCAGGCGTTCTGATCGTCGCGTAGCAGCGATGCTGACGCCGCTTGGTCGGGTCCGCTGAGCGTGTGCGCCGACTGCCTCCCCCAGATGACGAGTGCCTCGTGGACGGCGAGGACACACGGTGCCAAGTCCGTGTTGAGCTCCGAGATGACGCTCTGCTCGCTCGAGATGTCGGAGGCGCGCGACGTATGCACGGGGAGATCGGTGACGATCGTGATGACCAACACCGCGGCGACGGCGAGGCCGACGAGCGCTGCCCTTCTGCGGTACCAGGGTCGCTTCAGGCCGGGCGGGATCGATGCATCACTCATCGGGTCGCCAATTTGCCGGCGTAGGTGGCGATACCGAAGGCCCACCGTGTGATGTCGGCCGAGGGGAGAGAGTAGATCCCGGTCCGGGTCTCATTGGCAACGGGAGTGGAGAGATAGCGTTCCACTCCCCTTGCGTCGATGAAGTAGATCGCATCGTTGTGGGCTTCGACGTGGGAACGCCGGACCACGGTAATGGCGATTCCGTACGACTTCCATACCGCGTTCATAGTGGCGAGCGGACCGGTCACGATATGCCAGTTCGGCAGCGTGCCCAGATTGGACTCGGCCTGAGCTGCCGAAAGACCCGAGACGGCGAGCGCCGAGGGATCGGTGTTGACGGTGACGAATTCCACGTTGTCCGCGTTCGGACCAAGGTCGACGTCAGCTTGGCGGATCTCGGCAGCCATCACCGCGGCAGATGTCGTTGCAGGGTCCGTTGAAGAACGTGAGCACCGTCACCTTTCCGGATCGAGCAACGAGTGGGTACGGTTGACCGGCCTGATCGGTGAGCGTGTACAGAGGGGCCGGAGTTGCCCGGAGTGTCGTCAACCCCATGAACGAGCGCAGGGAGGCGCTGAGCGCCTCGTTTCCGCCGGGTGGGAGAGGCGTTCGAATGGGAGTGCCGGTGGTCGTGGTTGCGGTGGGAGAGGTGGTGGGCTGCGGATTGAGCCCTGTCGACGAGAAGAGATGCTCGGCCGCCAGACCACCCAACCCGAGCACGGCAGCGCCGATCAGCACCCAGTAGACGAACTTTCGTGGGATTGGTGGCGAGACGTCAGCGAACGCAGCAGTTCGGTCGACCACCTGTCGTTGTTCGGGCGCCCTCTCGCCCTCGAGGTCCCGCTCCGGTTGCTCCACCTCAAGACTCATGCCGGGGCGGCGAGGCGGTCGACCCAGCGCTGGAGTGAGGCCACCGTCGGAGGGCCGAGCGCTGAGCCCACGACCTTGCCGCTTGCGTTCAGGAAGTAGGTCACCGGCAGCGCAGTGAGGAGATATTGGGACGCCACGTGCGCGCTTGTGTCGAGTCCCACGGGGTAGGCAGCGCCTGCGGCGGAGAGGAGCTTTTCAGCGGCGCCCCCCGTCCCGTCATTGGAGTCGACTCCCACGACGGCGACCCGTGCGCTGTCCATTCTGGCCACCGAACCCATGGCCGCCAGCTCGGAGCGGCAGTGCGGGCACCACGACGCGAAGAAACTGATGATCACCGGTGCGCCCCGAAAAGCGGTCAGGGATACCGGTGCACCGCCTCCGAGTCGAGGCAGGGTGAACGCGGGAGCGACCGTCCCCGCACGGAGGACGGCTGGGGGCGGTGCTTTGAGCGCCGCTATCCCGGGTGTCCGACTGCCCTTTGTGGCTGGGCGCGCCGCAATGAAAATGATGAAGCCGACAAGGCAGACGCCGGCGACCAAAGCGATGACCTTGAAGGTCCGATCTGTCGGCTTTGACCTGGGATTCTTGGCATCAGCGGCGGGCGCCAGTTCCAAATGTTCCGCCCCCGAATTCACCACATGCACACTAGTGGCCGGCGCATGCAAACCCTCGGCGACCGCCTCCCGATCGTCATTCGCCGTCCGACGCAATCATGGCAGAGGCTACGTGGGCCCACAGTGGGTCCGACGGTTCGCTTTGTACCTTGGTTCACAAAGGAGATGGCGCAGGTCCCCCCCAGCCCGCTTGCGTCGACGAACGATGACCTTCCTCATTCTCATCCCCATCATGATTCTCGCCGTCATAACGGCAGCCGTGCCCCTTCTCGTGCTCACGGCTCGCGAGCACCGGCCACGCCATGCCGAGGTACGGGTCAACGACCAACCATCGGCCCATGGGCGCCGCCATGTTTTGTGAGCAGGAATCCAATGCGGTACGTACACTGCCAATGTGCACCAGCGATGGTTCTCCCGGAGAGCGTTCACCCTCCATACAGAGTTCGCAATACTCTTAGCGGCCTGCGGCGCAGCGACATGGTGGCAGGCCACACGTGCCCTCGGAGGACACTTCCTTAGTTGGTTCTATACATTCGAATGGCCCATCCTCGGACTTGTTGCGCTCGCCGGATGGTGGCACCTGATTCACGAAGACCCGGCGAAGTACCGGGCGCGCAAGGCAGGCCGGGAGGACTGGTATCTCACGGAGAGCGAGGGGGCGGCGGCGAACGGCGGCGATGATTCAGTTTTCTGAAACGGAGGTCTGAATTCCCCGCAATCGGAAACGTCAAGCAAGGTGGCAGCGGCCTACACCAGCTCGCAACGGAGTCGTTCGGGTCTGCTCTGAGTTTGGTTGACGGTGGTTTTGTCGTCAGGCCACATCAGCGGCCGGGCTGCTAAAGGCAAGTTCATGCTCGACGGAGGTCAGTCGGCCAAGGCTTCGTTGGCGCTGACGTCGGTTGTAGGTGTGCTCGATCCAGTATGTGATCTCGTAGGCGAGCTCGTTGCGTGTCCTCCGGCGACGGCGATTGAGGTCGTTCTTCTGGAGCAAGGAGTAGAAGAACTCCATCGCAGCGTTGTCCGCAGCCGGTGATTGCAGAACCGCGGGTTTCAGAGATCGTGCACGAGAAGAGTGACGTCTTGAGAATCTGATGCCGAGCGGAGACGTGATCTACAGACCACCCTCATCCGCGCATCTGATGTTACCGCTTCAGGGCCAACCAGTTCTCCAGCAGAATGGGCGCACCGAATGCCTTACCAGGTATCGGATCTCGGTCCAGAGGTTCAGAATGAAGGCTTCATTTGACCTTCGGCCAATTCGCCGTGATGCAGCCGTCCCTCAGTCACGGATGCAGGGTCAACTCAGGCAGGGGTCGCCCAGCGCCCGTCGAACCTCGCTATGGAGTCGCCAACGAGTTCGGAGTGCAGAATGGTTTACCCCCGTTGAGTTGTACGAACTTTGCATGCTTGATGCCCATTTCGTAGAAGCACGGGTGCGAAGAAGGCTTGCCCTTCGTGAAGGTGATGGGAGGGGAGATCCCGTTCAGCGTGGTGCCCTTGGGCAACGCGTAAAGACCGCTAATGATGTCCGCCGCGGTCGGATGCGCACCCAAGTGAGCGGCCGCCAATTGGAGTTCGTTGCCGGCCGCCCAGGACTGCACGACGACTTCGCCGAAGTTCGGGCCCGTGATCACGCTGGGGGCGTACTTGTTCAGGGCGTCGTACATCGGTTTGGTCGCCGCGTTGTGGACGAACCATGGAATTTCAGGCTGGACGTCGATGTTGCCTTCCATGGCAGGTATTCCGAGCCAGGCGATGGCCACGGTGCCGTCGTTGCCCAGTTCTATGGGTGTGTAGCCCTGGGTCGCACAGTCCTGGGCCACCTTGGTGACGACACCGGATGCGTCACCCACGCTCAGAGCGGTCGCACCAGCCTGCTTGGCCGCGATGCATTGTGCGCTGTAGTTGGGAGCCGCGAAGCCGATGCCCGCCGCGTAGACCTGGGTTATCCCGACTTTGGGCAGAAGTGCCTTGGCTTGCACCGTGGCCGATTGGCAGATCGCCACCTCGACGCAGTAAAAGTTCGCCTGTTTCTTGATGCCGGCCTTTTGGGCCGCGATGGCAGCGGCGCCGATGCCGTAGTTGAAGGTGGCACCCGGCGGGAAGAAGTCGGGGTTCTTGTAGCCAGCTTCGCTCTCGGTGGCGCCGAGCACGGGGACCTTGGACTTCAACATGAATGTCGCCCAGATTTGGTCCTCATCGCTGTTGTCGAAAAGAGCGATGATGTGATTCTGCTCGACCAGTGCTTTCGCCTCGGCCAACGAGGTGGCCGGGTTGTAGCCGTCATCTTTCACGACGATCTGGACCTTGTGGCCGTTGAGGCCGCCCTTGGCGTTGATCGACGACGCCCACGCTTGCACGACAGCAGTGGTCTGGCTAATGGTCGAGGCCTCGGGACCGGTGCAGCTGCAAAGGTCTCCGACGACTACCGGTGACTCCGTGGCGGCGGAGGATGGCTGGCTCAGTGCGCCCGTGGCCAAGGTCAAGCCGGTGGCGAGTGCCATCGCACTGAGGATCCGACCCCCCGAGAACGCGTTCCGTACTGCAGACATTTTCATTCCGTCGACCCCCCGGCAGCTTCCATTTTGATTCCACCAGGACATTAACACCCGCTTCCCTTACAAGCCTCGACTGACCTTGACCTGGACCGCCAAACGGGGTCAACCGCATGCGGTCCAGCTACATGATGCGCTTGTATTCGGCTGCGTGGTCTTGGCGATCAACAAAGTGTCGTACAAGGTTGTCCTGGGTGTAGGTGGCCACTAGCCGCCCGTCCAGCGTCCAGACGTTGCAGCGACCGTGGGTGCGGCCACGACCGGCCCAGATTGACTCGTTGGCCAAGAGGAGCCACTCGTCGGCGTCGAAACGCTCGTGGAAGTTCAGGGTGTGCGACACCACGCCCGTCGAGATCGTCCGGTGCGCCTGAGCCTGATTTACCTCCGCATGGGGCAGCATGGCAGTTCCGATGAGCCAACCGTCGGTCGCCCACGACAGGATCGCCTGATTGACCACCGGCGAATAGCTATCGGTGAACCGGGTCCAAATGTTCTGTAGGGCTGGTCGCGACCGGCTGATCCGCGCTCCACACGTCGATCTCATCGACGATTCGTGCCTCGGCACCGGGGAACACCAGAGCGTTGGGGTTGCTCGGGACCTCGTCGGGACCGGGTACATCAGGCATCGTTACTGACTCGGTGTGACGGATCAGATCCGGCTCGTCGGTGCTCCACAAGATCAGACCACGAGACATGATCTTGTCGCTTTGCGTGTACGTGACGGTGTCGGAGCCGAGGGTGCGGCCATCGTGCATCCGCTCGACGCGGTACTGGATGGGCAGGGAATAGTCGCCAGCTCTGGCAAATATCGCGTGGATCGACTTCACCTCCTCCGGTGAAATGCCAAAGCCGTGAGCGGCGTACGGGCGCGCAGAACGAGGCACCGCTCGGTGCGTGACGAGGTGCAGTTGTCGAAAGGTGTGTGTCTACGCGGCCTTTTCTTCGATGGTGACGGTGAACCCGAGAGCCTCGATCCGGCGTTGGAGCCGCTTTGCCTCAATGGCCGGATCCTGACGGCGCTCGAAGTAGTCGGCACCTGGGTCTTGGTAAAGGGCACCAGTGCTGAGTAGGTGCCAGGCGGTCTCGAGCATGGAGTTGGCCACGGCGACGACGGCCTTGTTCGGTCCTCGGCGCCGGGCGATGCGGGCATAGAGGGCCGAGTAGTAGCTGCCCTTGGTGCGCGCCCCGGCCCGGGCCGCCTCGATCAGGGTGCGTCTCAGCCACGGTGCGCCCTTGCGGGTCCCCGCCGGGCCGCTTCTTGCCCGCCGACTCGTAGCTGGCCGGTGCCACCCCGGCCCAGGCACACAAGTGCCCGGCGGTCGGGAACCGGCTCATGTCCGCCCCGGTCTCGGCCACGATGACCGCACTCGAGCAGCTTCGCACCGGGGATCCACTCCTTCGGTCATGTCCTACTGTATATATACAGTCAGTGCCCAAGCGCAAACCGCGGACGCTCGAAGAGTCGATTGAGGGGTTCTCTCCGACCTCGGTCGATCCACGAGCCGGTGCCTTCGCCCGCAGTGTCGTGGCGGAGGCTCGTCCCGCCCGCGTGGCCCGGGCCAAGGCTCTGCTCTTTGCCGCGGCCAAACTTGGGGACTTCGCCGTGTCCATCGGCGTCGAGCCGAGCACCGAGACGCTGTTCGACGAGGCGCTGGTCGAGCGGTTCATCTTGTGCGGCACCGAGGGGAACTCGGCGGCGACGCGCCGGACGTTGCGCACCAACCTGCGTGCCCTCGCCTGCGATATCGCACCCCCGGCCGGACCCGGTGCCACGCCTTTGCCCCGTGAGCAGGCCAAGGTCCCCTACACGCAGGGCGAGATCGACACCTTCTTGGCCCTGGCCGCGGCGCAGCCGACGCGGGCCCGGCGCATGCGCGCCAGCGGGCTCATCGCGCTCGGTGCCGGGGCCGGGCTGATCGGATCCGACCTGCGCGCCGTGCGCGGCGTCGATGTCGTGGCGCGCTCGGGTGGCCTCGTCGTGGTCGTCGGCGGGAAAAAGCCCCGGGTCGTCCCTGTTTTGGCGCGCTATCACGGTCTTTTGGGCGAGTCGGCCGCCTTCGCCGGGGAGCGTTATGTGGTCGGCGGCAACGACCCGCGCCGCCACAACGTGACCACACCGCTCATCTCCTCGCTCGCCGGAGGCGTGGACCTCGACCGCCTCGACGCCGGGCGGCTCCGGGCCAGCTGGCTCATGAGTTGTGCCGAGGCGATCGGATTGTCCTCGTTCATGGCCGCGGCGGGGCTCACCTGCTCGCAACGCTTGGGCGACCTCGCGGCCAAGGTGCCGCTGCGCAGCGAGGCACAGACCGTGGCGCTCTTGGGGGGCTGCGCTGAGTAGGCGGACGCGACGGGAACTCTTCGAGGCGATCCTCGACGACTCCGGCGTGCCCGCCGCACTCGACGCGCTGCTGCCGAGTGGGGGGCGCCCCCGCCAGCTCGGGGCCAAGACGGTATTGCTCGGGATCATGCTCGCTCTCGATGCGGGCCGGCCCGCCCACGTCTGGGCGGCCTGGCGCGCCCTGTGTGCGCTTCCGGTGGCCGATCAGCTGTCCGTCGGCTTCGCCCAATCCAAAGACAGCAAGTTTCACCGCGCCACCTACCGTCAGCTGTCCGACACGTTCTCGGTGCTCTGTCGCGGCATCGACCCCACTCCGGTGCCGTCGTTTCGCGGCGTGCCCGACGAAGAACGCGTCCTGCATCTCGCCGCCGCACGCACCGGTGTCGACACCGAAGCCAAAAGGGCGCGGCTCGATGGCGTGAGCGACGCCTTGGTCGAGGCCAGCGTGCCCGCGGCCCATAAAAGCGCCTCTTCCTCGCTGGCGGTCGACTGGACCGATCACGAGACCTGGAGCCGGGCCCGGCCCCTCGAGGACCCCCAACCGTCCAATGACCCCGACGCCTCCTTCGGCCATGCCAAGCGCAACGCGCCGGGAGCCAAGGACTACCTGTTCTTCGGCTACTACGCCGGGGTCGCCACCATGGTGCGCGACGAAGGGGGTGCTCGAGTCCCTGAGTTGGTCCGGCGTATCGCCGTCCACGCCCCTTGCCTCGACCCGGCCGCCGTCATGGTCCACACCCTCTTGCGCCTGTGCCGCGACGGGATAGCCCTCGGCGATGTGCTGGCCGACTGCGGGTACTCCAACCGCCAGCCCGAGACCTTCGCTGCCCCGCTGCGGCGCGCCGGAGCCAACCTGGTGATGGACCTGCACCCTGGGGATCGGGGTCCCCGTGGCACCTTCGAGGGGGCGATTGCCGCCAACGGCGCGCTCTATTGCCCGGCCACCCCCGAGGCACTCTTGGACCTCGGGCCGCTCAAGCGCGGCGCGACCAAAGAGGAGACCGCGGCGCACGATGCGCGTTTCGCCGAGCTCACCCGCTTCAAGCTCTCCGCCCTCAGTGCCCCCGATGCCGACGGCTACCAGCGTGTGGTCTGTCCGGCCGCGGCGGGCAAGGTCCGCTGCCCGCACAAGGCGGCTTCCCTCGCCTTGTCATTTGAACACCCGAGCGTGTCGCACCCGCCCGCAGAACTTCCGCGCTGTTGCGCCCAGGTGAGCATCACCGCTCCACCACAGGTGAACGAGAAGACCCGTCAAAAGCACGACTACGCCGGGCCGGCACACCGCGACTCCTACGCCCGGCGCACGGCGGCGGAACGCACCTACGCCTCGTTGGCCGATCCTTCCGTCGGCGGGATCCGTCGGGGCTGGTGCCGCCTGTTCGGCCTCACCAAGAACACCCTCATGTACGCCCTCGCCGTCGTGGTCCGCAACGTGCGGATCGTCGAGTCCTTCGAGCGACGTCAAGAACAAGAGGCCAGGTCCCAATCCGTCGGCCCCACTCGGCGTCGCCGCCGGCGTCACCAACGCGACACCCCGGCACCGTCGGAGCAGCAGGTGTCCGAGGTCCCTACCGCACCCGGATAGCCAGTACTACTGACGCGTCCCGACGGGGCGCCAGCAAGAGGAAACCGATTCCACCCTTGCTTCCTCGCGGGCTCACCGCACGAGTCGGGGCCACGCGGCCAAAGCCACGACCCTGTAACACCCGCGTGGTTGACTACCAGCCAGTTCACCGACTTCGGTGAACCCGATGGCGGACTTCGGTGAAAATTTATCGGTGGAGGCGATGGGATTTGAACCCACGGCCTTACATTGCGAACGTTAAACAGCCCTGTCCCGTTCACCTGCGAGAACGCCCGAAATCGGCTCCTGGCCTGGACTTCTCCTTTGACCGTAGGTGACCGACTCTGACTGTGTCTGACTTCCGTTTGTGGTTTTCCTGTGGTCTGTACTGGTATCACCGACCCGGTGTGGTGTCGGTGAAGCTACTGATGTCTGTCAGATGGCCTCTGCCAGGGTCATAGCGGCCTGAACGGCCTCGTAACGACCGTCAATCACGCCGTAGACGTAAGCGTTCTCGTAGGCGCCGTAACCGTCGATTAAGCCGTTGGCGTAAGCGCCAGCGTTATGCATAACAGCGGACCTGTGCGTCAAAGCA
>CAWIGU010000003.1:0-760689 GCA_963835815.1 uncultured Acidimicrobiaceae bacterium | reverse complement strand
TGGCGTCCCACACGTGCTCGATCAGTTCCTCCGCGGTCTCGACCAGAGCGCCGTCGGCGGCCATGAGCAGCTCGAGGATCCCGAACTCCTTCCGGGTCAGGGGGAAGAGGGTGTGCGCCGTGTCTGGCGCGGTGCCTGGCGCGGTCGACGGTGAGGTCCCCTCGGTGCAGGACGGGGGGTGACGACGGGGCGCGGCGTGAGAGCGCCCGCACGTGGGCGACCAGGTCGGCGAAGGCGAACGGCTTGGGCAAATAGTCGTCCGCTCCCAGTTCCAACCCGTCGACCCGGTCGTCGACGTCAGCGGCGGCGGTGAGCATGAGGATCCGGGGCCCGGAGCCCGCCAGCGTCTGGCACACCCGGTCGCCGTGGACGACCGGCAGGTCCCGGTCGAGCACGATCACGTCATAGGCCGTCTGGGCGGCGGCGTCCAGCGCCGTCGCGCCGTTGTACGCGGTATCCACAGCCATCCCGGCCTGGCGCAGCCCTGGGCGATCTGGTCGGCAAGGGTCGCATGGTCCTCAACAACCAGCACCCGCATCGCACCAGTATGCGTCGGCGGACATGACATCCGTCCGACATCGCGTGTCCGTGCCGACGTCAAGTGCTCCGGCGTAGACCTGCGGCATGAAACCGATTCCAATGCCGCGGGCGGTCCGCGACCGGTGGGGGCCCCAGTGTCCCACCCGGTCCAGGGCCGCCTTCGTGAGCTGCTCCACAGGGGAGCGCCCCGCCCAGGCCGGACTCCAATGCCGCGGCCGGCACGACGACCCGACCCTGGGGACGGCATGGAGCGGAAGAACAGCCCACATTGATGCGCTGGCCACTCCGGGCATGGGCGTGGAGCGGTACCAGTCGCGACCACCGTCGTTGCCACGGCCGGTCCTGGCACCGCTGGCGGCAGCATGTAGCGGCCGCGAGCCATCGACCGGCTCCGGCGGCACGTCGGATGGGGGAGGGTCGGCGAATCCCCAGTCGGTGAACTCCCGGCCGCTGGCCTCTTCCTGCTGCATGCGCTCCAACGGCGTCCCGAACTTCCCCGACCCCGATAGCCCGCGGAGTGTGGCCGAAGCCCCAGGTCGAAGGCACGGCCACCAACCCCAAGTATCCGGCGGCCGCCAGGGCCTGCGGGCACCTGCTCCCAGACGGCGGACCAGGCGTCCCACCTCCCGTGGCTGTGGACCAGCAGATCCAGAACGACATGACGAAATTCGTCGACTGCAGCCGCTCCCATGGGGTGCCGAACTGAGGGTTGGCTTCGCCGGGCTGGTCACGGCGTCGCTCTTCGGGCAACCGGCACCACCCAATCGCGTCGATGGGCGCCGAACGGTATGACATCCGTCCGACATCGCGTGCAGCGCTGATGTCACCCGCCCCGGCGTACAACTCGAGGCGTGAAGCGAAGGCCCACCCTTCCCGCATTCGCCAACGCTATGGGCCCGCTGGCGACCTACCCGATCAGCGAACCCGCCCGGCAATCGACGACGTCCGCGGGCGCTGCGGCATGCGAGCCGAACGCCGGCCACGGCCCTCCATGGGGCGAACCGCAGCAGCCTTCATTGCCACGGCAAGTGTGATACTGGCTGCGGCGGGATGCGACGGCGGCCCGTCCTCGACCGGTTCGAGCGGCTCGTCGAATGCGGGGAGGGACGACTAACTCCCATCAAGTCGCCTTCTCACGCGGCACTGCGCCTGCCGGTGGGGTGACGAACTATCCGGACCCCAACAGCAGCGGAGTGATTCCCAAGGAGAGTTCGCAGGAACTCGGGGTCACCCAATTCGAAGTTCCAGTCGGCTCAGCGCGGTGGTGCCAACATCTGCTCCCGAACGGCGGCAACGGACCGAACCAGGCCCAGCTGCAGCGGGTGAAAGCGCAGGGGCTCAGATTCGCCCAGTGCATGCGCACCCACGGCGTCGCACTGCCTGACCCCGGGAGCGACGGCCGCATCCCTGACCCTGCCACCGTTGGTATCAATCAGGGCTCGCCCCAGTTCGAGGCGGCAAACCAGGCCTGCGGCAAGTACCGCCCCCCTGACATGCCGTCGAAATGCCGCCTACAACGCCTACGCCCAGACACAGGGGTCATGAGCGCCGGCGACCGGCGCAAGAGAGTTGAATGCCACGCCCGCACTCCCTCACCATCGCTGGCGCCGGCGCAAGACCCTCTGGCTGATCGGTGCCGCGGTTGCGCTGGTCGGGGCTGGCCCGGGTAGCGATCGCCATATCCGACCTTTTTTCTTCTAGAGTGACGAGCCCACGGGCGTCGCCGACAACCCTCAGCCCGACGTCGCTCTCCACGGTCGCCCGCCAGGACCTGTCCTCGCAGACCCAGGTGTCGGCCACGCTCGGTTATGCCGGCAGCTACACGGTGGTCAACCAAGCCCAGGGGACGCTGACCGCCGTTCCCGACGGTCGGTCAGGTGGTGAGCCAAGGCCAGGTGCTCTATCAGGTGAGCGGTGCACCGGTCGTGCTTCTCTACGGCTCGACCCCGGCCTATCGCGCGCTGTCGTCGGGCTTGACCGGCGCCGACGTCGCCGAGCTGAACGCCGATCTCGTCGCCCTCGGCTATGCCACGAGCACAGAGATCCCTCCGGCATCCGATGACTTCACCTACTGGACCAAGGTGGGCGTGGAGAAGCTCCAGGCCGCCCTGGGTGTGACCGAGAACGGCACGCTCGCCCTGGGACAGGCGGTGTTCGTGCCCACCGCGGTCCGGGTCACCTCGGTGTCGGCCACCCTGGGCGCGCCGGCCCAGCCCGGCCAGCCGGTGCTGTCGGCGACCTCCACGACACGCCAGGTCAGCATCGCCCTCGACGCCGCCCGAGCAGTCCGAGGTGAAGGTCGGGGACAAGGTGACCATCACCTTGCCGAACAACCAGACCACGCCGGGGGTGATCTCCTCGGTGGGCACCGTGGCCACCGCCCCCGCCTCGGGGAGCTCGGACAATGCTCACCGACCATCACCGTGCTCGTGAACCCGACCGACCCGGCCGCCACCGGGACCTGGGACCAGGCCCCGGTGAACGTGACGATCACGACCGGGAGCGTCAGCAACGCGTTGGTCGTGCCCGTCGACGCCCTCTTGGCCCAGGCAGGCGGCGGCTACGCGGTGGAGGTGGCGGGCGCCAACGGCGCGTCCGCCACCTGGTGCCCGTCACGCTGGGCCTCTTCGACGACGCCGACGGCCTGGTCCAGGTGAGCGGGTCGGGAGCTGGCGGCCGGCCAGCGTGTGGTGGTGCCGACCCTATGACCCTCATGACCAGCGCCGGGCAGCATGCCCGAGTCCCTCGAGCAGCCCGGGTCGATGGTGGCCGCCCTCGGGCCGGTGCTCGAGGTCGACCAGGTCACCAAGGTCTACCCGAGCGAGCCGCCGGTGACCGCCCTGCGGGATGTCTCCTTCACCGTCGCCCGGGGCGAGCTGGTGGGCATCGTCGGCCCGTCGGGGTCGGGCAAGACCACCCTCCTGCACCTGATGGGCACCTTGGACCGGCCCAGCGCCGGCCGCGTCCGGATCACCGGCCTCGACGTCGCCCGGCTCTCCGACCGCGAGCTGGCCGCGCTGCGGGCCACCCGGATCGGCTTCGTCTTCCAACAGTTCTTCCTGGCCGAGCACCAGAGCGCGCTCGACAACGTGGCCGACGGCCTCCTCTACGCCGGGGTCCCCCAGGCCGAACGACGGGCCCGTGCCCTCGACGCCCTCGGCACTGGTCGGCCTGGACGAGCGACCCCACGCCCGCCCCAACCAGCTCTCGGGCGGGCAGCGCCAGCGGGTCGCCATCGCCCGGGCCCTGGTCGGCAGCCCGGCGATCGTGTTCGCCGACGAGCCCACCGGCAACCTCGACCAGGCCACGGGCAGGGCCATCTTGGGGCTCTTCGAAGACCTGCACGACCTCGGGGTGACCATCGTGGTCATCACCCACGACCGGGAGATCGCGGCGCGGATGGGCCGGCGCATCGAGATGCTCGACGGCCAGATCGTCTTCGACAGCGCCGAATTCGGCGTCCAGCGACGCCTGTGCTCGCGGCCACGGCAGGACCTCAGCCATGACCACCACGGCGACGCTCATGGTGAGGAAGCTGCGGCCCTCCGACCTGGCCCGCCTGGCCACGGTGGGGCTGCGCACCCGCAAGCTCCGGGCGGGCCTCTCCGCGCTCGGGCATCGCCATCGGCGTCGCCGCCATCGTGGCCGTCTTGGGACTCTCCTCGTCTGCCTCGGCCGGCCTGCTAAACGAGATCTCCGCCCTGGGCACCAACCTGCTGGTGGTCCAAAACGGCCAGACCCTCTCCGGCCAGACCGCCGAGCTCCCCGAGGCCGCCCCGGCCATGATCGGGCGCATCGACGCTGTCACCCAGGTCCAAGAGACCGGCTTGGTCACCGGCAACGTCTACCGCAGCCCGCTCATCCCCACCATCGATTCCAACGCCCTCTCCATCGAGGCGGCCAGCCTCGGCCTGCTGCACACGGTGGGCACCAGCGTCGCCGAGGGCAGCTATCTCAACGCGGCGACCGCCCAAGAGCCCGTCGTCGTCCTCGGCGCCGCCGCCGCCCAGCGCCTCGGGCATCGACCGGGTCTTCTCCGGTGAGCGGATCTGGCTCGACAACCAGTGGTTCTACGTGGCCGGCATCTTGAAGCCCGCCGTCTTGGCCCCCGACGTCGACTCCTCGGTCCTGGTCGGCTTTCCCTGCCGCCGAGCACTACCTCGGCTTCGACGGCCACCCATCCACCATCTACGTGCGCGCCCAGACCGCCCACGTCGACGCCGTCGACAGCCTGCTGGGTGCCACCGCCAACCCGGAGAACCCCAACGAGGTCGACGTCTCCCAACCGTCGGCCGCCCTCGTCGCCCAAGCCGACGCCCAAGGCGCCTTCGACGGCCTCTTCTTGGGTCTCGGCGCCGTGGCGCTCCTTGTCGGGGCCGTCGGAGTGGCCAACATCATGATCATCTCGGTCCTCGAGCGACGCTCCGAGATCGGGCTGCGGCGGGCCCTTGGGGCCACCAGAGGCCACATCCGCGTCCAGTTCCTCGCCGAAGCCGTCCTCCTCGCTCTTATCGGCGGCGCCGTCGGTGTCGGAGCGGGTGCGCTCTCCACCGCCGTCTACGCCGACACCAAGCACGAGCTCGTCGTCATCCCCACCCTCGCCTGCGGCGGTGCCATCGGCGCCGCCATCCTCATCGGCGTCGTGGCCGGCTTCTGGCCCGCGCTGTGTGTGGGCTCGCATGTCACCCACCCAAGCCCTATGGAACATGTGAGCGGCTCGCGCTCCATCGTTGATCGTCCGTCCCAATGAGTCACGACGTCAGGGCACGCGGGAGACCGGCCCTTTGAACACCGTTGCGCCGCGGGGCTTTCCTGTCGTACGACACCACAGTTGTACCGGGCAATATGAAGGTGCCTCCGCCATGACGAGGAGCCGGTTCCTCGCCGACTCCTCGTCCCTTGGGAAAGAAGTTGGACTTTCCCGGTGATGGCGACCTGTCAGCGCTGTCAAGTGGCGGGCGTGGTGGTGGAAGTCGGGGGAGATGCTTCGCCGCAGACTACGTATGGCTTCATCGTCATGGCGACACCCGCTCCGAGAGGTCCTGTAACAATGGCAACCGTTTGCCATTGCGTCTTGCTGAAGGGAAACGAGGAACGTAGTTCCACGTTGCGGTCAGCGGCCACTCCCGGAGCGGAGACCTGCGCGCCTCCACTCAAGAGGATCTTTCCGGCAGGGCAGGAAGTTTTGGCCACGAGAACAGCGCCAACCGCAGGATCTGGAGCCGATTTGTAAACAGTGCCAGCCACGATCGAGGTGGCGGCGAGGGCCCCGGCCGGTCCGGCCGCCCCTTTGGCTCCCGGCACTCCCTGCTGACCCGGCACTCCCTGCTGACCCTGTGGACCGGTCGCTCCAGTTTGCCCAGTAGGTCCTTGTGGACCAGATGTCTTCGCCGGCATCGTGGCAAGCGCATACGCGCCGACGCCAAGTCCGGCCAGTCCGACGACGAGAGCGGCCGCGACAACCGGAATGACCCACTTTCGCTCTTTTTCTGCCGCCGGCGGCTGCGCAGCGTGGGCCGGATCCCTGACCATCTCGATTGTTGATGGATTCGACATGACGATCTTCCTCCTGTGGTGCTCGCACGAACCCCGAAGTGAGGTCGCTAGATAATTAGATTATACGAATAATTGGTAGTATGCAACTATTCGTGAACTAGTATGGTCTGGATAACACACACCCGATTCGTCGAAAGGGGCCACATGCTGCAAGAACTTCCAACTGAGCAGGTACTCGAAGACCTGATCAGAGCAAGTCGCATCTTCGTGGCGATCGCTGCCGCCTCCCTCACCGGGGATGCCGACCAGGAGCTCTCCATTCAGCAGTATCGGGCGCTTGCGCTGCTCAACTCACATGAGGGCCAGCGGCCCGCCGACCTCGCCAAATCCCTCGGGGTGACGCCGTCGACCACGACGACGCTGTGCGATCGCCTCGTCCAAAAGGGCATGATCACACGACGCCGTCGCGGCACGGATCGGCGCTCTATCTACCTCGGCGTCTCGGCGAGGGGCCGCGAGCAGCTCGACAAGATCTCCACTCGGCGCGGCGACCTACTTCGAGAGATCTTCGTCCGCCTCCCTACCCCAACGCAGGTGCAACTCGCCCAGGCACTTCCGGCCTTCATCGAGGCTGCAGGCGATGTCGACATCGACGAGTGGTCGATCAAGGGCCTCGTCGCAGGCCGGGCCAGGGCAGACGACCAGATTCAGTGAAGTCCGTCAATCGCCGTGACGCCCAACGGTCGGTCCGGATGTCCAAGCGCCGGAGCGTTTTGGCAAGCACATATCCCGAGGGTGGTCGGCTCGGGCGCAAGTCCGACGCGCTTCCTAACATCTAAATTAGGTCGTGAGTCCTGTCCACGCCTACGAGGAAACAGCTTGGGCGAGACGTTTCGGTATCGCCATCGTGTGCCTGGGAGCACTCGCGATTGCGGGATTTATCGGATCGGTGGTCGGTCCTCACTTCAAAACCGCATCGACCTCCAGCACGACGACCACTTCCGTACCCCCGGTAGCAACCACCACGTCGACCGTCGTTCACTCGAGTGTGAAGATCCTCGTCGCAAACGGCACTCAGGAACCCAACGCAGGTGCCCATTTCTCCCAGCAACTCCAGCAACAGGGATGGAGCGTCACTGTTCCGCAGAACACCACGTCGGCGGCATCGACGACAACGGTCTATTACGACCCGTCGCAGCAACCGGCGGTCGCGCTTGTCGCCTCCGAGCTCGGGGTGCCGAGCACGGCGGTCCAACCGCTGGGCGCGGCCACACCGGTCTCGCACGTGGCTGGCTTCGACGTCGTCGTGGTCCTCGGGCCTGACCTTGCCGGCAACGGATTCCCGGCCCCCACGGTTCCGACCACCTGAACGCCCTACGCACTCTGCCCGGACGGTCAGACGATCGGCAGCCGAAATATCAGCGGACCGGCGTCGGTCGTTTGGGAGTCACCCCGATTGCAAAAGGCTGCGAGTGTTGGGTATCCGTTTCGTCGTGATTGAGCCGGCGTTGTTCTTGCCTTCGTAGGATTACCTGTTACGACGGTCAGCTCACTCGGAGCATTTGGACGTCCATGGAGGACATCGTGGCCGTCGGTCGGGTTCGTCGCAGAGCTCGGGAGACCTCCCGTAGCCGCAAGATGCTGCATCGAGCGTTGCGCATGGTAATTGTGATCGTCCCGGCATTCGCCGTTCTGATCGGCGCGCATCCCGCCTCGGCGGCGACGTGGCAGCCAGCACTCAACCGGGATTTTCCTGATCCGACCTTCTTGCACGCCAACGGCGTCTACTACGCCTACTCCACCGAGGTGGAGTACCTCGACGTCCCGTACGTCACGTCGACCAACGGGGTGCAGTGGTCGCCTTCCCTGGGGATCGCGATGCCCACGCTGCCCAGTTGGGCCAGCTTCGGTGCGACCTGGGCACCGACCGTCGCCAAGAATGCATCCGGCGACTACGTGATGTTCTACGCCGCTTTGGACGCAGCAACGGGAACAGAGTGTGTCGGAGAGGCCGTCACTCATTCTCCCGTCGGCCCTTTCATTGACGGCAACAGCGGTCCGGTGATCTGCGATCCCCGGGACGGAGGAGACATCGACCCCTCCATCTTCGCTGATCCGAGCACTGGTCAGGACTACCTGATCTGGAAGGTCAATGCCAATACGGTCGGCGAGCCGACGTCGTTGTGGGCGACGACGCTCAGTCCGAACTTCACGATCACCGGGCTGCCCAGCCGACTGTTGACCGAGGATCAGTCCTGGCAGGCGGGCAACATTGAGGGGCCGGCCATGGTCCAGGAGAACGGCACCTACTACCTGTTCTACAGCGCGAACGATTATGACAGCGCGGCCTACGCCATCGGGTATGCCACCTGCACATCGCCCCTCGGCCCGTGCACCGACAGCGTCAACAATCCCGTGATCGCGAGCGGCGGCGGGATGTTCGGTCCCGGTGGTCCGGCCTTGTACTTCGGACCCTCCGGGTTGGAGATGGGCTTCTCCGCCTGGGACGGGACGGTCGGTTACGACCAAGGGGGGTACCGAGCCATGTACACCGCATCGGTCACCTTCCAACGTGGCGTCCCACGTTTTGCCCCATTGCTGCAGAACCACAGCGATTCGAGCTACTGGGTCTTCGGTGCCAACGGGGACGTCCACGATTTCAACGCACCCTCAGAGGGGTCGACGCCTGCGGCCCCCCTCGCGCCGGTCGTCGGCGGCGCTTCGACTCCCGATGGCGGCGGCTACTGGACCGTCGCAGCGGATGGAGCGGTTCACGCCTACGGCGACGCAAACAACTTCGGCGGCAGCGCAGGGACGCGGCTTAACAAGCCGATCGTGGGTATGGCGGCCACTCCCGATGGTGGCGGCTACTGGCTCGTGGCCTCAGACGGTGGTGTCTTCAGCTTCGGCGACGCTCCCTATGACGGTTCGATGGGTGGCGTGCCCCTCAATCAGCCGATCGTCGGCATGGCGACCGATCCGGCAAGCGGCGGCTACTGGTTGGTCGCTGCTGACGGTGGGATTTTCTCCTTCGATGCACCGTTCTTCGGCTCGACCGGGGATATCCGACTCAACGAACCGATCGTCGGCATGGCGTCGACTCCGGACGGGGGTGGCTACTGGTTGGTGGCGGCCGACGGAGGGATCTTCACTTTCGGCAACGCTCCGTTTTATGGCTCGACCGGCAATATCCGGTTGGCCAAACCGGTGATGGGCATGGCGGCCACTCCCGACGGCGCCGGCTATTGGCTCGTGGCATCCGACGGAGGAATCTTCACTTTCGGCGACGCCGGGTTCGCTGGATCCACCGGCGGCGACCTCAATGGGGCACCGATGGTTGCTCTCGCCGCATCGCTGGGCAGCTAGCCTTCGGACCTCCTTTCTACACAACGACCCGTGACATTGGGGCGGACTGCCGAGCCATTCTGGACACCGCGTCCACCGATCAAGATGAAAGATCGCCGAGGGCATTGACGACGGAGACGGGACGGAGAGTCGCTGTCGAAAGTACTGTCCCAGCGCGAGCTGGCTGCAGCAGTTGCCCGAAGGCGCCCGATGCCGTGCCCGAACCGCGAACGAACATCTGACTTACGAAGGGCAGAATGCGCTCCCTGGCAGAAGTAGGGTTTCGCTCCGGTGCCAAAGACTCCACCGACAGGTGCGTCCTCGACGGCCGGCTCCCACCTGCCGAAGCGGACTCTCGGCCTGGCGAGCACGGTAGCGATCGGGATCGGCGGAATGGTCGGTGGCGGTATCTTCGCCGTTCTGGGGTTGGCCATCGAGCTGGCCCGTGGTGGTGCCCCGATAGCGTTTCTCATAGCCGGAGGCGTGGCCCTCCTGACGGCGACGAGCTATGCCCGGCTTTCGGTTGCCTATCCGAGCCGCGGTGGGACGGTCGCATTTCTCAACGAGACCTTCGGGTCGGGCGTCTTCGTCGGCGGGCTCAACGTCTTGTTATGGCTCAGTTACGTCGTCATGATCTCGCTGTACGCCGCGGCCTTTGCCGGCTATGCGGACAGTCTCCTCCCGGGCCACCCGTCGGCCTTGGTCGACCATCTCGTCCTGAGCGGCATCATCATTGTGATCGCCATTCTCAACATTGCCAAGGCCTCCATCGTGGGTGGCGCGGAGGAGTGGATCGTGGCGGCCAAAGTGGTCATTCTCGTCTTGGTCGTGGCAGCGGCCTTCCACGGTGTGCACTGGTCGCGTGTCTCCCCGGGTGCATGGCCGGATCCGCTTGCCATCATCGGTGGCGGCATGGTGATTTTTGTCGCTTACGAGGGGTTCGAGCTCATCTCCAACGCCGCTGAGGACGTGCGCAATCCCCGTCGGACACTCCCGCGGGCGCTTTATCTCTCGGTGGGGCTCGTGATCGCCCTGTATGTGCTGGTGGCCATCGTGACCGTTGGGACGCTTACCATCAGTCAGGTTCGCGGCGCAAGCTCCTACGTCCTGGCTGAGGCTGCACGACCGAGCCTCGGCCAGGCGGGTTTCGTGCTCGTCGCGGTTGCCGCACTGCTCTCAACCACGTCGGCCATCAACGCCACACTCTATGGCACGGCCCGGCTGTCGTGGACAATCGCACGATCCGGTGAGCTTCCAGAAGCCTTCGACAAGAAGGTCTGGGACCGCCCCATCGAAGGCCTGTTGGTCACCACGGGACTCACCCTCGTTGTCGCCAATGCCTTCGACCTCAGCAGCATCGCTCTCACCGGAAGTGCCGCGTTCCTGATGATTTTCGCCGCCGTGAACGGCGCCGCCGCCCGCCTGGCCAGACAGACGGCTCCGCGTGTACTGGCTGTGGCCGCGGCGACGGCATGCGCGGTCTCGCTCCTCGCCCTGATAATGGAGGAACGGAATCACAATCCCCGGGGATTGCTCATCGTCGGTGGACTGGTTGCCGGATCCTTCGCACTAGAGGCTCTGTATCGCAAAATCACCCGACGAGTCATCCCTTCCCACCTTGCGTCGCTGCCGAGTACGGGTAACCAGGACATATCGACCGGCACGTAGGCACGCAGCCCGACTCTCCCTTTCTGTCAATCAACTTCGATGTTTCGAGGAGCTCCGGGTCGCCTATCTGACCGCGTTGATTCTTCTGCCCGTGAGACCGGTGACGTGGAGGCGGAAGTAGGTATTCCGCCCGCCGCCCGCCGCCCGCCGCCCGCCGCCCGCACACGGCTCAAGGCCGAGCACGTCGACATCGCGGACCTCGGCCGGCAGTCCGACCCTGTGGATTGTTCCCGCCGCAAGCACGCTCCACCCCTCGCTCATGGCGTCATCGACACAGTCGACTTCGAAGCTGACCGGTTCGTCGGCGCCGATTCCACTGATCTCTCCATCGCCAGCAGAGCGGAAGACGATGTCATTGTTCAGCATTGAAGTTAACGGGAATCGCTATTGGGGTTCCCGAAGTGCGAAAGACCAACCTTCCGATACCTCCGCTTTTGAGGAGATCCCCACATTCGGCCGCATCGAGCTTGACCAGATGCGGATCCGGGGCGGCCTTCCTCCGGCCATGTGCGTGACTCTGTTGAGCGCCCAGAAGCTCCGACGAGTCCATCTCGAGTGCTGCGGCGAGGCGCAGAAGCGTTGACGACGCCGGTTCCGCTGCCGGCGTGTGCTCCAGGTAGTCAAGGTAATTGGTTGCCACCCGGGAGCGCTCCGCGACTTGGGAGATCGTCGAAATTGAGCTCCTTTTGCCGCTCGAGAATCCGACGGCCCAGATCGCCCGTATCGCTGACGTCATCGGTTGTCTGCCGCATCTGTGCTTCGCCTCTTTTGGGCGGGAAATCTTTGGGCATCGGACCGGGCTGGCGTGAGCGGGTGAGGCTCGTCAGTGTGCACGGGTGAGGACGACTTTCAGCGCCCCGGTTTCCGAGGCGTTGGAGAACACGTCGTAGGCCTTCATGAAGTCATCAAATGTGAAGTGATGCGTGACAAAACGTGACGCGTCGAGTTGACGGGTCGCGAGCAGCCGGCTGAGGGTCGGTGTGGAGTAGGTGTCAACGAGACCGGTCGTAATCGTCACGTCGCGGGTCCACAGGGTTTCGAGATGCAAAGTGGCAGGCTTGCCGTGGACTCCGATGTTGGCCACGCGTCCGCCGGGTCGGATGAGTGTGGCGGCAAGCTCAAAGGTCGCCGGCGTGCCCACCGCTTCAATGGCGACGTCGGCGCCCAGACCATCGGTGAGGTTCTGGATGATCGCCACCGGATCTTCTCGGCCGTTGTTCACGACAACGTCTGCTCCGAATTGCTTGGCGGCTTCCAGTCGAGCATCGGCCAGGTCGATGGCGACGACGTGACTCGGGCTGAAGAGCAGGGCCCCCACGATCGCCGAGAGGCCGATCGGCCCGGCACCGACGATGGCGACGACGTCACCAGGTGAGACACCACCGTTGAGGACCCCGACTTCATAGGCCGTCGGCAAGATGTCGGCCAGCATGAGGAACTCGTCATCACCGATGCCGGCCGAGGCCGGGTAGGTCGAAGTATCCGCAAAGGGCACCCGCACCTTCTCGGCCTGCGTCCCGTCAATGTTGTGGCCGAGGATCCAACCGCCACCTTCGAGGCACTGACCGAAGCGGGCTTCCCTGCAATAGCGACACCGTCCACAGGCCGAAATACACGAAACGAGGACGCGATCGCCCGGTTTGATGTTTCGTACCGCCGCACCGACCGACTCGACGGTCCCCACCGCCTCGTGGCCGAGGATCCTTCCGGTTTCGACCTCGGGCAGGTCGCCTTTCAGAATGTGGAGATCACTCCCACAGATGGTGGTGGCGTCGACGTGGACGATGGCGTCGGTCGAGTCGATCAGCGCCGGGTCGGGTACGTCATCCCAGCTCTTGTCGTTGGGGCCGTGATACACGAGTGCTTTCATGGTGGAACCTCCTTTGGAAAGAATTAGACATTGCAGCGTCAAAGCCTTCTCTGAGCGGTTCCGGCGGTGGCGGTACGGCCTGACGCGGCGTGAGGCAAGTAGGGAGCTCTGTCCCTTCAGTGCGCGAGCACAGGCGTGGGTGTCGGAGTGGAGTCCCGGCGATGCAGCGTTCCGTGACCGACGCGATTGAAGTGCTTGCGCCACCACACCGAACTGAGGACGAACCGGTCGAGTCCGAACAGTCCGGCGTTGCGCCAGGCGAGGATCAGACCGATGCTCAAGATCGCGTACGCCGGGTTGACCCCCGCTGAGCCCGAGAACATGTAGATGACATTGAGCAGTAGTCCGGCCAAGGCGGCGAGTCCGGTGAAAAGTCCGAGGATGAGCGCGATCCCGATCGCCAACTCGCCCAGGGCGATCAACTTGGCGATCCACGAGGCGTTCGGAACGACGAAGTTGTGGAGGAACGCGGCCCACCAGCCATAGCTGGCCCCTCCCTTGCCAGTGGCCGATCCCAGAACGCCGGCCGTGGCGAAGCCCTTTACCGCTGCTCCGCCTCCGAACCAGAACGCCGCTCTTTCGCTTCCCCAGATCTTCTGGTAGCCGGCATTCAGCCACCAATACCCGAGCACGACGCGCACCACGAGCCAGATGACGCTGGCCGCAGGGGAACGAAAGAGCCAGTCCGCGAAGCGAAGGTTCTGGCCGGGTGGGTTGAGCGTTTGACCGTCTTCCGACTTCTCCGCCATCTTCTGGTGGCGTCCTGGTTCTGTCGTCGAGGGAGGCGGAGCATCCTGCACGTCGGTTGGGGATCCCATGGAAATAGCCGATCTCCCTCCGAGAGCGGAAGGACTTTTGCCCAAAGTGGGCGAACCAACATTGTGTTCGGAGACCCGTAACAAATGCAGCAACACCGAACGGGTCGACGGAGCTGGTTCGTCGGCTCAGGGAGCTGAGGATTGGCGCTTGCGCTTGAGCCAGGCCAGAGGTGGGCACCCTGTACGACGGGAACTGTTCCCGTGCAGAATCCCCGACGAAGCGATGGGGACCGACCGAGGTGAACGGCCGGCATCGCGGGCAGCGACGATCGCTAGTCCTCGTTTCGAAAAGTGAGGGAGTAGCCCCGGCCTGGCCTATTGACCAGATCACAGGGTATTTCCAACCGAAGCAGGATCTTCCTGACCCGTGAAACGTAGTTGCGGACTTCTTCAGGGAACAGCGATGAGTCCGACCAGGCGTAGCCCATGATCTGCGACGAGGTGTAGTCGGGGGGGATGGTCGATGAGGAATTGCAAGAGCTCGAACTCTCGCTGCGTGAGCGCTGCCTCTTTTCCCTTGTGCCTCAGTAGCCGGCCGTCCGGATCCAGCCACAGACCCTGAAGTGTCCACACCCGCTGATACCAAAGGTCGAGTCGATCGTAATAGCCGTCCATCTGGTGCTCGATGAAAGTGACGTCCACGTGAGCGGCCTTCTGGGCCACAGGATGGAGTTTTGGCAGTCCCGTCTCACCCGCTCCAAGAGGCCCAGTTTGAAGCGGATCAGGTCGTCGTAGATGCTCATCCAATGGCGCGCAACTTCCCAGTGCTCGGTTTCGATGTTCTCCCCCTCGAGCGGGCCACGGGTTGGCTCTTTGGCCGGTTGCGCCTCCATCGCCGTCAACTATATGGAGGTGTTGCTGCACTTTTTACGCCCGAGCATGTATCACTGGAGGATGAACTCCGCCGACCCGCAGGAAGACCGACCCGACATTGTGGCGGCGACCAGGGGCGGGGACAACTCGCTGGGTATGGAGAGTGAGGGCGATCCCGCCTCTGCCACGCTCGAACAGGCCCTGTTTTGGAGAAACATCTACAGCGAGATCCTCACCATGGAGGAAGCCGTTCTCGAGCGCATTCACGAGCTCATGGGGGGTCAATCTGTCCAGGCTCGACAGAGGTCGAGCTGACCAATGTCCCCGTCGTCAGAGCTCAACTCGAACGCTTCCGAGCCAGAGGGAAGCTCTGGGAATCCCGGGTCCAGACCTATCACGACACGGGCGGCCCCGCATCGTCGAAGGTGTTGTCATGACCGAGAGCGGCTCACGATGATGCAGAGGACCATAGGTCGTGACTGGAGAGTTCGTCAGGTCGACAAACCAGAAGGAGGATGATGAAAGAGACAGATCTCTTTACGATCGGTGCAGAGGCCCGGTGCAGCGATGGGCCTTGTGGCCAGGTTCGGAGCGTGGTCATTGACCCCCTCCATCGGGTCACTCATCTTGTGGTCGAGCCGAAGCACGAGCAAGGACTGGGCCGTCTTGTTCCCCTCGACGTCGTCGACGTCACATCGGAGGAGGTTCGGCTCCGTTGCACGAAGGACGAGTTCGAGAAGCTCGAAGCGGCCGAAGAGACGGAATTTGCACCCGGACCGGGCGGTTACGGCGTCCCTCAGACTCTCGTCCACGACACGATCCCCTCGGGTGACGTGGCTGTGTTTCGAGGTGACCACGTCCATGCCGTCGACGGCGAGTTCGGGAAGGCGGAAGGACTGGTCATCGACCACTCATCACGTCAAGTGACCCACCTCCTGGTCCAAGAGGGCCATCTCTGGGGCCGCAGGCAAGTCGTCGTTCCCATCGGCGCTATCGCCAGCTTCGCCACGGGTATTCGACTTACTCTCACCAAGGAACAGATCCGAGCTCTGTCCACGGTCACCATCGATCAACTCGACGACCAATGCGCCAGCAGCTTCACCGAAGGGTCTGGATCCCCGAGGAGGGCTCCATGACGAAGGTCGAAGGCCAATCGCAACCCCGGATAGTGGTGGGCGTCGACGGTTCAGAGTGCTCGCTGGCCGCGCTGCGATGGGCGGCACAACAGGCACACCTCACCGGATTGCCCCTCGAGGTGGTCTTGTCCTACGAATGGATACCGTTCGGCTTGGGTTTTTACCTTCCTGACGACTATGACCCGGCATCGAACGCACGCAAGACGCTCGATGACGCCATCGAAAAGGTACGGGATGCCTTTGACGGGGTGAAGTTCATTCCCGTGGTGGTCGAGGGCCATCCGGCCCCTGCGCTGGTCGAGGCTGCTCGTGGAGCCGACCTTCTCGTTGTCGGCAGTCGAGGGCGTGGCGAGTTCTCCGGCATGTTGCTCGGATCGGTGAGCCAGTTCTGCGCGGATCACGTGTCGTGTCCCATCACCATCGTTCGCTGACGACCCGGATCACTGTCGGTCTCCACAACGTCGTGCCGCGGAGCGAGTGTCGGAGGCGGCCTGCCCTATGTGCTTGCCGCCGCAGCGGTGCCCGGCCAAAGGGCGAAGGCGGCGACGCAGAGGGAGGTAGCTTTTGCGTCGGCTGGAGAACCGGACTCTCCGTCGAGAGGCCGATGACCGACGACATCGAGCGCTCCGACGCCATGCACGAAGTCGCCCAGCCGCTCTGCCAGGCCGTCGTCCGGAGGTCCCAGATCCTTGCTCGCCAGCAGCTGATCGCCGTCGCCCGCGACACGCGACTTCACGCTGCACGATCCGGCGTTGACGACGAGCACTCATGCGATGCCGGGAAAAGGATCGTTGGCTCACGACGACCGAATCCGGATCGGGGATCCGAGAGCGAGTGACCGCAATGGAATGGTGGGTACCCCACATCTCGCCGCCCAGGTGAGCGGCTCTGTAACCCACGGGCCGTCATTCGGCGAGGAGTGCCTGTCGGGCCTGATCGAGTGCTGCGCGCCCGGCGGCGCCGACCTTGGGGAGGTGGAGGTCGAGTTGTTCGATGACGTGGGCCAAGACGCCCCCGACGAGCGCGCGGGCGGCGTACTTGTGATCGGCTGGCACGACGTACCAGGGCGCCCATTGGGTCGACGTCGCAGTGATCGCAGCCTCGTAGGCGTGCATGTACTTGTCGAAGTACGCCCGCTCCGCCAGGTCCGCGGTTGAGAACTTCCAGTACTTGGCCGGATCGTCGAGCCGCTCGAGCAGCCGCTCTTTCTGCTCGTCCTTAGAGACGTGGAGAAAGAGCTTGACGAGGTGCGTTCCGTTGCGTTGAAGGTGGCGCTCGAACGCGTTGATGTCCTCGCAGCGCTGCTGCCATAGCTCCTTCCCGCTCGCAGCGTCCGGCGCGAGGCGCTGCTCGGCGAGTACGTCGGGATGGACGCGGGCGACGAGGACCTCTTCGTAGTAGGAGCGGTTGAAGATCCCGATCCGTCCTCGCGTCGGGAGCGACTTCCCGCAGCGCCAGAGAAAGTCGCGACTGAGCTCATCGGCCGAAGGCCTTTTGAATGCAGTTACCTCGCAACCTTGGGGGTTCACGCCCGACATCACGTGCTTGATGGTGCCGTCCTTGCCTGCCGCATCGAGCGCCTGGAGGATCCACAACACGGCGTACGTGTCGGCCGCATACAAGAGCTCCTGCGCAGAGGCCAGTTCTTGTTTGAACTCCTCGGGGTCTGCTTCGGCCAGGTCCTTCGGATTTGGTCCGCCCGTGGCGTGCAACCAGCCGCTCTTCGTCACCTTCGTGCTCCGGCCCTCGAGGTGGGCTGACCCGCCTGGGACAACCATGAGGTCGCGGATGACTCGTTCGTGGAGCTTCATAGGTCTCTTCGCAACGCTGGTCTCTTCACGACACCATGGCGCCATGGTACCCCCCTCATGATGTTGGCGCGCCGGCGGGCAGATGCACCGGGGGGTCAGCGTGTCGGGAGCACCAGTCGCAGCGGCGGCGACCGTCGTGGCCCGGCTTGTCGTCGGCGTGTTGCTTGATCGCTCGGCCATAGGGGCAGTCGATGTTGTCGTGGTACACCGGGTCGTCCGGATCGGTGTCGGTATGGAACGGTGCCACGGTCACTGAGGCGTCCGCACCGGAGGGCGAAGCTGCGGGGCCCCCTCTGGACCCGAGGGCCTCCTCGTTCGTGGACTGTGTTCTCACGGGATCGAGGATCCGGTACGCGACCAGCTTGATGCGGTCGGTGAGGAGAAACCAGATCAGCGCATAGCCCCAGACGAATGCTGCATATCCCCATCCGAGCGGTGTCATGAAGACCCCGTACACGGCGATCAGGGTCGCCAGCGCCTGCGTACCGAGCACCGCCAGCAAGAGAATCCGAGCCGGCCGTATCGACCAGAATGAACCACGGGTGCGTGCGAGGAAGATCGTCAGGTGTCCGGCGACCGAGAGCGTCAGGTACATCAGGGTTTGCAGATGCGCATGGTCGAGGTGGAACACCTTGTCGCCCAGGTAGAACATACCGAAGGCGGCGATCGGACCGACGACGCCGAGCACGGTGGCGATCCCCAGTACCAGGCGCATGTTCCACGCCTCGGGCTGCTCCCTGTAGCGCACTTTGTCGTAGGCGATGGACAGGATGGCGCCGTCATTGAGCAGTGCCAACATCACGATCTGGATCGCCGTGACCGGGAAGAAGTTGTAGATCAAGATCACGGCGGAGACGAACAGCAGCACGCGGCAGCGTTTCCGCGATGCGGTAGATCGCGTAGCTGTTCATCCGCTGGAAGATCCTCCGGCTCTCCTTGATGGCGTCGATGATCACCGAGAGCCCGGGCGTGGTCAGCACGATGGATGCCGCTGCCCGCGCCGCATCCGTGGCATCCGAGACGGCGATGCCGCAGTCGGCCTTCTTCAGCGCAGGGGCGTCGTTCACCCCGTCGCCGGTCATGCCGACAATGTGACCTCGCTTCTGGAGAACGTCGACGATGTGGAACTTGTGCTCGGGGAAGACCTGGGCGAACCCATCGGCATCGTCGATGGACTCGGCCGTCGCCGCGGTCTCTTCGCGCTTGGCGTCGCCCAGTCCGGCGGCATCGAGGATGTTCGTACCCATCCCGAGTGTCTTGGCCGTCTCCCGGGCGATGGCCAGGGCATCCCCGGTGACCATCTTCACGTCCACGCCCATCCGGCGGGCGGTGGCGATCGTCGACTTGGCGTCGTCTCGTGGTGGATCGAACAGGGGCAGCACTCCGACAAAGTTCCACGGCCCGTCCCCGTCGGCCCGGGCCACCCCCAACGACCGGAACCCTCGTGCCGGCGAAGCCGTTGACTGCGGCGTCGACGTCCGTCTTCACCTCTGCCGCATTGGCCGACAGCGCCAGGATCACCTGGGGCGCGCCTTTCGTCACCTTGAACGAGGACCCGTCGGCGGCAGTGACGGTGGCCTCCGTGCACTTGCGCACCGCATCGAACGGCTGGAACTCGATCACGTGATAGTCGTCCAACGACTGATCGTCCGCCAGGCCCCCGAGCACGGCCAGATCGATGGCGTCGGCGTTGTCGGCGCGTGAAGCCAGGGACGCGTCGAGGATGACCTGTCCGGGCGGGAGTTCGCCGACGGTGTAGGGATCGCCCAGGGTGAGCTTGTTCTGGGTCAGGGTCCCGGTCTTGTCCGTGCAGAGCACGTCCACGCCTGCCAGCTCCTCGATGGCCACCAACCGGCTGACGATGGCCTTCTTCGAGGCGAGTACCCGGGCCCCGACCGCCATCGTCACCGACAGCACCGTCGGCATCGCCACGGGAATGGCGGCCACGGTGAGGACGAGGGCGAACTGCAAGGTGGTGAAGAAGGCGTCACCGCGGATGGTGGAGACGACGATGATGACCACGACCATGGCCAGCGCCAGGATGATCAGGAAGGTGCCGATCTTGAGCACTGCCCGTTGGAAGTGGCTGACGGTCTGGGCTTCTTGGACGAGCTCCGCCGTCTGCCCGAAGTACGTGTCCGCACCCGTCGCGTAGACGAGTGCGCCGATCTCGCCCTGACGAATGATGGAGGCGGAGAACACCGCGTCGCCGGTCTGGCGGCTGGCGGGCAGCGACTCCCCGGTCAGTGCCGACTGATCCACTTCGATCGGGTCGCCGTCGAGGAGGCGTGCGTCGGCGGGCACAATGTCGCCCAGGCGCAGGCGGATGACGTCTCCGGGTACGAGCTCACGCGATGGTGGAGTGACCCACTTGCCGTCCCGTTTGACCCGGGCCTTGATCGCCAACTCGGCCTTCAGGGCGGCGATGGCCTTGCCCGCCTGGCGCTCTTCCCAGAACCCGATCCCGGCGTTGGCCAGGAGCAGGACGAGGATGATGAAGAAGTCGGGCCAGTGCTTGAGCACTCCGGACAGGATCACTGCCGCCTCGATCATCCAGGGAATGGGACCCCAGAAGTAGGTGAGGAACTTCAGTAGCGGGTTGGCCTGCTTCTCCACGATCTCGTTCGGGCCGTACTGGGCCAGGCGTTTCTCCGCCTCGGCCTGGGTGAGGCCATCAGACGACGATCCCAGCCGCTGTGCAACCTCAGCGACGGCAAGGGACTTCAGGTCATCGGCCGCTGCGGGCTGTGCACCATTCTTCGGTGTCGGTAGCTTGGTGTCTCCCGCGCCCGGGGTCCCGTCCTTCGCCTTTGCCCTGCGGTGTGGGAGGTGGGCTCTGTCGTGGACGAGGCGGTTCATGCGCATGTGTGCGCCGCCAGACGCCTTTGCCTCACCCTCGCTGGCAACCCCCGGTCGTCGTCGACGAGCCGCTGTGCGGTGACGACGACGTTCGGCGCGATGCCGGCAGTGCCCGTGCGCGCGGTCGTGGCGCCGTTCCCCACTTCCACTCCAGGATCTCGGGCATATCCTGGCCATGCGTGGCGACGTAGCGCGTGTGTTCGATGTGGATGAACTCCTCGTAGGAGTTGAAGATGCCGTGTCCCCCGGTGAGCAGATAGCCCTCCAGCCATCCCTCGCACTGGTGCTCGCTCAACATCGATTCGAGCACGCGCCCTCGGGCCCGAGGAATTCGTCGTTCTCGACCGTGCGAGCATCCCACTGGCGGTTCGTGGCCTCGAAGACGGCGGCGAGAAGGTTCGAGAGCGTCTCGTTGGGCCCGAAGATCCGGAAAGTCGGCGGTCTTCGTTCACGCTGACCACGTCACGGAGGAACGCGCCGAGCACCAGAGTGTCCTTCGCGTCAACGGCACCGGGGGAAGGCACCTCGATCGCATGCGCGCAGAAGTCCGGCATCCGCAGGTCGCGCAACAACGTCCCGCCGTTGGTGTGGGGATTGGCGCCCATGCGCCGGTCGCCCTTCGGGGCCAGTTCCGCCAGCTCGGGCAGAAACCTGCCCTCGTCGTCGAAGAGCTCCTCGGGTCGGTAGCTCTTCATCCAGTTTTCGAGCAGCGCAACGTGCTCGGGATGTGCGGAGTCGACGAGCAGCGGCACCCGGTGGGATCGGAACGTGCCTTCGATCTGGATGCGGTCGACCACTTTGGGACCCGTCCAACCCTTGGGTGAGCGCAGCACGATCATTGGCCCGCGCGGCCGAATGGTGGCGCCGTTGGTACGTGCGTCGACCTGAACGCGGTGGATGTCCGCGAGATCCTCATCCAAGACGCCAGCCATGAGCCGGTGCATCGTTGCGGGATCGTCGCCTTCGACGAAGTGCGGCGTTCATCCGCCGCCTCGTAGAAACTGGTCGAGCTCTTCGTGCTCTCTGCAAGCCAGTACGGTCGGATTCGAGATCTTGTAGCCGTTCAAGTGCAGGATCGGCAGAACGACCCCGTCGGTGACCGGGTCGAGGAACTTGTTGGAATGCCAGGCGATTGCCAGGGGGCCGGTCTCGGCTTCCCCGTCGCCGATGACGCAGGCGACGATGAGTCCGGGATTGTCGAAGGCGGCGCCGAAGGCGTGGCTGAGCGAGTAGCCCAGCTCACCGCCTTCGTCGGCGCGACGTGGCTCGAGATTCCGCCTGGAAACGAGAACGGGGTGAACAGTCGCTTCAGCCCGGCTTCGTCGAGGCTCACGTCGGGATTGACCTCGGTGTAGGTCCCTTCCAGATAGGTGTTGACGACCAGCGCCGGGCCCCCGTGACCGGGACCGGCGACGTAGAACATGTCGAGGTCGCGCTCTTTGATCACCCGGTTCAAATGCACGTAGATGAAATTCTGGCCCGGTGACGTGCCCCAGTGCCCGACCACCAGCGGCTTGATGTGGGCTCGGTCCAGCGGCTTTCTGAGCAGCGGATTGTCGTAGAGATAGTGCTGGCCGACCGACAGGTAGTTGCCGGCGCGCCAATGGGCGTCCATCCTGTCGAGCAGGTCCGCGGAAAGGGGTCCCGTGCTCATCGCCGAGGTCTCCTGGTTGAAAAGCCGGCGGGGCCGGGCGACGCAGTTCGTGGATGGTCGTCCCGTCCGGCAGACGGTGCGAAGCAGCGCATCCCGATGTCGCGCCGCACGAGTGGAATCACGACGGGATGCAACAGCGAAAAGTGGGCTCGCCGAAGACCGGGACTCGGGTAACAGTCGCTGAGCGGCTGCAGTGAGTTCGACACGAGGCAGTTGCCTCCAAGGGGGCTGGAACGCCCTCGCTGTCGAAGGTACCTGAATCCTACCCCACCGCGACGCGGTGACATCGCGTGAATGCTGAGGACGCGAGGGGATTTCCTAGAAATAAATTCTCGGTGGAGGAGGCTGCGATGAGCAGGGAAACCGCGCATCGGGATAAAAGCTCTAGCGGGTCGAGCAACCTGGAGTCCACTCGATGTTTCGGGTCATGTCGGCGGCTGGGGCACCCTGCCCATCTCTTCAGGATCGTGATGTGCGGGCGCGCGCTTTCACGCAGAGCGGACATTGAAGGTACACGGTAAGCGCTGACCATGGCGTCGCCACAGGCTCGAAACCCCTTGTCGTCTCTCCCGCAATTGTTTCAGCAGTTTCGGAGCCTGCGAGGTGGAACAGAAGTATCGGCGGGCCGCTCCAATTGGTCCGCGGTTCCCCCTCACCCATCCACCTGCGTTCGAGAACCACGATCTCGTCTTTCATGTCGCAAGGCTAATTGATGCGGTGTCGCGATCCTGGCCGGGTTTTCCCGGCGCAGTCGAGTGTGGTCTCGTCACGACGATGATCTTCGACGAGCGCGCCGCCTGCGGCAATGGTCGTGGACCATCAATCCGAACCGTCGATCCGGGCGGTTTCCTTCCGATTGATTCCGTGCCGCCCTCGATGCCCGAGGATGAGTACACGTGTGATGGTGGCTATTCGGCCAAGGCCACGGGATCGGAGTTGAGCCCGCTCTTTCCCCGCAGCGCGGAGAGGATCATGGCGGCCACGGCGACGACCCCGAGGAAGGCGGCTGAGGCCTCGAATCCTCGTGTGACCATGCTCGCCGAGGCGTGCTCGGAGCCGGCGACCAGCCCGAAGACCAGGCTGGTAAAGGCCAGTCCCATCGCCGTGCCCATACCCCGGGTCATGTTGAGGACGCCGCTGGCCACCCCCGACTGTTCCCTCGGCGCGGCGCCCATGATGGCGGCATTGTTCGGGGGCGTGAACATCCCCAGACCAATTCCGAGCACTGCCAGCTCGATCATGATGGCGGCCACCGAGCCGTGGGCCAGCACCAGAGCGGCCATGGTGGCGGCGGAGAGGGCCATGCCGACGACAGTGAGCGGGCGCGCGCCGACCCGCTCGGCCAGCCGGCCGGCGAAGGGGGCGGTGATCCCGAGCGCGACCGGCATCACCCCGAGCAGCAGGCCGCTGCGTCCCGGACTGAGGTGGAGTGCACACTCGAGGTAGAAGGGGACCACGAACAAGGTGCCGAACAGCACCAGGTAGGAGAGCAGCCCGCTCGCGATGCCCGCCGCGAACGGCACCCGCTTGAACAGGCTCAGGTCGAGCATCGGTTCGGGTGTCCGGCGTTCGCGCCGGATGAATGCAGCGACCGAGCACGCCCGCGGCGCCGAACAGCCCGAGAATGGTGGGCGAGGTCCACCCGGTCGAGTTCCCGAATGACACCGCCGAGAGAAAGGCGGCGACGGCGGGGAAGAAGAGGCCGAGCCCGTGCCAGTCGAAGGGCACCCGCTTCTGGAGATGCCGGCTGCGGGGGATCAGGTACCAGGCCATCACCGTGCCCAAAATGCCGATCGGCACGTTGACGTAAAGGATCAGCCGCCATCCTCCGAGCGCGATCAACAGCTCGCCGACGGTCGGGCCGAGGGCCAAGCCCAGCGCCCGGGCCGCTCCCTGGATCCCGATGCCCCGTCCGAGCTTCTCCTTGGGAAGGGCGAGGACGACGATGGCCACGCTGTTGGCCTGGATCATCGCTGCCCCCACGGCCTGAACGATCCGGAACGCGATGAGGGCAATGAGGCTGGGGGCGAGTCCACAGAGGGCTGAGCCCACGATGAAGACGATGAAGCCATACGTGTAGAGGAGCTTTCGTCCCACCATGTCGGCCATCCGGCCGACCCCGGTGACCAGGCCCACCAGGACCAGCAGATAGGACAGCCCGACCCAGGTCACGGCACCGAGCGAGTCGTGGAAGTTGCGCTGCAGGGTCGGAAAGGCGACGGTCACGATGCTGGCATCGAGCTGGTTCATGAACGCCCCGATGCACTCCGTGGCCAGCACCAACCAGTAGGCACCGGGTCGCGCCGCAATCGAAGCCGGTCGTCGACGCTCGACCAGGAGCCGCCGCCATCCACTGGCGGGATCCCCGGCGATCTCGATCCGGCTCACCGTCGCTGCAGGCGCGGCTGTTACCCACGCGTGTCGACGACGAGGTCCTCGGCATGCTCGAAGTCGTCGTCCACCAGCACGACGTCGTGTCCGGCCCGGTCGAGCAGGCTGGCGGCGATGCCGGCTCGGTATCCCGAGGCGCAGTGCACCCAGAGGTACCCGTCGGGTACATCGTCGATCCGCTGGGCCAGCGCGTGGAGAGGAATGTGGGTCGAGCCCCGAATGTGACTGCTCGCGCGTTCGTCGTCTCGTCGCACGTCGAGGACGACAGCGTCGGGTTGGTGGGCCAGGTCCGCAAAGGTCGCCGTCGGGTAGCTGCGCACATCGCCGTCGGCGTTCAGGTCCCGGGGGGTGCCGACAGTCGCTCCGCTCGGCCGCTCGATGCCGATCCTCACCAGTTGGCGCTGGGCGTCCGTGATCTGCTCGGCGCTCTCCGCGACGAGGGTAAGGGGCGTCCCCCAAGGGATCAGCCACCCGAGGTACGTGCTGAAGTGCTGGCCAAGACCGATGCCGATGGTCCCCGCCAGATGCTCAGCCGCAAAGGCGGTCTGGGAGCGTAAGTCGACCACCCACTCTCCGTCCCCGATCCGTCGGGCCAACTCCACGGGATCAGTCCGCTCCGGCGGCGACAGGTCGATTGGGGCGGCCCCGTCCCTATTGCGAGCGCCCATGTGGGCGTAGTAGCTCGGGAAGGCGGTGAGGCCGGCCACCAGCGTGGCCACGAAACCGTCCTCGTCGTCGGTGACCAGTGCGTCGTTGCGGGCGCGCTCGAGCCCGATGGTGCTCTCGGTGTCGTTCGACGCCGAGCCCGAGGAGCAAAAGCTGCCGAACCCGTGGGTCGGGTACACCGCCACGTCGTCGGCCAGCAGGTCGGCGAGATGCCGGGCGGAGCGGTACTGGGCTCGCGTGAGCTCGGCCGTGCGGGCCGGGTCGATCAAATCGGTGCGGCCGACGCTCCCATAAAGGAGCGAACCGCCGGTGAATACCGCTGGGGGGCCGTCACCGTCGCCAACCACATAGGCGAGATGATTGTCGGTGTGGCCAGGCGTGGCGACTACGGCGACGTGGAGGCGTCCGGCCGCCAGCTGGTCACCGTCGGTCACACCTCGACGGTCGAAGGCGACATCGTCGGCACCCGCCACCAGATAGACGGCACCAGTGCGGCGGGCTAGCACCTTGGTCGGCCGGCGTCGCAATCGCTGGTCTACCTCGAACGGCTCCGCCTCGCCGGCGGCGAGCCCCTCGCTCTCGACCGGATCTGGGTACCGGAGGATCTCGGCTCACCTCTCCTCGACGTCGACTTCGCCCACACCGGGTTCTACGACGAGCTGCTCGGTCGTGCCGGCCTCGCGCTGACGGGCGGGCGCGAGCAGATCCGCGCGGTCATTGCGGCCGAAGACGACCGAACGCTCCTAGGCCTCAAGGGGGACGTCGCCGCGTTGTCGATCGACCGACTCGGTTGCGCAAAGGGCGAACCGGTCGAATGGCGCCACACCCTGGTCCGCGGCGACCGGTTCAGCGTGGTGGCGGAGTTCTCGGCCCGCGACGGGTACCAGTTCGATGTCTCCGACGCTGCTGAACCAGCTCTGATCGGTCCGACAGCAACGGCCGCAAAAGAACGGAGCGTGACGTGAACCTGTTCCGCCACACCAAAGATCCGGACGTCGATGCCATGACGGCCAGCAACCTCGTCACGACCAAGAAGGCCACATTGCTCGACGTGCGGGAGACCGATGAGTGGGAGGCGTGTCACGCGCCCGATGCCGTCCATGTACCGCTCGGAAGTCTGGCTGCGTGGGAGGTGGCGAATGACCGGTTGGTCATCGTCGTCTGCCGCTCGGGAGCCCGATCCGCGAAGGCTGCGTCACTTCTTCGCGCCGGTGGCATGGACGTGCGCAATCTCAGCGGTGGGATGCACGCATGGTCGGCTGCAGGCTTGCCGGTGTGGCGCGACGATGGCTCTTCGGGCGTCGTCGCCTAGCGCGTCGGACGCGCAGATCAGGTTCGGTTATCGGCCAGGCCGCGGCCGAATCCGCAAGGCCGGCTTACGCGCGCGACATAGCCGCCGTTCTTCACAGGAGAGTCGATCGCTGATTCGATAGGTCCGGAGTCAGACGTGGGCAATCCGAACACCTGATCGGCAGTCCCCTTCCCAGGGTGTCAACGGACCCGTCCATATGACCCAGGCCCTGGTGAAAAGGGGCACTGCTATGGAAATTCGTTCTCAGGACCTGTTGAGGAAGCCGATGTGGGGGCTGTAATGGCCGTCGGTGAACGGCCCTAAAACGGGGAAGATACGCATGACGGGGAAGGGGTCATCACTGTAGCCACGACTGTAGTCACGCCGATGAACTTCCCTGGATGGTGGCGAACGAACCTGGTCGCGTCCTCCCAGGTCAGCGACCTATCTTGGATGACTCCGGACCCGTCGGGACGCCTCTGGGGTGCATGACGCGCAAGGGGAGATGGACCAGCTTGGCGCTTAAGGTCGAAAGGAGTCCCTTCGATCCTGGACGGCTCTGTGATGACCATGCAAACAGGAGGTTCGGCCTTGTACACGATTAAGTGGACTGGGTTGCAACCCACCGACGCGGGTTGGAGTCCCCCCTCCGACACCAGTAAAACCGCAGGTCGTCTTGGTCGTGTCTTTGGGATTGGGCATGCAACTGGGGTCTGATGGGCCCGGCCATCGAGCCGCTCGCTCGACGTCGGTATGCACGGCGCCGGAGAGGAACTCCGATCAGGCGAGGCCCCGGGCTTCTTCGGCCCGGTGCTTCCATGCGATGGCCAATCCGAGGACCGCCACGTAGCCAGCTAAGACCAGCCAATGACTGAGAGCCAAGGTTTGGCCATCGAGAGAGGCAAGGGCCAGCGAGACCTGGTGGTAGTTCGGCATCAGATGGGCAACGAACTGGAGCGATCCCGGCATTTGGTCAACCGGGTTGAACAGGCCACCGAAGTAGCCGAGGATGAACATGAGTCCGGTGACGACCGGAAACGCAGCCTCGGGTGCCACCAAGAAGCCTATTAAGACGCCCAGCACGGCGAACGGGAGGGAGGTGGCCCAAAGCAAGACGGTGAGCCCCATCCATGTCGTGCCGGCCATTCGGACATCACCGAAGCCGGCACCGACAGCCTCCACCAAGACGATCACCGGGAGTATGACGAGCATACTGGCGACGACCTTGGTGGTGACATACGACCAAGCCGGTATCGGGGTGATTCGTAGCTGGCGGGCCCATCCGGAGGCCCGTTCCATCGAAAGCCGAGGACCGCCCACGTTGAGGGCGGCCACCAATGCGCCAAAGGAGCACATCGAGACCATCAGGTAGACGCGCCAGGGCACCGTGCCGTCGACCACCTTGTCTGCTGTGTGGTCGCCGAGGAAGAGGATATAGAAGATCACCGGGAAGCCGACGGTGATGGCGAGAAACTTCCAGCTCCGCAACAGACGCCCCACCTCGAATCGGCCGAAGGCCAGCAGTGGCGTTAAGCGGCTGCGCCAGCCGTCGCGTGGTGCGGGTTCCGCGGACCCGCCGCTCCGATGATCGGACAGGTTAGGAGGAGCGGTCCAAAGATCAGTCATCGGTCGTCTCGACCCGGAGTGGCGGCGGACGCGGCCTTCGCTGGTGCCTCCGCGATGGCCGCCTTGGCGGTATCGCTTTGGGTGAGGGCCATGAAGGCCTGCTCGAGCCCAGCTCCAGTGACTTCGAGGTCACGAAACGGGACCCCCCGGCCGACCAGGTCGCGGATGGTGGCGTCGGCATCCAGCGAATCGATTGAGACGCCTGTCCCGCAGACGTCGAGCTCCGTGACGCCGTCAAGCTCGGAGAGCTCCCCACGGTCCGGCCGGTCGGTGACGAAGCGAAGCCGCCGGGTGGCCACAGCCGCCTTGAGAGTGGCGCCGGGGCCGTCTGCCACGACCTTGCCGTGGTTGAGCACGACTACGCGGTCGGCGATCTCGTCTGCCTCCGCCAGATGGTGGGTGGCGAAAAGCACTGTGCGGCCCTCGTTCCCGAAGTCTCGCATCATTCGCCAGAAGCCTTGGCGGGACTCCACGTCCATAGCGGAGGTTGGCTCGTCGAGGAACACGACCTCGGGGTCGCCTGCGGATCGCGATTGCGAAGCGGACCCGCTGGGCCTGGCCGCCTGAGAGGCGATCGGTCCGCCGGCGGAGGAGCCCACCGATGTCCGCGCGCTCGACGATCTGGTCATGCGGAGCGGGCCGGGGGTAAAGCCGCCGGACCAGGCCGAGGGCCTCGTCGACGCGGACGCCGGGGGGCAGGCCGATGCCTGAGCCGGACTGGAGCATGGCACCGACTCGGCCGTCGGCCACGGACTGGCGTGGGTCACTGCCGAGAACCTCGACGCGGCCTTCTTGCGGTCGGACTAGTCCGAGCAACGCCGAGATGGCGGTCGACTTACCCGCCCCGTTCGGTCCTAGGAGCGCGAGCACCTCACCCTGGAACACCTCCAAGTCCAGCCGGTCGAGAGCAATCCGGGGGCCGTAGCGGTGAGTGACGTCCCGGAAGGACAGGGCGGCTGGACGGGAGCGCGCAAGGGCCTGTGCGCCGGGCAGTACTGCTGCAAAGGAAGACAAGAAGGTTCTCCGGCGGCTCAGGCCGCGCTGACGATGTAAGAAGGACATTGTACAGTCGGCGGATCTGCGCTGGCGTTCGGGCAAGCAAGCAATTGATGGCGTAGTCGCTGTTTCGCAGCCTGACAGCTCCATCTCGGCGTTGGGCTCATTCCTGGGTCTCGGCTCGGCTTCCCGAACCCGGCGATCGCCTCATTCACAGTCGGGAAAAACCTGCCGCACCAGCAAGACTCTCGCGATACGTGAATCGAGTTGGTCGCGCGGCGCTTGCTCGGGGACAGCGTTGACTGGACGGACTTGGCTTGGGCGGCCACGTCGACTCCGGCCACGGTTGCCCTGCCGGAGGTCGGATGCGAAAGTGTGCAGAGCATTTTGATGGTCGTCGATTTCCCGGCGCCGTTCGTGTCGAGAGAGGCAAAGATCTTTCCCTGCGCCACCGAGAAGTTGATCCCGTCGAGTACGGCCAGGTTGCCATAGCGATTTAACAAATCCTGGACCAGTATTGCCAGAGCTGTGACCTCGTCGGCTGCGGCCCGGATGCGCTCGGACGCGATCACGCTCACGACGATGTACCAGCTTGACGGCCTCCCGATAGTCCACGAACGACGGACGAATTGACCTTCCGACAGCAGCTCATCTCTCGATGATGGCGCCGAACCGGTCCACCCACCAGGGCCGATGGTCCCTCCCAGTCCTCTCGGTGACCAGACGTAAACCGGTAACACGGTGTTTTCGGTTACACGCCGCAGGCGTGAGTAGGACTTTTCCGGAGGGGCGTTTACTTCAGGCCAGAGGCACTTTTTGGTCCTCTGGCCGTCGCACCATTGAGGCCCCGAAAGGGGCTTCGCGCGATAAGCGCGCGATAGTGCATCCACTGGGCTGTCGCGCGATAAGCGCGCAATGGCGAATCGGCCTTCCTGTAGTCAAAGTGACGTTTGATTGAATTGGCCGTCGATCCGAACCGGGGCCCCCAGCCAGCCCTGCCTTCTTCGGGTGTACCGTTGCCCCGACGCATCATTGGAAGTGAACCGTGCCCCTCGGCTCCGAACCGAACGTCCAACTGATTGAGATGTTCGGCGATCTGCGGACCTTTCCGTCCAAGAGTTGTGGTGGAGATACTTCACCCTCGGTGGCATGAACATGCCGGGCCAGCTCGACGAAATGCTCCACGGGACGATCCAACCCACAGCGCACGAATACAACCTCATAGCGGCGGCACTGAATGAGTACCTCGTGGAGTTCGATCCGGGCAGATTCGTCCCTTACGTGGAGGAGGGTTACTCCACCAACTAGGGCCTACCGCAATGCGTCGTGGTCCAGGTCGGCCGCGATCCCTGCAGCGGTGTCCTGGTGCGACCAATGCCCCTTGACTCTTCGACCTCGGGGCAGTGGCGCTGTAGCGCATCTCGATACCGAGTTGACAGGTATGGCAACGAGGGCTGTAGCCATGCACCGTCTCGATTCCCATTCTCGTGCGCTCCTCGCCGTCAGGGCGGAGTCTCCCACGCATGGTATGGGCTTGCGGGGATCAGCTAGCTCCTCATTTGCCGGGGCGATCAGGTTGCGCAGCCTGGTCGGTGGGATCGTCAAGAAGAGGCGCACCCATGCCCCCGGCCCCGCCATCTCTCCCGGCTCGGCCCAACTTGAAACGGGCATTGGCGCGCCAATACCATTCAACCCGACCAGGTCAAAAGGAGGCCTGCGTTGGCGCTGAAATGGAGGAGCGCCCGTCACTCCGAGTTGGAAGTTCTGATTGGGAGGAATGGCAATGACCGTGGAGCCAAACCCGCCGACCGCCGTCAGCGATCCGCCTAGTTCCAAAGGGTCTCCTCCATTCAAGGTGTCGGTGAAAGACTCTGATGAGGGCGTCATCCTTGTCATCGAGGGCGAGTTGGACATCGCCAATGCGCCTGCCCTTGGGGAAGCCCTGGTGCAAGTCGCTGACGGTTTGGAGGGCGACCTGATTCTCGACATCCGGTCTGTGAGTTTCATCGGCTCCAGCGGTCTCACCCTTTTCGTGAACGCGCACAAGAAACTCCGCTCACTCGGTCACGAGCTGGTAATCGTCGGACCGACACCGCAGACGAGGCGACTATTCGAGATTGCCGGACTTGATGAGGCTCTGATTGTCCGGCCTCACTAGGCAGGTTCGTGTTTGACGGACATTTGCCGGGGTAGAAATCGAGCGATCTGGGCCACGGAAAACCCAGGGGGCGGGGGCCGGAGGGCCGTTCAACCCTCCGGCCCTTTGCGCGAGTCCTCACGGGCAACCGACCTGCAACCGGAATCCGCACTCAGCTCGCGTATCGTCGCCAACGCGGTCGCCCTCCTCTCCATCCCCGTGGCGGGGGGACGACTCGCCGCCCTCGGTTGTCCGAGCGGCCGGGGGCACTTAGCCGCCGCCCACGCGGCGTAGTCCTTGCCCGTACAGCTCGGCGGGGTTTTTTCGTACGCCAGCCGTCGCCGTTGCGGGCCTTGCATGAAGTACACGGGGGCCTCGCGGGTCAGGGCGTGGTCCGCCATGCCCGCCGTGAAATGGGTTTAGATCCGTTGCGGTTCCGACAGCTCACTTCGAGTCGAGGAATGGTGCGACAGCGTCATAGGCAGTGAGGTCGAGATGCCAGGCGTGGCGTCCCCGGAACTCATCAACGGCGATGATCAGATCGTTCCGCACCCCGGCTGCAATGGCCTAGGAACCAAGCGACGTTGATGCTGCACGTCTACGCCACCATCGACCACGACTTGTCACCTCTCAAAAGGCTGCAGAGAGGCAACGGACCTCGTCCCCGTCGGTAATCGGTGGATCGAGGCTTCGAGCTGATGGCTTGTGTCGATCAACTTGGTGGCGCGACGGATAGTGACTCGCCGAAGTCCTATAAGGGGCCCGAACTACATGGTCCCGGGCGGATTGGCGGTTGCTCTCGTGAACTTCTACGTAATTCGATAAAGTGAGTGACCGGGGGATCGCGCAGATCGTCTCGCCGAAGGAGCGTCGAAAGTGCGGCACATTGGGACACGCGATGGGTGCTGGTCGACCAGGCCTGCCGCCAGGATCGTTACCACGGTCGCGCTCGTCGGACTGTTCGCCCTTGGGATCCAAGCCATCGGCCTTCAAGCAGGGGGTGCAGCAGCGCGGGCCTCGTCTGACACAGGCTTTTCAGAGCCCTTCGCGGGAACGCCGCGATATGAAGGGGTGGCGCCCACGGAGATAAGCCGGCAGGGTCAGCTCAATCAACCGCTCGGACAAGTTGTTGCCGACGAGATTGCCCGGGCGATCGGTCTGAAGAAGGCCGACGTGTTGACCACGGCGCAGTACCGGGCGTTCATCACCGGTCAGGGAAGAAACGGTTCTGGAGATGTTCAGAGTGCGAAGTTGGTCGACGAAAGCGTGAAGATCCTTACCAACACCGTTGGTCACCCGTTGGCGTACGAGGATGCCAATGGCCATGTCGTCACGTCTGTCCTCGCCAGTTACGGCCTCTTTGTCACGACAAGCGGAGAGCTGGAAAGCCCGGCCTACATGACCGCCCCGACGTACCTCGTGAACGGCGTGATCAAACCAACCGGCTATATGGGCACATGGATGAGGGCCAATGGCGCAACAAGATCTCTCGAACAGCTTTACAGGTCGGCATACACGTCAGAAGTGGTCTACGGCAACGCCGCGCAAGAGCAATCGAAACCAGCTGAACTGATCACGAACACCAAAGGTGGTGTGAGCTCCGTGGTCGGGATGTCGATGGGCCCTGCACTGTGGATCGTCAATTTCACGCTGATCTACACGCTGAACCCTTCATTGGCGGCGGAGATGCCGGCCAAGTGGGCGCCCATACCGGCGCCCGTCGTCGATGCGATCGGCAATGGTGGTGGCCAAGTGGCCTACAGCACCGTGGCGTCCTATTTCCACTAACGGCTCCGCTGCGAGCGAGATCGCACGGTTCACGCTGCGGCAAGGGTGCAGTTCGACTCCTCATTCTGCTCGTCCCCATCCCGGCCACCGTGCCCGCGGCATCGCGGCCCAGTCGAAGACCGGGTACGGGGGGAATCACCGGGCCATCATGGCTGTCCGGTGGTTACGCGGTGTCACGGCTGGGCCTCCTAATCTCTCGAAGGCGAGCCTTAGATGAAGTAACAAATGTTATCGGTTACGTACGATAGTGGCTCTGAAGAGGACTTTTCCTCTGAGGAGGGCCGGTGGACTAACCGAAGGAAAGGCCCCTCCGACACCAACGAGGGTGCACGCAGGAGGTAAGAGGGCGAGACCGGGCTGGAGAGCCCCCCCCGCCTATGGGGTAAAGACGGACCCTGGGTCTCACATCGTCGACCGTCTGGTAGAACTCATCTTCGTTGCGAGCATTGGATGAGCACGACTCGGACCAGTGGGCGAGGCCACGTCGACTTTTTGTCCGTGGCCAGTTTGCAGTCCCCGGTTTTGGCCACCAGAAGTCCCCACCCCTCGGGATGAGTGTTCAGTTTGGCCAGCCTAGGTTTTCCTCCCCTCACGCGCCTCTTTCATGCGGAACGACTCGCCCTCGGTGACGACGAGCACGTTGTGATGGAGCAGTCGGTCAAGGAGGCTGACGGCGGTTGAATGGTCGGGCAGGAACCGTCCCCAGTCCTCAAAGGGCCAATGGGACGCGACGCCGAGAGACCGGCGTTCATAGGCGCCGGCGACCAGTCGAAAGAAGAGCTGGGCTCCCGTGTTGTCCATCGGGGCGAAGCCGATCTCGTCAATCAGGATCAAATCCGCTTTGAGGATTCCCTCGAGGACCCGACCGACAGAGTTGTCGGCCATGCCGCGATAAAGCGTCTCGACCAGTTCGACCGCGCTGAAGTAGCGGACCTTGAACCCCGCTTCGATGGCCTGGTGGCCGAGGGCGACGAGCAGATGGCTCTTGCCCGTTCCCGCCGGTCCGACCAGACACAGATTCTCCTTGGCCCGCACCCATTCGAGGCCCGACAGGTAGGCGAACGTCGCCGGCTTGACCGACGACGCGGCGACATCGAACTCGTCGAGGAATTTGGTCACCGGGAAGGCCGCCGCCTTGAGTCGGTTGACGGCATTGGAGGCGTCACGCGAGGCGATCTCGGCTTCGATCAGGGTGCGCAAGAACTCCTCGGGCTTCCAGCGCTGCGTCTTGGCCGTCACCAACAATTCAGGCGACAGCGCCCGCATGGCGCTGAGGCGCAGACGCCGGAGTCCTGCTTCGAGATCGGCGGGCAGGGCGGGAGGTGCCGTGCTCATGATCGTTCTCCAATGGCGTACTCAGAGAGCGAGCGTGTCGGGACGAGTGGGAGCTCGACGATGAGCGCTTCTCCCGGCGCGGCGGGGCGCACGACCCCGGCTCCCGCGGCGATGATCGAGCGCACGTCATGGGCCCGGAATCTCGAGAATGCAACGGCCCGTTCAAGCGCGGCAAGGAGAATCTCTTTGCCATGGGCCACTTCCATCTGCGCCAGTTCCTCGAGGTCACCCTTGAGCGAGGTCATGCCGTGTGCGGCGGCACCCTTGATAAACGATTCGGCCACCGGCCCGAGGGCGCAGAAGGCTTTCTCTGCTTGCGTCTTGGGTCGCACGGCCCGGGTGGGCAACGGCCGGGGTCCGCCATAGTGCTCGTCGAGAATCGACATCTCACCAGGGGCAACGAGGGCGTGGGTGGCCACGATCTCGCCCAAGAAGATCACCAGGACCTGGCCGTCTTCCGCCACCAGTTCTACGTTGCGCCCGATATGGACATTGGGAACTGAATAGCGCGCCGATCCGAATCGGACACAGCTCAGGCGATCGACCTTGCGCACCACCAACTTGGCGATCTGGGCCCGGAGATTGGGCAGCACGCCCATCAGCTCGCGCTCTTTTTCGAGTCGATCGAACGGAACGGCACAGATCTCCGAGTGCAGAACAGCGTTCACCTCGTCGCACCACGTCAACCCTTTGGCGTTCGCCGTTGGTAGTTCGGCCACACTGAGCTCTTCGGCGACCATGAGGTCGGGTTTCACGTAGCCGACGAGGTTCTCCACCAATCCTTTTGATTCAGGATCGGCACCTTCGCAAAAGTCCGGCCGGAAGCCGTAGTGGTTGGCGAAGCGCACGTAGGCCGGCGTCGGGATGACCAGTCCGGCCACGGTGCCGCCCTTCAGGCACCCCATGCGGTCGGTCAACGCCGTTTTCGGCACCGCACCGAGGTACTCGAAGCACCGGGCCAATGCGGTCATGGTCGACTCTGCGCCGAGATTGTCGGCGAAGTAGACGAAGCGGACCCTGCTCCACGCCATGACGGCGCAGAAGACGAAGAGCGGGCCGATCTCTCCCCAGTCAAAGACCAACATGTCACCCGGCGTCCAGATGCCGGGGCGCCGACCCCGGTGGTTCTCTCTGCGCCACTCGGCTTTGGCTTCGGCCACCAGGCGGCGCAGGTTGCGCGCCGAACCGGTGTAGCCGGCGGCATTGGCGATGGGGAGGAGCCGCTTGGCTGACATTTTCCCCTTGGTCCTCGCCACCCGCTCCGCGATGATGTCCCTCACAGCGTCGTAGTTGTGTTCGACGAGCGGACTTTCACCCTTCTCCCTGGCTGCTGCGGCCAGCACCGCTCGCTTCACCGTCTTGGGCGTGGTGCCGCAGATCTGCGCTGCGGCCCGATAGGTGCCTACCTCTCGATAGGCGGCATGCATGTCCATGTGTTCCCTCACTGATTTCATAGAGACGTCCCTTGGTCGGTGCGGCGGTTTGGTTAGCACCGCCACCGTCACCGGCCAGGGGGCCTCTTTGGTGGATGCTTCAGTGAGGGGTGGGGACTTCTCGTGGCCACCAGCGGGGACATCAGCTGGCCAAAAGCGGGGACTTTCTCATGGCCACGGACACTTTTGCTGGACTCTCCCACACCGTGAATACAGGACGCGGGACCACGTGGGTGAAAGCATCGAAATCCCGATCGCACCACGCTGCAACGTCTACTCGGCAATGTCGCGGCCGCACGGTGACGGACGTTCAAGGCCTTGGTGCTGCTTGCTGTGTCAGGGTGTGTGAGGCTCCGGAATGTCAGATGGATCGAATTCCGGGACAGCTATTTTGGTCTGTCGTTCCGTCGGCAGAATGACAACCGCAGTTCCGTCGCAAGTCACGACACCTCGCTGATTTGTGCCCTTCACGTAGATCTCTACCACGCCGGTTGACGAGTCGATCGAAATGACCGACCCCGAGAAGAAGTGAGTATCGCCCATGTAATTGAACTTTTGGATGGAGGCCGTGAGCTTCCAAAGCCATGCGTTGTCGCCCATCCAGTTGGTCAGTAGATTGACCATCCAGTTCGTTCGCATTGCACCGTAGTCGTACGCAGCCGGGTGACCCATTTGCTGAGCCCAGTCGTCCTCCCAGTGACACCGCTGGGCGCTGTCCCAGAAGCCCCACGAGTTCTTTTGGTAGAACTTCGGGATTCGGCGCCGCGCCTTGTAGGCCTGCTTCGCTGTGCCACCGCCGAAGCCGCCAAACCCAATGGCAACGTGATAGCAAATGATGTCAGTGGTGCAAAGCGGCCCTTTCACCATGGGTCCGATCTCGTCTCCGACTGAAACCGTCGAGGCGAGGCGCAGATTGCCGCCGCGGACCTCTTCCGCCTCGTAGCAGGCGTCGATCCGTGCTAGTTCCTCGTCGTCATAGTGCGCTCGCTTGAGGGAGCGATATTTACCGGCTCGCGCCGATTTGTCCCGCTCTGCATGCCAGAAGTCCAGGAAGCGAAAACAATAAGGGGATCCGTCGACGCCCTCCCAGGACACCCGGTGGGACACCGAGCGCGCCCTGTCCCTCCAGCGAACTTGCTGCTCTTCAGCTGGGCGTCGAAGAGGGATTGCTCACGGAGAAGGGTATCGCCAGGACGCACCGGTTTGATGAAAACCCACCGCTCGCCACACATGTACTGACCAACGCCCGCCAAGGGGTCGCCCCCTCCCATCGCCGAGGCTTCCGATTCGGACCATTCTACGCTCCTGAGCCGCCCCGCCGAGATTGGATACATGGGCGGAGCGATGAGATCCTCCCAACACGAGGACTTCGCGTAGTCAGGGTTGCAAAACAATGGATTGTCGTCGCCGTATCCTTCCGCGAAGTGACGAAAGGAATCGCCAGAACAGACCTCGTTGTGGAACCTTTGACGATGCCGGGTGGGAATCCCAATTCTCCGGCGGACTGCCTCAACGGTCTCTTCAGTGACAATCCCGATGGTCATGACCCTCATCGACTCCTTGGCATTCCAAGCAAACGCTGCGCGACGATACCCTTCTGGATCTGCTCTGTTCCTCCGTAGATGCTGGCGGCCCGGGAACGGAAATAGTCGTACATGACGTCACCCTCATCTACGAGAAGTGGGGCGGCCCCCGCAGTGTCGAGCGCCATCCCCCCCAAGCGCTGCTCTGCCCGCGTCATCAGAAGCTTGTCGATTGATGTCTCAGAACCCGGCGGCACCCCTTTCGCTCGCAGGGTCAAGCTCTTCAGCACGTGGAGGCGGCAGGCCGATACGGCAATATACGCTTCGGCGAGGCGAGGCTCGAGACGATCCGCCTCAACACCGTCCAGGGTCGCCAGCAAGGAGTCGAAATGGGCAATCTGGTGTTCGAACTTGGAGATGAACCCGATGTCGGCCGGTCCCCGCTCGTGCGACAGCACCGTGGTCGCGAGAGCCCATCCGTCGCCCTCCTGACCGATGCGATGGCTAACAGGCACCTCCAGGTCGTCGAAGAACACCTCATTGAATTCAGCGCTACCCCAAATCTGTCTGACGGGACGTACGGTGATGCCGGGCCGGTCCATTTCGAACACGAGGCACGACAGGCCCTTGTGTTTCGGCAGTTCGGGCTGTGTCCGACAGAGAAGAAGGCACCAGTCGGCCCACTGCGCCCGGCTGGTCCATAACTTCTGACCGTTTACAACGTAGTGCTCGTCGCGGCGCTCGGCGCGGGTCGTGAGCGACGCCAGGTCGGAACCAGCACCCGGTTCAGAGAAACCTTGGCACCATTGAATCTCGCCTCGCAGCATTGGGGGCAGGAATTGGCGTTGTTGGTCGGCCGTCCCGTATCGCAGAATCGCCCGTCCCAGGAAGCTCACCGAAGGTACCGACGGCGCATTGGCTCTGCCGACCTCCTCGTTGACTATCGCGTCGTAGATCGGGCTTAGGCCGTGGCCGCCGTATTCTTCTGGCCAACTGAGACCCAGCCAGCCACCTTGAAACATCGTGCGGTGCCATGCCAGAGCAGCGTCGTTGCCGTCTTTGCCATGCCCTGGATAGCGCTCCAGAGGGGAGTTGGTCTTCAGCCATGCCCGCAACCTGACCCGGAAGTCGGCCTCCTCTGGGCTGTCGAGAAAGTTCACGCCGCACTCCTTCTCCGGGCGATTGCCAAATCAAGAATCTGTTTGTCGTAGTCGCCGAAGAGCACGGCATCCAGGAGTGCGCGCCTCAGGTAGACGTGTGCCATGCAGTCCCACGTAATTCCCATGCCTCCGTGGATCTGGATGACGGCTTCACAAAGCGTTCGACTCGCGCTGGAGCAGTACGCCTTGGCCGAAAGTGCGGCGATCAGGGCGGTATCGACGTCGCTCTCATCCACTGCCCAGGCTGCATACTCCGTGAGGGAGCGGGCACCCTCCAGCGAGACGAGCTGGTCAGAGGCAAGCTGTTGCACTGCCTGGAAGCTGCCGATCGGGACACCGAACTGAAGACGCTCGGCGGCGTAGGAGACGGCGGCCCCCAGCGCGGCCTCCATCACGCCGAGGAGATCGGCTGAGACGAGTGTCAGGGATCGAGCGTGGAATCGATCGAGTGCGTCGTCGGAAATCTCTCCGCCGAGGTCGCCGATGGCCACATGCGGGGCGGAGTCCACTCGGCAGATTGCCCGAGTGACATCAGTGCCTCGTACTGGCTCTGTGGCGGCAACGATGTGGAGACGCGTACGGTTGGCATCCAACAGCACGAGGACTTCGGCCTCGCTTGCATCGAAGCCGACCACCTCGCCCGCACCCGCCGAGGCGACGGATCTCAGGTCAGGTGTCAGTCCTAGGGTGCAGCGCAGCTCCCCCGAAGCAACTCGTTCGAGAACCTCTGACGATGCAGGTGCGGCAGCGAGTAACTCGACCGCTAAGGCCTGGCCCAGGTACGGCACCGGGACCACGCTGCGCGCGAGTGCTTCCACCACGAGCGACAGTTCGAGGGTTGTCCCATCACCACCCCCCACGTCCCCGGGAAGGCGTAGTCCGACGAACCCGGTTTCTTGCAGCAACTTCCATGCTCGATCGGTGTCGAACGAGTCGAACTCTGCGACCGACTTGCATGCGAGATGAGCTGCGAGCTTGCGCGCCGTCTCTCGTACCATCACCTCGGAATCGCTCAGAGATACGTCCATGCACCCCTCCTTGGCGTCAGGTCCTGGCCAGATCCGCGCTGGACTATAGATGACCGACCGGTCGGTCGGCATCGGTCGAGGAAGGGATCCGCCGTGGTCCCGGGTGGTGCAGGCCACGCGACGTCCATCGGCTTCGGCCCGCCTGAACTTCCGAGTCACTCCTCTTCTTCAGCCACCCGTCACGTTACTGGCGGAGTCCATTCAATAGCTGTTTGAACCATCGTGGCGGTTGACCAACACGCATGTTGAAGGAAGCCGACCAGCGGTCGGATTGGTGCGAGTGCAGTCCGTTGAGCTCCTGGGGGCCGGACGCGGGTGATGCCTGGTCAGGTGCACCCCCTCCACACGTCTTCGGGGGTATGCCTTGGGCACGAGGCGGCGGTGCCAACCGCCAGACGTATCTCCATTGCCTTGGAGGAACGGCGAACCCGGGGTAACTTCATCTGCATTGACACCTTCGGCCGTCGATGCTTTGCTGTTTCCTGTCCGTTGGTGGGACTGTTGGCAGATATCGGGCCCTGCATAGGCGCCGTGCCGCGCAGCGCAGGACGAGGAAGTTTCGGGCAGGGTTTTCGGGGTGCGGAGTGGGACATTTGTGACAGTCCATAGAGCCCTTGCTCGGGTGGTCGTGCGCCGGAAGTTCGGGTCGGAGCCCATTCGAGCGAAGCTGGCAGAAGGTGAGGCTCAGTGAATGGTGCATCGCATGTCAGTGCCGGCATTACGGATGAGGCCATCGAGCGTTTGAAGAGGCGGATAGGAATCCCCCTGAAGTGGGGCGGTCGTCCTCGCAATACCTATTCATCGATCGATTCGATCCGACAGTTCGCAATCGGATATGGAGACGACAATCCATTATTCAATGACCCCGAATACGCAGGGGGAACCCGATGGGGGGCTCTGCTTGCGCCACCCATGTACTTTCTCACGACCGGCGTGCGCGAAGAGGTGTCGTGGACGGACGAAGAGGCCGAGGCGATGGCCGGCGGTGATCCTCTACGCGGTATCGGCCAGTACCTCAGCTCCGAGCGGTGGGTCTTCGTCCGTGCCGTGACGCCGGGCCTCCGACTCCGCCAGAAGCGCTATCTGCATGACCTCGAGGTCCGTGACAGCTCTTTCGGTGGAGGAAGGGTAGTGGTCCTGACACAGCGCGTTGAATACACGGACGACGATGGGCACTTGTTCGCCCTCAACGAGCGTTCTTATCACCACGCCGATCGCAAGGCATCTGGTGAGAGCGGCAAATACCGAGACACCCAGATTTTGCCCTATACAGACGAGCAGATGCAGCAGATCGGGCAGGCCTACGACGACGAGCGGCGCCGCGGCGCCGAGCGGATCCTCGTCAGTGAGCTTTCGGTAGGAGACCAACTGCCGGAGATCGTCAAGGGGCCGTTGACGCTCACTGACATGATCTGCTACCACGTGGGCCTCGGGTGGTCGGGAATAGCGGCCGGACCACTCAAGTTTGCCCATCAGAGCCGCAAGAAGGTTCCGGGCTTCTACACCCGCAACTCGCTGAATGTATTCGACGTGGCCCAGCGCTGCCATTGGGAGCACGAGTTCGCCCAGGAGCTCGGCCATCCTGCGGCGTACGACTACGGGGCGATGCGCACGAATTGGATGGTGCATCTGTTGACGAATTGGATGGGAGACGATGCTTGGATCAGCCGGCTTTCCGCTCGCGCCCGTCGCTTCAACTACATCGGTGACACGCAGTGGATGCGGGGCCGTATCGAGCGCGTCGAGGTGGGGGCATCCCCCCCGGCTGTCGATGTGTCGATTGAGGGCGTGAATCAACGGGGTGAGACAACCTGCACCGGCGAGGCGACGGTATTGGTGTGTGGTTCAGACGGGACGCCCCCCCGGCTGCCCGAGCTCCGTATCGACAGCCTTCCGAGGAAGCTGTGATGGCCCCGCAGGATCACGGCGCCGATGACGCAGTGAGGGAGCCTGTCACGATCTGTGACATGTTCCGGCGAAGGCTCTCGGCGGATGCCGATTCTGTATTCCTCAAGCTGCCAGATGGGAGATCCTGGACCTTCCGAGACATCGAGAATCTCTCCGGCGAACTTACTGGACGGCTTCGTACGTATGGTGTCCGGAGAGGTGACATCATCGGCCTCTATCAGTGGAACGACCCATCCTGGTTTGTTTCCGTGCTCGCGGTGTGGAACATCGGAGCAGTGGCTGCGCTGTGTGGCACCGTTTCGCCCGCAGTGGAAGCCCTCCGACGTTTCGAGCTGGTACACCCAAAGCTCGTCATAACGAGCGACGCTCCAGACATTGGTTCTCGCTGGCCCGTTATCGATGTCGATATTGCAGGGAGCGTCCTGCACGCATCGCCGCCCGAATCCAACGTCGCATCGCCGCCCGTTTTCGCGTCCGTGGAAGGCGACGACCCGGCCTGCATCTTCTTCACCTCGGGAACCACCGGTGACTCCAAGGCCCTCGTGAAAAGCCACGGCGACTTGGCGAGTGCCCCGCGACGGACCGCTGCGGCGTATTCCAGGTCGCCTTCGTTTCGGCCTCGTATGGCCGGTCCGGGAAAGCCACCCGCCTTGTCGTTCAACCCCTTTGGGCATGCCGCCAGCTTCGGACGCCTGGTCTTCAGGCTCTACGTCGGTCGGCCGATAGTGATGTTTCGCAAGTTCGACATCGCGACCATCAAGCTTCTTGCTGAACAGTACAAACTCGACACTCTTCAGTTGAGCCCCGCCATGGTGCATGTGTTGGCCTACACGGATGACAAGATCAACCTGAGCTCACTGAAATACGTCAACTCGGGCACCGCCCCGCTCTCAGCGGCCACACGAGAGGCGTTCGAGAACCGCTATGGAGTCCCAGTCCTGCAGGCGTATGGTTCGACGGAGGGTGGTGTGACCTCACTTGAACTGTACGACGACGTGATGGCCGGACTTCGCGGCCCTAGCTCGGTTGGGAGGATCACCCCTGAGAGCAAATGGCGCGTCGTGGACTCTGCGGGACGCGATGTGGCAGTCGGAGAGGAGGGGGAGTTGCTCGGGCGTCCTGATCAAACCGTCGTCCTCACCGAGGAGGGGGAGTCCAACCTTCAACTCGACGAGAAGGGGTGGTACCACACAGGTGACATCGTTCGTGTCGACGAGCACGGGATTCTCTATTTGACCGGTCGGCTCAAGGAGATGCTGATCGTGGGAGGGTTCAATGTGTTTCCGGTGGAGGTTGAAGAAGCGCTCCGGCAATCTTCTCTGGTCCGCGACGCCGTGGTGGTTCCTGTCCCGGACGAGCGGCTGGGCGAGATCCCAGCTGCCGGAGTCGTCTGGGACCCTTCGGTGGCGGATCTTCGAGAGTCCGATCGTATCCGTCAACTCGTCGTGCAGACTCGCGAACGTCTGGCCGCCTACAAGGTGCCACGACGATGGTTCACAATTGACGGGGTTCCATTGACGCCCAACGGCAAGGTCGACCGTCGAGAGGCTGCGAGAACCGCCACCGTCGCGTCTCGGACCGTCGATCAGCTCGCGGAGCCGACGGGCCACACTCCATGATTGACCTCCTGTCGAGGATCGGGCGGTAGCCGGGCGTCGGTCCGTCCAAGGCAATCTGTCGACGCGTCGTATCTTGATTGCCCGGATTGAGTCAGCGTCAGGGGACTGAGGTCGGGCGACACTGCGACACTGATTCCAAGTTCGATGTGCTCGGTGTTTCCGGCCTTCCCGTCATTGGGGAGGAAGGGATCGTCTGCCGTTGGTGCCTGGTGCGGTGGACAGAGTGGAGGTTGGCGAGCCTCGCCCGGCCGGTCGGTCGGAATGTATGCTCGGCTGCACGCCAGGGTGGGGAGTGAGAGTGGCAACGTTGAGCCGGAGTCGAGGGACCAGGTGACTGGACTGCTGACCGGCGTCAAGATCATCGACCTCACCGCCAACATGTCGGGACCCTTTGCCACCATGATTCTGGCGGAGCAGGGTGCCGACGTCGTGAAGGTCGAGCCACCAGGCGGGGAGATCATCCGGAGGATTGGGACCGGTCGCGGCGGTATGAGCGTGTATTTCGAGAATCTCAACCACGGTAAGCGTTCGATCGTCGTGGACCTGAACGCGCCGGCCGGCCGTGACGTGATCCGCCGCCTGGCCTCGACTGCCGATGTTGTGATCCAGAACTTCCGGCCCGGCGTGATCGAACGGATGGGACTTGGTCCGACCGACTTGTCCTCGTCGAACCCCCAGCTCATCTACCTTTCCATCAGTGGCTATGGCCGCGTAGGCCCTCTCGCAGACACGCCCGCCTACGACCATGTCGTCCAGGCAATGTCCGGAATAGCGGCATTGCAGGAGATCACGAAGGAGGGCGCGCCTTCCCTCGTGCGCCAAGGCTTGGTGGACAAGACCACCGGCATGGCTGCGGCACAGGCCGTCACGGCGGCGCTGCTGCGGCGATGCATCTCCGGTGCAGGTGGTTCCCTGGAAATTTCCATGCTGGACGTGGCCCTGCATTTTCTCTGGCCAGACGGGATGATGAACAACACGTGCGCAAGCCCAACGGACGTGCAGCCGCCGATATCTCGGGGATTTCGCCTGACAGAAACGGCGGATGGGCATGTCTCGATCATCACTGTCACCGATCGGCAATGGTCGGGGTTGCTCGATGCGCTTTGCATATCGGATCCGCTCGAGGGGGGTCCCGAGAGCAGATTGCGCAGCGGCGGCCTCGTCATGCGGGAAGTGGGCAACCGGCTGCGGGCGATGACGACCGATGAGGTCACGTCACTGTTACGGGATCACGAGGTTCCGTGCATGCCCGTGGTGCCATTGAACGAAGTCGCAGTCCAAGAGCAGGTACGGGCAGCCGAAACGCTCATTCAGCGAGATCACCCGGTTCTTGGCCCGATCGTGGGTCCGCGTTCTCCGGTGCGCATCATTGACCAGGAACCGGTTGTCCCCTCGGCCGCCCCGTTGCCGGGCGCTCACACCGAAGAGGTTCTACGGGAAAGCGGCTTCTCGTCGGAGGAGATCGCCAGCCTCAGGGCGGAGGCCCTGATCAATTGAATTAGGAGAGGTCGCGGCATGACAACCCCGGACGATGACGTCAAAGCAGAATTGATCGGCACGATCACTCGATGGGTGCGCCAGCAGGTGATTCCCAATGCGTCCACGTTCGATCATGCCGATGAGTATCCAGAAGCGTGGGTGGAACAGATGAAGTCCTTCGGTCTGTTTGGTGCCCGCATTCCGGTGGAGTACGGCGGACTCGGATTGGACGTCCCCACGTATGCTCGCATCATTGAAGAACTGGCCTACGGATGGATGTCATTGGCAGGTGTGCTCAATACACACATGATCGTCGGAGACCTGATCTTTCGCCATGGTACGGAGGACCAGCGGCAGCGGTGGCTGCCGCAAATGGCGACGGGAAACCCCCGGGCGGCGTTCAGTCTGAGTGAGCCCGACGCCGGGAGTGACACCCGGTCATTGAAGGCCCGAGCGGAACCCGTCGATGATGGCTACCTGATCAATGGCACGAAAATGTGGGTGACAAATGGTGTCCACTCGGGGATAGTGGCTCTGGCTGCGCGTGCGCCAGAGGGCATTACTTGCCTCATCGTGGAGAAGCAGCCGGGAGAGTCCTTCGGGGGCATATCCGCGTCGAAACGAATCGACAAGCTTGGCTACAAAGGCGTCGAGACGGTTGAGATGTCCTACGTAGATCATTTCGTTCCGGCCGATTGCGTGTTAGGAGGTCCGGCTGGTTTGGGTCACGGTTTGCACTTCATCTTGGGCTCACTCGAATTGGGACGAATCAATGTGGCGGCACGAGCGTTGGGTGTGAGCCGAGCGGCTTTCGATGCGGCCATGGAGTACGCCAATCAGCGGGAGACCTTTGGAGTTCCCATCATCAAGCATCAGGCTATTGCTTTCAAACTGGCCGATATGGCAACGAAGGTGGAAGCGTCCAGGCTTTTGGTGGAATCGGCGGCGAATCGCTTCCAGCGCGGTGAACGGGCCGACGTGGAGGCAGGGATGGCAAAGTTGTTCGCATCCGAAACCGCATTCGAGGTGGCGACCGAAGCGATGAGAATTCATGGTGGATACGGATATACCACTGATTTGCCGGTTGAGCGTTACCTGCGGGATGCGCCGTTGATGATCATCGGGGAAGGCACCAACGAAATCCAACGGATCGTCATACTGCGAGGTCTCGTTGCCCGATATCAGGCCGCCAATGGATCAGCCGGATCGTAAACGAGAACGATGAATGGAGAAGAAGGTGACGGATGACATTGTAGTCATCGAGGCGGTGCGAACCGAGATGGAGCGGAGCGATCTCTCGATGTCCTTGGTAACCATGTGTTGCGGAGGTGGTCTTGCCCCCGGGACCCTGCTGGAGCGGACGTGAGTCCCGATCTCCGCTTTACAGATCGGGTCGCAGTCATCTCGGGCGCAGGAGGAGGACTGGGCCGCGAACACGCCCTTCTGTTCGCCGCACGGGGGGCAAAGGTGGTTGTCAACGACATAGGTGGCGCGGTAGACGGAACCGGAGCAAGCGTCGGGCCGGCCCAAGCTGTGGTGGACGAGATCGTGTCTGCCGGCGGTGTGGCGGTGGCCGACATCCATTCCGTTGCCACTCCAGAAGGGGGGAGGGCGGTCATCGAGACGGCGTTGGCGGCGTTCGGCCGAGTCGATATCGTCGTCAACAACGCCGGGATACTTCGGGACAAAGCCTTTGTCAACCTGAGTCAGGATGACATCGATTCCGTTTTTAGCGTGCACCTCAAAGGAGCGTTCAACCTGACGCAACCGGCCTGGACCTCAATGCGGAAACAGGAGTTCGGCCGGATCGTTATGACCAGTTCGGCGGCAGGATTGCTCGGAAACTTCGGACAGGCGAATTACGGCGCGGCGAAAATGGCGCTTGTGGGACTGGCGAACGTCCTCGCCATCGAGGGGGCGAAGCACAACATCAAGACGAACGTTATCGCGCCCCTGGCCAGAACCAGGATGACCGAAGACGTTCTGGGACCACTTCGCGACCGCGTCGACCCATTGCTGGTCTCGCCGCTTGTGGCTTGGCTCTGCCACGTGGATTGCCCGGTATCCGGTCACGTGTACAGCGTCGGTGGCGGACGGGTGGCCCGACTGTTTATCGGAATGGGAACCGGTTGGGTGCGAACTGACGGAAAGCTGACCGTCGAAGATATACGCGATCACTTTGCGGAAATGGACGACACCTCAGCAGCCTCGGTCCCGGAGAGCCTCACGGACGACATTAGGGCACTCGCGCGGGCATTGAGATGAGCGGGCCGCTGACCGGAGTGACGCTCGTGGAGTTCGCGGGCATCGGTCCGGTGCCATTCGCCGGTATGATTTTGTCGGATCTCGGAGCGGACGTCATCAGGATTGACCGCATCGAGGCAGCTGACCATGAGGTTTCCTCCCCGGTCGATCGGGGTCGCCGCTCCATTGCTGTCGACCTCAAGAGTTCGAGCGGTCGTGAAGTTGCCCTCGACGCCATTGGGAAGGCCGACGGACTGTTTGAAGGGTACCGGCCGGGTGTCATGGAATCCCTCGGGCTCGGTCCAGATGTCGCCCTCGGGATCAATTCGCATCTGGTCTACGGTCGCATGACAGGGTGGGGTCAGGAGGGGCCGTTGGCCGATTTCGCCGGGCACGACATCAATTACATCGCCCTGAGCGGAGCACTCGGCCACATTGGCAAAGCCAACCAAACCCCTGACATACCCCTCAATCTCCTGGGCGACTACGGCGGTGGAGGAATGCTTCTCGTCGTTGGGATGCTTGCCGGACTTCTCGAAGCCTCGAAGTCGGGTTGCGGCCAGGTTATTGACGCCGCCATGGTGGACGGCGTTGCCCAACTCATGGCCGCGGCCTGCGGGATCATGGCCCAGGGGCACTGGGAGGCCGAACGGGGTGAGAACCTACTCGACGGTGGCGCCCCGTTCTACGGCGTCTATGAGACCGCCGATCACCGCTACATCAGCATCGGCACCGTCGAGCGGCGCTTTCATGAACACCTCGCCCGTTTGGCTGGTATCCCCATGGAGAGCCTGCACGACCGCATGGATCGCTCGACCTGGCCGGACAAAAGAAGGCTGATGGCCGAACTCTTTGCCACCCGCACCAGCGACGAGTGGAGGGACCTCCTCGAAGCAACCGACTCCTGCTTTGCTCCCGTGCTGTCTGTGTCCGAGGCCGCTCTCCACCCTCACCTGATGTCCCGGTCCACCTACGTGAACGCAGATGGTGTTGTGCAACCAGCACCGGCACCGCGGTTTAGTCGCACGCCGCTTCGGATGGGCGCAAAGGGCCCTCGTATTGGCGAACACACCGTTGAAGTTCTGGTGTCGCTTGGCTATGACGCCGAGCGCATTCGCGCCCTATCGGATGGAGCGGTCGTCCGGGTAGCGAGCGGAGTGAACAATGTGAGGGCACAGCCGACGTCCTGATCGGTACCGTATGCAACGGATCTCGATGACAACCGATCGCACCGAAGTCATCCGGCTGAGATCTGCGACTTCTGGCTACTCAAATACTGGGTAGTTCTCCCGCATCATTCATTGTCCTCAGGTGAGCAGCCCAATCCGGATCGACTTCGTCCATAAGCATCCGATCGATCACCAGCTTCCGCATAGCCTTCACATCGACTTTCTGCGTGGCGGTGAAGGACAGTTCCTGACTGTCAACCAGAAGTATTCGCCGGGGAATCTGGTAGCCCGCCAATCGATTTCGAAGGTGCTCACGAATAGCGGATTCGTCGATTACGTTGGCGTCCCCCTGCCGTACCTCTGCGGGCACCGCACACAAAACCAGGGCCGAACCTAAGGTTGGGTGGGGAAGGGACAAGACGCTGATTGCCATGATCCCTTCTAACGTAGACAGCTGCCTTTCCACTTCGATCGGGTAGACATTGGCGCCGGCCACCTTGGCCATGTTGTCGAGACGACCTGTCCAGTGAAGGCGGCCGAGATCATCGAGGTATCCGGCGTCAGAGGTGAGGAAGTAGCCGTCTGCGTCGAAGTATTCGCCAAGGGAACGTTTGTAGTAGCAGCGCATGAGCGTGGCGCCTCTGACGCATATTCGTCCGGGCGCGTTGCGCGGCGTAATGGATCCCGTGATGGGGTCAACGATACGGACACTCGTCCCGGGGAGAAGATGGCCGCTGAGAGGTTCTCCAACGCGAGTGTCGTCAGGCGTGCACGAGACAAGTGTCATGGTCTCGGTCATCCCGTATCCTTCGAGTTCGTTGGGCTGCGGGATGCCCAAACGCATCGCGAGGGGACTGCCCTTGTAAATCCTTCGGACACTCGAAAGATCGCTTGCCTCGAAGTCGGGATGGCTCAACATACGATGATCGAGGTGGGCGCGCGACAGGATGGAAGTGACTCTCTCCGATTCGAGGAGTTTAAGGGCCTCTCCCGGCTCGAAATGCTCCTGAAGCACGAGCGCGGCGCCGGCAGCGAGGGTGCCGCCGAGCGTTCGCGTGAGTCCGGAAGACCAGAAGAAAGGCGATGTGCTGAACAGACGGTCCATCGGCGTTCGGTGCTCCAGGTGCCACCATCGCCAGCTGGCAATACAGATGGCTCTGTGCATATGCAGGACGACTTTTGGACGGCCTGTCGAACCCGAAGTGAACATGATCAACGCGTCCGTTTCCGGCGTGACTTGCGCGCTAAGCGCGTCGACGAGCTCCGGAGTCACTGTGTGGCCCATAGTGACCAAGGCATCATCGTCCATATGGAAGGTGGCAACGAGTGCTGGGAGTTCGGCATAGCGGTCGAGGACTACACCCGGCGCGAGCGCTGGGTGGCGAGTCGACAAGGAACTCGATGTCAGGACGATTTGCGAATCGCTCTGCGCCAGCATGTACTGAAGGTCTTCTCGGGCGGCAAAGGTGTTGAGTGCTACAGCGATCCCACCGACCATGGTTATCCCGAAGAAGGCCGCCACCCACTCTGGACCGTTCGGCAAGAGGATGGCAACCTTCGTCCCCATGCCTGCACCACTGGCGACGAGACTGCGAGCTATCAACAGGGATCTGTTCAGGAGTGCTCCGTAGGTCATCCGTTCTTTGGGAGTGACGATGGCCTCCCGGTCGGCGTGGAGGGTACTCACCTCTTGAAGGAAGCGGCCCAGGGTAAGCGGTCGACCCGCCAACATCGGATCGGAGGCGAGCGGCGCCCCGTGTTCTATTGAAGGGGGGAGGTCGGATGTGCCGGACCAGTCGCCGATACTTTGCCCAAGGCCCCAATTCTGACTGGTGGACGAGGCGCTCGTGGCTACCTCCGGCACCTCACTGGAGTGTAGATGGGCGTCCACGACGTCTATCGTCCTGGTTCCAGGTTTGACCGCCGACGGCGATTTGGAGACTGGACGCGGTTCTCACGCGGTGCCGACCGAACCGGTGACACCCGGATCATCGTAACCCTGTCGCAGTCACGTGCACTTCACGTCGAGACATACGTGTGGCCTTGCCCCCGCAACGTTCGAACGCCTTAGAATCACGCCCCTGCATCGACCGGTCCGGTACGTTCCAAAATTCAGCCTATTTCTTCCCAGAGGGCCAGACAAGTTCCCACAACCGAGCAGAACAGACGACGCCCTCAGCCATGAGAGGGGCAGGCTGATGTGGCAGGGACAGATATCGGATGCTCGTCATGGATGGGTGTGGACAGATGGATCGCCCGACCGGTCGGTCGGCTCGACATATAGAGTCTTGCCAGGCAGCGGAGGGCTGAGCTGTTGCCCGGGGAGGTAGCAAGGTGTTCAAAGGTGGCGGGACGAGGTGACGCCGGTCATCCAACTGAGCGACGAGGAACTGCAGGCCCAAGTCACGGCCTGGTTGCGTAGCAACCTTCCCGACGCCTGGGTGCGGGCAATCGACGAAGATTCCCGGGACGAGCTGGCCGTGGCGCGTAAGGCACTGGACATTGACGACTGGTGGGAACGTCTCGGTGACTCCGGGTGGTTCTTCTCAAGCTGGCCGGTCAAGTATGGAGGACGTGGTCTAGATTCGCACCAGGCCGGAGTTGTCAACGACGTCCTTCGCTTCTACAAGGTGCCGCGCAGCGACAATCCACTTGGCCTGAATGTCTCACACGCTCTCCTTCGCTGGGGAACAGAGGTGCAGAGGCAGCGCTTCCTTCCGATGATCTTGAAGCAGAAGGAGATCTGGGTGCAGCTTTTCAGCGAACCCGGGGCGGGCTCTGATCTTGCAGGACTCTCGACCCGCGCAATGCGCGACGGCGATGTCTGGATTGTCAACGGGCAAAAGGTGTGGTCGAGTCACGCACACCGCGCTCAGTGGGGTTTTCTGCTGGCCCGGACGGACCCGGATGTGCCAAAGCACCAGGGGCTGTCGATCTTCTTCCTCGATATGCGAACACCGGGCATCACGGTCCGTCCTCTGAAGCAGATCACCGGCGAAGCTTTTTTCAACGAGGTCTTCTTCGACGATGTCGTCGTTCCCCACTCCTTGGCATTCGGGCCGATAGGTCAAGGGTGGAAGATCGCGAGCAGTCTCCTCTCTTTCGAAAGAGGTGCCGGGGCGGGAGGGGGATCGGCTCCGCCGGGTATGGCGGTGGGTCGTTCGGTGGACGCTTTGATCCGTCGCTACGGCCCCATCAAAGGAGCTGTCACCCGGCAGCGTGTCGCTAAGGCTTACGCCCACGATCGAATAATTCAATGGACGAGAATGCGCATCGAGGCCCAGCGCGAGGCAGGTAGGGAACCGGGGCATGAAGCTTCGATTCTCAAGCTTTACAACAGTACTGCAGCCCAGGCTCTGCAGAATCTGTCGTTCGACCTGGAGGGTCTCAATGCGGTCGCGCATGATGCCGATGACCAGTGGGCGTCATCGAGCGTCTACGGATTCCTTCGCATCCGTTCCGCGAGTATCGCAGGCGGAACTTCAGAGCTTCAGCGCAACATATTGGGTGAAAGAGTCCTAGGTTTGCCACGTGAACCAGCTGTGGATCGCGATCTCCCGTGGAAAGAGATCCCACGTTCTTGACAGTACTGCCCCGGGCAAGGTTGTTGACAGATCGAGGAGGAAAGACTCCCATGGAAGAAGTCATCTACGAAGTGCAGGATTCAGTGGCGGTCGTCACACTGAACCGACCCGATCACCTGAATGCCTTGAGTGCGTCGATGCATGAACGCCTCGAAGAGGTTTGGGCGGAGATCAAGCGGGATGCACGAGTCAGAGCCATACTCGTAGCGGGTAACGGTCGCGGATTCTGCGTCGGTATGGACCTCAAGCAATTCAAGGACAGGGGAGGGTACAGGCCAAGCCGATCTGACCGGATTGCAGACGTACAGAAGATGACCGCTCTGAACAACGACATCTGGTTACCTACCATCGTCGCCGTCAACGGGGTGTGCGCTGGGGGCGGCCTGCACTTCGTGGCTGACGCCGACATGGTGCTTGCGTCAGAACGCGCTCGATTTGTCGACTCGCACGTGTCAGTTGGCCAGGTAAGTGCCCTCGAGCCGATCTCCCTCTTGCCAAGGATTGGACTCGGCAATGCCCTCGCGCTGTCGGTCCTGGGCCGAGCGGGAGGCATCGACGCTCTGACGGCCCTCAGGATTGGGATGGTACAAGAGGTAGTCGCCCACGATGACCTCCTGTCACGAGCGCTCGAGCTTGCACATTTGGCGTCCGAATCCTCTCCGGCTGCAGTGGAGGGCACCAAGCGTGCCATATGGGCTTCGTTGGAGAGGCCGATGGGGGAGGCGATGCAACTCGGATGGGAGATTCTCGTCGCACACCGCGGGCACCCGGACGCATTCGAAGGTCCGATTGCGTTCGCAGAAAAGCGCGCTCCTCAATGGGACGCCTCGCCGTCGACCTCGTCTGGGTTGGGGAAATGAACAGAGCAGGTAAGCCTGGGCATCTCATAACGATGTCGCAAACCGGGATCTCGGGTCGAACGGCAACGCCGGAGTGTTCTTTTGCTCACCGCAGAAGCCATCGGAGGTGTGGTGTCTGAAGAGGATGTCGACAAGCGCCAGGAGCTTCTGGAAGAGGCCGTACGGGTATTCAGCTCGAAGGGCTATCGGGCGACATCGGTGCAAGAATTGGCCGATCGATTTGGCCTTAGAAAATCGACTTTCTATCATTATTTCCGCAACAAGCAAGTCTTGCTCGTTGCCATTTACGAACGCGTAATGGCGGAGAACTTCGCTGCGGCGAAAAGGATCGCAGATGACAAGCAGTCGGTGGTCGAGTCCATGCGTCAAATGCTCTCCGATCGCGTCATGTATACGTGCGACCATCATGAAATTCTTCAGATTTTCCATGAGGAGGAGGCGGAGATTTCTCCGCGTCTCATGACCAAGGTACTGAAGAGTCGACGGGCATATCAAAGGGTGATGACGGATCTTCTCGAGCAAGGGCTGGCCGAGGATGTCTTCGAATTCACAACGACGCCGATGGTCGCGGCGAACTGTCTTCTCGGGGCGTGCAATTGGTCGTACAAATGGTACAACCCCGATGGAGCTATGACTGCCAAAGAGCTGGCGACCGAGATGTCAGACCTTCTCATGAAATCCGTCCTTCCCTCTGGATAGGGACGACCGTCGGACCCTTTCGAGGTGGTGGTGATTTGCTTTGCCCGGCTGGCTCGGACGCTGCTGCCATCGGCGCCCAAGTCGAAGGCAGTAGCGGGCGATGGGGACAATGGACGGCCATGGCTGCCCGGTGGTTACACCGCGGGAGGGCCGAGCCTTCCAATCCTCTCGATGACGAGCCGTAAGCCGGTAACCGGGATTATCGGTTACTCGCAACTAAGCGGGCCTGAGTCGGAGTTCTCCTGAGGTAAACGCCCTCTCCGACACCATGAGATGTCTCGCGACCGGCGCTCTCTAACACCTGAACTCACGCATGCCCCCCGTGCATATCGACCACCAGTCAAAGGGGCCGTGTGCATTGGCTTGGTGCGGCACCATGGTGGCAGGCCACGAGTGGACGGTGGACATGTCATCACTGTCACATGGGGCCGAGGCTTCGCCAACGCCGGTGGTGGCTCGGCGGTGCAGCCGCCATGGTTCTTGTCCTCAGCCTCTGTGGCGTTTCGGATGCCCGCGGTTCCCACGATGTTATCGGCGCTCCTTCGGACCCCCAGGTCCTGAGCTGTGCAGAAGAGGCGATGGGGACAGGCACTGTGCCCCCTATTGGACCACATGACATCGGATTCGGCCCAGGGTATTTTCCCCAAGCACGCCGGCTGGCCACAATGAATCCGCCGAGTCAGGTCACCGGGTACAAGCTTCCTCCGGTTCTTGATCCTGGAGCCACGGTGACCATGACGATCGCCCGTAGCGCGCGGTCCTATGTCGTGCAACAGAATCCATGGTCACCGCGTCAAGGCAGCCTGTCGGTCACATACCGAGCTTGTTTGGACAGGCGCGGATTCTTCCCCCAGAGTTTTCGATTCACTGATGGTCGACGACGGGGCTGCGTTCCTCTCGACGTGCGCGTCGAGGGGCAGCACAAGACGAAGCGCATCGTTCTCTCGCTCTTCGCTGGAACGTGCAAGACCTCGTCCTGAACCGTTGAAAGTGCGTGGCTTGGAGCATGGTTCGAGTGGCAGCAATCACCATCGAGCGAACACGCACCAGAGGTGTCCCTGCACGCTGAATCTGTGGGGTGTACCCATGTGGAGCCGCTAATTCATGTCCTCGCCTGTCGAATCTTCGTCGAGTTCAGCAAGCACCTCGACTGCATCTTCGTGTCCGTTGGCGGCAAGACGTCGCAGTTCGTTGCGATCCCCTCGCTCACCAGCTAGCTCCACCAGCATGTCAACGGCATCACTGCTGCCACGATCGGCGAGTCTTCGTAGCTCATCGAAATCGCCTCGTTCGCCGGCCAGCTCGACGAGTTGGTCAAGAGCGTCGTTGTCACCTCGTTCTGCCTGCTGCCACAATTCCGCCAGATCAGGGTCAAGCATGGCTGGGCCTCCAGTACGCCTCTTGTCTCAACCGGACGATACCGCTGCGAGCACCGAAGCAGTGAGTCGGTCTTCCCCGGACACTGTCCAAGTCGCGGGTTTACGACGACATGCGAGAAGTCTGCCAGGAGCAGTTCGGAATCGATCAGCACAAGACGCAAAGTAGATGAATGCCATCGCTAGCGACCTCACGGGCGGAAGGCGTTCCGACTGCACAGGGTGGTAGATGTTTCGCCTCGAACATTGGGCGTGTCGTTCACTGGTCGAGGTCGATAATGAGTGGTGATTGTTCTGGCGAGAGGTGGTGTATGAATCCATCGGCGAGGGCGCTTGTGGATTCGTAGAGGGGACTTAATGCCCTAGATAGTGCCAATGTCACGAGCGATTATGTGAGAGCCTTGTTTCTATGACATTTCGCAGGGGAACGGATAAGTAGCTCGATGCTCGGTGCCTTTGTAAACACAACCACAACCACGCTGCCGCAGGTGACTATCACTCAAGACGGGACGAGCACCAATGTGCCTTTCTCAGAGGTCCGGGGTCGGAGTAGTGGTCCGGGTAGAGCAATTGTCCCCCCGACTGCCTCGGCGCCCCATAGAATCATCGTGCCCGGCCCGCAACAGAGCTGGGCCTGCGGAAGGGGTTCGAAGTGAAGGCGGGGATTGCTCGGACCATTCGCTACGTGGTGCTCACCACCGCCCTCATCATTGCCGCGGCCATCCCCAGCATTGTGTCGCCCTCTTTGGCGTCCGCAGCATCGCCTGCCTTCGTGCAAGGTGGAAGCACCCAGGTGGGGAGCGGTACGACAGCCAGCGTGGCGTTCTCCGGTGCGAACACCGCCGGGAACCTGATCGTGGTGTACGTCGTCTGGGACAACCCCGGCACCGTGACGGTGTCCGACACGAGCGGCAACACCTACACGGCCGCGACGGCCCGCCAGACGTGGGGGAACAACTGGAGTTCCCAGGCCTTCTACGCCCCGAACATCTTCGGAGGGTCGAACACGGTCAACGCGACCTTTGGGACGGCGATCACGTCTTTCGGCATCGCTGAGGTGCACGAGTACTCCGGTCTCGCCACGGCGTCTCCGATCGACGTCAGTGCGTCGGCGGTCGGCACGTCAGCGTCCATGAGCAGCGGAGCGGTGACGACCACCCAGGCCAACGACCTCCTCTTCGCCGCCGGTGCATCCGACGATACCGTCACCACCCCGGGGACCGGCTTTACGGCACGTCTCACGGCCTCCGGCAATCTCACGGAGGATCGCGTCGTCACGACAGCGGGGTCCTACGCCGGGACCGCCACCCAGAACGGCACCACCTGGGTCATGCAGCTCCTCGCCTTGCGGGCCGCCTCGGCCGCGACCGGCCCACCGACCAAGCTGGCCTTCGTCCAGGGCCCCTCCAACGCCGGTGCCGGAGCGGTCATCACCCCGGCGGTGAAGGTGGCGGTCGAGGACGCCAGCGGCAACATCGAGACCTCTGACAACGCCACCTTGGTGTCGCTGGCCATCGGGACCAACCCCGGCGGTGGGACCCTCGGTGGCGGCTCGGCCGTCACGGTGGCCTCGGGCATCGCCACCTTCTCGGGCCTCTCCATCAACAATGCCGGCACCGGCTACACGCTGACGGCCTCGAGCACGCCCACGTACAGCGCGGCCACCTCTGGCGCCTTCAACATCACGACAGGTACGTCGTCGAACTGGGCGACGTACCTGCAGGGCAATGACCACACCGGTTTTGCCAGCGGTGAGAACGGGTTCAATCCGACGTCGGTCCCGAACCTGAAACTTGCGTGGAAGACGTCCGATGCCGGCCCGGCCCACGGCGTGTTCTCACAACCGATCGTGTCCAACGGATTGGTCTACTGGGGATCATTCGACGGCTTCGAGCGAGCGACCACGACGTCGGGGAATCTCGTGTGGCAGACGAACTTGGGAACGACGAGCCCTCCGGCATGCACCGACCCCTCCTCCGCCGGCATCGCGAGCACGGGGACGGTCACGACGGACGTTCCGGTTGGGACGGCGACGTCGGTCCTCTATGTCGGCGGCGGCGACGCGAAGGTGTACGCGTTGAACGCAGCGACCGGCGCAGTGCTCTGGTCGTACACGGTCGGACCGGACTCGGACTGGTTCGTATGGTCGTCGCCAGCTCGTGTTCGGCAACAGTGTCTATATCGGTGTCTCCTCGTTCGGTGACTGTCCACTGGTCCAGGGTCAACTCCTGCAGCTCAACCGGGTCACCGGAGCGCTGCAGAACACGTTCAACGTGGTTCCCAATGGCTGCACGGGCGGTGGCGTCTGGGGCTCACCGACGCTTGATGCAGCCGCGGGAACCATCTACTTCGACAACGGCAACCCTGGTGACTGCACCAGCGGCGAACCCCTCGCCCCGGCAGTGCGTCGAGGTGCGCGCTTCTGACCTGAGCTTGGTGGGCTCGTGGACGGTGCCCCTGGCACAGCAGGGAACCGACAGCGACTTCGGCGCGACACCGACGCTGTTCAACGGCGTCATCGGAGGGCAATCGCAGCCTCTTGTCGGTGTGATCAACAAGAACGGCACCTTCTACGCGTTCGAGCGCGACGCACTCGCGTCCGGACCTGTCTGGAGCACCCCGATCGCGATGGGCGGCGGCGATCCGCCGGTCGGACACGGTGATGTCGCCTCCGCGTCGTTCGACGGCACGACACTGTACGTCGGCGGCGATTCCACGAACGGCTGTTCGGGTTCCCTGAATGCCTTGGATCCATCGACGGGCGCCTTCATCTGGCAGCGCTGCTTCACAGACGGCGGCTTCGTGCTCGGCGGAGTGACCAGCGCTTCGGGCGGCGTCGTCGCCGTGGGCGAAGGCACCAACATCGCGGTCTTCTCAGCGGCGACCGGCGCGTCGCTGTTCACCTACGCCGGCACAGGCACGTTCTGGGGTCCTCCGTCGATCATCGGCGACACGCTGTACGAAGGCGACATGGCCGGCAACCTCTACGCGCTCACGGTGCCCGGCCCACCGGCCAAGCTGGCCTTCGTCCAGGGCCCCTCCAACGCCGGTGCCGGAGCGGTCATCACCCCGGCGGTGAAGGTGGCGGTCGAGGACGCCAGCGGCAACATCGAGACCTCTGACAACGCCACCTTGGTGTCGCTGGCCATCGGGACCAACCCCGGCGGTGGGACCCTCGGTGGCGGCTCGGCCGTCACGGTGGCCTCGGGCATCGCCACCTTCTCGGGTCTCTCCATCAACACGGCTGGTACCGGCTACACGCTGACGGCCTCGAGCACGCCCACGTACAGCGCGGCCACTTCTGGCGCCTTCAACATCACGAGCCCTCAGGGAACGAGCTTCGCCATCTCGGTCAACAACGCTTCGTCGGCAACGATCGCCGCAGGTAGCAGTGCATCCCTATCGGAGACGGGGCTGCCGCTCTCGGCGACGGGGACGGTGTTGTTCAGCTCGAACGGAGTTGGCATGTGCTCCATTAGCCTGAGTGGTCTCGCTAATGAGCCGACCAGTTGTTCGACTTCACAAGCGCTCCCGGCCGGGAGCTACGTGGTCACTGCGGCGTTCAGCGACACCGGTGGGAACTTCTTGGATTCGACCTCCTCGAACTCGGCAGCGTTGACCGTCAGCCCTGCGGTGGTCCCGGGCCCCAACGACGGCTACTGGCTGGTGGGGTCTGATGGTGGGATCTTCAGCTTCGGGTCAGCGCAGTTCTACGGCTCGACCGGTGCCATCCACCTGAACCAGCCCATCGTCGGCATGGCGGCCACGCCCGATGGCAAGGGCTATTGGATGGTCGCCTCTGACGGGGGCGTCTTCTCCTTCGGGTCAGCGCAGTTCTACGGCTCGACCGGTGCCATCCACCTGAACCAGCCCATCGTCGGCATGGCGGCCACGCCCGATGGCAAGGGCTATTGGATGGTCGCCTCTGACGGGGGCGTCTTCTCCTTCGGGTCAGCGCAGTTCTACGGCTCGACCGGTGCCATCCACCTGAACCAGCCCATCGTCGGCATGGCGGCCACGCCCGATGGCAAGGGCTATTGGATGGTCGCCTCTGACGGGGGCATCTTCTCCTTCGGCGACGCGCAGTTCTACGGCTCGACCGGTGCCATCCACCTGAACCAGCCCATCGTCGGCATGGCGGCCACGCCCGATGGCAAGGGCTATTGGATGGTCGCCTCTGACGGGGGCATCTTCTCCTTCGGGTCAGCGCAGTTCTACGGCTCCACGGGGAACATACGCCTTAATAGTCCCATCGTCGGCATGACCCCGACTCCCGACGGTCAGGGGTACTGGTTCACTGCGGCCGATGGTGGTGTCTTCTCCTATGGCGACGCCCAATTCTTCGGGAGCTTGGGAGGGACCGGGACTGATGACGTGGTGGGTATCACCCGCTGAGCAGTCATCGTTCTGGGCGGCCTTAGTGGTGCCAAGCCGGTAGTTCCGTGCAGGAGCGAGTTTTCACGCTAGCTGCGCCCAGTCCATATCGCCTTCAGCATCGGTGGCCATCATCCAATAGTGAGCCAACCTTTATCGCACGACAAGACGGGGTGACTGTCGAGTACGCTGGTCAAGGGCGATGACCAGGGAGGTAATTCGGATTCTGGGTACGTCTCTCCTCCGACACGATTTGTCGACCAGGTAATACCCTGGATGCTTTAGAAAGTCGAGGTGAACAAACGCCCATGGGCACATGGAGGCGCTTCAAGAGTGGGGTCAGGGGCAATGCCCGGTTCATGCATGTTGTCGACCGTGTCATCGCCGTTGGTCTTCGAATGGCTTCGCCTCCGTACCTCCTCTTCACGAAGCTAGGTCCAGCAAAATTGCCGTCGTCCACGGGGTCCCTGAAGCGCATGGGGCTGTTTCCCCTACGCGATCACTACTACCAGCCGCTCTTCAACGATGCCCACTTGACGAAGCCGTTGTCAGACATACGCACGCTTCCAGGTATTGACTTGCGGCATGAGAGTCAGGTGTCGCTGCTTGCGGAACTGGTTTTCGCTGATGAGTTGCGCACGCTGCACTTGGAACGCCCAGCTCGGAACGACCTCGACTTCAACATTGCGAATGGTCCGTTCGACGCCGGCGATGCGGAGTTCCTCTACTCGATGATCCGTCACCTGAAGCCGCGTCGAGTGTTCGAGGTGGGTAGTGGTAGCTCCACCAAAATCGCACATCTGGCGATCGAGAGAAACGCCTCGGAAGCAGACGGCGTTGTCGAGCACGTTTGCATTGAACCGTACGAGAATCCCTGGCTCGAGCAGTTGGGCGTTCGCGTCATTCGTGAGCGGGTAGAGAACGTTGGACTGGACTTCTTCGATCAGTTGGAGGCCGGCGACCTCCTGTTCATTGACTCCTCACATATCATCAGACCTCAAGGTGACGTCCTCTTCGAATATCTGGAGCTCCTGCCACGCCTTTCCAGCGGCGTCTTCGTGCACCTCCATGACATCTTCACTCCGCGCGACTATCCCGACGAATGGGTGCGAACGGATGTATTGATGTGGAACGAGCAATACCTTCTCGAGGCTCTACTGAGCAACAGCGACCGCTACGAAATTGTGGCCGCGCTCAACTATTTGCAGCACGCAGAATACGACCGTCTCTCAGCCGTCTGCCCCTATTTGACGCCCGAGCAGGAGCCCGGTTCGTTCTACCTCGTCGTCCGATAGCGACACGAGATCGAGCGAGACGCCGAGAGGTTATGTGGCACTGCTTTCATTCTGATACGCCCGACTGAATGACTCGCCCAGGTGTTCGGCGCAGCGTGCCACCTTCAGGCATGATGATCCCGATGCGTGACCCATTCCGGAGGGTGAGGATCGGCCTCGGAGCCCTGGCACTGGTGCTCGTCGCCGGCACCATCGGCTACTTGTCGTTCGGCTTCGGCGCGCTCGATGCCATCTATCAAACGGTCATCACGGTGACGACGGTGGGGTTCAATTCTCCACACCCGCTCGACACCGACAGCAAGATCTTCACCATCATCCTTATCCTCGTTGGCGTCGGCACGGCGCTGTACACCTTCTCGACGGTACTTGAAGTGCTGTTCGAGGGGCAGATGCGTGAACTCGTGAGGAGTCGCAAGATGGAACGCGAAATAGAGCGAATGTCTGGACATGTAATAGTCTGTGGCTGGGGTCGCGTTGGACGCGAGGTGGCGCAATTCCTCACCAACGCACAGCGTGTCGTCGTTGTCATCGATCGAGATGTCGAGCGGGCACGCGATATCCCGTATGCGTCAGTTCAGGGTGACGTGACTGACGACGAAACGCTTCTCAAAGCTGGCATCGAACGAGCGGCCACGTTGGTGGCTGCACTCGACACTGATGCCGACAACCTTTACGTGACCGTTGCTGCAAAGTCGATGCGGCCCGAGCTCCAAATCATCGCCCGTGCTCGTAGCGAGTCATCGGAACCGAAACTCGTGCGGGCCGGGGCCGACCGCGTGGTCAATCCACAGCAACTGGGTGGTGGCCGCATGGCTTCCTTCGTGACGCAGCCCCACGTAGTGGATTTTGTGGACATCGTGATGCATGACGGAACGCTCGAGTTCCGATTGGAGGAACTCGTGGTCTCACACACGTCATCGCTGGCGGGCTCTACGATACGTTCGGCTCAGTTGCGCGACCGCACCGGCGCTCTCGTCCTGGCAATCCGCCGCCCTGGCGGTGGATTCGTCACCAACCCGTCCCCAGAGGACGTGATCGAGTCAGGCGACGTGTTGATCAGCGTAGGCACGGCCGAGCAGCTCGAGGCGCTCAGCCGCTACGCAGCACAGTCGTGAGAGGCGCTGCCCCACGATCAATCCGTGGCCGATTGGGCCTGTGCTCGGCCCCTCTCGTCGGCTTCCTCACCGGGCCCCCCTGATTGGATCGGAAGACGGTCGCGAGTTCGCATCTCCTACTCTTTGAAGTGCCATCCACATTCATGACCGTTATCTTCTATTGAGCGCTCCGGCATCGACGGCAATCACCGAGCCCGTCACGTATCGTGCTTCATCAGAGACCAACCATGCGATTGCATTTGAGACATCGATGGGGTCTATCAGATCCACCGGCATGGCGTTCTTGAGCGCACCCGCGAGCATCGGATTGAGGTCCATGATCTCGGCGAAATTGATGTCCGCCGCCATCGGCGTCCGGCAGGCGGTTGGAGCGACGCTGTTGACTCGAATCATGTGCGGCGCGAGGAAATTGGCCCACGACCGCATCAACCCGACGACCCCGTGCTTGGCCGCGGTGTAGCCCAGCATTCCCGGCATATCCGAACCGGCTCCGATGAGGCCACCCGTTGAACTCGTGAGCACGATCGCTCCCCCCCGGCCGGCTTCGACCATTGAGGGTATGGCCACGCGTCCGGTGTTCCAAACGCCTTTGAGATTGACGGCGACGACGTCGTCCCAATCCTGTTCGCTGGGTACGGGGCTCCCGGCGCCGATGCCTGCATTGGCCAACACGATGTCGACCTGTCCAAGCGCCGCTACGCCCTCGTCGAAGGCATTGCGCAATGCCGAAAAGTCTCGAACATCTGCCTGAACGGCAACCATACGTCTGTCGAGGGCCTCGACTTCTTTGACGGTCTGGTCAAGATCGGCGGGCGTCGCGAGGCCGTACCCAACGTTGGCCATCTGCTTGCAGATGTCGATGCCAATGATGTCCGCGCCCTCTCGAGCCAGACGGATAGCGTGGCTTCGGCCTTGACCCCGAGCTGCTCCGGTAATGAATGCAACCTTTCCCTCAAGTTTTCCCATGGTTCCTCCATTCTTGGATGTGATGCGTAATGATCCTCACCTGGCGGCGAAGAAACGCTGTCGACCTGGCGGTCGAGGATTGCAAGACATATCTTGGAACGCGAGCGACAACCCTTTGCCCGCCCGCGTGGTGCTCACACGCTCTCTATTTGCGGCTCACCCCCCATCGAAGGCCGATTGGCAGCAGGCTGATTGAGGAGTTCGACGATGGTAGATGGTCCTAGCGGCAATCGCGTGATAGTGACGCCGAAGGGTGACAGAGCGTCCGCCACGGCATTGACGACGGTCGGTGGCGCTCCGATGGCACCGCCTTCACCCACACCCTTGTAGCCGCCAGGACCGCTGCTCGGCGTCTCGATGTGGCCGTATTCGATGACAGGCACCTCGGTAGACGTCGGTAGGAGGTAGTCCATGAAGGTTGTGGTGACGGGGTTGCCGTCGTCATCGTACGCAAGGTGTTCCAAGAGAACGCCGCCGATACCTTGCACCACGCCACCGGCGATCTGGCCCTCGACCACGTTGGGATTGATCATTGGCCCGCAATCCTCGCTGACGATGTAGCGCAGGATGCTCACGTGCCCGGTAGCGACGTCGACCTCACACGTGCACAGGTGGGTGGCGTTGACATAGATGGATCCCGCTTGCGCCGTATACCGAGCGCTTGCTTCGAGGCCGGCGGGCACGCCGGGTGGGAGTGAGTGGGGGTCGAAATACGCGATGCGGGCTAACTCCCCGAGCGAAACTCCGATGGTCGGCGCGCCACGCACGCTCGCCCGGCTTGCCTCAAGCTCGATGTCTTCCGGGGCTGTCTCCAACTTGTGGGCGGCGATGGCCATGATGCGCTCACGTAGGATGGTTGCTGTCTCGTTGATGGCGCCGGCGATCATCGAACCGCTTCGGCTTCCGGCTGTCCCAGGGCTGAAGGCAGTGACGGCGGTGTCTCCTTGGATGGTATGTACATCCTCGATGTTCACACCAAGCGCGTCCGCGGTGAGTTGGACGGCGGTGGTCTCAATGCTGTTTCCAGCCGATCCGCCCGCGAGGTAGACGTTCACCGTGCCCGAAGGCTCGATCCGGATGGTCGCTGCCTCCGTCGAGTAGTAGCCAAACCCTGGAGTCGAGGGCTCAACATAATTCGCGAGGCCCACGCCCAGGTAGCGACCAGCGGCTCGGGCCTCGGCCTGCTCGCTTCGAAAGGCCTGGTAATCGAGCATCTCGAGTGCCTGCTCAAATGTCTCGAGGGGTGAGATGTTGTTGAAGGGCATCCCATTGGGGCTCGTGTAGGGCAGCTCGTCCCGGCGGAGAAGGTTGCGGCGACGCAGCTCCATCGGATCCATGTCCATCTGACGCGCCGCGATGTCGAGAAGCATCTCGCGGGCCAACGACTCGAACTGCCAGGGGCCACGGTACGCGGCGCGGCCCACCGTGTTGGTATAGATGCTCTTAGCGGTGAAGGCGGCTCGCGGCACACGGTAGGGTCCCGGGAAGATGGCGCCCACGGCACCAGCTGTACCGACCGGCCAGGGTGTCGGATACGCGCCGCAATCGTTCACGAAGTCGATCTGAACGGCTTCGATCGCGCCCTCGACGTCGAACGCCATCTTTACCTCTGCATGTTCGTGTCGGGACTGACCTGCGGCGAGCAGGTTCTCTTGACGGTCCTCCACCCATTTCAATGGCGTCCGAATCTTCGGTGCGGCGAGCATCAGGCACATTTCGTCGCGCTGCACCATGACCTTTTGGCCGAAGCTGCCCCCCGTGTCTCGCATGATGACGCGGATCTTGTGCTCGGGCATCCCAAGGAGGCGAGAACAGAAGAGGCGTACTTCGTGCGGTGTCTGGGTAGACGAGTAGATGGTGAGATCTCCCGTGGCAGGGGAGTAGTCGACCACCAAGCCCCGTCCCTCCATCGGCACTGCGGCATAGGCCTGTTGGTAGATCGACTCGCTGACGACGTGGGCGGCTGAGGCGAAGACCTCTCGGAGTGCCTCGGTCGGAGGGCCGGCCACTTTACCGATGACGTTGGAGCCGTGGCTCTCGTGAACAAGGACGTCGGCGTGTTCGGCCTCTTTGTAGTCAACAACTGCCGGTAAGGGTTCGTAGTCGACATCGACGAGCTCCGCGGCATCCTCGGCCAGATAGCGGCTATCGGCGACGACCAGCGCCACCGGATCGCCGACGAATCGCGCCTCGGTGTCGGCTAGGGGTGGACGCGGAGTCTCCGGGCTCTCTGGCCCGACCGACGTGTGCCACTGCTCCATGGCGCCCGGGTTCAGGTCAGCGGCCGTGAAGACGGCATGGACACCCGGCATGGCGAGCGCGGCGGATGTCTCGATACTCCGAATCGTGGCCCGGGCAAAAGTGCTGCGGACGAAACAGGCGTGAAGCATGCCGGGCAGCGAGACATCGTCGACGAACGTGCCCCCGCCCGTGAGCAGCCGTGCGTCTTCGACCCGGCTGATGCGCGCTCCCGCGAACCGCGTTGCACCTCTCGGCACGATGGCGGTCATCTGTCGGACACCGTAACAACCGCCGCGGGGAGTGCACCGAGATGGTCTCCTGATGTGGCTAAAGCCCGCTGTCGGTCAAACCGGTTGGGCGGATTCCCTACTGCAATCCTCGTAGGTTCGTCCACGTGCGAATCGCCACTTCCATTCATCGCCTCGTTCCTGTCCAATGGTCCCATCCCCCCGGCCCGCACGTTCGGGCAAAGTGCCGAGCGACCCACCAATTACAAATAGTTGCCCATGAGGGCATTTGCTGTCATTTAATCATGGCATCAATTCCTGGGCAGGTACATCGCCTGCAATATCCGCCCAAGCTGAACCCGCAAAAGGTATGGAATGACGGCCTCGAGCGGTAGCGACCCGTACTCGCCGGAGCTTTGGATGCGAGAGTTCTGCGACCAACTGATGAAATCCGCCGTGCAATCACGCCACACGCCGACTTGGGTTCCCGGTGGCCGTCATGGATATCCCAAAGCGGCTCAGGCGAAGGAGGGCACTTCAAGTCCGTAAAAGCGTTGGGCATTCAATCCCAGCACCTTTGCCTGGTCCTCTTCGGCGAGAGTTGCAATGCGGGAGCGAATCTCGCCGACGACGCCGAAACTCGCGTCGATATGGGGGTAGTCCGATGCCCATACGAAGTAGTCGGCGCCCACGGCCTCGATGATGGGGGCGATGACTGTCTCGTCGGGATCGGCCGAGACGATGCACTGTCGGTAGAAATACTCGCTCGGCTTGAGTGAGGTTGGCGTGATTGAGCGCATCACCTCGAACTTGTGGTCCATGCGATCGAGCCAGGCCGCAATCCATGTCGCTCCAGATTCAAGGACGGTGCAGCGGAGCCGAGGGTGACGTTCGAAGACTCCGCTGGCCAGAATTTCAGTGAAGGCAGCCATGACCTCGATGGCCAAGAAGGCGAAGCCGAAGAGGGACTGACCCGGGGTTCCGACGATGGACGGTCGGGAAAAGGAGGTCTTGTCACGCACCACCACATGGAAACCGATCGGCATGTCGAGGTCTTCGGCTGCAGACCAAAAGCGATCGAAGGCAGGGTCGCCAAGTGGCCGCCCTCCCCGAGAGGCCTCGTCGGGTGAGAGATAGATGGCCCGGCACCCGTCTTCGCGCGTCCGGGTGAGCTCGTCTATCGCACCAACCTCATCGATGAGGGAGATGTGGGCCACCGGCACGAGGCGCACGGGGTTGTACGAACAGAAGTCGACGATGTAGCGGTTGTAGGCCCGCGGCATATGCCCGGGCGAGGGCCGGCTCGGTTACGAAGCCCTCCCAGCAGATCCCGAGTGTCGGGTACAACAAGGCAACGTCGATACCCTCGTCGTCCATAACCTTGAGACGCTCCGCCGGGTCGTAGCCTCCCGGAGGGCAGCCGTCCTCATAACGCAGCTTGCCGCTGCGATCGAGCGCATCGGCCATCTCGAGGTTGATACCGCCCATGCCGGCCAACCCGTTTCGCATTCCTTCCACCGGGTGTCCGTCGCAGAGCAGCACCTCGTCACCGCGGTCATCTATCTCAATGCGGATCGCACGATCTCGGAATGCAGGATCGATGTAGTCGATCCAAGTGTTACGTGGCTCGAGGACATGGCCGTCAGCATCGACGCAGAGTGGACGGTCTAAAGCCATATGGGCTCCTTCCGGTGGGCGAACTTAACGCACGTTAACCCAGACCGGCCCTGAGGTTCAAGGACGCCACCTCGTCAGTTCTCGCCCGCGAAAGGGTGGGCTCGCATCAAGCTCTTTCCATCCCCGCAAACCATCGAAACTCCTCTCGCATCGCGAGGCCCTTGACCCTTTATTGCTCGTGGGCCAGATGCAAGCCAGCTGCTAGATGTTCACTCACGGCGCGGGGGCCGTCGAGGGCCAGATCCAATCCAAAACCCGGCCATTCTGTTCGCATCCAACTTCCCAGGACTGCGTAGCAGCGAGCCTTTTCCATGGGGCTAAGGGGGGCCAGGGAGATACTTCTCCCCTTCTCGAACAAGGAGTGCCAAAGCGGGAACTGGCTCGATCCGCCGTACCACGTCGCCCACACTTGGCGAGTGCGACCCCGGGAGATCACCGCTGTTGCCCTTCGCGGATGCATTCGATTCGAAAAGAGATGTTCGGGAACTTCGCCAAACGGACCTTGGAATGCGAGCTCGGACAGCATGATGGCATCTGAGTTGTACACCGGCTGGAGCGGACGGATGCGGTCCAGTGCCGATCGCCGGATAACGGCGAACGAGTAGGCGAAGTCATGGGGTTCAATGAGCACCTGACGGAAACGGACCCACGGGCGACTGTCGCCGAACTTCAGCTGCCGAAACGACCGCATCAACTCTTCGCCGCACGCGTTGATATAACGTGTCCGCGCGTGACAGGCGACAATTTCCGGGCGAAGGTCGAGCTCAGACACGCATTTCTCGAGGTATGTGGGCTCATAGACATCGTCGTCAGCGCACCACTTGAACAACTCCGTTTCAGGAGAGGCCTGTGCAACAAAGTTGCAATTCCATCTCGGACCGCCGTTCTCATCATGGCGCCAGTAGTGAACACGAGGATCCGCCGCCGCGAACGACCGACAAATCTCCTCCGTGCCGTCGGTCGATGCATTGTCCGAGATGTCGAGTATGAAGTCGCCCATGGTCTGGGAGAGCAGCGATTCGACTGCAGCGGCGAGATGCTCTTCCCCGTTGTAGACGAACAATCCGATTGCGACTCGAGCCGGGATCATGGCGACCAGCATGTCGTCATGGTGGTTCCCAACCTGGATGACTGAGGTCTAAGGCCAAACATAGTGAACATCTTCGTGCCTTCGGCTGAAATGGTCGGTACCCCAAAGTTCGATGACGAAGATCACGCAGGGGGCTATACGTTCCCAACGCTTGCCCAACACGTCATCGAGGTCAGGGTAGTGCACGTCATTTTGTGGCGTTCCGGTGCCGGTTATCCTCCTATGGACAGTTTGGGTGGGACAGTGGCTCCCCAACGGCCGCAGGCCAGGGGAGCCGCGTCGCGGCCTTGCCCCGTTGTGTCGTCGGCGGCACAGAAAGCCTGCGATCGGGTCGGTCTGGGAAAGAATGGCCGAATGCGAAAGCAGTACAACTTCAAACCTGGTGCCAAGGGCCTGGATGCTTGGGACGTGGATAACCTGATCACCGCGAGCTCCGACCTGCCGGTCAGGGACGTGGCGCTCGGTTCCATAACCGATGTTGACACGGACTTCTGGTTCAAGTTCGGGCCGATGCCATCAGTCCGACGAATCATCGACCATATTCGGCTCATTCAAGAAGTAGACCTCTCGTATCCGATCATCCTTGGGTCGGATGGCCGCGTGATGGACGGAATGCACCGGATCGCTCGGGCGATCCTCGACGGTCACTCGACGATTAAGGCCGTGCAATTCGCTGAGGAGCCTGAGCCTGACTTCCGTGGTTGTTCACCCGAAGACTTGCCCTACTGAGGGTGATCCCGCTCGTTGGGCTGAGGCCGTAGAGATGGTCAAGGAGGCCATCGTCGAATTCGTCGACCAAGTGCGCGGTAGCCAGCCCCGGACGTGGTTCACGCAGGCTGGCGGGCGGGGGATGACCCATCACGAAGTCGGCTCGAGCGGGATCCAATATCGTTCGCCAGAGGGACCACGCAGCGACCGTCGTGGACATTCGTCTGGTTTGTCCATGTCCAGCCAGAATTGCTCCCCACGAGCAGGATCGAGCCCTTAGCCTGTCTCCGTGACCTCGGATCGGGTTGACCATCTTCCCGTAGGGCCCCGGACGCGGCTCGTGCTGATCTGTGGTCTTCCGGCCTCGGGCAAGTCGACACTCGGTCGTCAACTAGGACCCAAGATCGACGCCATAAGGTTGGACAAGGACACGTGGGCGGCTCAACTGGGCGCTGACTTGTGGGATGAAGAATTCCGCGTGCGTCTCGAGCATCAGCTGTGGGTACTTTCCCAGGATCTCCTCGCCCGGGGCCAGAGTGTGATCTTGGAGTGGGGACACTGGGCACGAGTTGAACGGGATGAGAAACGACTCAGGGCGCGAGCTTTGGGGGTGGGAGTCGAGCTGCATTTCCTTGATGCGACTTTGGAAGAGCTGATCGAGCGAGCCGAACGCCGCAATGCCTCGGGCAAATGGCCAGCATCGCCGATGACACGGGCTCACTTTGAAAGTTGGGCAAGGATATTTCAACCTCCCAGCAAGGAGGAGATCCTGTTGTTCGACAAGCCGATTGCCGAAGGTTGATCGCGTCGAACTCGTCTCGCCGCCCGTCAAGGGCGCCCGGGAGTTCCTGCTTGAGAGTGTGGGCAGGCGTGGTGGTTCGTCCGCAACGTGATGCGGTCCTTGCGGGGGAGCTCACGAAGTGTCTGCCGCCGATGTGGCCGGGTTCGCCGGCGTCCGGTGCCTACTGGACGAGAAACCGGGAACTAGGCCTCGACGAGGATCACGAGCGTTTCAGGCAACACGCCGTCATGCTCCATCGCCTGGCCCGCCCCCTCGGACTGCATTGCGCCCATGAGCACGTCCATGTCCGCGACGTCCATGAGCACCGCCACCTGGGTGCGGTTCTGCGGGTCGACGAAGGTCCGAATGTTGGTCACTCCAAGGGGTCCGAAGAATTCCTCGCGCTTCGGCGAGGCAAGCCAGTGATCCGTGTCTTTCACGCTGTGGTAGCCGATGATGGTGGGCATAGCCTCTCCTTCGGGTCCTCGGTCGACGGCGATGCCGAGCCGGATGCCAGGACGTTATATCTCGACGCTATGTGTGCGTCGGGGACCGACGGTTTAGCGGCTTGACCAGGGGGACCGGTTCCGGAGCAGCCTTCTGGGCCAGGGTCGGACAGCGCATCGGCCTCGAATGTGCATCGCCCGTTTCCGTGATGGAGCCCTCGGCGAGCTGCGCCCCCAGCGCTCCAGAGGTTGGCGGCGGACTCTGTAGTCAGATTCTATAGTCATATACTGAAGCACGCCACCAAGGAGTCACGTGCGACGAATACCACCGACGACGGCAGCCAAGGTCATGAGGGCGGCGGAGCTCTTCGCCGACCGTGGGTTGGACAACACCAAGGTCGAGGACATTGCAGCGGTCACCGGCGTTCCTCAGGCCACGCTCTACTACTACTTCGAAGGCAAGGACGAGATCTTGTCGTACATCTTCGGGGTGGTGCTCGACGCAGTCGCTGACGCCATCACCGGGGTTCTCGAGCAACCGGGCACTGGAGCCGAGCTTCTCGTCCTTGCGATCGAGGCCCATCTGGGCGTGTTCGCCGATTACCCCAAAGCGAGCCAGGCCCTTCACTTTGACTTAGGCCGTGCGGCGCGCCGCCCTGAGATCGCTGCACGCACGTCCAGCGCCTACATCGATCCCGTCGCCTCCTTGCTACGAGCGGGGGCCGACGACGGGAGCCTTCGCCCGGTAGCCGACTCGCGGGTGACTGCCGTGACGCTGCTCGGTGCAACGAGTACAGCCGCCATTCATGCCCTGGCGATCGATCCCATCGCCGCCGATCCGTTGGAGTCGTTGCGCAAGGTAAGAGATGCAGTCGTTCCGCTAGCGCTCGAAGGGCTTCGCACTGACTCGTCGACCGAACCAGGAAAGAGGGAAGAATGAGCGACGCTGCGGTCGTTGTGGGGGGTGGCTCCGGCATCGGAGCGGCAATCGTCCTGGCCTATCGCGACGCCGGTAGGAAACCGCTGGTTTGGGATATCGCCGGTGATCACGATGTCGAGTGCGATGTTCGAGACGCGGAGGCAATCGACGATGCTCTCACCCAAACGATCGAACGGATCGGCATCCAATCGGAGTTGACCATTACCGCCGGCGTCGGTCATGCCGGTTTGCTTCTCGACGAGTCGATCGGCGATTGGGACCGTGTGATGGCCATCAACACGCGGGGCCCCTTGCTCGTCATGCGGGCTGTCGCCAAGGCTCTCATTGGGGCGGGGTGCCCGGGATCGATCATCGTGACCTCCAGCGTCAGCGCCCGGTTGGTCGACCGGGCGATGGGTACGTATTGCGCCTCGAAAGCGGCGTTGAGCATGATCACCCAGGTTGCGGCCTGCGAGTGGGGGACGTATGGCATCCGGGTCAATGCAATTGGCCCCGGCGTCACGGAAACCCCGATGTTGGGTCAAGCGCCGACGGATAGTGCATGGTTGGCTGCGGTTACCGAGCGGACAGCGCTAAGTCGCCTCGGGTGCGCCGACGATATCGCCCAAGCCGTGCTTGCCCTACATGGTTTGAGATGGGTGACCGGCCAGATTCTCGAGTGCGACGGGGGCCTCGGGCTCCACAGCCCAATCGACGCCTACGGCGAAAGCCAAAAGGCGGCCGGAACGTGGGGTCACCGGTAGTGCCGCACACGTACGCGTCGGGAGCGGGTGGGCCATCGGTTGCCATCATCGGCTGCGGTTTCGGAGGGATCGCGGCCGCCATCAAGCTGCTCCGGGCCGGGATCCAAGACTTCACCATCTACGAGCAGTCAGACGGAATTGGCGGCACGTGGTGGGTCAACCGCTATCCCGGAGCGGAAGTGGACGTGGCGTCGCACCTCTACTCGTATTCCTTCGCTCGACGTAACTGGACTCGGACCCATGCTCGCCAAGAGGAGCTTCAGCACTACTTGGAAACCGTGGTCGACGAATTCGGCATCCGGCCGCGCCTGGAGCTTGGAACCGAAGTGAAATCGGCGATCTGGCACGAGGAATCCTCCAGCTACGAACTCACACTCAGTGGGGAACAGAAGGTCTCGGCCAACGCCGTCATCAGCGCCGTCGGCTTCCTCAACGTGCCCCGCTATCCGAATTGGCCTGGTCTCGAGACCTTCGCTGGCCCGATATTCCATACGGCCTGCTGGCCCGAGGGTCTCGATCTCACGGGCAAGAGGGTCGCTGTTGTCGGGACGGGTTCGACCTCCGCCCAGGTTGTCCCGGCCATCGCACCCATCACTGAGCATGTGGATCTCTTCCAGCGTGAACCCGGATGGATCTTTCCGAAGGGCGTCAGGGATTTCAACGAGGACGAGAGGGCTCGGTTTTCAAAGCCGCTCGAATATCGCAAGGAGCGCCTTCGTCGTCTTTGGGAGATCGAAAAGGGTCAACTGTTCGGCACCCTGCACCGTCCGGGAACCAAGTTGAACCAGCTGCGTGAGTCTCAATGTCGGGGCTACATCGACGCCGTGTTCAAGGACCGCCCCGACCTTGCCAAGTTGGTCACGCCCGCATACCCCTTCCCAGGGAAGCGACCAGTCCAATCAGGGGACTTCTATCCGTCCCTCCTCCGAGAGAATGTCGAGCTTGTGCCGCTTGCAGTCGAATCGGTCACAGAGCGGGGGCCTGTCGACGCACATGGGATCGAGCACCGAGCCGATGTCATCGTCTTGGCCACTGGCTTCCGGACGACGGAGTACCTCTCGACCATTGAAGTGCGGGGGCGCGATGGTCGTTCGCTCGAAGAGACCTGGGCGGGTGAGCCGGCCGCATTCCTCGGGATCACCGTGCCGGGGTTTCCCAACTTCTTCATCCTCTACGGTCCGAACACCAACGGCGGCGAGATCGTGACTCACCTCGTGGCGCAGGCCTCCTTTGCGGCCCGGGCCATCCGCCGGCTGGCCCGGCGCCAGGCCAGAGTCGTGGAGGTCCGGCCCTGGGCCTACAGCAAGTACAACCGTCTCATCCAGCGGGCGATGCGGGGCACGGCATGGGAAGTCTCCAACAACTACTACAAGAGCGCGTCGGGACGAGTTGTGACCCAATGGCCGTACGGCTCCATTCCCTACCGCCTCCTCACAAAGTCGTTGGGGCGGCTCTCGGAGAAAGTGTTCGTATGACGCTGGAGCGGATGATGGGGTGCGGCATGGCAATCGACGGTCCGGGGGGAATGCATTTCGCCGCCGGAATGTCCGATGTTGTTCCCGGTGTGATGGGCACACCGAACGCACGCGTTGCTACCGTCGACAGCGAGATGGCAACAGGGCCCTGTGTGTTCGGCAATTCGGCGAAGTATCACGGCCCCGAGGAGGCCGACGAGAAGCGAGGAGAGATTTGTGAATTCTGCCAACGGTTCGTCGCATCCACACTTCAACCCGGATGCAGTCCATGCGAAGTACCGGGAGGAACGCGACAGGCGTTTGATACCGGGCCGGGCCGACATTCGCGACCTCACCGGTGACAACCTCTTCGCCAGGTACAAGGAAGACCCTTTCACCCCGTTTCTGCACCGTGATCCGATTTCCGACGAGGTTGACGTAGCTGTCGTAGGTGCGGGGATCGCCGGGACTGTGGTCGGCGCCCAGCTGCACAACGCCGGAATCAAGCGGATCCGGCTCATAGATCAGGCCGGCGGTATCGGTGGCACCTGGTACTGGAACAGGTATCCAGGCGTGATGTGCGACGTCGAGTCGTACATCTACATGCCGATGCTCGAAGAGCTCGACTATATCCCGACCCGAAAGTATGCCTTCGGAGACGAAATTCGCGAACACCTCGAGCGGATTGCTCACAGGTACGACCTGTTTGCAGACGCCCTGTTCCACACCGGCGTCGAGAGTTCCGAGTGGGACGAGGGTAGCGCCCGCTGGATCATTCGGACCGACCGCGGCGATGTAATTCGGCCGCGCTACGTGGTAATGGCCGTCGGGATCCTCAACCTGATCAAGCTTCCCGACATTCCGGGGATGGAGTTGTTCAAGGGGAAGTCGTTCCATACGGGTCGCTGGGACTACGAGTACACCGGCGGCGATATGCATTCGAGGATGGACAAGCTGGCCGACAAGATCGTCGCCATCATGGGTACGGGGGCGAGCGCCATCCAGTGCGTTCTTCCGCTTGCTCAGTCAGCCAAGCATCTTTACGTGTTTCAGCGCACGCCGTCGGCGGTAGGTGTACGGAACAACCGTCCAACTCCGTCGGACTTCACCAGCCAGTTGGAACCGGGATGGCAGCGAGAGCGTATGTACAACTTCCACCGCGTTCTCGATGGCGAGAACGTCGACGATCTTGTCGGAGACGGCTGGACGCGCTACGAGGCCAGGGTATGGAACCCCCGGCGGGAGCCCGGAGCGACGATGGAGGAGTTCATCCTCCGGGCGGAGGAAGAGGACTTCGAGATCATGGAGGAACACCGGCGGCGCATCGACGAGACCGTCACGAATCCGAGGTATGCCGAAATCCTCAAGCCGTATTATCGCTATCTCTGCAAACGCCCGTGTTTCCATGACGAGTATCTGCCGGCGTACAACCTGCCCAACGTGACCCTCGTCGATTGCCCGACCGGTATCGAGCAGGTGACCGAATGGGGCCTCATTTGCAACGAGAAGGACTACGAGTTCGACTGCCTGATCTATGCCACCGGCTTTGAGGCTGAGGCGACGCCGTTCCCCAGACGGGCAGGGCACGAGATCATCGGGCGTGGAGGTCTCCGCTTGGCAGACAAGTGGGCAGGAGGACCATCCACCCTGCACGGAGTAATGACCAGAGGGTTCCCGAACTTCTTCATGGTGCCCGCGCCCGGACAGCAGGGGGTCATCTCGGTCAACTTTACGTTGGTCAACTGCGAGGGAGCTGAGCACATAGCCTCGACCATCAAGCTCCTCGAGGAACGACGCGTACGAGTGTTCGACGTGAACGCCGACGCGGAGGAGAACTACGTCTCGGGTGTGCTCGATGCCTACACCGACACCAGCGCGGTCATGGAGGCGTGCACACCTTCCCGGCTCAACAATGAGGGAAATCCAAAGGCTATGAACCCCCGGGGCGGTTCGTATGGCGGTGGCCGCGGTGACCTTTTCGGCTGGATCCAGCTGCTGAAGGACTGGCGTGAGGCGGACGACTTCGAAGGACTCGAGATCACGAAAGATCCAGTGCCGCGCTGAATGCTCGAACAGGCGTTTTCGTTGGGCACCCGGTCAAAACGAATCCTCTCGACCAATCTCTGGTAGGAGGACGTTCAGTGGGGGAGTGCGTGACAGTAAAGCGCCGACCCCATCACTTGGGGTCGGCGCTTTACTTTTGCTTGTATTGCCGGAGCCGATTGGTCCGAGGAATGGCAACCCAACGGAATGTCCTTCTTCCGTGCGTTAGCAGCGCTCACACTTCAAGCTGCCTGCTCTCTTAGTTCTTGGGGCCTACCGGGATACTCCCGATCAATCCTCTGCAATCCACTCTCAGGATGAACTTCCTCCGCTACATCGCATAGGCACCTCCTTCTGGATCCTGACGGATCCATCAACTGTCATCTTCCTCCCAGAGCCCGACATTGAGCAGGGCCGAAAGTCCCAACCCTCTCCTGGCGAGCGGCTGGAGACGGCCCGGAGCCACGCCGGCCAATCGCGCGCGGCGTTCCTCTTGGTATCGCCTTTAGGACCCTTATCAGCCTTCACCGAAACCCCCGGTAAGTCCGGACTGCAGTAGGGCCGAAGGTCCCTGTTCAAATGGGAACAGGCAACGTTGAATGCACTTAAAGGGACAGAGAATCTAGCAAGGAGATACCGTGGAATATCCAAAATACAGCAACGAGATGACGTACTCCGACTTCGCTAGTCCGGTGTTCGATTGTGATTTCCACTTATACGAGACAGCGGACGCATTCACCCGGTACCTACCCTCACAGTATTCGGATGTGGTGCAGCTCGTCGAGGTGAAGGGTCGAACGAAGATCGCCTTGCGCGGCCGGATCTCCGAGTACATTCCCAATCCCACCTTCGAGGTCGTTGCCGCACCGGGGTCGGGCATGGAGTATTTCGCTGCCAAGAACACGTCCGGTAAGTCGTTCCGTGAGATCGTGACGCCCATGCGCGCCATTCCCGAATTCACCGACAAGGACGCCCGGATCAAGCTCTTGGACCGGATGCACATTCAGGCGACTCTCAATTACCCCGACGCTGGCGTCGGTGATCGAGGTCAACTTCATGGACGATCCCGAGATCACCCAGGTGCTCATGCACGCCTTCAACGAGTGGCTCTACGACGAATGGACCTTTGATCACGAGAACCGGATCTTCACGACGCCGGTGATGAACCTGAGCACTCTTGAGGGTGCCATCAGGGAGCTCGACTGGGCCCTTGACCACGGCGCGAAGGTCATACTGGTTCGTCCCGCTCCTGTTGCCGGATGGCGTTCACCGCGCTCTCCCTTCCTCCCCGAGTTCGACCCATTTTGGGCACGCGTCGAGGAAGCCGGCGTGCTGCTGAGCCTTCATGCCTCCGATTCGGGCTACCAGCAGTACGCCAATCGGTGGCTTGGTCGTGGTAACTCGGAGTTCCTGGCGTTCCAGCCGGATGCGTTCTCGATGGCGACGAACAACGGCCGTGCCGCAATGGACACGGTGGCGTCAGCGGTTTGTCACGGCATGTTGGCCAGACATCCCGAGGTGAAAATGGCGACCGTCGAACTCGGGAGTACCTGGCTTCCGCGGGTCGTCGATGACCTACTCCTTACCTATAAGAAGGTGCCCCAGCAGTTCGCGGAACACCCACTTGAGACGATTCAACGCCAGCTCTGGGTGACACCCTTCTGGGAGGATCCGATTCAGCCGGTCATCGATATCATCGGCCTCGATCACGTTCTCTACAGTTCTGACTGGCCACATCCGGAGGGACTCGCAGATCCAGTGGGCTACTACAAGTTCTGTGACGAGGAGGGGATGTCCGCCGAGGCGATCAAGAAGATCATGGGAGAGAACATGTTCGACTTGATGGGAGTCGCAACCTGACCGCTGTCGCCCTTTCGGGTCGACTCGAGAGGATCCTGCCTTGGGAAAGTCCTTCAGGAAAGCGGGATCTGAGTGTTCCGATTCCGCGGTCATTTGAAAAGCTTTAGTATCAAATGCCATGTCCGAAAATTCTCTCGTAGTCGACGCCGACAGCCACTGGACGGAACCCCACGATCTCTTTACGAAGAGGGCGTCGGCCAAGCTCCGGGATCGGGTTCCCCGGGTGGAACAGATCGACGGCGTCCCGCATTGGGTGTTTGACGGCCACCCCATGGGCATGGCCACGGCGGCGGCGGTCGTCGGCCGTGACGGCAAGAAGGTATCGGCCCAGCTCGGGCTGTACGAGTGGGGGATCGAGGACATCCATGTCGGCGCCTACGACCCCAAGGTGCGCCTCGAGGTCATGGACGAGTCCGGTATCGATGCCCAGGTCATCTTCCCGAGCACGCTCAGTCTCGGTGGGCAGGACCTGGCACTTGTAGGCGATCCCGAACTGAGCCTCACGGTTATCCAGATGTACAACGACATCATGGCCGAGATCCAAGCCGAATCGAACAACAGGCTGCTCCCGATGCCCCTCCTTCCGGCTTGGGACGTGAGCCTCTCGGCCGCCGAGGCCCGCCGAGTGGCCGACCTGGGCATGCGGGGTGTCAACATGACCTCGGACCCCGACGACGTAGGCGGCCCTGACCTTGCGGATCGAGCGTGGGACCCGCTCTGGGAGGTCTGCACCGAGCTTCAGCTGCCCGTGCACTTCCACATCGGGGCCAGCGTCACCGCGAGCTCGTGGTCTCGCGAAGTACCCGTGGGCTTCGCACACCGACAATGTCAAGCTTGCACTCACCGGAACTCTGCTGTTCGTGGGGAATGCGCGCGTGGTGGCCAACGGGATCGTTTCCGGGCTCTTCGACCGCCACCCCGACCTCAAGTGGGTCTCTGTGGAGAGCGCCTGCGGCTGGATCCCCTTCATCCTCGAGGCTCTCGACTACGAGATGTTCGAGAACGCCCCGGACGAGGTGCGGGCGCTGAAGCAGAAGCCCTCGGAGTATTTCCGGAGCAACCTCTACGCCACGTTCTGGTTCGAGAGGAACAACCTGTCCTGGCTGGTGGAGACACTCGGCGAGGACAACATCCTTTTTGAGACCGACTTCCCCCATCCCACGTGTCTCTACCCCAATCCGCTGCAATCGGTGGCTCCGAAAATCGCAGTTTTGTCCGAAGTGGCGCAGCGCAAGATTCTCGGGGGGAACGCCGAGAAGCTTTACCGGCTCTGACCAGGGTTGACAGAACAGGATCCTGCGACTCGGGTCATCCGGCCTGAATCGAGATGATGGCTGCGGTCTCCAATGGTCCGCTCTGCATTGCAGCGCGGCGGGATTGTTGGACGTTCCTCATTGGTCCCGGGACGCGAAAGCGGCAGTGATCGCACCGAAGTGTCGATCCCTGCCGCAGTCGGGTCGGTCGACCCGGGCCCGCCAACTCAGTGTCGGGTGCCAGGTGGGTGTTTGGTGCCCTACTCCCATACCCGCAGGTCACGCACGGTCATGGTGGCGTTGAGGACCGTCGGCGAGCCGAGCGAGTTCTCCATGACGAGGTACATGGTACCAGACAGCGAAGCCGTCTCGGGTCCGACAAGCTTCCCGGAGGTATTGACATGAGGCAACAGGCCGACCACCACGCCGTCGTAGACGAACGTCGTGCCGGTCGTACTCCACAAGACACCGTAGGTGTGGGTGTCGGCGGTACTGCCGCCGACGCCGCCGGGGTTCGAGACGCTGCCCGCGTTGGGGCCGTACTCAATGTGGAACTGGCTCGAGCCGAAACCCTCCATGACGTCGATCTCGCCGTTCATGGGCCAGGCCTGGCCGGTGAGCCACAGGGCGGGCCAGTTGGCGATCTGACTGCCCGATGCGGGCAGGGTGGCGGTGTACTCGACGTAGACGGGCCTTCCCGCGCTCGGTGCGACCTGGAACCCGGTGTGGCCGGACTGGCCGTCGGTGGGGTCCGAGCTGACGATGCCGCCGGTGCGGTTGGCGTTCAGCTTCAACTCGAGCCCGTTGGCGTCGACCGAGACATTGGACGACGCCATCACGGTGCCGTTCTGGGTGCTGCCGTCACCGAACCAGCTCGGCGACCACAAGGACCGGTTGAGCGAGTTGCCGGCGAACTCCTCGTCGAAGATCACCTTGGTCGGGGCGTTGAGGCTGCCCGGCGTCCTCGGGACGACCGCACCGGCCGTGGAGGTCACCGACGGGGTCAAGGTGGTCGTCACCGGGGCGGTCACGCCCGGTTGCGTCAGCCTCACCGTGAGGGTGGTCCCGTCCGCATTGGTCAACGTGTAGTTGTAGGTGGCCCCGGGGATGAGATTGGCGAAGGTGAACGACTGGGCGGTCAGCGCCGCCGCTGGGACGCCGCCGTTCATTCCCGTGTTCCAGGGTCCGGCCCCGGTCGAGTCGGTGCCGTCACGTCCGAGCTTGATCGGCGAGACGTTTGTCCACGTCACCTTCGCCGTCGTCGTTGACGGGGCCGACGTCAAGAAGGTCGGAGTTGCCACCGGTGGGGCGGTGGTCGAGGTCAGTTGCACCGCGGGCGATGAGGAGGATGCCAACGCACCTGTCCCGAGTCCGAGGACACCGGCGAGCACGCTCAAGGTGGCTGCGGCACCAGCGATGCGCCTCCGTGTCGATGCTTGCGAATGTTTCCGGTCATTCTTCATTTCATTTTCCCTTTCAAAGGCCCAGATGTAAGGAGCCGCGGGAATATAGAGATCAGAATGACTATTTCGGCGACCTGGCTAACTCAGAGAGTCCCGTGGTTTTGCGTCTCTTCCTCGCGGAAGGTTTGCCTTTTCGAATACTGCTTTCAGATCGGCACGCTGGACTCATTGCACCCACAATTCAAAGCAAATGAGCCGTTTCGTCGTGCCCCACCCACCTCGCAACCCTCGGGCAACGTGACATAGCCGTGCGGAACAATGCGTTGCAATTGTGGTCCTCACGCGAACGAGCAGCGAATCACTGACCTTCGCGTATTCTGGTTAGGCGCCGTCGACATCTGCATCACTTTCGGCAGTATCGAGCATCAGGGCAGCCGTGCCGCCCACACATCCCCGATGCAATGGTGCCGTGAAGGAAGAAAGCTCCGCTTACCGTGCACTTCAGGCCGAAGTCGCGGGCCGTCCTCGGCATTCCTGTACTTCGAAGTTGCGGTCCGGCTATGACCTCTGTGATTGCTGCACCTGCAGTTGTCGGGGAGGCCCAGCTGCAGGAGCTCCGACTCTTCCGCCCTTGTGTAGCTCGAAGGTGCAGCAGTTCCGTGTGGTTGCGCACCCGGGTTTCGGCGAAATCGATCGGGTGATCCTTCCCCTTCGACACGATTGTTGAACTGGGAAGACGCATTCTCGCGTGCAATCTGCGCAACGTTGGCTCATCTCATCGAGCAGACTTCGGTCATGGATGAAGCAGATGTCGATCCCGCCCCGTTGACGCAGCTGGCCAAGTGGCTCGAGGCGGCGCGGGCTGCGGGTGAACCCACGCCAGAGGCAATGGCCATCGCAACGGCGACGAGCGACGGGCGCCCATCGTCGAGAATGGTGCTGCTCCGGGGCATCGATGAAGGAGGCCTCGTCTTCTATACCGATCGTGAAAGCCACAAAGGCCGGGACCTTGCGACGAATCCACTCGCAGCTGCCCTCTTCCATTGGTTTCTTCCGCTGCACCGGCAGGTCCGAGTGAGTGGAGCGGTCGAACAGGTCGATGACGACCAATCGGACGCCTATTGGCGCTCACGGCCGCTCGGGGCTCGTCTGAGTGCAGTCATCAGCCATCAGAGCGAAGTGGTTGCTGGACGTTCGGTACTCGAACAGAGGGTGGCCGAGGCGGCCGAATCGCTCGACGACGAAGCGGGTCCTCCCCGGCCCGATCGATGGGGCGGCTACCGCATCCGACCTGAAGTTGTCGAGCTCTGGGAAGAAGGAGCGAACCGCCTTCATGACCGGCTCCGCTACAGGACTCAATCCGGAAACTGGGCGATCGAGCGGTTGTCACCGTGACGTCGCAGAACTGAGCTCCCTGGAGCCCTTCGCATCGGGCGTCGCCGCAGTACCGAGATCGGGTACTCGGCTTGGGACCTTCGACCCTATTGAGATGGTCGCGCTCGGACCAAGATCGTACGTAGGTGAAGGGAGATCAATATGCAAGGCAAGACACAAGATCGTGTCGTGACCGAGGTCCACTGCGTTCGTGAACCCGATTGGGATCGCCGGGCAATCGATGTCTCTGCCGCGCAGCCCTGCGACCAGGCCGATTAAGGAGAAACGATGCGCACAGTCGATGCACTACGGAGATCTGGAATTGGCATAGAGCCTCACCGGTCAATTCGCGCCGCTGCCATCATCATGGAACGCAGCGGCGTCGGTTCGCTCGCCATCATACAGGGCACCCAGTTGCTTGGGATCGTGACGGACCGCGATCTCGTTCGCAGGGCCCTCGCCGAGCGCGATGCCCTCTGACGCTCGGATTGACGGGGTCATGTCATCCCCCGTCCTGACCATCGCCGCCGATGCCGATCTTCACGACGCATTCGGAATCTTCCGGTCTCACGGAGTGCGGCGGCTGGCGGTCACCCGTGACCAGCAGTTCATCGGGATGATCACCATTGACGATCTCCTGATCGATCTCGCTGCGGATCTGAGCGATATTGCCAGACCGATCAGTGCAGAGGTCATCTTGGCGACCACGATGCGGCGCTGCCGGACGCTGTGTAACGGGGAGGGCGTCGGTCGCGAAGAGGAGGACGAAGGCCACAGCGCGCAGATGGTTCCGGACTGAACGAAGCTCTCGTCGAGGCAGCGCTCGTTCTCGCGCAAGCCGACGGCCGATTGTGAATCCGAAGGACTTTCGGCCCTGGCATGCTTCGTGTGGCGACATACATGATGACGCGTGGCCATTGCCCGGTATTCGACAAGAGGGCTGATCGTTTTGGCGTTGTGCGCGACAGTGCTGATCGTTGGCCGTGTCGCCCCTGCGGGCGCAAGTTCTGATCTTCCGCATCAGCAGGGGTCCGCCCACGGAGGGTGGGGCGCTCCGTCCCGGCTCGCGGCAGTCGGATGCTCAACGGCGCCCGACGGTCTCGACGGGCCGGCGCAACTTGGTCTGAGCGCCGTCGCCGCTGGACAGCAGTGCGGTCCGGAGTGGGTGAATCAGGGAAACTTCCTCGTGAGTGTTTCCTGTGTCAGCATGACCGACTGCGTGGCCGTGGGCAACGTCGATCGCATGTCGGGTGAGCCGCAGACCCTTGTCGAGTCTTGGAATGGCGCGGCTTGGTCCGTCACGCCCAGCCCGAGTCCGGGAATCGCCAGCCTCCTGAACAGTGTGTCCTGCACCAACGCGGACGACTGCACTGCCGTGGGCAGCTATTACACAAGTAGCTCTCAACAGACCTTGGTCGAGTCATGGAATGGAAGCTCGTGGACGGTCGTGTCCAGCCCGAACGAGCAGAGTGCGAGTGGACTCTCAAGCGTCTCCTGCACGACCCCGACCAGTTGTGTGGCGGTCGGCTTCTATGCTTACAACGCATACCTCTACGATCAGTCACAGACCTTGGTTGAATCGTGGGACGGGGTGGGCTGGTCGATTGTCCCGAGTCCCAGCCCGGGCAATGCCAACTTTCTGGACAGCGCGTCATGCGTAGGGCCGACCTTCTGTGTGGCGGTCGGCTACGAGGAGAACACTTCGGGCATCGGCTCGAGTCTGGTGGAGTCGTGGCACGGGGGTACCTGGTCGGTGGTCCCCAGTCCGAACGTCGGTACATACCAGAACGCATTGAACGGCGTGTCGTGCACTAGTCCGACCAGTTGCGTCACAGTGGGTACCAGTGGGAATGCATCAAGCCCTTCCCGCCCATTGGTCGAATCCTGGGATGGGAACGCGTGGAGCGTCATTCCCGGTCCGGTCCCGGCAAATGGTGGTGGCGCCCTTGATGGTGCGTCCTGCGTCGACCCGTCCACATGCGAGGCGGTCGGACTTGCTCTCTCTCCGTCGGGGCTGAATCAAACGTTGGTGGAGTCGTGGAATGCCGGCACTTGGTCTGGTGTCCCAAGCCCGACTCCGGGGAATCTGGGCGGGACTCTCGCCGGGGTTTCCTGTGTCACGGCCAACCACTGCGTTGCCGTTGGTTCATCTCCGAATTCGTCGAACAAGAGTCTGACACTCGTCGAGTCATGGGATGGGAGTACCTGGTCGGTCATTCCGAGCCCGAACGTGAGCATTCTGGTACCGCCAACGGTCGGGATGGCCGCTTTGCCTTCCGGTGACGGTTACTGGCTGGTGGATTCATCCGGGAACGTCACGACCCACGGGGCGGCGACCAATGACGGGTCCATGGGAGGTCAGGCGTTGAATGCCCCGATCGCCCATATCGTGCCCACCCCCGACGGCAAGGGCTATTGGCTGGTGGCATCCGATGGCGGCATCTTCTCCTTCGGGGACGCCCAGTTCTACGGCTCGATGGGGGATAGGCGCCTCAACGCACCAGTGGTGAACATGGCCCCCACCCCCGACGGCAAGGGCTATTGGCTGGTGGCATCCGATGGCGGCATCTTCTCCTTCGGGGACGCCCAGTTCTACGGCTCGATGGGCGGACAGCACTTGAACAGACCGGTCCTCGGAATAGCGGCCACCCCCGACGGCAAGGGCTATTGGCTGGTGGCATCCGATGGCGGCATCTTCTCCTTCGGGGGCGCCCAGTTCTACGGCTCGATGGGGGATAGGCGCCTCAACGCACCGGTTGTCGGCATGGCGGCCACGCCAGACGGCAGGGGTTATTGGCTGGTGGCATCCGATGGCGGCATCTTCACGCTCGGGGACGCCCAGTTCTACGGCTCGATGGGCGGACAGCACCTGAACGCGCCCGTGTCGGGCATGTCATCCGACACCGTCACGGGTGGCTATTGGTTGGTTGCCTCCGACGGAGGGATCTTCAGTTTCGGGGCGCCGTTCTATGGTGCGGGTTGACCGTGAGATGCGCCACGAGTGACGGGGACGCAACAGGAAGATCGGAGGTTCTGTGAACCCTGAGAAGATCCTGGTAATGGAATTGTCGGTCCTCGATGCGATCACGCAACGCCGTACGGTGCGTGAGTAACTCTCTCGAAGCCGGTGCCCAGGCCAGTGATTCACTATCTCATCGACCTCGCCATCTTGGCGCCGAGCGCGGTCAACCTGCAGCCCTGGGCATTCGCTGTCATCGATGACAGGCCGAGCTTGGACCGCCTCGCCAAGGCGCCAAGGAGTTGTTGCTCGCAGAGACCCCGGGACCGGAAGTTCTCGGATCGGGATTGCCGGCGCTTGCCCATCTGCGTGAATTCGTCGCCGAACTTGGTTATGACATCTTTCACGGCGCACCCACGCTCATCGTCATCCACGCCATGGAAAGAGCACGGAGTGTCAGACGACCATTTGGCCTGCGCGAACCTCATGTTGGCAGCTCTGGCGCTCGGGCTTGGGACCCGTCCGATCGGGTTGTCCCTGCCGATCCTCCGAATGCCCGAAGTGAAGGCCGAGCTCGAAGTGCAAGACAACTGGACCGCAGCCTTATCATTGTGGTCGGCTACCCCGCTGATCCCCGCGAACTGTCACGTCGAAGCGGCTGGGTGCTCTCCGACGATCAGGTAGCCGACACCGCCCGAGGATGCGGCCATCGCGAAGAACTGGTCGCTTGTTGCTTTCCCGCCCATCGAACCGTAGAACGGAGCGTCGAAGCTGAACACCCCGCCGTCGGCAGCCACCTCCCAGTAGCCGCCGGTTGCCGGGTCGACCGCCATGCCGACCACGGGCCTACTGAGGGGCGAGCCGCCCATGGAGCCAGCGAACCGGGCGTCGCCGAAGCTGAAGATCCCCCCGTCCGCCGCGACCAGCCAGTAGCCGCCTCCGTCCGCGGTGGTCGCCATTCCGACCACCGGCTCGTTGAGCGGCGTGCCGCCCATCGAACCGTAGAACGGAGCGTCGAAGCTGAACACCCCGCCGTCGGCAGCCACCTCCCAGTAGCCGCCGGTTGCCGGGTCGACCGCCATGCCGACCACGGGCCTACTGAGGGGCGAGCCGCCCATGGAGCCAGCGAACCGGGCGTCGCCGAAGCTGAAGATCCCCCCGTCCGCCGCGACCAGCCAGTAGCCGCCTCCGTCCGCGGTGGTCGCCATTCCGACCACCGGCTCGTTGAGCGGCGTGCCGCCCATCGAACCGTAGAACGGGACGCCGGTGGAGAACACTCCGCCGTCGCGGGCTGCGAGCCAATAGCCGCTCGCCGTCCCCGCCGCACCGACATAGGGCGCGTTTGAGGTGGTCGAAGGGCCGGGCAAGGGTGCTTGGCCGAAGGCGTGGACGGCGCTCACGTGCACCGACGGGGATGTGCCGAGGTACCCGCAGATGGAGACGAAGCTGTAGCCGTCAGCTCGAAGGTCGTTGATGATGAGAGGGAGAGCCGCGACGGTTTCCGAACGGTCCCCCCCTCCATCGTGCATGTCGACCACACCGCCCGGGAATGCGGCATTGACCACACGACTCACGATCGCGCTCACCCCGGGCAACGACCAGTCACGCGGGTCGATCGAGTAACTCATCGTCGTGAGGCTCCGCGCGGCGACCTGGTCGAGCACGATCGAGTTCCAGGCGTCGTAAGGGGGGCGGAGGCAGGTTGGGGTGTTACCGGTCACCGAACGGATCTCGTTCTGGGTCTCCTCGATCTGGGCGTCGATCTGCGCTGCCTGCAGAGTCGCGAGGTCGGGATGGCTCCACGTGTGGTCTTCGACCGGGTTCCCAGCAGCCGCCACCATCTGGGTGTACTGGGGGTACGTGACCACCTCCTGGCCGACCTCGAAGAAGGTGGCGGGCACGTGGTACTGCTCGAGAATCGAGAGGATCTGCGGTGTGAATGGTCCCGGCCCGTCGTCGAAGGTGAGAGCGATCACGCGCTGGCCGGCGGTCCAGGCATCGCCCGGAGCCTGCGAGGTGTTGAAGGCAGGCAGCGGGCTGTCGGCACCCGCCGGCCCGGCCGTCGTGGACATGAGGCAGATCACCGCGGTAGCACCGAGGACTGCAAGCCACGATCCGACGATCTTCGTACGCCTTCTTTCCATGGGGAGATTCCTACACCTCGCCTTCATGGAGTCATAGGGCCCAACGTCCCATTCATCCTGCCCGGGACAGCAGCTGCATTCTTGCGACAGGTGTATCGTGGCAGTCTTTACTCGGAGGTAGCCCACCGCGCCAAGGAGGCGACATGCCAACTGTGATGGTCCACCATGCTGTGAGGGACACGGAACTGTGGCTCTCCTCGTCCAAGCGTGAGGAGTTCTTCGGATCGCTCGGAGTGACCAACATCCGGACCTTCGTCGATCCTCAGAACCCCTCTCGCGTGGGAGTGCTCATGGATGTACCGGATATGGACGCCGTCATTGCGGCGATGCAGACTGAGCGTGCATCTGACTTCATGGAATACGACGGTGTGTTGCCCGAGACCATGGTGGTTCTTGTGGAGGCGTAACACCACTCGAATCGGGGTCCTACGCGGAGCGGACCGTCGTTCAGTGACCTTCGGCCCTGGTACGACGGCCCTGCATGAACGACGATGGCTCGATGCCCCCCGACTCCGGAACGCCGACACATCGTGTCGGTGCCTCGCGCTTCGAGCTGGTGCGGGGCATTGTGGCAGACGGCGGACGCTTTCGCTTTTCTTGGGGATCGACGTCGGGGCCAGGGAAGCCGAGATCGAGCGGTGGTTCATGGCGGCCCTTGTTCGGCACCCGGATCTCCACCGCGGTGGCGGCCGTACCCTCCACGTACTGGACGAGGCCGAGGTGATGCCCGCCACGGCCCGCACGTTGCGCTCCGTCGAGTAGACCACATCCGAACGCCACCGACCGGCCTGCGCGCGCAAATCCTTGGAAAGCGCAGAATCGGTCTGGGTCGATCCCGGGGGAGTCCCGGCGAATCAGCTCTGGACCGATGAGCACGAAGGCACTCCCGGTTGTCACCTATCCTCACGAAATGGTTGTCGTGGTGATCAATTCGATAGCAATAGCCGGGTTGCTTGCCGTGGCAGCCTACGATGTCCTTCAGCGTCACCATGCTGTATTGCGGAACTTCCCGATCGTTGGTCATCTCCGGTATATCCTCGAGTCATTCGGCCCTGAGACCCGCCAGTACCTCGTCAACGACAACACCGAGGAGCGACCGTTCAACCGCGACCAACGTCGGTGGATCTACATCCTCGAAGCTGGGAAACAATCTGTTCGGGTTTGGCTCGGACATCGATATCGAGCGCACCCAGGACTACCTGATCATCAAACAAGCGGCCTTTCCCCTCTCTTTGGCCGCAACCCACCCAGCACCCGACCTGGTTGTCCCCGCAGCGAAGGTGCTCGGTGGCGCGAGGGGGCGACGATTGGCCTTCCGGCCTGCTTCCATCATCAACGTCTCCGGTATGAGTTTCGGTTCGCTCAGTGCGGCAGCGATCGAAGCCATTAACCGCGGGTCGCTGCTGGCCGGGTGTTGGCAGAACACAGGGGAAGGGGTGATCTCGCCCTACCACGAGATGGGCGCTGATCTGGTTTGGCAGATCGGGAGCGGTTACTTCGGATGCCGGGAGGCTGATGGCCGCTTCTCCCTGGAACGCGTGGCCGATACGGTTGCCACGCATCCAGAGGTGCGGGCGATCGAGATCAAGTTGTCGCAAGGTGCAAAACCCGGCATTGGAGGGATGCTTCCTGGCGTGAAGATGACTTCGGAGATCGCGACCATCCGCGGCATCCCCGGGGGAAGAGATTGCAAGAGTCCAGCGGATCACAGCGTATTCAGCGACGTGGGCGGATTGCTCGACTTGGTCGAGGCCATCGCCGAACGTACCGGGCTGCCGGTCGGAATCAAATCCGCTGTCGGTGAACTCGACTTCTGGGATGCGCTCGCAGCGCGCATCGGGACAACGGGAACTTCTGTCGACTTCATAACAGTCGACGGTGGAGAAGGCGGAACGGGAGCGGGTCCGCGTGTGTTCGTCGACCGTGTGGCGTTGCCATTTCGCTTCGCGTTCGCACGCGTGTTTCGGATCTTCGCCCAACGTGGACTGCAGGACAAGATCGTGTGGATCGGCTCAGGCAAGCTCGGCTGGCCCGAGAACGCGTTGCTTGCGCTGGCATTGGGTTGCGACCAACTCAATGTCGGCCGCGAAGTCATGCTGGCTGCGGGGTGTATCCAGGCGCTGCGATGCCACACCGGCCGACGCCCGACAGGCGTCGCCACTCAGTCGTGCTGGTTGCAGCATGGCCTGGATCCAGCGGTCAAGTCGGTACGGGTAGCGAACTACGTGGCAGCATTACGATTTGAACTTGTGCGGCTCGGGCGCGCCTGTGGTCACGCGCACCCATCCTTTGTTCCACTATCCCAACTCGAACTTCTCGAGTCACGCTACGCCTCGGCACCGATGGATCAGGTGTTCGAGTACCAGCCGGGGTGGGGATTGCCTCCGGAGGCGGATCGATCGGAGCTCGTAAGGCTGATGGGCTCGACGTAGATGCAATGACTGCCAGCGTCGTTCACTGCCGTCTTAGATGCCAAGGCGATCCGTGATGCCACCGAGACGAGTCACGGTCGTGTCCGGCATAGGACATGAACGTCTCGTTCAGGGCTGGGTCTCTTCGTCAATGCGGTCTGTCTCATCGATTGGTTCCACGCGATCTTCGTCCACTCCGGTCGGGATTTCGTCCGTTTCGACCACTGGCATTTCTTGTTCCAGCACGTCGGCTTCTGGCAGAACGGAAGGATGCGTGTGGCCGAATCGGGGGTCAGGTCCCGAAGGTGATTCCCCCTCCTGGCGATCCATGTCGGGCGCGGCATCATCGGCGTTGCCTCTGTTTGTCATGAGCACACCCTAGTGAACAAGGGCGCCTGAAGTCCCATTGGCACCCACCCGAAGGGTGCGAGGAATGGATAGGCAGACCACAAGGATCTGATGGGCTCGAGATCAAGTGCGCTCCAGGCCCTGCCATCGACGACGGAACTGCGGGCTGTCGCCTTCTGAAAGTGTGGGACCTAAGCCTCAGGCCCTACTGAAAATCGGAGCGCTCGCTGAAGATGGGAGAATGCTCGATCACCTATCCATTCAGTGTGCGGACACGGCTCGCAGTGCCGCCTTCTATGACGCCGTTCTCATCCCACTCGGAGGAGGGCGCATCATGGACTTCGGGCAGGTCATCGGCTTCGGTATCGATATGAAGCCGGAGTTCTGGATCGGTCCACGCGAGACGGGTGAAGGATTTCGCGAGTGTCCTATCGCTTTTGTCGCGCCGAATCGCGCAGCTGTACGGCAATTCCACGATGCTGCGACCCGACTGGACGCGCAGGTGCTCCATGAGCCTCGGCTGTGGCCGGAGTATCACCCCAACTACTACGGCGCATTCGTACGTGATCCTGATGGCAACAATGTCGAAGCGGTCTGTCACAGACCGGAGTGATGCATTGATCGATGCGATTCGCGGAGTCCCGGCAGTAGACCGGACCTCCGCAAGAGCCATGCACGCCTGTGGCACTCGATCTCGGCGATATCGACCCCCTCGACCTGGTCGACACGTCTCGTTATCGGTGCCGTGGGTTTCCCAAGAGATGTGGGTCCACCACGAGGGTGGAGCACCCGTGGGCCACTTCGAGGCACCGGGCTTCCCCCGGTTCGGGCCGTCACCAGGCACGCGTCGCGGCGGCAATGATCAGGTTAGAGAATCTCGTTTCCAAGGGCCCCGGTCAAGTGCCTTCTGGGACGAGCTGTTCTGCCCGGTGACGGGTTCCAGGCGGCGTGTACAGTTCGGGACCGTCCGAGCCCACGGTCGTTCAGGAATGGCGGAGGTCCCGAAATGCAACCTTTAGCCAATCTTCCGGGGCGACCATGGCCGTCTCGGAAGAATCCTTGCCTGGAGCCGGATGGCGGCCAGTTCGTGCAATTGCAAAGGACTGTTGCAATTTCAAAGGCGCTCGTTTACCATCGCAAAACGGGGGTCGCGATGCACTGCACGACAGGGAGTCTGGGGCAACACCCGGGAGTAGAGAAGCAGCGGATCTTCTGTTGAACGAATGAATCTGCGGCGGCCATCCGTGGTCGCCCAAGGGGGGACAATTGTCATGAGGCGTAGGATTGGGGAATTCGCGCAGCGGACCACCCGCATCGGGAAGCGCAGGACTCGTAGGTGGGTCGGGGCGGCGATGGCGGTTGCGGTGTCGAGCGCACCGCTGGTGGGCATCGACCTGGTGGCGAACGCTGCGCCTGCTGGTGCTGCCAGCGGCACGCAAATCGTTATCGCAGACATCTGCAGCTGCACCGGGCCTCAGGGTGCGCAAGCCCAGCAGACGACGCCCACCCTCCAGGCCTGGGCATCCTGGGTGAACGCTCACGGCGGTTTGAACGGTCATCCGGTGAAGGTCCTCGCGACCGACGATATGACCAACCCTTCGGTGTCCGTCGCAGCGGTCCAAAAGGCCATCCAGTCCGAGCACGTTGCCGCTATCTTCGACAACAGCAACGCGGATACAGCCTGGGGAAAGATTGCGGCGAGTGCGAACGTCCCGATCATCGGCGCGGCCGACAGCAACCTCAGTTATAACAACTTGGACACCTTCTCGCCCGGACCAACGCTCAACTACGGCGACACAGGGCAGCAGATCGGGATCGCACGCTTGACGAACCTCAGGAAGGAAGCCATCTTCTACTGCGTCGAGGCTGCTGTGTGCCAGTCGGAGACGGCGCTCGACAAGGTCATCGGGAAGCAGTACGGCGTGAAGGTCGTCTACACTTCGGGAATCTCGTTCTCAGCACCGAACTACGATGCCGAGTGTTTGGCGGCGAAGCAATCGGGCGCCGACGTGCTCGAAATCGGCGACGCATCAGTAGTGGCCGAGAAGGCGGCCACGAACTGTGCCGCTCAAGGCTGGACTCCCATCGAGATCGCCGCCGCCGTGAGCAGCGACATGGCCACCCATCCGCAGTTCCAGGGCATGCTTGCCTCCCAGCAGGAAATTCCCTACTTCGTTCACAATGCGGCGACGAAGACCTTCTGGTCTGCGCTCGACAAGTACGCACCAACGCTGCACACGTCGCCGAATTTCGGGGAACAAGCCATCATCGGTTGGGCCGAGGGGGTTCTCCTCCAGGACGCCGTCAAGTCGGCTGCGCCGTCCAGCGGGACCGCCGTGACGCCGGCCGTGGTCAAGAAGGGTCTCTACCATTTGCCCGCTGGCGACAATCTGGGAGGAATCGCTCCCCAGGCGATCCACTTCACCAAAGGCGTCTATGCCAACCGCAGCTGCTGGTACTACATTTCGGTGAAGAACCAGAAGTTCGTCTGGGGTGCCAACAAGAAACCCCTTTGCGGTTACCTGGTGAAGCCCGGATCGAATGAGGGCAGTACCCTGCTCAGCCCCAAGAAGCAGTACGAACCCGGGGAGACTCCCTCGACATAGCGCTTCGATGTCCTTGCACCACCGATCGCATACTGCCGCTCATCGTCGGGGAACCAACTCCTCCGCACTCCGATCGGCGGCGGCCATTCCATGTGCAGGTGCGGGTTCGTGGCAGCGGAATCCATGCACGCGTCAGCTGCGCGATGGCCTTCAGGTTCGGGAAGAGGGCCGTGTGCACCCCACAGGACGACATTCGCATCCCCCGGGGGGATGGTTTCCGGTCCGGGCCGTATTCATGTCATAGGATCGTGACACGGATTCGGAGTTGCGTCGGTACGCAGGAGGGGTGAGGTTGTCGTGGGGTGTTGGGAGGGCAGGGTTGCGATCATCTCCGGTGCCGGATCTGCGATGGGGAATGCCTTGACGAAGGTCCTTGTGCGCTCGGGTGCCCAGGTCGTCGATGCAGAAATCCGGGCTGCAGCGGGTGCCGCACCGTTCGGCGCGACCGTACCGGTCGACGTGGGCTCGTCGGCAAAGGTCGCCTGACGCCGGTGAAACCATCTCGATTCGACTATCACGCGCCGGAGACCGTCGTCGAAGCAGCGACCATTCTCGCTGAGCTCGGCGAGAACGCGAAGTTGCTGGCCGGTGGCCAGAGTCTGATACCCATGCTTGCGCTGCGTCTGGCGGTGTTCGATCACCTTGTCGACATCGGGCGTATCGGCGCGTTGAAAGGTATCGAACGACGGAGTGGGTCGCTATGGGTTGGTGCCGGTACGACCGAAACGGCGGTCGGGGCGAGTGTGGAGGTCGCCACCGCCGTGCCCCTGCTCGCGAGAGCCACGCCCTTCATCGGGCATTTCCAGATCCGCAATCGCGGCACGCTCGGCGGATCGATCGCCCACGCCGACCCGGCGGCTGAGTACCCGGCGGTGGCTGTTGCCCTGGACGCGGACATGGAGGCTGTTTCGCCCCGGGGGCGGCGTTCGATCTCGGCACGTGACTTCTTCGATGGTGTGTGGAGCACCAGCCTGCGGCCGGACGAAGTCCTGGCCGGCGTGTCGTTTCCCGTCTGGACCGGCCGTTGCGGTTTTGCCGTGGAGGAATTCGCCCGCCGGCAGGGCGATTTTGCCATCGCCGGCGCCGCGCTTGGAGTCGAACTCGACGGCAACGATCGGATCCTGCGATGTGCCATCGGCTTGATCGGTCTGGGTTCGACGCCCGAGCGTGCGGACGATGCCGAAGCAGCACTCATCGGCGAGCTTGTCACCGGCGTCGATCCCGATGAGGTCGGGCGCCTCGCCGTCGCCAATCTCGACTCGATACCGTTCGATCTCCACGGTTCGGCTGACTATCGCAGGCACATAGGCGGTGTCATGGTTGCGCGGGCGTGGGCCGCCGCCAGGGAGGAGGCTCGTCGTGGGTGATGCTGCGGTGCAACTCACGGTGAATGGTCAGATTCGCAAAGGGAACGTCGAGAGCCGAATGACGTTGGCAGACTTCCTGCGCGACGTGTGTCGTCTCACCGGGACCCACTTGGGGTGCGAGCATGGGGTTTGCGGCGCGTGCACTGTGCTTGTCGATGGTGAAGCGGTACGGTCGTGTCTGGTCTTCGCAGTGCAGGTGGACGGAGCTGAGGTGACGACGATCGAGGGTATCGCCTCTCCCGACGGGAGTCTGTCGACCGTGCAGGAAGCCTTCCGGGACTGTCATGGTCTTCAGTGCGGGTTCTGCACGCCGGGCTTCGTCGTCTCGGTGACGGCATTCCTGCGTGATCACCCCAACCCGTCCGACGCGGAGATCCGCGAAGCGCTGTCGGGAAACTTGTGCCGTTGCACGGGCTATCAGGGCATCATCAGGGCGGTTCGTCAAGCCGCCGGAGTTGGTCTCGGCGAAGTCTGACTTCCCCGAGCGGTGGCGCCGCCATTTTGCACGCCGGTAACATTTCAGGTACCGCCCAATATGGTCCGAAGTGGGCTGTCGTTGCGATCTGGCCGGCCGGGGAAGTCCCGGTGGGTCCGAACCGAGCAATACGGGCGGCGACGCGGCCTGGACGATGCCCGAGGGAATCCCGAGGGAATAAGGTCGTCGCGGTGAAGCCCACGAGAGGATTCCACGGCCGCGGCAACCGCAATCCCCGTCTGCCTCCTGGTCAATATGACGTGGGCCATGAGTGGCCGGTATTGACGGCCGAGGCCACACCCACGATATCCACGGCCAGTTGGACATTCTCGATCGGGGGCCTGGTGGCGCAGCCGATGAAATGGACGTGGGAAGAGATCCAATCCCTTCCGGACTCGACCTATACGGGCGACATCCACTGTGTGACGACGTGGTCGAAGTTGGGGGTTTCATTTCGCGGTGTTTCGGTCGACACCCTTCTTGCCGCAGCTCGGCCATCTGTCTCGGCGAGCCACGTGCTTGCGACAACCCACACCGGATACACGACGAACCTTCCGCTCGAGGATGTCACCGGCGGCCAGGCCTGGGTGGTCTGGGACTACGGGGGCCAGCCACTCGCCCGCGAGCACGGCGGTCCAGCGCGCCTTCTCGTTCCTCATCTGTACTTTTGGAAGAGCGCCAAGTGGGTCTCCGGCCTGCAGGTGATGGATCACGATGAGCCGGGATTCTGGGAGCAGAACGGATATCACGATCACGGCGATCCATGGTTGGAGCAGCGGTATCAGGGTGACTGACGGGCCTCCTTCGATTCCCTTCTTTGGGGAAATGGCAACGTGCAACGGTCGTCACAGGTCCGCCGCGAAACGGCAACGGCCAAGACCTTCCGGATGGAGTTGGATGAGCCCTCGGATTATTTGGCCGGTCAGCACTACGTGCTGCGGCTGACGGCGCCGGACGGCTACACCGCTTCTCGTTCCTACTCGGTCGCATCAGCCCCCGATGGCTCCAATGAGATAGAGCTCACGGTGGAGCGCTTGCCGGAAGGCGAGGTTTCGTCGTTCATGCATGACGAGGTGGTCGTCGGGGACGAACTGGAAGTCCGTGGTCCGATTGGAGGTTGGTTCGTTTGGCGTGGCGACACGCCGGCACTTCTTCTTGGCGGGGGATCCGGCGTCGTGCCCCTCATGGCGATGGTGCGGTTGGCCCACAGGATCGGGCGGTCGGATCTCGTCCATCTCGTGGTGTCTGCTCGTACTCCCGACGACCTCTACTACGCCGCCGAATTGGCACACCTCCAAGAAACGGTCATCTACACACGAAGGACTCCAGAAGGTTGGCCACGGCCGGCCGGGCCGGCTCACCGTGGCAGATCTTCCGGCGTCCATCGGGGCGGAGACAACGGTCTTCGTCTGCGGTTCATCAGGGTTCTCGGATGCAGCCACGGAAATGCTCTCGAAGGCGGGCGTGGAAGACCAACGCATCCGTGTCGAGCGGTTCGGTCCTACCCGGTAGCCCGCTCGGCGGCCGAGCCAAGGAGCTGTGCGGGCGACACCCACGGGTGCGCCGGGATCCATAGGATCAAGGGGTGTCTCCGCGCGTGCGCAGGGCCAATCCGAGAGGACCCCGGGCTCACGCATCGCCGTCGGCCGAAGAGTATTCCTGGGTATGGGGGTGCTGGCCGCGGCAGGAGTCGTGTTCGGTGCCAAGGTCCAGAATGTTCTGGGGAACGCCTTCGGCTCCGGGCTGGGTGGCCTGCTCCCCGGAGGCGACCGCTTCCGCATCTACACGATCACGAGCTCCTACCCCGTTGTTTCCGAGTCGGAGTATCGCCTCGAAGTCAGCGGACTGGTCCACAATCCTCGAATCTTCACCCTCGCCGACCTCAAGGCGATGCCGCGGACGGCGTTTGTCCAGGAGTTCCAATGTGTCACCGGATGGACCGTGTCGAACGTGCACTGGGAAGGCGTGAGACTCTCCGACATCCTGGACAATGCCGGCGTGAAAGAAGGGGCGGTAGCCCTCAGCTTCGAGTCATACGACGGGGCCGATACCGAGAGCCTGACCCTGGAACAGGCTCGACTTCCCGACGTCATCGTGGCCTATCGAATGCTTGGTGCTCCCGTCACCACCGAGCACGGTGGTCCGGTGCGCCTCTATGTCGGGCCGATGTTCGGGTATAAGTCGCTCAAGTGGCTCTCCGCCATCCGGGTCGTGGATCGGGTCATTCCCGGTTTCTGGGAGTTGAACGGCTACCCCGTGAACGGCTGGCGTGACGGTTCCACGGGGCCAACCAACAAATCGTTGACGTGAAGAACGACGTGACGTCGCAGATCAACGCCGATCGACAGACCATGTCTCGAATTGTGCGGTTCGACAGCGTGCAACGCACCGCACATTGGGCCAACGCTCTCCTGTTCGGCATTTTGATGTTGACGGCTTTGCCCTTGTACTTTCCCTCGCTGTCCGATGTGGTCGGTCGGCGAGCGCTCGTGGCCAACATCCACGTGTGGAGTGGACTCGTACTTCCGGTTCCGGTTGTCGTGTCACTCCTGGGTCCATGGGGAGCGCAGATGCGGCGGGACGTTCGGCGCATCAATGTCTGGACCAGTGACGAGGTGAAGTGGCTGCGACAGCTGGGGCGAAACGCCCCTCGGGTCGTGGACAAATTCAATCCCGGGCAGAAGCTCAATGCGATCTTTGTCGGAGGATCGATTCTGGTGATGCTGGCGACCGGCTTCATCTTGAAATGGTTCGGATTCTTCCCGGTCGGTTGGCGCACCGGCGCAACATTCGTCCATGACGTGCTGGCTCTGGCCATCTTCGTCGTCGTCAGCGGTCACATTCTCTTCGCCGTGACGCATCCCGAATCGATGCGATCCATGCTGAAGGGTTGGGTCAGTGAAGCCTGGGCGGCCCGGAATGCTCCAGGGTGGCTTGGGGAGAAGAACGCGCGAATCGAACGTCACGAACTGCCCTAGTTTCTGACCGGAACCGACCCCGGCGTCGCGTCGTTGGGCTGACCGACTACCGGATCAGTTTCGATGTCAACTGTCTGCCGCCGCCTCTGTCGTCGTGGACCGTGGAGGATTCCGGGTCAGACGCCCGTCGGGGCCACTTCGCTCCCAGTCGCCAGACCGGCCTCCAGATTTGTGCCAGAGGGTCAGTTCCTCAATGGATGCTTCCGGGTCGACCGGGAGAAGGGCCGTGACGATGGTGAGGGCGGTGACTCCGCACGCGGTCAACGCCTCCATCTCCACACCGGTCCGCTCCACGATCTCGGTGACCGCACTGATCTGGATCCTGTGCACGTCGACGACCACTTCGACCGCCACGCGATCGATGCGGATGGGATGACAGAGGGGGATGAGCGACGAGGTCTGTTTGGCCGCCTGGATGCCGGCGAACCGTGCCCCCTCCACAGGATCGAGTCCATCTGAAGGTGCGTGGAGCACGAGCGTTGCATCGGCCGACGTGACGACGACGCACCTGGCCAGGGCCACCCGCCGGGTGAGCGGCTTGGCCGTGACGTCCACCATGCGGGCCCGCCCGCTCTCGTCGATGTGGGTCAAGGAGCCGCTTCCGAGCCCCGTTGGGCCCGGGAGGGCAGGTGGCGTGCTCACCCTCCCGAGACCGGTGGGATCACCGCAACCTCATCGCCGTCGTTCACCTGGGTGTCGGGAGGGACCGGTTCGCCATTCAACCAGATGTTAGAAACGGCCACCACCTGGGAGAACGCCTCTCCGAACCGCTCTTCTGCGGCGTTGATGATTGCCGCCACGCTCCGTCCGGGGAGTGTGACGCTGGCCGTACCTGCTGCCTCGCGGGCTGGTCCAAAAAGGCGCAGCCGGACCACGATCATCCCCCGATCATCGACATGGAACGTGCCGGGCTCAGAAATCCCGGCTCGTTGATCCCATGGCCCGGGAACTTGGCCCAAACGGCCTGCCGGAACAAGATGGCCAGGTCGGCATCGCTCCCACCGTTCCTCATGAGATCACGCACGGTTTGTTCGTCGTCGGAGAACAAACAGTTTCGCAGCGCGCCATCGGCTGTGACCCGGAGCCGATTGCAGGTTCCGCAGAAGGGTTCCGAGACGCTGGAGATCAAACCGATTTCACCGATTCCGTCCGCGAAACGGAATCGTTCCGCAGGTGCCGTCCCGATGGGCTCCGAGAGCGGTTCCAGAGGCCAGACCTCCGAAATGCGCTCGAACACCTCGCGACCGGGAACGAGCTGGTTCCGATCCCAATTTCCCTGGGCGTCGAGCGGCATGAACTCGATGAAGCGCACGATCCGACCGGTGGTCCGGGCAAAGGACGCGAAGTCGATGATCTCGTCATCGTTGTGGCCTCGTAAGAGGACCACGTTGACTTTGAGGGGGGTCAGACCGGCCTTCTCGGCTGCGTTCATCGCGTCGAGAACGACGTCCAGTGCTCCCCGCCGGCGTATGGCGGCGAACCGCTCCGGGCGCAGTGAGTCACAGCTCACGTTGACCCGTCGCAGGCCGGCGGAAGCCAGTTCTCCGGCGACCTTCGCCAGCCCGGTGCCGTTCGTGGTCATGGCCAGGTCGTCGAATCCGACGGCCGAGAGCCGTGCAATGAGCGAGGGCAGCCCCTTGCGGACCAGCGGTTCTCCGCCGGTGACACGGAGCGCCGAGACGCCGAGACCCTTTGCCACCCGGGCCAGCCGAGTGATCTCGTCGAATGTCAGTAATTGGTCCTTCGGGAGGAACGAGAGCCCTTCTTCGGGCATGCAGTAGACGCAACGCAGATTGCAACGATCGGTCACCGAAAGACGAAGATCGTCGTGCACCCTCCCGTAGCGGTCGACCAGGGGCCCCTCGAGGGGCATGGCCTGCGATAACGCGACCTCATTCTCGGGGCGCCCGCGACGCGGTTTCGACGAGATTGCGACGGGGACCGGGGTCGTCATTGCGGCCCCGATTGAGCACGAGGAGCGTCCAAGACGAGCGACGGATCCGAGCTCAGGCGATCGGGGTCGATGAGAAGCACCCTGACCTGCTTCTCCGGCGTGTGCGCCGACGCCGTCGGGAAGGAGGATGAGCGAGTTCGCTTCGGACATGGAATGGAGCTGATGGGATTCCTGGCCCCCGGTCGTGCGGACATGCCACGAGCCTGGGCCTTCGAGCCTGAGCTGGGCACGCAAGAGGTGCAGCTTGCCGTCGGCCTTCCGGAGCAGGTCGACGTCCGTCGTGGCGGAGATACCGGGCCGATGCAGCACGTGATGTCCGCCCAGGAGCCGAAGAGCCGGACGCACGAACAGCTCGAAGCTGACCATGGCCGAGACCGGGTTGCCCGGGAGCCCGAATACCGGCGTACCTGAGTCGGCCAGCAGACCGAATGCAAAGGGCTTTGCCGGTCGGATGGCCACTTGCATCCAGCGCATCTTCCCGGCACTCAACTTCTCCAGAACGACCCGTACCAAGTCGAGGTCGCCGACGCTGACGCCGCCGCTGGTCAGGATGGCATCGCAGGTTGTCGCCGCCGAGGACAACAACTCCACGAGAGCAGACTCATCGTCCCCGACGATCCCGAGGTCGATGCCTTCCCACCCCTCGCGGCGGACGAGTGCCAGCAGGGTGTGTCGGTTGGCGTCTCGGATCTTGCCGGGGGGAAGGGGGCCCGTCCCCGAGAAGAGCTCATCGCCAGTGGAGAGCACGCCGATCCGCGGGTGGGGATGAACGCTGCACGCTCTGCGCACCCTGATTAGCGAGAACACCGAGGTGCGCAGGAGTGAGGACGGTTCCCTCCGGGGCGATGACATCGCCGCGGGCGACGTCGCGACCAGGCTGGCGGACGAAGTCGCCCCGTTGTAACTGACGTCGCGATCAGAACGCTGCGCCCATCGGGAGCCGCTTCGGTCTCTTCGACCATGCACACTGCATCTGCTCCAGGTGGAACCGGTGCACCGGTCATGATGCGGGCCGCCTCGCCCGCGCCGACGGTCTGCTCGAGTGGGTGGCCGGCCATGACGGAGCCGATCACCGCAAGACGGACCGGGTGCCCCCGCCGTGTCGTCTGCCGCGCACGGCATAGCCGTCCATTGCCGAGTTGGCGAACGGCGGGACCTGTTCGGTGGCTATGACCGCCGCGCCCAGTACGCAACCAAGCGCTTCGTCGAGCGGCAGCTCGACGGGAGGCAATGGATCGCACAAACCGACGACGAACCGTTGCGCTTCCTCGAGAGGGATCATGAGTCCCTCCGCAGGGACGGAGGATTCATTCGCCGGATCCGGCGAATGAAGGGGTCGACGTCAATGAAGCCTCACCGGCATGGGGTCCGGTGTCTTCGTGGGAGCACACACTCCAGTCGGAGCCGCCCTCCCACGTCTCGCGCTTCCAGATCGGCACCGTGTGCTTGAGCGTGTCGATACAGAACTGCGCGGCTGCGAACGCCTCAGCTCGGTGCGGGGTCGAAACAGCGACGACCACGGCGACCTCTCCCACTTCGAGCAGTCCCACTCGATGGAGGAGAGCCAAGCGGCCGATTTCAGGCCATCGGGCCCGGGCTTCGGTTGCCACATCGGTGAGTCGCGGCACGACGTGTTCCTCGTATGCCTCGTACTCCAGGGACGTCACGCCGGAGCGGCCCTGGGAATGGTCGCGAACAGTCCCGCAGAAGGTGACGATTCCTCCACAATCGGGGACTCCGACCCACTTCCAGGCGTCGTCAACAGGAAGCGGACGTCTCCCGATGGCGATCCAGTCTTCGCCCACAGGCGTCTGCAGTTCCGGCTCTGTCATGAGGCGGCCCGATGGATCGGTCCGGCCCCATCCCGGAGGGAGGACGCTTTGACGCCGGCGCGCAGCGAGATGATCTCGGCACAAATCGACACTGCCGTCTCCTCCGGCGTGCGTGCGCCGATATCGACACCGATGGGGGCCATGATCCGTTGCGATGTCGTCGGACTCGACGCCCTCATCACGCAACCGTTCGACGCGGCCCTTGTGCGTGCCGCGCGAGCCCATTGCGCCGATGTAGCCGACGTTGGTCTTCAGCGCCCCGATGAGCGCCGGGATGTCGAATTTGTGGTCGTGGGTGAGCACGCAGATGGCATCCCCGGGCCCTAAGCGTTCGGCCACTTTGGCCAGATGCCGATGGGGCCAATCCGCGACGACTTCGTCAGCTTCGGGGAAGCGGGCGGGCGTCGCAAAAACGGGCCGTGCGTCGCACACGGTGACGTGGTAACCGAGCACTTTGGCGACGCGGACCAGCGCGGCGGTGAAGTCGACGGCCCCAAAGATCAGCATGCGCGGAGGTGGAGCGAATACCTCGATGAACACGGTGACGTCGGTGCGTCCGGCCTCTCCGTGAGGACCGTAGTGCCGGGCCACGCTGTGACCACCGTCAAGTGCTCCTCGGGTGTCGCGGGTGACGACACTGTCGAGGCCGGGCTCGCCGAGCGATCCCATCGGCTCGCCATCGAGGCGCACAACGAGTTTGGCACCCAGAGGCGGAAGAACTTCATCGTCGTTCTCCTCCCCCGGAGCGAGCTCGATGACAGTGGCCAATGCTACCGGCTCCTCCGCACGTAGGCAGTCGCGCACCAAGGCGAGAAGGCCCTCCACTAGTCCAGCGCCTCCACGAAGATGCGAATGCGTCCCCCCGCACGTGAGCCCTACTGCGAATGCCTCTTCGTCCGAGTAGCCGAATGTGCAGAGGCGGGGCTCCCCGCTTGCCAATACCTCGAGTGCCTCGGCCACCACCGCGCCCTCGACGCACCCGCCGGACACGGATCCGGCCACTTCCCCCCGGTCATTCACCGCCATAGCGGCGCCCGGGTCGCGTGGCCCTGAACCGATCACGGCCACGACCCGGGCGAGGGCAACGCGGCGCCCGGCGTCCTGCCATTGTTCGATGTCGTCGAGTACGTCCTTCACGGCTGCCCCTTTCGGCCTCCTCGCCCCGATATGACCTGGGCTTCCCCCACACTAATAAGGGTTTCTCCAATTATGGGCTTCCGCCTGGGGTATCACGTTGCGCGAGCGTCATGAGCACGAGGTGATGCGACCCTGGCGCCTCAATGGGGTGCGCCTCCAGCCAGCAATTCGAGCGCGTGGGGCAGGACGTCGACCACCGACTCCAGCGACTCGACGGCTCCCTTGGGAGACCCCGGGACGTTGAGGACGAGACACTGACCGACGGCTCCGGCGACGCCACGCGACAGGCGCCCGAGGGGACTGACGGCGCGCATGGCCTCGGCCAGGCCCGGAGCCTCGCGTTCGATGACCGAGCGAGTCGCCTCGGGAGTGAGGTCGGTGGGGGAGAATCCGGTACCGCCCGTCGTCACCACCAGCCCGGCGAAGGACGAGGAGAGCTCGGTGAGGGCAGTGGCAACCGACTCCACCCCGTCAGGGACGACCCGCCGCTCGACGACTCGATACCCGTGATTGGCGAGCGAGTCGGCGAGGTCGTCTCCTGAACGGTCCTGGCGGGTGCCGCGACTCACGGACTCGGAGACGGTTAGAACCTTGGCATCGAGTGTCACATGTGCGACGTTAGCCCTGGTGGCGTGGTTGCGATGCCACGACCACCTCGGGCGGAGCGAACTTCGTTCGGTGCGATAATGGGGAGATGGGCCGGACGTACGACGTCATCGATCAGGGTCTCGCCGAATGGCTGGAGTCGCAACCCGTCTACTTCGTGTCGACGGCCCCACTTTCGGCGGACGGCCTGGTGAACTGCTCGCCCAAAGGGAATCGAGACGAATTCGTCGTCATCGATGAGGGGACGGTGGCGTACCTCGACCAGACCGGGAGTGGCGTCGAGACCATTGCCCACTTACGTGAGAATGGTCGGATCATCGTCATGTTCTGCGCTTTTGTCGGTGCGCCCCGCATTGTGCGCTTGCACGGGCACGGCCGGGTGGTTCTGGTCGACGACCCGGCCTTCACGGACCTCGCAGGTCGGTTCCCTGGCGGAACGGGTGTGGGCGTCCGTTCGATCATCGTCATCGAGGTGAGCCGTATCGCCGATTCGTGCGGGTACGGGGTCCCTTTCATGTCCTTCGACGGCCACCGCCCGACGATGGACCAGTGGTCGAAGAGAAAGGGCCCAGAGGGCATCCGGACGTACTGGGCGGAAAAGAATGCGAAGAGTCTCGACCAGCTCGACGGTATCGCCGTCCACGAAGGTGCGCACCGGATCGACGGGCCCGGGATGGGCGGAAATTCGGGTCACCCACCTTGGCCAGGGACAAGCGCCCACGTATATTGGCGAAGGTGAGGCGCACGCCGGGGGAGCCCGACATCGGCGCGGCAAGAGGTGGTCGGGGACCCACCCCACTAAGGTGACGGCCTTGAGGGCATTTGAGGGTGAGGATGGTCGCGGATGGTCCTGATTTCTGTCGAGGTGAACGGCTCCAGGCACCAGCAAGAGGTCGAGCCGCGGCTGTTGCTCGTGCAGTACCTGAGGGAGACCCTCGAGCTCACGGGTACGAATATCGGGTGCGACACGAGTTCGTGCGGTGCCTGCACCGTGTTGCTCGATGGTGAATCGGTCAAGTCGTGCACGCTTCTCGCGGCGCAAGCCGACGAGGCCGAGATCGTAACCATCGAAGGCCTCGGCGGCCCCGACGGGTCGCTGCACCCGGTGCAGGAGGCTTTCCGCGAGCATCACGCGTTGCAGTGTGGCTACTGCACCCCGGGGATGGTCATGGCGGCGGTCTCGCTCCTGGCCGAGGAGGACCAGCTCGATGAGCGGGGGGTGCGGGAAGGTCTCGAGGGAAACCTGTGCCGATGCACGGGCTATAACAACATCGTGAAGGCGGTTCTCGCCTGTGCGAGCGATCGTGGCACGCTGACCGAGTCGAATTCGTGATCCCCGCGGCGTTCGACTACGCTACGGGCCGCTTCAGCCGAAGAGGCCATCGCCCTCCTCGTCGAGCACGGCGACGAGGCCAAGCTGGTCGCGGGCGGCCATTCACTTCTGCCGCTGATGAAGCTGCGACTTGCGACCCCGACGGTGCTCATCGACATCGGGAGGGTGCCGGATCTCTCCTCCATCGAGGAGCGAGGTGACGAGATCGCGATTGGTGCCTTGGCGCGCCACCACGACCTCGAGACGTCGGCGTTGCTGAAGGAACAGGTTCCGTTGCTCGCGCATACCGCCCACCAGGTCGGGGATCCCCAGGTGCGTCACCGGGGCACGCTGGGTGGCACCGCTGGCCCACGGCGATCCCGCATCGGATCTTCCCGCTGCGATCTTGGCGTTGGGGGGCACGCTTGTGGCACAGGGGCCAAGCGGCAGAAGGGAGATCGCGGCCGTCGACTTCTTCCGGGGATTCCTCGAGACTGCGCTCGCCGCCGACGAGATGCTGGTCGAGATACGGGTGCCCAAGGTGGCGGGCGCCGGATGGTCGTTCCAGAAATTCAACCGTCGAGCCCAGGACTGGGCAATTGTCGGCGTCGCCGCGGTCGTCAACGGCACGCACCGGGATCGCACTCGTCAACATGGGGTCCACGCCCGCTGCGGGCGACAGCAGTCGAAGAGGCGGTGACAAGCGGCGCGTCCGCTGTGGACGCCGCTGCGGCCGCCGACCACGGAACGGACCCGCCGAGTGACATCAACGCGTCCGTCGGAATACCGCCGCCACCTGGCGACCGTCCTGGTCCGCCGAGCACTCGAGGAGGCCACCTCATGACCCTCGGCGCCGGCACATTCTCTGGCAAGCCGATACGACGGGTCGAGGACCCCGACCTTCTACGGGGTGCAGGGACGTACGTCGACAACCTGAAGCTGGACGGCATGCTCACGCTGTACTTCGTTCGCTCGCCGATCGCCCACGCGACGATCCGGTCGATTGACGTCAAGGCCGCCCGGGAAATGCCGGGAGTCGTAGGCGTGTACAGCGCGGACGACCTCGATTTTCCTAACGCACCGGCCCTGATGATGTTGCACCCCGCCGCGATCCGGCCTTCGCTCGCGAAGGGAACCGTCAACTTCGTCGGAGATCCGGTCGTCGTCGTGGTCGCGGAGTCGCGGGCTTTGGCCATGGACGCCGCTGAGTTGGTGGAGATCGACTACGAGCCGCTCGGGGCAGTCATCGACATGGAGGACGCCCTCGCCCCGGACTCGCCTCGTGCAGTTCGAGTCAATCGGGCAGCAACGTCTTCATCGGCTTGCGCGTCGGGCAGCAAGGACCCGCTTGCCGGGGCTGATGTCGTCGTCCGCGGCCGCTTCGAGAACCAGCGAGTGGCCGTGGTGCCCATGGAGGGGAGCGCCATCGTCGTCGATCCGACCGCGACCGATTTTGACCTCACCGTGCATCTCTCCTGCCAGATGCCGCACATGATTCGTGGCGTCCTCTCCGGGTTGTTGGGTGTCGATCCTGACGGGTGCGTGTGATCGCCCCGAACGTCGGCGGCTCTTTCGGCGCCAAGCATCTGTCGGCGGAGGGCGTGGTGGCCGGGAAGCTCGCACTCGAGCTCGGGCGACCGGTGAAGTGGGTCGAGACCCGTTCGGAGAACATGGTCGCGTTGTCGCATGGTCGGGGCCAGGTGCAGTACGTGGAGCTGGGCCTCAAACGGGACGGCACCTTCGTCGGGATGCGCTGCCGGATGATCGGGGATGCCGGAGGGTACGGAGGATTCGGCGGAATCCTCGTGCTCGGCCAGACCAAGGTCATGGCCCAGGGCGTCTACCACATTCCCGAGATCGCGTTCGACGTCGCGGTCGTGGCCACCAACACGACGCCGATGGGTGCGTACCGGGGAGCGGGTCGTCCGGAAGCGGCCGCCTTCATCGAGCGTATCGTTGACATGGCGGCCGATGAGCTCGGGATCGATCCCGTTCGAGACTACGCCGCAAGAATTTCATCCAGCCCGAAGAGTTCCCGCTGACCACGGTCATGGGAGCCGACTACGACAGTGGGGACTACGAGGCCGCCCTCAACGAGGCCTTGCGTATCGCCGACTACGACGCTCTCCGTCGCGAGCAGGCCAAGCGGCGCGAGAACGGCGATCGCCTCCAGCTCGGGATCGGGGTCTCGTGTTATGTCGAAGTGACCGGTGGCGGCGGGGAGTTCGCCGAAGTCGAGGTGCACGACGACGGAATGATCACGGTCAAAGCCGGCACCTCTGCGCACGGGCAAGGGCATGCCACGGCCTTCTCGCAGATTGCTGCTGATCAGTTCGGCGTGCCGATCGAGCAGATCCGCTACGTGCAGTCGGATACGGCGCTGGTGGCCCGCGGCGGCGGCACCGGAGGCTCCCGGTCCGTCCAGCTCGGTGGAACTGCCGTACTCCAGACATCGAAGCTGGTGGTGGAGCGGGCCAAAGAGCTCGTGGCCGAGATGCTCGAAACGGCGCCCGAGGACATCGTCGTGATCGGCGACGGTCGGCTGGGCGTTGCCGGCGTCCCGAGCAAGTCTATCGAATGGGCCGAGGTGGCGCGCGGTGGCCGCGGAACGGGGCGAGCCGCTCATGGTGCAGCACGACACGGAGAGAGCGGGCTCGACGTTTCCGTTCGGTGCACATGTCGCGGTCGTGGAAGTCGACACCGAGACAGGACGGGTCGTTCCCAGTTCAGCACTTTGCAGTCGATGACTGTGGCGTGATCGTGAATCCGCTCCTGGTCGATGGCCAGGTGCACGGTGGGTTGGCTTCGGGAATCGCCCAAGCGCTGTGGGAGCAGTTCCTCTACGACGCTGACGGTAATCCGATCACGTCGACGTTGGCGGAGTACGGAATACCCAGTGCGGCCGAGCTGCCGTCGTTCGCAACAGCACATACCGAGACGCCCTCGCCGACGAACGAGCTCGGGGCCAAGGGGATCGGCGAGTCCGCCACCGTGGGCTCCACGCCCGCCGTCCAGAATGCCGTGGTCGACGCAGTCAGCCACCTCGGCATCCGCCACATCGACATGCCCTGCACCCCCGAGCGTGTGTGGCGGGCGATCAGCGATGCACGGGCGGGCACGTTGCCCGATCCGTGGCGGGAGCCGCCGAGCGAAATGGCGGCGTTTCCGAGGGAAGATGCCGCGGGCGAGGAACTCGAGCGCGGGGCCGAGAGCGTCAATCTTTGACGACCGGCACCGGAATCGGCTGTTTGCTGGGGGACACACGACGGGTGCACGGCTTAGGCCGCGCCCTGCTGCCGCCCGTGTCCACTGACCGCGTTGGGGCCGGATGTGCGGCAGCGGCACGCCGGTCGAGGTGACGGCAGCGGGTTCCGATAGTGAACGATGCCTCCGGGAAAGCAGGACGGCGCCCTTTGCCGCCCGAAGACACCGGACGATGTCCGGCACGCTCTCGAGGAGCACGGCTACCTGGCCGACGACGGTCTGGCTACGGCGATCTTCCTGGCAATGGTGCTCCGCCGTCCGCTCTTCCTCGAAGGCGAGCCCGGTGGCGGCAAGACCGAAGTGGCGAACGCTTTGTCCAAATGGACCGGCGGGGAGTTGCTGCGCCTCCAGTGTTACGAGGGAATCGATGTGAGCCAGGCGGTTTACGAGTGGGACTTCTCCCGGCAGCTGCTGCATCTCCGTGCCGCCGAACTCCGGGGTACCGGAGGCGGTAACCCGGACGACGTCCGTGTCATGGAGGACGAACTGTTCTCCGAACGCTTCCTGGTACGCCGACCGCTCCTGCGCGCGATCGCCCCTTCGTCGGAGCGCCTCGCCCCACCGGTACTGATCATTGACGAAGTCGACCGCGCCGACGACGAGTTCGAGGCATTCCTTCTCGAAGTCCTGGCCGACTACTCGGTGACGGTCCCCGAGCTCGGGACATTTCGAGCGGAGGAACCGCCGCTCGTGGTGCTGACCTCGAATCGGACCCGCGACGTGCACGACGCCCTGAAGCGGCGATGTCTCTACCACTGGGTCGAACATCCGGACTTCGAGCGCGAGGTGGCCATCGTGCGCATCAAGGCGCCCGAAGCCGGTGAGCGGCTGGCCCGCCAAGTGACCGCAGCCGTGCAGGTGGTCCGGGGAATGGGTCTGTACAAGGCGCCGGGTGTGGCCGAGACGATCGATTGGGCCCACGCTCTGGCCGCGCTGGGTAACAGCGAATTGGACGAGTCCGCGATCGATCGCACCTTGGGTAGCGTCCTCAAGTACCGCGAGGACATCGAGCGAGTTTCAGGTGCCGAGCTTGTGAGATTGGTCGAAGACGCCACACGACGTGGCTGACGTCCAACGTTCGTCGACGATCCGTCACCTGGTGGCGTTCGCCCGAAGTCTCCGCCACGCCGGCGTGGCCGTTCCGGTGGACAATGTCGTCCACTACGTCCGGGCAATCGATGCTCTGGGGATCGACCGACGCGACCGGGTCTATTGGGCGGGCAGGAGCGTTCTGATCCATCGGCAAGAGGACGTCGCGATCTATGACCGGGTTTTCGACGCATTCTGGTCGGGACGCTCCGCGGGGTCGGATCCTCCACCTCCGTCTCTGGACCTAGTCGTTCGGCGAAGAGGGCGACGAGGACGTGGCCGATTCCACGCCGAACGACAGCGAACCTCCGCCGCGGCTGGCCTTTGTCAGCTACAGCGATGTCGACCAGCTCCGGCGCAAGGACTTCGCGGCCTGCACTCCCGAGGAGCTCGAAGAGATCACACGCCTGCTCCGTGAAACACGCGTCCGAGCGACGCAACGTTCCCGGAGAATGCGGCGATCGCAGCGTGATCATGGGCGCCACGACACAAGAGCGACGATTCGACGCACCCTGCGATCCGGAGGCGAGGTTGTCCGCCTGATGCACCGGGAGCCCTCGTCGCGTCCGCGCCGAGTGGTGCTCTTGTGTGATGTGAGCGGGTCGATGGAGCCGTACGCCCGTGCCTTGCTGCGCTTCCTCCACGTGGCGGTGGCCGGTCAGGGCCGGGTCGAGGCATTCGCAGTCGGGACCCGACTCACGCGCCTCACCCGCCAGTTGTCATCGCGAGACTCCGACGCTGCCCTGCACCAGGCGATCGAGCAGGTGCTGGACTGGTCGGGGGGTACCCGCCTCGGTGAGGGAATCGGCACCTTCAATGATCGTTTCGGCATGCCCGGCATGGCTCGTGGTGCGATCGTGGTGATTCTGTCCGATGGTCTGGACCGCGGTGACCCCGCACGTCTGGCGGGGGAGATGGCTCGTCTCCACCGGGCGGCCCACCGGACGATTTGGGTCAACCCGCTGAAGGCCTCCACCGGGTACGAACCGCTGGCGCGGGGGATGGCGGCTGCTCTTCCCCACGTCGATCAGTTCGTGGAAGGTCATTCCGCCGCTTCGCTCGATGCGCTGGTTGGCGTGATTGCGGCCAATGAGTCATAAAGGCCGGCTCTTCTTCCCGCAGAAGGAATGGTTCGTGACTCCTCCCGGCGGGGATTTCTTCCCGGATCCACACGCGTGAGCGTTGCTGCGGTCGTCCTGGCCGCTGGAGGGGGCACGCGTTTCAAAGGATCCGAGCACAAGCTGCTGGCCGAGTTTCGCGGGAAGGCCGCTCGTAGGGTGGGCCCTCGCTGCCGCCTCAGGTGCCGGGCTTGACGAGGTGGCCGTGGTCGTCGGGGCCGTGGATCTGGGGGAGGTCGTCCCGCCGGGCGTCTGTGTCATCGAGAATCCCAACTGGGCAGGGGGGCAGGCTTCCTCGTTGCAGCTCGCGGCTCTCGTGGGCCCTCCTGCGCGGGCACGAGGCTGTCGTCGTGGGATTGGGGGATCAACCCCTGGTGCCATCGTCGGCCTGGGCCGCGGTCGCAGCCGCAGAGGGACCCGTCGCGGTGGCTACCTTCGAGGGCCAACGCCGGCCTCCGGTCCGGCTTGAACGCTCGGTGTGGTCGCTGTTGCCCACCGCTGGAGACGAGGGTGCTCGGGTACTCATGAAAGAGCGGCCCGAGCTGGTGCGCGAAGTAGTTTGCGAAGGTCAACCGGCCGACATCGATAGCGAGGAGGATCTGACCCTATGGAACTGAAGAATGATTTTCACGTTTCGGTGCCGATCGAGGATGCGTGGGCGGTGCTCACGGACCTCGAACGGATCGCGCCGTGCATGCCCGGTGCCGAGCTGCAAGAGGTCGAAGGCGACGAGTATCGAGGAATAGTAAAAGTGAAGGTGGGACCCATCTCCGCCCAGTACAAGGGGAGCGCTCGCTTTATCGAGAAGGACGACGATCAACATCGGGCGGTGCTGTTGGCCGAGGGACGCGACACGCGGGGTCAAGGCAACGCATCGGCGACGGTTACCGCCATTGCAACCCCAGACGGCGACGGCACAACTGTCTCCCTCGTGACCGATCTCTCCATCACCGGAAAGGTGGCGCAGTTCGGGCGGAGCATCATGGGGGACGTCAGCGCCAAAATGCTGGGGGAGTTCGCGGACAGGCTGGAGGCGGATGTCCTGTCGGAAGGATCTGGACCGGCCGGGAGCGAACCGGTGACGGCCGTCGTTGGCGGGGCCAAGGCGACCCCCAACGAATCGGATACCCGGTCCGTCCGGACAATCCACTCGGCTCCGGCCGAACCGGTTGACCTCCTTGGCACGGCGGGTCCTTCGGTCATGAAGCGCGTCGCACCGCTCGCGGCTCTGCTGAGCCTGGCCCTCTTGCTCTGGCTGCGGCAGCGGCGCCGGCGAAACGCACGGGATTGACATGCTCCATGGGGGACGGACTGGTGAAGTCATGCAAGCGTCGTCCACTCTCCGGGGGAAAATCCCGCCATGACGCGGGCTCTGATCACCCCTTCTCCTGGGCGATGTGACAGATCGAGAGGTCGGGGACGCTGGTGTCGCTGAATCGGGACGACATCCTCGACGCCGGCGTCGAACTCCTCGAACTGGGGCCCAATGCCCTCACGATGCGTGCGCTTGCGGAAAAATTGGATGTGAGCGCGACCGCTCTCTACCACTGGTTTCCGTCAAAGGCCGGACTCCTCGACGCCATCGCCGAACATGTCTCCGCCGGAATCGTCGCCATTGAACAGGACAACCTCGACCTCCCATGGTGGCATCGGTTGCGTGCGCTCTCCGCCTCGATCGTCGATGCCGCGCAACATCACCCCGTGACCTTCGCCTGGGTGTTGATGAACTACAGCACCCAGCCACCCCTCACACGGATCGACGAGGCAATGCTCGACGTGCTCCTCACGGCGGGATTCGACGCCCGCGAGTCGATGTTGACGAAGAACACGATATGGCGCTTCCTCCTTGGCCATCTCGGCTTACTTCGACTTCACAGCCACCTGGAACCTGATGGTGCCGACTTCTGGTCGAACCCGAGGATCCCGGAGGTGGCTGCTGAAAGTGCGGGGCTCACGGCACAGGACTATTTCGACTTCGGGCTGGACCGGGTGATCGGACGCAGTTCCCCGAGCCGCGCACCCCGACGGTGACCGCAGTCCCCGCGTTGGCCTCAGGGCCGACAAGCCGTGGCCAGCCGGTCAGACTGAAGTCATGCTTCTGATCGACGCGGCGAATGTGATCGGATCCCGTCCCAACGGCTGGTGGAAGGATCGACCCGGAGCGGCGCGGGGATTTGTCGAGAGAGTTCGTACCGCGGCCAGAGGGGGATCGCTGGCAGAACCAGTTGTCGTCGTCCTCGAGGGTCAGGCTCGAAGCGGCGTCCAGCCGGGAAGGGCCGATGGCGTCACCGTTCTCCATGCGTCAAGCAACGGCGACGACATGCTCGTCGCCGTCATTGCCGAAGCGACCACTCCGGTCACACTTGTCTCTGCGGATCGGGCGTTGCGCGAGCGTGCCGAGGAGCTCGGGGCTGACGTGGCAAGACCCGGGTGGTTGCTTGACCTGCTCGATGCAGGGGGATCATGAAGAACTGGGTTGACCTGCTGACGGGATGTCCACGGCGCCAGGATTGTGACCCACGGTGAACCCGGTCCGCGCCCACTGTGCCATCCTGCAACGCGTGGCCCTATCGCCCGCGATGCGTCTCCGGGTTCTCCTCGCTATTCTCAGCGTCATGCCAATTGTCGACGACCGGCGTCCGCTGCGGTGAATTCGCGCTGATGGACCACAGATGACGTCCATCTCGACCGCTGATAGCCGGCCGCAGACGTTGGAGGAACGTTATCTGGACCTCGTCAAGCGTTCGTTGACCCGGCTCCTGTTTCCTGATGAAAGTTATGAGGAGCTCCCGTTGGACATACCGGGATGGAAGGGTCCCCCTGCCCGCCTTTTGGGTGCGGCCCTCCGTTGGCGGAATTTGGAGCTCGTCCGAAAGGCGGATCCTTCGGGGCGGTATCTGGGCCGAGACTGGCCGCAGCATGGTGAGACGATGATCGGGATGGCCCGCCTCAACAATCTGCAAGCATGCGTCGAGCAGGTGGTCGAAGAAGGTGTTCCCGGGGACTTGATCGAAACGGGGGTCTGGCGCGGTGGTGCCGCCATCCTGATGCGTGCCGTACTCGCCGCACGGGGTGATTCCGAAAGAACTGTCTGGCTGGCCGACTCATTTCAGGGATTGCCGAGGCCCGACACGGACAGGTACCCGGCCGATACGGGACTCGATCTGTGGAAGAGCTCCGTGTTCGTCGTTGGCGTTGACGAGGTCAAGAAGAACTTCGAGAAATATGCGCTTCTCGACGATCAGGTGAAGTTTCTCGTCGGTTGGTTTCGCGACACTCTGCCAAGTGCACCGATCTCCCAACTTGCGGTGTTGCGGCTCGATGGCGACCTCTACGAATCGACCATGGACGCGCTTACTGCCCTGTATCCGAAATTATCGACAGGCGGATACCTCATCGTCGATGACTTCTACATTCCGGCCTGCGCAAAGGCCATCGAAGATTACCGAACTGCCAACTCGATAACTGAGCCGATACAGGACATCGACGGGCATGGGGCGTTCTGGAGGCGCGAGCGCTCATTCTGACGCGGCCACCAGACCCTGACAGAGGAGTAGGCCCGGAACTACTCCCTTCCCAACCCGACGTGCCCGTCGGTCTCTCGCAGGCGGCGAAGGTTTATGACCGGGAACAGAAGTATCGAGAGCATGCCGGCACCCACCAGAGCAACGGCGTTCTCCAGTCGTATTCGACCTTCGGCTCGGCCAATTGTGGTGATGACCACCAGTTTCGAGACGTAGGGACCCGGAATGATTCCCAGAGTATTTCGGGCACGACGGAAGGATCCGAAGGCCCCGAGACCGCTCAGCGAGGAACCGCGCCAGAACCGCAGGGGCGGCGATCGGGACAAGCGACGGAATCGCGCCCCGGAGCACAGACCACGGCTCCAACTCCTCACTCCCGCTCGAACCGGACGAAGAAGGGTGGCGCCGAGGCGCCACCCTTCTTCGTGCAGATCTATTGAACTTCGGATCAGGTCTTGGTGGCGCAAGCCGGCTTCAGGCCGTATTTCTCGGTGAACTTGCCGTTCGCCGAGGTCATCCAGAACCAGCAGTCCGTGGTGTTCGGCTTGCCTGCGGTGAACGTCAAGGGTGGCGCCATGCCTCCCAAGGTTTCACCCTTGAACGAGTGAAGGCCCTTGAGGATCTCGGCCGACGTGACCTTGTTGCCCGGGTGCCCGGCTTTAACGGCTGCCGCCAGCATGAGACCGCTCACCCACGCTTCATCGACTTCCCCGTTGTAGTTGGGGTCGCTCATGAGTTTGGGCTGGTACTTCTTGAACGCGGAAATCATCTGCTTCGTGGCCGGCGTGTTGGTCACGTTGAACGGGATCTGCGGCTCGAAAGCGAGCAGGCTGCCCGAGATGCCGGGTGCCGTGGCGAAACCCTCACCGACGGCGCCATCACTGGCGATGATCGTCGGGTGGTAGCCCTGTGCAGCACAGTCCTTCGCGACATGCTCGACCACGGTGACGGCGTCACCGATGAACAGAGCCTTCACACCGGCCTGCTGCGCCGCAAGACATTGTGCGGCGTAGGACGGTGCCGCGTAGGAGATCTGCGTGTTGTAGGCCAGCTTGACGCCGTACTTCGGGCCGATGGCCTCGAGTGGGGCCACGAGCTCCTGACAGGCAGCGGCTTCGGCGCAATACATGACGCCGAAGTTCGTGGAGCCAACCTTCTTCGCCGCGAGTGCCACTGCGGCGGGCAGTGAGTCGTCCGTCTGTCCCGGAAAGAAAAAGTCCGGATCGGTGAAGAACTGCACTGCTGAGCCGTCGGCTCCCACAATCGGGATGTGCAGGCCATCCACGTACTTTTGCCAAGATGCCGGGCTTCCCGCCAGCGAGACGATCGCCTGGACGTGATCTTGGGTCACGAACTTCTGCACGTCCGCAGAGGATGTGGCCGGGTTGGCAGAGTCGTCGGCCAGATACAGCTTGATCTGGTGCCCATCAATACCGCCATGGGCGTTGGTGTAATCGACGTACGCCTCGTAGGCGGAACGATTGATGACCACGCTCGAGGCCTGCGGGCTCGTGCAGCTGCAGACATAGCCGATGGCAATCGGCGCCTTCGTGGCCGCACCACTCGGTGCTGCCGAAAGGACGAATCCGGCCGTCGTCAGTGCGAATGCGGCCACAGTTGCTACGGCCCCGGACAAAAATCTGAATCGTTTCACTATACCCCCCCTTAGGATCCATCACCTACAATTTTGTTAGAGTAACAATAGTTGTCATCGCTGGCAAGGTCCTTCAGTGTCAGCGTCTTTTTCGCCGAGAACCAGGCTCGGGAACCACTGGTTGAAGACACCCGTTCAACTGTTGGCCCTCTTCGTGACACCCGGTGGCGTCTTGGCCTCGCCCATACCTCCCTCCCAGGGACCGACGCGAGACTATCCACGGGGATCTCGGTCCGGGTGTCGGGCGCCCCTACGGCTTTCGGTCGTGCCGCCTTCTTGGGCATCAACGAAGCGCCTGGTGTCACCTGCGGGGACCGAACCTGCCTCCTGCGAGCAGACACGTGAATCGGTCCATCTGAGTATTGGCCTCGGCTCTTCGAGAACTGAGGGAGGGCTATCGGAGAATGGGCCTCTGGCCCTCACCTGAACCATGAACGTGAGGCAGCAATCATCTGTGGATTGCGGCCCTAGCCCGTGCAAGCGGCCAACGAAGGACGATGTGCAACACGTCCATGACGCGAGTCGGCCCCGCCGGCGAGAGCGGGACCGAAACGCATACCTCATCGGCAGCGACGCAAGAGTAGCCATAGGACCTGGGAATGGCCTGGGTCCACCCACCCCTCGAGCGGGACGGTTGCTGGCCATTGATCCACCGGGCCGGCCAGAACGCAGCTGAAATTCCCAGAGCCGATTGGCGACTCTCTGACATCTCGAGCGAGTTCGCCCGGACGATCTTGACGGATTTCCCCATCCAGGGAATCCTCCATCATCTCGTGCAGCCGGATCTGCCTTGGAGATCACCGAGGAAGCGTTCGCGCGCGACGCGCCCTCGACGTGCTGTCGCGCCTCAGACAGTCAGAGATCATCGTGACCCTCGACGATTTCGGGTCTAGATATTCGTCGTTGAGGCACCTGATGGAGTTCCCCGTTGACATTCTGAAGATGGACCAGTCCTCATAGCGAACCTCACGGAAAGAAACGCGAGCCACGCCATCGTCTCAAAGACGATCGAGCTGGCATCTTCTCGGTCACTTGGTCGTTTGCGAAGGGGTCGAGACAAAGTAGGCATATGGCTACGTCTCGGCCTGACGAACGGCTTCTTGCAGGGCTATAGGCGTCGAAGCGCGGGGGTGAGGCAGACTAAGGAGCCATGGCGACGCGCGACCTCATCCGAGACATCGTGGAAGCCGGTCAGGCTGGCATCGCTGACCCAACGAGCAAGATCGAAGCGAATGAAGCTGTCGCGACGGCAACCATCGTCGCTTGTTACGCTCTGGGGGAGCTCCTCGATGATCTGATCCAGCGAGTGACGAGACTCGAAGTCCCCGACGCCGTGCCCGTTGATTTGGCTTCTCAACTTGACGGCATTCGTGCTGAACTCATGACGTTGGGGATGGCGGTCCAGAAATCAGCGAAGAAGAAGGGCAAGAAGAAGAGCAAGAAATAGGTCGAGTGACGCTTGCGCGTCGAGAGTGTGAATTCGCGGTGGCAGGGAATCGCCATTGGGAGACACACAGCGAAGCGCGAATTTCCCGCCGGTAGGCTCAAGGCATAAAGCTCTCCACTCGACCGAAATCTCGTCAGATCCTCCTTCTGGCGGCGACATTGAGCGTGACGGCAACGGCCGCAGCGTGTCACGGGCCACACGTCGTCCTAGCGCCGGTCAAGGCACAGCCGCGTCATGTGGTCACGGCAGCAGCGCCAGGTCAGATCGCTCTCCCGAGCAACACCACGCTTGTCGCCACCCTGCACGGTGCGACACCGGGTTCGGCGGCTCCCGGTGCGCCGCCAACCGCTCTGGTTCCGGCGACGTGGTACAGCTACCCCTCCATTCTCCCGGTCATCGCTTCTGCTCCGGGTTGGGTGGAGGTGCGTCTTGCGCAGCGCCCCAATGGTGCAACGACATGGGTTCCGCTGCGCGATGTGAGTTTGTCGACGACGCCGTATCGAATGGTGCTGAACCTGCGTACTGAACATCTCGTCGTCTTTGAGGAAGGTCGGGAGATTTTGGACTTTCCAGCTGGGATCGGCTCGCCCGAAGATCCGACGGTCACCGGCAGTTACTTCGTCACAATGCGCGTCGCGGCGCCGGACCCGGGGTACGGACCACTCGTCCTGGTCACCTCGGCCCACTCAGATTCCATCTCGGACTGGGGAGACTCGGGCGATGCCATTATCGCCATCGACGGTCCGATCACCTCCTACGACGACACTCTCATCGGAAGGACCGGAAGCGCGATCTCTCACGGCTGCATCCGTCTCCATGACGACGACCTCTCGCAACTCGACGTCATTCCCGCCGGAACGCCCCTCGATATCGTCTCTGGCCTCACGTAGAGACGGCTGTCGGCGGCGCTGCCTAGAGAAGCGCCGCCAAAATGTCCCCGAGGGTCCGGTGGTCCGGCGCATCGGGGAGCGGCAGGTGATCCTGAACGTGATACCTGTTGCGCCGGCCGTCCTTTTCCTTGATCACATAGCCGGCCTCGGTCAGGTCATTGACCAGGTCGAACGCACGGCGTTCCGTGATCCCGAGCTGCACAGCGAGGTCCCGGAGCCGCATATCCGGGTCCTGGGCGAGACAGAGGAGGGTGCGGCCGTGGTTGGAAAGAAGGCTCCACATAGCTGTGTAGGGAACATAGCCGAAATTAAATCTAGAAAAATATTGCTTGTAATGAAGAACTAGCGTACAGTCTTGGGTAGTCCTCGAACGTCCGTACCACGGTGTCTATTTCAGGGCTCGGAAGGCTCTGTCATGTTCGGTTCCCCAAGTAGTCCTCGTCTGGGCTCGTCACGTCGCCACGGACGCTCCGGCTTACGGTCTCACTCCCCGAAATCGTCGGGGATCGTGCGTCACGGCTTCGTCGTGCTGGTTGTGGCATTCACCGCTCTCGGTGCGCTGTTCATCGTCGGCTTTGCCGGAGTATCCAACGCCACCGCAGCGACCCCCGCCGCCGTCGCCCCCGCGGCGACGCAATGCGATACCCCTGCATTCCCGACGGGTGCCGGCTTCGAAGTGAGTTGCACGATCACGATCGCCAACACGGTGACGTCGGCCGGGGCCACGACCTCGACGATCACCGCAACGGGATGCCTGGCGGCCGCGGGCGTCCTCCCGCCCGCCGGTTGCACCAAAGTCACCACCACGTCGAACCAACTCGTATCGACCGTGGATCAATGCAATGGCATCGTCAACGGCGGCGGGAGCAATGTCACGTGCAGCGTCTCGGTGATCAACACGATTCCCGCCGGGACAAACGCGGTGGGCGTGACGGTGAATCAGTGCATCGGCTCTGGGACGGGGGGCGGGACCCAGCCCACGACCGTGTGCGCACCGGTCGCCAGTACGACCGGTGCCACCGTCACCCAATGCAACGGGTCGGGGAACAACGGGGGCGGTTCAATGCGCGTGAAGTGCACCGCAACCGGTGGTGCGACGGCCTTGCCGATCACCATCAACCAGTGCAATGGCTCCTCGAACGGCGGCGGGAGCACGGTGACGTGCACAACCGCCTTCACGAACAACTTCATCGCCGCCGCGACGCCCACGACGCCCACGACGACTCCTCCAGGAAGCATCGGCGTCGTGACCCCGACCCCGACGGTCGCCCCCGGAACGGGCTCGGGAGTGACCGGGAGAACTGGGACAGCAGCGGGTGCCGGCGGATCGACCAGTACCCTCGGCTCTCTCGGCTTCGTCCCCGCCGGCGCACCGCAAACCGGATTGGGTGGAGCGGCCCACAGCAATCACCACGTTCTCGTACTCCTCGGTTCGGTGCTTCTGATCGCGGCCGGACTTACCCTCGCTCTCGCCATGCGCAGGCGTCGCTTCCACACCGAGCCGATCGCCGATGACGTTGCATGACCTCCGACACCCCGGAAGTACCGGTACGCCGCTCGCGGCGTAAGTGGTGGGTGCTGGCCGCGGGCCTGCTCGTCGTGGGCGGGGCCGGCCTGGCATTCGGCTTGCAGGGTCAACCACGCTCGCTGGCCAGCCCGATCATTCGGCATGCCACGCCGCCGCACGGCGCTGCCGGCAGCACGAAGAGCGTACCGGCGAATGTCGTCGTTGCTCCCCTCGCCGACCGCTCGACGCCGCTGACGCTGCGTATTCCTGCGATCGGCTTGACCAAGCCGCTGTCGCTCCTCGGCGTGAATCTCAACGGCACGGTGCAGGTTCCCACCCAGATACAACAGCCCGGTTGGTACCAATTCGGACCCTCTCCGGGTCAACTTGGTTCCGCCGTCATTTTGGGCCACGTTGACTCATCTCGCGGCCCGGCCGTGTTCTTCAAACTGGGGACGTTGGTGGCGGGTGACCTGATCGGCGTGACAATGGCCAACGGATCGACGGCGCAATTCAAGGTCACTTCGATCGCCATGTACCTGAAAACGCAGTTTCCGGCCCAGCTGGTCTACGCCCCTCACGGCGACAGCTCGCTCCAATTGGTGACGTGCGGGGGAGTGTTCGACTCCCATACGGGGCACTACCTCTCCAATGTGGTGGTCTATTCGTCGCTGGTTGCGACAACGCCCGCCACGACGCCCGCGCCGACTTCTGTGGGAAGCGGCGTCACGCCTGGCCTCTGAGGCCACTCAGTATGTGTCGTGGATGTGCTCCGCCACGGTTGCGGCGAGAGCCGCGGGGCACTGCCAAGTTCCGGCTGCATTGTCCTGAAATCCCATGAAGTGCTCGACCAGGCAGGATGCCACGGCGTCCGTTGGCGACCACGAAGTCCCCGCCGCCGCAGTGGCTACCTGATGCAGGAGACTCGGGATCGCATCATTTTGCGTTTCGGCGTTGGCCAGCTCGTGTGCGACGAGAGCCAGCGTCGGCGTACCAGCGAAGACGGTGTGCTCAAGCCCGCCTTCACCATAGGTGCATCCGGTCCCGGCCCCCGAAATGGGACCGCAATAGGTCGAGGTGTCGCCCATGGTCCAGGTCCAGTTCGAACCTGGCTCTATGCCTGATGCCTCAACGTCAGCCACCAGCGCCGCGACAGATGGAGTAACCGGAGCCGCCACGGCGGCCGCCACCGGAACGACGGCGGGCGCCGCCGGAGCGATGACAGGCATGTCAGGGGCGGAGGTTGCGTCCTGGCTGGGGGAGACATGCACGGCCGGAATCCCATCCGCTGCCGGGGCTGCCTTGGGGATGGCCGCTGCGGCGACGGCGACAACGTGAGACGTGCCGAGGTCGTGTCGCGGCGCGGCGACCCGGGCAGGGGATGCGCTCGTCACGAGGGTCAGGATCACGGCGGCAAGGACGGCGAAGAAGGCGATTGCTGCCATCCACGCTGCCGGGCGGAAACGGGCGTGCAGGTGATCCGGGACCTCAACCATGTGTTGAAAGAGTAGACCTTCAACATATGGTTGTCAACACATAGTTGAAAGCGAACCCAGACATTGGTAGCCTCGGCACATGGACCCGGAATTGGAGTCGCTGGTCGCGAAGCTCATCGAAGGTGGCCGAGACGACGTCGTCGCGGGCATGCCCGTCGGACTCGAGGCAGGACTCGCCACGCTGCGATTTGCCGATCAGCTCCGACGCGCCGCGGATCGGTTGTGTCAAGAAGCGGCCGCGACGTGCCGGCGATCTGGCGCCAGCTGGCGCCAGATCGGAGAGGCTGTTGGAGGTATCACGCCACAAGGGGCTGAGCACCGCTTCAGTCGCGCCGCCAAAGAGAGAAGATCGAAAGCATCCAAGGTCGTGTGGGCGGCAAAGGAGCGCCGGTCGGCGGCACCCCGCTGACCACGTGCCGCTCGCCTCATCGTCATGCGGGGGTGGCCAAGTTGTCCGCGATGGCCGCGACGAACGCGATCCGTGTGACATGGAAGCGACGGCAAGATGAATTCTCTGTGGTATCGCCACCTCCGAGCCGAGCGTTTGATCCCCCACGGATGGTTGCGAGCAACAGGATCCGGAAGCTCTCTGTTCGAGCTCTCGACCGCGCCACTGCCTGCAGTGGAAAGCTCCGTGTGTGCGCAAGGTCTCCGACCTCGGAGAACGCGGAAGTGCGATCGCCGATCCGAAGGTAGGACGGACCCAACCCGGCAGAGCCTGGCTGTGATGACGGGGCACGGACCCAAGCTGTGGACGCGAATTCGACCAGTGGCCCATGACCGAATCTGATGCAAGGATGGCGATTGATGCGGACGAAATACTTCCGGGCGGAAGTCAAGCGGGAGGGGGAGTGGTGGAGCATTCGAATCCCCGAACTCAGCAACCTCACGACCCAGGCTCGGCGGCTTCTCGACGCGGAGGACAAGGCCCGTGGAGAGATCGCCTCGCGTCTCGGGATTGGGCGCGATGCCTTTGCGGTGGAGATGGAGGAGGTTCGAAGGGCGGTATGCGCCCATGATGTGGACAGGCCGCCACCGGCCCAAGGCTCTGGTTGGGGCGTCCGAAAGTTGGCCCGCCCGGGCTGAGGAGGTCGCCTTTCGGTTGAGAGGGTGTCTCGTGGCTTCCGACCTTGAAAATCCCGCTATTTCGGTGCTGTTGAGGTGTAGTGCGTAGGTGCCTTCAACAGTGAGGGTTTGTCCATACAGGGACGAATTCTTCGTGTCGATAGATTCGCTGCCTCTCGGACGTGCTCAACCGATTCGCGAGCACGATGCTGACCGAATTTCCCATCCAGGGGATCTTGGATTTGCCCGGCCTTTGCAACCGGCCACTCGACATCGCCCTGGGTCATCAGTCCGTAGCCCTGCCCGGGATCCTCCAGGTGGGTTCACCTCTGAATCCGCCAACTAGTGTCTCATCGATGTTCGACGCCCCGGAAGACCCATTGGAGATCGACGTGCAGGTGGCCGACGACCGCACCCTGGTGACGTTGTCGGGAGAGCTGGACGCCGCAACGGCGACACTTCTCTACGACCAGCTCTCCGATCTTGAGGTGGAGGATGTGCAGCATGTCGTCCTCGACCTGGCACAGGTCTCGTTCATGGACTCGACCGGCCTCAGTGTGATCGTGACCGAGCACAAGCGGCTGCAACATGTGGGTGGGGGGTTGACAATCTTTCGCCCCTCCGTCTTCGGTCAGGCGTCTCTTTGAGATCACCGGACTCGATGCTCTCCTCGATATCGTACCGGTCAACGAAGGCCGATAGGTCGCCTCGTCCGCCGCGGATCAGTCGATGACGGATGTCGCCGAACCGCTGGAGCGCCTCAATGGCGTGGTCGACCGAATCGCCAGGTACGCCGATGCCGGACCATGTCACGCCGAGTTCGCGCAATTGCGCCACACCCTCTCGTTGGGCTTCGGGGTTGAAGTCGCTCGTTCCCGGGATTCCCTCCAGCATTGGAACCGAACGACACGTCGATCTCTGACGGGTTGCGTCCGGCCTCTTCCACGTACTGCCAAAGTTCGTCCAGCATCGGTCCGCAGGTCCTCCAGCGTCTCGAGCGGAGGTGTCTTCGTGGTCTGCGCCATGGAGCGGGGTGCGGGAAATGGATTCCAGCCGCTGCCGTAGCGTGCAACACGTCGTCGGGAGAGTCGACTGTTCCCACCGACCCAAATCGGCGGATGTGGGTTCGGCTTTGGGTTTGCGGTCTGTCCGAGCGCACTGAACGTGAGCCCCTCGTGGGCGAAGTCGTCCTTGCTCCAAATGCCTTGAATGACTTCGATGGCCTCGTCGAAAAGCGCATTGCGCTGCGCGAAATCGACCCCGAGTGCCTTGTACTCACCACGCAGATAGCCGGTCGCGACGGACAAGGTGAACCGCCCCCCCGACAGGGCGTCCAAGGGTGGCGGCGGCCTTGGCGACGACGAAGGGATTGCGGTAGGGCAGCACCAAGATGTTCGGAATCAGGCGCAACCGATCGGTGACGGCGGCGCAAAAGGCGAGGGCGGCGAACGGGTCGAGGGCATCGTGACCGCCCGCCCGCAGCCATCGCTCGGTCGGGACGGGATGATCGGTGAACCCAATTCCGGAAAAGCCGGCCTCCTCTGCCGCTCGAGCAGAATCGCGTGAGGCCATCCTTCGTCAAGAAGGCAGGATCGTAGGGATGCCCGATGATGGGGTAGGTGACCCAGAATTTCATGTGGGCACCATAGTGGCCACGCGTCCGGCGCACAAAGGCTTCCCCGGTCGGAGGCATCCGTCGCACAACGTCAGCCACTACCACGTCCGGTGGGTGGGTAGTGGCGCGGAGTCTTATGTGGTGACGAGGGCGCGGTGGCGCCGACGAGGCGGCTGCGTGATCTGGCCTTCAACCCGCCAGTCGATGTTCGATGGGTGACGATGGCGGGAGACGATCATCTCCAACCGCAGGACGTCCTGCGGACGTATGCACGAGGACTTCCACGTCCTCCTCGGCGACAACGCTCGCACTTGGTCCGTGATAGCGCCCGGGATTCCATCCGAAGTAGTCCCCTTCTTCGAGGGCAACATGAACGCCATCACCGGCGTCGAGTGATGCGGTGCCCGATACCAGGACGTACAGGTTCTGGTCAGACTGGGCCATGGAGCACAGCGTCTTGCCCGCTGCGGCGCGGACCCTGACTGCAGTGTTGGTCACGAACTCTTCGAGCACCTCGGTGGCGCAATCGGAGAATGCGGGGATGTCCCCCAGAAAACCGGCGTATGTCGTGCAATCCGCCACAGAGTTCACAGTGGCCTCCTTCTCGATCAACGCCGATGTGTTCGAACGTTGCTGACCAGATGTCATTGGTGGCAGCTTGTGCGGTCGGAGTTGCGCGTGGGGTTCGTGACGGTTGCAATCAGGGGGTAAGGGAAAAAGGTCGTTCTGGCCGTCCCGAGACGTCGTGGCCCGGAGTCGAGACTCGGCGAGTCAGAGGCGTCGAATGAGGGGTGAGCTCAGCCTCCGAGGCTCTCTCGTAGCGCCTCCATGTCGCGGCGTAGCTCGCCGATCTCCGACCGGAGGGTGGCGAGTTCACCGCGAAGGTCCTCGAACCGGTCGTCCGAAAGCGGCGTGGAGTCGTGCGGACTGCCGCCGCCTGCCCGCGTCCGTCGAAAAATTCGACGCGGAAGGATTCGATGTCACCGTGGAGACGACGACTTCCGACCGGGTCACCCGAGGATCGCCACGAGCGGACAGGTCCACCGCTCTTCCTTTTGACCCGGTTTCCGGTCGAGCCTGGTGGCGAGAGGCTCTTCGACATTGGAGAGGTATTGCAACTCGTGCTCGACCTCTTCGAGGCTGTCGAAATCCGCCATCCGATCCGTCCGGCTTCGCAGTTCCCCGATCGTCTGCGGGCCGCGGAGCAAGAGCACCGCAACGAGCGCACACTGACGCCGGTCGAGGGCCAAGGCTTCCGGCAGCACGTGACGGTAGCGAACGGCCGTGCGCCCATGGGAGGGCAGGACGAAGCGGACCAGGCGTTCTTCCTTGAGCACGGTGAGGGTGGACAGCACCGTGTCTTCGTCATAGCTCACCACGGGGTCCCGGTTCGAGGCCTGGTTGCACGCTGCAAGAAGCGCCTTCACGGTGAGCGGATACTGATCGGGCGTCGTCAAGTCCTTTTCGACGAGCGAACCAATGACGCGCGCCCCCTCTGCACTGAGCCTCACGAGGCTGATCATACGGCGGAGGGCGAGTTGAAGCCGACGTCTGCCGGGCGCTTGCCGTGGCCCTCTGGCAGACTACCGATCACCTTGACCGAAGGGGGTGCCGTGGAGACAGCGCGCGTGAGCGACCCTGTATCGACTGTGCCGGGCGGCCCGTATGGCGCTCCGTACTGCGCGGCGAGTGGCGCGAGCGGCGGTGTGCTCTTTCACCCTGAGGACTTTTCACTCTGGAGGGTCGAGGGAGAGCTCGGCGAGGGGGCGGCGCTCGAGTGGGGGACGGCGCACGGTGACGAAGCGCTCTACGTCACAGCCGGGGGCCTCGACTGTGAGGGTCGACGGGTCGGACAGGAATCGGCGCTGATTGTCGAGGCCGGGGTCCCCGCTCTCGTTCGCCCCGTGGGCCGCACTCGGGTCGTCCATTTCGGCACCGTCGCCACGGAGTCACCGACCGATGGACTCTTGGGGCCTCCAGCCCTGGACGGTCGAAGTGTGCACATGGTGCCTCCCGAGCGGGCGTCGTCCGTCCACTTCGGCGGCGGAGATGGTGCGACGTCGGTCTACTTTTGCGATGGCACGTGTCCGACGTGTCGCGTCACGCTCTTTCTTTACGACGGCTCGGTTTTTACGGACGGCTATTCCGGGGCCTCGCACTTCCACTCCCAAGACGAGATCATCCACGTCCTCGAGGGGGAGCTCCACTTCGGCCTACTGACGGTTGCCGCCGGGGCGAGCATTGCCGTGCCTCGCGACTGGCGGTACAGCTTTCGGACCTCGGGTCCGTTCCGGTATCTCGACTACCGGGCCGATGTCGCGACCGCAGTCGTCGCGCCAGGTTCGGAGCCTGTCGTGGAAACGGTGGACAACTTGCTGCGCGTCGGTGGTGGCGACCGACGCTGAACGTCACCCTCCTTGTGGCGCGTCCGCTTCGTCCTCTCCACGTAGACCGTAGGTGCGGATCAGAGCGCTCACTCGCTGGCGGGACACGTGGAACAGGGTGCCGATTTCGGTCACTTGGAGGCCCTCGCGCCGGAGTCCGAGGGCCAGTGCCCGCCGGAACCCGCCGCATGCCCGCCCCAGATCCGCGACGATCTTCGTCAACGTCGCCAGGAGGTGAGGCGAGCCGCCTTCAGCCATGATGTGCCGCCACGAGGAACCCTGCAATCTGCGCTGGCGGACGCGCTGCAGGTCCTCGTTGAGCGCGGTCAGGTCATCAGCGCTCGAGGTTGCCACATCAGAAAGGCTCGTAAGAGCCTCGAGAACCGGATCCTCTTCGACCTTCGACAACTCCGCCATTTTCTCGCACTCCCCATTCTCGTCGATGCGTCGCGTAGGTAGCAGTAGGAGAATTGTTCCCATCCGTTGCAACCCCAAACGAATGGTGGGGGAGATGCGGAGCTTGCCCGGTCGGATCGCCGTCCGAACCGCAGCATTCGTGACGTCGCGGATCTGGCCGTGGTTCAGCCAGTCCCCGCGTGTGTGCGCTGCTCCCTCGGGTCCATCGTCGCCCTGAGCTGCCGCAGGCAGTTCGCCAACAGTCGGCTCACCTGCATCTGGCTGACGCCGAGCTGTGCGGCGATTTGTGACTGGCTATGTCCTTCGACGAAGCGCAAGTGCACGAGGGTGCGGTCGCGCGCCGAAAGCGACTTCATGGCCTGCGCCAACGACGACCGATGTTCGACGCGGCTGAAGCCGTCGTCGTCAGCGCCGAGGGAATCCGCCATGGTCTGGCCTTCGACGAGCGGTGCATCGAGAGAGGACGCCCGGTAGCCTTGGCCGGCTTCGAGAGCCTCGAGGATGTCGGCCTCGGATGCGTTGATTGCCTCGGCGATTTCGGGCACCGTTGGAGCCCTCCCCAGTTCGTGGCTGAGTCGCTCCACGGCGGTCCCGATCTCGAGGAAGAGCTCCTGCAGTCTGCGTGGGGCACGCACCGCCCAACCCCGATCACGGAAATGGCGCTTCAGCTCGCCGACGATGCTCGCCGCAGCGAACGTGCTGAACATGATCCCCCGTTCAGCATCAAATCGTTCAGCGGCCCGGACGAGCGCCAGCGACGCCACCTGCACAAGATCGTCGTGCGACTCACCGCGGTTGGCGAAGCGTCGAGCAAGTTGATGTGCCAGGCCCAGATGTGCGGTCACGAGTTGGTCCCGTTGCCGCCTGTCAGGGCCGTTGGCCGGCGGCTTCCGCGACACCTCGGGGTGGAGGGTGGTCATCTGTGCCGTCATAGGATCGTCCTCCCTCGTCGCTTCATCAGCCATGCGACGGAGCGTCCGTCGGTGATCTCCCGGCCATGCGAGGTAACGAGTTCGTCGAGAAGCACGGCGGAGAGCTCCCGTGCTTGCATCCAGTTCGCCAGTTCCCGTTGTGACTGGCGTGCGCTCTTGCCCGGACGCTGCCCGCTCCCGGCACCGTGCCCGGGTGCAGGCTCCCGGGTAAAACGCACCATGACCGAGTCACCGTCGCGGATGAACTCGTACCGCAGGCACGAATCCGTGTCGAGAGGTCCAAAAGAAATGCTCAGTTCGTCGACAGCCAGTCGCAGGTCGTCGATGTCGTCGAGGTCGAATCCGGCACGGGCACCGACGGTGGCGGCAGTGAAGCGGGCAATGACGACGAAGTCGACCGAACCGGGGAACGAGATCTCGACGACCTCCCTCTCCGATGTCCACAGGTCTTCGCCGGACAATGCCTTCATGAACGTGCCTCTCCCTCAAAGAGCTCCGCACGGTCCTCGTGGATGACGAACGACTCCTCGAGGCCCGTGATGGAGAGCACCCGGAGGATCTGGGGCTCGGTCACCACCAGGTGGACGTCGCCGCCGAGTCCCTTGGACCGGTTGCGGACCCCGACCAGTACCCCCAGGGCAGTTGAATCCAGAAATGTGGCCGAGGAGAGGTCGAGGACCACCGATGTGGCTCCTCCCACGAAGAGGGCATCGAGCTGGTCGCTGAGCCAGGGAGCGACGGCAAGGTCGAGCTCGCCCGAGACTTCGAGGACCGGGAATTCGGCCATTCGATGGCGCGGCCCTGCCGCAGGTGCGTTGCCCTCGTTGGTCCGAGGTGGGGGAGCGCCGGGACCGGTTGAGTGTGTCTCTCGTGGCACGCAACGTGCATACCCCAGTCCGAAAAACCCCAAACCGCTCACCGCCGACGCCTCCCGGCGCTTTCCCCTGCCGATAGCGCCTACTCGATGCGGCCCTCTCCCTTTTCCTGGGCACCGAGGTCTGCCATCTCCTTATAGTGCGTCGCCACCTCCGCCTCTTCGCCCTCGAACTTCTTTCGGGACTCCTCGGCGGCAGCCTCCTCGTCCGGGGTGGGAAGACGATCCGCCGCGGGGGACTGCGTGGCGTCGGCCCGTTCGGCGTCCTCGGTTGCCTCTGTGGGTTGCGCGTCGCTTTCCATGGTTCCTCCTTCTGATGGGTCGTCTGTATCGCCGACCTGCACTGTGTGGGTACCCAGGCTGCTCCCCCTCAAACGCTCACGACCAGGGGGACCGAGACCGCCGCGGCATCGCCGGTCGTGGGGGGAGGGGCGAGCGCGCGACAATGGGAGTGGCAGGAGTCGGCAAGCCACGGAGGATCGATGATCAAGGCGAGGGATCGGAGTGGCGCGGTAGCGGTCACATTCACCTTGCCGTCAACCGTCGGGGCCCTTCGTGCGGTCGTCTGCGGAGAATGGAACGACTGGTCGCCGGACGCGGACGTCATGGATCTGGTCGAATCCGGCTTCGTCCGGACGATTCTTCTCGACGGCGGCCGCTCCTACAGGTTCCGGTACCTCCTCGACGGGTCTCGTTGGGAGAACGATTGGGCGGCGGATCGCTACCTGCCGAACCCTTTCGGCGGCACCGACTCGCTACTCGATCTCACCGCACTGCCATGGTCACCACCGGACGCCGGAGCCCCCGTGCCGCCCGAGGCAGCAGCGCCGCAGGTCGAACGGCCGCTGCCGACGACGCCTGTGCCGCACGCCACGAACCCGCTATCTGTCGCCGATCCGCGCCAGGAAGCGCCGTCGCCGGTCGCGTCCACCGCGGCGGACACCAACGTGGAACGCGAAGCCAAACTCGTCGCACCTCCCGGCTTGGGTATGCCAAATCTCGACGAATTGGTTCCGGGCACCCGGGCCGTCTCACGGCCCGTGCAACGCCTGGACGCAACGTATTACGACACGCCCGACCTACGACTCGCACGTTCGGGGATCACGGTGCGCCATCGGGGTGGGGAATCGGGCCCGGCATGGACGGTCAAGCTTCCCGAGGACGGCTCCGGGTCGGATCTCGTACGCCGGGAGATTCGCTTCGACGGCCCCTCGGGTCGTGTGCCGAGCCCGGCCGCAGATCTGGTGCTCGCATCCACCAGGACGCGGTCCCTTCAGCCGGTGGCACGCCTCACCACGGTGCGACGTCCGATCGAGATCACGCGACGGGACCGGGCAATTACTGGCCGAGGTCGTCGATGACACGGTTTCCGTGTCCCACGGCCGCGGCCACGTGGGCCGGTTTCGAGAGGTCGAAGTCGAGCTGCACACCAATGGCGCCAAGGGCCGTCGCCTGCTCGATGCAGCGGTGACCCGTCTCATCGGAGCGGGCTGCGATGCCGAGTCGCCGATGCCCAAGCTGGTGCGTGCGCTCGGGCAGCCGGCAACACGACCACCCGACGTGGTCGTTCCTCTCCTGCTCGACGATGCCACCATCATCGACTTGGTGCGACACTCCATTGCCCGATCGGTGGCACTGATCATCCGTCATGACCCCGGCGCACGGCTGGGGGATGACGAGGAAGAAGTGCACAAGCTGCGCGTGGCCACCCGTCGGTTGCGTTCGGATCTGCACAGTTTCGGACCCCTGCTCGACAAGGCCCGCGTGAAGCCCATCCGGGCGGAGCTGAGCTGGCTGGGCGGCGTCGTCGGAGCCGTCCGGGACACGGACGTGCTCAGGATCCGCCTCGTCTCGCTGCTGGACGCTGTCACCGAGCGCGACGCGCAGGGCGAGGAGCGCCTGATGGGCCTCCTTGGGCAGGAGTCCGCGACGGCTCGCGACGCGATGATGGCCACGATGCGCGACGCCCGGTACCTTCGTCTTCTCGACGTGCTCGTTGCCCTGGCCACGGCGCCGCCGCTCGTCGGCCCTTCTTCGCTCAGCCGGCGCAAGTCACGCAAGTTGGCCCTCAAGATCGCAGAGAAGCCACGGCGCCGCGTTGTCGAGGCCGTGGACGCACTCGGCGAGGATCCAAGCGATGCGAAGCTCCACGCGGTGCGCATCTTGGCCAAGAGGTCCCGCTATGCCGCCGAGGCGGCCGCACCACTTCTGGGACCGCCCGCCGTGCGTTTCGCCGCCGCTGTGGCGGATGTACAAACGGTTCTCGGCGACCACCAGGACACGGTCTTGGCCGAGGAATGGCTCCTCCGCGCTGCGGTGGTCGCCCCGGAGCTCGAGGACGTCGTGCGGCGACTCATCGCGGTGGAGCGGTCACAGCGAAGGACGCTACGGGCCCAGTGGCCGGCAGTGTGGGAGAGGGCCGTGGCGAAGGAACTCCTGTAACCACTCTCGCGGCCCCCCAGAAGTACGACGTTCAGGACACCCCGAAGATCTGCTGCAGGTAGGTGAGGAGCTGCTGCTTCGTCAACCGACCGGTATGGAAGTCGAGCATTTTCCCGTGCGAGATGAAATAGGTGGTCGGTGTCCCCTCGATGCGGAACGCCGTTGCGACGGCGCCATCGCCGTCGAATCCGCTCGGGTAGGTCACCCCCACGTGACGGAGAAAGCTCAGGGCCGCTCCATGGGTGTCCTCTTCATCGATGCCCACGAAGCGCACCTTGTTGCCGAGCTCGTGGTGCACGGCTTGGAGCGCAGGCATCTCCTCCACGCAGGGGGGGCACCACGAGCCCCAGAAGTTCACCACTGTGGGACCGCCCTGTCGCAGCAGCGTGGAAGAGACCGGGGCCTGGCTCGCGAGCAGCCCCTGGAGTCGGAATTGCGGCACCGGGAGGTTGAGCAAGGGGATGGTGGGCCCGGGTTGGGTCGAGACGGTGAGAGCAGCGATGATCCCCGCCGTGACTACCGTCACGGCGACGAGAGCCAGGGCGATGTTGACCGTGCGGCGCCGGGTCCGGCTTGGCCTCGCCGTTGGCAGGCCACTGTCGCCACCGCCGGAACCGTCGCCACTGCGGCCACCGTCGCCGCCGTCATCTCCGATGGGGGACCGTCGCGGTCCACGCCGCCGCATTGCTAGCTCCTGGCCACCGCCACACGCTACCCAGAACGGATCCCGTCCTCACGCGCGACATGCCCACTACCATCAACGCTCGTTGCCAACTCACGGTCGTTGCGGGGTCGCCCCGGCCGTGCCGGTGCAGGACGGCAGCGGGCGGTGCACCGTCGGCCGGCCACCGCCGGGGCCACCGTCGCCGCGTCGGCGATTGCGTTGTGCCCATACCCCCTACCAGGTACAATGGGTCAGAGGCTGCGCTCGGTACCCCGACACGGAGACCGTAGAGCGCCAGAGAGTGGCCCTCGTGGCGACTGATCGCCAGTTGGCGGACGTGCTGAGTGAGTTCGCACGCACGATGGCAACCGACTTTCCCATCCAGGGCATCCTGGATCACCTCGTGCGGCGCATCGTCGACATCCTTCCCGTCACAGGAGCCGGGGTCACCCTCATCTCCCCGATGACGTCCCCCTACGATGTTGCCGCGTCGGACGAGGCGGCGCTGCGGTTCGTGCGGTTGCAAACCGAAATCGGCGAAGGCCCTTGTCTGCGTGCCTACGAATCCGGTGAAGCCGTCGTCGTGCCCGACCTCCGTGCCACCGACATGTTCGAGGAATTCAGTCCGATGGCCCTCGAGGCAGGCCTCGGTGCGGTGTTCACCTTTCCTTTGCGCAATCAGGACGGGCAACTCGGGGCGCTCGATCTCTACCGCGACAGCCCGGGAACGCTCACTCGCCGAGACATGGAAGCGGCCCAGACGCTGGCCGACGTGACGGCGGCCTATCTGGCCAACGCCAGATCACGCTCGGCATTGCAAGATGCGTCCGAGCAATTCCACACGATCTCCCTCCATGACGCGCTCGACCGGCCTCCCGAACCGTCTCCTTCTCCTCGAACGCCTCGAACACGCCCTCCTTCGCAGCGGCCGACTGGGCTATCCCGTGGCGATCCTGTTCGTCGACCTCGACCGCTTCAAATCCGTGAACGACAACCACGGCCACCTGGTCGGGGACGATCTCCTCGTTGCAGTGGCTGAACGAATGGCCAGTCTCATCCGTCCCGGGGACACGCTGGCCCGTCTGTCGGGCGACGAGTTCGTCATCGTCTGCGAGGCGATCTCCGAGAAGCTGCAGATCCATCTCGTCGCCAGCAGGATCGTCGAGGCGTTGGCGTCACCGTTCAAGCTCGATCACGTGCTCGTCGAACTCTCGGCGAGCGTCGGCATCGCGTTCTCGGCCGAGAACGAGGACGATCCCGAGCAGTTGCTCCGTGAAGCTGACATCGCTATGTACCAGGCCAAGCGCAGAGGTGGCGGCACGCACCAGGTCGTGGACGTGCGCGAGCAGCGCTTGGCCGAACGAATGGTCACGCTCCAGCGCGACCTCGCAGGCGCGGTCGAGCGGGGCGAGCTCCGGACCGAGTACCAGCCCATCGTCCGCACGCACGACGGTCGGATCCTCGGGGTTGAAGCCTTGCTGCGCTGGGATCATCCGACGCACGGACTGATCCCGCCGACGACGCTGGTTCCCCTGGCCGAGCAATCCGGCGCGATGAACGGCATCGGGCGCTGGGTGCTCGAGAGGGTCTGCCCCGACCTGCACGGTTGGACGGCCCGAGGGCGGGCTGCCGGATTCGGCATGTCCGTCAACGTCTCGGCCCAGCAACTCATGGCGCCGGAGTTCGTCGGCACCGTGGACGAGGTGCTGGCCGCGACCAGGACGCCTCCGGATCGGCTCACGTTGGAGATCACCGAGGTGGCCTTCGTCCAGGATCCCAAGCGTGCCCAGGTCGTGCTCAGCGACCTCAAGGAGCTCGGGGTGCTCCTCGCCCTCGATGATTTCGGCACGGGGTACTCGTCGCTGAGCTATCTGAAGCAGTTTCCGGTCGACATTCTCAAGATCGACCGGACCTACACCGCCGACCTCATCCATGACCATGCCAGCCACGCCATGGTCACCAAGATCATCGAATTGGCACACATGCTGGACCTGTTGGTCGTCACCGAGGGTGTGGAGACGGCGGCGCAGTGTGCGGCGGCCTCGCTCTTGGGGAGCGAGTTCTGTCAGGGCTACTACTTCGGCCGTCCCATGTCGGCCGAGTGCCTCGACAGACTGCTCCCGGCGGCGGCCACCGCCTAGCCCCGGACCTGGTGGCATGTGCGGTACGACACCCGGCTGCCCTAAGGTCGAACACGGGAGGGGAGGCGTGCGCGGGGAAGTGCGCGGCTCGTATCCACGTGGAACCCTCCTGGCCGAAGTAGATTTCGGTTTCGGGTAGGGGAAGCCCGACGAAGGTGTCAGTTCGAGACAGTCCACAAATGAGGCCCATCGGTGGGAAACATGATCAGTCGGCGGTATCGCTACGGCGCCAGTTTCGTTGACAGCGCGTCCGGTGTGCGGTTCGAAGGCCACCACCCGCACGAGCGGCCCGATCTGTGGAAGCTCTACCTCCACGAGGCCGAGGGGCGCTACCGGAACTTCGGCTTCGAGGGCAAGCTCCACCTCCAGGAGCTCGATGAGGGCACAGGCGTGTCCCTCTTCTTCGTGGGTTTCGACGCCCACGGCAACGCAGTGGCCGGTGTGCGCTGTCACGGCCCGTTGGAATCGAGCCACCAGGCCTTCGTCATGCAGGAAATGGGGGCTTCGCCCGAGATCGAGGTGCTGGCGCGCACCATTGACGACGAGGTCCCCCTCGGTGTCGTGGAGATCAAGGGAGCCTGGTCGAAGGGCGAGGCTGCGACGGGGCACCGGCTCATAGAGGCCATCGCTCGCTGTGCCACCCACTCCATGAACTGGTTGGGGGCCGAGCACGCCATCGCCGCCATCTCCGACACGCTCCTCTTCGCCGGCACGGCGAGTGGTGGCCGGATGCTCGGTCAAGCGGCCGTTCCGTTTCCCGACGAGCGCTACCGCACCATCGCCTTGTCCTGGCACCGTTCGCGGACGCTGGAGCTGGCGACACCCGACGGCCGCCAAGCACTGCGGCTCGAGGGCGAGCAGCTCGCGCGGAATCCCGACCACCATCATGCCGGCCCGATCACACCCGAGGCGACCCGCACCCGCGCCTGGCGCCCCCTGATCCTCGATGTCCGCGAGCGGGACCAGCGCGAGGTGCTGCGGGTCCTCCGGGAGGATCCCTCGCTGCAGGTGATCGACCGCCTGGCCGAGCAACGGGAGCAGCTGGCCGATATCAAGCCGGTGCCCGCCCCCTCGCTGGAGGAGGAGGCGCAGCGATGGGTCTATTACCCGTGGCGCCGGGCCGTGGTCCGGCTCCTCGGCCCGCGGTCCTTCACACACGCTGCGCCTCGATCGCAACCGCAACAAGATCACCCGGGCCGAGCAGTCCCGTCAGCGCCGTCTCCGCATCGGCGTGGTCGGTCTCAGTGCCGGCCATTCCATCGCCCACGTGCTGGCCATGGAGGGCCTGGCCGGTGAGCTGCGCGTGGCCGACTTCGACACGCTCGAACTGTCCAACCTGAACCGCATTCCCGGCAGCGTCCTCGACCTCGGCGTGAACAAGGCCGTCGTGGCGGCGCGGCGAATCGGGGAGATCGACCCGTATCTCCGGGTCGTGACCGTTCCCGAGGGCATCACGCCCGAGAATCTCGGCGGCTTCCTCGACGGGCTCGATCTGGTCATCGAGGAGTGCGACTCGCTCGACGTGAAGACTGCTCGTCCGCGAGGCGGCGCGGGAGCGCCGCATCCCCGTGCTGATGGAGACGAGCGACCGGGGCGTCCTCGACGTCGAGCGTTTCGACCTGGAGCCGGACCGACCGCTCTTCCACGGGCTTCTGCCCGGCCTGCACTCGTCGGATCTGGCCGGATTGACCATTCAGCAGAAGGCGCCGTACGTCCTGCGGATCTTGGGTGCGGCCGACATCACCTCCCGGGGCGCGGCCTCGCTGTTGGAGGTCGGGCGACACCATCACCGGATGGCCGCAACTCGGCAGCGAGGTCACGCTGGGTGCCGCCACGGCCGCGGCCGCCGTCCGCCGGTTCGGCGTGGTCGGGCGAACTCCCGTCGGGCCGTGTCCGCTTCGATGTCGAGGAGATCCTCTCGGGCATCGGCCCGGTCGTGCTCGATCGCCGACGCCGATGTCGACGCCGACAACGGCTACTGAGCCGTGAGGCGGACCGAGGCGGCTTCTCCACCTCGTTCGCCATCGCTGCGCGGCCGAACTGCCGCCTGCCGAGGTGGCCGACCCGATCGATGTCATCGTCGACGCCGCCCGGTGGGCCCCTTCGGGCGGGAACATCCAGCCCTGGCGCTTCGAGGCCGACGCCAACCAGATCCGCATGTATCTCGTGCCCGAGCGCACGACCACCATGGATGTGCGTCACCGCGGCAGCTACGTGGCGATCGGCGCCGCCCTCTTCAATGCCCGTGTCGCCGCGGCGTCGCTGAAGAACCTCGGGGAGCGCCAACTGTTCCCGGAGGGCTCGCCGTCCCACCATGTGGCCACCTTGCTCGATGGGGGAGTCGACGGACTACGAGATCGCGCCACTTGCACCCGCAGGTGCGGACGCGGGTGGCCAACCGCCAGATCGGTGACCCCGAACCGATCGACGACGAGATCGTCAAGCTGCTCTCCCGGGGTGTCGAACGGGAAGGGGCACGGCTGCGCCTGGCGTGACCCGGCCCGGATCGACGCGCTGGCGGAATTGCTGGCCGAGTCCGACCGCATCCGCTTCCTGCTCCCGAAGCTGCACGAGGAGATGGTGGGGGAGTTGCGCTTCCCCGGGCAGGACTCGCTCGATGAAGGGCTCGACGTCCGGACACTCGAGCTCTCCCCGCCCGAGATGGCCGCCCTCGAGCTGCTGCGCCGACCCGACGTCATGGAGCACCTGGCCGATTGGCGGGCCGGCCAGGGGCTGGGCGCCCGCACCCGGGCCATGGTGGGCTCGAGCTCGGCCTTGGCCGTCGTCACCGTGCCCCGGTCGGACCCGGCCTGGTACGTCCGGGGCGGGGCCGCCGTCGAGCGCATGTGGCTCACCGCCGAGCAACACGGCCTGGCCGTGCAGCCGGTCTCGCCGGTGTTCCTCTACGCCGTGGACGAGAAGGACTTCCTCGCCTCGGGGGTGAGCGTCATGTCGACACGCTCTTCGACCTCTCGCAGCGTTTCAACGAGCTCTGGGACCTCGACGACGGCGAGCAGGTCGCCCTGCTGCTCCGCCTGAGCCATGCGCCGCCGCCCTCGACCCGCAGCGCCCGACTCCCCTCAGCGAGCTTCTCAGCAGGGAATTCGAGATGGCCTGACAGCGCTCGCAACCTGCCTGCCACCAGGGAGGATGGCTTTTTCCGGCGGTCCTATGCCATACTCGTTGGCAGGTATCTGCGCAGGAAAAGCGCAGTGTGACCCAGCGAACCCTCGAGGGGGGGGTTCCACTATGACAGATATTGACGACATTTCCCCTGGCGTGGCCGGCCTGCAGACCCGTCTCGTGATCGAGACGATCACGCAGGTCGTCCCGGCGCGGAGATCGTCGAAATCGTCGGCAGCCTCGACGAGACCATTCCCGGTTTCGATGCCGAATCGTGGGCCGCACCCGGCACCGAACACGCGCTCGCGCCACATTCGCAAGCGGGTCGTGAGCCTGCTCGGAGCCCAGAGCGGCGTCACCTCGTTCTCCTGCGTGGTCTCGAGCGTGGCCTGGGGCGTCCTGGTCGAGCCCATCCAACTGCAGGACGGCGCCGTCGTCGGTGCCCTCGTCGTCGCCCGTCAGGGACGGGCGTGGTCGAGCCGCGAACGGGCCCTGGCCAAGGCCTTCGGCGGGCTGTTGAGCCACGCCGTGACCTTGGCCTCGCGTGAGAGCGCGCTGCTGCACCAGCGTCGCCTCGACGAGCTCGTGGGCATGGTCGCAGAGCGGCTCATGTCGGCGTCGTCGCGGACCCGCCAGGACGTGCTGACCTGGACGACCCGGGTGCTGGCCGAATTCCTCGGGGCCGACGTGGCCTTCCTCCGCCGCAACGACCACCAGCGTGGCCTGAGCATCCTCGAGGCCGAATGGCCGCCGCGCGGACATCCCCGACGTCCCGACCCCCTGGGCGAGGTGCCCTTCGACGCCGACCCGGTCTTCGCCGCCACCAAGAACCTCCGCAAGCCCTACCTCGCCGGTGTCGACGGCGAAGTGGACTACCTCGAGCGGGTGGAGAAGGGCTCGGGCGTGCCGCTCGTCGGCGGCGCCTGCGTGCCGCTCCTCCTCGTCCGAGTCGACCTGGGGCGTGCTGGGCTTCCTCCACTTCGGACTGCACAAGTGGACCGGTCGAAGATCTGAGCGCCCTCCAGGCCATCGCCTCCATGCTCGTGCAGCTGCAGGCGCGTATCGACGCCGAGGAGCGCACCGAGTACATCGCCCTGCACGACGACCTGACCGGGCTCCCGAACCGGCGCGTCCCTCCTGCGCGAGTTGGAAGTGCGCCTGGCGGCCAACCGCGAGACGGCGATCCTCTTCTTCGACCTCGACCGCTTCAAGGTGATGAACGACTTCCTCGGCCACGCCAGCGGCGACCGGGTGCTGACGACCATCGCCGACCGCATCCGCACCAGCATCCGGCCCAACGACTTCGCGGCCCGGCTCGGCGGCGACGAGTTCGTGATCCTCGTCGGCGATGCCGGCAGCGAAATGGAAGTGGCCGCCACCGCCTACCGGTTGCTCGGTGTCATCGGCGAGCCGATCGACTTCGCCGGCCAGGAGGTGACGCACACCGCCAGCATCGGCATCGTGCTTTCGAGCCCGGGCGTGAAGAACGGGATCGAACTGCTCGGATGGGCCGACGTGGCCCTCTATGCCGCCAAGCGTCAGGGACGCAACCAGGCGGTCGTGTTCGACGAGGTGCTGCGGGAATCGGTCAGTGAGCGCTCGCGCACGGAGTTGACGCTGCGCGAGGCCATCGAGGGCGACGGGTTGCGCCTGCACTACCAACCCGAAGTCGACCTGCGCACGGGACAGCTTCTGGCGGTCGAGGCGCTCGTGCGCTGGCAGCACCCGACGCGGGGCCTCCTGCCGGCGTCGGCGTTCATCACGGTGGCCGAGGAGACCGGGCTCGTGGTGGACATGGGCCGCTGGGTCTTCGCCGAAGCCTGCCGCCAGTTGGCCGAGTGGCGACGCGAGTATCCGAACCTGCCCCTGGTCGTCCGGGTCAACATGTCGCCGGCGCAGTTCGTCATCAGCGGTCTCGTCGAGTTCGTCGAGAACTGCCTGCGCGTGCACCGGATTCCCGGGCGAGCGCCTGTGCATCGAAATGACCGAGCACGCCGTGCTCCAAGAGCCCGAGCAGACGGCTCGCATCCTGCAGGGATTCCAGGCCCTCGGGGTCGAGGTCGCCATCGACGACTTCGGGACGGGCTACGCCTCGTTCACCGAGCTGAAGCACCTCCCCGTCGAACTTCTTGAAGCTCGACCAGACCTTCGTGCAGGGCATCGACACCGATCCGAGCGACAAGGCCATCGTCGAGGCGATCATCCAGCTCGGCCGCGCCCTCGACCTGGGCGTCATCGCCGAGGGCATCGAGTGCGGGACCACCATCGACAAGCTGCTCGAGCTGGGCTGCCACCGTGGCCAGGGCTACCTCATGTCGGTGCCGATGTCCCCCGAGGAACTGGCTCCCGTGCTCCGGGCCGGAGCCGATCCCGCTCGCCAAGTTCCGTCCAGCTGGAAAGGTGGCTCCCGCTCTGTCGGAAAGGTCCCTGTGACCACCATGGCCGACGCCGGCTCGGGGGAGATCGACAGCACCGGGCAGTTGCACGAGCCATGGGTCTTCTTGACCATGCTCGATCAGGTGTCGACCAACGAAGTCAACATCGGCTTCATCTACTCGGTCCTCGACCTGCTGGCCCGGCGCTACCGGTTGACCGATGCGGTCGTCGTCCTGCGCGACGAGGCCCTCGGCACCCAGGCCTTCCGTCTCGGCCAGAAGAGCCTGACCGCGGATTCGCCGGCCAACATGGCCACCGCACCCGGGGTGTTCTGCGAGCCCGACGTCGTCCCCTATGTCGTGCGAGACGTCGTGCGCAACGTGTGCCAGCTCGCACTCACGCTGCACCTGGCCCGCCACAGCGCCGATCACGACCCCCTCACCAATATCGCCAACCGCCGGCACTTCGACGCCGCGCTGCGCAACGCGGCCGTGCAGAGCGCTCGGTACGGCTGGGCGTTCACGTTGGTGCTGATCGATCTGAACGGCTTCAAGGCGGTCAACGACCAGCCTGGGACATGCGGTGGGCGACGACATGTTGCGCTCTTTCGGCTGGGCCCTGCGCCGTTCCGTGCGCAGTGGCGACACCACGGCGCGCATGGGCGGCGACGAGTTCGCCATCATTCTGGCCAATGCCGAGGGCACCGAAGTGCTGGCGTTCACCGAGCGCCTGCGGGCCCTCCTCGTCTCGCTGCCCGAGTTGGACTTCTCGGTCGGCACCGCGACGTCGCCCGGCGATTCGACCGACCCGGCCGAGCTCTACCGCATTGCGGACGCCCGCCTGTACGAGAAGAAGGGCATCGTGCTCCGATGACGGTCCTGCGATGACGGCGACCATTCGAAGAGGATTTCGAACTCGAGCTGCGGTCACTGCCCGGCGTCGTCAACGTGGGCATCAACCACCTCGAGAGTGGCGAGGTCAATGCCGTCGTCCTCTCCGTCCGCAACCACGACCCCGAGGCGGTCCGGGAGAGCGCAGTGCAAGTGGCCAGCCTGTACTTCCCGAACGCGTCGGTGATCCTGGAAGAGGCGGCGTGCGGCCGTGGCACCTGTCTCGGCCGGGTATGTGCCCCGGATCACCCTGGTGGTCGCTGAGTTCAACGAGCATGACGGCATCAGCGAGGTGCACCTGAGCTTCGGCGGCCGGACAGGCGTCGGCCGCGCCGGCAGCGGCCCGTTGATCGGCGGTGCGGAAGCCACGTTGGGTGCCCTGCGCGACCTGGGACACGTCATCCCGTTCTATCTGATGGGCGTGACCAAGGTCGACACGGTGATCGGCTACTCGGTCATCGTCGCCCTCCGGTCGCTTTCCGCCAACGACGATCGTATGGGCATCGCCTGCGCCGAGATCGACCTGATCTCGGCGGCCAAGGCCACGCTGGACGCGTTGAACCGTTACCTCACCCTGGATCCCGGGCGGCAGCGGGAGGAGCCTGCCGTCCGGAGCGCTCTCGGCGATCGGGGAAGAGGCGATCCAACAGTACGAGTACGAGTAGGCGCAGCCGGCGGCGGTACCGTTGGTCCCATGGACCACGTCCACCTCGGCGGCACCGGACTTCTCGTCTCCAAACTCTGCCTCGGCACCATGACCTTCGGGTTGCAGTGCGACGAGACGATGTCGGTGGCCATCCTCGACCGGGCCGCCGAAGGAGGGATCACCTTCATCGACACGGCGGACGTCTATCCCCTCGGCGGTGGCCTCCCCACGGTCGGGCGCACCGAGGAGATCCTCGGTGGCTGGCTGCGCGGCAAGCGGAGCCGCTTCATTGTGGCGACCAAGTGCTTCGGACGAACCGGGCCCGCGCCATGGGAACAGGGCAATTCGCGGCAAGCACATTCTGGAGGCCGTCGACGCGTCGCTGCGGCGTCTCGGCACCGACTACATCGATGTGTACCAACTCCACGGGCCCGACCCCGGCACGCCGATCGACGAGACCCTGGCCGCCCTCGACGACCTGGTCCGCACGGGCAAGGTCCGCTACGTGGGCTGCTCCAACTTCCTGGCCTACCAGGTGGCGACGGGCGTTGGGCCGCAGCGAGGCGCGTTCGGTCGTCCGGTTCGACTCGGTACAGCCCCGCTACAACCTGCTGTTCCGTCAGATCGAACGTGAGTTGCTGCCCCTGTGCGAAGAAGAGGGCCTGGGGATCATTCCCTACAACCCGATTGCCGGTGGCCTGCTGTCGGGTAAGCACAATCCCTCGGCGCCTCCGCCCGAAGGCACGCGGTTCACGCTGGGCAATGCGGCCGGGATCTACCAGAGTCGCTACTGGCACGACGAGGAGTTCGCCACGGTGGAAGAACTGCGAAAGATCGCCGAACGTGAAGGGATCTCGCTCGTCACGTTGTCCGTCGCCTGGGTCCTCGCCCATCCGGCGGTGACGGCGCCGATCATCGGGGCCAGCCGCCCCGGTCAGCTCGACGACAGCCTGGCGGCGGCCGAGTACGTCATGTCGACGGCGCTCAAAGCAGAGCTGGACGAACTGACGAGGCCCTATCGCTTCGGCGACGCGGCTCGCTGAACGAATGCCGTCGATCCCTCCCTCCCACCGCGATCTCCTCGAGACGAAGGTGGCCACCTTTGCCACCATCGGCGCGGACGGACGTCCTCAGCTCTCGGAGATCTGGTTTCTCGCCGACGGCGACACCATTCGGATCTCACTCAACACGGCGCGACAGAAGACGAAGAACCTGCTCCGCAACCCGGCGTGCACCCTCTTCATTCTCGATTTGGTCCGCACCAGCCGTTACCTCGAGCTGCGGTGTGACGCCGGCGTTCAACCTGACGACGACTATCGCTTCGCCGACCTGGTCGGGGCCGCGTACGGCGCGGACTTGCGCGAGCATGATCGACCCGGTCAATCACGTGTCGTCGTCACGTTGCGGATCCTGAAGGTGAACGCGGTCGACATGGGGGCCTGAGGGGCGTTTCCGCGAACCGGGGTAGCCTCGTCCTGACGATCAAGGAGAGCGACATGCCAGAAAAGTCACCGCAGAAGCCGGCCGGGAAGAAACCGGGCAAGTCGCTCAAGGAGAAGCGCGAAGCCAAGCGCGAGAAGAAGGAGGGTCGTCCCGGTCTGGGACGCTGACGCTCAGTCGACCTCGACGGAACGGACGAAGCCGAAGAAGCCCCGTTTCTTGATGAGCTCGGCTGCTCCCGCCGGCACCATCTCCTCCCAGGTCGCGTCCCCTTCACCAATACGACGCAGGACGTCGCGGCTGAACACGGGGAGACATGTCTCGCGGAAGTTGTCGAGCGGGACGAAGCTCCCGCGATTGGCGAGATAGTCGTAGAGCGGTCGCACCGCCGGCGCCACGCTCAGGTTGTCCACCGTCTCCAGCTCGTCGCCCGCCGAGCGGCGGAGCGGGTAGACGTAGAGCTTGAGGTCGTTCTTGAAGAGGCGCCCGAAGCTCTCGAGGATCCCGCCCTGGAGTTGCTCGTGATTTCGTTCGTCGAAGAGATCCAGCAGGCTCGGCACGCCCATGACGATCCCGATGCGCTCGCTCGTACGTGCGGCCAGGAACGCTGCGAGGAGGTAGTAGTCGAAGTAGTCCGAGATCATGGTGGTGAGGCCGCATGCGGCCAACAGCTCGGCCCGGGCCAGGAAGTCACGCCGATCCACGCCGTTCCCGCCCGCGAGCAGGTTGCGCATGGTGAGCTCAGCCAGCGGCAGGATGGTCTTCCCCTCCATTCCCGGCTCGGCGCCGAACTTGGCCATGGCGCACTCGAGCATGTCGAGGTTGACGACCGTGGTCGGACGGAAGCTCCCCCGCTCCACCAGCACCGCCTTCTTGCGAAGGACCTCGCTCGGCTGCAGCACTTCTTTGTCCGGCCCGAACATGGCCACGCCGCTCAATCCGAGCTGCACGAGCTGCAGGGCCACGAGCCGGTTGTCGACACTGCGGAATTCGATACCCCGGAACCGGATCATGTCGATCTCGATCCGGTCGGTGTTCAAGCGGTCGAGCAGGTTCTCCACCAGCACCTCGGGCTCGTGATGCTCGAAGAACGCGCCGTGCAGAAGGTTGACGCCGACGATCCCGAGGGCCTCCTGCTGGAGCGATGCCTCGATATCCAGCATGCGCAGGTGCAGGGCGATCTGGCTCGGCTCGTCGTGCGGGTGGGCCTGGAACTTGACGCCCATCCAGCCGTGGCACTCGTTGCCGCCGCGGAAGCTCCGGGCCACGACGGTGTCGGCGAAGGCGAAGAAGGAGGTGCTGTCACCGCGCGAGTCGCCGAGCCGGTCGATGTTGAGCGCGAACTCATGGTCGAGCATCGCCTGGAGGCGGGCCTCGGAGACGTACCGATCGACTTCGCCGTAGACGGCATCGCTCACCGCCATGTCGTAGGCCGACATCGACTTGGCGATCGTCCCGGCCGCTCCGCCCACGCGGAAGAACCAACGGGCGACTTCCTGACCGGCGCCGATCTCGGCCACCGTGCCGTACCAACGAGGGTCCAGGTTGATGCGAAGAGCTTTTTGATGCGTGTCTTCGGACTGACGCGAGGCCAGGGTCTCCACCACGTCACAGTGATAACAGACGAGATCGACCGAAAAGCTACGGCAGTGTGAACTTTCCGCACTCCCACCCGGCGCGCCCTGACTAACCTCCGCGCTATGCCTCCATTCGCCGCACCGACCACGCACGGGACCTGGGTCATCGACCTCGACGGGGTGATCTGGCTGACGGGCGAACCGATAGAAGGCGTCGACGCGGCGGTGGAGGCCCTCCGGGCCGCCGGGATCCGGACCTTGTTCGCCACCAATAATTCGGCCCCCACCCGGGCGGAGCTCCATGCCCGCATGAAGAACTGTGGCATCACGGCGTCCGACGAAGATCTGCTCACCTCGGCCGACGTCGCAGCAGGGATGCTGCCGGTGGGCTCGACAGCGCTGGTCCTGGCCGATGGGGGCGTCCGGGAGGCGCTGCTCGCCCGAGGCGTCAGGATCGTCGAGTCCGGTCCGGTCGATGCCGTCGTGGTCGGATGGACCAAGGGGTTCACCTTCGACGCGATCGCCGAGGCGGCCAGCAGGGTCCGCGAAGGAGCGCGGTTGATCGGCACCAACGAGGACCCCACCCACCCGACGCCGCACGGCCTGCTCCCGGGCGCCGGCGCGCTGCTGGCGGCGGTGTCCACAGCGGCCGAGACCAGGCCCGAGGTGGCAGGCAAGCCGCACCGCCCCACCGCTGACGCCATCAGCGCCCGGGCCGCCGACCTCTCCATGATGGTGGGCGACCGCCCGTCCACCGACGGTGCGCTGGCCCAGCAGCTGGGGATTCCGTTCGCCCTCGTCCTCTCGGGTGTGACCGACGCCGACGAGGTCCCCGAGGACCCGGCCCCCGACGTGGTCGCCGCTGATCTCTCTGCGCTCGTGCAGAAGGTGCTTGCTGTCAGCTAACTCAGATATACTCTTGTTATATGGTGAACAACGAACGCATCAAGAAATATCTGGACGCAGGTACGGTGTTGGGCCAGGTCACACGGGCCCGCGCCGAAGAGATCGTCCGCGAGTTGGCGAGCGCCGGGGACATCCAGCGCGATCAAGCACAGGAATGGGTGGACAACTTGGTTGAACGAGGCCACAAGACGAGCGAGCAGATTCTGGAACTGGTGCGCCACGAGGTGGCCGAGCAGCTGCGGAAGATCGACGGGTCCTCCCTCGAGAAGCTGGCCAACCAGGTGGCGGATCTGCTGAAGCGGTCAGCCGACGCCGGTCGGTCGGCGACCTCCGACGTGGCCGCCCAGGCCGCAAAGGGTGCCAAGGCTGCACGCGACGCTGCCGAGAGCACGGCCACCGCGGCCAAGAAGGCGGCGACCAAGACCACCAGCGCCACCACGACGGCGGCCAAGAAGGCGGCGACAGCTGTCAAGAAGACGACGCCGACGAAGAAGGCGCCGACGAAGAAGGCGGCCGCGACCAAGAAGGCGGCTGCCAAGAAAGCCCCCGCCGCCAAGAAAGCCCCCGCCGCCAAGAAGGCAAGCAGCTGAGCCCTGGGTCCCGCCGGCGGCTCGATACCGAGCTCGTCCGTCGTCGATTGGTCGCCAACCGGCACGAGGCCCAAAAGGCGATCGCCGCCGGATCGGTGCTGGTGGCGGGGACCCAAGCGGACAAGGCAGCACGGCTGGTGGCGCCCGATGAGCCCATCGTCGTCAGGGGACCCCCGGCACCGTTCGTCAGCCGGGGCGGGCAGAAGTTGGCGGCCGCCCTCACGCGGTTCGCCGTCGACCCCGAGGGCAGGCGCGTGCTCGATGCGGGAGCGTCAACCGGAGGCTTCACCGATTGCCTCCTCCAGCGTGGCGCGGCGCAGGTGTACGCCGTCGACGTGGGGCACGGGCAGCTCGATCAGCGATTGCGCAACGACAGCCGGGTCACGGTGCTCGAGCGGGTGAATATCCGCTCGCTGACTCCCGAGATGCTGCTCGAGCGCGACCCGGCCTTCGAGCCCGTGTCGCTGCTGACGGCGGACGTCTCGTTCATCTCACTCGTCACGGTGGTACCGGCGTTGTGCGGGCCGCTCGGCCGCCCCGATGCCGAGCTGGTGCTGCTGGTGAAGCCGCAATTCGAAGCGGGACGCGTCATCGTGGCCCGCGGCAAGGGCGTGGTGCGCGACCCTGCGGTCTGGCGCAGTGCGCTCGAAGGCGTGACGTCCGCACTTGAAGACGCAGGAACCGGCATCATGGGGGCGATGGTTTCCCCCCTGACCGGCCCCGCCGGCAATGTCGAGTTCCTGCTGCACGTCCGCAAGGGCATGCACGTGGCCCCTGGATGGCCGCCTCCTGTCCGACGTCGTCGACGAGGCGGCCTCCGGCATCCCCGCCGCATCCCGACCGCAAGAGTCGCACTGAACCATGTCGACGGCGACGTTCCTCGTCCACCCCGAGCGCCCCGACGCCCTCGCGCTCGGCGCTCGATACGGCGGAGTGGCTCACCGCCCAAGGTGACACCGCACGGATTCTCGAGTTCTCCGCGCCCAACCGTGTCACGGAAGGGGGCAAGGAGATCGACCTCGCTGCCGTCGATCTTCACGGATCGACCGTTGCGGTGAGCCTGGGCGGCGATGGAACGTTTCTCCGTGTCGTGCGCCTGGCGTGGACGGACGACGTGCCCGTCCTGGGGGTGAACTTCGGCCGGCTCGGCTACCTGCCCGACCTTGTGCCCGATCAGGTGCGGGTGGCGTTGACCAGGGTGTTCGAGGGTCGCGCCGTCATCGAAGCCCGCTGCACACTGGAGGTCACCATCACCGACCGTTCCCAGGGTGATGCCACGTCGACCTACCTGGCACTCAACGAAGTGGTGCTCGAGAAGATCGATTTCGGCCACACGGTGCGGCTCGCCACCTCCATCGACGGCGAGGACGTGTTCACCTACTCGGCGGATGGCGTCATCATCGCCACACCCACCGGCTCCACGGCGTACAACCTGTCCGCCCGCGGACCGATCCTCTCGCCGTCGCTGCGGGCCATGGTGGTCACTCCGGTGGCGCCGCACCTCTCGCTCGACCGCAGCCTGGTCTTGACCGATACCCAGCGCGTCACGGGTGGAGATCGCGCCGAACCGGGCCGCCGCGCTCGTCATCGACGGACAGGAGACGGGCCGGCTCGAGCCTGGTTCGACCGTGACCTGCCGGGTCCCGACCCGCCCCGTACGGGTCGTGCGGAACGACCCCCACGGATTCGGCGCGCTCCTGCGATTCCGGCTGCTGGCGGACCGCGAGCAATAGGCCGACGCACGGAATGCTGACCGATCTGCGGGTGCGCGACCTCGGCGTCATCGAGGATCTTTCGTTGACCTTCGAGACGGGAATGACGGTGTTGACCGGCGAGACCGGAGCGGGCAAGACACTGGTGGTCGAGGCCCTGCAGCTGGTGCTCGGCGGGCGCGCCTCGCCGACCCTCGTTCGGGCCGGCGCCAGCGAGGCGATGGTCGAAGCGCGCTTCGTGGTCGACACGGAGGAAGGGGAGCGCGAGATCATCATCGCCCGGTCGGTGCCGGCCGAAGGGCGCTCGCGGGCATGGATCGACGGGCGCATGTCGCCCGTCAGCGCGCTGTCCGAGGTCACGTCGGAACTCGTCGAGATCCACGGTCAGCACGAGCACCAGTCACTGGTGACACCGGCGGCCCAGCGGGCGGTCCTCGATGCCTACGCCGGGACTGATCTGGGCCCGGTGCTCGCCCTGCGCGGCAGAACTGCGCCGCTTGGCTGACGCGGTGGCGTCGCTCGGCGGCGATGCACAGCAACGGGCCCGTGAAGCCGACGTCTTGCGGTACCAGGTGAACGAGATCGCCGCCGCGCATGTTGCCGATCCCGACGAGGAGGATGCTCTGCGCCAGGAAGAGACGCTTCTCGCTGACGCATCTGCGCACCGAGAAGCAGCGGCCCACGCCGGAGAGCTCCTCGAGGCCGGATCCAGGGAACGACGGAGGCGTCCTCGCCCAATTGGCCGAAGCAGTTGGCGTCCTCGGCGGCCGCGAGGCGTTCGACGACGTCCGCGAACGGATCGCCAGCGCGGCCATCGACTTGTCCGACGTCGCCAGAGGGTTGCGCGACGTGGTCGAAGGATGGGAGGACGATCCCGATCGCCTGGTCGCGGTACAGGAGCGTCGCCGGCTGCTGGCCGATCTCCGCCGCAAGTACGGGAGCGATCTCACGGCCGTGCTCGCCTTCGAGAAAGAAGCCGCCGCTCGCCTCGATGAACTCGATAACGCCGAGGAGACCGCAGCGCGCGCTGGAAGCCGAGCAGATCGAGGTGGCGAAACGGCTGGCGGCCGCCGAGAAGAAGGTGCGCGAGGTGCGCACGCGTGCCGCGGCAAAGTTCGGCAGCCTGGTCGGGAAGCGGCTCGCCGATCTGGCGATGCCGGGGGCGCGGGTCGAAATCCGGGTCGCAAGCGAAGGGGCGGGGGATCCGATCGAAGCTGCCCTGGGGGCGAATGTCGGCGAGGCGGTCCTCCCACTGGCCAAAGCCGCTTCGGGCGGTGAGTTGGCCCGTGCCATGCTGGCCATCCGCCTGGTGGCCATGGGCGGGCCGCAGACCATGGTGTTCGACGAAGTGGATGCCGGGGTCGGCGGTGCGGCGGCGTTGTCACTCGGGGAGGCCCTGCGCGAGGTCTCCCGCTCCCGCCAGGTCCTTGTCGTCACGCACCTGGCCCAGGTCGCAGCCAAGGCAGATCGACAGATCACCGTGCGGAAGGACGAAGTGCTGGGACGCACGCTTACCTCGGCCGTCGCAGTGGCGGGGGAGGAGCGAGTGATCGAACTCTCACGGATGCTGTCGGGCCATCCCGACAGCGACGTTGCCCGGGCACACGCCCGCGAGCTCCTCGGCGTCTAACGGTGCTGCCGCCAACTGCCGCCCCGTTCGGACGCGGTCGGTCAGGGTCGATCGTGAGGCAGTGGTGGAAGGATGATTGGATTCGCTGATCTGCAGAGTCGACCGCTGATCTCATCGGGGCCACCTCTTCACGCTGCGCCCGACCGGTCACCATCACGTCCGCTGGAGCCTGTTGCGGTCCCTGGTCACGCCGGCCTTCCCCTTGGCCGTGGCCACCTTGCGGGCCCGTGAGATGGCGCCCGCACTCTTCGGATGGGCCGGGGCGACCCAGGTGAAGTTCCCGGGCTCGACCCTCGAGCCTCCAGCCCCCGAAGGTCTTGAGGGCATGGTGCTCGGGGCACAGGCGCACCAAGTTGGCGAGCTCGGTCGGCCCGTCGTCGCCGTAGTCGACGAAGACGTGGTCCCGTTCGAGGCCGAGCCGTCTGCCACAGCCCGGCACGACGCAGGTGCGGTCGCGGACGACCAAGGCGGCGTCGACGGCCTTGGCGATCGCCCGGGTCGAGCGTGTCACCGTCTTTATGTCGAAGCCCTCCTTGACGATGTAGCGCAGCGCGCCCTCGCCCAACAACTCGGTGGCGGCGTCGACGCAGACCGGCCCGATGCCCTCGATCTCACAGGTCTCTTCACCCGCGGTGGTGCCCCGGCGCAGGGCCGCAGCGTCGATGAGGACCAGGGTCTCGACCCGGGGCCCCCTCTTCGGGCCGCCCACCAAAGGGCACGGCGCCGCCGTTGGCCAAGGTGTCGATGAACACATCGAGGCGGTGGGCCCCAAGGCTTGCTCGGGTCCGTTGACCCCGCCGCCTTCCAGCGCTCCTTGGCCGCGGCCTCGAGGGCAGGTGCCACCTTGGCCCAGGCCACCTCGTCACAGAAGAACTCGCCCCTGACCCCGCCATCTGGGCACTGGCGCCAGCGCACGTGACGCTGCGCATGGACCCGTGCACGGCGGGCCCGTTCGTTCTCTTTGCTCCGCGCCGCGGCGCGCAGCACCGCCGCGGTGTCGCAGAGCTGTTGGTGCGACGCCCCCGCACCGGCGAGCTCGACGAGGGCACGGGCACTCCCCGGGGCGCTGGCCTCGGCCGCACCCATCAACTTGAGCTCGGCGCACGAGAGCGCCGCCCCCATGGAGGGCCCCGGTCAGGGCCTCGTCGGACGCCGCGCCGCCTTGGCGCTGTCCAGCCGGTCCTTGGCCGCCGCGGCAGACGAGCCCGCCACTGCGGCCAGCCACTGCGCCGCCGAGCCGTGCCCGGCCTTGGCATGGGCCCCGGTCTCGAGCACCCGGGGGGCACAGAGCGCAATGCCTGACGCAGCGGCCCGCTCGGCCTGGGCGAACAGGTCCACGAACGCCTTGGCCTCGTCGCCCGAGATCGACCCGGGCACCGACCAGCGCCAGCACGGCGTGGACGTCACGCACCGCGGCGCCGAGGAGCTCGAGGGCACCGTCGACGCTGCACGAGAGACTGCGAGAGGCCATGACGAGACCTTAGAGAGCGGGTGTGACACAGGGCCGGGCGGCAGTGGGGCGGGGTGAGGGGGGCTGTTGAGTGAGGGTCGGATCGCTCCTCGAGGAGTGACGTCCGTTCGCACAATCCCGCGGGCATGCCCTCCTCGCGCACCCCGTTTACCATGCGCTCGCCACCGGCCGGCAACCCTGGATGGTTACCGTTTCCCCCGAAACCACGGAGTCTCAGACCCGAGTGCGGGAGATGGAATCATGGCGAAGACGATCGTGGTGCGCGAGAACTGTGAGCAGACCTATGGCTCTGCCGACCTCGCTCTCCTCGGTGAGTTCCAACACGCCGTCGAGATCGGGCAGATGGTTCTGCACTATCAGCCCAAGGCGGCACTTGTCAGCGGGCGGGTGGAAGCCGTAGAAGCGCTCGTACGGTGGCAGCATCCCCACCTCGGCCTCTTGTACCCGGACCGCTTCCTACCCTTGGCTGAGCAGGCGGACCTGATCCACAGAGTGACCGAGTGGGTGCTGCGTCAAGCTCTCGGCGACCTGCGGGGTCTCGGGCCCAATGCCGATCACCTGGCCATGGCCGTCAACATCTCGAACCGTGATCTCCGTCGACCTCGCTTCGCCGAGTTGGTTGGGCGCCGGCTTGCGCAGGCCCAGATTTCACCTGGGCGCCTCGTTCTCGAGATCAGCGAGAGAGCGCTGCTCTCGGACCCCGATGGCGCCGATGTCGCGCTCACGAGGCTCGATGCTCTCGGCGTCAACGTGAGCATCGACGACTTCGGCTGCGGCGAGACGGGGCTCGGTTATCTGTCGACCCTTCCTGTCCACGAGCTGAAGATCGATCGGTGCTTTATCGGCGACATGCTCGTCAACCCCGCCCATGCCGCCGTCGTGCGCTCGGTTGTGGACCTGGCCCAGAACCTACGCCTGCGCGTGGTCGGCGAGGGGGTCGAATCCGATGTGGTCTGGGAGATTCTGCGGGCTTTGGGGTGCGATTCGGCACAGGGTTACGTGCTCGCGCGACCGATGCCTGTCGAGCAGCTCGGTCACTGGCTGGAGAACTCGGCGCACGAGAGCTATGGCCTCGTGGAGAACTTCCTGTACATGGACGACTCCCTCTACGCAGGGAACTCTGGGTCTGCGGGGAACTCGGTGCTCGCGTGACCACGGGTCAGCGCACGTGACCCGAAGCAAGGCTGACCCGGGAACAAACGTGACCGAGAACCCCAGGTAATCCCTGCTCACATGCTACGTCTGGCCTCGGCCCCGCACCCATCGCACCCGGCGTGCGCCGCAGGAAAAGGCCAGAACCGGCCGGGAGCGGAGTGAGTCCGCCACATGCACGGGTGACGTCGATTATCTTGAAAGGGTGCTCCGATCATCTACAGCGACGTTCGCCGCTCATCCGACCTTCGGTGCCCAGCGGGCGGCGTGAGCAAGTTCATCTTCGTTACCGGCGGCGTCTCGAGCTCGCTCGGTAAGGGTCTCACCGCCTCCTCACTCGGTCGACTCCTCAAGTGTCGTGGCTTGCGGGTCACCATGTGCAAGCTCGATCCGTACATCAACGTCGACCCGGGCACCATGAACCCCGGTGAGCACGGCGAGGTCTTCGTCACCCATGACGGCGGGGAGACCGACCTCGACCTGGGGCACTATGAGCGGTTCATCGACGAGGACCTCGGACAGAACTCCAACACCACCACGGGGTGGATCTACCGCTCGGTCATCGAGAAAGAGCGGCGGGGTGACTTCCTCGGCCGCACCGTCCAGGTGATCCCCCATGTGACCAACGAGATCAAGGACTGGGTGCGCCTGCTGGCTGACGACGACGTCGACGTCGTCATCGTCGAGATCGGCGGCACGGTGGGCGACATCGAAATCGTCCCCTTCATCGAGGCAATTCGCCAGTTCCGTCGTGACGTCGGCCGCGAGAACGTCTGCTACATGCATCTCACCCTAGTGCCGTACCTGGTGACCGGCGAGCAGAAGACCAAGCCGACGCAGCACTCGGTGACCGAGCTGCGCAGCCGGGGTATCCAACCCGACGTCATCGTGTGCCGGAGCGACAAGCCGATTTCGGAAAACCTGAAGCGCAAGATCTCCAACCTGTGCGACGTGTCCATGGAGGCGGTGGTCTCCGCGGTCGACGCGCCGAGCATCTACGAGATCCCCCTCGTTCTGCACGACCAAGGTCTCGACGGGTTCGTCTGCCGCACCCTCGGCATCGACGAGGAATCCCACCCGATCGACCTGAGCCAGTGGGAGGAGCTGGTGCGCCGGGTCGAGTCGCTCTCTCGTCGCGTCAAAGTCGGCATCGTGGGCAAGTACGTGAGCATGCCTGACGCCTACATGTCGGTGGTCGAGGCGCTGCGCTCGGCCGGGTTTCACTACGGGACCGAGGTGGAGCTGGACTGGATCGATGCCGAGAAGGTGCCGGACCTCCTGGGGACGGAGCGGATACGCCAGCTCGATGCGATCGTCATTCCCGGCGGGTTCGGTGTGCGCGGCATCGAGGGCATGGTGGCTGCAGCCGGGTTTGCCCGCGACCACACCATCCCCTGTCTCGGCCTGTGCCTGGGCCTCCAGGTCATGGTGATCTCCGTCGCCCGCGACTGGGCGAATATGCCCCTGGCCAATTCCCGCGAGTTCGACTCCTTGACGCCGGACCCGGTCATCGACCTGATGCCGGACCAGGCACACGTCACGGACAAGGGCGGCACCATGCGGCTCGGGTCCTACCAGGCTGCGCTCCTGCCGGGTTCGAAGGTGTCCGAGGCCTACGGGACGCTCGGTGTCACCGAGCGCCACCGCCACCGCTTCGAGTTCAACAACAAGTACCGGGCCCGCCTGGAGGCCGTCGGACTGGTCTGCTCGGGCACCTCGCCCGACGGGCGCCTGGTCGAATTCGTCGAGCTGAGCGAGCACCCGTTCTGGGTCGGCACCCAGGCGCATCCGGAGTTCAAGAGCCGGCCTGATCGGGCCCACCCCTTGTTCCGCGAACTCTTGGCAGCTGCGCTCGACCGGGCCGAAGGGCGCGAGCCCCATCTGCTCGATCTCGATCGTGTGCCGTAGATCCGCGTGCGCAATTCCCGCCGGGTTTCCGAGGTGGAGGTGTTCCGAGGTTGGATCTTCACCGTTGGCCGGGCCGAGACGCTCGATCCCGAAGGCCGGTCCTTCGAGCGCTTCATCGTCCATCACCCCGGGGCCGTGACGATCGTGCCGGTCGATGCCGAGCGCCGGGTGACGTTGGTGCGCCAGTATCGAGCAGCCGTGGACCGGATGCTGCTCGAGGTGCCGGCGGGCACCTGCGACGTCACCACCGAATCCCGCGAGGCGGCGGCACGGCGCGAGTTGGCCGAGGAAGCGGGGCTCGTGGCCGAGAAGTTGGAGGTCTTGATCGAGACCTTCAACACGCCAGGCATCAGTGACCAGCACACGACGATCTTTCTGGCGACGGGACTCTCCGCCTGCCCGCCCAAGCCCGTGGGCATCGAAGAGGGGTTCATGTCGATCGAGACGATCGCCCTCGACGACGTCGACGCTCTCGTGGCGGACGGCACCCTGGTGGACGAGACGACTGTCCTGGGCCTCTACCTGGCCCGGGCCAGGCTGGCGGCCCCGTGACGGCGGCCCTTTCACGGAACGCAGAGGAGTACCTGTCCTGGCTGGATGTCGAGCGGGGCCGCTCGCCGCGCACCCTGGCCTCCTACCGGCGTGACCTCGCCGGTTACCAATCATTCGTTGAAACCCGCGGATCGGGTGCGCACATCGACGAGGCGACCGCCGACGAGGTGGCCGCCTACATCGCCTCCCTGCGCCGCATCCGCAGCGGAGCGACGGTGGCCCGCGCCCTCTCCACGTTGCGGGGCTTCCATCGTTTCCTGGTCGAGGAGGGTGTAGCGCCGACCGATCCGACCGCCGACATTCCCGGTATCGGTGTGGCCGAGCTGTTGCCCAAGGCGCTCAGTGAGGACGAGACCGAGCGACTGCTGGGCGCGGTCGTGGGTGCCGGACCGGCCATGCTGCGCGATCGGGCGCTCCTCGAAGTGCTCTACGGGACCGGCTGTCGCGTCAGCGAGGTCGTCGGGCTCAACCTGGGGGACGTGGCCGAGGCAATCGAGGGGGGCGACGTCCCGCTGATCCGGGTGCTGGGCAAAGGTGACAAGGAACGTATGGTTCCCCTGGGGCGCCTGGCGCTGGCCGCGCTCCAACACTGGTTGTCCGGCGAGGGGCGGCCGTTGCTCGAGCCGAAGAAGTGGAAATTGCGCAGCGACGCCGAAGCCGTCTTCCTGAACGTCCGCGGCGGTCGCCTGAGCCGAGTGGGGGCGTTCGGCGTGGTCAAGAAGTACGCCGGGCGGGTCGATCTGGCCGAGCGGGTGAGCCCCCACGTCCTGCGACACTCCTGTGCCACCCACATGCTGGCCCGGGGGGCAGACATCAGAGTGGTCCAGGAACTCCTCGGCCACGCCTCCATCGCCACCACTCAGCGCTATACCAGGGTCTCGCCCGAGCACCTGCGCCGTGCCTACGAGGATGCACATCCTCGGGCCGGGGTCCGGGTGGGCAGTACCAAAGGCAGGAAAGACGTAGCATGAGTGGATGCCGAACGAGGCCCCAACCGCCGAATCAGCCGAGGTCGACTATGTCGCACTTCTCACGGCCGAGCAGGCCGAGCTCCACGCCCAACTGACGGAGCTCGGTTTCGGTGATCGCGGGGACACCGGGCTGAACTACGACTCCAATTTCGCCGACTCCAGCCAGGTGACGGCGGAGCGGGCCGAAGCTGAACGCCTGGCCACGGAGCTCCGTGAGGCCCTGGACGAGGTGGACGCTGCACTCGAACGGGTCAGCGCCGGCAGCTATGGACTCTGCCAGGCGTGCGGGAAGCCGATTGGCGGGGCGCGACTCGAAGCCATGCCCGCGGCGCGCTTCTGCATCGTCGACGCCGCCAAGCAGTAGGTGAGCCAATCCGGGGGAGGATCTTCCGGCCGTCGCCCCATGGACCAGACCACCAGGCGGACGCTCTGGATCATCGGGGGTGTCGCAGTTCTCGTGGCGCTGGTGGCCCACCACAACATCTCGAGCGCCGACATCATCCTGTTCTGCGTGATCGTCCCCTCGATCATTCTCCACGAGATATCCCACGGGTTGGTGGCCCGGGCCTTCGGCGATGACACAGCGGCGCGCGCCGGCCGCCTGACCCTCAACCCTTTCGTCCATGTGGACCCGGTCGGCACGCTGCTGGTGCCGGCGATGCTGGCCCTCGGTGGCTTCGGCGTCTTCGGGTGGGCGAAGCCGGTGCCGGTCAACAATGCCCGCCTGCGCAGTCCGCGCAATCAGGGGGTGCTGGTCGCGCTGGCCGGACCGATGACGAATGCCATCTTGGCCGCTCTGGGCGCGCTGCTGTTCATCTCGTCCTTCCGCACCACCGCACTTCGCACCGGGGTCCTGTCCGTGCCCGCGGAGATCGTCTTCTACTTCAGCCTGGGGAACATCGGGCTCATGGCGTTCAACCTGATCCCCATCCCGCCACTCGACGGGTCGGTGCTCTTCGAGCGCCTGTTGCCGCGGCGGTATTGGCCGACGTATCTCCGCATCCGTCCGTACACGATGATGATCGTCGTCGGACTGGTACTCCTCAACTTCCTCTTCAATCCCGGACCCATCACCATTGCGTTCCAGCACCTCTACAACTGGTGGGCCGGCGTCCTCTTCGGGGGATAGCGGATCGGGTGGGGGACCCGATCAGTCCGGCACGTCCCCTTCTTCGAGAAGCGGCAAGCCGAGCTCGGCCAACCGGTTGCGCGGATCGGAGACCAGTGCAGTGGCTCCTCGGCCGAGGACACCGTCGCGCCGCCAGGCCAACTCGACCTGGGACCGCTGCGGGACGCCGTCGACTTCGATGCGCCGGCACGTGATGCCGCGTCGTGGACGCAACCCGGCCAGCACGGCAACCCCGAGACCTGACTGCGCCATCGCCAACAGGAGCCCCGGGCTACCGCGCTCGTGCGCCACGGTGATCGGGTGATGAATGGGGTAGGTCACCCGTTCGAGGGGTAAAGGGAGAAGGAGCGGCAACTTGGCCAGTTCCTCCCATTCGATCCCCTTGGTCGTCCGTCCGAGAAGATCGGGTAGCCCCATCGCCACGTGCTGGACGATGCCGTACGTGACGCCTTCGATCTGCGGTGCGGTGAATTCCGACGTCACGAGGCCCAGTTCCGCATGATGCTCGATGATCTGGGCGGGGACTTCGCCCGAAGGAACCTCTCGTACGCGGACCCGAACCCCGGGAAGTCGTTGGCGGGCATGACGGACGAGATGGGGGAGACAGGCGTCAACGAGGGCATCCGCGATGGCGACCACCAATTCGCCCGTCGCTCCCCGGGTCTGTTTCTCGGCTGCACGGGAGAAGTCGTCCAGGTCGGCAAGAGCCTTCTGCGCATACGGCAGGAGGATCTCGCCCAGTGTCGTCAGCAGCGGTTCACGACGGTTCTCCCGCTCGAAGAGGGTGCCTCCGATCTGGTGCTCGAGACGGGCGATCCTTCGCGAGAGCGCGGGCTGGCTGGTGTGGAGACGATGGGCCGCAGCCGTGAACGTGCCGTGGGCGACGACCTCGATGAAGGCACGGAGATCGTCGGTTTCGGGCAACGTCACGGCCGGTGCTCTGGCACGCCGCCAACGTTCGTCATCTGCCCCCTTCACCCCCGGCGCTTCCCACCTGCTCGCCAGTCACTCTAGATGTGATTCCCACATCGAGAACAGGGCCTTCCCCGTCGGCCCTTGTGCTCGGGCGTCACAGCATGCCCACCCCTTTCGGCAGGCCAACCCGGATTTCGAATTCGACGACCTCAGTCGGATTCGCCGGAGAGAAGCGCGACCAATTCTGAACGGTTCACCTTGCCGGTCTCGTTGTAGGGAATGTCCGTCACGAAGGTGATCCGTTCGGGCACCTTGAAGCGAGCGAGATTCTCCCGGCAGTAGTCCCGCAGCTCGGCTTCGGTGGAGGGCTGGGCCAGCACGACCGCCGCCTCGACCCGCTCGCCCGATTCGCGGTCGGGGACTCCGGTGACCGCGACGTCGGAGACGGCGGGGTGGCGTCGCAGCACGGCGTCGATCTCTCTCGGGCCGAACTTGACCCCGTGGCGATTGATGGTGTCGGAGAGCCGACCTTCGGTGTAGAGGTAGCCGTCAGTGTCAGCGCGGGCGAGGTCTCCCGTGCGCAACCAACCCGGTGCGACGTTGTGCGGTGACAGGACGAGGAGCTCGCCGACCTCGCCGACGCGCACCGCTGTCGCCGATCCCGGCTTGACGATGCGCACACGTACGCCTGGCAGCGGTCGGCCGATGGAGCCGAGGCGGTCGGCGCGTCGATAGTCCTCGGGCAGGAACGCCGCATAGGCACCCAAGGTCTCGGTCTGGCCGAAGAGGTTGGCCAAGGCGACGTGGGGTAATGCCCGCATGGTGCGCTCGATGAGCTCGCGCGGGTGCCGCGGCCGCCCCATAGGAGATGGAGATCAAGGAACTGAGATTGGCGGCGGAGAAGGAGGGATGGTCCAGAATCCGCTGCAACATTGTCGGCACAAAGAACACCCCGGCTGCCTCATGGCGGTTAGCCAAATCGATCCAATCCCCCGCGTCGAAACGCTCCTGGACGACAAAGGTATTGCCGGCATAGAGACTTCCAAGGACGCCGAGTGATCCGCCCACGTTGTGAAACGGGACGCACATAATGTTGACCACCGGCCTGACGTCGGCGCTGAATGGTGACGCGAACCCGGTGATGCGAGTGGCCAGCACACGGTGGGGGATGGGCACAGCTTTCGGCGCTCCTGTCGTGCCGCTCGTGAACAGGACGAGGGCGATCTCGTCGTCGCCCACCTCATGGAGCGGATCGGGAGCTACCGGGCCGGTGCGCACGATGTCCGAGGCGGTCACGAGGCCCTCCCCGAGAACCGTTCGAGCCGTATCGGCGAACGTGTCACCAACGAGCCCGAGCCGACGACATTCGCCGGTCGTGAGCAATGCTTCCATCTCGCGCGGACGCAGGGCCGGATTGATGAGGGCTGCGGCCGCACCGATTCGGGCGGCCGCGATGATGCCCGCCACTGACGTTGTACTGGCGACGTCGATGATCGGGATTCGGTCCCCTGGCCGCACGCCGGATTCGAGGAGGCAGGCCGTAACCCGGCCGATGGCGTCGTCCAGCTCTCCGTAGGTGCACCGGCTACCCGGGAAGATGAAGGCGAGGCGTGAGGGCGCATCGACCGCAGCTGCATCGGCCAGCGAGCAAAGGTTGATCGCGGTCATTGGGTCTCCGATCAGTGGCGCAGCCGCGGTCAGGCTTTTCCGCTACACGTTGGTGGGGCGGCGGTGTAGGAGTTTCACGTGACCTCCTCGTGATGTTGGATTACCACGTACGACGGCGACTCAGTACAACGGCGACCAGCTGCTCGTGCGCAACAGCCTGCTTTCCCACTGATCGCGGAACTTCAGGGCATCGCCCATGTAAGTCCCGGCTCCGCGGTGTTCGGGCGGAAGCTCCGTCGTCAGCAGATGCATGAGGCTCGACGGGTCGGGGATCTTCTGCCAGAGCATCGCCTCGCGTCGCATGTGGGTGCCGTGCGCGGGCTGGAAGCACGCCTGGATGTCGAGGACCGTCTTGGGCATGCGGCTCAGCGGCTCGTAGTAGATGTCGTACCAGCACTGGATGTAGTCGTCGATCGGCACGTAGGGCCAGCCGGTGTCTTCCATGAAGAGGCTGAGCTCATGGGTGGACCCGTCGGTGGGCACGGTGTCGAAGTCGATCTCCTGGATCGGCGACCAGTGCACCGGGACCAGAACCTTTCCGTAGACGTCCCAACGGAGCTTGTCGGTGTCGCGATGAAGGTCTGGAGGTCGCCCGTCTGGCTGCGCTTGACGAGGTCCTCCCACGCGCGCCCCGTCGGTGATGCCGGTGATCGTGCAGACGTTGTAGGAGACGCCACTCCCCACGGCGTGGTTGGTGTACCACAGCAGGCGGGCGTAGTCGGTGTCGGCCATGAGGGACATCCAGCCGTCGCGATAGGCGGCCTCGAACTCGTCCTCCTTCAGGCCGACGACCTTGTGGGTCTCGTGTAGGTAGAGCATTGGGGTCTCCTTTGGATGTCAGATCAGACCGATGATTGGGTGAGGAGGGCGACAACCGAGCGTCGGTCTACCTTTCCGGTGTCGTTGTAGGGGATCTCGGTGGCGAAGACGATGCGCTCGGGCAGCTTGAAACGAGCGAGGCGGTCGGCGCAGAAGGTCGGACCTGTTCGTCCGTCAGCGGCTCTTTGGACACGATGAGCGCGCCGACCCGTTCCCCATTTCGGTGTCCGGCACGGCCACGACGGCCACCTCGACGATCGCCGGGTGATCGCGCAGCACCGTCTCGATCTCGATGGGACCGAACTTCTCGCCACCGCGGTTGATGGTGTCCGACAGCCGCCCCGAGGGGAAGATGTAACCCGTCGGCGTCGATCCGGGCCAGATCGCCGGTGTGGAACCAGCCCGGCTGGACATTCTGGTCGGACAGCACGACGAGCTCTCCGACCTCACCGGCGGGGACGGAGTCCTCGGTGCCGGGATGGACCACGCGGATCTCCACCCCGGGGAGCGCCTTACCGACCGAACCGATCAGGTCGACGTTGCGGTGATCGCCGGGGGCGAGGGTGGTGTAGGCACCCAGCGTCTCGGTCTGGCCGAAGATGTTGGCAAAGGCCACGTGGGGAAGCGCCTCCAGCGCCCGGAGGACCAGTTCCTTCGGGGCGGCGGCGGCGCCGTAGGCGACCACTGCGAGCGAGCTGAGGTCGGTGTCGGCGAAGTTCGGATGGTCGAGGATCCGTTGGAGCATGGTCGGGACCAGGAACGTGCTCACCACCCGGTGCCGTGCACCAGCTCGAGCCACTCGCCGGCATCGAAGCGCTCCTGGACGACCGAGGTGTTGGCGCCGTACAGACCCGTCAGCTGGCCGAGTGATCCGCCGACATGGAAGAAGGGGACGCTCATCATCCCGACGTTCGGCCTTGTTCTCCGGATTGAACGGCGGCGCGTAGCTCATGAAGCGGCGCGAGATCACGCCGTGGCTGATCGGGATGGCCTTCGGCAGCCCGGTCGTGCCGCTGGTGAACAGGATCAGCCCGTCGTCCTCGTCGCGTCCCGATGACCTCGTCGCTTCGGCGTCGGATCCCCGTCGCCGTTCTGGAGGAGCTCGGCGGGACCGAGCACGTGGCCGTCGACGGCGGGGGAGACCATATCGGCGAAGGCGGGACCCGTCACCGCCATCTTCACGCAACCCGCCGTCTCGATCAGTGCCGCGATCTCCTGGGGCCGCAGCGCCGGGTTCATCAGTGCCGCCGCGGCACCGATCCGGGCCGCGCCGAGCATGGTGGCGATCGAGAGAAGATTGCCGACTTCGACGACCGGCACCCGATCGCCCGGTTGCACGCCGGCGGCGCGCAACCCGTGGGCGACGCTGCGCGCCGCGGCAGCGAGCTCACCGTAGGTGACGTTGCCGTCTTTGAGGATGAGCGCCGTGCGATGAGGGATCGAGCGTGCTCGGCGCATCGATGAGCGACGCGATGTTCACGTCCGCGACCCGACTCACCACAGGGGCGACCAGGGCGACGTCCGCAGGAGCTTGCTCTCCCACTGATCGCGGAAGTCCAGGCCGTCGTACATCCACGTCCCCGGCCCTCGATGCTCGGGGGCGATGTCGTTCGTGAGCAGCCGCAGGAGGTGATCGGTGTTGTGGATCTTCTGCATGAGCGACGCCTCGCGGCGCACGTTCGTTCCCAGTGCTGGGGGTCAGGCGCGAGATCGATGGTGATGAACGACGTCCTCTGCGGAGTGCTCGAGGCTCTTGGAGTACACGTTCCCGCAGGCCTCGATGTAGTCGAGCACCTCGTAGGGCCACATCGTGTCCTCCATGTACATGGTCTGCCCGTGCGTGGACCCGTCGGTGGGCACCGTGGCCGAGGTCGACGTCCTGCATGGGCGACCAGTGGAGAGGCACCAGGATCTTCCCGACCACGTCGTGGCGCAGTTCGTCCGTGTCGCGCAGCCAGGACTGGAGATCACCTTTCTGGCAGCGCTTGACGAGGTCCTCCCATCCGGCGCCGTCGCGTGATGCCGGTGATGGTGACCACGTTGTAGGAGACACCGCTGCCCACGGCGTGGTTGGTGTACCAGAGCAGGCGGGCGTAGTCGGTGTCGGCCATGAGGGACATCCAGCCGTCCCGGTAGGCCGCCTCGAACTCGTCTTCCTTCAGTCCCTTGACCTTGTGGACTTCGTGTAGGTACAGCAACGTGACCCCCCATCGGCGCAAGGCTGCTGCGCGGTTTGGCGTTCGTTGTCACTGTGCGGCCAGTCTCGCTCGATCAGGCCAATGCCAATTCGGCATGGGGTATTCGTTCTGGGCATGGATCGGGCCGGGCGTACGCCTGGTGTTAGCGTTCGCCCCCGGGGCACGACGGTACGACGCGGCCCGCCAGCACGACCGATCGAGGAGGAGAACGGGGTGGCCGAAGCCTGGATTATCGATGCCGTGCGGTCACCACGGGGCGGTGGCAAGGCGGGGAAGGGCGGACTGGCCGACGTCCACCCGCAGCGGGTGCTGGCACAGGTGCTGCAGGAGCTCGAACGCCGGAACGGGCTGGAGACGGCCGACGTCGACGACGTGATCATGGGATGCGCCGCGGGAAGCGGCGACCACGCCATGGACATCGCCCGCATGGCCGTGCTCGACGCTGGCTGGTCACTCGACGCGCCCGGGGTCACCCTGAACCGCTTCTGCGGCTCGGGTCAGCAGGCCGTCAACTTCGCGGCCATGGGCGTGCTCGCCGGCCACCAGGACCTGGTCGTCGGCGGCGGCGTCGAGTCGATGTCGCGCGACCGCACCGATGCATGTCGACGGTTTCAGCGCCAACAACCGCGCACCTTCAGGAGAAGTTCCCGATGGTGCCCGCAGGGGATCTCAGCCGATCTCATCGCCATCCTTACGGGGTTTCACCCGCGAGGAGTGCGACGCACTGGCGCTCGAGAGCCAGCGGCGGGCCGGCATCGCCATCGAGGAGGGACGGTTCGAGAAGAGCATCGTGCCGATCTACCACGACGACGGGCGACTGGCGTTGGATCACGACGAGCACCCGAGACCCGGCACGACGCTTGACGACCTGACCACGCTGCGGCCCAGCTTCGAGGCGATGGGTGCAGCAGCCCATCGAGCGAGGGGGCCCGACCTTCGACGAACTGGCCTGCAGAACTATCCCGAATGTCGGCGCTGCGCCACGTCCATCATGCCGGCAACTCGTCCGGCGTCGTGGACGGCGCCGGCGCAGTTCTCGTCGCGTCGCCTGAGTACGCCCGGAGCCACGGCATGACGCCCCGGGCGCGCATCGTGATGACGGCCGTGGCAGGGACCGAGCCCGTGATCATGCTGACCGCACCGGCACCGGCGACCGAACGCGTGCTGACGAAGGCCGGCATGACCCTCGACGACATCGATCTGTTCGAGGTAAACGAGGCGTTCGCCTCGGTCGTCCTCGACTGGTTCCGGGTGACCGGCGTCGACCGCGAGCAAGGTGAACGTCAACGGAGGCGCGATGGCCCTCGGGCATCCGATCGGGGCCACCGGGTCGATGCTGATCAGGACCGCTCCTCGACGAGCTGGAGCGCCGCGACCTCTCCACCGGACTCGTGACGATGTGCACCGGTGGCGGCATGGGGACAGCCACCATCATCGAACGGCTGTGAACCGAACGGAATGTGAACCGATCGGCCGGCTGAACCGTGTCCATCGCCATCGCGGCGGACCATGTAGAGCTGGCGTCGGTCGTGCGCGCCTTCCTGCACGAGAAGGAGGCGTTGGCGGTTGCCCGGGCCGCGCTCGACGCCGAAGAGGAGACGCATGCCGCCGTACTGGCGCGACATGTCAGCCTCGGGTGGATGGGACTGCATCTCCCCGAGGAATACGGCGGGTCGAGCTTCGGCCTCCTCGAGCTCGCCATCGTCCTCGAGGAGATGGGACGGGTCACAGCCCCCGGCCCTTTTCTCCCGACGGTCCTCGCGTCGGCCGTACTGGCGGCCACCGGCGTCGACGCAATGCGCCCGTTGGCTTCCCGGGCCTGGCCAGCGGGGAACTCGTCGCCGGTGTCGGTCTGGACGAGGACGCACCGGTCCTGGGGCCCACCTGCCGACCTCCTCCTCCTCCCGAGGGGAGGGGACATGGTGGTACTCGAACGAGACATCCCGGGCCTCTCGATCCGCCCGTGCCCGAGCCTTGATCGTTCCCGCCGGGTCGCGAGGTCTCGGCGCCCGCCACCGCCGCCGGAGCCACATCGATCCCGCCATCACCCTCCCGGGGGCTCTTGACATCGCACGGCGCCTGGCCCGTAGCATGGCCGCCGCCGAGGCGGCGGGTGGAGCCCAGGCCTGTACCGAGATGGCCTCGGCCTATGCCCGGGAACGGGTGCAATTCGGCCGGCCGATCGGGACGTTCCAGGCGGTGAAGCACAAATGTGCCGACATGCTGGCCCGGGCCGAGCTGGCCACGGCGGCGGCCTGGGATGCCTCCCGCACCGACGACGCGCCCGACGACGCTCCATCGCACCGCCGTCGCCAGTGCCGCCGCGGCCGCGGTGGCCCTGCCCGCCTACCTGACGTGCGCCACCGACAACATCCAGGTGCACGGCGGCGTGGGCTACACCTGGGAGCACGACGCCCATCTCCATCTGCGCCGCGCCGCGGCACTCAAGCCTGGTGCGGCCCCCTCGGGGCGGCCCGCCTCCAGGTGAACGAGCGCAGTGGGGACCGCCCCGTCGAGCTGCAGGGTTTGGATCTCCCCGAAGAGGGCGCCGAACTACGGACGAGCTGCGCGCCTTCCGGCGCCGGTACGAAGGTCTCCCGCAAGCGCAACGCCAACATGCGCTCATCGACGCCGGCTTGCTGCTCCCGCATTGGCCGCCCCCGTGGGGCCGCGCCGCCACAGCCATGGAGCAGATCATCATGGACCAGGAGTTGGCGGGCATCCCACGTGGACATCCCTTCGCCTGGGTAGCGCTCACCCTGGTCAGTTGGGGCGACCCGGCCAGCAGGAGCAGTGGGTCCGCCCGGTGCTCCAGGGAACGCTCACGATCTGCCAGCTCTTCAGTGAGCCGGGCGCCGGCTCGGATCTGGCGGCGTTGCGCACGCGGGCCACCCGGGTCGAGGGGGGCTGGTCGGTCACGGGACAGAAGGTCTGGACCAGTGCGGGGCACAACGCGAAGTTCGGATTCGCACTGGTGCGCACGGATCCGGAGGCACCGAAACGGGCCGGGATCACCGCCATGATGGTCGACATGCGCGCGCCCGGGCGTCGAGGTCCGTCCCGATCCGCCAGATCACCGGGCGACGCCCAATTCGACGAGGTCTTCCTCGATGACGTCTTCGTGCCTGATGACCACGTCGTCGGCGGCGTGAACGAGGGCTGGAAGGTGGCCCGGGCCACCATGGGCAACGAACGGGTGGCCCTGGGCGGGGGCGGCGGCTACATCGGCATCGACAAGTTCCTGGCCTGTGCCCGGGCCAACAGCCGCGGACGACCGCGCCATGGCCGAACAGGTCGGCGAGATACTGGCCGAGCACCGTGCCCTCCAAGCCCTCGATCTGCGCCGCACCTCCCGTGCCCTCTCCGGCGGCGGCCCGGGTGTGGAGGGAAACGTCACCAAGCTTGCTCGGCAACGAGTTGGACCAGCGGATGACGCGGCTCGCCATGGAGATGTTGGGTGCGGCCTCGGCCGGCGCAGAGGGCCCGGCGGCGGAGTGGACCCAGCTGTTCCTCTTCGCCCCGTGCCTGACCATCGGCGGAGGGACGTCGGAGATGGCCCGCAACGCCATCGCCGAGCGCATGCTCGGTTTGCCGAGAGATCCGATACTTCCCTGAACACCCGGCAGGCGCTGGACGCCACCACTCAAGCAGGGCAGAATCCGGATCGGGGACCGGCGCGTACGGACGGGGGGAAGCCATGGCGCACACCTACAACGTCATCTCGTGTGACGGGCATCTCGAAATTCCACCGGACCCGTGGACGCGCCACCTCCCCGAGGAGCACAAAGGGAGGGCGCCGCGGCTGGTGAAGTTGCGCGATGGCGGCGAGGGATGGATCGTCGAGGGGATGCCCATGATCCACAACGGGCAGAACGTCGCCGCCGGACGCGCTGGTCAAAGTCCTCGGTGGTTCCTACTGGGAGGCCGACGGCAGCCCGGTACCGGGCACGGGCGACGCCGCACAGCGCTTGCGGGAACAGGATCAGGACGGCATCGATGCCGAGGTTCTCTATCCGCCGGTCTTCATCAGCCGCTTCATCGAGAACATCTCGGACAAGGAGGCCTACCTCGCCATGGTCCGGGCCTACAACACCTTCCTGGCCGAGGACTACTGCTCCGTGGCACCCGATCGTCTCATCGGGAATGCGGTGATCCCGACGACGGGACTCGGCGACGCCTTGGCGGAGCTCGAGCGTGCGCGGGGCCTGGGGCTGCGCTCCATCTGCCTGGCCCAGTTCCCGCATGGGGGCGGAAGCCCTGCGGCGGAGGACGACGCATTCTGGGAGGCAGCCATCGAATCCGGCCTCGCCATCACCGCCCATGGTGGGTTCGGCGATCGCATGAACCCGCTCTTGGTGGCCTCGGCCACCGGGACGTTCGACATGACGATGGCCATGGCCTCGCGCACGTTCCCCGGGCCCGTTCTCGTCATTGCGAGCATGGTGGCGAGTGGCGTGTTCGACCGGATCCCCGAGTTGACGATCTATCTTGCGGAGACCAACGCAGGGTGGATGCCCCACGTCTTCTTCATGATGGACGACTCGTACCTGCTCTTCAAGGACTGGTACGGCGCGGACTACAAGATGTTGCCGAGCGAATATGCCCGGCTGCACTTTCGGTTCGGGATCGTGCGCGACCCGCTCTCCGTGCAGATGCGCAGCTTCCTGCCGGTCGAGACGCTGATGTGGGGCTCGGACTTTCCGCACTCGGTTTCCTCGTTCCCCGAGACGGAGAAATGGTTGTCGATCATTTTTGACGGGGTGCCCGACGACGTGCGACAGCGGGTGCTCGTCGACAACCCCTGTGCGTTCTTCGGGCTCGACCCGGACGCCGAGCTGACCGCGACACGGACGTAGCGACAAAGGAGCCACAGACCATGTACGACGCCGTAGTGAAGAACGGAAGTGTCATCGACGGAACGGGCGCGCCGGCGCTCGTCGCCGGGATCGGCATCCGCGACGGGCGCGTCGTCGCCGTGGGCGACCTCGACGAGTCGGGCCACGTCGTCATCGATGCGGACGGGCTGACGGTGGCACCGGGCTTCATCGACCTGCACAGCCATTACGACGCGCAGGTCTTCTGGGACACCACGCTCACCCCGTCGTGCCTCCATGGCGTGACCACCGTCGTCGGCGGGAACTGCGGTCTCACCCTGGCGCCCGTCTCGACCTCCGATCAGGACTTCTTGACCCGGCTGCTCGCCCGGGTCGAGGCCATTCCGGTGGAGGCGCTGTTGGCGGGCGTCGAGTACACGTGGAGCTCGTACCCCGAATTCCTCGATGCCATCGACGCCAAGCCCCTTGGCCTCAATATGGGGTTCATGGTGGGCCATTCGGCGCTGCGCCGCGCGGTCATGGGCCCCGCCGCGTCGGAGCGCGCCGCATCGGCCGAAGAGCTCACCGCTATGTGCACCCTGCTCTCCCAGGCCCTCTCCGCCGGTGGGTTCGGGTTCTCCACCGCGAACGTCGCCACGCAGATCGATGGCGATGGTCGCCCCACGCCGCCGAACTTCGCCACCCGTGACGAGTTCGTGGAGCTCTCGCGGATCTGCGGCGAGCACGGTGGCACGTCCATCGAATTCATCCCCGGCTCCTTCCTGCAGGGCTTCAGCGATGAAGAGATGCACCTCATGGCGGACATGTCCGCCGCAGCCAATCGCCACCTGAACTGGAACACCCCGCTGATCAACCGCTTCAATCCGGACCTCTTCCGGCGCCAGCTCTCCGCCTCGGACATGGCCCGCGAGAAGGGCGGACGGGTGGTGCCGCTCGTCATGGCCCAGAACGGTCCCACGCAGCAGGATTTCCTGCGCGGCTACGTCTACCGCTCACTCCCCGGGTGGGGGTGGCTCTTCGACCTCCCGGTGCCCGAACGGATCGACGCCCTGCGCCGACCCGAGACCCGGAAGCGTTTGACCGACGCTCTCGATGCGGAGACGACGGGCCTCGCCGTCACCATGCGTACGTCCTGGGGGCAGCACTTTGTCAATGACGTCAAGGACCCCGCACTCCGGCAGCTCGAGGGCCGCCGTATCTCAGAGTTGGCCGCGGAGCGCAACGTGAGCGATTTCGATGCCTTCGTCGACGTGGCGGTAGCCGCCAAGCTCGAGGTCGGCTTCGTGCGCTACTCCTATGGCGACGCCGACGAGTGGACGAGGAACGCCCGGGCCGAAGTGCTCAAGGATCCCCGTGTGGTCCTGGGGGCCTCCGATGCCGGCGCGCACATGGACATGATGGTGGGGGCCGACTTCCCCACGCGCTGCCTGGGCGAGCTGGTGCGGGAGAAGGAGCTCTTCACCCTCGAGGAGATGATCCACCAGTTCACCGAGGTACCTGCTCGCCTCTACGGGTTGCGAGACCGCGGTCGCATCCAAGCAGGCACCTGGGCCGATCTCGTCGTCTTCGACCCCGCCACCGTGGACGCCGGACCGCTGCGCACCGTACGCGACCTGCCCGCAGGAGCGTCGCGCCTCATGACCGAGTCCGTCGGCGTGCGCCACGTCCTCGTCGCCGGACAGGCGCTCGTGGAGGACAACAAGGTGACCGATGCCCGCAGCGGGCGGCTGCTCCGGTCCGGACGCGACAACGACACCGTGCTGGCACGAGAAGGGAACTCATGAGCGTGAGCGATGCATTCCAATTCGAGAACGGCGGCTGCATAGGCGTCGATGTGGGCGGCACGTTCACCGATGCCGTGCTGACTGACAGCATCGGTGTGTGGCGGGCCAAATCGCCCACCACACCGGGCAACGTCGGTGAGGGCGTCCTCAAGGCTGTGGAGCTCGCGGCCCGACGGGCGGGCGCGGAGCTCGATCGGGTGTTGCCCTCGGTGGGCCGCTTCGGCCTGGGCACCACGGCGGTGACCAATGTGCTCGCGTCACGGGCCGGGCGGCGCGTCGGGCTCATCACGACCAAGGGCTTCGAGGAGCTCGTGCCCTTCGCCCGCGGCCGCAAGGTCCACGACGAGGACGGTTGGCTGACGACACCACCTGAGATCGTCTCACGCCACCGGATCATCGGGGTGAGCGAGCGCGTCGACCGCGACGGCCTCGTCGTCAAGGCACTCGATGCCGAAGAGCTGGTGCGGGCAGCCGAGTACCTGATCGAGGTGCAGCAAGCCGACGCACTCGCGCTCTCGTTCTTGTGGTCGTTCCGCAACCCGGTGCACGAGGAACACGCCCTCGCCGTGATCAACGAGCGGTTCCCGGCCATTCCGGTCGTCTCGGGTGCGGCGCTGCACCCGGCCGTCCGCGAGTACGAGCGCACCACCTTCGCCCTTCTCAACGCCTACGTCACCGGTGCCTTTGCCGGCATCGAGCAACTGTCGGCGGAGCTCGAACAGCGCGGCCTCACCGTTCCCCTCCTCCTGGTGCATTCGGCTGGAGGCTCCATATCGGTGAACGAAGCGCGCCGGGTGCCCGTCGGTCTGGCCGAGTCGGGGCCGGCCGCCGGCGTAGCCGCCTCGGCCCAGCTGGCCAACGCCGAGGGGATCCCCGACGTGATCACCTGCGACATGGGTGGCACATCCTTCGATGTCTCGGTCATCGCCGGTGGTGAGCCCATCCGGCGCACCCGGGGCGAGCTCATGGGCGTGTGGACGGCGCTGTCCCTGGTCGACGTCGAGTCGATCGGCGCGGGCGGGGGCTCGATCGGATGGGCCGACGCCCGGGGAATGTTGCGGGTCGGTCCACGGTCCGCCGGTTCCGTGCCCGGCCCGGCGTGTTACGGCTGGGGCGGGACCGAACCGACGGTCACCGACGCCCTCCTCGTGCTGGGGTACCTGTCGCCGGAGAAGTTCCTGGGGGGCGACATGGAGCTCGACGCGGATGCGGCCGTGCGAGCCTGCGCCGGTCTCGGGGCTCAGCTGGGCATGGGTGCGACCGAGACGGCATGGGGCATCCGCCAGGTGGCCATCGCCGGGATGATCACCGCTGTCCGCTCGCGCCTCGCCGCCCGGGGATTGGACCCGCGCGAGCAGATGATCCTCAGCTACGGAGGATGCGGCGGGCTGTTCACCCCCTCCATCGGGGAGGCCATCGGCTCACGCGGCGTGCTCATTCCGGGTCTGGCTTCGGTGCTGTCGGCCTTCGGTGCAGCCACGACCGACGTGCGGCGCGAGCGCATCAAGGCCGTGCTGGAGCCGATGCCGGTCGACCCGATGCTGCTCGAGAAGCTGGGCCAGGAGTTGGAGGGCCAGGTCAACGCCGACCTCGAGGCGGACGGTATCGAGCCTTCGGCGCGCTCGATCGATTTCGAAGCAGACCTCCGCTTCAAGCGGCAGGTGTGGGAGATCTCCATCCCGCTGGCCACGCACCAGCTCGAGCGGGTGGAGTTCGGCTCGCTGGTGGACAGCTTCAAGGAGGAGTATGCCAAGCGGTACGGCCGCGGCTCGATCGTCCTCGGCGCACCGGTTGAGTTCGTCAACCTCCGCGCCGTCGGCACGGGTCGCACGGTGAAGGCCTCCTTGGAGGCCGGCCACAGCGACCACGTCGAGGAAGGAACCAGAGCCACGGTGGCCTCCACCCGGATGGTGCGGGTGGACCGCGACGAGGGCGGCGACCATCCGGTCGACGTCTACGAGGGACGAGACCTCCTCCCCGGTCACACCCTCGTAGGGCCGGCGCTCATCGAAGGCGTCGATACCACCGTCTGGGTACCCGCCGGGGCCACGGTGACCATGACCGCGCACGGCACCTACGCATTGGAGTTGGCACGATGAAGGCAAACAGGACGATCGACCCCATAACCCTCGAAGTGCTGCGGAGCCGGCTGGAGGCCATCGGCGACGAAGCGGCAGCGGCGCTCGAGCGCACCGCCATCAGTCCCGTCGTGACCGAGTCGAAGGACTACTCGTGCACGATGCTCGATGCGCAGGGGCGCCTCATCCAAGGGGCCGGCCAGATCCAGTTCCACTTCGGTGCGGCGGCCCATGCCGTGCGCTCGACCATGGCACGCTTCCCGGACTCGATCGCCGACGGTGACGTGTTCATCGCCAACGACCCGCATCACGGCGGGGGACTGCATCCACAGGACGTGATGATCCAGCGTCCCGTCTTCCTCCACGGCGAACGTATCGCCTGGGTCGTGATGTCGGCCCACATGATGGACGTGGGCGGCATGGTGGCCGGCTCGTTCGCACCGATGGCAACGGAATGCTTCCAGGAAGCCCTGCGGCTCCCGCCGGTCCGCCTGTTCCGCCAGGGCGTCGAAGTCACAGAGGTCTGGGACATCTTTCGGAACAACGTACGGGTCTCCGCGCTGGTCGAGATGGACATGCGCAGCCTCGTGGCCGGATGCCACGTGGCCCAGGAGAAACTGATGGGCGTGGTGGACTCCATGGGTGTCGACGTGTTCGTCGACAGCATCCAGGCGATCCGCGACCTCTCGGAAGCCGAGATGCGACGCCGCATCGGCCTGCTCTCCGACGGCACCTACCGCGCTTCGAGCTGGACCGAATGGGAAGACGAGTTCTTCAAGGTCCCCTGCGAGCTGACGGTGGACGGCGACCGCTTGCTCTTCGACTTCACCGGCGCTTCTCCGCAGACCGATCACTACTTCAACTCCAAGCCGTACATCATCGAAAGCGAAATGGTGGCGCAACTGGCCTGGTTGATGGCCAGCGACCTCCCCTTCGACGACGGGATCTTCGCCCCGCTCGAGTTGCGGTGCCCCGAAGGCACCATCGTCAATTCGATCGAGCCGGCACCGATCGCGGCCGGACACATGGACGTGGCGCTCAATGCAGCCGAAGTCGGCGTGCAGACGCTCCGTCTCGCCCTGGCCGCGTCACCCGGGCACCCTGCCGCCGCACATCTGGCCGGGTGGGGCGCCAGCTCCGCCCTCGGCCTGCACACGTGGGCCTGTGCCGGCATCGACGGCAACCCGGACGCGTTCATCATGCTCGACGGCAACTGGGTCGGCAGCTCGGCCGGATCGGGGTGCGACGGCATGGCACTGTCCGGCAACATCGTCGGGCCCGAGTCCGACTACTCCTTCACCGACGTCGAGATCCTCGAGTCGTGGTACCCGATCCTCATCAGCGAGAAGTCGAGCCGCACCGGAACGGGCGGGGCCGGGCGCTACCGGGCGGGCGGTGGCAACAAAATGGGCTTCAGCCCGCACGGCACGGAACGCTTGACCGGCGCCATGCTCGGCATGCGACGGTGGTTGCCCCTCGAGGGCGCCGCAGGTGGCTCGCCCGGCGCCTGCACCCGCTTCCTCATTCGCCGGGCCGACGGCACGGTGGACGAGGTGGCCACGCACGCCTCAGGGGTGGCGATCGAGCCGGGCGACACGTTCGAGTTCCATTGCGCCAACGGCGGCGGATTCGGCGACCCACTCGATCGTGCGCTCGAGTCCGTGCACGAGGACATCCTCCTCGGTCGCCTTACCCGGGAAGAAGCCGCGGAGACCTACGGGCTGCGCTTCGACGCGCACGGCCAACCCGACGCGGCGGCATCTGCCGCGCGACGGGGCGAAATGCTGGAAGAACGACTCGCCCGTGCCACACCCGCCCGCACGCCTGTGCCAGGGACCACGACCACCCGACCGCGGGAGCGGACCGTCTTCCGCTTTATCCGGGCGTGGTCAACCAGAACGGAACGGCCATTGCCGAGGCGAGCGGCGCGATCCTGGCGAGGTCACCCGGGCACTGGACCGACGGATGCCCGGTTCTGATCGACGTGCGCCCCGAGGGCGGTCCGGACGTGCACGTGCGGTCGTATCTCGATCCGACGACGGGAAGGATCCTCTACGCCGAAGTGGCCCTGGCGGGCGAACCTCGTGGTTTCGACTCGAGCCCGTTGCACTGGACCGGGACGGCCATCCGAGCCTGACGCGACGCCGGCGTCGGCGCGACCCCCTGGTGGTCACGACGACGCCGGTGCGTTCGGTACTGCCCTATCGTCAGTGGGTCAAAGGATGAAGTGAATCGTGCCGCCACCTGAGTCGCTCAGGCCATGGTCGGGGTGGTCGCATGCACGACCGTCCCAACAGTGACCGAGAGCATTGCGGGGGCGAACTTCAGCGGGGACCCGAGTTGCCGCCCTCTGTTCTTCATCGCTTCGCCGCTCGACAAGGCTCGGATATTCGGTGTAAAGCACTCTGCCCTTTCTGGTAATCCCCGGAGCCCCTGCATCCTCAGCCCCCGCCTACAAGCTGGCAAGTCATCAGGGATGAATTGGCAGAAGAGCACCTGACACACCAGTTCGACAGCCGCTCAGGAACCGCCGAACGGCGGCAGCAACCCGACGGCGTCGGCCGCCTTGGCATAGGTGACCGCAGCCACCCCGTGGGCATGGGCCGCGCCGTCGGCGAGCACGGAACCGACATAGGAGGGGTCACCCTCCAGCTCGGCCCGCCGTTCACGCACCGGACGGAGGAGCTCGCTCAGGGCGGCGGCGACATCCTTCTTGAGATCGCCGTATCGGGTGTAACCCCGGGCCACGTCGGCCGGCGTCCCCCCGGTGGCGGCGGCCAGCAGGTCGAGCAGGTTGGCCAGGCCGGGCTTCGCGGCGCGGTCGTAGCGGACCTCCCCGTCGGTATCGGTGACGGCCTTACGGATCTTGCGGGTGATCTCCTCCTCGGAGTCGAGCAATCCGATCGTCCCGAGAGGTGATTCGACGGACTTGGACATCTTGCGCTCGGGGTGCTGCAGGTCCATCACCCGTGCTGCGGCCCCGGGGATGGCCGCTTCGGGGACGGTAAAGGTCTCGCCATAGCGATTGTTGAAGCGAATGGCCAGCTCCCGGGCCAGCTCGAGATGCTGCCTCTGGTCGTCGCCGACCGGCACCGCCTCCGCGGCGTAGAGCAGGATGTCGGCTGCCATGAGGACCGGGTACGTGAAGAGCCCCACCCGCACGGTCTCGTGGCCGTCGCTCTTCTCCTTGAACTGCGTCATCCGCCGCAGCTCCCCGAAACTGGCGGTGCACTCGAGGAGCCAGGTCAGCCGGGTGTGCTCGGGCACGTGGCTCTGCACGAATATCGTCGAGTGTTTGGGGTCGAGACCGACGGCCAGCAGGTTGAGCGCGGCGTCGAGTGAGTTCCTGCGGAGCACCTGCGGGTCGATATCCACCGTGAGGGCGTGCAGGTCGACGACGCAATAGAAGGCATCGCTGTCGTCCTGAAACGTGACCCAATGCTTCAGGGCCCCCAGATAGTTGCCGAGGGTGAAGTCGCCCGAAGGCGCTATGCCGGACAGGACCCGTTTCATGGGTCGCCATGGTAGGTCGCCTGTCCGGGGGTCCGGACCTTCTGGGCTGGGCCTTCGGGGGGTGCACGGATCCGGCCGGGGGGTTCGGTATCGTCGAGCTGTGACGTACGCCGTGTCCACGCCCACCTTCGAGGGCCCGATCGACCTCTTGCTGCACCTGGTGTCCTCGCACGAGGTCGACGTGCTGGACATCCCGTTGCTGCCGATCGTCGACGGCTTCGTCCACGTGCTGACCGAGCAACGCGACCGGATCGACTTCAACCAGCTCTCGGAGTTCCTCCTGGTGGCGGCCATTCTGATCGAGCTGAAGTCGCAGAGGCTGCTCCCGGGTCGGGAGAGCTCGGACGACGATGACGAGCTCGATCGGGTGGGAGGAGCGGGACCTCCTCCTGGCCCGGCTCCTGGAGTGCCGGGCCTACGCCGCCGCCGCCGACGTCTTCGCGGTGCTGACCGAGGTCGCCGCCCGCTCCATACCCCGCGAGGTCGGGCTGCCGGCCGATTTCGCCGTCCACGCCCCGGATCTGCTGGCCGGGGTCACACCCGAGGAGCTGGCCCAGGCCTACCTGCGGGGGGCGGCGGAGCGCCCGGTACCCCGGGTCGACCTGTCCCACGTGACCGTCGACACCGTGTCCGTGGCCGAAGCCGTGTCCTCTCTGATCGCCCTGCCCCGGCGAGACCGGGCGACCTCGTTCCGCACGCTGGTTGAAGGCTGCACCACGCGCATGGAGGTCATCGTCCGCTTCCTGGCGCTGCTGGAGCTGTGCAAGATGGGCCGGGTCACCCTCGGTCAGGGCCGGACCTTCGGCGATCTGCACATCGACTGGCTGGAGAGCGAAGCCGTGCTGGCCGGCGTGACGAGTGGCCGGGGCCTCGGCGAAATGTCCGGCCTCGAGATCGATGACTACGAGGGATGACGACGACGAGGGATGAGCACCATGGAGAATGACGAACTCGCCCGGGCCATAGAGGCCGTCCTGTTCGTGGCGGTGGAACCGGTGCTGCCCGGCCTGCTGGCCGAACTGCTCGAAGAACCGGTCGAACGGGTCGAAGAGGTCCTGACCGGCTTGGCCGACGGCTATCTGGCCGAGCGCCGCGGCTTCGTCCTGGCCCGCATCGCCGGCGGGGCCCGCCTGCAGACCCACCCCGACCTCGCCCCCTATGTCGAGCGCTTCGCCAACCGCGACGTCTCGCACCGGCTGTCGACCGCCGCCTTGGAGACGCTGGCCATCGTGGCCTACCGCCAACCGGTGTCGCGCGGGCAGATCTCGTCGTTGCGCGGCGTGAACGTCGACGGCGTGACGCGGCTCCTCGAGCAGCGGGGCTACATCGAGGTGGTGGGACGGGCCGACGGGCCCGGGCAACCCGCGCTCTACGGCACCACCGACCTCTTCTTGGAGCGCCTCGGGCTCGATACGCTCGCCCAACTCCCACCGGTCGAGGATTTCCTCCCCGGTCCCGAGGTGGCCGGCGAGTTCGAATCCGATCTCCAGGCCGCGCTCGGCGTGCACGGCGATGTCGGCCCCGGTTTATCGCTCCCGGACGAATAGCGAGAGCAACTCGGCATACGTGCGCCGCTGCTCGTCGTCGAACGCGGCGAGAAGCTTTTCCTCGACTTCTCGTGCGTCGACCTCGCACGCCCTGGCGACGCGCTCGCCTTCTTCTGTGAGATAGCAGCGTCGAATCCGGCCGTGATTGGGGTCGTTCGACCGCTCGAGGAGAGCCAGCTTTTCGAGCGAGCTCACCGCAGCCATGACCGCTTGGGGGGTGATGATCAGCTGCCGTGCCATGTCCGAACTGGACAAGCCGGGTGCGGCGCGGAGTTGGGTCAGCACACCGGCCTGTGTCGCGGTTATCCCGTGCGCGCGCATTGCGTCTTCAACGCTGCGCCGCTGCCGCGCGAATGCATGCTTCATCAACCACAGGATCGTGCCAGCAGGGTCTTCCGCCACTACAGGATCGCTCGCTCCGCCTTGAGTGTGGCGATCTCTTCCCATGTCAGGCCGAGGTCGAGCAGGACGGTCTCGGTATGCTCGCCGTGCTCGGGGGCACGCGTGGGCTGGCCCGGCTCCTCGTCGAATTGGACCGGCGGGGTGACCATGGGCAGCGTCGTGCCGTTGGCCATCTTGACATCAGCGATATAGCTGTTGGCCTGGACCTGGGGGTCGCCGGCCATGTCATGAGGACTCTGGGTGGCCACCCATTCGCCTTCGAACTCGTGCGTCAGGGTGTGGCGCCACCCGTCGAAGTCGCGCCCGGCAAAGATCTCTTCGAGCCGCGTCACGCACTCGCGGGAGTTCTCGCGGCGCGCCTCCATGCTCGCGAACCGTGGATCCGTGGCCATTTCCGGCACGCCGAGCGCGCGGGCGAGATCGGGCCAGTAGCGGTCCGGCGACAACATCTGGAGATTGATGAAGCGGCCGTCGCTGGTGCGGTACGGCATCATCAGGGGGTTCCAGGACTCGTAGCGGCTGCCGAACGCACGCGGGGGTGCATCGTCGTCGTCGAGGCAGGCGTTGACGATGTCGATCTGCACCTGCCACATGCCGGCGGCGAGCAATGACACGTCGACAACGGAGGGCTCGCCCGTCGTGGCCCGGCGGTAAAGGGCGGTCGAGATCGCACCCGCGATGGTCAGCCCGCCGACCACGTCACCGAAAGCCGGTCGCGGGCAACGGGCCACTCGGCGCCGGGTTGCGTGAAGACGTGCTGCATGCCGGTACGGGCCCAGTAGGCGCCCGCGTCGTAGCCGCCGCGGTTGGCATCAGGCCCGCGGGAACCGAACGCCGTGCCGCGCACATAGATGAGGGACGGATTGTCGGCGCGGACGTCGTCGACGTCGATGGACAGCGTACGGCGGGTGTCGGCCCGCAGGTTCGTCACGAAGACGTCGGTGCTCTCGAGCAGGCGGCCGAGTATCCGCCGACCCTCAGGGTGCTTGAGGTCGACCCCGACGGAGCGCTTCCCCCGGTTGGTCGATTGGAACTGCGGATCGATCCCGCCGTGGAGCTTGTGCAACCCGGCCGTGACCAGTCCCCGGTAGGGGTCGCCGGTCTCGGGGTGCTCGATCTTGATGACGTCGGCGCCCCACTCGGAGAGGACCGCTCCGGACATGGGGACGAAGACGTGCGACGCGACCTCGAGGACGCGCACACCGCGAGCGGAGCTGACACGGAGACGCTCAGCGCTTGGCCGCTGCCGACGAATTCGCCGAGCGTGGTGATGCGTCGCTCCTTCAACGCCGTGAGAGACATTGGAGACGTCACGGCCCTCCGCTTCCTTGCGGAGCGCGCCGACGGTGCAGAGCTCACGGGGTCGTGTGGCGAACGGGTCGAACGAGAAGAGCCGCATGGCGTTGGCGTGGGTGATCTTGTCGATCTGCTCGTCCGTCAGGCCCTGGACGCTGTCCCACACCACCTCGGGGGAGCGCGGCCACGTGGTGTCGGAGTGGGGGTAGTCGCATTCCCAGGCCACCATGTCCTCGTTCATGGCGCCGAGGCTGCCGAGCCCGAACTTGTCGACGATGAAGCACGTGATGATGCGCTCGCGGAAGATCTCGCTGGGGAGCTTGCCCCCGAGGTTCGGCTCGGTCCACGCCTTGTGGTGCTCGTACGTGTAATCGATGCGCTCGAGGAAATAGGGGATCCAGCCGACTCCACCTTCGGCCAGGGCGACCTTGACGTTCTTGAACTTCTGAAAGATGGGGGACCACACGAGGTCGGCCGCGGTGGGGTAGATATTGATGCCCGAGCAGGTGATGCGTACATTCATCGGCGCATCCGGTGATGTCGTCACCTCCAAGCCGCCGGAGCCGATGTGGAGCGTCACGACGGTGTCTGTCTCGTCGCACGCGGCCCAGAAGGGGTCCCAGTGGTCGCCGTGGAGCGACGGGAGACCGAGGGCGTGAGGGTTCATGGAGAAGCTGACGCAGTGCGATCCCTTGGCTGCGGTGCGATGCACTTCGGCCGCCATCAGTGCGGGATCCCAGATCGGCGGGATCGTGCACGGGATGAACCGTTCGGGGTACGCGCCGCACCAGGCATCGATATGCCAGTCGTTGTACGCCTGCAGCACAGCCAGGGCCAGATCGGGGTCCTGCTGGGCGCGGGAGGCGAAGAACTGGCCACAGAAGCGCGCCATCGAGGGGAAGTTCAACGAGCCGAGCACGCCGTTGGCGTTCATGTCCTTGACCCGCTCATCGACGTCGAAGCAGCCGACCCGGATCTCCTTGAAGCGTGGTCGGCTCCAGCCCGTACTCCTCGGGCACTCGTCCGGCCACTGCATTCAGCCCGACGTTGCGGGCCTCACCCTCGCCGAAGATCCACTTCTCGCCGATCTCGTCGGTCACCAACTTCGGGGCACGATCGAGGTACTTGGCCGGCATGAATTCCTCGAACATGTTCGGCGGCTCGATGACGTGGTCGTCCACGCTCACCAGAATCAGATCGTCCATGTGCATGGCATTTCCCCACCCTTCTTCTCTGATCTCGTCGCCCCGGGAAACGAAAACAATTGACAAATCGCTTTCAATGGTTTAGTGTAACCCGAAAGCCATTCCCGTCAAGGATGTGGGATTGTCATCGACGTTGTGAGAGCAGGGGGGAAGTCATGCGCTTACAGGGAACGCCGTTCTTCGGGGTAGTAGCCGCTCTGGTCTGTTTGACGGGGACGGTTGCTGTCGCCAACTCGCCGGCCGGCGCCGCATCCAATTCGCCGATCACCATCGGGTTGATCTGTTCGTGTACGGGTCCCGCCGGACCTGAATACAAAGGTGTTCCGGGAGCCTTCATGGCTCGTATCAACGTGCAGAACGCCAAAGGCGGCATCAACGGCCACAAGATCAAGACCGTCATCGCCGACGACCAAACAAGCCCCGCCGTGGACCCGACGGCCGTCCAGAGCGTGATTTCCAAGGGCGTCACAGGGATCGTCGCCGTCAGCGCCCTCTTCTTCGAAGGTGCAAAGTTTGCCTATCAGGCGCATCTCCCGGTGACCGGAGCGTCTTCCGACGGGCCGGAATGGGGCACACAGCCCTATACGAACATGTTCGCGTCCGACACCGGCAGCATCGATCCGAGCTACCCCGTCAACACGCAGATCGGAAAATTTCTGACGTCGCACGGCGGTTCGGTCGTCGGCTCCTACGGCTACGGCATCTCACCTTCCTCGAGCCGATCGGCCATCGCCACCGTCCGCTCCGTGGTCCACGCCGGGGGCAAGCAGGGGGTCCTCGACATCTCGGTGCCGTTCGGGAGTGTGGCCTTCGGGCCTGAGGCACTGGCAGCGAAGGCCGCCAAAATCACCGGGCTCTATGCGGGCATGGTCGACAGTTCGAACTTCGCCATGGCGACCGCCTTTCGACAGGCGGGTGTCCCGCTGAAGGCGGTCGTGTTCCCGACCGGCTACGAACCGAGCGCCGTGACCTCACCGGCCTGGTCGCAGCTGCAGGGCTATTACTTCGATACGGAGTTTCGGCCCTTCTCGGCGCCCAACGCCGGTACCCAAGCCATGCAGGCCGGGCTCATAAAGTACGACCACTTCTCCAAGTCACGTTTTCCCACGCTCAACGAATACGAGGCCTGGGTCGGAGCGGACCTGATGATCCAGGGTCTGCTGGGTGCCGGCAAGAACCCCACGCCGGCTGCCACCATCAAAGTGCTGCGCAGTGTGAAGTCCTACAACGGCAATGGGCTGCTGCCGGTGCCGTTGGACTACTCCACGAACTTCGGACATGACACGTCACCGGCATGCGGGTGGTATCTGCGGGCCGAGAAGAACGGATTCGCCCTCGTCTCGAAGAAACCGTTCTGTGGCACGGACATCCCGGGGACCTCGACCGCGAACGCCAGCTGAAGCAACCCGCGTCAGTCGTTCCAGGCGGGTCTTTTGATCATCGAGATTGAGGCCCTCGCACCACCCCGGTAGCAACGGCGGATGCACACACCTACCCACTGCGTTGGGTCCCGTTGTCCTGGGTGTGGGTTGGCGTTGTTCTGCAGTTCGTACGGTTCCGCCGCACCGCGCAACTCCCGCAGACCGTTGCGCACGCCCAGGGAGATCCATGCAACGAGCAGATCAAGTTGGCCGATCATGCGAGGCGGGCATCCCCCAGTCGACGGATTCGTTCTGTTTATATCTTCAAACTCTGTAGGTGATGAGGTGTACCGAGATCGGGAGGAAGCTGTTGTGTCCAACGTTGGGAGGCCGTCAAGCATGTTCAGGGTTCGAAACGCATTCAGTGGAAGAAGGGCTGGCCTGTTCGGCGGCTTCGCGGCGGTGGCGTCCTCGCTCGTTGTGATCTTGGGGCTCGTTGCCATCCCCGCGGCGAGCGCAGCGCGCTTTCAACCACACGCAGACGGCGGCGCTTCGAAATCCAGCTTGGTATCACCACACACGCCGCCCGACAGTGCTGCACCGCTCAAACTGGTCTACAGCGAAACATTTCTTGGTGATGCGGCACCCTACGTCCTCACGCAGACCCCGACGCAGCCCATTTTTCCATTGAACGATCCCCACAAGCTCATGGTCAGCTGGCCCAGTGGCGGGTTGGTCCAAGTCGAACTTAGTAGTCCGATTGTCGCTGGTCGGACGTATGACAACTCGAATGCCGTCATCTTAATATCGAGCGGTGCGAACCCATTTCTTTGTCGGTCAGCTGACGGCGACAACGCCGAGGTAACCGTTGACCAACTCGTTGCGGTGGGCACGACTATTCAGACGCTCGCACTTCAATACGATTGTCTCAGTGCCGATGGAAACACCGAGATTCTCGGCACGATCGCCTACAACGCTTCGCCGAGTACCCCAGGGCAGGGTTACTACCTCTACGGAGCCGCTGGGGAACTCGGTGGGTTCGGTAACGACGAATTCCTCAACTATCTCGGTGACCTGACCACGGTGAACCTCAACCAGCCCATTGTCGGCATGGCGACCACGCCGTCGGATGGCGGCTACTGGATGGTGGCGACCGACGGAGGCATCTTCTCCTACGGCGACGCCCAGTTCTACGGCTCGACGGGCGCCATCCATCTCAATAAACCGATTGTCGGCATTGCAGCCACATCCGATGGAAAGGGCTACTGGATGGTGGCCTCTGACGGAGGAATCTTCTCCTTCGGCGATGCCGCCTTCTACGGTTCGACGGGCGCCATCCATTTGAACAAGGCGATCGTCGGCATGGCGGCCACACCCGATGGCGGGGGCTACTGGTTGGTGGCCTCTGACGGTGGCATCTTCACGTTCGGCGATGCCGCCTTCTACGGCTCGACAGGCGCGATCCATCTGAACAGGCCCATTGTTGGCATGACCCTCACCCCGAGCGGCCACGGGTATTGGCTTGTGGCTGCTGACGGTGGCATCTTCACCTTCGGCGATGCCCCGTTCTTCGGCTCCACGGGGAACATACGTCTCAACAGTCCCATCGTCGGCATGACCCCGACCCCGGATGGTGGGGGCTACTGGTTCACCGCATCCGATGGTGGTGTCTTCTCCTACGGCGACGCCCCGTTCTTCGGGAGCCTGGGAGGGCAGGGAGTCGATGATGTGGTGGGAATGGCCCGCTGAGCGCTCGGCGTAGGTCGTCATAGATCGTCATAGATCGCCGTAGACAACGACGGTCGACGCCCGAGATTGAGCCGTTTGACCGCTGCGCGAGGATGGGTCCGTGCAGACGATAGGGGGGAGGCGATGCCCATTCCATCCCAACTGGCATCCCCACCTCTTGCCCGGGAACGTGTCCGGTCGCCTCGGAACCGTCGATGGCTGACCAGGTCGATCGTGCCGGGGAAGGGGAGAAGGCGGCGAACGACGACCACGGCGGCGAGCGCTTACAGAAGGTGTTGGCCCGGGCCGGTCAGGGCTCGCGCCGCGTCTGTGAGGAACTGATCGCAGACGGGCGGGTCACGGTGGACGGCAAGGTCGCCGTCCTGGGGCGCCGGGTCGACGTGCACACGGCCCGGGTCGAAGTCGACGGCGTTCTGCTTCCAGTCGCCCCGGACCTCGTCTACTACCTCTTGAACAAGCCTGCCGGCGTCGTCACGACCTCGGCTGACCCGCAGGGGCGCCCCAAGGTGGTCGAGATGGTGCCGCTCCGAACCCCGGGTCTTCGCTGTGGGGCGCTTGGACCTCGAGACGGAAGGACTCTTGATCATGACCAACGACGGTGCCTTGGCGCAGCTGCTGACCCATCCGTCACACGGGGTGGACAAGGAGTACGTGGCCGAAGTCGAGAACGGCACGCCGTCGGCGGGGGCCCTGCGCCAGTTACGGCAGGGTGTTGAGCTCGAGGACGGGCGCACCGCCCCGGCCGCGGTGGGAGTGCTCTCGCCCGGAGTGCTGCGCCTCGTCATCCACGAAGGCAAGAACCGCCAGGTGCGCCGTATGTGCGATGCCATCGGTCACCCGGTGCTTCGCTTGGTACGCACGCGCATCGGCACGCTCCGCGATACCGGGCTCCCTCCAGGTCACTGGAGGGAGCTGACCGGTACCGAGGTACGCGCCTTGGCAGCCGCTGCGGGCCGCCAGATGTGAACTGCTGACTACTTGATGGCCAGGTTCTTCGGCACGCAGAAGTACTTGCCGCCATTGAGGGTCACGAACTTGGCGTTCTTGATCCCCATTTCGTAGAAGCAAGCGTTGGAAGCGGGGGCTCCCTTGTGGAACGTGATCGGCGCTGCCAGACCCTTCAGTGTGGTGCCCTTGAGGGCGTAGAGACCCTTGTAGATGTCCGCAGTGGTCGGGGTCGCACTGAGATTGGCGGCCGCCAGCTGCAGCAGGACGCCGGCTGCCCATGACTGGACGACAACCTCGCCGAAGTTCGGCCCCGTTGTCACGCCTGGGGCGTACTTGTTCAAGGCGGAGTACATGGGGTTGGTCGCCGCGTTGTGCACGAACCAGGGGATGTCGGCCTGCACGTCGATGTTGCCGTTCATGGCGGGGACGCCGAGCCAGGCGATGGCGACTGAACCGTCGGCGCTCAACTCGGTCGGCGTGAAGCCCTGCGTGGCACAGTTCTCGGCCACCTTGGTCACGATGGCCGAGGCATCACCCACGGCCATGGACTGGGCACCGGACTGCTTGGCAGCCAGGCATTGCGCCGAATAGTTGGGTGCGGCGAAGCCGATGCTCGTCGAATAAACCAACTTCATCCCCAGTTTCGGCAGCAGGGCCTTGGCCTCTGCGGTCGACTCTTGGCAGATCGCCACCTCGGCACAGTAGAGGATCGCCTCAGTCTTGATGCCCGCCTTGTGTGCGGCCACCGCTCCGGCTCCGTTCGAGTAATTGAAGGTGCCGCCGGGCGGGAAGAAATCAGGATTCTTGTAGCCGGCGTCGGCCTCCGTCGCACCCAGAACCGGGACCTTCGCCTTGAGGATGTAGGCCTCCCAGGCGGCGTCCTCGTCGCTGTTGTCGAAGATCGCTATGACATGGTTCTGCTGAACGAGCGACTGCGCGTCGGACAACGAAGTAGCCGGGTTGTACCCGTCGTCCTTCACGACGATCTGCACCTGGTGCCCGTCGAGACCTCCCGCGGCGTTGACCGACTTCGCCCACGCATTGACGACATCGGTCGTCTGCGAGATGGTCGATGCCTCAGGACCGGTACAGCTGCAGAGGTCGCCGACGACGACCACCGACTTGGTCGCAGCACTTGCCGGTTGGCTCATCGCGCCCGTGACCAAGGTCAAGCCGGCGGCAACAGCCATCGCACAAAGGATGCGACCCCCCACCAACCCGTTACGAATGGCAGCAACTCTCATCTGTATTCCCCCCTTACAGCTTCCAGTTGTCGCCCAAGTTGGCGCGCTGGAGCTTCTCGACGTCAGGACGTTACACCCACCAACACGGTATCTGCAGCCATCTCAGCCCTTCCTCAGGCACGAGCCATGGCAGCGAACGAGCGCGCTGCCGGCCACAGGAGCCGTTCGCCCCCGACCTTCAGCCAATTTCCTTGGTATGTCAGGCCACCGTACTCGTTAAATTCTATAGAAATACTGTGTATGAGGCGGACCTGAAGAAGAGCCGTCCCGGCCCGCTCGGGTCCCTGACCTCGGGCAGTAGAGTGACCGGCCATGGCTGCACCTCTCATGGTCCGGGGCCTGCGAGGGGCCACCACCGTCGATGAAGACACTGTCGAGCAGGTGACGCAGCGCTCGCAGGAACTCATCTTGCGCCTCATGGAACGCAATGACTTGACGGAGGACGACATCGTGAGCGTTCTCTTCACGGCGACGGCCGATGTGACCAGCGTCTTCCCGGCCACCGCCATCAGGGAGATCGGGTTCGGGGCGGTTCCGTTGCTGTGCGCCGCCGAGATCGCCGTCCCCGGCGCGATGCCCTTGTGCATTCGAGTCCTGCTCCACGTGCACACCACCAGGACCAGGGACGAAATCCACCATGTCTATCTCCACGGTGCCCAAGGGCTCCGCGATGACCTCCCGGTCTGACAGCGGGGCGCGCCCGCGGGCGCTCGTCGTCGGGACCGGCCTCATCGGTGGATCGATAGCCCTCTCCCTGCGTCAGCGAGGCTGGCATGTCAGTGGCCTCGATGCGGACCCGGAACGCACTGCCGAGGCGTTGCGCACGGGCGTCATCGATCAGGCAGGTGACGACTTCGAGGCCGAAATCGTCTTCATCGCCACACCGGCAACGGCCGTGGCCGGTGTGGCGGGTCAAATCCTCTCCACGCCGCAGCGCCGGCGCGATGCCGTCGTCACCGACGTCAGCGGGGTCAAGTCCGCCATCGTCCACGCCGCCGACCACCCACGCTTCATCGGCGGGCACCCGATGGCCGGATCCGAGCAGATCGGCCTGCGCGGGGCCGCGCCCGATCTCTTCGAGGGGGCGGTCTGGGTCTTGACCCCGACCAGTGCGACGGACATCGATGCCTTCGATCGCTTGCAGGGAGTGGTCGCCGAACTCGGCGCCGACGTGCTCGTTCTCACTCCGGATGACCACGACCGCCTCGTCGCCGTGGTCTCCCACGTGCCCCACCTGGTGGCCGCCACGTTGATGAACGCCGCAATGGTGGGGGCGGAACAGAACGGTGCCTTGCTCCGGCTGGCCGCCGGTGGCTTCAGGGACATGACCCGGGTGGCGGCCGGACACCCCGGCATTTGGCCGGACATCTGCTCGGAGAACGCCGGGCCGATCGTCGACGCGCTCGACGCGTTGCTCGCCGAGTTGACACAAATGCGCGATCGCGTGGCGGCAAACGATCGTGCATCCATCTTCGGGGTCCTGCAGCATGCGAGCCAGGCCCGTCGCAACCTGCCGGCACGCATGGTGCGTCCCGACAACTTGTCGGAACTTCGCATCCCCGTACCCGATCGCCACGGCGTGCTGGCAGAGATCACCTCGTTGGCCGCCGACGGTGGGATCAGCATTTACGACATAGAGATCGCGCACTCGGCCGAGGGACCACGGGGTGTCCTCATCCTGGTGGTCGATTCGGCTGAGTCCGAGCGCCTGCGCGATGCCATTGAGTCCAAGGGGTACCACTGCCGGGCCGAGAAGCTCTCGTGACGGCGCCCCGGATTCTCGTCGTACAGGGGGGTGTCGCGTGCCGCGGTGTGGTGCAGACGCCGGGAGAGAAGTCGATCTCCCACCGGGCTGTCTTGTTCGCCGCACTGGCCGAAGGCACCTCGGTCGTCTACGGGTTGTCAGACGGCGCCGACGTTGCGGCATCCTTGGCCGCCATCGAGGCGATGGGGGCCGGTGTCGAGCGAGCCGACGGTGGCGGCGTGACAATCCGCGGCGGGCGCAGCCTCCTCCACCAGCCGCCGGCCCCGCTCGATTGCGGCAATTCGGGAACCTCGATGCGGCTGCTGGCAGGGATGGTCGCCGGTTTCCCGTGGGAGACCGTCCTGATCGGCGACGCTTCCCTCAGCACGCGCCCCATGGACCGGGTCGCCGAGCCCCTGGAGTTGATGGGAGCCTCCGTTCGAGGATCGGGCGCGCAGTGCGGCCCGCCGCTCGTCGTCGAGGGCGGGACGCTGCACGGCATCGATTGGACGACCAAGGTCGCCAGCGCCCAGGTGAAATCCGCCATCTTGCTGGCTGGCCTCGCGGCCGTCGGACCGACCATCGTGCGGGAGCGGGTCACCACGCGCGCCCACACCGAGGAGATGTTGGAGGAGGCGGGGGCGGACATCACCGTCGAAGAATGGGGAGAAGGCCGGATCATCACGCTGCATCCGGGCGCGCTGCGTCCGGTGACACCACGCGTCGTCCCGGGAGATCCTTCGGCTTCGGCCTTTTTCGTCGTTGCCGGGTCAGTCGTGCCCGGGAGCAGTGTCGCGGTGGAAGGGATCTATCAGGGGCCCGCCCGACTGGGCTATGTCGCCGTCCTCCAGCGCATGGGTGCGCAGATCACCGTGACGACCGCCGCCGATGCCACCGCCGTCATCTCGGCCACGGCCAAAGGGCCCGGCGAACCACCCCTGCGGGCCACCACAGTGGCCGCGGCGGAGATCCCCTCGCTCGATGAGATCCCGGCGCTCGCGGTTGCCGCCGCCGCCGCACACGGCACGACCGTTTTCAAAGACGTGGGGGAGTTGCGGGTCAAGGAGGTGGATCGATTGCAAGCGGTGATCGACATGGTGACCGCCTTCGGTGCCCGAGCCAAAGCTGACGGCGACACGCTATCGATCACGGGCATCGCCAGCGTGTCGAGTTCCGCCCACCTTCGCGGTGCGCGGTTCGACAGCCAAGGTGACCACCGCATGGCGATGGCCGCTGCCGTGGCCGCTCTCGCCGCGGCCCCGGGCGAGCGAAGTCTCATCACGGGGTTCGGTGCCGTCGAGACCAGTTACCCCGGCTTTGCCGCCGACCTCGGTCGCCTGACGGGCACCGAGCCTCCGGCACCTCGGGCCCTCATCATCGCCATCGACGGCCCGGCCGGTGCCGGCAAATCCACGGTCTCTCGCGCCGTCGCAGCAGAACTAGGGCTCGACCGCCTCGACACGGGAGCGATGTACCGAGCTGTGGCCGCACTGGCCCTGGCACGCGACATCGCCCCAGATGACCATGACGCTGTCGCTGCGCTGGCTGCACGTGCGGCGATCCTCGTCGACCACCGTGTCGTGATCGACGGGCTCGATGTGACGGGCGTCATCCGTTCGCCCGAGGTCGGTCGGGCGGTCTCCGACGTGGCAGCGAACGCAGATGTGCGTTCCCAACTCGTCCGGTTACAGCGCGACTGGGCGCTTGCACACGGCGGCGGAGTGGTCGAGGGTCGAGATATCGGAGCCGTGGTGTTCCCTAAAGCTGAGGTAAAGGTTTACCTTACGGCTTCGGCCGAGGAGCGGGCACGTCGCCGCCACGACGAGTCGGCGGCCGGGGTGGCCCGGCGGGACCGCATCGACTCGACGCGAGCCGCGTCGCCCCTGACGCAGGCACCGGACGCGCACCTCCTCGATACGACCGGCCGCACCGTGCAAGATGTAGTCCAGGAGGTGTTGTCGTGGCTGTGAGCACACCCGTGCCCGAACCACATTCAGCCGCTGCGGCCCCGGGCCGGCATCAGGAGTTCGCCATCGAGCCCACGCGCAAGGTCGGCTATCGCCTGATGCGTCTCATCTTCAACGCGGTGCTGAGGGTGTGGTTCCGGCCCAAGGTGGCGGGCAAGGAACATGTGCCGGCCACGGGTCCGGTCATCCTGGCGCCGGTCCATCGCTCCTTTGCCGACTTCGGGTTCACGTCCTTGTGCACCAGGCGCAAGTTGTTCTTCATGGCCAAGGACTCCCTGTGGGAGAACAAGTGGCTGGGCAAGTTGCTTCTGTACCTCGGCGTCTTCCCCGTGCATCGGGAATCGGCCGACCGCGAAGCGCTGCAGCGTGCCGAGGAGATCCTCAACCGGGGACAGTGCCTCGTCCTCTTTCCCGAGGGCACCCGTCGCGAGGGCCCGGTGATCGAGAACCTCATGGAGGGCGCGGCGTTCCTCTCGGCCCGCACGGGCGCACCCATTGTGCCCATCGGCATCGGCGGCTCCGATCTGTCGATGCCCAAGGGCAGGGCTGTCCCCAAGCCCATGACGATTCAGGTTGTCATCGGCCCCGCCATCCCGCCACCCGCCCGCACCGGGGGCGGACGAGTCTCCCGGTCGGCCGTCCACGCGACCACCGAGAACCTGATCGGAAAACTCCAAGCGGTCTACGACCAGGCCAAGGCCAAGACAGGGCGGTACTGAGCATGTGCGGCATCGTGGGATGTGTCGGTTACCGGAACTCCGTGCCCATGGTGCTCGAGGGGCTGGCCCGTCTCGAGTACCGCGGCTACGACTCGGCGGGCATGGCGGTCATCGACGAAGGCCGCCTGAGAATCCACAAGGTCAAGGGCAAGATCAACGATTTGCGTGCCACGACACCGGCCGATTTTGCCGGCACCGTCGGCATCGGTCACACCCGGTGGGCCACCCACGGCGTCCCGAACGCGGTCAATGCCCATCCGCACACCGACCCGAGCGGCCGAATCGCGGTCGTGCACAACGGGATCATCGACAACGCGCAGGTCATCAAGGACTCGCTGTTGGCCCAGGGGTACACCTTTCGCTCCGACACCGACAGCGAGGTCCTCGCCCACCTCATCGCGCTCTCGAACGCCCCGACATTGGCCGAGGCGGTGCGTGAAGCTCTGGGGGCAATCGAGGGGACCTACGGCATCGCCGTCATCGACCTCGAGAACCCCGACCAGATAGTGGCCGCCCGCAACGGCAGCCCCGTCGTGATCGGCATCGGGGAGAACGAGCACTTCGTGGCGTCCGATGTCGGGGCACTCATCCTTCACACCCAGAAGATCGCCTACCTGGACGACGGGGAGATCGCCGTCCTCGAACGCGACCAGTTCCGCACGTTGAGCATCGAAGGAGCGGAGCGCACCAAAGGCGTCGAGACGGTGGACTGGAGCGCCGCCACCTACGAGAAGGGCGAGCACGAGCACTACCTCCGCAAGGAGATATTCGAACAGCCTGATGCCGTGCGCCGCACTCTCTCGGGCCGGCTCGAGCTCCGCTTTGCCACGGCTCACCTGGGTGGTATCGAGCTCAGCGCCCAGGAGATCCTGCGTACCCGTCGCGTGCAGATCCTCGGCTGTGGCTCCGCTTACTACGCCGGTCTGGCGGGGGCTCAGCTCATCGAGCGCATGGCGCGGATCCCGGCGGGCGCGGAGCCGGCCTCGGAGTTCCGTTACCGCAATCCGATCATCGAGGCGGACACCGTCTACGTCGCCGTGAGCCAGTCGGGCGAAACGCTCGATACCCTGCGGGCCGTACAGGAGGTCACCCGCAAGGGCGGCACCGTGCTCGGCATTGTCAACGTCGTCGGATCGAGCATCGCCCGCGCCTGCGGCCGGGGCATTTACCTCCATGCGGGGCCCGAGATCTCCGTGACGTCCACCAAGTCGTTCAGCTCCACGGTTACCGCCTTCGCTCTCCTGGCACTCCACCTCGGGCGAATCCGTGACATGGGGCAGGGCGACGGGGGGCGGTTGATCGCCTCTCTCGAAGCCCTCCCGGCTGCACTGCACGAGGCGCTTGCCGCTGATGGTCAGGCCCGCGAAATAGCGACGCGCTACCGGCACATGACCAGCGCCTTCTTCGTAGGCCGGGTACGGGGATTCCCCGTCGCGGCCGAAGCCGCCCAGAAGCTCAAGGAGGTTTCGTACATCCACGCCGAGGCTTACCCGGCCTCCGAGCTCAAGCACGGGCCACTGGCGCTCATCAGCCCAGAGCTCCCCACGTTCGTCGTCATTCCCGACGACGAACTCTTCGACAAGAACGTCGCCACCATCCACGAGATCCAGTCCCGCGGCGGCCCGGTGATCGCCATCGGCCATTCGAGCGCTCTCTACGACCTGACCGACGAGGTCATCTTGGTGCCGAAGCTCGAACCCGAGCTCGATCCGATCGTCCTGAATGTCCCGCTCCAACTCCTCGCGTATCATGCCGCGCTGCTGCGCGACGTCGACATAGATCAGCCGCGCAACCTGGCCAAGAGCGTGACGGTCGAATGACGCGATTGACCGGCACCGTCGCCCTCGTCACGGGAGCCTCGAGCGGGATTGGTGCGGCTACCGCTGTCGCGCTGGCCGCCGAAGGTGCGGCGGTATCGCTGGTCGCCCGGCGCAAGGACCGCCTCGATGCCCTCGCGAGCCGTATCCAAAGCGACGGTGGTACTGCGCTGGTGCTGGAGGCCGACGTCACCGACGAACAGCACGCCAACCGCGTGGTGGAGCACACGGTCTCAGAACTCGGGCGCCTCGACACATTGATCAACAACGCCGGCGTCATGTTGCTGGGGCCCATCGTCGACGCGCCGGTCACCGAATGGCAACGGATGATCGAGCTCAATGTCCTCGGGCTCATGTATTGCGCCCACGCAGCCCTGCCACACCTGCTCGCTGCCGCAGAGGACGGCCCTCGCCAGGTGGCGGACATGGTCAATGTCAGCTCGGTGGCCGGCCGTGCCGCGCGCAGCGGGAATGGTGTCTACAGCCTAACCAAGCACGGCATCGGCGCGTTCAGCGAAGCCCTGCGCCAGGAGGTGACCCGTCGGCACGTCCGGGTTTCCCTGATTGAGCCCGGCGCCACGTCGACAGAGTTGATCACGCACAATCGCGCCGAGGTGATCGAGGGATTGCAGAGCCAGTTCAAGAGTGCGGAACCGATGCAGGCCTCGGACATTGCAGACGCCATCACCTACATCGTCACCCGTCCCCGTCACGTCGCCGTCAGCGAAATTCTCATCCGACCGACCGAGCAGGAGCGATAGGTCGGCTCATCGGCTCATGGGCTCATATGCAGTGCGACGCCAGCACGTTCTAAGCTCGGACCGGCGAGGCAAGGAGAGGGATAGACATGACGGATGCCCTGATTGTCGGTGGCGGAGTCGTGGGCATGGGGCTGGGCATGATGTTGGCCCGCGACGGTCACACGATCACGATGCTCGAACGCGATCCTGAACCCGCACCGAGCGGACCTGACGATGCCTGGGAGCGTTGGGAGCGCAAGGGTGTCACGCAGTTCCGGCTGTCCCACTTCTTCCTGGCGCGCTACCGCCAGATCCTCGAAGCTGAGCTTCCCACTGTCGCGACGGCAATCGAGCGGGACGGCGGAGTGCGTCTCAATCCGTTGTCGGGCATCCCCGAATCGTTCAGCGGTGGATTTCGTGATGGAGACGAACGCTTCGCACTCCTTTCGGGACGCCGGGCCGTCGTCGAGCGCGCGGTGGCGTCCGTGGCGGAGGAGACTCCAGGCCTCGATCTACGGCGCGGTGTCGCCGTCCAGGGATTGCTGACCGGTCCCGAAGCAATCAACGGAGTCCCCCACATCACCGGGGTGAGGACCTCGGACGGCGAAGAGCTGCGCGGCGACCTGGTCATCGACTGCAGCGGGCGACGGTCGGCGCTGCCGTCGTGGCTGGAAGCGCTGGGGGCTCGCACTCCGCGGGAGGAGGTCGAGGACAGTGGATTCATCTATCTGGCTCGACACTTCCGCTCCCGTGACGGACAGTTGCCTTTTGCCTTGGGTCCACTGCTGCAGTCCTACGGATCCATCTCCGTGCTCACACTGCCCGCCGACAATGCCACGTGGTCGGTGACGCTCATTGCCCGATCGGGGGATCGGGCGCTCTTCGGGCTGAAGGACGTGGGGCGGTGGGAAGAGGTCCTGCGGTCGCTTCCCACCGTGGCCCACTGGATCGATGGTGACCCGATTGAGGATCGGATCATCACCATGGCCAAAATTGAGGACCGTCATCGGGACCTCCGGCCCGACGGCGTGCCGGTGGCCACCGGCGTTCTGGCTGTGGCGGACGCCTGGGCCTGCACGAATCCCTCGGTCGGAAGGGGTGCGTCAATCGGCATGCTCCACGCACAGACATTGCGCGACACATTGCGCGACACGGGGCCCGATCGACCGGGCGAGCTCTCCGAGTCGTTTGCAGTGGCAACGGCCGACACGGTCGAGCCCTGGTATCAGGCGACGTTGGCATTCGACCGACATCGACTGGCCGAAATGGCTGCAGAGGCCGACGGTGTGACCTACGAGCCTGACGACCCCGCCTATGAGATGACGGGAGCACTCGCGGCCGCCAGTTCACGGGACCCCGACGTCCTGCGTGGGTTCCTCGACATCGTCGGGGTGCTCGACCTGCCAGGGGATGTGATGGCGCGGCCGGGCATGTTCGAAAAGATCATCGAGTTCGGCGCCGACTGGCGTACCCAGGAGCCAATCGGGCCGAACAGGGACCAGCTCGTTGCCATGGCCAGCGGCTGACTCGTTTTCGAGAGACTGGAGGCGTCGCAATGCGTGCTGTGAGTGGAGGGGCGAGTATCGAGTACGAGGTCACGGGCGAAGGGCGCCCGGTGATCCTCCTGCACGGCTTTCCCGATTCAGGGAGGCTGTGGCGCCACCAGATCGCGCCATTGGCGGACGCCGGCTTCAAGGTAATCGTTCCCGATATGCGCGGGTATGGTGCCTCGGACAAACCGACGGAGGTGGACGCCTACAACATTCTGTATCTGGTCGCAGATGTCGGCGCGGTCCTGGATCAGGTCGGCGTGGAGCGAGCACATGTGGTCGGGCACGATTGGGGCGCTGCAGTGGCGTGGGCCCTCGCCGCGATAGCGCCCGATCGGGTCGACCATCTCGCCGCACTCTCGGTGGGCCACCCCTCGAGCTTCAGGGCTGGTGGCTACGAGCAGCACGAGAAATCGTGGTACATGCTCCTCTTCCAATTTCCTGGCATCGCCGAACAATGGCTCTCGAACGACGGATGGGCCAATTTCCGGGATTGGGGCGGCCATCCCGACACGGACGCGGTGATCGCCGAACTCGAGGCCAATGGTTCGCTCACACCCGGGCTCAATTGGTACCGGGCCAACATCCCACCCGAGTCGTACATTGCGCCACCCCTGGCACTGCCACCAATACCTGCACCCACCATGGGCGTGTGGAGCAGCGGGGACTTCGCATTGACCGAAGGGCAGATGACGCGCTCAGGCGCCCACATCTCCGGCCCTTGGCGCTACGAGCGCCTCGAAGGGCCGGGCCACTGGATGCAGCTCGAGGCTCCGCAAGATGTAAACCGCCTGCTCCTTGATTTCTTGCCCGCGTAGCAACGCTTTGATGCCCTCAGATCAGGAAGACCTTCTCACGACGATTCGTTGTTCGCGCCTATGAACCGGCCATCTCAATCTTTCATCCAGCTCGGCCGGACTCTCGTCGATGCGCTGCCAGCTCCAGCCCAAGGCAAGGTGAGGGATTGGTTGGGGCATCCTGGAATTCGCTCCATCCCACTCGCTTCACTTGACGCGGAATTGTCCAGGGCGGCTCTACTTTTCTCATCGTCAGAGGATGGCGCACGATCCTTATTGCAGGGATTCCAGCTCGAATTGCCTGGAAACCGGCCGCCAGATCCGTTCTCGAGTGAATACCGAGATTGGACGTGGAGCCTCTACCACTCAATTTCCGGTCACTCAGAATACTCAGTTGCCAACGAAGCCTCGCCGTTCGATCTCGAACGCGCGACAGTTCGACCATTTCCATTTGAAACGGGATCTGCGACTGTCGTCGGCAGCGATCTTGTTGCCCGCGGACACCTGATGCGCTGCATCGGCGAGACCGACCTCGGGCTGACACCGCCCGCACGAATTGTGGAGTTCGGTCCTGGCTGGGGAAACCTCACTGAAGACTTGGTGTCCACTGGGTTCAATGTCACTGCGGTCGAAGTCGACGAACAGTTCTGCGAGCTCATTCGCAGGCGTTGTCTGAACCCGGAACTGCTGACCGTAACGCAGAAGGACATGCTCACTTTCAATCCAGATGATCAATTCGATGCAGCCATCTTCTTCGAGAGTTTTCACCACTGTTCGGATCATCTCGCAATGCTCAGGAACCTCCATCGCATCGTCCGTCCGGGCGGTGCCGTCTTCTTTGCATCCGAACCGGTGCAAAAATTGAATTATCCGTGGGGGCCGAGGCTGGACGGTTTGTTGGTCTGGTCAACTCGAACGTATGGCTGGCTCGAACTGGGGTTCGACACAAACTATTTCGAGACCGCGTTGTCTCGAACAGGCTGGCGCGGGACTCGGCATATTCTGGGTGCAGCAATGGGTGAGCCAGACGTAATCGTGGCCGTAGCCGACTCGGCGTGACGTTGGAGAGGGCCTGAAGCCAAGTGCGGACAACATCGTTGCTGCTGGTGCTGATTCTTGCTGGCGCCGGATTCGCCGTTCACGTGCTCTCGATCGCCGCCATCGACTTCGCTCTCTTCTGGATTGTGGGCGTAGCGCTCCGGCGTGGCGAGCGTGCTGGAAGTGGCCACTTCTACAACAGATAACCGGCGTCACGCAAGAAGGGGCCCACCCCTTCGGGCTCCCCAGTCCCGGCGCATCGACTGCCATCACGTAGGCTGCGCACATGGCCGGGCTCGATCTGACGCCCCTTCTTCGGTCGACGTTGGCGCAGCCAGAAGCCGTCACGGCCGCGATCGAGAGCGTGGGAGTGGGATTGGGCGTTTCCGATGTCGTCGTCTATCTGGTCGACTTCGGGCAATCCATCCTCGAACCGCTCGGCAACCAGGGGCCGCATGCCGAGCTGCCGCACAGTGAGGAAGTCGCGTCGACCATGGCAGGGCGCGCGTTCCTCGCACAAACCCCCGTCATGGCCGAGCGCCCCGACGGCATCCGTTTATGGGTTCCAATTCTCGAGGGATCGGACCGCAGTGGGGTACTCGCGGTCACCTTGCCCGATACCGACACTGGACGGATCAAAGAATGCGAGGCCTTGGGCATTCTTACCGGATATCTCCTGACCGTGAACGGCCGGGTGAGTGACCTCTTCAATTTGCATCGTCGCCGGAAGGCGATGACGCTCGCCGCGAGCATGCAGTGGGACCTACTTCCACCCCTGGTGTTCAAGTCACCCCCGGTGACTGTGGCGGGAATTCTCGAGCCGGCCTATGAGGTGGGGGGTGACTGCTTCGACTATTCGATCAACTGGCCCGTGCTCGACATCGCCCTCATGGATTCCATGGGACATGGATTGAACTCCGCCATTCTGGCCAGTCTCGCCTTGGGCTGCTATCGCCACGATCGTCGTCATGGCAAGTCTCTGACGGCAATGCACCAAGAACTCGAATACACGGTCACGGACCACAATGGCGGAAGGGAGTTCATCACCGGACAACTGGCTCAGCTGAACGTCGAGACGGGTCTGTTGCAGTGGACCAACGCCGGCCATCCATTGCCGCTCCACGTGCGGGGCGGGCAGATCATCGCGGATCTTGAGTGCCCGCCGACGCTCCCGTGGGGACTCGGAGCCAAAGTGTCGCAACCCACGATTGCGGAGTTGTCCTTACAACCAGGCGACGCCGTACTCTTCTACACCGACGGAGTGATTGAAGGACGGGCGAGTTCCGGCGGTGGCTTCGGGCTCGACCGGCTCGTCGACGTCGTGGGCCAAAACGCTTCGGATCAGCTCGCAGCGGAAGAAATTGTTCGACGCATCGGTCGCTCAGTCCTCGAGTACCACGGCGAGCGCCTGGATGACGATGCAACGCTGGTCATTGTGCAGTGGCATGGCAACCCGTGACACATATTTCCCATGAAAGGGTTGGCAAACAGACGACCGGGTATGGAGCAGTCATGGTGACCGAGTCGTTCGCACCCTCTCCCTCCGAGGTGAGTGCCGCCCGCCATTTCGCCCAGGCACAGGCCAAGAGCCTCGGATGCGACTCTTCGGACCTCGGGCTCATCGTGAGCGAATTGGCGACCAACGCCTGCGTCCACGCGGGAAGCGCCTTCACGGTCTCGTTGCACCGGCAGGGATCCGATGTTCTCGTCGAGGTCGGCGACCAGGACCCCGCACCCGCAATCGTGCAGCCACAATCCACCGGACTGTCCGGACGAGGTCTGCAGATCGTGGCAGCCATCGCGGCCGACTGGGGAGTAGCGACCCGTGATCCAGGCAAAGCGGTGTGGGCGTTGTTGCCTTGCCTTTAGAGAACTCCTTGGTTCAAACGATGGAGCACGGTAACGTCGATGTCATGACGATTCCGACGACGCCTGAACCTGAGCCCGGTCCCCCCGAACCCGTCCCGCAGCCGCAACACAGCGCGGTTCGTCGAGGGTTCACGGAGCGCTCCTCCTCGTAAAAGGCGGACAGCGCCGCGATGGCGGCGCCACAAAGAGTCTCTTGCATTGGTGCTCGAGAAGTTCATAATGGAGAAACCGCCTGTTGCAGGAGTGGCGTGTCCCGGGATGCTTGCCATGTTCAAAGAGGTGAGGACCATGACCATGCGAGTGCCGGTTTTGGCTCATGAGCTCGAGATCGAGGTGTCACAACCCGACGGAAAGACCGTGGTTGCACTCCGCGGCGAACTGGACGCCTCGAGTGCCCCCCAGTTGTTCGAACAGTTCGCGCAACTGTCACGGAGCGGCATCACGTATGTCGAGCTGGACCTCTCGCATTTGGAATCCATGGATTCGAGCGGACTCTCGGTGGTGGTCGCCGAGCACCGGCGCACGAGGAACGACGGAGGCGGCTTGGTGATCCTGTATCCCAATCGTCGAGTCATACGCTTGTTCCAACTCAGTGGCCTGATGTCGTATTTCGTCGTCCACCCCCGAATGTCAATCTGACGGGCCGCGGGTCGTAACGGGGGCTTTCGCCGAGCGGGCCCAACCCCGGTTGGCGAGGGTATCCCGTCCGCATCCGGGTCCACGTCGTACCCTTATCACCGAAGCCTGTGCGCCGGGACGAAAGGTAGATGCGCGTTCGATCCGTGATTCGAGGTGATCTGTGGACGCGGTTCGTGGGCAATCCGAGTCGTCGCTCCTCCAGGCCCCGAGAACGCAGACCGACCAACTCGAAGAACAGGAACATCAGATGATCCCGGGGCCCATTTCGCCGAGTTCGACCTATCGACTTCAGATCTCTGAGCAGTTCACGCTGCACGATGCAGTCTCGGTGGTGGGGTATTTGGCCAGGCTGGGCGTGGGCGCGCTGTACCTGTCCCCGCTCCTCCGGTCGTCCCAGGGCTCCGCACACGGCTATGACGTCGTGGATCACGCCGTCGTAGACACGGCCCGAGGAGGGAAGAAGGGGTTGGAGGAACTGGCAGAGGCGTCCCGCAGGGCTGGGATCGAACTGGTCGTCGATATCGTGCCCAACCACATGGGGGTAGCCGATCCCAAGCAGAACAGGGCGTGGTGGGGGCTGCTCCTCGATGGACCCGAGGGAGAGTTCGCGACGTGGTTCGACGTCGATTGGGCCGCAGCCGATGGTCGAGTCCTGATCCCTGTTCTGGCCGACGACTTCGAACCCGAGCGAGATCTCATCATCGAGGGAGCAGAGCTTCGCTATGGCGACCATCTCTATCCGATCGCCGTCGACACGAGGCAGGTGGGCGAACGAGCCGCATTGGTCCACCTCCGCCAGCACTACCGTCTCATCAAAGAGCGTCTCGCGGCTACCGATCTGAACTATCGCCGCTTCTTCGCCATCTCCGACCTCGCAGGCCTGCGGGTGGAGGATCCCGAGGTCTATGCCGACACCCACCGGGAGATTCTGCGCTGGGTGTCTGACTACGGGGTGCGTGGAATCCGGGTCGACCACCCCGACGGACTCGCGGCCCCAGGTCAGTATCTGCAGCGATTGGCCGCTTCGGCTCCCGATGTCTGGATCATCGTGGAAAAGATCACTCAGCTCACCGAAGAACTGCCGGCAGATTGGCCCGTCGCCGGCATGACGGGGTATGACGCCCTGGCTCAGATCAATGCAGTCCTGACCGACCCACGGGCCGAGGCGGCCGTCGAAAACGCCTATGTCGAAGCCACCGGTGACGAGCGGTCGTGGTCTCAACACGTCCGCGAAGGCAAGCACCGCGTGGCAACCACGGTCTTGCAGACAGAGTTTCGACGACTGGCGCGCCTCGCAGCCGGGATCGACGAAGCCGAACAGGCGCTAACCGAACTTGCAGTGGCATTTCCCGTCTATCGCTCGTATCTACCGCAAGGCCTTGACCATCTGCGCGCGGCTGTGGACACCACCATCGGGGCGCGGCCCGAGTTGGCTCCGGCACTCGAAGCGCTGATCCCGCGGCTGTCCGATGCGGCCGATGAGCTCTGCACCCGCTTCCAACAGGTGACGACTTCGGTTATGGCCAAGGGCGCAGAGGACACGGCGTTCTATCGCTACGCGCGTTTCATCGGTCTCAACGAAGTGGGCGGAGACCCTGGTCAATTCGGCCTCAGCGTGGCTGATTTCCACGAGGCCCAACAACGAAGGATGCAGAAGGCGCCCCTGGGAATGACGACGTTGTCCACCCACGACACGAAACGCGGAGAGGATCTGCGGGCCCGCTTGGCAGGATTGGCGGAAATGCCCGAAGCGTGGGCCGACACGGCACAGGCGTTGCTTCGGCTCGCTCCGATCCCCAACTGCGCATTCGGTTATCTGCTCTGGCAGACCTTCGCCGCCACCGGATTGATCGAGCGCGAGCGCGTCCACGCATTCGCCGAAAAGGCGATGCGGGAGGCTGCCCAAGAGACCAGTTGGGCCGAACCCAACGACGAGTTCGAGCGCGCTGTCCATGCCGCCGTCGACGCGGCGTACGACCGACCCGAAGTTCGGAGCTTGATCGAATCGGTTTCCCGACGCCTCGTCCCTTGCGGGTGGTCCAACTCCCTGCTCCAGAAGGTGGTCCAACTGACCATGCCGGGGGTACCGGATGTGTACCAGGGCAGCGAGAGCTTCGAAGGCTCTCTCGTCGACCCCGATAACCGGCGACCGGTTGACTTCCACCAGCTGGAAGCCGCGCTCGATCATCTCGAGCGCGGCGGGATCCGGTCCGCCGGACGTCGACTCGCCCTCGGCCAAACTCTGGGTCACACGCCATGCTCTCCATGCTCGACGGGATCATCCCGAGCTGTTCTCGGAGTACAGGCCCCTCGCCCTCGAGGGCCCACTGAGTGAGCACCTCCTGGCGTTTGACAGAGGCGGTGCCGTCACGTTGGCGACCCGTCTCCCCGTGGGATTGGAACGACTCGGCGGGTGGGGCGACACGACCGTGCCCTTAGGACGACACACTTTTACGGACGTGTTCACCGGTGCCCGCTACCGAGACAACGTCCGCCTTTCGCAACTGTTCCATCACTATCCGGTGGCTCTCCTGCTCATGGACGAGCCACCCGATGGGTGAAGGCGTAGCCTACGGCACAAGCACGATCTTGCCCCGAGTGTGCCGTTGTTCCAGTTGGGCGTAGGCCTCGCGGACCTTTTCCATCGGGTAGCTCGCGGCAATGGGGATTTCGATCTGCCCGGATGCCACGAGCTCGGCCATGGCGGAAAGGATCTCGGGGGTTGAGCCGTCACCGCTTCCCTGTGCCTTTGTGCCGAGTTCTGCGGCCTTCTCGAACGAGATGATGGTCTCCACGCGATCCTTTGCAATCCCGAGGTCGACGGCGAGTTGCACGTACGCGGGACCGAAGAGATCGATGAAGGCGTCGACGCCATCGGGGGCTGCGGCTTTGAGACGTTCCGCCAATCCGTCGCCATACGCGACCGGGGTGACACCGTGAGCCCGGAGCCACCCGTGATTGGCCTCTGACGCGATCCCGATGACGGTGGCGCCCTTCGTCCGCAAGAGCTGCACGACCACCGTGCCGACCCCGCCCGCCGCCGCCGAGACGGCAACCGTGTCACCGGGGGAGACATCGACCGCCCGTACGGCGACGAAGGCCGTGCAACCGACGACGTACAGCGAGCCTGCGACCTCCCAGTTCAGCCGAGGCGGCTTCGGGACCAGCTGGGTGACGGGAACGGCGCAATAGTCGGCGTGGCTGGAGCGTCGCTCCGACCACCCCAGGACATGGTCGCCGACTGCGAACTCCTCGACCCCGGCGCCGACCGTATGGATCACTCCGGCGAGATCGCTTCCCTCACCCGATGGGAAGGTGGCGGGGAACCGCGCCTCCAATGCGCCCTCACGGATGGCTGCTTCACCCGGGTTGAGCCCCGCCGCTCGCACCGCGACGACCACTTCACCGGGGGACGACGCGGGAATCTCGACTTCAGCGACGTACAGGACATCCCTGCCGCCATAGTGATCGAACCGAACGGCTCTCGCCATGTCTACTCCTCTAACCGCCCCTCAAAAAGCCAACGTCAACGCCGAGCTAGAGATTCCCCAGCGTCCCGCCTGGCGAGGAAGCCATCAACAGCAAGAACGACCGGTCGGGAACCTCGAGGTCCGTTCCGTGCTGCACCGCGGGGGTCTCGGCCGGCTCCAGGCTGCTCAGAACGATCTCCCAACCGCTGACCTGTCCAGGAATGGTGAAGGGCACCGGTTCGAAATGGGCATTGACGAGGACGAGGAGACGCTCGCCATCCCAGTCACCTTCGGCATCTTCGATCTGGCGACCGTCGAGGGAGATCGCCAACGTCTTGGCCGAAGGATCCTGCCAGTCTTGTTCGCCCATCTGCTTCCCGTCGGCGCGGTACAGGACCATCTGGGCCGGGGCACCTCCCGGCCCACGGAGATACTCGCGTGGACGCAGGGCCGGATGGGCGCGGCGCAGCATGAGTGCTGAGCGGGCGAATGCCAGGAGGTCTTCGTCCACGTGTTCCCAGTCGTACCAGGAGATCTCGTTGTCCTGGCAGTACGCATTGTTGTTCCCCGCTTGGGTTCGACCGATCTCATCTCCGCCGAGCAGCATCGGAATTCCGGCGGAGAGCAGAAGCGTCCCCATGAGGTTGCGCCGCTGTCGCGCCCGAAGTTTCCTGATGTTCGGGTCATCGGTCGGACCCTCGGCGCCACAGTTCCATGAGCGATTCTCGTTATCGCCATCGTTGTCGTTCTCACCGTTGGCTTCGTTGTGCTTCTCGTTGTACGCAGTGAGGTCGGCCAGTGTGAACCCATCGTGTGCTGTGACGAAGTTGACGCTCGCCGAGGGCACCCTGCGGTCGGACGAGTAGATGTCGCCGCTGCCCGTCACCCGCAAGGCCAGTTCGCCCAGCAACCCTTCTTCGCCTCGCCAGAAATCCCGCACCTGGTCGCGATACTTCCCGTTCCACTCGGACCAACGAGCGGGGAATCCCCCCAACTGATAGCCGGCGAGGTCCCAAGGCTCCGCGATGAGCTTCACCGGAGCAAGAACGGGATCTTGATGGACGAGGTCGAGGAACGCACTGTGCATGTCTTCGTTCCCGGATTGCCGGGTGAGAGCGGTCGCCAGGTCAAAGCGGAATCCGTCGACATGCATCTCTGTGACCCAATACCGCAGGGAGTCCATGATGAGCCGAAGAGCCGCCGGATGGCCGACATTCAGGCTGTTGCCGGTGCCTGTCGTGTCGAAATATCGGTCCCGCTCTCCGTCGACGAGACGGTAGTACGCGGGGTTGTCGAGTCCTTTGAGGGACAGCGTCGGCCCAAGGTGATTCCCCTCCGCCGTGTGGTTGTACACCACGTCGAGAATTACCTCGAGACCTGCGAGATGCAGTGCTTTGACCATCGACTTGAACTCGGCGACCTGTCCGCCCGCTGTCCCACCGGAGCTGTAGCCACCGTGGGGTGCCAAGTATCCGATGCTGTCGTACCCCCAGTAGTTCCTGAGGCCGAGATCGAGCAAGCGGGAATCGTGGACAAAGTGATGGATCGGAAGGAGCTCGACGGCGGTGACACCGAGGTCCGACAAGTACCCCGTGACCGCCGGATGGGCGAGGCCGGCGTACGTGCCACGGACCTCCTCGGGAACGTCGGGATGGCGCTGGGTGAGACCCTTGACGTGGGCCTCGTAGATCACCGTCTCTTCGAGGGGAATGCGAAGGTGCGTGTCGCCTTCCCAGTCGAAGGTGCGCTCGGTGACCACGCACTTGGGCATGGCAGATGCAGAGTCGAGATCATTGGGCCTGTCCGGATTGTCCAGCTCGTGTCCGAACACCGCTTGGCCCCACGTGATCTCCCCGTCGATGGCCGTCGCGTAGGGGTCGAGCAAGAGCTTGGCGGAATTGCACCGCAATCCGTTCCCCGGATCCCAGGGACCCTGCACCCGCAGGCCGTAGCGCTGGCCCGGGCCGATATCAGGCAGGAGGCCGTGCCAGATATGGGCGGTTCGCTCCGGCAACGCGATCCGCTCTTCGGATCCGTCCCGATCGAAGAGGCAGAATTCGAGGCTACCGGCCACTTCGGACGACACCGCGACGTTGAGCCCCTCAGTGGTGGGCGTGACGCCCAGGGGAAAGGGACGGCCGGACGATGATTTCATCCGTACTTCTTACCCGCAACGGGCAGAATCGACCAGGAAAAGTGCGGCGCCTATGTGCGGCCTTCCGCACCCCGCTCCACGGTCCGGGCCACGATCTCTTCGGCGATGTCTCGCACCTTGCGATTCTCGCGTTGGGACGCATTGACGAGAACCTGGAATGCGTCCTGCGGAGTCCTGCCGCCAACCGCGATCAGAATGCCGACAGCCTGACTGATGGTCTCTCTCGTTTCAATGGCCTGGGTGAGGTTCTCGTTGAGCTGACGGGCGTCCCAGTACACCTGGGCATTCGCGAGCACGATGCAGGCCTGATCGGCGAAGTCACGGACGGTCGCCTCGTGGGCCGCCGTGAAAGCGTTCTCGGCTTCTGCATAGAGATTCAACGCACCCAAACTCCTACCACGGGCCGCAAGCGGGGCCGACAGGGTCGAAAGGATCCCATGAGCTGCCGCGCTGCGAGCGAATGCTGGCCAACGTCGATCCGCGATGGTCGAATCGATGCGGTACATCACTTGGTCCCGAAAGGCGTACATGCAAGGCCCCTCGCCGTTTCTGTATTGGGCCTCGTCGACCTCCGGCGCCTCGGGATTCGTGAAGACTCCGGTGCGGGGTGAGCCCTCGACCAGCATGGTGATGCCGGCATACTTGGCCGGAGTGAACTCACAAGCCATCTGACTAACCCGAAGTAGGGTGTCGCCCAGCGTGCCGTCGTTGACGAAGAATTGCGTCAGGGCGCGAAGGCTCTCGTGAATAGCCTCTGGCTTCTCCATTGAGCCCTTTCGGCTCCTGAGCGCTACACGCGTCCCCGGTTTTGGAGGAGGTTGAGACGACTCAGCTACGCCGGAGTATATCCAGGCGGTCACCCGATAGAACGATTTCGCTGCTCGGCGAAGCGGGAAGTGGCGCTGTCGAGGAACCTGTGGATCCGGTCGAGCACGCCGGCTGTCACGCGCACGGTCGCCGGACCTCCATCCCACCATGGGCGGCCACGCGGAGGTAAGTTTTCAGGTCGGATGAAAGGGAAGCTTGTGTCGGGATCGGAAAAGCAGTCTCCTGTGATTTGGCGTTGCGCACTCTGTGGAGGCTTGATTCACCCTTCGGACGAACGGGCCCCCGCAGCGTGGTGCGCTCGGTGCGGCCAGGTCTCCAAGGGCATGCGGGACGGAGGCGAGGGCTGATCACCCCCGCAGTTCACGGCCCAGGCAAATCTACTGTCGACGAGTGACGAACTCTCGGGCCGCGGCCCGACGCCCACCGGCTCACCGCTCCACTCCGGCAGGAAACAGCACATTGGGGTTCAGGATCCCCGCCGGGTCCAGCGCGCCCTTGATGCTGCGAAAGGCCGCAATCTCCGCCGCACTTCGATTGAGATGGAGCCACGGCCGCTTCGCCGTCCCGATGCCGTGCTCCGCGCTGATACTTCCCCCCATGTCGGCCGCGAGGACGAGCACGCGATCGTCGACCGCCATGTCATCGGGATCAACACCGGTGATGTTGACATGGACGTTCCCATCCGCCACGTGACCGAAGAGCCACGTCGTGGCACGTGGGTTTGCTGCACTGACGACTGCCGGCACGCGCTCGATGAACGCGGCCAGCGCGGGAGCGGGAAGTGTGACATCGAGTTTGTGCGGGGCCCCCAGGGCGTTGATCGCTTCGGTGTGCCCTTCGCGGTAGCGCCACAACTGAGCCCGCCGAGTCGGGTCCGTGGCCACGGCGCTCTCTTCGATCCACGGAACCGATTCGAGTGCCTCGCCCAATCCCGGCAGCGGATCACGCTGGGCCGCCACCTCGGCCAGGAGATACGCCCGATGGACGGTGGCGAAAGGAGCGGCGAAGCCGCCGGAGCGGCAGACGAGTTCGAGGCCTGCCCGGAGGAAGAGCTCGAGCGACTGCAGGTCGGGGAGTCCGCGACGCAAGAGGAAGCCGGCATCGACCGCGGACGCGGTGGAATCGAAACCGAGGAGCGCCACTGCCCGCTCATCACTCGGTGCGACGAGGCGCAACCGGGCCGCGGTGACCACTCCGAGGGTGCCCTCGCTTCCACAGAGAAGCCCTCCCAGGTCGTAGCCGGTGTTGTCCTTCGTCAGCCCGCCCAGGTGCGAGACGACGGATCCCGTCCCGAGCACCGCCTCGATCCCCAACAGCTGCCCTCTCGTGGCGCCGTGGCGCAACACCTGGAGTCCGCCCGCATTGGTTGCAATGGTGCCGCCGACCGTTGCGCTGTCACGGCTGCCCAGGTCGATACCGTAGGCCCACCCGGCTGCTCGTGCGGCAGCTTGGACCTCGGACAGTGACGCGCCGGCTTCCGACGTGAGCTGGCCACCAATCTGGTCCACGTCGAAGATGCGGGTCAGCCGCCCCAAACTGAGCACGGCCTCCCCGTGCAGCGGTACCCCGCCGCCGACCAGACCGGTGTTCCCGCCTTGGGGTACGAGGGCCACGCCGGCATCGCGGCACAGCTCCACGACGGCGCCGACCTCGCCGCCGTTTCCGGGCCGGACGACCGCAGAGGCTGCGCCCTTGAAGCGGCCCGTCCAGTCCACCGCGTAGGAACCCATGACATCTCGGTCCTCAATGACGTGCCGGTCCCCGACGACCTCGCGCAACTGCTGTAGCAGCCTGGGATCAAGTGTCTCGGCCGAAGCCTCTGTCGCATCGATGCCGCCATTATGGCGGGGGAGTCGACGACCCGGACGAGGAGCGCCGATTTCTCCCTAGGCCTCTTAGGGTGTGGGATGCCATGACGAGATCCTGGGCGATGCGGACCGAGGCGGATACCACCAGCGGAGCCGTCCCAGGCCTGACCGTCAAGACGGGAGGTCTCGGTTCGCCGGCACAGGCGCTGGCCCTGGCCACTCTGTGCGGTGTCCTCTTTCTGACATTCCTCGACAACACGGTGGTCAGCGTCGGGCTGGCCAACATCCAGAGCGGCCTCCATGCAGGTATCACCTCGCTGCAGTGGGTCGTCAACGGGTACGCGTTGACCTTTGCTGCCTTCATGTTGGCCGGCGGGACGCTGGGCGACGTGCTCGGTCGTAAGAAGGTCATGCTGACCGGGGTCGCCGTGTTCTGCGCCGGCTCGGTCGTGGCCGCCACGGCCTCGAACGTCGACTGGCTCATTGCCGGCCGCGTCATCATGGGACTCGGTGCGGCGGCGTCCGAACCCGGGACGCTCTCGATCATCCGCCACGTCTACCCCGACGACGGCACCCGTGCCGATGCACTCGGCGTCTGGGCCGCCGTCTCCGGGCTCGCGCTCGCCCTGGGCCCGGTTATCGGCGGCCTGCTGGTCGGCCTTTGGAGTTGGCGTTCCATCTTCTGGTTCAACCTCGTGTTCGGCGCGCTGGCACTTGTCATGGCCTCACTCTTCGTGCCCGAGACGTCGGATCGCGAAGAGGGCCGACTCGACTGGTTGGGAATCGTGCTGGGAGCCCTGACGCTGGGGACCGTCTCTTTCGCCATCATTCAGGGAGAGCAATCCGGGTACGTGGTGTGGTGGATCGATCTGTTCTTCGCGTTGTCGGTCATCTTCGGCGCAACCTTCGTCGTCGTCGAGCATCGGGTGCGCCGACCCATTCTCGACTTCGCGCTCTTCCGCAGTGGGCCCTTCACCGGCTCCGTGTTCGTCGCCTTTGCCGCGTACTTCGGCACCTTTTCGATCTTCTTCTTCACCGCCTTGTATCTCCAGGTCGTCGTTAACGCCTCCGCCTACGCCACCGCGGCGACCTTCCTCCCGATGACCGCCGGTCTGATCATCGCCTCGGTCGTGACCGGGCCCTGGGTGGCGCGCCGGGGTCCGCGCACGCCGATGACCGTCGGCTGCATTCTGGCCGCCACCGGAATCTTGATCACGAGCGCCATCCTTGGGCCTCATGTCAACTTGGCCACCCTTGGCTGGGTACTGTCAATCGCGGGCATCGGCTTCGGCATCATGTTGGTCCCGGTGACCTCGACCCCACTCGCCGTCACGGCGCCCGAGCACTCGGGCATGGCTGCCTCGGTCACAAACACCAGCCGGGAAATGGGCGCCGTGTTCGGCGTGGCGGTGCTGGGGTCCATCGTAAACTCCAAGTTGACCGGCCAGCTGGCCGCACGGCTGAAGGAGCTCGGCATACCGCCGAACTTCCAGAGCCTCGTCCTTCACGATGTGATCGGAGGCGGAGCCGGAGGTGGGGCAGCCGTTTCGGGTGCGGAGCACGACAAGAATGCCGCCGTTGCAAAGATCGCCACCAAGGTCGTCAATGCCGCATACGAAGCCTTCGGGTCCGGACTGCACGTGGCGCTCGACATCTCCGGGGTACTCCTCCTCGTCGGCGCGGCGGCCTCGCTCACCTTGGTGCATGGCCGGAAAAGGGTGAGGACCGAAGAACCGGGGTAAGGAAGTGAGGTGCGCAAGAAGAGGGTCTTCGTGTGTAAGAAGTGCAAGAACGCCGACTGCCTCCTGCGCGTCCTCAAGAAGTCGGAGTCGAAACTGATTCCTGTCGGTTGCCAGAAGATCTGCGCCGGCCCCGTCGTCGGCCTCAAAGTCGCCGGTCGCATGGAATGGTTCAGCCGCGTCGACACGCCCAAGGCCCTCGCCGGAATGCGCATGCTCGCCGAGCGCCGAGAAAAGAGACCGGTCCCCACACTCGAAAAGCGGAGGCTTGCCAAGCGATCCGGGCGGGCACCGCGCTGACTGCGTCACCCAGAGTCTCCTGACGGGGACACGGGGGTTTCCGCGCGACCCGACGGGCGAGGAGCGGGGCCTTCTTCCCCATCGACACGTTGAAGATCGATCGATCCTTCATCGCCGGTATGGGCGACTCACCCGAAGGAGGTGCCCTCATCCGTACCTTCATGCAGCTGGGCCGGGCCCTGCATCTCGAGACGTTGGCCGAAGGGATCGAAGAGGTTGCGCAACTTTCCCAACTGCAAGCGGAGCGCTGCCAGCTGGGTCAGGGGTACTTCTTGGCTCGCCCAGTCACGCCCGATGGCATCAGGGAGATGTTCGTGGTCGAGCGCGTCTCTTACTGACCGATGACACCGGTCGCCACACTTCCCTTGCGCTCACGCCACCAGGTCGAGAGCACGACGCGGCCGTACCGCAGCCCGAAGAGGTAGTTGCTTCCCTTCTTCGAGCTCCCCGAAGCCCGGGGCAGCCACAGGCAAGGGCGCTCCGTGATCCGCCAACCCCGCTTCATACAGGTGATGAGCAATTCTGCCGTCTGGTACTGCGATTGCGTGAGCCGATGGGTGACGTCTTCGAGCATGAGGACGCGTAACGCGCGATATCCGTTCGAGCTGTCGGTGAGCTTGGTGCCTCCGAGAAGACTGATCACGCGTGAGAACACATGCACGCCGGCCTTGCGGAGGCGATCCGATGTGGCGTCGTGCCCGAGCCGGCGCGAGGCGACGACGAAATCCGCAGCGTCGTCGACCAACGGCTGCAGGATCACCTCGATTTCTGCCGGGTCGTTCTGCCCGTCTGCGTCGAGCGTCACGACGAACGTGGCGCCCAGTTCGATGGCGAGGGAGTAGCCGACGCGGAGCGTGTAGCCCTGGCCCAGGTTCTCGTGGAGGACGAAAGTGATGGCGCCCGCGTCGAGCGCAACCCGATCCGTCCTGTCGTCACCACCATCCACCACGACCAGCGTCGACGACGGCAACCCGCAGGCTTCGGCCGGCATGGCTGCCAGAACGGCCCCGATATTCGCCTCTTCCTCGTAGGCGCAGATGAGCCCGACGACCGGTGCGAGCTTCAGTTCGGGATAGCGCTCGTCGAAGACCCGACGGGAGTCGGCGATGACCCGGCGGGCCTTCTCGGGGTCCGTGCGCACGCTCCCGGAGTGCGCCACGTGTGCGCCGCGGCACCAGCCTCCGTCAATGTGAGGCGGTAGACCCGAACACTTCACGCACCATGGGCTCGAAGTGGGAGAGCGGCTTGGTGGGGTAGTCGGGGTCGAAACTGTTCTGATCCCATTCGTCGGCGAACTGCTCGGCCAGTGCGTACCACGGCTGCCCCACGTGCTTGTCACGGGCTGCGGGGTCCATGCCGATGTACTCGAAGTAATGACGCCCCTGAAAGTCCTGGTGGTTGAGGACCATGTTGAAGGTGTCGGTGCCGACGTAGGGCCGCAGGATCTCTGCCGCCATCCGGGGATGGTTCATCACCGAAATGGTCTTCCCGACGTCATGGCACAGCGACGCCACGATGACCTGGGTGGACGCTCCTGCCTCCTCGGCCCGAGTCGCCGTCTGCAGGGAGTGCACCAACTGGTCAACGGCAAAGCCGACGACCAGATCCTCGAGCTGACCCAGCATGGCGAGGACCCGGTCGGCCATCGTCTGTTCGTACTCCATCGTCTCGACGATGATCTGTTGCCATTCCGACGACGTCGACTCATCCATCCGGGTAAAGGTCACGTCACAATCATTCCACCGACACGAGTCAGGAAGCCAGCATGTCGAGCACATCGGCTGCGGACACGCCTCTGTCCTCGATCACCGGGTCGGTCCGCCCGACAGGGGACGCGGCGGAACCTGGCCCCACCTGCCCCGACAGGAATCCCAACGTGGCGCTCACCGAGCGGAGAAGCTCTCGCAGCTCTGGCGGGGGAGGGAAGTACTCGTCCTCGGTGGTCACGGTCACTTCGGTCACTCCCTGGCGGGGGGCGAGGACCTCGATCACCTCTTCCACCAGTGCCTCTGGAGCTGAGGCGCCTGCGGTGACGCCCACGGTTCCCGTCAGGTCATCGGGGAGCTCGCTTGCCTCGTTGATCCGCAGCACGCGAGCACACCCCGACGCCTGCGCCACATTCTCGAGCGCGATGGTGTTCGACGAGTTGGCGGAGCCGATCACGACGATGGTGTCCGCCGCGTCCGCCATCGCTTTGAGGGATGCCTGGCGGTTCGTCGTGGCGAAACAGAGGTCGCTTCGATTCGGCATCCAGAGGTCCGGATACCGTTCCCGGGCCGATTCCATGAGGCCTCGCCACTCGTCGTGGCTGAGCGTGGTCTGGGCCAGGAGCGCCACCGGCGAGCCCTCGCCGCCGATGTCCTCCTTGGCCAGTGCATCGAGGTCCGACTCGTGCTCGATCAACCGCACCGCATCGGGCGCCACGGCCATGGTGCCCACCGCCTCCTCGTGCCCGGCGTGCCCGATGTAGAGCACTGTGTACCCCTTGTTCGTCCGTACCTTGAGCTCGTGGTGGACCTTGGTGACCAGGGGGCACACGGCATCGATGACGACGCCGCCGTTGGCCCGGGCCGCTGCCACTACCTCAGGCGCAGATCCATGGGCGCTGAGCATGAGCGGTGCCCCGGGCGGCACTTCGCTCACATCGTCGACGAAGACGACGCCCTGCTCCCGAAAGCGATTCACGACGATCCGGTTGTGCACGATCTCGTGGTAGCAGTACACGGGCGCGTCGAAGACCCGCACCATCCAGGCCAGTGCCTTGACCGCCTTCTCCACCCCGGCACAGAAGCCCCGCGGAGAGGCAAGCAGGACACGATCGACGTCGGACACAGCTCCAACGCTAATGGCTCGCCCGGCCAGGTCCTTTGCAGCCCACCCTGAGCCCCGCCCCCGGCCCCGGCCAAGCTCCGGCGAGGGCTCGATGGTCTCCCGTCGGCACTCCCTGCCGGCACTCCCCATCGCGGCCGCTCATGGCGGCAGAATGGGTCGATGCATACCTCGGAGATCGATATCGACACGGCCCGCAGGCGGATCGTCGACCTCACCGCGGAAATGGAACGATTCTGCGCCGAAGGGGGCGATGGGCTGCTCAACGTCTTCGTTCCCCATGCGACGGCCGGGCTTGCTCTCATGGAAGTGGGATCGGGCGCAGAAGGCGACCTCCTTGCAGCCCTCGAACGTCTCCTGCCCCGCGACGCCCGGTACCGGCATGACCACGGTTCTCCGGGACATGGAGCCGACCATCTGTTGCCGGCGCTGGTCAGTCCCTCCGTGACCATTCCCGTGGTTGGTGGGCGCGCCGCCCTTGGGACATGGCAGTCGCTCGTCCTCGTCGATCTCAACGTCGACAACCCCAGACGGAATGTGCGCTTCACATTCCTCGCGGCATAGGCGGAGAAGCTCCGCCGGCTTACCTGAGTGACTTACGCCGACGCTGAGTTCCCACCCGCCGTCAGCACGCTCAACTCGGCCAGCGATTCCCGCATGAGGTCCACCAAGTCCCGCTGGTTGCCTTCGGCGACCCAGCGCTCGAACGAGGTCTTGAAGATGGCGATGGCGATCTCGGCCACGAGAGCCGCTGCAGGGTCCCCGACACCACGTTCGCGCAGGGCCTCAGCCAACGCGCCGGCCAACGTGGCAAGCTTTATCAGCTCACGCTCTCGGAGCTCGGCACTGGCCAAAATGATGCTCTGACGCTGCCGCGGATAGTCGCCCCGCTGCTGGAGCACGGCACCGGCGGCCGCTAGGGCTTCGCTCACCGCTTCCAGAGGCGTCGCCCCCTCGGGGGCGCTTGCGACGGCGCTGACGAACAGTTCCTGCAGCGCACCCGCACCCGAGAACAACACCTCGCGTTTATCGGTGAAGTGGCGGAAGAATGTCCGTTCAGTCAAGCCCGCCCGCTCCGCGATCTCGGCGACGCTCGTGTGGTCGAACCCGCGCTCGGCGTAGAGGGCGAGGGCGGCCTCCTCGAGCCTCCGACGGCTGTCCGGCTCCCAACGACCCATGCCCCATATCGTACTCGGTGATGACAGAGGCTGACATGAATGGTATGGTGACGACAGTAACTGACATCACAAACGGTCCCTCTCGCAGGGTCGTCGACATTTGGAGGTACAGGGCATGCGCATTTTCGTCACAGGAGCGTCCGGCTGGATCGGCTCTGCCGTCGTATCCGAACTCATCACCGCTGGTCATGAGGTTGTCGGGCTGGCCCGGTCCGACACATCGGCCGCCGCGCTCAGCGCAGCGGGAGCCGAAGTGGAGCCCGGCACCCTCCACGACCTGGACACCCTCGGAAAGTCCGCCGAGAAATCCGATGGCGTGATCCACCTCGCCTTCAAGCACGACATCGCGTTCACCGGAGATTTCCAGGGTGCGGCCACTGCAGATCGCCGAGCGGTCGAGGCGTTCGGAGAGGCGTTGGCCGGTTCCGACCGGCCCCTCGTCATCGCCTCCGGCCTGCTCGGGATCACCCCGGGCCATGTGGCGACCGAGCTCGACGGCCACGTGCTGGACGCCACCCGGCGCGCCATGCCCGCAGGCCCGCAGGCCCGGTGGGCCACCGCCGAGTTCACCCTTTCCCTGGCCGACCGAGGCGTGCGTTCGTCGATTGTGCGCCTTTCTCCGACCTGTCACGGGGACGGCGACAACGGCTTCGCGACCACCCTCGTCTCGATTGCCCGGGACAAGGGCGTCTCGGGGTACATCGGCGACGGTTCGATTCGCTGGCCAGCTGTGCACCGGCTCGACGCTGCAAACCTCTTCGTCCTGGCGCTCGAGAACGCGCCAGCCGGATCAACCCTGCACGGCGCGGACGACGAGGGCGTGCCCACCCGCGAGATCGCCGAAGTCATCGGACGTCACCTGGACGTTCCGGTCGTCTCCATCCATCCGCAGGACGCCGGCCACTTCGGCCACCTGACCCCCTTCTTCGGGCTCGACTGCCCGGCCTCGAGCACCCTTACCCGCGAGCTCCTCGGCTGGGAGCCGGCCCAACCGGGGCTCATCGAAGACCTCGACCAGGGCCACTACTTCGGCCCTCCGACCGCCGCCACCACCCACCCCCACTAACCTGTAGCCCATGTCCGCTCCCACGGTGACTTCGGTCGCCGAGGCGTCGCCGGCTGCCCGGGCCGGTCTGGCCGTGGGCGATGAGCTGCTCTCCCTCAACGGGCAGGAGCCGACGCGACGTCATTGATTTCCAGCAACTGACAGACGCCGATGACCTCAGCGTCATGGTCAAGCGCGCCGGTGCGGCGCTCCCGAGGCTGGTCAAGATCCCCAAACAACCAGGCGAGCCTTTTGGCGTCGAAGTGTCCTCAGCGGTGTTCGATCGCATTCGGACCTGCGACAACCATTGCGCGTTCTGTTTCATCTACCAGCTGCCCAAAGGCATGCGAAAGAGCCTCTACCTCAAGGATGACGACTACCGGCTCTCGTTCCTGTACGGCAACTTCACGACGTTGACCAGGTTCACCGAGCTCGATGCTGAACGGATTCTCACCGAACGCCTCGGCCCCCTGTTCGTCTCGATCCACAGCACGGACCCCGAATTGCGGGCCCGGATGTTGCGGAACCCCAAGGGGGCAACGAGCTTGCGCTGGTTGAGCGTGTTGTTGGATGGGGGCATCGAGGTGCACGGGCAGGTTGTCGTGTGCCCAGGCGTGAACGACGGGATGGCCCTCGAGGACACGCTGGCGGGGGTACTGGACCAGTACCCGAACCTAGCCACGGTCGGGGTCGTGCCCCTGGGCATCAGCCAATTCTCGAATGAGGCCGAGATGCGTGCCCACACGCCCGAAGAGGCGGCCTTCGTCCTCGACACCGTGACCGAATGGCAACGACTCTTCAAGAAGGCGCTCGGCCGCCGCCTGGTCTATGCCGCCGACGAGTACTACCTGCTTGCTGATCGCCCGTTTCCCTCTGCCAGGGCCTACGACGGATTTCCCCAGCACGAGAACGGCATCGGCATGGCCCGGGCCTTTCAAGACGCCTTCACGAACCGGGTCGCCGAGGGACCTGGCGGCGTGCGGCACGGCTTCTTCGCCTCGGTGGACGCCGCACCGGCTGAGGGTTACCGCGCCCCCCGGATGCTGCCGGCACTCAACCCCGCACCCCTCGCCGACCCACGACCGGTCACCGTGTTGACCGGGACCTACGGTGCCCGCATCCTGCGGCCTTTGGTGGAGGACCACCCCCGCGACGACATCACGGTGCGAGAGATCGACAACGACTTCTTCGGTGGCAACATCGGCGTCGCCGGCCTCCTCACCGGGGAAGACGTTGCCCGGGCCCTCGAATCGAGCCCCGGAGGAACCCGATATCTCCTTCCTGACGCGTGCCTGAACGAGGGCCGGTTCCTCGACGGCCTCACCCTGGCTGACCTGCCACGACCCGTCGAAGTCGTCCCGACCGATGGCTACTCGTTGCGGGCCGCTCTCGACGGCACCCCATTCCGATCGGCCTGTGCCGCATGACCACCGAGGCCCAAAACCCTCTCGCTGAGAACCCTGTCGACCAGGACGCTCACGACCCGGGTCCGGCCGGCTCGACGCCGGGCGAACTCCCGATGGTCGTGGTAGCCGGGCGCCCGAATGTGGGCAAATCTTCCCTGGTCAACCGCATTGTGGGGGAGCGGGCCGCTGTCGTCGAGGAAGAACCGGGGGTCACCCGGGACCGCAAGGTCTTGTCTGCCGAATGGACCGGCGTGCCCTTCTCCATCATGGACACCGGCGGCTGGTTGGCGGGCGGTGACGCGCTGACGTCCAAGGTGAGCCAGCAAGCCGAACGAGCCCTGGCCGAGGCCGATGTCGTCCTCCTCGTCGTCGACGTGACGACCGGGGTCACGGACGAGGATCTCGCCGCGGCCAAGGTCATCCGCCGGGCCGGACCACCTGTCCGCCTGGTGGTGAACAAGGTCGATGACACGAACCGCGAAGCGGCCGCCTGGGAGTTCGTCTCCCTCGGCGTGGGCGACCCCTTTCCCGTGAGCGCCCTGCACGGGCGCGGCACCGGCGACCTCCTCGACGCCGTGGTCGAGCTTCTTCCCCCGCCCATCCCGACCGAGGAACAGGAGGAGGCGGCGGCATCCGCCGCGCGCACCGGGCCCGGTGGGACGCCACGCGTGGCCATCATCGGCCGCCCCAACGTGGGCAAGTCGACCCTGTTCAACAAGCTGCTCGGCGAGGAGCGCTCGGTGGTGCACGACATGCCGGGGACGACCCGCGATGCGATCGACACGGTCGTCGAGACACCCGATGGTCCGGTCTGCTTCATCGATACGGCGGGCCTCCGCCGTCCCGCCCGTACCGAGCGTGGCACCGAACATCACTCCGTTCTCCGGGCCCTGCGCGCGCTAGAGCGGGCCGACATCGCCGTCCTCGTCATCGACGCGACCGTCGGGGCCTCACATCAGGATCAGCGCCTGGCCGAGCGCATCGGCGTCTCGGGCTGTCCGGCCATCGTCGTGCTCAACAAATGGGACCTCGTCAAGGTCGACGATCGGGACGATGTCCTGGCCGGGGTCGGGGACCGCCTCGCCTTCCTCGGCTCGGCCCCCGTCCTCAAGCTCTCGGCCAAGTCGGGCAAGGGCGTGCAGCGGATACTCCCCGCGCTGCGTGACTCGGTGGAGGCCTACCACCAGCGCGTCCCCACCGGTGCCCTCAATCGGGCCCTCCAGGAGATCCAGCTTCGCCAGTCCGCCCCGCGTGCCCGTATCCGCTATATCGTCCAAGGCGCCATCGACCCTCCGACCTTCACCCTCTTCACCAACGGCCGACTGCCCCAGACCTACATCCGCTACATCGAACGGGGACTGCGTGAGAAGTTCGACTTCGGCGCCACTCCGATGAAGCTGCGGGTTCGCATCGGCGGCAAGTAGTGGCCTGGTGCGAGGAGTGCGACACGCTGGTCGAAGACGAGGATCTCGGCGAGGAGGGCGAGTGCCCCGTCTGCGGGACCATCCTGGCCGAGCAGGAGCGCGGGCCGATTCCGTGGTACTTCAAGCTCATGCTGCTGGCCACCGTGGTCTACCTCGGATGGCGCGTCTACCAGCTGGTGCACTGGGCCATCCATCACATCTGAGGCGATCGAACTAGAACCCCGTCGCAGCGATGATCGATCCGTTGAGTCTGGTGCCCGCCATCGCGCCGTAGAACCCAGCGTCGCCGTAGGTGTAGACCGACCCATTGGCTGACGCCACCCAGTACCCCTGGCCGTCGGATGTCGCGGTTATCGCCGTCGCCGGGTTCGCGCCCCCGAAGGCACCGGCCGGACTGCCGAAGTTGCCCGCGTCGCCGTAGCCGGCGATGACACCATTGGAGAAGAGGATCCAGTAACCCCTGCCGTCCGGAGTCGCCACGGCCGACGTCACGGGCACCACCTGGGGCCCCGGACCACCGTAATAGTTGGCGTCTCCGAAGGTATAGACGAGGCCCGATGCCGTCACGACCCAGTATCCGTTCCCCGTCGCATCGGGCATGACGGTCACGGCGGCGCCGACGCACCCACCGATACCCGGGCACGATCCCTCGAAATTGGCATCTCCGAAGGTGAACACACCGCCATCAGCAGCCGACCATGAAGTAGCCGCCACCGTCCGACGTGGGGACCATGCCGACAATCGGCGCGTTCAGCTTCCTCACCGCGCCCGGCGTCCCGGCAGGAGCGATTCCCAGCCCGGGGATCGACCCGAAGAAATCGCCATCGCCGAACGTGAAGATGCCGCCGTCGGAAGCAACCAACCAGTAGCCGCCGAGATCACTCGTCGGAGTAATGCCGACGACGGGTCGCTGCAACCGCAGGGCGCCCGTCGAACCGTAGAAATGGGCCGCACCGAACGTGAAGATCCCGCCGTCGGAACCGACCAGCCAGTAGCCCTGCGTACCAGGCGAACCGTAGGCGACCGCGACCTGGTCCACCGGGGCGGAGGTGCTGGGTGCATTGGACGTGTCGCCGCCGTAGGCGGCGGTGAGCACGTACGTGCCTGCCACCCTCGCCTCGATGGACACCACCGCCGTCGTGCCCACCAGCGGAACCGTGCCCAGCGCAATGGTGCCGTCGAAGAACTCGACCGTTCCGGTGATCGGACCTCCCGGGGGAGTTGTCGTGACCGTAGCCGTCACCTTCACCGGCTGGCCCAGCGAGGCTGGATTCACCGAAACGGCCAGCGTCGTCGTCGTCGGGGGCAACGGTGGCGGCTGGGGGTTCACCAATTGATTGAGCGGTGACGACGTGCTCGCCTGGTCAGCCGCGTCGCCGCCGTACCGGGCGGTGATCGAACTGGTTCCTTGACCTAACGACGATATCGAGAGTTCGGCCTGATTCGGCGCCAAGGCCGAAGTGGACAGGCCGCCGCCCCCAAGGGGAACCGTGCCGAGTGAAGTACCGCCGTCGAAGAACTGCACAGTGCCCGTTGGCGTACTGCCATCGGACGGGGTCACCGTGGCGATGAAACTCACCGACTGGCCGACCGTGGAGGGATTCGGGGACGAGGTCAAGGTCGTCGCAGTGGACAGCTGGTTCACCGTTTGGGACAGTGTGCCGGAGCTCGGCCCATTGTCGGCATCCCCGCTGTAATCGGCTTTGATCAACTGGCCGCTGCCCACCGGGAGGGCCGCGGTGATGCACGTCACAGAGCCATTGACGAGCGTCCGGGTCCCGCAGCCGGAGATCGAGCCGCCGTTGTCCGAGAAGTGCACGGTACCGGTGGGGTTCGAGCCGGTGACGGTCGCCGTGAACGTGACGCTCTGATTGATGTCTGAGGGGTTCAGCGAGGACGAGAGGCTGGTGGCAGAACTCACGGCGTTGACCGTTTGGGACAGCGTGTCGTTGCTGGACCCGTTGTTGGCATCCCCGCTGTAGGCGGCCGTGATGGTCTGGTTGCTTTCGACCGGGAGGGCCGCCGTGGTGCACGTGGCCACGCCCGTGCCGTTGAGTGGCTGGGCACCGCAGCCGCTGACGCCGCCGCCCGAGAAAGCAACGGTGCCGGTCGGGCTCGAACCGGTGACGGTAGCGGTGAACGTGACGCTCTGGCCGAAGGTCGAAGGATTGTGCGACGAAGAGAGGTTGGTGCCCGAGCCCGCGGTGTTCACCGTTTGGGTCATTGTCCCGGTGCTCGGATCGTTGTTACCGTCTCCGCTGTAGTCGGCCGTCATGGTGTGATCCCCCACGGACAGGGTTGCAAGCGTGCAGGTCACCGAACCGCCGACAAGCGTCCGGTTGCCGCAGCCGGAGATGGAATTGCCATTGTCGGAGAAGGCAACGTGGCCCGTGGGATTAGAGCCGCTGACGGTCGCTGTGAAGGTGACGCTCTGGCCGAATGTCGAAGGGTTGGACGAGGACTGGAGCGTCGTTCCCGAACCGACGGTGGTCACCGTCTGGTTCACGGTGTCGAAACTCGAACTGTTGTCGGTATCGCCGCCGTAGGCGGCGGTGACGGTCTGGTTGCTTTCAACCGGGAGGGCCGACGTGGTGCAGGTCGCCACGCCCGAGCCGTCCAGTGGCTGCGCATCGCAGCCACTGACGCCGCCCCCCGAGAAGTCCACGGCGCCGGTCGGGCTCGACCCGGTGACGGTGGCGGTGAAGGTGACGCTCTGGCCGAAGGACGAGGGGTTCGGCGTAGAAGTGAGGTTGGTGCCCGACGTGACGGGGTCCACCGTTTGGCTCACCGTGTCGGAGCTCGGGTCATTGTTGCTGTCCCCGCCGTAGGCGGCGGTGACGGTCTGGTTGCTTTCAACCGGGAGAGCCGACGTGGTGCAGGTCGCCACGCCCGAGCCGTCCAGTGGCTGCGCGTCGCAGCCGCTGACGCCGCCCCCCGAGAAGTCCACGGTGCCGGTCGGGCTCGTGCCGTCGGTCACCGTGGCGGTGAAGGTGACGCTCTGGCCGAAGGACGAAGGGTTGGACGAGGACTGCAGGGTGGTCGTGGTCGAAGACGACGCGAAGGCGGGCGTCCCACCTCCGAAGATCCCGCCGCCGAACACCAAGAGAAGTGCCGCCATCACGGCCACCCCCAGGCGCCTGGCAGCGGACATCAGCTGTCCCCGACCCTTGCGCTGTCCCCTCACCATTACCCCGACCTCGGCGGGCATCGGTCTGCTCAGCAGAGCGACCGAAGGCCCGATGGTATCGGATTGTCGGGACCACCTCGGGCGGCGCCTCCACCAGCGGGCGGGGGGACACTCATGACACTCGTAGCAACCGAACCAGTAAGTTCGACGGCGATGGCCATCTACGAGATTGACGGCAGCGCTCCTCGGATCGACCCTACCGCCTATATCCACCCCGATGCCGTGGTCATCGGCGACGTGACCATCGGTCCCGAGTCGACGGTCTGGCCCGGGGCGATCCTGCGGGGTGACTACGGCACCATCACCATCGGCGCCCGGACCTCGGTGCAGGATGGCACCGTCGTCCACGCGACCGCCGAAACGCCTACGACGGTCGGTGACGGCTGCGTCATCGGTCACCTGGTGCACCTCGAGGGGTGCGTCCTGCACAATGGCTGTCTCGTCGGATCGGGTTCGGTGGTGCTGCACAACGCCGTGGTCGAAGAGGGTGCCACCGTCGGCGCCAACGCCGTCGTGACCAACAACATGACCGTGCCGGCCGGTGCCCTGGCCGTCGGTATTCCCGCAGTGATCAAGCAGGGGAAGTCGAACCTGGTCGCCATCGAGATGGCCGCAGCGCTCTATGTATGGAACGGCAAGCGCTACGCGACCAGCCTGGTGCGCGTCGACACCCCTCCCGGCGATGCATAACCATGGCGGCCCGCGTCCCTGCACTCGAGCGAGGAATCGACGTGCTGCTGTTCCTCGCGTCACGGCCTGCCGAAGCACAGCGCGGGTCGACGGTGGCCCAGGCATTGGGCTTGAGCCCGGCGACGTGCCACTCACTCCTTTCTTGCCTCACCGACGCCGGCCTGATCGCGCGGGACTCCGCCAAGGCGTACTCACTCGGGCCGGTGCTGGCCGCGCTCGGCTCCGCTGCACAATCGCGCCAGGAGGGCTTGTTCGAGGCCCGCGAAGAGATCCGCGGGCTCGCGGCGCGGCTCGGGGTCCCCTTCTCCATCACCATTGCGCTCAACGACGAGATGATCACCGTCGACCGCGCGCTCCCTCCGGGTCCGTGGGAGCCGCGGACGGTGCCCAGCCGTGTTCCGCTGGTGCCGCCGGCCGGCTTGGTCTACACGTCGTGGCTCGACCCCACCGAATTCGACGGCTGGCTGATTCGTCACGGGCGGCGCGATCCGAGCGAAATGGCCCGCTACCGCCATGCCGCAGCCGTCGTGCGTGAACGAGGTTACGCCGGCGGACTCGAGACGAGCCAAGAGCAACTCGCCGTCATTCTGGAGCGATTGTCCGACGTGAACAGCGAAGCGGCGCGGATGGCCCTGGCGCGTGAATTGGTCGACGTCCTGCGCCATGGCGTGGACTTCATCGGCGCCCCGGTGTTCTCCTCCGATGGTGCGGTCCACCTCGCCCTCGCCGTCCTCCTGCCGTCCGAGTCCTTCGTGGGAGACGGCTTCGCCGAGCTGGCCCGTGAGCTCCTGGCCGCGGCGGCGCGGGTCACCGCGGCCATCGGAGGCAGGACGCCGGCCCTCGTCGGGCAACGGGCACCATGAGTCCGTTGCTGCCCAGCGTGCAGGGCTTGCTACGCGAGCTGGAGCAGAGGCCCACGGCATCGTTCGGCGCACTGACCACGAAGGAGGCGATCGCGGCATACCTCGATGCGGCGCGGCGCCCGTTGGACCGGCCGCGTGGCGTGGAGGTCGACATCGTCGAGGACCTGGTCGTGGGGGAGCGGGACGTGCCCGTCCGGATCTACCAACCCCAGAGCGACAAGCCGCTCCCGGCCCTCGTCTACTACCACGGTGGCGGCTGGGTGGTCGGCGATCTCGAGATGCACGACGACACCTGCCGGCTGCTGGCCAACGAAGGCCACTGCATGGTGGTCAGTGCGGACTACCGTCTGGCGCCCGAGCATCCGTTTCCCGTCCCGCTCGACGACTGCTGGTCGGTCCTGCGCTGGGCCCACGGTCACCTGGGCGATCGGGGCTGGGACGGCTCGCGCCTGGCCGTCGGGGGGACCTCCTCGGGCGGCAACCTTTCCGCCGCGGTCGCCCAGCGGGCCCGCGACGAGGGCCTGCCCGTCAACCTCCAGCTCCTCCTCTACCCGGCCCTCGACAGCACCATGGCAACCTCGTCCTGGCACCAATTCGCCGACGGGTACTTCCTCACCGCCGCCCAGATGGCGTGGTACTGGCGCCAGTACAGCGAAGACCCCGAGGTCCGGCGCCTCCCCGAGGTGTCGCCCTCGCACAGCACCGACCTGGCCGGGTTGGCACCCTCGCTGGTGATCACCGCCGAGTACGACCTCCTCCGTGACGAAGCCGAGGACTACGCCGAACGGATGCGCCGAGCCGGTGTCGGCGTGCGGGTCTGGCGTTTCACCGGGCAGATCCACGGCTTCCTCTCTCTGGGTGCCACCCTGCCCCAGGTCCAGCAGGCGAAGAAGGGCATCGCATCGTTCGTCGGAGCGGTGTTCGACGATCCATCGGTCCTCACCGATGAAGGAGTCGGCCTACCCGAGGGCGCCGTCGAGCTCTGAGCGGAGTGGCTCAGAGGCCGGCGTCGCCGGGAGGATGCTCGGCGAACCACTGCGCGATGTCCGGCATGTGGTCCTCGAAGTTGCCCGGGGCCGACACATTGAGCACCCCCGCCCGCACCGGGCCGCGGTTCTCGAAGTCGTGGGTCACATGGCCCGGCACCAGTACGAACGACCCCGCGGACGCCTCGATCCATTCGGTGTCGACGAGCACGCTCATGGTGCCGGCCAGCACATAGAAGACGTCGTCCTCGGGATGCGAGTGCGCTCCGGGACCCTTGGTGTGCGGTTCGAGCCACCACTCGGAGATCGAATACCCCTGCGCCGTCTCGGCCCCGTCGGCCTTGAAGACCGCGGAGATGCGACCCATTGGGTATGCCCGACCCTCGCCCGGTGCGAGGACCACCGGACGGCGTGCATTGTCGCTCATCGTCGCTCCTTCGCTCGGCCGCCAGGCTACGTCGGCGGCCCGCGCCCGGACGCCCGCATTGACACCCCTCGAAACGACCGAGGAAGATGGAAACTGCGCCGCTCGGGTCGCGACGGGGTCAGATGGGGAGCGCACGAACAGACGGGGGTTGCCATGACGCTGACCGACAAGACACGACCAGCACTCGCAGTGCCCTATGCCATGGAGCGTTCGGACCAGGTGCCGTCCCGCCGGTACTACGACCCTGAGTTCTACGCCATGGAGTGCGAGTTGCTGTGGCCGCACGTCTGGCAGATGGCGTGCCGCCTGGCGGAGATCCCCAACCCCGGTGACTTCGTCGAGTACCAGATTCTGGACAAGTCGATCATCGTGGTGCGCATGGACCACTCGACCGTGAAGGCGTTTCACAACGCCTGCCGCCACCGGGGCGTCCAACTGGTCAAGGACCGGGGGCACGCCCCATCAGGCTTCACCTGCCCCTTCCACGGGTGGTGCTACGGACTCAACGGCGACAACACGTACATCTACCAGCCCGACCTGTTCGACAAGTCAAACATAGAGCCGAGCGACGTGGCCCTCACACCGTGCCGCGTCGAGACCGCCATCGGTTGTGCCTTCATCAACCTCGACAACCATGCCCCCGGGTTGCGCGAGAGCATCGAGCCCTTCGTCAGCACATTCGATGCCTGGAAGGCAGAGTCGCTCTGGCCCGAGTGGCACCTTTCCTGCCGCATGCCGGTCAACTGGAAGCTGGCGATGGAAGCGTTCATGGAGGGCTACCACGTGCGCGAGACGCACCCGCAGCTGTACGGCCCAGTGAGCGCCGGTGACATCTATCGCGATCTGGGCGGCGATCCCCCCTCCCATCGAACCCCCCGATCGAAGCCCGGTAAGGCAGAGGTCGACTCGCGCACGTTCATCGACGAGCAGATACTCCGGATGCGCCTTGTGAGCGAAGGCATGGCGGGCGAAATCCACGAGAAGGACGTGCGCATCGCCGAAGGTCTGCGCGATCTTCAGCTCCCCAAGGATCCCGCCGGTGCGGCGCTGACCTTCTACACGGAACTGAACAACGCCGTCATGGCCTCCAACGAGGAGGCCGGCATCGACTGTCCCGACCTGCACATGATCAACGAGCTCAATCTGAACCGATCGGTGTTCTTCTGCTTCCCGAACTACTTCCTGCTCCCCACCTACTCGAGCTCGGCCTCTTACCGGATTCGGCCGCTCGGCCCCGAAGAGTGCCTCTTCGAGCTGTGGTCGCTCACCCGCTACCCTCCCGGGAAGGAACCGCCCGTGCCGCCGACCCCGGTGCCGATGGCGCCCGACGACCCCCGCTGGCCGACCATTCCGGGCCAGGACTACTCCAACCTGCCGAAGCAGCAACTGGGGCTCCACGCCGAGGGATTCGACTGCATGCGGCTGTCCCCACACGTCGAGGGGCTGATCGGCAACTACCAGCGCTTGATTGACGGCTACCTGGCCGGACTCGATCCCGAGCTGCTCGTGCAGGCCGCGCAACGCGTCTCGGGACCCTTCGATGTGGGGCTGGTCGACATCGGCTTCTGAAGCACCCCTGCACCGACACAGGCAGATTGGCGCGCCAGCCGGTCTGTTACGTTGGAAAGAAATCAGATTTCTGCTCTCAGAATTAGCGGGGGGAGTGTTCACGTGCAACGTGAAGAGCGAACGATCGGGGAGTGCCAGGTCGACGTCCGGCGCTACGGCGCCGGGCCGCCCGTCGTCGTGCTGCACGGCGAATACGGAGTCACCTTCACCGAGGAATTCCTCGAGCGACTCGGCGCGCACCATGAGGTCTTCGTTCCCCATCATCCGGGCTGGGCCGGCTCGTCGCGTCCGACCCACATCGAATCGACGCGTGACGTTGCACTCGTCCAGCAGGAATTCATCGAGGGATTCGACGCTCCCGTGCCGGTCGTCGGGCTCTCGTTCGGCGGCTGGGTCGCGGCCGAGGTGGCGGCCACATCTCCCGGATCTGCTCGCGAGCCTGGTCCTCGTCTCTCCGACTCGGGATCAAGCTCGGCGGACGCGAGGACCGTGACTTCGTCGACCTCTACGTCACCGCCTCGGACCAGCGCCGGGGCCTGCTCTCGAACACCGCGGGACCACCAATGGACGCCGAGGTCGCGCTCGAGATCGCCCGGGCCGAAGAGGCGGTGGCGCGGTATTGCTGGTCCCCCTACATGCACGACCCCGGACTTCGCCATCGCCTCCGCCGTATCACGACGCCGACCCTGCTGCTGTCGGGAGCCAACGACCGCTTCGTGCTCCGTCCCGACTACTTCGAGACCTACGTGCGACCTCATCGGGGGAGGAGCCACCCATCGAATGATCGACGGTGCCGGCCACAATCTCGACGAGGAGAGGCCCGACGCCATCGTCACCCTCGTGCACGACTTCGTCGCGCCAGTTCCCGCGCCGGCCGCTAAGGAGACCCATGTTCCGCACGTACTACTTCTCGGAAATGCCGTATCCCTACACGCCGACCCTCGAGTTCGCCGAGGTGGCCCGGACCACCATGCCGACGCGGTGGTTCGATCCCGACGCGGCGCACGACGTGTACCACAAGTACTTCGATCTGGTGCTGGCGGCCGACGACATAGGTCTCGACGTGATGTTCAACGAGCACCACGAGACGATGAGCAACATGGACGCGGCCATGCCGTTGTCGATGGCGATCGCGGCGCGGGAAACGCGCAACGCCCGCATCCTGGCCCTGGGCAACCCGGTGGCCAACCGGCCGGACCCGGTCCGGGTGGCGACGGAGATGGCCATGATCGACGTGGTGAGCGAGGGGCGCCTCGACTGCGGGTTCGTGCGGGGCGTGTCCTACGAGATGTCTGCGACGAACGCCAGGCCCACCGACATGAAGCCGCGGCTGTACGAAGCCATCGACCTCATCGTCAAGGCATGGACGTCGCATGACGGACCGTTCAACTGGGAAGGCGAGTTCTTCCATCACCGCCAGGTCAACATCATCCCGCGCCCGTTCCAGCAGCCGCATCCCCCGATCTGGGTGACGACCCTCAGTCCCAGCTCTGCCGTCGAGATCGCTGAACGCGGTTACACCATCGCCACCATTTTCAATGGAAAGAAGGTCTGCGGAGAGATCTTCGACGCCTACCGTGTCGAGTTGGCACGGCTCGGCCGGCCCGAAGCCCATCCGGACAAGTTCGCCTACAGCAACTTCGTCTTCGTGGGTGAATCCGACGAGGAGGCATTGGCCGCGGCACCCAAGCTGCTTGACTTCCTGCGCCAGAGCCGGCGCCTGGCTCCCGGCCAGACAGACGTTCCTGGGTACATCGATGCCCGGGTGAGGGCGGCCGCACTGGCCGAGTCCGGCGCCAGCAACCCGAACCGCGGCCTGACCCAGGGTCTGGGCGACCCTCTGGCCCTGGCGGAGAGCGGCGTCGCCTTTTGGGGCAGCCCCGAGTCGGTGTTCCAGCAGATGAAGAGTTTCTTCTACGCGGTCGGAGGCTACGGAAACCTTTGCGGCATGTTCCACGCCTCGACCATGTCGTACTCCACCACCCGCCGGAGCATGGAGCTCTTCGCCCGCGAGGTCCTACCCCGCTTCCGCGAGGAGGTCTACGAGCCCTGGCTCAAGGACCATGGACTCAAGTCGATCATCGGGGTCAGCGGTGACGCCGAGACATCCATGGACATCTCGGCCGAGGCGGGGTTCGGTTCCCGACCGGCCGGCGTGCACTGAACGGAGGGACATGGAGCTCGAAGGCAAACGCATCGTGGTCACCGGGGCGGGTCAGGGATTGGGCCGGGCCTACGCAGAGGAGATCGCCCGGGAGGGGGCGTCGGTCCTCGTCAACGATGTACACGCCGCCAGCTGTACGGAAGTCGTCGCAGTGATTCGGAGCGCCGGAGGACAGGTCGCCGAATACGTCGGCTCGGTCTCCGACTGGGATGAGTCCGGGGCCATCATTTCGGCCTGCGTCGATGCGTTCGGCGGGATCGACGGACTGGTCAACAACGCCGGCCTGCACGCCGTCAACCGGTTCACCGAGGAAGACCCCGTCTTTGCCCGGAGAATGGTCGAGGTCAATGTCCTCGGCGGCATCTACATGAGCTCCCATGCGGCACGTCAGATGGAGGCCCAAGGGAGTGGGGGAGTCATCGTCAACGTGACCTCGGGCGCCGCCTCGGGCCTGTCGATGATGGCGACCTACGGTGCCACCAAGGGCGCCATCGCCGCCTTGACCTGGAATCTGGCCAACGAACTGAAGGACCTCGGCATCAGGGTCAATGCCATTTCGCCGGCTGCTCAGACCGCCATGGTGGCGACCACCCGCCAGGTGCGGCCCAGCACGGTCACCTGGGGACCCGAGCTCATGGCACCGCTGATCGTCTTCCTGCTCAGCGACCTGTCAGCCGACATCACGGGGCAGATCGTCAAGTTGTGGGGGACCGAGTTGCAGCTGGTGCACCACCACGGACCGATTCCGCCGGCGATCACCAGGGACATCTGGACCCCCGCTGCCTTCGCCGAGGTGTTCGCCACAGAGCTGCAACACAACCTCCAGCCCTACCAACGCGACATGGAAGGGTACGTGCCGTTCGCCTAGAGACTTAACGGCGGCCGCCATACCCCTCGGTGGCCTGCTTCACCGCCATGCGACTCACCTGCTCGGCTGATGACCGCACACCAGCGGCCCGCTCCTGGGCCGCGATCAGCGAGCGGCTGGAGCCCTGGAAGGTCGGGAACACCTCCCGGGAAATGATCTCGAGCGACCGGAAGGTCGCCTCGGGGTCGGCCCAGTCGTTCATCATGAGGAGGAAGGTCCCGAAGCCCCCGTCCGAGTTGTCCACCAGGCGCTGAATGAAGGCGACCGCTTCTTCCGGACCCCCCACGCAGCCGCCGTAGCTGGCGTTGAACCCCTCCACGAGCTCTTCGATGGGGACGTCAGAGGATCCGGTTTCTCGGTCGCCGGGGCGTCGCCCACCACCTTGCCCGTCACCCGGCTCATGTAGTCCATGTACTGCGACAAGCCATGCCGGACGTCGGACACCGCTTGCTCGTAGGAGCTGGCGACGTGCAGCAAGCCGGTCACCCGCCACGATCTGCGGTCGACGATCCTCCCGAAGTCCTCGGCCGTGTCCTCGAGTACGCCCCACATGCGGGGCATGGCGAGGAAGCCGGGGCCCGACGCCGCGGCAAGGGAGAGGAGCGAGGCGCCGTAACGCCCGGCCAGTGTCGGACCGGCCGGCGACTCGACCGCCGCCACGGCCATCTCGAACAACGGATAGCTGAACGGCTTCAGTTGGAGTTCGGCCTCATGCAGAGTGAACCAACTGGTCGAGCGGGTGACGGGTTCGTCACTGGTCAACAGCGCGTGGATCGCCTCGAATGATTCAGCCATCATCTGCCGTTGCTGGAGGTGGTCCAGACCCATCATCGTCGAGTCCGTGGGAGAGAGCCTGGGCCCACACCGAAGATGTAGCGGCCCATTGTCATGTGGTCGAGCTGCACTGCTCGGGACGCCACGACAAACGGATGATGAAACGGCAACGACGTGACGCCGGTCCCGAGTCGGATCCGCTTGGTGCGTTCGGCGGCCGCGGCGACGAAAAGATCCCCCCCGGCGATGATCTCGTGCCCGGTCGAGTAGTGCTCACCGATCCAGGCCTCGGTGTACCCGAGCTCCTCGGCCCGAACGATCAGCTCGAGGTCACGCCGCAGCGCCCTGCGTGGGATTCTGCTGGGGATGATGCAAGGGGGCGAGAAACAAGCCGAACTGCAGTGGCCACTCCAACGTCTGCCCCTCCCGCCATTCTGCGCGGCCCCTATCCGGCTACCGCTGCGATTCCTCGCCCAGCGTACTCAATGGGGATTCCTGCCGACTCCCTATTTGTGCTTGCGCGCCTTTTACCGCGGCCGCGCTCCTGAAGACGTCGGTGCCGAACGGAGCGAGTCCCTTGGCGGCCGCAAAGCCCAGGTGGCCCATCGCCGTCGTTCCCGCCCGTTGTCAGACCCGAGCAGATCCTCGTAGCTGCGGAGCGCGGAATAGTGGTTGTAGGAACCCGTCGTGTCGGTCGAACCGGCAGTGACGTACTTGGGATTGAGCAGCAACGCGCCGATCTGACCCCCTCCCGGGGCAGTGTCGGTGGCCAGCCCGGCGTTTCCGGGTGCATGGGTGTTGGGGCCCGTCGTCTCGCCGCAGCACGACGGCGGCATAGCGCGGGTCAGAACGGTCGACGTCGGCCTCGTCGAAGGTGACGACCACGAGCGTGTCGCCGTGCTTGTACGCAGGGGAGCTCAGGATCATCGGCATCCATGCCCGGAGGAACTCATCCGCACCCGTGAGACCACCCGCGTGACCTCCTGTGCTGTTGGTGCCGGCGCAGGTGCCGTCGTGTCCGTCGCTACACAGATTCGGGTGTGATGAATGCGAACCGGGGTGTGGTCTTCTCGCTGTGCAGGTCCCGTGCCAGGTGTCCTGCTGGGCGTTGGTGCGCCGTTGAGGCCCAAAGTGCCCGAGGGGCACGACATTGGCGTTGCACTCCGCCGTGTTGTCGATGATGGAGTGGAACCAGACGAAAGGGTTGTGGCGGGAGGTGTACTGGTCGAGCGACGTTGCGAACTCGGCGGTATCGGCTGGCGCCGATGGCCGGGTGCCCGCAGTCCGTCCCCCCTGTTGGATCGGGAGTGCCACCATCGCGTGACGGCGTGTTCCCCATGTCCTGCTCGTAGGCCCGCCAGGACGCAGATGGAAGTCTTGGGGTTGGGCGGGTACTTCGCGTCGAGTTGGTTGGCGATGGTGCTCACCGAGCTCGGGTAGACGCACCCCTGGCCGTCGACTTGACCGGGATTGACCGTTTGGTTCGGATCGGGGGTCCCAGGTTCCACGCTGGCGAAGGCGAACCCGTTGTCGGCACAGTCGGCTTGCGTGTCCTCGGTCGGCGCCTGCCCTGAGACCTGGGCGATGTAGTTGTCCAGGCTGAAGTGGCCGGTGGCGTAATAGTTCTGCAGGAGTTCCCCGTGTGGGCGCAGGGTGCCGTTCAGATACGTGGCGGCCGAGCCAGGCCCGAAGGTGGTCGCATAGCCCTCGTTCTCGAAATCGATCACGATGACGTGGTTGATCTTCCCCGGAGGAAGCGCTGCCCTCACCACTGTGCGGTGCTTGTGCCACCGGCGGGCAGCGTTGCGCCGGCCATCAACGCTCCCAGCCCCAGCCCGAAAGCGGCGCCCATCCGCAGAGCACGGATGTGAAAACGCTGCGTCATTGCGGTGTCCTTCCGGTTCGCCCAGTATTCGGGAGGGTCAGTATTACCGGTCCGCGATGGTCGATCCGGTCGGGCGAGTCGTGATGAGTATTCTCAGGAAGACACACCCCTGACAGAGGAGACGGCGATGCCTACAAGCAACCCGATGCAGCTCGGCATGGTCGGGCTTGGCCGGATGGGCGCGGGCATCGTGCGCCGATTGCTGCGCGATGGCCACAGCTGCGTGGCCTACGACGTCAACCCCGACGCCGTGAAGGCACTCGAAAAAGACGGGGCGATCGGGGCGAACTCCATGGCCGAGTTCGTCGAGAAGCTGACTGCTCCACGTGCGACCTGGGTGATGGTGCCCGCCGGCGACATCACCCGCAAGACCATCGAAGACCTCGGCTCCCATTTGTCGAGCGGGGACATCATCATCGACGGGGGTAACTCCTACTACCGAGACGACATCCGCAACGCCAAGGCGCTGGCGGAGAAGGGTATCCATCACATCGACTGCGGGACGAGTGGCGGGGTGTGGGGGATCGAAAGGGGTTTCTGCCTGATGATCGGCGGGGAGACCGACGTCGTGCAGCACCTCCGCCCCATTTTCGCCACCATCGCTCCCGGGTTGGGGACAGCGCCGCGTACCCCGGGCCGTACGGGCGATCCCACCGATGAAGAACTGGGGTTCTTGCACTGTGGCCCCAACGGCGCTGGGCACTTCGTCAAAATGGTCCACAACGGGATCGAGTACGGCATGATGGCCTCGTTCGCCGAGGGGTTGAACATCCTGCACAATGCGAATGCCGGGAAGAAGCCCCCGGCGGCGGGAGATGCGGAGACAGCGCCCCTCGAGGAGCCCGAGTTCTACCAGTACGACATCGACACGACCGCGGTGACCGAGGTCTGGCGGCGGGGGAGCGTCGTGGAATCGTGGTTGCTCGACCTGACGGCGACCGCGCTGTTCGAGTCACCCGAGCTGGGCGAGTACGCCGGCCACGTCTCGGACTCAGGCGAGGGCAGGTGGACCTCCATCGCTGCCATCGACGAGGGGGTCCCCGCCCCGGTGCTCACCGCCTCGCTCTACTCCCGATTCGCCTCTCGTGGCCTCGATGACTTTGCCAACAAGGTCCTCTCGGCCATGCGCAAGGGCTTCGGGGGTCACGACGAGAAGAAGAGCTGAATCGTCGGGGCACTGAGCTCCCCGGCGTGGGTGCCGACAGCGATTCAGGAGGCAGCCGGAATGGAACGCCCCATGACCCAGCCGATGGCGTCCAGCGCGTCGGTCACGTTCCAGGTGCCGGCTCCCGGCTTGGCCAAGTTCGTTCGCCCCTGACTATCGAGGAGATTCTGCAGGTTGGCGGGTATCTGGCCGATTTTGGTCATGCCGCCCGTGACGAATCGCTCGTCGAGACCCGTCTTCAGGAGAACGAAACCATCGGAGTGGTCGACGTCGTAGGTGTACGGCTCGTGCGTCTGCCAATCGAGTCCAGGGGGGACGCTTCGGCCACCTTCTCGTAGTAGATCCCGAAATGGCGCCAGAGGGAGGCCACCGTGGCGGGCGAACCTGTCAGCAGAGGCCACGTCGATCCGCTGAGGTCGGCGTAGGCCTTCATGCGGGCCGGCGTATCCCTCCCCGGATCTACCGTGACCTCGAGGATCGTCACTTTCTTCGACAAGCCGTCGTTCGCGAGGGCCCGCTGCACGTCCAGGAGCGCCGCCGTCGTGATCGGGCATTCTTCTTGGCACGAGGTTAGAAAGGGGGCCAGGAGTACAACCCGGCCTCGGAACTGGTCGAGGTTCACCTGTTGCCCCTCTTGATTCTCGAGGGGAAGCGAGGCGATGGAGGCCGAGACCGGTTCGTTCAGCACGTTGCCAATCGCTGCCGACGGGGGTCCAGGGGTGTCGGCGTTTCCAACCTTTGCGCCCACGAACCAGGCGAGAAGTCCTGCGGCCAGCACGGCGCAGACGACGGCCGAGCGCCGGCTCGATGATCCTCGTTCGTAGGCGATCCCTAGAACTTAGGCAACGACAAGCCCTCTTCGGTAGTCGGCCGTTCGGCGCCAACTCAGGCCGGAGCCACGGGAAAGATGTCGGGCAGGATCCCTTCAGCAGCCTCCCGCACACCCAGTTCGCCCAGAAGCCTCGATCGCAGGTCGATCATGCCCGGGTTGTCACGCCGCCGTGGACCGTCGATCTCGACCGTCACATCGAGCGAAATCTGACCTTCCGTAAGAACCAGTACCCGATCGGCCAGGAGGATCGCTTCGTCGACGTCGTGTTCGGCAGCGGTGGGAATCTGACGGGTGCAGGACCACGCCAGGCCCGCTCGAGGTGAAGGGAGCTACGAATCCTCGGGAAGAATCTCGAGCATCGGGGCGGCGCCGGAAGGCTGCACATCCGGTAGCGGGCAATCCGATATCGGCATCGACTCAGGATCGATCACCATGCGGATGGTCACGGTCGCGCTCCGCGGCGACCAACCAGCAGGTGGATCAAAGGGACGCTCCGGTGTGCCTGGTGGGTGACGATGGGTCCGACGGCGATGATCTATGACCATTGATATTCCACGTCCTCAGGCAACTTCTCGGGCATGGACAACCGTCAGAGGAGCACGACCGCTGTGACCGCTGCGAAGCGGTGTGTGGTCCTGGAGAAGGAGAGCAGCACATTCCTCGCACAAGCGACCATGGGTGCTGCCGGAGGCAATATGGCGGCGGTCGCGTCGCAGGACCTTTCCGACGTTCCCTCTCCAACCGCACTGATGACAAACTCCGCGGCGCTGTTTGTGAAGAATGCTCTTGTGCACATTTCCCTTTCCACCCCGAGTCCGGGATCGCTGGGAAAATAGCTACAGGTCCTTCGCTATTTCGGCGGTCCGGCGAACTCAGAGAGTCCCGTGACTTTGCGTCCCTCCCTCACGAGAGGTTTGCCCTTTCGGCTTGCTACACCATCAAGAATGGCGCTCTGACCTGCATAAGTCAAGCAAAGCGGTCAATCAGCGCACACGCCAACCGATTTGCAACCTGGTCGCCACCGAGGGGGAACATGCGGAGCTTCCCGGGGACCCCGGAGCGCGCTGCTCGCTGCGTCGGAGCCGAATGTGCGGCGTCGGGAGTGCAATGGCAATTGCAGGGATCGGGTCCTCGTCCTCCTACCGAGGTGGTGATTGCCGCGAATCTGGGGCGACCGCAATTCTGCCAGAGTTGATCGATGTTCGTGACCAACCACGTGCTCTCGGGAGCTCTGATCGGCCGCATGTTCGAGCGGCGACCGGTGACTGCATTCGCTGTGGGTGTGGTCTCGCACCTCGCTCTCGACGCGGTGCCCCACTGGGGATGTGACACGCGTCGGCCGGGTGGCGCGGAAAAATTCCTGACCGTGGCCAAGCGTGATGGCGTGCTCGGAATGGCGGTCATGGCCGCAGCCACCCTCATCGCCTCGAAACGAGCGCGTACCGCCACGGTTACTGCGATGGTCGGTGCGGCGCTCCTCGATCTGGACAAGCCGCTGGTCTACTTCGTCGGTCGAAATCCGTTTCCTTTCGTCGTTCGCCGCTTCCACGAAAGAGTGCAGAACGAATCGGAAGACGGCTTGGCCAACGAGATCCGATACGGAGTGGCCTTCGCTGCGGCCGACGTCCTCGTCACCGTTCTGGGGCGTCAAGGGAACCCAGCTGTGCCAGGCAGGATCTGAGGGTCATGGCCTGACGGCCTGGAGTGTGGCTGAGGTGAAGGACACCGAGATCGATCCCGTGTCCGGGTCCGATTCGGGGTCGAAACCGGAAGGTCGGCCTCCGTCGAGCTCAGCCGCCAACGCGGCGCGGACCGATTCCCGATCGCTGACCTGACTGAAGATGTAGTCGAGCGGTAGCCGGTGTGGGCTCGAAAGCTCGGCGAAGCAGATCGGACCGACCTCATCGGCGAGCACTTCGACCATCTCGTCGGCGAGGAGGACTCCCATGTGGGAAGGGTCGAGGCGGCGATGGAGATCGTCGAACGCGGCCTTGACCGAGGCTGACGGCGCCACCATGTCGGACACTGCGACACGACCTCCTGGTCGACACACCCTGGCCATCTCCTGGACCATCCTCGATGGGTCACGGAAATGATGGAGGGCGCTGCGGCAGAGGACCAGGTCGTACGTGTCGTCGAGGAAGGGCAGGGCGGAAGCATTGCCTTCTTGCAGGAGGACATTGGGCACACCGGCATCCCCCAGGCGATCGGCCCCGATTCGCAAGAGATCCGGCGTGAGATCGATGCCCACGACCTGGCGCACGCGGGGAGCGATCAGCTCTGCCATGTGCGCTGCCCCGCACGCGACGTCCAGCACCAACATGTCCGGGTTGAGCGGCTCCACCCAACCTGTCGGCTCGGCGGCGCGACTCGCAAACGGCGAATCGGCGCCGGAGAACAGTCCGACCTGTCGGGTGAATGACTGGCGGACCTCGTCGTCAGATGGCCTTTGGTTCATGGTCCATTGGTACACTCGCCATCCGTGACCATCGCTGCCGATCTGGCCAATAAATTAACTGGAACGGCCACATTCGGGATCTTCGACATGCGGGGCGAAGCGAAGGTGACCGCCGGGACCTTCGTCTACGAGGGGCCCGATCTGGTCACGGGTTGGCATTCCCACGACCTCCATCAGGTCGAATACGCGTTCCAAGGCATCGTCGAGGTCGAAACGGAGACCGCCCACTATTTGCTGCCTCCGCAGCAAGCAGCATGGATCCCCGCTGGCCTCTCCCACAGCTCGACCCTGAAGGGGGTCAGGACGATTTCCGTCTTCCTTGCGCCCGACCTGGTCGCCGACGAGGAGGGCCGGGCCCGGATACTGGCCGCAGCTCCCGTCATCCGGGAGATGATCCTCTACGCCGTGCGCTGGCCCATCAGCCGGCCCCAGAGCGACCCCGCAGCGGACTCCTTCTTCACCGCCCTGGCCGCGCTCGTGCTGGAGTGGCTCGAGCACGAGACGCCGCTGTGTCTTCCCAACACCAAGGATCCTTTGGTGCGAGCCGTGATGGAGCAGACCAACGCCAACCTCGCGACGGCGACCGCGACCGACATATGCCGGACCGTCGGCGTGTCCGAACGCAGCCTTCGCCGGGCGTTTCCGGCTGCCACGGGAATGACGTGGCGGCAGTACCTCCTCGAGAGCCGGCTTCTCCGCGCCATGGCGCTCCTTTCCGAACCCGGGCTCAGCATTCTGGACGTCGCCACCACCGTCGGATTTGAGGGGAGCTCGTTTGCCCGTGCCTTCGTCAGGCACACCGGGGAGACGCCCTCCGCGTATCGTCGTCGGGTCAGAAGCGGAACTCTCCGCTCGTAGTCACCTAGGGCTCGATGGACTTGCCGGGGAGGAGCGCAAGCTCTGCGGGAGTCGCCGCTCGGAAAAGGCTCGGGACAAGCATTCCGGACCCGGTGATGATCGACGTCTCTCCGGTGGGAGGCGCTGGCTGCGTCGAGCCATAGGCGATGGTAAACGCATCTCCGCTGGCGCTCGGCAGAGAAGGGTACGAAGTGACGGTTCCGTTTTGCTCCATGACCACCTCCTCGTCAGGAGTGAGGTCGACGCTGCCCGGCACACCGTTGATGTGGAGACCGTCGAACACCGTCGATCCGTAGTCGGCCAGAGTTCCAACGGAAAGCCCGCCCGATTGATCCAGGAATGACGGGGCTTCGACGATCCACTCGGCAGTGAGCCCCTCGCCTTGATAGTTGACGAGCTTGGTCTGCGCCTGTCCGGTCGTGGTGTCGGTGAGGGTGAAGAGCACTTGGCCACCTGATGATTGATGTACCTCGGCGGTCATCACGTCCTGCGGGCTCACGAAGAACGAACTGCTGAATTCCTGGGCGAGAAAGCCTTGCATCGAGGTGGACCACCACGGCAGATACTCGGTGAACCCATAGAACGAATCCTGCTCGGTCCCCTCCTGGGCCAGCTCCTCCGTGTCTCCCCTCGCGCCACCATCGATGCCGATCCATGAGGCTGAATTCGTCGGAGCCCACGAAAGTGCAACGTTGGGCACTGTCCATGACCCCTGTATGTCCCTTATCGGCGAGTCCGTCCCGGTCGTGATCACGTAACCGGACCAGTTGGGCGAGGCCACGGCTTCTGTAGGCGCATGATCGAGAGCCGGAGAAGCAATCGACTCTCCATGTGCCGTCGGGTTCGCGTGGCCGAAGAGCCGAGGACCCGACATTGGTGAATTCGGCAAGGCAGGCACCGGTGACTGTTGCGGACCACCGATGGTCCGAGCAGGCCTGCCAGTTCCCTCAGCAGCTGTCGCCGTTGCGATCACCGCGACCAGCAGCAGGAGGAGGAGCGAGCGGGGACGCAGGGGTGACCGCCTCTTCACCTCACTGCCCCTTTGCCGGCTCGAATCACCGTGCCCCGGTATTCGGAGACTCGATCCTTTGTTATCAACTTGTCACCTCAACCCCAGTTACATCTCAGGTGCTGAGCGCGAAGATAGGCAGTGGAGGGCGGAAAGCATCGCGCAGTCAAGAGGAGGGAAGATGGCTGGACTTGTCCGGAAAAGTCTTGACGAACCAGAGGAGAGCCGCCCGTTTGCCGACGACATGGGCAAGCTCGAATTGGTCAATGCCGACGCCGGGGCCGTGGGCCGGGCGACCTTCGAGCCCGGCTGGCAATGGTCCAAACATGTCAAGCCCATTGCCAAGACCGAGAGTTGCCAAGCTGCTCACACGGGGTATTTCATCTCCGGAAGGATGAAGGTCCTCATGGACGACGGCGAGGAGATGGAGTTCGGGCCTGGCGACCTGATGGTCTGTCCGCCTGGCCACGATGCATGGATCGTCGGAGGCGAAACCTGCGTTGTCATCGACTGGCAAGGGTTTGCCGACTACGCAAAATGATACGGCGACCTCTCAAACCCAAGGAGCAATCCCTATGAGTTTCATCCAAATCATCGAAATGGTCACGACCCAGGTAGAAGAGGCCGAACGCCTCGTCGAGGAGTGGAAATCCCAGACCGAAGGGCGACGCTCGGCGCAGCGGGGGACTCTGACCAAAGACCGCGACCGTCCCGACACCTACGTGCAGATCGTGGAGTTCCCTTCTTACGAGGACGCCATGGCCAACTCATCGCTGCCCGAAACGGCGGCCTTCGCAGAGCGTCTCGCCAAGTTGTGCGACGCCCCGATGAAGTTTCTCAATCTCGACGTGCAACGGGTCGACGAGTTGGGGTGACGGGCTGAGGAGCCTGGGCTGAGCTACCGACGGGGAGCGCGGTTGTGAGGCCGCCGCAGGGAAAACTACTGTTCTCGCTGATGCGGAGAAGTGCGCCGTGGCGACCGCCATGGCGGTGCACCGAAGAGCTGAGGACCCCATGACCAACACGAACACGACGCCGCCAGCGACGGACGAGAGGGCTCACAAGGCGGGCGACCCCGACCTCGCCAAGCAGCACATTGCACGGGTGGTTCGCTACAAGACGCCCGAAGTGAAGCGCAGCCGCCATGTCGCGAGCTTCGGCCGGACCGACTCGATGATGGTTTTCATGCAGATCCTCCTCAAGTCCGGGGAGAACAGCCTCCACATGCACCCCAATACCGACTCGTTCTGGTGGGTGGTGCGCGGGAAGGCGGAGTTCTTCACAACGGACCACGAGCTCTTGGCCGAGTTGGGGCCGGAGGAAGGCGTGATGATCCCGCGGGAGTACCCGTACTACTTCAACGCCGTGAGCGAAGAACCCCTGGAGGTCCTGCAGATCGAGTCCTTCCTGCGGCAAGGTGAGCGCCTACAGACGGTGCATCTCGAAGAGGACCGAGCGGGCGAGTACGAGCTTTCGCAGATCGGTGAGTACGCCGCGGATGTGAGTGTGACGTCGCAGACGTGACGCGTTCCGCTCCCGAACTGGAGGCAGTGGAGAAATGGCCGAGTACCGGAGCGGACTTCCGCAACTCCTGGATTCGAGACTCTTCCCTCACAGATGGCGGAGTGGAAACTGATCTGATCTTCCATCGCGGATTCGACCTGCCGCTCTTCGCAGCATTCCCATTGCTCGATGATCTAGACGGCGTCGATGCGCTCCGTGACTACTACGTGCGTTTCATGCAGGTTGCCGTTGGCGCTCGAACTGGGCTTCATCCTCGAGGCGCCGACCTGGCGGGCCAGTCGGGAGTGGGGTGGCCAGCTGGGCTTCGACGCGGCCTCGCTGGCGGACATCAATCGGCGCGCCGTCGACCAGTTGGTCGCGATCCGAGCGCGATTTGACGGGTCTGCAGGTCCGATTGTCGTCAGTGCCGCAATCGGCCCTCGGGGGGATGCGTATCATGCAGATGACCTCATGGCAGCTTCAGAAGCCAGGGCCTACCACGCAGAGCAGATTGAGACCCTGGCAACCACGGACGTCGACATGGTCAGTGCCCTGACGCTGACGTATGCGGCCGAAGCCATCGGCGTCGTAGAGGCCGCAGAGGCCGCTGGCATGCCCGTCGCCATCTCATTCACCGTCGAAACCGATGGTGCTCTTCCCGACGGATCGTCGCTGGGTGCCGCCGTTCGGGAGGTAGAGGAGGCGACCCGCTCAGGACCCGCCTACTACGGGATCAACTGCGCTCATCCGTCCCATTTCGAAGGGATACTGATGCCGGGGAGCCGTGGACCGAACGCGTTCACATGATTCGCGGCAACGCGTCGCGGCTGAGCCACGCCGAGCTCGACGATGCGATCGAACTCGATGACGGAGATCCGGCGGAGTTCGGGGATCAGTGCGTCAACATACGGCGCCGCTTCCCCCACGTCAACGTGCTGGGGGGATGTTGTGGCACCGACGCCCGCCATATCGAGGCAATCGCTTCCCTTTTGTCCCGGCCGGGCGGCGAAGTGTTCGACCGCTTTTCCTCATCGCAGTACCTGCCGACGTCAGAGTTGTGCGCAGACGGCTTTGACCTCTGTGTACGCCTCGAGCGCCTCGTGACCCATCTCACGACCCCAGCCGGACTGCTTGTACCCGCCGAAGGGTAGAGCGGCGTCGAAAATGTTGTAGCAGTTGATCCACACCGTGCCGGCCCTGATCTTCTTGGCCAGGGCGTGGGCTTTGGAGATGTCTCTGGTCCAGATCCCCGCACCGAGGCCGTAGGGAGTGTCATTTGCCACCTTGGCGATGTCCTCGATGCTCTCGAACGGCGCAGCCACGACCACCGGCCCGAAGATCTCTTCTCGCACCACGCTCATGTCGGGGGAGGTGTTCGTCAGAACGGTGGGCTCGACGAAATACCCGCGGTCACCCCAACGGCCACCACCCGAGCGGGCCGTGGCGCCGTCGTGCTTCCCCGACTCGAGGTATCCGGTGACTCGCCGCAGCTGCTCGTCGGAGACGAGCGGGCCCATCTGGGTCTCAGGGTCCATCCCGTCACCCAACTTGATGGACTTCGCGATGTCGGTCACCCCGGCCACGACCTCGTCGAAATGGTCCTCTTGCACGAAGAGACGCGACCCTGCCACGCAACACTGGCCATGGTTGAAGAAGATGGCATTGGCCGCGCCGGCAATGGCGATGTCGGGGTCCGCGTCGGAGAACACGATGTTGGGGCTCTTCCCGCCGAGCTCGAGCGTGAGCTTCTTGAGGTTCCCGGCCGCGGCCCCGATGATGAGCCTGCCGACCTCAGTGGAGCCGGTGAAGGCGACCTTGTCGACGTCGTCATGGGCCGCAAGAGCGGCACCTGCGGTCTCACCGAATCCGGTGACGACGTTGACCACGCCGTCCGGAACCCCGGCCTCGGCGATCAGTTCGGCCAGCCGCAGGGCCGACAGTGGCGTCTGCTCGGCCGGCTTCAGCACGACGCAGTTACCGGTGGCGAGGGCGGGGCCGAGCTTCCATGCCGCCATCAGGAGCGGGAAGTTCCACGGGATGATCTGGCCAACGACACCGACCGGCTCACGCAAGGTGTAGGCGTGGAAATTGGCGCCCGGGGCGTAGGGGACCGAGATCGAGATGGAGTTGCCCTCGATCTTCGTCGCCCAGCCGGCCATGTAGTGGAACAGGTCGGCGGCGAGGGGTACGTCGGCGGCACGCGCGACGCCGATCGGCTTTCCGTTGTCGAGCGTCTCCAGCTCGGCCAGCTCTTCGAGGTGGTCGAGGATGAGGTCGCCGATCCTCCAGACGATCCGGCCCCGCTCCGAGGGCGTGAGCCGACCCCACGGGCCGTCGTCGAAGGCCCGCCTGGCCGCACTGACGGCCCGGTTGATGTCTTCGACGTCCCCCGCAGCCACCGTTGCCAGCGTCTCGCCGCTGGCGGGGTTCGGCGTCCCGAAGGTCTGGCCCGACGCTGCGGCGACCCACTCGCCGTCGATGAACAGTTTCCGAGTCGTCCCTACGAAGTCGTCGACTCTCTTGTCAAGGGTGAACGTCACGGCTTTCTCCCCGCTTTCTTCCGGAGGCGGAGATGGATCTCTCCATATCCGCCCTTACCGGGGCGAACGGGGAATTTGGCCCGAGGGCCTCGGATCAGTTGGTTGTCACTTCGACACTAGCGACCTTGCGACTCCGATGCTCGGCCGAAGTCGGCGACCACGGGGGTCGTCTGTGGCCGTTCCTCGCACGCGCTCTCCCGCGGCGATCCGGCCTCGTCGTACTCGGCCTCTCCGCTCTCGAGATAGGCGGATTCCTTGCTGCGGCTCACAAGTCCGAACGTACCCGAACCACGGGAAGATAACCAGCCCCCTGGCTTTCTACTGGCGGCCGCCCCCGGTCACAAGAGTCGGTTCAGTAGTAGTCGGCCGCCGTGGGTTGGTCGACGGCGTCGGTCATGCGGAGCAATGCACGTTGGCGCGGCGTCATGCGGTCCCACTGCTCGGCGGAGACCCAGCGGGACGGATCGATGGCGAACCGCATCCAGGGGCTGACCCGGTAATGGGCGAAGACGGCGCGGCGGACGCCGTCGCTCTTGTTGGCCCCGCCCCCGTGCCAGCATTGGCCGTTGAAGATCAGCACGCTGCCCTCGGGTCCGATCGCCTGCACCTCGTGGGGGATGGTGACGTCGGGCGGGGGAGTGGCGGACGCTGCCAGGTGGCTCCCCGGCACGAAACGTGTGGCGCCGTTGTCCTCGGTGAACGCGTCGATCATCCATACTGCGTTCACCATGACCGGGGCGCCACTCCGGCGCAGCTGGCTCGGAATGTCGCTGTGGAATCCTTGCAGGGGGTCGCCCGGTCGCACGATACGGGCATTGCAGCTCCCGAGAATCAATTGGGGACCGAGGACCGCCTCGAGGAAGCCCAGGACATCGGGGTAGTCGATCAGGGACATGAACTCGTCGTCGTCGGCATAGACGGACGAGACGTGGCGGGCAAAGGCGTTGTCGTGGACGTAGTCGATACCCCGTTGCTCGTCGAGGAGATCGAGGCGGGCGGCCAGGCGGCCGCTGGTCTCCGGATCCAACACCGCCGGGAGCACGGCGAAGCCATAGGTGTCGAACTCGAACAGCTGTTGGTCCCAGCATCGGCTCACGACGGGCCCTCCTCGGGTCGAGCTTACCGTTGGAGGGAATTGGACGCGGGGGCGTGACACGTTGGCTACCGATGTTTCAATCCGGGAAATCTGGAAATAGCCATCGGGCAGCGACCATTTGTAAACGGTGATCCGACACGGACACAGGCCTCGCAGGGAAGGTGATCAAATGGATATCGACAGTGAGATGCACTGCTCGACGGGCAGTGCATCCGTACGGGTGCTGAGCTCCCCCGAAGATCTTGCGGATGCGCTCGCACGTGCCGAGGACTTCGAACGTCGCATTGCCCAACTCGTCGCCTCGAGGGCGGAACGCCATGAGGCCGCGCTCGCCAGAGCGCCAGGGACGCCCGCAGCCGTGTCGTCGATGGACTCGAGGTGATGCGGCCTCATTCTGGCGGTCGTCCCGACGGGTGCACTCGGGTATCTGTCCGGATCGTGTCGAAGGTCGCACCGGGTTGGCGCGCCGAGGTGGACGACCGGCGCGTGTCGCAGTTCGGCGACGTCGCGGCAATCCGACCGTAGCGCTGCAGGAAGTTGTCCAACGCCGAGCGTTCGTGGGCGACCATGACGGCGGCGGCGCTGAGTGATGCATGCCCGAGATCCGTGACCGAATAGACCCGCCGTACGTGACCCGAATTCGATGACTCGTCCCAGACCTTGACCAGACCGTTCACCTCGAGCTCGGCCAGAGCCCGGTAGATCCTGGGGCGGTCCATGTCGCCCAGGCCGAGATCGGCGATGGCGTTGGTGAGGGCGTAGCCGTGACGGGGCTTTTCCGCCAAGAGCAGCAGCATGGCCGAATGGAGGAACTGGCGTCGAGGCCGATGCTGTGCGACGGGGTCACGGTCAGCGGGGGGAACGTGCTCCCGTGAGGAAAGCGAGGACCCACGGTCGCCATCGTCGGCTCCTGCCTGTGCCACGCGAATCCTCCTCCGGAGAGGTGTATCCGGTACTACTACCCGGTCTTCTCAAAAAGAAACTGACCGCGTCTCAGCAGATGCGGGGCAGGGGATCTCCGACCAGCATGTCGACGATCCGGGTACCCCCGAAGGTGGTCCGGAGCACGACGATGCCGGGAGGTGTCGAGTGGATCCGTCCGATCCGGGCGGCCTCTGCTCCGTAGGGATGCGCACGCATGGCCGCGAGTGCCGCCTCGGACTCCTCGGGTGCGACGACGGCGATGAGCTTTCCCTCGTTGGCCACATAGAGCGGATCGATACCCAGGAGTTCGCAGGCTGCCGCCACGGCAGGGCGCACGGGCAGCGCGGGCTCCTCCAGCACGACGGTGAGGTTGGCGTCACGGGCCAATTCGTTACAGACCGTGCCCACGCCGCCCCGGGTGGCGTCTCTGAGCCAACGGGTCGACGGGGCCCGCTCCAAGAGGCACTCCACCAGCCCGTTCAGTGGAGCGGTGTCCGACCCGATGTCGGCCTCGATGGCGAGGTCACCGCGGGCGAGCATGACCGCCGTCCCGTGGTCGCCGATGGTGCCCGAGCAGAGCACGACGTCGCCCTCGCGCACCCTGCCGGCCGACAGCTCGCGCTCCGCTGGGATGAGCCCGATGCCGGCCGTCGAGATGTACATGCCGTCGGCCGCGCCCCTGTCGACCACCTTCGTGTCGCCGGTCACGATGGAGACGCCCGCCGCTGCCGCTGCCTCGGCCATGTCGGCCACCACCTCGCGTAGGGCGTCGATGGAGAGGCCCTCCTCGAGAACGAAGGCCGCCGAGAGGGCGACCGGCCGCGCACCCATCATGGCCAGGTCGTTCACCGTGCCGTGCACGGCGAGATGGCCGACGGAGCCGCCGGGAAAGCGCAGCGGCTTGACGACATAGGAGTCGGCACTGAAAGCCAGCCGCTCCCCTGAAGGCAGTGGCACGACGGCGGCGTCTGTCTGGGCCCCCGTCTCGTCGCCTGCGAAGGCCGGGAGGAACACCCCGGCGAGCAACGCTGCCGAGGCCTTCCCGCCGGCACCGTGGGCGAGGGTCACCACCTCCTCTCGCAAGCGGGGGCGGCGCCGGCGAAAGGCCTCGATGCGCTCGAAGACGGCGGCCTCCCGACCGGTCTGCGCCGTGTCGGTCACTTGATCCCCTTCTCGCCGAGACGGCACTGCACGTCCGACCACAGCTGCAGCGTCAGAGCGGCCTGGGCCTCCTGTATGCGGTGGACGCTCTCGGACCGCACCACCAGGCAATGCGTCACGGACTCGCTGAGCGCCATGGCCGAGCCCTCGTAGCCGCAGAACCCGATCGTGAGCAGTCCGCGCCGCGATCCTTCCTCGAGACCCCGGAGGACGTTCACCGAATCGCCACTGGTCGAGAAGCCGACTGCGATATCACCCGGCTTCGCGTGGGCGATGAGCTGGCGGGAGAAGACCAGGTCGAATCCGACGTCGTTGGCCAGTGCGGTCAGTACGGCGACGTCGTCGACCAGGGACAGCGCCGGGAGGGCGCGCCCATGGGGCGGTGCACCGAACAGCTGGACCGCCCCCTCGGCGTCGGTGGCGCTCCCGCCGTTGCCGAAGACGAAGAGCCGAGCGCCGTTCGTGAACCGCCGGGCCATCTCCGTGGCGGCCTGTTCGATCGTCCGGGCGTTGCCCTCGATGCTGCGCGTGCGCAGCGACGCACTCTCGTGGATTTTGGCGATGGCCGATTGCGCCAGGTCGGCGAGCAGCGTGGACCCGTCGCGCTCTTCCGCTGCGAGGAAGGGGTACAGGAACCCGGTGGGCTCAGTGGTCATGGCCGGTCACCGGCGAGTGTGGCCAACGCCACCCCCGCATGGACCAGGACCAGATCGCCCGGACCCACCGGATCGACCAGGCTGGCGTCGACTGTTTCGGGCACTCCCTGCACGATCACGTCGACCAGACCGTCGGTGTGCACGGCGCGGACCTCGGCGACCCGTCCTTCGTCGGAGCACGTGATGCACACTTCCTCGGCGCAGGCATGCTCGGGGGCGAGCAGGCCGGGATGTTCGAACACGACATGGGTCAGTTCCCAGAGCAGGTGGTAGAGGAGCACCATGTCGCCGCACTGCGCGGTCAGATCGGGATTGTCGGTCTCCGACCAGACGAGGTGCTCGACCCGGCTCGTCGGAGGTCGGCGCCCGACTCCCAGCCAGATCCGTGCCAGGCCCCACGCTTCGGCCCGACCCAGGAGATCGGTCACGCCCTGGTCATCAGTGCCGACGAGGAGGAGGATGTCGCCGGGACGGGCCAGGAGCCGCAGTGCACCCTCGGCCTCGGCCCCCTCGAGGCTGCGGGCGGGCAATGCCCTCTTGCCGACGATCACCGGGTGCACGAACTCCACTGCCACGTGCCGGGCATGGGAGGGCCATGCCGGTGCCACGCACCACATGGTGGCTCCGGTGGCGAAGGCCCGGGCCAGGGTGAAGGCGGTTGCCGCCAACTCCGCGGCTGGCCCGCTGCAGATCATCACGCCCGGCTTCTCGCCGCGGCGCGGCCGCCCAGGACCGCTTGTCCGAGCGCCAGGCCGCCGTCGTTGGGGGGCACGAGCCGGTGCGTCAACACCTCGAAGCTGCGCTCCGCCAGCTTCGCTCTGGCCAGGCGCAGGACGAGGACGTTCTGGAAGACACCACCGCTGAGCGCGACCCGGTTGATTCCCGTGTCGGCACGGAGGTCGACAGCGACCTGCGCGATGAGATCGGCCACGGCGAGGTGGAACCCCGCGGCCATGGGACCGATCCGATAGGAGGCCCGCATGTCGTCGATCAGGGAACGGAGCACGGGCGCCGCATCGAAGTGACCGCCGGCGATGGCGAAGGAATAGGGCCGTGCAGCGTCGAGGTGGTCGCTGGCCGCCCACTCGAGCTCCATGGCCGCCTGCGCCTCGTAGGACGCCTCGTGCCGCACGCCGATCAGGGAGCTCACGGCGTCGAAGAGGCGACCCATGCTCGACGAGAGGACGCAGTGCACCGATTGCTGGAGCTGGGAGCGCAAGACATCCCGTTCGTTCTCTGTGGCGCGTTCGACGGGCGGGAGGTCCGTGTGACCATTCGATGCCTGCAGCCCATAGGTGGGCCAACGCGGCGCGGTACGGCTTACGGACCGTGGCGTCGCCGCCGGCCAGGGGTACGTAGCGCAGGTGCACCGGTCGCTCGAACCCGTCGTACCCGGCAATGAGGACCTCGCCGCCCCAGATGGCGCCATCGGTGCCGTAGCCGGTGCCGTCGAAGGCGAACCCGATGACGCGATCGCCCTCGGGCACGCCGTGCTCCACCATGACGGCCGCGATATGGGCATGGTGATGTTGGACCAGCGAAACAGCGCAGGCGTCCTGCTCGTCGGCCCACCGTCGGGTCTGGTAGCCGGGGTGGGCATCGGCGACGATGGACCCGGGGTTGACGGCATACATGTCCTCGAACTGGCGCACCGACCGCCCGAAGGCGGTCAGTGTCTCGAGGCTGCCCATGTCGCCGATGTGTTGACTGACCCAGGCCTCACGACCCGAGGCCAGGCAGAACGTGTTCTTCAGCTCACCCCCCATGGCCAGCACCGGCGCCACCTCGAAGGGCAGGCGGACGGGGAGGGGGGCGTAGCCCCGGGAACGCCGGATCGGGAGGACGTCGCCGTCACCCATCCGCACGACCGAGTCGTCGCACGGCACGTGGATGGGCCGATCGTGGAGCAGCCAGGCGTCCGCGATGTTCTCGAGGCGAGTGCGCGCGTCCGCATCCTCGTAGCAGATGGGCTCGTCGGAAAGGTTCCCACTCGTCATCACCAGCATGCGCAGGCGAGGTGCCTCGTGCCCCGGCACCTGGTGGAACAGGAGATGATGCAGCGGCGTGTAGGGGAGCAGGAGTCCGACGGTCGGATTGTCCGGGCGCCACCTCCTCGGCCAGGTTGGTGCCGCGGACGCTTGGCCAGCGAGCACGATCGGGCGCTCCGGACTGCGCAGCAGCTCTTCTTCCTGGGGGTTGATCCACGCCAGCGAGTGCGCCACCTCCATGTCGCGCACCATGACGGCCAGGGGCTTGCTCGCGCGGTGCTTGCGCACGCGCAGCTTCCTGAGTGCCTGCTCCCGATGTTGCGTCGCAGGCCAGGTGGTAGCCGCCGAGTCCCTTGAGAGCGACGATGGCGTCGGCGGCCAGCGCACGCTGCGTGGCCGCAAGGGCCTGCTCGGTGCCGCTGATGACGCCGTCGGGACCGTCGAACCACAAATGGGGGCCGCAGGTCGCACAGGCCACGGGTTGGGCGTGGAAGCGGCGGTCCCCAGGGTCGTGGTACTCGACGCGCGCAGGCCTCGCACAACGCGAAACGGTCCATGGTGGTGTGTGGACGGTCGTAGGGGAGCCGGCGCGTGATCGTGAACCGGGGCCCGCAATTGGTGCAGTTGATGAAGGGGTAACGCCAGCGGCGGTCGGCGGGATCGAACATCTCGGCCACACAGTCGGCGCACACGGCGATGTCCGGCGCCACGAAGGTGTGGGGCGTCCCGAGTGCATGGCTCTCGACGATGCGGAACCCGGCCTCGTGCCGCGGCACCATCGATGAGGATGCAATGCCGAAGATCCGGGCTGACCGAGGCGCCTCGCCGTGGAGGCGCGCCGCGAATTGTTCGAGGGTGGGCTCGTCCCCTTCCACCTCGATGAAGACCCCGTCGCTGTCGTTGCCCACATAACCAGAGAGGCCGAGACCGGTGGCCAGGCGGTGGACGAAGGGGCGAAAGCCGACACCTTGGACGACACCGCTCACCCGGATCCGATGACGAGCCTCAGAGGTGGTCAACGCCGTCATGCCTGTTGCGCGCTGCGTCGTCCGAGGACCACGGCCGCCTCGCGATGCATCCGACCGAAGTTGTAGTACGCCGCGCATGCTCCTTCGGAGGAGACCATGCAGGTCCCGATAGGAGTCTCGGGGGTACAGGCCGTCCCGAAGACCTTGCACTCCCACGGCTTGATCACACCCTTGAGCACCTCGCCGCATTGGCATGCCTTGGGATCGGCTACCCGGACCCCCGGGATCTCGTAGCGCAACTCGGCGTCGAAGGCGGCGAACGCCGGGCGAAGTTTGAGGCCGCTCTGCGAGATGAAACCCAGTCCCCGCCATTCGAAGTGAGGCCGCAGCTCGAATACTTCGGCCAGGACGGCCAGCGCCCGGGGGTTGCCCTCCTCGCGGACGACCCGGGAGTACTGGTTCTCGACCTCGCACCGGCCTTCACGAATTTGCGCCAACAGCATGGAGATGGCGTGCAGGATGTCGAGCGGTTCGAAGCCGGCCGTGACCAGGGGCAAGCCGTACTCGTCGGGGACGAAGCGATAGGGCCGCTGCCCGACGACGGTCGACACATGACCGGGGCCCAGGAAGCCGTCGAGGCGGAGATCGGGCGATTCGAGGATCGCCTTGAGGGGCGGCACGATCGTCACGTGATTCGAGAACACGCTGAAGTTCGTGATCCCCTTCGCCTTGGCCGCCTGGAGCGTGAGCGCCGTGGACGGCGCTGTGGTCTCGAAGCCGACGGCAAAGAACACCACCTGGCGATCGGGGTTCTCCTGTGCCAATTTCAGGGCATCCAACGGCGAGTAGACGAACCGCACGTCGGCCCCCTCGGCCTTGGCCTGCAACAAGCTTCCCTTGCTGCCGGGGACGCGCATCATGTCGCCGAACGAGGTGAAGAGCACACCGGGTTCCCGGGCCACCGCGATCGCGTCGTCCACCCGGCCCATCGGGATGACGCACACCGGGCACCCGGGCCCGTGCACGAGCTCGATCGTCGGCGGGAGGACGTGCTCGATCCCGTGCCGGTAGATGGTGTGGGTGTGGCCGCCGCACACCTCCATGAACGTGAAGTGGTCGTCGCCGGCCAGAGCCGTGATCTGTGCCACCAGGGCGCGCGCCGCCTTCGGGTCCCTGTACTCGTCGACGAAGCGCATCGCGATCCTTCCTCAGTCCCGAGCTTCGCTGGCGATGGCCGACGACCAGAACGCATCGAGTTCGTCGTCGTAGGCCTGGCCCATCAGCTGCAACGAGGCCAGGGCGAGCGCAGCTTCCTTCTCGTCGATCTTCGACATGGCGAAACCGACGTGGATGAGGACCCAATCACCGGGCCGAAGATCCTCGTCCTCGAGTAGGCCGATGTTGATGATCCGCGTGATGCCGGACACCTCGACGCGGGCCAGGTGCTCATGGACGTGGCTGAACTCGCGTAGCTGACCGGGGATCCCTAGGCACATGGCGTCATCACATCCTCCGTATCCGGAGATAGCGGGTGATGTCGGGTATGGACTGGTACACAAGCGCCGCCAGGCCAGCGAGTACCAGCAGAACTACCGCGCGTCGGATCATGAAGATGTCCCCTTTCCGGCTGGTTCGAGAATTCGCGTGACGAGTTCGATGCACATCTCCACCGCACCGTCGACGGCGGCCGACACCAGGGGTGACAGCGTCATGCCTTCTTTGAGCGTGGCGGGCTGGCAACCGAGGATGAACGTCGGGTCCACCCGGCCGCCCAGACGGCCCAGGGTGGCCAGCACGACATGCGGGCTCATGGTGTGGGCGTCCATGACCGGCGTCGTCCCTCCGTCGGTCGTCGATGCGTCGAGGTCCGGCTCGAAGAGGGCCAGGGTGCCGGGGCGGCTCGCCCATCGGGAGGGCGTCGAGAAGGACGAGGGCGTCATAGCCGTCGAGCAACTCGTAGGCCAGGTGGACGCCCCGGATGCCGTAGTCCTCGACCCGGACGCCCACCGGAAGGGCTCGCCCATTCATGCGGTTCGCCACCTCGACGCCGAACCCGTCATCGGATTGGAAGATGTTGCCGATGCCCGCCACCAGGACGCCGCCGCTCACCGGTCATGCCTCTGCGCCACCAGCGGCTCCACCTCGTCGGGGTGGAAGAACAGAAATCGCCCCTGCGAGGCCAGCGCCTCGGTGGCGGGATCGTCGTCCACGGTGACGGCGACGTGCTGCTCACCGTCTACATCGGTGAATACCCCTCCGACCGTGGCGCGCATGCCGGCCAGGAACATGTCGTGCGCGTCGGCACGATGCGAGGGGCGAAGGCGGACCACGCTGCCCTTGCTGAGGGCCACGCCGCCCACCCATGCCGTCTCGGTCCAGGGATCGAAGGACGCGTCGGCCTCGGGGTCCCACCAGGGCACCTCTCCTCGAGTTCGGGGAGTTCGCCCCAGGTCGGTACGTCGACCGACCTCATCTGCCCGTGCAGGGCACGCAACGTCTCGGGCGACATGTCGTCGCAGCGGTCGATGATGGCTGCCGCCCGAGGGTCGGTGCCTCGGGCCTCGGACTTCTCCTCGTCGGTCAGCGTCATGACCCGCAGGGCCAGGATCTCGTCGATCTCCAGGCTGTCGTAGAGGTCTCCCGGGCTCTGCGGTGCCACCTCGGGATGGTCGTAGAGGATGATCGGCGACGACAGGACGACAGCGTCGCCCTGACCGATGAGGACCGGGTAGGACCCCTCGCTGTGACAGCTGGCCGTCACGGCGACGGCGCGGTCAGGGGGATCGAGGAGGGAGACGAACCTCCCCTCGTCGATGGCCAGCATCGTGTGCACGGCGATCAAGCTCTGTGCCATGGCATCGTCGCGGTGGAGGCCGCCTCCGGACCACGGCGTGGTGTTCTCCACCGTCACGCCGATCTTGACGAACGGGAGATGAGGAGAGGGTCTCGTCGCGTCAACGGACACGGTTCCGGTGAGGCGCGCACGCGTCCGTACGAAGCGACCCACCACAGTGCCCAGCCTGTCGTGGATCAGTTCCGCTCCGTCCGTCGCGGCAAAGGAGAACGGCTGCGAATGGACGAACTCCTCTTGCAGCGGCCACGCCGGGACATCGACGATCTGCTCGACAGCCTCGTCCCACCTCATGTGCACCACGCCGTCGACGTCGAGTGCGTCCACCGGCTCGAACAAGGCATCGCTCGGGGCGGCGGAGAAGTCCCTTCGCCGATCACAGCGGCGGTGCTGCGCCTGCAGGCAACGCACGCGGACCGACAGCACGGAGCTGGTTCCCGGCTCGGCGAGGCATTCGGTGCGCAGGGACCACCGTTCGGAGCCTTCGGCTTCGCTGAAGCCGCGGGGGGTGAGCACACCCCACTGGAAGCGGGCCTGATTCTTGCGCGAGCTCGCTCGGTACGGGTAGAGCACGTACCCCTCGTACAGGACGGCGTCGGCGACCGCGCGCGCGGCCTCGAATCGGTCAGGTGCGAAGCGGCCATGTGCGGCGCCGTCGGCATCGCTCATTGCCCCTCCTCTCCCGCTTCCTTGAGCAGTTGCTCGAAGGCGTGGTCCCACGTGGGCAGGCCGCGGGAGGAGCGGAAGCGCTGCAGTGCGTTCAGGGTGTCGCGATCGATTCGGAGCCAGCCGCTGTTGGGGAAATAGAGGTCCATCATGGCGCGCCATACCGACACCGGGAGCTTGTGCGATGCCTCGAGGGACCATGACAGGGGCTCGGCCGAGAAGCCTGACGTACCCCGGGTGAAGAGCGTGCCCGAGAAGAGCAGGAGCAGCGGTATGTCGCCATCGGTGACGGCGTGCAGGTATTTGGCGCCCGCCACGTCGAAGTCGTAGGTGCATTCCACCGGAAGATCGAATTCCGTGGCGCCGTCGAATTTCCCGATGGTGGTCGAGACGTGGGTCCAGAGGAACGGGCGCAGTGAGTCACCCCATTGGGGTGTCTCCCCGAACAACTCGTAGAGCTGGCTCGCTTCCTCGGGCCCGTAACGGCGGCGCTGTGGCTCAATGCGGATCTGGCAGCGCAGCGCCAGGGCGTGCACGCTGGCGCCGTCCGCCTCCTCGACTCGCAACCGCAGCATGATCGTCGGCACCGCAGCGTGGGGCTCGGCCCGCCCGTGCAGCACCGCGAACGACAGGGCGGTCATCGCGCCTTCGACGCCACGTCGTCGAAGAATTCATCGAGTTTGGCCTTTGCCTCCTGACCGCCGTCGAAGCCCCGCCAGAGGCGGCGCAGGTGACCGACGAGTTCGTAGCAGGCATCGATGGGGACGATGTAACACTCCGTGCCGCCCCCGTCGGCCCGCGCGCGCGCACCAGGAACGCCTCCACGTCAGGCTGCAGCGTGCCGAGTTGGGGATTGGCTGTCACGACCTCCGCCCAAGTATCGAGCGGGAGCTCGGACTCGGTGGCGCCGGCGGGTCCCGGGTAGAAGGCGGCCACCCGGTCGAGGGACGAATTGAGGAAGAAGAAGGCCACGTCGACCGGGAGCTGCAAGTTGTCCCACTGCGCGGGGGAGAGGGCGAAATCGGGAAATGCGAGGAAGCGATCGGGAACTGCCCTGAAATGCGAACCCCCCGCTCCCTCGGACAGGAACAACAGGTGACAACCGCGACAGGCGCACAAGAGGGTGCGGGCCGCCAGATCGACCAGGTGGCCGTGGTCATCGGGGATCGGCTCGGTGCACAGCTCGCAGACCTCCCCGGAGCGCGGGATCTCCCGCGGCCTGCTGTCCCGGATCCGCTGCAGCACGGCCAGGGGGTCGCTCACCCCGTCGACACCTCGAGCGGGACACTCGTCGTACGCCGGTTTGGCACCGAGCGAGATGGGCACGCTCGCCGCGGGCGGTGTCGTGGTCTCCACGACGATGTGGACGATCTCGGGCGCCGCTTCGACGATCGCCACCTCGACCGCGCCTTGCAGGGTGCTGGCCGACGAGGGGCAGCCGTCGCAGCTCCCGAGCAGGCGCAACTTGACGGCACCGAGCTCGTCGTCGATACCGAGCAGCTCGACATCGCCGCCGTGCTGGGCCAGGAACGGCCGCACGGAGACCAGGGCCGCCTCCACCCGGCTGTCGACGGACTCGGGGTGGAGGCCCTGCACCAGGAGGAGGCTGGCCACCAGATCGTCCCGAACGAATTCGTCGATCAGCGAGGGTGCGTGCTCCCGGGAGAGTTCAATGATCCGGGCGAACCCGGCCCCGTAGAGCTCGGTGACGAGACGCAGGAGCTCCTCGGCCAGATTCATCGTGCGCGGGTCGGCAATGGCATGCAGCTCGTCGAGGCCCTGCTCGATGCGATCGCCGATCGCCCGGAGGTTCTGGGGTTCGGTGCATCTCTCCGCCGCGCTCAGAAGGCCAGGTCGTCGGGATTGGCCACCTGGCTGGGGGAGTGCATCTTCTTCAGGACCTTGCCCTTGCCGAGGTACATGTGCACGCCGCAGGGGAGGCAGGGGTCGAAGCTGCGCACGGCCCGCATGATGTCGATGCCCTTGAAGTTCTCCCGGGTGTTCTCCTCGAAGATCGGCGTATCCATCACCGCGTCCTCATAGGGACCGGGCGTGCCGTAGGAGTCACGCGGGTTGGCGTTCCACGGTGTCGGCGGGTACGGGTGGTAGTTGGCGATCTTCCCGCCCTTTATGACCATGTGGTGCGACAGCACGCCACGGACGGCTTCGGTGAATCCACACCCGATCGCCTCGTCGGGAACGTCGAAGGGCTCCCATGTCTTGGTCCGGCCGGCCCGGACGTCCTTGAGCGCCAGCTCCATGAAGTCGAGCGCCGCCGCAGCAGCGTAGGCCTGGAAGTAGGTCCTCGCCCGATCCCGCTCGAGGGTGTTGGACCACTGCGGGATCTTCCATTCGAGGTCGACCGGGCCCTTGAGAGCCGTTTTGGGAAGGTGGATCTGCACACTGGTGCCGGTTGCCTTCAGGTGATCGGTGTTGACCAGGCCGGAAAGCGCGGTCGACCACAGCCGGGCCAGCGGTCCTCCTCCGGTGTCGAGCGCCAGGTGGTCCTTGCCGTCGAACCAGCGGGGCGACATGACCCAGCTGTAGTTGCCATCGAAGTCGCGCTTTTGTGGCTGGGGATTGGTGTGCTGATTCCACGGGTGGCGCCGGTCGACCGGGTTGCCCAGTGGGTCCCTCGTCACGAACATCGACTGGTCTTCCCAGTCGTCGTAGAAGGAGTGGCCGAGCAGGATCCGGATGCCGAGGTTGATCTCGACCAGGTCGTTGGTGACCAGCTTGCCGTCGACCACGATGCCGGGCGTCACGCCCATCGCCCGGCCCCACGTCGTCATGTCCTTGTACTCGAAATTGCAGACGTCGGGGTCCTGGAAGGCGCCCCAGCAATTGAGCAGGATGCGACGCCGGCCCACCTCTTCGTACCCCGGGAGAGCCTCGTAGAAGAAGTCGAAAAGGTCGTCGTGCATGGGCACGACCCGCTTCATAAACTCGACGTAGCGCATGAGCCGCGTGTAGTAGTCGGTGAACAGCTGGATGGTGGCCGTCGTGCCCACACCACCCGGATAGAGGGTGGACGGATGGACGTGGCGCCCCTCCATCAGGCAGAACATCTCCCTGGTGTAGCGACTGACCTGGAGTGCCTCTCGGTAGAACTCGCCCGAGAACGGGTTGAGCGAGCGCATGATGTCGCCGATCGTCTTGTAGCCGTGCTCAGCCGCGTGAGGCGACTTCGGTCCGGTTGGCCTGCTCCAGCACTCCCGGGTTGGTCTCGGCCACCATCTTCTCGCAGAAGTCGACCCCGACCAGGTTCTCCTGGAAGATGTTGTGGTCGAACATGTACTCGGCCGCCTCGCCCAGATTGACGATCTGCTCGCCCAGTGCGGGCGGCTTGACCCCGTAGGCCATGTTCTGCGTGTAGCACGAGCAGGTGGCGTGGTTGTCGCCGCAGATGCCGCAGATCCGACTGGTGATGAAGTGGGCGTCGCGCGGATCCTTGCCCTTCATGAAGATGCTGTAGCCGCGGAAGATCGACGAGGTGCTGTGGCATTCGGCCACCTTGCCCTTGCCGAAGTCGATCTTGGTGTAGATCCCGAGGCTGCCGACGATACGCGTGATCGGGTCCCATGCCATCTCGACCAGACCGTTCTTGTCCTCCGTGAACTTCTTGGTGGGCATCGTCCTACCTCCAGATCTTCTCGTAGCCGGTGGATAGGTCGCCGCCGGGCTTGCGCCATTTCGGTTCGTCATCGAGCGTGTGGGCCGTGATCTTGCGCAGGCTGCGGATCGCTCGGCCGTAGATCCCGCTGGCCAGGCTCGAGACGCGGGCTCCGGGCGGTTCGTCCATGAACGGCATGAACTTGTCCGGGAACCCGGGCATGGTGCACCCGATGCAGATCCCGCCGACATTGGGGCACCCGCCGACACCGTTGATCCAGCCCCGCTTGGGCACGTTGCACTTGACCACGGGACCCCAACACCCGAGCTTCACGATGCACTTGGGCGAGCCGTACTCGTTGGCGAAGTCCCCCTGCTCGTAGTAGCCGGCCCTGTCGCAGCCTTCGTGCACCGTGCTGCCGAAGAGCCACTGGGGCCGCAGGGCATCGTCGAGCGGGATCATCGGGTGCCTGTCCGGTGGCCTGGTAGAGCAGGTAGAGGATGGTCTCGGAGAGGTTGTCGGGGTGGGTCGGGCATCCGGGCACGCACACGATGGGGATGCCGGCCTTCGACGTCCAGTCCCATCCCAAGTAGTCCGGGACGCCCATCGCTCCCGTCGGGTTGCCGGCCATGGCATGGATCCCGCCGTAGCAGGCACACGTGCCGGCACACAGGACCACCAGGGCCTTTGGCGCCAGGCGGTCCAGCCATTCGCTGGTCGTCATGGGCTGATCGGTGTCGGGGTCGTTCCCGAAGCCGCACCAGTAGCCCTCACGCTTGATGGCTTCGTTGGGGATGGAGCCTTCCACCACCAGCACGAAGGGGTCCAACTCGCCCCGATCGGCCTTAAAGAACCATTCGAGGAAGTCATCGGCCCCTCCGACGGGACCACACTCGAAATCGATGAGCGGCCAGTGGACGGCGATCTTCGGGAGGCCGGGTAGGGCGCCGAGGGCGATCTCTTCGATGCTCGGCTGCGTCGCCGCGGTGAGTGCGACGGAGTCCCCATCACAGCTGAGCCCCGCATTGATCCACAGGACGTGGACGACAGCCTCCTCGGCATCGGTTACCGTCACGGTCCCCTCCTCGGCTCATGGTCGCGTCTGCGCGGCGGCCAATTGCAGTGATACAACGGCACGCCTTCGCTGTAAATGAGTGTCTTTTGCATCGCTTTGTGGCAAGGGTGGGTGTCGCGGGCTCTGTCATAACGCGGGGCGATATCTGTATGCTCCGTGATGGAAAGGCACACCGTGCATGAACTCTCCGTCTGTGATGCCATCGTCGGCACGACCCTGAAACGGGCCGAGGGCCGACCCGTGACACAAGTGACTGTAAGGATCGGGCACCTACGCCAAGTCGTCCCCGATGCCTTGCAGCTCGGCTGGGAGATCCTCACGGAAAGCACGGAACTCAAAGGATGCGCGCTGTCGATCGAACAAGTTCCCGCCGCCGTCAAGTGTCAAGAGTGCGAGGCGGAGACCACGCTGGACCTGCCGATCTTGATCTGCGGCTCCTGCGCGAGCTTCGACGTGACCTTGCTCAGCGGCGAAGAATTCCTCATCGTTTCGATGGAGGTGGGGGTATAGAGATGGGCAGATTTCACCTTCACACGGATGGCACCGACCATGGGCACGGGGAGGATGCTCATGAACATGCGCACAATCACGATGGCGCTGTCGCATTTCCATCGCGACGTGGGTGATCACGGCGGTTACACAGAGACGGGTTCATTCCGCATAGAGATACTGGAGAACCTCCTCTCAGAGAACGACCGTGTGGCCGAGGTCAACCGTGCGGTGTTGGCCGATGCGGGAGTGCGGGCGGTGAACCTCATGTCGTCTCCCGGCGCAGGAAAGACCACGTTGCTCAAGCGCACGCTTGCACGCGCTCGGCGGAAGCATCCGCATCGGCGTTCTCGAAGGTGACATCGCCACCAGCCTGGATGCCGACGCGCTCGAAGGGGCGGGAGCGACCGCCTTGGCGGTCGTCAACACGAGCGCCGGGCTTCGGGGGCGAATGTCACCTCGATGCAGTGATGGTCCGGGCCGGCTTGGGCCGGCTACCGCTCAACGACCTCGAGCTCCTCATCATCGAGAACGTCGGCAACCTGGTCTGCCCCGCCGAGTTCAGGGTCGGGGAGCAGACGAAGGCGATGATCTATGCCATCACGGAGGGCGAGGAGAAGCCGTTCAAGTATCCCGTCATGTTCCGTGCCGCCGAGGTCGTCGTGGTGAACAAAATCGACCTCCTGCCCCACCTCGACTTTGATCTCGACCAGTTGCTCTCGAATGTGAAGGCAGTGAGCCCTTCTGCACACGTGATCCTCGCCAGCGCGCGCACCGGCGAGGGCGTCGACGAATGGTGCGCCTGGCTGAAGGGGTGAGGAGTAGCGCTCGCCCGTCCGATCGCAACACCTCGTTTCAGGTAGCTTGAAGAGGACGTTCGGCGAAACGAGGGGCCATGACTGAAGTGACCTTGGGTCCTTATTGGGATCCGTACCATGCTGACCAGCGGAAAGCTCCGTATGAAGCGTGGCGGCGTCTCCGCGACGAGGCGCCCGTCTACCACAACGAGCGCTACGGATTCTGGGCTCTGAGCCGCTTCTCGGACGTGCTGGCAGCGTCACTCGACACCGAGACATTCAGTTCGGCCCGCGGTATCACCCTCGACGCCATCGGCGAGGAACCTCCGTTTCCGATCATGATCATGATGGATCCCCCGCTCCACGACTCCTTCCGAAAGGTGGTCAGCCGGGCCTACACGCCTCGTCGCATCGCCGCTCTCGAGGACCGCATCCGGCAGTTGTGCGCGGAGTACCTCGATCCGTTCGTCGGCGAAAGCGGCTTCGACTTCGTCCAGGACTTCGGCATGCGTCTCCCGGTGATGGTCATCTCCACCCTGCTCGGGTTCCCCGAAGAAGACCACGACCAGCTCCGGGAGTGGAGCGACGTCAGCCTTCACCGCGAGGAGGGCAAGGAAGGCACGACGCCTGAGGCCCAGGAGGCGATGAACCTCACGATCGGCTACTACATGAGTCAGATCACGCAACGTCGCAACCAGCCCCAGGACGACATGATCACCGCACTGGTGGAGGCCGACTTGACGACACCGGAGGGCGAGGTCCGCAAACTCGACGATCTCGAGGTCATGGGCATGTTGGCGCTCATCAGCAACGCCGGGAACGAGACCGTGGCCCGGATGTTGGGGTGGGCCGCGCTGGTGCTCGAGGAGTATCCCGACGCCCGCCGCGAGATGGCGGAAGACCCCTCCCTGATTCCCGCGGCGTGGAGGAGCTCCTACGCTACGAGGCGCCGTCGCCGATCCAGGGGCGTTACGTCACCCGCGACGTGGAGCTGCACGGCACGGTCCTGCCCGAAGGGGCGACCCTCGCGCTCTTGACCGGCTCCGCGGGCCGCGACGAGCGCAAGTACCCGGATCCCGACACCTACGACATCCATCGCTCGATCGATCGTCACGTGACCTTCGGCTACGGCGCCCACTTTTGCCTCGGCGCTGCGCTGGCCCGGATGGAGGGCACGGTGGCGCTGGCGGAGGTGCTGCGACGCTTCCCGAGCTGGGAGGTCGACCGCTCCGCGGTCACCTACGTCGCCACCAACACCGTCCGAGGTCCCTCGTCCGTCGCCGGTGAGCTTCTGACCGCCTCAGAGCCGTTGGATCGTGGCCTCGTCCTCCTGGCCGTCGAAATAGCCGGCGAGCACCTGCCTGAACAACGGCTCCTCCGGCGCGGCCCGAGAAGAGCGTCATGGAAGAGCGCAACTTTTGCGCATCGATCGCTCCGAACATCTGCTCGGCCGTGCGGCCTGCCGACCGGCACCACGATCCCCGCGCATTCGATGAGGCGGGGACCGAGCACGGGGTGGGAAAGGTAGGCCCTCGCCTCGTCAACCGATGTGATGGCGTACTTCTTCGAGGTCGGGCTCTGCCCGAGTCCGGCAATCTGCGGGAAGATGAACCACATCCAGTGGCTCACCTTCCGCCCCTGCCGTAGCTCCGCCGTCACTTGGTCGTACGTGCCACCCGCTCCCTGCGCGGCGACGAAACGCTCCAGGTGGTAGGGTCGTCCACTCCGTCACCCGGCGCGATGGGACTCGCTCGAGCGCGATTGCTGCAACTCGACGACTTGGCCGTTGGGGTCGCTGATCCAGATCTGCACCACGTCACCCTGCGCACCCTCGATGTAGTCGATGCCCGCTGCCTCCAACTCGGTACGGGCGGCGTCGATATCGACGACCCAGAGGCACCAGTGCGGGGCCACCGGATCGGGCAAGGCGCCTGACTCCGCCGCGTCGACGAGATGGAGCTGCACGTCGCCCAGTTCCAGCCACGTTCCGTCGATACCGGGAATCTCCGGGCGGGGGAGCTCCGGAAGCTCGAACAGTTCGGAGTAGAACCGCCGGGTGGCGCTGAGGCGCCCGTGACAGTTCACGCTGACATGCTGCACTCTGACGACCTTCACAATGAGCCCTCTCCCAACGTCGCGTCGGCAGCGACAACGATACTTCGGCGCACGCGTGCCCGAGGCTGCGACGCCCTCGACCGGTCCGGCTCGCGAGGATGCTGCTCCTGGCCCGGCGGCCTAGTTCGCGGAGCTTCCGGCGGCATCAGGTCGTCCTCGTCCTCGCCAGCCCATCCGGCCGGGGGATCGCTGGCGGGGATCGACTCTTCACTCGCCTCGTCAATTCTCTCATCGTCGCTCATGACCACCATTGAAGCTTAAGGAGCTGCCCCACCCGTTTCCCGGACGCTCACGAGCCGTCGGGACAGGGGGAGGTCGGCGCATGCGACCGGCCATTCCACCTGCAAGGACGGGCCTGCGGCGCTGGAGTGCCTTGCCCCGCGGACGAACTCTCTGCGGTAGCGTTCTTCTTGAGATGCCTTCGGAGAAGCGGACCATCGAGGCGTCTGGCCGGAGTGTCGAGATCTCCAGTCCGGACAAGATCTACTTTCCCGAGATCGGGGCCACCAAATTCGACCTGGCGTCGTACTACGTCGAGATCGGCGACGTGTTGTGCCGTATCGCGGCGGGACGACCAGCGCTGCTCGAGCGATTCCCCGACGGGGCGGGCAAGAACTCGTTCTTCCAAAAGCGCGTCCCGAAGAATGCCCCCGGTTGGCTCGAGACTACGGAAGTCACCACCCCCAACGGCACGCGTTCCAATGCACTGGTGGTGGCCGACATCGCCCACGTCCTGTGGGCCGTCAATCTGGGCTGTCTCGGCTTGCACCTGTGGCCCTACCGGGCCGACGACCCCGCTCACGCCGATGAGCTCCGCATCGACCTCGACCCCCAGCCCGGCGTCGGCTTCGACGAGGTCCGGGAAGCCGCCGGTCACGTCCGCGCCCTCCTCGATGAGCTCGGCATCGTCGGCTACCCGAAGACCTCGGGCAATCGGGGCGTGCATGTGTACGTGCGGCTCGACGCCACAATGGGACAGCTTCGAGGTCCGCGCCGGCGCCATCGCCCTGGCCCGGGAGCTCGAACGTCGCCATCCTGCGCTGATCACGGCGCAATGGTGGAAGGAGGAACGGGGCGAGCGGGTGTTCGTCGACTTCAACCAGAACGCTCCGCACAAGACGGTCTTCGGGGCCTGGTTCGTCCGGCCCAGGGTCGGAGGCCAGGTCTCGACGCCTCTCAGTTGGGACGAGGTCGCATCGGTCCATCCAGAAGAGCTCACGCTCCGTACCGTGCCCTGAACTCGTCCGGCGCCGAGGGGACCCGTGGGCTTCCATGGTCGGACGAGCCGCAATCACTCCAGCCCTTGCTGGACATGGCGGCGCGTGACCGGGAGAACGGCCTGCACGACGCCCCGTGGCCCCCCGAGTACCCAAAGCAACCCGACGAGCCGCCCCGGGTGGCGCCCAGCCGGGCCAAGAAAGGATGAGTGGCATGGACCCGCGCGCCGCACTGCAGCGCATCGCGTATCTGCTCGAACGCGATGGTGCCGAGACGTACAAGGTCCGGGCCTTCCGACATGCCGCCGCGGCCATTGCCGAGTTGTCCGACGACGACCTTGCGCCGATGACGCTGGCCGGGCTGCAGAAGATTCCCCAAGTCGGCAAGACGAGCGCCCAGGTGATCGCCGAGGCCCTGGCCGGCAAGACCCCCGCCTACCTGGAGAAGCTCGAGGCCAGTGCCCTTGCTCCCATAAGTGCCGGGGCGACCCGGTTGCTTCATCAGTTGCAAGGTGATTGCCATAGTCACTCCGACTGGTCGGACGGTGGGAGCCCGATCCGTGAAATGGCCGAAGCGGCCAGGGAGCTGGGCCACGCCTACTGGGCGCTGACCGACCACAGCCCACGGCTGACGGTGGCGCATGGCCTCAACCCTGAACGGCTGCGGGCGCAACTCGACATCGTCGAGCAATTGAATGAAGAGCTGGCACCGTTTCGCATACTGAGTGGGATCGAGGTCGACATCCTCGAGGACGGGGCGCTGGACCAGGACGAGGACCTGTTGGCGGAGCTCGATGTCGTGGTGGCCAGCGTGCACTCCAAGCTCCGGATGGACGCTCCGGAGATGACCGCCCGGATGCTGCGAGCCATCGAGAGTCCGCATACGGACATTCTGGGCCACTGCACCGGTCGAATCGTGGTCGGGAGAGGACGGCCGCAATCCACCTTTGACGCCGAGGCCGTCTTCGAGGCGTGCGCACGTACAGGCACCGCGGTCGAGATCAACTCTCGCCCCGAACGCCTGGACCCGCCCGAGGACCTGCTTTCCCTGGCGCTCTCCGTGGGCTGCATCATGGTCGTCGACACCGACGCGCATGCGCCGGGCCAACTCGAATGGCAGCGCTTCGGCTGTGAACAGGCGGTGGCAACCGGCGTGCCCCCCGAACGGATCATGAATACCCGACCGATGGACGAATTCCTGGCTTGGACGGCGAGCCACGGCCAATGACACTTCCCGTGACACCTCCGGTGTCTCCCATGTTGGCCAAGCTGGTCCGGGAGCTTCCCGAGCAGGACGGGCTCTCCTACGAGCCCAAATGGGACGGGTTTCGGTGCATCGTCTTCCGAGACGGCGCCGATGTCGTGCTCGGCAGCCGCAACGAAAAACCGTTGGACCGTTACTTCCCGGAGTTGCGCCGGTCATTGATGGAAAATCTGCCCAACCGCTGTGTCATCGACGGAGAGATTGTGATCGCCGGATCATCCGGACTCGATTTCGATGCCCTGACCCAGCGGATCCATCCCGCCGCCTCACGCGTCGCATTGCTCTCCGAGACGACGCCGGCCTCCTTCGTCGCCTTCGACCTTTTGGCATTGGGCGACAAGGATCTGCAGGGTGCATCATTCGTCGCCCGACGACTCGCCCTGGAAGATGCCCTGGGCAACGCCGAACCTCCCATCCACCTGACGCCGGCCACCGGGAGTCCCGACGTGGCGCGCGACTGGTTCTCACGCTTCGAGGGCGCGGGGCTTGACGGCGTCATCGCCAAGGCGGGCGATCTCCGCTATCAGCCCGGCAAGCGGGTCATGCTCAAGGTAAAGCACGAACGGACGGCCGACTGTGTCGTCGGTGGATATCGCGAGCACAAAGACGGCGGGGTCGGCTCATTGCTACTCGGGCTCTTCGACTCCGAGGGCGTGCTCCACCATGTGGGCGTGGCCTCGGGTTTCAGCGTGGCCAAGCGTTCGGAATTCGTCGGAGAGCTCGCCCCACTTCACGCTCGTGCCGCGGCTGATCACCCGTGGATGGAGGCAGAAAGCGACCCCACGCAGCGCGTGCCGGGCGGTCAGAGCCGCTGGAGTGCCGGCAAGGATCTCAGTTGGACTCCGCTCCGTCCCGAGCTTGTGGCCGAAGTCTCCTACGACCATCTGCAAGGTGACCGGTTTCGCCATGCCACGTCGTTCAAGCGTTGGCGACCCGATCGAGATCCCGGATCGTGCACGTACGCCCAACTCGACACGCCCCTGCCGAGCGAACTGGCGGACGTTTTCGGTCTTTAGGAAGCCGTACCCGCCATCTCGGTCGAGGCCCTCGCGAGCTCGAGTGGAAGGTTGTACCAACTGATCGCGTTGTTCCGTCCGATCGCCATCTGGTCCTCGAGGGGAACCCCGTCGAATTGCCGCTCCAAGATTGCCGCGGAATCCGGCCACGCTCCGTCGAAATGCGGGAAATCGGCGCCCCACATCAGGTTCTCCCGGCCGATGATCTCCCGATTGACGATCGCGGTGCGGTCACGCATGAACGTGCACGCGACGTGGTCATGGAAGATCTGACTCGGCATTGCGGCCCGAGGTGATCCCAGCCGCTTGCCCGTTCACCGGCGCCCAGAGCTGGTCGTGCGTCCAGCGGTCGTCCATCCGCTCGAGGACCGCGAGGGGCCAGGAGGCGTCGTTCTCCACCGAGAGCACCTTGACCTTGGGGTGGCGGTCGAACAGCCCCGAGAAGATCATCGAGGTGACGGCGTACATCGTGGGCGTGAACACGCAGCTGAAGTCGACGAACCTGCTGCTCGGTGTTCGTCCAGCTGGTCTCGGTTGCCGCGACGTGGAGACTGATGGGCACCTCGAGTGCCTCTACCGCCGACCAGAACTTCTCGAAGCGGGCGTCGCCGTAGTTCTCCCCCGACCGTTGCCCGATGCTGATCATCGCCCCGCGCATTCCCATGTCGACGCAGCGCTCGAGCTCGGCTGACACTGCGGTCGATGTCGTCGATGGCGATCATCGCCACTCCGAACAATCGCTTCGGAGCACCCGCACAGTGCTCGGCGAGCCAGTCGTTGAAGGCACGGAAGCACGCGTGGCGGAACTCGTGGTCCTGGAGCCCGAAGAGCCCCAAACCGACAGAGGTGTAGAGGATCTCGGCTTCGATCCCTTCGCGGTCGAGCTCCGCCGCCCGGGCGATCGGGTCGTAGGCCCCTTCGGGTACGTCGGTCCAGCGCCCTTCGAGTCCGAAGCTCGTCTGAGGATCCTTGTACTTCGGCTTGGTGGCCATGAGCCCGACCAAGGCCGCAGAATTGCCCTCCCCATCAATGATGTAGGCATCGCCGTTCTCTTTGCTCACCATGTGGGGAGCACGATCACGGAACTTCCGGTCGATGCGGGCCGTCCAGACATCCGGTGGCTCGGCGATGTGCGAATCGGCCGAGACCAACTCCGGTGAAATGCCAAAGCCGTGAGCGGCGTACGGGCGCGCAGAACGAGGCACCGCTCGGTGCGTGACGAGGTGCAGTTGTCGAAAGGTGTGTGTCTACGCGGCCTTTTCTTCGATGGTGACGGTGAACCCGAGAGCCTCGATCCGGCGTTGGAGCCGCTTTGCCTCAATGGCCGGATCCTGACGGCGCTCGAAGTAGTCGGCACCTGGGTCTTGGTAAAGGGCACCAGTGCTGAGTAGGTGCCAGGCGGTCTCGAGCATGGAGTTGGCCACGGCGACGACGGCCTTGTTCGGTCCTCGGCGCCGGGCGATGCGGGCATAGAGGGCCGAGTAGTAGCTGCCCTTGGTGCGCGCCCCGGCCCGGGCCGCCTCGATCAGGGTGCGTCTCAGCCACGGTGCGCCCTTGCGGGTCCCCGCCGGCCGCTTCTTGCCCGCCGACTCGTAGCTGGCCGGTGCCACCCCGGCCCAGGCACACAAGTGCCCGGCGGTCGGGAACCGGCTCATGTCCGCCCCGGTCTCGGCCACGATGACCTCCGCCGTGGTCACCGAGATCCCCGTGATCGAGGTGAGCAAGGTGACCTGGGGCTCAAAAGGGAGGAGCCGGGCACAGATCTCGGTACTGAGGGTGGCGATGGAGGCGTCCAAGAAGTCGAGGTGGTCGATGATCCGGCGGCACACGATGGCGTGGTGAGCACCGAAGTTGCTCTCGAGCGCCTCTTCGAGCCGGTCGGTCTTCTTGCGCATGACCCCTTTGGCCATGTCGGCCAAGACCACCGAGTCCCGCTCGCCGGCGATCATTGCCTCGATCATGGCCCGCGAAGACTTGGACCACACCGAAGACGCGACGGAGGTGATCTTCACCCCCGCGTCTTGGAGGATCTTCTCGAGCCTTTGGATCTCTTTGCCGCGGGCGTCCACCTGGGTCTTGCGATACCTGGTCAGCTCCCGCACTTCTCGGATGTCGGGCGGAGGCACGAAGGAAGGCCGCACCATCCCGTGGGCAGCTACGTCAGCCAACCACTCGGCATCGGAAAGATCGGTTTTTCGGCCCGGGACGTTCTTCACGTGCTGCGCGTTACAGAGCCACAGCTCTTCGAAGAGCCCTTCGAGGGCGTAGTAGATGGGGCGCCAATAGATGCCCGTCGCTTCCATGGCCACCGTGTTGACTCCGGCGTCCATCAAAAACGCCGTCAGCTCGGCCAGGCCCGCTTGGGTCGTCTTGAATCGCCCTTTGGCGACCTCGATGCTGCCGTCAGGCGCCGTCACCCTCGCGCAGGCGACAACGCTGTCGCGGTGGATGTCGAGGCCGCCCACCTTTTGTCTGATCTGCCTCATCTTCACCTCCTGGTTGTTGTCGGAGGCCACCGGGAGAGGACCACGGTAAGGTAGGCGGCTGGCTCGGCCATCATCGTTAGGTCGTGCAGGCTCAGTCCCTCGGGTTTCCCAGAAGGTGCTTGTTCTGCCTCGCCATAGATGTTGGCTCCGCCAACCGCCCCCTATCGATTCCGGACATGAGGTTCTCCACTCATCCGGCTCTCCGACACCGTTCACCGTCAGGCTGACGCAGCCCAATAGCGCACCGTCCCGGTGAGGCGGTAGATCCCCAGATCGGTCATCCACCCGTAGGTGAAGCGGGTGGACCAGTTCCGACCGTGGAGCCCGTATTTGGCACTGGCCAACATGGCCATCCGTTCATGGACGTAGCTGTCGATGATGTTGAACTTCCGTGCCGAGTTGCCGCGACGGAAGTAGTTCCCCCAACCTCGCAGTACGCGGTTCAGGTCCTCGACAACAAAGTCCAGCGGCAGGCTCGCAAACCGCCGAGCCGTCCGCTGTTTGACCTTGGCCCGAATAGAGGCCATGGCCCGCGGTGATGGCCACTTCTGCAAGTACCATCTCCCTCGCCACTTCGTCGACTCTCGCATGCGATGCTCGAAGCCGAGGAAGACAAAGCCCTCCTTGCCCTCTTTGAGGCAGGAGATCCTGGTCTTGTCGGGATGCAACTGCAGCCCGAGCGGTTCCAGGATCGCCTCGATCCGGGCCTTGGCCTCTATGACCCTGGCCCTCGTCGGAGCGAGCACGACGAAGTCGTCACAGTACCTGACGAGCGTCCCCAACCCCTGGCCTTCTCGCCTCCACGCCTCGTCGAGGACATGGAGCACGATGTTTGCGATGAGTGGGGAAACGGGTGAGCCTTGAGGGGCACCGGTCACCGAGTCGGTGACCACCCCGTTCTCTAGCACCCCTACCCGAAGCCAGGCCCGGATCAGTTTCAGCATCTTGCGATCGGACACCCTCTTGGCCACTTGAGCCATGATGGCGTCGAACGACAAAGAACCGAAGCAGTCCGAGATATCGGCATCGAGCACCCAGAGCGCTCCTTTGTTGGCGCTGTTGCGCACCACTTCGAGGGCCTGGTGGACCGACTTCTTCGGGCGAAACCCGAAGGAACAAGGCAAGAAGTCTGCCTCGAAGACCGGTTCTAGGACCATCTTGGCCGCTGTCATCGCCACCCGATCCCGCAAGCACGGAATCGAGAGCGGTCTGGTCTTGCCCGGTTGCCCGGGCTTGGGGATGTTCACCCGTCGTAGAGGTTTGGGCCGATAGGTCTCGGCTTCTATCTCTGCGGCGAGTTCATCGAGAAAGGCCCGTACCGCCTCGACGCCACCGTCTTCGACCGACGCAATAGAAACGCCGTCGACGCCGGGGGCGCCTCGGTTGGTGGCAACGTTGACCCAGGCCTTCCACATCACGTCACGGCGGGTGACCTTGTCGTAGAGGGCATGGAACCGACGCTGTGGGTCTTGCTTGGCACTGCGGTAGAGCACACGCTGGAGCGCTTGGAAGGTGTCCACCCCTTCAGCCTTGCTGATGGTCCTGGCCCGCAAAGGGGCGCTGGCCAACTCGGGGCCGTCGGAGATGTCCGGTTGATCTAGACCTTTGGTCACTGACCGACTTCCTTCACTTCACACGCCTGCACCGATGAAGTAGGGGCCCTTGGCATCGGGCGGGGCTGTGCCGTCCCTCGCCGTCGTCTGCTACATATGACCCCATCCGACTTCCTCTCGGCCGCCTGGCACTTCCCGGGGTCACCGGTTATAGACAGGCATCGCTTCCCGCCACCCACCGTGACGGGGCCGAGGAGGATCTCCCCAGTTCCGAGGACAGCCATCTGACCGTTCCACGCCGACTACGCCGAAGGGTTCTTCGGTGCCCGCTTCCGGCTCTTTGGCACCTTCCATGGTCTTCGCCGCTTACACAGCGGCTCGACTCCCTCTTGTCCTGCCGTTCGGCAGGTGATTCCTGACGACGCTTATAAGGCCTCGCAACATCACACTCGCTACGGACCGGTCAGTTGTTTCGCCCCGCTTCGCACCCGGCCTCTCGACCACGCACGGGGGCGTCCCTATCGGGGACCCGGACGTCTCCCCGAGCCAGACCTTCCCTGGCTGGCTGCCTCAGTTTTCGCTCTGTCACGTCATGTCATCGAGATCACTCCTTCCTCCATGGCGACCCAGAGCTGCTGGGCACACGTGTAAAGCGGAATCTCCGGTTCGTGCTCGTAGCGACACTTGGTGGTCCCCACGGTCCCGCGCCAGACTTAACGCGCGCTCGCGGCTGCAAAGAGGATTCGGCGACCACACCCGACGGCCGCCCGCCATCATTTCATCCCTTGATGGTGACCGGCCAGGTCATGGGGACTTAAACGGGAGCGTCATACTGCAATTCCTCCTCGCTGTCGCTCTGTTGCATGGGTCCGGTTCTCATAGTTTGCCGGGTTCCCACACGTGCTGCTCATTCGGAGAATTCGAAGAGGAGCCCGCGGTTATCTTCGGGTCTGATGGCCAGGGTGTCCGGTGCGTCGCCCGGCTGCAAGGTGACACCCCGGTCGGCGAAGTAGGACTGTGCTTGTCGGAGGTCTCGTACCTCGAACACAGTCGAACGCATGCCGTCGCCGTACCGGGCATGGTGACGCTGCATGACGCCGTCCTCGAGCGGGGTCACGAGTTCGGCGACCGTGCCGGCCAGATCGAGCCCGACCACGCGAGCACCGACCTTCGGCCGGGGTTCTTCGTACAGGACCGTTGCGCCCATGAAGTCCTGAAAGAAGCTTTGGGCGGCGTCGATGTCCGCAACGACGACGCTGTAGCGCTTCAGGCCGGTGCAGCCGAGAGGATGCTCATCGCGCCAGTACTCGACGGGCTTTATCGGCTCGAGATACCCGTTCGGAATACCCTCGGTGTGGAAGTTGCGGTGGTAGAACTCCATGCCGAGCCCAAAGGTGTCAGAGGGGTGCGTGTAGAAGGCGACGTCGACGTCCCCCGTGATGCGGATCCCCCGAGCCTGCAGTGCCGTGCGGGCTTCGCCCAGGTCAGGGACCTGGTATTCGAGACCGTTGTAGTTGGGCCCGAACCGAGCGTGGAGCAGGAAGTCTTGCGGGATGAAGAGCTCGAAGATGACGGTGCCGATGACGATCAGGCACGCTTCAGAGTCCGGCAGATCGAGGAGGAACTGCGCCCCGTAAAGGTCACGGAAGTGGGCGATGCTGTCCTCCGGGCCCTCCACCAGCGCATTGAGATGGTTCACGTGCAAACAAGTGATCATTCCGCCATCGACTTCCCCCACCTAGAAACGACGCAAGCTGCACTCCCGAGCGTAGCCACCCTTACCCGCCGGCGCCGGGTCGAAGGGGCGAACTCCCCTCAACTTCCCAGGTGCTCGCTCACCTTGTCACGCAGCGCCTCCGCCCGCTCGGCTCCGGCCGAGATCAAAGGGTCTGTACCTTCGCGTAGTGCGGCGAGAGCCGGTTCGGCACCCTCGAGAAGGGTCTTGGCCACCGTCCGGGCACTCTGACTGGCGTGACGAATGTGGGGCGCGGCGAGCGTCACCCCGGAGGCGGCCGCGTCGGTCAGGGCGCGATTGGCGCGATGCCCACCCCGTAGCGTGGCCTTATTGGCGCGGACACCAGCCTTTCTGGCCTTGCGGCTCACGTTGTGCCGTGTCGCAGCTGACTTGGAAGAGACGTTGTGGGCACTGTGTTCGGCGCTCACCAGTGCCGCTCTGGCCACGTGGTGCGCACTGTCGCCGGCGTGCCGGAGAGAGGAGCCCGAATGGCCCAGGCCCGACGCGGCAGCGCTCGCCAGGAGGCGATTGGCGCGGCGGCCACCTCGCAGGGCAACTCTGTTGGCACGGAGCGCCGCTTTCTTGGCCTTGCGGCGGCCGCGGCGGCTGGCGGCCACTGCCTTCTCGGAGGCGCGGTGCCCACCGGTCCCCGTCGAAGCCCGCCCCAGCGCCACGGTCTGGGACACCCGATGTGCGCCCTGGCGGGTTCGCCAAGCCAGAGAGGGCGCGCCCTCAGTATCGACGGCAGCCAGGATCAACCCGCCCAGGAGACCCAGGTTCTTGAAGAAGTGGACCCGTTGCTGTGCGCGGATCTTTTCGTCCGTCTCCTCCCAGAACCGATGCGCCGCATAGGTCGTGGGCAGGACGGAGCCGATCAGAGCCAGGGCGGCCAGGCGACGCGCCCTGCCGACCGCAAGGAGGACACCCCCGCCCACCTGCACCATCCCGTTGAACCGGACGAGCGAGGCTGTGTCCTTCGGCAGGGAGGGCACCAATGTCCGCAACTGGTCGGTGACCCCTTGCGCGGTCGCCACCTTCGTCTCGGGGTGTCGGACCGCGTCGAGTCCGCCCGAGATGAACATGGAGGCCAGCAGGGGACGGGCAATTGCTCGCGAAAGGGTCATAGGGGAGTCTTACCCCCCGGCCGGCTCTTTGAAGCGTCATCTCTGTTCGGATTGCGGCGACCCCAGATGGGTAGGTAACAGGCATCCCAAGCAAAGGAGCCCAATGTCGACAACCGACAAAGCGAAGAACAAGGCGCAGGAAGTCAAGGGTCGCGTCAAGGAAGCAGCAGGTAAAGCCACCAACGACAGAAGCCTCGAGACCGAGGGCAAGGCTGATCAGGCTGCCGGCAACCTCAAGCAGGCAGGCGAGAAGGTCAAGGACGCAGTCAAGCGATAGGGACGTTCGGGTGCTGCCCGGCTGGAGCTGGGCGGCACCCGGAAGCGCCCGTGCGCAACTTTTGAAGCATTTCCGGATAGACAATGCGACATGGATGTACGCCCCATGAGCACATTCCTGGCGCGTTGACCGGTCCTGCCTGCCGTGCATTCTGACCTCCACGAGCTGAGCACCTCTCCGGGGGTCGAACGAGTCCGACGACCCACCGACGCCCTGTTGGGTCTGCTGGCGGCAGCCATCGTGGGGATTGAGTTCGCACTCATCCTGGCGTTGCCCGCCGGCAGCACGGAGCTGGCCAACGACGTTTCGAGCTGGTTGCGTCATATTCCGCGCTGGCTTTCCTCCGCGGCCGAGGTCATCACCACCATCGGGTGCATCGCGCTCGTGGTGGTAGCCCTTGTGACCCTCTTCCGCACGGACTTCCGCAGTGCCGCGTAACGCGATAGCTGCCGCATTCCAAGCGGCAGCGGTCGGAATCATCGCCGCCAGCGTCTGGCACGGGGAAAACGGATCCGTGGCGCGTGCCGTGCTCCACGGCAGCAACCCGTCGATCCTGGTCCTCGACACCGCCCTCATCGCGTTCCTCGTCGCCAGCGATCTGGCCCGTCGTTCGAGGTGGTCGCGTTGGTGCTTCCTGGCAGGCGCCGGGATCCTGCTCGCAGGGGTGGCGGTCGATGCCCTGACTCCTTTTGCGCTCGGGGCCGCGCTCTTCGGCGGACTCTTTTTCGGATGGGGGGTGCGATGGTGCCTCGGCGCAGCGTCGGTCCGGCCGAGCACGCGTGAGCTCGTCACATGGCTCGCCGAGTGTGGCCTCTCAGTCGTCGGGCTCGAGGTCGTGGGTTCCGACACAGCCCGCCTCAGCGGCACCCTCGCCGACGGCCGCTCGGTAGAGGTGCGCCTGGCCAATCGTGACACCAGGGGAGCGGGACTGGCCCGGCGCCTGTGGACGCGGATCCGCCTTCGCCAGGTGGTCGCAAACCACGTTGCCCTGAGCTCGCGGGCACAACTCGAACAGCTCTCCCTTGCCTGTTTCATGGCAGGGAGTGCCGGGGTGCTCAGCCCGTCGGCACTGTTGTTGCGCGAGATGCCGGCTGAGACGCTCGTGCTGGTCATGGCCAACCCGCGCAAGACCCCGCCGAGCACCGAGTGGGACCTCGAGAGCGCGAAGGCGCTGTTCCGGGCGCTGCGCGAACTTCACGATGCAGGGGTGGCGCATCGTGACCTGCGGGCAGAGAATCTCGGCGTCACCCACGGGTCGGCCGTCTTCCTCTCCCTCGACGCGGCGCTGCCGGGAGCGGGCGAACTCGTACGCCGGCTGGACGTCACCCAACTGCTGACGACCCTCGCTCGCACCGTGGGACCCGCCGATGCCGTGGCCGCCCTGCGTGCCGCCTACGCACCCAAGGATGAAGATGCGGTTCTGGCCATCCTGCAGCCTCTTGCCCTCGCCCCTTGGGGCTGGTCGGCCATGCGGGAGGCACGTGGTTGCATTGCCGAGATACGGCGCGAGCTGGTCGGCGAGAGCGAGGGCGCGGTTGCCCCCGTCACTCGCCTGGAACGATTCCGCTGGCGAACCGTGCTCAGCGCGGTGGCCCTCACCGTCATCGCATTCTTGTTCATCGGGCAATTCTCCAAGGTCGATCTCTTCGGCGCACTGAGCAAGACGAACCTCGGCTGGTTTGCCGTCGCCATACTCGGATCGGCTATCACCTACTTCGCAGCTGCATTGAATCTTGCGGCATTCGTCCCGAAGCGCCTCTCATTGGTGCGGGGATTCCTCGTGCAGCTGTCGACCGCGTTCATCGGTGTGGCCATGCCACCGACCGTCGGCCACGTCGCCGTGAACGCTCGCTACCTTTCCCGTCAACATGTCGACGAGAGCTCCATTGCGGCGGCCGTCGCGCTCTCGCAAATCGTCAATGTGGTCACGACCATTCCCCTTCTGATCGCCTTCGGACTGCTCACGGGGTCTGGCATCAGCCGCTTCAAGATCGTGCCGGGGGCCGACCTCTTCATCGGCTTGGGTGCCATTGCCGTCGTCGTTGGCATTGTGCTGTTGATTCCCCAGACACGGGCTCGCTTCGGGCAGACCGTGTGGCCGCGTATCCAAAACGTGTGGCCGCGCCTGCTCGTCGCTGTCTCACAACCGTCTCGACTTGCTGTCGCCGTCGGGGCGAACCTGCTGCTCACCTTTGGCTATGTCCTGGCGTTCCTGGCCGCCCTGAGCGCGCTCGGGGCACATCCCGCCATTCTTCCCGCTGCCATCGTCTACCTGGCCGGTAATACCGTCGGCTCGTTCGCACCGACCCCCGGTGGCCTTGGCGCGGTCGAAGCCGTTCTGACGGCCGGCCTGACGGCCCTGGGGATACCGGCTCACCAGGCGATCCCCGCCGTGCTCATCTTCCGGATCGCCACCTTCTGGTTGCCCATTCCAGCAGGATGGGTCGCCTACAAGGCGTTGCTGCACAGTGGAACGCTCTAAACATCTGGTGAATTCGACGCTCTCGCCATGGACGGGTGACGAGTAGGTTCCCCATTCGCCGTCACGCTGGCTGCGGCGGCATCTCCGTGCGCAACCTGGACAGGAATTCGGTCTGGGCCGCCACCAGCCGGACCGACGCCTGGGGGATCGTCATCCACTCGGCCCGGTCGACCTCCGGGAAGTCCTGGATCTTTCCGGATCTGGGGGGCCATTCCATCTCGAATCGATTGCTTACCATTCTTTCGATGTGCAGAGTCTCCGACAGCACGGCCCAGGCCCGGACGAGTTTGCCGCCGGATTGACGAACGGTTCCCAGGTCGATCCACGGCCCCTCGGGCACGGCCAAGCCGAGCTCCTCGGTGAACTCGCGCGCGGCGGCCTGTTCGGGATTCTCGTCGAGTCCGTATTCACCCTTGGGGATCGACCACGCGTGCTCATCCTTGTTCTTCCAGAAGGGTCCGCCAGGATGCACGAGGAGCACGGAAAGCGAACCGTCCTTCTCCACCCGATACGGAAGGATCCCGGCACTCAGTTTCGGCATGCACCAGCATTCTGACCTGGTCGCGGCCGGCCGTCACCCGTGACGCTGCCCTACTTCACGATGATGGAGCCCATCATGTACTGATGGATGTTGCAGATGTAGTGATAGGTCCCCGGCCTCAGCGGAGCCGTGAAGGTCTTCGTATGGTCTTGATCGATGTTGCCGGTGTCGAACTGCCCTCCGGTCGCCGTCAGGGTATGGGTGGCAGAGTCCTTGTTGGTCACGCTGACAGTGCCCCCGGGAGCCACGGTCAGCGACATCGGTTGGAACATGAAGTTGGTGATGGTGATCGAGGTGCCGTTACTGGAGGCGCCTGTAGTCGACGTCCCACTCTTCGTACCCGGTCCGCTCCCGCACGCGACCAGGAGCATGGCGCCTGCAAGGACCAGGACGCCCGCTCCGACTTTCACCCGCACTCGCATCTTCCTACGCCGCCGCAGCCGTCGAGCTGAAGGCGATCGGGGTACCCGCTGTGGTCTGGGCTCCCGGGTACATCCCCATCACGTAGTAGAGGACGGCGATGTGCTGCATCTCGACCGGCTCAATGGAGGACGAGAGGCCGATGGCGGCCTTGCTCTTCAGCATCGCGGTCTCGGCTTGATACGTCGCTGCGGCCGCACTCTCGAGGGAGAGCGCCAGCTGGGCCAGACCGGTGATGTCGGTGACCTTGGCGAAGTTGGCTTGGATCGTGGGAGTCAGCCCCGGATTGGTTACCGTCACCTTGGCCTTGCCGTTGGACTTCAAGACGGCATTCCATGCCGCGGCGTGCTGGGTGTGGTGACTGAGCGCCGTCGTGGCGAATGTGCCGATGGCCGGAGGAACCGCGCCGAGTTTGCCGGCTGTCGCCGCGGCCAGTCCGGCCTTGTAGGCAAAGACGGCCAGGTTCTCGAGGCTCGCAGCGACGGCGGCCACGGCCAGGTCGCCCTTCAATCCAGCCGGGGGGAACGCCGCGTCGGCCAGGTGGAGGCGTGACTCGGCCTTGGTGGCTGCTGCGGCCAATCCCGGCGTCGAGCCGAGCGCCAGGAGCGCTGCGCCACCGGCGACGGCGGCGCCAGTTCCCATGAGGAACGTCCGGCGGCTTGTGGAGCGCACGTGTGCGCCCCGCATCTCGTCGAGCATGTTGGACACGCCGGCCCACGTGGAGGGCACTGCGACATCGTTGTGGAGCTCGTCGAGCTCCCTCGTCAGGGTGCTGAGTTCACTCTCGCTGCCTGCGAACTCGGCCTTCTTCGTACGCTTGCTCACTTGACGGCTCCTTGCTTGGCGGGGGCGGCACTCTTGGTCTGGTAGAAGGCGTTCGGGAATCCCACGCTTCCGGCCGCGGCCGGGAGTGCCTCGAGGGTGGCGGGCTCGTTCAGCGAAATAAGCTGGGGAGCTCCGGCCTTGAGAAGCGCCTGGACGGCGAGGAGCACCGCGACGTGCTGAGCCTCGATGCCCATGATGCTGGCGAAGAGCGCCTTGTTCGAGGTCGAGCTCACCAGTGTCGTGTCCTTGACGTACGTCTCGGCCGCCATGTTCTCGAGCTCGAGGGCCAGGCCGACGACACCAAGTGCTCCCTGCGCCGCAGTGGCGCCACTCAGACTCTGCACTGCTTTGTTGACGATGGGCACGAACGCCGGATCCGGCTGGTGCTGCGCTTTGCCACCGAGGGACATGATGGCCGAGTTGAATGCATCGGCATGCTGGGCGTGCTGCCCCATGGTGACCTGCGCGAACTTGGTCACTACGCCGTTGGCTGTTGCACCACCGATGTAGGGGAGAGTCAATGCGGTCTTGTAGGTGGCAACGGCCAGGTTCTCGATCGACGCTGCTGTCTGTAGGACCTGGACGTCCTTGGAGCTCGACGCCCCGGCGGCCGAGGCGAGCATGCCGACCAATGCGGCACCGCCCGCGGTTCCGAGCAATGTCGCTCCGCCGAGTGTGGCGCGTAGCCCACGGGTGTGCTCATCGTGAAATTCGAGGTTCGACGTCAGATCGTCAACATCCGACGCATGACTCCGTTCGACCAACTCGCCGAGAGTTTCGTGCGTCGGTCGCATGGCATCTGCGTGAAGGTCTTGGGACTCTTCGAGCAACTCGGCGAGCGCCCTCGGGTCTGCGGTCATAGTCAACTCCTTGTGGATGGGATCACTAGGTGTTCGGAGTCGTTGCCGCAGAGGATGTGAGAAACATTGCGATTCCGCGTCGAAGCGACGATGCACACGTCGTTGCAGCAAAGGAGACGTTCGCATCTCGCACCCGCGGCCAGGAGGTGGTCGTGAACGTCAACGCCCGTGTCGGTGTCGCGTGCAGGTGTCGGCGACGAGACATCTTTCGATCGTCGTGCCTCCGAATACAGCTGCGATGCAGCAGAGCGAAGAAGCGAGCGATGCCCAGTTGATCCTGACGCTCGGCTGCTGCGGGGATGCGGGTTTGGCCGAGCTGTACCGCCGACACGGGGACGCTGTCTACGGACTGGCGCGTCGGATTCTCAAGAGCTCGTCAGAAGCAGAGGATATTACGCAGGAGGTGTTCCTGCGTCTCAACGCGGGCATTCACGGTGTCGACCCCTGAAGAAGTCAGCGACCTGCGACGAAGTCAAACTGAATCCAGCGCATGCTGTCATCGGCCCCAGGCGCAGCGTGAGAACTGCGCCACTCCGCATATCGAAGCACCGTGCGCGTGGAGATGGTAAATAGGAGTGGGCGACATGTGAGTGCGTAGTCGATGGAGGGGAGGGCGTATGACGTTTCGCCGAGGGAGCAATCACGGTGTGACGCTCCTGCTCCGTGTCCTGACCACGATCGCAGCGGCGATAGCCCTCGGGACGTCCCTCCTGGCTCTGGGGGGCGGTGTTGCGTCAGCTGCCGGCCAATCGGCGGTGGAGTCGACAGTCGGCGTGAGCGCGTTCGGCGATGCCACTTTCTACGGTGCACCCAGCCAGGTGAACCAGCCGATCGTCGGTATCGCTGCCACCCCTGATGGGAAGGGCTACTGGTTGGTCGCTTCGGACGGCGGGGTCTTCACCTTCGGCGATGCGGGGTTCTTCGGCTCGGCCGGCAACATCGTGCTGTACCGGCCGGTCGTCGGGATGGCCGCCACCCCTGATGGGGAGGGCTACTGGTTGGTCGCTTCGGACGGTGGGGTCTTCACGTTCGGCGATGCCGGGTTCTTCGGCTCCACCGGCAACATCGCGCTGCACCGGCCGGTCGTCGGGATGGCCGCCACCCCCGACGGGAAGGGCTACTGGTTGGTCGCTTCGGACGGTGGGGTCTTCACGTTCGGCGATGCCGGGTTCTTCGGCTCCACCGGCAACATCGCGTTGAACCAGCCGATCGTCGGCATGGCCGCCACCCCCGACGGAAAGGGTTACTGGCTGGTGGCCGCTGACGGTGGGGTCTTCACCTTCGGCGATGCCGGGTTCTTCGGCTCCACCGGCAACATCGCGTTGAACCAGCCGATCGTCGACATGGCCGCCACACCCGACGGAAAGGGTTACTGGCTGGTGGCCGCTGACGGTGGGGTCTTCACCTTCGGCGATGCCGGGTTCTTCGGCTCCAACGGGGGCCAGCCTGTAACACAACCAACCGTCGGTATCGCTGCCACCACGGATGGGAAGGGCTACTGGACAGCGACCTCCGTAAAGCTCCCGCCGACGACCTGCCAGACGTCACAGCTCAGCCTGGCATCGGACCCCGCCCACTCGAGCGGAGGAGCAGCGGGCTCGTTGGGTATCACCTACGTCTTCACCAATATCTCGGCGACGACCTGCACGTTCGGCGGCTTCCCGGGTCTCCAACTTCTCAATGCGAGCGGTCAACCTTTGACGACCACGACGATCCGTAACAGCGAGACCCCGGCCACCGTCACGCTGCCGCCCGCGGGACATGCCTGGTTCGACATCGAGTTTCCCACGCAAACCGGATTCGGCAATCTCACGTGCCCGACGTCCAGCTCGCTGGCCGTCATCCCCCCCAACAACACAATCGCCCTCCGCATCACCGGAGCAGGCGGTCAAATTGCTGCCTACGGCGGCGACATCCCACACTTGATGTGCGGCAACATCAACACTTCGCCGGTACTCGCCCTGCCGCCTTTCTGACGGACGGCCTTGTGAGGACGCTCAGTTCAAGCTGGGGTCGGCAACCGGCGTGAGCGGAACGGATTCCGGGGGTCGGTAGGCCGCAACTGTGCGCGTGATGGAATCCTCGGTGGCTTCCGTCATGCCTTCTTTCTCGGGTTGCAAAGGCCCTCCTGCATCGGGAGACAGGGTTGAGAGGTGGTTGAGGAATGCCGCGGGCGATCGAGCGAGGCGAGCGATCTCTGCGCTGCTCGGCAGATCAGGCATGGCGTCACGCACTTGGGTTTCCATGCGGTGCCGATAGGCGGTGAAGGAACGCCAGACTCCTCCGACCTGACGTGCAAATGCAGGGAGCCGGTCCGGACCGAGAAGCACGACTGCGACGACGCCGATGATGAGGAGTTTTGAGGGATCGAGATTGAGCATCCGGCGTCAGTTCTCCTCGTGGAGGGCGTGCGTCGTGGCACCCTGTATTCGTTGCGGTCCTTACGACGGATGGGGCATTTTTCTTGCGCCACGACACATCCGAGGGGCCCCATGCGCCGAATACAAGGGGAGTCCACCTCGTGCGGACACGGAAATGGAGAGTTTCAGATGCTTGCAGAAGTGTTCGGAGTCGATGGAATCATCCTCCTCATCGTTGTTGTGGTGCTCCTTTTCGGTGGGGCGGCCATCCCGAAACTGGCCCGCAACCTGGGTTCAGCCAAGAACGAGTTCGAGAAGGGGCTTGAGGATGGGAAGAAGGCAGCCCATTCCGCAACCCACGTGACCCCCAACACGACCGCTGGCGCACCGCCGGTCCCGCCATCCCCGGTCGCCGATCACGTGACACCAGCGGGCTGAACCTCGCCTCTTGCGTCCGGTTCGAAGACGGGCCCGTGATGGGGGAGAGTGTGCGGCATGATCAACATGCATCCGGATCCACCCGAGCTCCCAGGGGATCACGAACCCGGCGTGCCATGGTGGGCGCTTGCTTCTGCCGGCGCCGCGCCCGTGCTGCTGGTCGGTGGCTGGACGATTGCGGCCGGACGTCAGCCGGCCGGGTTCGATTCGGTTCGTGACACGATCAGTTCCCTCGCCGCCCTCGGGGCAAGCGACCGCTGGATCATGACCACCGCTTTGGCAGGGCTCGGCGCCTGCTATGCCCTGACCGGTTTCGGGCTGCGGCCAGCAGGTAGGGCCGGAAGGTGTCTCCTCGTGGGCGGGGGAGTGAGCACACTGATGGTAGCGGCCTTTCCGCAACCGGTCAGCGGGAATGACGTGAGCCACACCATTGCCGCCACCTTGGCCTTCACGGCCCTCGGAGTGTGGCCCCTCTTCGCCGCACGCCGTCACACTCGTGTGCTCTTGTTGACCCGCCGGGCTTCGGTCACAGCCAGCGTGGCGATGCTCGGATTGCTCCTGTGGTTCGTGCTCGACGCCAACGGTTCGCACCGGGGGCTGGCAGAGCGCAGCGCGGCCCTCTCCGAGGCCCTGTGGCCCCTGTCAGTCGTCATCAGCGCCCGGCTGGTCCGTCGCGGCGGAAGGCGCCGCGATGCGAGTCTCCACGTGGCGCACCCGGGGCCCGCGTCGACCTGACGCGCCGCCGTACTTCGGAGGCGTGCGCAACTTGAAGACGGCGCCGGCCGGGTCGGTCGCCGCGGCCAACGTACCGTAGGGGGTGTCCTCCGCATCGTGTACGACTGCGCCCCCGAGTTTCTTGAGGGAGGCAAGCGTCGCGCGGGTGTCGTCGGTGTGCCAATAGATGGACCACGACGACGGCTGACCTTCGGGGAGCCATGCGCTGGCGTCCATGACCCCTGCCAGCTCTCCCTCGCCGTCCGGATTGCGCATTGTCGAATAACGGAACTCGTCGCTGTCGCCTTCGACCTTTGTCTCCCAGCGAAACACCGAGCCGTAGAAGTCGATGGCGGTCGAGAAGTCGCGGGTGAGCAGCTCGGACCAGCTCGGCGTCGCCGTGCACCTCGAGCACCGTGAAGCCTGGAAACGTTCCGGGCTGCCAGGCGCCGATGACGGCGCCGGTCGGGTCGACTGAGCACGGCCTGGATTCCGAGATCCGCGACCTCCATGACCGGGACGATGATCTGCGCCCCCTGCCGCTTCCGCCGCGGCCACGGTCTTGGCGATGTCGTCGGTGCTCAAGTAGATCTTCCACGTGTTGTCCGCCTTCATCTCTCCCATGTCGCCCATGCCGCCCGCCACCGGAACGCCGTCACGGGTGAACATGAAGTAACCGCCGAACTCCTCGCTGGGCTCCTGGGCCTCCCAGCCGAAGAGCTCGCCGTAGAACCGGCCGCTGCCTTCGACGTCTGAAGTCCAGAGATCGGCCCAGCAGGGCGATCCAAGGGGGGCACTGTCTCGTGTGGTCATGGTGGCTACTCCTTTTGTCGGTCCATCAACTTCTCTTTTGACGAGGGACGGCCGAGGGAAAGTCATCGCTCCCCCGATCAGATTTCCCGATCCGATCGACCGATGAGAACGTGCGCTGTCCTCCGTCCTCCAGGTGATGCTGACTCTGGTGCCGCGTGACGATGGTGGGTCCCGATGGCGTCGCGTTGGCTTCAGGAGTGCTGGAAGGTCCGGCCGCACCGGACATCGGCGCCGTGGACGACGTGGCCCGCCTGGCGCTGCTCGCCGAACGTCTCGGGGGGTGGACTCATCCTGACCGACGTTTGCCCCGACCTGCGGGCCCTCGTCGAGCTCACGGGTCTAGTCGTCGAGATGGACGGGGAGCCCGAACGAGGGGAAGAGCCGCTCGGGGTCCAACAGATCGAGGAAGAACGTCATGCCGGTGATCTTCCCCCCTGAGATCTCGAGCACCTGCAGGGCCCACGGCGCATATCCGCCCCGTGGGTCAGGTCGGTACTGACCGAAGGCCGGGCAACCGTTGGCGGTAGTGGCCATGAGGCGCGATCCTCGGCAGGCGCTCGGCCCGGGCTCGACCATCCAGCGCCCGATGTTCTCCGCCCCCTGGATCCACATGGCGAACGGGGGCATCGACTGCACGGCGTCTTCGCGGAGCAGGGTGACCAACCGCTCGATGTCGTAGCGCTCGAACGCGTCGACATAGCGGGCCAGCAGCTCGCTGTCGGCGCTGTCGAGGGCTTCTGGCTGCGCCACGGCGGGCACGGCACTGAGCGTGCGCCCGTGCCCGCTGCAATGCGCTGTTGATGGCGGCCACGCTGGTGTCGAGGAGCTCGGCCGCTTCGGTCGCCTGCCAGCGCAGCACCTCACAGAGGATCAGGGCGGCGCGCTGGCGGGCCGGCAGGTGCTGCAGCGCGGCGACGAACGCCAGCCGGATCGACTCTCGGTACTGGGCGATTTCCGCAGGATCCGCCCCTTCGGGCGCGACGCTCGCATCGGGAAGCGGGGTGATCCACAAGGCCTCGGGCAGTGTCGGTCCGAGGTGCGACTCAACCGGGGGCGACGACGGGCCCATCTCCATGGGCCGGGCCCGCCGTTGCACATTGCGCTGCATGTCGATGCAGACGTTGGTGGCGATGCGGTACAACCACGAACGCACGCTGGAGCGACCCTCGAATTTGTCGGCGTTGCGCCAGGCCCGCACCATCGTCTCCTGGACCGCATCCTCGGCCTCGAACCCCGAGCCGAGCATCCGGTAGCAGTACCTCGTCAGTTCCCGGCGGAACGGCTCCGAATTCGGACTGGACCAGTGTGGACTCTCGTACGGACACAACTTCACACTCTACAGAGCGGTCTTCCAAAGCGACGTTGGGCATCGCCGGAGAGGACGGGACAGGCAGCCAGAACTCATCGGTCGGGTCTCCAACGTCTTCGGTTCAGGTAGTTCTCAGCCAACGTGTCACCTTCTTGGAGGAGAGCTCCGACCATACGTCTCTCCACTCCTGCCGCAACTTCCGCTGCAGGCGCCGCTCATGGGCGACGCGCAGGCCGGCGGCGAATCCCGCCATCCCGCTGCCGTGGACTGCAGCGACCCGCAGCCACTCTTCGGCGGCCACCGCATCGTGGTGATCGCCCAGGACGGTCTGAAGGGCTTCGGCCCGTCGTCGCCGTCCGCAGCGCAGCGTCGCCCATCACGGCGGAGGCCGCTTCGGCACGCGTAGCGAAGCTGCTTGGAGGCGATCCGTATCCGGTGCAACTGCCGATCGGTCGGGTGCGCGCCGGCCCGGCGGACGCGTCGCCTCAACTTCTTCCAGGGCTGTTTGACCAGCTCGGGTAAGACCTCCCTGGCCAGGTCCTCCGATCGCACCGTGCGATCGATGCCGGGAGAACCGCTCTTGGCAGCCGAGAGCGGAGGGACGAGCCGCAGCGGCATGGAGGCGGTCCAGAAGGTCCAGATAACGCTCGCTCTCCATGTCTTCAGCCAGTGTGGCGCTCGCCGGCACGTCGCTGACCCGCCAACCTCTCGCGCAGGTAACCGCTGCCGTCCACCCCTGGACCAGCGCCATCCCCCCGGCCCAAACCCAGTCGATCAGCCAGGACGTCCACGTCGCGGACGTGGCCCAGCCGGGCGCCGATCCATCTGAGCTCATTCGTGGCGACTTGCGAGCCACGACGGGTCGAGGAGCGGGCCGTACGTCTTGAGATCCGAGCGCAGCCGACGGCACGCCACCCTTGCTTGATGGACCGCCCGCACCGGCGGATCCGCAGGGTCGAGCCGCAGGCGGTAGTCGTAGTCGAGCACTCGCTCGAGCCCATCGGTTATGCCGAGCCGCACGACGTCGTGGAGCGAAGCACGGCGGCCGATCCGGTCCTTCGAATCCTTTGTCGTTGTCGTGATTGACGTCGCACGCCCCAATGCCTTGGCGAGTTTCTGCTCGGTTTCGGGGTGCGCACCGGCCTTGCGGAGCTTCTTCAGGACCGCATGTACCAGGTCGTCATGATCCTCCGGGGAGAGATAGCCTCCGAATTCGAACTCGATCTGACGGAAACTGAGCCCTTTTTCCGTCCCGTGCGCCACGGTCACGAGGTCGTCGTCGATTTCCCCCAGATCGGTCCCGTTGGCATCTTGCAGCACGACTCGACGCCTGAGGGATTCAAGGACGACGACGCGGCCCAGCATGGAGCGGCGGACGACCCCGCGCAGAATCCGTATTGCCTCCGCAGGCACGTCTTCACGCATCCCATTCCATGACAGTTCCATGCGGTCGACCGTGCTCTCGACGCCCTCCTGCGGCATCTTCATCGTCCACTTGACCGGACTGACGGTCCTCGCCTCTCCGATGGCGGAGCGTGATGCCTCGTTGCCAGAGTCGCAGGTCGGGCGTATCGAAATAGGCCGTATTCAGGGATTGCTGGGGTAACCGAATGGTTGACCCGGCGATCTGCCGACAGGTTAGGTAACTCGAAGCCGAGGTCCACCGCGAACTTCAGCTCTCGCTCGAGATTCTCGGTGTCTGGCGTCATCCCTGTGGTCTACCCACTTCGCCAGACCGCCAATCCGCCGAGCGAGGGTCGGGCGCGGGCCGTCTAGGCCTACCAGTTCGGTGTATCACCTGGGCAGATGCTCATTCTCATCAGAATCAGATGCGGTCGACTTCTCCCCGCGATCCAGATATTCACATTGCAGAAACCAGGTCGTTATGTCGCTTGCCTATTTTCGAGTGCAACCGGTGGACCAAGCCGAGTTCGCCACGCAAGTCCCGGCAAATCACGGAGGAGTAAGCGATGAGTGGAAACAAGGCACGCCAGGATTCGATCGAGGCCGTACGGCACTACGACGCTCCGGCGGCGGTCTTCACCAGTACGGAGACTCCCGGAGAGATCTTCGGTGAGAACGTCTTCACCAAGGCGGTTATGCAAAAGCGCCTGCCCAAGCCGGTCTTCAAATCGGTGATGGCCACCATCGAGCACTCGCAGACCCTTGACCCGACGGTCGCCGACGTCGTCGCCGTCGTGATGAAGGACTGGGCCATGGAGAAGGGCGCGACCCACTATGCCCACGTCTTTTATCCCCTGACCCACCTCACGGCAGAAAAGCACGACAGCTTCTTCGAGCCCGGGGGCGACGGCAATGCGATCGCCGAGTTCGCCGGCAAGACCCTCACCCAGGGAGAACCGGACGCTTCGAGCTTTCCCAACGGCGGACTGCGGGCCACGTTCGAGGCCCGCGGCTATACCGGCTGGGACGTCACCAGCCCGGCGTACATCCTCGAGAACCCGAACGGCAACACCTTGTGCATTCCGACCGTCTTCGTTTCGATGACCGGCGAGGCGCTCGACAACAAGACCCCGCTGCTGCGGTCCCAACAGGCGATGGCGAAGCAGGCGGCCCGGGTCCTCCACGTCTTCGGGCACGAGAACCCCGATGCGGTGGTGTCCTTCGCCGGGGCGGAGCAGGAGTACTTCCTCATCGACCGCAGCTTTTTCTTGAACCGCCCAGACCTGCTCAACTCGGGGCGCACATTGTTCGGCGCCAAGCCGCCCAAGGGCCAAGAGTTCGACGACCACTACTTCGGGGCGATCCCCGAGCGGGTTCTGGCGTTCATGATGGATTGCGAGCGCGATCTGTTCAAACTGGGCATCCCGGCCAAAACCCGCCACAACGAGGTGGCACCGGGGCAATTCGAGCTGGCCCCGATGTTCGAGCGCTCGAATGTCGCCGCAGACCATCAGCAGCTGCTGATGACGACGCTCAAGCGTGTGGCCCAAAAGCACGGGATGGAGTGCCTCTTCCACGAGAAGCCGTTCGCCGGCATCAACGGGTCGGGCAAGCACGTCAACTTCTCGCTGGGCAACTCCACGGAGGGCAACCTCCTGTTGCCCGGCGACACGCCGCATGACAACGCCCAGTTCCTGGTCTTTTGCGCGGCGGTCATCCGTTCCGTCCACAAATATGGCGGCCTCTTGCGGGCATCCGTCGCCTCGGCCACCAACGATCACCGCCTGGGAGCCAATGAGGCACCACCCGCCATCATCTCGATCTTCTTGGGAGACCAGCTGGCCGACGTCTTCGAGCAGATCGCCAAAGGAGGCGCGACCACTTCCAAGACGAAGGGCTCGCTCGAAATCGGGGTGGACACGCTGCCCGTGCTCCCGACCGATCCGGGCGACCGCAACCGGACCAGCCCGTTCGCCTTCACCGGCAACCGCTTCGAATTCAGGGCGCCCGGTTCGCTGCAATCCATCGCCGGGCCGATGACGACCATCAACACCATCCTGGCCGAAGCCCTCGACTTCATCGCCACCGAGCTCGAGACGGCCGTCGGCGGCGGCGTCGAATTCAATGCAGCGGTGCAGACCGTCCTGGAGAAGATCATCAAGGATCACGGCTCCGTGGTCTTCAATGACGACGGGTACGCCGACGAATGGCAGATCGAAGCGGCCGAGCGTGGTCTCCCCAACCTGAAGACCACCCTCGACGCCCTGCCCGAGCTCATCACCGAAGAGTCCATGGAGCTGTTCAGCCACTACGGCGTCTTCAACCACCGGGAGATGCACAGTCGCTACGAGATCGCTCTGGAGCAGTACATCCTCTCCATCCACGTGGAGGCGGCCCTGACGCTCGAAATGGCCAACACGATCATTCTTCCGGCCGCGTTGCGCTACCAGACCGAGCTTGCGCTCAACGTCTCGAGCCTGACGGCGATCGGTCAGGAGGCCGACACGGCCACCCTCGACGCGGTCTCGTCCTCTCTCAAGGCTCTGCGCTCCGGTCTCACCGATCTGCGCTCCGAGCTGGCGCAGGAGGAGGCGGACACCGAAGAGAAGCGGGCGGAGCACGCCCAGAAGAGTCTTCTCCCGGCCATGGCCGCCGTGCGCGCCGCCTCGGACACCCTCGAGGGCCTCGTAGCCGACGACCTCTGGCCACTCCCGACCTACCAGGAGATGCTCTTCATTCTTTAGACGGGAAGCGCGCCGCGCGTTGGACATCGGAGATCACGCACACACAGCAGAACGGCAACCTGAAATCACAAACACCCGGGCGACGAGCTGAATTGGGATCGCATATGGAACACGAAATCCGCGATCACGTCATCGTGTGCGGCCTTCAAGGCGTCGGATTCCGCATTGTCGAGCAGCTCTACCTGAGTGGCACGCCGGTCATCGTCATCGACGCGGAAGCCGATGTCCGATTTGCGCGCATTCTCGAGGATTGGGGCGTTCCCCATCTGCAGCGCAGTGCGTATCTCGGCGACGCGCTCATCGATGCGGGCTTGGCGCATGCCCGCGGCAGTCATCTGCGCCGAAGTGAAGGAGATACATGCCCTCGAGACCGCGCTGCGCATCCGGGAGATTCGCCCCGACGTGCGGATCGTCACCCAGATGGCGAACCCTTCGGTCGGGCGTGCCCTCGAGCGCGTCTCGGGCAAGGGGAGCGTGCTGGATGTCGCCACGTTGGCCGGCCCATCCTTCGTGGAGGCTTGCCTACGACGCCCAGCTCACGACATAGAGCTCGCCGGCGTGCACTTCGCCGTGGTGCAGGTGGAGGTGGGCGAGGACACCGTGGCCACCCACCCGACCTTCCGGGGCCATTTCGGCAACTTGGCGCCGGTGGCCATCATGCCCGGTGACGGCTCGGAGATGGCCCAATGCCCTGGCCGTGACCATCAGGTCGTCCCAGGGGACCGCGTTGCGGTGCTGGGGACCGAGGAAGAGCTCAGGCTCGGCGGCATCGAGCCCAAACGGACCCGACGATCGCCCCTCCGCACCGTCTCCATCTCCCGGCGCGTGGCTCGTCAGGCTGCGGTCGTGATGGAAGAGGGCAACAAAGCGCTGACCTTTGTGGTCGCCGGCCTGCTCGCCCTCATTGCCATCTCGACGATCATCCTTCGCTATACATATACGCAACCCGGCACCCACAGCCATTTGGGGTTCTTGACCGCGGCCTATTTCACCGTCGAAACGGTGGCAACTGTCGGTTACGGCGACTTCACCTTCTCCACCCAGGACCCCGGCAATGAAGGTGTTCGCCATTGCACTCATCGCACTCGGGGTGGCCCTGGTGTCGACCGCGTTCGCCCTGTTCACGAACATTCTGGTCAGCCGGCGCATCGAGCGCTCACTCGGCCGCCGCCAGGTCCCGGGCATGGTCGACCACGTCATTGTGATCGGATTGGGCGCGGTCGGAATCGCCGTGGTGCAGGGCCTCATCGCCGAAGGCCAACGGGTCGTCGTCATCGAGCGCGACGACAACAACCGCTTCCTCGGCCAAGCGCGCGCGCTTGGCGTCCCCGTGGTCATCGCGGACGCGACACAGTCGCAGACGCACCGCATGGTCAATCTCGACGATGCGGCGGCAGTGGCCGTGCTGACCAGTGCCGACCTGACCAACATCGAGACCGGCTTGGCCATCCGGGAGTCGCTGGGGGACCGTTGGGAAGAGGTTCCCGTAGTCCTCCGTGTCTTCGATCGCGACCTGGCCCGCATGATGGAGCAGAGCTTCGGCTTCCGCCATGTGCGTTCGACATCGGCTCTGGCTGCGCCCTGGTTCGTCGGCGCGGCGCTCGGACTCGACGTGCTGAGCACGTTCTACGTGGATCAACAGCCGTTTCTCGTCGGCCGGGTCACGGTCGCCCCGCAAGGCGGCCTGCAAGGCGTGGCCATGGCCGACCTTTCGGCCAGGACCCGGGTCATCGCACTCAGCCGGTCAGCCGATGGAGGCCACCTCGAGCATCCGCCGCGACGCGGCACGCGGTTCGCCGGGGGAGACGAGGCCTTCCTGCTCGGCCCGTACGAAGAGCTCCTTCGGGTCCTTCAGCGCGATCAGATCTTGACGAACCATCCGCGATGCGTGAGGCCACGGACGGAACTGTGCCAGGGTACTGCCGTGAGCGGCGACGCGGTCCCCGGTGGCAACCCGGGTCGGAGCGCGCGACCTGACGGCGCGTGGTCACCTGCGATCTCTGCGTTCGACGTGACCGATCGAGCCGAGATTGCGGTGCAGATCGTCGCGGCCGCACTCGGCGGGCCTCGTCCGCAGTGAGAGATTCGATGTCGCCGGCAACGGCGGGCCCCCCGCCTCGCTCGAGGAGATTCGCAACCCCCAAGGAGAGCGGATCCACGTCATCCTGGCCGATCCGGGACCCCTTTCCATCTCCTATCGCGCCGAACTACGGGCTCACCCGCACGATGCTCCGTTGACGGGCACCAGCCAGGACGGGCCGCCATTCTTTCGGCTACGAACGGCAGCTGTACCTGCGCCCGAGCCGCTATTGCCCGAGCGACCACCTCATCGGGTTCGCCATGGCCGAATTCAGACGGACAGCCGACATCGCCTCGCGGGTGGCCGTCGATCACGCATGGATCCGCGAGCGGATCGCCTATGTGCCCGGTTCCAGCGACGTGCACGACTCGGCCGAACACACCCTCTTGACCGGCATGGGCACCTGCCGGGATTTCGCCCATCTCGGCATCGCGCTGTGCCGAGCCACGGGGATTCCGGCCCGGTTCGCTGCGGTCTACGCCCCAGGGCTCTCACCCATGGATTTTCACGCCGTCTTCGAGACGCTCCAAGGTGGGACGATGGACCGTCCACGACGCGACGGGTCTCGCCCCTCGCGCCTCCCTGGTGCGCATCGCCACCGGGCGCGACGCCGCCGATGCCGCGTTCTCTGCCGTGAACGTCGGCGTCGCCGAACTCCGGAGTCTCGAGGTCTCCGCCACCGTGGGCTCGGTCCTCCCATGCGACGATCCCGCAGCGCTCTATGAACTCGCCTGAAGTCCGATCCCGTCAGACCGCTGGCCTCCTCGGTCGAGTCACGCCCGGAAGATGACATCGAATACGGAGAACAGCTCCTCCGTCGGAGACCCGGATTCGTTGCGGGTTACGAGACTGAAGAAGCGACCGGCCCCAAAGCGTTCTTCACGGACGCGTAGAGATCCGCCGGCAGAGGGCCCTTCTTGGCGAAATCCAGGTTGGACTCGAAGATGCTCGATCTTCGACGTCCCGACGATGGTGCTCGCAAGGCCGGGGTGGCTGAGGGTGAATCGCAGCACGAATTCGAGACGCCCCATATCGCCGAGGAGTTCCTCCACACCCCCCGACTCCCATCGCCGCCGACCCTCCCCTTCAGCCAGCCCGAGTGGCCCTTGCTGCCATCCCTTGTCGTCCGCCGGCGCACCGCGGGCGGCGCCGCCGCGGATCAACGTGCCGGCACCTGCCTCGACGGCGGCAGTAATCAGATCCTCGTGCTCGCGCTGCACCACCGAGTAGGGAATCTGGAACACGTCGAAGACCCCCATGGAGATGTGATCAGTCAGATGCGGGAGGATCCCCGACATCCCGATGAAGCGGACCTTCCCCTCGTCCCGGAGCGACACCATTGTCTCGATGGTGTGGTCCGTCTCCATCTGGCCCCGGCTGGGCGACATGTGCACCTGGAGAAGATCGAGGCGGTCGGTTCCCAGCCTCTGAAGGCTCCGCTCGATCCCCGCACGGATGTTGTGCGCGCTGTAGTCGTGAGCAAAGGGCGGGGTGGCATTCGGCGCCGGGGCGAGGGGGCACCCGCACTTCGAGGCCAGGAAGAACTCATCCCTGCGGTGGCCCACGTACCGCCCGATGAGTTCCTCGCTCCGGCCATAGTCGGGCGACGTGTCGATCAGGTTGATACCGCCATCGAGGACGGCATTGAGAAGCTCGGCCAGCTTCGTCGTCTTCGATCGCCGGGCCCCGGGGGGCGCCGCGCAGCTCCATGGCGCCGTAGCCGAGAATGGTCACGTCCGCCCCGGTGTGCCCGAGAGGGCGGGTCTCGATGCTCATTTCGGCAGACTACCCACGACCCAGGTTCTACTCGACGGCCGCGTTCAAGGCTTCCGTGATGTCGTTTATCGCCACCTGCTCGGACTCGCTTACTTCCTGACCGTGCTCACGGTGAGCAGCTGCGACTTTATGGGACAGCGTGATAATGAACTGGCGGTATTCGTCGACCTCCTCAGCCGCAGCCTTTCTCTGAAGTAGAGCGACCGAATCACGCAGGTAGCGCAGTCCTTGTTGCTTGAGTTCCTCGGGGGAGTGATAGTGCGTATGGTCCCGCTCAGGTTTTGCAGCAACGATCGCATCGAGAAGTTCGCTCTTGCCATGCTGTTGGCGAGCTTCGACATAGGCCTTGGCCATGGCGATCGTCTCGCGAAACGATCCGCCACGTTGGGCAGTGACCACGATCATTCCGGCACTTGGTGGCGCTTCTAGGATCAGCTGCCATTCCTCCGCTGTGAAATCAGATTTCGAGGTCATCGCCGGTCTCCAATCTCCAACATTCGCCACCCTCCCTGCCGTGTACGCAAGTTAGCGCCCGTCGCGCAAGCGTGTGGCATTGGGCACTCGAGTCACGATCTGCCGGAGTTGCCACCTTCATCTTCACGAATCGGGGGCAGCGCTGACGATTCCTCTTGACCGTACGCGTCTGCTGCGTTCACACTCCCTGCATGTCAAGCGAAGAAGTCGACGCCTATCTGGCCGCTCTCGATGAGCCCAAGCGCTCCACTCTGCAAGAACTTCGTCGGACGATCCTGGAAGTGATCCCTGACGCCGAGGAGGGGATCTCGTATCAGTTGCCGGCATTCAGACTCCACGGAAAGGTCGTTGCCGGATTCGGGGCATTCAAGAACCACCTGAGCTACCTACCCCACAGTGGTTCCGTATTCCCACAGCTAGAGGAAGAACTTGCTCATTACCGGAGGTCAACCGGGGCACTCCAATTCCCTATCGGCGAACCACTCTCCAAGCCCCTCGTTGAAAAGCTCATCCAGATTCGGATGGGCCAGGCATTTCCCGAATAGGGACCAGGAGAGCCCTGCTCCGCCGTCCCTGTTGACATATGCCGATATCAGAATATGATTGCGCCATGGCACGAGCAGCGACGACGTCGGACGTCTTCAACGTGATCGCCGAGCAGCAGCGCCGCGGGATCCTGGTGCTGCTCCGGGAGGGCGAGGCGCCGGTAACCGAGTTGGCCCATGAGCTGGGGATGACCCAGCCGGGGGCGTCAAAACACCTGCGTGTGCTCCGGGAGGTCGGACTGGTGCGGGACCGCAAGGCAGGCAAGCAACGCCTGTACGGCCTTGACGCCCGCGGGCTGCGACCGGTTCACGAGTGGACCGGCGGATTCGAGCGGTTCTGGAACGAGAGCTTCGACCGGCTGGACGAGTACGTGCAGGACCTCAAACGGGCAAGGCAGGAGGAGTAGCTGATGAGCGCGACGGGACGAGGAGCGCCGGCGCGGTCCGCGACGGCAGACCGCGAGATCGTGATATCCCGGGTCATCAATGCCCCACGGGAGCTGGTGTTCGAGGCGTTCACCGAGGTGCGGCACCTCTCGCAGTGGTGGGGACCGGAGGGATTCACCACCACCACGCGGGCGTTCGACTTCCGCGTCGGCGGGGAGTGGGAGTTCGCAATGCATGGACCGGACGGGACGGACTACCAGGAGTGGATCTCCTGGACCGAGATCGCACCGCCCGAGCGGATCACGCTGCTGCACGGTGAGTCCCGCGGCGATCCGAACGCCTTCGAGTCGGTCTTGACGTTCGCGCCCGACGGCCCAGCGACCCGGATCGAGATGCACACGGTGTTCCCCACCAAGGAGCTGCGCGACGAGGCGGTCGAGAAGTACCACGCGATCGAGGGTGGCCAGCAGACCCTGAGCAACCTGGCTGCCTACGTCACCGAGATCGTTCGGAACGGGGTTGAGGACTGATGGCCGGGAAGGTGTTCTTCAGCGTGACGATGTCGCTGGACGGGTTCATCGCGCCCGAGGAGCGCATGGACGACCCGGATGCGCAACGCGGCATAGCGCAGTGGATGGAACTGCAGCAGTGGATATTCCCGCAGCGGTTCTTCCGGGAGAACCTGAAACTCGGCGAGGGCGGCGAGGAAGGGCGCGACAATGACATCGCGCGGCAGACGTTCGCGCGCACAGGCGCGAGCGTGATGGGCAAACGCATGTTCGATCTCGGCGAGCAGGCGTGGCCCGAGGAGGCGCCGTTCCACACACCGGTCTTCGTCGTGACGCACGAGAAGCGTGACCCCTGGGATCGGCCAGGCGCGACGACCTTCTATTTCGTCAACCACGGCATCGAGCCCGCGCTCAACCAGGCCCGCGAGGCCGCCGGCGACCGGGACGTCCGCATCGCGGGCGGCGGCGCAACGATCCTGGACTACGTGAACGCCGGCCTGATCGACGAGTTCACAGTCGCGCTCTCACCCGTGCTGTTCGGCTCCGGAATCCGCCTGTTCGAGGGCGTGGACGCGGACAGCGTGGCCCTGGAGCCGGTTCCGCGCGGAGCCGACGCTGCGGGTGACCCACCTGACCTACGCAGTACGGGAGCGGTAACTGTCTCGACCTCAGCCGGGAGCGGTATTCAGGAACGGCAAGCCCTTCGAACGCTCGTTCCCTGACGACGCAGGGACGGCCCGAAGAGGTCCCAGTACCAACCATTCCACTCGGACTTCAGTACGGAAGCCCTTGATGACGACGTGATTCCTGTCACTCCGAACGGGGGTGCAGCAAGGACGATCCGCACCACGTGGCCCGATCGGATGCTTCGGATCGCGCGCGGTCTGGGCTGGGACGCCCAGTCCAGCACTAGCTCGGGTGTGGACAACTCAGGCGTTCGGTCGTGCGCAAGCGTGGCCGTTCCCGGCCTATGAGAGGCCCCGATGCGCCCGGACCGAATCCATCCAGCGGTAGAACTCGGCTCCCTGCTGCCGGATGGTTTCGTTTTCGGCCATCGCATGTAACTCGTCGGCTTCCAAGATGTTGCTCAGGTTGATCACTGCATCCTCGAGGCTGCGGATCCGCTCTTCGATTGTCATGGGCAAACGGTATCCCCCTGTCGCGCAGTACGACCAGGCAAAATTTTGGGGTACCTGAGCTCGTCACCGAGGATGTCGTGTCCCGGCTCATGACGGCGCAGGGCGGTGGGGCACTTGGCGACGAACAGGATCTGATCGAGCGGCCGGCGTGGATGGCCTGGGCCCAACGTCGCAGCGAGGACCCCGAAGCGTTCATCCCTCACCTCGGCGGCAACGTCACGAAAGCGCAGGAGTTCTGCTGTGGTCGTGCGGTTCGCTCGGAGCGTCGACGTGGCCCCTGGCCGACGAGGACGAACGGTATGTGGGGAGCGACGACGGTTCCTGAGCGACAGCAAATGCGGGCCAGGGGAGTGGCGTAAGCTCTCCCAGGGTCAGATCTGAAGCCTTGTGAGCAAGGCGTCAGCAACTGGCTCTCTTTGGTCAGCCTTCTGCGGACTCTGCAGGTTCCTGACCAGGAGCGGGCTGTGGCGCAGCTTGGTTAGCGCGCTTGACTGGGGGTGCCATGCCGATTGATCAACCACGTCGTCACTGTTGGTATCTGACCTGGTTACGGCCGGTTTAGGTGTCACTGATGGTCGTTACCGTCACTCCGGATTAAAGATGCGTTGCTACTTCTGTAGCTACTCGTGCTAACTGGACTGCTCACTGTTGTTAGCACCGAGAACTGCGTTCATTGCGGTGACATGTCCAATCACTCTCGACGATGTCCTGTGGCGATAGTTCTTCACCAACATCGTGAGATCTACATGCCCGAGCATGTCGCTGATAGTGCCAAGTGGAACACCGGCATCAACCAAATGCGACGCTGCGGTGTGTCGGAGCGTGTGGGGAGTCACATCCATGGGGTCAATGCCCGCACGGTCAAGAAGCGCAAGGAATTGCCGTCGATAAGTTTCGGGGCGGATAGACCCGCCGAGTTCGGTTGTGAAGATCAATCCGAACGGATTACTCCACATCTCGGCAGCGTCTTTCTCTTCGACCTCCTGGGCGATCCTCCTGTCCTTCAGCGCCCTTTCCACTGCTTCGGGCATCTCCAAAACCCGATCCGATCCTTCCGTCTTCATGCGATCTCTGGGAAGGAGCTGACCGCCCTCTCTCCGCTGGCTGTGTCGGACGTGCAAATCACTACCCTGCACGTCTTCCCATGCGAGGGCGAGAAGTTCTCCCGGACGCAAGCCAAGGCCCAGCTGAATCATCCAAGCGCCTCCCAACCGATCGCCGATGGCAGCCCCTCCTGAGGGCTAGGATCTCGGATCTCGTGAGCGATCGAGTACGGCGTTCAGCAGCTTCTGGAACTGTAACTACTCAGGTCTCAGCAACACCTGGTAGCCACACCTGACCGTCGAACAGGAGCCGTAGCCCACCGAGGACATCGCGGTGGTTCTTCTTCAAGGTCGAGATGTAACTGCGAATGGCACAGAAGTCCCGAGCCCCGGTGGTCGTCCGCCATGACCCGGAGATCTTCTGTTGGAGTTTGACGAGTCGGATGTCGCGTTCGGCCTGGTTGTTCGTGAACGGTGCCCGAAAGTCGGAACAGAACCGGAGCACGTCGGCGCGTTGGGCATCGAGACGGACCAAGAGGTTGTATGCCTTCTTGGCATACAGCAAAGCGCCGGAGTCTCCACCAAACCCAGGGCAGTCCATGCAGTGAAGTAATAGTTGGCTAGGGGCCGGCCACTACTGAGTTGTGAGGAGCCGTGTGCCACGCATGGAACCAGAGTTGAGGTTGGAGCTCCTCGTCCACGAGCATTTTGGCCGGGTAGCGGGCTATCTCTTATCTCGCACCGATGCCGAGTCGGCCGGAGAGGCCCTGGCCAAGGTCTTAGAAGTTGCATGGCGTCGCCTCGACGATGTCCCATCTGAGCCTCTGCCGTGGTTGCTTGGCGTTGCACGGAGAGTGCTCGCAGATGAGTGGCGGACCCAAGGTCGCCAGCAGGCACTGATCGCTCGCCTTGTCGAGAGCGAAGCCGTCCGGCAACGTCATCCCGGCAGCGGTAGCGCCACGGATGCGAATACTGCCTTTGAACGTTTGGTTGCGATCGACGCATTGGCCGCACTATCCGAGACCGATCGAGAAGCCCTCCTCTTGGTGGCCTGGGATGGCCTGACAACCCGCCAAGCAGCAGCAGTCCTCGGGTGTAACCCGGGTGCATTCGCCGTGCGTCTATTCCGAGCGAGATCTCGCCTGAAGGACCACCTGGCAGCACCTGCGCTGAGCGATATGGATCCTTCGGCGACAGGAGACCCAGAGGTCTCAGGATCTTCACGCAACCAAGTCACGAGCGAAACGCAGGAGAACTAGCTATGGGCAGACCAACAAACGATACGTCGATGCAATCAATCGCCGTGCTCCGGCCCGATGAAGCAGGCAATCCCGAGGAGGCACTCGGTACTGACTACTTGGAACACCTCGTCGAGGCTGCGAAAGAAATGTGTCGGGAAGGAGTGGGTTCCGAGAGCAACATCCAAAGTTACGACGTGGGCACCCGGCGCATCGGTGCGATGGTGGTTGTTCTCGGGGTGGTTTTCGTTCTCGTCGCTGTCTCTATTGGACTGTGGATTGGTAACAACTCGACGAAGTCACAGACAACCCAACTCAGTGCTTGGCGGGCCGTCGATGCGACTTTCCCAAGCTCATTCGTAAGAGAGTCCACAGCTTCGCCCAACATGTCCGAGGCCATGACCTGCCCGACGACATCGACGTGTTTTCTCGAAGCGAATGGGACGGGCGGAATCGCCGGATACAAGTCGGTCGATGGCGGTCTCAACTGGACGAGTCTGGCCATTTCGGGCGTGAGCCTCTCAACTCGCTTCACCTGTCCAACCGCTCAGAACTGCTTTGCCGGCGGGATTCTCCTTGGCGGAGAAGGCGTTCACAGCGTCTTGGTGGTGACTTCTGATAGAGGGAACACCTGGCAGACCGAGCCGTTCGGACCTGAGCCGGTATTCGACTCGCTCACCTGTCCGTCCGCCACGACGTGTGTGGCCACGGTCGGAGGTCTCAACTACGGGCCGAACACGGTTCCACAAGAAGACGTGTACTGGTCCACAGATGCTGGAAGTAGCTGGCGAATGGCGATGTCTGTTCCAAGTGGATTGGTTCTCTCCCTGAGCTGCCCAAACGTGAGGACGTGCATCGGCCTTACCTATGTTCAGCCAGCACACACACCCACGATCCAGTCGTTTCGCACCTCAAACGCCGGATACAGCTGGCAGTCGGTGAATGTGGATGTGCGAGGGGTGGCATTTGACGCTCCGTCATGCGCTGATGCGAGCCACTGCGTTGCAATCGTCCAAACCGCCCCGACACCTGACCCATCCGTTCCGGGGACACTTGTGGCTCTGTCTTCGGTAGATGGCGGCCAGAGCTGGCAATCTCACGGCCTTCCGGCGTACATCTCCACGGACGCCCTTGGGACAAGTCCGAGCTGTCCGACCGACACGCAGTGTTGGGTGTCCATAGTTTTGCACCAAGACCAGGGTTCACCCCAACCGGTCATCGCCGCAACCACTGATGGAGGACGAAGCTGGCAACAACAATCCATCAACGACTCGTGTACGCCATCTGGGTGCATCACCCACATCCAGACACTCCAATGCCCAGTTTCCTCCACCTGCCTGGCATTGGGTGATCTGCGCAACTTTCACCTTCCACCGGTTCTTCTGACCAACCGTCCCACCACAACTTCATAACTGTAAGAGGCCACCTGAGAAGGCTGGGCAGAGCCAAGCTCCGACCAGGCAGGGGTAGTCGAGAATGACCGCTGTTGCAACCGACGTGATACCTCAACTTATAGGGATTGGCACCTCAAGTCCGAGCCATGAAAACATAAGCAGGGAAGCTTCCGCTGGGGGTGCCTGAAACTCCGCTTCACCGGTCATCCCATTGGGACCGGTGCCGTGATGTGACCCCAACTGAATATACGACGTGCCGAGATCATCTCGTAGGGCGAACCTGTAGAGCCTGATCATTGCTAGCTCCGCATATCCCTTTTGCCGCAGATCTTCTACTGCCCACTCCTCGAGCCCAACGAGGTCACGCTCAAGAGCGGCGGTCTCGTCGGGAAAGACAGATGCGATGTCGGGCTGGGGAGAAACGTGCCATCTGACGACTACAGCCGAGTCGTAGAACTCGAGAGCGATGACTCGAAGTCTGCCACCGTGGACCTCGAACTCCTTGTCTGGTCCTGGCTGCGAACGAATGAACACCGGAGTACTGCGGGGCTGAGGTGGCGGAGGACGCTTGGCGGGGTCGCCGACGTAGATGGTCCGGATGACGCCAGGCGGAGCGGGGTCGGGTGCCTCGTAACCGAGGGCGACGAGCATCCTGCGATACCAGTCCTGCTGCTCTTCGTGGGTAACAACTTCCAGGTAGCGGAATCCAGCCAATACGCCTGCGAAGTGGCTCAGTTGCCTTTGCTTTGCCTCGTAGTCGTCACGCATCCCGAACTGCCCTCTTGCCCTGGCAAGTGCCTCCACCAAATACCATTGGGCTTCGGGCTTCACGAGCGGGAACAATATCCCTTTGAACTCCCGGCTACTGGTGTCCCACTCCCGGCCTCCGTGGCTAGGTCAAGATCTGCCGAACCAAACCCTCGACACCGGAGTCATGATGGGGACGAGGGAGGTTCTTTGGTGGCCGCTATCCGTCGACGACTACTAGCAAGTTGCGCGTTTCTCATCTTCCTGCCAGCCCTGCTCCTGGCGGCGGGTGTGCCATCGGTCGATGCGAGCCTTGTACCCAATGGCGTGCCAACCGTAGATTCGCCCATTGTGCCCAAAGTTGGTGCAGTCGAGGTCACCGGCTACGGTCGTGTTGCACTGACCGGATCGTCCCAGCCGGTGACGATCAAGGCAAATGCTCACCAGGCAGCCGCAATACGTAGTGCTCTTAGGACTTTGGTTGCCGTCGGGCGGCCTACCGTGTGTTATGCGTCTGGCAATGCCTTTACCATCACCTTCTTGGTGCGGAAGGGTTCTCATACCACCCCATTGTTAGCGGCTGAGGATGACTGTCCAACTCCCGGACTCGTGACTATCTCAGAACACGGCAAGGTCATCCAGACATTGAGGGAGACCTGCGTGATGCGAGCCGCTGTGCTTACCGTACTTCCTCACGGGCGGGCGAAGGGAACGAGGCAGGATCGGAGAGCCTGCTCGTCGTGATGCTCGACTGAACGGCTCCCTTCCGGCGACGGGGGTAGGGATCTGAGTCGTCTGTCAGGAGATATTTCGTCAGGTCACCGAAGCAATCGTGCAGTTGGCTCTCGGAAATGATCCCGTAAGGTGCCAAGGCGGAGCGTCGTCCGGGGAGTCCAGGCGAGCGGTACCGACAGTCGGCCCGCTCCGTTCGTCCAGACAATGAGCTGAGCTTGAACGGCGGCTAAGCACCCCCCCAGGTACCGTCCACTGAGCGTACCGGAACGCTTGCGCTCAGGCCATCAAGGGTTCTTGTTCCTATCAATGTTTGCGGGAGTGCTCCGGTCCTCACCGGATAACAAAGTTGAACTGTCGTAGAAGCGTGAGCTAGCAGAGTTGCAGATGAGTTCACATCAATGTTGTCGTAGCACGAGGGCAGAACGGAAGCGATCGGGTAAGTATCTCCAGTTTGGTCGGTCATTCGTAAGTCTGTCGCATCCGGCTTGAGTGGCACTACCACGTCTTGGCTGGTGGGTTGGCTAGGTCACGATGTCTCACTGCCAAAGGGCGCCCGACAGACCAATCGGTGAGGTGGCTCGCCCACTTACTGTCTTCGCAATTGGGGCCACAACGAGCGGTGTCGGCCGGCCGCCTTCGCCAGTTCAAGGGACATCGGCCGAAGATCGGGGCACAGCACGGTGTACTTCGCTAGTGACCCGAAGTGGCAGCAGCCGCCTTCTCGATCTCTCCGCATAGTTTCGGAGTGTGCTGGAAAGTCCGATTGCTCCGAAGAGAGCCAAGGTGATAGTCGAGATAACTTCCTCAATTCTCACTAGTGACGAGCCCCTTTCTTCCTCTGTGCCTCAGATTTCGGCCGAGGGTCCACGAAGTGGACGACAGCCAACCTGTCGCGCTACCAGATTTTGTGACCAGAACTTGATGACCTTACAATATTGGTATATCATCATCTCGTAATCAATAGGGAGCAGTGCCATGTCAGGGAGCCACAGCAACCATCCGAACCCTCGACATAGCAAATTCTCAACAGCCGGTGCCTCGGGGTGGCCTGACGGCTATTTCGGAAGGACCGCAGAATACGAGAGTGTCAGCTGTTCGAGCTGCCGTTTTCAGGTAAGTGTGGTTGTGACCGAACCGGGGTTCGGTGCCCACCGCTAGCTCCCTACTTGTTCATGAATGGTTGATTCCGAGTGCGAGCGGAACGCCGAAAGCGCCCCACGAGTCGATCAACTAATAGGTGACGTGATTACGAAATCGACGGTTATGTGACGCCAGTACCGAGGGACTTTCATCGATGACGATTCGATCCCTTCTCAGGGCGTTACGTCACACCCATGGCGTGTCCGAAGAGCTTGGTTCGGTTCCACCTACTACCTCCGAGTCTGCTCGAGCGCTCGGCGGATCTCTTCAACTTCGCCACGTGGACGCTGGATCGTGTAACGGCTGCGAATTCGAAATCGCCTCGTCGTTTGGGCCGGTCTACGACGTCGAGCGCTTCGGGGTCCGACTCGCCGCTTCTCCTCGCCATGCCGATGCCCTGTTGGTGACCGGACCGGTGACCAAGAACATGGCGAGCCCGCTGACCAAAACGTTCGATGCCATGCCAGAGCCAAAGATGGTGATCGCGCTGGGTGACTGCGCGCTCGATTGTGGAGTGTTTCGCGGCGCTTACGGGGTTGAGGGATCGGTCGCTGACGTTCTTCCGGTCGACGTCGAGATTCGCGGCTGCCCACCGAATCCTGACGTGATCGTGCGAGCTCTGCGGGGTCTCACCGGTCAGTGAGTCATGACAGTTTCATCATTGCGGTGGCGGTTGGCGTCGCCGCAATCGTCACCGGGGCGGCGTTTCCTCCACGGGCTCGAGTTCTGACGACCGCAGTGCTGATCTGGGTTTCCTGTGCCGCTGCACTCGTGGCCGCAATCGACGTGTTGCATTCGGGTCATTCCATCACCTTGCGCTCGTCTCAGATCCTCCCACTCACTGGCGTGACGATCGTCCTCAACCCCTTGGGTGCCGTGTTTGTGGTGGTGACTGCAGTGGTGGCGGTGGCGGTCACCATCTTTTGGCTCGGCTATGCGAGCCATGGCTTGTCGTCGCGCACCGCCTCGGCGACCCTCCCCCTCTTCATCACGAGCATGCTGTTGGTTCCAGCGGCGGGCAGTGTGGCGACCTTTCTCTTTGTCTGGGAGCTCATGGCGCTGTCGTCGCTGGTTCTGGTTCTGGTAGACCAAAGCCGGCGCGAGGAGACTCGCAGTGCGGCGCAGTGGTACGCCGTGATGACCCACGCCGGCGCGGCGGCCGTTCTCTTGGCTCTTGTCCTGCTTGCCGCGCATGCCGGTGGCCAGACCTTTGCGGAGATCAGAGCCCACGCCGCGGGAATGCCAGCCGGCGTGCGTGATACAGCATTTGTGCTCGCCCTCGTCGGGTTTGGTTCCAAGGCGGGAGCAGTGCCCTTGCACGTCTGGCTTCCGAAGGCCCACCCAGAGGCACCCAGCCCCGTTTCGGCGCTGATGTCGGGGGCCATGGTGAATCTCGGCGTGTACGGGATTGTGTTGGTGGGGGACACGTTGCTCGGCGGCGGAGCCCTGTGGTGGTGGCTCCTCGTGAGCGCGCTGGGCATTGTCTCGGCGCTCTTCGGGGCACTGCATGCGGCCACCAATAGCGACCTCAAGCGAATGCTGGCGTACTCCACCACCGACACGATGGGCCTTGTCCTCATCGGTGTCGGGGCATCGGGGCTGTTCATTGCATCGGGGCACCGGGCGATTGGCGCGCTGGCCATGGTTGCCGCACTCCTCCTCCTCGCAAATCACGCCGTCTTCAAAGGCTGTCTGTTTCTTTCGGCCGGTTCGGTGCAGATGGCGACGGGCACGCGTGATCTTGACCGCCTCGGAGGTCTGCTCCAGCGGATGCCGGTCACCGGAGCCATCTTCATGGGTGGTGCACTTTCTCTCGCCGCCTTGCCGCCCTTTGGTGGGTTCGTCGCAGAGTGGCTGCTGTTTCAGAGCTTGCTCCACGGGCTCCCCTCGTCGAGCATCTCCGCGTCCATCATGGTGCCAGTAGGGGTGGCCGCCCTCGCACTGACGGGTGGGCTCACTGCGGTTGCCGTCGTCAAAGCGATCGGCGTGGGGTTCCTCGGTCGAGCGAGGTCCGATGCCGCCGCGCAGGCGTACGAAGTGCCACCGATGATGTACCTGGGTGCCGGCCTGTTGGGCGGATGCTGCGTCCTGCTCGGGGTCGTGCCCGTCGTGGTGCTTCCCGCGCTTGAGCGGGCGGCCGCGCACGTTGTGCCCGGTATTTCCCCGCATCTGTTGCATGGAGCTGTGACGCTCCGGCTCGCCGGTCTCGAGGGGGCACTCGCCCCAACACTCCTGGCACTCGGCCTCCTGCTAGCCGTTTGGGTGGTGGTTGCGCTGCGTCGGCTGGCGCAGCGGCGTGTGGTTGAGCGCAGGCCTCGGCGAGCCGAGGCGTGGGGGAGTGGCCGCCTGCTACAGACGGCGAAGATGCAGTACACCGCGACCTCGTTCGCCGAGCCGATCGAGCGGGTGTTCGAAGACGTGCTGCGACCGACGCACGACGTCGATGTGAGCCATCTGGACGAGTCGCGCTACTACCTCGAGAAGGTCAGCTATCGAAGGTCAAGTGCTGATGTCATTGAGCAGAGCCTGTACCGGCCGGCGATAAGGGCCGTGCGCTGGTGGGGCGAGCGCTCTCGAGTCGTGCAAAACGGAAGCGTGCATCGTTACCTCGCCTACGGACTGGTGGCGTTGGTCATCCTGCTCGTGGTGACCGCATGAGCGCGTTGGGTGGTGCGCTGGCCGATGTCGCGGTGAGTGGAGCGCAGATCATCACAGTGATCATCGGGGGTCCGATGTTGATCGGCGTCATGCGCAAAGTGCGGGCGCGTCTTGAAGGCCGCGTCGGGCCCAAAATCCATCAGCCCTGGCTGGACGTGCGAAAACTGTTCACCAAAGAGCGCATGAGGCCTGAGCATTCGAGTTGGGTCTTTGGTGTAGGTCCCGTGGTCTTGGTCGCCAGTGCGCTCGTTCTCGCCGCCATATTCCCCTTGGTCACATTGCGGCCACCACTCGGGCAAAGTGCGGACTTCTTCGTGGTCGTCTTCGTGCTCCTGCTGGGGTCGGTGGCGCTGGCCCTCGCCGCTTTAGATACTGGGACACCGTTCGGCGGAATGGGATCGAGCCGGTCGATGACCATCGGTGCTCTGGCTGAGCCGGCACTCCTTGTCGCTATCTTGGCCATGTCGATACCGGCGCACACCTCTAATCTGCCCGCGCTCGTCCGTAGCGGGCTCTTGCACCCCGAGATGATCGCCAGTCCTGAGCGCCTCTTTGCTCTCGGGGCCTTCGTCATCGTGATCCTGGCCGAAAGCGGTCGTATTCCCGTCGACAACCCGAGCACCCACCTCGAGCTCACCATGATCCATGAAGCCATGGTGCTCGAATACGCCGGACCCGACCTCGGACTTGTCGTGCTGGGCGAGTCAATGCGACTCGTCTTGCTCCTCGGGATATTGGTCAATCTGTTCGTTCCGTGGGGAGTGGCCGAGCACCCAGGGGCACTTGGGGTCGTCATCGGGATTGCCGCCATTGCGGCCAAGGTCTTGGCCGTCGGCATCGCTATCGCAATCTTCGAGGTGTTCAGTGCCAAGCTTCGGTTCTTCCGCCTTCCCGAGTTGTTGGCCGGCGGCTTCGTCCTTGCCCTCTTCGGTGCCATCACTGCGCTGGCGGTTCGATGAGCACTCCGGTCTATGTGAGCACACTCGAACTGGCCGCGGGGGTGGTGTTGGTCTGTGCCGTGGTCACGCTCTGGCGACGCTCGCTCTCGGCCATCGTCAAAGCCCTCGCCTTCCAAGGCGTCGCACTCGGCGCGGTTGCTCTCATCCTCGGCCTGCGACACCACGACGCCGGGCTCCTTGGCGTTGCCCTCCTGGTCGTGGCGGCCAAGGGTTTGGTGATACCCGCGCTGCTCGGGCGGGTGGTGGCTGGCGATCCCACCAGTCGTGAGGCGACGCCCCTCGTCAATGTGCCGGCGTCGCTGGTCGGAGCGGGTGCGCTCACTGTGCTCGCGTACGCTGCGGCCGGGCCCGTGGTGGCACTCGTGCCGACAACGGCCGGGAGGCTCATTCCCCTGGGCTTGGCGACCTTGCTGGTGGGCTTCTTCGCCATGGCGGTCCGCCGCAAGTCGATTTCGCAGATCGTCGGACTGCTGCTCGTTGACAACGGGATCGCCCTGGTGGCTTTCTTGGCCACTGCCGGCGTGCCCCTGGTGGTCGAACTGGGCGCGTCGCTCGACGTTTTGCTCCTCGTCGTTGTCCTGCGGGTCCTCGCCGCGCAGATGGGGTCGCGATTTGGGAACCTCGACCTTGATCAGCTTCGAGAGCTGCACGACTGATGCTCATCGTTGTCGCCCTTGGTGTCCCCCTTGTCTGTGGTTTCGTCACGGCGTTCTTGCCGTGGAGCCGCTGGATCGGTTGGCTCTGTACCGCAGGCCTCGGGGCTGTGCTCGGCTGCGGCATCGTGCTCGCCACCCAGGTCGTCCATCGCCACCCAGTCACCGCCTTAGGTGCGGCACTGCGCGTCGATGCCCTCAGTGCCTTCATGGTGATCGTCATCGGAGCCGTCGGCTTGTTGGCAACGTGGCAAAGCGTGCGCTATCTCAGCGAAGAGATCACGGCACGCCGCACCAGCCGTCGTCGGGCGTCCCTCTACAGCGTGTTGGTCCAAGGGTTTGTCACGGCCATGCTCAGCGCGGTGGTGGCCGCCAACCTTGGGGTCATGTGGGTGGCCGTCGAAGCCACCACGATCGTCACTGCATTCCTCGTTGGGCATCGCCAGACCAAGAAGTCCCTCGAAGCATCGTGGAAGTACATCGTGATCTGCTCGGTGGGCATCGCCCTCGCCTTCCTCGGGACCGTCTTGGTCTACCTGGCCGACCTCCACGTAGGTCCACACGGCCACGCCACTCTCGATTGGACGAGATTGATGGCCGTGTCGCAGCACCTGAACCCCGGAGTCATGCGCTTGGCCATGGGTCTTGTTGTCCTCGGCTATGGCACCAAAGTCGGACTGGCCCCTATGCACAGCTGGCTGCCCGACGCCCACAGCCAGGCGCCAGCGCCCGTATCGGCCCTGATGTCGGGGGTACTCCTCGGCGTTGCCTTCTACGCCCTCTTGCGCTTCAAGGCGATTGCCGACGGGGCCCTGGGACCGGCGTTCCCTCGGGCGTTGCTGGTGGCTGCCGGGCTCTTGTCCCTCTTGGTCGCCACCTCACTGCTCATCGCCCAACGTGACTACAAGCGGATGCTCGCCTACAGCAGCATTGAGCACATGGGCCTGATCGCCTTGGGCGCCGCCGCCGGCACGCCGCTCGCCATCGCGGCTGTTCTGCTGCATATCTTGGGCCACGGGTTGGCCAAAGGAGTCTTGTTTCTCAGTTCCGGTGAGATTCTCCACGTCGAAGGAAGCAGCGAAATCGCCCAGGTGAAGGCCTTGCTGGTTCGGCGCCCTGCTCTCGGTGGCATTTTCGCCTTTGGCCTGGTGGCGTTGCTCGGGCTTCCACCTTTCAGCCTCTTTGTGAGTGAACTCAACATGTGGCGAGCCGAATTCCAGGTCGGACTCGGTTGGGTGGCTGCGATCTCGGTCGCCTGCTTGGTGGTGATCTTCGGCGCTATGGTCACTCACGGTCGGCGTATGCTTCTGGGTCCCCGCACGAACGGTGCGACGGTGCATCGGACGCCTGCTTTGGTCGCAATACCTCTGGTAGGTGGGCTCGTCGGATGTGCGGCCCTGGGCGTATTGGCCTGGCCGCTCAGTGGCTTGTTGTACGCGGCAGCTCACGTGGTTTCTATATGAATAGCGACGTGCCCGACGTGCCCGGCCCTGATTACCGGCCGATGCGACTGGTCATCGAACTGGCGGCCGATGAACTCGTCGCCATGGCCGGCGCATTGCTCACTAACGGCTTCCGCCTCGCCCTCGTGGCCGCACACGACGCCGATGCCGCTCTCGCGCTGCGGATCGTCTATCTCTTTACGAGCGGATCCCCTGATTGCCGGGTCGAGTTACATGTCGAGGTACGACGCGCAAATCCTCAAATCCCGACGTTGGCCCATCTGTCGTTTCCCGCCGGTCGCTTCGAACGCGAGATGAGGGATCTGTTCGGGATCGAGCCGATCGGGCACCCTCACCCGCGACGACTGGTGTTGCATCAACATTGGCCGGAGCATTGGTACCCGATGCGCGCCGACGCGGGCGTGACGCCACGGATGGTCGACAACGCTGATCCCTACCCATTTGTTGAGGTCGGGGGGCCCGGCGTGTACGAAATCCCCGTCGGTCCGGTGCATGCCGGGGTCATCGAACCAGGCCACTTCCGCTTCTCGGTGGTGGGAGAGACAATCGTAAAGATGAAGGCGCGTCTCTGGTTCGTCCACAAAGGGATCGAGCGCCTGTTCGAGGGACAACAGACCGGGGCCGGTGTCGCCTTGGCCGAGCGGATCTCGGGGGACAGTGCGATCGCCCACAGCCTGGCCTATGTCATGGCGGTCGAAGAGGCCCGTGGTATCGACGTCCCCACCCGGGCGCGTCAACTCCGTGCCGTCTTGCTCGAACTCGAGCGTCTCTACAACCATGTGGCCGATGTCGGAGCCCTGTGCAACGACGTCGGATTCGGTCTGGCCGACGCGCACGCGTTGACCTTGCGCGAACGACTCCTCCGGCTCAACGCCGAGGTGACTGGACACCGTCTGTTGCGCGGCGCCATCGTTCCGGGCGGGGTGCAGCTACGGCGTTTGCCGCGCCATGACGAGCTCAATGAGATCTCGGCGCAGTTCGACGCAATCGTGGATCTGGCCCGCTCGAACACGATTGTCATGGAGCGCTTCAGTGGGACGGCTTTACTTGGTGTGCGCCAAGCTGAGGAGATCGGCGTGCTCGGGGTGGTCGCCCGTGCCTCAGGCCTTCTCCTCGATGCGCGGGCGGCTCACCCATTTATCGATCAACCGCCTTGGTTCTCACCGGCACGCCGCCAGAGCGGAGACGTGCTGGCCAGGTTCCTGGTTCGCTGCGACGAAGTCACTATGTCCCTAGCACTTCTGGGCGACTATGTCGCCGTCGAGGGGCCGCTATCGGCGTTCGTCTCCGACCATTTGGCAAAGACCGGTGGGCAGGGGACCGGCATCGTCGAAGGATGGCGAGGAAGCGTGGTGCACCGGGTCGAAGTGGGGAGCGACGCAAGGCTCAGTCGGGTCAAGATCGTGGACCCGTCATTCCTGACGTGGCCCGCACTTCCGGTGGTGCTCACCGACACGATCGTTCCGGACTTTCCCCTTGTCAATAAGAGCTTCAATCTGTCCTATGCCGGAAATGACCTGTGACAGGACACGAAGGCTCCTTGGGATCACATAGGCGAGGCGCTTATTGGCGTTGTGGCGCGCAGCCAACCCGACACCCAATGTGCCGCCCTGCCCAAAGGGACCTGACATCTTGATAAATCCGTTAACCTGTCAAGGGACGAGCATTTGACGTCCGCTCAGAATGCATCGTACGGACCCAGTGCTGGGCCCGGTAACAAGGAGACCATCACACGTGGGGACAGCACCGATTTACCAGTTGAAGGCCGAGTTCTTCAAGGTGCTGGGCCACCCGGCCAGGATCCGAGTCCTCGAAGTTCTGCCGCGAAGGCGACCGAGCCGTGAGCGAACTGATACCAGCGGTGGGTATCGAGTCCTCCCACCTTTCCCAGCAGCTGGGCATCATGCGTCGAGCGAACTTGGTGCAGGCTCGCAAAGAGGGTGCCACGGTGGTCTACTCCGTCGGCAATCCGATGCTCTTTGAACTCCTGGACGTGGCCAAGGGAATTCTGAGTTCTTCACTCGCCGAGACACGAGATCTATTGGCCGAACTCGAATCGGTAGACGTGGCACCTCGACGGACTCGCCGATCCTGACGTCTTCCGGCACCCGAAGGCCGGAATCGCCGTCAAGGCCCGCTCGGAATCACCCGCCGATTTTCTCGATTTGTTCGCTCGCAGACCTGAGGTCCATAGCGTCACGTGCGCAGAGGGGCCTCGAGGTTTTCGAGTGTTCGGCGGGCACGTCCCAGAGTCGAAGCCAACACGGGCCGCGCTGAGGCAAGTAGGCGACCAATCGATGGGTCGGCCAATCGATAGATGACCACATTGCCCGCCCTTCGGGATTCGACGAGGCCCGCCCTTTTTACGACCGCGAGGTTCTGGGAGAGAGCGGAAGGTTTGAGACCGGTGCGAGCCAAGAGACTGCTCACTGGTTGTTCTGCGTCTCGCAGAAGTTCGAGGATAGCAATCCGAGCGGGATGCCCAAGGGCACGAAAAAGCTCGGCCGTTGCTTCATCGACCAGCGCGTCCCTTGCCGAAAGTGCCATGAATACACCCTACGCATGAATTCATGGATATTGAAAGTTCTGAACTTCTTGCTTTCCGTTGGTCATCCGAGGATGGGATTCCGAAAGTCGGAGATTCGCAAGTGCACATTGGATGCCGCGAGAGAACGTGAAGGAGGTATGGAAATGGGTCCACCAGCAGCGCCTTGCCCACCTCATTTGGCAAAGGGGCTTCTGGGGCTTCCAGCTGTATATGCCGAAGTGGCCTACTACGAGCTGTTTCAGACCCACGTGTGCAAGACCTATGAGTTGCGTCCTATCGCTCCCACTTGATCTCAACGAAATGACGCGTATGTCCAAGCGCCCTAGCCACTGCAGATCTCAGTCTGGTCCTCAGCTCATCGTGATTCTTCATGGGAAGCACACCAACGCGAAACGTCACGAAGAGGATGTCCCCCCAACCTTCGCGGACATGAATCGACAGCAAAAAGGGGAGAGAACCTAACGATGCGATCAGTTCAATTTGGGTGCGCTCGATGAGATTGGTCGTCACTAAGTGCCTCTGTTTTGGGACAGGAGATCAAGACGGTTGGGCACATTTCGCCGGTCAAGCACCTCATTGGGAATCGTTGGAGATCGCGCTGGGAACGAGGAAGGTCGTGACAGCAATCTTGTCGTGAGCGCGTTGTGCCGCCTTTAGGCCAAGCGAAGCGACGAGCCGGTCCACTGCTGGATCGGCCGCCGGGGCATTGCACGTCAGGGTCCTCATTCCTCGCCGTGCGGCCTCACGCACGAGGGTGTGTAGCAGTTCGCCCCCCACACCAAGGTTGCGGCGTGCCGGCACCACCGCAATGAAGAAGTGTCCTCGAGGTGATGTTGAGATTGCGAGAACGGCGACACCGATGAGGGCATCGGCATGCTCATAGGCTCCCCACGCTCTGACAGAAAACCCGGCGATGTCCCCATTCTCGCCCATGCGGGCCAGAAAGCTGCGGGCGGTGCAGATGGGGATCGCTTCGATCCGGGCACCCGACAGGGTGAGCGCACCGCCGAAACCCGGCCGCTCTTCGTGCTTCTCGTCCACCGTCACGGATTGTCCTCCTCTGAGAGCTTTTGATGGCAATCAGGCCAGCCCGACATGGGGTCATCGCCGAAGAGTATGTGTATCGTAAACTGACAAAACTATCAAGTGATCATCTAAGCGGATTATGATAACGCATACCTGCTTGCAACGGTTTGTATACCGATCCGGTAATGGCGCGACAGGAGTTGGGGAGGCGCGTGACGATGCCCGAAGTCCCAGTCGCCCTCAACGAGGTGGTCGTTGACCAGGTGGACCGGTGGGCTGCACGAGAAAGATGTCGTCGCCGCGGATGTTGGGCATACGAGGCTGCAGCTCGCCATCGGGGAATCGCTCCGCGTCGCCCGCCAAGGTGGTCGGCACCCAACGCGGACGAGATACGAACGCTAACGCGCGATGGGCGGTCCCGGAAGCGATCCTAAGGCTCACCGTCGATCCAGACTACGTTCGATCCCCTGCTTCCCTCGAGGTCGGAGGCCGCAGGCGAGATGGAGTGCTCTATCGGCTAGTGCTCGACAGAGTCCCACCGGGGTTTATCTCGCCCGGAGTAACGTGTTTATGTTCGCGAAAGGGTTCGTTCAATGTCGGAAGCGAATGGGCAGTCTCCTGTGATCTGGCGATGCGCTGGTTGTGGGGCATTGGTCTACCCCTCTGACGAACGTGCACCAGCGGCTTGGGTGCTCTCGGTGCGGGCAGGTAACCGAGGCACACCGTGATGGCGGTTAAGAGCGACGAATGCGAGCACGCGTGCGTTAATCCAGATGGCCATTGTCCCGAGATCACCGTTGCTGGAGCGCTGGAGCCAAGTGACGGAGGAACCACTCGCTCGCCAGCCTCGCTACCTCCTCGATCGCTCCGGGCTCTTCGAAGAGATGCGTGGCGTTGGGAATAACCGTGAGGCGGCTGTTCCGCCCAAGTGGCCCTAGCTACTTCGCCCTGAAAAACCCTTAACGGCTCCCGATGGCCATTCCTCCTCAGTGGGCGCTGAGGTCCCCCACGGCTCCCGCTCCGGCCTCTCCGGTCGCTTTTGACCCCATTTCACCGATGTTTCCGGGTTCGGGGCGCGACGGGAGAGGCTCGAAGCGGGATCAGGCGGGAATCGTCTCGGGCGGCGGTGGGGGGCGCCCTGATGGTCTTTTGGTGGTGGTCGATCGATTACCGGCCGTCGTGGCGACAGTGCTCTTCATTTCGCGCTCCTCGGCGAGGACGGCGATCTTGGTGGCGTTGTGGGCCAATATGCCCCAGCCGCACCACGTGCGGGCGCCATCGATCCCATCAAGCATGGTGCGCTCCCAACCCCAAGAGTGCTTGAGCCTCGATCCACCGCCTCGCCCCCGCTGAGCGGGTTTGAAGACACGCCAATGCCGTTCCACGGTGCGGACCATCCCAGAGTGCGGTGAGTTCTGACCCAGGGACGTGCGAGTCCAAGGGTTCGTGTTGTCCTTTCAGTTGTCAGCACGTTGGTGTTCGTCTGCGGCCACGCCGGTCCGCGCGAGCTTGCTCAGGTGGGAGCGAAGGTGACGGCGCGCAGGTTGGTGAGGGCGTTGGTGAACGATCTGGCCCAGGGCCAATGAGTGGGTCCGCGCAGGGTCGGCGTCCCCGATCGGTTGACGAGTCGGGCGGGGACCGAGAAGTAGCGGGTCCGCAGGGTCTGGGCGACCACCAGCGTGTCGTCTTCGACGAGACCCCCGAGTTTGGCGCTCCAGCGGATCAGGTTGTGGGCGAGCACGGCACAGCACATCCACGCCGCGTTGGCCGAGAAGTCACCCGAGGGGCAGTGCTCCATGCCCGCCCCCTCCTTCCAGTCGTCGATGCACAGCTCGACGACGGCGTGGGCGCGGTGGAAGGCGTCGAGTTCGAGGGCGGTGCCCTCGAGGTCAGTCAAGAAGGCGAAGTGCCGCCAGTTGGGCCACAGCGTCGCCTGCGGACCGCAGAGCCGGGTGCGGCGAACGATGAGGCGGCGACCCTCGTAGATGGTCTCGGCCACCATGGCCTCCCCACCGATCGGGTACTCGATGGCGACCCAGGCTGACTCGTCAATCTTCGAAATGGCGGCATCGACGGCTTTTGTGCCGGTGCGCACGGCCATGGTGAAGGAGACCCCCAGGCGCCCCAGCACCTTGAGGGTGTCGTTGGACCAGTACCCCGAGTCGAATCGGATGATGATCTTGCCCGTCGCCCCGGCTCGGCGCAGGCGGGCCACCAGCTCTTCGACGAAGCGCTTCGTGCCGCGCTGGGTGTTGGCCGAGCCCTTGCGCAGCCGGGCATGGAGGATCTCGCCGGTGTCGGCCCTCGTGGCCAGGATCGGGTGATAACCGAGCACCCTGGTGTAGCCGTAAGCGGCACCACTTTTCAGTTTTCCGAACACCTCTCGTATCGTCGAATCTATGTCGACCACCAGCTGGTTGCTCCCCGGACCCGCCCCGAGTGACCAGGCACGCTGAAGACTCTCACCGATCACCTTTTCGAACTGGCGGACGTGACCGAAGCTGAAGGCGCGCAGGAAGGTCCCGAGCGTGGAGGGGGCCATCACCCGGTGGGGCAACACGGGGCCGTGGACCCGGCCCGCAACATGTCGGCGTGGTCGATGTGAGTGGCACCGCCCACCATGGCGTGCACCAGGGTCAAGATCTTGCGGCCCGGCTGGAAGCCACCGGTGCGGCCAACGAGCCGGATCGTCGCGTTGCACAGGGCCTCGAGGCCGAGTGTGTTCACCACGGTGGCGATGAGCAACAGGCCGGCGTTGGCCACCAGATTTGGGTCATCGAAGGTCACGGCAATCCGGTCGATTCCGCGCGATACTGGCTTCACAGAAAGTGCCTCCTTTGTTTGCGAGAACTACGGCGTGAGTAACCGCAATTCTCCCAGCATCGGGGGCATTTTCCGCGGATGCGCGGCCTCAGATCAGGTGGTTAGGCGGTGTTTCGAGGCTGAGATAGGAGATCCGGCCCTCGGAGCCAGTGCGCCACTTGACCAGTTTTCGGAAACGACGAGAGGACTCGACGCTTGTCGTTGCGCACCGGGACGACCCTTCCCTCGGGATGGCCACATACTTGACCCCGAGGGACTCGAGCTCGGCCTCCACCTTCTGCCTCGCCATAGCCCCGGTCGGCCGTGGCGTTCTTGGGCGCCTTGCCGAAGAGGTTCTTGATGCGGGCAATGGCGGGGCGCCAGCATGCGAGCGTCGTGCGGGTTGCCCATCTCGACTCAGTGGTCGATCACGATGCCGTCGGTGTTGTCGACCACTTGTCCTTTGTAACCGAACTCGACCGGACGGCCAAGCCGGCCCTTGGCGATGGGCCGGGCCTCGGTGTCGTGAAGGGACACCACCCGAGTGGCGCCGTCGGGAACTTCTCCGGCGATTCGTGTGCGGGTCTGGGCCACGATTGTTTCGAGGACGCTGATTGGCTCCTCGAAGCTGCGCGACGAGGGACGTGGCTTTTCCTGAGGCTCCCTCTCCGCGCCCGGCCAGGCCCCGCCGCGCATTGATGGCCACCTTCTGGGCCTCTTTGATGGTTGCCTCGGCAATGGTGGCCAGCTCGCCGGTAAGAGTCAGCACCTCGTCTTTGGCTTCGCCGCTGCGCCGGCGTAACCACGCCGCCATCTGATGGGCCCGCCGACGCACCGAACGGGTGCGGTCCCGAAAGCGCGTCCGGCGGGCCAGTCCGGCTGCCTTTATGGCCGCCGACGGTCTTGGTCAGCTTGGCCACTCCTTTGGCCAGCAACCCCGAGTCGGTCGGATAGGCCACGTTTGCCGGGATCACGGTCGTGTCGGCCCGGACCTTGTCCAGCTTGACGAGATGCGCCGCGTTGGCCTTCTCGAGCAGCCTCTGGTTCAACGCCGCGACCGACGAATCGCCACAACGTGTGGTGATCTTCATCAGCGTGGATCGGATCAGGAACCGGAATCGGCAGCCGATCCGGCAGAACCGCCGCCAAGTGATCGAGTCGGTCACCTCGCCGCAGAGGGTCTCGAAACCGAGTCGATAGCGGAAGCGCAAGAACATCATGCGCAGGTAGGTCTCGATCGGGATGGAGGGCCGACCGACGTCGGGGCTGAAGAACGGGACGAACGGCTCGAAGAAGACCGCGCGTCGTCGAGCAGGCGGTCGACCGCGACCAAGTCCAGGTGGCAGCGCTAGACGACACTCCGGCGGGAGAATGGCTTCCCACAAGGTGGGCTGAGGGTCTACCTTGGTGCGCAACACGATGGCTCCGTTTCTCTTGGGCAAAGAGGGGGACGGAGCCATCGTTGTCTCATTCGGGCCAGAACGCGAGCACCCTCAAATTGCGAACACGCTGGTCAGCGGGTTTTTTCACATCGGGTTTTTCAGGGCGAAGTAGCTAGGGCCTTTTGATTCAGCTTGAGAACCTCCTCGTCGTGTCCCCCCACGATCAGCAACGTGGGAGCCCTCACCTTCGTGAGTACTGGCAAGGCCAGGTCGGGGCGTCCTCCGGCGAGACGATGGCGCTAACATTCGCGCTGGGTTGAGCGGCCGCCCACAGGGCCGCCGCCGCTCCGGTACTCGCGCCGAAATAGCCGATCTTTGACCCGATCGACTCGGGCTGCGCCTCGAGCCACTTGGTGACTGTGGTCAGCCGGGCGGCAAGCAGAGGGATGTCGAACACATGCGCGCGATCGATCTCCTCGTCCGGACTGAGGAGATCGAAGAGGAGGGTGCCCAGTCCGGCCCCGTTGAGACTCGAGGCGACTAAGCGGTTCCGCGGGCTGTGGCGGCTGCTGCCGCTCCCGTGGGCGAAGACGACCGTCCCGCGGACGACCTCGGGTACCGTGAAATGTCCGGCGAGGCGAACTGGCCCCACGTGGATTTCGACCTCCTCATCTCGAACCGGGGGATCGTCGCCGACGCTCGCCACCACGGGTGAGGCAGTGAGACCCCGGGCCGCTCGTTGCAGAAGTGCCTCCACCTCGGCGTCAGAGGTGGGGGAGAAGTCCCGGTACCACTCGCCGACGGCGTAGAAGGGCTCGGGAGTTTCGAGGCAGACCACCTGGTCACAGATGTCGGCCAGCTCGGCCAGAGACGATCGTGATGCAACCGGTGCTGCCATCACCACCCGAGCAGCGCCCAGCGCCCGCGCCACCTGGCAGGCCGCACGGGCGGTCGAGCCGGTGGCAATTCCGTCGTCGACTACCACGGCGGTGCGTCCGACCAGGGCAACGGGAGGACGGTCATCTCGGTAGCGGTGACTACGGCGCTCGAGCTCGGCCCGTTCACGTCTTTCCACGGCCGCGAGTTCGGGCCCGTTGACCTGAGCCGCCTGGAGAGTCTCCCAATTGAGGATGCGCACTCCGCCCTCACCGATGGCCCCATGGCAAACTCAGGCTGAAAGGGCACGCCGAGCTTGCGCACCATAATGATATCGAGTGGCTTGGCGAGCGCGTGGGCCACCTCAAATGCGACGGGCACCCCCCCTCGGTAGCCCAAGGACTACGACATCTTCATTTTCGAGATGGCGCCGCTCGAGCTCTTCAGCCAATCGCTGCCCAGCATCGACCCGGTCACGAAACATCAGGTCACCTCCTTGCGGACTGCTTGTCGCCGCTCACTGAAAATTCGCGTATTTCGCCTGAGCGTTAAACGCGAGGTTCCGTGAGCGCCGCGACATACAGCAACGCCGACTTCGGTGAACGGCCCTGAAGTAGCCCAATATGCATGACCTATCGTACGTTACGCAAGGGTCATCACTTGTAGCCACGCCGATGAATTTCCCTGGTTGGCCCCGAACGACAGCGGTCGCGTCCCCCAGGTCAGCGACCAATCCTGGACGTGATCGGACCTATCTGAACGCCTCTGGGGTGCATGACGCGCAAGAGGACATGAACGAGCCTGGAGGGAATCCGTGACTTCGATCCTGGACGGTCTACCCTGCCAAGACAGGTGGACCGCTGACGGTGGATGACGCCCCGGGCTTCCCTCGGCGTAGGGCACTGACGTAGACACCCGTTGCCGGGAGGGCGGATTCGCTGTCGGAGTATGCTTCCACTCCCCCCCGATTGGGCCAGTAGAGCAACAAACTTACTTTTTGAACTTACTGACCGAATCGGATAGCAACAAACAGGGCAGAATATGGCTCTGAGTAGGAACGGGCTGTGGCGCAGCTTGGTTAGCGCGCTTGACTGGGGGTCAAGAGGTCCCGGGTTCAAATCCCGGCAGCCCGACGCAAAAGTGCAGGTCAGAAGGTCCAAAGTCTCAGACAGAGGTTGTCGACCTGCTGACCCCGAAATCAATCCCGAAATCCCCGGAGATCAAGCGCTGGCCGAATTCGGGGTGCTATCGCTAGGGCCTCTCGCCAGGTACTGCGCTTTGCTTTTGCACGCGGAGCCTGCGCCGAATCTCTCAAGCCGCGGGTTACGAGGTCGGCCATCAGTCCGTGTCCCCTCGGGCGAACAGGGAGATCGCGGTGGCTAGGGCTTCAGGTTGGTCGATCATCACGAACGTTCGAGCACCGGCGATGACGTCCAACGTGGCGTCGGGGAAGTCGGCCTCAAGGCGGTGGGCATGATCGAGAGGGAAGAGCTTGTCGGAGTCGCCCCACGCAAGCAGCACCGGCCGGGGGAAGGATCGGAGAGCGCTGACGGCGTCCAAGGTGACTGAGGGGCGCAGCGACTGGGTAACCCGCAGCGCGTCGGCGCGAGTCGCCGGGTTCTCGGCGAATCCTTCGAATATCGCCTTGGCCCGGGCGCCCTTGGGCGGAGTGACGCACACCGATTTGAGAAAGAGGCCTCGGCCGGCGCCGGTCGCGAACCCGCGCAGGAGTAGTTTGCCGATGACTGGGACCGCTCGCATCACCTTGACCATGAGGTCGAAGCCCTTGGGCGGGAAATGTTCGTAACTGTCACAGTTGGTCAGGACGAGCCTGCCGATGCGACCGAGGCCGGGATGGCCGGAGCCGAGTGCACCGAGGCACAGTCCACCGCCCGTGTCGTTGCCCACCAGGGTGACGTCGTCGAGGCCGAGTGTGTCCAGAAAAGCCGGAATGCGCTGGGTCGTGGCTGCCGCGCTGAGGTCGGCGTTGGGTGCTGGGTCTCGGTGGGCGCCGAGAGGCCAGGTCGGGAGGATGCAGCGATGGCCGGAAAGTTGCTCGGCGACATCGTCCCAGAGTGAGCCTCCGACCCACACGCCATGGACGAACACGATCGGCGGTCCGTCACCTCGGCTCCGATACCGGATTGTGACCCCGGCGAGCTCGACGGACCCCTCCTCCCAGGTCATGTCACTCATCATCTGCCGTGCATCCATGAACACCTCGGAGCCACGGCCTGAGAACGAATGAGACCCCTTGATCAGCACCAAGGTCAACTCGTCCAAAGGAGACATGTCCGCGGTTCGCACCGTAGAAACGGAGCGGACCGACAAGACCCGTCAAGCGTCGCATCGCACGACGACGCAATCAGGTCCCTGCACGAGGTCTACCGACCGTCCGACGAAGTCTCCTTGAGCTGCCAGCGCCAGGACATCCGGATCGACGATTCGCGCGTAGCCTCGTACGCCCTCAGCAACATCGCAGATCGCCACACCGTCGACTGGCACTTGATTCCGGTCGTAGTGAACCGTAAACGTAGCCACGCGCGCCGGACCCGTGAAATCTGCCGTGATCTCGAACTCCGGCTGATCGGCAAGACGTCGGTGCAGTTCCTCTTGCGCAGGAAAATGAGGACCACTCTCAGGGGGTCGCGTGTTGTAGATGCCGAACGCCTGCTTGTTCAGCCACATGCCGGTTCCCGTCACCATCCCGAACGAGCCTGGGTCGCCCCGAAGCCTCTCCGTCATAGCTGCCAGCGAATGCATCACGTAGCAGCTACCTGGCCCCCCGGAATACGGAAGTCCTCCGGTAACCGTCAGTTCGTCGCCCCTCCGATCGCCCACGCCAAGTGCGTCTCGCGCCAGGTTCAGGGCACTTGTGAAGCAGCAATAGAGATCCAAGTGTCGTACATCGTCCATTCCAATTCCCGCACATCGAAGCGCCTCAGAGCTCGCAGCTCGCATCGCAGGTGACGACGATATCGACGGCCTCGCGCCAATGGGATACGGGTCTTCAGCTCCGCACCAACCATGGAGGTAGACGCGCTTGTCGTCGGGGACCCCGAGGTCGTTGGCTGCCTCATCGCTCGCGAGGATCAAGGCCGCAGCCATATCGACATTCCACATCGCCACCATTTGCTTTGTGTACGGGACGGTGATCTGGCGGTTGTCGGAGCGCGGCGTGATTATCGTGTTCGCGTCTTGCGCTCGCCGAAACCAGGCGTACGGATTTTCAGCGGCGACCTCGGTCATCCCGGCGAGGAGTTCACCGAGCTCGCGCCGATAGTCGGCATAGCCGGTACCTCGTTGTGCACGACGCGCATTGTCGATGGTCGACAAGACGAAAGGAGCACCATGGCCTGCAAAGCCAGCCCTCGATTCAATCGCATTGGGCGTGTGTGGATACTCTCTTTCGGCGTGGGCCGGAAAACTCCAGTCCGGCACCTCGCCTGCCATTTGGAAACGCTGAACAGTGGCGAGTGCCTCTCCGCTGCATATGAGGGCAAGGTCGAGCTCACCCCTGAGAATGGCCTCACCGGCGGTCTGGACCAGCATTTGCGGCATATGACCACCGATGCTCGCTTCGTAGCATTGTGAAGGGTTGATCCCGAGCCGCTCGGTCAATCGCCGCGCCGGTTCGTCGTAGCGCCAGCTCTCGCAGTACATGAGCCCCACACTGTCGATCGCCGCAAGAAGATCGCCCCGTGCGCCGGCGTCAGACACCGCATTGCGGGAGACCTCTTCCCAAAGGAGGAGGGGCTCAGGCGCTGGACCTTCTTCTTTCCGAACGGTTCGCTGTGCGGCACCGATGACACACACGCGTGGAAAGGTCTTCTGCTTCATCTTCGCCCCCGGTACTCGGTGACTTCAGTGAAGAGCCACCTATCCGCCCGGGACTCTACCGTCCAGGGGCACCACGAGCCCGAGTTGTCACGTCGACGCTCGACGATGGTCGGTCCGGTGAGCCAACGGCAAGCGGGTGGGACAGTGGAAGGTCCACCGGCGCACGAGTGGGGGAGTAGCCGGTCCTCCGGACATCGGTCATCCGTATCCGAAGCACCTCGGCATGACATCTACCGCGGCGCGTGCTTCGACATCAGGAGATGGCTCGTTTCAATCACGAGACATCTTCCGCCGTTCGGAGAAGGAAATCCTGGTCAGAGGCACATGGCCCAGCGTTTGCAGTCAGATGCCCGGGGGTCGAACGACACACGGCGGAGTCCGAGACCGGAAAAAGCACAATTCGCCGCCGCAGGGGCCGCTTCAGGGTCGCCTCCAGTGCGTCAGCGGCTCCCCGGTGCCCGCTGAGCCGGATGGCGGGTCTCCTCGATCCCGCTTGGGACGAGGGCCTGTCTCGTCGGTACAGCAGTCGGCCACCGTGTCGGCGCGCGATGCTGGTCATCTCGAGAGCGGTCGACGAATCCGCTCACGTCCATGAGGAGCCCCACATGCCCGACACCGTCTTTCTGTCCGACCGCATCGAAGTAACCCGGCCGATCCCGGCGCCGCCGGCCGCCATTTTCGACATCTTGCGCAGTCCGGCAGGCCACGTCGCCATCGACGCCTCTGGGATGTTGCAGGACTTCACCGGCGAGCCGGCGGAGAAGGTGGGCGACACGTTCGTCATCCATATGGACCGCGAGTCGCTCAATGATGTTCCGCTCGGGACGTACGACGTGACCGTGCACATCATCGTCTTCGAGCGCGACAAGGAGATTGCGTGGAACCTCGGGCCCGATATTCCGATTCCGCACTTCTATGGGTATCGCCTGGAAGCCGGTGAGGACGGGGTTACCAATGTGACGTCCTACTATGACTGGTCGAAGGTGAGCGGCGACTTCAAGGAACGCTTCCCGATCGTGCCCGAGTCGGCCCTGCGCGCGACGCTGGGAATTCTGGAGCGCACGGTCAGAAAGGGGCTATGACCGCGAAGAGCGCGCGTCCCGCTCCGGACGTCGGGCTCCCACGCCGTCCGCGTCTCCGTCACGAAGTGTTCGCGGTCGCCGCGAGCGTGCGGGGGCACGACACCACGTTGTCACTTCACACGATGAGAGCCTGACAGGCGCGTACGAATTGCGCCGCACCTTCAACCCCGCCCCCGATTGCGGCAATTCCAGGCGGTAATTCGAACAGGATCGGAGAAGGTGATCCTCACCTAATTCGCAAGCGAACCGGACCTCGGGGATCCACTGGCGGGCGACATCGGGGTCTGTCCTATAGTCACGGTGTGCCTCCAACTCTGATCGGTGTGGGCGCCATATTGCTCGTGTTCGCGTTTCTGATGGCCTTTACGTTCTTCGGGGAGATTTCCGCTGCCGCCGGAGCCGTTTGCATAGCTTTTGGCGTCATGATGGTCTCGCAGCGTTCGTCGCAATAGAGGCCCGGCCGGCGACCACTAGCGATTCCAGAGCCCACCTCGAACCAGGCCTGCGGCCCTGATGGTGGTCGGGACACTGGGCCGAGCATCGGCGGCATGACAGATCTGACAACGACGGACCTCAGGCGAATCTCAGAAAACGAACCGTCTTGGTCACGTATGGCTCCCTGCGATTGCCCGGCCGGCGCTGGACAGCGGCTTCGGCAGTCGCACGGTCGCCAGACGATGACACCCCTGGCTCTCAGCGCTTCTCACCAGTTGTCACACTTCACCTCAAGGGACGCGCAAATCCGCATCTGCCGTTTCAACGCCGTAAAACGACGATCGCGCGAACTGTCATGGCGAGGACTTCAAGATTCAGTCAGGATAGAAGAGGCCCGCGCAGACCAATCACGTTGACTCCCCTCGAAATGATCTCTTCTCCAGCGCAAACCATCGGACCCACGGTCTATCCGGAGAGGCCGCCCTCGCCCGCATCAGCGTTCGACGCATGGAGCCATCGCAGAAAGCTGATGCGGGCCGAAGCACACATTCGGACTGTGCAATCAACCCTCAACCGGTGGATTCTCGAGGGCGGCTACCGCATCTGGAACGTCACTGACGATGAAGGATTCTCATATACGTACGCGGAACAAACGATGCCATTTCCGAGCGAGCTGGCTGCCACCATCGGAGACGCGTTGCAGTGCCTCCGAAACTCCTTGGACAATTTGGCCTTCACTCTCGCAAGGACGCAGCGCTACCCGCGTGTGCTTCTGGGGGAAGAGGAGGAGGGCGTTTCGTTTCCGATTCAAGATGAGGCCATCTCAAGGGAGACCCACGCCATCAGTTTGATGAGCGATTCGGCCAAGGATGCGATCATCGACCTGGCGCCGAACCCGGAGAGGAAGCCTCTCGAGGTGGACCTGCTGTGGTTGCTCAATGAGACGGCACACCGAGACGAGCACAGAGCCTTGCGCCTCATGGCGACAGCAAGAGTCAAGAGCGTCCTCGTGGATGGTGCGCCGTTCCCCATGGAGGCCTCGCCGCCGAAGCAGGATTTCGGTGTGTGCACCGAACCGGTGCTCGTCTACACGTGGAATCTTGCTGCAGACATTCCGGGCGCTGTGACAGTGGAATTCAAGCCTGCCTTTGCCGGCCCTCCGGTCGAAGTCGCCAACCTCTCCTTCATGGTGATGCTGTGGAAGTGGCACGACCACATTCGCGACGAGGTCTTTCCGCGCCTCGAGAGGCACCTCGGGGCCGAAGAGGTCTGAGGAGCCACCCCCGACGCTGAGACGCCCGATCAGCGACAACTTCCCTTCGGGATCCCCGGAACGGGGCTCGCCTGGCTCTCCCACTGTCAACAGTTGCGCTCGCTCACAGCAGGATGCCAGGATCCGACATGAAGACTTTCCGGGCCGAAGCGACGCGGGATGGTGAGCGGTGGTGCGTGTCCCGGCCCTGGATAATCAGACAGCGCAGGGCGAACGGCTCATCGACGTCGAACAGAAGCTCCGAGAGGCGATCTCCGCCAGGCTTGAAATCGACCAAAGCGACATATCCCTCGAGCTCCAGGACACTCGCGGTAGCTCCCGCGAACGGGCTCGCCGGCCGGCGCCGCCAGATGTCAGCGCCCATCCAGTCGGCCGCACGTCCTAGTGGCGCGTCCTCGCGCAACCGCCGGGAATGAACGCGCCGATCTCCCAGCTGCGGGAAGCCTGCCAGTACGGCCGTGTCGCACGCTGCGGCTAGCTTCGGACAATGGCAGACGCCGCCGATGTTGCGTTGGCGCAGGAATTCGGTGCTATCGCCCGGATCCTGCTGGCCGAAGCTGATCCCGAGGCCACGCTGCAACGAATCGTCACGTTGGCGGTAGAAACCATCGATGGGTGCGAACATGCGGGGATTTCCGTCATCGAAGGAGACACCGTCACCTCACCCGCCTCGAGTGACGAGGTGCCCGCAATCGTCGACCGGATCCAGTCGGAGACCGGCGAAGGACCCTGCGTCGATGCCATCAAAGAACACGAGATGTTTCAAACAGGAAGACTCTCCGAAGAGCATCGCTGGCCGGCGTTCACGCCGCGAGCCATCGTCGAGTCGAGGATCGAGAGCATTCTCTCGCTCCGTCTCTTTGCCCAGGGGGCGACGATGGGTGCGCTTAATCTCTACTCCACCCGGCCCGATGCGTTCGATGACCGAGACGTTGCTGTCGCGACCGTCTTCGCGGCCCATGCAGCCGTCGCCTGGTCGACGTCGCAGAAGATAGAGAATCTCAAGGCCGGGATGGTGACCCGGCAATTGATCGGCCAGGCCGTCGGCCTGTTGATGGCACGGCAAGCCATGTCGGAGGCCGACGCCCTCGATGCGTTACGCCGCGCCTCGCAACGTCTCAACATCAAGTTGCGACAGCTCGCAGAGTCGATCGTGCATCCCACTTCTGGGGAACCGCCGACATCCGTGGACTGACCTCGCGGCAGAACGGTGAGCATGCAGGTCGCCGCTGGTCCGACCCCCGGTGACACCTCAGCGGACTGCGTCGAGGCAGCGCATTGGCCGGGCGGCCCGGGAAGATTGGGCGGTAAAGGAAGTGACCAGCCATTCTGCGAGGTGGCCACCATTATCACCACTCGGAACAATGGCCCTTGTTGCGCCTTGGGTTCGTGGTTTTTGGGACTTTTGACCCTGATGCTCGGCACCTATCGGGGGTTTAATGGACAAAAGGGCGGCCAGGCCTGGCAGCTTCGGGAGGAGTTGTGAGGGCCATGCCCAACGACGTACAGAAGCGCGCAGAAGTTGGGCTGTCTCGAACAGGGAGTATGCGACTCGACCATTACCGGGGTTGCATGTCCCGAATACCCTTCCCGCCAATTCGGGTAGTGTCGCTTGGTCGTCATCCCACCCTTGTGGCGGTTCTGGGAGCGAGGGAGATTTAGTAGAACATGAGCGAACGTCGATCCCGAAGAGTCAACCGACGGGCGGAGATCATTGCCCTGGTGGTGGTATGGGTATGCGCCGGCGTGGCCTTCAGCCTCGTCGCGTTCCGACACGGCACGACGCCCCTCGCCATCCCTCACATTCAGGAACCAGGCTCTTCCGGTGCATCTCAGCAGACGAACGGCGACGTCACCACGTCCACGGGCGCACAGGACCCATTGCTCCCACCACCGCCTTCGACCTCGACCACGGCGAGCCCCGCCACCGTGCCCACGACGGCCTTCGCCGCCATCTCGACCAAGACGGCGGCGAAGAAGCCGACCAGCTCGACGTCTCCCAACGTCCATACGGCACCGCTGACCGCTGTCTTCCCGATCATCCCCGTGGGGAACACCTCGCCGAGTACCACCACGACGACGAAGCCCTCGCATCCGACCACGACGACCACGACGACGCCGATCTTCTTCTTCCCGCCGCCGCCGACGACCACCACCACGACGAAGCCGAAACAAACGACGACCACCACGACGAAGCCGAAACAAACGACGACCACCACGACGAAGCCGAAGGAAACCACGACGACCACCACGGCGCCGCCGGATACGACGACGACGGATACCACGCCGCCGGACACGACGACGACCACGGTGCCCCCGGAGACGACGACGACGACCACGGCGCCGCCGGACACGACAACGACGACGACAGTTCTGTCGCTGCCGGGGCTGCCAATCGTGCTACCAGGGCCCTGATACGACGCCTTCGGCCTTTGCGTACTGCCTGACCAACGCTGCTTTCACTCCTCGCCGGGAGCCACGCCGGGCTGAGGAGCGCCTACGACGCCTTCCGTCGAGCGGCCTTGACGGCTGGTGCTTTCGTGACCTTCTTCGACGGGGTGACCTTGGGCGACGCGGGCTTCGCTGTCGCGGCGGCTGATTTTTCCCGCGACGGGCGCGGCGCGGAACCCGACTTGGCCTTGATGCTCGCGCTCAGGGCCTCCATGAGGTCCACCACCTTGGTGGCCGGGGCTTCCTTGACGACGGCGATCGTCTTGCCCTGCGCCTTCTCCTCGATCAACGCCTCGACCTTTGCACGGTGCGTGTCGTGATACCGCTCCGGCTCCCAGGACGACTCCATCGAGCCGATCAGCAAATTCGCCATCTTCAACTCCTGGTCGCTCGCCTCCTGCGTGCCCGGGAGATTCGGGAGCTCGCTGGAAGGAGAACGCACCTCGTCGGCGAAATACATCGTCTCGAGTGCCAGCACGTCAGCCTCGGGGCGGATCGCGACGAGGTACTCCTTGTTGCGCATCACGAACGTGGCGATCGCCACCTTGCCCGACTCCTGCATCGCCTGCCGGAGCAGTGAGTACGCCTTGCCGGCGGCCTCGCCCTCAGGGGCGAGGTAATACGTGGTGTTGAAGTACACGGGATCGATGTCGTCGAGCGACACGAAGTCGGTGATCTCGATGTACCTCGACCGTTTGGGTTCGGCCGTCGCAAGCTCCTCGTCGCTGAGGATCACGTACTCGCCCCCTCCGAGGTCGACCCCCTTGACGATGTTGACTCCTTCGACTTCTTTGCCCGTCCGCTCGTTGACCTTCTTGTAGCGGATCCGGTCCGAGGTGCCGCGCTCGAACTGGTTGAAGTGGATGCTCTTGTCCTGGGTCGCCGGGTAGACGCCGATGGGAACGTTGACCAGCCCGAAGCTGAGGGAACCCTTCCAAATCGTACGTGCCATGCCACAATCTTTACCCAGTTCAGGCGCGATCCACCACTCTGATACACCCCCTGGGCAGACTGGCCCCATGGCCGTCGTTGCAGTCTGCAAGCCCCCCGAGCGGGCCGACTTCTCCAAATTGGTCCTCCGCGGACTGGTCGAAATCGGCCACTACGAAGAAGAATTGTGCCTTGAGCTGGGACTCTCCTATTGGATCAGCCGAAGCGAAATGCGGCTCGACGAGGCCGTGACGGCTCTGCTGGGGATGCGAATTGCCCTTGTTCGGGCCTCTGGGCTGGACCTCGCCACCGAGCCCGTTCCATTCGTCGGCGTCAACGATCGTGTCGACGTGCTGAATCTGGCCGCATATCTGCGGGGATTGATCGTCCGGGCGGCAGCCGCAGGCGGCCTGCCGCCCTGCCGCCATCGTCGAGCAGGCACTCGGCCTCATGGGAGCGCGCGACCGCTCGAATGCTCGAATGCGAGCAGGCTGACGCACCTCAGCTCCATTCCATCCACTCGGCGGAGCAGTGTGCACCATCGTGCCCTTTCATCAGATAGCAGTGCACCTCACCGCGGATCTGCATGATCTTCACGAACGGACAAGGGGAGGCGTCGTGCCCCAGCTCGGGTGGGGGCAAATCAGTTTCGGGGTCAAACACCACGCACCTTCGGGCATGAGCTCAGGGAATGCACCGACGGCCGCCCCAATCGGCTCGAAGCCTCGCTCGAGGACCGGCGCGACCAGATCGGGGAACCGCTACGCCCACTCCATCCATTCGACGGAACAGTGATTGCCGTCATGGATCGGGAGGAGGTAACAGGACACCTCACCGAGGAGCTGCGTGATCTTGATCCAGAGACAGTGCGACGACGCCTCCGTCGGCGCGGCGCCAACCAGTTCCGCGCCCGGCCACACGTCGACTTCGTCATCGGAGGTCATTTGGTCACCTCGCCTCGGGTATTGGGAGTGGCAGCGTACATGGCCGTTGTACCCCTGGTCGAGCGGTGGGACTTCCACGGAAATTGTAGCCTCGGTGGCCCGCGATGGCGCGCATACCGGCGCCACGCGCGTCAGTTCGCTACCGCGAGGCACCCCGTCGTTGAAACGCCACTGTGGCCATCAGGTCGCGGTGATCACTCCCGGTCCCGGCCCCGGTCCGGATCGTGGTGACGGCAACGCCGGGCCCGGTGAGCACGTGGTCGATCCGCACCAATGGTGGCAGGGGGTGACGAATCTGCGACCACGTCATGTCGAGGGCCCGGCCCCGGGCGGCCGCCCCATCGGTCATGCCCTCGCCCAGAATGGACCGAAAGCCCTTGTTCCCCCATGTCGAGTTGAAGTCGCCGACCAGGAGCAGCCGCTGCGGGCCCCGTGCCTTCACGGCCGTTGCAATGAAGGCCAGGTCGCTCTTCCACTCGACGAACGAATCACGCAGGGGGGCCGAGGCGTGGATCACCCAGAGCGACTGCGTCCCCGAGGGGAGGTGGATGGTGGTCTCCACAATGAGGGGAACACCGTTGAAGTACACGACGCGATTCCCTGACAGCCGGTACTTCGAGGCGATGAAGAACGCCCTCGAGTCGTAGCGCGAGACCTCGAAGTGGAAAGGGAGGCCGGCCAATGCACCTGAGCTCTTGAGATGCCCGACCGCCAGGGGCGTGGACTCTTCCATGGTGACCAGCTGCGGGTGGTACGCCTTGATCTGGCTGATGTAACCCGACATTGCCGTGTCGTTGAGAAAGTAGACATTGGCGTCCAGGAGACGAAGATGCGGTGCTGACGCGGCCCAGCCCGGTGCCGGTTGTGCCGCGGTGAATTCGGGCAGGACAAAGAAGAGCTGGGCCGCCACCACGAGCAGTGCGGCACCCGCCAGCACGTAGCGACGGCCGATGCCGGCCCCGATCGCCACGATCCACACGGGGAGATACACGATGAGCGAGACGGTGTTCAGGAGGGCGAGGACTCTCTCGTCGTCCCAGGCGAAAATGCGCAGGAGCGCGAGGATGCCGAGAGGGACGACGACGATCCACCCGATGGCAGCCGCCCAACCCGGGAGCCTCCGTCTCCTCCGCCTGTGACGGGCTCGCCCGGACACGGGGCGGGTGGTGTGCGGGGCCTCTCCTGAGGCCGCAGAGTCGACCAAGACGTTCAGCGGGTGACGCTGGCCGCAATGACGGCCAACCCGGCCCATCTCGTGTTCCCCGGTGCGCGGTGAACGGCGAAAACGCCCCGTGGAACAAGGAAGTGCATTCCAGCAACTTAGCTGCGAGGGCTCCTGCCATTTGGTCGCTGCCACGACATGGCGCCATCAGATCTATCCTGAGAAGGAGTCGCCGATCCCCAGGGAGGGAACATGGGCATCTTCCAGCGTGCACACGACATCGCACAGGCCAAGGCAAACAAGGCGCTCGACGCGGCCGAAAAGCCCGACGAGATGCTCGACCTCTCCTACGAGAAGATGCTCGAGCAGATCACGCAGGTGCGTCGAGCGCTGGTCGACCTGGCCGGCTCCCGCAAGAACATAGAGCTGCAGGAACAGCAGTTCCAGCACACGATCGACCACCTGCAGGATCAGGCCAAGGCGGCGCTGGGCCAGGGCCGGGAGGACCTCGCCAAGGAGGCCCTCTCGCGCAAGGCGGTCGCCCAGCAACAGATCGACACCTTGGAGCCGCAGCGCGTGCAGATGGCGGAGGAAGAGGAGAAGCTCACCCAGACCCTGGCCGCCCTCCAGAAGCGCGTCAACGACTTCCGCACACAGAAGGAGACGTTGAAGGCGGAGTACACCGCCGCCAAGGCGATCACCACGGTCAACGAGAGCGCAGCAGGGATTTCGAAGTCGTTCAACGACTCGGGCGCCTCCCTCCAGCGGGCCCAGGACAAGATCGCCACCATGCAGGCGCGTTCGGGTGCCCTCGACGAGCTTCTGGAGTCCGGAGTCCTCGAGGACGTCGGCGGTGGGGGTGACGACATTCAAAAGGAACTGGACCAAGTCGGCCAGGCCGCGTCGGTCGACAACGAACTCGCCGCACTCAAAGCGGAGCTCGCCGCGCCGACGCCGCCGGCACCTGAGGCGCTGACCTCGGCACAGGGCGCGGCCGAACAACCTGCCGGGTCTCCCGGCGCTTCCTGATACGCCCCTGAAATTCGGGAATCTCGTGACCGACTTCGCCGAGTACCAGCACAGCTTCACCCGGGCCCGCCTCCGCCGTGAAGACGGCATTTTGGAAGTCAGCCTCGGCGCATCGCCCGGCGAGTCCCTGGTCTGGGACGAGGCCGCGCACCGGGAGCTGCCGGAACTCTTCGGCGCGATCTCGAGAGATCGTCAGAACCGGGTCATGATCCTGGCCGGCAGCGGCGACGAGTTCTGCGTGCGGGGTGACGGCGCAGGTTGGGACGTCAGCACGCCGGCGGGGTGGGACAAGATCTACTGGGAGGGCAAGGCGCTCCTCCGAAGCCTTCTCGACATTGAGATCCCCGTCATCTCGGCCGTGAACGGGCCTCGCGCGGATTCATGCGGAGCTGGCCGTCCTCGGCGACATCGTGCTGGCGGCCGACTCGGCCGTCTTTCAGGACGCGGCGCACTTCCCGGGTGGCACGGTACCCGGGGACGGGGTGCATGTGGTGTGGCCGCTCCTGCTCGGGCCCAACCGTGGGCGCGCCTTCCTCCTGACCGGTGCGGAGATCTCCGCGAAGGATGCGCTTGCCTGCGGCGTCGTGGCAGAGGTCCTCCCGCAGGAGCAACTCCTCGACCGGGCCTGGGAGTTGGCCCGGCAGCTGTCGCAGGCCCCGGACCTGACGCTGCGCTATACGCGTGTCGTCCTCACGGAGCCATTGCGGCGAGCCCTCGCGGCAGACCTCGGCTACGGGCTCGCGCTCGAAGGACTGGCTGCGGTCAACGGGCGCCAGGGGGTCAGCGAAAATGGGCGATGACCTCACGGGCCACCCAGTCGAGCCGGTCGAGATACTCGTCGACAGACCGTGTCGGTGGTCCCGGCGGCGGGACCGACGTCCATGTGACCCCGATCTCGGCCAGGGCGCCAACTGCATCCACGGCGGCTTGGGCACTGGCCGGAGGTACGGGTGCACCGCCGCCTGCATCGAGCGGGCGGTGGTCGCGCTCGTCGACGCGGACGGGGGACACCGGCAACATCACGTCGAAAGGGTGCCCGTCGTCGCCGAAGGCGGGGTCGTTGCGCAACTCGGCCAGACGTGACGGGAGCGCTGCCGCCGTGACCTGCCAGGGGAACCACCCTTGCCAGCGCGCGGCACGGCGCAGCGACGCTGGAGAATTGCCACCGATCCACAGAGGCGGATGGGGCTTCTGGAGGGGCTTCGGCTCGAAGCGGATGTTGGCAAAGCGGACGTAGCGCCCTTCGAACGACGGTTCGTCCTCCGTCCAAAGTACCGACATGGCCTCGAGGTACTCGTCGGCCATTCGACCACGCCGATCAAAACGCACACCGAGCGCATCGAATTCCTCCGCAGCATGGCCCACCCCGAACGCGACGATCAATCGGCCGCCGCTCAGGACGTCGAGAGTGGCTATCTCCTTTGCCAGCACCACCGGGTTGTACAGCGGCAGGATCACGATCGCCGAAATGACGCTCAATCGACTCGTGGCACCGGCCAGAAAGGACATCGCGGTGAGCGCATGCGGCCAGTGCGCACCCATGGCGGCGGCCAGATCGGGTGGCAAGACGATGTGCTCGGGCACCAGCAGGCCGTCGAACCCGAGGTCGTCGATCCCCCGAGCCAGTCGCTGCATGTCCGGTCCCGACATGCCTGGGGCCCACGCCGGCTCGACAGGCGGGTAACGGCTCAGCCCGGGCATCCCGGTGACAAAGCGCACGATGGTCAACGTAGTGGTCTCGAGAGCAGACCCACAAGGATGCACATGACGTGCGCCGCCCGTATCCTGCCGTGTCGTGAGCGCAGAGCCGTGTGACGTGGCCATCGCCGGGGGAGGGCTCGTCGGCCTTTCGTTGGCCTACGAGCTGGTCAGCCGGGGAGCACGGGTGACCATGATCGACGCGGGCCATCCGGGACGGGCCACCGACGCCGGTGCGGGCATTCTGGCGCCCGACACGCATCCGACCACCGAGGCATTCTGGTGGGAGTTGACACATGGTGCGGGCGACCATTACCCGCTGTTGCTCGACCGCCTTCGCCACGATGGCGTCGACACCGATCCGTCGGGCTATGCCGTGTGCGGGCTCCTGTCCGTCGGGCTGCGCGAGACCGAGGAGAGCTGGTTCGGTCCCTTTGCCGAACGCGTGCTGCGCCGTGCCGACGGGCGCGTCCGCGAGATCGCCCCCAGGGAGGCCGTCGCGCTGTTCCCGCCCCTGGGCGCGGTGCACCGGGCACTCCACTATCCGGGCGCGGCCCGTATCGACGGCCGCGGCATGGCCGACGCGTTACGCGAGGCGGCGAGCGCGCGTGGCGTGCGCATGGTGGCCGGCTCGGTGTGTGGCGTCCGATCTGCGGGGTCATCGTCGGCCCGTGCCGTGCGCAGTGTCGATGTCCAGGGTGCTGACGAGGTGCGGTGCGGGGCGCTGGCGGTTGCGGGCGGAGCATGGAGCGCCCCGATGGGGGAATGGCTCGGCTGCACCCTCCCGATCTCTCCCACCAAGGGCCAGATCGTGCATCTGGCCACGCAGGAGGAGAGCGGCGGGTGGCCGATCGTGCAGCCCCTTCTCTCGCACTACCTCGTGCCGTGGCCGGGGGGCCGGGTGGCCTGCGGAGGGACCTTTGAACCAGGCGCAGGGTTCTCCGTCACGGTCACGGCCGCAGGACTCCACGAGCTCCTCCGCGAGTGCCTTGTCGTCGCGCCCGGGTTGGCCGACGCGTCCTACGTCCATACCAAGGTGGGCCTCCGACCCTCCGCTCCCGACGACCGCCCGGTGCTCGGCCCCGTCCCGGGGTGGGACAACGCCTGGGTGGCGACAGGCCACGGGGCCAACGGGCTGCTCCTGGGCCCCTACAGCGCCAAGATACTGGCCGAGCACATCCTCGAAGAGCCCGGCCGCACCGGCATCCCCGACGAGCTGGACCCATCGCGCTTCGTCTGACGCGCTTCGTCTGACGTGCCGACAGCGTCGGACTACGTGGAGAGCGACCCTCCGTGGGGTTGATCGGGATTGGTGATCCAGGCCCGTGCTTCGGCGAGCTTCGCCACGCCTTCGGGGGTCGACTTGCCCTTGATCGCGTCGAGGAGACGCTCGTCGAGAGCAGCGAGGAGTTCTTCGGTGGATGCCATATGGCCATGCTCGCGCTTCCGGCGTGTCCCCGGTGGCGCCGCGGCCACGCGTTAGCTTCCTCCACTGGTGGACCCGCGATCAGAAGACAACGAGGTGACCTCGGCGGCCCTGCGACGGACACTGTCGGCTATGGCGACCGCTTCCCGATCACCGCCGGGGGGCGGGCCGTGGCGGTGATCCTCATGCTGGTCGGCATCGGCCTGATCGGTACGTTGACCGCAACGGTGGCCTCCTTCTTCGTCCAAGAGCACACCGACGCCAACAAGGCCCAACTGCAAGCCGCCCATCAGGATCTCGGGGCCCGCCTCAGCGACCTCGACGCCCGGTTGGCGAGCATCGAGGCCGTGCTCGTGGGCCGCCCGGGCGCATCGCTGCCACCGCCTCCGGCCCCGGAGCCCTAGCTCACCCATCCCACCCTGGGGCAGAGCTGGGAGTGAGACTGGGGCCATGAAGGGCACGCTCACGCAGAACGGCACGGAGACCGAGGCCACCACCGAGAACGTCCTGGCTGCGCTGGCCGGAAAGAAGTTCTTCTGGCTGGACCTCGATGATGACGCCGCTGACGGCACTGTCAACGAACTGCTCAGCGTCCATTTCGGCTTTCACCCGCTCGCCGTGGCGGCCGCCGAGAAGTTCAAGCAACGACCCCGCTTCGACGACTACGACAACTTCGTCTACCTCGTTGCCCGGGGGGCCGACCCGACCGACAACGGCCAGGCCGAGGTCCACTGTTTCTGGAACGACGCCTACGTGGTCACGGTCCACCACTCCCGCTGCCCCTCGGTGCAGGTGGTGCGAGACCGGATCGCCCAACACAGGCTGTCAGCCACCACGGCGCCGTCCCAGATCGTCATCGTCTACCTGATCATGAACGCGCTCGTCGACGGCTTCTTTCCAGTCCTCAACGACTTCGACGAGAGGATCGACGCCCTCGAAGACGACATCCTCAAGGCCCCCACCGAAGCGCAGTTGGGCGAGCTGTTCGACATGAAGCGTGCCCTCATGAACATGCGCAAGGTCATCGCGCCGCAACGGGACATGATGGCCAGCATCAACGCCGGCGTGTCCGATGTGCCCGGCATGACCGACGAGGCGGCGCGGTACTTCCGTGATCTCTACGACCACCTGATCCGCCTGGCCGATCTGGTCGACAGCTACCGCGATCTCCTGAGCAGCGTCATGGACACGCACCTGTCGACGGTGTCGAACCGGCTCAACGTCGTCATGAAACAGCTGGCCATCATCGCCACCGTGTTCCTACCCCTGAGTTGGCTCACCGGCTTCTTCGGGCAGAACTTCGCCTTTTTGGTCGGTCACATCACGTCGAGATGGTCGTTCTTCGTCATCGGCGTCGGGACAGAGGTCGTCGCCGTGATCCTGCTCTTCGCGCTGTTCAGGCGCCGCGGCTGGTTGGGCGGCCCTTCCGTCTAAACCGCCTGACCCACCTGGACGATCTGGTCGCGCTGACGTCAGTGCCCGTGGACCTCGTAGCCGGTCCACCAGGCCTCGCAGCCATCGGGCACCGGGAAGCCCAACTGCTTGCGGTGATCGACGATCTCCCGGACCTGTCGCTTGAGCTCGCGGAGCAGGGCGACGGTCCCGGCATCGGCGTGGTCCCCGGCCCGACTCGCCTCCCAGATCGTCTCCTCGAGGTGCCATGCCTGCAGCCGGGCCGCTGTGAGGCGATGTGTCTCCGCTGCGATCTCGGCCAGCAGGGTGGCGTCCCCTTCGGCCATGACGTCGGCTGCCCGCAACCACCCGTAGTCCTTGTTGATGCGCAGAAGGCCGGGCTGCACCTCGAAGTAGCCGACGACGTCGATCACGGGGTCGATTGTGGTCAGCGTGGCGTGCACCGGGAGTGCGACGGCTAGGTTCTCGCGTTGACGGTCGGCCATGGCGATGGCCCCCAGGGCGCGCAGGCCGACGTTGCCTGCGTTGTCGTCGGAGTAGTTGCGCTCGTCGCGATCGATCCTCAGCGGGATTGCCACCACGGCGATGATCCGGGTGGCGCCGAGCTGGACGGCAGCACGCACCGGCACGACCTGCAGGACCCCGCCGTCGACATAGTCGTCGTCGGCCAGGGCACGGGGCGGGAAGACGAGGGGAACACTCGCCGAGGCGATGACGCCGTCCAAGAAGTCGACCGGGCCCCCGGCGTCGCCCGCCACCCGTGTCACCGCATCATCCTCGACGATGGTGCCGTCCTGCGTGATGTAGCGCAGCACGCCGGCGCGCAACGCGGTCACGGCCAGCCTGAGCTCCAATCCCGGCCGGGCGACCAGTGCCGGGTCGACGGGATGGATCCCGGTCTCGCCCCCGTGACGGATGGCCTCGGCCAACGGCCGCAGGTTCAGCACGGCGCTCCCGCTCGTGCGGAACTTGCGGCGCGCACCAGGCAGGCGGAAGGCGGCGCCGAACAACATGCGCTGGATCTTGCGCCGCCGGCGGCGGCGCGCCTTCTTGGCCGCGCGCCGCGGCGAGTGGGATTTCGGCGGCGCCACATCCGGGACCTTCATGAGGGCTCCGTCGATACCGGTCGACTCCGGCGCGGGCTGCGGGGGACGAGTGCCCTCGGTCAGGGCGAATCGAATTTCGCCGGCGAGCGCCGTACCTTCGAGTGCGCGCAGCCATGCCTGCTCACCGAAGATCTGCTCGGTGTGGGTCATCGCCAGAATGTCGTCCTCGACCTCCTGGACGCGTCCGGTAAATTCCTCGAGGGTGCGAGCTTGCGCCAGCACGGAAGCAGCCACGGCTCCGGCCGAGGTGGCCGTGATGATGTCAGGGAGGATCCGCTCCGTGCCCACCAGGTATTGGAGGGCCCCCACTTCGAACGATCCTTTGGTCCCGCCTCCGGCCAGCACGAATGCAGTGGGCCCCGTGAGGGCTGTTTCGATCATCCGTCAAGGCTACCCACCCGCCGCCGCCGAAACGATCTCTATGGGCGATTCGGCGTAAACCCTGGTGGTGGCCCATTCCGAGCGCGGAATGACGTTGCGGTCGACGGCCACGGCGATGCCCTTGGGCTCGGCCCCTTCGATGAGGAGCGCCACCACGTCGGCAATCGTGGTCCCGGCCTGCACCCGCAGGCTGTCCCCGTTGACGGTGACGATGAGCTCGCTCACGGGACGGTGGTCGGCGTCGCGCCATCCGCCGACGGCACATTTGGCGCCGTGGCGTCGGCGAACAAGTCGACCACGGCCGCAGCGGTGGAGGGTGCCAGGAGCATGCCGTTGCGGAAGTGGCCGCCGGCCACGGCCACGCCGGGCAGGGCGGTCCAGCCGACGACCGGCGTGTTGTCCGGGGTGGCAGGGCGCAAGCCGGCCTGGGCCTCGAGCAGCTCCAGCTCGTCGATGCCGGGGACGACGGCACGTGCGTCGCAGAGCAGCTCGTGCACCGCGCCGGCGCGTACCGTGACGTCGGTCCCTCTCTCCTCCATGGTGGCCCCCACGACGAGCGTCTTGTCGGGACGGGGGACGAGATAGATCGAACGCCCGTGCACGAGCGCGCGCACGGTACGGGTGAGCAGTGGGGGTCCGGAACCAGCGGCGCCGTTCCCGGCGGGTCCCAGCCGAAGGATGTGACCCTTGACCGGCCTGATCTCGGGCAGTGCAGCCTCTTCGAGGCCGCCGATGTGCGGGGTGCCGACGCCGGCCGCCAACAGGATGCGCTCGGCGTCGAGTCGGCCGCCATCGGAGAGCACCACCGATCGGCCGCCGCGCACCGCACGCACCGTCTGCGCCACGAACTCCACGCCTGCTGCGGTGCAGGCCGCCACGAGCGCGCCCAACAGGGCCCGGTTGTCCACACAGTGGTCACCGGGGACCTCGATACCCCCGCACACCGTCGGGGAGAGCGCCGGCACCAGCCGGCGGCACTCCGAGGCCGTGCGTCGATGGGCCGTGCAGCCCAGCGTGTGCTGGTAGGCGAGAAGCTGGTCGAGGGCGGCGCGGTCCGACGTATCGAGCGCGACCGCCAGCGTCCCGGACTGGTCGTGGCCGACCTCGCACCCGGACGCCTCCTCCAGGGCGGCGCTGAACTCCTTCCAGCCTCTGGCGCCCTCGAGCAGCAGTTCGGTCAGAGCCGCCTCCCCGAACTGCACCTCGGTCACCGGGGCCAACATGCCGGCGGCGACCCAGGAAGCGCCGTCACGGCCCGGGGACGGGGCGACAAGAGTGACCCGGTGCCCGGTCACGGCCAGGCGCCAGGCGCACGAGAGCCCGATGACGCCTCCTCCGACCACGAGCACCCGGTGCGCCACGTGACCCAGCTTACGAGTTGGCCCACGTCGTGCCGGTAGCTTGCAACACCATGGGGATGCTTCTGCACGAGTCGATCGACCACATGGCGGCGACTGATCCCCGACGCCCGGCACTCGTCTTCCACGGTCGCACCCTCAGCTTCGGCGAACTCTCCGCCCGGACGAAGCGCGTGGCCGCCGCGCTGGGCCAGTGCACCGGCCCGGGAGATCGAGTGGCGATCATCGGCGAAAACCACCCGAGTTGGGTCGAGGCGTACTACGGCGTACCCCGCGCCGGTCGGATCCTCGCCTTCTTGAACCATCGCCTAACCGCAGCTGAACTGGCGGCGATCGTGGTGCGCGCCGGAGCCACGGCGGTGGTCGGCCCCCCAGCCGAGCTGGACCGCATCGAGCCGTCGCTCGCCGCCCTGGTCACCGACCGTGCGATGCCCACCTATCTCGACCTGGACCAGTGGGAAGACATGGCGAACGAGGGAGCGGGCGCGGGTGGGGAACTGGACCGGTGGCGCGAAGAGGCGTCGTCGTCTGCCGACACGCCGATCTGGTTGATCCACACCAGTGGGACGACGGGGTCGCCCAAGGGAGCGACGCTCACTCACCGCAACGTCGCCGCATCTCTGGTCGCCAGCGCGCACGGGCGCCCGATCGGCCCTGACGACGTCTACATGCACCCCTTCCCCCTGTGCCACGTGGCGGGCTACAACGTCGTGCGCAATCTCGGGGCCGGTCGGCCCGTCGTCCTCATGGACCGTTTCGAGCCGGACGCATTCGTCTCGCTGGTCGACCGGCATCAGGTCACCAAGACCACGATGGCCGCCACCATGCTCTCCAGCCTGATGGACCATCTCGATGCGCACCCCGCGGCACGCCCGCAGTTGGCCTCGCTCCAGGCGATCGCGTACGGCGCTGCCCCGATGCCCCCGACGCTGTTGCGACGTGCCTTCACCGAGCTGCAGATCGATTTCAGCCAGGGCTACGGCATGACCGAGTTGGCCGGCAACGCCGTCTTTCTCAGTGTCGAGGAGCATCGCCGGGCACTGGTCGGGGCCGGCACCGGGGACTCGAGCACCGATCATCTCTTGACGGCGGCCGGCAGGCCGGCGCCCAACGTCGAGGTCCGGCTGCTCGACGACGCCGATCACGAGGTGAGCGTGGGCGTGCCGGGCGAGATCGTCATCCGGGGCGAACAGGTGATGGCGGGATACTGGCGAGACCCCGAGGCGACGAAAGCCGCCTTCAGTGAGGGGTGGTTCCACACCGGGGATATTGGCGTGTTCGACGCCGACGGGTTGCTCTCCGTGGTGGACCGCAAGAAGGACGTCATCGTCACCGGCGCGGAAAATGTCTCCTCGCGTGAAGTGGAGGAGGAGATCCTGCGTTCGTGTCCCGAGGTGCGCGAGGTAGCGGTGGTCGCCGTTGCCGACGCCCACTGGGGAGAGAACGTCTGCGCGGTCATCGTGCTGCGCGCCGGAGCGACCCTCGCCCCGGAGGTCCTCTTCGGCCGCGTCCGCGAGCGTCTGGCCGGATTCAAAGCGCCCCGCCACGTCGTCGAGATCGACGAGCTGCCGAGGAACGCTCTCGGCAAGCCACGCAAGCATGAGCTCCGGCGCTGGTTGGCCGACCAGCCTGCGGTGATAGGGCCGCGACTCTGACCCGGCCGGCACAGTAGACCGGCCGGCACGGTGACCGGGACCGGGGCGCACACCGGTGGCGGCTGGATCCTCGGGCGTGTATGACTTGCCTTTCGCCTGAGGACCTTTCCCCTGAGGAGTGGCATGCACTGCGGAGTGATGGTGACCGGGTACAACCAGGACGACTGGCCGCGACTGATGGCCGGAGACTACGCACGCCCACCCGACGTCGCCGACTACCTCAACATGGAGCAGACGTTGTCCATGGGGGAGTTGGTGGAGCCCCTCGGTTTCGACTCCATCTGGGCCACCGAACACTACGGATCGGCGTATTCCATGCAGCCGAACCCGCTGCAATGGCTGGCCTACTGGGCCGGGCGGACCAGCCGCGTCGACGTGGGGACGGCCGTCATCGTGGCGCCGTGGTGGAACCCCGTGCGCCTGGCTTCGGAGATCAACATGCTCGACATCCTGCTGCGGGGACGCAGGCTGCATCTCGGCATCGGACGTGGCATCGCGCCCCACGAGTACGCGTCATTGGGCATTCCGATCGAGGAGTCCCACGCCTACTTCTACGACGTGGTGCATGCCATTCGCGGCTTCCGACGGGTCCGAGCGGTTCAGCTTCGACGGGAAGGTGTACAACATTCCGCCGACGACCATTCGCCCGCAGGGGCGTCACAAGGGGGAGCTGACCACCAACATCAAGGCGGCGTTCACCACCGAGACGTCGGCCCAGCTCGCCGCCGAGAACGGGCTCGGCCAGATGTTCGTGGCCAACGACGACCTCGAGGCCATGACAGACAAGGTCCAGCGCTTCAATGCCATCCGCGCCGAGCTCGACCTGCCCCCCGACCAACCCACCACGCTTTTGTGGATGTACTGCGCCGAGACCTCGGCCGAGGCAGAGGAGGGGTGGGACTACTTCCGGGCGCAACAACTGGCGGCGCAACACCACTACTTCGAATGGAACAACCCGGGCTTCGGGGGGATCAAGGGTTACGAGGACTATCTCAAGACCCAAGCCTCCGACGCCGGCCTGGCAGGCAACCTCGTGGCGAGCCAGCGCAACACGCAGCCCATCGGGACACCGGACGAGATCATCGACAAGCTCAGGTCGGTCCAGTGGGCCATCAGCCTCGAGACGCTCGTCATCCATGTCTTCTACGGCGGCATGCCGAAAGAGAAGGCGGAGAAGAGCCTGCGCCTCTTCGCAGAGAAGGTGCTGCCCGCCGTGCACGCCATGCCCACGCCCATCAACCCGGCCTCCCTGGGACGGGCCGCCGACTAGCTGTGCTCGCCATCGCGCCGCGAGCATTCCTCCCGTGATGCACCACGAGGTCCACGTCCGCGATGCCCTGCTCGTCTACGAGGTGTCGGGGGAGGGTCCCGACCTCATCTGGGGCCACGGCCTCTCCATGGATCTCGCCAGCGATGCGGTCCTGGGACTTCTCGACTGGGGCCAGATCCCCGTTTCCGTCGTCCGCTACGACGCCCGGGGGCACGGCGAATCCGAGTCGACACCGGACACGAAGGGCTACAGCTGGTTGGAGCTGGCCCGCGATCAGCTTGCGTTGGCCGATGCGTTGGGTATCGGCCGGTACGTAGCGGCGGGCGCATCGATGGGCTGTGGCACCGCGCTGCACGCCGCCGTTCTCAGCCCGCAACGACTACGGGCGCTTGTACTCGCCCTCCCGCCGACCGGATGGGAGACGAGGGCGGCACAGGCGGCGATATGGGAGCTCACCGCCACCATGATCGAGGAGCGAGGCGTCGAGGCGTTGGTCGACTCCCGCGCCGAGCTCGAACCCCCCGATCCCTACAAAGGGGACACCCGACGCCGCGAGCAGCAGGCAGCCGCCATCCGGGCCTGGGACCCGGATCGCCTGGCCCTGGTCATGCGGGGCGCGGCGGAGGCCAACCTGCCCGACCGTGCCGAGCTGGCGCAGGTCGGGGTGCCGACGCTCATCCTGGCGTGGACCGGAGATCCGGTTCACCCGCTCTCGACGGCGGAGGAGTTGGCAGCGCTCCTCCCTGGCGCCGAGCTCCATGTGGCCTCCACGGCATCCGCCCTGGCTGAATGGACCGCCCTGACGAGCGCTTTTCTCCGCCGGGTCCTTTGAGGGCCGACGTCGGCAGCACCATTCCGGCTGTTCCCGACCTGCGTCACCCCCCACCGTTTCCCGCGTCTCCCGGTTGGGCGTTTGGCGGACCGCCAGGTGCCGTCGTGTATTGTGTCAGTTCCGCTTCTGGGCCAGCGCCGTCCCGGTCGCCGTTCCGTTCACGCCCTAATCCGAAAGGAACCGATGGCCTCCGGCCTCTACGACGCTTCGTACGAACACGACGCCTGTGGCGTCGGCATGGTGGCCGATCTGCATGGGCGCCCGGACCACGGCATCGTCGACAAGGGCCTCACCGTGCTCGAACGCCTGGCCCACCGTGGCGCCTCGGGAGCCGAGGTCTCGACGGGTGACGGCGCCGGAATTCTCGTGCAGGTGCCGCACCGGTTCCTGGTCGGGGCGGCGGAGGCGGCCGGCTTCACCCTGCCGCCCGCCGGCACGTACGCCGTGGGACTGGCCTTCCTCCCGGGCGAGTCCGACGACGCGGCAAAGGCCAAGAAGGTCGTCGAGGCACTGGCGGCCGAGGAGGGGCTCACGGTGCTGGGCTGGCGCCCGGTGCCGGTCGTCACCGAGGGCCTGGGGGAGACCGCCCTCGGCGTCATGCCGATCATGGAGCAACTGTTCGTCGTGCGGGCAGCCGGCCGGGTCGCCGGGGCCGGGGCCGACCAGATGGCGCTCGAGCGCCAGGCCTTCGTGTTGCGCAAGCGAGCCGAGCACGCAGTCGAAGGGCTGTACTTCCCGTCGCTGTCGTCGCGCACTTTGGTCTACAAGGGGATGCTCACCTCCGAGCAGTTGCGCACCTTCTTCGCCGACCTTGAGGACCCACTCTTCGAGTCGGGCCTGGCCCTCGTCCACTCGCGCTTCTCGACCAACACCTTCCCGAGTTGGCCCCTGGCCCATCCCTACCGCTACATGGCCCACAACGGGGAGATCAACACGCTGGCCGGCAACCGCAACTGGATGCGCGCCCGTGAGGCGCTCCTTTCCAGCTCCCTCATCGAGGGGGACCTGAACCGCATCTACCCGGTGTGCACCCAGGGGGCCAGCGACTCGGCCAGCTTCGACGAAGTGCTCGAGCTTCTCCACCTGGCGGGGCGCTCCTTGCCCCACGCGGTGCTCATGATGATCCCCGAGGCGTGGGAGAACCACACCACGATGGACCATTCCCGACGCGCGTTCTACCGCTACCACGCCTCCCTCATGGAGCCCTGGGACGGGCCGGCCGCCGTCACCTTCACCGATGGCACCGTGGTGGGCGCCGTCCTCGACCGCAACGGGCTCCGCCCGGCACGGTACTGGGTGACCGACGACGATCTGGTGGTCCTCGCCAGCGAGGTGGGCGTGCTCGATGTCGCCCCCGAGCACATCGTGCGCAAAGGCCGGCTCCAGCCCGGTCGGATGTTCCTGGTCGACACGGCCCAGGGTTGCCTGGTCGACGACGATGAGATCAAGACGGCCTTGGCGGCCGAGCACCCCTACGGCGAATGGCTGGCGCAGGACCAGGTCCGGCTCGACGAGCTGCCACCGCGCTCCATGCTCACCCCCCAGCACGGCCGGGTCGTCAGCCAGCAGCGCATGTTCGGCTACACGGCCGAGGAGCTGCGGGTGATCATGGCCCCGATGGCACGCACCGGCGGAGAGCCCCTGGGCTCCATGGGCTCGGATGCCTCCATCGCCGTGCTCTCGGACCGCTCCCGACTGCTCTACGACTACTTCACCCAGCTGTTCGCCCAGGTGACGAACCCACCCCTCGACGCCATACGCGAGGAACTGGTGACGTCGCTCTCGGCCACCGTCGGGCCCGAGGGCAACTTGCTCGAGCCCGGCCCGGGGTCATGCCGCCAGATCCTGCTGCCGCTCCCGGTCATCGACCGCGACGACCTGGCCAAGTTGATGTACGTCAACGAGCACAACGAGACGCCGGGTTTCAAGGCCTTCACCGTCGACGGGCTGTTCGAGATCGGGGAGGCCGGCGCCGCCGGCGCGAGCACCGCGGCCGGGGGCGACGCATTGGCCCGGGCGTTGACCGACGTGCGCCGCCGGGTGTCCGAGGCGATCGCGGACGGGGCCAACATCATCGTCCTCTCCGATCGCAACGCCACCGAGGAGTGGGCGCCGATCCCGTCGTTGTTGCTGACCGCGGCCGTCCACCACCACCTGGTGCGGGAGAAGACGCGCACCCATGTGGGCCTCGTCATCGAGACCGGCGACGCCCGCGAGGTCCATCACATGGCGCTGCTCATCGGGTACGGCGCCGCCGCCGTCAACCCGTACCTGGCGCTCGACACGATCGACGACATGATCAGCGAGGGCCTCCTCGAGGGCGTGTCCCCAAGGCAGGCCCGGCGCAACTACATCAAGGCAGCCTGCAAGGGTGTCCTCAAGGTCATGTCGAAGATGGGCATCTCGACGGTGGCCTCCTACACCGGCGCCCAGGTCTTCGAGGCCATCGGGCTCGACCGGGCCCTGATCGACGAGTACTTCACCGGTACGGCCAGCCGGATCGGGGGGATCGGGCTGTCCGTGCTCGCCGCCGAGGTGGCCACCCGGCACCGCATGGCCTATGAGACGCGTCCCACGGAGCGGGCGCACCGGGAACTCGAGGTGGGCGGGGAGTATCAGTGGCGGCGCGAAGGCGAATACCACCTCTTCAACCCGAAGACCGTGTTCAAACTCCAGCACGCCACACGCTCGAAGCAGTACGCCATCTTCAAGGAGTACACGGCCGCGGTGGACGACCAGGCCGAGAAGCTGGCGACGCTGCGGGGCCTGCTGCGACTGCGCACCGCCGACGAGCGCTCCGCTCCCGATGCCGGGCGCACGGCCCGCTCCGGATCTGAACTTGACGGTTTCGACCCTGAAGCTCAAGTAGAGGTCAAGGGTCCCCGCACGGCGACCACGCGGTGCCGCGCGCCCCGGTGGGACCGGGCCCATCCCGATCGAGGAGGTCGAGCCGATCGAGTCGATCATGGCCCGCTTCTCCACTGGGGCCATGTCCTACGGGTCGATCTCGGCCGAGGCGCACGAGAACCTGGCCATCGCCATGAACCGGATCGGCGGGCGCTCGAACACCGGTGAAGGCGGCGAAGATGCCGAACGTTTCACGCCCGACGCCAATGGCGACCTGCGCCGGAGTGCGATCAAGCAGGTGGCCTCCGGTCGCTTCGGCGTCACCGGCGAGTACCTGGTCAACGCGGACGACCTGCAGATCAAGATCTCCCAGGGCGCCAAGCCGGGGGAGGGCGGGCAGTTGCCGGGCAGGAAGGTCTTCCCGTGGATCGCCCGCACGCGGTACTCGACGCCGGGCGTCGAGCTGATCTCGCCCCCGCCGCATCACGACATCTATTCCATCGAGGACATCGCCCAGCTCATCCACGACCTCAAGTCGGCCAATCCCTGCGGCCCGGGTCCACGTGAAGCTGGTGGCCGAGGTCGGGGTCGGCACGGTGGCCGCCGGGGTGGCCAAGGCCCATTCCGATGTCGTGCTGATTTCGGGACACGATGGCGGAACGGGGGCAGCGCCCCTCACCTCGCTCAAGCACGCCGGCATCCCGTGGGAGATCGGCCTGGCCGAGACGCAGCAGACCCTGCTGGCCAACGGGCTGCGCGACCGCATCGTGGTGCAGGTGGACGGGCAGCTCAAGACCGGCCGCGACGTGGTCATCGGCGCGCTGCTCGGTGCGGAGGAATTCGGCTTCGCCTCGGCGCCGCTGGTGGTCTCGGGCTGCATCATGATGCGGGTCTGCCACCTCGATACATGTCCCGTCGGCATCGCCACCCAGCAAAACCGCGCTCCGGGCCAAGTTCTCCGGCAAGCCCGAGTTCGTCGAGACGTTCTTCGAGTACATCGCCGAGGAGGTGCGCGAGTTGCTGGCCTCCCTCGGCCTGCGCACGCTCGAAGAGGCTGTGGGGCGGGTCGATTTGCTCGACAGCGAAGCGGCGGTCGCACACTGGAAGGCGGTCGGACTGGACCTGAGTGCCGTCCTGGCCGAGCCCGACGTCCCCGACGACATGCCGCGTCACCAGACCCGGGGGCAGGACCACGGTCTGGAGAAGGCGCTTGGATCATCAGTTCATGGAGGCGTGTGCCGCTTCGTTGGAGGATGCCACGCCCGTCTCGGTGGCCCTGCCCATCTCCAATGTCGACCGCACGGTCGGGACGTTGCTCGGTTCGGAGATCAGCCGGCGCTACGGCTCCGCCGGGCTGCCCGACGACACGATCTCGCTCACCTTCACCGGATCGGCCGGCCAGAGCTTCGGCGCATTCGTCCCGAGAGGCATGACCATGCGCCTCTTCGGCGACGCCAACGACTACTTCGGCAAGGGTCTCTCGGGCGGACGCCTGGTCGTGCGGCCCCAGGTCGAGTCGGTGTTCGCCGCCGAGGACCAGATCATCGCCGGCAACGTCATCCTCTACGGCGCCACGGCCGGCGAGGCTTTCATCCGGGGCCAGGTCGGTGAGCGCTTCTGCGTGCGCAACTCGGGCGCGGTGGCCGTGGTCGAGGGAGTGGGCGACCACGGTTGCGAGTACATGACCGGCGGCCGGGTCGTCGTGCTGGGCCGCACCGGCCGCAACTTCGCCGCCGGCATGTCAGGCGGCATCGCCTATGTCTACGACCCCGAGCGGACATTCGGTCAGCGGGTCAACCCCGACATGGTCGACGTGGAGCCGCTCAACGGCGAGGACAGCTTCCTGGTCCGCAGTCTCGTGGAACGCCACGGGGTCGAGACCGATTCCGCCGTGGCGGCTCGGCTCCTCGAGCACTGGGAGATCGAGCAACGCGAATTCGTCAAGGTCATGCCGCGGGACTACCGGCGCATCCTCGAGGCCACCCGTCTGGCCGAGGCCGAGGGCCGCTCGGTGGATGCGGCCGTCATGGAGGCAGCACGTGGCACGTGGGTAAGCCGACCGGCTTCATGGAGTTCGACCGCTCGTTGCCACGGCGGCGCCCCGTCTCGGTGCGACTGCGCGACTGGCGTGAGGTGTACGAGCCCTTCAGCGCGGAGCAGACCCAGGAGCAGGGCGCCCGCTGCATGGACTGCGGCATCCCCTTCTGCCACGACGGCTGCCCGCTCGGCAATCTCATCCCCGAGTGGAACGACCTGGTGTACAAGGACGATTGGTCCGATGCCATCGAGCGACTGCACGCCACCAACAACTTTCCCGAGTTCACCGGGCGGCTCTGCCCCGCCCCGTGCGAAGCGGCGTGCGTCCTCGGGATCAACGAAGACCCGGTGACGATCGAACGGATCGAGTACGAGATCGTCGAACGGGCCTGGTCCGAAGGATGGGTGGACCCCCAACTCGCGACGGTGCGGACCGGCCGCTCGGTGGCGGTCGTCGGCTCGGGACCGGCAGGTCTGGCGGCCGCCCAGCAGCTCGCCCGCGCCGGTCACGACGTCACCGTCTTCGAGCGAGCCGAGAAGCCGGGGGGCCTGCTGCGCTACGGCATCCCCGAGTTCAAGATGGAGAAGTCCGTACTGGACCGGCGGCTGGCCCAGATGGAGGCCGAAGGCGTGACCTTCGTCTGCGCCACGTCGATCGGTGGCCAGCCCGCTGCCGGTGCCGGCGACGGTCCGATCGAGCCCGGCGAGGAGCGAGGCCTGGGCAAGGCTTGCGCCCCCGACGTCACCGTCCGCTCGGCGGCCGAGGTACGCGAGCAGTTCGACGCCGTTGTGATGGCCGGCGGGGCAACGCTGCCCCGTGACCTCCCGGTGCCCGGACGCGAGTTGGATGGGGTGCACCTCGCGCTCGAGTACCTCAAGCCCTCCAACCTCGTGCGGGAGGGGGCGCTCGCCGCGTCACCGATCACGGCGCGGGGCAAGCGGGTCGTCATCATCGGCGGCGGCGACACCGGAGCCGACTGTCTCGGCACCGCACACCGCCAGGGCGCCACCTCTGTGCACCAGTTCGAGATCCTGCCCGAGCCTCCGCAGCAGAGGTCCGACACCAATCCATGGCCCCTGTGGCCGTTGATCCTGCGGACGTCGTCGGCCCATGAGGAAGGCGGCGAGCGAGTCTTCTCCGTCACGACGACCGAGTTCGTCGACGACGGCTCAGGGGCTGTCCGCGCCTTGCGGGGTCACGAGGTCGAATCCGTCCTCGAGGACGGACGCCCTGTGTTCCAAAAGATGGTCGGGACCGAATTCGAGTTGGAGTGCGACCTGGTGCTGCTCGCCATGGGCTTCGTGGGTACAGAGCGCCGCGGCGCGGTGGCAGAGCTCGGACTGGACATCGATGGCAGGGGTGCGGTGGCCGCGGACCGGGACTGGTCCACCAACGTCGAGGGCGTCTTCGTCTGCGGCGATCAGACCCGCGGGCAGAGCCTCATCGTCTGGGCCATCGCCGAAGGACGTTCGGCCGCGGCCGCCGTCGACCGCTGGCTCATGGGCGAGACGGCGTTGCCGTCACCGATCGTCCCGGGTCAACTCGCGCTGCGCTGACGAGCGCGGCCAGTGCGGCGGCCACCTCTCGCGGATGTCGGCCGAGATGATCAGGCCGTCATCGCCCAGGCTCTCCCGGGTAAGTGGAATGTCCACGCACGCCGGTTCGACGATCACCGCCCCGACGTAGCCCAACACACTGCGGAGCGACGCGTGGGCGAGCGCGGCACCACGGGGCGAGACGTTGATGTACGCCACCGGCTTGCCGTTCAGTGATCCCGGCTGGTCGTCGCCCACGGTCCAGTCGAGCACGTTCTTGAACGACCCCGGGAGTGCGCCGGCGTACTCGGGCGTGGAGAACAGGACCGCAGCCGACGCTCCGGACCTGCGCACGCAGGGCGGCGCCCGGTGGCGGCAGTGGAGGGTGATCAGCGTCCGGGTTGAAGTGGGGGAGTCCGGGCCGTCCCCCCGAAGAGGACGGTTTCGACGCCCCGACGGGGCGACCGCCCGAGCGGTCAGGAGCAACGCCGTGTTCGTCGAGTGACGTCGGAGACTGCCCGAGATCATCAGGATCTGCTGTGCCTGTTCCATCACCGTCTCCAACAGTCGGTGCCCCTCGTCCATGCCCGGTCGGGCTGCCCTCGGTCGGGCTGTCTTCCCACCCGGCGGGACGGAGTGGTCGGGGACCGGGCGGAACCGGGGCCCGACCCGGTGCGAACACGGAGCGACGCAGGTATCGTCGCGCGGGTGTTCGAGCGCTTCACCGATCGATCGCGGTCGGTTCTGGTTCTGGCCCAGGAGGAGGCGCGTCTCCTGCGTCACGGCTATATCGGCACCGAGCACATTCTCCTCGGGCTGATCCGCGAAAAGGATGGAATCGCCGCCAACGCATTGACGTCATTCGGCATCACGCTCGGTGCCGTGCGCGGCGAAATAGAGGCGATGCTGGGTGCCGTGGACGAGGCGTCCGCGCCGTCGCCGGGTGGCTCACCCCCGTTCACCCCCCGGTCCAAGAAGGTCCTCGAGCTGTCGCTCCGTGAGGCGCTCCGGCTGGGTCACAACTACATCGGCACGGAGCACATCCTCCTCGGTATCCTCAGCGAGGGCCATGGCGTGGCGGCGCAGGTGCTCATCAGGCTGGGGGTCGACGTGGAGTCGGCGCGAGGGCGGATCGAGGCTCTCATGGCGGGTCAACCTCTCGGGGACAAAGCAGAATGGGTCGCGACGGGTACAGCCGAGACCCAGTTCGCCGACGTCGCCCGGGCGAACACGGGACCTCGGTGCCCCCGATGTCCGCGCCGACCTGACCGACGCGGCACGTTTTCGCACGATGTCGGTCCGCCCGGACTCCGAGGAGGGAGAGAAGGATCCCGTTCGCGACATGCGTCGTGTACTGCCGCAGATGCGGCGCGTCACTCCACGTGTTCATTCCCGGTCCGTAGGTCCTGCGGCGAGGCGCCGCTTTCCCTATGCCTCGGCGGCGACTCTGGGGTGTCGAAAGAACCTGAGGCCTGGAGCAACGAGGTTGCGATGGGTCAGGAGGACGGTCGCTGCCACGCCACCGATATAGAGGGCGTCGACAAGGGCCCGCCAGAGCTGACGTACGTCCTCCGAGGGACCCGAACACCCCAGGTGCGACCAGGACAAAGACCAGATAGGCCACCAGGATCGTGGTCACGAGCAGTATCAGTATGGAAACAAACGCGACGGCCGAGACGTAACTCTGCGCCACTCGTCGAGTGGGACTCGTGGTTTCGGACCCGACGAGTGAAACCCCCCGTCGCAGATGGGTGCGCAACAGGACGAAGCTGACGATCGTGATCAAGCCGCCGAGCACGCAGGCGCGCGCCGTTGCGTTGCCGACTCCCGACGAACCGTGCCCGATGAGCGCCACCAGAGAGAAGACCACCACGATGGATCCGATGATGGAGGTGACCAGCGTCACGAAGGAGACGGCGAAGTAGTAGACGGACTGTGGTCGGCGGCCTGTCGGATCAGGATCGGCTCGGTTCGCCACCACGATGATGATCACGAGACCGATGATCGCCATGAAGGCGAAGAGCGCCAGCGCCTCGACCACGACACCAGCGATGGAGAGAATCGAGCTGGCGCTCGAGGTCGTCTGCGTAATCGGACTGAGCGTCCCCGAGCCCCCCGGTAGTTGGAGCGGCGTCCCTCCGCCAATTGATGACACGACGTGCAACAGTCCCACGGTCGCCCCCTCGTTCTCTGTCTCTAACCTGTGCGTAGGACATTACCGGTGCGGACTGATCCAACCTGGGATACTGCAGAGCGTCGCCCACCGTCTCGTGCCTCACTGTGGAACGGCGTCGTAGGTCCCGGTCGGCGTCACAAGGCGCAACATGGGTGCGATGTCGGTTCGAAATCCATGCGATGACTGCACGGCGGATCGGCGTCTCATGGTGCGTAGGCTCCCGATGGCATCGTGGTTTCCGTGAAATGGCCTGCGGCTCGTCGCGCGAGCTAGACCGGGACCATCGAGGAACTGGATCGCGCCCGCTACATCTTGCTCACCACCTTCAGGCGAGATGGCACACCCGTCTCGAGCCCGGTGTGGATCACCGGGTCCGCCGGCAGCTACGAGTTCACCACCGGCGACGACGCGTGGAAATCCCGTCGCCTGCGGGCCGATGCACGTGTGCGGGTTCAGGTCTCCAGCGTGCGCGGTCGGGTCGCTCCGGGGTCCAACGAGTACACCGGCACGGGGGAGATCCTTTCCGGCGCCACGGATGTGACGCGGGCCGAACGCGCGCTCTCGGCCAAATACGGGTGGCAGTTTCGGGCCACCAAGGTCGTCGACAGGGTGCGCTCCCTCTTCAGTCGAGGTGCCCCCCAGACGGTGGTCGCCGTTCGCCTCCGCCTGACTGAGGCCACACCATCGCAGGGACGGTCGCAGGGCGGGTGAACAGTCCGCGTTGCTCGCAGAACGCGATCTCGGTCGTCCAAAGTGCGGCGACGGCCGGATCCCCGAACAATTCGAGGTCGTCTGCAGGAACACGGCTCAAGCACCACAGGTACAGCGATGAAGCCGGACCACGGAGAGCGACGTCCCCTTTCCCGTGGGTGCGCTCGGTCGAGACCTCACCGTCTGGGCCCAGCCTCACCATCCATTCGCCCTCCCCGTCGGTGCGATGGAGGTGCAACGATTGACCTGTCCACACATCCGGGCGTTGCTTGACCTGGCGCGGCACCATCGCGCTGAGGAATTCATCGATGCCGTCGCTGGCCAACTCGGCATCGAGGGGCGACGGCTCGCCTACCGCTCCGGCACAATCCCAGGCATGGACGGCCGTCTCGAGCGCTTGGCGCCGAAACCAGAACACCGGGGTGCGCGGGAGGCCGAATGTCCAGCAGTTGTCGGTGGGGTCGGCGTTCTCCGAGCGCGCTGAGCAACTCCTGAAGCCGCCCTTCCGCCCACCCCACGAGCGCCGTACCGCCAAGGCCGTCGGGGGCGATCGGGGCGGCACTGCGTGCGCCGCTGCGCACCACGGCCGACGCCCAGCCCCATGCCCCACCGATGTGGGCGACCAGGTCCGCCACCGTCCAGCCGGGACAACTGGGGACCGCCGCATCGAGATTGGCCCGCGCCATGTTCAGCAAGGCTTCGGACCGCTCGCGGACGAACCCGAGGTACTCCTCTGTCTCCATCGGCGAAAGGCTACCGCCGTCACCGAGCCTTCGACCCAGAGCCGTCGACCCAGGGGGAAAGTAGGGTCGCCCGGGGTAACGGACAAGGAGAGCCGCGATGAGCGACGTGAGCACACCACGTAAGGGTCAGGCGTTCGATACGTGGAAGGACGAGACCGACTGGATCGAGGTGCCCGACAAGAAGCTGAGATACAAGCTTTTGCCGTTCGGACAAGCCGGTCACGAATCCCGGACGCTGATGGTGCGCTACGACCCCGGCAGCGAAGTGCCGGTGCATTTCCACGACTCCGACTACTGCTCACTCGTCGTCGACGGTTCGATCGAGATAACACGGAGGTTGCACGAAGTCGGGAGCGTGCGCATCGTCAAGGCAGGCACGGCGTACGGTCCGCTGAAGGTCGGACCTGAAGGGTGCACCGTGATCGATGTCTTCGCGGCCGGACCCCAGGGGATCACGTACATCGGTCAGGACTGATCCGGCTCAGGCCCCCGTGTGGCGATGGCTTCGCGACCATCCTGCAAGTGAACCCATGACCCAGACCACGGAGAGGCCGAAGAATTCCCATTCTCGGTGCAATCCGAACGCAATGGCCAGACAGAGCCACAGCACGAGTCCGGCGCGCCAGAACCATTGGGCGAACGACTCTCTCTGTGCACCGGTCATGGGGGGCCTCTACCCACGAGCGCACCAATTCATTCCTGGTCAATGACGGTCGTCGCACTTGACTCTCCAGAGTCCGCCATTGTGGAGGCATGCCGATAGCGCTGCGGCCTCTCGAACGGAGCGATCTTCCCCTCCTCGCCCATTGGCTGGCCCGCCCCCATGTCGAGCGATGGTGGCGCGAACCGGCGGATTTCGAGACGGTGGAGGGCACGTACGGTCCGATGGTCGACGGGTCCGATCCGACCGAGGGATTCATCGTGCTGAGCGCAGGCGAGCCGGTCGGGTTCATGCAGCGATACCTGCTCGACGACAACCCCGAGTGGCGACGAGCGGTCGCCGTGGGGTGTGGCTCTGTGACCGCAGCGGGCATCGACTACCTGATCGGCGTCGAGAGTGCGACCGGGCAGGGGCTGGGGCCGCAGATGATTGCCGCCCTCGTGGACGACTGCTGGTCGGCGTATCCAGAGGCAGAAGCAATCGTGGTTGACGTCCTCCAAGAGAACCGCGCTTCGTGGCGGGCGCTGGAGCGCGCTGGTTTCCGTCGGGTGTGGGAGGGGATACTCGAATTCCGCTCACCCGAGCGATGACGGTCCCTCCTTCCTGTACGTCATGTCCCGACCGGCGGCATGACGCCCAGGGGTCGAGGAAGGGTGGTCGTGCCAGACTTCCCTGGCACCAGTCCCACACCCACCTCACAATGGAGGCCGTGTCATGAGTCAGACCGTTTCCCCGGCCCACGGCCCGATCCGTCTCCACCATCACGCGTCGATCACTGACGATCAGGAGGCCACACGAAAGTTCTACGAAGACGTCATCGGCATGCCGCTCGTTGCCACGTGGACCGAATCCGACGAGCTTCTCGGGGCGACGCGCACGTACTGCCACACGTTCTTCGCCCTGGCCGACGGGAGTGCGTTGGCTTTCTTCCAGTTCGCTGATCCGAAGGATCAGGCAGAGTTCAAGACGCAGGTCAACTTCACGCCCTTCCGTCATGTTGCACTGGCGGTGGACAAGCAAACGCAAGATGCGATCAGGGACCGCCTCGCCACTGCAGGCTACGAGGAGCCGATGACGTTCGTCCTTGATCATGGCTATTGCAGCTCGTTGTACGTGCTGGACCCGAACGATCTCCTCCTCGAGTTCACCCTGGACCACCGTGACGCCGACCAGATCAACGAGCTGCGGCGAGCGACGGCCCGGGAAGATCTCGCACGGTGGCTCGCGGGCGATCACACCAGCAACAACACCTACCGCTGACCTGCACGGGGACCGGTCCCTCAGGGGCGGTTGCGAGCCAGTTCGCGCACACGGGCCGCCGAGGGCGCCCCGAGGAAGACCACGGCGCGGTCGACATCGAGCACTTCCAGGCGTTGCAGCGATCGAGTTCCCAGCTCTGAGGACACCGTGACGACGAATGGCGAGTCATCTCGTCCCGCGGCCACCCGTGCCGTGCGGGCGATTTCGAGCAGATTGCCCGCCCGCGGTCCACCCGGCACATTGATGCCGTCCGCCACCCGACCGGCCAACTCGGCCATCTTCGGCCCGAAACCTCCGAGAATGATCGGTGGCTGCGGGTTGGGACGCAGAAATCCGCCGACACCGCCCACGGTCCCCGTCCACACCGAGCGCATGATCGACACCGTCGTCTCCACGGCCGCGCGTCGGTTGCGATCGCCGGCCACGCTGCGGCCGAAGGCCCATTGCTCAGCGGCGTAGCGGGTCCCGCTCCCGCCGCCTGCACCCAGCCCGAGCAGTAACCGACCGCCGCATATCTCCTGCAGGGTGGCGGCCATGACGCCCAAGGTCCCGGCGTCGCGATTCGCGACGTTGAGCACCATCGGTCCGACGGCGAGGCGAGGCACCGTTGCGGCGATGGCGGTGAGGGTCGTCCACGACTCGAGGACCCGATCCTGGCGGTGAACCGACCCGGCCAGATGGTCGTACAGCCACACGCCATCGAATCCCTCGCCCTCGGCCGCCATCGCACCGTCGCGCACATCGGGCCACTTGGCGCCAAAGGGGTCGAAGAGGAGGTCGATCTTCATGTTCGAGATCCTGTCGCGCTTTGCCCGTGTGATACCAGCGGGCGTGCGCGCCGCGTTGCTCCGCCGAGTCGACCAAATCCCTGGTCCCGACGGCCTTCATCGCGCGCAAAGCCTCGCGACGTGGTGGGGCACGTAGTGCTCAGATACCCTTTTGGCAGGGAGAACGCGGCGAACCGGGAGCGGCAATGACGTGGTTGGGACTCGTGGGAGCAGTCACCATGATCGTCGGCTTCGCCGCGGTGGCACTCCTCGCACTCCTTGGCGTCTCGCTTCGCGTCCAGGGACCCGACACCACACGGCAGTCGTGGAATCGACGGATGCTCACCCTGGGTGGGGTCGGATTCGGTGCGGCCTTCCTCTTGCCATTCGTTCTCGTCGGACCGCTGGCCGGTGTGGTCTTCGCCGCAGGCTGGGCCGCGCTCGGGATCTTGGTGGCATGCATGTTCTCTTCGCGCCGACCCACCAGGCTCCTCTCCGTCTTGCTGTTCCTGACCGTGGCCTTGGCCACGGTGCTCCACCTCCCTCCGGATAGAGCCGCCCTCTACGGGGTCGGCGTGTTCGTCGTCGCGGGTCTGTCGCTGGCCAAGCTCGGACGGGTTCTGATTCGGAACGCCGAAGCGGGAGCAGAGTTCCTCTAAGGAGCAAATGGGCTGTCGCGGCATCCCCTGTGTCGGCGGGCTTTCGCATGCCGGATCCGGCAAGAAGGTTGGGGAGGTATTGGGCCTGGGTAGAGGGGTCCTTGAGAGACGAGCGAAATACTTGGCAGTACGAATCGTCCGCTGTGATACGACCGCCCCTCCAGCGTGGTCCACCCGGACAGAGCAGGACATGCATGCGCTTGACATCCGGCCGTCCCACGGACGCCGCGCCAGACGGCACGGCGCGCTCCGCACGAGACCCGGGAAGTCCTCGTCCAAATCGAAGGATCTTGCCGCTCAGCATCCGCGCCTCGCTCGTGATCATCGTGCTCATACCCATCGCGGTCGCGGTCGGCCTCACCTCCAGCGTGGTCGCGCACCAAGTGGCGCAGCGCGACCAGGCCGTGCAGGTGCGCCAATCCTCGTTGGCGCTGGATGCACTCTTGCGTGCCCGCATCGCCGTCTATGCGGAGTATGTGCCGAGCGCTGCGATCGTGGCGGCCCGGGTGAACCATCTCACCGAGACCCAACTCGACGCGCTTGTCGGGATCAATTTCAAGGCAAACCTCGTCAAAGCCCGCACGGCCGTCGATCAGCAGCCGGGGTTCGGTCCGCACGGTGTCTTCGCCGCCGATCACCGCGCACTCGTCTCACTGCGGCATGCCGTCGACAAGGGGACGGCGTCACCCGCCCAGGTCGAAACGTTCTTCAGCGGCCTCGGCACCAAGGTGGACGCGGATTGGATGGGCACGTTCAATGCGATCCAGAACCCGCGGACCTCGGGCGCCGTCTCGACCTCTGCGCGTCTGACCGCCCTCGATGCGTCCTTCACTGCGTTCACGTCCGGGCTCGGTGAGGAGAGTCTGCAAAATAACGGCTCCTTGGAAACCGTGCTGGTGGATGTGGCCACGCCCGCGGCGATCCAGAGCCTCATCGTCAGCCAGCACATGTTCAGAAGTGCGACGCACGACTTCCCCCGCCTACTCGGCCCGAAGAGCGCGGCGGCTTGGTCGGCCCTCAACCGCAACCCGCTCGCCACCGAATTCCAGGGGTACGTGCAACTCGGGATCACGACCGGCCTGAACCATGACGGGCCTCCCTTCCCCTCCAGCGCTCCGGCCGTCGGCAACATCGCGAGGTCCGAAGTGGAGTGGGCCGATGCATTGACGCGCCTTGTCCTCGCCAGTTCGGTCGACCTTCGGGTGGCCACCGGCAGTCAAGCGAATTCGGCCACCTCCGCCCTCAACGTGAGCCTCCTCCTCATTGCACTCATCATCCTGCTCTCGATCGGCGGCGTCCTCGCCCTGAGTCGGGCGGTGCGTCGTCCGATCGCCAACCTCGGCGCTGCGTTCGAGTCCGTCCGGCAGGGCGAGCTCGAAGTTCCTCACCTCGATGAGTCGGGACCGAGAGAGCTCGCACTCGCTGCGAGTGCGTTCAACGAAATGACGTCCACCCTGCGTGGTGTCCAGGCCCAGGCCATCGCCTTGTCCAGCGGAAACCTCGATGATCCGGCGCTGCAGACCCCTCTCCCGGGGAGGATGGGGGAGGCGTTGCAATCGGCCCTCAGCAACCTTCACATCTCGATGCAGGCCAGCGAGATCCAACGAGAAGAGCTCTTCGAACGGGCGACACGTGATGCGCTAACCGGCCTGCTCAACCGGGGTGCGGCGCTCGAATCCCTGAACATCGACTTGGCCGGGGCGCGCCGCAGCCAGGGCGACCTGGTCCTGACCGTGCTGTTCATCGACCTCGATGAGCTCAAGAAGATCAACGATTCCCTCGGGCACGAAGGCGGAGATGACGCAATCCGGGCCGTGGCCGACGCGCTGCGCGCCACGACCCGGGCCTCCGACGTGGTCTCCCGCTACGGCGGGGACGAATTCGTGGTGGGGTGGCTCGGGAAGCCCGATCCGGACGCCACCGCGCTCCTCGCCAAGCGGATCAGCGAGTTGGTCGCATCTTCAGTAGTGCAGGCAGGCGGCCGCGGCCTGACGATCGGGTGCAGCATCGGGGTTGCCGTCTCCGGGCCGTCGGACCTCACGGTCCTGACACTGATCGAACGGGCCGACCACGCGCTGTATGAAGCCAAGAGGTACGGCCGCGGCCAGGTGCGCTGGTTCGAGACGGTGTGAGCGCCGCGGGGCCTATTGCTCGGCCAGGATGGCGGCGATCTCGGCCAACGGGTTCCGGACGACCGGACCGGTCACCTCCACCTCGGCCCGCTCGATCCGACCATTGAACGTGAAGGGGGCCACATAGCCCTCCCCGATCGCCGGCCCCCATTCGTAGCCACAGGTGAGGCCGACCCCGAGCCCGTTGAAGCCGGCCGGAGTGAAACGTGCGATGACGCCCTCGGCGACCAGCCGGCCATCGACCCAGAGCTCGGCCGGCCCGCCGAGACCCTCGTCCTTCGTGAATCGGAAGGTGATCTGATGGGAGCCCGCGCCAATCGGTTCGGGGCCGGCGAGAACATGACGGGTCTTGCCATAGAGGTTGTGCACGTAGCACGGGTAGCCATCGGCGACATGGAGCGACCAGCCGCCCAATGCGGAGCCGACGGCGAGGAGCGCGCCGTGCGGCACCACTCCGTCGTCGATCACGATGTCCGCCCGCACCACGTGTGAACGGTTCTGCACCGGCACGGCCACCGACTCGGGAACCGGCGCTCCTCCCTGGAAGTAGCGAAACACCGCACGCTCCCGGCGTCGGTCGGGAGGCTTGTGGATGAGCGCCCACAGCGGCCTGTTGTCGAGGGGCAGCACGTCGTTGCGCTCCGCCTCCCGCCACCACAGCTCGATCATGGCCGCCAGTCGTTCGGGTTCCGCCGCAGCCAGGTTCTCCGACTCCGAAACGTCCTCGGCCACGTGGTAGAGCTCCCAGACGTCGTCGTCAAACGACGCGTTGGGGTTGCGACCGTCGTCGTACATCGGGCCGACAGGGTGGAACGTCACCGCCTTCCACCCATCGTGATAGATGGCCCGGGATCCGAACATCTCGAAGTACTGGGTCACGTGTGTCCCCGGCAGCTCGGCCCCCTCGGAGTCGAGCAGGGACGCGAAGCTGATCCCGTCGAGATGTGATTGGGCCACTCCATCGATGGCGGACGGTGCCGCGATGCCGGCCAGCTCGAGCACGCTCGGAAGGATGTCGACGGCATGGGCGAACTGGTGGCGTATGCCGCCGGCGGCGCCGCGCCGAGCGCGCCGGCCAGCTCACGATGCACGGATCCGCGACGCCACCCTCATGCACCTCGCGCTTCCAGCGTTTGAAGGGAGTGTTGCCGGCCATGGTCCAACCCCACGGGTAGTTGTTGTGCGTCGTCGGACCGCCGATCTCATCGATACGCCCGTGCATCTCGTCGAGCGAAGCCGGGTCGAGGTTCTCGAGCCGGATGTCGTTGATCGATCCCTGCGACCCGCCCTCGGAGCTGGCGCCGTTGTCCGAGACCAGGATCACCAGGGTGTCGTTCAGGTCGCCCACATTCTCGAGGAAGGAAAAGACCCGACCCAGCTGCTCGTCGGTGTAGGACAGGAAGCCGGCGAAGCATTCCATGAATCGGGCGGCCAATGTCCGTTCCACCTCGGAGAGGTCCTCCCACGCCGGCACCCATGGAGGACGTGGGGTGAGCCTGGTACCCGGCGGCAGGACGCCGAGTTCGAGTTGTCGGGCGAAGGCGCGGTCGCACGCCAGTCGTCCCACCCAGCGTCGAAGGCACCCCGGTACCGGTCGATCCACTCCTTCGGGGCCTGATGCGGGGAATGGCAGGCACCGGTGCAGAGGTAGAGGAAGAACGGGCGGTCGGCGTCCACGGACCGCAGGTCCCCGACGTATTCGATGGCCCGGTCGGCCAGATCGCCGCTCAAGTGATAGCCGTCGTCGATGCTCCGGGGCGGGCGCACGGAGTGATTGTCGTGGTACAGGGCAGGAACGAATTGGTGGGTCTCGCCGCCGTGGAAGCCATACCAGCGGTCGAACCCTCGGGCGAGCGGCCATGTAGCGCGCGACGAGGCCATATCCGTCTCGTTGTCGGGACTCAGGTGCCACTTGCCGACGGCATAGGTGGCATAGCCCTCGTGCCGCAGGATCTCCGAGAGGTAACCGTTTTCGCGGGGCGGCCGGCCCCAGTAGCCCGGGTACCCGACGGCGAGGTCGGCCACCCGGCCCATGCCGCTGCGATGGTGATTACGCCCGGTGAGCAGGCAGGCGCGGGACGGCGAGCAGAGGGCGGTGGTGTGAAAGTTCGCCAGACGCAGGCCCGAGGCGGCCAATCCGTCGATCACCGGCGTGTCGATGGGGGAGCCGTAACAACCGAGCTGGGCGAACCCCACGTCGTCGAGCACGATGAGCACGACATTCGGTGCCCCTGGGGGCGCAGTGGCCTGGGGCGGCCACCATGGCTCCGATGTCCGCCAATCCCGACCGATGCGGCCGCCGAACTCCCGCCCCTGTGTCATCGTCCTCTCTCACTTCCGATCATGGTGCCGGCATCGTCACAGGGCGCGGCCGGACAATGGTGTCAGCACCGTCGTATCCAAGGAGAACACCTCGATAGGGTCGTCAAATCCCTTGAGCAGCCGGTTTCCCGCCGGCTTGAAGACAAACGCGTCGCTGGCCGAGTCCGCGGTGTCCGCGTCGACCAGGACTTCGCCCGGAATAGCCAGATCGGCCAGGCGCGAGGCCAAGTTGACCACCTTCCCGTAGTAGTCGCCATGGCGTGCGATCACATCGCCGAAACACACGCCGCCCCGGGGTTCGATACCGGCCCCGAACGCAGCGGTGATATCGCGCCCGATGGCACACCCGTCCGATGCGTGGAGCGCGATGAACATGACCTCGTCGCCGATGTGCTTGACGATACGCCCGTTGTGCGCGTAGGCGACCTCGAATGCCTTCACTTCGAAGGCGCCGACGAGCTCAAGCAACTCGGTGGGTGTCGTGTGCATGGACAGCGGCGTGAACCCGACGAGGTCGACGAAGCCCACGGCCAGCCGGTGCAGCGACCGCTCGCTCACTCCCGCCTGCGTCACCCGCTGGCGGTCGATCGCATCGCGCATGTGGTGCGAGAAGATGACCCCCATCGAGTCACCCAGGCGGAGTGCCGCTGCGCTCACCGACGCCAGATCCTTGGCCCATGCCAGCAGGTCGACGTCGGGCGAATCCATTTCGGGCTCCTGCGTCTGGACATAGACCGACACGGCCGCTTCGGCCACCCGCGCCAGTGAGCTGCCCACCACCCGCAGCAGCTCGCCGCCGTGCTCGCCGACGGGATGCATCTGCGTCAAGAACTGCGTGAATTCGACATCGCGGGCGGAGAACATCGGGGTCTCCGGGGTGGGAACGACGATGCCGAGGGTCCGCCACAAGGAGAGGGCCTCCTCCACCGGAGTCCCCGCGAGATTGGCCATGTCGTTGGCGCTCAACGTGGCGCCTTCAGCGAAGACGAGATCCCCGGCCAGCCTGGCCACGTGGCAGTCGGACCAGGCCGTCCGGATCTGCTCTTCGGTTGCACCCAACGACCGGAGGAACGCGTCGACCGCCTCGGCCCCCTCCATGTCACCCACGATCTGACGCTACCGGAACTTTCCCGGCACGCCGGCGACCGCCCTACGCGAACGAACATCGGTCGACGCCGCATATCGTCCCGGTGAGAAGCAAGGCTCGGCCACGCCTTCGGCCGCAGACAACGGTGTCCGGGTCATCGGCAGAAACAGTGAAGCGAGGTAGCGATGTTCGATCTCACGAGTAGTCCGGAATGGTCGGCCCTCACCAAGCACTTCGGGGACATAGGGGACCGTCATCTGCGCCAGCTCTTCGCCGACGAGCCGGATCGGGCGACGCGTCTGACCGCCGGGGCCGGCGATCTCGTCCTGGACTATTCCAAGCATCGGATCAGCGTGGACACACTGCCGCTCTTGATCGACCTGGCTCTGGCCGCCGGTGTCGAGGGCCGCCGCGATGCCATGTTCGCCGGGGCCCACATCAACAGCACGGAGAATCGGGCCGTGCTCCACGTCGCCCTCCGTATGACAGAACACCAGAACCTCACGGTCGACGGGCAGGACGTGGTAGGCGATGTCCACGCCGTCTTGCGCCACATGGGCGACATCTCCGACCGCATCCGCAACGGCTCGTGGGTCGGTGCGACGGGGAAACGCATCACGGCGGTCGTGAACATCGGCATCGGTGGCTCCGACCTGGGGCCTGCGATGGCGTACGACGCGCTGGCGGACTACGCCGCACCCGACCTGATCGGTCGTTTCGTGTCCAATGTCGACCCGGTGGATCTCTACGCGGCGACCCATGACCTCGATCCGGCCACCACGTTGTTCGTGATCAGCTCGAAGACGTTCACCACCCTCGAGACGCTCACCAATGCGGCCGCGGCCCGGGAATGGCTCCTCAATGGACTGGCCGCAGCAGCCGACGGGGCAGCCGTCCCTCCCGACGCAGTGGCCAAGCACTTCATCGCCGTGTCGACGAACAGCGCCGCTGTCGCCGAGTTCGGCATCGACACGGCCAACATGCTCGAGTTCTGGGACTGGGTGGGCGGGCGCTACTCCTACGACTCCGCCATCGGCTTCTCACTCATGGTGGCCATCGGGCGCGAGGCGTTCGGCGACATGCTCACCGGCTTTCACACCATCGACGAGCACTTCCGCACCACCCCGCTCGAGCGCAACCTTCCGGTGATCATGGGCCTGCTCAACGTCTGGTACAACAATTTCTTCGGGGCCCAGACTCACGCTGTGTTGCCGTACAGCCACCGCATGGCGCGCTTTCCGGCCTACCTCCAGCAACTGACGATGGAATCCAACGGAAAGTCGGTCCGCCTGGACGGCAGTACCGTCGAGGGGCAGACGGGGGAGATCTTCTGGGGTGCACCGGGCACGAACGGCCAGCATGCCTTCTACCAGCTCATCCACCAGGGCACGAAGCTCATTCCGGCCGACTTCATCGCGTTCGCCGAGGCCACGCACGACAACGGGAGTCAGCAGGATCTGCTGATGGCCAACTGCCTGGCCCAGACCAAAGCCCTGGCGTTCGGGAAGACCGCCCAGGAGATCACAGCCGAGGGTACTCCGGCCGAGCTGGTCCCGCACAAGGTCATGCCGGGTAACCGGCCGAGCTCGACCATCCTGGCCCCCAAGCTCACGCCGTCGGTCCTCGGCCAGTTGGTCGCCCTCTACGAGCACACGGTCTTCGTGGAGGGAGCAATCTGGGGAATTGATTCATTCGATCAATGGGGCGTGGAGCTGGGGAAGGTCATGGCCAAGGAGCTCGCCCCCGTCCTCAGTGCAGAGGACGCGCCGGACCTCTCCGCCCAGGACGCCTCGACCGCGGCGCTGGTCCGGCACTACCGCTCGCTACGGGGCCGGGCGACCTAGATGTAACACCTAGACCGCTTGCTGCACATCGGGGACCTTCGCCCGCCACGGGTCGAGGTCCAGCCCCGGATACCGAAGGGCCGTCTGCTCGAGAAGCGCCTCACTCCATATGGGGTGCCCGGGCGGCGGAAACCCGAACAGCTCCAGCTGGCGCGGCGTAGAGCCCTCGACGAAGGTCGTCCACTCGGGCCCCGTGGATCGGGACTGCTGCTCGTCGTAGCCGATCCAATCGTGCCGCGCGTGTTTGAAGGCAATGCCTGCGGTGAATCTGGCCGTTCCCGATGAGCCGAAGGGAGCTCCCCGGTGAAACACATCAGACCGGTAGGCCAGATACGACCCTCGTCTGCCTGGTGCTGCCCGCTCATCGGCGTAGAGCTGGGGGTCCATGTCCGGCAAGACGACCCCGTAGGGCGACGTGACGTGGCCGGATCGGGCCAGCGGCACCAACCGGGTGGGGTTGTCGGATGCCAGGACGTCCGAGAGGTAGAGGAAGCCCTGGAGGTTCCACCAGGGCGCGTCGTGGCCGGCCGGAAGCCAGGAGTGATTGCGGTCCGTGTGCATCGGTTGCTCATAGTTCGTCAACCCGGAGTACTTGGCACTCGCTTGGGCTTGATACAGACGAATATCGGTCGTCCCAAGCGCACGTTCCGCAAAATCGACGATGGAAGGGTGAACGTAGAGCCGGTTGAGCGTGCCCGAGCCCGAGAAGGGAAAGAGGCCGCCCCATCGCTGCTGTTCAGGTCGAAACCCGACACCCTCATCGGGCCACACGTAGTCGGGTTTGGGGGGCGCCGGATGGCCATGCCAACGCTCGGTCACACCCTCGGGGTCGCTGTGGTACTCCTCGGAGCTCGGAAACAGAAGGCGAAGATCATCTGCGGCGGCATCGATTTCCTCAGTGCCCACAAGGCCCTCGAGGAGGATCCAGCCTTCCTCGCGCCATGTCGCGATTTCCGCTTCGGTGGCCAAACGCGAGCTCACGATGCTCCCCTTCTCCCCATGGGTGGTCTCCCCGAGGGCGTCCACTCGCCCGAGCGAGTGACCAGATCTTCTGGCCCGCCGTACTGCGGGTCAAGTCCTTCCCGTGCTCCAATGGCCGACGTGGCGGGACCAACCAACCGTGCTGCGCTTGTCGCGCGCTTCTCCGAAGCCGGATTCGTCGCACCCGAGGACGAGGCGGACGACCTTCTTGCGCATGCCGCCGGGAACGCCCAGATCCTGGGCGCCATCGTCGAACGTCGCCTCACTGGTGCGCCGCTCGCCTGGATCACCGGGCACGTGCAGTTCTGCGACGTTGCCGTCCGGGTCGATCCCGGCGTGTACGTCCCGCGCCGCGCAGAGTCAGGCGTTGGCGCGCCGCGCCGTCGCACGGTTGCCGGAGGAGGGTACGGCAATCGACCTCTGCACCGGGAGCGGAGCGATCGCCAAGGTGCTGTCGACGGCGCACCCTCGCGCACGTGTCGCGGCATCCGACATCGACCCGCATGCCGTCTCCTGCGCGCGGTCCAACGGGGTCGAGGCGTTCGAAGGCGATCTCTTCGCACCGTTGCCCGGATCGCTCTCCGGCCGCGTCGATGTCGTGGTTGCCGTCGTCCCGTACGTGCCGACCCCCGCCCTCGCCGTCCTGCAGCGCGACACCCTGGCGTTCGAATCCCCGCGCTCGTACGACGGTGGCGCGGACGGCACGGACATTCTCCGGCGCGTCCTGCGTGACGGCATCCGTTTCCTGCGGAGCGGAGGGAAGGTGCTGCTCGAGCTCGGCGGCGAGCAGGCCGACCTGCTGCGGGAGGATCTGGCCGGACTGGGCTACGGCGGAGTGAACACGCTGATCGACGACGATGGCGACGTGCGCGGCATGGAGGCCACGCTCGGGAGCACCGCGTGAACTTGACGGGCCCATGTGAGGGCCCATTCGACGGGTCTACTCGACGGGTCTACTTGACGGCCTCCCAGGTGGTGAAACCGGCCAACGCGAACAGTACGACGGCGGTGACGATGCGCACCGTCCTGATATTGATGACGCGCAGGAGACTGTGCCCGCCGAGCACCGCCAGTCCCGCCACGGCCCAGAGGGCGGCCACGGCACCGATACCGACGGAGAGGGCCGAGTGGTAGTGGGCAGCCAGGTTTGCCGTGAGGATCTGGGTCAGATCTCCCCACTCGGCCAAGAAGATCACGAGGAACGCCGTGGTGACGACGCGCCGGCCCGACGCCGTCTCCTTCTTGATGATCTCTTCCTCTTGCTTCTCCTTGCGGGCCTCCCGGATGGCCAGTACACCACCGACGACGAACATGAAGGCCACGATCGCTTCCAGAGCCCGATGGGGAATCAGATGGAAGAGGGCCACACCGATGGTCGTGGCGATCACGACATGGAGAAGGAAAGCCGCCGCGGAACCGAGCCATACGGAGAAAGGTTTTCCCCTCGTCGACATGACCAGTGAGGCGAACATGGTCTTGTCCGGCAATTCGCCCACGAAGATGATGGGGAAGACTGCGGCGATGATCCCGATGTGCACAGTGACCTTTCTCGCCGGACCGAAGGGATCTCCCTCGTTCCGGCCATGACGACATGGCTAGAACGAAGGTCTCGCCCACCTGCGTGCAGGTCCGGTGACCGGGCTCACCAGGAGCCGGTATGTCGATCACCGATTGTGGGGTACTCCCCTTCACCCAGCAGTGTAGACCCCGAGGTGTTCGCCCAAGCGCCGACACCTCTGGCGAAACGGGCCCTAGGGGTGCGGCCTCGTCGCCCCGACGAAGATGTCGCTGCCCCAAGCGGCGCCGGGGACGACCGGGAACGCCTCGACTCGAACCCGAGCTCCGGTGTGGGGAGCGTCGACCATCATGGTGCGGCCCGCCTGAACCCCGATGTAGAGGCCGACGTGGGAGACGTCGCGCGGGCCTGACCCAAAGAACACCAGGTCACCAGGTTGGAGCACCGTGCCCTGGGTCAACCGGGGCGTGACGTCGAACTGACGTTGCGCGACCCGCGGCAGTGTCACGCCGGCCGCCTCGTAGGCGGCCTGCACCAGACCCGAGCAATCGAAGCCGACGCCGGGGGTCTCCCCGCCCCAGACGTAGGGCGTCCCGACCTGCGCCAGGGCCCAGGCGATGACCGTGGTCCCCACCGTGGGGGCGGTGACAGCAGGCGGGGCGACCTGCTCGAAGGTCTCGGCCAGCGAGAGCACCCGGGAGACGTAGGCGTCGTCATGGTTGTAGGCAAAGACCGCCGCCGCCACGTCGGCGCCTCCGGCTGCACCGTTGGCACACAACATCCGGGCGGCCGCGTACACCGCATCGACCGGGTCGTACGGGTTGGGAGGTGCGGCGCCTCCGGGCGGGACCGGCATGGCGTACGCCACGAAGGTTCCGGGCTCGAACTGCATCGGGCCCTCGGCGCCGGCAGGGTTGGCGCCTGCATGGACTCCTGGCAGGTCAGATGTCCCGTTTCCCGATTCGACGGTGCCGATGGCAGCCAGGACCGTCCACGGGAGTCCCACGCACGTGGCGGCCGCCGCTTGATACAGCGCGAGCATCGCCGCCGGGATCGCGCCCGCGGAGGTCGCGCTCGACGTCACACCGCCGCCGGCGGCGTCCGCGCCCGCGCCGGCGCCGGCGCCGGCGCCATTCGCACCACCGTTGCCGGCCACAGAGGCGCTGACGGCCCCTATCGCGCCTGCCATGAGGACCGCCGAGCCCATCAGGCCGGCGGCTGCGATCGCGAGAACTCGAGAGGAGCGCATCACCGAGGAATGGTCCGAGGGGGTGGGGGCGGTGCGCGGAAGATCCGTGGCCAGGGGTCCCTGAACTGGCGTAGGGTCCGCTCGACAGATCGGAGATGTACGTGCTGGCAGCACTTCCGGCCACCCGGGTGATCATTTTGGTGGTGTGCGTGGGAATCGCTTTCGTGCTCGGGCGGCTGGTGAACTACCGCCGCCTCCGCGACAAGGACAAATCGGCGGACGAGTAGGCACCGGCACCGGGGGAGTCACCGCCGGGCCCTCCCATCGGGCAGAGGAGTCCGGGGACGGCTCCGGCGGGCGGGCACGGAACTGGTCGTGCGGCGGGCACGCGGCGGGCGCACTGGCCATACTTAGGCGATGAAGAGCACGATGCAGGACGCACCCCTCCTGATCAGCGACATCCTGCGCCACGGGAAGCAGACGCACGGCGACAGCGAGGTCATCACGATCGAGGCAGGGGGCCATCGCACGGCCACATTCAAAGAGATCGCCGCCCGGGCCGAGAAATTGGCTGCGGCCCTCCAGCGGATCGGCGTCGGGGAGGGCGACCGCGTCGGCACGTTCTGTTGGAACAACCAGGGTCACCTGGAGGCCTACTTGGCGATTCCGTGCATGGGGGCCGTGCTGCACACGCTCAACATCCGCTTGCCGGCCGAGCAGCTCGCCTATGTGGTCAACCATGCCGAGGACAAGGTCATCATCGTCGACGACTCGCTGATCCCTCTGCTGGCAGCCATCAAGGACGAGCTCAAGACGGTTGAGACCATCATCGTGGTCGGGGAGGGTGACAGCTCGGCGCTGGGAGACACGCTCTCGTACGAGACCCTTCTGGCCGCCGAGGAACCGGGCTTCGCATGGCCGGTGCTCGACGAGCGCTCCGCCGCGGCGATGTGTTACACCAGCGGCACCACGGGCAATCCCAAGGGCGTCGTGTACTCGCACCGCTCCACGTGGCTCCACACGATGGCCGAGCAGTCCGCCTCGTCCGTGGGCATGACCGAGAGGGATCGCATCCTCATCATCGTGCCGATGTTCCACGCCAACGCCTGGGGCACGCCGTACGCGGCCTGGATGGCCGGTACCGACATGATCATGCCGCAGATGTTTCTCATGGGCGAGCACCTCGGCAACATCTTCAACGAGTTCCACCCGACCCTGGCCTGCGGTGTGCCCACCATCTGGAACGGCTTGCTCCAGCTCGAGAAACCGGTCGATTTCTCCTCTGTCCGCGCGATCTCCTCCGGTGGGGCTGCGGTGCCGCAATCCTTGATCGAGGGCTTCGAAGAGCGGTTCGGTGCGACCATTATCCAGGGATGGGGCATGACCGAGACCAGCCCGCTGGCCGCATTCGGCCTCCCGCCCGCCCGTCGCCGCGACGGTCACGAGGACATGTACTACAAGATCAAGGCCGGCCGGGTGGTCGGCGGCGTCGAGGTCCGCGTGGTGTCCGAGAGCGGCACCGTGTTGCCCAATGACGGCCGGTCCATCGGGGAGTTCGAGGTACGCGGTCCCTGGGTCACCGGCTCGTACTACAAGGAAGAGGATCCCGAACGCTTCCAGGACGGCTGGTTGCGCACAGGTGACGTGGGCTGCCTCGACGAGCAGGGCTACATGACCATCTCCGACCGCACGAAGGATGTGATCAAGTCCGGCGGCGAATGGATCTCGTCGGTGGAGCTCGAGAACGCCGTCATGGCGTATCCCGGTGTCTTCGAGGCTGCGGTGATCGCCGTGCCCGACCCCAAGTGGTCAGAGCGGCCCCTGGTCGCGATCGTCCCCAAGCCGGGTGCGTCGGTGGACCCGGCCGCCCTGGTCGCCTTCCTGGCCGACCGCGTCCCGCGGTGGTGGCTGCCCGATCAGTTCACCCTCGTCGACCAGATACCCAAGACCAGCGTGGGGAAGTTCGACAAGAAGGTCATGCGGATTGCATTCGCCGAAGGCGACTACTCCGTGCAGACCGTGGAGCTGCCCAAGTGACCTCGGCCACCGAGGCGATGGCAGATGTCGCCGCCCGGCTGGAAGGGATCACGGAGGAGTTGACCGACATCGCCCTCGACGCGTTGCGCCTGGCCGCCCAGGGCGACCCTGACTCCGCCGAGGCCGGCGAGGCACTGCGCGTCGAGCGTCGCATCGTCCGGGCCCGCCGGGCTCTCGAAAAGGCCATCACCGTGTTGGCCCCGGCCGGGGACGCCTTCATCGACGACGGGGCGTAAGCAGTCCCGGCGGAGCGTTCGCCGGCCCTGGGAACCCGCAAGAAACGAACGGAGAATGCAATTGGCCTACTGGATCTTCTTCGGGGTCCTCTTCGCCGTCATCATGGTCGTGCGGTTTCGACCGGGAGGAAAGTACCGGGAGATGGCGAAAGGTCACGATCGCTGCTCGTCGTGCCGGGCCACGCTCAAATGGAGTGGCGGGCGATACGCCTCGGTGTGCCCGAAATGTGGAAAGAGCCAGCCCCATGAGGGGCCGGTGGGGGGAAACAGCTGACCATGGGTATCGAGCTCAGTGACGACCAGTTGTGGGAGTTCCTCTCAGAGTGCCACGAGGGGGCGCTGACGACACTGCGTAGCGACGGATGGCCCGTTGCGCTTCCCGTCTGGTACGTCGTGAAGGACAAGGCCGTCTACCTGCGGACGCGACCCGCGACGAAGAAACTCGTCCGCATCCGGAACGACCCCCGCAGTTCGTTCCTGGTCTCGAGCGGCGCACGTTGGGCCGAGCTCAAAGCGGCCGTCCTGACGTGTCGCGCCGTGATCGTCGAGGAGGCGGCGGCGCACGCGGAGGTGCTCGCGCTCTTCGACGAGAAATATGCGGCGTTCCGCACCGCACCGGCCGCCATGCCCTCTTCGAGCCAGAAGCACTACAAGGGTGAACCGGTGATCATCCGGCTCGACGTGGTCGACGCCGTCCTCTCGTGGGACAACAGCCGGCTGCGGACCTGACGCCGAAGACCGGCCCTGCCCGCCTCAGGCCCCGGTGCATTCGTTGACGGCGTCGATGAGCATCCGGAGGCGGGCGAAGTGCCACTTGTCGAAACGGAGCGCCAGCCGCGGCAGGTCCGGGAAGTCCTGGCTCGAGCGCTCCGGCGGGAACGCCGTGGCATTGCGGATGGTGCCCTGCGAAAGGATGTCACCGAAGCGGCGGTTGAGGTCGGCCAGCTCCGCCCTGCTCGGCGCTGTCTGGACGCGCAGCACGAGGAGGTCGCCCACCCAGCGGCAGGAGTGGTAGTTGCGATAGAACCCGAGGATCTCCGCCGTGGCCTCCTCGACGGAGGTGGTCACCTTGAACAGCGCCGTGTCGTCGGGCGAGACCCAGCCCGAGGCGATCGCCTCTCCTTGCACGAAACGCAGCCAACCCTGCCAGTAGCTCCCGTGGGGTGTCTCCAACATGACCACCGGAGCCGGCTCCGCCTTGCCGGTCTGCAGGAGCGTGAGGAGCTCGAACGCCTCGTCCTGGGTGCCGAACCCACCCGGGAGGATGGCGTAGGCGTGCGACTCCTTGATCAGCATGAGCTTCCTGGTGAAGAAGTACCGCATCTCGACGAGTTTGGGGTCCTGCGCGATGAAGATGTTGGCGCCCTCCTCGTGGGGGAGGCGGATATTGACCCCGAAGGCATGCTCGCGCCCCGCGCCTTCGAGCCCGGCCGCCATGATCCCCGGCCCGGCGCCGGTGACGACCATCCAGTCGGCCTGGGCCAAATGGCTGGCCAGGTCGCGGGCGAGGATGTACACCGGATCCTCGGGCAGCGTCCGGGCCGAGCCGAACATGGTGATCTTGCGGATCTTGCGGTAGGGGCGGAAGACCCGGAAGGCCTCTGTCATCTCGGCCAGGGCGGCACTGGCGATCTTGAGGTCACCCACCGAGGTGCCCTCCTTGGCCAGGTCACTCAGCGTGCCGATCATCGCCTGCAGTTCCCGGGTCTGCGCCGGACCGAGGGAGTGCCCGCGTGCCAATTCTCCGAAGGCCTGGTGCAGTTGATCTTCCTGGGCATCGGGGAGGGCGTCGGCTATCTCCTGCGCCCGGGCCTCGGGACTGTTCCCTCCCGCCTGGAGGTCGCCCGCGCTCCCTGCGCTGGTCGTGCTCACAGCCCGGCGGCGCTCCCCGCCAGGGCATAGAGGGTGGAGCGTTGCACCAGCGGTCGGCCCAGGGGGGCCACTAGGGATTCGAGCTCTTCGACACCCATGCGCTGGCCGTGCGATGCACCCGCCGCCCGCGAGATGTTCTCGTCCATCAGCGTGCCACCGACATCGTTCGCTCCAGCCTGAAGAACTTGGCGGGCCCCCTCGACGCCCATCTTGACCCAGCTCACCTGGATGTTGTCGATGTCGCCGTGATACGCAATCCGTGCCACCGAATGCATCAGCAGCGTCTCGCGGAACGTCGGTCCGCGGCGTGCCTTGTGTTGCAGGTAGATCGGCGTGGCCATGTGGACGAACGGGAGCGGTACGAACTCGGTGAAGCCACCCGTCTCACGCTGCAGGGCACGGGTGCGCACGATGTGCCGGGCCCAGCTTCCCGGGTGCTCGACCGAGCCGAACATGATGGTGATGTTCGACCGGAGACCGACCGAGTGTGCCGTGCGGTGTGCCTCGAGCCACTCCTCGGAGTTGATCTTGTCCGGGCAGATCAAGGCGCGGATATCGTCGTCGAGGATTTCGGCCGCGGTGCCGGGAAGGGTCTTCAGCCCGGCCTCCTTGAGCCGCGTCAGGTACTCCGCCAGCGGGACCTCGGATCGACGAGCGCCCTCGGTGACCTCCAGCGCCGTGAAGCCGTGGATGTGGATGCGCTCCGACGCGGCGCGAACCGCTCCCAGCACATGGATGTAGTAATCGCCGTCGAAGTCGGGATGGATCCCACCCTGCAGGCAGACTTCGGTGGCCCCCTCGGCTTCCGCCTCCGCCACACGGCGGGTGATCTCGTCCAGCTCCAACAGGTACGGCGCCCCGCGGAGATTCAGTGAGAGTGGGCCTTTGGAGAAGGCACAGAAACGGCATTTGAACGTGCAGACGTTGGTGTAGTTGATGTTGCGGTTGTGCACGAAGGTGACGGCATCGCCCACCACGGCACGGCGCATGTCGTCAGCCACCTCGGCCACCATGCGCACCTCGGGTCCGCGGGCCGAGAACAGCGTCACGATTTCGTCCTCGCCGATCTCCTGTCCGAGGGCGACACCATCGAGGACCTCGGCCACCGGCCCGGCCCAACGACGCGCACGCGCGCCGCCGTTGACCACGGCGTCACCCTCGCTGTCGCCCTCGTCACCCTCGCCGCCCTCGCCGCCCGCTTCGGGGCCGACCAAGGCCGGAGGGGCCACCTCGCCCCCCGAGCACCATGCCGCGTCGCGGGCCAGCCCCTCGGCGTCGGAGACGTCGAGCACGGGGAACACCAGATTGGGATCGAGCCACGTCGCGGCGTCATCCGCGAAAGCTGGATACACCGTCAGGCGTGCCGCCAGCACATGCCCTGCGCTCTCCGTCGCCGCACGCAAGGTGTCCAACGCGGGCCAGGCCCGCTCGGGGTTCACGTGGTCAGCCGTGATCGGCGAGACCCCGCCCCAGTCGTCGATGCCGGCCGCGAGCAACGGCGCCAGCTCGTCGGAGAGGTTCGGCGGCGCCTGGACGTGCACCTCGGCCGGCAGCACCAGCCGGGCCACGGCGATGGCCCACAGCAGGTCGTCGGTCGGGCAGGGCTCGGCGCGCGCCATGGCGGTACCCGGCTTGGGCAGGAAGTTCTGGACGATGACCTCTTGCACCTGGCCGAAGCGGGCATGCGACGCGGCGATGGCCTGCAACGCCGCGAGTTGGCCGGGCCGGTCGTCGCCGATGCCGACCAGGATCCCCGTGGTGAAGGGGATGTGGAGCTCGCCGGCCGCGTCGAGCGTGGCCAAGCGGCGCGCCGGCTCCTTGTCGGGCGCACTGCGATGCGCGTCGAGGTCCTCGGCCAGCGACTCGAGCATCATGCCCTGGCTGGCCGCAAAAGGGCGCAACGCGGCCAGCTCCTCGGCGTAGAGGGCCCCCGCATTGGCATGAGGGAGGAGACCGGTCTCTTCGAGGACGAGCTGACAGACGTGGGCGAGGTAGTCGACCGTCGAGGCGAAGCCATTGTCGGCCAGCCAGGTCTGCGCCAACGGGTAGCGCAGCTCGGGTCGCTCGCCCAGGGTGAAGAGCGCCTCGTGACAACCCGCCTCCTTGCCTGCGCGGGCGATGCCGAGCACTTCGTCCGGCGTGAGGTAGGGGGAGGTGAGCCGGGCCGGAGCCTTGGCGAACGTGCAATAGCCACAGCGGTCCCGGCACAGCATCGTCAGCGGAATGAACACTTTGGGCGAGTACGTCACCCGGCGGCCGTACGCCTCGTCGCGCACCCCCCGGGCGAGCGCCATCAGGTCCGGCAACGGCATCTGGAGGAGATCGGCGTCGGAAAGCATTGGGGCCAATCTAGACACACGGGGGACGAGGCGGACCGGACCGGCCCTGCGCCTGGCCCCGGCCCTAACCCGACGCAGCCTGGTCGATCAACCAGATGACCCGTGAGGCCCGCACCCGGGCCGCGGGAATGTCGTCACCGCGACGCAAGGCCGCGACGGCGTCACGTTTGCCCTCGCCGGCGACGGTGAAGACGGCACAGCGGGCCGCGTCGATCACCGGCAGCGTCACGGTCAGCCGCGGATGGGGGTTCTGCCCGTTGGGGTCCTGCGTCGCAGCCACCAGGAGGTCGGAGGGGGCGTCGAGCGTGGGAGCGTGCGGGAAGAGCGAGGCCGTATGGCCGTCGGCACCCATGCCCAGGTGGATGAGGTCGATCCCGGGCCCGGCCAGGACGTCGGCCAGGACGCGCTGGTAGGTGGCTACGCATTCTTCGACCGGTCCCGTCGTCGGCATCGGACGGAAGGAGCCGAGGCTGCCGACCCGGTCGACAATGGCCTCACGCACGAGTCGTTGATTGGCATCGTCGTCGTCAGGCGGCACCAGTCGCTCGTCGCCCATGTAGATGTCGACCAGGGACCAGTCGAACGCCGGATGCGCCATCGGTACCGTGCCACTCCCTGCGCCGACGGCATCGGCATCCCCGATGGCGGCCGCATCCACGAGGCCGGCGCCGATTTCGGCCCCGGTCGCCGCGCTCAGGTGCTCGTAACAGAGCTTGGCGGTCGGTCCGCCGGAGAGCACGAGCGAGAAGCGCTCACCCGGACGATGCACGAAGGCCTCCATCACCGTCCGTGTGAACGCCGCCGGGACATCGTCGACCGGCGTGGTCGCCTCCGCTATCGATTCCTGCGTCACCTGCAGCGCCCCGTCACGAAAACGTGGCGGCCTTGTCACTCAACGACTGCAGCAGCTCGTCGAATGACTTCGAGAAGGAGGCGACGCCCTCGTTCTCCAGCGTCTCTTCGACGTCCTTCATGTCGATGCCCACCTCTTTCAGCTGCGCCAGCGTCGCCACTGCGGCATCGGGGTCGGCGTCCACTGTGCGGTGCAGCACACCATGATCCAAGAACGCCTCGATCGTGGCTTCAGGCAACGTGTTCACCGTCGAGGGACCGATGAGCGAGTCCACGTAGAGCAGATCGTCGTAGGCCGGATTCTTCGTCGACGTCGATGCCCACAGCGGCCGCTGCACGCGTGCACCTTGGGCGTCGAGCGCCTTCCAGCGGTCCGAGGTGAACGCAGCATGGAAGTGCTGGTACGCCACCCGGGCCTGGGCCACCGCCGCCTTGCCCCGCAGGGCGAGGATGGCGGGGTCACCCGTCGCACCCCCGGCCAACGTCTCGAGCCGCCGGTCCACCTCGGTGTCGACGCGGCTCACGAAGAACGAGGCCACGCTCGCCACGTGCGGGAGCTCCTTGGTCCGTGCGGCCTTCACCAGCGCCTCGATGCCGCTGATGTACGCCTCGATCACCTCGTCATAGCGGTCGATCCCGAAGATCAGGGTGACATTGATGCTGCGGCCCTCGCTGATCATGGTGTTGATGGCCGGCACGCCCTCCTTCGTCGCCGGGATCTTGACGAGCAGGTTGGGTTGGGCGATGCGGGTGTGGAGCATGCGGGCGTCGCGCACGGTCCCGTCGGTGTCGTGCGCCAGGGCAGGCGACACTTCCAGGGAGACGTAGCCGTCCTCACCGTCGCTCTCGTCGTAGACCGGACGCAACAGCTGGAGCGCCTGCAGGATGTCGGTGATGGCCAACTCCCAGTACGCGCTGTCCACCGTGTGGTCCTTCATCAACGCGGCGAACTGGGTGTCGTACGTGTTCTGCCCACTGATGGCCTTGGCGAGAATGGTGGGGTTGGAGGTGATCCCCCGCACCCCCTTCGAGACGAACTCGGCCAGCTTCCCGTCATCGAGCCAGTCCCGGCGCAGGTTGTCCAGCCACGGGCTCTGGCCACCGATGTCGTACAGGTCCTGGAGACGGGTCATCTATGAAGCTCCTTGCTCATGTGGCGTGCTCAATGTGGCGTGTTCAATGTGGCGTGTTCTCGGCGCGCACCCATGGGGATTGCTCACGTGGCGCGCTCGTCCAGGAGGGCATGTGCCCTTTCGACAACATGTTCAACCGTGAAACCCAACTTTTCCATGGCCGTGGCGCCGAGAGCGGACGCTCCGAAACGGTCGAGCCCGATGGAGTCGTCGGCATAGCGGCTCCAGCCGAAGGTGGAGCCCGCCTCGACGCTGAGCACCGGTGCGCCGTGTGGCAGGACCTCGTCCCTGTAGACGTCGTCCTGCTCCTCGAACCATTCCCAACACGGCAGCGAGACGACCTGGGTCGGCACTCCTGCGCCCTCGAGGACCTTGGCCGCCTCCAGGCAAAGTTGCACTTCACTCCCGGTCCCGATCAGCACCATCCGGGGTTGGCTGCTGGCCGGTGCCAGCACGTACCCGCCCTTGGCCACCCCGGCTTCGGCCAGGGCCTCGGTCTCCGCCAACACCGGAATGTCCTGGCGGCTCAGGGCCAACCCGACCGGCTTGTCGGCGTCGACGGCCAGGCGCCATGCCTGCAGCGTCTCGTTGGCGTCGGCCGGGCGCACCAGATCGAGTCCCGGCATGGCCCGCAACGAGGCCAGGTGCTCCACCGGCTGGTGGGTCGGCCCGTCCTCGCCCAGGCCGATCGAGTCGTGCGTCCAGGAATAGATCACGTGGTACCTCGACAGCGCGGCCAGGCGCACCGAAGGGCGCATGTAGTCGGTGAAGACGAAGAAGGTGCCGCCGACGGGGAGCACGCCACCGTGCGCCGCCATCCCGTTCATGACGCCGCCCATCGCGTGTTCGCGGATGCCGTAGTGGAGCTGGGCGCCGCCGGGCGTGTCCGCCGCTTGGATCACCGCGCCCTTGACCGCGACCCCGTTGTTGCCGGTGAGATCGGCCGACCCGGCCACCAAGCCGGGCAGACCCTCGGATGAGGCGTTGATGCACTGGTTGATGGCGTGCCGCGTGGCCAGCTTGGTACCGGCCTCGAACGTCGGCAGCTTGTCGGCCCATCCCGGGATGCCCCGGCCGGCCTGCGCCGCGTCCCATGCAACCCGATCGCCATCCCATGCGGCGAAACGCTCTTCCCATTCCTTGCGATATGCCCCGCCGCGGGCCACCTCCTGACCGTAGAAGGCACGCACCTCGTCGGGCACCCAGAAGGTCTCGTCGGGGGGCAGGCCCAAGAGCTCCTTCGTGACCCGGATTTCGTCCGCCCCGAACGGCGACCCGTGCGCGGCCGCCGTGTCGGTCAACTTGGGCGACGGCCAACCGATGTGACTCCGCAGCACCAGAAGGGTGGGCTTGGCGTCGGGGCCGTCACTCGGTGCCTCGAGGGCGTCGCGGATGGCGGCCTCCAAGCCGTCGACGTCGTTCGCCATTTCACCGAGGTTGCGCACGTTCCAGCCGTAGGCCTCGAAGCGCTCCGGGACGTTGTCGTTGTACGTCAGCTCGGTGGGACCGTCGATGGTGATGTGGTTGTCGTCGTAGAACGCCATGAGGCGGCCCAACTTCAGGTGACCGGCGAGCGACGCCGCCTCATGCGAGATGCCCTCCATGAAACAACCGTCCCCAGCGATGACGTAGGTCCGGTGATTGCAGACGTCGCTCCCGAAGCGGGCCCGCACGACCCGCTCGGCGATGGCAAGGCCGACTGCGTTGGCCACCCCCTGGCCGAGCGGTCCCGTCGTGACTTCGACCCCGTCGGTGTCGAGCCGCTCGGGATGCCCCGGCGTCCGGCTGCCGTAGTGGCGGAACTGACGGATGTCGTCGAGCGAGAGGTCGTAGCCCGTCAGGTAGAGGAGCGAGTAGAGCAAGATGCACGCGTGCCCGTTCGACAGCACAAAGCGGTCCCGGTCGGGCCAATGGGACGCCTGCGGGTCGTGCCGCATGATGCGCGTCCACAGCACATGGGCCAGTGGGGCGAGGGCCATCGCCGTGCCGGAGTGGCCCGATTTGGCTTGTTCAGGCGCATCCATGGCCAGGCCGCGGATCACGTTGATGCCCAACTGGACCAAGGCCGGATCCTGGACGACCGGGGGAAGCGGAGGCGGCGCGGAGGAGGCGGCCGAAGACGCTGCTTGGGTCATATCTCACCCTACCCAGTGCTCGCCTATCCTCACCACGGATGACGCCAAACTCGCCGGGGACGACACCGGATGCAGCGGGAACGACGCCAACTGCCGCGGGCCCGACACCAAGACGTCACCGGATGCAAGTGCCCCCCAACAGCGACCTGACCCTCGGCATGGTCTGCGTGGACAAGTCGGTGCCGGGGCGCTGCACCTGGCGTATGACGGCCGACGAACGCTTCGCCAACCCGGCCGGCACCATGCAGGGGGGGTTCCTCGGCGCCTTCGCCGACTCGTCCATGGGAGCGGCGGCCGTCACCTTCGCACAAGGCCGTAAGGTCTTCTGCGCCAATGCCGAAATGAAGATCAGCTTCTTGGGCCCGGTCCCGCGTGACGCAGTCCTCACCTGCACGGCGGAGGTTGTCTCGGGCGGGTCGACGGTGGCCTTCGTCGAGGCCAGTATCTGGGCTGCCGCCTCCGAGCACGGCGGCCCAACCGCCGGCAGCGGCGGCATCAGCCGCGGCTCCGATCCCGGCTCCGATCCCGACCCCGGCTCCGGCTCTGGCTCCGGTCCCGACCCCGGCTCCGGTCCCGACCCCGGCTCCGACGACGGCTCCGGCTCCGACGGCAAACCGAGCAGCGTCGGGTTCCCGGGCACCGAAGGCCGCCTGGTGGCCCGGGCCAACTCCACCTACATCTTCCGCCCGCGGGGCTGACACTCCGCGCCCCGAATTCTGGTTCTACCCGGGATCTTCAAGGAAAGAACCCGGCATTGTCGATCTGACGCAATAAGGTTGTTCGTGTAACTCCCGGGGCGATCGGGGTACGACTTGGGGTGACATTGACATCGAGGTGGCGTCCGGCGCCCGAGGGCCCCGTCGTGGGGATCTCTGGTGCCGCAGGAAATGCGGGCTGCCTCGAGGATGGGATGCAGACGGAGGCAGTGACAATCAGACCGGTGTTTGCACCACACCGGCCAACAGACCAGGATGGCGGGCCACATGGCACCACTTCGCTCGAATTCGGCTGACGGCGCCCGAGGGATACGCCGCGCCGGCGATAATGCGTACAGGCTCACCGTCGACTACCTCAAGCAGGAGACCGTCGGTCCGCTCCAGGGGCTCGGACGCTTTCTCCTCTGGGGCGTGTCGGGGTCATTGGCGATCGCCGTCGGCGTCGTGCTGCTGCTCGTGGGTGTGCTGCGAGTGCTGCAGGAAGAAACGGGTACGGCGCTCACGGGCAACTGGTCCTGGGTCCCGTACTTCGCGGTCTCGCTGATCGGCGCCGCCGTCGCAGGATTTGCGGGTTGGCGCATCACCGCTGTGCCGGAAAAGCCAAAGGTCCCGGTGAACCGGAATGCGGGACCCAGGGGAGCGCAGCGGAAGTGAGTGCAGCGCAAGTGAGCACAGCGCGAAGTGAAGCAGAGCAAGTGACAGCAGAGCAAGTGAGTGCAGCACAAGTGACGACAGAGCAGGGGAGTGCAGGACTAGGAACGAAGGAAGGAAACAGCTGATGCCAGGGCCAGGGACCAACGGACGACGCATCACGCGAGAGGATCTTCAAGCGGCCTACGCCAACTTGATGGGGGAGGGAGACGCCACGGTTCGGGCCGCCGCCCCTCAGGGTCTGGCCACCGCCGGGGCGGCCGCAATGGTCGTCGTCACCTTGGCCTTCTTCATCGGGCGTCGTCGTGGCCGCAGCCGCTCGGCTGTCGTTGAGATCCGGCGGCTGTAGGTCGCCTCATGGACATTCTCCTCCGGCGCCTCTTGCGCGCCGCTGCGCGACGCGGACTCGCAGGCGACTGGACCTGGCTGATCATCGCTCTGTGCTTCTTTGTCCTACGCCGGTCGCTGAATGACAAGGGTGGCGTGGTGTCGTCGCTCCGTATCTCGCCGGGGGAGCAAGTCTTGATCTCCGTCAGGAACTGGGACGATCCAGTGTTCGAGGGCGAGCATGGCGGCACCCGCGCAGACAAGCGTCGCCAGAAGCGCCGGGACAAGCGTGGTGGGGCCGGCGCTGCGCCCGCAGATGCCGTTGACGACGACGCCTAGTTCCGAGCCTTCAGCCGCCGCGAGCACAGAGGGCGCCGGGGGCGCCGCACCGGTCGGGGGCGAGACGCTTCCGCCCCCTCAGTTGACACCGAGCAGCAGCCCGGGGGCGGCCGGAGCGCCCGTGGCGGCCGCTGCGCCGGGGCCCGTCCCGTCCCCACACCCGGTCCCCATCTGCGAAGTCGCCGTCCCACGCCCTCCAAGCGGGAGAGCGCATTCTTCTGATCGACCCCAAGGAGCGGCGCTACCTCATCACGTTGGTGGCTGGTGCAACGTTCCACACCCATGCCGGTGTCATCGCGCACGACAACATCATCGGGGGAGACGAGGGACGCACGATCACCGGCTCCACTGGGCGACATTTTCTCGTTCTGCGCCCGACGCTGAGCGACATCGTTCTGAAGATGCCAAGAGGCGCCCAGGTCATCTACCCGAAGGATCTCGGTGCAATCCTCATCGCAGCAGACCTCGGCCCGGGCCAACGCGTCCTCGAGGCGGGCGTCGGGTCCGGCGCTCTCTCCATGACCGTGCTGCGCGCCGGCGCCTCCGTCGTGGGCTACGAGCTCCGCGAAGATTTCGCCGAGCGGGCCACGTCGAACGTCATTGCCACACTCGGACCCGATGCGCCGTACCGGGTCGAGATCCGTGACGTGACCGAAGGCATCGACGAGCGTGACCTCGACCGCATCCTGCTCGATATGCCCGAGCCACACAAAGTCATACCCGCCGCCGCCGCCGCACTCCGCCCCGGCGGCATCCTGCTGGCGTATTTGCCGACAATCAACCAGACCGCGCTCCTGCGCCAGGCACTCGACGACGAGAGCGCACCGTTCGGGTTACCGGAGACGCAGGAGATCATGCGGCGCACGTGGCATATCGAGCCACGCTCTGTCCGGCCGGACCACCGCATGGTGGGCCACACGGGGTTCCTCACCACCGCCCGCCGCCTCAGCGTCCAGGTCGGGTCTATGGCTGTGCCGCCGTAGCCGTGCCGCCGTAGCCGTGCCGCCGTAGCCGTCGCCGTGTGGCCTGTCGTCCCGCCGTAGCCGTCCGCCGTACCGTCCGCCGTACCCTCGCCTCCGTGCCCCTCGCTCCGTACTGCCCGCTCCGTACGCCGCGCACCATGCCCCTCGCACCGCCGCGCAACGGTCGGGCAAGTCTGGGGTCTTGTACGTGCTTTCTTTCTCTTTTGGTGCCCCTGAGCAGGGGTCATGTGTCACAACCCCCTGCTCTACTTGGGACATGGACGCAGTGGAGCAGCTCGAAGAGATCCTCGATGCCTTAGCGGGGGCCGATCCGTTCTCCTATGGCGACGCCGCCTCGGTCCTCGCCCTCGAAGGGGCGCTCGCTCGCCTCAGCTGTGTCACGAGCTTGGCCGTGGCCAGTTTCGATGCCGGTGGAGAATGGGCGACAGAGGGGGCCCAGAGCACGACGGCGTGGCTGTCCACGCGCTGTCACCTCCCCCTGGGCGAAGCCCGCAGCCAACTGCGCCGGGGCCGGGCCCTGCCCTGCTTGCCGCTGTGCGCCGAGGCCTTCAGCGCCGGGGCCATCGGGGTGGCCCACGTCGACGTGTTGGTCAAGGCGGCCCAGAGCACGGCGCGGGTCGACCCCCGACGCCTTTGCCCGCGACGAGGCGGTGCTCGTGGCCGCGGCCGGCGAACTCAAGTTCGCCCCCTTCAGCGGGGTCGTGGCCTATTGGACCCAGTTGGCCGACCCCGACGGGGCCGAGGAGTGCGCCATGGAGAAGATGGCCCGGCGCGACGTCTACGTGAGCCAGAGCGTGGGCGGGACGTGGCTCGGCAAAATGACCTTTGACCCCATCGGCGGGGCCATCTACGACGCCGAGCTGCGGCGCCTCGAAGCCGAGATGTTCGAGGGCGACTGGGCCGAGGCCAAAGCACGTCTTGGGCGTGACCCGCACCTGGGCGAGCTGTCCCGCACCCCCGCCCAGCGTCGGGCCGATGCGGCCGTCGAGATGGCGGTGCGCTCAAAGGCCATGCCCGTCGGTGCCCGGCGCCCCGAACCCCTCTTCAGTGTCCTGGTCGACTACCCCACCTTGGCCGGGCGCATCTGCCAGCTGGCCCACGGGGCGATTCTCTCGCCGGGCTCGCTGGTGCCCTGGCTAGAAGAGGCCTCCTTCGAACGGATCGTCTTTGCCCCGCCCAAGCGCATCGAATGCTCGGTCACGGCCCGCTTTTTCACCGGGGCGACCCGACGGGCCATCGAGATCCGCGACCAGCACTGCACCCACCCCTACTGCGAGGCCCCCGCCGAGCGCTGCCAGATCGACCACATCATCCCCTACAGCCAAGGGGGCGAGACCACCCAGGAGAACGGGCGGGTCCACTGCGGCTTTCACAACCGGCGGCGCAACGGTGGTCCGGACCCAGGGGACTAGGTGTTCTACCCATAGACCTTGTTGACGCGAAATATCCCCTGATGAAGTGAACCTCCAAGGCATTGTGGTGCTGCTGACACACCCACAAGGCCAAGGAGGCTCAAGATGCACCGTAACGCTCCGTTGACTCCTCAGGGTCGATTGCGGCTCTGCCACATGATCGAAGAGGGCTGGACGATCGCCAGCGCGGCCGAGTCGATGCGCGTCTCGCGACAGACGGCCCACAAGTGGTGGGCCCGCTACCTCGAAGCCGGCGTGGACGGCCTCGAGGACCGCTCCAGCCGTCCTCGCCGTTGCCCGACAAAGACCCCGTCGAGGGTCGAACGACGCTTGGTTGAGCTGCGTCGTCGCCATCAGCTGGGCCCGGCCCGTCTGGCTCCACGAGCCGGAGTTCCCGCGTCAACGCTGCACCGGGTCCTCCAACGTCATGGGGTCAGCCGGCTCTCGGACCTCGATCGCCAAGCCGGTCGCACGGTGCGTCGGATCGTGACCTCACGGCCCGGCGAGCTCGTCCACATCGACATCAAGAAGCAGGCCAGGATCCCCAAAGGTGGCGGATGGAGGGTCAACGGAAAGGCCAAGCGTCCAAGGAACGGGAGGGCTGGCCGACCTCGACAGGGTTATGCCCATGTTCACTCGGCCATCGACGCCTACTCCCGTTTGGCCTATTCGGAGATCCACGAAGACGAAAAGGCCACCACGGCGATTGCGTTCTGGCGTCGGGCCAAGGCCTTCTTCGAGAGCTACGGCATCACCGTTGAACGCGTCCTCACGGACAACGGGTCCTGCTACATGGCCAAAGAGTTCGACAAGGAGCTGATCGACCACGCCATCAAGCACACCCGCACCAAGCCCTTCCATCCACAGACAAATGGCAAGGTGGAGCGCTACAACCGGACACTGCTCAACGAATGGGCCTACGCCCGCCCCTATCGATCAGAAGCAGCAAGAACCCGAGCCCTGGACAAATGGCTTCACATGTACAACCATCACCGACACCACACGGCCATCGGCGGACCACCCGTCAGCCGCGTCAACAACCTGGTGGGGCAAGCCCCCGGACCGACGAGTCCCCGGGAGCGAAGACCCAAGGGACCCGACGCCCCCACGGCACCCCGCCTCTCAGCTTGGAGACCTCCACCCCGATGAGCACGCTCCTCCCTCTCGAGCACACGGACGCTCGCGTCTGCGCACAGGCGCGTCCCGCAACCATTTGCTGAAGCGGCGCCTCTCATGCGGCTCCATCCGCTCAGGGAAGGCCGCGCCGCACACGGCGCGTGCCAACGGCATCGCGACGATCAGAGCCGGGCGACGCGACGCGACGCGACGCGACGCAAGGGCGAGGCAAGGGCGAGGCAAAGCAGGGCGAGGAGAGGCGATGCGAATAGTCGGCTCTTTGGATCACAAAGCGACACGACAGTCAGTCATGTCAGTCAGTCAGAGAACTCAGAAGGTCGGCAGAGACAAAGCTTGAAACTGAGAAACCGAGAAGAAACTACGAAAAAGTCGGGGCGGTTGGCCGGCAGAAGAGGCCAGGCCGGGATCGAACCCGGTGCTAGTCGCGCTCGATGAAGATGCACTCTCCGGGGCATTCCTCGGAAGCTTCGACAACCGCCTCTTCGAGATCGCTCGGTACGTCAGCCATGCCGGCGGATCCACCCGGTTCATTCTTTACCGAGCCGTCTTCCTTCACATAGGCGAGACCATCGTCAAGAAGAGTGAATACGGCCGGTGCGATCTCCTCGCACAGCCCATCGCCTGTGCAGAGATCCTGGTCGATCCAGACCTTCATGTCGTTGTCTCTCTCCTCGGTAGTAACCGCCCGATGGGCGTAGGGGACCGTAATGAGGCGACCCCCGCGCCGTCAACATCACGTGCTGGGCTTCCATATTAGTCGCCGACCCGCACCTAGCCCGTCATCGTCGTTTCCGCACCGTCTCGAGGCCGTTTCAAGGCCCGGTTCGAGGCAGACTCGAGGCCGTTTCGGGGCCTTTTGCGACACCTCCGGAGGTGTCGACTCCCACGACACATCATGACGACGACGTGGCCACCGCCCCACCCGAGTCACCCCAACCAGAAACGCCATACGAGGAGCGCCCGGTTGCGGTGAGTTGACGGTACGTCCCGACCGGATGCCGGACCCACGTGGTTTGGACCACCAGATCGATGCAGCCACCAGAACAAACGTTTGAACGAAGATGAAAAGGCAAACAGCGACATGCTGGTGCATCCAACCGCTCGCTCACGGCCCACGGTCCACGGCCCACGGTCCAAGGCTCACGCCCGGGACGGACGCCCACGCCGGCCACCCCCGCCGGCCACGCCCCGCCAGCCGATCCCGGCAACCACGACCCCGGCACACCACCCCGCCAACCGACCCCCAGCGCCCCGCTGAGGCCCCTGGCCAGCCCTGGAAAGGGCATGCAGGCTGACAACCCCCACCCCAGGGCTAGGGTGAATGTAGTGAGCAATACCCCGGACTCCAACGACCTCGCCGCCCAGGCCGAGGCCCTGCGATCTGAGCTGGCCGACGCCGAAGACGAGATCCACGCGCTTCGCCGCCGGCTGCAGGAGAGCCCCGGCCGGGTGCAGGCCCTCGAAGAGCGACTTCTCGAAAGCAAGGGCCAGCTGGCCCACGCCACGTCGCAGAACGAGAAGCTGACCTTCACCCTGCAGCAGGCCAAGGAGCAGCTGGCCTCGCTCCGGGAAGAAGTCGAGAAGCTGACCCAGCCCCCGGCCGCCTACGGCACCTTCCTCGGCGTCAACGAGGACGGCACCGTCGACGTGTTCTCCAGCGGCCGCAAAATGCGGGTCACCCTTCACCCCGACATCGACCCCGGCCAGATCCGCAAGGGCAACGAGGTCGTGTTGAACGAGTCGCTGAACGTGGTCCTCGTCCGGGACGGGGAGCTCTCCGGCGAGGTGGTCACCCTCAAGGAGCAACTCGAGGACAAGCGGCGCTGCGTCGTCTTCGCCCGGGCCGACGAGGAGCGCGTGGCCGAGCTCTCCGAGGAGATGCTCGACGTCAAGCTGCGGAGCGGCGACTCGCTGCTCATGGACATGCGCACCCAGCTGCTGATCGAGAAGCTGCCCAAGCTCGAGAGCGAGAACCTCGTCCTCGAGGAGGTCCCCGACATCACCTACGCCGACGTGGGCGGGCTCGACACGCAGATCGAGGCCATCACCGACGCCGTCGAGCTGCCGTACCTGCACCGTGAGCTCTTCGCCGAGTACTCGCTGCCCGCCCCCAAGGGCATCTTGCTCTACGGCCCGCCCGGCTGCGGCAAGACCCTCATCGCCAAGGCCGTCGCCAACTCGCTCGCCAAGAAGGTGGCCGAGACGACCGGCAACGCCAACGTGCGCAGCTACTTCCTCAACATCAAGGGCCCCGAGCTCCTCAACAAGTACGTGGGGGAGACCGAGCGGCAGATCCGGCAGGTCTTCCAGCGGGCCCGGGAGAAGGCCGACGAGGGCATGCCGGTCATCGTGTTCTTCGACGAGATGGAGTCGCTCTTCCGCACCCGGGGCACCGGGCATCAGCTCCGACATGGAGTCGACCATCGTGCCGCAGCTGCTGGCCGAGATCGACGGCGTCGAATCGCTGCGCGACGTCATCGTGATCGGGGCCTCGAACCGCGAGGATCTGATCGATCCCGCCATCCTGCGTCCCGGCCGCCTCGATGTGAAGATCAAGATCGAGCGGCCCAACGAGGAGGCCGCGGCCCAGATCTTCAGCCGCTACCTCACCGACCGTCGCTGCCGCTCGACGCCGACGAGGTCGGCCGCCTCGGTGGGGGTGACGCCGACAAGGCGGTGCAGGCCATCATCGAGAAGACCGTGGGCGAGATGTACCGGGAGGACGACGAGAACCGCTTCCTCGAGGTCACCTACCAGAACGGCGACAAGGAGATCCTCTACTACCGCGACTTCGCCTCCGGGGCCATGATCGAGAACATCGTCCGGCGGGCCAAGAAGCTGGCCATCAAGCGGGTCATCGCCGGCGACTCGGGCGGCATCCGCACCTCCGACCTGCTCGAGTCGATCCGCCAGGAGTACAAGGAGAACGAGGACCTGCCCAACACCACGAACCCCGACGACTGGGCGCGCATCTCGGGGAAGAAGGGCGAGCGCATCGTCTATGTCCGTACCCTGCTCACCGAGGACCGCGAGGTGCATGGTGGTCGGTCGATCGAGCGGGTGGGTACCGGTCAGTACCTCTAGGGACCGATAGGGTCGGGGCGTGGCCACCACCAAGGTGTGCGGGATCGAGACCGAGTACGGGATCCATTCGCCCGGCGCCGAGCAGAACCCCATTGCCGCGTCGTCGGTGCTGGTGAACGCCTACGCCTCCGACATCGAGCAGAAGATCGGCTGGGACTTCGAGGACGAGACCCCCGGCAACGACGCCCGCGGCTTCGCCCGCGAGGGTTCGCTGGCCCCGATGGTCGAGACCCACCTGGCCAACACCGTCCTCACCAACGGCGCCCGCTTCTACGTCGACCACGCCCACCCCGAGTACTCGACCCCCGAGTGCCTCACCCCGCTCGAGTGCCTGGTGCACGACAAGGCCGGCGAGGAGGTGCTGCGGCGGGCCATGATGGCCGCCGCCCTGCGCATCCCGGACCAGCCGGCGCCGATCGTCTACAAGAACAACTCCGACGGCAAGGGCAACTCCTACGGCTGCCACGAGAACTACATGATGGACCGGGCCGTGCCCTTCACCAAGGTGATCGACGGCGTGGTGCCGCACTTCGTCTCGCGCACGATCTTCACCGGATCCGGCAAGGTGGGCGTGGAGACGCCGGCCCTCGATGCCGACCGGTCCACTTCAGATCTCCCAGCGGGCCGAGTTCTTCGAGGAGATCGTCGGCCTCGAGACGACGCTCAAGCGCCCCATCGTCAACACCCGTGACGAGCCCCATGCCGACCCCACCCGGTTCCGCCGCCTGCACGTGATCGTGGGCGACGCCAACCTGTCCGAGATCGCCACGCTGCTGAAGGTCGGGACGACCGCGATCGTGCTGGCCATGATCGAGGACGACGCCGGCCCGACCCGGCTCCTGACCCTGGCCGACCCCGTCCGCGCCCTGCACCAGGTCTCGGCCGACCTCTCCCTGGCCCGGGGCCTGACGCTGACCGACGGCACCACGGCCACTGCCCTCGAGATGCAGTGGGAGCTCTTCGGCGCGGCCCGCAAGTACGCCGAGCACGACGGCCTCAGTGCGCTGGGCGACGACGGCGAGGTGGGTGAGCTGATCCTCGAGCACTGGGAGTACGTCCTCGAGGGCCTCGAATCGGACCCGGCCACCCTGGCCGACACCCTGGACTGGGTGGCCAAGCGGCAGCTCCTCCTGGCCTACCAGGACCGCCACAACTGCGACTGGCGCGACCCCCGGGTGGCCGCCCTGGCCCTGCAGTACCACGACCTGCGGGCCGGACAAGTCGGTCTACCAGCGCCTGGGCCTGCGGCGCCTGATCACGCCGGCCGAGGCCAACCGAGGCCGTGAGCGAGCCGCCGCCGGGCACCCGGGCCTGGTTCCGGGGCAAGTGCCTGGCCCGCTGGCCCGAGGCCGTGGTGACCGCCAACTGGGACTCGCTCGTCTTCGACATCGGGACCGACCCCCTGCGACGCGTCCCTATGATGGATCCCTTGAAGGGAACAGCCGAGCACACGGGCGCACTTCTGGCCCAGAGCACCGGACCGGCGGACCTGCTGGACCGGCTCAATTCCTAGACGACCCAGAACGAGACGACCCAGAACCAGAACCCGAGAACCAGAAGCCCGAGAGAATCCAAACGAAGAAATCCGAGACCAACGAATCCCGAAGACGACAAGAGCAACAGGAACGGCGGCGAGGACAACGCAATGGCAGAACAAGAACAAATCCGAAAGAGCCCGGCACGGGACAGTTCCAAGACCGAGACCGACGACGAGCTGGCAGCAGAGCAAGCGCCGGCCACCTCCGAGCGGGGCGAGAAGATCAAGGCCGAACTGGACGACCTGCTCGACGAGATCGACGAGGTCCTGGAGGACAACGCCGAGGAGTTCGTGCGCAACTACGTCCAGAAAGGCGGGCAGTAGTCACCGGTGGCTCTTCCCCTTTTTCCCCCGGAGAGCGATCCGGGCCCAGACTTCGTCGGGCTCCTGCGCCAGGCGGGCAACATTCCCTTTCGGACGGCGGCGGCGACCGTGCGGCAGCGGCGGCCCGCAGCGCCGGAGCCGCCGGCAGCCGAGGCCGTTTCGCCGGTGCCCCCCACGCCACCACGGTGGTCGCCCTGCGCTACGCCGACGGCGTGATCATGGCCGGCGACCGCCGGGCCACCATGGGCAACATCATCGCCCACCGCTCCATGGAGAAGGTCTTCGCGGCCGACCGCTTCTCGGCGGTGGCCATCGCCGGCTCGGCCGGCATGGCGGTCGAGATGGTGCGCCTCTTCCAGGTCCAGCTCGAGCACTACGAAAAGGTCGAGGGCACCGCCCTCTCCCTCGAGGGCAAGGCCAACCAGCTGGCCCAGATGGTGCGCCAGAACCTGCCCCTGGCCATGCAGGGCCTGGTGGTGGTGCCGCTGTTCGCCGGCTACGACACCGCCCGGGGCATCGGCCGCATCTTCAGCTACGACGCCACCGGCGGCCACTACGAGGACACCGACTTCCAGTCCACCGGCTCGGGCGGGCCGCGACGCCCGCTCGACCATCAAGCTGGGCTGGCGCGAGGGCCTGGCCCGCGACGAAGCGGTCGACCTGGCCATCCAGTCCCTCTACGACGCCGCCGACGAGGACTCGGCCACCGGTGGGCCCGATCTGGTGCGTGGCATCTACCCGCTCATCGCGGTGGTCGACGCCGAGGGCTACCGCCTGGTGCCCGAGGAAGAGGTGGCGGAGCGCTTCAGCGCCCTCATCAGCCCGCCGTCGGGCCGAGCAGACCGCCGACGCGGTCGAGCCGCGCCGAGCAGGCCAACCGGGACCGAAGGCGGGGCGGGCGCCAATGAGCATGCCCTACTACGTCGCCCCCGAACAGGTGATGAAGGACCGGGCCGAGTACGCCCAGAAGGGCATCGCCCGGGGCCGCTCCCTGGTGGCCACCACCTACGACCTGGGCATCGTGATCGTGGCCGAGAACCCCTCTCGATCCCTGCACAAGATCAGCGAGATCTACGACCGCATCGCCTTCGGCGGCGTGGGCAAGTACAACGAGTACGACCAGCTGCGGGTGGCCGGAGTGCGCCACGCCGACACCAAGGGCTACGCCTACAGCCGGGAGGACGTCGACGCCCGGTCACTGGCCAATCTGTATGCGCAGTATCTCGGCAACGTGTTCACGCACGAGATGAAGCCGCTCGAGGTCGAGGTCCTGGTGGCCGAGCTCGGCATCCGGTCAGCAGCCCGACCAGCTGTACCACATCGCCTACGAGGGAACGATCACCGACGAGGAGCACTTCGCCGTCCTCGGGGGTGACGCCGAGACCATCACCGAGCGGGTCGGCGGCCGCCTGGCAGGCCGACTGGGACCTCGCGCACCGCCCTCAAGGCGGCCACCGCCGCCCTGGCCGGGCCCGACCGCACCCTGGCCGCGGGCGACCTCGAGGTGGCCACGCTGAGCCGCGGCAACGGTCGACCCGACGCCCGCCGCACCTTCCGACGGATCGCTGACGAGGAGCTGGCGCTGCTTCTGGCATAGCCCGCTGTACGGTGGCCTAGTGGAGAAGCGCATTTTCGGCATCGAGAACGAGTACGGCGTGACCTTCACCCTCCGCGGCCAGCGCCGTCTCAGCCCCGACGAGGTCGCCCGCTACCTCTTCAGAAGGGTGGTCAGCTGGGGACGCTCCTCGAACGTCTTCCTCGAGAACGGGGCCCGCCTCTACCTCGATGTGGGGAGCCACCCCGAGTACGCCACGCCCGAGTGCGACAAGATCTCCGACGTCGTCATCCACGACAAGGCGGGGGAGTGGATTCTCGGCGGTCTGGTGAGCGGGGCCCAGGCCCGCCTCCGGGAAGAGGGCATCCGGGGCGAGGTCTACCTCTTCAAGAACAACACCGATTCGGTCGGCAACTCCTACGGCTGCCACGAGAACTACCTGACCGAGCGCAACGACGAGTTCAACCGCTACACCGAGGTGCTGATCCCGTTCCTGGTCAGCCGCCAGATCTACGCCGGCGCCGGGAAGGTGCTCCAGACCGCCCGGGGTGCGGTGTTCTGCCTCAGCCAGCGGGCCGAGCACATCTGGGAGGGCGTCTCGTCGGCCACCACCCGCAGCCGTCCCATCATCAACACCCGGGACGAGCCCCACGCCGACGCCGAGCGATTCCGCCGCCTCCACGTGATCGTGGGGGACTCCAACATGAGCGAGTACGCCACGTTCCTCAAGGTGGGCACGACCAGCATCTTGCTGGCCATGCTGGAGGATTCGTCGACCGTGCTGCGCGACCTGACCCTCGAGAACCCGATCCGCGCCATCAGGGAGATCAGCCACGACATCACCTGCCAGCGCAGGGTCCGCCTGGCCAACGGTCGCGAGATGCGGGCCATCGACATCCAGACCGAGTACCTCGAGCGGGCCCTCAAGTTCCGCGACCGCAAGGGCCTCTCGCCCGAGGAGGACACCGCCCTCGACATGTGGCAGCACTGCCTCAAAGGGCTCGAGGCCGATCCCACGTCGCTGTGGCGTGAGTGCGACTGGGTGGCCAAGTACCGCCTGGTCGAAGAGATGAAGGCCCGCCACGACGTCCCGCTCTCGCACCCCAAGGTGGCCATGATCGACCTCATGTACCACGACGTCGATCGCACCCGGGGCCTGTACTACAAGCTGCAGAACCGCGACCAGGTCGACCGGACCTGCACCGACGACGCGATCTCCGATGCCATGAGCAGCTCCCCCCGAGACGACCCGGGCCCGGCTGCGGGGAGCCTTCGTCAAGCGGGCCAAGGAACGGCGCCGCGACTTCACGGTGGACTGGGTCCACCTCAAGCTCAACGACCAGGCCCAACGCACGGTGCTGCTCAAGGACCCCTTCAAGTCGCACGACGAGCGGGTCGAGCGCCTGATCGCCTCTCTCTGAGGGCCGTAGAGTGAGGATCGGTGCTCAATCTCGACCCCACCAAGCTCCTGATCATCGCCGTGGTGGCGGTGATCCTGCTCGGGCCGGACAAGCTTCCCCAGGTGGCGCGCCAGGCCGGCGCCGCCTGGCGCTCGCTTCAACGAGTTCCGCCACCGCATGGAGACCGAGGTCCGCAGCTCCATCCCTGACCTGCCCTCCAGCGCCGATATAGCCCGGATGGCCCGCTCGCCCTCGGCGTTGCTCAACCACCTTTCCACCCTTTCGCCCGACGAGGCGGACACGAACGGGGACGGCGGCCAACGGGGCGGTGGCCAACGGGGCGGCGGACACGAACGGGGCGGCGGCCAACGGCACGGTGGCAGCCGACGGCGCGCCGGCAAACAGCAACGGAACCTCCGGTGAGGTACACGCACACGGCGACGCGACATCCGCCGACCCCTCGGGCGCCGAATCTCATGAAGAGCACGCAGCAGCACGCCAGCTCCTGCCAGCGACTCCCGACCATGCCCACGGCCCAAATGCCCCCCACGCCTTCCACGCCCTCCGTCCACTTCCACACATTCGTCCGCCGGACCCACGACGCGCTCCGCTGCCCGGGGCCGGGCGCCGTGGGCGATCCCAGCCTCAACTGAGCGGCGAGAGACGAGCACGCACATGGCCCTACCCTTCCTCAGCGAGCGCAAGGAAAAACCCTCGCCCGACAACATGACGCTCAACGAGCACCTGGGCGAACTGCGCCGGCGGCTCGTCATCTGCCTCATCGCGTTCCTGCTGGCCACCATCGTGGCCGTCATCCTCTACACCCCGATCCTGCACTTCCTGATCCGGCCCCTGTGCGAGGCCAACGGGGGCGGAACCAGGCTGTCCGGCGTGACGTCGTCGAACAGCCTCACCGGGAAGAACTGCGCCAACCTCTACGTCACCTCGCCGCTGGACGGGCTCTCCCTCCGGATCAAGATCGCCGTCTTCGGCGGCCTGACCCTGGCCTCGCCCGTCATCCTCTTTCAGATCTGGCGCTTCATCACCCCCGGCCTGCAGGCTCGGGAGAAGAAGTACGCCATCCCCTTCGTCATCGGCCGCCTTCACCCTGTTCCTGCTCGGTGCCGCCACCGCCTACCTCACCCTCCCGCACGCGCTGGGCTTCCTGCGCTCGGTGGGTGGTCCCGACCTGCAGCAGATCTACGATCCGATCCCGTACCTGGGCCTGATTCTGGCCCTGATGGCCCTGTTCGGAATCACCTTCCAGTTTCCGGTGATACTGGTCTCCTTGGAACTGGCCCGCGTCGTCACCCCGGCCCGGCTCTTACACTCGTGGCGATGGGCGGTCATCCTCATCACGGTCGTCTCGGCCGTCTTCACGCCGAGCTCTGATCCCTTCTCCATGCTGGCCCTGGCCGTTCCCCTGGTCTTCTTCTACTTCATCTCGATCGGGATCGGGAAGCTGGCCGGCCGTTGACCGTCTTCCCTTGGCCCGTCACGGTGACGGACGAGGAGAGCGACTTCATCACTCGACTTCCCTTCCCTCCCGACGACTTCCAGCGCGACGCATTCGCGGCCATCGACGCCGACCACTCGGTCCTGGTCTCCGCCCCGACCGGCTCCGGCAAGACGCTGGTGGCCGCCTACGGCATCCACCGGGCGCTCGGAGCCGGCGGCAAGGCGTTCTACACCACACCGCTCAAGGCGCTCTCCAACCAGAAGTACGGCGAGCTCGTCGCCACCTACGGCAAGGAGCACGTCGGTCTCCTGACCGGCGACACCGCGGTGCGCCCCGACGCGCCCATGGTCGTGATGACCACCGAGGTGCTGCGCAACATGCTCCTGGCCGGCTCCGATCTCCTGGCCGGGCTGCACACCGTGATCCTCGACGAGGTGCACTTCATTCAGGACCCCTACCGCGGCGGCGTCTGGGAAGAGGTGCTGGTCCTGTCTCCGCCCGAGGTCCGCTTCGTCTGCCTGTCGGCCACCGTGAACAACGCCAGCGAGCTCGGCGCGTGGCTGCGCTCGGTCCGTGGCACCACCGACGTCATCGTGGAACGGCACCGGCCGATCGTCCTGCGCCACCATTTCGCCGCCCATCGGCGCGAGGACGACCAGACGCTGCTGCTCCCGCTGCTGGTCAACGGGAAGCCGGGCAACGAGGGCATCAAGATCGATCAGGCCGTCCGGCGCTCCCTCCAGGGACGCTCGCCCCAGTGGCAGCCCCGGGGCAAGGGCCCGCGGTTGCCCTATCGCTCGCCGCTGCGAACCGAGCTGATCACCGCCCTCAAGCCGAGGAGATGCTGCCCGGCCATCGTCTTCATCTTCAGCCGTGCCGCCTGCGATGAAGCGGTGCGCCAGGTCGTCCGCGACGGCGTCCGGCTGACCGACGGCAACGAGCGGGCCACCATCCGCGAGATCGCCGAACGGCGCGTCGAGTCGTTGAGCGACGAGGACCTCGGCGTGCTCGGCTACGACGAATGGCTGGAGGGGCTCGAGTCGGGCGTGGCGTCGCACCACGCCGGTCTGGTCCCGGTCTTCCGCGAGACGGTGGAGGAGTGCTTCGCCGCCGGCCTGCTCCAGGTGGTGTTCGCCACCGAGACGCTCTCGCTCGGGATCAACATGCCGGCCCGTTCCGTGGTGATCGAGCGCTTCACCAAGTACGGCGGGGCCGGACGGGCCACCCTCACCTCGGGCGAGTACCTGCAGCTGACCGGCCGGGCCGGACGGCGCGGACTGGACGAGGAGGGCCACGCCGTGGCGCTGTGGTCCTCCGAGACCGCCTTCAGCGAGGCAGCCCGGGTCGCCTCGGCCCCCCCGCCCGACCTGCGCTCGTCGTTCCGGCCCACCTACAACCTCGCCGTCAACCTGGCTTCCCGCTTCGACCGGGAGACGGCCGACAGACGTGCTCCGCCGCTCCTTCGCCCAATGGCAGGCCCAGCGGGCTGACCTCCTGACCATTCAGCTCAGCCATCGGGTCGCCGTCCTGGAGGAGCTGGGCTACCTCAAGGACTGGTCGCTCACCGAGACCGGGCGCCGGCTGTCCCGGATCTACCACGAGTCCGATCTTCTGCTGGCCGAGGCACTGGCGGCCGACCTCCTCGACGGCGCCGAGCCTTCGGTCCTGGCCGGCGTGGTGTCGGCGGTGGTCTTCGAACCACGCCGTGCCCGCCGTCTGGCCGGGCACGGGCGGCCCGGGTCCACGTGCCGCGGCACGGCGCCGCAAGCGCAAGGGCCCCCTGGCCGATCGGCTGGGGGAGAAGCGGGTGGCCGAGCTCGAGTGGCGCTGCGCCGCCCTCGAACATGTGGCGGAACGAATCCGTTCGGTCGAAGAGCTCCATCTGGTACCCCGCACCCGCCACCCATCCTCCGGGCTTGGCCACCGCCGTGGCGTCGTGGGCCCGCGGGAGCCTCCTTCGAGACCGCACTGGCCGTCGCTGCCCGCGACGTGGGGGACCTGGCCCCGGGCGACTTCGTGCGCACAGTGAAGTCCGTGGCCGACCTGGTGCAGCAGGTGGCCCACGCCGCCACCGAGCCCGAAACGGCCGCCGCGGCCCGGCAAGCCGTCGACCTCCTGCTGCGGGGCGTCGTGGCGGTCGGACTCCCCACGCCCTGAGCTGGTTGCCCTGAGCTGGGTGGCCTGAGCTGGGCGGCCTGAGCTGGGCGCACGAGGGCCGGCGCCCTTCTTTCGAGGCCGGCAATTTCCGGGATCGGCGTATCCGCCACCAACGCCTCGCCTCAGTCCTATGGTGTGTCGGGCATGTTCCCGTACGTAGAAGAGCAGTTCACAGCCGACGAAGAGGCCATCCTCCGGCGCTACGTGACCAACCTCCATCTGCCCGTCTTCGCCCTGGTAAACCTGCCCGAAGTGGTCAAAGGGGCGCTCTTCGCCCGATATTCGCGGTCGCCCAAGAGCTTGCGGCGACTGTTCCTCGACGAGTTCGTGGGCGATCTCGACATCTCCGGCGACATCTCGCTCGATGCCACCATCGGCCTGGCCCGCGCCGAGCAGCTCTACGAGAAAGTCTTCGTCGAATACGGCGACGATTCGGTGGCGCAACTGGGTGGTGTGCACCTGGCATGTGAGCAGTCCTCGAATGTGCTCTCCAAAGTGCTCGAGTGGGGACGGCTCATGTCGTATCTCGAGCAATCGACGCGCTACATCGCGTATGACAACCGGCTCGACAGCGGTCATTACCGCTATTTCCGACCGATCGAAATTCTCGAATCTCCCTTCGGGACGCGTTACGTCGGCGACATGGATCGCGTCTTCGACACGTACGGCCTGTTGATGCCGGCAATGCGGAATTGGGTGAGTGAGCGCTTCCCCCAGCAGGCCGGAGACAGCGACTTCGTCTACCGTCAGGCGGTGAGGGCCAAGTCGCTCGACGCCTTGCGGGGCCTGCTCCCCGCCGCCTCGCTCTCCAACATCGGCCTGTACGGGACGGGCCAGTCCTACGAACAACTGTTGCTGCGCATGCGCGCGCACCCGCTGCCCGAAGCGCGCACCTATGCCGACATGATGTTGACCGAACTGCGCAAGGTGATCCCTTCGTTCCTCCAGCGTGTCGACGTGGCCGAGCGGGGAGGGGAGTGGACCGCGTACCTGGCGTCCACGCGCGATGCCACCGCCCGCATCGTGGAACGGCTCTGGCCCGATCAGGCGGCTTCTGGCGGCGCCCCGGGTTCAGGCGCGGAACCGGTCGGCGAGCACGTCGCCGAACCTGTCGCCGAACCTGAGGTGACGCTGCTCGACTTCGACCCCGACGGCGAGGAGAAAGTCCTGGCTGCGGCCTGTTTCAGCCACTTGCAATGTTCCGAGCGCGCCGCTCTTGCACGTGTGCGGCTGCTCAGCCATAACGAACGTGTGGCGCTGTTGGCGGCATATGTGGGCGATCGACGAAATCGCCGGCATCGACCGGGGCGTGCCTTCGAGCGCACCGACTATCGCTTCGAATTGGTGACGGACTACGGCGCGTTCCGCGATCTGCAACGACACCGGATGCTCACCATCGAGTGGCAACGTCTGGGCATAAGCCTCGGCTACGACATGCCCGAGATCGTGGCCGAAGCCGGTCTCGGCGACGGCTACGCCGAGGCAATCGAGCGGGCCGAAGATCTCTATCGCGCGCTTGGCGCCCGACTTCGCGGAGCAGGCGATGTATGCCGTCGCGCTTGCACACCGGATCCGCTACGTCCTGCAGTGCAACGCGCGCGAGGCGATGCATCTCATCGAGCTCCGGTCAGGGAGCCAAGGGCATCCGGCGTACCGACGGGTGGCGCAACAGATGCATCGGGCCATCGCCGAGCGCGCCGGCCACCGCGCCTTGGCCGACGCCATGACCTTCGTCGATCACGGCGGCACCGACTTGGAACGACTCGAATCGGAGCGGCGCTCCGAGCGGCGTCGGGCCGAAATCCTCAACACCCTGACGCGACGAACCGGTCGCATCAGCCGGCCGTCGATGCTGACACGGACACTGACACGAGCGACCGTATCTCACGACAACACTCATTTCGCGGTACGTCATTTTACGAAAGCGAAACATGAATTTGTTCTATGTCGCTGACCAGGAACAACCGCCATACGCCCTGGTGGGAAGGTGGTCATCGCCCTTGACGGCACCTCGGGTACAACACGTAATGTACGGCCCTGTCCCAAACGCCCACATGGAGTTGACGGCCTTTGCGGCAGTTGAATCCCGTCGGGTGATGAGGTGAGAGGCGGAGGTTGGTCCTGGGGGTTGAGTAGAGAACGTCGTGCCTGCTGGATCTGATCGAGCAGGCACGACGGCGCCAAAGACCCCAGGGCCCAACCGCCTGACGCACTGCCAGCTCCCTGAACTGGGACGATGTGGCGTGCCGAATTGCGATCGAACGCACCTGCGAACCGTCTATGCTCCGGCGGCACATGGCGACGAAGAAGAAGGACATGCCGAAAGATCTCGAACCCGAGGCCTCCGCTCTGGAGGATGACGTCGTCGACGACGACGCAGAGGTTGACGACCTTGAAGTTGATCTCGACGAGGATGCCCTCGTCGACCTGGACGACGACGACCCCATCGACGATGACGACGACATCGTCGAAATCGATGACGACGACGATGATGTGGTTGGCGACGAGGTCGTCGAAATACTCACGGCCGCTCCTGCCGCGGTGGTCGAACGTTCCGGCGAAGCCGACGATGAGGAAGAAGAGGAAGAGCCCGAGGACGAAGACGTCGAGGCGAGCCTCGATGTCATCCTGAAGGAACGCCTTGTCGTCGAGGACGAGCCCGAGGACGACGAAGCGACAGATCAGGAGGACCGCACCGAAGGCAACGAGCGCGTCCTGCCCAAGCAGCCCGACGAGTTCGTCTGCCGCTCGTGCTTTCTCGTCAAACACCCGAGCCAACTCGCCGACAAGAAAAAGATGCTCTGCCGGGACTGTGTCTGAGCCCGACGATGTGGACGGCAGTGATGCCGTAGAGGAGGAAGCGACCCCGCTGCAGCGGGCGCTCGACCTTCTCGTCTTTGCCCCCGTCGGCATCGCACTGACCGTCGCCGAAGATCTCCCCGGCCTGATCGGCAAGGGTCACCGACGATTCGAGACCGACGTGCAAAACGCACGCATCGTCGGTCGTATCGTCGTGGCCCAAGGCCAACGCCACCTGGTCGAGCGAGTGGGCAAACTGCTCCACCTCACATCATCCGACGGGACCGACGACGCGTCAGACCCGACCGCACCGACGGCACCGACCGCACCGACCGACGGCCGGAGCGCGGAAGGTGCGCCAAAAGCGCAGGGAGCGGGAGCCACTGCAGTGGTCGCAGCACGGCCAACGCCGTCGCCAAAGCCCGAGGCCGACCCCGCCGACGAACTCATCGTCGAGGGCGCCCTCGCTGGCTATGACACCCTCTCCGCTTCCCAGGTGGTGCGACGCCTCGAAAGTCTCGGCCCGGCCGATCTGGAGGCCCTCAAGCGGTACGAGGCGTCACACCGCAACCGCCACACGATCCTCAACCGTGCACATCAGATTCTTGGAGCGATCGAGGCCGCCAAAGAGGCGACAACCTCGCATCCCGCACTTTCGGGGTTCGATGCACCTGGAAACGCCACACCCGTGGCAACTCCTTCGGACATCGACTCGCCGGCACACGCTGTCCCGCAAAGCGACCTCCATGAGAGCGTCGCACCGGAAACTGTCACACCGGCGATACCGCCGCCCGCTGCCACGGGTCCGGAGCCTGATCGATCGGGCGAGTAAGGGTCGGGCGAAAGAGTCGCCGTGGAAACGACGCGCCCCGCACACCAGGACGACAGGGCGGCCTGCGTCGCACTTCTGACCCGTGCCTTGTCCCACGTGGACACCCTGCGCGGCGGCGCCACGTTGCGGGGTGACGTCGACCACGACGAGCTTCTTGCTCGGTGGCTCGATGCGGACGCGGACGACACCGACGACGCAGCTCTCTACGTTGGCGAGTACCACCACGTCGTCGTCGGTGTTGGTGCTGCGATCACGTTCACGCGCCACGGATCCAGGGTGCGCAGTGGACGCATCGAATGCTGCTATGTCGAAGAGGGCGCGCGCGGGGTCGGCGTGGGTACGGCACTCATGGAGTCGATGGTGGCGTGGTGCGTGCAACGAGGCTGCCACGACATCGATGCGCTGGCCCTCCCCGGTGATCGACTCTCCAAGCAACGGCTGGAGGCATCAGGGTTCACCGCCCGACTCCTTGTGCTCAACCGCCCGCTGAACTGAGCCGGTGCTCGGTGACCAGACCGGCGCGGGGGAGGAGGTGGGATCCGCAGACCGAGCAGCTTCGCCAGTGCCGGGACGGACCCCGCAGCATGCCGGGCCGCCTGTCGCGCCACCTCGTCTGCCGGTATCCCCGCCGGCTTTACCGTGCGGCGCACCGGCGAAAGGACGACGGCGTCGAGCATCTTCATCCACTCTTCGGGAGGTAGCTCGGCCGTCATCGCATCGCCGGCGGCAGCGGCCAATTGCACGGCCAGATCGGCCGGGCAGCGCGTACCTGGCTCAGGGGGACGGATGGAGGCCTCCAGCGCCTGCTGAATGCGTCCTTCCTTGATGGCGTTGGTGATGCGGGCCAGCCACTCGTCGCGCAGGGCCGTCACCCGCTTGTCGAGCGACTCCTGCAAGGACTTGGCCAGCGTGCGGCCCTCCTCGTCGAGAATGACGGTGCGCGAGGCGGCAACGACGGCCCGCAATTCGCGCAACCGGAAGTCCTTGCCGGCCAGCTGCGCAGCTGTGGCCCGATCCTTCCAGTCCGCCAGTTTGACGACAGGCAGGAGCTCATCCGCCATGGCCAACAATGCGTCAGTCGATGCGGGAGGCCGACCGGAGACCTTGGCCGCCGAGTTCTGGGCGTCGATGGCCTGGCGAACCGCTGGCAGACCGCCGCGCAGCAACTGCTCAGCCACGGGGATCTGCTCAGGACGGAGCGCGGCCAACATCGCATTGCGGTGCACCGTCGAGGTGGGGGCCACCGGTCGCTCACCACGCGCTGGACGCCCGTCACCCTCACCGGGCCGTCGGGCACCGGGACGTCGAGGGCCGCTGCTCCCGCCCGGACCGCTGCGCCCTCCGCTCGGACGATCTCCATGCCCGCCTCCGCCACCGGGGCCGCCACTGCCGCCGGGGCCACTTCCGCCACCGGGGCCGCCACTGCCGCCGCTCGGACGATCGCTCCGATGCCCGCCTCGGCTTGATTTGCGGTCGTCTCTCTCGTCACCATCCTCGTCACGTCGACGGCTGCGCTTCCCCGAACCCGGGGCCAGAATGACCGACACGTCGGGCGCCCGCTTGGGCGTGCCGACGACCTCGATACGGCCGCTCTTTTCGGGTGAGCGAGAGGGCTTGACTTCGCTGAGCGACATCACTTCGATACCCTCGAGCCCGGTTTCGACCTCGGCCCGGAGCACCGAACCGACTTCCTGGCTTTCGGGCACCAACGACGCTTCGACCACGCCCTTGGGCTGCCGCGCTCCAGCGGCGCGCCATGTCCATGACCCGTCGCTGTTCTTGCTCGTCAACTCAATATCTATTCGGCGTGACATGCGGCGGACACGCTACCGCGCTGAGCGACCCACCTGGTGCAGAAGCCCTCATGGGGCGAGGACGTGCGACTCCACTCCTCCTTTAACATGGCGTCACATCCACGCGCGCACGCTGATTGCCGCCTGGGAGGCCGGCGCGGCGGACCTGGTCCGTTCTCAGGAGGATCCCCAATGACAGACGAAACTGAACCGACCGTGGTTCCCTCACCTGACGAACCAGGCACGTCGAGGGGTCCGGCGGTGCCGGAAGGGGCGGACGGGGCGACGGGGCAGGAAGCGACGACAGACCCGATAGTCAGGATCGACTCTCCGCCTGAGCGGCCTCCAACGCCGATCGTGGCGCCGATCGCTGCGCCGCCGGTCGCTCCCCCCGCCGAACCGCCCCCGGGTTGGACAACGCCCCCTCCCGCCGCACCCGTATGGCCTCTACCGCCGGTCGGCGACGCCACGGCCCAAGGCAGTGCCAGCGGCCTCGCTGACCCCGCCTCGGCCGCCGCGGGCACTTCGAGCAGTGCGGCCGGTCACGAGGGCGATGCCCCGATCGACCCCTTGGACCCGACCGACCCGGGGGTCACGCCCGACCCCGGTGTCACGCCCGGCCCCTTCACGGCGGAGCCTGTCACGGCAGAGACGCCCACACCGCCGCTCCTGCTGCCGCCCGCACCCCGTCCCGCAACCTCAGGCTCGGGCAACCGGCGCTCCTGGATCGGCATCGCTGTCGTGGCTGCCCTCATCGGCGCCGGCGTCGGCGCCGGCGTGACCGCGCTGGCCGATGGCGGCAACAACAACGACACCCTCACCATCCACGAAGGAAACGCTGATCCCGGTGCGGCGGTTCTGAACGGCAACGTGACGATTCCCGAATTGGTGAAGAGAGTTATTCCCGCTGTCGTCTCCATCGACGTCAAGTCACACGGCAACGAGGACGAGGGCACAGGGATGATCATCACGTCCAGCGGAGAGGTGATCACCAACAACCACGTGATCGAACTGTTCACCCAAGGTGGCGGGACAGGCAGCATCACGGTGACCGAATACGGACAGACGAAGGTCCACCCTGCCACGCTGCTGGGCCACAACACGCAGCAGGATGTGGCGCTCCTCAAGATCAACGATCCGGAGCCGAATCTGCCGACAGTCACTTTCGGCAGCTCCTCCAAAGCGGTCGTCGGCGATGCTGTCGTCGCCATCGGCAATGCGCTCGGACTGGCTGCAGGTACACCCACCGTGACCCAGGGGATCGTCTCCGCTCTGGGCCGATCGGTCAGCCGCGGGAGGTCAGGGGACGGCCACTGAAAATCTGCAGAACCTCATCCAGACCGACGCTGCGATAAACCCGGGAAACTCGGGTGGCCCCCTTATCGACACGGCCGGTCAGGTCATCGGCATGAACACGGCCGTCGCCGGTAGTTCCGAGGACGGTACCAACGCGCAGAACATCGGGTTCGCGATACCGGCTGAAGAAGTCGAAGCTCTCCTGCCCCAACTCCAGAAGGGAGGACCGGCCAGCAGCACGGGGGGCTATCTCGGCGTCAACATCACGACGTTGACCCCCGCCCTCCGCCAGCAGTACGGGTTCACCCCGACCTCGGGCGTGGTCGTGCTCAATGTGATCTCGGGTTCGCCCGCGGCCAAGGCGGGCCTGGCCCAAGGGGACGTGATCGTCAGTATCGACGGAACTGCGGTGAAGTCAGCCGTCGCTCTGCGGAACATGGTCCAAAATGCCAAGGCGGGCCAAAAGATGCAGATCACCTACTACGTGGGCACCAGCAAACGCACCACGACGGTCACCCTGGGAACGCAGCCCCAAGCCTGATAGGCGGGAGCCGGAACAGCTCCTGGCGCCGCAGGACGGCCTCTCCCGAGCTCCGTCTCCTACGTCAACGCCCGCTCTCGGGGACTCGGAAGGCTTTCCGGCACGCCTCCAGTTCCCTGAGGGCGGCGGAACGGTCCTCGAAACCCATGACCTCGGTGTGCTTTTCGGGTTCCAAATCCTTGTAGATGCTGAAGAAGTGCTCGATCTCGTTGAGCAGGTGCCTCGGCAGGTCGTCGATATCGTCGGCGTCGTCCCATTGGGGGTCATGCTCCAAGACCGTCAAGAGTTTGGCGTCGAGACCGGCCTCGTCGCGCATGAAGAAGACCCCCAGAATGCGAGCTCGCACGACGCAACCGGGAAACGTCGGGTCGGCCACCAGCACCAGTGCATCGAGCGGATCCCCGTCCTTCGACAGGGTGTCGGGCACGAAGCCGTAGTCCGCCGGATAGGCCGTGGCGGTGAAGAGGCGGCGGTCCAAACGAATGACGTGGCTCTCGTGGTCGTACTCGTACTTGTTGCGGCTGCCCGTCGGGATCTCGATGACGACGTCGATAGCCGTGGCCGACGGGTCCGTCATCGCACCTCCCTGTGATCGATCACCGAAGAAGTCATGCACCCTTTACCGTACCGGCTTCGTTGCGGCGCCGGATGCCGAGGCCCAAACGCGGTTCGCTCCGGCCCGGGGTATGAGACCCGCCTCAGGTCGGTGCGCCCTCTTCTGCGACATAGCGGCGTAGGGCCCTCAGGTATGCCTTCGTCACCAGGACCTGGACACCCCTGCCCAGAGGACCCGAGAGTCGGACCAGCGGATCGCCGGGCCGAGAGAACGATGTGATCGCGAACCGCACCGTCTCATCTGCTGCCATCGTGACCTCGAAAGATTCCTCTCCTTGTTCAGGGTGACCGGGAAGGGTCCCGTAGGCGAAACCCCATCGACGCATGTCGTCCACGACGCCCACGATGCGACACGGGGCGGCGACGGCCAGTCGTACAGTCCCCACCGTGACGATGACAGTCGCGCCGGTTCGAATGGTTGTGTCCTCAGGGAACACCGCCAGACCCGAGAGTTGGTGCGCCTTCCAACGTCGAAGGCCTTCGACAGCCCGTGTGAACGTGGCAACGCCGTACCCGAGCACGGCATCTTCGTGTCCGCGTGTGAAGCCAGTGACCTCTTGGCCGGTGATCGTCGCCCCAACCTCGGCATATGTCGGTTCGGAGGACTGCAGCTGCTGGAACAGTTGCTCCATACCGCGGAGATCTGAAGGGCGCACGAATTTCATCGAGCCAGGCTTTCTTCGGGAGGCTGGCCGTCGCCCCGGGGGAGGGGGTCGCGCCGCTGGCAGGGGGACGGCTCGCTTCTAGGTTCCCTGCGGCGTGATCCCGGCGCCCTTGAGCATCCTGCGCAGATCCACGACCTGCTGTTCATCGATGTCGTGATGACGCGGGACATCGAAGCTCTGGGTCTCTGACCCGAGGGTGACCTTGAAACGGCCATCGTGCTCCTCGGTCACGGTCGCGACGCTTCGGAGAAGGGAGAGGACATCGTGCCACTGGATGTTGTGACTCACCGGGTGGCTGAAGATCTTCTCCACCGTGGCCTTGTGGTGTCCGTCCAATCCAACGTGCTCAGCCATCGCCTTCTCCTCGATCCTCAAGTTGTTCCCAGAACTCGGCACGAGTTGCCGGAATCCCATCGTAGGGAGTTCGGTGCCACCCGTACCCGCCACGAGGCCGCCGTCGGCGTCCAGAGAAGCCGGGATGCCGGCCTCCATGCCTGCTGGCAACCCGTTGCGGCGCCGAGATGCGGCCGATACTGTCACCGCGGATCACGTTGTGGCAAAGCGCGCAATGCGGAGCGCGCCAAGAATGGCCACGACACGCCGACAAGGGAGAGGGTGGGAGTGAAGGCATGAGAGTCCTGGTACTCGGAGCGGGATTCGGCGGCTTGGAGCTCTCCACGAGGCTCTCGGAGCAATTCGGTGACGACCTCGACATCGTCCTCATCGATCAGAGCCAGGGATTCATTTTTGGATTCTCGAAGCTGGACGTCATGTTCGGGAAGAAACCGGCCTCCGACGTCTTCAACGCCTACAGCGCGCTCGACAAGCCGGGACTGCGCTTCGTGCAGACGGCCATCCGTTCGATCGATCCTGCGTCCAAACGGGTGGAGACCGACGCGGGGCCATTCGAAGGCGACATCATGGTCGTCGCGCTGGGCGCCGATCTCGATCCCTCGGCCACTCCCGGACTCGTCGAAGGGGGCCACGAGTTCTATACCGTGGCCGGAGCATTCGCACTCCGGGACGTCCTGGCGGGATTCGAGGGCGGCCACGTCATCGTCGGCGTGACGTCGACGCCGTTCAAGTGTCCTCCCGCACCGAGCGAGACCGCGCTCCTGCTCCACGATTATCTGAGCGACCGCGGCCTTCGAGCGAGCTCCACCATCTCTCTGGTCATGCCGCTCGGTGTTCCCATCCCACCGTCGCCGGCGGCCTCCGAGGCGCTTCTCGTCGCCTTCGCAGAGCGAGGCATCAGTTGGCACCCGGAGCGGTTGATCAAGAGCCTCAACCCTGAAAAGAAGGTCGCCGTGCTCAGTGAGGGAGCGGAAATGCCGTATGACCTCTTTCTCGGGGTTCCGCGGCACCGCGCTCCCCGCGTCGTCGAGGAGTCGGGTATGACGGTCGACGGCTGGATACCGGTGGACGCTCTCACGCTCGAAACCGCCTTTGAGGGGGTCTACGCAGTAGGTGACGTCACGAGCGTCGGGACGCCCAAAGCCGGCGTCTTCTCGGAGGGGCAGGCCGCGGTTGTGGCGACCCAGATCGCGGCGAAGCTACAGAGCGGCTCGGCACCCGGGACATATGACGGGCATGGGACCTGCTATCTGGAATTCGGGAACGACATGGTGGCGCGGGTGAGCGTCACCTTCTCGACCGGGGCCGCCCCGGTCGGGGACCTCGAGGGCCCTTCCGCTGCAATTGCGGCCGACAAAGACGAGTTCGGCTCCAGCCGCGTCCGGCGTTGGTTCGGTGGGGCCTGACCTGTTTGTGGTTCGATCGAACGTCCGATGCATCCGGCACGTGCGTGCCCTACACTCCGACACCTGTTCACATCGAAAAGGGGGCTCTTCATGGCACTGGGCATCTACTTCGCACACGTCGGCTTCACCAGTGAGAAGTACGACAGCGCAATCAAGAAATTGGAAGCTGCGGGAGCTGGCAGCCCCAAGGGACGGACGCTCCACGTTGCCCTCGAGACCGACGGTGCGATGAACGTGTTCGACATCTGGGAGTCGCAGGTAGACTTCGAGGCATTCGGAACGACACTGATTCCGATCCTCGAGGAACTCGGCGTCTCCTTGCAGCCGCCCATGGTGGCGCACGTTCACAACGTGATCCGCGGCTAGGCCGCGAGCGGCAGGGAGCCACGATCCACTCCTGGAGCCTGCTCTCCTGCGAGACTCGCCGCCCCTTAGGGAGCTTCGAAGGCGATCATCGGCACAATCATCGGCTGCAGGGGCTCGAGCCCGGATGCCTCAACGATCGGACCGAGCACGGCGGCGAACGCGTCGAACTCCTCCTGGCTCTCCCACACGTCGAAGATCGCGATTCCCGACCCTTCGCCGAAGCAGGTGTGGAGCTTCATGCCTTTGGGCTCGACGCCCGTGGCCCGCACCTGGTCGTCGATGCTCTTGTATTGCTCGGGGGTCATCGACGCTGGGCGAATGTACACACCGATCATGAATTCCACCTTTCATTCCTGAACTGGGGAGAATTTCGCACACGACCGAGGTCGTGTCCACGGACCATCAGGCACCATTCGACGCTGCTTTTGGCGCAGAAGTCGGTCCTGGAACAGCAGTGCCGCGGTAGCCGGCCGGGGGCTGGTCGTTCGGGCAAGCTCCGGGGGGATCGTTGTAGCGCGGATCTCTCGTCCATGACGCGAATTCCCACCCCGGCTTGAGCGCAGCCAGGTTGAGGATCGGCGTCAGCTCCTCGGTCACCAACGCGCCGAACTGTGCCGCGCCGTAGGGGCACATGTGAATGTTGTCGAGCTTTCGGGCCCGAACCCACGAACCCGCCGGAGTCCGCATCCAGGTCAGGAACCGCCCGCCCGGAGCGAAGAGTTGCTGCGTGGTCAGATACAGCGCGCGGCCCGGAAATGCCGCCACCACCTGGCGCGCTGCGTCGTTCCATGCATTCGTTGCTGCCGTGTGGAGCTTCCACTCCTGCTCTCGTGCGACGGGATCGGTGATCATGTCGTTGGGGCCCACCTGGGGGAATTGCAGGAGGAGGACCAGCTTGACCCCATCAGGTGGGGCCAGGAGCGCGTCAACGTACCGCGTGAGAAGGGCCCGGTAGCCGGCGGGGTCGGCCTGCGCCTGCTCGTCATCCCAGCTCCACATACCCATCGCGATCTGGATGGAATTGTGCGCAAGCGTCTCCTGGACTCCGCTCAGCCAGGAATGTTCAACGGTGAGCCCCCAGCCGGGGAAGGCCGAATTCACCGCCACCGACACGTCCCCGGTCGCCTGCAGCGCGGCGGTAATGCCCGGCGAGCTGTCCACCATCACGCTGTCGCCGAAGATCCATGCGTTGTAGGGCGGGGGGGACTCTCGAGGGCAACATGGACGTGGGGCGCCGTCGCACCACTTCGCGCCGGCACGGCCACCCGGGCCGTCCGGGCGGGCTGGGGACCGACGGTACCGGCGAGGATGATCGTCGCTGTGACCGCGACGCCCAACGCCGCGAACCCCACGGCCGGGATATGGAGCCGTTGGTGCAATGCCTTCCAGTCCGCCCGCCGGAGCGGGCGTTCGATCAGGTAGAAGCTGGCGCAGGAGAGCGCCACCATCGTCCCGAGCCGTGCGACGAGGAGTGGCCATCCCGACCACCCAGTCGAGTCGGGGGTCATCAGGACGATAACCGGCCAGTGCCACAGGTACAGGCTGTAGGAGATGAGCCCCAACCACCGGAGCGGGCCGATACCGAGGAGGCGACCGACCAGGCTGTCGGGAGCGCGGAGCGCACCCAGAATCAGCAGTAACGCGCAGATGGCGATCGCGACCAGACCGCCGTCCCAGATCCACCACGGCGGACCACCGGCCAACGCCGTCCCGACGACGAGCCCGGCAATTCCGAGCACCGCCAGGTTGGACCACAAGCGCCCGCGTGCTGCCGGGTTGGGACTGCCCGGCGGCCAGATGATGGCCGCCGCCCCGCCGACCAGCAGTTCCCACGCCCGGGTGTCGGTGCCCAAGTAGGCCCTATTGGGCCCGAGCCAGTGTGCGGCCAGCCCCATCCACACGGCCGAGGCCACCGCCAACGTCACGGTGGCAACGAGCAAGAGTCGCGAAGGGTCCCGGTGGCGCCGGACACGGGCGACGGAGGTGATCGCAAGGATCACAAGGGGCCACAGCACGTAGTACTGCTCTTCGATGGCCAGTGACCACGTGTGTTGGAGCGGGCTCACCGAAAGAAAACGGGCGAAGTAGGCGTGACCGGCCACGATCTGCTGCCAATTGGCCACGTAGAACAAGGTGGCCAGGCTCGGCGCACGCAGTTGGGCCGGCACGAGTCCCGGCCCACCGGCCCAGGCATAGAGCGAGAGCGCGACCAGGAGCACCAGGACTGCCGGGAGGAGCCGCTTGGCCCGCCGGCTCCAAAATACGGCAAGGTGCTCGCGGGATCGATCGGCCGCCAACAGCAGGCTTGTGATCAGATATCCCGACAGGACGAAGAAGATGTCGACGCCGACCCAACCGCCCTGCAGGTAGCCCAGGTGGTAGGCGACCACCGCGGCGATGGCGAGGGCGCGCACGCCGTCGAACTGGGGTACATAGCGGCGAAGGGACAAGGGCCGATAGCCTCGCGCGGGACGTCATCCCATCGGCGTCACCCTCGGACCGACCGGACGTCACGCTCGCCAGGTGGCCTACCATCGGACATGGCCACTCCCACGTCCCCGTCGCCCCTCATCGAGGTGTTCGTCAAGGAAGCACGGGCTTCCTTTCCTGAGGCGGAGTCCGACAAGATCGCCCCGCATGAGGCGGCGATCGCCCAGACCACCTCCGAAGGCGACCCTCATCGAGCCCGGCTCTGTGTGAAGTGGGCGATCAAGATGGCGGACGACAAGCATCAAAAGCACCCCCGCTGGGCGCAGTTGAAGGAACGCCACCAGATCTGGAAGGACGAGTGGTTCGCGCTCGACTTCGGTATTGCCGACGCGCTGCCCGGTACGGGAAGTCATCACGTCGTCGGAAAGGCGTCGCCGATCGAAGATGTCAGGATCGAGTGGGTGGAGGATGCCGTCGCGGTCGCCAAGAAGCTCGGGGAGGAAGACGGGTGGGAGAACTCACCCTGGGAGTCCCTTCTGAACGAATTGATCGCCTACAAGCCCGACTGAAGCACTCCTGTGCCCGGTGCAAGGCGCCGGCTACTCGTCTTCGTCGGAGAGCGCTTCGGGGTCGTCCAACAAGACCCCCAATTCGGCGGCTTCAGCGACGTCGAGCGGAGCCTGATCTTCCTCCTGCTCGTCATCAAAGTCGATTTCACTGTCCCGCGGAGCGACCTCTGCGGCGTCTTCGGGGTCCAGCGGTTCAGGCTCTTCGATCACCGGGATGTCGTCTTCACTTGCCTTGGCCATCTTCGTCTCCTTGATCTGCGCTCCGACTCATTGCTCCGACAAGAGGTTGCTCCGACAACAGTTGATCACGCCGACGCGATCCCTTGTCCATCGCTGACGCCACGGGTACACTCGGCACGTGCTCAGGTCGCTGATGGCAGCCATGTGCGTCGCCCTGAGCGCTGCTGCGTTCCTCAACCCCGATCCGACACAGCTCGTGGTGTTGGTTGCCGCATTTGCCCTCGTGGCCGTCGTTGTCGCCTCTTCATCTGTCGTCATGGGCAGCGGTCGCCTCGTCCCGGGGGTTCTCAGCGGCGGCGCATTCCTACGTGCCGGAACGTCGGCCACGGAACAAGCCCGCGGTGTTGTTGGTCTAGTTCTTCTGGCCCAGCCTCGGTGTTGACCTAGACGCCGGTCCTCGCGGACCGCCGTCTAGACCTCAATCACTCCGAGACAACAGGAGAACAAAATGTTCGCGTCCGTACTTGGCCAATTCGGCCACCCGCTTTTTGTCGCGTTCCGCGTGGATCCTTGCCGGCACGTATGCCCTGATCCCCAATTGCGCGGTCGCAATCGTACTTTTGACCTTCGTGGTCATGGTCGTGCTGTACCCGATCACCCTTCGCAGCATCAGGGTTTCCATGAAAATGCGAGTCCTGACACCCGATATCGAACGCCTCCGCCTCAAATACAAGGCGAGGCCCGGTATGGCTGTCGCTGAACGGAGGGACCGTCAACTCCGCCACCACGCCGAGCTCAAAAAGCTGTACGAAATGAACGACATCAGCCCGGTGCGCGGCTACCTCCCGTTACTGCTGCAACTTCCCATCCTCATTGTGGTGAACGGCACGCTCCGTGGCCTGGTCCACCAATCGGTGATCGGTGGTGCACTCAAGGCCGATCCGCTGTATCTGAGCCACGGGACAAGGCTCTACAGCGCCATAGCAGCAGCTCACGGGCACCTCATGGCCTTCGGGCTGAACCTCGCCGATTCGGTTCGAACCGTTGGAATCGGCTGGGGAGCCAGAATTCCCTTCCTCGCGATGGTCATAGCAGCCGTCGCGCTGCAGTTCTTCCAGATCAAGCAATCGAACGAGCTGAACAACGGGCAGGGCGCGGCGCTCCCACAGATGCAGCGCATCCAAAGAGTCGCCCCGCTCTTGTTGGCCGTGGTCTACGTCTCACTTCCCGCAGGTGTCAGCGTGTACTTCATCACCGCCGGATTGATCCGCGTCGTTCAACAGGCGGTGATGTACCCGCGTGACCCGCACATTCGGATCTCGCTCGAAAGACTTCGTGCGCAGACTGATTCGGGGTAGACCCTGCGGCCGAACCCCCATGAGCCGCTCCTCTTCGGATAGCACCTACCCAGGCCGCACCGTCAGCCGAGCGGTGGCAAGCCGATCATCTCGCGAAACTCGACCGTTGAATTCGTGACCGGAAATGGGTCGGCAGGGACAGGGAGCCCAAGCCTCTCGCAGATCGGCTCCCACCCGTCGCCGAGAGTCCACTCCAACAAGCGACCTGATGGGACTTTCGCTCGCACCTCGTCGTTGTGACGCTCGTAGGCATCCATCATCGCCGTCGGGTCTTCGAATTGATCGCTGAACCTGTCGTGCAGGAGCTGGCGGACAGTCTCCATCCACGGCGACATTTCCGGCGGCACTCGATCGAACGCCAAGAAGATCGTGTTGGAGGCGCTGCGATACCACGATTCGGCGTCACGCACCGACAGCAGCACAACGGCGTCTGGGTTGGCGGCTGAGAGCTCCGGCCAAAAGGACCCGCCCGGCCAATCGACGATCGACCGATAGTTCTGGAGCATGGTCGCCCAGTCGACGGGGCGACCTTCGATGGCGTCGGTCCAGGCCGGCACCTGCTCGGGATGGGCCATCATCTCCATCATGTGGTGACAAGGTCCTCCCAACAATTGCTCGAGCGCCAACTTCAGTGAATGCGTGCCTGTGCGGCCAACACCGGCACCAACGACCACAAGTTCCATTCCGCTTCCCCCAGTGCACGCTCTACTCCACGGTGGGTATTCACCAAGCCCGTGACGGGGCCGGTGGATCGTGCTCGGGCGATTGTGGCATGCATCGGCGCGTGCACCTTGGCGCTGAATGCACGTGGAGTCAGAGTAAAACTGCTGTTCGCCGGCCCGCGGGAATGGGGGACGGGGTCGAGTCTTGACTTCCTATCATCGATAGGTACAATGCCTATCAGTGATAGGAAACACGACTACCACCAGACGCCAGTCGCGCATGGCCGGCATCCTCGACGCCGCCTGGAAACTGGCGGGGTCCAATGGCATCGGGGGAGTGTCACTCCACGCACTGGCACGTGAGGTGGGGATCCGGCAGCCTTCCCTCTACGCCTATTTCGACTCGAAACACGGCCTCTACGACGCCATGTTCGCGGACGGCAACCGGCAACTCCTCGAGCGCCTGGACCGGCTCGAGCTACCCCAGCGATCCAAGAGGCGCCGTGAAGACGTTCATGGAGACATTCGTGGCATTCGCCGTTGAGGACTCGGCCCGGTGCGCACTGTTGCTGCAGCGTCCGATCCCCGGGTTCGAACCGTCCGCTGAGTCCTACGCACTGGCCGAGGTGGCACTCGGTCGGGCCATCGCCCTCCTTCAGGCAGCCGGTCTCGACGACCAGGGCGACATCGACTGCTTCATCGCCATGGTCGCGGGCCTGGTCGATGCCCAGATCAGCAATGACCCGGGCGGGGATCGCTGGATTCGCCACTTGGACCGACTCGTCGATCTGCACCTTGATGACGCACTGCAAAGGAGAGCGCAGCAATGAACGACACCCCACTGGCACACCAGAGGATCGGACGACCCGAAGCGCGGGTCCTGGCAGAAGAGGAGTTCCGACGGTTCGCCGACCTGCTCGGCACGCTCTCGCCGGACGAATGGACGACGGAGACGGATTGCACGGGGTGGGATGTCCGTAAGGTTGCATTGCACATCCTCGGATCGGGCGAAGCCCAAGCTTCCTTCCCGACGTTCGTGCACCAGCTCCGAAAGGGTCTTCCGCTCAACCGGGAGATCGATTCACATCACTGGGTGGACGGCATGAACGAGCTACAGATACGTGAACGAGCCCATCTCTCCAATCAGGAGATCGTCGAACAGACGGTCGCCGTAGGACCTCGAGCAGTGAAAGGGCGATGGCGGACGCCACCCCCGATGCGCTACCTACCGATACCTTTCGGACCGCCCATCGGGTGGACGCCTTTGAAGTACCTTCTCGACGTCGGATTCACCCGTGACATCTGGGCCCACCGTATCGATATCTGCGCCGCGATAGACCGCCCCATGGAACTCACCGCCGATCATGACGGTCGCCTTGTCGCCGACATCGTCGGGGAGTGGGCATCGATTCATGGTGAACCCTTCGAACTTGTCCTCGAAGGCACCGCTGGTGGAAAGTTCAGCCAGGGTACAGACGGGGAGCGCGTCGAAGTCGACGCGATCACGTTCATACGCATCCTCTCCGGTCGCCTCCCTGGTACCGGGGTTCTCGCTCACCCCCTTCCCCTCTAAGGAGGAGACCAACAATGGATATCCAAATCGACGAGATTGCCGATCGCATCTTCCGGCTGTCCGCCTTCGTTCCCGACATCGGACCCACCGGATTCACCTTCAACCAGTTCCTCATCGATGCCGAGGAGCCGCTCTTGTTCCACACCGGGGCGCGCCGCATGTTCGGTGAAGTAAGTGCTGCCGTCTCCACCATCCTCCCGGTCGAAACCCTGCGGTGGATCACGTTCGGTCACGTCGAGTCAGACGAATGCGGCGCGATGAATCTGTTTCTCGCCGCTGCGCCCTCGGCGCAGGTGGCGCACGGCGGCATGGGCTGCCTGGTCTCGCTCGACGATCTGGCCGATCGCCCACCTCGTCCGCTCGCAGATGGCGACGTCATCGACCTTGGCGGCAAGCGAGTCCGGCACATCGACACCCCTCACGTTCCACACGGCTGGGAAGCGCGGGTCCTCTACGAGGAGACGACGGGCACGCTGCTCTGTGGGGACCTGTTCACCCACCTTGGGAACGGGCCGGCCCTGACAAAAGACGACATCGTCGAGGCTGCAGGCGTCGCAGAGGACGTGTTCCGCGCCACGTGCCTGGCTCCCTCGACCGGCCCGACCCTGCGCACACTGGCCGACCTGCGCCCGAACACCCTGGCCCTGATGCACGGCTCATCGTTTGCGGGGGACTGCGCAGATGCCTTGCGTCGCTTGGCCGACGACTACGACGCTCGCATCGCCGCGGCGACCCAACACTAAGATCGACCTCCCTACGGCCTCGCCGTGACGATGAAGGCAGCCGCGCTCAGGTTGACGACGCCGTCAACCGCGCGGTCGAGGATCGCGGCGCGTACGGCTGCTGTGATCCCGGTCTTCGTTTCATCATCGGCGGTCCGCAGCGCTTCCCGCACCGGTCCGACACGTTGACTCAACGACACCAATGATTCAACTTCCTGTTCCTGCAGGACCACCGTCTCCACCTGGGACATGATCTCGATCTGACCGAATCCGGCTGCTCCGAGCAGAGACTCGACCTGCGATCTGTCAGAGAGCGAGAACGGCCCCGGCTCGCCCGCCACGGGCATCGGGGGAAGCGAACCCGTTACCGTGACCACCGCAGAGCCCGGAACGAACATCCACTCGTTGGCGAAGATGTTCTCCCAGCAGGCGAACGAAAGCACACCGTCAGGATGCAGCGCTCGACGGATATTGGTGAAGGCTGCCACCGGGTCAGCAAAGAACATCACGCCGAATTGGGAAAAAGCTGCGTCGTACGATGCGGGTTCGAAGGGCTCGACCTGTGCATCGGCGACGACGAACGTGGCGGAGGAGGCCCCCGCCGCTGATGCGAAACCGTTCGCGGCCGCAATCATTGCCGGAGCGATGTCGATCCCGACCGCATGTCCCGACGGACCCACTCGCCGGGCAATCTCGATGGCCGTGGAGCCGGCGCCACAGCCGATATCGAGAACCCTCTGTCCCGCCAGCAAAGACAGTCCGTTCATGGCCCTTTCGCCAAATGGGGCAGCAACGAGGTCGATGTGCTCGAGTGACACGAGCCAATCCGGCGCAAGGTCTTCCCAGAACTCGAACTACACATCATTTTGTGTGGTCACGGAACCACCCTACGACCGATTGCCCCGTTCTCCCGATGCCGGTCACAAGCTTTGGTCGTACAGCGTCAGGCGGCGCCGTCTCGGGTCGTCGTGACCACCACCGTGGCGTAGGACATTGTGAAGCTACCGCCCACACGTCGATCGCAGCCCCGATGCCCGTCAGGAGCTCTTCGATCTGGCCAGCGGGTAGCTCGTTGTAGCCGCCGAAGGTGGGTAGCTGGTCAAGCCATTCGTCCCGTCCATAGACGCACTCCCAGTCGAATCGCCACTGCTCCGAATCGTCGAAGCAATGTGCAGATCGGATCCCCTCGGATGCCTTGGTGAAGAATGCCGAGTAGCCACGAATACCCGGCATCCCACGACTGAACGGCGAATCGGGCAGCACGTGGCGATAGACGGCTGAGAACGCTGCGTCCACATCGGGCTGCGGTTCCAGCACGTTCCAGAACACTGCCAGCCGGCCACCAGGATGCAACGCCTCCGCAGCCTTGGCCGCTCCTGCCACCGGATCCACCCAATGCCATGCCTGCCCGGAGACGACGGCGTCGAATTCTCGGCCCGCTGCGTTCCAGGTCTCGAATGCGCTCACCTCGACGTCGACCCCACTGCGCCTTGCCACCTCCGCCATTCGGGGATCGACTTCCACTCCGAGAACGTTGCAACCGACGGCTTGGAACTGTCGGGCGGATATGCCCGTACCGCAGCCGACGTCGAGCACACGGGACCCGGGGCTGCCGGCGACAATTCGCTCGATCATCGAGTCGGGGTAACTGGGCCTGGATCGGTCGTAGCGTTCGGCGTCCAAGCCAAAAGACTCCGCGACCCGGCGAGCTTGATGGGGCTCATTTGCGTAAAGTGGCGGACCTTCAGGCCGCTGTTGGGACACTCGCCCTACGTTAATTGGACACGCGCCGGTTGGATCTCGGAGGAGTGGGTGCCAGTTTCCTCAGCCGACGAACACGACGTCAGCCCCCCAACTTCGTCGGGCCGCCGCCGCCCGTGAAGCGCCCGCCTCCACTCCCGAATGTGCCTCCTCCGAAACCGCCGGTGCCTCCAAAACCGCCAGCGAACCCGCCCAAGGTCGCGGAGTTCGAGGCCGGCACGGGGTCGGCGTAGTTGGCGAGGACGACGCGATCTCCCAGATGTAGTCCCGACAGCACCTGGGTGTAGATGCTTCCGACGATGCCGATCTTGATCGGCTTGTCCACCGGGTTGCCCCCTGAGAGGACCTGGACGAACGACTGCGTTCCCGTCGTCGTCACCGCCGATGTGGGGATGGCCAGGACGTCGTGCTTCGCACCGGTCACGATCGAGAGATTGGCGCTCGAACCGGAGAAGAGATTATTCGCCGAAGGAGGGAGCAGGACCACGACGGGGTAGGAATAGCCCGAGCTACTCGACTGCACCGGTCCGACCTGCGCCACCGTCCCGCCGATCGTGCCCGCAGTTCCGTCGACGGTCACGTCTGCGACCGCGCCTACTTTGACGGACGGCACCTGCGCGCTGGTCAGCGTGGCCGTCGCCTCGAACGACTTCGTCCCGATGATGACGATGTCCTCCGTGGCCGAATCGGCACTGACCGTGTCACCGACGTTGATCCCTACGGAGACGATCGTGCCGTTGATCGGACTGGTGAGTTGCCCTTCGGCCAGAGACTGCTCGGCGACGATGACATTGGATCGGGCAGTGTCGATCGCCGCCTCGTCCGACGCGATCTCCGCGGCGCTGTCAGATGCCGAACCACTGGCAGCATTGCCCCTCGAGCCGGTTGCTCCGGTTCCCGAGGCCCCCGTGGGCGCTGCAGCCGCGGAGGTGGAGTTGCCACTGGTGCTTCCGGAGCCTGACGAGGAGGACTCTTCCTGCGTGATGGCCTTCGCCAGCGCCGACTCATCGGAAGCCACTGTCCGCTGGTCTGTGGCCACTGCCTGCTGATCCGTCGAGACCTGCTGGAGTGCGGTCGTGCACGCGCTGTCCCCCGAAGGAGTGGTGGGGGAGGTGGTCGTGGAAGTAGTAGTGGTCGTGGTGGTGGTGGTGGTCGAGATGCCACATGCCGTTTTCGCCTGCGCCAGGTCCGCTGCTTCCTGTTGCTGGTCGGCAGAGGACGTGGCCTGATCAGCGACCAACGCTGCTTGACCTTGGCTAATCGAGTTCTGCGGCGAGGAGCCGCTGCCCCCGGATCCGCCCGCACCGGTCGCCGAAGTGGATGCCTTCTGCGTCGTTGTCGTCGTCGCCGTTGCAGCACTCGAGGTCTGACTGTTTTCATCTTCGGTCAGCTTGGCGTCGTCGGATTGCAGGGAGAGCTCGGCGGAAGAGAGCGATTCGCTCAGTGCTGTCGTGTCGAGAGACGCCAACGTCTCGCCAGCCGTGACCTGGGCTCCTCGAACTGCGGTCACGCTGGCCACATGTCCTGCCACCTGGAAACTGGCGGAAGCATCGTTGACGGGCTCTATCGTTCCCACGACCACGAGATTGCTGGCGACCGAGGCGCGCACGGCCGTTCCCATCCGAAATCCTCCGTTGCCCGAGCCGCTCGCGGCCAGTGCAGTTGCCCCACCGGCCACAAGGAGAACGACGACGACCGCCGCCCCGATGACCAGGGGCCGCTGTCTCACTCTGCGTCGTTTCGGCTCGGATCCGTCAGACACTGGATGTGCCACTCGTTCCACCACCACCGCCACCGCCACCGCCACCGAACCTTCCGCCGAATGCGCCACCGCCAAATCCGGTGGTGCACGTCTTCCCGCCGGTCGCCGTGATGCGTACGGTCGACGCGGTCACGGCACCCGTGCTGTTGGCCGTGCCGAACGCAGTGACGCAGTCACCCACTGCCACCGCAGAAGACGTGGTGGTCTGGGTCTCCGACAGCGTCGTCGACGTCCCGGTCGTGATCTTGAGCTTCTGCGTCTTGGGCTTCGTCTGCTTCGTGGACTTCGAAGTGGACGAACGGCTGAAGAGGTGGCTCAGGAGCGTTCCCGACATCGAGACGGTCGAGCCACTGATCGCTGTCACCTTCCCCGAGGCGAGCGCAAAATTCGCCGCACCCGGGAACCCCCCTCGAGCGCTTCCGCCGGGCCGGCCCGGGAAGCTTCCGCTCGGCGGGGTCTCCCCTGAGCCCGTGCCACCGGCACCGGCACCGGGCCTTGCACCCGCACCGAATCGCCCGCCACCGAATCCGCCGGCAGCGGATCCTCCTGCGCCGCCGAACCCACCCGCACATGTCCCCGTCGTCGACGGCTTGCTGATTGTGATCGATCGGGCGGCGATGGTGGTCTTCGACTTCTTCGACGGTGTCCCGGTCACCGTCAGGCAGTCGCCGACCGCGACCGCACTGACCGTTTCGGTCGCCGTCTCGGAGAAGGTCGTCGTCGGCGTCCAGGTAACTGCCGTCTGTGCGGTTGTGCTCTGTACCTCCATCGTGCTGCCGGTGATGGTGGCCACGCTCCCACTTGCGACACTTCCACGCCCTGTGGTTGCGGGAGCGGCCCCGGCGACCGACGACAAGCCGAGGACAAGCGACACACACCCCAATGCGGCACCTGTCGCCAGTCCCTTCTGACGCAATTTGCGGCTACTTCGTGATGCCGTGGCCATTGTCTTCCATCTCTCCCTCATTGTGTGTGCCATCTATTCGCTCCTCAGTGCATCTATGGGGGCCAAGTGGGCCGCCCGACTGGCCGGATACACGCCGAACACGACTCCAATCGCCATGGCGACGAGGAGCGCCAGACCGGCCGCCCAGGCACTGATCGTGATGGGGTCGCCCACCACACCCGGCAAGAACACAGCCCCGATGATCCCGAGCACGACACCGAGCGCCCCTCCGGCCAGTCCGAGAACCGACGCCTCCACGAGGAATTGTCGTCGGATGAGCCGAGGTGTTGCCCCGAGCGCCTTGCGCAACCCGATCTCTCGCACCCGTTCGGTGACCGAGACCAGCATGATGTTCATCACGCCGATGCCACCGACGAGAAGCGAGATTCCCGCGATACCACCCAGCAGAATGGTCAACGTCCTGTCGACCGACGTGGCCGTCGAAAGGACGTTCTGCTCCGACGTGATCGTGAAGTCGGCGTCAGCCGCAGTGGTGATGCCATGGGCCGCCAACAATTCGTGATCGGCCTCCTGGTACGCCGCGGTCAGGTCAGCCGAAGAGCGAGCCTGGACGATGATGGAGCTCACCGAGTTTCGCGAGGTTCCTCCGAAAATGCGTTGCGCCGCCGTGGTGATGGGCACGAGCGCCTGATCATCTTGATTGGTCGTGGTCGACGAGGAGGACGAGGAGCCGACTGACGTGAGGACGCCCACGACGGTCATCGGCACGCCACTCACATCAACCGTCTGCCCGACGGGATCCCCCCGGCTGAACAGTTCCGAAGCGGTTGTCGAGCCGAGGACCACGACCGCTTGATGGTCCGTGACATCCTGATCGTCGAGGAATCTCCCCTGAGCCACCGTTCTGCCACGGACGGTCAACCACGGTGGCGTGGTGCCAACCACGGTCGTCGACCAGTTGCCACTTCCCGCTATGAGCGTTTCTGCGGCCTGCGTGGTCGGAGCCACGGCCTTGATGTCCGGCGCCACGACCGACGATGAGAGGGCGGCGGCATTGGCCGTCGTCAACGTCGATGCTGAGCCGAAGCCACCGCGGATGCCGGCGGCCGAGGTCGTGCTGCCCGGTGAGATCGTGAGCAGGTTCGTCCCCAGTGAGGTGATCTCTGAGGTGACTTGGGCCTGCGCACCCTCGCCGAGACCCACGGTCAGGATCACCGCCGCGATGCCGATCAAAATGCCGAGGACGGTCAACCCCGAGCGCAGCCGGTGGCTGCGAATCCCGTTGATGCCGGTCCGGAATGTGTCCAGCCAGGTCACCGCACACTCTCGAGGTCGCGTTCGTCGTTCTCGGTGACCGACCCGTCGCGGATGCCGATGACCCTGCCGGCGGCAGACGCCACGCCGACGTCGTGGGTGATCAGGACCAGGGTCCGGCCGGCCTCGTGGAGCTGAGCCATGAGGCCGAGCACGTCGTCGGCCGAGACCGAGTCAAGGTTGCCCGTCGGCTCGTCGGCCAGGATCAGGTCGGGCTCGGTGACCGAGCGCCCGGGCGACGGCGACACGTTGTTGCTGGCCGCCCGAGAGTTCGCCTGGCCTGTGCTGGACCCGATCGGCCAACCCCACCTTGGCCAGGGCGTCCAGCGCACGCTCCCTGCGCTCGGCTCGATGCACGCCGGCGTAGACCAAGGGAAGCTCCACGTTCTGCCAAGCCGTCATGGAGGGCAACAGATTGAACTGTTGGAAGACGAACCCGATGCGCCGGTTACGCACCTCGGCCAGCTCCTCCTCACTCATGTGGCTGACGTCCTGACCGGCGAGGTGAAAGGTGCCGGCCGTCGGCGTGTCGAGGCAGCCGAGGATGTGCATCAGGGTGGACTTCCCCGATCCGGAGGGTCCCACGATGGCCACGTATTCACCCGAATCGATTGTCAACGAGACGCCGCGTAGTGCCGCCACCGAGATGGTCCCGGTGCGATACACCTTGGTGACGTGGCCGAGCGAAATGACCGGACTGTGCTCCGCCGGGGCCTGCTGCACCTGGCCGACGGGGGAGTGCGCGTGCGGTGTCGTCATCCCCCCGCCCCGCCGAATCTTCCGCCACCGGTAAACCCACCGCCACCGGTCAACCCTCCGCCGCCCGTGAACCCTCCGCCGCCGAATCCTGCTCCCCGGGTGAACCCGCCGCCCAGACCGCCCGTTCGGGTCGCACCGGGAACGCCCTTGAACGTGATCACCCGCTCGACGACGCTGTCACCAGACTTCAAACCGCTGGTGATCTGGGTTTCGCCCGACGCTGCTTGCCCCACGGTCACCGGCACACTGACGTGCTCTCCGTTCTTGACTTCCGTCACCGTCGCTTGACCACTCGTGGAATAGGTGATCGCAGCGGTGGGGACCTCTACGACGTTGTTGAGTTGTTTGACGATGATGGAGATGTCGGCAGTCGCACCGGCGAAGAGGCCGGTGGGATCGCCCGTCACATCGATGACGACCGGGAACGTCGCCACGTTCGAACTCTCCGTAGCAATAAGGCCGATGGAAGCCACCGTGCCGAAGTCGAGCGTCGTGGTGCCCGTCGGCGTGATGGTGGCTTGGTCGCCCTCTTGGAGTTGCCCGATCTCGGTGTCGTCGACAGTGGTATTCACGATGAAGGCGTCGGTACTGATGATGACGACCTGCGCCGACGACGAAGACGACGAAGACGATGACGAAGTCGCGTTGGAGCTGGCCGCGTTGGAGCCTGGAGCCCCCGAAGCTGCTCGAGCCGGAGCCAGAGCCCGAGCCCGTCACCTGTTCACCAACCGTGAGGCTGACAGAGGCAACCGTTCCAGGGATCGTCGACCTGAGTGAAGCTGTCGGCCAGATCTGTCTGCGCGGACGAGAGCGCCGACTCGGCCGAGGTGACAGATGCCTCGTCCGAATCGACTTGCGTCGTCGCTGCGCCTGCGGCCCTGTCACTCGACAAGCGCGCTTGGGCCGACCCCAGCTGCGCCTGCGCTGCGTTGACGTCGTCCTGCAACGCCGTGGTCCCGACGGTCGCCAGGACCTGCCCTGCGCTCACCACCTGCCCGGCCTTGACGTCCACGGCGGTCACGACCCCGGACACACCGAAATCGAGATTCGCCTGGCTGGCCGGCTCCAGCGTCCCCGAGGCGGCGACCGTCTGTTTGATGGTGCCCGTCGTCGCCTTCACCACCTGGGTGCTCACCACCAGCCCGGTGGCTGGCGACCCGCCCGTCAGTCCGAGGCCCAGCCCGAGACCCAGCCCTATGACCACGACGGCGGCGACCCCGATCACCACAATCTTCCGCTTCCGATTTCCCCGCTCGGGCGGCCCTGTCGACCCCTCGTCGTTCAGGGGAATCTCCTGGGTCGGATTCACCGGCCGCGGATCTTCCCCGCGGGATCCTCCGGCAATCCCTGCACTCGTGGCGCGTCATCTTCTCCCGGGTGAGGCATACGTGGCAGTAGACCCAGCCGATGTCACAGCCAGCCACAAATCTGCTGTGAGCGGGCTTGGAGTTCCGGAATCACGCCCAGTGCAGCAAACACATTCACAGCAGCCACACAGCCGAGACCTCCGAGCATTCACGACTTCCGAAGCCAGCCGATGCCACGACTCGGGCTGGCTGCCCCGGCCGGCGGACCTACCCGGCTACTGAAAAGCCCAGATCGAGAGGGCAATCGTCATTCCGCGGTCCGTGCATCCCACTCCCCCGACCGCCGATAATAATCATTATGTTAAGTCGCACCGAAAACTCCAGGGATGCCTGGGCGGCGGTCATTTCGCCCCTCTCCCCGTAATGGGCCTAATGGGCGGTAACGACGAAGTAGGACACCGGGACGTCGAGAAGACCGTCGGCCCGGGCGAACTGCGCCAGATGGCGTTCGATTGCCTCGCGGGCGGCCGGCAGGTTCTCCTCAGCTACACCGTTGAATGCGAGCTGACCGTCATCGAATATGGCCGATCGATCGACGCTGACGATCCGCTCGTACGGAGTCGCCCGCGGCTCCTGCCAGCCGGCGGCCACCAGGATCCCCGACGTCTGTTCGAAGTCGCCCAGGGTGAAGGGGCCGGTGGGGCTCTTACCCGAGGCCGGGATCGGAACGGCGGGGTATATGCCCCGATCGCATGGCCCAGGGCCCACGGGTTGCGGTCCATGGATTGCCAGCAGACGAAGACGAGCCGGCCCCCGGGCTCGACCTGCCGTCGGATGTTGGCGAACGCCACCACGGGCTCGTCGAAGAACATCACCCCGAACTGGCTCATGGCAGCGGTGAAAGGAGCTCCCGGGAATGAGAGGCCTCCTGGGCGTCCGCACAGGACGAAGTCGACGTTGGCCGCCGGGGCTTGCCGCGCCCTTCGCGGGCCAGTCGCAGGAGCGGCTCCGAGATGTCCGCCCCCACCACCCGTCCCTCCGGGCCCACCAGCTCGGCCACGACCAGCGTGACCCTGCCGCCACCACTCCCGATCTCGAGGATCCGTTCGCCCTTCCTCGCAGTCGAGGTGGGCCAGAAGGTCGGCTGTCACATTGTCCGTGAACGCCTCCCGCTTGGGCCATACGGAGGTCCAGTACGCATCGTTCCAGCGGCGACGTTCGACCTCGTTGGCGGTGGGGGACGCCACCTTCGTCGCCCGTCGCAGTGGTCACCGTGTCCCCTTCCATGGCAGAGGCCGTCATGGGGACGTTCGTACGCCCCGGCGCGCAAAACCTACCGGCTGGGGCGCACTCCCCTACGATCCGGAGCATGGACATGGACGGCAAGGTGGCGTTGATCACCGGCGGGAGCAACGGCATCGGTGAAGGGGTGGCCCGGCATCTGGCGGCCCAGGGGGCACGCGTGGTCCTGGCCGATATCGACGATGCCCGGGGCATCGCAGGTGGCCGAAGAGCTGGAGGGCCGCTTCATCCACACCGACGTCACCGAACCCGCCGACAGCACCGCGGCGGTGGCGTTCGCCGTCGAGGAGTTCGGCGGCCTGCATCTGGCCCACCTCAACGCCGGGGTGACCTCATGGTGCAGCATGGGCGACGACTTCGACCCTGAGGCCTACCGCAGGGCCATGCGCATCAACCTCGACGGCGTCGTCTACGGCATTGCCGCATCACGGCCGGCGATCATCGCTTCCGGCGGGGGGACCATCGTGGCCACGGCCAGCATGGCCGGACTGGTCGCAGTCCCCTTCGATCCGATCTACGCCGCCAACAAGCACGCTGTCGTCGGTCTCGTCCGCTCCATCGGCGAGGCGTACGCCGCCGAAGGCATCAGGGTCAATGCGCTCTGCCCGTCCTTTGCCTACACGAACATCATCAAGGGCTCCGAACAGACCCTGCTCGACATGGGGTTTCCCATTCTCGAGGTCAGCGACGTCGTCGCCGCCTTTCAACGCATCCTCGACTCCGATGTCTCGGGCGAATGCTGGTACGTCATCGCGGGACGAGAAAGCGAACCCTTCCGATTTCGCAATGCGCCGGGGCCTCGCCTCTGAGGAGTGACACCCACTCCCCCGGCGGGCGGACAGCTACAATTGCGGCAGCAGTCCGGCGATGGGTCCCGCCGGGGAGCAGCACGCTCCGAACCGCCGCTACGGCTGATGGCTCCTGACCAGAGAGCACGGCGACGACATACCGCGGTGCGCACCAGGCGCAGGAGGACCATGACGAGCAGCGACGACCCACTCAAAGAACCTGCGATCCCGCGCCTCGGGCTGTCCCTGGCGGTCATCCTCGTCATTGCACTGGGCGGCGCACTGGGCACGCTGGCCCGATTCCTTCTCGACACCGCCTTCGTCGAAGGGTCCGGCCACTTCCCCACCGTCACCTTGGTCATCAACCTCAGCGGATCTCTGGCCATCGGGCTGCTGGTTCCGGTGCTCGGAAGGTGGTCGACGCGGCAGCCGCTGCTCCGCCCCTTTCTCGTCGTCGGCATCCTCGGCGGCTGGACCACGTACTCCGCTCTGGCCGTGAGTGGAATCACGCTGCTCCAGAACGGGCATGCCGCGGTGAGCTTCTTTACCTGGCCGCGACATTCGTCGGTGGGACCGCGCTCGTCGTGCTGGGCGATGCCGCCGGTCGGCGGTGGACAGCCACGTGACGCGCATTCCTCGGCAGCCACGGCCCGTCGTCCCCTCGACGGCCACTCCCCCACCCTGGCACTTGCCCTGTTGGTCTGGCGGCCGCCGGAGCGGTCGGCGCGGTGCTGCGCGCGCTCATCATCCACCACGCCGCCCTCCGTCGCCCCGACCCGCTTGCCGGTCGGGACACTGCTCGTCAATGCCTCGGGTCGTTGCTCCTGGGCTTCCTCACGGGACTCTCGATGTATCACGGGTTCGGCCCGCACGATCTCGATGTGGCCGGCATCGGCCTTTGTGCGGCGGCTACACCACGTGGTCCACCGCCAGTTGGGAGATCGGTCCATCTCTTTCGGGACGGCCACCGCTCCGAGGCGTGGGTCTACACCTTCGGCGGGCTCGCGCTCTGCCTCGGCGTCGCCGCTGCAGGTATCGGCCTCGCGGCGATTGTCTGAACTCCACCGGAGCGCACACCGATGACCGGGTGGGCCCTCCGTACGTGGGCGGGAACCCCATTGCCGACGCCACGGAGTCGCTCCTCGGAGCCGACATGACAAAGGTGACCCTGAGCTCGCAAGGATCCACTTTTGACACCGTTCGACAGCGGGTCGAGAATCACCGATCGGCGACCAGCGCGCCCGAATCCGATGAATCGAAGGAGACTCGATGCCGTCTGTCGACATCAATGGAGGGCGGATCGTTTACGAATTGCTCGGGGCGGGCGATCCGCTCGTGCTCACACCCGGTGGGCGGTTCAGCATGGAGTATCCCGGCGTCCGGCCGCTCGCCGAGAAGTTGGCCGAGCAGTACCAGGTGTTGCTGTGGGATCGCCCCAATACGGGCAAGTCCGACGTGAAGTTCACCGGTGAGTCCGAGTCGCAGATGCACGCCGATGACCTTGCCGCGCTTCTCAAGGCGCTCGGCTTGGCGCCAGCCGTTCTGGTCGGTGGCTCCGCCGGGTCTCGGCTCTCGCTCGTGACCGCCCTCCGACACCCCGACGTGGCCAGCAAGCTTGTCGTGTGGTGGATGTCGGGAGGCGTGTTCGGCACCATGTACCTCGCGATGAACTACATCCTCCCGGTGATCGCTGCCGCGTTGGTCGGCGGCATGCCCGCAGTGGTGGAACTGCCGCAATGGGACGACACCCTGACCGCGAACCCTTCCAACCGCGATCGACTCCTCGCGATGGACACGCAAGAGTTCATCGACATTCAGAAGCGCTGGCTGAACGCCTACATCCCGATGCCGGACGCGCCGGTACCCGGGATAAAGGAGGAAGAGCTCGCCGCCCTCGAGTTACCGGCCCTCATCTTCCGGAGCGGAAAGGAGGACGAATACCACCCCGAGTACTTGTCGCTGGAACTGCATCGGCTCATACCGGGCTCGGAGCTGATCGACCCGCCATGGGGTGACGACGAGTGGAACCGCATCAAGCGACTGTCGGTCGCCGGAAAGGGAAGCTTCTTCGACGAGTGGCCCCGCCTCGCCCCGATGATTTTGGACTTTCTCTCGAGGTAGCGTTCACGGCGCACCGCCCGGATGAGCCTTTAAGGCGAATCCCTCCTGGCGAGTACCGAGGCACGGTTTACGAACTCGAGGGTCGACACAGAGAGCGTGAGGTCAACGGCAGTGAACGACGCCGTGTTGCAGGTCGATGAAAGCCGGAACCTGTCCCCTACGTTGGCGTTGCGATCAATGTCTGTTGGAGGACCTTCGGCCACGGAGTGTTCGATGTCACGGCTCGCGGTAAGGAGGACGACGCCACCCTTTTCGGCCCTCGCTCGGAGCACTGCGAAGGCGTCCTTGGCCGGATTCGTGTGTCGAGCTCGTCTCGGTAAACATCTGCCTAGTGAAAATTGGAACCGGTCCAGATCGTGCACGTACCACTTGCGCAGCCTGACGCTTGGTGCAACTTCTTTGAGCCACTGGCTAAACGGTGCGTCACCCTTCGCCATGCCACGGGGCCACAAGCAGTCGACCAGGACCCGATCGCCCTGGTCGGCTTCGCCAGGGTCGTCAGACACGGCGATACGTCTATACCGAGAATCTCTTTGAGAACTGTCTCGATCGGACGGACGGATGCCTCCCGGGAGTCCATGGGGCGGCTGATGCGTGTCGAGGTCTTCCCAGGTGCCAGGCAGATGGGGGGCGAGACGTTTGAGCTCTTCGAGGTGGAGCGCCGAGAGCGCTTCAAGCCGTTCTGGCGCCCTCGGATGGTGAGACCCAGACGGACCACTCGTTGGTCGTGCTCGTCGCGCGTGCGGGTCACCAGTCCGGCCTCTTCGGCCCGGTCGACGAGCCCGATGGTGCTGTGGTGGCGTAGCAGCAGGTAGTCGGCCACCTCCCCGACGGTCGGTCCTCGCGGATCGGGGTGGCCGCGGATGGCGAGGAGCAGCTGGTGTTGGGCGGGCGTGAGCCCAGCCGCTCTGGCCTGCTGCTCGCTCCAGCGCTGGAAGCGGCGCAGCCCGGTCCGCAGGGCCAGCAGTTGCTCGTAGGCCTCGTCGGACAGGCTCACAGAGCCACAGTAACATCGTGACACGATGTATATCCGCCTCTTGATGCACCCCGCCGGCCGTCCAGCCCTGCAAACGGCGAGGGGTGGGTGGCCATGAACCAACCCGATGGAGCTGAACAGCCCGAACGCGACGACGAGCCCGAACGCAGCCGTGCCCTCGAGGCCGCGGATCTGACCGGCCAGAGGGACGATCGCAATCCGGTCGGAGAAACGCCCCGGTTCGCTGCCCAGTGCCGACGGGCAGACGCGGAGCGGTCCTCGGTGATTTCACCGCCACCCGCCCTCTCTTGCGGCTCGTGCCCCTGGCCATCGTCATCGGCGCGCTGGGGGCGGGGATCTCCCTGGCCCTGCTGGACATGATCGGGTTCTTCACCAACCTCTTCTACTACCAGCGCCTCAGCGTGCACCTGGTCTCCCCGGACGGCAACACGCTGGGCGCGCTCGCCATCGTCATCCCGGTCGGCGGCGGCCTGATCGTGGGGTTGATGGCCCGCTTCGGCTCCGAGCAGATCCGCGGGCACGGCATCCCCGAGGCCATGGAGCGGATCCTGATCAACGGCAGCAGGGTCCAGCCCCGCCTGGCCATGCTGAAACCCATCTCCAGTGCCGTCAGCATCGGCACCGGCGGGCCCGTTCGGGGCCGAGGGGCCGATCATCCTGACCGGCGGGGCGGTGGGCTCGATCGTCGGCCAGCTGTTCCACCTCACCGCCGCCCAACGCCGGGCCTGCTGGTGGCCGGCGCCGCGGCCGGGATGAGCGCGGTGTTCGGCACCCCGGTGGCCGCCACCCTGTTCGGCGTCGAGCTGCTGGCCTTCGAGTTCCGGCCCCGCTCGATGGTGCTCATCGGCCTGGCCGCGGCCACCGCCGACGGGCTGCGCATGGCCATGGCCGAGCGCCGGGCTGGTCGCGCCCCAGCCCATCTTCCCGGTCCCAGCTCACGCCCCGCTCGGCGGTGTCGTCCTGCTCGGCGCCGCCGCGGTCGGGATCGCCACCGGTCTCGGCGCCTGGGTCATGACCCAGGCCGTCTACCGCTTCGAGGACCTGTTCAAGAAGCTGACCGGGCACCTGCACTGGATGTGGTGGCCCATGATCGGCGGGCTGCTCATCGGCATCGGCGGGCTCATCGACCCCCGGGCGCTCGGCGTCGGCTACGACACCATCCACGCCGAGCTGCTCGGCCAGCTCGGCGTCGGCGCCCTGCTCTTGCTGTTCGTGGTGAAGCTGGTCGATCTGGTCCGGTGGCGCTCGGCGGCGGGACCAGCGGCGGCATCCTGGCCCCGATCATGATGATGGGCGCCGCCCTCGGCGGCATCCTCGGCCACGTCCTGCCGGGCACCACGCCCGGGGTGTGGGCCCTGCTCGGGCTGGCCGGGGCCATCGCCGGGGTCACCCGGTCACCGTTCACCGCCATCGTCTTCGCCTTCGAGCTCACCCACGACCAGAACAGCCTGCTGGCCCTCTTGGTGGCGGCCACCGTCGCCCACCTGGTCAGCGTGCTGGTCCTCAAACGGTCGATCCTGACCGAGAAGGTGGCCCGCCGCGGGTTCCACGTCATGCGCGAGTACGCCGTCGACCCGCTCGAAGCCACCTTCGTCCGCGAAGTCATGGACACCGACATTCTACACCGTCGAGCCGGACCGAACTCTGACTGACATCTACGCCAACCTGGCGAAGGCTCACCGAGCGACGTCAGCGGCTCTACCCGTCCTCGACGCCGACGGTCGGCTCGGGGGGGTCTTCCCTGGTCGACTGTCCTGGCGAGCAAGGACCACGGCGAACAGACGGTCGCGCCAGTCGATGATCGCCCCGCTCGCGGTCGCCCACCCCGACGAGGTCCTGCGCGCCGTCGCCGACCGCATGGCCGCCATTGGCTTCGGCGTGATCCCGGTCGTCGACCGAGCCGACCCCGCAGCCTCCTCGGGCTCGTCACCCATTTCGATCTCCTCGACGCACGCCAAAAGCTCCTCGAAGAGGAACGCCACGCCGAGCGGATCCTGACCTTGCGCCGAGTCAACGCGAGACAGACTTCGGCGGCAACGAGCCTCGCGATCCGGAAATGTCATCAGACGACGTCAAAGCATCGGGCGTCGGCGGTAGCGGCGAGCCGCCGGTGGACGGCAGGGACACCGACGAGCATGGCTAACTATGTTGTAGTCGTGGAACGACCGATCACCGGTTACCACCAAGACGAAGTGGGCGACTGGGTCGCCGAGCTGGAATGCGGGCACAATCAGCATCTCCGCCACCGCCCTCCGTTCCAGCTGCGAGCCTGGGTCCTCGATCCCAAAGGCCGGGCGGCCCGGCTCGGCACACCCCTCGAATGTCCGTTGTGCGAGCGGGCCGAGATGCCCAACGCGCTCCGGTGGGTACGGACCACACCGATCTGGGACGAGAGCACCATGCCGGCCGGCCTGAAACGGGCCCATCGGATTGCCGCAGGAAATTGGGGACGGATCGTCGTCCACGACGGCCGGCTGCGCTTCGTCGCCGGCACCAGTCCGGCGATCGAATTCGAACTGGGAGCACGTGCGACGCAAGCCATCCCACCCGGTGTCGAGCACCATGTCGAGCCGTTGGGTACCGTGCACTTCAGCGTCGAGTTCTTCGCCGTGGACCGTGCCGCCAACGAGCCGAAGGACGAAGGCGGCGATGCGGCATGCTGGGCAGGGCGTGTCTGTCCAGAGTGTGGCATGATCGCCGACGGCGGGAACCACCGTCCCGGTTGCCCCGACACAGGGACCACCTGTGAAGGGACTCTCCACGGCATGGTCCGAGGCGGCGGGCCTGCACGTCCCCATTGTGAACGCGCCGATGGGCGGCGTCGCCGGCGGAAGATTGGCGGCGGCGGTCTCTGCCGCAGGCGGGCTGGGGATGATCGGCGTGGGAAGCGCCGGGTCAACGAAGTCCCTCGAAACCGAGGCCGGTATCCCCGCGCGTGGCAGGAGTCGGTTTTGGGATCGGCCTCATCGACTGGGCTGTCAAGCGGGACCCGGCGCTGCTGGAGGCTGCGGTAGCGGCCCGGCCGGTCCTGGTTTCGGTGAGCTTCGGCGACGACTGGTCGTGGGCGGACCCGGTTCACGCCGCCGGGATCATCACCGCGACCCAGGTCTCCGATGCCGATCAGGCACGACGGGCCGCGGAGGCCGGCATCGAGGTCCTGGTGGCGCGGGGCGCCGAGGGAGGCGGGCACGGCCAACCCACAATCGGCACCCTGCCGTTACTGGAGGCCGTGCTCGACGCCGTCGAGGTGCCGGTACTCGCCGCCGGAGGTATCGCGACCGGGCGCGGCGTCGCCGCCGTCCTCGCGGCGGGAGCGTCAGGGGTATGGCTGGGAACCGCCTTCGCGGCCTGCCCCGAGTCGTTGAACACAGACGCAGCGCGCCAGGCACTGCTGCGCGCCTCAGGGGCGGACACGGTGGTCACCCGCGTGTTCGACGTCGCACTCGGCTACCCATGGCCGCCCGAGTACCCCGAACGAGTTCTGCGCAACGAATTCACCGACCGATGGACCGGAGACGACGTTCAGCCGGCAGCCGACCGCGACGCCTGTCAACTGCCCTGACGACCGCCATCTGTGCGGGAGATGCGGCGATGATGCCGGTCAACGTGGGCCAAGGGGTCGGGTCGCTCACCGAAGCCCGTTCGGTCGCGCACGTCATCGAGCGGCTCTGCGTCGATGCCTCCTCGCTCCTCCGCGCATGGGCACGGTGAGCCTGGTACCGGGTGACGAGGGTCGGACGGGACGGCTCGGGCTGGCCCTCAGAGCGCCGGAGCGGAATGACGACTCGGTTGGCCACTGACCGTGGTCACATCACCAACGCGAGATCCGACCCCTCGATCCACTCCGAGAAGCTCGGCCCCACCACGCGGACGTCGGGAGTCGGCAACTGGCCCCCGGAGCGCATGGCCCTCCCGGCCGGTCCCGGAACCCTGAAGGGAATGACCCACACCCGCTCGCCTCTGTGGCGCACGACAGCACGAGCCAGCGCGACCAGGTCTGCTTCCTCGGGACCGGCGACCTCGACCCGCACGCCGTCTCCCCGCGCCCGGGTACCGGCGCCGGTGCCACGGCCGCCTCGAGCAGGACCTGACCGACCGAACGCGCCGCAACCGGCTGGATCCTGCTCCGGGGAACCACGGCGAGCGGGCCCTGGCGGGTCCACTCCAGGATCTGGGCCGGGAACTCGTGGAACTGGGTGGCCCGGACGATGGTCGCCGGGAGTGGACCAGCCTGCGCCGCCTTCTCGTGCGCCAACTTGGCCTCGTAATAGCCGTACCCGGGCACCCGTTCGAGACCCACGATGGAGAGGACGACGAGATGCGCCACCCCCTCCCCCACGCCGACCGCTGTGGAGGTTCCGCGTCACCTCGGTGAAGAACGCCGTTGCCTTGTCCCGATTCGTCGTCCCTGCATTGGTCGTGTCCACGATGACCTCGACCCCGCGGAGTGCAGCCGGCAAGTCCCTCACCGCGTGCGCACGTCGACCCCGGTGCGCCGGCTGAGGGAGCACCACATCATGCCCGGCCGCGTGTCGCCGCTCCCGACCACGAACTTTCCCACCACCCCGGTTCCGCCGGCCACTGCGATGCGCATGACGTCCTCCTTTATTCAGATGTCTAGATATCCGAATATATGCCGTGGGAGATACTCCGGACAAGTAAGATCCACATATGAAGATGAACGAAGGGGTCGAGTGGGCCGCGCACTGCGCCGTGTTGCTCGCCGCCCTGCCGGAGGGGACCACTCTCCCGGCGGCACGGCTGGCCGAGTACCACGGAGTCCCCGGTCCCTACCTTGCCAAATCGCTGCAGGCGCTCATCCGCGCCGGCATCGTTGACGCCACCACGGGCCGCTTCGGCGGCTACCGGCTCGCCCGGCCACCGTCGGAGATCACCCTGCTCGACATCGTCTACGCCATCGACGGATCCGACGCCGATGTTCCGGTGCACCGAGATCCGACGCAAAGGCCCCTCACGGGTGGCCCGGCGCCTCTACGGGCCGGTGTGCGGGATCGCCGCCGCCATGGGGCGGGCCGAGGCGGCGTGGCAGGACGAACTGCGCCGGACGACCGTGGCCGACATCGCCCGTCACGTCGTGGCCGAGGCGCCGCCCGCCGCGCTCGAAAAAGGGTTGTCCTGGCTCAGTGACGTGCTCACCATCCGGTCCGGTGCTCCCGCGGCCCAGCGGGTGACCGGCCCGCGGCCGCCGGACACCGAACGATCCCTACTTCTTGAGCACCGGCCCGCCCTCGGCTGTGCCCGGCTTCATCAGCGGCGCACAGATGGGCTTGTGATTGTTCGACCAGACGAACTTCCCGTTCTTGGTACCCATGTAGTACCAGCAGTTGAAGTTGGCGGGCACTCCCTTGGTGAAGTGGAGCGTCTGGGCGGCGATGCCACCCAGGTTGTCGCCCGCACGGCAGATGGTACAGGCCCTTCTTCACGACCGCCCCCGTCACGTTCGTGCCACTCGATGGTGCTGCCGCCGTCGATGGCGTGCTGCAGCAGGACCAGGTTCGCCCACTCCAGCACGACTTGCTCGCCGAAGTTCGACGAGCTCTCGACCGCGGGCTGATACTTGTCGAGCGCGGCGTACATGGACTTCGTGGCGCCATTGTGGACCACCCACGGGATGTCGTTCATTGAGGCGACCATCGTCTTGAAGTTGGGGTCCGTCGCCATGCCGCTCCCGATTTCGCTCGTCGCGGTGACCTCGACGGGGTGCCAGCCCTGGGTCGCACAGTTGTCGGCTGCCTTCTCGACGACGATGTTCGCATCGGCGGTCTCCAGCGAGTCGGCACCTGTTGCTTTCGCCGCCACGCACTGGGCCGCGTAGTTCGGTGCGGTGAAGCTGATACCCGAGGTGTAGATCACCTTGATGCCGAACTGTTGGCCGACCTTGCCTGCGAGGGAAGTGATTTCCTTGCAGGAAGCCGCCTCGACGCAATAGAAGATGGCTTCAGTCTTGATGCCGGCTTTCGCCGCACCGGCATCCTCCCCCGCGATGCCGTAGTTCAGCGTCGATCCGGACGGGAAGACATCGGCGTTCGTGTACCCCAGGACGCTGTTGACCCCGCCGATGACCGGAACACCGGCGCTGACGGCTTCACTGATCCATGCCGAGTCCTCTTGGCTGTTGTCGATGATCGCTGCGACGTGATCGGTCTGGATGAACTTCCCGATATCGGTCGTGGCCACCGCAGGGTTCGTCTGGTCGTCGGCGTAGATGATCTTGACCGGGTGTCCAGCGATGCCGCCATTGGCGTTGACCGATGACACCCAGGCCTGGTCGGTCGGCGTCGACAGCACGACGCTCGAGGACTGGATGCCGGTGCAGCTGCACAGGTCCCCGATGACGATCGTCGTACCGCTCGCACTTGCTGCTCCGGCCGGTGTCGCGGCCGCCGCCGACCGCCACCAGCATCGATCCCGCTATGGCCGAAGCAGAGACAACGGTTGCGATCCGCCGTGACCATGTGCCGTCGCCAGGAATAGCACGCCTGAAAAACATGTAATGCCCCCCTCGAACCCATGCCCTCAGCCCTTTTGGACCTCGACTGACCACAGTATCGTCATCTCCCCGAGTCTTGCAAGGACCATTTTCAATTGGGCGCCGGAGGGCCCGGTCCCTTCCCCTCATCGACAGCCGAATTTTCAAAAGGAGCTCCAGCTCGCCGGCGGTGCTCCTGTCGCCGGCCCGGTCCCTTTCCGGCGGACCTGCGGCACGGTGACAAAAGGGGTGGGGGCGACGAGCGAACCCGCTGACGAGGTCGCTGGTCGCCGCTGCCCGCCGCTGGGGGCCGCTCGGGGCCCGCCGGACGGTGCGATTTGGGGGTTATGAAGAAGTGCGTTGTGGGCCGGGGCAGGAGCTCGCCGCCGACGAAAATGTCGACCTTCTCGTTGTAGAAGGCGATCAGGCCGGCGATCGGCAGCAATTGGCGGCGTCGGGAAGTCATAGGACCACGCCAGGTCCCGAATCTCCTCGTCACCGATCGTCAGCGACCAGTACCCGCTCGTCGTCCCCTTGTACGGGCAAGAGGTGACGGTCGCCGATGCCGTCAGGTGCGCAGAAATCCACCTCGGTGCGATTGAGGTAGTAGCGGGTGGGGAGACCCGTTTCGAACACCATCACCGGCGAAGAGGACTCCGCCAACACGACGCCGCCGGATTCGACGCGGACCGGGCGGGTCGAGCGCTGTGCATCGACCCGGACGTAGGGGCTCCGCGGGTGCACGAAGATCTCCTCGTCCTCCTCGAACCAACTGTCCAGTCGCGGACCACTCGAAGCGGGCCGTCCCGACGAGCCCTTCGATGCTCGAGTCGCCGTACACGCGCACTGCACTCGGCCGCACGATGTCGCCGACCCTCGAGCCCGAAGAGCCGCACCGATCCGCGATGGTCGGTCTGCGGGTGCTGCTCGTCGACGACGATGTCCTCGGTCCACGTCCGCCCAGGGGATGTAGTACTGCGGATAGCAAGGGCCACTCCCACACGTAGCGTGGCATGCGAGCGTGTCGAAGACGAGTCTGACTCGCCGAGTGTGGCCCGGACACGGCGACCGCACGGCTCCACGTGATCGACGGGGACGATCGCGCCACGCGCACACCTACCCGCTGCCGGGCGAGCGGTCTACCGGGGCGGGCATCGAACGTCGGGACGAGCGTGCGCGCGCGGCCCGCGCTTCGTCCACCCGGCGCACCGGCGTCGTGCGCGGCGCTTCGTTCAACGGCTCCCCGGCCGCCGCCTCGGCGGCGATCGCCTCGAGGGCGTCGGCCAGGGCCTCGAGCGTCTGCAGGCTCTCCGTCTCGGTCGGCTCGATCATCAGGGCCTCGTCGACGATGAGCGGGAAGTAGATCGTCGGTGAGTGGAAGCCGAACTCGAGCAGGCGCTTGCCGACATCGAGCGCCTTGGTGCCGTACTTCTTCTTCAAGCTGGCCGCCGAGAGCACGACCTCGTGCATGCAGGGTCGATCGAACGGGACGTCATAGACGGCGGAGAGTCGTCGCCTGATCCAGTTGGCGTTGAGCACCGCCCGCTCGGCCACCCGGCGCAGGCCGTCCCCGCCGTGCACCTCGATATAGGCCAGCGCGCGGGCCAGGACCAGGGCGTTGCCGTGCCAGCTGTGCACGCGTCCGATGGAGCTGGGCCGGCGTCATGTAGCCGAACGCGTCGTCCGACCCCGGCGGCAGCCGCGCCGGGCGCGGCCCGGGCAGGAAGTCGACCAGGCGGGGCGAGACGGCAACGGGCCCGGCGCCGGGCCCTCCCCACCGTGCGGGGTGGCGAAGGTCTTGTGCAGGTTCATGTGCACGATGTCGAACCCCATGTCGCCGGGCCGCACCACACCCAGGATGGCGTTGAGGTTGGCGCCGTCGTAGTAGAGCAGGCCTCCGACCTCATGGATGGCCGCGGCGATGGCCTCGATGTCCTCTTCGAACAGTCCCAGCGTGTTCGGGTTGGTCAACATGATGCCCGCCACGTCGGTGTCGAGAACCGACCGCAACGCCTCCAGGTCGACGCAACCCCGTGCGTCGCTCGGGACGGTGACCGTCTCGTAGCCGCCCAGCGTGACCGACGCCGGATTCGTCCCGTGGGCCGAGTCGGGGATGATCACCCGATGGCGCGACTCGCCGCGGGCCTCGTGGTACGCCCGCATCAGCAGCAGCCCGGTCAGCTCCCCCGCCGCGCCGGCCGCCGGTTGCAGTGTGGCCGCCGCCATGCCGGTCACCTCGCACAGGGCTTCTTCGAGCTCGACGAAGATCTGCAGCCAGCCCTGGCAGAGCGAGGCCGGAGCACCCGGGTGCACACCGGCCAGTCCCGGCAGTCCGGCCACGGTGTCGCACAGCTTCGGGTTGTACTTCATGGTGCACGAGCCCAACGGATACGCCCCGAGGTCGACCGAGAACTGCCGGTGGCTCAGACGGGTGAAGTGTCCGACCAGGTCACGCTCGGAGACCTCGGCCAACGGGACCGGCTCCGACCGCGATGTGCTCGGCCGGCACCAGTTCCTCGGCCCCCCACTCGGGCATCCCGGTCGTCCGCAACTGCCAGCTGCTCCGGCCGGGCTGCGACAGCTCGAAGAGTGTCGGTTCGGCCGTACTCCCACCCCATGATGGCGCGCTGCTCGGCCGCCCGTGCCGCCGGCCGCCGCCGCTCATCGCACCACCTTGTCCAGCGTCCGCACGAATCCCTCCACTTCGGCGCGGGTGCGCCGCTCGGTGACCGCGACCAGCAACCCGTGCGCGGCATCGTCAGCATCGACCGAGCCGTCGCCCTCGTCACCCACCAGATCGGCCAGCGCCAAGCCGCCGAGATACCCCTCGTCGGCCAGCCGTTCGATGGCGACACGGCCGGGGATGGGCAGGCGCACGGCGAACTCGCGCAGGGTGGGCGTGACGCCCGTGATGGGCTCCACGCCGCTCAGCGTGAGCATCGACTCGCGGCAGAACCTCGTGCCCCGGGCGCAGCGCAGTGCCACCTCGCGCAGTCCCGAGGTGCCGAGCCAGCCCAGCTGCACCGCGGCATAGACCGCCATCAGGGTCTGGTTCGTGCACACGTTGGAGGTGGCCTTCTCGCGCCGGATGTCCTGCTCCCGTGCCCGCAAGGTGGTGACGTAGGCCCGGGTCCCCTCGATGTCCACCGTCTCGCCCACCAGGCGCCCCGGCAGCCGGCGCACGTGTTGCTGCCGCCACGGCGAAGAGCCCGAGGTAGGGACCTCCGAAGCTCGAGCGCCGTCCCGAGGGGCTGCCCCTCGCCGACCACGACATCGGCCCCGCTCTCCCCGGGCGAGCGCAGGATGGCCGCCGACACCGGATCGGCGACGACGACCAACAGGGCGCCCGTCGCATCGCAGAGCCGGCGGGCCGCCGCGATGTCCTCGAGGCACCCCAGATAGTTCGGGTAACCCACGACCAGCACGCCCGGCGCTTCTCCCCGGACCCTCGCCCGGGCCGCCCGGCGCCGCCGAGCCGAGGGCCAGTCCGTCAGCCCCTGCTGCAGCGGCACATCGACCACGACGTGGCCGGTGCCGGCGGCGAATGTCTTGAGCACGGCCCGCCAGTGCGGTGGCACGCCCGCCGAAAGCCACACGGTCTGGCGGCCCGAGGCCGCCACGCCCAGGTTCACCGCCTCGACCAAGGCGTTCGCCCCGTCATAGAGCGAGGCGTTGGCGACGGGCAATCCGGCCAGGCGGGCCACCATGGTCTGGAATTCGAAGACCGCCTGGAGGATGCCTTGCGCCACCTCGGGCTGATACGGCGTGTAGGAGGTGACGAACTCCGAGCGCCCGGCCAACGCCCGCACGACCGGCGGCACCTCGTGGTCGTAGGCCCCGCCACCGGCGAAGCACACCAGGCGATCGGTCCGGGCCCGGTTGGCCTCACCCAGCGCCTCCATGCGCACGAGGACATCGGGTTCGGGGGATCCGTCGGCCAGCCCGAGGCCCCGGCCGAGGCGCAGCGCGGCCGGCACGGCGGCGAAGAGCTCGTCGAGCGAGGAGAGCCCGAGAAATCCCAACATCTGGGCCAGTTCATCCTCGGTATGTGGCAGATAGTCGGGCATTACTCCTCCACTCTCGGAGGCCACAAGGGCGGGCGGACGAGGGTGGCCGGCAGCGCACGGCCCCGTTGAATGACGGTCACCGGCATCACCGTCGAGCAGCTGCGCGTCCGGCATCGATCAGGGCGAGGCCGATCCCCCGCTCGCGCATGGGCGAGAAGTTGCCGCTGGTCAGGAACCCGACATCCCGGCCGCCGGCGAAGACCTCGGCGCCGTCGCGGAGGGGCTGGCGCCCCTCCCCCACCACGCCCCGCAAGCGCCGTCTCGGGCCCTCGTCCCTCTCCTCCTCCAGCGCGGCGCGCCCGATGAAGTCACCCTTGCTCCAACCGACGACCCAACCCAGCTCGGCCTGCAGCGGCGTGATCCCCGGCCCCAGCTCGTGCCCGTGCAGGGGCAGCCCCGCTTCGAGGCGCAGGGTGTCGCGCGCCCCCAACCCGGCCGGCAGGACGCCGGTGTCCAGAATGGCCGACCAGAATTCGCTCGGCGTGCGCCGCCGGCACCGCACACTCGACCCCGTCCTCACCGGTGTAGCCCGGTGCCGGAGACCACGCACGAGATCCCCTCCCAATCGAAGCGGGCGACGCCGAAACGCGGGACGGCGGCCGCATCGGGTGAAACCTCCGCCAGGAGCGCCCGGGCGCTCGGGCCCTGCACGGCGACGACCGCCCGGTTCGCTCGTCACGTCCTCGCCCCCGATGGCGGCCACCACCCGGCTGGTGTTCGACGCGTTGGGCATGACGTCGAACAGCTCGTCGTCGATCCACAACACGATGATGTCGTCGGCCACCGAACCCGTCTCGTCGAGCAGATGGGTGTACTGCGCCCGGCCGGGGGCGATCCGCCGCAGGTCGTTGCTCAGGGAGTGCTGCAGGTCGTCGAACGCGGTCGGCCCCTGGACGCGCACGGCGCCGAGATGGCTGACGTCGAACGCCACCGCCCCCTCCCGACAGGCCCGGTGCTCGGCCATGGTGCCCGAAGGGTAGGCCAGCGGCATCTCCCACCCACCGAACGGCACCATCTTGGCCCCGAGGGCCACGTGCGCCGCATTGAGGGGCGAATGACGGTACGAGGGCGTCGTGCTCTCGTTGTCGTCGGCCACCACCTCGCCAGATTAGGCGGCAGAGGGAGCGTTCACATCAAGGCCGTGCGCTTCGAGGAGAGCCAGGAAGTCACGCTGGTACACCACCAGCACCGGGATCTCGGGGTAGAGCTCCCGCATCCGCCGGACCTTTCCGTTCTTGCGGGTGACCAGTCGCTGCTCGGCCGTGGTCAATTCGATGAAGAGTCCCCGCTCGGGCAACCAGAAATCCGGTCGGAAGCCCGAGACCGGAGAGCCCGACTCGTCCCAGCGGAGGGGGAACTCGACGGGCTCGTACTCCCAATGCTCGTCGTAGAGGTCGAGCAGGGCGGCGAAGAGCCGCTCCGAAGGATGTGCGAACCGGACGCTTCCGGCAGGTGCGCCCGACGGATGCCGCGGACGCGGTCGCCGACGTTGTGCGGGAACGGCTTGACTCACTCGCCGGCGGCCCGAGCCACCGGGGCGGTCGCCGGTCGCTCGCCGGACGGGCGCGACTGGGCCGCGATGTCCAAGCGCACGATGTCGGCTTCGAGCTCGTCCACCACCCCTGCCAACGGCACGATGTTGAAGACACCCTGGCCCCCGGCGAGCAGGTCGACGACCTCGCCGTTCGAACGGGCCAGCACCGAGCTCGTCCCGGTCAGGACGAGATTGGACGAGGCGACGTCGGCACCCAGATCGCCACGGAGGCACTCCACGGCTCGGCGGGCGGATTGCAGGGAGACCCCGGCGTCGAGCAGCTGCTTGATCACCTTGAGTTCGAGGACGTCGGAGTAGGAGTAGACCCGCCGGGTACCGCTCCCCCGTGCCGCGGCGACCGAGGGCTGGAGCAGCCCGGTTCGGGCCCAGTAGTCCAGCTGCCGATAGGAGATGCCCACGAGATCGCACACCTGCGGACCGTGGAACCCTCCGACGTCGGTTGTCGGCACGTCAGCCATCGCACCTCCTGTGCTCCCGCTTCGGTACCCCATGGTAGCTCAGCCGGAGACGACAACGAGGTAGTTACGCAGGCGTGGTTCGAAGACTTTCCGGCTCCTCGAAGCTCCCCCACCTCGGCAGATTCGGGCCACACCACCACGGTCCCCTGCACCCTCACCCCGACACGGGTCCCGGGGGCGAGCGGGATGCCACCGCTGATCCGCACGACCAGCTCGGGCAGGCCCCCGTCGTCGGGCTGGACCCGCACGACCGCATCGTGACCGAAGTACTCGTAGCTCCGCACCACGCTCGGGACGGCCGCATCGCCGTCACCCAGGAGCAGCTGTTCGGGGCGGACCATCACCAGCACCCGGTCCGACCCGTTCCGGGCGGCCGACCCGTTCCCGACCCCGGGTCCGCTCGTTCGCCGGCCCCGCCGTACGGCAGCCCCGGGCGCCACCGGCAGCTCACCGAGACCCGTCAGGACGACGTCGCTCTTGAGGGTGCCCTCGACGAGATTGGCCTCACCCAGGAATTGGGCCAGATCGGCGTCGCGGGGGGCTCGATACAACATCGACGGCGTGTTGATCTGGGCGATGACCCCCCCACGGAGGATGGCCACCTGGTCGGCCATCGACAGCGCCTCGTCCTGATCGTGCGTCACGAGGATCGACGTGGCTCCCGTGAGCCGGAGCACGTCGTGGACGTCGGCCGCGGACCGAGGCGCGGAGCGAGGCGTCGAGGGAGGAGAAGGGCTCGTCGAGGAGGACGATCTCGGGCTGCGAGGCGAGGGCGCGGGCCAGGGCGACGCGCTGCTGCTGGCCGCCGGAGAGCTGATGGGGGTAGCGGCGGGCCAAGCCGGCCAGGCCGACCAGTTCGAGCAACTCGTCCACCCGGCTGCTGCGGCGCTCGGAGCGGGGCAGGGCGAACGCCACATTGCGCCCGACGCTGAGATGCGGGAACAGCGCACCCTCCTGGGGCACATAGCCGATCCGTCGCTTCTCGCAGGGGACGAACCGCTGGGCCGCGTCGTCGACCACCTCGTCACCCAGGCGGACCTGCACCGGCCTCCGGTCGCTCGAACCCGGCGATGATCCGGAGCAGGGTCGTCTTGCCGCTCCCCGACGGACCGAGAATCGCGGTGAACGACCCTTCGGGCACCTCGAGGTCGACGCCGGACAGGACCGGCAGACCCCCGAACGCCTTCGTGACCCCGGAGATGGAAAGACCCTTCACAGGCTCACCATTGTGCCCGGTGCCAGGGCCGCTGACTCGCTCCCGTCCCCGGAGACCCCGGTCCCACCAGGCCCGGTGCCTGGACGCTGGCCGTGCGGGCGGGCAGGCGGTCGAACCAGCGGCCCAGGACATAGCTGGGAACGGCGGCGATCAAGACGATCACGCCGGCGTAGGGCGCAGCCTGGCTGTAGGACAGATCCGTCTGATAGACCCAGAACTGGGTCGCCAGCGTCTGCACGCCGGTCGGCCTGCAGGACCAGCGTGGCGGTGAGCTCGATGGCCGACTCCAAGAACACCAGACAGAACGCCGCCACCAGCCCGGGCCCGATGAGCGGCAGGGTGACCCGCCAGAAGACGGCGCTCCGCCGGACGCCCAGACGAATGCCCGACCTCTTCGAGCCCGACCGGCGAACGCGCCACCGCGGCCCGGACCGAGACCACGGCCATGGGGAAGAACATGACCGCGTAGACCAGCACCAACAAGAGCGGGGTCTGGTACAGGAAGCCGGCCAGCAGTTGCTCGGTCAGGTACGTGAAGGACAGTGCGATCACCAGGCCCGGCACAGCCAGGATCAGCATGTTGGAGCGCTCGAGGACCCGCACCTCTCGCCGGGGGAAGCGCACGGAGAGCAAGCGCGATGGGAGTGCGGCCACGGTGGCGATGACACCGGCCGACCCGGCGTACGTGAAGGTGTGCGCCGCCGCGCCCCACAAGGAGGCCGGCGGCAACGTCGAGTTCCCGCCCCGCACGATGAGGTAGATGATCGACCCGACGGGCACCCCCAGCGCCAGCCCGACGAGCAGTCCCACCCCGCCCAGCACGGCCGGCATGGCACGCCCCAGCGGTTGGGGACGGATCCGTCGCGCCGCGCCGGCTCCCGAGCCGGGCTCCCCGGCCATGGCCCCGGGCGGCCCCCTCGCCGAGAAGGATGACGAGGCCGAGCGCGACGAGGATCAAGGAGAGAGCGCACGCCGCCGTCTGGTTGAGGCCCACGGTGAACTCGGTGAAGATCTCCGTGGTCAACGTGTTGAAGCCGAGGATCTCGAAGGCGCCGAACTCGGCCAGCACGACCAGTGCGACGAGCACCGAGCCGCCGAGAATGGCCAGACGGGCCTGTCCCACCGTCACCTTCCAGAATGTCGCCATCCGGCCGAGGCCCAAGCTGCGCGCCACCTCCTCCTGGGCCGGATCCGCGTTGCGCAGGCTCGCCGCGACGGGCAGGAAGACCAGCGGATAGACGGCCAGCGTCATGACGAGAACGGCCGCCCAGAAGCCCCCGAAGGCGGGAAAGATGGCGCGCCAACCGAAGCTGACCACGAAGTCGGGTATCCCGAGAGGGATCACCACCAGCACGGCCCAGTAACGCCGACCCGGCAGCCGGGTGCGCTCGATGAACCAGGCCGAGACCGTCCCGATGACCGCGCACAGGGCGGTGACCACCACGGTGAGGCTCACCGTGTTCCAGATCAGTTGGGCCGTGAGCCCCCGGAAGAGGAGCGGATCCAGCGTGCCCCATCCGACCTGGACGGCCTGGGTGACCAGGAAGACGAGCGGCAGGACCACAGCGACGGTCGCCACCAACGCCCCCAGTACGAGGAGCCGGGGCAGGCGCCGGTTGTCCTGCCGCCAACGGCGCCGGGGCGGGCGCGACGACGCCCCCGGCGTGACCGGGGGACGCTCGCTCGCCGTAGTGGCGACGACCGAGGTCACCGCACGGTCACAAGAGCTGCGCCTCCTGGAGGAGCTTGATCGCCTCGGCCCCGTGCCCAGCTGGGCGATCGTGATGGAGTTGGGTTGGAGCTGGTTGAACGGCGTCTCGCCCGTCCGCTGCACGCCCGACGGCGATCGGGTACTCCCAACTCTGGCTGTGATCGATGATCTCTTGGCCCGCCTTGGAGTTGAGGTACGCCACGAACTGCTGCGCCGCCGCCTTGTGCTTCGAGGACTTGAGGATGCCGGCCCCCGAGACGTCGAGCACGTACCCGACGTCGTGCGGCGCGAGGTAGGCGATGGCCGAGTGCATGTTGTTGGCGCCCGACCTGCGCTCGCGCTCGCGGTACCAGTAGTACTCGTTGATGATCCCGATCGCCGCCTGGCCCCGGTTGACCTGATCGGCCAGCGTCTCGTTGTCGGGGTAGGAGTGGCTGCTGCCGGCATTGGCCTTGACCGCCTTGAGCCACGTGAGCGCGGCCGCGTTGCCGTAGGTGCGCGCGATGGAGGTGACGATGGGCTGGAAGTCGGTCTCCCCGCCGGCGATGGCGAGCTTGCCCTTCCACACCGGCTTGGCCAGGTCCATGGCTGACGTCGGGAGCTGGCTCGCCTTGAGCAGGTTCGGTGTTATAGACGAGCACGCTCACCCGGGCCGAGACACCGACCCACTTGCCCTGCGGCGAATTGAACCGGGACGGCGTCTTGGCCAGGGTTGACGGAGCGATCCGGGCGAGCAGACCCTTGGAGGCCAGGAACTGCAATGGCGGCGAGTTCTCGGTGAAGAACACGTCGGCCGGCGAACGTGCGCCCTCGGTCACCATCTGGTCCGCCAGGACGTCCTCGTCGTCCGAGCGGACGTTGACCGTGATGCCGGTCTTCTTCTCGAAGCCGTTGACCAGCAGCTGCGTCGTCTGGACATGTTGCCCGCTGTAGAGGGTGATGCTGCCCTTCGAGGTGGCGGCCGACGCTGCCCCTCCCCCGGCCAGGGGCCCGCCGACGGCCAGCACCGTGCCGAGCCGACCGCGAGTGCGCTGCGCTCATTCCGGTCGCGCGGACCGGCACCTGGTCTGGTCCGCCCGAGTGCGGCTCTCACGACGCCACCCCGGGGCACGCCTCGTCGACCGGGCGGTCCTCCTTCTTGATGTCCTTGATTGCGAACAGCGGGGCGGCAACGAGCCTGAAGCCACGCCACTGGCGCGCCGCGAGATCCTCACGGTCGCCCCCTGCCGACGTCACGTCGTGTATCCCCTCCTACCTCAGGTGCTTAGGCTTCCCTAATCTTAGGCTGACCTAACATAGCGAGCGGAGGAGGGGGCGTCAAGGCAGTCAGTCGATAGCGGGGTCCCCTCGTGTCGAAGCCCCCGAAGTCCGCCCGCCCTTCGTTGGGGCTCGACGGCTCCGCATGGAAGCGCACCGGGATGCGGCCGGCACGGCGGGCCAGGTAGCCGGCCTCGCGTGGCCAACCGCATGGCCCGCGCCATCGCCGCGGGCTCGTGGGCCCGGTTCACGGCCGTCGCCACCAAGACGCCGTCGCAACCGAGCTCCATGGCCATCGCCGCATCGGAGGCGCTGTACCGATGCCGGCATCGAGGATGACCGGGTACGTGGACCGCCTCGCGCAGCAGGGCGATGTTGTGGGGGTTGCGGATCCCCAGGCCGCTCCCGATGGGCGCCCCCAGGGGCATGACGGCGGCACAGCCGACCTGTTGCAGGCGGAAAGCCAGCACGGGGTCGTCGGTCGTATAGGGCAGGACGACGAACCCGTCGTCGACCAGTTGCTCGGCGGCGGCCAGGAGCTCGACCGCATCGGGCAGAAGGGTGCGATCGTCGCCGATCACCTCCAACTTCACCCAGTCGGTTTCGAAGGCCTCCCGGGCCAGCTTGGCCGTCAGCACGGCCTCGCCGGCGGTGAAGCACCCGGCGGTGTTGGGGAGCACCCGCACGCCGACCTCGGTCAGCAGATCGAGCAACGCCCCCTTACCCGAAGGGTCGACCCTCCGCACGGCGACAGTGGCGAGTGCCGTGCCCGACTCGACCAGTGCCTCGCGCAGGGCACGCAGGCTCGTCATCCCACCGGTACCCAGGAGCAGACGGGAAGACAGTGACTCGCCCGCGATACACAGCGCCTCGGGATGCGATGCACAGGGGGTCGGACGCCATCAACGACGACGATACCCCGCGACCGGTCTGGTCCGAACCGTGCCGGTCCGAACGGTGCTGGTCCGTCCGAATGATCCCGACCGGGTCGGGACCGGAAAGGAGCGGCGCACCCGCTCGCTATCGTGGGCGGGTGCCAGGCACTGCTACACCTCCAACCGCGCTCAGCATCGCGGGGTCCGACTCGGGCGGGGGCGCCGGGGCGCAGGCCGATCTGAAGACGTTCGCCGCGCACCGAGTGCACGGGACCACCGCACTGACCGCGGTGACCGCACAGAACACGGCCCAGGTGCGCGGCGTGGCTGCCATGGAACCCGACTTCGTCCGCCTGCAGATCGAGACCGTGCTCGACGACTTCGACGTGCGGAGCGTCAAGACCGGGATGCTGGCCACCCGGGGCATCGTCGATGTGGTCGCAGAGCTGGCCGCCGCCGGCCGGCTCCCGCAGCTCGTGGTCGATCCGGTGCTCGTCTCCTCCAGTGGGCAGGCACTCATGACGCCCGACGGGCTCGAGGCGTATCGCACCCGCCTCCTCCCGCACGCCCTGATGGTCACGCCGAACTTGCGCGAAGCCGCCGCCCTCACCGACCGCGCCGTGGAACAGCTCATGAACGTCGAGGCCATGACCGAGGCCGCGGAGCAGATCCGGGCCGGGGGCACCCGTTTCGTGGTGGTGAAAGGGGGCCACCTCACCGATGCGGCCCATGACGTCGTGGCCGGACCTCGAAGGGATCACCGTGCTCGAGGCCGTGCGCGTGGAGACCGGCAACGACCACGGCACCGGGTGCTCGCTGTCGGCCGCCATCGCCGCGAACCTCGCCCTGGGGGCCGACGTGCTCGAGGCCGTGCGGGCGGCCAAGGCCTTCGTAGCCCGGGGGCTGGTCGGGGGCGCCGCCTGGCGTCTCGGCGAGGGGCACGGGCCCATCGACCATTTCGGATGGTCGGGCTGATGTCCGACGGCCTCGCTCCGGTCGCCTGGCGCAAAGGGGGACGGTGCATGCAAGGCCGCCGATTTTGGGTGGTTCCCCTGAACGTAGGATTTTGAGGCCATGAGTCTCGACGACGCGGCACCACTGCGCCCCCCGCCACGGGCGGGATTCAACATGAAGGCGGCCATGATCGTGCCCGGCATCGGGCTGTTGATCCTCGTCCTCTTCGTTGGCGCCGGCTTCCTCACCTCCAATTCGGTCCAGGAGACCAGGTCGTCAACCAGTTCGTTCGCCGTGCCCGGCACGCCGGTGCGGGCCGTGCCCGCCGTGCACGACCTCAAGGTCATCACCGTCTCGGGCCAGCCCCCGGGCAACATCCTCAACGCGGTCTCCATCCCTCTTGGCGCCAAGCGGGTCTCCTTCGTCAACAACACCCAATCGGCGCAGCAGTACGACGCGCAGATCTCGCTGAAGGTCAACGAGTCGCAGGCGGCACTCGAGGCCTTCTACAAGAGCGTCATGAAGAAGCAGGGTTGGCAGATCTTCAGTACCGGGCCGGCCGATCACGACCCGGGTGCGTTCGACATCCTCGGCAAGAAGGCCGGATCGGACGGCTTCTTCTGGGAGATGGGCGCGGTGATCTCCCCGACGACGTTCGGTGCCGGCGCGCCGGCCCGGGGCACCACCCCTTTCACGGTCCGCCTGTTCCAGCAACCGGATCCGGACTGAGCCCGGAGTCCACCGAGCCGGTCGGTCTGACCCCGATGCTCGAGTTGCCACGGTGACCAGGCCGTCTGACCGGTCTCTGCGGCCGCGGCGGCCGGCTATGTCCCGGCTCGCGCCAGAGCATCAGGTTCGAGCTGCTCCCCACGCGCACGATCCGAGAAGAGGTGGGCCCACACGAAGAAATTGATCGGGTAGAGCAGGTAGCCGATGCGTGTGGCGGGCGCGAACAGGGTGATGACCGCCATCACCACGCCGGCCACCTTGCACACCTGCGACGCCGTCTGCGGCGGGCGCTTGTAGAGGTACCACGCCAGCAGGAGACCGCCAACGGTGCCGACGACCACCGGGAGTGCGCGGTGCAAGAAGGGGAACGCGGTCACGATGAGATGGCCCGGCAGCGGGCTGGCCGCGGGCGACTTGACGCCCGACAGGCCCAGCGGGAACAGGATGACGTTGTCGAAGAAGGCCCACGGCCCTTGGAGCGCGTACGGCACCACGACGGGGCCGGCCACGACCAGCATGCCGAGGAACATGGTGAGGGGACGCCGCTCCCCCTTCTTGTTCGCGCGCAGCGAAGAGCGCGAGCGCGGCCAGCGGCCACGCCGTGAACTTCATGGCCGACACAATCCCCAAGACGACACCGGACGCGAACGGCTGTCGGCGTTGCGCCAGCACCATGGCCAGCAACAGGAAGGCGACGACGGGCATGTCGTCACCTCCGGTCGCGAGCGGAAGCGCTGCGGTCGGCAAGATCGCGATGACTTGGAGAGCGCGCATCTTGCGGCGACCGTCCGCCGGGCAGAGGAACAGTGCGATGGCGGCGACGAGCAGTGTGACGAGGCTGAAGAAGATGCGCGCATCGGTGAGTACGACATCGTGCTTGCGATAACTGGGGATACCGAACACCGTCATCAGCGGGAGGTACGGCAAGAACGCATCGACCGTCGATTCGCCGCGGTGCGTGGTACACGATCTTCCCGTTGGGATTGGTCACCGCGTGATACGGGTCCTTGCCCTTGACGATCGTCTGGCCTCCCCGCTCGATCACCGTCACCTCGGGCTGGACATGCGACCCGGGGTCACCGTTGGAGCGCCAGACGATCTCGAGCCCGAGCGGGATCGCGGTGGCGCCCGCGAAGACGACGGTGGCGATGGCGATGCGGGCTATCCACTGGCGCCGTCCCGACGAACGCGTGCACCGGTGCTGACGGCGGTGCTGCCGGCGAGTGCTGGCGGCGGTGCTGGCGCCGGTGCCACCGTCGGTGCGGTGGGCCCGACGGGCCGCCACTAGTGCCGAGACGCCCGACGCCACTGCGCCGAAGAGGAACGGACCGATCGCCAGTGCCGCCCACTGCCGGTACAGGGCCAGGCTCGAGCCGACAATGGTGATGAGGGCGAAGACAGCGCTCAATCCGTAGAGGATGGCGTCACCGGCCTCGGGGGTGATCGCCCGGTAACGCACCCGCGCCCGGCCCCACACGGGTGACCCTTCAGCGATCGAAAACGGTGGGGCTGACATGGGCTCCCCACAGCCTGACATAGCAGACCCAGCCGGACCACAGATACTCGAAAGTTCTACCGGGCGCCGCCTTCGCGGTCGAGCACTCGGAGGTAGAATCCCAGTTCCTCTTCCAGGGCGGCACGGACGGTTTCGGCCCGGCGAAAACCATGGCCCTCCCCCTCAAACAGCCTGACCTCGCAGTGGCGGCCGTGGGCCACGAGCGCGTCACGCAGCCTTTCGGTCTGACCGGGCGGGACGACGAGGTCCTCGAGCCCCTGGAGCAGCAGGACCGAGCCCACGAGCTCCCCCGCCCGCGTGGTCGGGGAACGCTCCTCGTAGCGCGCCCGGCATTCAGGCAGAGGGCCCACGAGCCGATCCGTGTAATGCGCCTCGAAATCGTGCGTCGTCGCGGCGAGCGCGAGCAGATCGGTGACGCCGTACCACGACACCGCAGCGGCGAAGCACGCCGTGCCGGCCAGCGCGTTGAGGGCGGTGAGCCCACCCGCACTCGAGCCCCGGATGGCCATGGCGGACCCGTCCACTCGTCCGGCGCCGGCGAGATGCCGGGCTGCGTCGACGCAGTCCTCGCTGTCCGCCACCCCCCACCGGCCCCAGAGCGACAGCCGATAGGCCCGTCCGTAGCCCGCGCTCCCCGCGTAGTCGACGGCCGCAACGGCGAAGCCGCGACTGGTGAAGTACTGGACCACCACGTCGTACCCCGCCTGCACGGATCCCGTCGGGCCTCCGTGGCACTGGACCAGCAACGGTGGCAGCGCACCCGGCGGACCGACCGTGCCCTCGAGGACCGGTTCGTAGAACAACCCGTGCACAAGGCGGTCCGATCGTCCGACGAAAGAGAAGGCCTCCCCGACGGAGATGTCACTGCGGGAAAGGGGCGTCGGCGGGGACGGCCGCACGGCAACGGTGGTACCCGACGGGGTGGCCCCGGCACCCGGGAGCGCTCCCATCGTCCAGACGGTGGCCGGTCCGTCGGGCGGTGCGCCGATGAATGCGATGCCGTCCCTGTGGCCGCAGAGTCCGGCGATCGAGACGCACGCGTCGTGCACCACGAGCGGCGGCTCGTCCGCACCGACGATCCGCACGACCGCATCCCGACCCCCCGACGTCATCGCGCCACCAGGCTTCCGTCGGCGAGCTCGGCCATGGTGCTCTGGCCCAAGGCCCAGTCGGGACCATGGAACTCTGCTGCTGTCGTCGTGGAAGCGACGGGGGGCCGGCCGTCGGGCCTCCCGCTGTGGGTGTGGGGCTGCCACCACCCGTGACGATCGGAGACGAAGCACAGGCCGCCGTCGCGCTGCCACCGCGGCTGTCCCACCGACACGTCCTCACCGCCCTCGACCATCCACGGCTCCCCGGCCGCCACGAGCTGAGAGGTTCCCGACCCTGCCGCGGCCTTCACCGCGAGGGGGACGACGATGACCGCGGAGCGGTCCCACGGCATGTCGGGGTGGTCCCATGCCACGACGGCGAGCCGTTGCACGGTCGCATCGAGCCGGGGGGCACCGTAGAAGTCGTGACCTTCGGCGAGAATCGACTCGCCGCTGTGCTCCGGACCGGTGCCCAGCGCGACCACGTACCTGCGAGGTGGGGCGGCGTCGCCGGCAACGTGCACTTCGCGCACCGCCACCACCCATGCGCCGTCCGCGCTGGCACCGAGGCCACCGTGGGCCCAGCGCTCGCCGTCGGGAGGTTGGGGAGTCAGCGCGCGCGCGGCGTCGCCGCGGCCGCGTTGTAACCACACTCGTTGGTCGGACGCCTCCACGTAGGCGAAAACGCCCGTCCCCAGCGACGGGACCAGGCAGCACGCACCCCCGCCGTATTCATGGACGCGGCTGCGAATGCTCACATCGGAGGCGGAGAGATCCTCCACCCCTTCGTCGTCCCCGCGGACGAAGACGACCCGACCGCCGTCACGAGGACGCGACTCGAGCCAGTACACGGAGACCCCGTCGGAGCAGACGTCCGACAGCGAGACCTTTCCCGCGGCCGCCTGCCCTGCGTCGAGCGGTGAGGGCCAGCGCCCGAAGGGAGCGACGGGAAGCAAGGGAGAAGCGGTGCCCACCCTGGAGATGCGTCCGTCAGCCGGTGGCGGTGTAGATGGGCGACACGTCGACGGTGCCGTTATTGCAAGCCGAGATGGTGAGCGGCACCGGGGACGAGGGGCTCGTCGCCCCCGGCGTGGTGACCGAGAGGGTCGACGACACGGCGCAGCTCGTCTCCGAGCCGGTGACCACATCGGAGTATTGGAAGGTGAACTCTGCCTTCTGGCCGGCGGACAGGGTGACCAGCGCCGGCGGTTGGGACGGGGGGCCGGCGATATGCGTGGTCAATCCCTGCACCACGGTGGTGGGCACAACGGCACCGCTCGAGTTGTAGCGGGTGAGGCTCGGGTAGCCCTCGGTCGTGCAGCTGCCGGTGCCGACGGCAGCCAGGGTGACCGTCCCGATGATGGTGCCGGCCGCACCCTGCGTCTGTCCCGGCGTCGCGCTCACCTGCGTGCAGGGAGCAATTCCCGTCGTCGTGGTGGTGCTCGCCGTCGTGGGTGGGACGCCGGTGGTCGTGGTCGTCCGGTGGACCGAGGTGGAGGTCGTCGTCGTTGTGCTCGGAGTGCCGCTCGAACAGGCCGCGGCGATCAGTCCACCGCACGCCGTCATCGCCACGACGCGCAGGATGCGCCCTGCGCGCATCAACCGTCGAAGTCCTCCGGGCGCACCGATTCGAGAAACTGGCGGAACTCTCCGACCAATTCCTCGGGCACCTCGTCGCCCTCGTCTTCCGCCTCGATCGCCAAGATGATGCCTTCGGACTCCATCAGTTCGTCGGCCACGAAGATGGGCGTTTCGGTGCGCACCGCAACCGCCACGGCATCGGACGGCCGGCTCGATACGACCGTGCGCTCCTCCCCGCGTCGAAGGTGCAGCTCGGCGTAGTACGTCGAGGCACGGAGCTCGGTGATCAGCACCTGCTCGACCTTGATCTCCAGCGCACCCAACATGTCCTTCATGAGGTCATGGGTCAGTGGCCGCGGCATGGCCACGCCCTGGATGGCGTAGGCGATGGCGGTCGCTTCAGGATTGCCGATGAAGATGGGCAGGGTCCTGCCCTCGCCATCCTCTTCCTGAAGGAGGAGGACCGGGGTATTCGTCTGGAGGTCCACTCTGACCGCACGGAGAAGCACTCGGACCATGAATGAAATGTAGCGCCCGAAGGGAGGGCTCGGGTCAGCCCCCGACGTGGCGCCGGAGCGCCGTCCGCAACAACGTGGCCCGCATGGTCTGGCCCAGGGCCCCCAACTCGTCCGCGGCGTCGACCGCCCGCTGACGCGATTCGGGGTTGCGCTGACGCAGTAATGGGATGATGACCTGCTCAATTCGGCCCATCTCGCGGTCGACGGCGTTGCGGTACGGCCGCAGATGGCGAGCCTCGATGCCGTACTTGCGGAACTCCGCCGCCAGGTTGGCCACCGTCAGGGCATCCTCGTCGAAGGTCGGAATTCCCGCCACCATGACCGGCTCGATCAGGCCGAAGCCCTGCAGGCCGGCCAGTTCGATCTCACTGAGCCCGCTGGCCGCGCAGAGCTCTTCGCTCGTCAGGCTGGCCCCGGTGACCATGCCCGACGTCGATGCCGGGTGCGTCCCCGTTGCGCCGCCGGCCCGATCACCGGCCGACCCGGCCGGCCTGGTCCCCGTCGGCCCGGTCCCGGCCGTCCCGCTTGCGCCCCCGGCTCCACTTGTCCGCTTGTCCGGGGCGCCCTGCCGTCCGACATCGGCACCCGGCGCTCGGCCCACCGGCGCCCCCGACCGGAGCGCGCCCGCGAGCACCCGGCACAGTGGCTGCGGCAGCAACGCTGGCGCCGGCACTCCGCCGGACCGCTCGCCCCGAAGCGCCGGCAGCGTGCGCCGCCGGAGTCGTGCCGTGCCCGCCGAGTCGATGCCGGTGCCGGTGCCTGAGACGCGGTCGGTGCGGGCTCTGCCGCGGCAGGCGCGGTGATCGCGGCACGGGTCGAAGCATGCTGTTGTTCGGGTCCGCCGCCAGCGGCACCACGGCTCACGGTCGCGGCGCCTGCCGTCCTTGGCCGCAGTCCCCTCCGAGTGCGGCGCGTCGGGATCCGCCCGCAGGCCTTCGGTGCCGGCGGGCGTCGCTGCTCCGACAGCGGCCGCGTCATGTTCCGCGTGGCACATTCAGGACGTCGGTGTGGCCGGCCGAGTGCGGGGCACCGGGATCGGGCACCGCCTGGAGCGGCGCGTGTTGACGAGCGCTCTCGGGCACGCGCGCCACCCGGCGAGATGCGTCGGCCAATATCCGCGCCATGGCCTCGTCGTCGGCCTGCGTCGACTGCTCTTGCGTCCGTCCCTCGGTCCGGGCCGCCGTGGCCGTTCCCCCGAGGCCCCCGGAGCGGCTGCGCCCGGAGACTCCGGCTCCGGCCACCGCATGGGCCCGCGCCGGGGCCCTGCCGTTGATCGGGCCAGCTTCGGACGACGCCGCGGGCACCGACCCTGCGGCGCACAGGCTCCCCCACCGCTCCCTCGCTCAGGTCGCCGGCGTCCAGGCGGTCCCGGATCACCTTGAGGGGCAGGAAGTGCTCCCGCTGCTGGCGCAGGACCCAGCGGAGACGCTCCACGTCGGCCTCGAAGAACTTGCGGTAGCCCGACGGCGAGCGCTCGGGGTTCACCAGGCCCTGGCTCTCCAAGAAGCGGATTTTGGAGATGGTGACGTCGGGGAACTCCTCGCGGAGCAGCGTGAGGACGTCCCCGATGGAGAGGTAGGTACGGCTGCTCACTCGTTTCCCGCCACCAGATAGAGCAACTTGAACTTTCCGATCTGCACTTCGTCGCCCGGGAGGAGGGTGGCCTCGTCGATGCGTTCACGGTTGACGTAGGTTCCGTTCAACGAGCCCACGTCGCGAATGATGAAGGTGCCCCCGTCGATGTGCGTGATCTCGACGTGGCGTCGCGACACCGTGATGTCGTCGAGGAAGATGTCGCTCTCGGGATGACGGCCGGCCCGGGTGATGTGGTCGCCGAGCAGATAGCGCGCTCCCATGTTGGAGCCGCGGGTCACGACGAGGACGCCCGCGCCGTGTGGAATCTCCACCAGCGTGGGGGTGGCGTCATCCTCGGAGCTCTCACCGTTGTCGTCGGACGGGTGGAGGGTGATCGTCGCATCCTCCCCCTCCGCGAGCAGGGCGTGGCCACACGAGGAGCAGAAGTTCACGCCCTCGGGGTTTCGATGCCCGCAGTTGTTACAGAACACGGCAACCACGGTACTCGACAGCACGGATTCTTTTCCCGGCCGGGGGGCCAGGGCCAACTTTGCGCTCAACCTGCGGTGAGGTCGCGGTAGGCCGACGGGTCGAGCAGGGCGTCGACGGCGGCGGCATCGGCCAGTTCCACTTCGCAGATCCACCCTTCTCCGTAGGGGTCCTCGTTGATGCGCTCGGGAGCATCGGGGAGGGCGACGTTCACGGCCGTGATGGTTCCGGCCACCGGTGCGTAGATCTCCGAGACGGACTTGGTCGACTCCACCTCGCCCAATTTCCCCCCACCTCGACCTCGGTCCCGACCGCCGGGAGATCGACGTAGACGATGTCGCCGAGGGCGTCCTGGGCGTAGTCCGTGATGCCCACGCGGACCCGGTCACCCTCGGCTCGAACCCACTCATGTTCAACCGAGTACCGGAGGTCGTCTGGAATGTTCATGGGGACGCGACGCTAGTGGACGACCGGGGTGGCATACACCCCCGTCCCGTCGGGGTACACGTCGGCCGACAACCCGTCGGCCGGCTCTCCCCCGGCGGCTACCCGATGACCGGCTACCCGTCGGCCGGTTGTCGTCCGTCGCCGGGACGCCGGCGTGGCTCGCCAGCATCTGGCGCAGGCGCTCGACGTAGCCCAGGCTGAGCCGCTCGGAGTCGGCCCGATCGGCTCCTTCCGCCCACACGTGCGTCGTGGGCTCCTCGGGATCGGGCACCACCAGCACCCACCCGGTGGGCGTGATCACCTTGATACCGTCGAGGAGCACCAACTCGGCCCCCTCCTCGGCCAGCTGCTCCATGAGCGTGCGCATGACCATGCCCTTTTGCTCGAACGGTGTCTCCACCTCGGTCCGCATGACCGGCAACTCCGGGACCCGGGCCACCACGTCGGCCAGCGACTCACCGGATCGGCCCAGGAGGGCGATGAGGTTGATCAGTGCCGCGGCGCCGTCGAAGGAAGGAAGGAAGTCCGGGAAGACGAACCCTCCCTCTTGGTCGGCGGCATAGCTCACGCCTCCCGAATCGGCCGCCTCCATCAGCTTGGACGACGACAGGCCGGTGGTCAGCACCTCGGCCCCGCGGGCGGCGCACAGCTCGTCGGCCTTCTGGCTGACGGTGAGCGGAAGGGCGACCCGCACCGGCTTCTGGCGGTTCCCTCTGGCAACGCCTGGCCCGGCGGTGACCAACTCGAGGAACACCATGAGTGCCTCGTCGTTGCTCAACACGTGGCCGGTGCCGTCGACCAGGGTGAGGTGCTCCCCTCCGGCGTCGATCACCGCGCCGAGATCGGCGCCGGAGCTCCGCACGGACCGGACCACCCGGGCCGCGCTCGTGGTCGGGTCGACCGAAATCATCCCGGGCGTCTGCGCGTACGGATTGATGCTCAACACGTCGGCCTGCACCTTGGAGAGGAGGTTGGGCATCACGTAGCTGGCGGCGCCGTAGGAGAGATCGAGGACGAGTTTGAGCTCATGCCGGGACGAGTGCGGGAGGTCGAACGCTTCGACCAGGTCGGCCGTGTAGTTCTCGATCGAGCGCGGGGAGAAGTCGATGTCGCCGATGTCGCCCGCCCGCACACGGCGGAACTCCTCGCGGTGGTACAGGCGCTCTATCCGCCGTTGCTCGTTCTCCGACAGGTCGAGACCCTGGGAGTCGAAGAAGCGGATGGCCACCGACTGCGGGTCGTCGGGGCTCAGGCGCACGGTCATCCCGCCCTGGGTGCCTCTGGTGCGGATGTGGTGCCGCGTCACCGGAATCGTCGCCACCTCCAGGTCGGTGACGTTCACCCCGACGGAGTTGCAGCCGACCATCAGCGCGCGCTTGATGACGCGGGCCGCCCGGCTCGTGTCGCGCGAGGTCGTGATCACCGACCCTTTTTCGAACGAGGAGGCCCACGCCTTGGCCAGGCGCACGGCCAGCTCGGGGCTGACGTCGACGTTCACGATGCCCCGCACGCCCTCGCGGCCGAAGAGTGTCCGGGCCCCACCCGACTCCCAGACGATGGAGGTCTGCACCTGCGCGCCGGCTTCGACCACCTTGTAGGGATAGACCTTGACGTCGCCCTGGACGACGGCGTTTGCGCCGATCAGGCACCCCTCCCCCACGACCGAGCCCGGCTCGCAGCGGGCGCCGCGGCGCAGGTCGCACGAACGCCCCAGCACCGCACCCTCGACCCGGGCCGCCGGGCCGACGTAGGAGTTCCCGCCGATGACCGAGTGACGCACCTCCGCCCGCTCGGCGATACGGGTGTTGGCACCGATGGTCGTGTAGGCCCCGATCACCGCATGCTCGTCGATGGTGCAGTTCTCGCCGATGAAGGCGGGTCCGCCGAGCCGGGCCGCGGGGTCGACGGACGATCCCTTGCCGAGCCACACGCCGGGCTGCAGCTCGAATCCCGAGATATCCACCTCGACCTTGCCGTCGAGGATGTCCTCGTGCGCCTTGAGGTACGCCGCCGTGGTGCCGACATCCTCCCAATAGCCGTTGGCCACGTAGCCGTAGATCGGGCCTCCCGCATCGAGCACGGCCGGAAAGACCTCGGCCGAGAAGTCGACGGCGCGGCCCTCGGGGATCAGGTCGAAGATCTCGGGCTCGAGCACGTAGATACCGGTGTTGATGGTGTCGCTGAAGACCTGCCCCCACCCTGGCTTCTCCAAGAACCGTTCGATGCTCCCGTCCTCGCGGGTGATCACGATGCCGAACTCGAGCGGGTTCTCCACCGCGCACAGCGCCAGCGTGGCCAAGGCGTTGTTCTTCTCGTGGAACTGCAGCATCGAGGTGAGGTCGATGTCGGTCAGCACGTCGCCCGAGATCACCAAGAAGCGCTCCGTGAGCTCGTCGCGGGCATTGCGCACCGAACCGGCCGTCCCGAGCGGCGTCTCCTCGGTGGCGTACACCATGCGCACGCCGAGCTCGGAACCGTCGCCGAAGTAACTCCGGATCGCATTGGGCAAGAAGGCGACGGTGACCACGATGTCGGTGATGCCGTGGCGCCGCAGCAACGAGACGATGTGCTCCATCATCGGCCGGCCGACCAGCGGCAGCATCGGCTTTGGGAGGTTCGACGTCTGTGGCCGCAGGCGTGTCCCCTCGCCGCCGGCCATGATCACTGCTTTCATGCGTCTTCTTTCTTCATGCGGCGCTCTTTTCTGCCGCGCCCTTGGCGGCGGCCGACGCCGTGCGACGGGCGGCGCGACCCGAGCGCAACGCAGCGCGGGCCGGTGCCACGTAGCCGGCAGCGGCGATCCAGGCCAACGTCAGGCCGATGATGCCGCAGATCCAGGCCGCCACGCGGAAAGGTTCCTGCCAGGCTGCATTGCCATAGGAGATCAGGAAGCCCGGATACGCGAACATCAATGCGAATGTTCCCGCTTTGCCCACCCACAACACATTTATCCGGGCTGCTCCGAGCGCGGCGAGCAACAGCACCATCACCGAGACCAGCACCTCACGCGCGATGGTGGCCAGTCCGAACCAGAGCGGGACCGCCCCTTGGACGATGACGGCGATGACGGCGGTGCCGACGAGGATCCGGTCGGCGGCGGGATCCAGGACTTTGCCGAGGGTCGAGACCTGGTTGTACCGGCGGGCGACGTGGCCGTCGATCCAGTCGGTCGCGCCCAGTGCCGCCAGCAACAAAGCCGCAGCGGTCTGGCGGTGCAGGCCGAAGAGCAGCCACAGGAACACGGGAATGCACAGGAGCCGGACCAGCGTGATGACGTTGGGAGCGGTCAGTACCCTACTCAGACCCTCTTCGTCATCCACTCTGCCCATTCTACGGGAGCGGCCCTCCTCGGCCACGGCATCCGGCCACGGCATTCCGGCCACGGCTTTCGGACCGTCCGCTGGCAGGATCCGCGCTTCGGTCCCCGAATTGGCCATTCCTGATCCAGCCCCTTGTGCCAGAGTTGCCCGATGCCGCGATTCGAACCATTCCGAGGCCTGCGCTACGCCCCCGGAGTGCCGATCGGCCAAGTGATGGCGCCGCCCTACGACGTCATCAGCTCCGCCGAGCGGGTGCATCTGGCCTCACGCCACCACGCCAACGCCGTCCTGGTGGAGCTGCCCGAACCTGACCTCCGAGGCGGCCGCGACCGCTACCAGGTGGCCGCTGACCTCTTCACCCGCTGGCAGGCCGAAGGCATCCTGCGTCCCGACCCGACCCCGTGCCTCTACCCCTACCGGATGACCGACACGACGGGACGGGCCTCGACGGGGGTGATCGGTGCCCTCGGCCTGGCCGATCCCGGGCCAGGAGAGCGACATCCTGCCCCACGAACAGACGCTTCCCAAGCCCAAGAGCGACCGTCTCGATCTGCTCCGGGCCACCCGGGCCAACCTCTCACCGATCTGGGGCCTGTCGATGCGGCACGGGTTGACGGCCACGTTCGACCCGACCGACGACGAGCCCACCGTGGACGCCTACGACGACGACGGCGTGCGTCACCAGCTCTGGGTGCTCGACGACCGGGACGCCATCGACGCCATCGCAACCGCCGTGGCCGAGGCACCCGTGGTCATCGCCGACGGGCATCACCGCTACCAGACGTCCCTGACGTATCAGGGCGAATGCCGAGCCGGCAACGGGGGTGCGCCCGGCCCCTACGATCTCGTCCTGGCCCTCATTGTGGAGTTGGCCGAAGATCAGCTCACCGTCGGCGCCATCCATCGCACGATCTCGGGCCTGCCGGCCGACTTCGATCTGGTCGCCGCCTGCGCACCCTGGTTCGACGTCGTCCGGGCCGGCGCCGCCGACGAACGGACGCTCGGTGCGCTGACCGAGGCGCACGCGCTCGCGCTGGTGACGGGCGGCAGCGCCTACCTGCTGCTCCCGTTGGAGGCGACCTACGACGCGGCGGGCAGCGACCTCGATTCGAGTCTCGTCGCCGTGCTCCTGTCCCATCTTCCCCCGCACGAGTCGATCCACCGCCACAGCGTGGCCGAGGCCATCGCCGCTCTGGACGATGGCGACGCGCAGGCCGCCTTCCTCCTGCGTCCCGTCACCGTCGGTCAGATCGAGTCATGGGCCGCCGAGCGCAGGCAGATGGCGCCCAAGACGACGTACTTCAGCCCGAAGCCCCGGACGGGAATGGTCTACCGCTCGCTCGATCTGTAGGCGCACCGTGCCCACGGCCGGGGCCCCCGTGCACAGGCCGCAGATGCGTGATCTCGGCCCAGGCCGGGCGCATGCGTCCCTGCAGGCTCGCCCAGGCCCGCACCGAGGATCGGCGGAGCGAGGACGGCGCGCTGCGGCCGTGGGCGTGGCCCTGCTCGCCCCGGTCACGGCTCAGCCCCCGCTTCGCGCTCCAGACCTCGGGCGTACGCGCCACCGACTCGACGACCGCTTCACCCAGCGCATCGGCGAAGATACCGATCAGTGCGGGTACCTCGCTCAGCTCGATAGGGGTCGACGCCACGCAGACGCCGTCCCGCCATTGGCTGAGGACGATCTTGCGCTCGGCCTGATGGCGCGTGACCCGGAACGAGGCGCCGTTGCCGCGCACGTCGGGGATGGTCAAAGTCTTCGGATTCCCGCCCACCTTTGTGAGTATGACGAGCCGAGGGGCTCCTGTCGAGAGCCCGGCCCCGGAATCGGCCTAGTCGACCGTCCAGCTCGAGCCGGAGCGCAGCAGCGCACCGATGTCGCCGAGGCCGCGCTTCTCCTGGGTCTGCACGATCTGCTGGGACATCTGGGCCCCGTACTCGGGGCGCTCGACGGCGCGGAAGACGCCGATCGGCGTCGGCTCGTAGGGACCGTTGGCCAGGCGTGACAGGGCGAAGGCCAGGCCGGGGTCGTCCCGCTTCTCGTCGTGGATGAGCAGGCCGGCCGTGCCGGCCTCGCCCACCGGGACGATCTCGAGCCCGCCGTCGGGCCGCTGCGCCACCCCGCGCTGCTCGCCCTCGGCGCCGAAGACGATCGGCTGGCCGTGCACCAGCGGGATGAGCATGTTCGGGCGCACCTCTTTGCCGGTGATCTTCTCGAACGCACCGTCGTTGAAGACGTTGCAGTTCTGCAGGACCTCGACGAAGGAGGCGCCGTTGTGCTGATGGGCGCGGCGGAAGGTCTCCTGCATGTGGGCCCGGTCCATGTCGTGGGTGCGGGCCACGAAGGTGGCCTCGGCGCCCAGGGCCAGGCTGACCGGGTTGAAGGGCGTGTCGAGGGAGCCGAAGGGGGTGGACTTGGTCACCTTCGACACCTCGGAGGTGGGCGAGTACTGCCCCTTCGTCAGGCCGTAGATCTGGTTGTTGAACATCAAGATGTTGACCCGCACGTTGCGGCGCAGGGCGTGGATGAGATGGTTCCCACCGATGGACAGCGCGTCGCCGTCGCCCGAAATGACCCAGACGTCGAGATCCGGCCGGCTCGTCGCCAACCCGGTGGCGATGGCCGGGGCCCGCCCGTGGATCGAGTGCAGGCCGTAGGTGTTCATGTAATACGGGAAACGGGCGGCACAGCCGATGCCCGAGAGGAAGACGGTGCTCTCGCGCCGCACGCCGAGGTCGGGCATCATCATCTGCACCGCGGCGAGAATGGAGTAATCGCCGCAACCGGGGCACCAGCGCACCTCCTGGTCACTGCTCCAGTCCTTGCGGGTGGTCACCGGGATGGCTGTGGTGGTCATGACTCTCCTCCGAGGATGGTCGTGATGGCCGCTTCGATCTCCATCACGCGGAACGGCACGCCCTGCATCTTGCTGAGGGACTTGGCGTCGACGAGGAACTCGCTGCGCAGAATCCGGCTGAGTTGGCCCATGTTGACCTCGGGCACGAGGATCTGGCTGTAACGACCGAGGACCTCGCCCAGGTTCGACGGGAACGGGTTGAGGTACCGCAGATGTGCGTGGGCGGCCTTCATGCCACGGGCCCGGATCCGTTTCACACCGGCCGCCACGGCGGCGTACGTCGAGCCCCAGCTCACCAGCAGGAGCTGGGCGTCGCCCGACTCGTCGTTGACCTCGAGCAACGGGATGTCCTTGGCGATGCCGGCGATCTTGTCGTTGCGCAGGTGCACCATGCGTTCGTGGTTGACCCCGTCGTAGGAGACGTTCCCGCTGCCGTCGGCCTTCTCGAGACCGCCGATGCGGTGCTCGAGGCCGGGCAGCCCGGGTGGGGCCCAGGGACGGGCGAGGGTCTCCGCATCGCGGATGTAAGGCCAGAACACCTCGGTCCCATCCTCATCGGTGTGGTTGGGCGCAGAGGCGAAGTCGGGCTCGATCGGCGGAAACGAGTCGAGGTCGGGCAGCTTCCAGGGCTCGGCCCCGTTGGCCAGGTACCCGTCGGACAACATGATCACCGGCGTGCGGTACTTGACGGCCAGGCGCACGGCCTCGATCGCAATGGCGAAGCAGTCGCTCGGGTTCTGGGGGGCGAGGATGGGCAGCGGCGCCTCGCCGTGGCGCCCGTACATGGCGTGGAGGAGGTCGGCCTGCTCGGTCTTCGTCGGAAGGCCCGTCGAGGGTCCGCCCCGCTGCACGTCGACGATGACGAGGGGCAACTCGAGGTTGATGGCGAGGCCGATCGTCTCGGACTTGAGGTCGAGGCCGGGGCCGCTGGTGGTGGTCACCCCGAGCGCCCCGCCGAAGGACGCGCCCAGGGCGGCGCCGACACCGGCGATCTCGTCCTCGGCCTGGAAGGTGCGGATGCCGAATTCCTTGCGCCGGCTCAGCTCGTGGAGGATGTCCGAGGCCGGGGTGATCGGGTAGCTCCCCAAGAACAGAGGGAGGCCGGCCAGCCGGGCCGCCGCGATGAGGCCCCAGGCCGTGGCCGAGTTGCCCGTCACCTGGACGTACTCGCCCGGCTCGAAGGTCGACGGGCGCACTTCGTAGTTGGACTCGAAGAGCTCGGCCGTCTCGCCGAAGTCGAAGCCGGCCCGGAAGGCGCGGGTGTTGGCCTCGGCCACCTGGGGTTTGGTGCCGAAGCGCTCGGTGATCCACGCCAGGGTCGGTTCGATCGGGCGGGTGTAGAGCCAGCTGACCAGGCCGAGGGCGAAGAAGTTCTTGGAACGCTCGGCGTCACGCGGCTTGACGCCTGCCTCCTTGCAGACCTCCTGGGTGATGGAGGTCATCGGGACCTCGTAGACCGTGTAGGCCCCGAGGGACCCGTCGGTCAGCGGGTTCTCGGCGTACCCGGCCTTGGCCAGATTGCGCTCCTCGAACGCGTCGCTGTTGACCAGAATGATCGTGCCCTTGTCCATCAGGTCGATGTTCGCCCTGAGCGCGGCCGGGTTCATGGCCACCAGGACATTCGGTGAGTCGCCCGGCGTGAGGATGTCGTGGTCGGAGATGTGGACCTGGAAGGCCGAGACGCCGTTCAGTGTCCCGGCCGGGGCCCGGATCTCCGCCGGGAAGTCCGGGAAGGTCGACAGGTCGTTCCCCAGGAGCGCGCTCGATGTCGTGAAGCGGTCCCCCGTGAGTTGCATCCCGTCGCCGGAGTCCCCGGCGAATCTGACGATGACCTGATCAAGCTGGGCTGTGTGCTGCTCGGTTCCGGTTGCCACGCGCTTTGTCCTTCTTCCCTCGTATCTCGACATCTCGCCGCCGGCACAGGCGTGGAGCCCCCTCGTGCGCCTGTCTACACCCCTTCTCTGGAGCGCGCCCAACTACGGCCGAATCTCTCGTTCGGGCGTCCATCCTACTCCCACGCTGGCCTGGGCCTCCGGCATGGGCCTGCACGCTGGACCGACGCTGCGAGCCTCTTCGCTCAGGCAACCAGCCCGATGGCCTGGGCCGCCACTCCGAGGGGGAGCTTGCCTGACGTGAGCAGTGCGTCGTGGAACGCCGAGAGCGGGCCCTTCCCCTGCGTCGCCCAGGCCGCCGGCCATCCGCTCGATCTCCAGGGCCCCCGTGAGATACGAGGAGGCCTGGGTGGGATAGGAGCAGTAGCGCAGGACTTCGCGGTGCGCCGTGGGCACGGGGAATCCACAGCGCTCCGCCATGAAGGTGGTGGCCTCGTCGATGCTCATCTCGCCCAGGTGGAGGCTGGTGTCGACCACGATCCGCCCGGCCCGGAAGAGGCGCATGTTGAGCTGGGCCAGCTTCGCCTCCGGCGTCAGGTAGAAGCCGTGCTCCCCCACCATGTTCTCGACGTAGAGGCCCCAGCCTTCGACCATGTAGGTGCTCTGGAGGACCTGGCGGAGTGCTGTGGCCCCCTGGGCCGCCGCGAAGTGGAGGTGGTGGCCGGGGTAGGCCTCGTGTGCCGTGACGCCCGGGATCTCGAAGGAGGAGTTGGAACGCAGGCGGGCCTCTTGTTCCTCCGGCGTGGCGTCGTCGGGCGTGAAGGGGACGTTGAACGTCCCGTGCGCGCGGGGCCCGAAGGACGGCGGTGGGAAGTACGACGCCACCGGGGCGGCGGCCCGCAGGAAGAGCGGCGCGGGTTCCACTGCGCACTCCTCGCCGTCGGGGATCGACACCAGGGCGCTGTCACGTACGAAGGCGCGGGCGCGTGCCGGTCTCGTCGCGGTAACACCGCAGCAGGTCGTCCATCGACGCCGGATGGTCGTCGCGCAGCGCGCTGACAACGGCACGCCAGTCCGCCGTTCCCCCGATCTTCTCGGCCAGGGGGGCCATCTGCGCGTCGAGCGACTCGACCTGCTCGCGACCCATCTCCCTCAGGGTGTGCACGTCGAAGCCGAAACCCTCCCCCACCCGCAGGACGGCGTCGTAGTTGTCCTCGCCGAACACGAAGCTCCCCGTAGCCCTGGTGGTCAGTTCGGAGAGCTACCGCCCGAAATCCTCGTACGCGTCCGCTGCCTCCGCCCCCGCCTTGCGCAAGGCTTCGCGATGCACGGGCAGCTCCACGAAGGCATCGAGACCCTCGCGCATGAAGGCCGCCTTGCGCCGCCGTGTTCGGCAGGGCCCACTGCCGCGAGGAGCTCGGGGTCGACCAAGGCCGGGTCGAGGTTCTCGCGCCCGGCAGCCAACGCCGCCGGAACCTGCCGTACCCGTTCGACGGCCGCCGCCGTGGCCTCCGCCTCGTCACGGGTCCCGTGCACGAAGAGCTCGAAGACACCGTTCTCCAGATAGGTCGTCGGGTACCGGCGCCAATGTGCGAAGCCGGCTGTCGCCACCTGTTGGCCCAGGTGCGCCTGCAGCAAGGCGAGGTCGACCCGCTGGTCGTGGGTCAACGCCCCCGTAACCGCGCCGTGGCGGCAGTCCCACTCGTGGCGCCTTTGCCGCTCGTCGAGAAGTGCTGCAACCAGCGCTCCGCCGCGGCCTCGCGCCGGGCGAATCCGTCGGAGGTGAAGTCGGGCAATTGCGCATCCCACTCGGTCAACCCGAAGAAGGTCGCCCCCACCGGTTCGGCCTCGAAGTACTCGTGGAGGAACTCGGGCAACGTCCCGGTCGAACTCGCCGCCCGGCGGATCGCCCATTCCCGGCTCGCCGGACTTTCCGGACTCGCCCGACTCCGCACCGCCCATCAGGCGATGGTCACCTCTTTGTCGAGATACACGTCCTGTATGGAGTGGATGAGTGCCGCCCCTTCGGCCATCGGGCGCTGAAAAGCCTTCCGGCCCACGATCAACCCCATGCCTCCCGCCCGCTTGTTGATGACGGCGGTGCGCACGGCTTGGGCCAGATCGCTGTCGCCCTTGGACTCGCCGCCCGAGTTGATCAGGCCGATGCGCCCGGCGTAGCAGTTGACGACCTGCCAGCGCGTCATGTCGATGGGGTGGTCGGTGGTGAGCTGGTCGTAGACGAGCGGGTCGGTCTTGCCGAAGCCGATGGCGTTGTAGCCACCGTTGTTCTCCGGCTGCTTCTGCTTGATGATGTCGGCCTCGATGGTCACGCCGAGGTGGTTGGCCTGACCCGTCAGGTCGGCCGACAGCTCGTAGTTCACCCCGTCCTTCTGGAACGCGCTGTTGCGCAGGTAGCACCACAGCACGGTGAACATGCCGAGCCGGTGCGCCTCGGCGAACGCGTGCGATATCTCCTGCAGCTCACGGTCGGCATCGTTCGGACCCGAAGTAGATGGTTGCGCCGATCCCCGAGGCCCCCAGATCCGATGCCTGCTGCACGGCACCGAACATGATCTGGTCGTACGTGTTCGGGTAGTGCAGGAATTGGTTGTGGTTGATCTTGACGATGAAGGGGATGCGATGGACGTAGCGCCGCGAGACCATCCCCAGCGTTCCGAGCGTCGTCGCCACGGCATTGCACTCCCCGGCCAGCGCCAGCTCAATGATGTTGGCCGGATCGAAGTAGGCCGGATTCTTGGAGAAGCTCGCCGCGGCCGAGTGCTCGATGCCCTGGTCGACCGGCAGGATGGAGATGTACCCCGTGCCCGCAAGGCGCCCGTGGTTGAACAACGTACCCAGGTTGCGCAGCACCGTCGGCGAACGATCGCTGTCGGTGAAAACCCTGCTCAGGTAATCGGGGCCGGGCAGCACGAGTCCTTCGGCGGGAAAAGCTTTGGCGCTGTGACCGAGTAGCGAATCCGCATCATCACCCAGCAGGGCGTGGAGATCGAGGCTCATGGCGCAATCCTAACGGAGCCCCGTAGGGGGTCCCTGTGGACCTGCTGCAGGACCGCCCGAAGACCGCTCGAAGGCTGGTCCGGGGCCGCACCAGCACTGCTCCAGGCCAGGTCGAGGTTCGCTCCGGGACCGCCCCAAGGACGGCTCGAGGCCAGGTCGAGGACCGCTACGGGACCGCCCGGGGACCGCCCCTGGACCGCCCCTGGACCGCCCCGACCGAGGCTCTGACACGGACACTTACTCTGGCTCCTACACGGGCAAGGCGATGCCAATCCGTCGCGACCCGGGCGTACTGTGCAGGGCTGGAGGATGGCCGGCGGCCGGATTCGACATCCGCTACCGGGGGAAGGGTTACTGGATGCAGGTTCTCGAGGCCCACGGGAAGGCGCCCCGGCGTGGCCGCATGTGGCTCTTGATCGGCGGGGCCGTCGTGCTTGTCATCGCGGCGGCTGCGATCGCCTACGGCATCGGGAAGTCGTCCAACGATTCGAAGAACGCGGGGGCCGGTGGCACGACGCAGACGACGGGCAAGACCGTCGCCACCCCCCTCTCCGTCGTGACGACCAGTCCCGCATCCGGCGCCACAGGCGCAGCCTCCAATGCCGACATCAGCATCACCTTCTCGACCCCGGTCAGGCTCGGATCGATCACACCGACCATCTCGCCCCCCGTGGCGGGCGCGTGGGTGCAACCGAGCCCGACCACCCTCCGCTACGACTTGGCAGGACCGCTCATTCCTTCAGCGAGCGAAGTGGTGACCATCCCCGGAGGGAGCACGGGCATCACGGCCAAGGACGGAGGCGCGCTCCCTGCGGCCGGGTCGACGTTCAGCTTCACCGTGGCCGACGGCAGCGTCCTTCGACTCCAAGAGTTGCTCGCGCAACTCAACTTCCTCCCGGTGTCCTTCACGCCCAGCAGCACCGTCGCACCGGCGGCACAGGACGCGGCACAGCCGACGTTGGGGACCTTCGCCTGGCGCTGGCCGATGCCCGCCGAGATCTACGTCGCAGTGGTCCCAGGGCGTCGAGACCGTGATCACCAAGGCCGCAGTGGAGATGTTCCAGAATCAGAACGGCCTGACGGTCGACGGCTTGGCCGGACCGAAGGTGTGGAGCACGTTGTTGGCCGATGTCGCCGCGAACAAGGTCGACTCCGCGCCGTATACGTACGTCCTCGTCACCAAGGTCCTGCCGGAGAGCCTGACCCTGTACAACAACGGCGTGGCCCAGTACACCGGCATCCCGGTCAACACGGGCGCCCCCGGAGCGGACACGGCTGACGGCACTTTCCCCGTCTTCGAACACGTGACGGCCTCGGAAATGAAGGGGACGAACCCCGACGGGTCGACCTACGACGACCCCAACGTCCCATGGGCGAGCTACTTCAACGGCGGCGACGCGCTGCACGGCTTCGTCCGGGCCAAGTACGGGTTCCCCCAGAGCAACGGCTGCGTCGAAATGACGGTGGCCAACGCCGGGATGCTGTGGCCCTTGACGCCTATCGGCACCCTCGTCACCGTGGAGGGCCCGGCGTCCTGACCCGGACGCGCACCTCTGCTCTCTCCCGGCCCACTGTGCCTGTCCTGACCGCTGTGCGACTGTCCTGACCGCTGTGCGACTGTCCTGAAGGCTGTGCGGCTGTTCTGGGCTCTGGGGCTCTGGGCCTGGCCGGGGTCTTCGGACCGGCGGGGGTCTTCGGGCCGGCGGGGGTCTTCGGGCGGCTCCGAGGGTTCGACCGTGGCTTGCTCACGGGGCCCAATGCCATCAGGCGCTCCGCCACGTCGTAGGCCTCTCGGTCCACCCGCAAGATCCGTTCGAAGAGCTCGCGGGCCCGCGGCACGTCGCCCGCCCGCTCGTAGAGATCAGCCAGGAGATACCACTGCCGGATGTGGCGATTCGAAGGATTCCGTAGTGCCTTCGACGCCCCGGCCGTGGCCAACATGGCGATGGCACCCTGCAGATCCCCGGTCTCGGCCAGCGACGCTGCAGCCACGATCCGTCCTTCGGCCAACACGTCGGGCTCGGGCGAGCTCTGTCGCAGCTTGGTCCACAGGTCCGCGACTTTCTTGGGCTTGCGCAAGGCGCGCTGGCAGTCCATCAGGACAGGGATGTGCTCGGCGGAATCCGTCAGGAGCGCATGTGCTTCGAGATGCTTGACGGCCTCACGCCATTTGCCGGACCGGTACGCGGCCAGACCGGTGAGCTCTCGCACTGCAGCGACGCTGGGGGTCTCTTCGGCGACAGGCTTGATGGCACGAAGCGCATCTTGGTAGCGCCCGCGTTCGTACGCTCCGTAGGCCGATTCAGCCTTCTCAACCAATCGCTCCCGGTGCAATGCCGTCGCGATGGACGCGGCGTTGCGAATTTCGGCGGCGATCTCCGGCGGCAGTGCCTTGCGGGTCGACAAGGTCGAGAGCGCCATGCTGCTCGCCCGAGCCGCCCGGTCGACTCCATTCGGCCTAGGTGCGGCCGGTCGTCCGCGGCCCGCTGGACGCGCCGTGTCCTCCCACTCGTCGCGGGAGCCGTCGGTGCGGACCCAGGGCTCAGGCCGGGTGGGCGGCGCCGTCCGGCGTCGCTCCTGGTCGTCCGAGAAGCGTGCGGTCCGTTGTTCGCCGTCGGTGTCCCGCCTGGTGACTTCGCGTGCACCCCGACGGGCCACGTTGCCCCACTTCTTCGCCTGACCGGGCAGTGGATCGTCGTCGTAGGGACGCGAGTACGGCGGCCGCTCCCGGAAGGCCGAGGTGGAACCCTGGCCGGAGCGGGACCTGGAGGTGGAGCCGGAGGTTGGACGGCGATCACCGGCACCGCTTCGTGGCGGCCTCGAGGCACTCCCATCGGTCCGCCGGGGCGCACCCCTCGATTGCCCGTCGGACGCGACGGTGCTCCCACGGGACGGCGCTCCAGAGCGCGGAGGTCGGGGCGACCGGGTGTCATCTCTGTCGCCTCGATACGGCGGACGACCTGTGCGTGCCGCTCCACCTGCACCCGTAGGCCGTGCTGACCGGGACGAGCTCGACCGCTCGCCAGAGCCGGTCCGTGATCCCGAGCTCGTCCGTGCTCCCGTTGCCGGTCGTCGATTGGGCCCGCTGCTCGTGCCCCGCGCCGGCCGGGTCCCTTTCTTCTGCTCTTCGTCTTCGTCACGCCATCCGCCCGGCCTGCGCGGTGGGCGGGCTCCCCCATCAGCGCGTCGGGGGGCGGCCGAACTTCCTCGCGTTCTGTCGCCGGTGCTACCGCCCGCGGTGCCGTAACGGGAGCTGCCCGAACGTGCGTCGCCGGAACCGCCTGAACTAGAGGCGCCGGACCGTGAACTGGCGGAACGGGAACTGGCGGAACGCGAGCTGCCCGAAGGTGCGCCACGCGAGCCACCGGAACGGATGCCCCCGGTCGGGGAACCACTCGACCTGCTCGACCGGCTGGAGCTGCTCGACCCGCTTGATCCGCCTGATCCTCCTGAACGGCTTTGGGACCCTCCCGACCTGCTCTTTCCTCCACGGGAATCGCCGCTCGGACGCGCCGAGGAGGCGCGACGATCAGGCGAGGGGGAATCAGCAGGCATCGAAGGAGTTTAGGCGAGCAAAGTGCCAGCACACCGCGGCGCCCCTTCAGCCCATGCCTGACCCTGTCGGAGCAGTCGAAGCTCTGTGATCGATGATCACCAGGACCACCACGAGGGCACCCATCATTGGAAGCGCGAAGCCCACGGTGAGCCCGCTCGCGCTGAATCCGATGACCAGAATCAGCACGACAAAGGGCGCGATGAAACGCATCTTGAGCACGCTGCCCGGTCGCACGCGGTCCAACACAAACCCGGTCACCAGGAGATACACCGAAACCGCCACGCCGACGGCCCCGCCTGCGGTCGTCGGCGAGACCCGACTCGCATGGTGGGTGCTTTCGAGGGCGACCTCGAGTCCAGCTCCCAGGGCGGCGACGGAGGCGAAGACGAAGTAGTGGGCGTAGCCCCACAAGAAAGCCAAATTCCGCGACATGCGCAGACCCTCTTCGGCGGGATGCTCGAAGTACCACCACCAGAACGAGAAGATGAGGAGCAGCCCGCCGGCCGCCACGCCGATCTGGGCGGCCGAGAGCCCGAACGTCGTGGCCTCCTGCATGGCGATGGTGGCGGCGGCCACGCATTCACCCAGCACGATCAGGGTGAAGAGCCCGTAGCGCTCACTGATGTGCTCGGGATGCCACGACGTTCCCCGGCCGCCCCATTCGGCAAACGCGGGAACGATCATGTCGGCCACCGCCAGGACGTAGAAGGCCACCTCGGCAACGGAATGGGGCACGAACAATCGGGTGATCCATCCGATCTGCACCACGGTGACGCCCAGGGCGTACCGTCGCGCCGCGGACCGTCCCACCGGGTCATCGTGCGCGGCACGCAGCCACTGGGTCACCAGCGCCACCCGCATCACCACGTACCCGATCGTCGCCACCGTGAAGTTGCCTTGGCGAAATGCCGCCGGGACGCCTGCCGCAAGGATCAGGACCCCGACTATCTGGACAAACGTCAGGAGCCGGTACGGGACGTCATCGACGTCGTAGGCCGAGGCGAACCACGTGAAGTTCACCCAGGCCCACCAGATGGCGAAAAAGACCATGAGGTATCCCTGGATCCCCGAGGCCAGGTGGTTCAGGGCCAGGCTCTGACTGAGCTCTCTCGCCGCCTGTGACACGGCCACGACGAAACAGAGGTCGAAGAGCAACTCGAGAGGGGTGGAGGTGCGGTGGGGCTCGTCCGTATCTCGGGCGCGCATGGGAGCGAGGCGCAGGCGTGGCCACGGTGACGGCGACAAACCCGGGCTGTTGTTGCCGCTGCCGCTGCCGCTGCCGCCGCCGGCTCCGCTGCCGGCTTCGTTGTTGCGGCCCGGCCCAGACATAGGCCGCAGTATGGCAGGGCAGCAATGAACCCGAGAACGACAAAAGCCCCCCGAGCGAACTCGAGGGGCTTTCGCCATTAGAAATCCCGGCGGCGACCTACTCTCCCAGGGGGCCTCCCCCCAAGTACCATCGGCGCGGGCGGGCTTAACTGCCGTGTTCGGAATGGGAACGGGTGTTTCCCCGCCGCCATGGCCACCGGAAACCGTGCGCTCGACCTCGTCTGCGGCGCACTGAAGCACGGCAGACGAGGCCAGAGGATTGCGTTACCGCAACCCCTGAGCGTTCCAAAGCGAGCACGAGCAAGTTCCCAAGCCCTCGGCCGATTAGTACCGGTCGGCTGAATGCGTTGCCGCACTTACACCTCCGGCCTATCAACGTGGTCGTCTAGCCACGGGCCTTACCAGGTTAACCCTGTGGGAGATTTCATCTCGAAACGGGCTTCGCACTTAGATGCTTTCAGCGCTTATCCCACCCGTAGGTCGCAAACCAGCCGTGCCCTTGGCAGGACAACTGGCACACGAGAGCTACGTCCGTCCCGGTCCTCTCGTACTAGGGACAGCCTTTCTCAAATCTCCTACGGCTGCATCGGATAGGGACCGAACTGTCTCACGCATGTGAATCCCGTATTACTACGGGCATAGACTATACCTCCACCCTATTTCTAGGGGCTGGCGTGTTATGGCTTCCGTGGGGGTCCACGGGTCGGATATCAACCTAAAGAAGCCATCTCTTCGCTGTTGCTGGCGAAGAAGTCGTTACAGGGGCACAACACGCCCGTGCTACGCAGATGTCGCTCAACATCTACGGCGATATAATCGCTTCATTTTCGAATAGTTTAGGGTTGCAAATGCACCAACTTCCGATGCACTCTCTTGTGTTGGCCTTCCCTCGGTATTGCCCTGAAGTCACGTTCGGTTGTGTATTCAGGGTTTCACCGATATGAGCCAGTAAACACCCAGGAATTACTTCCTGGGGACGCAGTGTGATCTACGTTCTAAACCCAGCTCGCGTACCGCTTTAATGGGCGAACAGCCCAACCCTTGGGACCGGCTTCAGCCCCAGGATGCGACGAGCCGACATCGAGGTGCCAAACCTTCCCGTCGATATGGACTCTTGGGGAAGATGAGCCTGTTATCCCCGGGGTACCTTTTATCCGTTGAGCAACGGCGCTTCCATAAGCAACCGCTGGATCACTATGCCCTGCTTTCGCACCTGCTCGACTTGTAGGTCTCGCAGTCAAGCTCCCTTTTGCCATTGCACTCGACAGCTGATTGCCAACCAGCCTGAGGGAACCTTTGGGCGCCTCCGTTACATTTTAGGAGGCGACCGCCCCAGTCAAACTACCCACCTGACGCTGTTCCTGATCCGGATCACGGACCGAGGTTAGAGTCCCGGCACGAAAAGGGTGGTATTTCAAGGTTGACTCCACACTGGCTAGCGCCAATGCTTCAAAGTCTCCCACCTATCCTACACAAATCGTACCAAAACCCAACATCAAGCTATAGTAAAGGTCCACGGGGTCTTTCCGTCCTGATGCAGCTAACGAGCATCTTTACTCGTACTTCAATTTCGCCGGGTCTGTGGTTGAGACAGTAGGAAAGTCGTTACGCCATTCGTGCAGGTCGGAACTTACCCGACAAGGAATTTCGCTACCTTAGGCACATTTGTTACTACTCAATAGATCTTTAGCAAACTCGCTTTGGATCACATCGAGCGGCTAGATCATTTCTGCCTAGCTCCTCATGTCGCCATGAGGGTCGGACTGTATCTTCATCCATTCGACTCGTCAGTGGTAACCGGAGTCTGGTCGATTCGAGAGCCCCACGTGCAGTCTCTGAGGATCCTGCCGAAAGTAGTTTCCTGCTGATTGTCCGCACCGGACGGATTTTCACTTTCCATATGGCAACGCAAACATGGTTGTCATAGGACGAGTACCGCCGGATACTCGGATGTTCCAGCATATAGCGGGGTTTTGCAACAGCCAGGTATTAACTAACCGTTATAGTTCACTTAATCCCCATGTCGCCATGAGGTGTGGACCATATCTTCATCCCTCTGCTTCATAGAGGGAGCTCTGCATATGGCCTCTGAGGATTCCCAGTTTCTCAACGCTCGCGATGATCTCTTCATCGCTACGCCGACGCTTACCGCCTCGGTTCATCGGCCCCCTCAATGCGAGGACTTGCTCGATTCCCGAGGCTGAAAGATGTCGGCCTGACAGGACAAGTTCAGTGATCGTGCGGAAGACCGCGAGGTCTTGCCGCTTTGGACTTCGCAGTTCGAATCGATCGAAGAACGGGAAGACCCGCTGCTTGAGATCAGATTGGCCTGGTGACTTCAAAGTAGAAGACACCGTCAGCCGCGGCCTCGAACCGTTCCCTTACCGAAGACCGAACGAAGAAGCTCTGGAGCTTCTTCGCCGATCTGCGAGACATTGAACGACAACGAGACGCGCCATGGAAGTCCACGGTCACGCTCTCGACGGATAGGGACGTTGAAGCTTCCCTCACCATCGACGAATCCGGCTACCCAGTTACCCAGGTCGCTTGGGATTCGATCCAGCCAGTTAGAGGAACTGGGCCTTTCCTGCTGATTGTCCGCACCGGACGGATTTTCACTTCCCACGCCACCAGCCCATCAAATGGGTGTGACATGGATGAGTACCGCCGGATACTCGGAGTTTCCAGCATTTAGCAGGGTTTGTTTCAAGGGATTACTCCCCTGAAGCCGCAACTTGTGCTTACGGCCGCCGTTTACCGGGGCTTAGGTTCAGAGCTTCGTCCGAAGACTAACCCTTCCCCGTAACCTTCCGGCACCGGGCAGGCGTCAGAGCGTATACATCGTCTTACGACTTCGCACGCTCCTGTGTTTTTAGTAAACAGTCGCTTTCCCCAATTCTCTGCGGCCCCCTCAGGCATCAGGACGCGAAGTCCATCACCCTATCGAGGCCCTCCTTCTCCCGAAGTTACGGAGGAATTTTGCCGAGTTCCTTAACCACAGTTCTCCCGATCGCCTTGGTATTCTCTACCCGCCCACCTGTGTCGGTTTGGGGTACGGGTACCGTGTCAGCTCGCTAGAAGCTTTTCTAGGCAGCATAGAATCAGTGACTTCGCCTGGAATGGCTCGGCATCGCGTCTCAGGATTATGCAGGATCCGGATTTACCTAGATCCCTCCCTACACGCTTACCCCAGGACAACCAACGCCTGGGCTCACCTATCTTCCTGCGTCCCTCCTTTGCTGTCCGCCCCAGGGTTTGTCGGCTCGACCCGAAGGTCATCCCCTTAGTACCCCTAGATTGGAATGGGCGTGGACACGGTAGTACTGGAATATCAACCAGTTGTGCATCGACTACGCCTCTCGGCCTCGCCTTAGCTCCCGACTTACCCTGGGAGGATTAGCCTTCCCCAGGAACCCTTGGGCTTACGGCGGAGGAGTTTCTCACTCCTCTCTCGCTACTCATACCAGCATTCGCACTCGACCACGCTCCACGACGGTTCACACCGCCGCTTCTCTGCGAGATCGACGCTCCCCTACCACTCCCGTCTAATGACGGAAATCCGCGGCTTCGGCTCTTGACTTGAGCCCCGTTACATTATCCGCGCAGGACCACTCGACCAGTGAGCTATTACGCACTCTTTTAAGGATGGCTGCTTCTGAGCCAACCTCCTGGCTGTCTTTGCGTTCCCACATCGTTTTCCACTTAGTCAAGAATTTGGGGCCTTAGCCGGCGGTCTGGGCTGTTTCCCTTTCGACCAACGAAGCTCATCCCTCGTGGTCTCACTGCCGGGTTCTTGAGCATCGGCATTCGGAGTTTAGTTGGGGTCAGTAAGCTTGTAGGCCCCCTAGCCCATCCAGTGCTCTACCTCCGATGCTGAACACCCGACGCTGCACCTAAATGCATTTCGGGGAGAACCAGCTATCACCGAGTTTGATTGGCCTTTCACCCCTTGCCACAGGTCATCCCCCCAGTTTTCAACCTAGGTGGGTTCGGCCCTCCACGAAGTCTTACCTTCGCTTCAGCCTGCCCATGGCAAGCTCACTCGGCTTCGGGTCTACAGCATGCGACTCAACGCCCTATTCAGACTCGCTTTCGCTTCGGCTACCCATCGCTGGTTAACCTCGCCACACACCGTAACTCGCTGGCTCATTCTTCAAAAGGCACGCCATCACGGCTGACATCCACCATGTGTCACCAATCTCACCCGAAGGGATCATGGCAACGGTGGAGCAACGACGCTTTGACTGTTTGTAAGCCAACGGTTTCAGGTACTATTTCACTCCCCTCCCGGGGTACTTTTCACCTTTCCCTCACGGTACTAGTTCACTATCGGTCGCCTAAGAGTACTTAGCCTTACGAGATGGTCCTCGCAGATTCACGCCGGCTTTCCCGGATCCGGCGCTACTCGGGTGTTCAAGCGGAGTCCAATGCGTTTCGTGTACGGGACCATTACCCTCTTTGGTTCAGCTTTCCTGACTGCTTCCACTAAACATTGGATTTGTAACTCCGTGACAGGTCTGATGCCCCGTCTCTTGAATCCCACAACCCCATACCGGCAACGCCATCAGGCTTTAACACCGGCACGGTTTAGGCTCTTCCCGTTTCGCTCGCCGCTACTCAGGGAGTCACTGTTGTTTTCCTCTCCTCGGGTTACTTAGATGTTTCAATTCACCCGGTTCCCTCGCCCCGCCCTATACATTCAGGCGGGTGTAACACCTCATGACAGGTGCTGGGTTGCCCCATTCGGATATCCACGGATCGTAGCTAGGTAGACAGCTCCTCGTGGCTTTTCGCAGTCGCCCACGTCCTTCTTCGGCTTTAGGCGCCAAGGCATCCACCGTTGGCTCTTTGTAGCTTGGAGAACAAAGATGCTCGTGCTCGCTTTGGAATTCTCAAGGGGCTGAACGGCGCACACCGGGCAGGGACCACGGCAAAACAAGCGCGCAGTGGGAATCACCGACGGGGCACGCACGGGGTGAGCGGTCATACGCGGCGCCCAAAGACCTGAGCACGGAGTAGGAAGCCGCCCCGCCTCGAGGAGCTCCCGAAGGGCTCGACTCATGACGGGGCACGACCCACCCGCGGGCTCAGACGACGCCGGAGTGACGTCACCGGGACTGACCCAAAGGGCCGCTCCCTCAAAACGGAATAGTGAGAGTCCGACACGCATCCCGCAGGGACCATGACCGTGGTCAGTCGGGCTTCGACGCTTATCTCGCCGCAAAGGACTCTCAAGTGTCAAAGGCGGTCACCATCTGCTGGTTTACAGATGAGCACCCGAGTAACCAGTGTTCAACTGGGTAGTGGTCAGTATGAATAGCTGACATCACTCCTTAGAAAGGAGGTGATCCAGCCGCACCTTCCGGTACGGCTACCTTGTTACGACTTCACCCCAATCACCAATCCCACCTTCGACGGCTCCCTCCTAAAAGGTTGGGCCACCGGCTTCGGGTGTTACCGACTTTCGTGGTGTGACGGGCGGTGTGTACAAGGCCCGGGAACGTATTCACCCCGGCGTTGCTGATCCGGGATTACTAGCGACTCCGACTTCACGCAGTCGAGTTGCAGACTCCGATCCGAACTGAGACTGGCTTTGGGGATTGGCTCCTCCTCGCGGATTAGCAGCCCGTTGTACCAGCCATTGTAGCATGTGTGCAGCCCTGGACGTAAGGGGCATGATGACTTGACGTCGTCCCCACCTTCCTCCGAGTTGACCCCGGCAGTCTCCTACGAGTCCCCGGCATTACCCGCTGGCAACATAGGACAAGGGTTGCGCTCGTTGCGGGACTTAACCCAACATCTCACGACACGAGCTGACGACAGCCATGCACCACCTGTGTAAGGCCCCGAAGGACACCGTATCTCTACGGCTTTTCCCTACATGTCAAACCCAGGTAAGGTTCTTCGCGTTGCCTCGAATTAAGCCACATGCTCCGCCGCTTGTGCGGGCCCCCGTCAATTCCTTTGAGTTTTAGCCTTGCGGCCGTACTCCCCAGGCGGGGCACTTAATGCGTTAGCTGCGGCACGGAAACCGTTGAATAGTCCCCACACCTAGTGCCCAACGTTTACGGCGTGGACTACCAGGGTATCTAATCCTGTTCGCTCCCCACGCTTTCGCTCCTCAGCGTCAATGTCGGCCCAGACCACCGCCTTCGCTGCTGGTGTTCCTCCTGATATCTGCGCATTTCACCGCTACACCAGGAATTCCGTGGTCCCCTACCGAATTCTAGTCATGACAGTATCGAGTGGCGGCTCCAGGTTAAGCCTGGAGGTTTCACACCCGACTAATCAAACCGCCTACGAGCTCTTTACGCCCAATAAATCCGGACAACGCTTGCACCCTACGTATCACCGCGGCTGCTGGCACGTAGTTGGCCGGTGCTTCTTCTGCAGGTACCGTCACAATCGTCCCTGCTGAAAGGAGTTTACAACTCAGAAAGCCTTCGTCCTCCACGCGGCGTTGCTGCGTCAGGCTTTCGCCCATTGCGCAAGATTCCCCACTGCTGCCTCCCGTAGGAGTCTGGGCCGTGTCTCAGTCCCAGTGTGGCTGATCGTCCTCTCAGACCAGCTACCCGTCGATGCCTTGGTGAGCTATTACCTCACCAACTAGCTGATAGGCCGCGAGCCCCTCCCGAAGCGGAATCCATTTCCTTATCAGATCATGCGGTCCGATAGGGATATCCGGTATTAGCACCGGTTTCCCGGTGTTGTCCCAGTCTTCGGGGCAGGTTGCTCACGTGCTACTCACCCGTTCGCCACTCCCTCTTCATCGGTATTGCTACCGAATGGAGGGCGTTCGACTTGCATGTGTTAGGCACGCCGCCAGCGTTCGTCCTGAGCCAGGATCAAACTCTCCATCGAGACTTCCGGTCAGCCCGTTCCTAACTAAGGAAAGGACCTTCCAAAAATCAGAGAGTCACCATGTATGACTCTTCCATGGTAACAACAGACCGTCATTTCACTAAGGACGAGTCCCTAGATCCATCGAGGCCTGCCTTACTGCTAATTTGACGTACAACCCAGACGTACCGAAGCACGAATGAATTGCCCGCACTGGCTTTTGGCTCTCACTATTCCGTTTTCAAGGAGCGACCGGGCACACACCTCTACTGCCGGTGTTGGTGCCGGGTGCTCCGAAGGACTGTTCCGGACGAGATCGCTCCGCTGGAAAGTCTCCTTCGGCTGTCGGATGACCTTGGGGGGTCATTCCGACGGGAGGTTTACTGTACCAGGCGCGCGTCGTACCGTCAACGCACTTGCACGACGCGAACGAACACTTTTTGTGTCACAAGCCGGCGCAGTGCTCACGACTGTAACGACGAGACAACCCCACGTCGCGGATGGGCGCAGACTTGACGCACCCTCCGCCCGGGCATCCTACGGGACGCTGCCTCACCCGACCCGACCCGACCCGACCCGACCCGGCCCGACACCGCCAGCCGCCTCAGGCACCCAGGGCATCGGACGACAGTGCCGCGACAGGCCAGCGGTCGAGATACCGCTCCTCGAGCGGCACCACGCCCATCCCCTCGATGCTCCCGTCCCCGACAACCGCGGCCAAGCGTCCGGCTCGGGCCCGGCGCACCCCCGGGATGGCGAGGGCCGTCAACATGCCGATGAACACCACCGCCGCCCCGACCTCGATGGCCGGCGTGAAGCCGTTCACGAAAGCCCGGCTCGAGTGGTACCCGCCCGAGGACGAGAACACGGCGCCGAGCACAGCGATGCCGAGCACGCCGCCGAGCTCCCGGAAGGCGCTGTTGGTACCCGAGGCAACACCCTCGAGGGCCGTCGGCACCGAGCCCAGGACGAGCGAGGCCAGCGGCACGAAGAAGAGGGTCATCCCGACGCCGGCGACGATGAAGGGGGTGATCATGTCCGCATTCGGGATATAGGCGTTGAGGTAGATCCGGTCGAGACACTCGAGATCCAAGGTCACATGGTCGTCCAGCAGGTCGTTCACGTTGACGACGGCGGCCATGGCGCACCACCCCCACGAGGTCAGGCTCGGACCCAACGTCCGGTCACATCAAATGTAAGTCACTCACAGACGGGTTGTCCTCGGCGGTCCGAGGCTGGCCTCATTGGGAGGCCGGTGCGGAAACTGGGGCGGCTTCGGCCGACGAGGCCGAACCCGCCGACGCGGCTGACCGGGACGGCTCGACCGAAGCGATCCGCCCACCCATTTTCTGCAGGGCCAGGCGCTTCTCCTCCTCCGCCACGTCCTCGAAGAACGACTCGGCCCACGGCTCGGGCACCGACATGAGGTCGATGGCGGCCAGGACGCTGCACAACATCCCGTGCGCAAAGAAATCGCGCATTTCCTCGGGCGTGACGTCGGCGTAGTTCCCGACCAATTGCCACAGGCGGCGGAAGGTGTCCTGACAGGCCCGAGCGATGTCGGGGTCGGCTGCCGCGGCGGCGAAACCGTGCAACTCGACCTGGAGCAGGTCGGGATCCTGTAGCAACTCGATGTAGGCCAGTCCCATGGCAGCCATGGCATCCTGGCCCTCGAGTCCTTCGGCGGCGGTGATGAATGCGGTTTCGATCGCGGCCGTCACCATGCCATAGGTGGCGATGAAGAGGTCTTTCTTGGTCCCGAAGAGCCGGAATATATAGGGCTGCGAGATACCGGCCCGTGCCGCAATGACCTCGGTCGACGTCCCGGCGTAGCCGGACCGTGCGAATTCCACGATGGCCGCTCGCAAAATGGACGCCCGCCTGGCGTCTGCGCTCTGTCGGACGGGAACCATGCCGATATGTTAGTGACTACTCACAACGGGTGTCAAGAGGGAATCGGGTGTCAAGAAACTGGTGTCAGCGCGACACGTTCTCGTCCCCCGGCACCCAGAAGCGCCATGGTACCTCCGTCGCCACGGATATACCGATCCGCGTGCCCTGACCGGGACGTTCCGGTGGCGGGGTCCCATCATCGAGCAACCGGACAAAAGCCGCCATGTCATTGCTCGACGGGCGCCGTACGAGCAGGTCGGTGCCACTGTCGGCGCCGGTGATGTTCAGAGCCTGGCACAACTTCGCCGGGCCGTTGCAGAGGTCGCGGTCACGCCGGGCCGCAGCCCTCGCGAGGCGCATCTCGTCAACCCCGCGCAACGGAGCGAGGGCGCGAATCAACAAGGCGGAGGCTTGACCCTCGGTCCCGGTCACCACGTTGGCGCACCAATGCATCCCGTAGGTGAAATACACGTAGAGGTAACCCGGCGGCCCGAACATCACCGCCGTACGGGGCGTCTTCCCCCGATAGGCGTGCGATGCCGGGTCGATCGAGCCCTTGTAGGCCTCGACCTCTACGATCCGACCCGCCCGATCGCCCTTAGCCACCACCTTGTTCAGCAACCACGGTGCGACGTCCACCGGATCTCCCGATAGGTCCGCCCTCTTCACGAGTAAAGACTCGCTGACCCATCAGCGTGGCGCCAGCTACCCCGGTCACGTCAGCTCGCGTCAGCTCGCCTCTCCAAGCAGCACGGCGACCGGTGATCGCCTTCCCGGCGGGCGGTAGTGGGACGTGATCGAAGGATGCGCGGCGGCGCACGCAGCCCGCGCCGCCGCCGCGTAGTCCCGGTCGGCCGCTTCGGTCAAGTGGTCGAGCTCCGCCACCATGGCGCGGGCCAGGGCAGGGAGATCAGGCACCGCGTTGGCGCAGGCGTTGAGCCCGACGAAGATGGAGTTTTCATAGGTCTGCACGGTGATGTTCAGGGCGACGCCGTCCACGACCGGTCCCAGCGGATACGCCGCCAACATGCGCATACCGGCGAAGTAGAGCGGGAAATTCGGCCCCGGGACGTTGGAGATCATCAAATTCCCGGTACGGAGCCGGCGCAATGCGCCGAGCTGGATCCCGAGCTGGACCATGGGGCGCGCCAACACCGGCGGCAGGGCCTCGGCGACGGCACACGCCAGCGGCCCGTACCCGACTGCCCGCTCCTGCGCCTTCGCGGAGCGGCTGGTGGTCGCAATGGCCCGCAGTCGCTCCAGCGGCTGCTCGACGTCGTTGGCCAACGGAAGGAACATGGCCGAGAGCCGGTTGCCCAGGTCCTCATCGGACAACGATCCGTCGGCCGACCCGGTGCGTACCGAAATCGGCACCACCGCGACCAACGAGTCACTCGCTTCTGCTTCATGCTCGGCCAGATGCGCGCGCAGGGCACCCGAGCAGACGGCGAGGACCACGTCATTGATGGTCACACCGAACTGTTCTTTCAACGACCGGACGTCGCGCAGGCTGAGCTTGGCGAACGCCACCGATCGGGCGGCTCCCACGGGGGTTTCGAAGGTGCCGGGGGCGCCGAGCGGGATCGACAACGGCCCCGTCCGTTCGTCGAGGGCGCAGCGGGCGAGGCGCAACGCCGTCCGGCCGACTTCACGCGCCGCCCGGAGCGCACGCATCGGGCCGATCACGACGTTCGGCAACGCGGCGGCGATGAGCTTCGTGTTCGAGGGCAGCGCGCCGGGCAACCAGGGTGCGGGGGTGACCGGGGGGCGTCCGTCCTCGCTCACATCGAGCAACTGCGCCATGAGCTGCACTCCGGCCACACCGTCGATGACGGCGTGATGGATCTTGGCGATCAGACCGATTCTTCCGCCCTCGAGTCCCTCGATGACGTGCATCTCCCATGGCGGTTGGTCGGGAGCGAGTGAGCGTCCCATGACGGTGGCGACCCGGGCCGTCAGTTCGGCCTCGCCACCCGGGGCCGGCAGAGCCACGCGAAAGAGGTGGCTGTCGAGGTCGAACGCAGGGTCGTCCACCCACCGCGGATGATCCAACCCGAGAGGGACGGGTATGAGCCGGCGCCGGAATGGGGGGAGCGATGGCACGCGCTCCTCCAGCACCGCCCTGACCTTGTCGAACGAGTACCCACCCGGAGCGGTCTTGGGATCGAACACACAGGCGTACGCCACCGTCATGGGTGTGACCGGCGTCTCCGAGTAGACGAACATCGGATCGATGCCGCTCATTCGCTGCATAGGCCAGCTCCGCTTCGTGGGAATCGATTAAGGACGGGCCCCCTCTCCCCTTAGGTGTACGCCACCAGGTCGTTCAGCACAAGCATTTCCGGCCTTCTTCATCAAGCGTTCACTTGATTGTCGCCTGATTAATTGCCGCCCTGCCTACCTCATCGGCCACTGGGCCAGACGGGTACGGTCCACCTCGAGGCGCCGGGCGAAACGCTCCATCTGATCCGCCACCGGTCCCGGACCGGCGCCACCGGGGGTGCGCCGACGGGTGACTGCCACACCGGGCTCGAGCAGCTCGACCGCGGCCTCGCCCAATGCGGGGTGCGCTGCCACCAGCTCGACCAGCGGCACGTGGCGCTCCAGCGAGTCGCGCACCATGCCGCCGACGAGAGCATGGGCCTGGCGGAAGGGCATGCCCTGCTCGACCAGCATCTCGGCCAGATCGATGGCGGCAGCGGCCGGGCCGTCCGCCGCGCGCTGCATGCGCTCCTCGTTCCACGTGACCGTGTCGTAGACCCCACGCAAGGCGATGAGCGCGCGCGACACCTGCACGACAGCGTCGAAGAGTGGTTCCTTGTCCTCCTGCAGATCTCGGTTGTAGGCCAAGGGCAGACCCTTGAGCGTGATCAACACCGCGTTGAGGTTACCGATGAGGCGGCCTGCTTTGCCACGGGACAATTCGGCCACGTCGGGATTCTTCTTTTGCGGCAGCATCGAGCTCCCCGTGGCGTAGGCGTCGTCCATGGTGCAGAACCCGAACTCCTCGGTCGACCACAGTACGAGCTCCTCGCCCAAGCGCGACAGGTGCACGCCGAGCAGCGCGATGTCGAAGAGTGCCTCGGCGACGAAGTCACGATCCGAAACGGCGTCGAGCGAGTTCTCGAAGCGGCCGTGGAAACCCAACTCTGCCGCCACGAAGTCGGGGTCGAGCGGGAGGGACGACCCCGCGAGCGCTCCTGCGCCGAGCGGCGAGATGTTCAACCGGTCCACCGTCACCAACAGCCGGTCGACGTCGCGCGCCAGGGCCCAACCGTGGGCCAGCAGGTGATGGGCGAGCAGAACGGGTTGCGCGCGCTGCAGGTGGGTGTAGCCCGGGAGGTAGACGTCGGCCGCCTCGCGCGCCCGCTGGGCCAGCACATCCTGGAGGGCCATGACCTCGGTTGCCACACCGACCAGCGAGCGACGGCACCAGAGCCGCAGGTCGGTGGCGATCTGGTCGTTACGGCTGCGCCCGGTGTGCAGCTTCGCCCCGACGGCTTCACCGGCCAGCTCCGTCACCCGGCGCTCGACCGCCGTGTGGATGTCCTCGTCACCCTCCTCGAAGACGAAGACCCCCGTGGTGAATTCCTCTTCGACCAGGTCGAGCGTGTCGAGGAGTTGGGTGACTTCGCTGTCGGTCAGTATGCCGACCTTGCCGAGGCCCTTGACATGGGCCCGCGAGCCGACGAGATCGTCGGGGGCCAACACCTTGTCAAAGGGAAGGCTGACCGTGAACGTCGCCACCACGTCGGCCATCCCCGTCGAGATGCGACCCTTCCAGAGCGTCATGATGCGCCTGTCGACGCCCCGTTCGCGGCTGCCGCGCCGGGGCCCTGCCGCGCCGACCACGTCGCCACGCCGAGACCCCACAAGCGGACGAACCCTTCGGCATCGGCGTGGCGGAACGAATCGGACGCGTCGTAGGTCGCGAGGTCGTGGTCGTACAGCGCCACCGGGCTGCGGCGCCCGACCACGGTGCAGGTCCCGGGAGGCGCGAAGCGCAGGCGCACATCGCCGGTAACGTGACGTTGGGACTCTGCGATGAACGCATCGAGCGCGGACTTGAGCGGCGAGAACCAGAGCCCGTCGTACACGAGCTCCGACCAACGAGGCTCGAGGCGCGCCTTCTCGTGATGGAGGTCCCGCTCCAGTGTCAGGTCCTCAAGGTCGGCGTGGGCGATGATGAGCGAGAGTGCGGCCGGGCACTCGTAGACCTCACGGCTCTTGATGCCGACCCTGCGGTTCTCGACCATGTCCAGCCGCCCGAAGCCGCGACTGCCGGCGATGAGGCCCAGCTTGGCAATCAGCGGTTCGGGGTCCAACGACTCGCCGTCGAGAGAGACGGGAACTCCCGACTCGAACCCGACGATGACCTCGACCGGCTCGGTCTCCGTAACCCGGGTCAAGGTGTACACGTCGTCGGGCGCGGGGGCCCACGGGTCCTCGATGGCGCCGCACTCGATCGCCTTGCCCCACAGGTTGTCGTCGATGGAATACAGCTTGTCCTTGGTCACCGTGATGGGGATCTCCCACTTGGCCGCCAGCTCGACGCAGTCCTCGCGGCTGAGACCCCAGACACGGGCCGGCGCATAGATGTGCAGGTCCGGCGCCAGCGAGCGCGTGCCCACCTCGAAGCGCACCTGGTCGTTCCCCTTCCCGGTGCACCCGTGCGCCACGGCGGTCGCGCCATGGCGACGGGCCTCTGCCACCAGGTGGCGCACAATGACGGGACGCGACAGTGCGGAGACCAGCGGGTACTTGCCCTCGTAGCGCGCGTTGGCCTGGAGCGCAGGCACGCAGAACTGCTCCGCCATCTCGGTGCGGGCATCGACCACGACGGCTTCCACCGCGCCGGCCGCGAGGGCACGGGTGCGGATGGCATCCCAGTCCTCGCCACCGCGGTCGGCGGCCTGACCGACGTTGACGGCGACGGCGATCACCTCGACACCCTCGTTCTCGATCAGCCAGCGCACGGCCACCGACGTATCGAGCCCTCCGCTGTAGGCCAATACCACTCGCTCCGCCATGGTCAGTCCCTTCCTGTCCCTGTGTTCCCGTTGAGATCCGTCCCTTGCGCGATGCCCGCCACGTCACTCAGACGCGCCGCCATCACCTTCCCCCCTAACTCCTCATCTACCACGACGAGGACCGTGTCGTCCCCGGCCACGGTCCCGATGACCGCGTCCAGCCCACTTCGATCGAGCGCCGAGCCTACGACATGGGCCGATCCCGGCGGGGTGCGCAGCACCACCAGGTTGCCCGAGTACGCCACCTCGACCACCCACTCCCCCAGCACCCTGCGCAGGTGGTCCTCAGGGGCAATCTGGTGCACCGGCAATTCGGGCAGGGCGTACGCCGTATCGCCCCCGGGCAACCTGACCTTCACCGCACCCAGGTCTTCGAGATCGCGCGACACGGTCGTCTGCGTCGCCTCCACACCCTGTTCGGCCAGGAGGGCCACGAGCTGCCCCTGGCTGGTCACCGCCTGCGCTTCGAGGAGCTTGGTGATCCGGTGCTGACGTTGGTTCTTCGTCAGACGGCCTCGTTGGATCGACTCGGTCACGATTCCTCGACCGCCCAGGCCAAGATCCCCCGCATGGCCGTCTGCCGATGCGCCGCCTGCCTCCAGACCACGCTGTGCGAACCCTCGAGGACCGAGGCGGAGATCTCCTCACCACGATGCGCCGGCAGGCAATGCAGCACCGCCGCATCAGGCTCGGCGACGTCGAGGAGCGCGTCGTCGATGATATAGCGCGGCGAACGCCGCCCGGCGGATCGCCATCTCGGCTTCTTGCCCCATGCTCGTCCACACGTCGGTGTACAACGCATCTGCGCCCCCCGCGGCGACCTCGGGATCGTCGGTCACGTGCAGGGTTCCGCCCCGGCCCACGTTGTCCGAGAACGCGGTGAGGTGGGCGAGCTCCTCCGCCGAAAACGAGTATCCGGGAGGCGAGGCGACCCGCACATCCATTCCCTCCATGAGCGCCCCCTTGACCAACGAGCGGCACACGTTGTTGGAGTCGCCGATGTAGGCCAGCACCTGCCCCGGCAGCGGACCGAGCACCTCGCGCAACGTGAGCACGTCGGCGATGGCCTGGCAGGGATGCGCGGCGTCGGAGAGCAGGTTGATGACGGGGACGTCGAAGCCGCTGCCCTCGAGGGCGAACGCCATGCGCGCCAGGGTGTCGTGCTCGAAGACCCGGGCGCAGACGACGCGGTGATAGCAACCCAACGTGCGGGCGACGTCCTCGGCTGACTCCCGCGAATCGAGACCGACCTCGGCCCCTTGCATGTAGACGGGGTGACCGCCGAGGCCGACGACCGCCATCTCGGCGGAGTTACGGGTGCGGGCAGACGGCTTTTCGAAGAGAAGGGCGACACCTTCGCCTTCGAGCACGCGGCCCGACGTCCCCCTTCGTGGCCAGTTCGAGCACGCGGTCATAGCCGTGGGGCCAGAGGTCGTCGACGTCGAAGAGATCGGGCATGCGCGTCAGTCCTTCGCCGCGGCGGTAGGGACGGCCGCCACCTGGGTCATGACGTCGCCCAGAATCGCCAGCGCGGCATCCACTTCCTGGTCGCTCACCAACAAAGGGGGTGCCACGCGGATGGCGTCGGGACGTACGGGATTGACGAGCAATCCGGCGCCCAGTGCCGCAGCCGCGATCTCCCTGGCCGTCGGCTCGTTCAGTTGGGCAGCCAGCAAGAGACCCGCACCACGCACCGACACCACGCCGGGGAGCGCGGCCAATCCGGCTGACAGGCGCGCTCCGGCACGTAGCGCCCGTCCGCACACATCCTCGGCCTCCATCACCGCGAGCGTCGCTTTCGCTGCCGCCATGGCCAGTGGCTGGCCACCGAACGTCGAGCCGTGGTCGCCCGGCCCGAACGCAGCCGCCACCTCGGCCCGGGCCCAGCAGGCGCCGACCGGCATGCCGTTGCCCAGCGCCTTGGCGATCGTCACCACGTCGGGCTCGAGTCCCTGCGCCTGGAACGCGAACCAGTGGCCGGTGCGACCGAGGCCGGTCTGCACCTCGTCGAGCATCAGGAGTGCGTTGCGCTCGGTGCACAGAGCGCGGACGGCGCCCAGGTAGTCCGAGCTCGGCACCATGACCCCACCCTCGCCCTGCAGCGGCTCGAGCAGCACGCCTGCCACGGTGTCCACATCCAGAGCCGCATCGAGTGCCGCCACGTCGTCGTAGGGGACATGGACGAATCCTTCGGGCAACGGGAGGAACGGGGCATGCTTCTCGGGCTGCCCGGTTGCGGTCAAGGTGGCCAGGGTCCGGCCGTGGAACGAGTTGTCGGCGCTGATCACGACATGACGTCCGCCGCCGGCCCAACGCCGTGCCAGCTTCAGGGCGCACTCGTTGGCCTCGGCCCCCGAGTTGGTGAAGAACACCTGGCCGCCGGCCTGACCTGTCCCACCATTGATGAGGCGATCGAGCGTCAGCGCCACTTCGGGTCCCAGCGTGTTGCCGTAGAGATTCGACACGTGGGTCAGCGTCCGGGCCTGGGCCGCCACGGCATCGGCGACGGCTGGGTGCGCATGGCCGAGCGATACCACGGCGAGGCCGGTGATGAAGTCGAGATAGCTCTTTCCCGCCGCGTCGAAGAGGAGGGTCCCTTCGCCCCGCACGAAGGTGACGGGCGGTTCGGCGTACGTGCGCATGAGGGCGCTGCGATCGGGCGGCGAGGTGCCGGTGGACGGGCTCACGGCAGCACCATGGTGCCCACGCCCGAGTCGGTGAAGAGCTCGAGCAGCAACGCGTGCGGGACCCGCCCGTCGAGGATGTGCGCCCGTGCCACGCCTCCTCGCACGGCTGCGGCACACGCGTCGATCTTCGGCTTCATACCGCCGACTGCCCCACCGCTCCGCAGGATCTCGTCGACCACATCGAGGTTGGCCTGGTGGATGAGCGTGGCGGGATCGTCGGGCACGACGCGCAAACCCTCGACGTCCGTGAGAAAGATCAGCTTCTCTGCCTCCAAGGCCTCGGCCAGGGCTCCGGCCACGGTGTCGGCATTGATGTTGTAGGCCTGACCGGCGGCATCGGCCCCGATGGTGGCGACCACCGGGATGATCCCTTCGGCGACGAGTCGCTGCAGCATCGTGGGGTCGACCACCGCCACGTTGCCCACGAAACCCAGGTCCACGTGGCTCTGCGCCGCAGTGATGAGGTTGGCGTCCTCGCCCGACATGCCGACGGCCAGTGGACCGTGCACGTTGATGGCCGAGACGATGTCGCGGTTGACCTTGCCCACCAGGACCATCCGGGCGATGTCGAGCGTCTCGGCATCGGTGACCCGCAGCCCGTCGCGAAATTCGGTGACCTTGCCCAGGCGGGTCATGAGCTCACCGATCTGGGGTCCCCCACCGTGCACCACGACGGGCAGGATTCCGACAGCACGCATGAGCACCACGTCTTGGGCGAAGGAGGCCAAGGCGTCGTCTGTGCCGTCGGTCGAGCCGTTCAACGCGTTGCCGCCGTACTTGACGACGACGATCTTGCCCCGGAAACGCTGGATGTACGGCAGCGCCTCAACGAGAAGTGACGCTGTGTTGTGCGCCGCCGCCCGCTGGGCGCGGGAGTTCTTCGGAACAGGGCCTGTGAACGGCTTCGGGTTCGGAAACGGGATCGAGTCGCGGCCGGCCGTCATGACGTCGTCCGATTCTCGTCGATGTAGCCGTAGCCGAGATCAGTCCCCAGGACGGCGGCTGATCCACTCCCCAGTCCGAGATCGCATGTGAGTTCGATATGCCTTCCTGCCATGTGGGCCTTCACCGCCCCCGCGTCGTGCGCCGCCGCCACCCCGCCGGCACAGACAACTGTGCCCCCGTAGGACACCGACACCTTGTCGATGTCGAAGGCGACCCCGGCCGAACCGAGCTCGCTCACCACGCGCCCCCAGTAGGGATCCTCACCGTTCAATGAGCATTGCACGAGCATGGAGTCGGCAACCTTGCGCGCTGCCGCGTGCGCCGCACCGTCGCTGTCCGCGCCCACCACACGGATGTGCGCCACCTTGGTCGTCCCCTCGGAGTCGTCGGCCATCTGCTCCGACAGCGACGTGCAGACCTCGCTGAGCGCCGCGGTCAACGACTCGAGCGAAGGTCCCGCCGCGCGCCCGCTGGCCAACACCAGCACGGTGTCGTTGGTCGAGGTGCAGCCGTCGACCGTCATGGTGTTGAACGAGACCTCCACCGCGGCGCGCAGCGCGGTGCGCAACACGTCGGGTGTGACAACGGCGTCCGTCGTGCAGAGCGCCAGCATCGTTGCCATGTTGGGCGCCAGCATGGCCGCACCCTTGGCCATGGCGCCCACCGTGAACCCCGCCCCTTTCACCAACGCCGTCTTCGGCACGGTGTCGGTGGTCATGATGGCGCGGGCCGCGTCCGCACCGGACTCTGCATTGCCGCGCCGTGACGCCACGATCTCGGCCAGATGCGGCTCCACCTCTGCCATGGGGAACGGGATGCCGATCAGACCGGTCTGGCAGACCAGGACCTCGTGCACGCGAGCGTCGATCCCCCGCGCCACTGCGCCGCACAAGCGGGTCGCCGCCTCGCGGCCTGGTTCGCCCGTCGCCGCGTTGGCGTTGCCCGACGTCAGGATCACCCCTGCGGCCCTCCCCCCGGTCGCCTCCAGGTGGGCCCGACTGATCTGCACGGGCGCCGCCGCCGCCAGATTGGCCGTGAAGACGCCGGCGGCCGGCACGGCCCGGCCGTGGTCGGTTGTCACCACCGCCACATCGGGTGCCCCGGCGGCCTTGATCCCCGCCGAGCCACCGGCCGCCACGAAGCCCTCAGGCGCGGTGATGCTCACGGGTACAACCCCACCATCGGCAACCCTGCCGTCTCGGGGAGTCCGAGTGCGATGTTCGCACACTGGATCGCCTGACCCGATGCCCCCTTCACGAGGTTGTCGAGTGCGCACAGTGAGAGCACCCATCCCGTCCGTTCGTCGACACGGGCCGTGACATGGGCGCAGTTGGACCCGGACGTGGCCTTGGTCGACGGCGGCGCGTCCGTCACGACCACGAAGGGTTCGTCGTCGTAGACCTCGTGCAGCGCGTCCAGGACATCGGCCGTCGTGAGCCCCGTCGTCCCCGATCCGGCTCCGGCCACGGGGCGGGCGTAGCACGTGGCCAAGATCCCCCGGACCATGGGAACGAGATGCGGCGTGAACAACACCTGCGCCCCCAGGATCTGCTCAATCTCGGGCGTGTGCCGATGATGCAGCAAGCCGTACGCGACGAAATCCTCGTCGACGGCGCCGAAGTGCAACGACTCCTTGCGACCGCGCCCGGCTCCGGACACCCCCGAGGCGGCGTCCACGATGATGCCGGCCGGTTCCACCAGGCCGGCCCGGAGCAACGGGGCAAGCGCAAGCCCTGCGGCAGTCGGGTAGCAACCGGCAGCGGCGACCAACGTCGCCCCTCCCAGCCCGGAACGGAACAGCTCGGGCAGCCCGAACGCGGCCTCGGCCAAGAGCTCGGGCGCCCGGTGCTCCTCGCCGTACCAGGTCGGGTAGAGCGCGGCATCCCGCAACCGGAAATCGGCCGCCAGGTCCACGATCGCCCCCACCCGCTCCCGCAGGGCGGGCACGATCCGCTGCGACTCCCCGTGTGGCAGGGCGCAGAACACGACGTCGAGGCCGTCGAGGTTGTCAAGGTTGTCAAGGTTGTCCGGTGCTTTGGGGGCGGCCGCCTCGTAGACCAGTCCCGGGTAGGCGGCGGCCAACGACGGGGTGTGTGCACCGACCACCTCGCCGGCGTGCGAATGTGCCGTCACCACGCCGACGTCGATGTCAGGATGTCCGGCCAGGAGCCGGAGCAGCTCCACTCCCGTATATCCCGACGCTCCGACGATTCCCGCCTTCATCGCATCAGTATACACAAAGCCGCATACTCATGCAAATGCTCCCCGGGCGCCTACCGCAGGACCATTCCGCCGTCGACTCCGAAGATCTGCCCTGTGATCCACTCCGCCGGATCGGAGAAGAGGAACGTCACCATGGCGGCGATGTCCCGGGGCTCGCCGAGGCGGCCCAGGAGTTGCGATGCCAGGTACGCCTCTTGCCGCTCGGCCGGCACCTTCGGACGCAACTCGTCGGACAGGACCAATCCGGGCGCGACCGCGTTGCAACGAATTCCCTCGGTGCCCCACCGGCTCGCGATGTGACGCACCAACGCTCCGAGTCCCGCTTTCGAGGTCGCATAGGCGGGTCGCGTGGACCCACCGGCGAACGCCGCCGCCGAGCTCGTCACCACAATGGAGCCGCCTCCGTTGCCGAGAAGGTGCGGCAGGGCGTGACGGGCCGAGTAGAAGAACCCGGTCAAGTCGACGGCCAGGCTGCGATGCCACGTCTCGCTGTCCATGGACACGATGTCCGTGTCGTTCCCCAGCACTCCCGGGCTGAGATCCGCTGCATTCGAGAAGAGCCCATCGAGGCGGCCGTGCGTCGCGATGGCACTGTCGATGAGCGCTCTGACCGAGTCTTCATCCGAGATGTCGAACCCGACGAATTGCGCCCCGTCGCCGATCGACTCGACGAGGCGACGCCCGCCGTCTTCGTTGATGTCACCGACCACGACCCGGGCTCCGGCGCGCACGAGTTGGCGCGCCGTCTCTGCGCCGATACCCGTCGCACCGCCGGCTACGACAATTACCTTCTGATCGAGCACTGACATACCTTCCCCCTCACACCGGCATCATTTGCGTCATCGACGTCCGTCACGGAGACGAACGCAACCCGACGGACACTACACCGGTCCTCTTTCGGCACTGCGGTGAAGCCCTATTCGTGATCGCCGAGTTGCCCTTTGGCCAACTCGGTCATCTGCGAAAGTCCTTCATCAGCTACGGCAGCCAGCCTTGCGGCAGCCTCCTGCACGGCCGGCGTCATCGCGCTGTTCGGCCGCTAGGCGCGCTGGGTTCAACGCGCAGCTGTTGGCCCACGCCGCGAATGTCGGGCTCGGCGCCGAAGGCGCGGGTCGCCAAGGATTCCACGGACCTGCATCTGCGCCCAGGTAGCCAGGTCTGTCGGAGAAGGCGTTCGGCGGACAGAGCCGGTTGCGTTCCCGGTCGTCGTCACGGGTTGCTTCCACGTAGCCGGCCAGTGCGGCGCCGAAGCAGGGGAATCCCGCCCGAATCGTCTGCAGCCGGATCTTGTCCGGTTGCCAGAGGGGGACCATCGGTGGATAACTCAGCCCCGACGCCGCGCAGTGAACCACGAGCGACCCGGGGTCCAGCGGCGAGGACGCCTCCGTCCAGCACGATCTCGCTCATCGGTCACCTGACCTGACGTGTCCCAGGCGAACGACGTGCTCGACGGTGCGGAGCAGGTCGAGCTCCCAGGCGCCGAGCGTGGGCGCCTTGGCCATCGTCGGCACCGTGCCGGTGTCGATCCGGAGCATGACCCCTGCGGCCTCGAGGCGTAGGAACATCTCGTCGAGTGATTCCGCCTCGGTCGCCGCAGCCATCATGTCGGAAGCCAGCTCGCAGCGCAACCACGGGGTCCGGCTGGACCACGGCGCGGTTGAGCATCCACGGCTCCCTCGGCCGTACCCAGGTGATGCGCTCGGGTGGTACGCCCCTCGTCAGCAGCCACACGACTGCGTCCGTCGCCGTCTTTCCGGATCCGACGATGACGAACCTGTCCGGGGCCTCCGCCAAGGCTACTGAGCTCGATTGACCGCGACGACTCGGGCGCCTTCGGCCACGCCGAAGGGCGGAGCCGAGGTCGCCGGGATCGTCGGCGACAGGTAGGTGGCGTCGACAACACCGGCGCCGCACCTCGACGCTGACCGTCTCACCCGACACCAGGGACGTGACGAGATGCGCGCCATTCGTCAGCTGTGGTACTCGCTCCCGCCGAGGAAGGTGACTCGGCCGGAGCCGAGAAAGCGACGGTACAGGACTGCGTCGTAGTAGCTCTGGATCTCCGATCGCCGTGCCCGCTCGTGGAGACCCGCCTCGGGGCCGCCGTCCTGCACCGCGCCCGTGCCCAACACCGTCGACGCGACGCCGTAGAACTGCGATGCCTGGTGCAGCTGGACGAATGGGTAGGCGTCCTGCCAGTGGCCCCCGGCGGCATGGCGGCGATCGACCAGGGTGACGTGCACGTCGGCATGGTCGATCAGCGCATCGGTGAACGCCATCCCCATGGCCCCGGCGCCAACGACCAGGTAGTCGGTGGTCAACGAGCGCATGATCATGAATGTAGACGGTACAAGCACGGTTCTACTCCCGGGTGTCCGGGCTACTTCGGCAGGGCGGGCCCGGGAATGACCGGCAGCTCGGAGAGGCCACGCAGCACGAGCCCGTCGCCGTGGCCCCAGTGCAGCTCCGGCACGCTCGCCGGCGAGGCGGAGCCGGGGGAAGCGCCGGATGAGCGATCCCAGCGCCAGCTGGCCCTCGAGACGAGCCAGCGGGGCGCCCAGGCAGTGGTGGATGCCGTGCCCGAACGCCAGGTGGCGCCCTTCCGCCCGCTCCAGGTCGAGTCGCTCGGGTTCGGCGAAGCGACAGCGGTCACGGTTGGCGGCGGCGAGACAGACGATGACCTGCGCGCCGGCCGGGATCGAGTGGCCGCCGATCTCGACTGCCTCCGACGGCGTAGCGGAAGGTCGAATGGGGCACGGGAGCGTCGTAGCGGAGCAGTTCCTCGACGGCGGCCGGAATCCGGTCCGGATCGCCGCGCAGCAGCTCGAGCTGCTCGGGGTGGCCGAGGAGGGCGACGACGGCGTTGCCGATGAACGTCGTGGTGGTGTCATGACCGGCCACGATGAGCTGGAAGATGGTCGAGAGCAGCTCCTGGTTGTCCAGTCGCTCCTCCCCGTCCCGAGCCGCGATCAAGGCCGCTCACGAGGTCATCGCCGGGCGCAGTCGTGCTTGGCCTCGACCAGCTCGGCGCAGCTGCGCCACGACGGCGTCGGACGCCTCCTTGGCCCGCGCGTAGTCGGCCGGGGTCGGCGTGGGAACGAGCATGGCCACGAGCCCCTGACCCAGCGAGGTGCGCTCGCCTTCGGGCACGCCGAGCAGTTCGCAGATCACCGTGAACGGGAGCGGGAAGGCGAATTCGGCCACCAGATCGGCGGGAGCCTCGGGATCCCGGTCGGCCAGGACGTCGAGGAGGTCGTCCACGATGGCCTGCACCCGCGGCCGCAACCCCTCGACTCTGCGCATCGAGAACGCCGACGACACGAGCCGACGCAACCGGGTGTGATCCGGCGGGTCCACCGCGAGCATGTGCCGGGCGAACTCGGGCCCCGGGAGGCCCTCGGCCACCACCCCGCCGCCCAAGGCCAGCGCGGCGTGCATGTCCTTGGAGAACCGGAGTGTCGTTGAGCGCCTGGCGGGCCTCGTCGTGGCCCACCACCAGCCAGGCATCGTGGCCGTCGGCCAGGGTGACGGGGTGCACCGGGCCGAGGTCTCGGACCTCGGCGAAGAGCGGGAAGGGGTCGTCCCGATCGGAGGCGCCCCACGCGTTGAGCGCCGCCTCGACGCGGGCGACTCGTTGGCCGATCGCCGGTGTCGGACTGGTCGAATCGACGGACCTATTCGTCATGGACGAATCCTGAGCACAGAATCTGCAGCCACGAGATCTTGTCGTTCTCGGCCCTGAAGTACGCCTGCTGCTCGATGATGAAGTCGCCGTCGGGAAGCTTTGCCTGGAACCGGTAGCCGACGCGGTCGACGGGGCCGACCGTGGCAGCAGTCGACTCCTGAGGATCCGGGTGATCGAGCGCTCCGGCGAGAACCACGTGCCCAGGATCACCTCGTCGACGACCGCGTCGGCGTCGTCGCTCTCCCAGTACCTGCCGGGCGTCAGGGCGCGGAAGCTCACCTTGGGCGCCAGCAGCTCCTTGAGGGCGTCGGCGTCCTGCGCCGCCACGGCTCGGGCGAACCGCTCACCGAGGTCTGTTGGCATCGTCTGATCTCCTCTGCTCGTTCCGAGGGCCGGTCAGTAGCTGAAGGTGGTCGCGCCGTCGCCGATCCACTCCCACAGCTGGACGGTTCCGCCCAGTCGGGCGTTGGACACGAGCGTGGCCTCGTCGAGGCTCCTGGCGTTGAAGCAGATCGGGCAGGTGAGCAGCTCGCCGCCGGCAGCCTCGAAGCGCTTCATCAGGTCCGGAATGGGCGGGCAGCCTTCGCACGCCACCCCGAGGGCGACGCCTTCGGTGGCCAGGCGAACCGCCTCCTTGGTCAAGAACATGAGGGCGTCCCGGCCGGCTTCGGCGGCGCCGACCGCCACCAGCAGGGCGACGGTCACCTTCTCCGGATCCTCGAGGCCGGTGGTCAGGCTGATCGCGGCCCGGCTCATCGGACCAGCTCCGCAGTGGTCGGGTCGATGACGCTGCGAACTTCGTGCACCGCGTCGATGGGGAACCCGCCGCAGCGCCCGTGCTCGCGGACGATCTCCTCGGAGGCGGCCAGGTAGACACAGGTGATCTTGTCGTCGGTGACGTAGCTCTGCACCCACTGGATGTCGGGTCCGAGGTCTCGGAGCACCTTGTTGGACTGGCTGGCGATGGCCGCGAGGCCACCGGCGTCCATCTGACCGGCACCCGGCAACGGTGCGCTCGATGAGGTACTTGTGCATTGCCTTCCTCCGTTCTCGACGACCGAGTCGGTCGCTCGACATTCACGGTAAGGAACGGCCGGCCGGCCGTCATGAGGCATTCACCCCATGGCCCGTGGCGCAGGGCGGGACGACGGTACGATTCGGCCATGGGGGACTCGGGCATCCGCCTCTCGGACCTGCTGGTCTCGCTCTCCTTGGCCACCGACCTCGGTTTCGGGCAGCCGCCCGAGCACATGGCCGCGCTCGGCGCGGATCGGCATGCGCCTGGGCGAGCGGCTGGGCTTGGACGCGAAGGACCTGGCCACCCTCTACGACGTCGGCATCCTGACCTACGTCGGGTGCCCGGTCTACGGCAACGAGGCGGCGCTCCTCTTCGGTGACGACATCGACTTCCGGGCCGCACGCCATCGAGATCGACCTGGCCGGATTCCCGGCCATGATGTTCATGCTGCGCCGGGCCGGGCACGGGACGTCGGCCTTCAACCGGGCCCGCCAGGCCGCCGCGTTCATGGCCAGCGGGGGTCGCCAAGTGGTCCAGCAGATGGCGGACCACTGCTCGGCTGCCGGCGCGCTCGCCACCCGCCTGGGGCTGAGCGACGACGTACAGGCAGGCATCGAGCAGGCCTACGCCCGATGGGACGGTCGAGGGTTCCCCGACGACCTGTCCGGCACCGGCGTGTCGCTGGCGGCGCGCATCTCGCACGTGGCCGAAGCCTGCGAGGTCTTCCAGCGGACGGCCGGCATCGAAGCGGCGCTCGACGTCGTCCGCTCGCGGAGCGGCACCCACTTCGACCCCGAGATCGCCAAGCTCGTCTCCACGGATCCCGAGTCATTGTTCGAAGACCTCGACCAGGACACCGTCGACGAGCTTCTCGCCGCCGAGCCGATCGGAACGAGGCCCGTTGACCGACGACGAACTCGACCAGGCGCTCGAAGCGATCGGCGACTTCTGCGACCTTCGGTGCCCCTTCTTCGCCGGACACGCCCGCGCCACGGCAGACCTGGTCCGTGGCGCCGCCGAGCTGATGCAGATGCCCGCAGCCGACGCCCATCTGGCCTACCGGGCCGCACTCGTCCACGATGTGGGACGCTTCGGGGTGCCGGGATCGGTGTGGGGAAAGCCCGGGCCGTTGACGGCCAACGAGCAAGAGCGGGCGCGCCTGCACGTCTACTACGTCGAGCGGATCTTCAACCGGCCCGAGCCGCTGCGCCGTATCGGCCTCCTGGCGGCCACCCACCACGAGCGGATGGACGGCTCCGGCTATCACCGCGGTGTCGGCGGGACGATGCTGTCGTCCGGGGCACGGGTCCTGGCGCGTCGCCGACGCCTACAGCGCCATGATGCAACCGCGCCCGTACCGGGAACCGCTGAGCGAGGCCGAGGCCGTCCGCGAGCTGCAGGCAGACGCCGCCGACGGTCGCCTCGACCCCATAGCCACCGACGCCGTACTGGCTGCAGCCGGGCACCGCGTGAGCCGCACGAGGGCAGGGGGGCCAGCCGGGCTGACGACGCGCGAGAGCGACGTACTGGCTCTCCTCGCCCAGGGGATGCCCAACAAGGGCATCGCCCGCGAGTTGGGGATCAGCCCGAAGACGGTGAGCAACCACATCGAGCACGTCTACAGCAAACTGGGCGTGTCGAACCGGACCGGCGCGGCGATGTACGCCATGCAGTACGGGATCGTGGGATCCGGCCCCAGCGGAACGGTGTGACCGGGAGCGGTCCTGGCCCCGAAAGATCAGTCAGTCGGCCGCGCCTCCGGACAGCCCCCCGTTGAAGGAGGGGTGCTAGCCCCAGTCGGAGACGCCTGTCAGCGACATGTTCATCGTCGGGAGAATTCCGTAGGTTGACTGCATGATCGTTGCGAAGGGATTGACGAAGCGCTACCGCAACACGTTGGCCGTGGACAACTTGAGTTTCGAGGTGACCCCGGGAGTGGTCACCGGGTTCCTCGGCCCGAACGGCTCCGGCAAATCCACCACCATGCGCATGATCATGGGACTCGACAATCCGACGTCGGGAACGACGCTGGTGAACGGCACCCCCTACGCAGAGCTCCGGTGGCCGCTGCGCGAGGTCGGGGCCTTGCTCGACGCCAAGGCGTATCACCCGGCACGCAGTGCGTACGACCACCTCCTCTTCCTCGCCCGGGCCAACGACATCCCCCGCTCCCGGATCGATCAGGTACTCGACATCGTGGGGCTCACCGACGTCGCGCACCAGCGCGCCGGCAAGTACTCGCTCGGCATGGGGCAACGGCTCGGGATCGCCACTGCGCTCATCGGAGACCCGGGCGTCCTGCTTTTCGACGAACCCATCAACGGTCTTGACCCCGAAGGCATCCGCTGGGCCCGCTTCCTCTTGCGCGGCCTCGCCGCCGAGGGACGGACCGTGTTCGTTTCGAGCCATCTCATCAATGAGATGGCGCTGACCGCCGATCGACTCGTCGTGATCGGCCGCGGCACCCTCATCGCAGAGACCACTGTGAGCGAGTTCACTGCCCAGAGCGTGCTCGACGCCGTGCGCATCGTGACGCCGATGACCGATATGTTCGTCGTCGCACTCAACGATGCCGGTGCCGCGGCGGATGTCGAAGCCGACGGATCCATCGTCGCCACAGGTTTGAGCTCGGCCGAGATCGGGGAGCTGGCCGCCGACCGCATCTTGACGTTGCACGAGCTCTCTCCGCTCAAGGGTTCTCTGGAGGACGCATTCATGGAGCTGACCCACGATGCGGTGGAGTACCGCTCGGGTGCCGGTCCGGTCTCCCACGTTCCGGCTCGAACGAAACGATAAGGACGGAAGATGACGACTCTCATGCCACAACCGATGGCCCAACGGCGGTACGGCCTACGCGAGGCGGTGCGCGCCGAGTTCACCAAAATTCGAACCCTCCGTTCGACCACTTGGACGTTGCTCGCCACGATCGTCGGCACATTGCTCGTGACGGTTCTCGCCACCAGCAACATCCATCGCAAGGGGATCATCGGGCCACAGGCATTCGATCCGACGAATCAGTCCCTGACAGGTCTCGCCATAGGCCAGCTCACGATTGGCCTCCTCGGCATTTTGCTGATCACCGGCGAATATGGCAGCGGGACCATCCGCTCCTCTCTGGCTGCGATACCTCGGCGGCCGTTGTTGCTCGGGGCCAAAGTGATCGTGATCGCCACTCTTTCCCTTGTTGTGAGCGAAATCCTGGCCCTTGCCTGCTTCTTCACGGGACGATCCATCCTCTCGGGGAACGCGCCGATCGCCTCCCTCGGGGATCCCGGCGTCCTTCGCGCGCTCCTCATGGCAGGGGCCTATCTGGCACTCTTGGGTATGTTCGGTCTGGGCCTTGGTGTCATCATTCGCCACACGGCCGGCGCCATCACCACCTTCGTCGGAGTCATCTTCCTCCTTCCGGTCCTCCTCCAACCGCTACACGCGCACAGCAACCCGGGTCGCTTCACCCCGGAGCCGATACTGGCCAATTCTGTGGCGGCCGTCGTGCGACAACCCGGTCAGGTCTCCCCTGGCGTCGGGTTCGCCCTCATGTGTCTCTACTGCGCCGTCACCCTCGGCGTCGGGATGCTGCTCCTACACCGGCGGGACGCATGACCGGGGAACGGGCAAATGATCCTGAAGTCCGTGTGCGTGAATTGGTGAAAGAAATGGCCGCAGCCGTCTCAGAAAAGACCGGGGACCGTGCAAAGGAGCTGGCGCGCATCATCTTGCGTGAGCCCTTTGCCAAGCGAACCTGGTCGGAATTCTGGTTCCTCACGATCGGCATACCACTCGCCGCTGTCGGCATGGCCTTCGTCGCGATCACCATGTTTGCCGGCGTCATCCTGGCCATCACCTTTTTCGGCCTGGCCATCATCGCCCTCTCGGTGCGCGGCTCGCGGGGCCTCGGCGGATTCCACCGCCAGCTCGCCCGGGGTCTCCTGAACGAGGAGATTGCCGATCCCGAACCGTTCGAGCATCGGCCTGGCTTCTTCGGCTGGCTCCAGGCGGGCTTGCGCGACCGCACGGGATGGCGATCGATGGCGTATGTGGTGGTCAAAGTCCCGTTGGCACTTCTGAGCCTTTTCGGCGCATTCGCCGTGTGGTGGTCCGCCTTCTTCTGCCTCACCTTTCCGATATGGGGCGGGCCTGGTCAGCAAGTCGCCGTCTTCGGACTTCCGCGGTTCTTCTTCGGCAATGCATTCTTCTCAGGTGGACAATTCGGGCGAGGACACGGGCTCGGGGTCTTCCTCGCCGGTCTCTTCTTCCTCTTCGCCGCACCGTGGGCGGTGCGGGCGGTGGTGGCCCTGGACCGCCGCGTCATCCGGGTCCTGTTGTCGCCCGATCCGGTGGCGGTCCGCGTCCGCTCGCTCGAGGAGGCACGGGCGCAGACTGTCGACTCGTCTGCGGCGGCCATGCGGCGCATCGAGCGCGACCTCCACGACGGCACCCAGGCCCAACTCGTGGCCTTGGCCATGCGACTGGGCATGGCCAAGGAGAAGCTGGCCGATGACGACCACCTCGACCTCGACCAGGTTCGTCAGTTGGTGAACGACGCGCACCGGGGCGCCAAGGAGGCCATCGTCGAGCTGCGTGATCTGGCCCGAGGGATCCATCCGCCTGCGCTCGACACAGGCCTCGAAGGAGCACTCGCGACGTTGGCGGCACGGTGCACCATACCCACGTCGATCACACTGACGCTCAACGAACGGCCCACGCCCGCCATCGAAGCCATCGCCTACTTCTGCGTCGCCGAGCTCCTGGCCAATGTGACCCAGCATGCCAAGGCATCTCGCGCCAGCATCTCGTGCACGGAGCACGGTGGCTGGCTGCGCGTGGTCGTACGCGATGACGGCATCGGCGGAGCATCGCTTGCCCGCATGGGTTCCTCGTCCAGCGGATTGGCCGGCCTGACTGACCGCGTCCATGCCGTCGACGGACGATTGGGGATCGTCAGTCCACCGAGGGGCCCGACGGTCGTCACGGTCGATCTCCCGCTCCACGCCTAGGTGTCCACCGCTCGAGGTCCCCTGCGCGTCGTCATCGCCGAGGATTCGGCCATTCTCCGCGACGGCCTCGTCCAACTTCTGGCCGACCGCGGCTTCACCATTACCGACGCCGTCGCCGACCCCGACGCCCTGCGGAGGTCGATCGAGCGGGAGCGTCCGGACGTGGCAGTGGTCGACATCCGGATGCCACCGACGTTCACCGACGAAGGGCTGCGGGCGGCAATCGAGCTGCGGCGTCACTACGAGGGATTCGGCATCCTGTTGTTCTCGCAGTACATCGAGACGCGCTACGCCGCTGAGCTCCTGGCCGACGATGCAGCCGGGATCGGTTACCTGCTCAAGGACAGGGTGGCCGATGTCAGCGACTTCGTGGAGGCCTTGCAGCGTGTCGCCTCCGGCGGCACGGCGTTGGACCCTGAGGTGGTGACACAGCTTTTGGGCGCGTCACGGCGCACGGACTCCATTTCCGTGCTCAGCGCCCGCGAGAGGGAAGTGCTCTCCCTCATGGCCGAAGGGCGTTCCAATGCGGCGATCGCCGAACAGCTCGTGATCTCCGAAGGGGCAGTGGAGAAGCACGTCGCCAACATCTTCACCAAATTCGATTTGCCGGTGTCGCAGTCCGATCACCGCCGGGTGCTTGCGGTCTTGCGCTTCCTCGACTCGTGAGTCGGCGTCGGTGATCAGACCCCGCCGGTGAGGCTCTTGAGCCAGAAGGTGGAATGGGCCGCGACCTCGAATCCCATCGCGTCGTTGACGGCGATCATGTGCTCGTTCTCGGCCGCGTTCCACGTGCTGATGGTGCGGACGGCCGGATAGGCCGAGGTCACCGCCACCAGGTTCGCCACCTTTGTCGCAAATCCCAAGCCGTGGCCCCGATGCTCCCGGATGACCAGCGTGTCGTGTTGCCACGACGACTCGGGCCCACCCAAGGGGACGGCGATCTCCGTAAAGGCGACCACGCGGCCCGTGCTGTCGTGGACAGCCGCCGTGGTGACCTTGGCCCGATTCTGCGCCGCGAACGAGGACTCCATGTGCCGCACCCGTGCTTCGTCCCACACCTCCTCGTCGCGCCCCTGGTCGCCCAGCGGGGCGTCGGTCGACATTCGTTGCCCCAGCTCGCACCGGTCCTCAATGAACGCGTCGGGCCACCGGTCGGCAAAGGTGATCAGGGAGTAGCCGTGGGGATTCGATCTCGGGTCCTCGACCAGTGCCCGCAGCCTCTGGGGAGACAGCGGTAGCCGCAATTCCCGGCACACCATGTGCTGCGCCGGCAAGAAGCCGAGCCGGGGGGCGAACACCGCAGCAGCGTCCTCGTAGCCGGCCCGCACCGGCACTTCGTCCATTCCTCCGAGCTCGCGACGCCCGGCCTGGCGGGCGAGCCGTTCGGCCTCGCCGACGATGGCCGATCCGACACCCTGCCTCCGGGATCCGGCCAGCACGGCGACACTCAGCTCCGCCACATGGCTGTTCTCCCGTCGGTACATCGTGAGGTCACCGATGCCCATGACCTGGCCGTCGTCGCCGATGGCGGACAGGCAGCGATGCTCCTCGGGGCCGTCCTCGTCGAGGGCCATGGCGAGTCGCTCGGGCCGTTGCCATCCCGGCTTGTCGGGTGCGCGCTCCTTGTCCGTCGTCTCCATGACGGCGAACCACGCGTCGAACGCCATCTCATCGTGAGGGTCGATCTGCTCCACTCGCATGGGCGAGCTCAACGCAAGGCCGCGCCACACTGCGCAGCCGCGGCGCCAATGCAACGCGTGCGCAGCTCCCCGACCTCGTCGTCTGTCAGGGTGTGGTCCAACGAGCAGAACCGCAGGCGGAACGCGAGGCTTCGCCTGCCGGGCGCGATGCCCGGGCCGCGGTACACGTCGAAGAGCGCGACCGACTCGAGGAGCGCGCCGGCGGCTCGGCCGAGGACGTCGGCCACCACGTCGGCCGGGATGTCGTCGTCGACGACGAGCGCCAGATCGATGTCCGAAGAAGGGAAGCGACTCACGGCGGCGGAAACCATGGCTTTGCGGGCCACCGCGTCCTCGTCGAACAGGAGTCCCAGGTCCACCTCGAGCCATCCGATCCGGCGCGGCGTCGTGCCGCTCCCGGACATGTGCGTGAGCCCGAAGCTGACCGCGACATCGGGATCGATCTCCCCGACCGCGCCGATTGATGGCCCCGGCTTCTCGTCCGATGTCCGTGCAACCAAGCGGGCCGAGCGAGTTGGGTGCAGACCGGGCAGCGGCGCCTCTTCGTCGGGCGCGACCAGGCGCACCCCCGACAACCGGAACGCATCTGCCAGGACACGCCAGGCCACTGCTGCGCTCTTGGCGTCGTCGTCGTCGTAGGCGAACACCGCGCTCAGCAGTTCACGCTCACCCGGGAGCACCGCGAGGTGTGTGCCTCCGGCACCACTCCGTTCGACGACACGGGGGAACCCCTCCTCTGGATGGGAGAACACCACACCGACTTCGAACAGTCTGATTGCCCCCTGGCGTCGACCGGCGTTGTGCGCCAGCGCGCCCAGAAGGCCCGGCATGAGCGAACGACGGAGACACGGCTCCTCTGCGATGAGCGGGTTCGGCGACGCGTACCGCCGGCCCCGTCAATCCCACCTGACGATGGGACTCCTCCGAGACAAAGGTGTTCGTCCAGCCCTCGGAGGCACCGATGCCGGCCATCACGCTCTTCACCAGGCGGCGCGACCGCTGCAGGGTGTCGAGGTGTCCCGGTTGGGGCCATGTCGGCGTGTGACGAGGGATGTTGGCGTACCCGAACATCCGGGCCACCTCCTCGATCACATCGTCGATCCCATACGGGTCTGGACGGACATCGGGCCGGTTCGTGGGGACGAGAACTGCCAGCCGTTCGTCGCCGCCACGACCGTCGGCGCCCTCGCCCACTCCTTTGCCCGTGGCCGTGGCCGTGGCCGTGGCCGTGGCCGTGGCCGTGGTGAAGCCGATCGGGTCCAACAGCGCCGCAATCTCCGCGCCGGTCAGTGCCACCCCGATCTGGCGCTGGACGCGCGCGATCGGCACGTGGAGCGTGAACGGCGCGGGGACCTCACCGCGTACGTCGAGAATTCCGTCACAGACCTTCAGACCAGAGACGCTCTCCCCGAGCAATTCGGCGAAGCGGTTGATCGACGCTTCGATGCCCCAGGGGTCGCAACCTCGTTCGAATCGAGCCGAGGCCTCGGTCCGCAGGCCAAGTCGCTTGGACGTGCGCGCGATGGCCATGGGCATGAAGTACGCCGCCTCGAGCAGCACCTCCGTCGTCGCATCGGAGATCTCCGACGAAGCGCCGCCCATGATCCCCGCCACCCCCACCGCTGCGTCGTCGCCGTCGCAGATGAGGCAGTCCTCGCCTGTGTCGCCCAAACTGCGACCCGGAAGACCCAGGGTGCGTGTGACGCCATCGAGCGTTTCGAGCGTCTCTCCGGGTCGGGCGCGCCGGACGATCAGGCCCCGTCCACCGAGCTGCGTCACGTCATAGGGGTGGGTGGGCTGGCCACGCTCGAGCATCACGTAGTTCGAAGCGTCGACGACGTTGTTGATGGGGCGCATCCCGGCCAAGGTGAGTCGCCGGGCGATCCGCTGCGGTGAGGGACCGACCACCACGTCGGTGAGGACGGACACGGCCAGACGCGGGCAGAGGTCAAGGTCTTCGACCACCGCGGTGGCGACATCCGACACCGGACGACCACTCGGAGACGGGGCAGGCGGTTCGGGCAGTGTGAACGTGAGACCCAGCCGGGCCGCCAAGTCCCGGGCGATACCAGAAATGGACCACGCGTCGGGACGATTGCCTTCCACCGTGATGTCGAACACGGTGTCCGCCTCGAGTCCCAGTGCTTCGGTGAGAGGCGTCCCGGGAGCGGCCGTGACCTCCTCACCCAGAACGAGCAGTCCGGCACCGTCGTCGGAGAGCCCGAGTTCTCGACCGGAGCACAACATGCCGTGGGATTCGACACCACGCATTTTGCGCAGCCCGATCGCAAAGCCTCCGGGCAGCACCGCACCCACAGGGGCCAGGGGAACCCGGTCGCCGACCTCGAAATTGAACGCTCCGCAGACGATTTCGATCGGACCCCGTCCCGCGTCGACGACGATGCGGCGGATACGGTCGGCTCCCTCGATGGCATGGATTTCGGTGACCAGACTCACGACCACGTCTTCGAGTCCTTCCCCGACCCGCTCGATCCCCTCGACGACGAGCCCCAGGTCATCGAGCGCGGCGGTCAGGGCCCCGGTGTCGTCGGGGAAAGGGGCGAAGTCACGGAGCCAACTGAGCGGAGCGCGCACGGAAGTCTTTCTCTAGGGCTGTGATGAGGGGGGCGGGGCGAGGCTGTCTCAGAACTGCGACAGGAAGCGAATGTCATTCTCCATAAACGACCGGAGGTCGGGAATCTCGTGGCGCATGAGGGCCAGCCGGTCGATCCCGAAGCCAAAAGCGAATCCGGACCATTCGTCGGCGTCGATCCCCACCGCCGCGAACACGGCGGGATCCACCATCCCGCATCCGCCGAGCTCCACCCATCCGACGTTGGAACACGTGCGGCAGCCTTCCCCGCGACAGATGGCGCAGGTGATCTCGAACTCCGCCGAGGGCTCGGTGAAGGGGAAGTACGCCGGCCGCAGGCGGGACTGCATGTCCTCCCCGAAATAGGCCGAGGTGAAGGTCTGAATGGTCCCGGCCAGGTCACCGAAGGTGATGCCCCGGTCCACCACGAGTCCTTCGATCTGGTTGAAGACCGGCAGGTGGCGGGCGTCGGGCGTATCGAGCCGGAAACATTTCCCCGGCATGACGGCATGGATCGGCAGCGTGCCCTTGCGCACTGCTTCCTCCATCAGGTGGATCTGCACGGGCGAGGTGTGCGTGCGGAGCAGCACCGTCTCGGGCTCGCCGATGTCGAGGTACATGGTGTCGTACATGCCACGGGCCGGGTGCGCCGGGGGCATGTTCAGTGCCTCGAAGTTGTACCAGTCCGTCTCCGCCTCGGGGCCTTCGGCGATGACGAAACCCATGCCCACGAACACGTCTTCCAGCTCGTCCCGGGCCTGGGTCACCAGGTGGAGATGACCACGGCCGAGCGGCGAGGTGACCCGCTCGGGGATGACCTCGGTCAGGTCCAGGCGATCATCGGCCAAGAGCGCGACCCGCTCGGCCTGGGCCAGCGTGATCCGCCGGGAGGCCAGCTGCCCCTCCAGCACGGCCCGGGCCTCGTGCAGCCGACGCCCCGCTTCCTTGCGGGCATCAGGGTCCAGCGAGCCCAACGAGCGGTGGGCCCCCGACAGTGCGGAGCGCTTCCCGAACAGGTCGGTCTCCACCTGCGCCAGGGCATCGGTCGTCGTCGCCGCCGCGATGGCGGCCTCTCCGGCCTCGACGATCCGTTCGATCTCGCCTTGCATCTCCGTCTGCGTCCGCTCAGTCACTGACCGAAATGGTAGATGCCGCCGACCCCCGCCCAGACGACCGCCGTTGCCGCAAAGCCTCGAAGCACAGCACGGCGCACGCGACGCCCACATTCAGCGACTCCGCTCGGCCCTCCATCGGAATGACCACTGCGCCGCCAATGGCGTCCAACAGGTCGGGCTCGAGGCCCGAGGCCTCGTTGCCGAGGAACAGGGCGGTCGGGACCGACCAGTCGAGCGCCGTGTACTCGTGACCGTCCCGCACGACGGTGGCCAGGGTCCGATAGCCCCGATCCGAGAGGGACGTCGCCAACGCAGCCGGGTCGCCCTGGACGCTGAACGGGACGTGGAAGATCGATCCGGCCGAGGCCCGGACCGTCTTGGGGTTGTAGGGGTCGACAGATTCGCCGCTGAAGACGACCGCGCTGGCTCCGGAGGCATCGGCGGTCCGCAGGACGGTGCCGGCATTTCCGGGGTCCCGGACATCGACCAGGACGATGACGAGCGGCTGGTCGGCGGGGTCCAGGGCAGTTTCGATCTCGAGCACCGGTGCATCGAGCATCGGCAGGACGGTCAGTACGGGCTGTGGTGTGACCGTATCTGCCACCCGTTCGAGCACCCCCGGGGCGAGAGGAAAACTCGCGCGCCGGCGGTGAGCGCCAGGTCACAGGTCTCCCGGGTCAATGGGTCCCCCGCGCCCTCGGGAGCGAGATACACCGACTCGACCGCCACGCCCGCCCGGAGGGCCGTGCGGAGAAGCTCGATGCCCTCGGCCACGAAGACACGCTCTGCCCAGCGAGCCGAGCGCTTCTGGAGGAGCCCCCGCACGCGACGTACCCGGCGGTGCGTGAACGCGAGCTGTTGGCTCAGGAGGAAAGGACCTCGGCCGGCTCCTTGGTGGACGCCTTGGCCGAGGCATCGCTGGCCGGCAACGCACTCTGGGCCGCCCGCACCAATGCGCCGAAGGCCTCGGGGTCGCTCACGGCGAGATCGGCGAGAACCTTCCGGTCGACCTCGATGCCGGCGAGGTGCAGCCCGTTGATCATGCGGCTGTAACTCATGCCGTGGGCACGCGCCCCGGCATTGATCCGCTGGATCCATAGCTTGCGGAAGTCCCCCTTGCGGGCACGGCGGTCCCGAAAGGCGTACTGCATCGAGTGCATGAGCTGCTCGTTGGCCGAACGGTATGTACGGCTCTTGTTCCCGTAGTACCCCTTCGCCTGTTCCAGAACGGCGCGGTGATGCTTGCGACCGTGCACAGATCGCTTGACTCTGGCCATTGGGGGTCCTCCTCTCTTCTCGTCGTTCTCGCTACTGCGTCTGCGCCTTCGCCTGCGTCATGTGGCGGCGGCACACGGGCGCCGGCCGGCCGGCACTCCTACGTCAAATGCCGAGCATCCTCCGCACCGACTTCTCGTCGGACTTGGACACATCGGCACTACGGCCCAAACGACGCATGCGCACGCTGCTCTTCGTCTCGAAGTTGTGGCCCCGGAAGGCCTGGCCACGACGGAGACGACCGCTGCCGGTGACTTTGATGCGCTTCGCAGCGCCCTTGTCCGTCTTCATCTTCGGCATTACGTCATCCCTCTTCGGTCGTTGCTGCGTCGTCGATGGTTGCTGCGTCGTCCGTCGGTACCGGGACGGGTTCGGCGGCCACTGCCCCCGCCACCGGCTCCGTTCCATTGGTTGGTGCTGCTACTGGTGCCGCCGCCGGGGTTGGTGCCGCCTCCGAGGTCGGAGGGGTCGCCGGGGCAGATTGTTTTTCACCGCGATGTTGGTTGGCTGTCCTCGACGCTGCGGCCTGACGGGCCCGCTTGTCGGGGGCAAGCACCATGATCATGTTGCGGTTGTCGAGCTTGGGCTCGGCCTCGATTTTGGCGATGCCCTCCATCTGCTCGGCAATGCGATCGAGGATCCGCTTTCCGTGCTCGGGGTGATACACCTCACGCCCACGGAACATGATCGTGATCTTGACCTTGTGCCCCTCGTTCAAGAACTTGGCCACCTGGCGGGTCTTGGTGTCGAAGTCCCCAGGGCCGATCTTCGGCCTGTACTTCATCTCCTTGATCCCGACGTGGACCGTCTTCCGACGGCTCTCCTTGGCACGCTGTGCCTCGTCGAACTTGAATTTTCCGAAGTCCATGATCCGGCAGACCGGTGGGTTGGCCATTGGGGCCACTTCGACCAGATCCAGATCGAGCTCCTTGGCGATGGCCAAGGCTTCGGCCAACGACTTGATGCCTAACTGCACACCATCGGGGTCGACCAGGCGGACTTCACGGGCACGGATGCGATCATTGATCCGGTGCTCTGTTGTTGTTTCAGCGACGATGCGGCACCACACCTCTCACTTGGGCCCACGGTCTTTCCGCGAGCCATTCGGTGGAGCGAGGTCGACCAACGGGCAAGGCCCGCGCCGAAAAACCTTCGACCTGGCGCACTGCTGTCCCTGCAAGAGCGAACGTGTGGCCAGGTGGAGGCCTTCTGGTCGGAGGCCCCGCTTCCATGTACTCAAGGGGAATATTGTACCAGCATGAGCAGCCTTTGGACACCGTCAGGCGAACACTTCCCCGCGAGAGAGGAGGGAGGCGGCGGGTCGGCGGGTTCCCCGGGACGCCCGGGATCGCCGACGGCACCCCCGCCGTCGTCGGGTCCCGAGGACGAAGACCGCGGGGCGCTCGAGCGCGGAGGCCCAGGCCGAGATCGACGCCATGCGCCAGCAACTGGCCCAGACGCCGGCCGAGGTGGTCATGGCCAACCACTGCTACGGGATTTTCGAGCTGGCCACGATCTATCTCTCCAACACCCCTCCGATGTTCTTCGAGGCTCGGTTGGCCATCGATGGTCTGGGTGCCCTGCTGGAGGGGGTCAAGGGCCGTCTGGGAGAGGCCGAGCCATCGCTGCTGCAGGCGCTGGCGCAACTGCGACTGGCGTATGTCCAGCTCGAAGGAGCCGACCGGGCAGCCGCTGAGAGTGCGGCCAGCGCTGATCAGAGCTAGCGGCCGGCCAGCGTCTGGCTCTCCGCCGCCGCGGCGAGGCCGTTGACCGTCATGCCGATGAATTTGCCCAACTGACGCTTGTAGATCCACCCGGTGGCCGGCACCTTGCTGCCGAACGTCGATCGCCAGTTGATGGTCGTCCCCTCCCCCGACGGCTGCAACGTGACGACGGCGAGATAGTCGCGCACGGCCAATCCGGAGATGAGCTTGTAGGAGAACCTCTCGTTGGGCTTCACCATCACCACCCGCTCCCGGCTCACGTGCCGGCCCGTGCGGAAGATGCGCACCGCCCCTACCCCTTCACGCTCGCCTTCGCCCTGTTGGACCAGCTCGAAGGAGTCGATCGGGGACCAGGACGGCCAGGTCGACCCGTCGAGGAGGAGGGCGAACACCGTCGCCGGTGGTGCCTTCGCTGTCAGTTCATGCTCGATCACCTGTCGACCCACGACGCCTCCGATCTCCGATCCCCGATCCACCGTGTACCTGGAGTAAGTGTACCATTTGGAACATGCAGGGCAAGACATCCAAGCAGAAGCTCGTCGACCATGTGGTGGACCACTTCGTCGTCGACGGGCTCGGGGACATGAGCCTGCGCAAGATCGCCGCCGCGATCGGGACCAGCCATCGAATGCTCCTCTACCACTTCGGCTCCAAGAGCGGCTTGCTGGTCGAGGTCGTCCGCGCCGTCGAGACCCGCGCTCGGGAGCAGCTCGCCGGTCTCGGAGGAGAGGCGCGAGGCGGAAGGCACCGACCAGGTGATCCGGGACATGTGGGAGTTCGTCGCCGATCCCGCCGCAGGCTGACTTCGAACGCCTCTTCTTCGCGCTCGTACGGCCGCGCCCTCCAGGGTGACGCGCAGATACGCCCGCTGCTCAGCGAGGCGATCGGGAGCTGGCTCGACGCCAACGGCGCACTGGCGGAAGGCCGGGGCATCCCAGCCCACGAAGCTCGTCGTCCACGCCCGACTTGGCCTTGCGGTGGTTCGCGGGCTCCTCCTCGATCTGTTGGCAACCGGTGACCGAGCGGGCGTCGACGCGGCGCTCGAGGTCTTCGCCGACCGCTACGCAGGCCGTTGGTGGGAAGCAGCCCCGGTCGGGACCAGCACGCGCGCGCCTCATAACGCCCTCGCCGCCCGGGCGTCACCACGAAGCCCACTTCGGTGCCCGGTTCAATCCGACGCGAGCCGTCGAGGATGGCGGTGGCGTGGAAGTCGAATGACGCCCCGTCGGAATCGGTGACCGAACCCAGACCGCGCCGGGCGTCGAAGGAGGTGACCCTCCCGAAGAAAGGTCGATCGGAGGGAACGGGGCCAGCCAATGTCGTCGCCGTGCTCAATGCACGATCTTGGAGAGCGGGATCTCCAGAATGTCCGTCGCACCCTTGTCGCGCAACGCCGGGATGAGGATGTTGATGTCCGACTTCGCCACGACGGCTTCGAGTGCGAATGCTCCGCCGCCCGAGAGCTCCGAGATCGTGGGCGCCCGCATCGACGGCAGGACCGAGAGGACGCCATCGAGCTGGTCCGCCGAGACGTTGAGCTTGACGAGCACCTTGCCGCGGGCTTCGAGCGTGCCTTGGAGGAGCGTCATGATCTGCTCCATCGCATGGCGCTTGGCCGGATCCGCCGCGGCGGCCGGGTTGGCGATGAGCTCGGTGTAGGACACCAGGAGCGTCTCGATGATGCGCAAGCCGGCAGCCCGCAGCGCGCTGCCGGTCTCGGTCATGTCGACGACTGCATCCGCTATCTCGGGCACCTTGGCCTCGGTGGCGCCGTACGAGAACGAGATGTCCGCCGCAATGCCATGTCCCGCCAGGATCTTGCGCGTCAGCTCGGGGTACTCGGTGCTGATCCGTAATGTTCCGGGTAGCGCCGCCAGCTCCGCCAGACTCCTCACCGGCGAATCACTCGAGACGGCGAGCACCACACGGGCCGGATTGCTGGTGGCCTTGGAGTACGCCAGCTCGCCGAGTGAGACCACATCGCTCCCCCGCTCCTCGACACAATCGCGGCCCGTGATGCCCAGATCGAACAGCCCTTCGGCGACATACGCCGGGATCTCCTGCGGTCGCAGTATCCGCACGTCGTCGATACGGGGATCATCGATGGTGGCCCGGTAGGCCACGTCCGAGGTGCGCGAGACAGCCAGGTCGGCGTCCGCGAAGAGTTGCATGGTGGCGCGCTCGAGGGAACCTTTGGGCAGGACGAGGCGAAGCATGCAGAGATCATCGCAGACCCGGGGGAGGTGGTTGGTCAAGCCCACCTCGAGGTCGGCCCCCGAAGGCTCTGGATCGACGATCTGGCGAACCGTGCGGGGTCCGCACGACGAGCCGGCCCGTCCGCACCAACGCGTTACGGGACAAGGGGAAAGTTGTACACCTCGATCGCATTCTGCCGAGCAATCCGCTTCTGATCCTCGTGCGACACACCTTCGAAGTGGCTCTCGAGAACCTCGGTCGAATGTGGCCACGTGCCGTCGATATGGGGGAAGTCCGATCCCCACATCATGTTCTTCACCCCGATGATGTCGCGGTTCTTGACTGCCGTGTGGTCGCGCATGAATGTGCAGAACACGTGCTCGTGAAAGATCTCGCTCGGAAGGCGCCCCGACGTTATGCCGGTGGGGCCAGCCCATCCCCGATTGCGTTCAACCGTATAGTCCATTCGCTCCAGCACTCCCAGGACCCAGGCGACATCGTTCTCCACTGAGACCACCTTCAGTTTCGGAAACCGATCGAAGACACCAGAGAGGATCATTCCGGTGATCGTGTACATAACGGGAGTGAAAACCAGCGTGAAGTCGGTCATGATGCTGCCGCTCAATTTGAAACTCTTCTTCGAGCCGGCAACGTGAAGGCAAAGCGGCATCTCCATATCCACCGCGGCCGACCACAGCGAATCCCACTCAGGGTTCTCGTAGCCCTGCCCATCGTCGTGACTGATGCTCACATGCGCGGCCTTCATCACACCCGTGTCGGCGCACCGCTTCATCTCGCCAATTGCACGGTCGATGGGCGCTGTCGGAATCATCGCCGCACCAAAAAGTCGCTTTGGAGCGCTGCCGCAGAAGTTGGCCAGCCAATCGTTGAACGCCTGCATACAGGCAAACTGGAAATCAAGGTCCTCGATCTGAAATGTGATCGCTCCGAAACTTGCAAACAACATTTCGGCCTCCACATTGTCGCGATCGAGATCGGCGATCCGTACCAGCGGATCGTAAGCCCCCGGCAGCGTTTCGTCGAAGCGCGCCTTCATGCTGATGTCTTCAGACTTCTTGAGAATCGCCGATGCCGTGCCGATGCCGCGCTTACCGCCCGCGATGACCTCCGGACACACGAGATAGTCCTGGTCCTCTCCACGTTCGATACGCGGAGCGTGCTCGAGATACTGACGATCGATTCGCTTCAGCCACAGATCCGGGGGCTCGATAACGTGGGAGTCGGCCGAAATTGCCTTGAATCCGAGCGCCATGATGCTTCCCCTCCTCTGATTGCCGAATACCCCGGGGCAGCCCGATCAGGCCAGCTCCAAGTCCCGCTCCACGTCCTGCTCCATCATCATGAACGTGGCGCCGAACGAATCGCTCGGGTCGATGACCACCCGGCGCTTGGAATCTCCCACGAGCCTCAGTCCCTTGGATTCCAGGAAGCCCGCCGCCGCGCTCAGCGATTGGACCTTGAAGCTGACGGCATAGATCCCACCGCCGAATTTCGCCACGTACTCCGCGAGCGGAGTCCCATCCTCTGTCGGCTGCCAAACTTCGATCACGAACGGAACCTTGTTTCCGATCCCGAAGGACGCTGCCGTGGCTCCTGCCTCGGGCACCTTGTACTCGGCCAAGAGCTGAAGCCTCAACACGTCTTGATAGAAGCGCGATGCCGCCTCCAGGTTGTCAGTCACAGTCACGATGCTGCCCAATCCTTCGATGTGGAGTGGGTGACTGTCTCGCCACCAGTCTGCCGACCATTCGGAACGTAGCCGCACATCATTGGGCATTTCGACGGCGCACATCTCGAAGCGGATGTTGAGGGTCTCTTTCGGATCCGTCATGAAGAATGTCTTCTTGAAGTCTGGATGCACGAAAATCGGCTGCAACCCGAGCTGGCAAAAATGTGATTCCGTGGAGACGACCTCCGGGATCTTTATCGCCATCTGGCCGAACCGGCCCGCATAGGAGTCGCGCAACTTGCCCAACTCGGAGTCGTGGTTTGTCGTGCACTGCGGGATCAGACCTAGCTCACCGATCACGATGAGTGTTTCGTCGCGATCGAGCGCCCCCAACGGACGTGCTTCGTAGTAGGTCTGTGCAGCGAAGACCTCCAAGTAGAAAGTTTCCAGGTCGCGCCGAGTCGAAAGATCCTTTGCAACGTGCGTCATATGGAGGAGCTTTTCGGGAGCAAACATGTCTCGGCTCTTTCTTTCAGACGATTTGAATCGTCTCACTCTTTTTCTTGTCCGGTCAACCGAGAGTTCACGCCGAGAACGTTTTCGCATACGGCGCCAGGATTGGTGACGCATTCACGCTGCGAGCCTGCTGCAGACGATCTCTTACAGGGTGCGGTCAGTGTGCGGTCAGTGTGCGGTCAGTGTGCGGTCAGTGTGCGCCGGGCAGCGGAGTCTGTTCGAGTGCGGGCTCTGCGTCGATGGCCGGACGACCTTGGCGTAGACGCCGCCGCCACTCTTCTTGGTCGAACGACGCGGGCTTGGTGCGGCGGATGAAATCACAGAGGATCTCGGCGAATCGTTCCGGGTCGGTGTGATGGGGGAAGTGTCCGGCGTCGTCAAATATCTCGAACTCGCTGCCGGGCATCGCAGCATGGGCGAGTCGGCCGTGGTCGAGAGGAATGACCGCATCGTGGCGACCCCACACGAGCAGCGTCGGAAGGCCCTCAGCGAGATACGCCCGATCCAGCATCGTGATCGCCTGTCCCCGCCAGTCCAGCCCTGAGCGCAACGTGCGAAGAATAGCCCGGCGGGCCGCCGTGTCGGGGAGCGCATCGAAAATAGCGAGGAGCTCTTCGCCATCGCGTCCCAGCGGGTTGGAGAGTCGCCGCAGGGCATCCGCCGCCACCCTGCCCACCGCCTTCACCGGAGGCAGGCCGAACAGGGGCATCAAGACCTCGACGCCGGGGACGGCCGCCAGCCGGAGGAACGGGTTCACCGATTTCCCGACGCCGCCACTGTCGACGAGCACCAGTCGCTCGCAGCGTTCGGGGAATTGGTAGGCGAACTGCCCGGCCACTCCCCCACCCATGGAATGGCCCACCACCGTGGCCCGATCGATCTCCAGCACGGCGAGCAGATCACGCATGCCATTGGCATAGGCCGCGACCGAGTAATCCGCACGCGGCTTCTCCGACCGGCCATGGCCGAGCAGATCGGGCGCAACAACCGTGTAGTCCTTCACCAGCCGGTCGAGCTCCGGACGCCACGTATCGGAACTGTCGCCGATGCCATGGATGAGCAGCACGGCTGGCCCCGTTCCCGCGGGACGAAGGCCCGCCCGTAGCCGTGAATGGTGCAGAACTGGATCGGATGATCGCCTTCGTGCCGGTGCCCGGGCCGGAATCTGATCAGCGTCGGGTCGATCGATTTATCTGTAGGGCCCTGTTGCGGGGTGGGCTCCGGTTGCCCTGTGGGTTCCCGTTGCCGTGAAGGACTTGTCATGACGTCAGTTCCCTCACCCTCGGCAATCCTACGGAGCCGAGGTAACCGCCCCGTGTCGGAGGTGTGAACAGCGAGTTTCGCAGCGCTGGAGGGTCCCAATTTCATGAAATAGAAACATCTCGTTGTTGCATCTGGTTCGTATTAGTCATACGGTGCCGAGAACCAATTCGACGGAGACGATGTGACGCAGGTGGCGACGTACGAGACGATCTCACCCTCACGGCTGGCCAGGCTTCGCAACGGTCTCACGCCCAAGGAATGGTTGCGGGTCGGGGGCATGGTGCTCATGATCACCGGTCTCAACGTGTTGGGCTGGACAATGTTGGCCGCGGCGGCGGGGCACCATTACCACGTCTCCAAGACGGGGCTCTTCGGGTTCGGCACCGGCGTGTTGGCCTACACCCTCGGCATGCGCCACGCCTTTGACGCCGACCACATTGCCGCGATCGACAACACGACCAGGAAGCTGGTCAATGACGGCCAGCGACCCTTGAGCGTCGGCTTCTTCTTCTCGTTGGGCCACTCCTCCATCGTGTTCCTGCTGGCGGTCGTTTTGAACTTCGGCATCAGGTCGCTGAACGTGCAGGTCGGCAACAACTCGTCGGGCCTCCACAAGGCAACCAACATCGTCGGCACGTCAGTCTCCGGGGGCTTTCTCTACCTGATCGCCACGCTCAATCTCATCGTGCATGATCGGGATCGTCAAGGTCTACCGGGAGATGAAGGCGGGGAGATACGACAACGCGGAGTTGGAGCGCCAGCTGGACAACCGGGGAATGATGAACCGGTTCTTCGGTGGCTATGCCAAGCGCATCGACACCCCATGGAAGATGTATCCCGTCGGTCGTCCTCTTCGGACTCGGGTTCGACACGGCGACCGAAGTGGCCCTCCTCGTGCTGGCGGGAACGGCCGTGGCCGGTGGGCTGCCCTTCTACGCCATCTTGTCGTTGCCGATCCTCTTTGCCGCTGGCATGAGCCTGTTCGACACCATCGACGGCTGCTTCATGAACTTCGCCTATGACTGGGCCTTCGCCAAGCCCCTCCGCAAGGTGTTCTACAACCTGACCATCACCGGACTCTCGGTCTTCGTCGCCTTCTTCATCGGCACCATCGAGATCCTCGGGCTCATCGGTTCCGAGGCCAACCTGAACGACCCCTTCTTCAGACTTCTTTCAGAACTTCAACATCAACACCGCAGGCTTCGTCATCGTCGGGGCATTCGTCGTGACCTGGGTGGTGGCACTCCTCTACTGGCACTACGGCCGCGTCGAGGAGAAGTGGGACGCCAACATGCTCACGAGCTGCAACATGGTCGGCGGCGGGACCATGGTCGGCGGCGGGACCATGGTCGGCGCCGGCAACATGGCCTCCCGCCGGCAACATGGTCACGAGTGATGTGGAACGGGCTGCCCTCGTCGGGTGAATTTCGGAGTGGCCACCTTCTCGGCCCCCAGTGCTCCTGCACCCACACCGTCCCGCCTGCACCCACACCGTCCGCCCGTTCCGACGCTGTCCGCCATTCCGACGCTCCGTCCGGGAGCCCAGGCAGGGTTTCGCATCCCTGAGCAGGGGTTCTTCCGTCTGTCACACCCCCTCCCTAAGGTCACGTCATGGCCTCTCGCCCCATCTCGTGCCGGACCCAGCAGGCGCTCGCCACGCTCGGATCTGCGGTGCAGCTCGTCCAAAAGGTGTTGCGAGAGGCCGAACCAGGTTCTGTCTCAGGGGATGAGGCCAAAGCGTTCGTCGACGGGTTCGCCCAAACCGAGCGATTGGGTGTTTCGGGTATTGCTCTCTTCGCACCCCGGGTGGTCGAGACCGGGGCCCATGCCAAAGACGGTCATGGGTCCGCTGCCGAGTGGCTGGGGTCGGTCTCGGGCTCTTCGGCGTCGGTGGCCAAGGACCGGCTGGCCTCGGCCAAGCGGGCCGGGGTCGATGTGGCCTTGACCGAGGCCCTCCACGAAGGCGAGCTCTCCTCCGCCCAGCTCAAGTTGCTGGGTGAGGCCGAAGCGGCCGCCCCGGGGAGTGCCCTGACCCTGTTGGAGCTGGCCGGGGGCGGGGCGTCACATCAAGAACTGAGCGACACCGCCGCAAGGCTGCGTGCCGCGGCCCGGAGCAAAGAGAGCGAACGAGCACGCCGTCAACGGGTGCACGAACGGCGCCACTTCCGCTGGCGCCAGTGCCCCGAGGGCGGGGTGCGAGGCGAGTTCTCCTGTGACGAGGTGCAGTGGGCCCGGGTCGCCCCCCGGCTCGAGGCCGACGCCAAGGCGCGCTGGAAGACCGCGGGGTCGAGCGACCCGACCACCCTCGAGGCGCACCGGCTCGATGCGTTCCTCGACTTCATGGCGGGCGGGGGCGACGGGAATGGCGTCCTGCCGGTATCTCCGTCGGTGCGGTTCTTCGGCTCGGGTGGCTTCTCCAAGGCCGAGGCCGAGGACGGCGAGCACGGCGACCACGACTAGCACGGGGACCCAGACACACACGCAGGCCCGGCCACGGCTCGGCCCGAAGCGCCGTGCCAAGGGAGGATCCCGGGTCGAGACCCTGGTCATCATCGACGCCGAGGCGCTGCGCCGGGGGACGACACGAGGTGACGAGATCTGCGAGATCGAGGGCATCGGCGCCGGTCTCGGTCGCCGCGGCCAGCGAACTGTTGGGTGAGGGCGCCCTGCGCTTTGTGATCAAAGAGGGCTTCGACATCAAGAGCGTGACCCGCTGCCGATCGGGGCATCGCCAAAGCCGTCGAAGCCGCCTTGATGGTGCGGGACCGGACCTGTTGTGTCCCGGGCTGCGGCAAGCGGCTTGGGCTCGAACGTGACCACGTCTTCATCGACTACGGCGACGACGGACCGACCGAGCTCGACAATTTGGTCCGCATGTGCCCCGGCACCATGCCCTCAAGACCCATGGCGGCTGGAGGCTCGAAGGGACACCGGGCACCTTCCGATGGGTCGCCCCGGCGCACCCCAAGAGTGCGGGCGCCATCTCCCGGACCCGAAAACTAGCGACGGCCAAAGCAGAGGCCGGCGTGACCAAGGACCGCAACCGGCCCACGCGGACGTGAGCGGGCTTCGCTCGCCCGGGTATCACGGCTTCACGACCAAAGTGAAGATCTGCGTGGCCGACCCGGGTCTGTTCTTGGCCATGATTTGGAGGGTGTAGTTCTTGGCGGTCCCGGCTGCCGGGGCGCCCCACAACGTCGCCGTTTCGTTCGCGTTGTCGACGAAACTCGGCCCGCCAGGGGGTGTCCCGGTAAATGTGAGGGCCGGGGACGGCGACCCGGTGGCAATCACCCCAAAGCTGCCGGCGCTTCCGACTCTGAATGTGTGGTCGTCGCCAAACTTGTGATCGCCGGGGCCGGTGTAAAGGGGGAAGATCAGATCAAGGGAAGCGACTCCCCTCCCGAGCGTCCCACATCACCTGCTTCTCCTCTCGTGAGAGTCGTCGGCTCGCAGCATCGGGGAGCAATCGGGTCTCTGAGGGCGATGGCTCGCTCGACGTGAATGCTGAAGCCGTCGAACACCTGGACTTCGCCATCGTTCTGTGGGATAGTCCAGCTCGGAATAGCTCGACCCCTTGTACATCCAGTTGCCGATTTGGCTGAGTTCGACCCCCCAGGTCTTCAACACCGGCCCCGGCGCGGCGAGAATGACGAGGCTGGCGGATCCGTCGATCCAGCGTCGCTTGAGGTGCGGGTCGCGCCATCTCACCTGATCGGGTCCCTCTGCGAACGCGTCGGGTTCTTCGAGAGCGAGATCGAGCCCTCTCGTTTGGAGGACGACCGTGCCGCTCGATGGTGTCCGGAAAGGCAGCGCCTGGCGAAGCGAACCTGCGCTGTCGCGGGAAAAGGGGCCCACGTCGGTATTGACGATCACGATCGGCGACGATGGATCGGCGTCGAAAGGATTGGGCACCATGAAGTCCGGATCGATGACGACGGCCGTCCCGTCGTGCCGCTGATACGCCATCGCCCAGCAGAGCCGGGCCAACAGATGAGCGCCTTCAACGTCGGCCAAGACATGCCACGTCTCGTGGAAACGGTTTGTGGCGAACCGAGACACGGTGCTCGGCCGTGGCGAGAGAATCGTGTACCGCGAGCCGCCGAGAACGAGGTCCCTGCGGTGGACTTTCAGGCGGTTCGATGGCGTGTCCATGGGCTGCCATCCTCGCGCAACAGACTTCGGCACCCACCCGACGACGGACGACCTTCACTCTGATGTCGGCGCTGCGTCAGGAGCGACGCATGGAGTAAAGGACCGACCTCTCCACCTTCCCGCCCGCCGTCATGCCGATCTTCACCGTGATCGGGGACATACCCGGCGCCGAGACTTGGCTCACCAGAACGCCGTAGGCGGGCATCGCGTTGAGGCAGATGTGCAACTGGCCGATCGTGCGTGGACCAACACAGGAAACGTGCAGTGGCGTCGATGTCGTGAAGCCATCGACTTCGATTCCCGCCACCTGAGGCACCGGGCGCACCTCGGCGATGGGGAGAGGACACGCGACGGGAAGCGCTGGTCCTCGGGCCAAGGTCACTCCTGGCTCGGGCAGCACGATGTCGGTGGCACACGGCGGCGCATGCGCACGCCGGGTCAACGTCCATGTCGGCGGCACGGCGAAGCGGAGGCCCTCGAAAGAGATCGAGCGCCAGGATCGAGATGTCGGTGAGGGCGGACCCGGGGCGAGTGCGACGGCGCGGGGAGAAGCGGTCAGGGTATGCAGGACGCGAGGTTGCGGCGCTCCGCTGAAGGCCAATTCCGCACCGAGTGAAGGGACGACGTAGACGGGAGCGACGCCGGGTGTGTAGACGGGAACCCCATTCACGACGACTCTCGACCCATTGTCGACCGTCTGACGCGCCTTCATGATCGACAGCGTGGCGATGGAAGTCCCAGGCGTCGGAGAATCCCCCATCCCCGGAGAGCACCACGCGCCGTCCCCAAGAACGACGACACCGGTGGACGGTCCGCACCCTTCGGCGCCTCCCGTTACGAGGGACCACGAACGGGGAACCGAAACCTGGGCGTTGCCATAGCCGACCGGCAGCCACCCAGAGGGCGTCGCGGCCTGAACCACAACGGGTTTCCGTGCAGTAGCGGTAGCGGTAGCGGTAGCTGTGTCGGCTCGGGCACGCGACCCGATGATCGGTTGTGCCAGGAGCAGGGCGCAGAGCACCGCGCCAAAACACAGGACGCAGGCCCTGGGGCGTCGAAAGCGGCGCAGGGGACGCAAGGGACAGCTCATCAGGGGTTATGACCTCTCACAGGCCGAAGTGGTTCGATCTGGTTCGAGCCTACCTACGGCCGATGACGTCCCCGCGAGGGCCACACGCATGCGGCGAGAAGCAGCCAGATGCCCAGCGCAGAACTCACTGAGCCTTCCCGTGTGCTGTTCGAGTACCGCCGTGCAGATGCGCCGCGCGTAGGTTTCGACCAGGCTGACGATATCGATGAGGGGGTCCGCAGCTTTCGTTGCCACTGAATCAGGAAAGAGGCCCCTTCCGCAGCAGCCGCACCATCTCGATTCCCGTCAACGCTGCCTCGCGGCCTTTGTTCCCCTCATCACCCGGTTCGGAACGAGCCAGGGCCTGCTCGAGCGTCTCGGTGGTCAGCACGCCGAAAATGACCGGCATGCCTGTCGAGAGCTGCACCTGCTGGATCCCCGACGCGCACTCCCCCGCCACGAAGTCGTAATGGCCGGTCTCGCCCCGGACGACCGCCCCGAAGCACAACACGGCGTCAACCTTGCCGGCCGTAGCGAAGGCACGGGCGACCAGCGGGAGCTCGAAGGCCCCGGGCGCCCACGCCACGGTCACATCGTTGCGCTCGGTACCCGACTCGGCCAATGCGTCGAGAGCTCCATCGAGCAGACGCAGGGAGATGCCGCCATTGAAGAGCGCACAAGCGATACCGATACGTAAGCCCGTCCCAATGTGGTCCCCGCGCAACGAGGACCCGACACGCGAGGCCACGTCGTCGAAAGCCCCCTCGGGCAGGGGCAACAGATCCGCACCGGCCATCAGAGAACGTCGTCGAGGCCGTGCAGGATGTGGCCCATCCGTTCCCGCTTCGTGCGCAGGTAGGCGATGTTCTCGGGGTTGGCGGTCAGCTGCAAGGGGATGCGCTCGGTGATGTCCAGGCCGAAGCCTTCGAGACCGCCGTACTTGCTCGGGTTGTTGGTCATGACGCGGATGGTGGTCACGCCGAGGTCGACCAGCATCTGGGCACCGATGCCGTACTCGCGGCTGTCCACCGGCAGACCTTGCTGCAGATTCGCATCGACGGTGTCGTGACCCTCCTCCTGTAGCTGGTAGGCGCGGATCTTGTGACCCAGGCCGATCCCTCGACCCTCGTGGCCGCGGCAGATAGATCAGGACGCCACGGCCCTCCTCCTCGATGCGATCCAACGACGCCCGGAGCTGTGGCCCGCAATCGCAGCGCAGCGAACCGAAGACGTCTCCGGTCAAACACTCGGAGTGGACGCGGACGAGCACATCTTCGTGACCGGCGACCTCACCCATCACGAGAGCGAGATGCTGCTCGCCATCCAACACGGACTCGTACACATACGCCCGGAACTCGCCGCCCACCGCGGGGATCCGGGCCTCGGAGACCAGTCGCACGAGCTTCTCGTTCCGACGGCGGTACCGAATGAGGTCCGCAATCGAGATGATCGGGAGATCGTGCTTCTTGGCGAACCGCTCCAGGTCCGGCAGGCGGGCCATCTCCGATTTGTCCTCGGTGACGATCTCGCACAGGACACCCGCCGCGGAGAGACCGGCGGCCCGGCTGAGGTCCACCGTCGCCTCGGTGTGCCCGGCCCGCTTGAGCACGCCACCGGCGCGGTAGCGCAACGGAAAGATATGACCGGGACGGTTCAGGTCGCTGGGGCGGGTGGACGGATCGATCAGGGCACTGATGGTCGAGGCGCGGTCGGTGGCCGAGATCCCGGTCGTGGTCCCGTGCCGGAAATCGACACTCACGGTGAAGGCCGTCCGTTGCGCCTCGGTGTTCGCCGTCACCATGAGGGGCAGGTCCAACGCATCGGCCCGCTCGGGCAGCAAGGGCACGCAGATGACCCCCGAGGTATGGGCCAAGAAGAAGGCGATGTTCTCGGGCGTGGCCGCTTCGGCTGCCATGACCAGGTCACCTTCGTTCTCCCGGTCCTCGTCGTCCACCACCACGACCATGCCGAGGCGCCCGATGGCGTCAATGGCCTCCTTGACCTCTGAGAACCCCATCAGGCCGCAACCTCCACTCGAAGATCCTCTCCCAGTCGTTCCACGGACACCAACTTTCCTCGCCAGATGTCTCCAATTGTGCCAGCTCCCGGCCCCGCGAAAATCGGGCGGCCATCATCGCCGCCAAACAGCGACGGGGCCAGATAGAACACGTACCGATCCACCAGCCCCGCGGCGTGGAAGTCGTGCGCCACCGACGCACCCCCCTCGACCAACAATTGGAGCACGCCGCGCTGGCCCAATTCGGTGAGCACATCCCCCAGCGGACCCGACAGCTCGAGGGCGGGTAGGACCTTCGCCCCAGGTGGGGCCGCCCCGAGCACGACCCGCAGGGGCTGTGTGGGGGCCGGGCCGTCGCCCAACCGGACCGTCAATTCGGGATCGTCGGCCCGGACGGTGCCCGCCCCGACCAGGATCGCATCCGAGCGGGCGCGGAGACGGTGGACGTCCCTGCGAGCCTCCTCCCCGGTGATCCAACGGCTGGTCCCGTCGGGCGCGGCGGTGCGCGCATCGAGGCTGGACGCCATTTTCAGGACGACCCAGGGCCGGCCGGTTGTGCGGTGCTTGAGATAGGGCGCCAGCTGCTCGGTCGCTTCTGATGCCCCGACACCGACATGCACCTCGATGCCAGCGGCCCGCAGCACGGCCACGCCTTTGCCCGCCACCTGCGGGTCGGGGTCCTCAACGGCGATGACCACCCGGGCCACCCCCGCTCCGATGATGGCGTCGGTACAGGGCGGCGTCCGTCCATGGTGGACGCAAGGCTCGAGCGTGGTGAACAGGGTCGCACCCCTGGCATGCAGCTCGCCGGCACGGGTCAGGGCCGTGACCTCGGCGTGCGGACCGCCGGGAGGGGCGGTTGCCCCCTCGAAGACCTGCGAAGGATCGACGCCCGACACGACCACGCACCCCACCCAGGGATTGGGCGCCGTGGTGCCCCGTACCGAGTCGCCGGCGGCGATGGCTCTGTCCATCCACCGCTCATCGCTCATGCGTTCGCCGTCCTCCGGACCTGGCGATCGCAATTCTGGCGATCCCCACTCTGATGGTAGTGAGTAGACCACGTGAGGGGCCCGCGCTCAACGGCGGGTCAGCACGCCGATGAGCCCGGACAGGTCCTCGATCAGATCGGTGTGCGGGGCGGTCGAGAGAGTCGCCCGATCGTGCGCTCCCGTGAGCACGCCGACGACGGCACGGGCGCCTGCGTTGGTGCCTGCCTCGAGATCGCTCACGGTGTCCCCGACCACCGCCACCGCATCGGCGGCAGCGACGTCGAGTCGCTCCATGGCGCCGAAGATCATGTCCGGCGCCGGGCGGCCGCGACCGCAGTCGACGGGGGAAAGTGCAAGATCGATCTCCGAGCGCCACCCCAACGATGCAATGAGCGCGTCACGGGTGCTGGGAGCGAAGCCCGTCGTGAGGCAGATCCTGACGTCGTGTGCCCGCAATATCGCAAAGGTCTCGACGGCGCCTTCCATCGGGAGCACACGCCCGGCGGCGACGATGCGCTCGTAGGCCTCGGCAAAGGCAGCCGTGGCCCGGGCCGCCGGTTCGGGGTCCAGCAGTGCGGCGAACACGTCCGCCTTGGACCGGCCCATCGTGTCGCGCACGTACGTCTGTGCTGCCGCGGATTGGGGGCTGTCCGGCACCACGCCGACCGACGACAGGGCGGTGGCGAACGCGTCGTCGACGGCACCGTCGTCCCGGACGGTGGTCCCGGCCATATCGAGCACGACGAGCGCGAACGGGCCGATCACGTCAGTGGGCCCCCGCTGCCGTCAACGTGTCTGCGGCGATGGCCGGCGCACACGTCATGCCCCGTCCGCCGGGGCCGGTCACCACCCATACGGAGGGGAGTACTTCTTCTCGTGCGCAGACGTCGCCGTCGATGCACTGGGTGTAGATGCCCTCCCACCGCCGCGCCACCGTCGGCAAGGGCGCTCCCAGAATGGCTTCGGCGCGGCGCAACAGCTCCAGGCTGGGCTCCTCCGACAGGGCGAAGTCGAAGGGCTCGTCGTAGGCGTGCGTATCCCCGATGGTAAGCCCCCCGTCGAGTCGCTGCACCAGGAGGAGTTGGAGGTGATGGGCTGCGGAGACCGCATCCTGCGCGCCGAGGGCGTCCAGGGGCACGACGTCGTAGGCCGGGTAGTAGCGCAGGGTGTCGGCGTCAGCCACCGACGTCGTCAGCACCCCGGCGAACGGAAGGGTCTCCATCATCTGGAGTCGGACACGCCGCAGGCGTGGCGCCAGCCGCCCGGTCCCTTCGAGCTCGTCGAACGACGCCCCCGTCGCGACGATCACGAGGTCGGCTTCCCAGCGGGCTCCAGCCACATCGACGATCGCATGCCCTTCGAGGCGCACTGCCCGGCATCGGGGGTGGAACACATAGGAGCCGCGCCCGGTCAGGTAGCCCCGCATGGCGCCCAGAACCTTCCGGGGCTCCACCACGGCGTCCGCCGCGCAGTAGAGACCCCCCGCGACGTCACCTCGGACGGCGGGATTCAGCGCGACCACCCCTTCGGGGCCCACGTATGTGATGGATCGTCGTGCGGCGTCGCCATGGTGGGCGAACTCCTCCATGACGTTGCGCTCACCGTCGGTGCGGGCCACGGTCAACGAACCGCTCGCCCTGAAGCCGATGCCCGAAATGGCCGTGCCGACTTCTTCCCAGCGGGAGCGAGAACGGCGGGCCGCGTCGAGTTCGGGCCCCGTTCGTCGCCCGCTCACCCAGAGCAGGCCGAAGTTGCGCAGTGAGGCTCCCTGCGGTGCAGCGTCGGCTTCGAGGTGCTGCACCGACCACCCGGCGCGACAGAGCTCGAAGGCGTGCCAGGTCCCGAGGATCCCACCGCCGACGACGACCGCGCGCTGCACCTGACGGAAGGCCGTCAGGCCCTGGTCGCGTCGATCGACCCTCGGATGCGCTCGGCCGCCTCCCAAGGACGAGGGTGCCCGAAGATCGCACTCCCGGCCACGAACACGTTGGCGCCCGCCTGTGCCGCGCGCGGGGCCGTGTCGACATCGATGCCGCCGTCGACTTCGAGATCCACGGCGTACGAACCAGCGTCGATGGCGTTGCGGACCTGGCGCACCTTGTCGAGCACCTCCGCCATGAATTCCTGGCCACCGAACCCCGGGAAGACCGTCATGCACAGCACGAGGTCGACGCTGTCCAAGAACGGGGCGACGGCCTCGAAGGGCGTGTCCGGGTTCAAGGCCAATCCAGCTCGGAGGCCGAGCTCGCGCATTTGGGCAATCAACGCCGGCGTGTCGCCGATCTCCACGTGCACGGTGCATCCATCCGCGCCCGCACGGGCGAAGTCCTCGAGGTACTTCTCGGGATTGGTCATCATCAGATGGCAGTCGAAGAACAGCGGTGTGTGCCGTCGAAGTGACGAGACCACCGGAGGGCCGATGGTGAGGTTCGGCACGAAGTGCCCGTCCATGACGTCGACGTGGAGCCAATCGGCCGAGGCCGTCACTTCGCCCACCTGTTCGGCCAGCGCCCCGAAGTCGGCCGAGAGCACCGACGGGGCAATGCGCACCAGGCCCACCGGGCCCGCGTCGCGCCCTGCTTGCGACGGGGCTGCTCCCGGCGTGGTCGACGCGCTCAATTGAACCGTGCCCAACACAAGATGCGCCGGAAGCCGTAGAAGTACGGCTCTCGTTCCCCGAGCTCCTCGAGCAGGCGCTCCCGATAGCGTTCGACGAACGCCGAGAAAAGCTCGGGGGTCAGCCGGGTGCGATAGGGGTTGAGCAGTGTTCCCATGACCCACTCGACGACGTCGCCCGTCGACGAGAGTTCGTGGCCGTAGACTTCCATCCGGACCACCTGCTTCTTCGCCCCGAGCTCGTAGAGCAGATCCGCATAGATCTCAGGCGAGAGAACGAACCGGCCCCGATCCTCGGGAAGATTGTCCTCCAACGCATCGATGAACGGAGCTTCGTTCGCTACCTGCAACGCCAACAGGTGCGACGGATGCCGGTAATTCGAAGGAACCTGAAACGCGATCTGCCCACCCTTTCCGAGCGCGGTGCGCATTCTCGCCAGCAGGTTGAGGTGATCGTCCACCCATTGCAACGAGGCGTTGGCGAAGACCAGGTCCAGATCTCGGCCGAGCCACGTGGCGATATCGCCGACGCTGAACGAAAGGCCCGGGACATCTCCGTGATCGGCGTGGGCGCGGGCCAACATCGACTCCGAGGAATCGATACCTACTGTTGCGGACGCTTCCATCCGCGCGTGGAGTTCTGCCGTGAGATGACCGGTCCCGCACCCCAGGTCGACCACACGACCGCCGGGAACGGGGTGGCAGAGAGCGATCAGATCGTCGAACGGCTGGCGTCGTTCGGCGTGGAAGCGCTCGTACTGATCAGGGTTCCATCCCTCGATTGGAGTCACGGTCACCAAACCCATGTTTAGTCGCTGCCGAGCCGCTCACCGACCGAAAGACGCACACCCCGGGCCCAGTCCTCCGCCGCCATGGGCGCGCGACTCTCGGGTTGCACCCGTTGCAGCACAAGGGTGCCCTGTCCCGTGATCACCGACGTGCCCACCAATGTCCCCGGAGGGCCGAGGACCTCGTGCGGATCGGCTCCCGATTCGGACACCGCCGCCGCCAAGATCCCCAGCCGTCGACCGCGGAATGTCGTCCAGGCCCGATCGAGCCGCACGACCCGGTGGAGCTCGATCGCAGCGTCCTCCCAGTGAAGATGCAGGTCCTCGGGCGTCAACTTTTGACGCGATGGTCGGCTCTCCTTCCTGCGGTTCTGGCACCGGAAGACCGGCCAGTCCCCCGGCGAGGGACTCCACCAGGAGGGCGCTGCCGAGCTCGACCAGTTCGGCGCGCAGCGCGGCGAGATCGGCATCGCTCCCGATGGGCACCACGCGGCGGGCGTAGACCGGACCGGTGTCGAGCCCCTCCTCGAGCTTCATCAGGCACACACCCGTCTCCCGGTCCCCGGCCAGGATCGCCCGTTCGACCGGTGCCGCGCCCCTCCATCGGGGCAACAGCGAGAAATGGAGGTTGACCATGGGCACCTGCGCCAGCAGGGTCGCGGGAATGATCCGGCCGTAGGCCACCACCACCGCCAACTCGACGCCGACGCCTGCGACGTCCTCCATGGAGTGCGAGACCGGCAACCCGAGCTCGAGGGCCGCCTCCTTCACCGGACTGGGTGTGACGGCCCCTCCCCTTCCCCGCCGCCGGTCGGGGCGCGTGACGCACAGTGCGATGTCATGTCCGGCGGCGACCAGGGCGCGCAGCGGGGGGACGGCCATCTCCGGCGTCCCGAGGAATGCGAATCGTGCCACGCGACCACCGTAGGGCAGAGCCCGGGGACGACCTACCTGGTGAAGATCCGGGTGAGCCCGTCGGGGTCCCCAACGGGGAGGTCCAACGTGCGGGCCCGCAGGATCCGGAGTGCCTCTTTACGCTGATCGGTGTCGAGCCTCTCGACCAGCAAGATCCCGTCGAGATGATCCAGCTCGTGCTGGAATACCCGGCCTTCCAATTCCGTCGCCTCGATCGACAACTCGTTCCCCTCGAGGTCCAGACCGACCAGATGCACTGCGTTCGGTCGGACGATCTCCCAACTCAAGCCGGGAATCGAGAGACAGCCCTCTTCGTAGGCCCACTCGCCGTCACTCTCGACGATGCGAGGGTTGATGACGGTGCGGGCCCCTTCCCCGATGTCGTAGACGAACATCCTCTTCTGCACACCGACCTGATTCGCCGCCAATCCCGATCCCGGCGCCTCGTACATGGTCTCGATCATCGACTCTGCCAGGACGACGACGGCGGCATCGATGTCCGCCACTTCACGGGTGATCTCCTTGAGGACGGGATCCCCGTATTGTCGAATAGTCAGCCCAGGCACCTCCCCATTGTAACGATGGCCCCGACCTTCTCGGCCTCAGAGCGCGGCGGGATCCACCTCGACCCGCAAGCCACGGCCGGGGGGCCGTGGCACGCTCGCCAGGAGGTCACAGAGCTCGGCATGGCCGGAAGCCTGCACGAGATACCGATCCTCGCCCAGCTCCGAGAATGTCACCGCGGCCCCGGCGCCAGCGGCGCCAGCGGCGCCGTCCACCGCAAGCCGCAGTGCATCGACATACGAGTTGGCCAGCGGGCCCGACACGGCGGCCAGGGCCGAGAACGGGGGCAGCCCCGCGCTGGCCCGCATCGACTCCTCGGCGCCGAAGATCTCCGCCGGCTCCCCACGGCCCACCGCCAGCAACACGGGATGGTCCGGCACACGGGTCTGCACGAGGACGCGCGCCGAGGCCGGTCCTCGCCGCGGACCCACGAGACGGGAGGCATGCACCAGCAGCGACAGGGTCTCGTCGGTGGCGCTGAAGCGGGGAGCCAACAGATGCAGATCGATATCGAGGAACACCACTGCGGCCGCTCGTCGGACCCTGTGCAGCACGGCTTCGGTGCCGATGAGCACGGGTGCGGACGGCATGTCCCCGGTCGTGGATGCGCCCGAAACCTCGCCTACCTCGACCCCGAGCAATGCGGCCAGCTCCTCCCGCAGACGCGTGACGCCGGCCCGCAACGTCTTCATACGCATCCGGCCGCAGGCCGCGCAGATCAGCGGGCGCTCACACTGGCAACGCGGGCAGCGGAGGCCGGACTCGGACTGGGCCACGGCGGCACCACATGTCGTGCACTGGGCCAGCTCGCCGCAATTGGCGCATGCCAGAATCCGAGCACGGCCTGTCCGGTCGTAGAAACACACCAACGGTCCTCGCTCCCTCACCGCATCGGGGTCGTCGAGCACGGAGCGGGCCAGTCGGACGAACTCCTCCGAGAACATTCCGCTGCGCGGATCCGCCCCCCGCCGGTCCACGCTCTCGAGCGTGCACCACCCCGCTCGCTCGGCGACAACCGGGAGGGCGACCAGCGAACGCCCGGCACTCGTGACCACAGGCGGGCACGGGGACGTCAGCACGCACGGACACCCGTCCCGACGGGCCCTCTCGGTCATGACATCGACCGCGCTGTAGGTGGGCGCGCTCTCCTCACGGTAGGACTCGTCGTGGGCATCGAGCACGAGAGCGGCTGAGAGGCGTGGGAGTGGGGCCCATGCGGCCGCGCGGCTCCCGACCACGATGGGCCAACCGGCTCGCGCCTCTTTCCATTCGGTCGTGGCCAGGTAGCCACGTCGCACCAGGCGGGCGGACAGACGCTCGGCCCAACCGACCCCGGGCACCAGGACCAACACCCCACCCGGGCGCGACACAGTCAGCGGGTCGTTGACCACGGCGAGCACCACGTCGATCAGGTCCGTGGTGGGCGCAAGTCGGAGGAGCGTCGAGCTCTCGGCACGGAGCGCCGACGCGGCCAGCTCCCCCACTTCCGAGACGACGAGAGGCGCGTCGCCGGACCCCGCACCCGGCACCACGGGCAGACGGTGCACCGATTCCCGCGGTGAACCGACGCCGAGAAAGAACGAGTTCGGTCCGGCCCAGCGCCACGCCGCCCATTCGGCCAGATCGACCACCGACGGCGGAGGTCCCCACCCGGACCAGGCCTTCAGCGGGAGAAGTTCGACCCCCTCCGGTGGCGTGACATCGTCCGCAACGACCCACCCACCCACGCGGCGACCATGGAGCTCCACACGCACCCTGGCGCCCACCCGCACGTCGTCGGCCCAACGTTCGGGCACGAGGTAGTCGAAAAGTTTGGGTACTGCGGCCACATCCGTGCGGACACGCACGTAGCGCGAAGCTGGCGTGACGGCTCCGTTCAGGAGCGCTGCCTCAGAGACCGAGCGCCGAGCGCAGGTCGTCGACGCGTGGTGTCGCTTCCCACGTGAAGTCCTTCTCGGAGCGGCCGAAGTGGCCGTACGCCGCCGTCTTCTTGTAGATCGGACGCCGCAGATCGAGATCACGGGCGATGGCTGCGGGGCGGAGGTCGAAGGTCTCGCTCACCGCGCGGGCGATCTTCTCGGGATCGACGACCTCCGTGCCGAACGTCTCGACCATGAGGGAAACGGGATGGGCGACGCCGATGGCATAGGCCACCTGGACCTCACAGCGTGTCGCCGCCCCGGATGCGACGACGTGCTTGGCCACCCAGCGTGCGGCATAGGCCGCGGAACGATCGACCTTCGACGGATCCTTTCCGGAGAACGCGCCCCCGCCGTGGCGGGCCATCCCTCCGTAGGTGTCCACAATGATCTTGCGCCCCGTCAGACCGGTGTCCGCGTGCGGGCCCCCGAGCTCGAAGATCCCGGTGGGGTTGGCCAGGATGCGCACTCCCTCGGTGTCGAGGTCGGTCGGCAGGAGCGGGTTGATCACGTGCTCGGTGAGGTCGACCAGGAGCTGCTCCTCGAGGTCGATACCGGGGGCATGCTGGGTCGAGATCAGCACCGTGTCGATCCGCACGGGACGCCCGCCTTCGTACACGACCGAAACCTGGGTCTTGCCGTCGGGGCGAAGGTAGGGCACCGCCCCGATCCGCCGGACCTGGGCCAGCCGTTCCGAGAGGCGGTGCGCCAACCAGATCGGCAGCGGCATGAGATCGGGCGTCTCGTCGCAGGCGTAGCCGAACATCATCCCCTGGTCTCCGGCACCCTGGGCGTTGAGCGTGTCCTCACCACCGGTTCCGGTACGGAACTCGAAGGCCTTGTCGACGCCTTGCGCGATATCGGGAGACTGGGCATCGAGGGAGACGAGCACGCCACACGTGTTCCCGTTGAAGCCGTAGGCGTCGTTGTCGTACCCGATGGCGCACACCGTCTCGCGGACGATGGCCGCAATGTCGACATAGGTCGACGTGGTGACTTCGCCCGCGACCACGACCAGACCGGTCGTCAAGAGCGTCTCGCACGCCACGCGGCTGGCCGGATCGCCGTCGAGCATCGCGTCGAGAACGGCGTCGGAAATCTGGTCCGCCATTTTGTCGGGGTGGCCCTCGGTCACTGACTCCGAGGTGAACGTCGTTTTCACTGGGGGCTCCGATTCTTGCTCTTGTGGGCAATCACCCTATCGAGTACCGCATTGGCCACCGCATCCTTGGATGTCAAGGACACCTCGGTGGTACTGCTCTGCGCGCCGAGAATGGTCACGGCATTGGTGTCGTGGTCGAACCCCGCTCCGGGGGCGCTCACGTCGTTGACGACCAACAGGTCGACGCCCTTGCGCAGCAATTTCTTGCGACCGCGCTCGACCACGTCGTTGGTCTCGGCCGCAAACCCGACCAGCACCTGCCCCGGGGGGCGGCGGGCGGCCAGGCCCGTCAGGATGTCGGGCGTCGGTTCCAACACCAGGTCCGGCACGCCATCCTCCTTGGAGAGCTTCTGCTCTGCTGCCTTTTTCGGCCTGAAGTCGGCGACGGCGGCCGCCATGATGACGACATCGGCCGACGGACACGCTTCTTCGAGGGCCGCCTCCATGTCGGCGGCGCTCTCCACGTCGATGCGGGTGATGGCGGCGCGCACATCGCTCGCCAGGGGACGGGCCGAGGATGTGACCAACGTCACGTCCGCGCCCCGGCGGGCCGCCGCCTCTGCCAGCGAGTGTCCCTGCTTGCCCGAGGACCGGTTGGTCAGGAAGCGCACCGGATCGAGTGCCTCGCGGGTCCCACCGGCACTCACCACCACGCGCAGACCGTCAAGATCGCCGGGGCCGGACCGGGCCCGGACCACGCCCAAGGCCCGCGCGACGATGTCAGCCGGTTCGGCCAGGCGGCCCTCCCCGGAGTCACCCCCGGCAAGATGCCCGACCGCCGGTGGGACGACAGCCACTCCCCGCCGGGTCAAGGTCGCCAGGTTGTCCCGCACCGACGGGTGCTCCCACATTTCAGTGTGCATGGCGGGGCAGATGAGCACGGGGGCGCGCGTGGCGAGAAGCGTCGCCGTCAGGAGGTCATCAGCCAGGCCCGCCGCGTAGCGAGCGAGAAAATGGGCCGTGGCCGGCACCACCAGAATCAGGTCGGCACTCTGCCCCAGACGGGTATGGGGGATCGGGGACGACTCGTCCCACAAGGATGTCTGCACGGGCTCCGAGGCCAGTGCGGAAAACGTGACCGCGCCGACGAATCGAGTGGCCTCGCTGGTGAGCACGGGGATCACATGGGCGCCGGCGTCGACGAGCTGCCGGCAGACCTCGACGGCCTTGTACGCGGCAATCCCCCCACAGACACCCAGGACGATACGCGGAGCCGCCTGCAGTTCTTCGGCCATGGAGCGGTATCCGCCGCGCCCTGACGGCTAACTTGCGGTCGGGTCCTCGTCCCCGACGGCCAGAACCTCGATGTCGCCTTCCCCCGAGACAGCCTCGTCAGTGACAGCGTCATCGCCGACGGCATCCACCTCGTCGTCTGCGTCCACGGCGTCGGCGCCTCCGAGGAGCGCAAGGGCGTCGGAGATCTCGTCGTTGACCACGTCGTCCGCGAGGACCTCGGTCAACACGACCTCGCCCGCGATGTCCGCTTCAGCCGCCGCCAGTGCCGCCTCTTCTTCAGGGTCCAGGCGGGTGTAGGTCGCCTTGCCCGCCGCGATCTCCTCGAACGCGATCGACACCGGCTTCCCCGAGACCGAGGCCACCTGCGGCGGCACGACCTTCCCCAGGCCCTCCCCGAGGCTGTTGTAGTACGAGTTCACTTGCCGCGCCCGGGCCGAACCCAATGCGACCAGCGTGAACTTGGAATCCACCTTGTCCAGTAGATCCTCGATGGGTGGATCCATGAGCGTGTTGCGGCCTTGGGCCATTTAGGTGTCCTCCGGGGTTGCGGCGCGCCGAGCGGCCGTTCGGGTCCGGTCAACTATAGCTGCCAGCTCGGACCTGGCTTGACGCAGGTCGTCGTTGACCACCGTGTACGTGGCCACCCGGCGCCCCCGCTCCACTTCCTCGTGGCCCTTGGCCACCCGTTTGCGGATGTGCTCCTCGTCGTCCCCCCGCGCGGCCAACCGGGCCGCTTGCGCCTCGACCGAGGGTGGCAACAGCAGGATGACCGTGGCGTCGGGCCGCTTGGCCAGGACCTGCTCGGCCCCCTGCACATCTATCTCGAGGAGCACGTCGGACCCCTCCGGCGGCTGCGGAACGGGCGTCCCCATGAGGTTGCCCAAGAATTCGGCCCACTCGAAGAACTCACCCTGCGCGACGGCGTCCTCGAACGTGGCCCGATCGACGAACACATAGGAGTTGCGCTCCAGTTCACCGGGGCGCGGCGCACGGGTGGTCCAACTACGACTCAACCAGAGCGTCGGATCAGTGGCGACGAGCTCTGCAGCCAGCGTGCCCTTGCCGACCCCTCCGGGGCCGATGAGCACGAAGATCAGTGGCTCAGCGCGCAGTCTCTTTGAGCAGCGACTCGCGCTGCTTGGCGCCCAGCCCCTGCAGACGGCGGCTGTCGCTGATGCCGACGGTCTCCATGAGGCGGCGCGCCTTGACCTTGCCGAGGCCCGGAAGGGACTCGAGGACCGAGACCACCTTCATCTTCCCGACGGTCTCGTCGGAATCGGCCTGCGTGAGCAATTGATCGAGCGTGAGGCTGCCCATCTTGAGCTTCTCTTTCACCACGGCCCGCTCACGGCGAACTCTGGCGGCCTTTTCAAGTGCAGCAGCGCGCTGCTCGGGAGTGAGTGCGGGAGGTTGCGGCATGGCGAGACCATAGCGCCTCAGTTCGTGCAGTTCACACCCAAAAGTCCTACTCAGCCCAGGACGGTCGCCAATTCGTCACCCAGCACGGTCGCCGCCCGGCGCAGATCCTTCGGATCGGGCCCCGTCGCGAGGAGGCTCCGCGACGTGCTGACCAGGACACTTCCGGGTTTGCACCCGGCGAAACGAGTCTTGAGATCCTGGGGTTGGGCGCCCTGCGCGCCCAGTCCGGGCGCTAAAATTATGCCCCCCAGCTGGCCTAATGGAAATGCCGACATTTCCAGCGTCGCACCGATCACGGCACCCACGGTCCCGGTCGGCACGTCGACGGAGGCGTTCCACGCGGCAATCTCGGCGAGGATCGAGTCCTCTACCGAGACACCCGAATCGGTCACCGCCTGTTGCAGCGATCTTCCTTCGGGATTTGAGCTCCGGGTCACCACGATCACTCCGCGGCCGCTGGCGGCGGCCAGCTGCACGAGGGGTGCGAGAGCGGCCACCCCGAGATACGGATGCGCCGTCACCGCGTCAGCCGCCAGGGTGCTGCCCTCGCGCAGCCAGGCCTCGGCATACGCCGCGGCCGTCGTGTCGATGTCGCCGCGCTTGGCGTCGGCCAGCACGAGCAGTCCCTTCCCCGCCGCGTCGACCAGCAGCCGCTCGAGCTCGGCGATCCCCGCCGATCCGTGGCGCTCGAAGAACGCCACCTGAGGTTTGATGACCGGCACCACCCCGGCGAAGGCCTCGACGCAGGTCCGGCAGAACGAGCGCAGGCCCTTGACGTCGTCACTGAGACCCCAGGACTCCAGGAGCGCTCCCGACGGATCTATGCCGGCGCACAGTGGCCCGAGACGTCCCACCGCTTCCGCCACCCGCACGCCGAAGCTCGCCCTCGTGATCGCACCGTTCGCACCGTTCGTCACTACCGCTCCTCTTGTTTCCCACGCGCAGCGGCGCGCAGCGCGCGCACCGTTGTCCCCTTCTTCTCGCACCATCGCCCGAGTTCACGCAGCACCTTCCACGGAGCTCGAGGGTCACGGAACGTGGCCGTGCCCACCTGGACGGCGTCGGCCCCCGCCATCAAGAACTCCACCGCGTCCCGGCCCGATGCCACGCCCCCCACACCGATGATCCCGGCCTCGGGGAACGCCTTGCGGCACTCCCACACCGCCCGCACCGCCACCGGGTGCAGGACCTCTCCGGAGAGCCCGCCGCCACCGGCGCCGAGCACCGGTCGACCGGTCTCGAGGTCGAGCGCCAACCCGAGCAGTGTGTTCGTCAGGGTGATCCCGTCCGCGCCGTGTGCGAGGGCGGCACCGGCGATCGCCGCGATGTCGGGCACGTTGGGGCTGAGCTTGGCCCATCGGGGTAGGCCACATTCGGTGGCGCCCACGACCTGCGCCGTCGCCGTCTCGGAGTGGGCGAACATCCGCGATCGATCCTCGACGTTGGGACAGCTCACGTTGACCTCGACGGCCGCGACGGACGAACCCGCCTGCGCCACCGGGGCGAGCATCGCTGCGGCGCGGGCGTAGTCGTCGACCGACTGTCCCCAGATACTCACCACGACCCGTGCCCCACACTCGGTGAGCGCGGGGAGATCGTCGGCCAGCCAGGCCGCCAGGCCGGGACCCTGCAGCCCGACGCTGTTCAACATGCCGGACCCCACTTCGTGCACCCGGGGCGCCGGATTGCCCTGCCAGGGTCGGATCGACACGGACTTCACCACGACGGCACCAAGCTCGGACAGGTCCCCGTAGTCGCTGAGCTCCACTCCATGGCCCGAGGTCCCCGAGGCGGTCATGATCGGATTCGGAAGATGGACCGATCCCACCACGGTGGCCAGATCGCCCGTGACGTTGCCGGCCCGGCCGGTCATGATCCGGGGTCTCCGGGCCCGGCATGGAGATCCTGCAGCGCCCGCACGACCAGCGGGTGCGCACGGGCATCGGCGATGCCCCCTGCCGCGGCCCGGGCTGCGGCCAGCGTCGTGAGGCACGGAACGTGGTACGTCACCGAGGCCACGCGGATGTGTTGCCCGTCGGCCCGCGGGCCGAGTCCCCGTGGTGTGTTCACGACGAGTTGCACCTTGCCCTGCGCAATGAGCTCGACCGCGTCGGAGGCGACACGTTCCTCGCCCACCTTGGAGACCAACGTGTCGACCGTCACACCCTCGGAGCGGAGGTAGCCGGCCGTACCCAGTGTCGCGGCGATCGAGAATCCCATCGAGACGAACGAACGAGCCACCTCGAGGCCCGCCGGCTTGTCGCGGTCGGCCAGGGAGAGAAACACGGCGCCCGAGTCGGGGAGGCGGGTCCCCGCCGCCATCTGGCTCTTGGCAAAGGCCAGACCGAACGTGCTGTCCACTCCCATGACCTCTCCGGTGGAGCGCATCTCGGGTCCGAGGAGGGTATCGACCCCGGGGAACCGGTCGAAGGGAAGGACCGCCTCCTTGACGCTGACATGGTCGAGCGTCGGCACCTGGCCCACCGCACCGCGCGGCAGAAGGCCTTCCGTCCTGAGCTCGGCCAAGGTCTGCCCGACCATCACCCGGGCCGCCACCATGGCGAGCGGGACCCCCGTGGCCTTGGCCACGAAGGGCACCGTCCGGCTGGCTCTGGGGTTGGCCTCGAGGACGTAGACCTGGCCGTCCTTGACGGCGTACTGCACGTTGATGAGGCCGCACACCGAGAGCGCATCGGCCAGGGAACGGGTGTGCTGATCGAGGGCGGACAGGACCTCGGCGCTGAGCGACTGCGGCGGCAGCGCGCACGCCGAGTCGCCGGAGTGCACGCCTGCCTCCTCCACGTGCTCCATGATCCCGGCGACGAGGATCTCCCCCGTCGCGTCGCGCACGGCGTCCACGTCCACCTCGACCGCGTCCTCCAAGAAACGGTCGACCAGCACCGGGCGCTCCGCCGTCACGCCGCCCTCTCGAGCCAGGGCGCCGGTCGTCAGGGTGTGCATCACGCGCCGCACCGCGTCGTCGTCGTAGACGATCTCCATCGCTCGCCCCCCCAGCACGTAGCTCGGGCGGAGGAGCACCGGATACCCGACGCTCCCCGCGATGGACAGCGCCTCGGCCGTCGTGGTCGCAGTCCCACCGGGCGGCTGCGGGATCTGCAACGAGCTGCAGAGCGCATTCCAACGTTCCCGGTCTTCGGCCAAATCGATCGAGGCCGGGCTGGTCCCCAGCACGAGCTCGGGGGGCAGTGAACCCGCGAGCTTGAGCGGCGTCTGCCCTCCGAGGGCGACGATGACACCGACGATCCTGCCCCCCGCACCCTGTTCGGCCTCCAGCACGTTGGCCACGTCCTCCGCTGTCAGCGGTTCGAAGTAGAGCCGATCCGACGTGTCGTAGTCAGTCGACACCGTCTCGGGGTTGCAGTTGATCATCACCGTCTCGTAGCCGGCGTCGCGCAGGGACATGGACGCGTGGACGCAGCAGTAGTCGAACTCGATTCCCTGCCCGATCCGGTTGGGGCCGGAGCCGAGGATGACGACCCGGTCGCGCCCCGAGGGTCGAACCTCGTCCTCCTCCTCGTAGGTCGAGTAGTGGTAAGGGGTGAACGCCTCGAACTCCGCCGCACACGTGTCGACCGTCTTGAACGTGGCCCGCACGCCGAGGGCCAGCCGCTCGCGGCGCACCGCGGCCGCGTCGGTGTGGAGAAGGTAGGCCAACTGCTCGTCCGAGAAGCCCAACCGCTTGGCGCGCAGGTAGCCCGTCCGGTCGAGCTTCCCGGCGGCGGCGATCCGTTGCCGTTCCGCGGTGATCCGCTCGATCTGCGCGATGAACCACGGATCGATGCCGGTCCGGGCCACCACCTGTGCCGCCGGGATGCCGCGTCGCAGTGCCGCCTCCAGCTCGAAGATGCGGTCGGGGGTGGCCACCGCGACGCGCCCGAGCAACTGTTCGTCGTCCAGCTCGTCGAGGACCAGCTCTCCGGGGTCCGCATTGAGCCCGGCCCGGCCTTGTTCGAGAGACCGCACCGCCTTCTGCAGCGATTCGCAGAACGTGCGGCCGATAGCCATCACCTCTCCGACCGACTGCATGCGCGTGCCCAACCGGCCGTCGGTCCCCGGCAGCTTCTCGAAGGCCCAGCGCGGGATCTTGGTCACCACGTAGTCGATCGTCGGTTCGAATGAGGCCGGCGTGGCACGAGTGATGTCATTCGGGATCTCGTCGAGGAGGTACCCGACTGCGAGGCGGGCTGCGATCTTGGCGATGGGGAACCCGGTGGCCTTCGAGGCGAGCGCCGACGAGCGCGACACGCGGGGGTTCATCTCGATGATCACCCGGCGGCCCGTGCGCGGGTCCACGGCGAACTGCACGTTGGAACCACCGGTCTCGACGCCGACCCGGCGGAGGCACGCGAAGGCATCGTCGCGCATCCCCTGGTACTCGACGTCGGTGAGCGTCTGTGCCGGCGCGACCGTGATGGAGTCGCCGGTGTGCACCCCCATGGGGTCGAAGTTCTCGATGGAGCAGACCACCACGCAGTTGTCAGCGGCATCGCGCATGACCTCGAGCTCGTATTCCTTCCAGCCGGCGATCGAACGCTCAACCAGGATCTGGCCCACCGGGCTGGCCGCGAGTCCCTCGACCGCGAGCTGGGTGAAGTGCGCCGCATCCTGGGCGATGCCGGTCCCGGATCCCCCGAGGATGAAACTGGGTCGCACCATGATCGGGTACCCGATCTCCTCGGCGATCTCCTCGGCTTCAGCCAATGTGTGGGCGAACCCCGACGGCGGTACCTCGAGGCCGATCTCCTGCATGGCGCCCTTGAACTTGTCGCGGTCCTCCGCCGTCGAGATCGCTTCGGGACGGGCTCCGATCACTTCGACGCCGTAGCGCTCCAGCACGCCCAGCTCGACCAGCTTCATCGTCAGGTTCAACGCCGTCTGCCCGCCCAGCGTGGGCAGCAGGGCGTCGGGGCGCTCCTTCTCGATGATCGCGGTGAGCACCGCGGGGTCCAGCGGTTCGACGTAGGTGCGGTCGGCCGTGGCCGGGTCCGTCATGATCGTGGCCGGGTTCGAATTGGCCAGCACCACCCGGTAGCCCTCTTCAGCCAGGACGCGGCAGGCCTGCGTGCCGGAGTAGTCGAATTCACACGCCTGGCCGATCACGATCGGCCCTGAGCCGATGACCAGAATCGTCTCTATATCCTCGCGGCGCGGCACGGTGACGTCCCTCTGTCCTTCTCGTTCAGCGCTGTCCGGCGCGTGTGGTCGGCTCCCCCATCAGCGAACGAAACTCGCCGAAGAGGTAGCGGGCGTCATGCGGCCCCGGTGCCGCCTCGGGGTGGTACTGCACCGAGAACGCCGCCGCCCTTGGCGCCCGGATGCCCTCGATCACGCCGTCGTTCAAGTTGACGTGCGTCACTTCGACGTCGGGCACCGAACCGGCGGCGACCGCGTAGTTGTGGTTCTGGCTGGTGATCTCGACCACGCCCGTCTCCAGACGTTGCACCGGGTGGTTCGCCCCGTGATGGCCGAACGGAAGCTTGTACGTGGTGCCGCCCAACGCAGCGGAGAGCAGCTGGTGGCCCAGGCAGATCCCGAAGATGGGCACCCGGCCCAACAGGTCTGCGATGACGTCTCGCGGTCCGGGCAGCGCGGCCGGATCACCGGGCCCGTTGGAGAGGAAGACGCCGTCGGGGTCCAGGGCGAGCACGTCGGAGGCGGACGTTCCCGCGGGCACGACCGTCACCGTGCCGAGTGTCGCCAGCAGGCGCACCATTGTCGTCTTGACACCGAAGTCGAAGGCCACGATACGCAACGGCCCGTCACCGTATGTCGTCGAGGTGGAGGCGGTGACCCCCGAGACAAGATCCACGCCGTCCGTCGTCGGGGTCGAGGCGGCGGCGGCGCGCAGCTCAGCCTCGCCCGCTGTCCCGAAGGCACACGCAATGGCGCCCACGGTGCGCAGGTGCCGGGTCAAGCGCCGTGTGTCCACCCCGGTGAGAGCGGGTAGGCCGTGGCGGACGAGAAAACTCTCGAGCCCTTCGGATGAACGCCAGTTGGAAGGGGTCACCGTCAGATCCCGCACCACGATGCCCCGGCAAAACGGTCGTGCGGCCTCGTCGTCTTCGGCGTTCGTGCCGTAGTTGCCGATGTGGGTGTTGGTGAAGGCCACCACCTGCCCGGCGTACGACGGATCCGTAATGATCTCCTGATAGCCGCTCATCGCGGTGTTGAACACGAGCTCCCCCGTCGCCACGGGGACGACCGCGCCCGCGGCCTCCCCCGTGAAAACAGCCCCATCGGCGGTCACCAGCAGTGCCCGAGGACGCTCTTGTGCCCGCATCGTCGGCCTGTTCGCTATTGGCCCGTTCATCGCAGCCTGTTCATCGTTGGGCCACCGCATCGATCACGACCGGTTCCCCGCGCAGGATCGTGTGGCGCACGGCGCCGGTGAACGTCCGCCCCGCGTACGGGGTGTTGCGGCTGCGGCTCGCCAGTCGAGCGGGATCCACCAGGGTCGAAGTCGTCGGGTCGAACACGCAGAGATTCGCCGTCCCGCCGAGCTCGATCGGGCCCCCGTGGGCGCTGTGACCCGCCCGGCGGGCGTCGGTGACCCGCAGGCCGGCGATACCGGCCGGCTGCGTGCTCAGCAGCGCGAAGATCCGCTCTGGAGAGAGCAGCGGCGACAGCACCTGCCAGGCCAGCGGCAGTGCCGTCTGCAGCCCGAGCATCCCCGGTGGCGCCTGGTCGAAGGGAACGTCCTTGGACTCCGGCGCGTGAGGTGCGTGATCCGTGGCGATCGCGTCGATGGTGCCGTCACAGAGTCCGGCGATCACCGCCGCCACGTCGTTCTCGGCACGCAGAGGTGGGTTGACCCTGAACACCGGGTCGTAGTCGGACACTTCGGCATGGGTCAGCAGCATGTGATGTGGCGCGGCTTCCGCCGTGACCGGGAGCCCTTCCGCTTTGGCCTGGCGGACGAGCTCCACCGAACCCGCCGTCGACAGGTGCAAGAAGTGCACGGGCGCACCGGTGAGCCGGACCAATTGGATGTCGCGAGCGACCATCGACTCCTCCGCCGCGGCCGGTATGCCGGGGAGTCCCAGCCGGCTGGACCAGCACCCTTCGTGCATGGCACCGCCACAGGACAGGTTGTCGTCCTCGCAGTGCTGGGCCAGGGTGACACCCAGGCCCTTGGCGTAGTCGAGGGCGCGCCGCATCAGCGCGCCGTCCTGCACCCCGGACCCGTCGTCGGTGAAAATGCGCACGCCCAACTCGGCCAGCTCGCCCAGCGGGGCCAGGGCCTTTCCGGCCCGCCCGACCGTGATGGCACCCGACACCGCTACTTCGGCCGGTGCGCTCCGTCCCAACGCCAGTACGTCGCGGGCGACGCCGGCGGAGTCGATGGCCGGCTCGGTGTTCGGCATGGCCAGCACCGCGGTGTAGCCACCGAGCGCTGCGGCCCGGGCGCCGGTCTCGACCGTTTCCGCCTCCTCGCGGCCCGGCTGGCGCAGGTGGGTGTGGAGATCGACGAGGCCGGGGGCGATGAGACAGCTCCGCGCATCGAGCTCCATGGCGCCGGACGGGACCTCGATCGTCTCGGCCAATCCGACAATGGTGCTGTCCCCGAGGGCGACATCGAGTCGGCGCACGCCTTCGGGCGTCACGACCGAGCCGCCGCGGACGACGACGGTGATCTCAGCCACCTCCTACCTCCTCCGCGCCGGACCATTCGCCTCCGAGGAGGAGGAACAGGATGGCCATGCGTACCGCCACCCCGTTGGTGACCTGTTGCGTGACGACCGTGCGTGGCAGATCAGCCACGTCCGAGGCGATCTCGACGCCCCGCACCATGGGGCCCGGATGGGTGACGATGGCATCCTCCCCCAGAAGGCCGACCCGGCGAGAGGTGAGGCCCCAGCCGGCCGTGTACTCACGCAAACTGGGGACGAACGAACCACTCCCCCGTTCGGACTGGAGTCGCAACAGGGAGACCACGTCCGCCTCGCCGAGGGCGGTGTCGAAGTCCTGCGCCACGGTGACGGGCCATCCCTCGAGTGAGGGCGGGAGCAGGCTGCCCGGGCCGGCAAGGGTGACATGCGCGCCGAGTGCGCTGTAGGCCAGAATTTCGGAGCGGGCCACCCTGCTGTGGCGGATGTCGCCCACGATGAGCACGCGCAGCCCGTCGAAGCAGTCGATGCCCAGCTCCTCGGGCGCCGCGCCCTTGCGTTCGGCCAGAACCTGGCGCACGGTGAAGCAGTCGAGCAGCGCCTGGGTCGGGTGCTCGTGCCAGCCGTCACCGGCGTTGATGACCCGGGCCCTGGTGGCCCAGCGGGCCACACGATGTGGTGCACCGGCCGACGCGTGACGGATGATGAGCGCGTCGATGCCCATCGCCTCCACCGTCTCGACCGTGTCACGCAGGGACTCACCCTTCTTGACGGACGAGTTGGCCACGGCCAGCGAGAGCACGTCGGCCGACAGGCGCTTCGCCGCCGTCTCGAACGACAGCCGTGTGCGTGTGGACTCCTCGAAGAAGAGGGTGGCCACGACCTTGCCGCGCAGGGTCGGGACCTTGGGCATGGAACGGCGTTCGACTTCGGCGAAGGCCTCGGCCACCCGCAACACCTCGGCGATGCCGTCGGTCCCGAGATCGGCGATGGAGAGCAGATGCTGCGGGCGCTTCATCGGGGGCCCCTCATTTGTTCTCCAACGTGCCGATCCAGACGCCCTCGTCACCGACGTCGACCATCTCCTCCCGCCGGGTCGGCAGGTTCTTCCCGACGTAGTCGGGACGGATGGGCAGCTCTCGATGACCCCGGTCGACCATCACCGCCAACTGCACCGCAGCGGCCCGGCCGAAGTCGTTCAGGGCGTTGAGGGCGGCCCGGATGGTGCGACCGGTGAAGAGCACGTCGTCGACGAGCACCACGACCTTGCCGGTCAGGTCGCCCGGAATGTTCGTCACGGCTTCGGGAAGGACGGGACGCAGGCCGATGTCGTCGCGATAGAAGGCCACATCGAGGCAGCCGACAGGCAGGGTGGCCCCCTCTATCTGGCCGAGCAGGTCCGCCATGCGGGCCGCCAGCGGGACACCGCCCGTCTGCAGGCCGATCAGGACGACGTCCTCGACGCCCCCGTTCCGCTCGACCACCTCGTGCGACATGCGGGTCAGGGCGCGCTGCACGTCCGCCGGGGAGAGAACTTGGGAGTGGGCCACGAACACGCCCCCGAGGGGTCGCGTATGACTGCGTTCGCGTTCGGCCACTGCTCCTCCTGTCCGTATGAGCCTCACGGGACTCACTTCACGGTCAGACGGATACCTTATCGCGCGTGCAGCGGCCCCTCGCCGGCGTGTGCCGCACGCCGGCGGCTCAGCAGCAGTGCCCCTGCGTCGGCGATGTCGGGATCTGCCCGGCGATCGTCGAGATCACCTCGGTGCGCCCGTTGATCATCCGGATGGCGTTGTTGAAGAAGTCGGCGATGAAGATGTCGCCCTGCCGGTCCACGGCCGCACCGAGAGCCAGCCCGAAGGTGGCCCGGGAGGCCGGTCCACCGTCACCGGCCGTCTGGCGCGGCTCAGGGAATGTCGCTGCCCCCGTGCCTGCCAGCAGGACGACCTTCCCGTCACGCAGGTCGATCTCGAGCAGCCGGCGACCGTGGGCCTCCGTCACCAAGAGCTTTTCGTTGTCCAGTACCGCAAGCCCCACAGGGTCATGGTCGCCCCCCTTCCCCGCCAGGGCGGGAGCCTGCGACGTCGAGAAGATCGTCGAAACCGCTCCCGTCGTGCCCGATATCTCGCGAATGGCACCGCAGGAGGTCGCCACGAAGACGTTCGAGGACCCATCGACGGCCAGACCCACCGGAGGACAGGATGGGACCGCCGCGGCGCAGATCCCGTCGTCCGGCGCGCACGGGGCCCGACCCCCCGTCACCCTGGTGATGACGCCGCTGCTCAGTGACACCTTCTGGACTTCGTCATTGCCGCCGTCGGCCAGATAGAGGTAGCCGTGTGGACCGAAGGCGAGCCCATCGTTGAGGCCCGCCGAGCCGGCGCCGGTCGCGGCCAGGATCAGCGAGGCCCGCACGGCCGGTCCCCCGTTGCCGCTGGGACTCTCGCTGGCCCTGAAACCGGTGCGACCGTTACCGGCCACCGTCGAGATGATCCCCGTCGTTGCCGAGACCTTGCGTATCCGATTGCCGTCCTCGAAGTAGACGTCGCCGTCCGGGGCGACCGCCACGCCAGCGGGCCCGGAGAGCCTGGCCTCGGGGCCTGGGCCGCCATCGCCCGAGTAGCCGAATGCTCCCGTGCCGGCCACCACCTCGAGTTGCCCGGTTGCATGGTCGAGCCCGAGCACCCGGTTGCCGTCACTGAAGTAGACGTCTCCTTCCAGGTTCACCGCCACACCGACCGGACCGGTCAAGAGGTACGAAGTGGCGGGACCGAGCGAGGGACCCTGCACCCTCCGCTGCACCGGGGGCGCATACGGGTGGGACGGCGGTGGCGGCCGGTGGGCGGGTGGAGGCGGAGCACCTTCGATCGCGACGACGATGCCCGCCACCACGAGGAGCGCTGCGGCGACCAGGGCCGCCTGCTTTCGGCGACGGCGCCGGTGCAGCCGCCGCGCCTCTCGTATGAGCGCTTCGGCTCCGTCATCATCGCGGGATGGCTGCGGCGAAAGGGTTTGCGTCACCGTCATCGCAGGCCCTCGATCATATGAATCAGCTCATCGGGCTGGTAGCCCTGCAGCCGGGCGTACTGCACCAGGTCCCGCACCCGGCTGACCACGGCGCTCCGCGCCGGTGCGTGCCCGGTAACGGTGATGCCATGGCCTCGCCGGAACTCGACCAAACCTTCCTCCCGAAGCTGTCGCAAGGCCCGGAGAACCGTGTTGGCGTTGACCCCGAGGACGGTGGCCAGATCCCGGGCCGGGGGCAGTCGCTCGCCGGGACCCGCCTCGCCCTCCGCGACGGCCCGGCGGAGTTCGGCCGCCACCTGCTCGTGGAGAAGCGTCCGATCGGCCGGGTCGACGTGGAGACCATCCATGGTGATAGTAACGTTAGCACCACTGGGCATTGCCGGGCCACCCGTGTCTGCCGGGTCAGCCTTGCCGCACCTCCGCCGCGATGGTCGAAAGGATCCCGTTGACGAATGCGCCCGACTCGTCGGTGGAGTACGTCTTCACGAGCTCGACGGCCTCGTCAATAACGACGGCCAGCGGCGGCCCCTCGGGGTCGAGAAGCTCGGCCACGGCCAATCGCAACACGAGACGATCGATCACTGCCATCCGGTCGAGGGGCCAACCGACGGACGCTGCGGTGATCCGCACGTCGGCCTCGATCCGGGTGGTCTCGGCTCCCTCGAGCAGTGTGCAGACGTAGGGATCCGGCCGGACCGGGAGCCCTGCGAGAACCTCCAGGGGACTCTCCCCTTTGAGCTCGGCTTCGTAGAGCAGCGAGAGTGCCCGCTCCCGTTGTTGATGCCGGGGAGCGGCGGCGGCAGCACCGGCGCACGGCGCCAGCGCACGCCGCGTCGGCATCGCCGGCACCGTGCTCCGCCCCTGCTCCGTGTGCCGGCACCGTGGCCCGGCTCAAGCTCGCGTCAGGTACTCGCCGGTGCGGGTGTCCACCTTGATGGTGTCGCCGGGGTTGATGAACAGCGGAACCTGCACCACGAGCCCGGTCTGCAGGGTGGCGGGCTTGCGCGCCCCCGACACCCTGTCCCCTTGCACTCCCGGCTCTGTTTCGGTCACGTTGAGCTCCACCGAAGCGGGGAGGTCGACGCCGACGATCTCGCCGTTGTACATCTGCAGGTTGGCCTCATCGCCTTCCTTGAGGTAGTCGGGTGCGGTGCCCAGGGTCTCGGGGGAGCCTGCATCTGTTCGTACGTGCTCGTGTCCATGAAGACGTAGTCAGAGCCGTCGCGGTACAAGAACTGCATGTCGCGCTTGTCGATGATGGCCTGGTCCAGCTTCTCGTCCGCTCGATACGTCCGCTCGATCACCGCGCCGCTGCGCAGGTTCTTGAGCTTGGTGCGCACGAACGCGCCTCCCTTGCCGGGCTTGACGTGCTGGAACTCCACAACGCTGAAGAGCCCCTCGGGCAGGTTCAGGCTCATGCCGTTCTTCAGGTCGTTAGTCGAGAATGCCATGGATATCCTTCGTAAAACGGGTTAGGGGTCGGCTTCCGCCCTCCGTCACCACCAGGGTGTCTTCCACACGCACGCCACCTTGGCCGGGAAGGTAGACACCGGGCTCGACGGTGACAACGAAGCCGGGGGCCAGCGTAGCAGTGCCGACTTGGCTGACCGTCGGTGCTTCATGGATATCGAGACCGACCCCGTGGCCCGTCCCGTGCTCGAAGCGATCGGCCCAACCGGCCTCCGAAATGATGGCGCGGCAGACATCGTCCACTTCCTTGGCCAGGATTCCGGGACGGACTGCAGCGGCTCCCGCCGCCTGCGACGCGCCGACCACGGCGAACACCCGGGCCATGTCACCCTCGGGCTCGGCACCGACGCAGAACGTCCGCGTCATGTCCGACCGATAGCCCTCGTACGTCGCGCCGAAGTCGACGACCACCGGGTCGCCCCGACGGATGGGGCGGGCGCCCGGCCGATGGTGGGGCATGGCCGAGTTCTCACCGGCGGCCACGATCGTCTCGAACGCCGTGCTCTCGGCCCCGCCTCGGCGCATGGCCGTGTCGAGCGCCAGGGCGAACTGCTCTTCGGTCACCTCCTCCGACATGAGCGGAAGCACCTCGTAGAGCGCGGCGTCGGCGATGGCGGCCGCGCGCTCCATGCGGGTGATCTCCGCCTCGTCCTTGACCTCGCGTAGCGCCTCGACCTCGTTCGAGGTGGGGACCAACTCGGTCGAGGTCAACAGGGAGGTCCACACCCGCAGGCCGGACCAACTCACGTTGTCCGCCTCGAGCCCAACCCGGGGCGACGCGGAGAGAAAATCCGAAACGGCCTGCCGCTGATCGGCCATGTTGCCGATCGTGATGTCCACGTTCGCCCCCGCCTCGCTCACCTGCTTGGCGGATTGGGTCCGGTAACGGCCGTCGGTCGTGAGAAGCGCACCCTGCGGCGTCACCACCAAGAGGCCGGCCGAACCGGCGAAACCGGTCAGGTACCGCACGTTGGGCAAGGTGGTGACCACGAGCGCGTCAAACCCGTCGAACCGGGCCCGCAGCGCGTCCAACCTGCCGGCGACGGACATGGGGGGCAGTGTCTTCATGGAGCTCCCTTCAAAAGCTGCGCGACGGCGTCGACAGCGAGTTCGTACCCGAGGCCCCCGAAGCCGGCAACGAGTCCAGCGGTCACGGGTGCCAGGACCGAGGTGTGACGGAAGGGCTCCCGGGCGGCGGGGTTCGAGAGATGGAGTTCGACGACCGGCCCCTCGAACGCCGCCACCGCATCGTGGAGGGACCACGACGTGTGACTCAGCGCTCCGGCGTTGATGATCAGGGCAGCGGCCCGGCCGCGGGCGGAATGGACGGCCTCGACCAGCGCGCCCTCGTAATTCGACTGGAGATGTTCGACGGTCAGCCCGTGCCGGGCTGCGACGCCCTCGGCCCGGGCCACATGGTCGGCCAGGGTCTGGGTGCCGTAAATGGCCGGCTCGCGCTCGCCCAGGAGGTTGAGGTTGGGCCCCGACAACAGGACGATGAGGCTCATTGCCGCGTCCTCACACCAGTGCTCCCATGTCTGCCAGGGTAGCGAGGACGTCGGAGCCCGCCACGCCACGTACCGGCTCCACGCCCCGAGGGCCATCGAGCACGAATGTCAGATCCTGTTGCGCCTTCTTGTCGCGCCCCATGAAGGCCACGAGCTCGGAAGCGACGGCACCGGCCGGAAGTTCCACCGGGAGGTCGTAGCTCCCGACCACCGCTCGATGCTCCTTCACCCGCGCTTCGTCGATCCGCCCCAGCCGCCGGGCCAAGAGCGCGGCGAACATCAACCCGATCGCGACGGCTTCGCCATGGCGCAAGTCCCAGTCGGGATGGTCGGCCAGCCCCGCAGCCTCGAGGGCATGTGCCAGCGTATGCCCGTAATTGAGGATCATCCGGCGATCCCCTTCGCGCTCGTCGGCCGCCACCACCTCGGCCTTGATGGCCACGCAGCGCGCCACCTGCTCAGCCACCCCCGTGTCAGGTCGAGGTGGGTCGCCGAGGAATGCGTACTTCGCCATCTCGCCCCTGCCACAGGCCCACTCCCGGGGTGAGAGCGTCGTCAGGGTCTCGGTATCGCACAGAACGGCGCTGGGTTGCCAGAACGCGCCCACGAGGTTCTTCCCCTCGGGCAGGTTCACCCCGGTCTTCCCGCCGATGGCGGCATCCACCTGCCCCAAGAGTGTCGTGGCGATGTTCACGTAGGGCGTCCCCCGGTGGTACGAGGCCGCGGCGAATCCCGCCACATCGGTGACAATGCCGCCCCCTACCGCAATGACGACGTCGGAGCGGGACAGCCCGGTCTGTGCGAACCGGCGGCAGAGGCCCTCCACCGTCGCAACCGTCTTGCTCGCCTCCCCCTCTCCGATGGTGCTGACCTCGAACGGCAGGCCGGGGTCGAGACCGTCGAGCCACCCCGCCTTCTCGACCGTTTCCTGCGTCACGACCATCGCCTGCTTCGCCCCGCCCGGCAGCAGGCGGGACACCTCGTGCCGTACCCCGTCGCCGATCAGGACCGGGTACGAACGGTCCCCGAGCGCAACCCGGATCTCATGCATCGGCAGGCGCCGCCCCGGGTCCGGCCACGCCACCGCCGCGCACGATCCGCGTCGCCACCTCCTCGGGGCTCAGATCGTCGACGTCGATGATGTCGTCGGCCACCTCGGTGTAGAGCGGCCGTCGCACCACTTCGAGCTGGCGGAGCGCAGCGGCCGGATCCCCGTCCAGCAGCGGTCGCCCCGCACCGTCTCCGACCCGGCGGGCCAGCGTCTCGACACGAGCCCGCAGCCAGACGACGCGTCCGCTGGCACGTACCAGGACTCGATTCTCGGGCCGCAACAGCGCGCCACCGGCCACGGAGACCACGACCGGCTCGGGGCTTTCGCACGCCCGGCGGAGCACATCGGTCTCGGCCTCTCGGAACGCCGTCTCGCCGTCGCGGGCAAAGATCTCGGGAACGGTCAACCCGGTCTGCCTCTGCACTTCGGCGTCGGAGTCGAGATACTTCCAGCCGAGTTTCCCGGCCGCCAGCCTCCCCGTCGTGGTCTTACCGGCGCCCATCATGCCGACCAGAAGGATTCGCTCGGTCATTGCTCGTCGACATCGGCACCGATCGCCGCCGACGGGGTGGTGCCCAATGCGGCGATGAAGCCATCGCGGTTCCGTACAAGCTCGGCCAACGAGTCGCCGCCGAATTTGCGCAGCGCTTCAGCAGCCAGCACGAGGGCGGTCATCGTCTCCGCCACGACACCCATGGCCGGTACTGCCGTCACGTCGGTACGCTCCCGGAAGCTGACGGTCGACTCCTTGGTCACGACATCGACCGTCTCGAGGACGGGGCGGTTGAGGGTGGCCAGGGGCTTCATGGCCACGCGTGCCACGATCAGGGAACCGTTCGAGATCCCCCCTTCGATGCCGCCCGCCCGATCGGTGGGCCGCACGTAGCCCGCAGCCGGGTCGAACCTGATGGCGTCGTGCGCTTCGGAGCCACGTCGGGCCGCGTTGTCCCACCCTTCGCCTATCTCCACGGCCTTGACCGCCTGGATGCTCATCAGGGCCTGTGCCAGCAGCGCATCGAGCTTGCGATCCCACTGCACATGGCTCCCGAGTCCCACCGGAACGCCGTAGGCCAAGACCTCGGCCACGCCACCGAGGGAGTCGCCCTCCTTGGCTGCGGCCTTGACCGCAGCCACCATGGCCTCGGCGGCCACGGGGTCGAAACAGCGCACCGTGTTCTCATCGACCAGGTCCAGATCGCTCGGTCCCGGGCGGGGGCTGTCCGGCGAGGTGACCGCGTCACCCAGGCCGACGATGTGACTGACGATCGTCACCCCGAGGTGAGAGAGAAGCAGCTTGGCCAGGGTCCCCGCCGCGACCGCGGGCCGCGGTCTCCCGGGCCGACGCCCGCTCGAGAACGTCACGGGCGTCGTCGAAGCCGTACTTCAACATGCCGGGCAGATCCGCGTGGCCGGGACGGGGTTGGGTGAGGACCGAGGTCGGACGACCGGGTTCGACCGCCATCTCCTCGGTCCATTTCGGCCACTCCGAGTTGGCGATCACGATCGCGACCGGTGAGCCCAGCGTCCGGCCGTGACGGATGCCCCCCGTCAGGGTGATCTCGTCGGCCTCGAAGCGCATACGGGGACCACGCCCGTAACCCAGTCGCCGTCGGCGGAGCTCGTTGGCTATATCGGACTCCTCCACCGGCAGGCCGGCGGGCAAACCCTCTACGGTGACAATCAGGGCGCGACCGTGCGATTCGCCGGCTGTGAGAAAGCGCAACACGTACTTACGCTACTGGACCGCTACTCGTGCCCCCTGAGCTTGCGCCGACGCTCCCGGTCCCCGATTCCCTGCTCTCGGAGGCCACGGAGCCCAGCCGGAACCCCGGAATGGCAGTCGAGACCTTGTGGTCGACCAACAGGCACGGAATGTCGGCGTCCTCGTTGACGTGATAGCTGGCGCACACCCGGTGGTAGCCGTCGGCGATGGTCAGCGGTACGCCACGGCGAAAATCCCCGCGCACCAGCAGGACCGGGGACAGGGGCTCTCCCCGGTTGATCTTGGCCAGGTCGGATGCCACATGCACGTGGTCGGCCGGAAGGAGGGCCAGACCGGATGCCCGCAGGAGATCCTTGGCCTGGTGGCGGACCGACGGAGCAAGCTTCAGCGCCGCCACCAGCCGGCGGACCTCCGTCGGCTCGCAGACCAGAGCCAGATACGAAGCCGCCGCCGGATAGTCGTGCTCTTGGGGAACCTCGCTCCAATGCTCCGCGACACCGACCCAACGGTCGGAGGCGGCGACCCGCGCAGGTGTCGTCGCCGACGCTGACTTCTTCGATGCGGACCCGTTCTTCTTGGCCATCAACGCGCCCCCTTCGACCGTCAGACACTATGACGATCGGGGACGGTCGAGGACACCCTCTCCGCCTCCGCTCAGGAGTAGAAGGGGTTCTCCCCGCCTCCGTGGTCCGTGACATCGATCACCCGTTTCAGTTCCGACACCTCTTCGAGCAGCGTGGTCTCGATCCCCTGTTTCAGCGTCATCTGCGACATCGCGCAACCCTGGCACCCACCGGAGAGCCGGAGGTAGGCGATGCCCTCGTCGGCATCGAGCGCGAGCAGGTCGGCCCGGCCCCCGTGAGCGGCGATCGAAGGATTGACCGACTGCTCCAACACACTGACGATGCGCAAGGCCAACGGGCTGGTTATCCCGGCCGCCAGAACTTCGGGCGGCACACCGGGTGACGCCTCCTCCGGTGTCGGCGAGTTCGGATTGACCAGAACGAGGCCACCGTCACCCTCGGTCGACCACTCGAGTCGGGCGCCACGCAGGCGGTCCACGCTGCCGCGCGGGCACGACGACCTGCACGTCGCCGTCGGCGTGCACCTCGTCCTCCTCGGCGGCGTCGGAGGTCGCCTGGAAGAAGAGGTCGTAGACGAACGCGCCGTCCTGCACGCCACGTACTTCGAGCCATAGCGCCAGGCTGGCCGGCTCGGGTTCCTGGTCGAGTGCTTCGCGCACCACGCGATGCGCTTCGGGGGTCAAGGAGACGATCGGTGTGGTGGTGCTCAGTTCTTCGGCAGTAGTGGCCATGGGAAGCAGTCTACGGCCTCTGGCCCGATGACCGGATCACCGCGGTAGTGGAGATGGGAAGTTCGGCCTCATATCGCTGGGCTCGACCACGTCACATGGCCCGGCAATGGGCAGACGCTGTATCGTCGTCATTGTGGCGAGACCCCCCGTCGACTCCCGTGAGTGGGTCAGCTTCGAGGACGAGCGCGAGGAGCGCACCTGGGTCTTCGACGTCACGTTCCTGACCAGCAATTGGAAGTGCATCTTCGGTGACGGTTGCCAGGGTGTGCTGACAGGCCCCGCACCCGAACTGGTCCAGGGGTGCTGCAGTTACGGCGCGCACCTGATCGACAAGAAGGACGCCCGTCGAGTCCAGAAGATCGCGAAGACCCTGACGGCGCAGGAATGGGAGAACCACGGGTCCAAGAAGCCGGTGATCCACACCAACAAGCACGGCGAGCTGGTGACCCGGATCAAGGGCGATGCCTGCGTCTTCCTCAACAGCCCCGGTTTCGCCGCCGGCGCCGGCTGTGCGCTGCACCTGGCTGCCCTCAAGCGTGGCGTGAACCCCCTCACGTACAAGCCCGAGGTGTGCTGGCAACTCCCCCTCCGTCGTGAAGACCAGGTGGAGGACGACGGACACGTCATCTCCACCATCCGGCAATGGGACCGCCGCCACTGGGGCAAGGGCGGGCTGGAGTTCCACTGGTGGTGCACCGAGGACCCCGAGGCTTTCGTCGGCACCACACCCGTCTACAAGGAGATGGAAGCCGAGCTGACCGAAATGGTCGGCACCACCGTCTACAAACAATTCGTGGCCTACATCAAGCAGAGGGAGCGCCTGCGAGAGGAGCGCGTCCCCTTGCCACACCCAGCGGTGCGCAAGCGCACGAACACCGGCACTGACACCGACTCCGACAACGCCGAAGCCAACCCGACGCCTCATCTGACAGACCTCCCGGCACCGAGGGCGAATCTCGCCTTGTTGGATACGGGGTCGACGACGGATCAACCCTTCGAGCCGGGTCGACAGAGCTCCTCAGCCGAGCAATCTACGTACCTGCCCGAGTAGACCCTCTCGGAGAGTCCGCCGGAGTCGGGCTCGAGGGCGCCATCACGAAGGCGAACGCGGCGGCCGGGGTTCCTAATCGTTGAGCGGGTCTTCCTCGGCGTACGACGGCGACGGCGTAGATCCCAAGATCCGGTCGTACTTGTCCTCTTCCGCCAAGCACCAGGAAGCATGCACGTCATCGGGCTCGGCGCCGCACTCCACGCACCGTGCCGTGGACTCCGTCGCTGATCTCTTCAAGCTTCGCGCCTCTTCAAACCGGCGGTGGCGTCCCTTTTTCACGAGAACTCCTTGTCAACCTGGGTTGGAATTACCGCATCCCACCCCGTGGTGTGGCGGTGTGCCTCTTCCACCGCCGGACCAGTGTAGTGGCTGACGGCCAGGATCTTGTTCGCCGGGGGCCCCTTCGGGCCAATCGGCCGAAAGCACCTACGCTGGTGGTCGTGTTCGACCCCCAGGAGATGGTGGCCCGCTTCCGCCAGCGTGCCGAGGCCGTGCGCACCCGCGGCGTCCCGCCCATCGAGGGACCCGAACGGCAACGCTTCCGCGAGCAGGCCCAACAGGATTTCACCGACTACGCGATGATCGGCGATGCCGAGGCTGAACTGGTCGACGGCATCCTCACCTTGCGCATCGACCTGCGGCCAAAACCCAGCCCCTCCGACCCGGAATAGCACTCGCACCCGGGCCGGGATTCACCGCACGGCCGGATTCACCGCACGGCCGGGATTCGCCCATTCCCATGACGTGGTCGTTTGGCTCAGCCGCCGTAGTGCATCCTCGTGTCCTCCATGCGGAGCACCTCGGCGGGCTCTCCCCCGACTTCCTCGACCTCCCCGATGAAGAGGGTGTGGCTTCCGAGCTCCTCACGGCGGACCAGCCGACACAGGATGTAGCCGGTCGCCGCGGCAAGCACCGGCAAACGGGCCGGCCCCACCTCGCGAACGTCATGCCCGGACATGCTCACCAGGGTGCCGCGCTCCGCACTCCCCTCTTCGGCGCACACGATATCGGTCACCGGCTTGACGAATCGCCGCACGACATCCTTGTCCTGACGCGCCAACAGGCATACCGTGAAGGCGCCCGAGCCTGTCACGAGTTCAGCCGTGACCGATTCTGCCTCGAGAGCCACCGCCACGAGCTTCGGCTCCAGGCAGACCTGCACCACCAGATTCGCCGTCATGAGATTGACGGTGTCCTCATGACGACTGCCGATCAGATAGAGGCCGGTCGGCAGAGCCCACAGCACCCGTCGACGCTGACGGTCGAACTCGTCATGAACCGGTCGCTCCGACGGCCCCGGCGCACCACGCCCGGACTTCCCCGTCGTCGACTCACTCACACCGGGTTCCGATCATGCAGGTTCCCGTCAGGGAGGTTCCGGTCAGGGAGGTTCCGGTCAGGGGGGTTCCAATCATGGAGGTTGCGATCATCGAGGTTCCGATCATGCGAGGCGCTCTCACCCAAAGATACTGATGGGGCCATTGTCAGTCGTCGTTGTTGTCGACGGCACACGACCGTCGATCGACTGGATCCGGACCAGCGCCCGGGAGAACAGCGCCTGTGCCTTGGCCGCGGCCTTTTCGGCTTTGGACAGCAGCTTCTTGTTCGTGCTGCCGGCGTTGTAGCACTCGTTCGCGGCGTCTCCCTCCAAGGAATAGGCGGAGGAAAGCCAAACCGTTACCTGGGGATCGGGGGTCGGCAGTTCGCCATTCGCCATTTCGGCATCGTCGAGCATGGTCGCGCACGCTCCATGGACGGTGCCCGCACCGTTGCGCACAGCCTTGGGAATGCGTGCGTTGTCCGCCATCAAGGTGCCAATGTCCTCACCGAAGCCAGTGCCCTTCACCCATGCCGACAAACGCTGCGCGGCAGATCCGGACTGGTCCTGCCCGGCGCACGACGCCGCCCCCGACTGCGAAGAGGACGAGAACTGCGACGGTCAGAATGCGACGGGTCACTCCGACGCCGCGTGCGCAGGACGTGCACGTCGTGCCGACCCTTGCGCACGACGATGTAGCGGTCGTGGAGAAGGTCCTCGGGTCCGAGCACCCGAGCCACGTCAGACTGTTGCACGTTATTGACGTACGCACCCCCACCCTCGATCGTCCGACGGGCGTCGCCGCGAGACTTGGCCAGGCCGCTCTGCACCAGAGCGTCGACAAGCGAGAGTCCCTCACCTATCGACGTGCCGTGAGATCCCGCTGGACGGTGCGTCCTCGGTCACGGCCAACAACATGTCCTCGCTGAGCGAAGCGATCTCCTGGGTGAACAAAGCCTCCGAAGCGCTCTCACATTTGGTCACTTCCGCGTCACCGTGCACGAGCGAGACCACGGCGCGGGCCAGAGCCCGTGGTCCGGCGCGGCGTTGAGGCCGCTCGGATGTCTCGACATCGAGTGCGTCGATTTCCTCGTGGGGCAAGAAGGTGAAGTAGCGAAGGTACGTGCCGACCATCGAATCGGGGGTGTTGAGGAAGAACTGGTAGAGGGCAAAGGGGCTGGTGCGCGACCGCGCTGAGCCACACGTTGCCGGTTTCCGTCTTGCCCAGTTTGGTCCCGTCCGCCTTGACGACGAGCGGCGTGGTGAGACCCCATACCTCGTCCTGGCAGACCTTTCGCACCAGTTCGACCCCCATGGTGATGTTGCCCCACTGGTCGCTCCCGCCGATCTGCAGATCGCAGGCGTGGTGCTGATGCAGGTACAGGAAGTCGTAGGCCTGTAGCAGCATGTAACTGAATTCGGTGTAGGAGATCCCCTGGTCAGGCCTTTCGAACCTGCTCTTGACCGATTCCTTGCCCACCATCTGGTTCACCGTGAAGTGCTTCCCCACGTCACGTAGGAAGTCGAGGGTGGACAGCTGGCCCAACCAGGCACTGTTGTCGAGGAGAAGGCCGTCGGAGAGGTCGACGAACTGGGCCAGCTGGGGCCGGATCCCGGCCAGGTAGCCGTCGAGCACCTCTCGGGTAAGAAGGGACCGCTCGTCCTGCTTTCCTCCTGGGTCACCGATCAGACCGGTGCCGCCCCCGGCAAGGGCGATCGGCCGGTGACCGGCCAGTTGGAAGCGGCGCAGGGTACAGAGCTGGAGCAGGTTGCCCACGCCCAGGCTGTCGGCACTGGGGTCGAACCCGGCGTAGACGGTCATGCCCCCGGCGTCGAGTCGTTTGAGGAGGGCGGGGTCGGTGACCTGGTGGATCAGGCCACGAAAGGCGAGGTCCTCCGAAAGCGTGGGCATATCAAACCTTGCCATACCCAACTAGCCTGGTGACCGCATGAACCCGCCGTTGCCGATCGACGGTGTATTGCCACCCGATCTGCAGGGCACCCTCGATCCGCATCGGCCCCGGGAGCGGTAGTTCCGACCGGAGTCGCTTCTGTGCGGCGGCGGTTCCGCCAGTGAGAGCGAGGACGACGGCGGGCGCGCCGACGACCCGATGGCCGGCGCCCTCCACGCCATCGAGCTGCGGGACGGCACCGCCGTCTCGTACGTCACGGCCCCGTCCACGGCCAACGCCAACGTCTTCTGGCAGGCCGGGCAAGGTACTGGCCCTGGCCGAGTCCGGCCTCCCGCAACAATTCTCCCGCTTGCTGCAGCCCGAGGAATTCGATGGCGGCCTGCGTGTTCCCGTCGCGTCCCACGTCCATCGGGATGCGGTCAACGGTGGTCGGATTCTCTTCGGGGTCGAGCAAGGCACCGAAACCGCGTCTCCCATTCCTGAGAATCGGCGAGTGGGACGCGGCGGGCGCACTGAGGCACCAGATGGAAGTGCACCTGGAACGAGCAACGTGGCAGCACGATCTCGGGGTGACGGGTCGACACCTTGCCTTCATCGAATCGCCAACCGAGTTTGCCGAGTTCTTTGTGGAGGAGGGAACAGAGGACCTCTACCGACCCGCTGTCCCCTACCGCTGGACGCCCGGTGCCGAGGGATGGATCGGCGTACTCGACCGGGACGGCGATGGCTCCGATGTGCGCTGGGTCAGGACCGACCCCTGCCTCGTCACCCATGTGCTCCACGCCTACGACGAGGACGACAGGGGCGGGGGCGGCCAGGGCGGCCAGGGCGGCGGCAGCAGAGGCGGCAGAGGCACCGGGAGCCTTGTGCTCTATGTCTGCCGCTACGAAGTACCCGAGAAAGGGCAGCCGATCAACCTCGACGTGCCGGTCGTGGGTGCCGCAGGGATCGGGATGAGCCTCATCGGCGGCGGACTCCCCGTCCTCGAACGGTGGCGCGTCACGGGGGACAAGCTGGAGCGCTCCCAAGTGGACGACCGACTGGTCGAGTACGTCACGTCGGACCCACTCTGCGAGGGCCGCCCGTTCCGGTATGGCTACGGCGTCGAAATGGCGACCAATTGGGACCGCAGCGTGGATCGTGAAGTCGACCACCTCGGCCTCCTGCGCTTCGATCTGGCACGTGAAGAGGTGACGGCGTGGAATCCGGGCCAGTACAAGACGGCCAGCGAACCGCTCTTCGTGCGGGCCGAGGATGGAAGGTCCGATGACGAGGGCTGGCTCCTGACGGTCGTCTACGACGCCACACGGGGAGCGAGCGATATCTACGTGCTGGACGCCTCGTCGTTCGGACGCAGACCGCAAGCGACTATCCACCTGCCCGCGGATGTGGCATTACCTTTCCGGAGTCATGGGACGTGGATCTCGGCGGATCGCTATCGTTGAGTTGGATGCAATGAGCCGCAGACCGCATCCAGAACCCGTCACGGGTGCCGGGAACCCGGGGAGCCGCGGGCCCAAGGGCCGAAGCCCCGAAGAGCGCTTCGAAGCGCTCGTCTTCACGTTCTCACAGATTCCCGACGTCACCCCGCCCGACGGCAGCCGCGGTTTCGGCTCCCACGCATTGCGCATTCGGAAGAAGATCTTCACGATGTTGGTCCGAGGCCGACTGGTCGTAAAACTTCCCACGACTCGTGCCGACGCGCTGGTGGCGTCGGGCGAGGGCGTCCGGTTCGATGCCAACAAGGGAACCCCCATGAAGGAATGGCTGAGCCTTGATCCCGCTTCTGCAATGGACTGGGAAGATCTCGCTCGGGAGGCACTGGAATTCGTGGGCAAGACCTGAGGCCTGTTTCACCCCGGGGAACCCACGAGGACTTGACACGCACCGCCTCAATCGGCGATGTCACACCCCCGGTTCAGAGTGCAGGCATGGCAAACACTTCACTTCGAGACGGTCCCCGACCGGAGACCGTCTCTCGCCGCACCGACGCACTCGTCTCCAGCGTCACACAGCATCATCGGGCGGTGTCGGCACACCAACGCCAACTCCTGTCCGCCGTCGCGGAACTCGATCGACGAAAGGCCTGGCGGATCGACGGCGCCACCACCATGGTGGCGTGGTTGGTGCAACGGTGCTCGGTCACGGCAAACACGGCGCGCGAATGGGTCACGGCCGCTGGAAAGCTCGAAACTCTCCCGAAGATCTCCGAAGCCCTGTCACAAGGAAAACTCTCGTTCGATCAGGTGAAACCCCTGGTCCAGGTGGCGAAGCCCGACACTGATGCCCAGCTTGCCGCAGCGGCGACGAAGTGGTCCGCAAAGCAGGTTCGAGAGCTTGCCGTCGCCGCGAATCGACAGACCGACAGCCAGGCCGCCGGCAACCACGCTCGGAGATTCCTCCGTTTCGACGACCGACGCCATTCCTTCTCAGGCTGCCTGCCCGAGGATCACTACGCGCGGGTCAAGGGGGCACTCACCGCTCGAGCGGGACGGCACCCGAGAGAAAGTGCCACCTTCGAGCAACGGATGGCTGATGCACTGGTCGAAGTGTGCGGCCTCGGTGAGGCCGGCCGTATCCCGTCAAAACGGACAACTGTCGTCATCCACGCCGACCTCGCATATCTCACCGCCACTGCCGATGCCGATGGCGCCGCCGGGGCCGATGGCGTCAGCGGGGCCGATGGCGTCAGCGGGGCCGATGGCGTCGCCGGGGCCGATGGCGTCAGCGGGGCCGATGGCGTCGCCGGGGCCGATGGCGTCAGCGGGGCCGATGGCGTCAGCGGGGCCGATGGCGTCAGCGGGGCGGCCGATGGCGTCACCGGGGCACGGGGGAACGGTGGGATGGGTGGAGTTGGTGGGGCCGAGCTCGATGTGTTGGGTCCGCTCTCACCGGAAGTCGCACGCCGACTTGCCTGTGACGCCAGAATTATCCTGTCCGCGGACAACGAGTACGGGCACAGCCTCCAGCAGGGAACGGCCCGTCGTCACCCGAGCCCGGCCCAGCGGCTCGAGATCCGCCGGCGGGACAAGGGATGCCGATTTCCCGGGTGCACCTACACCGAATTCACCGATGTCCATCACGTCGTGCATTGGCTCAATGGCGGACCTACCGCAATACCCAACCTGGTCACGCTGTGCGACCAGCACCATCGTGCCGTGCACGAACTTGGCTGGAAGATGTCGGGTGATGCGAACATCTCGCTCTCGTTCCGCAGTCCGACCGGGCGCCTGACGTCGTCGACTCCCTCCCCGACCTTTCACGCCGCAGGAGCGGGACCGCCTGGTTGATCGTTGTGAAAGACGACGGATTTTGTGGGCTGGCGACCTCGACCCGGGCTGCGACTAAGTATTCGTCGACTGACCGGATGAGCTCGTCGTTTCGGCAGATTGCCCGATCACGTGGGCTTTCAGCCGCTCGAACTCCGCTTCGGTAATCGAGCCATTGTTCTTCAGATCAACGAGTTTCGAGATCTCATCGGCCACGGATGGCTTGGTCCCCGCAACGCCCTGGATGTAGTGACGCGCGAATTCATCTTGTGACTGTGCCGCCTGAATCTGGTGGGCACGCATCTTGTCGCCACGAAATATGAAGTACGCCAAGATCCCGACGAGTGGCAAGAGGATGACAAGGATGATCCAGGCCGCCTTCGCCCAACCCTTGAGATCGTGACTACGGAAGATGTCGATGAAGATCGAGATCGCGAGCCACACCTCGATGAAGAAGAGGAAGAACCAAAGAATCGAGTAGACCACCTGCCCATCGCCCCACGTCGCTGCGATCATTGTTTCCTCCTTTTCGAAAGGCCCGGTGAAGACCCTGCACGAGTGACCGGTCGACCGACAGTACGGATCAGTCGATCGACCGGCACTCTAGGCCAGTGCGTCAGAGACAGCCTGATTGATGGCGTCGTGTAGGGCGACATTCCCTTCGCGTCCCCCAACCGTCACACGCACCAACGCCGGAGCACGGGTGCCTGCGGCGACGTCCAATGCGGTCTCCAACTCCGCCCTCGTCGTTACCTCGTGCACATCGAGCCCGAAGCCGCGTGCCACGGCGCTGATGTCGGAGCCGGGCGGCGTTCCGAAGAGCATCTCGAACGTCTCGTGATCGAGTACTCCCGCTTGGGGCAAGAACGAGAAGATCCCGCCACCCCCGTTATCGAGCACGACGAAGGTGCAGGGAAGGTCGGGCAGGTTGACCAATCCCGACACGTCGTGCAGGAACGCCAGATCTCCGAGGACGGCCATCGTCCGTCGGCCAGACGCCGCAATTCCCAAGGCGGTCGAGATCACGCCATCGATCCCATTTGCTCCCCTGTTGGCCATCACGGTCGGAGGCGATTCGAGCGTCGGCGCAAACCACTCGAGATCGCGCATGGGCATGGATGCCGACACCATGAGGACGAGGTCATCCGCCGACGCGTGACGAGCGGCGACGCGTGCGACGGACGGTTCGCTGAGCCCTTGCCCGAGCACCTGGTCGATGGCTCCTTGGGCCGCGACCTCGTGGGCCTGCCACATCTCGAGCCACTCGGGGCTGACGGAACGAGCCGCGGATGTGTCCTCGGTTCCATCCAGCGCCGCCTCGATCCAACTCCGTACCCCGACACGGTGGAATTCGCTGACAACGACATCGGGGTCCGTCCATTGCCACCAGGGGTCGACGGAAATGACGCGAGCACCGTTCGCCGCCGCTTGCGAGACGTAGTCGCCGAGTGCCTTGGAAAGCCAGGGTGCGCCGAGCAGCACGACAGTCCCCGGCAATTCGGGCCGCGTGCGGGCACGGACAATTGCGTCCGCTGTGGCGATCGTGCCCGGGACCCTGCAGCCCGATCGGGGATCGGCGAGGATCGGCCATCCCAGACGTGCCCCGAGGAGGAGGAGCTGCGCGGGATCATCGGCGGAATTGCCGCCGGCGATGATCATTCCCCTCCCCTGCAGGGGCGTGCGGAACGACATCGTCTCGGCCACGCGGGCCACGGACACCGGGCCTGCTCGCGGAGGGAGGGGGCCCGCATCGCCGACCAGCGGGTCACGGAATGCGAGGTTCAGATGGACCGGACCCGGACCGAGCGGGCCCATCCGTGCTTCTGCATATGCCCGGGCAGCGAGCGGCCGCCACGATCTGGCCTGCGCCTCCTCCGGGACCCCCGGATCACATGCCCACCGCGTCGCCGTGGTGAACAACCCAACCTGGTCGATGGTCTGCGACGCACCCACATGGTGCAGTTCGGGAGGCCGATCGGCCGTACAGACGATGAGCGGCACCCGCCCCTGGTGGGCCTCGACGACGGCCGGATGAAGCTCTGCGGCTGCCGTGCCGCTCGTGACGCAGATGACCGTCGGTCTGCCGTTGGCCATGGAGAGACCGAGCGCGTAGAACCCGGCGCTGCGCTCGTCCAGGCGCACGTGGATATTCAGCCTCGCCGCCAACGCGAGGGCCATCGGGGTGGAACGCGAACCGGGACAGATCACCGCATCGGTAACGCCGGCGTGCACCCATTCGTCCACCAAGGTGGCGGCAAAGGTGGCCTGTACGCTCACCATGCGTGCCACTCCATGTCGACCAACGCGGTTCGGGGACCGCGCCGCCGGTTGTCCTTCTGCACGGATTCACCCAGACGGCTCGATTGTGGGGGACCTTCGGCGATCTGCTGGCGCAGGACCACGTCCTGATCGGACTCGACCTGCCGGGTCACGCCGGATCGGATGCCGTGCGCGCCGACCTGCCGACGACGGCAGCGTTGGTGCGCGATGCCGTCTCCGCCACCATCGGCTCCAGCCGTTGTGACCTCCTGGGCTACTCCCTCGGGGCGCGTGTCGCCCTTCATGTGGTGACAGGTACGGACCTCGACGTCGGTCGACTCATTCTGATCGGCGGCACCGGAGGCATCGAGGACCCGGTGGCCCGCGAAAAGCGGCGGGCGGCGGATGAGGGCATCGCCGCAGCGCTCGAAGATTCCGGGGACGTCGAGGCCTTCATCGAACAGTGGGTCGGCAGTCCCATGTTCGTTCGATTGGCCGAGGCCGCACAGACACACGAGCGGTTGCGCAACACCGCGACCGGCCTGGCATCGAGTCTGCGATTGGCCGGGACCGGCACGCAGCAGCCGCTCTGGGATCGCGTACACCGACATGTCTCCAGCCCTTCTCGCTCTGGCGGGAGCCGATGACACCAGGTTCGCCGCGCATGCCCTTCGTTTGGCGCGTGCGGCGCCGCATGGCACAGCCTCCCTGATTCCCGGGGGCGGTCATGCTGCGCACCTGGCCCAGCCGGACATGGTGGGAAGACTGGTCCGTCATTGGCTCGCTACGGCCTGACCAGCAGAAACCCAACAGTCAACAGGAGGCCCACGGCAAGCTGCAGCCGAGCGGTCGCCGCCAGCATCGGGAGCAACACCCTCCCGTTGCTGTCGCTCAGGGCGAGGCGCGCCGGGACGAGGGCCAGGGGCAACGCCACCAGTGCGATGATCGCCCACCCTCGATAGTGCTGCAGAACTCCGATGGAGGCGCCCGCCGCAACGAGCGTGGCCACGTAGAAGTACCCGGCCCGTTTTCGGCCGAGGCGAACAGCGAGTGTCTTCTTGCCCGATTCGACGTCGGTGCCGATGTCGCGCAGGTTGTTGGCCTGCAAGAGGGCTGCGGCGAGCAGACCGACGGGCACTCCCGCCCAGAGGGCGAAACCCCAGGAAAAAGGTGGCAGCACGGTGAAATGGGGACCGGCGGCGTAGGGCACGTGTTGCACGTACGCCGATCCCGCAGTCGCCACGAGGCCGAAGAACACGAAGACGAGGATCTCGCCCAATCCGATGTAGCCGTAGGGATGCTTCCCGCCGGTGTACGCCCATCCGGCGAGACCGCAGAGCAGGCCAATCGGGATGAACCACCAGGAGACGCGGATGGCGAGGACGAGGCCTGCCACGCCGGACACGCCGAACGCCACCAGAGCGGCGATCTTCACCTGCTTGACCGTGGCCAACTTCCCCGCCACCAGGCGGACAGGGCCGACACGTACCTCATCGGTCCCCCGCATTCCATCGGCGTAGTCGTTGACGTAGTTGGTGCCGATCTGCAGGCCCAGCGCCACGATCAACGCCAGGACGGCATTGAGAAAGGAGAAATGATGGAGAATGCTCGCGTTGGGTGGAGGATGCAGCGGCTGGTTCTGGTGTGGACCCGTCGTGGCATACCCGAAGACGAAGGTTCGGCTCATCACGTAGCCCGCCGCCGTTCCGACGACAACAGGCACCACGGCGGCCGGCAGGGTCCGCGGGCGCGCGCCAGCCACCCAGAGCCGCCACGGAGTTGTCACGGGCGGCGGGGGAACTTGGAGAAGTCAGGGTTCCGGTGCTCGACGAATGCGTTGCGCCCTTCCTGACCTTCCTCCGTCATGTAGAAGAGCATGGTGGCGTCGCCGGCCAGTTGCTGCACGCCGGCCAGCCCGTCGTCAGCCGCGTTCATGCCGGCCTTGATCATGCGCAACGCGATAGGAGACAGGCTGAGGATCTGGCGGCACCAGGCCACGGTCTCCTTCTCGAGGTCGTCCAGCGGAACCACAGTGTTCACCAGCCCCCACTCGAGCGCCTGCGCGGCGTCGTACTGACGGCACAGGAACCAGACCTCTTTGGCCCGCTTCAATCCGATGGTGCGTGCCAGGAGAGACGACCCGTAGCCTCCGTCGAAGCTGCCCACCTTGGGGCCGGTCTGCCCGAAGCGGGCGTTGTCGGCGGCGATCGAGAGATCGCACACGAGGTGCAAGATGTGCCCGCCGCCGATGGCGTAGCCGGCGATCATGGCCACGATCGGCTTGGGGATGCGGCGCATCAGTATCTGCAGATCGAGAACGTTGAGCCGGCCGATCCCGCGCTCGGCGACGCTGTCGTCGCCCATGTAGCCGTCGTCACCACGGATCTTCTGATCCCCGCCCGAGCAGAAGGCGTCGGGACCCTCCCCGCAGAGGATGATCACGCCGACATCGGGATTGTCCCGCGCCAGGTTGAAGGCGTCCGTCAGCTCGAAGAGAGTCTGGGGACGAAATGCGTTGCGGCGCTCGGGACGGCAGATCGTCAGCTTGGCGATGCCCTCCCCCACCTCGTAGCGAATGTCAGAGTACGAGCCCACCTGCTCCCACTTTGGCGGCTCCAGAGAGCGGAGATCGTCGAGCGGATCATGGGGACTGCCGGTGACCACGGTGTGCACGGCGACCTACGCTACCGGCCAGTGCCTGAACTCGTCGCACTCGACCTCCCGGGAGGTGCGGGCTTCGTCGACACGCTCCGCGCGGTCTGGGACTCCGGTGACGCCGTGGCGCCGCTCGACCCGCGCCTGCCCGCCGCCGCTCGTGAGGCGCTTCTGGGCGCGCTGCGCCCCTCCCGCGTGGTGTCGTCCGACGGCGAGCAACACGCCATGGCGGGCGGGCATGCCGACGCGAAGACGGCGATGCGCTCGTGGTGGCCACGAGCGGGTCGTCCGGCCAGCCCAAGGGTGTCGTCCTGACCCACGATGCCCTCTGCGCCTCAGCCCGGGCCACCTCGGAGCGACTGGGTATCGACCCGACCCGCCATTCGTGGCTCGCCTGCCTCCCGCTGGCACACGTCGGCGGGCTCTCTGTCGTGACCCGGGCCCTTCTGACGGGGACGCCCCTCACCGTGCTTCCCGGATTCGACGCGAAGACCGTCGAGGACCTCGGGCGTTCGCACGCGGTGTCGCACGTCTCGTTGGTCACCGCGGCGCTGCGCCGACTGGACCCTTCTGTCTTCACCAGCATCCTCCTCGGTGGGAGCCGGCCGCCCGGAGACCTCCCCGGCAATGTCGTGACGACGTACGGCATGACCGAGACGGGCTCGGGTGTCGTCTACGACGGTGTGCCTCTCGACGATGTCGAGGTCGCGATCGCCCATTTTGACGACGATGTCGACGACGGCGAGATCCTCCTACGCGCCCCCATGCTCATGCGCTGCTACCGGGACGGGACCACGGGGCGCGTCACGGGTCCCGACGGCACGACCACCTGGTTCGCCACCGGCGACGCCGGCTACCTCACCGAGGACGGCACGCTGTCGGTGGTCGGCCGCATCGCGGACATGATCACCACCGGGGGCGAGAACGTATGGCCGGACGAGGTCGAGAGAGTCCTCTCGACCCATCGACAATGTGGCGGAGGTGGCCGTGTGGAAGCGCCCCGATCCCGAGTGGGGCGAACGGGTCGTGGCCTGGATCGTGGCCACCGGTGACATTCCGCATGTCGAGGAATTGAAGGAGTCTCGTCGCCACCACCATCGCCCCCTGGGCGGCCCCCAAGGAGGTCGTCTTCACCCGAGAGCTACCCCGGACCCCTTCGGGCAAGGTCTTGCGCCGCGCCCTGAGCTGACACGGAGTCGGCGCAGTTCGTCGCTCCTGGTTCGTCGACCCGGCCCGGTCCTCGCCGGGTGCAGAGCCGCTCGGCTCAGGCTGCCGCACCCTCGGCCAGATCCTCGAGCATCGAGCGCAGTTCCCTGCCCATCTCCCGAGGATTGCCCGTGACCTCGCCGATTCCTTCGCCCGACGCGTCGAGCGCGTCCCCGGGTTGAAAGAGCGACACCCGGAGGCCCCGGCCCCCCGGCACGGCCATGACCACCCATGGTTCGCCTATCCGCCCCGATTCCCGCGTGGCCATGACCCCGAGCGGTGTCGCGACCACGCTGACGCTCCACGAATGGGTCTCGGCGGCCCGGGCGATACGAGTGAGCTCGGCGGCCGAGCTCATGACACGCGACGATTCTGCAGCACCCCGTCACCGTAGCTGGGGGCTGCTTCCCGGAAGGGGTTCCTTCAGCTCACGCCCCCGGAAGGGTGCACGGTGGTGCCTCCGTCCACCACCAGCGTCTGCCCCGTGACCCACGATGCGGCGTCAGAAGCCAGGAACAACGCCGCCGTCGCGACGTCGTCGGGCAGCCCGAGGCGGGCCAGCGGGATGTGGGCCTTCACACGCTCTCGCCGGCCGACCCTTCCCAGAGGGCACGGGCGAAATCGGTCTTGATCAGGCCCGGTGCCAGGGCGTTGACCCTGATCTTCGGCGCCAGCTCGTAGGCCAGCTGCTTGGTGATCTGCAGGACAGCCGCCTTCGTCACGTTGTACCAACCGATGCCTGGCTCCACCTCCAGCCCGCCGATGGAGGCGACGTTGATGATCGATCCCGCCAGACCGGCCTTCACCGCGTACGAGGTCCACATCAGGACCGCCAACTGGTTCACCTCGAAGGTCTTCTGCGCCCTGGGCACGTCGATGTCGATCATCGGTCCGAAATAGGGGTTGGTGGCGGCATTGTTGACCAGGATGTCCAGCCCGCCAAATCGGGCGACCGTCTCGCCCACGCAGGCCTGGGCCTGCTCGGCGTCCCCTACGTGGGCCGCCTGCCAGCCCACCTTGCTTGCCTCGGCCCCCCCGGCCACCAGCCCGTCCGTGGCGCGGCCGAGATCGTCGGCCGTCCTGGAGGAGAGCATGACGTTCGCCCCCGCCTCGAGGAAGCGATCGGCCATGGCCAGGCCGATCCCGCGGCTGGCCCCCGTGATGAGAGCTGTCTTGCCTTCGAGCGTGAGCACACGTTCCATCCCTCGAGCATTCCACGTGCCCGGCCCCGTTTCACGGCAGGGTCCCGCCCCGCAGCGCCGTAGCATCGAGAGCCGTGAACCATCTGGCGGACGAAACCAGCCCCTACCTCCGCCAGCACGCGGACAATCCGGTCGAGTGGTTCCCCTGGGGTGACGAGGCCCTCCAGCGGGCAAAAGACGAGGACAAGCCCATCTTCCTCTCCATCGGCTACGCCTCGTGCCACTGGTGCCACGTCATGGCCCACGAGAGCTTCGAGGACGATGCCACGGCCGCCGATCTCTCCCGCTGGTTCATCTCGGTGAAGGTCGACCGCGAGGAGCGGCCCGGACCTCGACTCGCTCTACATGGCCGCCACCCAGGCCCTCACCGGGCTCCGGCGGATGGCCCATGTCCGTGTTCTGCACACCTGACGGTCGGCCCGTTCTATGCCGGCACCTACTTCCCCCCGGAGGAACGCCACGGCATGCCGGCCTTCCGTCGCGTGGTCGAGGCGCTCGGCACCGCCTGGGAGCAGGAACGAGAGAGGAGTGCTGGCCCAAGCTGACGCCCTGGTCGACGCCGTCAGAAGAGAAGTCCGACTGGCCGAGACGATGTCAGAGGCCAGAGCGCAGAGTCCGACGTCAGGGTCCGACTCAGGGTCGGACGCACGGTCACCGTCAGCACTCGGCGCGGAATCACGACCCGTCCCCCGCCGCGCATTCAGCTGCAGGGCATCGATGCCGACGCCCTGATCGAGAAGGTCGTGATCGGCCTGCAGGGCGGATTCGACCCTCAGTGGGGCGGCTTCGGCCCGGCGCCGAAATTCCCCCGCCCTTCCCTGGTCGAGCTCTGCCTGCGCCACCACAGGCGCACGGGATCGGAGCGCTCCCGCCAGATGGCCGTGACCACGCTCGACGGCATGGCGGCCGGCGGCATGTACGACCATCTTGTCGGCGGCTTCTGCCGCTATTCGACGGACGCACGCTGGTTGGTACCCCATTTCGAAAAGATGTTGACCGATCAGGCCCTTCTGGCTCGGGCCTACCTCCACGCCTGGCAGGAGACCGGGCAGGGACAACTACCTCACGGTGGTGACCGAGACCCTCGATTTCGTCCTCCGGGACCTCTCCACGCCCGAAGGGGCGCTCTTCTCCTCCTTCGACGCCGACGCCGGCGGCGTCGAGGGCAGCCATGCCACCTTCACTCTGGCCGAGCTCGAGGCCGACGCTCCCCGAGCATCTGGTCCAGCCGGCGGCGGATTGGTACGGGATCACGCCCGGTGGCAACTGGGAGGGGCGCTCCATCCTGTGTCGCCCGGTGGGTGCACCGCTGCAACGCCCTCCCCTCGTCGAGGAAGCCCGGAAGCTGTTGGCAGCGGTACGGGCCGGCCGCGTGCAGCCAGCCCGGGACGAGAAGGTGCTGACGGAGTGGAACGCCATGGCTGCTGCGACGCTGGCCGAGGTCGCCATGGTGACCGGCACCACCGACTACGCGAACGCGCGCCGTCGAGATCGGCGAATTCCTCATGGCGGCCATGTACGACGACGGCCGGCTGATGCGGAGCTGGCAGGGCGGTCGGGCCCGGCACCTCGCCGTGGCAGCTGACCACGCCTGGCTCATCGAAGCGTGCGTCCGCCTGTCCGAGCTCACCGGAAGCACGCTGTGGCGTACCCGGGCGAACCGGGTCGCGCACGAGCTACTCGGGCAGTTCTGGGACGACGAGTCGGGTGGCTTCTTCACGACCGGCGACGATGCGGAGGCGCTCATCGTGCGGCCCAAGGAGTATCTCGACGGCGCACTCCCCGCCACCGAATTCGATTGCCGTCCACGCCCTCCTGCGGGCCAATGCCCTCGATGACGACGAGCGCCTGCGCGAGGGCGCCGAGGGCACGGTCTCCGAGGCCGCAGCGCTGCTGACGCGCCACCCCGGGGCGCTGGCCGACATGGTCGCCGCGCTTCCGATGCTCGCCGGTCGCCAGGAGATCGTGATCACCGGCGACCGACCGGACCTCCTGGCCGAGGTGTGCCGCGAGTGGCTGCCCCGGGCCGTCGTGGCCTGGGGGGATGCCGGACGACTCGCCGCTTTTCGACGGACGGCCCGGAGGCGCCGCCTTCGTCTGCCGCGGCTTTTCCTGCAATGCCCCGGCCACCGATCCGTCCGACACTCCGAGAGCAACTCGAAGGCCTGCCCCGATGACCGAGGACGGCGACGGCATGCGCACGGACACCGGTCACGGGACCGGTACCGGTACCGGTTCGGACACCAGCACGGGAAATGGCGCGGGCAACGGCCCGGTCGCCAAGGCACGGCGCACCCCCGAGGTCCCAACCGATCCCGCCCGCCTGCTTCGGCGTTCCGCCCGCCGCCGGGAGAAGATCCCGACCGCTGGTGGGTCGACGCTGCACCTTCTCGTCTTGTCGTCGACCCTCGAGGACACGACCGTGGTGGATCTCGCGACCCGCACCGTCATACGCGTGCGGGTGCCATGGCCCGAGAATTACGAACCCGACATCACCGCCTTCGACGTGGTCGAGGTCACCTTGGCGGACGATCCTGAACGCGACGACCTCGCACAGCCCGAGGCGACGACGGCCGCCGACTTGCCCCGGCACGTCGGGACGCTGCGGGGCCGCCACCTGCGCAAGCTTCTCCGACGCATGGTCGCCAGCCCGGAGGGTCCGCTACTGGGTTTTCCCGGGCCTTCCGCCCCCTATTGGGAATTTCGCGGCTTCCGGCCCTCGGTCGCCCTCATCGAGCCCACCCGCAGCCCGCAGCTCATCCGGCGCCAAGCCGATGGATCGACATGGGTGCGTTTCGGTTGGGACCGCGACGACGTGTGGTTGCCCGTCGAGGACCGCCACGCGGCACGCGCCCTCGACGCGGCCCGTCGGGAGCGGCTCAGTGGCAAGAGCCTGGCAACCGCCCTCGGGTTCATCCCGCAATACCTGCTGGTGACGGTGAGCCCGCCCCGGGACGGCCACTGCTACAAGGTGTGCGCAGCTGTTCTCCCCCGCGGCTAGATACCCCGGGACCGGAGAAGGAAGCGACCTCAGCGCCGAACAACCCCGGCGCCCACGACCTCAGCGCCCGAGCTTGCCCCCGGCGAGGTCCTCGGCCATGGCCCAGCCGAAGGTGACCAGCCGGTCACCGCGTTCGGCATCGAAGCCACCGAAGTGTCCGTCGACACCCTCGGGGATCTTCACCTTGGGGGCGAAGAAGTCGAGGCCGCCGACGACGGAGCCATCGCCTTTGAGCACGAAGGTGCGATCGTCCAGCCTGCTTTCACAGCCGAAGCGCTTGGACAGGCGACGGGCCCAGGCCCGCTCCTCACCCGAGCATTTGTGCTCGGGATAGGGGACGACATCCTGCAGGCCGGAAAAGGCCCGGAAGCCCTCAGGTGCCAGCAAACGGGTCCCGAGCAGGACGTCTTCGTCCGGAAACGCCAGGAGGGCACGGCGGTACTGATCGCCCATGATCCCCTTGAGCGTCGCCTCGGCCCTGGCGGTGCGGTCGACGAGAGCCAGACCCACCAGGAGCGAGGGAGTCCCACCGATTCGCTCAAGTGTGCAGAAGGAATAACCCCGGAGCTTGTTCCCCTCCCGCGCCAGGGTGATCAACACCCAGGCCTCACGCTCCTTGGAGAGGAACCCGATGTCAAAACCGGGGGGGCGCTCTGCACAGAGATCTGCCATTTCAACCAGCTCAGCGTCGCTGAGCGCAGTGCAATCTTTGGTGCTCACTACGATCGGCATGAGGTAAGTCTACTGGCTACGCCGGGGGCTTACCCAACCGGCCACCCGACGGCGGTTCCCGCCACGGCAGCTGACCACCGGTCGCTCCCCCGGTCATCTGGACTTTACGACAGGACGGCGCCCGGTCCCAGAAGCCGTTTCAACTCACCCACCAGACCGTTGCGACAATCGACGTTGAATTCGGGTGCCAGGCGCAGAACCTTGGCTCCGACGTGCAGGAGCACCGACGAAGGGCCCGGGTGCCCACTCAGGATCCCCTTGAGACCGACCAGCGTCGTATCGGTCAACACGCCGAGTGGCAGGGCGATGTGCACGTCCTCTGCACCCCGCTCCAGGCGGGGTCGGCTGACTTCCATGCAGACGATTTTCGGCTCTTCCTCACGGGTGTCGAGCCGCCCCCGGACGACGAGGATGGCGTCGTTCTCGATCAGCGCGCCGTAGTCGGCCATGGTCTTGGGGAAGACGAAGACCTCCATGGCCGCCTGGAGGTCCTCCAGAACGAAGCGGGCCATGAGGTCACCCTTCTTCGTGTACGTCCGGCGGAGGTCGGTCACCACGCCTCCCACCGCCCGCACCGGCGAGCGGTCGCCCGAGACGTCCTCTTCCCGCATGTCGGAGAGGCTGCAGTCGGTGTGACGTGCCAGGGCCTGCTCGTAGCCCATGAGGGGATGATCGCTGACGTACAGCCCGAGCATCTCCTTCTCGAAGGCCAGCCGTTGCGCCTTGTCGAATTCCGTATCAGGGATCGCGATCTTGGCCGTCCCCCACCCGGGGTCGGCCTCCTGCTCGGTCTCGAAGGCGGCGAACAACGAGGTGATCCCGAGGTCGTGCTCGCGCCGCCGTTCCAGCGTGCGATCCACGATGCCCTCCATCACGAGGCACAGGCCCTGACGGGGGTGGCCCAAGGCATCGAACGCGCCCCCCTTGACCAGGGACTCCATGGTCCGCTTGTTCAAGACGACCGGGTCGACCCGTTGGCAGAAGTCGAAGATGTCGGCGAACGGCCCGTTCGCGTTGCGTTCGGCCACGATGCGCTCGACCAGGCTTTCGCCCACGTTCCGCACCGCCGCCATACCGAAGAGGACCGCCGCGCCGTCGCTCTCGCCGGAGAGGTCGGGCGCGAATTCGGCCACGGAGCGGTTGACGTCGGGGGGCAGGACAGCGATCCCCCGGGTACGGCATTCGGCGAGATACACCGCCGTCTTGTCCTTGTTGTCCTTGACCGAGGTCAGCAGCGCCGCCATGTACTCCGTGGGGTGATGGGCCTTCAGCCACGCCGTTTGGTACGCCACGAGGCCGTAGCCGTAGGAGTGGGACTTGTTGAAGGCGTAGTCGGCGAACGGCTCGATGATGTCGAAGAGTGTCGTCCCGAGCGACTCCTCGTACCCCTGCGCGACGCAGCCGGCGACGAATTTCTCCCGCTCGGCCGCCAGCAGGGCGCGGATCTTCTTGCCGCAGGCCTTGCGCAGGTTGTCCGCTTCTTCGAGCGAATACCCGGCGAATTTCTGGGCCACCCGCATGACGGACTCCTGATAGATCATCAGTCCCTGGGTGTCGGCCAAAATCGGTTCGAGATCGGGGTGCTCGTAGCTGATCGGCTTGCGGCCGTTCTTCCGATCGGCGTAGTCGTTGTGCATGTTGGCGGCCATCGGCCCTGGCCGGTAGAGGGCCACCAGGGCGGCCACGTCGTCGAACGACGTCGGGGCCAGGGACCGCATCAGGGCGCGCATGGGGCCGCCTTCGAGTTGGAACACGCCGACCGAGTCGCCCCGGCGCAACATCTCCAACGTCGGCTCGTCGGCCAGGTCGACACCGTCGATGTCCGGCCGCTCCCCGCCGGCCGCCTCGACCAGGTCCAAGGTGCGCTCGATCACCGAGAGGTTGCGCAAGCCGAGGAAGTCCATCTTCAGCAGCCCGAGGTCCTCCACGCCGTGCATTTCGTACTGGGTGACGATCGGCGCATCCTCGGGCTTCTCCCCGGCGCCGGGCTTGCGCTGGATGGGCAGGTACTCGGTCAGCGGATCACGAGAGATCACCACTGCCGCGGCGTGGATCCCATCCTGGCGCCGCAGCCCCTCCAAGCCGAGCGCCACGTCGATGACCTCTTTGGCGTCGGGGTCGGTCTCGTGCATCCCGCGCAGGTCGGCCGCGGCGGCGTAGCCCTCCTCGTGCCCCTCCGTCTTGGTCAGGCAGGCGTGCAGCGGCGTGTCACGTCCCATCACGAGGGGCGGCATCGCCTTGGCGATCTTGTCACCCACGATGTAGGGCTTGCCCAGCACCCGGGCCGCATCGCGCACGGCGGCCCGCGCCTTGATGGTCGAGAACGTCACCACCTGCGCCACCCGGTCGCTGCCGTACTTCTCGGCGGCGTACCGCATGACGTCGCTGCGGTAGCGCTCGTCGAAGTCCATGTCGATGTCGGGCATCTGCTTGCGCCCCGGGTTGAGGAAGCGCTCGAAGAGCAGGTCATAGCGGATGGGGTCCAGGTCCACGATGCGCAGGCAGTAGGCCACGCAGCATCCGGCGGCAGAACCCCGTCCCGGGCCCACCCGGATGCCGGAGTCGCGGGCGAACTTGATCAGGTCCCACACGACGAGGAAATACGCCGCGAACCCCATGTTGCCGATGACACCGAGCTCGTAGTCCAGGCGCTCGACCACGTTGGCCGGGACGACACTGCCGTAGCGCTGGCGCGCCCCCTCCATCGTCAGGTCGCGCAAGTAGGCCAGCGCGCGGTCCTCGTACGCCTCGCCGACGAATTGGGGCGGGACGGGGAACTCGGGCAGGCTCGGCTTGCCCAGTTCGATCTGCACATCGGCCCGTTCGGCGATGAGCAGTGTGTTGTCGCACGCCTCGGGCACGTCCGCGAACAGGTGGCGCATCTCGCGGGCCGACTTCAGGTAGTGCTCGGTCCCCTCGAACTTGAAACGGTTGGTGTCGGAAAGCAGCGCACCGGTCTGCACGCACAGCAGCGCATCGTGAGCCACCGCATCTTCCCGGTGCGTGTAATGGCTGTCGTTGGTGGCGAGCAGGGGCGCATCGAGCCGGCGGGCGATCTCGATGAGCTGCGGGTTGGTCCGGTGTTGATCAGCGATGCCGTGGTCCTGCAACTCGACGAAGAGGTTCTCGCGCCCGAAGATGTCCTGCAGTCGGGCGGCCCGCCTCTCGGCCTCCTCCGGGTTCCCGGCCAGGAGCGCCTGCAACACGACCCCGCCCAGGCACCCTGTGGTGGCGATCAGGCCGGCGTGGTGCCGCTCCAGCAACTCCCAGTCGAGCCGGGGCTTGTAGTAGTACCCCTCGAGGTAGGCGGCCGAAGAGAGCTTCAAGAGGTTGCGATAGCCCTCGATCGTCTCGGAGAGCAGCGTGAGGTGGTAGTAGAGCTTCTGGCCGCCTTCGGCGTCGCCCCCGGTGTCGTCCACCTTGCCTCGTCGGACGGGGCGTTCGTGGCGCGACTCCGCAGCCATGTAGGCCTCGGTCCCGATGATCGGGGTGATCCCCTGCTCCCGGCAAGCCTTGTAGAAGTCCAAGACCCCGTACATGTTCCCGTGGTCTGTGATGCCCAACGCCGGTTGCCCGTCGGCCGCGGCTGCGGCCACCAGCTCGCCGATCCGGGCTGCCCCGTCGAGCATGGAGAACTCGGTGTGGGTGTGCAGATGCGTAAACGACCGCCCCGACACCGGCCCTCCTTTCATCGGTCGAACTTACAACCGTGTTGTTCGTGTGCGAACTCTGGACCTTACCCCGCCTCACGCACCATTGCGTGCCCTCAGCACGACCGTTTGCGCGATTTTGTCGTGCAGGGTCTGCCGCTTCCTGTCCCAAAGCGGAAAGAGCATGTCGAGCAGCCAGACGATGCCGAGGAACAGCGTCGTCAGCAGGAGGAGCCGGAAGATCTGCTCCACCAGGGACCGCCAGAAGGCACGGCCGTAGCCGATGACCTCCTGCGTCCCGTCGCGCACGACCCGGACGCCGACCGCCATCATCCCAACGGTCTGTCCCCTCGGGTTGCCCGTCAGGATCGTCGTGTAGACGAGGTAGGCCAACCCAGTGATGAGGACCGAGAGCAGGGAGAAGGTCCGTCGCGTCTCGACACCGTTCGTGCGGGTGTTGAAGTGCACCGTGAGCACGTGCGAGTGATGGAAGAGGAGCGCCAGGATGATGAACACCGGGATGAAGATGACGACGTCGATGAGGTACCCGCCCACACGCACGCCCCACTGGGCGAAGGGAGCGGCGACCGAGGCGCCGGCTCCGTCGTAGGCCGGGATCTGACCCTGGGGCGGCGAGTAGCCACCCACCGGGTAACTGCCGGGAGGGGCGGCCGCGGGATACGTCGGTGGTGGGGGCGGGGGCGGGGGCGGGGGCGGGGGCGCAGATTGCGGCGGCGGGGGCGGCACCCGAGGCGGCATGAAAGGCGCCGGCTCCGACGTCGCTCCGGGACTCCCCGGGTACGAAGGCGGTCCTTCATCCGGTGCATCCGTCGTCTGGTCAGGTATCGGCTCGTCAGGCATCGGCGGCCATCCCTCGTTTCCTCACGCACGTCGTCGGCAAGAACTGCATCTCTGAAGGCTGCATCTCGGAGGCTTGCATCTCAGAGAGCTGCATCTCGGTCGGCCACATCTCAGAGATAGGCCCCGGGCCGGGGGTTGGAGCTCTCGCCAGCTCCCGGCAGACCCCGTCTCCGGATCTCCTCGAGCTGACTCCGCGCCGCCATCTGCTGGGACATCAGCGTCGCCTGAATGCCGTGGAAGAGGCCTTCCAGCCACCCCACCAGCTGAGCCTGGGCGATTCGGAGCTCGGACTCGCTGGGAGCCTTCTCGTCGAATGGCAGCGCCATCCGGTCCAGCTCGGCCACGAGGTCGGGCGAGAGACCCTCGGAGAGGTCGTGGATGGACTGCTCGTAGATCTCCCGCAGCCGTTCCCTGCTCTTCTCGTCGAGCGGTGCCTGCCGCACCTCGTCCAAGAGGGTCTTGACCATGGAACCGATGCGCAACACCTTGGCCGGCTCCGAGACCGACTCCCGGGCCGGCGTCTCCCCCTCGGGACCGCCCGCCGCGCCGCCCCCACCCGCCGCGCCGCCCACCTCGGGGCTCAGGACGGCTTCGAGCACTTCGTCTGGGGCTACGGGCGTGGACTCGTCAGGCATCCCTTGATACTGCCACCGGCAAGCCCCGCGTCACGTGGAGGGCCAGCTGAGCAGGGGAATCAGCATCTCATCGGCCGTGAGGGAGCCATGGCGGGCCGACAGTCGCAGCTCGCCCGTGTCGGCGGGGTCGAGGAAGGCGGTGGCGGTGAAGGGGGCCAACACGACGTCGCCCAGGCGCGCCGAGACGGTGGTCGAAGGGACTCCACCCAGCCATCCCTCTTCGACCATCTCGTCTCGCGTGCGCACCCAGGCGACGTCCCCGAAGGCTCCCCGTGCCGCTTCGGACACGGCCCCGGTCGCTCCCGGCCGCGTGTGGAGCCAACGGAATCGGCCCTCTCCCGAGATCAGCGTCACACCGTCCATCACGTCGCCCCCCAGGACCTCGACCGACGTGCCCACCGCGACCTGTCCGTGATCCGCCGTGACCACCAGCACCGCCCCGGGAGGCAGGACTCCGAGCAGGTCTCCCACCAACCGGTCGACGTCACGCAGCTCGTCGTCGTAATACTCGCCGAGCCCACGGGCGTGGGCCACCTTGTCGATGCCCTCGTAATAGGCGTAGACAAAGCGCGCTCCTCGCCCGACCAGTGACCGCACCGACGTCACCAGGCCGGCCACGGTGTGCCAACCGTGCAGCTCGGGGTCACCGAGGTGGGCGGCCGAGAATCCGGTTGTGGCGTAGTCGTAGCGGGTGACGACAGGGACCTTCTCGGGGCATCCGGGAAAGAGCGCGGCAGGGCTGGAAGACCCGGGCGGGCACCCGCATCCGGGCATCCACGCCGCCGACCGACCATTGCAGGACGTTCATGATCTCGTTGCCATAGGCGACTCGATACCCGACCATGCCATGGTCCGCCGGCGGGTGCCCCGTGACCAACGACGTCAAGGCGCACGCCGTCGTGCTGGGAGCCACCGAGGTGATTGATCCGCCGATCCCCGACAGGAGCGTCGGGGCCAGGGCCGAGCGTTCCTGGAGCTGGCGCCAACCCAGGCCGTCCAGGACCAGGAGCACGATCTGGGTGGCCGCTTCCACCGGTTCGGGCATCCATGGGGGCCGAGGCTCCCCGCCGTAGAGATGGCTGAGCAATCCGGGTACGACACCGGTCAGGCAGGCCCCCCCGAAGTCGGGCAGGACGGGCGATGCCACCTCGGGAGCGCTCACAGCGTCACACTATGACCCGGAACGTCATCCGCCCAAAACCTCACGCTCCGCACCACGCGGCCGGTAGCATCAGGGTGTGAGGGTCTCGACACGTGGCGACTACGCCAGCCGGGCATTGCTCTCACTCGCCCTGCACGGCGCCGAGACGCCGACATCCGTGCGCGACATCGCCGAGCGGACGGGACTCCCCCAGCCTTACCTCGAGCAAATTCTCCTCGCCCTCAAGGGGGCGGGCCTGGTGCGTTCCAAGAGGGGCGTCGGGGGCGGCTACGTCTTGGCCCGCGCTCCCGAGGACATCAGCCTCGCCCAGATCGTCTCGGCCGTCGACGGCCCCATCGCGGCCGGAGACTTCGGCGAGCCCCATGCCGATGGCGCCTGCGACCACGAAGGCCAGTGCGTCCTCTTGGCCGTCTGGGCCGACGTCGGCGAGACCATCCGCACCCATCTTCAATCTTTCAGCCTGGCGGACATGGTGGCCCGGGCCCAGGGGAACGTCGCCGCCTCCGCGTAGCACCCGCCGTTCGCCTCGCCCTCGCGGTCCACCTCCTCTTCGGCCTCGCCCTCGCCCTCGCCCTCGCCATGTCGCCTGAATCCCTGGGGCCAGGCCGTATGCGGCTGGACCAGGCGTTCTAGCGCTGGCTCGGCGTAGCCCCTGGGGGCCCCACGTTCCAGTTCAGGACCACCGGACTCTCACGCTCCCAACCCAGGATGCTCACGGATCCGGTGTACAACACGAACAGCCGGCCCGCCACAGGTGGCAATCCCAGCCATCGGGCGGCCAGAACCCGTAGAACGTGTCCATGGGCCACGCACAGCGTGTCGCCGTCGACCTGCCGGGCCCGCTCGATCACCCGGTCCACCCGGCGGCCGACGTCGGCCACCCTCTCCCCGTCGACCACGCCGTCGTTCCACAGGGTCCATCCAGGGCGACCGTCACAAATCTGGGCCGAGGTCTGGCCTTCGTAGGCGCCGTAGTCCCACTCCATCAGATCGGGCTCGGGATGCCCCTCGAAGCCGGCCAGCGCACAGGTGGTGGACGCCCGCTGCAGGGGGCTCGTGAAGACCTGGGCGAAGGTCATCCCCCGGAGCAGGTCGCCAGCGGCCTTCGCTTGCTCGCGCCCGAGATCGAGCAGAGGAATATCCGTCCGTCCCGTGTGTTGACCATTCTGCGACCACTCGGTGGCGCCGTGCCTGAGAAGCACCATCCGCGAGGTCATGCGACGTAGGTCACCAGAAGAGGGTCCGATGCGCAACTCGAGATTGATACACCCTCGTGGAATGCTCGAGCACCTACCGGTGTTGTAAGTGGCAGATTCAGAGAAGAGAACCCCGGGTACGAAGGAATGAGAGAGATCGCAGAGCGTCGGGAGAGAAGTTGATGAAGAGCGCGGTGAGTACATCCGACACCCTTGGACTGATGTTGAAGGACCTGGACCAGTTCCCTATGCCCGATCACGAGCAGCAGGTGGAATTGGCCAAACGGGTCGCCGCGGGTGACGAACTGGCACGTAAGCAGATGGTGGCCGCCAACCTCCGGTTGGTCGTGCACTGGGCGAGGCGCTACCAGGATCGTGGCGTGGATATGGCCGACTTGGTCCAAGAGGGCTCGTTCGGGCTCATGAGGGCCGTGGACAAGTTCGACTGGGAGCGAGGCTTCCGATTCTCGACCTATGCCACATGGTGGATCCGGCAGGCCTTGCAGCGTGCCGTCCAGCAACACGGGCGGACCATCCGGATCCCGCTCGAAGTCGGCGAGCACATCCAGCGGCTGGAACTGACGAAAGCCCAGCTGGCGACGACCCTCGGTCGTACGCCGACCGAGGCGGAATTGGACGAGGCAACGGGCATGACGGCCGACGAGCGCTACGCGCTCGAAGACGTGGCTCGCGTGACGGCCTCGCTCGACCAACCTGCCGCCTCGGAGTCAGCCACGACGCTGGGCGAGCTGGTGGCTCCCGACGAATCGGATTTCGTCGCCGACGTCGAGCAGACGATGGTCTACGACCGGGTCCGTGATGCAGTCGAGAAACTGCCCGACCTGCAGCGCGATGTGCTTCGACTGCGATTTGGCTTTGGAGGAGACTCTCCGGCCTCGCTGCAGTCGACCGCAGAGCGACTTGGCGTCGGGGTACGCCGCGTCCGCCGAGCCGAAGAGGAGGCTCTAGCTGCCTTGTCGTTCGACGCCGACGTCCTCGGCGTCCACGAAGCCGCCTAGGAAGGCCCTCAGGTCCTCAGGGAGCGGCGCTGAGAATTCTTTGCGCTCGCCGGTTCCCGGATGCGTGAACGCCAGCCGAAAGGCGTGGAGGAAGAACCGACCGGAGCCCAGATCCTTGTCGGGGGTGCCGTAGCGGGCGTCACCGACAACGGGGTGGCCGATGGCAGCCATGTGGACCCGGATCTGATGGGTTCGGCCACTCTGGAGGCTGAGTTCCAGCAACGTCGTCGGGCGAGGTGACGTCCGCCGTTCCAGCACGGTGAAACTCGTGCGGGCCGACCGCCCGCTGGCTGAGACGGCCATTTTCGTGGGCGTCCGGGTCGATCGCCCTATGGGAGCATCGATCTCGCCGCGGTCGTCACCGACCTCCCCCTCGACCAGAGCCAGGTAGCGGCGCTCCATGCTGCGATCGGCGAGCTGTCCCACAAGGGCACGGTACGCCGGCTCCGTGCGGGCCACCGCGAGGAGGCCCGACGTTCCCTTGTCGAGGCGGTGCACGATGCCGGGACGATCGCTCGGGCAGACGCCTGCGTCCACCAGCTCGGCGAGGTCCGGGAACCGCGCCAGCAACCCGCCGACCAAGGTCCCCTCCTGATGGCCGGCCCCGGGGTGCACCACAAGACCGGCAGGCTTGTCCACCACCGCCACTTCGGCGTCGGCGTAGACCACACGGAACTGCACGCCGGCTTCCGCCTCGACTCCGCTCCCGCCCGGTGCGGGCAGCGAGATCGTGACCACCGATCCCTCCTTGAGCGTGTTCCGCCCGATCGCCACCGGGACGCCATCGACGAGAACCCGACCTGCCACGATGAGGCCCGCGGCAACGGTACGGGAAACGTTCGCCAGCATGGCCACCGCGCGATCGATTCGCACGCCTGCAAGGAGCGCCGGGACTTCGACGACGAGAGCGCCGTCGTCGTCACTCATGTGGGTCCCCGTGCTCGCCCATCTGGCCCCGTCCACCCATCTGCCCGTGCTCACCCATCTGCCAGTGCTCACTCATCTGGCCGCGTCCACTCATCTGGCCGCACCTGCCGGACGGCCAAAGAGGATGGAAGCTGCCACGACGATCACTCCCACGGTGATCGCGGCGTCAGCGACGTTGAAGGTTGGCCAGTGGCTGAGCGTGATGAAGTCGGCCACCAAGCCGTGACGGAGCCCGACGATCCGCTCACTGAGGTTGCCGATACCTCCGCCGAGAACAAGTCCACCACCGATTGCCTGAGGCATGGTGTGGACGCGCGCCACGAGGATCCCGAGCACGACCACTCCGATCCCGAGAAGAACCGTGACCAAGGTCGATCGCCCGCTGAACAGGCTGAAGGCCAGTCCGGAGTTGAACTGCAGCGCCAAACCGAAGGGCCCCCACAGATGGACCGCCTCGTGGAGGTGGTGTTCGGCCACTGTCGTGGTCACACGGTCGGCGACCACGACGATGGCGGCCAATGAGAAGGCCACAACCCGCGCCCGAGCACTGCCGCTCGGGTTCAGCGGCGCGACAGTCCCCCGCTCTTGCAGGCCACGCAGAGCCGGGCGTACGGGAGCGCACGCAGGCGGGGCTTGGGGATCGGTTGAAAGCATCGCTCGCAGTAGCCGTACGTCTTGTCCGCCACCCGCACGCTGGCATAGTCGATCTCCTCGACGGCGAGGGCCGCCTGCCCGGAAAGGGCCAGGTTCCGCTCCCGGTCGACGGTGACCGTGCCGCCCTCGCCCGATTCTTCGTCGAATTGGACGTCGCCCGGCTCCCGCTCGAGAGCGAGCGAGTCCGCCTCGGCCCGTAGGGACGTGGCCTGCTCCTGATAGATCGCCCGCTCCTCCGCCAGCAATTCGGTGATCTCCTCCAAGAACTTGACATCCTTGGCGTAGGGGCCCGTCTTGGGCCGGACCGGAGCGGGGGGCTTCGGCTTGGGCGTGAATGTGGAGCGAACCGGAGCAGGCGGTGCCACCTCGGCGCCCGCAACTGCGATGTCTGCCGATGCAGCTGCCGCCGTCGCCACGGCTGCTGCCTTTGCGGTCGACGCCGGCTTCTTTGCCGGCCCAGCGGTCTTCTTGGCCGCCGGAGCGGCTTTCTTCGTCACAGTCGTCTCTTTGTTCACGGACCCGCCACTCTTTGCGGTTGGGACGGGTTTCTTCGCAGCCTGAGCATTCTTTGTCGGCACAGCTTTCTTTGTCGTGGGAGCGTTCTTTGTCGCGGGAGCATTCTTTGTCGGGGTGACCGTCTTAGCCGCCGCTGCAACCTTGGCAGGCGCACTCTTCTTCGTCGGCGCGGCCTTCTTGGCGGCCGGCGGGCGCGATGCAGGCACCTTCTTTGCAGCGGTGGCCTTGCTCGCTGGGCTCATCTTGTCCTCCTTCGCGGCCATTCAACCGGCCGGTTCCCTAACGGCAATCGCGTCGAGGGAGCGGGTGACCATAGCGGACAGCTGTCCAGGGGGCAATACGGCCCCGCCAGATCAAGCGGTGTAGGGAACTCCGCTCTCGGTCGCGTCTGCGACAGATTCGAGGCTCAGCGTCGGCTGCTCACCAACGTCGATGCCTCCATTGGCTGGAGGTTCGTTGGAGGCGCTGATCGCCGCCGGCTGAGGGGATGGGCTGGTCTTGGGACGCACGCCCATGAGCGCGTTTGCCGGCTGCACGTTCTCGTCGACCCAGTTGAGGATCTCGGTGAGCGCGTCACGTAGCCGGTTTCTTTCCGATTCGAGGTGGCGAGCCATGCTCTCGACGTCTGTGGCAAGTTCGGTACGGGTCGCCTCGAGCCGCGCCACTTCGTCGCGTACCTGGCGTTGGGACTCGGCCTGAAGAGTTGCAGCCGCCGCTTCAGCCGCAGCGATCGAAGCCCGCGCCTTCTCCTCTGCTTGGGCCACCGTTGCGGCAGCCTCTGCTTCGCTCTCGCGCTTGATTTGATCGACGAACTTCTGGGCCAACACGAGGGTCCGTTGCAGCGTTTCGTCCGAGGGTGGAAGGTCCACTGCTGCGCCGGCGGCCACTACCGGTACCGGGGCAGCAGAGGCCGCGACGGCCGCCGCTGCGGGAGCGACAGCCGGTTCTTGCGGCTGAGAGGCGGCGTCACGGACGTCCTTCTCCAGTTGAACGATCCGGTCTCCCGCCTGCCGCAGGCGCTCATTCAGCTGGCGGACGCTTTCTTGCAGCGCCTCCGCTTCCTGGGCTGCACGATCGAGGTACTCGTCGACCTCGTCGACGTTGTAACCCTTCAGCCCAAGGCGAAATTCAACCGTACGGAGCGTGTCGAGAATGGATGAGGAGGCGGGCGCACTGTCCATGGGAGGCGAGTCTACCCATGGGAGCCGCGCCGACCCACCCCTTTTTCCCGAGCAGAAGGGGTCTAGGCGAAGAGAACCCGCACCACCACGTACTGGAGCACCAGAAACACGACGATGAAGGAAATATCGATGCCGCCCATCGGTCGGATGACTCGCCTGACGGGTCGCAATACCGGTTCCGTCGCCTTGTAGAGAAAGAGCTGCACCCGGGCGAGCGTCGTGCCGGGTTGCACCCGGAACCAACTCAACAGCGCGGTCGGCAGCATGATGAACCAGAGGTACAGCTCGACGGCAATCCCAGCTAGGCGGAAAACATTCACTGCTTCCTGAGAATAGCCTGTTCAGTCCCGCCCAAAGCCGCGCTCCACGAGGCGTTGACGCTCTTCTTCGGAAACCTTTACGTTCGTCGGAGCGAGAAGAAAAACCTGATCGGCCACCTTCTCCATCTCGCCACTGAGGGCATAGGTCACCCCGCTGCAAAAGTCGATCATCCGCCGCTGGAGATCACGGTCGGCCATCTGCAAGTTGACGATGACCGGGCGGTTGTCCTTGAGCCGGTCGGCGATTTCCTTGGCGTCCCCGAAGCGGGTGGGAGCCACGATATGGACACGGGCCGCCGTCCCCCCGATCGCCGTGTCCATCGGAACGGGTCGAACCCCCGATGGGCGCGGTACGGGAGTGGGCTGTACCCGGGTGGGAGCGGGAACTGCCGATTCCCGCGGAATCATCGTGCGGATGCGGCTCGTCCCTCCCCCGTACTCCTCGGGCGGCTCCTGCTCCTGCGGCCGGGGATCGGTCCGCGGGGTCGCCGTGAAGGCACGCGGGGCGCGGTCTTCGAGATCGTCGTACTCGTCGTACTCGTCGTCGAGTAGTCCGAGGTAGACCATTGTTTTCTTCATGAACGAGGGTGCCATACCTTCTCCTGTTCCGGCACAGCGTAGTGCCTGGTGATCAGTGTGGGAGGGACAACTACGGGGCCTTGGCCGGTCGCTCTCCGAACAAGGCGCGGCCGATGCGCACCATGGTGGACCCTGCGGCAACCGCCGCTTCCAGATCCGCACTCATCCCCATTGACCGCTCCTTGAGGCCGAGTGCATTAGCGAGGTGACTGACAGATCGAAAAGCGGCTGCCGCTGCGGTCGGATCGGGTGGGGCCACCGTCATCAGACCTTCAAGGTGCAGATCGAGCGTCGAGAGCGACCCGGCCAGGGCCGTGACGTCCGCCGGAGCGCACCCGTTACGGCCCGGCAGGCCCCCGGTCGCGTCGACCTGAATCAGGACTCGGGCTCCCGGTGCGTGCCGGGCGATGCGCTCTCCCTCGGCGAGACGGGCCACTCCCTGCCACATGGCGACCAATGGTGCCAGCGACCGCACCTTGTTGCGTTGGATCGTGCCCAAGAAATGCCACTGTGTCCCGGCGGGCCCGGGCGCCTTTGCCTCCAACTCGGTGGCGTAGTTCTCCCCCACATCGGTCAATCCGGCGGCGCGGGCCGCCTCGACGGCCTCGGGCCCGAATCCCTTGGTAACCGCGATCACCCGCACCTGGGTCGGATCACCACCCGCGCGCTCGATGCGGGCGAGCACAGTCGACAAGCGAGCCGCGACTTCGTCGTTACCGAAGGAAGGAGGGCACGTCGAAATCGTCGTCACCCAAGTCGAACTCGTCTTCCTTGCCCGTCGTCTCGGCGAAGATGTCCACGGTGTCGGATGGGCCGGCGAAGAGCGAGGGGGCTCGATCGCTGCTCGAGGGACGCCCACCTTCCTCCCACCGCTCAAATCCAGCCGCGATGACGGTCACCCGCACCTCATCACCCATGTTGTCATCGATCACGGCGCCGAAGATGATGTTGGCGTCCGGGTGCGCCACCCCGTGAATGATCTCGGCCGCCTCGTTCACCTCGAACAGCCCCAGGTCCGACCCACCGGCAATGTTGAGCAGGATGCCCCGCGCCCCTTCAATGGAAGCCTCGAGCAAGGGGCTCGTGATCGCCGCCCGCGCTGCGTTCGCCGCCCGACCCTCGCCGATGGAGGCCCCGATCCCCATGATCGCCGTCCCGGCATTCGTCATCACCATTTTCACATCGGCGAAGTCGGTGTTGATGAGGCCGGGGACCGTGATGAGATCGGTGATGCCGCGGACACCTTGGAGGAGTACCTCGTCGGCCATTTTGAAGGCGTTCACCATGCTCGTCTTGTCGTTGGACACGGTCAGGAGGCGGTCGTTGGGTATGACGATGAGCGTGTCGACCTTCTCTTTGAGGATCTGGATGCCCTTTTCCGCCTGCATGGCCCGACGCCTGCCCTCGAAGGTGAAAGGCCGCGTCACGACACCGATGGTGAGGGCCCCCAGGCTCTTGGCCACCTCGGCTACCACCGGAGCCGCACCCGTCCCGGTCCCGCCACCCTTGCCGGCGGTGATGAAGACCATGTCGGCACCCTGGAGCGCCTCTTCTATGTCGGCACGGTGCTCCTCAGCCGCCTGGCGGCCCACTTCAGGGTCGCTGCCTGCCCCCAGGCCCCGCGTGAGCTGACGGCCGATGTCGAGCTTCAGATCGGCATCGCTCATCAGGAGCGCCTGGGCGTCCGTGTTGGCCGCGATGAATTCCACGTTGCGAAGTCCCGAGTCGATCATGCGGTTGACGGCGTTGACGCCCCCGCCGCCCACCCCGACCACCTTTATGACGGCTAGGTAGTTACCTTGGGACGGAACGGTCGTCATGAACTCCCTCGTATTTGGGTCGATCGCCGACCAATCGCCCTCTGGGTATACCCACCATGAGTCACCACGCCGCTCCTACCTCGAATCCCTCATCCTCTTGGGAAGGTTGACGTTCACAGAGCGACAACGCCGCCAACCATACGAGGGGCGTTCCTGCCGGTCAAGCATGCTTGCTCACGGTCCTGTCACCGTCATCGCGCCCGGCACACTCACATCGATGATGTCACCGTCATGGAGGGTTGCCCCAGCCAATGCCGCGCTCACGTCCTCGTATTTGTCGTGGAGCTGGGTCCCGTCGCCGATGTCGACCAGAATCGGCGTGGTCATGGCCAGCTGCACGAACCCGGGCGAGACGACCGTCACCGCCGTGACCTGCGCCCGAAAGGACGTGGGCAGGGTGGCCGCAACCTGAAGTCCGAGCTGGTCCGGGGCACCCAGCACGCTTCCGGGCACCCCGGGGGCTTGCGGACCTGACACCTCGATGAATCCGGGGGGCGCGTGGCCACCACGTCGAGAACCCGCCCCTTCGCGTCCAGTTCGGCCCACTTCCCCCCGGCGGCGGGCATCACCAGCTTCGATACCCGCTCGGACACCACCACCCGCACGCCGTCGGGCCAGTGCACGCTGACGGAGGCCGATCGGACCCACGGGAGGCGCTCGATCCCCTTCGCCACGGCGCCGGTCTGGATGTCGAGTAGTGGGAGGTGGCTGGCCAGTCCCCCTTCCGCCTCGATCTGGGCAGCCGTCTCATGGGTGGCCCCCACCACCGTGATCGCCCGAGCCGAGAACAGCGATGAGTGCAGAAGGCACCACCCGCCGAAGCCGACGACCACGACCGCCACGACGATGCCCACGAGACGCAGACGACGGCGCCCCTGTTGCCGGGTGACCTCGGTCCGCCTGGCCGATATGCGTGGATCCATGCCACCGCGCGGACGTGGCGGCCCGCTCGGGGTGGGGCGCGATTGGGTGGCCGTCGGGCTCACGAACCGTGCACCGCAATCGCTCCCATATCGCCAGTCTCCCCTTCCGCGAAGCCCAAGAGGCGGACCTCGGCCGTCAGGGTCACGCCGCTCCGCTCGAGAACCGTGGCGCGAACATGCTCCATGAGGGCCCGCACATCGTCCGCTCGACCACCCTTGTCGGCCTGAATGAAGTTGGCATGCTTCTCCGAAACGTGCGCAGACCCGAGACGGAAGCCCTTGAGACCGGCTTCCTCGATCAGACGCCCGGCGGAATCATCGACCGGATTGGTGAAGACCGATCCCGCATTCGAACCTCCGGGCTGGTGCTCCCGGCGCCAGCGGACGATGGCCGCTATCTCCGCTCGTTCCGTTTCGACGTCACCTCGTGTGACCTCGAATTCAGCCTCCACCACGACCTGCGACGCCACGACCGACGAGGATCGATAGGCGAAGCGCAGCCGGGATACGTCATCGGTGCCTCCCTCATCGTGGAGGAGGTCGACCCAGGTGTACCGCAGAAGGCACCCTGCGACGTCGGACCCGTGTCCCCCGGCGTTCATCCGCACCGCGCCCCCGACCGAGCCCGGTACACCAACCGCCCACGTCAGACCGCTCCATCCGGCCTCGGCCGCCTGCCGGGCCAGGACCGGAAGGGGGGTAGCCCCTCCGGCGCGGGCCACGAACGGCGTTGCCTCCCCGGTCGCCGCCCCCGTCGCCTCCCCGGTCGACGGACCGGTCGACGGATCGGGGAGCTGGACCGTGTTGAAACCTTGGCCGAGGCGTAGGACCACGCCGTCGAAGCCGCCGTCGGCGACGAGCAGGTTCGAGCCCCTTCCGATCACGCATACCTCGACGCCACTGCCGATCAGTGCGGACCGGACCACTTCGAGGTCGTCGGGTCCGTCGACGTCCACGAGAAGCTCCGCTGTCCCGCCGACGCCGTACGTGGTCAGGGCCCCGAGTTGTTGGTGGCGCGCCGCCCGCCCGCCGAGTGCGACAGCCAGTGCGTCGTAGCGGTCGTGGACCGTCCGCGATCTCACCACTGCGGCGACTCCAACAGCTCGTCGGGCAACGTCGTCAGGTCGCCGGCGCCCAGGGTCAAGCAGAGATCTCCAGGGCGGAGCATCGAGCCCACGGCCTGATGGAGCTCGTCCCAGCCGGGAGCGTAGACAACGGGCAGCCGCGGATCTTGTGCCCGTACGGCATCGGCGACGAGGAGCCCCGAGACACCGGGGACAGGTGCCTCGCCCGCACCGTAGACATCGGTGACGACCAGCACATCCGCGTCGCTGAAGGCGGTACCGAACTGCGCCGCCAGCTCGGCCGTGCGGGTGTAGCGGTGCGGCTGGAAGACAGCGACGATCCGTGACCATCCTCCGGATCGGGCGGTGGCCAGGGCGGCCTCGATGGCGAACGGCAGGTGGGCGTAGTCGTCGACGAAGGTCACGCCGTTGACCTCCCCCCGAAACTCAAAGCGTCGGGTGACACCGGTGAACCGTGCCATGGCCGCAGCCGCGACATCGAAAGAGACGCCGACCTGAAGTGCCGAGGCCACGGCAAGGGCCGCGTTACGGGCGTTGTGCAGCCCCGGCACACCGAGCGTCAGCCCGCGGGGCACTCCATCTGGTCCGGTGAGTGCGAACGAGGCCGAGCTGCGGTGCAGGGCGAGTTCTGTCATGGCGAAGGTGGCTCCCGCGATCGTGCCGACGCTGCGAGACCCGTGCGCCAGACCGATGGCGGCAGCCTCGGCATCGTCCGCCGAGACAACGGAACCTTCCGAGGCGTGCCCGACGAAGGCGTCGAACGCAGCACGCAGGCGCGGGAACGTGCCGTAGTGATCCAAGTGATCCGACGCCACGTTGGTCAGGACGGCCCACGCCGGGCGCAATTCCTGGAACGTCCCGAAGCTCTCGTCCGCTTCGACCACCAACCATTCGCCGGTGTCCCAGACGGCGTTGGTCCCGACTTCGTTCACGTCGGCTCCGATGAGAAACGAGGGGCGCAGGCCAGCCTCGATCAGGATGAGCGACAGCATCGATGCCGTCGTCGTCTTGCCCTTGGTGCCGGCGACCGCCAAGGTGCGCCGCGTGGCACAGATCGCGGCCAACACGCCCGAGCGGGCCACGACACGTGCGCCGTGGGCCGCCGCCGCAACGATTTCAGGATTGGTCAATGCCACCGCGGGAGAGAAGGTCACGGCATCCACCTCGCCGACGTTCTCCGCCCGGTGGCCCACTGCCACGGCGATGCCCTGGGACCGCAAGCGAACCGCCACGGGAGACTCCTTGAGATCAGACCCGGAGACGGAATGGCCCATGGACCGCAACACGGTCGCGATCGGCGCTCATTCCGGCGCCCCCGATCCCCACGATGTGAATGCGCTGGGGGGAACGCAGATCGAGGAGGTCGCCGGGGTCAGCGGGCATGTGCGTCCACCAACTCGGCCACCCGGGCGGCGGCGTCGGGGTGTCCCAGTGCCCGCGCTGCCGCCCCCATCGATGCCAGGCGGTCGAGATCGCACAGCAACGCGCCGACCTCCTCGTCCAAACGATCGACGGTGCACTCGGCGTCTGGGACCAGAATTGCCGCCCCCGCCGCCACCAGTGCCTCGGCATTGCGCGTCTGATGATCACGTGGCGCTCCCGGCAGTGGCACGAGGATCGCCGGCACACCAGCGACCAGCAGCTCCGCCACGGTCATGGCGCCGGCACGGCAGACGCAGAGGTCCGCTGCACGGTAGAGCACGGGCATCCTCTCTTCGAAGGGCACCACGCGATATTGCAGCCCGGGGCCCCTCCGCGGACGTCGCCCTCGTTCGTCGCCCCTGCAGCGAATCGCGCGAAATCCCGTCGTCCGGCCACGTGGTAGATCGAGAGGTCACGCCGTTCCGACCAGCGTCCGGCCAGATCGGCGACTGCGGTATTGATCCGCCGGGCACCCAGGGAGCCCCCGAAGACGGCCAGCGTGCGCCGCTCGACGGGAAGTCCGAGCGTGTCCCTCGCCATGCGCTGGCCTTCGACGGATCGGTCGAGAGAGCCCAGTTCGGGACGGACAGGTGTCCCGGTGACCTGGGCTCGCGGCAGGCCCGTGCCGGCGAACGCGACGGCGTTCGCCACCGCGAATCTTCCGAGCAGGGCGTTGACGGCTCCAGGCACCGCATCGGTGTTGACCAGCACCAGAGGGGCCCGGACCAACACCGCCGCCAGCCCGGCCGGAAAGCTGGCGTAGCCGCCCACCACGACGACCACCCGGGGACGGCGTCGTGCGAACGAGGCCAGCGCGCAGAGTGTCGCCCACACGAGTCCCAGCACGGCGCCTGCGTTGGCCCAGAGCGCACCGGGCCCCATGCTCCGGCGAATCCCCCGACCGGGGAGAAGCCTGAAGGGGAACTCCAGGGTCGGCCAGAGAGCGGCCTCCTGTCCCCGCCGCGAACCGAAGAGCTCGATCGTGACGGCGGCATGACCCCGTCCGACCAGCGCCCGGGCAATCTGGAGCGACGGCACGATGTGACCTCCGGTCCCACCACCGGCAATCACCATCCCTCTTGCCCGTTTCACCGCCCTCGCCCGCGGCCGGGTGTGGCACGGACCACGGTCCGTGCACTCCCGCGCCGCGGCACATGGACGATGTTGCCGGCCCGACCGGTGCCCTCTTGCCGGGCGATGTTGATGAGTATGCCCGCCGCCACCATCGTGATGACAAGGGACGACCCTCCATAGGAGATGAACGGCAACGGAATGCCGGTGACCGGCAGCACGCCGACGACCGCCCCGATGTTGATCAGCGTCTCACTGGCCAACCACGCGACGAGGCCCACCGCAAGCACGCCACCGAAGCGTTGAGGTGACCGCATGGCTGCCCGTATGCCGAACCACACGAACGAGCCCAGAAGGACCAGGACGAGAGCGGCACCGACGAATCCCAACTCCTCACCGATCACCGAGAAGATGAAGTCGGTCTGTGCGTTGGGGAGGAATCCCCACTGCGCCTGCCCACCGCCCAGACCGGCCCCGATGAAATGGCCGGAGCCCAGACCGATGAGGGATTGCACCACCTGGTAGCCGGACCCGGCGTGGTGCGAGGCCGGGTGGATGAACGACAGCAACCGCGCCCGCCGGTACGGCGAGGCAATTGCCACCACGAGCGCTATGCCGATGAGACCGGCCAAGATCTTGAGAACCGGTGCGAGACGCACCCCTGACACGAAGAGCATGGCCAACGCGACACATCCCAGCACCATGGCGGTACCCAAGTCGGGCTGCGCCACGATCAGGACGCCGGCACAGCCGGTGACCAGGAGCATGGGCCCGATGATCCGTCGGTCCGGTGCTCCCTCGTCGAGGCGCCTCGTGATCAGATCGGCTGCAAAGACCGTCAGTGCCAGTTTCATCAACTCCGACGGTTGCAGCCGGAACTGGCCGAAACCGACCCACCGGCTCGAGCCTTGGACGTGAACCCCGAGCCCGGGGACCAGGACCACGAGGAGGAGCAGGAACGTGACGCCGAGCAGCAGTGGACTGAGTCGCCGGAGTCTGCGATGGTCGAAGCGGACCGACGCCACGAAGGCAACGATGCCGACCGCCATCCACAGGCATTCTCTGATGAGGATGGCCCAGGGACTGCCGTAGAGCGAAATGGAGACGACCGACGAAGCGGAACCGACCATCACCAGCCCGATCACGCAGAGGAGCGCAACCACCACGAGGAGGACCGTTCCGGTGGGAAGCTCGGCGACCGTGGCACGCAACCCCGACAGGGGACGGGCTCTTTGCCGTTTCCGGTCGAACCCTTACGCTCCGCTCCCGTGTCGGTGCGGACCGGGCGGTCGCAGTGGCAGGGGGCGGCGTCACGGCAGTGACCCCGCGGCGCGCTGCGAAAAAGAGCGGTCCGACACCCGACTCATCGGTCCTAGTCTCCCCCATCGAGGGGCCGAAGTGGTGGAAGGTCGTCATGTGAACTTCGCCACGGAGAGAAAATCGGCGTAGAAGATTCCAAGGCTGACGGCGACGAAGAGGCCGCCCAACACCCAGAAGCGAACGATCACCGTCGTCTCGGGCCAGCCCAGAAGCTCGAAGTGATGATGGATGGGCGCCATACGAAATATGCGCCGATGGAAGACACGGAAACTCACCACCTGGGCGATGACCGACAAGGTCTCCATCACGAAGAGGCCTCCGATGATAGGCAGCAGAAGGTCCAGGTTGAGGAGCAGGCAGAGCGCGGCCAACCCGGCACCGATGGCCAACGAGCCGGTGTCTCCCATGATGATCTTGGCGGGCGCTGCATTCCACCAGAGAAACCCGATGCACGCCCCCGCCAGTGCCACCGCGACGATCGCCAAGTCGATCGCTGACGCGGGCAGGACGTGATAAATGCTCCTGTGGCGAAAGATCCAGTAGCCCATGATGGCCAACACGGCGAAGCAGAACGTCGACGTGCCGGCCGCGAGTCCATCCACCCCGTCGGTGATGTTCACGGCGTTCGACGTGCCCACCATGACCAGCACGGCAAAGACGACCCACCCCACTTGTCCCAGGTCGATGCCGGGCACGGTGACCCGGGTGAAGGACAGGGCCGTGGAGGTGTGGGCCCAATGTAAGGCCAACTCCGCGAAGAGCACCGCAAAAGCGACCTGGGCGAGGGATTTGGCTCGCTTGTTCAATCCGAGGCTCCGCTGATGGCGGACCTTGATCCAGTCGTCCAGAAAGCCGATCAGGCCGAAGAGGACCACCACCATGACCGCGAGGTACCCCGTCCGCGAGAACCTGACCTCGGTGCCGAAGTGGCCGATGACATAGCCCACGACGACGCCGATGACGATGGCGATCCCCCCCATGGTGGGCGTTCCGGCCTTGACGCTATGGCTGGCCGGACCGTCCGAACGGATTGGTTGCCCGATTCCCTGTGTGCGCAACCATCGCAAGAGAATCGGCGTGACCAGAATGCTCACCCACAGCGCGATGCCTCCGCTGTCACCCAAACCGAGCACGGTTAGGTGCCTTCGGCTTTGGTGCGAGAAGGTGCGACAACCCATGTCGCCGGGTCCGTCGGGAAACGCACCGATAACGCGCGGCGGGCCTCGACCACATCGTCGAAAGGCAGCCTCCTCCCGGCGATCTCCTGATAGGTCTCGTGGCCCTTTCCGGCGATGATGACGACGTCGCCGGCGCGGGCCTCTCCGAGCGCCCATCGGATGGCCGATCGTCGATCGGGCTCGACCACGAACGCGCCCTGTGCCGGATCGTCGCCCACGCCGGCACGGACCTGCTCGATGATGGCCAATGGATCCTCGTCCCGTGGGTTGTCCGAGGTGAGGACGGCCACATCGCTGAGGGTCGACGCGGCGCGTCCCATTTTCGGCCGCTTCGCCCGATCGCGGTTCCCCCCGCAACCGAAGACCACCAGCACCCTTCCGTCGGTCCCGGCCAGCCCGCGTGCCTCTCGCAGGACGACGTCGAGACCCGCCGGAGTGTGCGCGTAATCGACGAGAACGGTAAACGGGGGAGACTCCACTGCGTTGCCACCTTGGCCGGGCTGGGCGATGACCTGGAGCCTTCCGGGCGGGGACGACACCTCGGAGAGCGCCTGGGCCACCTCTGGAGGTTCGAGGCCCAACGTGAGGGCCGCTTCGGCGGCCAACAACGCGTTGTCCACGTTGATGGCGCCCGTCAGCGGCGTCGAGACGAGTTGCCCGCGCCACCTGAATGTTGTGCGCCCCGGGTGCAGCGCAATGGTGCCGGCGTCGCTGCGATGCACTTCCACCATGGGGATTCGCGCCGTACGAAGCAATCGTTGGCCCCACGGATCATCGGCGTTGACCACTCCCCGCAAGGCGTGATCAGACGTGAAGAGAGAGCTCTTCGCATCGAAGTACTCGTCCATGGTTCCGTGGTAGTCGAGGTGATCGTGGCTCAGGTTGGTGAAGACGGCGACGTCGAAATGGATGCCCTCCACCCGCGACTGCACGAGCGCATGGCTCGACACCTCCATGGCGACGGCGTGTCGCAGGCCATCAGAAAGCTGACGATCCCGGACCCGGGCCAGCAACCGTTGCACCTCTGTCGCCTCCGGGGTCGTCCGTGCTCCCGAGAGGGTCCCCATGACGTTGGTCGGTCGCCCTGACGCCTCGAGAAGGTCGCCGAGAAGCTGGGTGACGGTCGTCTTGCCGTTGGTCCCGGTCACACCGATCATGAGGAGATCTCGCGCCGGGAAGCCGTAAAAGGCGGCGGCCAGCCGAGCCATGACGGGGCGAATGGTGCCGGGGGCGACAAGTGTCTGCACGACGGGACGATCCAGAAGTTCGGGGATGAAGTGTTCGCACAGCAAGCCGACGGCGCCACGGTCTACGGCGTCGGCGGCAAATGCATGGCCATCGGCGACCAGGCCGGGCACGCAGCAGAAGAGATCGCCGGGCACGACCCGACGACTGTCGTGCGCGATGCCGCGGACATCAACTGCGGCAGGGTTCCCCGCTGACTCAATGACTTCGATGTCGTCGAAGAGAAGGTTCATCTGCACAGTTCGCACGGTCGCCCTGGCAGCGGAAGGAGCACGGGAGCTCCGTGCCCCGCCGCGCCATCGGCCCGCCGATGGTACCGGCTCACGTGATGTCCTGCGCTTGGCTGGTGGGTGATGGTGCGGCAGCTCCCTGCGTCGGCGCGCCCGGGGTCGTGGGTATGTCGTAGCGGTGGAGTGCATAGCTCATGATCTGGGAAAACACCGGTGCGGCAACTGTGCCGCCGAAGATCGGCGTTGGGCGGTCGAGAACGACGATCATCGAGAACGTCGGATTGACGGCCGGCGCGAACCCGACGAACGAGGCCATGTAGGCGCCTACCGTATAGGCATCCTTCCCGGTCGTTGGTATCTGCGCCGTGCCTGTCTTTCCGGCAACGGTGTAGCCAGGAACGACGGCGCTCGTGCCCGTTCCCGTGGAGACGACTTGCTCCAGCATGGAGGTGAGCTCGGAATCGACCTGCGGCGAGAAGACTCGATGTGAGTGTGACGGCGCGGTCTTCTCCACGGCGCCGGACGGGCTGACCGTGGCCTGCACCAGCTTGGGCTGGACGAACGTGCCGCCATTGGCGACCGCGTTGTAGGCGTCGAGGACCTGCATCGCGCTCACGGCGTCGACCTGCCCGATAGGCAAGGACACGTAGTCCGTCGGCTCCCACTGGGCCGCGGAAGCCACCAGGCCCGCTGACTCCCCGGGAAAGGCGAGGCCGGTCGCTTTGCCAAAGCCGAGATTTCCCACCTGGGACAACAGGCGTTGCTCCCCGAGGCCTTGGGCGATCTGCGATGTTCCGATGTTGGAGGACTGCGCCAAAATCTGGGTGGCGGTGAGTTGCTCCGTCGGGTGCGGCTCGGCATCGTGGAAACTGGAGCCGTCAAGGGTTATCTGGTCGGGAACGGTGAAGACGGAGTTCGGATTGATGAGCCCGTCTTGGAGCGCGGCTGAGAATGTGACCAACTTGAAGACCGATCCAGGCTCGTAGAGCTGGGTCACCGCAGTGTTGTTCGAAGCCTCCTTGACATCGCCCTTTAGCCCGATCGGGATGACACCACCAGCGCTCGCGGCGGCCGACGGTGTCGCGGACACGGGGTCATTCGGGTGCGTCGAAACGAGATTGGCCATGGACAGGATCTGACCGGTCTTCACATCCATCACGACGGCCGTACCGCTCAGGGCCTGCGACGACTGGATCGCCTGCGCCAGAACTTGCTCCGACTCGTATTGGAGCTGGGTGTCGAGCGTCAGCTCCACTCCCAGCCCCGCCCTGGATGACGCCCGCCCGACACCCGACGAGGGGAGCACGACGCCAGACGGCGATTCGATCAGCGTCTTCTGACTCGCCGTGCCGGAAAGCAACTGGTCGTCGGCGTACTCGATCCCCGCCGCCCCCTTGTTCGCTCCGTTGGTGAATCCGAGGACCGGTGAAGCAAGATCGCCATTGGTCACGACCCGCTTCGAATCGTCCACGAGTGTGATCCCGGGGATCGCGTCAGCCGCGATCGTCTGCCCGTCTCGCTGCGAGATCTGCTTGGCCAACACGACGTATCCCGAATGGCGGCGGAGCTCGGGGGCAAGCGTCGTCGCGGGAATATGGAGGAGGGGGAGAGCGCGAGCGCCGTCTTCATGGGGTGCGCAACCTGGAAATTGTCCGCGATCACGTCGTCGGTCGGAACCGAGAGTGCGAGGGGTGCACCGTCACGGGCGAAGATTCCGCCGCGTAGCGAACTGAGCGTGGTCGCATGGTGCGATTCGTTGCGGGCATCCGCTTGATAGCCGCCTGAGTGGATGATCTGCACGTCCACCAGTCGGGCGACTATGAAGAAGAGGGCCACGACCAGCACCATCCGCACCAGGCGCACGCGTCCTTGGAACGTGCCGACGGACGACGTCGTGGGGCGCCGGGGCGACGTGCGCACACGGGGCTTGGGCCGTGGACGTGGACGTGGACGTGGCGGGAGCGGGGCGAACTCGGTGCGCTTGACCTGACGATGGGCGGGCTTGGGCGCCGGTGGAACTCGGCGGCCGGTCTCCGCACCGTGGCGGGTGCGGGGTCTGGTCGGAGATTGCACGCCGCGACCTTCGGATGCGACGGCGCGCGCGCGCCCAGAGGTGTGTCGCGTCGTGACGCTCATGGCGCCGCGGAGTGGCCGGGAGTCACGGTGGGTGTGGGGAGAGGCGTCCGCAATGACACGTACGGGAGCTGGACCACACGACTGGGATGCACCATGTGCAACTGCGCTGTGGCCGCCCCGACTATCCGTGAGGGAGTCTCCAGTCCCGCGACGTCGAGCTCTTGGAGGCGATGCTCACTTTGCGCAATCTGCAGGCGCTGATCGAGATGCGCCATGCGGACCTGACCGTTGGCCAGCATGGCCTGCCCACCCACGACGATCAGCAGCGCCAGCACAACCATGATGACCGGCAGGAACTTGACGATGCGGCTACGGGCGCGTCCGCCGCGACGTGATGGAACGACTTCCAGCGGCGTCGTCCTCGACGACTTCCCCGGATCACTCCGGGGAAGAGGAGTGACGACCCGACGCGCCGCACCTGAGGACGTGGCCGCCATCAGGGAGCCACCGTCCGGGCGAGAGCCCGCAACCGGGCACTGCCGGCTCGGCGATTGGTGGCGATCTCGGCCGCGCTGGGATGCCGCGCTCCTCGGAACACCAATTCGTGTCGTGGTACGGCGCCGCAGACGCAGGGCATGGCGGGGGGGCAGGTGCACCCCCCGGTGCTGGCCTGATTGAAAATCTGCTTGGTGAGGCGGTCCTCACCGGAGTGGTAGCTGATAACGGCGCAACGGCCATCGACCGCCAATCGCTCCACTGCGACCGGAAGCGCCGTCGCCAGCTCCCCCAGCTCGTCATTCACTGCGATCCGCAGCGCCTGGAACACCCGTTTTGCCGGATGCCCTCGTCGACGGATCGCCGCCGGCACGGCCGACGACACGACGTCGGCCAGCTGGATGGTCGACGTGAGCGGGCGGGCGCGCACGATGGCTCGTGCGATCCGGCCGGACATCCGCCCCTCGCCGTTCTCTCGAAAGAGTTCGGCCAAGGCCCCCTCGGGAAGCTCATTGACCAATTGCGCCGCGGTCCTGCCGGTCGTGGGGTCCATACGCATGTCGATGGGTGCATCAGCGCGGTAGGAGAAGCCTCTTTCTGCGTGGTCGAGCTGGGGCGAGCTCACGCCAAGGTCGAACAACACACCCGACAGCGGTCCAGCGGTGACATCAGGGAGGGCCGAGAACGCGGCCTGCACCAAGGTGACCCGATCGCCGAACCGAGCAAGACGCTCGGCGGCTGCAGCGAGAGCATCGGGGTCGCGGTCGAGCCCGATGATCTGGAGGCCGGCGTGCGCGGCCAGCAGCGCCTCGCTGTGACCTCCGCCACCAAGCGTGGCATCGACGAGGACGCCACCGGGTACGGGGGCGAAGAGGGCGACGACTTCATCGCGCATCACGGGAACGTGTTCGAATGATTGGACCATCTGCAGCCCCCCGACTGGATGGAGGAGCGAAGGGTGAGTACCCGCTTCTCCGGGGAAGAGGGTGGAGTGATCTTCCGCCACACCGGTCGAGGAGCTGCACATGGTCCAGCAAGCGTCCGCTGCTGTCGTGGATTCAGGAATGTTCTCTGCCGTCACTCCTTTGCATCTGTTTCGTCGTCGCCATTGAGAAGCCAGCTCTCCTCCGGAAGCACCCGCTCGGCCCAAGAGGCGGGGTTCCAAAGTTCCACCCGATCGATCGCCCCATGCACCAGCACCTCGTTCTCGAGCCCGGCGAAGGCGCGGAGATACGAGGGGATCGCCATGCGACCCTGTCGATCGATCTCCACCTCGTGGGAGCTCGATGCCCACAGGCGAGCTCTGTTCCGATTGGCGCGACCCGACTCGGCCCGCTCCTGCATGACGGCCATCTGCCGATCGAATTCCCCTGGGGTCCAAAGGGCCAGGCAACCTTCGGACTGTTGAGCCAGGTAGCCGCCTCGTTCGAATTGGGCACGGAATTTGGCGGGCAGGATCACCCTGCCCTTGATATCGAGCGAATGCTCGTATCTCCCTACAAATCCTGCCACTGGCTCGATCTCCCACGACGCTCCCTGAATTGCGTCCTTGAACGCCCTCTACTCCATTTCGCGCCACTCTACGCCCTTTTCCCCCACCTAGCAACCACATTCACCCCTCTACCTCCCGCTCGCACCCTTTTGGCAACCCGCGCCACGATGAAGCACCTCAGGCGAGCGAAAAGGACCCTCAGCCGGCCCCAACAACGTGGTGTCATCCCGGCAATCGTCGTCGCAGGGCCGCCAATGAAGACGCCAGGTCCACGCGGACACTGGCCGGTGGGGCGGGGGCAGGGCCATACGGACTCCTGAGGCCACCCGAACCGGTGGTCCCGGAATGACTGACTGACTCCTGCGCTGAATTACTTCGCCGGACGAAGCCGCCTACTGCGCTGCATGAAGAAGCCGCCTACTGCGCTGCATGAAGAAGCCGCCTACTGCGCTGCATGAAGAAGCCGCCTACTGCGCTGCATGAAGAAGCCGCCTACTGCGCTGGATTAAGTCCCCATGACCTGGCCGGTCACCATCAAGGGATGAAATGATGGCGGGCGGCCGTCGGGTGTGGTCGCCGAATCCTCTTTGCAGCCGCGAGCACGCGTTAAGTCTGGCGCGGGACCGTGGGGACCACCAAGTGTCGCTACGAGCACGAACCGGAGATTCCGCTTTACACCGTGGTCCTCTCCCGGTGGCCTCCGACAACAACCAGGAGGTGAAGATGAGGCAGATCAGAGACAAGGTGGGCGGCCTCGACATCCACCGCGACAGCGTTGTCGCCTGCGCGAGGGTGACGGCGCCTGACGGCAGCATCGAGGTCGCCAAAGGGCGATTCAAGACGACCCAAGCGGGCCTGGCCGAGCTGACGGCGTTTTTGATGGACGCCGGAGTCAACACGGTGGCCATGGAAGCGACGGGCATCTATTGGCGCCCCATCTACTACGCCCTCGAAGGGCTCTTCGAAGAGCTGTGGCTCTGTAACGCGCAGCACGTGAAGAACGTCCCGGGCCGAAAAACCGATCTTTCCGATGCCGAGTGGTTGGCTGACGTAGCTGCCCACGGGATGGTGCGGCCTTCCTTCGTGCCTCCGCCCGACATCCGAGAAGTGCGGGAGCTGACCAGGTATCGCAAGACCCAGGTGGACGCCCGCGGCAAAGAGATCCAAAGGCTCGAGAAGATCCTCCAAGACGCGGGGGTGAAGATCACCTCCGTCGCGTCTTCGGTGTGGTCCAAGTCTTCGCGGGCCATGATCGAGGCAATGATCGCCGGCGAGCGGGACTCGGTGGTCTTGGCCGACATGGCCAAAGGGGTCATGCGCAAGAAGACCGACCGGCTCGAAGAGGCGCTCGAGAGCAACTTCGGTGCTCACCACGCCATCGTGTGCCGCCGGATCATCGACCACCTCGACTTCTTGGACGCCTCCATCGCCACCCTCAGTACCGAGATCTGTGCCCGGCTCCTCCCTTTTGAGCCCCAGGTCACCTTGCTCACCTCGATCACGGGGATCTCGGTGACCACGGCGGAGGTCATCGTGGCCGAGACCGGGGCGGACATGAGCCGGTTCCCGACCGCCGGGCACTTGTGTGCCTGGGCCGGGGTGGCACCGGCCAGCTACGAGTCGGCGGGCAAGAAGCGGCCGGCGGGGACCCGCAAGGGCGCACCGTGGCTGAGACGCACCCTGATCGAGGCGGCCCGGGCCGGGGCGCGCACCAAGGGCAGCTACTACTCGGCCCTCTATGCCCGCATCGCCCGGCGCCGAGGACCGAACAAGGCCGTCGTCGCCGTGGCCAACTCCATGCTCGAGACCGCCTGGCACCTACTCAGCACTGGTGCCCTTTACCAAGACCCAGGTGCCGACTACTTCGAGCGCCGTCAGGATCCGGCCATTGAGGCAAAGCGGCTCCAACGCCGGATCGAGGCTCTCGGGTTCACCGTCACCATCGAAGAAAAGGCCGCGTAGACACACACCTTTCGACAACTGCACCTCGTCACGCACCGAGCGGTGCCTCGTTCTCCGCGCCCGTACGCCGCTCACGGCTTTGGCATTTCACCGGAGAGGACGTCCTCAAAGATGAGGGGGCCGGATGAAATCGAGAAGTCAGTCTGGAACGCGTGACGCCCTCAGGAGCGGAGCCGGCAGATCAGCAGCCGTCACGACCGGCCAGAGTGCCAGTCCGTAAATGACGACAAGAGTGCCTCCCCGAGTTCGGTGAGGTCCGCTGCGTCGGCGCGTGACAGGTCGTCGAGCCCGATTGCAGCGTCCGCCAATTCCGCGAGGAGCTCCTCATGCGAGGGACCCTCCACATCGAGCAGCTCTACCAGTGGCCGGGGATCCCACCGCCTGTAAGCGCACGTATGGAAGAGAGCTCCCTCCCTTCCGCGCCACTGCGAGACACCCATCACCTTGCGATCGTGTGTGAACACTTCACCGGGGCCCTTACCCGAGAAGCAGACCAGCCGCCCGAGCTGGCCTGGCACAGCGCGCCCTTCGTGCACGACGAATTCAGCGGCGCTGCGCGAAGCCAGCGCAGCCGACCACCACGCCCCGACCCAGCCCGCCGCCACCGCCACATCCGCATCCCACAGTGGATCCGCCCGAGGGATCCAGGCCTCGATCCAAAGGTGGTCGTCCGGTCGGAGGAACACCGCACCCCCGCCGCCCCGTCGTCGGACCACTTCAACACCGATAGCTGCCGCCCGCACCGTATTGATGATCTCGACCTTTTGGGTGCTCCCGAGAACCAGGGTCGGGTGGCGCACCTTCTGAATGACTGCACGTCGATCCGTCAGAGTCCTGAACGGCGCCACATCGAACAAGGGCAGCGAGCCAGATTCCGAATCAGCGTCAGGGTGAGAACCGGACCGGAGAGACGGGGGAGGTGACGTCAAGACGCCGCAGCGAGATACGGCTCCCACAGGGGGTCGACGTCCGAGAGGTGACGGAGCCGCCACAGATACCCGTCGGGGGGCGCAGGCTTCACGCGCAAGGTCCACCCCAACTCGGAGAGCAGCAGGTCGGCTTTGGTGAGGTTGTCGCGTTTGCAGGCCGCCACCACATTGGACCAGTCGTGCGTCCCACCCCTACTGCGGGGAATGACATGATCGATCGTGTCAGCCGGCTCGGAGCAATAGACACACAGGCCGCCATCTCTGCGCAGCACCGAGCGTCGCGTCACAGGAGGCGTGCGGGCCCAGCGTGGGATACGCACCATATGGGCGAGACGGACGATGGAAGGAACGTCCACGTCGAGCGAAGCCGAGTGAAAGACGGAGCAATCCTCACGAAATGCCACGGGTTCAGCCCGACCAGCCAGAACGAGGACGACTGCCCGGCGATCGGAGACGAGTGCCAGCGGCTCATACGTCGCATTGAGCAGGAGCACTCGCTCCATCTTCAGGCCACCAGAAAGGGGCGTATGGGAGCCGCGGGCGGGACCGGGGCTCGACGAGCGGCCCAGCGGATGGTGGCTCCAGCCATCTGAGAAGTCACAGCGTTCAGAGGCTACCCGCGGCGAGGGTGTGTCCTTCGACACCATCGGAGGTAGGCCACGACATCGTGGCGCTCCATGACGGCCCCCCGCCCCGTGCCACCGAACGCGGTGACCAGCCGGAAATCCCAGTAGGCGTCCCCCGGAACAGGGAGAAACGGCGGTCGTCGCCACCATCCCCGGCGTGCGAGGCGTGCCAGTGCCGCGACACCGGCCCACCAGAGCGAGGGATGCGGAACAACCGCCGAAAGGACGACCGCGACGTCTTTCCCTCTTCGACGTCGGGTGCTCTGTCCCGGCACCATCGACAGCGCCGTCGACGGCTCGTTCACGAGGCCCCGTCCAATCCCCGCCACCCCACGCATCCGGCTCCGATGAGAGGTCCCCGATCGCCCAGCCCTCCCGGCACAACCTCGGCCCCTCGCGCAAACTCCAACCCGCAGCGGAGCTCCATCTCTTGTCGGGCGGCGGCGAAGAACGGCTCTCCGAAACCCAAGGCCACCGATCCACCGACGACGGCAAGCGGGAGGTCGAGGAGATTGACGACCGACGCCACGGCGCGACCCACCAAGGTTCCGGCCCGCTCGACGACGTCCGGCGGAGCGAGTGCCGCCGGCCGGCCCGTGATCTCGGCCAGCGCAGTGCCCGACGCCTCGGCCTCGAGGCAGCCTCGACCGCCACATGCGCACGGACGACCATCGGGCTCGACGACGACATGCCCGATGTGTCCGGCGTTGCCCAAATGACCGCCGAGGAGCCGTCCGTCGAGGACGATGCCGCCCCCGATGCCGGTCGACACGACCATGGCGATGAAGTTGCCCTTCCCCGCTGCGGCGCCGATCGAACCCTCGGCCAGAGCCAGCGCCTTCGCATCGTTGTCCACGAACGTCGGGACGGCGGTGAGTTCTCGCAAACGTGCCCGAAGGGGGAAATCTCTCCAGCCATGGATATTGAGAGGTGAGACTGTCTCCCCTGCCGGACTCATCGGTCCCCCGCAGCCGACGCCGCACACCACGATCGAACCCTCGGAAGACTCCCCCTCAGCGCAGCCCGCTCCGAGCGTTCTGCCCGTTCTGCCCGTTCTGCCCGTTCCGAGCGCTCCGTCGGTGCCGTCGGTCACGTGCTGGACGAGGTCGACCAGGGTTTGCCACAACCTCTCGGCATCCTTGTCCCCGGGGCCCGACGTTGGAGGAGTCGGAACCTGCGCCCGCCGCCAGAGGTTCCCGGAGCGGTCAACGAGCGCGGCCGCCATTTTGGTACCGCCGATGTCCACGGCCAGTGCCAGGTCCGTCACGATGCCCTCACAACCGGGTGGGCAGCTCGCCGACGAAGCGCGGGGGAACCCGCAGGAAGATCAGTTCTCTCGCCGGTGGAACCTGGTACGGAACCAGTCGCGCGCTTCGGTGACCGCTCCCTCGAAGCCGTTCGATGCCGCGGAGGCCTTTGACTGCTCACCGTCTCTGCCGCGCGTGAGGTCGTGCCATCCCGCCCTGCCCATACGGCGGAGATTGCGTTCGAAGACGACAGCCGAGCCGAACATGATCACCACGCCGATGAAGCCGACGACCGGGGTCTTGGCGAAGAACGCAACCAGGACGACCACACCGAGGACGAACGTCGCTGCAGCCCACTTGCAATAGCGACCGGCGTGGCGGTACACCGACTCTGAGCGGACCCGCTCGGCGAACTCGGGGTCCTGGCGAACCAGGGACTCTTCGAGCTCGGCCAGTATTCGCTGTTCGTGCTCAGAAAGAGGCACGACCCACACCCCCCAAACCTCGGCCCATCATCCCGCCCGATCCAGCGCCGAACCTGTTAGTGACGACCATGCACCATCCATATTTGCACGCGTTTCCGGGACAGACAATGCGTCCCTGCCCACGTCGCCCATGCCTGGCCGCTACCACGCCTGTCAGCTTACGGCTGGCTGGACGCAGAAGGGACGCGGTAGCCCGCTTTTCGCATTCGGACGCCGGGACGCTCCTGAGGGGCGCCGTGATTCCCAAGGCCGTTACGCAGGCGATATGGTGCGCCCCCTCCTCCGAGCCACCCGGGAGCCGCTCTGAGACGGATCAGAAAAGGAGCAGGCGTGCCCACAGTCGAGCTCACCGCCGGGGCTCACACGGTGTGGACATCCGCCGAACGCCATGCCTCGGCATCGACCGTCCAGCCCTCGAGCATCGACACCCAACCCGGCCAACCCATGGCCCGCAAGCGCCGCTCACCCGATCGAAAGGGCCATTCGTCGCATTGCCCTCCCCAGCCTGGGGTCGGCCCAAGAGCCGCACAGTCGTTGGCCGAGACGCCGACCCGACCCGCCGCCATGGCCCTCGACGACCGATCGCCCACGGCATGCACGGGAACGGTCACAGGGAGCGGCCTCTGGGATGAGAAGGCCCAATGAGGGGCCGTCTCCCCGATCTGCTCGGCACGCTTCCCCGCCGGGTCGAAGACACGCCCTACGAGATCGTCTTCGTCTGCACCGGTAACATCTGCCGCTCCCCCATGGCCGAAGTGGCAACCAAGGCGATGGCGGATGCCACGCGGCTCCCGGATGGCTCGGAACTCAACGATCGGCTGGTCATCAGCAGTGCGGGGACCGGCCCCTGGCACGAAGGCGAGCCCATGGACCCCCGGGCCAAGGCCGCCTTGCAGCGTGCGGGCTACCCGGATTCACCACACGTCGCCCACCAGATTTCTGTGCCGCGCTTGCACCAGACGAGTCTGATCCTGGCGCTCGACGGACGCCACCAGCAGACACTGCGCAGTCTGGGTATCGATCACTCACGCTTGTTTCTCCTGCGCTCGTTCGACCCTTCCGAGGGAGTTGGCTCCGATGTACCCGATCCGTATTACGGCGACGAAGCTGAGTTCGACACCTGTTTGGAGATGATCGCCAAGGGGTGCAAAGGTCTCGTGTCGGCTCTGGCCTTGCTCTGGGAGGAACTTTCAACCTCCGGGTGACCCCCCAGAACGGGCGGGGACCCCATGAGCACGCTCTGAAGTGTGTGCCATAGTGCCGACGTGGTCTCGCGCAGGGTAAGACGCAGGCGCCGTCAATTCGCGACGGCAGGCGGCTTACTCGTTCTCGTCCTGATCTATCTGGCCTTCTTCTCCGGCGGAGGCTCGAAGACGCCCCAGCCCCCCGCCCACCATGCAGGGACGACAGCCGAGACATTCCCCAAGCACTCTCCGCTCAACCCTTCGTGGAAGGGAAGTGGCAAAGCGGTGACCATGGCCTTCGGCGGCGACGTGCACTTCGAAGGGGCCGTCGGCCAGCGACTGACCGAGGACCCGGCCACTGCGCTCGGCAACACGGTGAGCCAGCTTCTGGCGGACTCCCAATTGCGGATGGTCAACTTCGAGAGCGCGCTGACGGACGGCACGTGCCCCCAACGACAAGACAAACCCTTCATCTTCTTCACCCCTCCCACGGCGCTGACCGCGATGCGCAATGCTTCGGTCACGGTCATCTCCCAAGGCAACGATCACACGATCGACTGCGGGCAGACCGGGCTGGCACAGGGCTTGGCGGCGACCAGGCAAGCGTCGTTCCCCGACGTCGGCGTCGGCCGCAACGCGGCGCAGGCGTACGCCCCCTATCGGGCCAGAGTCGACGGGCAACGCATTTCCGTCATCGCGGCCACACAGATCATCGCCCCCAACTTGGTGAGCGCCTGGACAGCCACCTCGAGCCAGGGCGGCGTGGCTTCCGCGTTGAACCCGGCCCAGTTGATCCGCGCCGTCCAGGTGGCCCGGCGCACCTCCGACACGGTGGTGGTCTATCTGCACTGGGGTGCCGAGACGGTCGCCTGTCCGGCTCCCGAACAAGAACCCCTCGCCACTGAGCTCGTGAAGGCCGGCGCCGACATCGTGATCGGGAGCGGTGCGCACGTGCTCTTGGGCGGCGGCTACCTCGGCACCGCCTACGTTGACTACGGCCTGGGCAACTTCGCGTTCTACGACAACACCGCGCCCGAGACGAGCAGCGGATCACTTCTCGTCACCGCAGTCGGACGTCACATCGTCTCGGCGACGTGGCGCCCCGCCACCATTGTCGCCGGGCTGCCCCAACCCCTGACAGGTACTCCGGCAACGACCGCGCTGCAAAGCTGGGACGCGGCGCGGAGTTGCACGAATCTTTCGGCCACCCCCACTCCGAGCCAGGCCTCCGAGAGGGGGGAAACCTCGCCCTTTGTCGCCCCCACGACGACGACGACGGCCCCCATGACGACGACCACGTCCACGACTGGCGGCACGCCGTCGAAGTCCACCACGACGACGACCACCGCTTCCACGACGACGACGACGTCCACGACGACCCCGAAGCAGACGACCACCACATCCCCGGCACACCCCTCCACGACGAGACCGACCGACAACGCCGGGTAGATCGTCGATTCGTTACGCCGGGAAGAAGCGCGGCAGATGGTGGCGATTTGCCGCCAGCAGGGCATCAGCCAGATCGGCCGCCAGGGGGTACTGGCCGACCAACGGGTTGGCGAGAAGGGCCCGGACCACGTCATCCCGACTGCCCGAGCATGCCGCCGTGACCGCCAGTTGCTCGTACGCTTTGGCGTGTTGGACCAGGCCGAGCATCTCGGGGGGGAGCGGCCGCTGGGCGATCGGATGCGCGCCGGCAGCGTCGACGACAGCCCGCGTCTCGATCACCGCATCGTCGGGCAGGCCCGGAAGAGCCCCGTTGTTTCGCATATCGACGACCTGGATGTCGCCGGTGTCGGCGTGGAGCGATGCCATAAGACGGACGGCCGCCAACGAGTAGAACGCGCCGCCTCGGTTCGACAGCGCATCGGGCCTCGTCACCAGCGCAGGATCGCGATACTCCTCGAGCAGAGTGGCTTCGAGTTCGGCCACCACGTCTGCCCTCGGCCGATACCCGGGCGCCGACTGCTGGGCCACATCGGCATCGTGTTGGTAGTAATAGTGCACGTAGTACGACGGCAGTGCCCCCAACAATCGCAATGCCTCGAGAGGGGTCCCGCTTTCGAGCGCCAGCTCGGGCCCACAGCTCATGAAAAGCTCGGGGAGTCGATCGTCGGACTCTCCGGCGACACGGGCCGACCGGATCCAGCTCAGATGGTTCAATCCCACGTGCTCGATCTCCACGCTGTCGGGATCGACGCCCAGGTAATGGCCCAAGCGCCGTTGGCCCCAAATGGCCACGTTGCAAAGGCCCACGGCCCGGTGTCCCTCGTCGAGCAACGCTTGCGTGACGATACCGACCGGGTTGGTGAAGTCGACGAACCAAGCTCCGGGATTCGCTCGCGCCGCAGTCTCTTCCGCCAGCTCGAGCACCGTCGGGACGGTACGCAAGGCCTTGGCCAACCCACCCACTCCGGTGGTCTCTTGTCCCAGGCAGCCGTAGCCGACCGGGAGCGTCTCGTCCACGTGGCGCGCCGCTTGGCCCCCAATGCGGAGTTGGACGACCACGAAGTCGGCACCTTCCAGCGCGGCATGGCTGTCCGCCGTCGTCGAGAACGTGCCGCCCCAACCGCGATGCCGCAGGATGCGCTCCGACAAACCCCCGACGACTTCACGACGCTCCTCGCTGGGATCGAGCAAGACGAGATCGTCCACGACCATTCGATCTTCTTGATCGCACAGTCCATCCACGAGCTCAGGGGTATAGGTGCTGCCGCCGCCGACAACCGCAACCCTGATCCCCACGTCATGCAACGTACTATCCGAGCATGCGCGACATCCCCGAGCCGATCGTGTTGGCACTCGACGGCGGCAGCACGAAAACAGACGCTGTGCTGGTGGCTGCCGACGGCACCCTGCTGGGGCGTTCCCGCGTCGGCCCGAGCAATCATCAGCTCGTCGGTCTCGACGGCGCCATGGACGCCGTGGGCGCCGCGATCGCTGCTGTCACCGAGTCGGCCGGCATCAGCGACCCACCATTCCCACTGTGCGATGTCGGCGTGTACTGCCTGGCCGGCATCGACCTGCCGATTGACGAAGAGCATCTTGCCCCGGCCATCGCCCTGCGGGGATGGACCGGCTCCGATCTCTTGTTCAACGACACCTTCGCCGTGTCGCGGGCCGGCTCGACATCGAATTGGGGAGTTGGCGTCGTCTGTGGGACCGGACTGAACTGCGCCGGCATCGGCCCTGACGGGTCAACAGTCCGCTTCCCTGCTCTGGCCGAGCTCTCCGGCGACTTCGCTCCGGGCGGTTCTTGGCTGGGAGTGCGGGCCTTGGGGCTGGCGCTCCGTGCCGGGGACGGACGTGGCTCCCCCACGGTGCTCCGCACGCGCGTCCCTGCGCATTTCGACGAAGTCGATGCCGAAGCCGTCCTGACCGGCGTCTACAGCGGGACGATCCCCTATGGCCGGTTGTTCGAACTGGCGCGCGTGCTCCTCGACGCTGCAGCGGAGGGCGATGACCCCGCCCGCGAGGCGGCGGACACCCTGGCCGACGAAGTGGTCGCCTTCGCCGGTGCGGCGATAACGAGGCTGGGGGTGACGGAGGCGGCGGTCGAGGTGGTTCTCGGTGGTGGCATCTTCGAAACCCATGACAACGGATTCCAGGCCCGGGTGGCCGACGGGATCCACGCCGTGGCACCGCGAGCGCTCCTACGTCGACTCACGGTGCCTCCGGTGTTGGGTGCCGCCCTGCTCGGCCTCGATGCGATCGGCGCCCACGACGAGGCCAAGGCCCGACTGCGCGCCGCCTTCGCGAACGGCTGAGCACCCGACAGTCAACTGGTCCGATCGCGCGCGATTGGCTGCGCCGCTACGGCCCGCCCGATCCCCCGCTCCCCGAGGCCACGGCGGCCGCCTGTGTCTGATGGGGAAGCGCGTCTTCGAGCATCTTCTTGTCATCGGCCAGAAGCGAACTGGCGAGTTCCTTCACCAGGTTGATGATCTCGGGGTGTTCCGCGGGATTCCATCCCTCGAGCAGCTCGGTCAGCCCCGTCCGACGTGCTTCGGTCAAGCGCTCCATGGCAGCCAGGCCGGCAGGCGTCAGATTCACATCGTGATCGGTGCCGCGCTGGACCACGACCACCATGCCTGCCGCGACCAACCCCCGGACAGCTTGTTCGAGGATTTCACGGCTGACCTTCAAACGGGCAGCCACCTCTCGCACGGTCTCGCCGGGTCGATCTGCCAATCGGTAGAGCAGCCAGCAGGACTGTGGTGGAAGGTCGACGCCCGCTCGGTGTGCCATCGTCTCGTACAACTCGACGCGGTTCTCCCGGTTGGCGATGCGCTCGAGTGACAATTCGATCTCCTGGAGCGACGAGCGAGGTTCAGGTAACCCAAAACCTTCGCTCACCTCGAGTGTCGATATCGACCGCCGCAGCGGTAGTTCCGGCAAGAACCAACTGAGGAGGAAGGCGAACGCGGCGATGGGAACCGCCACCAGGAAGACGGTCTGCAACGTCGCGGTGATCGCGGCGAGGATCTTGTCATATGCCTCAGGAAACAGCCGGGCCAACTGGTGCAGCGTGAAGGGATCCAGCGTCTGCAAGTTAACCTTCGTGTCCTTGGGGAGCGAGGCGACCACCGGCGCCAGCTTGTGGCTCAGGACGTTGGCATAGATCGCCCCGAACACGGCGGTTCCGAACGACCCTCCGATCATGCGGAAGAACGTAGCGCCCGAGGTGGCCACGCCGAGATCCTCGTACGAGACCGCGTTCTGCACGGCCACGACCAGCACCTGCTGGGTCAATCCGAGCCCGACACCGAACACGAACATGTAGAGCGCCGTCACCAGCACACTCGTCTCGATGCCGATGAGCGACAAGAGGAAGGCGCCCAACGTCATGCACGCGGTGCCGAGAATCGGAAAGATCTTGTAGCGACCCCACCGGGTCACGAGGCGACCCGAGATGATGGATGCCCCGAACAACCCGAACATGAGAGGAAAGAGGCGGAGACCCGACAGGGTGGGGCTGACGTTCTTCACGTCTTGGAGAAAGAGCGGCAGGAACGTGACCGCACCGAACATGGCGAAACCCATCACGAAGCCGATGGAGCTCGAAGCCTGGAAGACGCGTAAGCGGAACAGCTTGAGCGGAATGACCGGCTCCTTGGCCCGGTGTTCCACCAGGAGGAAGAGGACCGTCAAGACGATCCCCCCGAGAGCCAGGGCCAAGCTCTGCGGTGACTTCCAACTCCACGAGATGCCGCCGAGGCTGGCAAAGAGGATCAGGACGGTGGCCGCACCCGAGAGCATCAGCGACCCCAGGTAGTCGATGGTGTGGTGCGCCCGACTCATGGTGCCCGGCAACACCGCCCCGGTGACGATGAAAGCCAATATGCCGAAGGGGAGGTTGATATAGAAGACCCAGCGCCAGGAAAGGTAGGTGACGCACAGCCCGCCGATGAGCGGACCGATCACGGTCGCGACGCCGAACATGGCCCCGAACAGACCCATGTACCGCCCACGTTCACGAGGAGAGACGACGTCGCCGATGATCGTCTGGGCCCCGACCAGCAGTCCCCCACCGCCCAATCCCTGCACGGCGCGAAACACGATCAACTCGGTCATCGTGTGGCTGAATCCCGCCAGCGCCGAGCCGACGACGAAAATGACGATTGAGGCCTGGAAGAAGACCTTGCGGCCATACTGGTCTCCCAACTTTCCCCATAGTGGAGTCGACACGGTGGAAGAGAGCAGATACGCCGTCACCACCCACGTGAGGTGGGAACCGCCATGGAGGTCTCCGACAATCGTGGGGAGCGCGGTGGAGACAATGGTCGAGTCGAGAGCCGCCAGCAGGAGCCCGAGGAGGAGCGCACCGAGTATGAGCCAGAGCCGGCGCTTCGTGATTGGCTCCACTGAGGGGAGCGCCGCCGCCACGCTCACGCTGCGCTCCCCCCTTCGGTCACCGTGCTCGCCCTCTCGTCAAAATAGGTTGGTCCAGGTGCCATCTTGCCAGGCCGGACGGCCAGTGACACCGAACTCGGCCTCGTGAACCACGCGCGGAGGAGTCGGACCGCGCCGCCCCCGTGGCACCCACAGGCGTGGGCCGATGCCCTGACCCAATTCGGGCGCACCGAGACGGCGGGTGGGGTGGTACTCGTCGTCGCCCTGGTGGGCGCACTGCTCTGGGCGAACATCGATTACCACAGCTATGTCGTGGCATGGGGCCACCGGCTCACAACCGGATCAGGGTCGCTTCCGGCGACATTGCGCACCACGGGGAATGAGGTCGACAACGGCTTGATGACGATCTTCTTCCTCGCCGTCGGCCTCGAGATAGGGCGCGAAATCGCCGACGGTTCGCTGCGCGACCGACGCAACGCCCTTCTCCCCGTACTGGCGGCCCTCGGTGGCATGGCCGGTGCCGCATTGGTCTATCTGGCCACGATCGCCGCACTCCGATCGCATGCCCACGGCGATCTGGCGCGGGGCTGGGGCATACCAATGGCCACCGACGTCGCATTCACCCTGGGGGCCATTGCACTCCTCGGGCGCCGTGTCCCACAACCATTGCGGGTCTTCGTGCTGGCATTGGCGGTCGCGGACGACATCGGCTCGGTCGTCGTACTGGCGTTCGTTGCGTCGACGAAGCTCCACTTGGGCTGGCTGGCGGGCGCTGTGGGCGCCCTCGTCGTGATCTTCCTCATGCGCCGCAGATTGCGCGACCCTTGGTGGCCGTACGTCATCGCAGCGTTGGCCACCTGGTATCTCTTCGTGCGAGCCGGCATCGAACCCACCTTGGCCGGGGCATTCGTCGGCATCATGGTCCCGGTGGCCCGTGGTGCGCGCGCCGGCCGCTCCCTCGAGGGCCCGGTCCATGCAGTGTCCAGCTACCTCGTCCTCCCTCTCTTCGTCCTCGCCAATGCCGGCGTGGTCCTGACCGGCGCCGTGTGGCACTCGTCAGGAGCCACCTCGGTGATCTCGGCCATCCTCGCCGCTCGCGTCGCGGGCAAAATGTTGGGGATCACGCTCGCAGTCGCGCTGGTCGTGCGTCTGGGATTGTGTGGATTGCCCGATCGGACGACGTGGAGGCACATGATCGGCGTGAGCCTCCTTTGTGGCATGGGCATCACCGTCCCTCTGCTCTTCGCGCATGCAATCTTCGGCGCTCGACCCTTGCTCTTCTCCGGATCCCAGGTGGGCCTACTCCTCGGCACGATCGGCGCCGCCCTCGCCGGGAGTGCAGTGCTTCTGCGTGCAAAGCCGCCGGCGGGTGCCGGCCCGGAGCTTCATGCCGGTGTGCCGCCGACCAGCGTCCCCACCATGCAAGGCTCGCCATTCGTTCCAGCAGAACGCAAGACCCCCAGAGAAAGTTGACCCCATGAAGACTCGGCTGACCCAGTTGCTCGGCATCGAGCACCCCGTCATGCTCGCCGGAATGGGTGGCGTCTCCTATGCCGAGTTGGTCACGGCTGTGTCACAGGCAGGAGGCTTTGGCTGCCTGGGCGCCTCCACCATGGATGACGCCACCATGGTCGCCGAGATCTCAGCCGTGCGTGCCGCTACGGACAAACCCTTTGGAGTGGACCTCCTCACTGCCATGCCCGGCGGCTTGGAGGCCCAAGTGCAGCTGATCATCGAAGGCGGTGCCACCGCCTTCGTCGCCGGCCTCGGCGTGCCTTCCGAAGTCGTCGAGCAGTGTCACCGCAACAACGTGGTCGTCGTCAGCATGTGCGGCAAGGTCGCGCATGCGATCCGTGCCGTAGAAGCCGGATGCGACCTGGTGGTCGCACAGGGAACCGAAGCCGGCGGGCATACGGGTCGAGTGGCCTCACTCCCGCTGATTCCCCAGATCGTCGACGCCGTCGGTGGCTCCGTCCCGGTGGTGGCAGCCGGTGGCATCTTCGATGGCCGCGGACTTGCGGCCGCCCTCGCCTTAGGGGCAGACGGCATTTGGGTGGGCACCCGGTTCATCGCGACACCGGAGGCCCGCGGCGTCCGCGGCTACAAGGAGAGGCTGTTGGCGAGCCACGAAGATCAGACCACGGTGAGTCGCGCCTATTCGGGAAAGACGATGCGGGTGGTCCGAAACAGCTACACCGACTTCTTCGAGGTCCATCCCGATGAGCTCGAAGGATTCCCCGAACAGATCGGCGTCTCCTACGCCGCAGGGGTCATGCACCTGGGGGGCGACTCGTTCACCGAAGGCATCGACGTCGACCAGGAGTGCTTCCCCGCGGGGCAGGGTGTCGGCGGGATCACCGAACTCGTTCCCGCAGGTGAGATGGTGCGGCGGTTCGTGGCCGAAGCGGAGGCAGCGCTCGACCGACTAACCGACGTCAGATAGGCCGATCGGACACTCGACGCCCGTCCCCGCCAAGCCCACTGCTCACAACCCCGAAGCCGGTCAACGTGGCGTCACAAGAAGTCCCCCGATCGGGCCGCGCCGGGGACTCTCGCTGACCCCTCACCCGTTGACTGCAGGACCTTCGATGCGAAGAATAGAGTGGGTGAGACGGAGGTCACAGCTGGGGACGAAGGAGGTCGGGCGTGGTGCGAAAGATGATGGTCACATTGGCCTTGTCCGGAATGGGCGTTCTGGTTGTCGCTCTCCCAGCCGCGGTCGCTGGAGCGACGCAACACACGTCGCACCATAAGCCGAGCCATCACAAATCCCATAAAGCCAAGGCTGCCGCCGCCGGCTCACTCTCGGGCACGTGGTCGGGGCAATACAGCGGGGCCTTCCACGGCACGTTCTCCCTCGTCTGGCAACAGTCGGGGTCGACTCTCGGCGGCACCATCAAGCTCTCGACTCCGCCTGTCTCCCTCAGGATCAATGGGACCGTGGCGGGCCGCGCCATTCATTTCGGCACCGTGGGCGGGGTAGGGGTCACCTACACAGGGTCGGTCGGCGGCAACGGCAGCTCCATGTCCGGCACCTACCAGACCGGGGGCGGCGGCGGCTCGTGGAGCGCCACCAAGTCGTCCTGAGGATGAGGCACGCCTCCTGCTAGTCCAAAAGGGCGCATGAGGGCTCCATTCGTGGTGCTGCCACGTACGTCTCGCCCTGCGCCCTGAACCCCCGGTGAACGCCGGGAATTCTCTGTCCAAGGACCCGTCGCACCCGTCCCACCGAGAGCGCCTGAACCTGCGCCGAGGCCTCATCTGCTTCTTCTGCTTCTGTCGTGGTCGCCTGCTCGGGCACTTGCACATCTTTGGAATATTGTGATATATCATTAGTGTTCTAACTAAGACCCACCAGATGACTTGAGGAACCACACCAAGAACAACGGCGGTCGCAGAACCCATGACAACCGCGAACACGATCTCAGGGACCACGACGTTCGGGCCCGCGACGACAGAAGGAGCATTCCTATGGACCACGAACCACATCACGATCACGACCACGACCACGACCACGGTGCGCCGATCGGCCCACGGGGCGGGCGTCGGGGTCCGGGGCATGAACGAGGACCCCGGGGCGATGGCGGTGGCCGGGGTCGTTGGGGCGGCGAACGAGGCGGCTGGGGCGGCGGGCGGCGCATGCGTCGCGGTGACATTCGACGTGCCATCCTCTCCGCGCTGCAAGATGGGCCGGCTCACGGCTACGCCGTCATGCGCCGGCTGGAAGAGATGAGCGGTGGCCTGTGGCGACCCAGCCCCGGCTCGGTCTACCCGCACCTGCAGATGCTCGAGGACGAAGGCATGGTGAGCTCGTCAGAGCAGGACGGAACCCGCGTCTTCCGTCTGACCGAGGCTGGCGTCGCAGAAGCCGCCGGTGAGACACCGTTGCCCTGGCACGCCCATGGCGAGAGTGACGATCAAATCCGCAACCTGCGTTTGGCCGTCACGCAGCTGATGAGCGCGGCCAAGCAACTGTCGGGAGCCGGCGAGAACGAGCAAGTCGAGCGAGGAATCGCAGTCGTGCAGAAAGGCGCGTAAGGAGCTCTACCAAATACTGGCGGAAGACTGACCGACGTTGGTCGAGACCTGGGAAGGTACTGTGAGGATGCGATGACCGCGACCACCGATGTCCTGGCCGGGCCCGCCTCGCACGGCGACGGCACGCGGCCCATCATCGAGACGGTCGACCTCGTCAAGACATACTCCGGTACCGACTTCCGTGCCGTTGATGGGCTCAACCTCAACGTCGGGATGGGCGAGGTGTACGGCCTCCTCGGACCCAACGGAGCCGGAAAGACGACGACGGTCGGAGTGCTCACGACGAGGGTGATCCCCACGGCGGGGCAGGCCTTTGTCGGTGGCATCGACGTCGTGGCCCACCCCACCCTGGCCAAGCAGATGATCGGCGTGGTCTCCCAGCAGAACACCCTCGACCGGCAGCTGACGCCGTGGGAGAACCTCTACTTCCACGGTCGACTCTTCGGGATGGGGAAGCGGGAGTCGAAGCAGACCGCCGATGATCTGCTCGAGCAGTTTCAGCTCACACGCTTCGCCAAGGCCTCGGTCTACGCCCTGTCGGGCGGCATGGCGCAGCGCCTCATGGTGGCGCGGGCCATCTTCCACCGTCCGGCCATTCTCTTTCTCGACGAACCGACAGCGGGACTTGACCCACAGGGCCGATTGGCCCTGTGGGATCTCCTGCGCGACCTCAACGCACAGGGGCAGACGATCATGCTGACCACCCACTACATGGAGGAAGCCGACAAGCTCTGTGACCGGGTCGCGATCATGGATCACGGCAAGATCCTCGCCCTGGACACCCCGAGCGAACTCAAGCGAAGCGTGGGGGCGGACACGATCGTCACGGTCAAAGCAGACGGAGACGCCGATGCGCTGGCCGCAGCTTTCAACAGGCGGATCGAAGGCGTGACGCGGACGCGGACCATACCCGGCGGCGTGGAACTGCACGTGAAGGGTGCCGATCGCTTGGTACCGCACCTTGTGGAGGCCGCCGAAGCGGAAGGATTCGCACTGGCCGATCTCTCGGTCGCCGAGCCGACGCTCGAGACCGTCTTCATCGGGCTCACCGGAAAGGACCTGCGCGACTGATGACCGCCACGACTGCGTCCGACCAGCCACTGACCGCAATTGGGGTAGGTGCGCCCTCGCGCCGCGTGGCGACTGCGCCGACCCGTTCTGCGACCGCCGCCAGTTGGGCGTCACTGCGTGCCCTGATCCAACGCGACCTCATGGTCTTGCGGAAGCATCTGGTGGAGTTCACCGTTCGCACCCTGGTGCAGCCGTTCCTTCTCTGCTTCGTCTTTCTCTATGTCTTTCCCAAAATCGGACAGGGTATCGGCGGATCGAACATTCCTGGTGCCGAGTCCGCCTTTGCGACGGTTCTCGTGCCGGGTGTGGTCGGTCTCTCCATCATGTTCCAGGGCATCCAGGCCGTCGCCATGCCGTTGGCTCAGGAATTCGGGTTCACTCGAGAGATCGAGGACCGGGTCCAGGCACCGTGCCCCATCTGGCTCGTCGCAATCTCCAAGGTGCTCTCCGGCGGCGCGCAGGGGCTCCTTTCGGCCATCGTCGTCCTACCGATCGCGTCGGTGATCCATGCGTCCGGCGTTGAGGCGGACATCAACCTCCATTGGCTGCTGATCGTTACGCTCGTGCCACTGTCGTGCCTGGCCATGACTTCCCTCGGCCTCTTGTTGGGCACCAGTTTCGAGCCCCGCAACCTCGGCCTCATGTTCGGTTTCATCGTCCTGCCCATCACGTTTCTCGGCGGCACGTACTACCAGTGGACGCGACTCGCACCGGTCAAGGCCGGAGGCTTCCACTGGCTGCAGATAATCGTGTTGATAAACCCGCTCATCTACGTCAACGACGGCATGCGGGCTGCGTTGACGAATGCATCCCACATGCACCTCTATGTGATCTATCCGGCGCTGGTCGCCTTCAGTGTGATCTTCATGACGCTCGGGCTGCGCAACTTCCGTCGCAAAGTACTCTCCTGATCCACTCCCCCACCGTCCGGACCCCTCACCCCGTCACCCGATGGCTTTCCGAACCGGGGCACAGCCGCGCCGGTGTCGACGGACCGGGAGTGGCACTCGGTGGCGTCGTGAAGTGGTACAGCAGGATCGATCCGCCCAAGGTGCCCACGGGGCAATATGCCCGTAGCCAGCTGAGCCCGTCATCACGCAGGGCGCTGGTGAGATCGGTGGCGGATGCCGCCACCCACCCAGAGATATGGGTCGGTACAACACCGATCAGAGGCCGAGCTCCGGGGATGTCGGCATTCGTGATGCCGCGGGGGCCGAAGTAGGCCACCCGCGGGTGGCGACCCTGACTCCAGTGCGCGAGCTGGGAGAAGTCCTGCCCCCAGTCCACATTGGAATCGGTAGCGACACGATACCCGGGAGCGAACGGGGCGGCGGTAGAGGCGATGGAATCGGGAAACGAAAGTGCGGTGATAGCTGCGGCGGCGGCCAGCACCACGCTGAGCGTCATCGCCATGAGTCGTCCGCCGACGAGAAGCGCGATCGGCGAGGCCACCACGATCCACAGCGCGATCGAGGGCAGGAGGTACCGAACACCGAGGGTCCGCGGTCCTGGAAGCTCGAAGGCGAAAAGAACGAGGGCGGGGAGCACGACGGCCACCACCGTCTGGCGCGCCGTCGCCCGGCTCACCCGACCTGACCTGACTGCGGCGAAGAACGCAACAGGGCCGGCGATCAGCAGCACGAGTAGTCGGTGTCGGGAGCTTGACGACCAACGACGCCGGCCAGAACCAGGGGTTCGCCCCGATCCACCTGTGGCCGAGAAGGAACCCCGGCGAACTGGCCGTGTCGTTCGAAGCCAGGTACTTCACCCCCTCCACATAGGGGTGTGGGAGAAGGAACCAAGAATGCGCCACGACGCTTGGATCGAGGACGACGTAGACGGCCCAGACAATCAACCAGGTCGTCAACGCGACAAGCGCAGCCGGGCGCCAGCGGGCCCACGACCTCGTGCCGGCTCGCGCTTGCGCTGCCACCACGACGCCAAGTGCCACTGCCACAACCAGCAATCCGGTGACCTGTGCCGATGCCACCGCGCCGCATGCCACTCCGAGCCACAGGAGCGAACGTCGATCTCGAGCACGCAACCAACGGACAAGTGCCCATGCGACGAGCACAGTGGTCAGCGCGAACGGGAGATCGACCCCGTCGAGATGCCCCAAGCCGAGCACCAATGGATCGAGCAACCAGAGCAACGCCGCGACGACGCCCGACCACAGGCCGAAGAGGAGGGAGGCCAATGCATAGAGCGCGAGCGCGAGTGCGCCGCACTCCAGCAACGGGACGAGTCGAGAGGCAAACGTCACCCGATGCATGGTGCCGGCCTTCATCTGCGCCGCGACGAATCGAGCGCTGTAGCGGTGCTCGTTGTTGATCGTCCACTTCCCGGGGGGGACCACGGGATTGACGGCCAAGCACCGGGAGAACCGCCAACACCTTGAACAGTGGAGGATGCTCGGGGTTGTCCGCCAGGTCGTGGTGGAGGACGGCCACCGCGCCCGAGGACACGTAGACGGGCTCGTCGAACGTCGCCGAGTCGTGCCAAGCTTCGAGCCCGCCCAAGACAAGGAAGGCGACGAGGGCGGCCAACACCAGCCCGAACCCGATCCGTCGCGCCGACCCACTCCCCGCCGTCGTCAGGGGCCTCGTGGAAGGCTGGCCTTCCTTCAATGGTCCGGCGGCGTTTCCAAGCCGTTGCCCCGTCGCTCCGTGACCATCAGGCTATGATTTTCACACATTTGTAACCAACCGAGGCGATCAGGCCGCCTCGAAAATTACGCACCCGTTGAGGCCAGTCGCCGTGATCGGCCAGGCTTGCCTCGGGCACATGGAAGCCATTCTCACCATATGACGACAACCGAAGACGACAATCGCCCGGCCGTGACGTCCATTTCTGGCTCACGTCACAACAGCGATATCGACTCGGTGCAGACGCCTCGGACGGGCCGACGGACATTCGCGCGTCTGGCTCGCCGATCGGTGGGCCGATCCGGGCCAACGTCGGGTCACGATCGGGTGGATCGTCCTCGCGGCCAGTCTGGTCGTCTACTACGTGGTCGCCGGCATCCCATGGTCGACCAATTCAGTTCTTCTGTACGTGGTCGCCGGCCTGGTTGTCTCCAGTCTCGGTGGAGGGTTGCGTTGGAAGCGACTGATCCTCGACTGGCTGCCCCTCATCGCCGTCCTCTTCGGCTACGGGGTGCTCCGCGGCTACGCCTCCCACACCTTCTGGGGACAGCGCTCTTCGGCAAACGGGAGCGTCGTGCAGGCGTTCTACTCACCGCAGGTGTGGTTCGACACACACGTCTTCAGCGTCGACCCGACTTCGCAGCTCCAACGCTGGCTGTATACGCCCGGTCTGCACTTCTGGGACTATCTCGTCTGGGCCTGCTACATGAGCCACTTCTTCACCTCGTTCATCATCGCCGGGGTCCTCTGGAAGACGAACTACCCCAAGTTCCGCCGCTTCGTGCCCATGTTCGTGGGCCTCACGTTCATCGGCTACATCACGTATGTGCTCTATCCGGCCATGCCCCCATGGATGGCCAGCGAATTCGGGCACCTTCCACCCACGACCCGGATCATCGATCAGGTCTGGGCGCACCTCCATATCGGGCTGGGACAGTCCCTCTTCGCCGGCGGCAGCAAATTCGACAACAACGTGGCGGCGATGCCCTCGCTCCACGGTGCGTACCCCATGCTCATCTGCCTCTTCTTCTGGAAGGGCTCCAGCCCTCGCAAGCGCATGCTGCTGGCCGCCTATCCCATCTGCATGGCCTTCACGTTGGTCTATACCGCCGAGCACTTCGTGATCGACATCTTCGTGGGGTGGATCTACGCCGCCGCAGTCTTCTACTTCGGCTCCAAGTTGCTTGACCGCTGGGAGGCCAGGCGCATGCGCAAGAGCCTCGAGAAGACGGGCGGCAAAGAGGAGCTCGAAGCCCTGGAGACCGACGCTCCCCTCGATCTCCTCGAGCTGACCGCTCGCGGCCCCGCGCCGCCGATGTGTGCCTGTGCTAGAGGGTCAGACTGACGATGGTGACCGCCAGGACGGCTGCGCCGAGACCCCGACGAAAAGGATTGACCCCGCGGAGCACCTCGTCCAGGCCCCAGATCAGCAGGGCACCCACTGCGATGGCCCGCGTCAGCCTTGCCGCCGAGCCCGAAGGGTGCGAGAGCCGTGCCGCGACCGACAGCGATGATGAACACCGACAACGAGACATTGGGCCACTGTGCGATGGCGATGCGTCCGTTTCGGCGATTGACGAACATCCATCGAAAGGCACGCCGAGCCGTTCCCGGACTCTCACCACCTGGTGCACTGGGAAGCAGTTCCGGCGTCATGGTTCCCTCAGCCTCCATTTGCCGCAATCCTGGAGCCCGGGAAGGGCCGAGCGACGTCAGGCTGCCTCGACAACCGCCTGCGATCGATGGAGAGCGAGCAGCACCCTGGAATGTAGCGGTACCAGGGCATCGGGTGATGTCGCGGGGATAGTCACGGAACGCTGCTCGGGGGCCTTCCGCGATGACGAGAATCGTTCGGGGGCGCGCTTATTTCCGGGCACAGATGGGTAGGGTGAGCGCAACGAAATCACAAGGCGATGGACCGCCTTTGCTCTGGGCCAGGCGGTCGACGGAAGGATTGGATGTCCGAGAACAGCGGACCAGACGTGCAATCCGACCTCACCGAGGCCTACACCTCGGTGCGTGCCACCACAGAGCGTCTGGCCGCGCCCCTGAGCGCCGAAGACCAGACGGTGCAGTCCATGCCCGACGTCAGCCCGACGAAATGGCACCGGGCCCACGTGACATGGTTCTTCGAGACATTCGTGCTTGGCCCGAACCTCGCCGGCTACCACCCTTACGACGAGGCGTTCGCCTACATCTTCAACTCCTACTACGAGGCGCTCGGTGACCGGCACCCGCGCGCCGAACGCGGGCTCGATCTCGCGTCCGGGCATCGCCGAGGTCACCCGTTATCGGGAATTCGTCGACGACGCCGTCGCGACATTGCTGCAGGACGAGCTCGAACGCGGAGTGCCCGATCTGATCACTCTCGGGCTTCATCATGAGCAACAGCACCAGGAACTGCTGCTCATGGATATCAAGCATGTCCTTTCACGGAACCCGACGCGACCGGTGTACCTGCCCGGAGTACGGGAAGGCGGGCAACGACGCTGCGCCGCCCAAAGCCGGGTGGATCGAGCACGAGGGCGGGGTGGCCGACATCGGACATACGGGAAATGGCTTCGGTTTTGACAATGAGTTTCCCCGTCACCAGGCCTACCTCACGCCATTCGCTCTGGCGGACCGACCCGTGACCTGCGGGGAGTGGTTGTCGTTCATGGAGGACGGGGGCTACAGCCGACCCGAGTTCTGGCTTTCCGACGGTTGGGCGGTCGTCATGACCCAGGGCTGGGCAGGCCCCCCTGTACTGGTTCCACCATCCCGACGAGCCCCAACAGTGGCTGCAGTTCACCCTCTCGGGAGTGCGACCCGTCGATCCCGACGAGCCCGTCTGTCATGTCAGCTACTACGAGGCGGATGCCTTCGCGCACTGGACCGGGAAGCGCCTGCCTACGGAGGAAGAATGGGAGACAATCGCCGTCGGCGCCGGAGAGGGAACCAACTTCCTCGGTCTCGATGCGCCCCATCCTCGGCCTGCCCTCACCACCAACGCACTCCTCGGCGATGTCTGGGAGTGGACGTCGAGCGCCTACACGGCGTATCCGGGATTCCGCGCGGCACCCGGTGCCGTCGGCGAGTACAACGGGAAGTTCATGGTGAGCCAATACGTGCTGCGCGGGGGATGCTGCGCCACTCCCCCCGGACATACGCGTGCCACGTATCGGAACTTCTTCCCGCCCGGAGCTCGCTGGGCCTTCAGTGGTCTGCGACTGGCCCAGGACCCCTGACCGACCATGACCTACACCATCGACGTGCACGTCACCCCCGACGAAGTCCATCGGCGCATGCGGGCCGATGCCATCGCGGGCCTCCAGGCGGACCCCAAATCGATCCCGCCCGTCTGGTTCTACGACGAGCGTGGAAGCCAGCTCTTCGAGGAGATCACCCGGCTGCCCGAGTACTACCCGACCCGCGCCGAGCGGCACCTACTGGAAACGCACGCATCGACGATCGCAGAACTCTCCAAAGCGGACACCCTCGTCGAGCTCGGCGCTGGGTCGTGCGAGAAGACCCGGGTCCTCCTCAGCGCACTCCGAGATCTCGGCACCCTGAGCACGCTATGTACCCTTCGATATAAGCGACGAGTTCCTCCGCGATGCGGCTTCGACTCTTTCCGCCGAGTATGCGCCACTCGCGGTCCATCTGGTCATCGGGGATTTCAGCGAGCACCTCGCAGCCATCCCAACCGATGGGCGGCGCATGGTGGCCTTCTTGGGCGGAACGATCGGCAACCTCGACCCGGCCCGCCGGGCGCGCTTTCTCTTCGACCTGAACTGCACCATGTCGAGCGACGACTCGCTGCTCCTCGGCGCCGATCTCGTGAAGGCCCGCAAACGGCTCGTCGCTGCCTACGACGATGCAGCAGGCGTCACGGCACGGTTCAACAAGAACGTCCTCCACGTGCTCAACGAGCAACTGGGGGGGAACTTCGATCCGGACCTCTTCGCTCATGTCGCTCTGTGGAACGAAGCGGACCAATGGATCGAGATGCGGTTGCGGGCCCTCGCTCCCTCCGAGGTTGCCCTTCGCGAAGCGGGGATCTCAGTGTCGTTTGCACGAGGCGAGGACATCCTCACCGAGATAAGCGCCAAGTTCACTGCAGGCCGGATCGAGGAAGAGCTTGGCGCGGCGGGTTTCGTGATCGACGACATGTGGGGGGCCGAGGAAGGGGAATTCCTCCTCACCCTGGCCCACCCCTTCTGCTGAACCGACGGAGTTGCAGACCCCACCGGCCCCAACGACTCGACCATCGACGCAGGGCGATGTCGACGAGGAGCAGCAGCAAGAGCAGCGCCGCACCTTCGCTGAGCACGCTGGCGACGAGCCAATGTCGAGGCTGGTACGAGAACCTGACGACATCGGTGCCGGCTGGGACCGCAACCTGTTGGACCAGGCCGCGCCTGCCCACAGGCACCGACACGTCCGGACCCCCCTTGGTGGAGATGGATGCTCGCCATCCGGCGTCCCACGCCACGTCGCGCACAATGACGATCGGCGCCCGGGTGCGCACGCGAATGGCCTCGGCATTGTCGCTCCGGGCGAGCACCTTGATCACCGGGGCCGTGTGGTGGTCCCGCGCGACGGCGTAGACGGACGTCGGAGGCTTCGTCCGGACATAGAGGGTGTACTGGTCAACTGACCCCTGTTGGTGCCACGGCCCGGGTTGCACGGCATCGGAGAGCGCCCCATCGAGCTCGTAGGTCCTCTTTCCCACCAAAATGACCGATTGGTGCGCCGGGAGACGCCCAGAGATCACCTGGACGACTAGGCCGACGGCCGAACCCCCGGGCAGTCTGCTCCCGACATTGCTCGCCCCTGGCGCCACTGTCACAGACGGGGTCCACCTGGTACTCCCCGCTGAGGTCACGGTGCCGAAGCGGATCCGTGCCGATGGAGCGCCAGGAGCCAGCAGCACGCTCGCATGCGAGGCCGAAAGAGATTCCCCGAAGAACCATCGGCTCGACTGTCCGGCGAGAATCTCACGCCGGGGTGCGGGATAGAAGGCGTACCCGCTATCGGTGAAGTTGGCCCTGTTACCCAGCGGGAGGACCGCGTCCTGGCCCTTTGCCTCGGATGTCTGTATTGCCTCCTTCAGTGTGGAAGGTGCGCGAGCGAGCGGGACGAGGAAGTACTCGGGTGTGGTCAGGATGTCCTGAAGGTCGAGTTGGGCAAACCCACCCGAGGCAAGACGAGGAACATTCAACTCGTCTTGCATATGGGTCATCGTGGCGGCGTCATAGCTCCCGTTGACGATCGAGGCGTAACCACCGACCGAGGGGAGTCGCGCCAGAACATTGGCATCCGGCCGACCCGTGTCGGCGGTCGTCAGTCCGCTCGAATAGCCCTGCGGATCGTAGAACGCGAAGCGTCCCCCCGCGGGCATGTGCCCGGCGACGTAATTCTCCACAACCGTCGAACCGGCCAGCAACGCGTTCGAAGGAACAGTGAGAAGCGAGCTGGTTCCCGCCAGCAACCCGAGGTCGGCCACCATGAAGCCGGCCACGACTGCGAACCATTGCCTCTGGTGCATGTCGGCCCGAAGCGAGGTGACGATGCCGGCCAGCAGGCAGAAACCCAACGCGATGCAGACTCGCCTCGCGTACCGTGTGCACTTGCACCGCTGATCCGGTGGCGGTGGTCAGCGACGTGACCAAAGACCTCGGCGCGACAGCGGCCCAGGTGGTCACGCCGAGCACCACCCCGAATGGAATGAATCCGGCCCAGCGGTCGAACTTCAGGTACACACGATCAGCCTCCTCTCGTCGGTCGAGCCAGCCGGCGAAGAGGACGCAGAGGGCAACGGAGACATCGATCATGTTCCGGCTCTGCAAACGCTGGCGGCCGTACAGCGGGATCTCGTTGAAGACATGCTCGAGGGGTGTGTTCGCCCCCAGCGCGAGGAGAAACCCGAGGAGCGCGATGACGTACCAGGTCCGCCGCTCGCGGGGCGCCAGGCGCGACGGCCATTGCGGACGCCAGAGGGTGACCAGGGCGATGACCGGAAGGATCCCGACATAGATGCCGACCTCGGGCAGGTTGTAGTGCGAGAAGAATTTCGCCTCCCCGAGGTGCCCGTACCCGCCGAAGAGGTAGGGCACCACAGACAGCAGCGAGTTGGCGGGCGAAAAGCTCCCGGAACCTGTGAACGATGCGCCAAGGGCCGAGCGCTGGGAGTTGGAAACGGCTGCGATGCCGGGCAACCACTGGACAGCGGACAGGGAAAGTGCCAACGCCGCGGCCACTCCGCACCGGGTAAGTACCCGCCGCCAACTTCGGCGATCGAGGCCGGCGCAAAGCGCCGCGTAGGCAATGACCAGGAACGCCTCGTCCAACATTGCCTCGGGGGCCCCCCCGAAAATGACCAGGGCAAATGCGACACCCAGGACAGCCGACCATCGCCAGCGCCCGTCCCTCACGATATGCACCACGGCCAGCAACATGAAGGGCAGAGAGACGAATCCCTCGGTCATGTCGACATGGTTGACCTGGCTCAGCACGACCCCGGAGAATGAGAACGCCACGGCCGCCAACACGCTCGGGATCGTCGAGAGTTTCAGCGCCCGGAGGAAGAGATACATGCCGATGGCGATGAGCGAGAAGAGCGTCACCTCGGTCGCTATCCAGGCCACGCGGTCCGGAAGGATGGCGAACAGCCCGATCAGGGGGTAGAACGCCCCCGCATTGAATCCGGCCAGGAGCGGCGTGCCACTGAAGATGTATTGATTCCAGAAGGGCAGTTCGCCATGGCGGAACATGGACCCGACGAGCACGTGGAGCGGGTAGTTCTGCTGGACGTTGTCACCGGTCATCAAGAGGTGACCGCCAAAGACGTCCGGAAGGATGAACGCCGCGGCAGGAAGACCGATCAAGACTGCATAGGGCCACAATGGCCCGACGTGGACACGTGCTGTCTTCACGAACTGACGATCTTCACCTGAGAGCCATCCTCATCTGGAATTTCTCCACATCGTGGGGCCTGTACCGTCAGCTTTCTGGTCGGACGAGGAATTTGGGTCCGCATGCTGCATCTTCCGGTTTGATGACAGATAGATTTCACCCCCGTGACAGCGCGCATTCTTCTGCGCAACGCTGGGATTCCACTGGGGACCCTGGGACCGAGGGGAAACGTGCGAGCTGGTCTGCCATGAGAACTGCCGACAGGGAGAGCGACATGGTTCCGGACGCGTCGAGCGTCGAGTTGGCCCCACACCGTCTGACCGCCACCGCAGTGTTGGGACTCGTCGCCACGCTGGCCATCGTTCTCGGAGCCTTGCTCGGCGGCTCGCCCTACGAAAACCACCTGGCGGGCGCATGGTACTTCGGAATGCCCGGAGGCCTCTTCGGCTCGATCGGGTCGGACCTCGCGCACCCTCCGATCTACGCCATCATCGCGGTGTACGGCGGGATGATCCTTCTGGTGCGGGTCTGGATCGGGCTGTTGCGCCACCTCTCCTCGCACCGTGGCGTGGCAGTGAGGAAGGTCGTCTTGGTTGTGGTCATTTGGGCCCTTCCACTCCTTCTGGCTCCCCCGCTGTTCAGTCGCGATGTCTACAGCTATGCCGGACAGGGGGAGATGGTCAGTCACCACATCGATCCCTACACCTATGGCACCGGGATCCTTGGCTCTACGCCGTTCAGCTCCCTCCCCGATTCGGTGTGGACGAATACGCCGTCACCCTACGGACCCACGTTCTTGGCCATCGACGGCGCTCTCGACACGGCATCGGGTCACAAGGTCTTGCCGGATATCCTCCTCCTGCGCCTGCTCGAGGGGGCCAGCCTCGCTTTGATAATCGCCGCAACGCCGGCACTCGCTCGCCGCCTCGGGCGAGATCCGGCCCAGGCCGTCCTCCTCGGCGCCGGCTGTCCGTTGGTCCTGATCACGTTGATCGGGGGAGCACACAACGAAGCACTCATGCTCGGTCTCCTCATGGCGGGACTCGTGGTGGCCATGCGCCGGGGCACCGTCCCCGGTGTCGTCCTGTGTGCCGTTGCGGCCGGAGTCAAATCTCCTGCATTGCTGGGCGTCGTGTTCTTGGGATGGGCCTGGGCGGGGACGGGCGCGTCGGTGGCGCGGCGGATGTGCCACACCGTCGGAGCATGTCTGATCGCGCTGTTGACCTTGCAGTCGATCTCGTGGGGCACAGGCAACGGATGGGGTTGGCTCCGGACCACGACGGCAGCCAACAAATCGTTCACTGCCGTGACGCCCGTCAATGCGATCTCCAAAGTCTCGGCGGCCCTGGCCAATGGTGTGGACGTGCATTTCTCCGCACTGGGAGCGCGGACGATCGTGAGTGCGATCGGTCTCGCGCTCGCCGCGGCCATCGGAGTCTGGCTTCTCGTCGATTCGTCCAAGCACAACGTTCCTCGCAACCTCGGCCTCACCCTGCTGGTCGTGGCGCTGCTGGGTCCGATCCTGTGGAGCTGGTACGCCACCTGGGGTGTTATCGTCCTCGCTCCGGCCGCCACGCCAGCGCTGCGGCGCGTCATCATTGCCATCAGCACCTTCGAGGCATTCGTGGGTATCTCGTCGGTCAAGAACCTCGCCCTCACCGTCGTCCACGCCGGCATTTTGCCCGACCTCGTGCTCGTCGCGGCCATATTCGCCATCGCGATCATCCCATTGGGCCAGTTCGGACGCAGCCGCCCGAGGCTTCGGCCGGCCCCGTCGCGCACGAACCGAGCAATGATCGGATTGCCGGCGTAGTCATTCCTTCGCTGCGTCCGTGCAGCCGGAGACACCCCGCGCTTCAGTCGGCCAGGTCGGCGGCCGAATGGACGGAATCGGGCAGCAGGCGAATCAGGAGCTCACCCTCCACCCCGTTGCGGGCGCCGTACTCGGCGGCTCGGTCCGCCCCCATGTACCGCCCTCCGATGCGTTCCGCCCATTCGCGGACCTGGCGCAGGTCGTCGATGATCTCGACGGCGCCCTCGATCATCACGAAACTGAACGGCGGCCGGTCGTCGTCGATACACATGGCGGCCCGACGGTCGCGCAACAGATTTCGGCCCTTGACGGTGCGCGCCCCCGTGTTGAAGCACAGCGCGCCATCGTCGTCGACGACGTACCAGACGGGAGCCACGTGCGGTCGCCCGTCCACCCGTACCGTGGCTAGCTTTCCCGTGCGCGTCGGCAGCCCGGTGAGAAAAGCGTGGAGTTCCTCGTCCGTCATTGGGTGGTACGGCACACTTGCTCCTTCACACTCGGCACCGCGCGCAACCTCACCACGTGAGGCCGAGCGTTTGGCGCATGGTTGCCTCCAACTCCGCGTCACTGTGCGAGCGCCGGAGAGCCAGCACCATCGCTGCGTCCTTTCCGACCTCGACCCGGAGCGGCGTCGACGGGTCTTCCAGGGCATCGGCCACAGCCTGTCCGACGACTTCGGGACCGGGCCGCCCCTCGGGCCCGACGAGCGTCTCGACCGTGCCGTCCCACTGTTCGTACAGCCCACGATACGCAGCCGGACCGGCATGATCGGCCGTGTGGTGCATTCCGGGGGCGATGTAGCCCGGCTCAATGATGACCACCCGGATACCGAAGTGCCCGAGCTCGAAGTGCAGCGACTCCGACAGCGCCTCGAGGGCGTGTTTCGATGCGGCGTAGACCCCTTCAAGGGGGGTACCGATGCGGCCCTGCACCGAGCTGATGTTGACGAGGACGCCGCTCCCCCGCTCCCTCCACCGCGGTGCGACCGCTTGGACCAGCCGGAGAGGGCCGAGCGTATTCACATTGAGCACGCGGACGACGTCCTCGAGCGGGAAGTCCTCCAAGGGACCGCGTCCGGTGACCCCCGCGTTATTCACCACGGCGTCCAGCTCTCCGGCTGCGTCCACCGCGGCCAACACCGAGTCAGTGCTCTGCACGTCGAGACTGAGGACTTGTTCGACCTTCAGGTCGTGCAGCACCGTGACATCTCGTGCGGTGGCGACCACTTCATGACCTCGCTCGGTGAGCGCCTCTGCGGTCGCCCGACCGATCGAACGGCCCGCACCGGTGACCAACACGCGCATAACTCAGCATGCCACGGTGATCGCCGCAGGAAGAAATGGGTCAGCGCCAGGTGTCCCGGGACGAGATCAACCCTTTCTCGGGGGAGAGAATGGTGCCGCTCAGCGTTCGCTCCGAGCTGCGCATTCGCCACCGCAGGAGCTCCTTGGCGCATCCCCATGCCGCGTCCTTCCAAGCACTTCCCGGCTCCTGGCACAGGTCGTGAATCTGTTGGGGATCCTCACGGAGGTCGAACAGCAAGGGTGGAAAGATCGAGTCCGAGGTGGCGAATTGCACATACTTCTGCGTCGCAGCACGAGAGACAACCAGCGAGCAATGGCTCATGGGAACACCCAAGAACCGTTCGACCACCGTGCTCGCCGGATCGGAGAAGTCCCATTCGAAGTGCGCCGTATCCCGCCAATGCTCTGGAATGCCGGGCCCCGAGACGAACGGCGCCAACGACCACCCGTCGGCCTGCAGCGGCACCTCGGCGCCGATGAATTCGCAGATGGTGGGGAGCACGTCGACGGACTCGGTGAACGAACTCACGACGGAACCGCGACTGCCATCAGCTGCTTTACGGGGGTCGACCACAATGAGAGGAACGTGGTAGCTCTCATCCCAGTAGCCGAGCTTTTCGAGGAGCCAGTGGTCACCGCCCATTTCGCCGTGGTCGCTGGTGACGATGACCATTGTCGATTCGGCCAGGCCGTGCCCCAGCAAGAATTCGAAGAGCGGCGCGAGGCCGTCGTCGACTTCTCGCTGCGCCCCGTAGTACGTGGCCCGTAGTTGGCGACGATCCAGATCGCGTCGAGGCGCCATCACGTTGGGGACGTCGAGCACCATGCCGGCAAAGGGGTGGATCGCCGCCTCTTCCTCTTTGCGCTCGCACCCCGCAAAGGGCCCGATCTGTTCGGCGTCGTAGAGGTTGTGGTACCCCAAGGGGTTACGCCGGGGCGGATGGGGCCGGATGTATGAGGCATGGATGAAGAACTGCTCGTCACCGTGCTCCTCCAGCCAGGCCGTGACGGCCTGGCTCACGTAGCGCGTTTGCGAGAGTTCGGGCGGGAAACGCGCCGGGGCCCACGTGGCCCCATGGTCTTGCGATCCGGGGAAACCGTCAATCGGCTCATAGAGCGCGTGAGGATTGCTCGGCACGTCGAAACCGAGGTCAGCCAACCATTTGCCCCAACCTGGGCTTCCCTGCTCCCAGGGGTCGTGGAGCACGCAGCGAAAGCCGGGCAGGACACCTTCGTAGGTGTACAGCCTGGGGTCACCCGTTGGCACCGTCCGCGGGTCGGCCGCAGTGTCCGTGTGGCCGAAGAGCACAGGGTCATAGCCCAGCTCCCGAGCCACGAGTGCGACATTGGTGAAGCGGGAATCGAGCGGTGTGCCGTTCTGCACCGCCCGATTGCGATGCTGGTAGGTGCCGGTGTAGAGACAGGCGCGGGAGGGGCCGCACGGTGCCGCGTTGGCCCAGTGATTGGCGAACAGCACACCTCGCCGTGCCAACTCGTCCAATGCCGGCGTCTCGAGCACCGGATGGCCCAGCGCTGACAGACAGTCCCCCCGCCATTGATCGACCGTGATGAACAACACGTTTCGACGTGGGGGCATGCATCACTCTTGCCGATCCCCACCCCCTGCGGGAACGCCCTCCGATCTCAGGAGATTCGCAGGGTGATGCGGCACCTCAGAGATCAGGAAAGCCCACCACGAGGCCCGCTGTCTCCGCCACACCATCTCCTCCGGCACCCGGGGTGCCGGCATCTGAGGCCCCGGCATCTGTCATGTCGGCATCCGGACTGGCCGAAGCGGCTTGCGACACCTGCGACGTCATGCGCAAGGGGATCTCCTTCATCAGCATGCTGAGCACGAAGGCCAGCACGGTGAAGGGGACCGCCACGAGGAACACGGCCTGGAGCGAATGGCTGAAGGCCTCGACGAACACGGAGCGCTGTGCGGGCGGAAGATGGTTGATCTGTGCCGGGTTGGCCGCGATACTTCCCCCTTTGAGCAACGACAGCTGCGCCTTGGAGGCATGCTGGGAGAGGTCGTGCAACAGGCGGCTGGAGAACACGGCGCCGAGCGCCGAGACGCCGAACGCGCCACCGATGCTGCGGAAGAACGAGGCTGTCGAGGTGGCCACGCCGAGCCGCGAGTAGGGCACTGCGTTCTGCACCGCCACGACGAGCACCTGCATCATGAGGCCGATGCCCAGTCCGACGACGAACATGTAGACCGAGGCCATTGCCAGCGTCGTGTGCGGCCCCAGGCGTGACAGCAGGAGAAGGCCGACCGTCAGGACGACCGATCCGGCCACGGGGAAGACTTTGTAGCGGCCGGTACGTGTGATGAGACGTCCGCTGACGATGAAGGTCACCATCATGCCGCAGACCATCGGGAGGACTTCGAGGCCCGAAGCGGTCGGCGTGGCCCCGTGGACGGCCTGGAGGTAGAGGGGCAGATAGATGATCGCCCCGAACATCACAAACCCGACGATGAACCCCACGCCCGATGCCGTACTGAAGGTGCGGTTCCGAAACAGGTCGAGCGGGATGATCGGTTCGGCCACCCTCGTTTCAACAATGCAGAAGGCCAACAACAACGCTGCGCCGAGGACGGCGAGACCGATGATGGTGGCCGAACCCCAGCGGTACTGCGTCCCGCCCCATGTGGTCATCAAGATGATCACCGTGACCCCGGCCGAGAGCAGTGACGTGCCGGCCCAGTCGATCTTGTGCGGGACACGCACAGCGGGCAAGTGCAGCACGGCGGCGATGGCGAACATGGCCAAAATGCCGAAGGGCACGTTGATGTAGAAGATCCAGCGCCACGACAGATGTTGGGTGAACAGACCACCGGCGAGAGGGCCGGCGACGCTGGTCAGCCCGAAGACCACGCCGAAGTAGCCCATGTACTTTCCGCGCTGGCGGGCCGGCACCACGTCGCCGATGATCGCTTGCGCGCCCACCAGCAGCCCGCCCGCGCCAACCCCCTGGAGGGCCCGGAATGCGATCAGTTCCATCATGTTCTGCGACAGGCCCGAGAGCATGGAGCCGATGAGAAAGATGACGATCGAGAGCTGGAAGAGGTTCTTCCGGCCGTACAGGTCCCCGAGCTTTCCCCAGAGCGGCGTGGAGATGGTGGAGGTGAGAAGGTAGGCCGTCACCACCCAGGACAGGTGGTTGAGCCCGTGCAGATCGCCGGCGATGGTCGGCAGCGCGGTCGAGACAATCGTCTGATCGAGCCCGGCCAGGAACATGCCCAGCATGAGCGCGGCCAGCACCACCACGATCCGACGGTGCTCTTCCTCCGTGGGCGTCTGCAGCAGCGGGGGATGATCGGACCCGGCGGAGACGTCAGTCGTCACGCGATTCCTCGACGTCGCGCTCGAGGGAGGAGGCGAACCGACCAAGCAGCGAGGCGAATTTCGTGAGGTCGGCTTCGTCCCAGTCCGCCACCAAGCGGTCGTACCATTCGCGCCGCGCGTCCAAGACCCGTTCGATGGTTCGCTTGCCGGCTCGGGTCAACAGGATCCGGCTAGCCCGCCCGTCGTCGGGGTCGGGCCGGCGCGAGACGAGCTGCTCGCGTTCGAGCTGTTGGATTTTGCGGGTGACCGTCGGCGCGTCGACGCCGAGTAAGTCGGCCAGATCCGTGACGCGGAGCGAATCGCCATGGACGTACAGCTTGTAGAGGAGCGCCGACCCGGCGCGGTCCAGCCGGACGCCCGCCGCCACAAGGAGCCGCTCATGCGCGCGGATTTGGGTGATGGACCCGACCACGATTTGCATGGCCGCCTGGATCTGGTCGACCGACCCCTTGAGCGGAGCGGAGCTGCGCAAAGTACTTACTTTCGGCACACAACTAGTGTACCCCCGGACCGGGCCCGACGGAACCCGGTCCCCCCGCATGAGGGTGGCGGACAACGTCCGAGCGGCGCGACGCCGGGCGCGCCGGGCAACCGGGCAGCTACGGCAGGTAAACCAACGCCTGCCACTCCCCCGTCATGTCCTTGCGGCAGAGCGCAGTACCTGCCCGGATCGCCCACATGATGACGTCGTTCTCGGGCGTCCCGTGCCTGCTCAGCAGGACCAACCCCCGCCGGGGATGGTCCTGGCGCACGAGCCACCCCTCGGGCATGGTGACGCCGGCCTCCGCCAAGCGGGCCACCGCTTTGCCGCCCGTCGGATGCAGCACACCGACCGTCACACCGTCGAAAGCACGCCTCGACGGCCGAGGCGGCATCAGCGTGCACATGGCGACCGGCTGCTGGCGGTTGCTGAACAGGCTGAAGATGCCTGCCTGTACCGTCTGCTGCTCATCCTCATCGAGATCTACACCCGGCAGGAGGTTGATCCACCCTTGCCCGGCCTCGGTCAGGTGATGCAGATAGGCAGCAACGCGGTCGATGCTCGGTGGCGTGAACTCGAACGTGTCCGTCTCGCGACGTGAGCTCACCGCGACTCGGGCATCGAAGAGGTCGTGCGCATGGACCCCCACACTATGACCGGGTTGGACTTCATGACCGGGTTGGACTTCATGACCCGGTGGACCTCCTGAGGCTCGAGACGAGCTCCTCGATGATTTCCCCCGCCGATCGTTCCTGAGCACGGCGGAAGCCCTGACCGGCGTAGAGGCTCATGTGGTCCGGATCGCCGGCGACCGCCGCGGCGGCACGCAGCGGTCGGGTGAGGTGATTGATCTCGGGGTAGGCGGGAGGCGCATCGTCGTGCGCCCGCATGAATCCGTTTACAAGGCTGCGGGCGCGTCGGCCGCTGAAGGCGCGGGTGATGGTCGTCGACGTGAAGCGGGGATCGGCGAGAGCCGCCTTGTAGAGGGGATGGGCACCACTCTCGGCGCACCGCAGGAACGCAGTCCCCAGCTGCACCTGCGTCGCCCCGGCCGCCAGCACCGCGGCCACGCTTTCGGGGCCCGTGATCCCTCCGGCGGCGATGAGCGGGAGGTCGCAATCCCTCTGCACGTCAGCAAGGAGCGTCGAGAGCGGGACATCCTGTCCGGGGCTGTCGTCGTTGACGAAGCTGCCGCGGTGGGCGCCGGCTTCGGCGCCCTGCAGGCAGAGTGCGTCAACTTCGGCCTGTCGTGCGAGCACCGCTTCCCCGAGGGTGGAGACTGTCACGACGACCAGGGAACCCCCCGCCTGGAGTGCGCGCACCACGTCGGCGGAGGGACAGCCAAAGGTGAAGCTGACGAGAGCGGGCGGCGTGGCCAGGAGCACATCGAGCTTCGCGTCGTAGTCATCGTCGTCCCAGCGTGGCTGCCCGAGCGCCGTCCCCAGTGCGGCAGCCTCCTTCTCCAGTGTGCGGGCGTAGTCCGCCAGCGCCTCGGGGTTGGAGGTCGGGTCACCCGGGACGAACACATTGACCCCGAAGGCGGCCGATGTGGCGGTGCGGACGGCAGCGATCTCGTTGCGCATCTCGGCTGCGGACTTGTAACCGGCAGCGAGAAACCCCACTGCCCCCGCTTCGGCCGCCGCCGCCACGAGGGCCGGGGTGCTCGGTCCTCCGGCCATCGGGGAAACGACGAGAGGGAACCGGCTCAGATCTTGCAGACGCTGGTGCGCAGGCATGACACCACAGTGGCGTGCAAGAGGGGTCTGTGTCGAGGGAGGTCTGGGTCGAGGTGGGCAGGTGCCACTACCGTTGTTACGGTGGACCTGGATCTGATCGAGACGCTGCGGAGCACGGGAGCGGTACGCGAGTTCCTCCCTGAGCCCGTTGAAGATGATGTGCTCCACCGAGTGCTCGACACTGCCCGCTTCGCTCCGAGTGGCGGCAATCGCCAGGGTTGGCGTGTGATCGTCGTCAAGGACCCGGGATTACGCCGCACGCTGCGTGATCTGTATCTGACCGGGTGGTACGAGTATCTCGCCATCCACGCTGCAGGGTTGGTCCCATGGGCCCCGATTACCGACAGGGACGCCGAGGCTGCGGCCGCCGGCCACGCACATGAGCTGGCCGAAGCAGCCCGGGCGCACGCGGCATCGGGAGCGGCGCCGGGTCTGGCCGAGACCCTCGATACGGCGCCCGCTCTCCTGCTGGTGCTGGCCGACCTGACCGCCTTGGCCGCCGTCGATCGCGACCACGACCGCTACACACTCGCCGGTGGCGCGTCCATCTACCCCTTCGCCTGGAATCTCATGTTGGCGGCCCGTGCGGAGGGACTGGGAGGCGTGATCACCACCATGCCCATCCGGCGGGAGAACGACGTCCGTCAGCTCTTCTCGATTCCCGAAACCTGCGCCGTGGCCGCGCTCGTCGTTTTGGGCCGCCCTGTCGCTGCAGTACGCCGGCTGCGGCGGCTCCCCGTCGAAGAATTCACCTGGGTCGATCGCTACGAAGGGCAACCGTTCGAGAAGAGTTAGCACCCACACAGGCCGGTGCCGCGCTCGACGTCTCCCAACCGTGCTGAAATGGGGCATGGCTCAGAACGTTCTCGGAGGCGACCTCCAACCCTGCAACTACAACCCCCTGACCGGCTTCTTTCGTGACGGCTGTTGCAACACCGGTGCCGAAGACCTCGGGGTCCATACGGTGTGCATCCGTGCCAGCGAGGAGTTCCTCGCCTTCTCTGCCTCAGTGGGCAACGACCTCTCGACGCCACATCCCGAGCACGGGTTCGACGGACTGGTGCCAGGCGACCAGTGGTGCCTCTGCGCCAGTCGTTGGCAAGAAGCGTTCGAAGCGGGGATGGCTCCTCCGGTGGTCCTGGCCTCGACGCACGCCTCCACCTTGGAGTGGGTGCAGCTGAGCGACCTGGCTCAATTCGCCGTCATGGAGTAGGCCGTCATGCAGAAGCCGACCGCTCTTATGGCTCGAGAAGCTCCAGCAGGCGCTCCGGCGGGCGGGCGATGACAGCCCGGCCATTGCGCACCACGATGGGGCGCTCCAAGAGGATGGGATTCGCCGCTATGGCCTCGAGCAGTGCCGCCCCTGACGCGTCGGCCAAGCCCAGGTCGGCGTAGACGCCTTCACCGGTTCGCAGCATGTCCCGAGGGTCGCTGATGCCGAGTTGCCCCATCAGCTCCTGCAGTTGCGGCACTGTCGGCGCATCCTTGAGGTACTCCACGACCACCGCGTCAACACCACGCTCGGTCAGGAGCTCCCTGCGCCGTGCGACACTTGGAGCAGCGTGGGTTGTAGTAGATCGAGAGCTCATCCGTCGCAGTCACGTGCAAATCTCCGTCAGGTCGTTCATGGCGTCAGTATGGACTGTAGGGGCCTCCTCAGTACCAACACCAGGGGTGCTAGTACTACTGGGAGGCCGAACTACACGTAGAGAGGTGTGTCGTGGAGGGAAACATCGTCAGCGTCGAGCGGGTCATCGCTGCACCGGCCCCAGATCTCTTTGCGATTGTGGCGGATGCAAGCCGCCACCCCGAGATCGACGGATCCGGCTCGGTGGTCGAGCTCAAGGGTGCACCCCAGGAGCTCACTCTCGGTGCAACGTTCAACATGTCCATGAAGGCCGGCGTGCGGTACTCGATGTCCAACACGGTGATCGAGTTCGAGCAAGGTCGTCGCATCGCCTGGAAGACGGTGCTCTCGGGATTTCTGGGCCGCTACCTCGGAGGTCGCATCTGGCGGTACGAATTCGAACCGGTGGACGGTGGGACCCTGGTCCGAGAGAGCTGGGACATCTCGGAGGACAAGCAAGCCGCACTCCTGCGTCGCGGCAAGCTGCCATCGATCACGGCCGACGGCATGTCCAAGACGTTGGACCACCTGGCCACGTTGGCCGAATCACCGGCTGCTGGATGACCGACCCTCTCGCAGCCATCGACGCGGCCTGGGAAGCGCGGATTCTCCCCACGCTGGCGGAGTACACAAGGATCACGTGCCTCTCCCCGGCGTTCGATCCGGACTGGGAGGACCGTGGCGCCATCAATGAGGCCGCCGCCCTCCTGCAGCACTGGACACAGGAACAGGACGGCAGCCTGCGGACGGAAATCGTGCAGCTGCCCGGCCGCACGCCGGTCCTGCTGGTGGAGAACGGTGGCACAGGCGACCCCGTGTTGATCTACGGACACATGGACAAACAGCCGCCGTTGGGTGACTGGCGACCCGGGCTCTCACCGTTCGAGCCGGTCCGTGAAGGCGATCTCCTGTACGGGCGCGGCACGGCAGACGACGGCTACGCGCTCTTTGCGGCCGTGACTGCGTTGTTGGCAGCCGACGGAGGTGGAGGGCGCGTGGTCATCCTGATCGAGGCCAGTGAGGAGAGTGGGAGCCCCGACCTCTCGGCCTACGTCGAGCATCTGCGTGATCGGATCGGGACGCCCTCGCTCGTGATCTGCCTCGATTCAGGCTGCATGAGCTATGACCGGCTCTGGCTGACGTCGTCCCTCCGGGGAAATCTGGTCGCCAGCGTACGCGTGGATGTGCTCAACGAAGGCATTCACAGCGGCATGGGGGGCGGCGTGGTGCCGTCGTCATTCCGCATCCTGCGCAAGATCCTGTCCCGCGTCGAAGACGAGGCGACAGGCGCCATCCTGCTGCCCGAGTTGCTGGGGAAAGGCATCCCCGAGGACCTGAGGGATTCCCTCGCCGCTTCGGCACAAGAGTTCGGAGATTCCTCCCTGCCCATCGTCGACGGGCTTCGGCTTCTTGGGGAGACGGCAGGCGATCGGCTCATTGCCAAGGCCTGGTCCGCCGCACTCGAAGTGACGGGCATGGACGGTGTGCCTGCGGTGCGCGATGGAGGCAACGTGCTCCGACCGTTCACGACGGCGAAGATCTCGCTTCGCCTTCCCCCCGACGTGGATGCGCAGATGGCGGCGGATTCCCTGATCTCGGCGATCACCACCGATGAGGGTGCGCACATCACCATCGACCTCGAAGGCGTAGCGGACGGTTGGCTCGCCCCTGCGCTCGACCAGAGGAACACGGAGGCACTCGAACGAATTTCGCAGGCGCGATTCGGTCGGCCTGTGGGCTTCCACGGCGAAGGAGGCACGATCCCCTTCCTGGCCGATCTCAAGCGGAACTTTCCCAGCACGCAGTTCGTCGCAACCGGCGTCCTCGGACCGCGCTCCAATGCGCACGGTCCCAACGAGTTCCTTCACATCCCGATGGCCAAGGCAGTCACACAAGCAGTGGCGGAGCTGCTCCGCTAGCTTGCGCCTGATGACGAGCAAGAGCACGGGTGCCCTCGATGGAAAGGTGGCGCTCGTGACCGGCGGGAGCCGCGGCCTGGGCAAAGCGATGGCGCTGGGGTTCGCCGACGCCGGGGCAGATGTCATTGTGGCGAGCCGCAAACTGGAGAACTGCCGGGCGGTCGCCCGGGAGGTTGAGGCCAAGGGGCGACGCGCCCTGCCCCTCGCGTGTCATGTCGGGCACTGGGAAGGGCTCGACAGCCTTGTCGATCAGTCCTACGACGCCTTCGGCCACGTGGACGTGCTCGTCAACAACGCCGGAATGTCACTGCTCTATGACTCGCTTCCCGCCGTCACCGAGACCATGTGGGACAAGGTGGTCGACCTCAACCTGAAAGGACCGTTCCGGCTCACCACGCTCGTCGGCACGCGAATGGCGAGGAGCCCCGACGGTGGATCCATCATCAACATCTCGAGCACCGGTTCCATCCGTCCGGCCCCGGGCATGCTGCCCTACGACGCGGCCAAGGCCGGGCTGAACGCCCTGACCGTCGGCTTCGCCCATGCCTTCGGCCCCACGGTGCGCGTCAATTGCATCATGGCCGGCCCGTTCATGACCGACGTCACCGCAGCCTGGGACATCCCGGCATTCGAGAAGGGAGCCAAGGCGAATTTCGCCCTGCAGCGGGGTGGCCAACCGGACGAGATCGTCGGTGCCGCCCTCTACTTCGCCAGCGACGCATCGAGCTACACCACGGGGGCCATCCTGCCGCGTGGACGGGGGAATTCCATGACGTCTCGAAGGAATCGCAGGCCAGTCGAGAACGTCACGAATCTGTAACGGATCCCCCAGAAGGGACACAGTTCAGCCTCTGGCCTCGGTCAGACCAGTCCGCCATACTGGCCAAATGCCAACGGAACGTGAGCTCGAACCCACGGTCATCGAGTCATGCAACAGCACGTGGGTCTTCGATGCGCATCGGATGCGGTTCCGGCGCATCTTGAAAGGCACCGAAGTGGGAGGTGAGCCCGTCGCCACCGGTTGGCGGCCCTACTACCGGTTGGACACTCCCACCGATTCCGAGACGTTCACGGTGTTCCTCAACTTCGCCGGGACTCGCATGATCAGGTCGTGGCGGCACGCGGCCGACTGCGCCGAATGCGGAGGTCACAAGACCGAGGAGATATCACTCGAGAGGCTGCGGGCCGCGCTCGACAACTGAACCGGCGCCAGCTGGACGGCGGCGCAACCGATGGGACGTCGAGCCGGGTGACGCCGAGCCGGGTGACGTCGAGCCGGGTGACGCCGGGCGGGTGACGCCGGGCGGGTGACGTCAGTAGTACTACCCCTGCATCAACTCCATAGCCCACGTCGGCTGCCGCGTCCCAGACGGCTCGAACTCGCGCATGAAAGGCTTGACGTCGAGCACCGGTGTGCCGTCGACCGCATCGAGCCCGCGCACGTGAAGGTCGAGCACATGCACGCCGAGGAGCGCGCAGTTGCTCACCCCGAGTCGATTGGGTCGCATCTTCGCTCGCTGTGCGAACATCCCGACTTTCGGCCAGTCGGGATTACCCCGGGGGTGTCGCGCCCCGCTGACGATGTCCGCCTCGTCGACGAGGTGGAAATGGAACACCACGCAAAGGTGGGAGAAGGCATCGAGTCCGGTGAGGGCATCGGGCGTCAAATTGATCCGCGTCAAGTCGGATGATCGATTCCACCGTCCCCCACTCGTCATCGTCGAGCGCAGTGCGACCGCCGACAACGACGCCGATGGGCTGCAGGGAGATCATGAAGATCCAAGTTAGTGTCCAGCCGTGCTGGCGTGTCAGGGCCTTCGAAAGCGGTTCGGCGAGCGCACGGCCGTTGACGACGTCTCCTTCACCGTGGATGACAACGAGTGTTACGGGTTGCTCGGTCCCAATGGTGCCGGAAAGACAACCACGATCGCCATCATCTGCGGCTTGCTCGTCGCTGACGGCGGAGAGGTCACGGTCGACGGCGAGCCGGGAGGATCGCTCGCCGCCAAGGCAGCCATCGGCTACGTCCCCCAGGATCTGGCCCTGTATCCCGATCTCTCCGCCCGGGAGAATCTCCGATTCTTCGGCCAGCTCTACGCTTTGCGCGGCGAGCCGCTCGAGGAACGCATCACCGAGACGTTGGCGCTCGTCGGGCTCGCCGATCGCGGAAGAGAACGAATCGGCACGTATTCGGGTGGCATGAAACGGCGAGCCAACATTGCCGCCGGATTGCTCCACCGGCCGCGATTGCTCATTCTCGACGAGCCGACGGTCGGCGTCGACCCCCAAAGCCGTCACGCCATTCTCGAGACCGTGGCGGGACTCGGGATCGCGGTGCTCTACACGACGCACTACATGGAAGAAGCGGCTCGGCTGTGCCAACGTGTCGGCATCATCGACGACGGGCGGCTCGTTGCCGAAGGAACTCCTTCGGGCCTGATCCGACGCTACGGAGGGCAGGAGCGACTCCGACTGAACTTCGGGGAGGCGGCGGCCGACGGGCTGACCGCGGCGTGCCTCCTGCTCCCTGCGGTGAGCGACGTGCGTCCGATCGCCGGCGGGCTCGAGCTCACCACCGACCACGGTGCTGCCGTTTTGCCGAGCGTCGTCCGCGAGGCCGGAAGGCTCGGTGTCGAGCTCACGGGCATCGAGGTCGTTACGCCCGACCTCGAAAGAGTGTTCCTGGCGCTCACCGGAAAGGAACTTCGAGACTGATCTGGGTCATCGCCGCGAACGAATTACGTCGGAGGTTGCGGGACCGCTCCATTCTGATCTCCAGCCTCATCGCACCGCTCGTGCTCACCGCCATTCTGGGGTTCGCCTTCGGCCACGATGCACCGAAGGGACATCTGACGATCGGCGTGGCGGGCACCACACCCGCCGTCGTGGTCGCGGCCGCCCATGCGACGCAACTGCCGGCCTACGTGGCCGTGCGTGTCGTCCCGCACGCCGAGACCGTCCGGGAGGAGGTCGCCGATGGCACGTTGGCGGGCGGGGTGATCCTCAACGGCACGCACAGCAAGCTTTCCAACCTCCTCATCCCGATAGTGGCTCCCGGTACCGCTCACTCCCCCGGCTTCGACGTGGTCAGTCGCGGCTCGTCGATAGCGGGCGAGGAATGGGCCGAATCGATCGCCGCCGGCCTGGCCAGCCGACTCTATGCAGGACATCTCCGAACGGGGTCGGCCCCCCAGTTCGCCTCCATCAGCGTCAGCACGACGAGCCTCGGCAACGCCAGTCGCGGCATCCTCGACTACTTCTCCCCCTCCATCGCGGTCGTCTTCCTCTTTATCGGCGGAGGTCTCGGCATGCGATCGCTGATGCTCGAACGGTCCGGCGGCACCCTGGTGCGGATCGCCGCGGCGCCGATACGGCCCACGAGGATCGTCATCGGCAAAATGCTGGCCATCTTCGTCACCGGGCTCGTCAGCATCTTGTTGGTCTGGGGAGCGACGACGATCCTCTTCGGCGCGGATTGGGGAGCACCGGCGGGTGTCCTGCTGCTCTCGATCGGTGCCGCTGCGGCGATGTGCGGATTGGGCGCGTTCCTCACCTCACTCGCCCGCAACGAGCAGGAGGCGTTTGGCGTCGCCCTGATCGTGGGACTCTTCCTCTCCCTCGTCGGCGGCAATCTCCTCCCGCCCGGCTCGCTGCCGCAGTTCCTCCAGATCCTGAGTCTCGGCACCCCGAACGGGTGGGCGCTGGTCGGATTCGGCCGCCTCTCGTTGTTGCACGAAGCGGCGGGCTCGATTCTCGGGCCGTTCCTGGTGCTCTGCCTCATCGCGGTCGTGTCGTTCGGGCTCGCCATGATCCGGGTGCGGCGCATGGTGCAGCCGTGATCGCCATTGTGAGCGTCAACATCCGACGCATCATCGGCGATCGGCGGATGCTGGCGTTGGCGACAGTCTTCCCACTCCTGTGCATCCTCGTCACGGGCCTGCTGGCGGGGAGCCCCAAGGAGCCGGTCGGCCTCGTCAACCCGTCACCGCGACTCCTCGAATTGGCGCAGCACACCGCCGGGGTGAAGATCAGGATCGAGCCCAACCGCACCGCACTGACCGACGACATCCTGCGTGGGCGAGTTGTCGCCGGCCTGGTGGGACTCCCGGCCACCCGAACATCCATCCGCGTCGACTTCGTGTCGCAATCCGCCTCTGCTGACGCGGTGCAGGCACGCACGGATGTCGTCGCACTCCTGGACCTGATCGCCGCCGAAGGCACGGCGACCCACGTCACCGACACCGTGCTGGCACACACCCACACGCCTGCGCCGTTCAGTCCGTTCTCCTATGTGGCCCCCGCCGACCTCGTGCTCTTCATGGGCATCACCGTGCTCGTGCTCTCGTCGGGGCTGGTTGCATCACGCCACCTCGGCATACTGCGTCGGCTGACGGCCGCTCCGGTACGGCAGCGATCCGTTGTCGGCGCCCAGGTCCTCACCCTTCTGGTGGTCGCAGCGGTGCAGTCGATCGGCTTGCTCTTGCTGGGTCGGGTCCTCTTTGGCGTGCACTGGGGCAATCCCCTCGCCGTGGGGGCGGTCATCGCCCTCCTGGCTCTGGCCTTGTCGGGCGCGTCAGTGCTCATCGGGACCTGGGCTCGCAGCCAGGAGCAGGCCATTGCCACGGCGGTCGTCGTCGGCATCGCCGCCGGGATGCTCGGTGGTTGCGTCTATCCACTCGACGTGGTGGACAGCACGGTGCGCGCCGTCGGTCACGTCGTTCCTCAGGCCTGGGCCATGGATGCCTTCATCAGGCTCATCTTCCATCACGCCGGATTCAGCGCGGTTCTGCCCGAGATCGGTGCGCTGGCCGTCTTTGCCATCGTGCTCTGTGCTCTGGCCGTGCGCCGCTCGACGCAGATGATGCTGCACTCGCGGGCGTAGTGCCGACTCCCCGTCGTCAGGAGGAGCTATGTGGTCGCGGCCACGAAATCGACGACGACGTGCGCCAGCTCTTCGCCGCAGTCCTCCTGCAGGAAATGACCCCCACCGACGATGGTCGTGTGCGGCTGTCCCTTGGCGCCCGCGATGCCCTCCTGGAGCGCACGATGCGCCCCGCGGGTGATCGGGTCGCCATCGCCGAATGCGGTCAAGAAGGGGCGCGCGAACGTTGCCAGACCCTTCCAAGCCGCCACGTTCGCATCGTGCGCCGGGTCGTCGGGGCTCGACGGAACCAGCATGGGGAAGGCGCGCGCGCCGGCCTTGAAGGACTCGTCGGGGAACGGCGCGTCGTAGGCGGCCTGCACCTCGGGCGCCAGCGCAGTGACGCAGCCGGAGCTGACGATGAATCCCGTCGGGAAGACCTCCACCTCCTGGGAGAAGCGCTGCCAGTTGAAGAACGCTTCACCCGGCGACACGTCACCCGTGGGCAGAAAGGTGTTTGCGGCCACAACCCGCGGCGAACCGATCGGGGTGCACGCCCACGAGTCGGAGCCCGATGAGTCCTCCCCAGTCCTGGCACACGAGCGTGATCTCGGTCAGATCCAAACGATCGAAGAGAAAGGCGCGCATCCACTCGACGTGCCGCTCGTAGGTGTAGTCGGCGCGCTCGGTCGGCTTGTCCGATCGCCCGAAGCCCACCAGGTCCGGAGCAACGATCTGTAAGCCCGCTCGCGTCAGTACCGGGATCATCGTGCGATAGAGGTACGACCAGGAAGGCTCGCCGTGCAGCAACAGGACGACGGGCGCACCCGGATCGCCTTCGCGCACGTAATGGATCCGCAAGAAACCCCCTTCTCCGTCACCCACTTCTTCGTAGTGCGGGGCATAGTCGAATCCGGGTAGTGCGGCGAAGCATTCGTCGGGGGTGCGCAAAGTCTTCATCGACGCGGGAGCCTACGCGTCGGCGTCGCCGATGGCGCCGAGTGTGGTGCCTGCCTCCCACGGACCACCGCGGTGCGACCACATCTGACGGCGCTCCCGGTGTAAAAAGGGTGGGAGAGCCCAGATTCTCATCGAGAGGAATTCCCATGGTTGAGACCCAGGAGCAGGAGTACGACCCCTTTGCGGCCTTTGTGGATGTGGTCTCCGGGAACACTCGTGACCCGTACCCGGACCTGGCGGAGAAACGACGAAACTCCCCGGTATGGAAGGGCCGCCTCATGACCATGGACTTCCTGCCTGAGGGATTCGAGGGCGAGCCGGAGTGGAATGCCTTTCGTTACGAGGACTGCTCGCGGATCCTCCGCGATGCCAAGACCTTCACCTCCACGGCGTACGACTCCACGATCGGCATGGTCATGGGTCACATGATCCTGGGAATGGACGACCCGGAGCACCGGGGGCACCGCAACCTCGTCGCCCACGCCTTCCGGGAGAAGTCGTTGGTCCGGTGGGAACCCGAATTCATCGGACCGATCATCGACGAGCTGATCGATCGCTTCATCGGCGACGGCGAAGCGGATCTGGTCCGTCAGCTCACCTTCGAATTCCCGGTGCGGGTGATCGCTCGACTCCTCGGACTCCCCGAGGAGGACTTTGCACAATTCCAGCGCTGGTCGGTCGAGCTCATATCCCTCGGGGGCGACATCGACCGGGGATTGGCCGCGTCAGAGGCACTCCGCGACTATTTCGCCGAGTTCGTGGCGCAGCGCAGAATTGATCCCAAAGAAGACGTCATCAGCGACCTGGTCCAGGCAGAAGTCGACGGCGAGCGGCTGACGGACGAGGCGATCTACTCGTTCCTGCGCCTGCTGTTACCGGCCGGAGCCGAGACGACGTACCGCTCCTCGGGCAACCTCCTCTATCTGCTGCTGACCCACACCGACCAGCTCGAGGCCGTCCGCAATGACCGGTCGCTGCTGCCGCAGGCGATCGAGGAAGCCTTGCGTTTCGAACCGCCGCTCTTGTCCATAAACCGCACGACCACGTGCGAGGTCGAGGTCGGCGGCGTGACGCTCGGTGCCGGGGAGAGCATCTCGCCCAATATCGGGTCGGCCAATCACGACGAGACCCGTTGGGAGAACCCCGAGGTCTTCGACATCTTCCGCCCGGCCATCCCCCACATCGCGTTCGCACACGGGCCCCACATGTGCCTGGGCATGCACCTCGCCCGCATCGAGACACGCGCCCTCGTGAACCGTGTGCTGGATCGGCTGCCGAACCTGGCCCTCAACCCGGGCGACACCGATCCACACATCCGCGGACAGGTCTTTCGCTCCCCGACCGCCCTACCGGTCACCTTTACCGCGGCCTGAGCGCACCGCCGCCGCACCGCGCCGCACCCCCGCCCGCCGCCGGCTCCTCAGCCGGGGTACTCGAGCATCTCGACCCGGTCCCCTCGACCGACGAGGACCTGGGACACCAGGGCGGGGGGAAAGAGCCCGTGCTCCACGATCCCGGCGGTGGCGCCCAACATCGCGGCGAGCGGCCCCGGGTCGTCGATCTCGCCGTGGTAGTCGGCCAGGACACCCCCGTCGGGACTCGCGGGAGCGTGGCGAAGCACGGCCGTCGCCAGGGACCGCAGTGTCGCGTCGAGTCCGAACGCCAGGAGCTCGAGCGGAACCGGTGGCGCCAATCGTTGGACGAGTTTGTTCGATGCGACAATCACCACGAATCGGTCTGCTGCGGCCGCAACGATCTTCTCCCTCGTGTGGGCACCCCCGCCCCCCTTGACAAGCCATCCGGACGGATCGACTTGGTCGGCGCCGTCGATCGCCATGTCGAGTCGGGAGATCCCCTCGAACGGCCCGACCGTCAGGCCCTCGGCTCGCGCCAATCGCTCGGTCGCCGGAGACGTGGCGACGCACGAGATGTCGAGCTGGCGGCGACCGAGCGCCGGCAGCAGGTTGGCAACCGTCGTCCCGGTCCCCAGACCGAGCACCATCCCGGTTTCGACCAAGTTGGCCGCAGCCTCGGCCGCCAGTCGCTTTTCTCGCTCGACATCGACGCGGTCATTTTCCACTCCTCCACCCTCGCGCGATACCGAACCCGGTGACGACCACGTGGCATCGGCGGAGTGTGGACCAACTGGTCCAGCGGGACGCGTCTTGCCCCCTCCCCCTTGGTGTCGACCTACACTCGCCCGTGGCCCGATTCTTTGACGAGAACCAATACGCGATCGTGCAGGCGGCGTGCGCCCGATTGATCCCCACCGATCAGGACCCCGGCGCCACCGAGGCCGGTGTCGTGGACTTCATCGACGGCTTCCTCGGCGCGTTCGCCAGTGACCCGCCGCTCATCTGGGCCGGCGGCCCCTTCTCGGGACGCTTCGGCGGAGATCCCCGATTCGCAACGTTCCACCGTCTCAGCTCCAGGGACGAGCTGGCCTGGCGGACGCGGATCGAAGGATCGCTCGGCATTCCCGAACGTGAGCGACTGGGGCCGGTGGTTGGATTGCAGGAGCAGTACCGTGCCGGTATCGCTGCGTTGGGTGAGGACTTCGTCGATATCCCTCCGGACGAACAAGACGCACGGTTGCGGGCCAACGAAGAGTTCCTGGAGCTCATCCACGAGCACGCGTGTGAGGGGATGTACGGGGCACCCGAATATTTGGGCAATCGCAACATGGTCGGATGGCAGTACATCGATTTTGCCGGTGACGTCCAGCCCAGGGGATACACCGATGAGGAGGTCAGCCAGCCGTGAGTCGTGACTTTGATGCCATCATCGTCGGCTCGGGTCCCGGAGGATCCACTGCCGCCGACGTCCTCACCGCAGCGGGTTGGTCGGTCCTCATCTTCGAGCGGGGCAAGAACTATCTGGTCAACACGGAGAAGCCCTCCGAGTTGCTCTACGAGTTCTCCAACGACGAGATCAAGTTCTGGAGCCGTCACTTCCTCGGCCCGGATCCGTGGCTCGAGCCGAGGACGTTCCGTGTCAGCCCCTCCGATGGAGATCGAATTCACGTCGGTGAGGTGAACAACTTGCCGGCGACCGTCGGCGGAGGAGGTACGCATGCCGATGGCAAAGTGCCGCGCTTTCGGGAGGACGACTTCCGCGTGCTCTCAGACCTCGGGCCGATCGAGGGTGCCACCCTCGTCGACTGGCCCATCGGCTATGACGACCTGAAGCCCTACTACGCCGAGGCCGAGCGCCTTATCGGGGTGGCCGGAGAGGCCGGGGCCAATCCCTTCGCCGCACCGCGCGACGAGCCCTACCCGATGCCCCCGGGTGCGCCCATGTACTGCGCCGTGGTCACCACGGCCGCCGCCGAACGATTGGGCTATCACCCCTACCCGGGGCCCACGGCCTGCAACTCGGTCCCCTACGACGACCGCCCGGCGTGCAACAACTGCGGCTTCTGCGCCTATTTCGGCTGCCCCATCCATGCCAAGGGTGACCCCGTGGCCTCCCTGCGGCGTGCCCTCATGAGCGGGAAGGCTGAACTGCGGCCCGAGTCGATGGTCTCGAAGATCCTCGTGGAAAACGGCAGTGCCACCGGCGTCGAATGGATCGATGCCGCTGGTGAACGCCACGTCGAGACGGCGGGCCATGTCGTGCTGGCAGCCGGAGCCACCGAGACGCCGCGCCTGCTGCTTCTGTCGGGCCTCGAGCATCCCGAGATCGGCCGCAACCTGATGTACCACTTCCAAACCCTCACGTTCGGGCAGCTGCCGATGCGCCTCCACGCCCACAAGGGCCGCTCGGTGACCCACCTCCAAGATGACTTCATCCTCGTGGACAAAGAGTCACGGGCCGCTGCAGCCGAGGCGGGACTGCCGTGGTTCAAGGGCGGCCTGGTCGAACACGGCGGTGCTGCGCATCCGATGCTCGAGTCCAAGTTCTACCCCTGGGGACACGAGCACAAGGACATGATGCGTGCCTCACCCATGCGCGATCACATGGTCGGCTTCACCATGCAGGGTGAGGACATGCCACAAGCCGGCAACCGGATCGACCTCGACCCCAGCATCCGGGACGTCCACGGGCTCCCGGTGGCACGCATTACCTACAAGCCCCACCGGCACGAAATCGTCGCCTCCGCCTACTACGGCCCCAAGCTCGAAGGCATCCTGAACGAGGCGGGGGCCATTTGGGCGCGCACCGCCACCTCTCCCCACGTCGGAGCGGAGATCCGCCAAGGATCGTTCAAGAGCTCGAGCATTCCCGGCCTCACGTCACGTCGTGGGAACGGCTCGCATGGGCAGCGATCCAGCGACCTCGGTGTGTGACGAGTGGGGACGCCTGCACGACGTTCCCAATGTCGTGGTCTGCGACTCCTCCCCTTTCCCTACCGGAACCGGCTACGGGCCCACCCTGACACTCGTGGCATTGTCGATCCGCAACGCGCGGGCGCTCACCGCGTGAAGAACCACCGAAGACCCCGACGGACGGGTGATGTGCAGAACTTGGAATCAACTGGGTATAGTCGTCCGCTCGACGCAAACTGCCAGTGGATCCGGGAGGCGTCCGCAGCGGACGCACCAAATCGAGCAGCTCAGACGTTGGCATAAGGGGGCAGCAATGGGTTCTTCCGAAGCATCGCAGACTCATCCGACACCGAAGGACCGTCGGAAGTCCCGGCGTTCCCGCCTGGGTGGACGGAGGGTGGTTCTCGCCGGGACAGCGGCAGCTGCGCTGCTCGGCCCTCTTCTCGCCGCCAGCCTGAGCAGCCAGGGAGCGGGTGCAGCAGCCTCCAACAACACCAACGGCGAGTTGAAGTACGGCTTTGACATCAATGACTCGTTCACGAACTTCGATCCGAGCACGTCGGTCAACGACTGCGGCTACACCGTGATGTCCAACATCTACCAGTCCGTTACGGCGCCGGGCCAGTACGCCATCAGCGGCGGCGTCGCACAGAGTTGGACGGTCTCCAACAACTCCTCGACGGTGACACTTCACATACGGCCCAATATGACCTTCTCCAACGGCGAGCCGGTGACCTCCGCCGATGTCATGGCCAGTCTCCTCAACACCAAGAAGAGCCCACTGCGCAGCTCGTTGTTCGCCATCCAGTCGATGACCACGCCCGACCCGGACACCTTGGTGGTCAATCTCAGCCGTCCGACGGCGGGCGACTTCCTCTGGGCCTCGACCTACATCGACGGGATGGTCTACCCACCTTCGAGCTTTGCCACCGCCGCCAAGACACCCGTCGGCTCCGGTCCCTACACCTTGAAGAGCTATCAGCCCGGATCCTCGATCGAATTGGTGAAGAACCCGAAGTACTGGAACTCCAAGGCCTACCCTCTGAGCGCGGTGAACTTCGTCCAAGTCAGCCCGGGGCCCCAAGCCGTCAGTGCCATCACCTCGGGCGCGGTGGACATGATCTCCCTCGATCCCCAGCAGTACTCCGAGGTGAAGCACAATCCCAACATCGGCACCTCGATCACCCAGTCGTATGACTACACAGTGCTCGAGACTCGCAACGACCGCGGCCCCTTCAAGAATGAAAAGGTGCGTGCCGCCCTGCAGTACGCCATCGACCGTGCGGCGATCAACAAGGTCGTCTATGCCGGAGTGGGGCGTCCCGCCTATCAACCCTTCCCCTCCAACTCACCGGGGTACAACAAGCAGGTCGGCAACAAGTACGTCTACGACCCCAAGAAGGCCAAGGCCATGTTGGCGGCCGCCGGCTTTCCGCACGGCCTCTCCTTCAAGCTCGAAGTGCCCGCGAACGACACCACGTTCCAGCGCCTCGCCACCGTGATCCAGAGCGAGATGGCTGCGGCCGGTTTCAAGGCGAGCATCCAGCTGATCCCGGGGAGCGACATCCTGGTGGACGTCTACATCAAGAAGCAGGGCGACGCCCTGCTGAGCGAGGACCTGACCAACGGGCCCGACATTTCGAACACGTTCGAGTCCCTCTTCGAACCAACCGGCTTCCCGGCGCAGTACCTGGGGACCAAGGACACCGCAGTCGCGCCGGACGTTGAAGCGGCCAACGCGTCGCTGAGTCCCAAGCTGCAGGGTCCCTTGATGCAGAAGGTCGGCGCCACCGTGATGGCCCAGGGTCTCGAGACGCCCATCGAGTTCGAGCCGTCGATCATCGCCTACAACAAGTCGGTGGTGGGTGGGAAGGTTGTGGCGCCCATCGGCCAGTGCCGATCGAACCTGGCCGGCATCTACGTCAAGAAGTGAGCAGCAGCGTTGTCTGGACGCGACAGGAACCGGCAATCCGGCCCAACCGGCTGACCGTGTGATCTGCAGCGATCTCCCAGGCCGAGACGAGCCACTGGTCAACCGATGACCAGCGTCCTCCTGACGGGCCGTCGCGCCCCGACGTGCCCGGGCCGGCGTCGTGGCGACGGTCCGATGTCCGAAGAAGCGAGCTGAGCGCCAGTGGGTTCAGGTGGCTCTCTCCTCTCGTTCATCGTCCGCCGACTTCTCATCACGATCCCTCTCCTGCTGCTGATCTCCTTCGCGGTCTTCAGCCTCGTGCTCCTCCTCCCCGGGGACCCGGCCTTGACGCTCGCGGGTGGGGTGCACTCCAACCCGGCCAAGGTGGCGGAGATCACCCGTCAGCTGCATCTGAACGAGCCGTTCTGGAGACAATATCTGCGCTGGCTGAACGGGGTGATCCACGGTGACCTCGGGAGCTCGCTCTTCAACCCCGGCCAGTCGGTCGCCGCCGGCATCAGGGCACGATTCCCGGTGACTCTCAGCCTCGCCATCGGCGGCATGCTCCTGGCGATCCTCATCGGCGTCCCGGCGGGGATCATCGCCGGTGTCCGCAACGGCAGCGCAAGCGACCGGTTGGTCACGGTGGGGTCCAGCCTCGGCGTCGCCATCCCCGACTTCTGGCTGGCACTGCTCCTCGTCATCGTGTTCGCGGTCGACACCCATCTCCTCCCGGCCCTGGGCTATGTGCAGTGGTCGGCCTCGCCGTGGGGATGGTTCGAGCACCTGATCCTGCCCTGGCTGGCCCTGGGGTTGGGCGGCGCGGCCACCATCGCCCGTCAGGTCCGGGGCGCACTCATCGACACCTTGGACCAGGACTACATGCGCACAGCGACCGCAAAGGGCCTGAGTAACCGTGTCGTCATCGGTAAGCACGCCCTCAAGAATGCTCTCAGTCCGGCGGTCACGGTCATCGGCATAAGTTTCGGCTACTTGCTGGGTGGCACGTTGATCATCGAACAGATCTTCTCGCTGCCCGGCATCGGTGAGTACATCCTCTCAGCGATAAGCGAGAAGGACCTTCCCGTCGTGCAAGGCGTCGTCCTGGTCACCGCCACGGCGTTCGTCATCATCAACTTGATCGTCGATGTCATCTACGGCTATCTCAACCCGAAGGTTCGTCTCGGATGAGTCTCGCCGTCCCCCCCTCCAGCGGCGACCCGTTCGTCGGGCTGGCCGACCCCTCGGAAATGATCGAGGAAGGCGTCGGCGGACGGGCACGCTCGGGCTTCTGGCACCGCTTCCGCCATCAACCCTTTGCCATCGCCGGCCTGGCCTTCCTGCTGATCGTCCTCGTGGCGGCCATCTTCGCTCCGCTGATCGCCCCGTACCCCCCGAATCTGCAGGACCTCAACTCCGTCAACGCCGGGCCTTCGACCGCGCACTGGTTGGGCACCGACGACCTGGGCCGCGACATCCTGAGTCGACTGATCTGGGGCGGGCGCATCTCACTCCGGGCCACCTTCGAGATCGTGGGCATCGCCATCCTGTTCGCGGCACCACTCGGTTTGATCGCCGGCTTCTTCCGCGGCGGAGTGGACTCGGTGATCATGCGGGCGATGGACGCGATGTTCTCGTTCCCTCCGCTGATCCTGGCCCTGACCGTTGCGGCCCTCCTCGGCGCCAGCATCAACGACACGGCCATCGCCATCGCCATCGTCTTCATACCCAGTTTCGTGCGTCTCCTCCGGGGCGAGGTCATCGCCGTGCGCGAGGAGAACTACATCGAGGCGGCACGATCGCTGGGCGCCACGTCCAACCGCTTGATACGTCGACACGTCGTGCCCAACGTCGCATCGCCGATCATCATCCAGATCTCGTTGTCACTGGGCTTCGCCCTCCTGGTCGAGGCCGGGCTGAGCTACCTCGGTCTGGGCGAGCAACCACCCACACCCAGTTGGGGTTCGATGTTGAACGAGGGCTACCAGTTCATCTTCACGACACCGTGGGCGCTCGTCTTCCCGGGTCTCGCCATCATGCTCTCGGTCCTCTCCTTCAACCTGATCGCCGACGGCCTGCGTGATTCCCTCGGTCGCGAACGGCCGAAGAGCTCCAGCATCGTCACCAACGACGCCGACAAGCGCCCGACCCTCGTGACCCGCTTGCGCGGGATCACCCCCAAGGCCGACCGGCCGACAGCTGCGGCAGCCGCCGCCACAGCTGCCGCCGCCGCCGCTCCGACGGCTGATCCAGCGGCCGCCACGGAACCGGCGTCCTCGCTGCTCACGGTCAAGGGACTTCGTATCGAGTTCCTGACCAACGGCCAGTGGTTCCCAGTCATGGAGGATGCGAACTTCAGCGTCGAGCGGGGGAAGACGTTGGGACTGGTCGGCGAGAGTGGTTCGGGCAAGACGGTCTCGGCCCTGGCGGTCATGGGCCTCCTGCCGCCTCGAGGTTGCAGGGCCAACGGCTCTGCGCGCTTTGAAGGGCGCGACCTGATGCGCCTGTCGCGGGCCGATTTCCGCCAGATCCGTGGCAACGAGATCGCGATGATCTTCCAGGAACCCATGACTAGCCTGAACCCGGCCTACACGGTCGGCAACCAGATCGCAGAGCAGGTCCGCACCCACCGCAATCTCAGCAAGTCCGCGTCGTGGAAGATTGCCGTCGAGATGCTCGAGCGGGTGGAGATCCCCAACGCCGCCACCCGGGCACGCGACTACCCGCACGCCTTCTCGGGAGGTATGCGCCAACGCGTCATGATCGCCATGGCGCTGTCATGTTCGCCCAAACTGCTGATCGCCGACGAGCCCACCACCGCCCTCGACGTCACCACGCAGGCCCAGATCGTCGAGCTTCTCCACACCTTGCAACGGGAGGAGGACATGGCGATGATCTTCGTCACCCACGACCTGGGCGTCATCGCAGACGTCGCCGATGACGTCGTGGTGATGTACGCGGGTCAGATCGTCGAGCAAACGGACGCGACCGCCCTTTTCACCCAGCCCCGCCATCCGTACACCGAAGCGCTCCTCAACTCGATCCCGCAGCTCACCCCGGCCGGAGAACCGCTGCACTTCATTCCGGGCATCGTCCCCCGGCCGGACCAAGTCCCGTCAGGCTGCCGGTTCAACCCCCGCTGTGACTACGCGATCGAGGCGTGCGTCACGACGCCTGTTGAGCTGCGGCCTCCCGCCGAGGGTGCGTCGGGTGACGGAGCCCGACCCGCCGGGGACGCCGGGTCGGACCACAGCCAGGTGGTGCCGCTGAGCCGATGCCTGCGCCAGGATGAGCTGACGCTCACCGGTGCTCGAGCCCCTGCGGAGCCGGCAACGACGTCCGGCGCCGTCACCTCGACAGGACGCGAACCGATCCTGGTGGTCGAGGGGCTCTCCAAGCAGTTCCCGCTGCGCAGCGGGATCCTGCAACGAGTCTCGGGATCGGTGAACGCCGTGGACAGCGTCGACTTCTCCATTCAGCCCGGGACAACGCTCGGATTGGTCGGCGAGAGCGGTTCGGGGAAGTCCACCCTCGCCCGCCTCGTCACACGGCTGATCGAACCGACGGCGGGCACCGTGGTGCTCAACGGTACCGACATCACTGCCTTGCGCGGACCCAAGCTGCGAGGAGAGCGCCAACGGATGCAGATGGTCTTCCAGGACCCGTACTCGTCGCTCGACCCCCGGCAGAACATCCTGGATATCGTCGGAGAGCCCCTGACGATCCACACCTCGCTCAGCCGGGATGCACGCCGGCAGAAGGTGATCGAGCTCCTCGCACAAGTCGGCATCGGGCGGCATGTGCTCGAACGCCAGCCACACGAGTTCTCCGGCGGCCAACGTCAGCGCCTGGCCATCGCCCGGGCGCTCGCGCTCGAGCCGAGCCTGCTGGTGTGCGACGAGCCGGTTTCGGCCCTCGACGTCTCCACACAGTCGCAGGTGATCAACCTCCTGAGCGATCTGCAGGACCGTCTCGGGCTGGCGTATCTGTTCATCGCACACGACCTGTCGGTCGTCCGCCATTTGAGCGACCGGATCGCGGTCATGTACCTCGGTCAGATCGTCGAAGAGGGCGACGCCAACGAGGTCTACCTCCGTCCGACCCATCCCTATACGGCGGCGTTGCTCTCGGCGATCCCCGTGCCGGACCCCTATCAGGAACGGACACGCCCCCGTATCGTCCTGACCGGCGAGGTGGATATGGGCCAGAGCGCTGTGTCAGGGTGCCGCTTCCGCCAGCGCTGTCCATTCGCCATGGAGATCTGTGCATCCGTCGATCCCGAGCCCTTTGTCACACCGAGCGGCACCACGGTCCGCTGCCACCTTCACACCGAGGGCCCCACGCTGCGCGGGGAGACGGTGACCGGTCTCACGGCGACAGTCTGAGACGTCCCTTCTCGCCCGTCCGGTCATTTCAGCGCCACGGAGTGGTCGCACGTAAGCGGCCCGGATCAAGGTCACGCGTCAGCTGCGGGGAACGTCCTTCCAGGGGAGCTCCTTGTCGTTGCGCACATCACCGGGCAGGCCGAGGACACGCTCTCCCAGGATGTTTCGCATGACCTCCGACGTGCCCCCCTCGATGGAGTTGGCCCGCACCCGCAGGAAGGACTTGTGGACATCGGTGGTACCCATACCCAGGGACTTGGGCCGGATCATCGGGTAACCGGCCGGATACAGCATCCCGTCATTGCCCAAAAGATCCATACACAGCTCGTACACGCGTTGGTTCTCCTCGGCGTAGGCCAGCTTTCCCACTGAGCCTTCGGGCCCCGGCGTCCCGGCTCGACGGACCTGGGCCGCCCGCTGATTCGTCATGTTGATGACCTCGCTGCGTATGTAGCAGGACACCAGGCGGTCTCGGAGAACCAACGCATGCGGAGAGTAGTCGCCGCTCCACTTCTCCTTCCATATGCAGAGTGCATCGCCGATCGGACCGGAGCCACGTCGACCGACGGCCCCGCCGATCGAGACGCGCTCGTTCATCAAGGTGGTGACAGCGACGCGCCACCCATCTCCTTGCGCGCCGAGCCGCGCCGTCTCGGGCATGTGCACATCGGTGAAGAAGACCTCGTTGAATTCTGCCTCGCCGGTGATCTGATACAGAGGCCGCACCTCGACGCCGGGACTCTCCATGTCGATCAAGAATGCGGTGATTCCCTTGTGCTTTGGCACATCGGGATCGGTCCGGGCCAGCAACAGCCCGAACTTCGACAAGTGGGCCAGGGTCGTCCACACCTTCTGCCCGTTGAGGACCCATTCATCGCCGTCCGGTACGGCGCGGGTCGAGAGACTTGCGACATCGGACCCCGAACCGGGCTCGCTGAACAGCTGGCACCAGATCTCCTCCGCTGTGAAGAGCGGACGAAGGTAGCGCTCCTTCTGCTCGTCCGTGCCATGAGAGATGATGGTCGGCGCGCACATGCCGTAGCCGATCGGATTCTTCACGCCACTGTTCGGCGCGCCGGCGGCCGAAAGCCGCGATTGCGCCCGCTGGTGATCCTTGAGCGTCAGCCCGAGGCCGCCGTACCCCAACGGATAGTGCAGCCACGCCAGTCCGCGGTCGAACTGTGCCCCCAGGAACTCCTGGGTCGGCGTCGTCGCCGGCGGCAGGTCAGCCAGTAGCTCATCGACAAGCTCATCCACGTTCGTACTCACAGCAGCACCCTATAGCGTGCCTTCGTGCGCGCACTTCCTCCCCACCCGAAATTCAAGGCTCTCGGGCCGGGGTGGTCGGCGTGACCCGATCGGTCACGCTGCCGGACGGGCGGGAGCTCGCCTTCGAGGAGTACGGCGATCCGGATGGCCGGCCCGTCCTGAGCTTTCACGGTGGGCTGAGCTCCCGGCTCGATGCTGCGCCGGCCCACACCGCCGCGCTCGCACTGGGCGTGCGCATCGTCTCCCCGGATCGGCCGGGCATGGGTCGGTCGACCTACCAGCCGGGGCGCCGCTTGCTCGACTGGCCCACCGATGTCGAGGCATTGACGGACACACTCGACATCGGTCGATTTGCCGTCATGGGGTGGTCGTGCGGTGGGCCGTACGCTGCAGTCTGCGCCGCCAAGATGCCCGAGCGGGTCACCGCCGTAGGGCTGCTTTCGAGCGCCGTGCCTTTCGAGCTGTTCGGCTCGACGAAGGGCCTCTCCAACGACGACCGGATCCTGCTCTTCCTCGTCCGCCGGATCCCCTGGCTGGCCTCTGCCCTCTTGCGCGTCTCGATCGCCGACGCGTCAGAGTCACGCCTCTACCGCGAGATTCGCCGCAGTTTCCCCGCAGTCGACGCAGCTGCGCTCGAGGAGAGGGGGCAGGTCGCCGACGCGGTCGCCTTCATCAAGGAGTCGATGCGCCAAGGAACCGCAGGATGCCTCCAGGATTACCGGGTCTTCGGAAACCCCTGGGGATTCGCGCTCGACGAGGTGGCCGCACCGGTCCACATTTGGGAGGGGGCCGAAGACCACACCGGTCCACCCGAGTACCGGGACCTGCTGCTCCGCCACCTCCGAGACGCCCGGATCACCGTCGTCCCCGGCGAGGGTCACCTCTCGTTGCTGCAACACCAAGCTCCCGCCATATTGGCCGACCTGACCACGCCGTGAGCGACGGTGTGGCAGTCAGGACCACAACGCTGAATCGATGGCCCGGTGAAAAGTCGGGTAGCGCGAAGATCATCCCCTTCATGGTGCTCACCGGAATCCGGGCGTGCACGGCCAACGTCAACGCTGCGAGCACCTCTCCCCCACATGGCCCCATTGACGTGGCACCGACGAGCACGCCGTCCATCTCGATCAGCTTGACCAAGCCTTCGCCCTTGTTGATCCAGCCCCGCGCCGACTGCGCTATGGGCTCGCTCATGACACGGACCTCGCCGCCGGACTCCCGGGCCTGGGCTTCGGTCATCCCGACGGACCCGATCTCAGGATCGGTGAATGTCACTCGTGGCACGGCTCGGTAGTCCGCCTCACCGACGGGATGGCCCAAGATGTCGGCCACACAAATCCGTCGCCTGATAGATGGCGACGTGGGTGAACGCACCCTTTCCGGTCACATCGCCGACTGCCCAGACTCCCGGCACAAGCCGCATGCGTGCATCGACGGGGAGGCCATGCGCCGTGTCATCGAGTCCGAGCGCGCCGACGCCCAACCCTTTGAGGTCAGGGCGTCGGCCGGTCGCCACCAAGACGCGCTCGGCCGACAGCGAGGACCCGTCGCCGCAGGCGAAGGGTGCAGCCCGTCGCCTGCGACGACGACACGCTCACGATGTCGACCCCGGCATGCACCTCGATGCCCTCGTGGCGCAATAGACGGGTGATCATGTCGGAGACCTCAGGCTCTTCGGAACCAGCGATGCGGTCCCCCATTTCGACAATGGTCACTTTCGCCCCGAACCTGGACATCGCCTGGCCGATCTCGAGTCCAACCGCTCCCCCGCCGATGACCAGCAGCGACGCGGGAACAGTTTCGGTTGCGATGGCCTCTCGATTCGTCCAGTGCGGGATATCGGCGAACATCGGAGGGATCCAGGCCCGGGCGCCCGAGGCCAGGACCAGTGCCTTTTCGGCGACGATCTCTTCGCCGTCGACTTCGACCGACGAGATGCCGGTCACCCGGGCGCGGCCTCGGATGAAATGTCCACCCTTGCCGACGAAGCGATCGACCGCCACCTTGTCGTCCCAGGACTCCGTCGCCTCGTCGCGAATGCGCCGCGCCACCGGCCCCCAGTCGGGCGTGATGACCGACGTTCCGGCGTTGCCCGGTATGCGGCGGCCATCGGCCAACAGATCGGCCGCCCGCACCATCATTTTGGAAGGGATACAGCCCCAATAGGGGCACTCCCCTCCGACGAGCTCAGCTTCGATTCCGACGACGTCGAGACCGGCCTCGGCGAGCTTTCCGGCTACCTCTTCTCCTCCGGGCCCCAATCCGACGACGACTGCATCGCAGTGCACCGGGCTACAGGCTGCCCCAGTTGGTGATCGTGACCGGTTTGACCACGGGCGTTCCGACGTCGATTTGTATCTGGTAGTGATTGCCGAGCGGCAGGTTCGCCGGGTTCCCCTTGTAGATCCCCACCTTCTTGCCGGGTGCGCGTGAAGAACACCGTGAGCTTGCCCGTTGCCGGCCCCACCTGCGTGGAGCTCAGCGGGACGCCCCAGATGGCGAAGAACTGGCCCAGGGTGAAGCTCAGCGACGTGCTCGGCGATTCCACGTGGATCACCCCGTCCTCCTGGTGCGAATGCAGCCAGTAGAAGCAACTTCCGGTCTCGACGAATGCGCCGTGTGCGGTCTGCACCGCCTCGGCCCCCGGGACGCCGATCCCGTAGGGAATGACCCGGGCCTGTCCATTGACGAAGACGTTGAGATGCGTGTGCACGTGCGAGACCAGCTGCTCGTTGGCCTGGCACTGAGACCCCGTCCACCGTCTGGCCGGTGGCGGCGTTGGCCAGCGTGGCCAGCTTCGGCCCGTTCGGTATCGGAAGGCCCTCGTAGCCCGGCGTCGTCGCGAGGGGCGCCACCATCTGCAGCGAAGCCGGAATGGGCACGGTCTTGACGTCGGCGGCCGATTTGGCGGAGGGCGTGGTCGGAGACGAGCCCGAGAGGAGCACGATGATCAGGACCACCACCAGGATCACCACCAGGGCCCCGCCGTACCTCACGGTCATTCGGACTCTTTTGGCGCGCAATTCCGCGGCCCGGCGCTCCGCCGCCTTGCGCTGCGATTCTGCCCGCCGTTGTGCCTTGGACTGCGTGCCACTCGTCATTGAGGCGACAATCTAGCGAACCATTCCCCCGGACTGGCATCGAGGCCCCGATCTGGGCCGTCTGACCGCTCCGGGGCCCGTCACCGGGTGCGGAGGTGCGCCAGGGGTCCAGGCTGTGCTCCTCCTCGCCGTGCTGTTACCGTCTCCTGGGTCATGGACGAGATCACCGAACTCCTCGCCGCAAACAAGGGCTACGCCGCCGCCCGGGCCAACGTGGCGGATCCTCGCCCGGTCGGCGGATGGCTGTCGTGACGTGCATGGACGCACGGATTGACGTCTTTGCCGTACTCGGGTTGCACCTCGGGGAGGCACATGTGATCCGAAACGCCGGAGGTCGCATCACCGACGACGTCCTCCGGAGCTTGGCCCTGTCCAGCCATGTGCTGGGCGTCGACACCGTCGTGGTGATGCAGCACACCAATTGTGGACTGGCGGGGGTGACCGACGAGGAATTACGCACGCTCACCGGTGCCGATCTCGGATTCTTCCCCATCGACGACCACGCTGCCGCCCTTCGTGAAGACATCGCCCTTCTCGCGCAGATGCCATATCTCGGCCCCCTCGAATTGATCGCCGGCTTCATCTACGACGTCGAGAGCGGCGAGGTCGAAGATGTCGTGCAGTGGGCACGAACCGACCGCTGAGTGCGTACCGGCTCCCACCCGGGATTCTGATAGCGCACGTGGGCGATGTCGCACCCCGCCAATTCCGGGATAATCTGGGTACGTTGGAAGTAGCCTTGGCACGGTGAATCGGGGAAACAATGGCGGTACTCGCAACACCGACAGTGTCGCCGCCAAGTGGAGTCACCCCAACCGGCACTCCTTCAGTTCTCTTCGTCGACGACGGTTGCTTGGGACTCATTCTGTCTTCTCGCCGCTGGATTGAAGAAGGCGGGCATCCGGACCGTACGGATAACCAACGCCCCCAGAACGCGGGGAGCAGCTTTGCTGCTGTTCGATCGCACCGTGCGTTTCAACCAGCTCGGCGAGCTCGCCGAGCTCGCAGAGATGGTTGAAGGCGAACACATCGTCGACGTGCAGATGACGGAGAGCGTGGCACCGGGCGTCGGCCAGGGAATCCTGAAGATGCCTCCGACACGGCACACCAGAGAATGGTTCCGCCGCGTCGCCGTCATGGACAAGCTCTTCGTGGAAGAGCAACTCAGGGAGCTCGGGTTGTCTGCCCCACCCGTCTTGCATGGCCCGGATCTCGAGGCATCCCAGATCATTCGACAGCTCGGATTGCCGGTCGTGCACAAGACCCGGTCGGGAAGCGGCGGCGAAGGGGTTTCGATCATCAACTCGCAGCAAGAGTTGGAGGCGCTCCTCCGACGGAGGGCACCATTCGGACGACACGTTCTTCGAGCAGTACATCGAAGGTAGGCAACTGCAATTCGGTGGCATCTTCGGGTACGGGGACATGGACGCTGTCGTGACCTTCGAAACCCTGGAACGGCGGGAGGCACTGGCGCCGGCCAGTCAGATCCGACTCGTCGAGGAGCGGGGATTTGCCGCAACCGGCCGCAGAGTGGTCCATGCACTCGGCCTCACGGGCATCATGAACATCAATGCGATCCGGGACGCCGAGGGACGCGATTGGATCCATGACGTCAATCCAAGAGCATTTGGCTCGTTCATGGGGTTTCGACCCGCGGGAGTGGATCTTCTGCAGGTGTACATCGATTGGATCTCGAACGGGGCGACCGAATCGAATCCACCGCACGGTAACCAGGACATCGAGCTCTTTGACGCAAGGACTCACGGCGACGCCTCGAACTCGGACGGTCAATCGCCTGCCGCGGAGAGCTATCCCGTGTTCCCCGCCGCGTTTCGCAGTCCCGCCCGCAATGAAGGGCTTCTCCGCTCGTACTGGCGATTCGCGAAAGGCGCCTATCCCTACGTGCGATGGGTCGGCCCGCGCTATGTCGCCTACGAGGCCGGACGCCAAGTTCCGCACGAGGTCGGTCGGCTCCTCGATCGATACGACAAACGATCGCTTGTGCGACATTTGATTGCCTCACGCGCCAAGCCCGACCAGGGGTGACCAAACCGACGGCCGAGGAGCCTTCCGATCCCACATGGCATTGCTTTACGACCCTGGTCGTTGCCGTATTGTAGGGGAATGCCATTCGACGTTGCCGAGTTGCTGCGTGCACGCCACGGCGAGAACTACGCATTGCACGAGAAGCACCTGAACCATCAACTGGCGCGGGTGCTCAAGACGATCGGATTCGATCGCTTCTATGTCCGTGGGGAGGGGTCATACCTCTTCGACGCCGAGGGCCAGCGATACCTCGACTTTCTTTCCGGCTTCGGTGTGTACGCCCTCGGACGAAGTCACCCGGCGCTGAAGGCGGCACTCCATCAGGCCATCGAACTCGACCTTCCGAACATGGTCCAAATGGATTGTGCGCTTCTCCCCGGGTTGCTCGCCGAGCAGCTGGTAGCCCGCTGTGCGGACAACATCAATCGAGTCTTCTTCTGCAACTCGGGGGCGGAGACCATCGAGTCAGCAATAAAGTTCTCTCGGCAGGCGACCCGTCGCCCCCGGATTCTCTTTGCCGAACATGCCTTTCACGGATTGACCACGGGGGCGCTCGCCTTGAACGGAGGAGCCGACTTCCGCGATGGATTCGGCCAGTTGATCCCAGGCTGCGTACCGGTGCCGTTCGGCGACTCGGAGGCGCTCCGCAACGAAATGCGGCTGGGGGATGTCGCGGCGTTCATCGTCGAACCCATTCAGGGCAAAGGCGTGTACATGGCATCGTCGGAATATTGGCACGAGGTACAGGATCTCTGCCGTCGGCACAAGACGTTGCTCGTCATGGACGAGGTGCAGACCGGACTCGGTCGAACCGGAAAATTCTTCTGCTATGAGCATTGGGGTCTGGAACCGGACATCATCACGGTTTCAAAGGCCCTTTCGGGCGGCTACGTCCCGGTCGGAGCGGTTCTCACGTCGGATCGCATCCTCTCCTCCGTCTACACGCTCCCTCGAACAAGCCCTTAAACACTCGACCACTTTCGGGCGGAATCAGCTGGCCATGGTGGCCGGCCTTGCCACCCTCGCCACGTTCGAGGACGAGAATCTTGTCGAGAGGGCACGCGTCACCGGCGAGGCCTTCGTCGCCGGGCTCACGCCGTTGGTCGAGCGGTACGAAATGTTTCACGAGGTCAGGGGAAAAGGACTGATGATCGGGTTGCAGTTCGGCCCTCCAACCTCGAAGTCCTTACGACGACGTTTCAACACGTTCGAGCGGCTGCGGCCGGCCATCTTCTCCCAAATGATGGTGGTCCCGCTCTTTCACCGGCACCGCATTTTGACGCAGGTGGCCGCCGACAACGTGGATATCGTCAAGCTCCTTCCTGCGCTCATCTGCGGACAAGAAGAAGTTGACTACTTCGTCGGGGCGTTGGACGACGTTCTCGAGGATGCTCATGACGGGTACGGCCTCTTCCTCGAGTTCGGCCGGACCATGGCCAAGGGGGCGCTCCGTCGATCCGGAAAGCTCCGGCCAGATGCTCCGTACGTGCTCCCTCCCCATGACGGCAACGGAACCGCACGTGCGGACAATGGCTCTCCCTCGGACGGGATGCCAGTGCAGACAGCACCCCTATGAGCCTTTCCGCAAGGAGTCCTCACGAAGGGAACGGCGCGCTCTCGCTCGAGGAGGGCGATCGAGTCGTCGTATCCGGGGCAGCCGGGTTCATCGGCTCGGCAGTCGTCCGTGCCCTCCTCGCCCGAGGTGCCCGAGTCGTCGCCCTCGTCGAGCCAGACGGTGACGGCCGAAACCTCCGAGGCCTCGACGTCGAGCGCATCGCACTCGATGCCCGCGATGCCGACGGCGTCATCGCCGCATGCGCAGGTGCCCGTTTCATCTTCCACCTCGCCGCGCTCTATCGCTTCTGGGCCAAGAACCCCAGGGATTTCCACGACGTCAATGTCGGGGGCACCCTCAATTTCATGGAAGCAGCCCGTCGGTCCGGCTGTGAGCGGGTGATCTACACCAGCACGGTCGGCGTCATCGGATTGGAGGGCGCCGCCCATGGTCGGGCGGCGGACGAGACTCGTTACGCCGATATCGCCCACCTTTTCGGGCTGTACAAGAGGACGAAATATGTGGCCGAGCACGAAGTACTGCGAGCGGCCGCACAGGGAGTGCCGGTCTCCCTCGTCCTTCCGACGTTTCCCCTCGGCCCCCGAGACACGAGACCGACACCGACCGGAAGACTCGTCACCGAATTCCTCAACGGCCGGGTTCCGGCCTTCGTCGACACCACCCTGAACGTGGTCCATGTGGACGACCTCGCCGCCGGCCACCTGCTGGCACTCGAGCGGGGTGCGGTTGGGCGCAGTTACATCGTGGGCGGCGAGAACATGAGCATGGGCTCCTTTCTCGCTCGGCTCGCTGCGTGCACGGGTTTGCCGACACCGAGGGTCCAGGTTCCAAAGGGCGTGGCTCTCGCTGTCGGAGCACTCTCGCAGTTTGTGGAGGGACACCTGCTCCGGCGCGAGCCGAGTGTCGCCCTCGAATCAGCCCGGATGTCGACCACGAACATGATGTTCGACGACACACGGGCCCGGAGGGAGCTCGGCTACTCGCCCCGCCCCTCCACGGCAGCCCTTGAAGACTCCGCCCGGTGGTTCGTGGACCACGGCTACGTCAACGCAAGGCGTTCGTCCCGGATCAGATTTTCTCCCTCGGCCTGAAGCCGGGTCGCCTCATTGCCATACCCGCACGTCGCGCACGGTCATGGTGGCGCCGAGGACGCCGGGCGAACCGAGCGAGTTCTCCATCACGAGGTACATCGGGCCGCTCAGCGGTGCGGGCTCCGATCCGACCACAACCCCGTCGTAGACGAATGTGACGCCGGTGGTGGACCACAGCACCCCGTAGGTGTGCGTGCCGGGAGCGGTGCCGCCCACGCCACCAGGGTTCGAGACGGCGTGAGAACTCGGGCCGTACTCAATGTGGTACTGGCTCGTGCCGAAGCCCTCCATGACGTCGATCTCACCTGTCTGGGGCCAGGTCTGCCCCGTGAGCCAGAGTCCGGGCCAGTTGGCGATCTGCCCCCCGGCTGCGGGCAGCGTGGCCCTGTACTCGACGTAGACCGGCCGGCCGGGGGTCGGCGCCACCTGGAACCCCGTATGCCCCGACCGCCCGTCCGAGGGGTTGGAGCTGACGATGGCACCCGTGCTGTTGGAGTTCAATGTCAACTCCAGACCGTTGCCGTCGACCGAGACGTTGGATGACTCCATGACCGTGCCGTTCTGGGTGCTGCCATCGCCGAACCAGGTCGGCGACCAGAGGCTCGGGTTGAGCGACCCCGATGAGAACTCATCGTCGAAGATCAAGTTCGTAGGAGCCCCGAGACTGGCCGGCGCCAGGGGAACCGTGCCGCCGGGGCCAGGTGTTGCCGCCGGGGTCGGCGGTTTCGGTGCGGGGGCGGCGGCAGCCACGACCGGCGGGCGCACGGTCGTGGTCGTCGTCCTGGGGGCGACCGGGACGCTGGGCGGCTTTTGGGTGGTCGTGGTGACCGGCACCGTTGTCGACGTGGTCGTCGTCGGCACGTCAACGGGTGTGGACCTGGAACGGAAGAGCAGCGGGAGGGACGGGTCAGCGAACCGCATCCCCTTCGACGACATCGAGTCGACCGACCGCCCCGCCGTTCCACGACCATCCACCCCCGAAGACGACGCACCTGCTACAACTCCTGTTGTGGCGGCGAATACACCTACCGCCGCGACAAGTGGCGAGATTCGACCTTTTGTCGGCGGCCTCTTGGCCTTCGGCGGTGTCGTCCTGGCGTGAGCCGGACGTTTCTTGGCGTGAGCAGGGGCTCTTTTCGTGTGACGATGCAAAACGAATATTTTCCTTTCACTCTTGGGAGGATGGCCGCTCAAAGCAGCAGCTAACACAGATCACCAATTGGGCGCGCCCCACTACGGGGTACTGCCGGCGTTGCGTCTCCACCGCACGCATGTGTTGCTGGGAAACCCAGCACGTGAGGGAAGAAGCTAGCGGGGCATCGGGGCGTGGTCCAATGCGCCCACGGCTGTGCTCTCGACCCGACCCTCCCCGCTGTCTTCCCCTACGAGGAGCAGTGTGGATCTTCCCGCGCACACCTGGTGTTGCCTGAAACCGCCCGAGACCAGGCATTCTCTGCCACGAGTCCGCGGGCGAAGGAAAGGGGCGCGTGATCGATTTGGGTTGTGTTCGCGCAAGTCCTCAGAAAATTCACCGGAAGACGCGGCTGCCCGAAACTGAATCTTCATATTGGATTCTTCATTTCCCGTCGAACGAGGAAGCCCGGAAGCTCGTCTATCACACGACCCGATACCAACCATCACACTTTCCGGAAATCCGTCATCGACGTCACGCCGTCATCACCCATCGCCGTTCGACGAGGGACGATGGACGCCGAGGGCCGATGAAATGCGAAATCTCCGCAGGGACAACTTGCATTTCACACGAGGTTCCGCCTCGAGGGCATGCCTGGAGCTCCGTGCCGGGTCCCTGCCCGAGGAGATCGCCGGCCACGACGAGCGGCCCAACGGCGCGAAACGCCCCCTCCCCCGGCCATCATCCGTGGTCGCACGCGGCTGTACGCCCCGCTCGACGTCGACACCGATCTTTGGGTTCGGCTCGCCGAGAACACGAACAACCTGGCCATCTGCGGCAAATGGTCGCTGATACAGCATTTGGCCCGCGCTAAAGTTCCATTTCCCGCATATGAGCAGACTCGGAAATGACGAGCCACCGCGATGGGGTGGACACCTCATTCAAAATGCGATTGCTCTCATGCTTTCTTCCGGTGGCACGGCTGTGCTCGGGGTCGTGTTCTGGGCTGTCGCTGCCCGTTTGGCTTCGCCCTACGAAGTTGGTCAAGCCTCGGCCGAGATCGCCGCCATGGTCCTTCTGGCAAATATCGCCCAACTCAGTTTTGGCTCCATCTTCGATCGGTTTCTTCCGATTGCAGGGGCAAAGACCCGGAGCTTTGTTACCCGGGCGTATCTCCTGGTTACGGTGGTCGCCCTCGTCACTGGAATCGTGTACGTCTCGGCGGGTTTGGGCGAGAAGTTCATTCCGCCCTCCTGGGGGTGGCGGGCACTCTTCGTCGTTGCGGTCGTCCTGTGGACGATCTTCATCCTGCAGGACTCAGTACTGACCAGCCTTCGCGCCACGCGATGGGTCCCCGTCGAGAACATCCTGTTCTCCAGCGCCAAACTCGCCCTGCTTCCCGCCGGTCTCGCGCTCTTTGCCCACCAGGGGATCTTCCTGGCGTGGACGGCACCCGTCGCGGTGGCAACCGCAGTGGTCAGTTGGTACTTGTTTTCCAAGGTCATCCCACGGCATCAGGCGACAAATGCCTCAAGTGAGCGCTTTCCGGGAGCACGAGAGATTGCTTCACTCGCGGTCGCTCAGTACGCCACCGGCCTCATCATCGTCTTCGAGGCACAACTGGTCGTTCTGATCGTCATCAACCGGCTGGGTGCGGTTGCGTCAGCTCACGCATATCTGCCGGGACTGATCGCGAACAGCGTGGAGATCTTGCTCTACAACCTCGTCACCTCATTTCTCGTCGAGGCATCGACCGAACCCGGGGCCTTGCGGCAACAGGCCAAGATCACGCTGCGCGCCGGGCTGATCGTGCTCGTGCCGTCCGTCACGATAGGACTGATCTTCGCGCCCGAAATCCTGAGATTGTTCGGTCCCTCCTACGCCCTTCACGGAACGACGCTGCTCCGTATGCTCCTGCTTTCCCAGCCCTTTCTCGGCGTCACGGCCTTCTACACCTCATTCGCATGGATCGACAGGCGTCTCTGGCGATTGGCGGTACGCGAACTCATCACGGGTGCGGTCTATTTCGGGACCCTCCTGGCCCTCATAGGCCACTTCGGCATTTTGGCTGTGGGAATCGCCTCACTCGTTGCGTCGGGACTCCAGGCCATTTTCTTCCTGCCCCTGCTGATACTGCGATATCGCGCCAGTATGAGGGTCGTCGACTCAGAAGACACGGTCTGAAGGGTGGCGACGGCCTCGACTGCTTCGAACCCGTCGCCGATCAGGCCTTGGGCCTCAAATGAACCCGGGCTCGGGCAACGGAACGTAAAGGCGCGGCTTCCAGTCGCTTCCATCGGACGCTTCGCGAAGCTGTCTGCTCACCTCATCGATAATGTCCCACGTCAGCACCACCACCTCGTCCGGTTGCCGCCTCAGTAGCTCTTCGGGTGCGTAGATCGGGATGTGCGTGCCAGGAAGCCGCCTGCCGTTCTTATGGGGCGAGAGATCGACGGTATAGGGCAAGAGCGCTTCATCAATTCCAGCCAACGCAATCAGAACCGGCGCTTTCGAGGGCGCACCGTATCCTGCGACAGTCGTTCCGGCGTCTGCGTGCGCCAATCAAGTGGTCCCGGAACCTTTCCGCTACTTCCAACCCTCGACGTCCGAACTCCGCCAGTCTTTCCCCGTCGTCGAGGCCCATCGTTCGCTCTGCCGCGAGAATCTCCCCGACGCTGGCGTCGACTGCCGGGTGATCCTCCGAGCGCCCCGCGGTCACCCGCAAGCTTCCCCCGAAGATTGGCACCTGCACGGCCCGCGTCACGACGAGGCCGTGGCGACCAAGCAGTTCGTTGAGGCTGAGCAAGGAGAAATAGACCCAATGGCCGTGGCGAATCTGTGTCGATTTGCGCCTCCTCGACGAGGGGCAACAGGTGGTGGAACTCGAGGACCAATCGCCCACCATCCGCAAGTCGAGCCGCGTGAGCGGCGAGCGGCGAGGAAAGCTCTGCTTCATGCGCCAAGGCGTGCACATCGACCACGAGGTCAGCCGTCTCGCTTGGATCGCGTGGCACCAAACCTTCTGCGATGAACGCATCCAACCAGGACCCGCCGTGATGACTGTCAAGCTCGATGATCGTGTTCCCAGCGAAGAGACCTTCCGTCCTCACCACCTCGATCGCCGACTCCGCCGCATGAAGTCGGGACGTTTGAGACTCAATGGCCAGCGGAGCCTCCGGTGTCGGGTAGACGTCCGGGCCGAGCTGAGCCAACAAACAGTCCTGACACAAGAAGAGACGCAAGGGCCATCGCGGGTCCTCATTGGGATCATCGACCAGAGGAAACCAATCCGACGCGGGCACGACTCCGAAGTCGACAACCGCAGATGTCCGCGTCGAGGCGCAGCCTCGACACCGCAGGCCAGAAGATTCTGGATCACCTTGTCGTGTCATGGATGTATCATGACCTATTCCTCAATAGTCCATCGCCCGGTAACTGGAAAAATTCACCGTTCGGCAACGTAGTGCGCCCTGGGGGAGCTTTGGAAACCATCGAAACCGAGCTGCCTGGAGTGCTGCTCTTCACCCCTGCCCCCCACCGAGACGAAAGGGGGATGTTCTCCCGCACCTTCGATGCCGATGTGGTGCGGGCAGCCGGCATCGATCCATGCTCATTTGTGCAAGACAGCCTTTCGCGATCTGTCAAGGGAGTCATTCGAGGTCTCCATCTACGGTCAGGCGACGGGGAGGCGAAGATCGTTCGCTGTTCCGCCGGAGCGATCTTCGATGTGGTCGTGGACCTTCGACCCCAATCCCCTACTTTCCGTCGATGGACCGCCTTCGACTTGACCGGCGAGTCGCAACGGTCGATCTACATTCCCGCCGGTTGCGCCCATGGCTTCCAGGCGCTCACCGACATCGCCGATATCAGTTATCGCATCGATCGTGCGCACGACCCGTCAGAGGACGTCGCGATTGCCTGGAACGATCCGGAGCTGGCCATTCCATGGCCAAACGCCGTGACGGCGATGTCGCCCCGGGACATCGCCGCACCTTCACTTGCCGCCGTGTTATCCGAGCTTGGCCTGTAGTCGCGAAGTGAGCTGAGCTCCTGCATCGAGACCCGGCGGTCACCGCTGTTGCCCGACAGCAGTGCCTTCCCCTCCGGATCCGCAGACTCCTGCACCCACCAGCTGCACGGGTCGCATTCCGAGCGGTCACTCAGCGACAGGACGCCAGGTCGGTTTCACCTCGAATTCAGTGATATGTGCGTCGGCGGGCGCCGATGTGACCCACAGAATTGCCTCGGCCACCGAGCTTGCACGCAAGTAGTTCCCGGGCGCGTAAGGTCGGCCTTCAGCCGCGCTGACTGCTCGCTGCGTCTTCGTCGCGACTCGCCCAGGGTAGACGCTCGTCACCCGAATACCGTTGTTGAGCTCTTCTTGGTGAAGGGCGTCGGCGAAGGATTTCAACGCGACCTTGCTGGCTGCATAGGCGGCGCGGTTGGCGGGCGCCCCGGAGATCGCCGTGGAGTTGACGATGACGACCCGACCCCGGCTTGCACGCAGCGCGGGCAACAGACGACGGGTCAATTCGGCGACGCCGAAGAGGTTGACATCGAACACCTCCTTCCAGACCCCAAGCGGCGAATCGGAAATGGTGCCGTACGCATACAGCCCTGCGCAATGCACGAGAAGGCTCAACTCAGAAAGCTGGGAGGGCATTTCGGAGGAAGCTTGTATATCCGATAAATCGACCGGCCAGCAGAACGATCCTGGGATTCTGGCGGCCAATTTCTGCAGCGCGACTTCGTCGCGCCCGGCGAGCCCAACCCTGTACTCATCGGCGAGGGCTGTCGCGACGGCTTCGCCGATCCCCCCCGTCGCCCCCACGACCAGAGCAACCGGCCTCCCTGCGTCCGTCATGATTGCGGCAGCATAGCTCCGGCCCCCAAGAATGGCCGGGAATCAGGCCGTCGCCGGGCGCAGTCCGAGCTTGTCATTTCCCGCACTCGATGAGCCTGACGAACCAGCTCGGCATTGGCGTCAGCGGTGACATGCACGACATCCGATCGAGCATTCGGCTGACACACATCTCTCTTCGGTGCAAAGAGAGCACCCACCCATCGCCTCGGCACACAAGTCGTTCTCTGACGACCTTCAACCATTCGGGCTGGAGAAGTCGAGCTTGCCTACGTCGCCAGGTAGTCCCGGATGCCTTTGACCGCGCTACTCACGGCACCGGAGATCTGACTGACGCGACCACCGCTGCTCGGTGCTCTGACAAGGTCAGTGAGCGGGAACGCCTTACCGGGTACACCCGAGGTTGCGGGCCAGAGGAGCTGACGAGATCCCCGTTCAGCGGCGTCGACCGACGCTGCGTGCACCAGGGCCGCATGTGCCTGGGGCCCCAGCTCGCCGACATGACGCCAGACGGCAGAGGTTCCCGTTCCGTGGAGCACGAGCAAACCAGAAGCGGGGGGGTTGCCGCTACCAGCCACAAGGAGCGACAAGCGGCCTGCTCGAGCAGATGCATCAACCGCCGACGCGAAGAAGGCTTCGGCGCGGGGTGAGGGAGCGTGGCCACGCCACAGCGGACCTGAGCCCGCAAGGAGCTCGACACATTCGTCGGGGCTGGCCACAAGGCGGATCGAGTCGAGCGCGGCGGTGGGTGGCACGACCAGATTGTCGAGCGGTACAGCGACGAGCCCAAAACCGACGTGCTCGGACAGGACCATCGAACATGAGGTCGCAGCCTCGTAGGCCCGCGCCAGGTGGAGAGGTACAGCCGTAAAGTCAATCTCTTTTCCGGGGTGAAGAATGTGTTCCATCAGGAGCGCGGCCACATCCTCGCGGTCATCGGCCACAAGGAGTTGGTGGTACGTGTTGACCTCATTGCCGAGAAATCGGATCAGGTGGCGTCCGATATCCCCGACGCGGTCGTAGATGAGGGCGAGTCCCACCAGGATGCCGGCTTCTTCGACCGCAATCGACGCTATCCGGCCCCAACCCGCCTCGTACCACCACGGGAGGCAGAACGTCGGCCAGGCGTACGGTGATGCGTCGACGTGGGATGCAAGCTCGCTCCAGCCCTGAAGACTACCGAGCTGCTCCCAAGTTGAGAAAGTGGATACCTTCATTGCGTGCTCGCTCTACTGAAGCCCCTCAAGACCTTCTGGCCCACAAGCTGAGGCCCGTCAGTGGCAAGTTCCAATCCGAAGCCGGACGAGTGATGCCCGATCCACTTCGCCAGGACGCCGTAACAGCGCGCCTTCTCCTCTGGCCCAAGGTCGGACGAAGCGATAGCCTGACGAAGCACGACGAGGGTGTGAAAGAGCGGGAATCGGCTCGATCCACCGAACCACTTGGCCCAGACCTGTGGGGCCCGACCTCGCGAGAATTACCGCGGTAGCCCGCTTGGGGTGCATGCGATTCGCGAAGAGATGCTCCGGCACCAACCCGAACGGCCCTTGAAATGCCAGCTCGGCCAGCACGACGGCGTCTGCGGCGAACACAGGTTGGAGCGGGCGAATCCGGCGAAGGGCTGATCGGCGAATCACCGCAAAGCTGTAGGAAAAATCGTGCGGGCGCAGGAGAACCTGTTGGAGACGGACCCACGGACGGGGGTCGGTGAATTCGAGCCGCCGGAAAGATCGCATGAGCTCCTCTCCCCGCTCGTTGATATAGCGCGTCCGACTGTGGCACGCGACGATTTCGGGCTGCTTTTCGAGCTCGGCGACGCATCGCTCTAGGTACGTGGCATCGTAGACATCGTCGTGAGCGCACCATTTGAAGAACTCCGTCTCGGGGGACACCTGCGCCACGAAGTTGGAGTTCCATGTGGGCCCGCGATTTTCTCCTTGACGGATATATCGAACGCGAGGATCGGCGGCTTCATATGCTCGGCAGATCTCTTCCGTACCATCCGTTGACGCATTGTCGGAAACGTTGAGTACGAAATCGCCCATCGTTTGGGAAAGTAGCGAATCGATGGTGGCGCCTAAAAGGAGCTCCCCATTGTAGACATAGAGCCCGATCGCAACCTTTTGTGGTTTCATGAATGACGAGCTTTCACCATTGTCGTAAAGTTTAATCCAGGACAGTCACGGCGAGGACATCTCCGGACTCTTCGATTGAACGCCCTCCATTCCGTCGGCCCTGGGAGGTAGCCAGCCAACTAGAGTTCCAATGGTGCCGTCCACACATTACAGGGGACCCTCGGCCAATGGGCCGACCCCTAGAATCGCCCAAAAGGCGCGCGTTGCAGCGGCGAATAGCGCCCATTGCCCGAACGGGTTTCTTGCCCCTATGACAAACTGGCGTTCACACCCCGACGAGCAGCGTTTGGACGGATTTCAATGACAAGTGGGGGCGGATCGGACTCTTCGGCCATCGCCGCACGCTCCAACGGTGGTTACGACATTGTCGTGGTAGGTGCAGGCATATTGGGTTTGGCTACCGCTCGAGAGCTTCTCAATCGACGACCGCAACTCAGATTAGTAGTTGTCGAAAAAGAGATGACCCTGGCCGCTCACCAAACTGGTCACAATAGCGGGGTTCTCCACGCCGGCCTGTACTACCAACCGGGATCGTTAAAAGCACGCCTCTGCCTAGCCGGCAAGGCCGCGCTCGAGCAGTACGCACAAGAACGCGGGATCGAGGTGCAGCGTTGCGGCAAGCTCGTTGTCGCCTCCGAATCCGAGGAACTTCCGGCATTGAACGAACTGCACAGACGGGGCCAGGCCAATGGCATCCCTGACCTCGAAATGCTCGGACCCGAGGGCCTGAAGGACGTGGAGCCACACGCTGTCGGCTACGCGGCGCTCTGGTCGCCATCGACTTCCATCATCAATTATCGATCCGTCGCAGCCTCCATGGCCGCAGACATTCACGCTGCAGGAGCCGAGATCCGATTGGGCACGGAGATCACGGGCATCTCGACCGAGCGGGCGCAGTTGGTGGTGAGAGCGGGTGAATCCACCTTCACCTGCAAGCATGTGATCGCGTGCGCCGGACTGCAAGCTGACCGATTGGCTCGGATGACAGGCTCGGAACCCCAAGAGCAGATTGTGCCGTTCCGCGGTGACTATTACACCCTGACCGAAAGGGCGGCCGCCCTGGTTCGGGGCCTGATCTATCCAGTGCCGGACCCACAGTTTCCGTTTCTCGGAATTCACCTCACTCGGACTGTTGGCGGGAGGGTTCTTGCGGGTCCAAATGCCGTTCTCGCTCTCCAGCGCGAAGGGTATCGCCGCCGGGATTTCAATGGCCAGGATCTCAGGTCGGTGCTCGCCTCGTCGGGATTCCGACGTCTCGCCCGACGCCACTGGCGTATGGGTATGGCTGAGATCTGGCGCGACGTGAACAAGCGAGCGTTCTTGAGCGAAGTGAGGCGATTCGTGCCAGAAATCCAGAGTGGCGATCTCCGATGGGGCCCGTCCGGCGTCCGCGCGCAGGCGGTGGACCCGGACGGCTCGCTCGTCGATGATTTTCGCCTCGGCGGTGATGGCACGCTTCTGCATGTCCGCAACGCCCCGTCGCCTGCCGCCACGGCGAGCATGGCAATTGCGAGCTACCTCGCGGATCAGGCCGAGGCTCAGTTCTCCGGCCTCGCCTGAAACGTCGATTCGGTCGCCAGCAAGAAACGCCCACTCGTGTGGATCCCTCTCGGCGCGACGGCGCATTTTGGGTGCGCTACACGGGTGCCAGTGCCGCCCCGGACCCCGGAATTCGGCCACCTGGACGGTTGCCCGCGCATGAATTCGCCGTGAAGATTTCGCCATCGCTCAGCGCCGGTTGCGAGTCAGTTGCCATGAGACCCCAGGCCTCAATTTTCCGTCGAACCTGGAGTAAGATTGGCAAATGTCAATGCGAGTGCTGGTCACTGGTGATCGCGGCTACATCGGGGCTGTGCTCGTTCCATTTTTCCGCGCTCATGGTCACGAAGTAGTAGGGCTCGATGCGGGCTGGTACGAAGGTTGCGACTTCGGCCCGATGGCCGATCTGCACCCGTCCCCCCCGCGCGACATCCGCGACGTGACACCTTCTGAACTTGAAGGCTTCGATGCCGTGGTACACCTGGCCGCGATTTCGAACGATCCCATCGGACATCTCAACCCGCACGCGACGTACTCCGTGAACGCCCATGGTGCAATCCACGTTGCGGAAATGGCCAAGCAGGCGGGGGTCCGCCGCTTCTTGTTCTCGTCTTCGTGCTCCCTCTATGGCGCAGCGGGAGATGCCGCCGTGACGGAAGACGGTGAGTTCCACCCGGTCACGCCATATGGGGAGAGCAAGGTCCTGGCGGAACAGGGGATCGGAAAGCTGGCGGACAACGGCTTCAGCCCGACCTACCTACGCAATGCCACCGCGTACGGGTCGTCTCCCCGTCTCAGAGCAGACATCGTGGTCAACAACCTCACCGGAACGGCGTTCACCGAGGGAGAGGTTCGGTTGCAGTCAGACGGCACGCCCTGGCGCCCGTTGGTGCACATCGAAGACATCTCTCGGGCGTTCCTCGCTGCGCTGGAAGCCCCGCTTGATGCGGTCCACGACCAAGCTTTCAATGTGGGGCGCGACGAAGACGTGGTGCAGATTCGCGATGTTGCCCTCCAGGTATCGGAAGCTCTCGGCTGTCCGGTCACCTTCGCGGAAAGCGCTGGACCGGACAAGAGAGACTACCGGGTGGACTTCACCAAGATCGGCCAGTTCTTGCCCGCCTTTCAGCCACAGTGGACCGTGCCGCAAGGCATCAACGAAATGGCCGCAGACATGACTCGAATCGGTCTGACCAAAGTGGACTTCGAAGGGCCTCGCTATGTTCGGTTGGCTCGCATCAGTCAGCTACTCGCGGACGGACTGCTGGATGAGGAGTTGCGAATCCGAAGCCCTCAAGGAGCAATCCGTTGATTGCGCCGCCATGCCGCCTCTGTGGAGCACCTCTTACCAAGACGTTCGTCGATCTCGGAATGTCGCCCCCCTGTGAGCTCTTCATCACCGAAGATCAGCTCGATCAGATGGAACCCTTCTACCCACTGCACGTGCGAGTGTGCTCATCGTGCCTACTCGTGCAACTGCCGGCATATATCGCCGCTTCGGAAATCTTCAGCGACTATGCGTACTTCTCGTCCTACAGCGACTCGTGGGTCGACCATGCACGTCGATTCGTCGAGCAGGCCGTTTCGCGCTTAGGACTCGACGAAGGATCGTTCGTGGTGGAAGTCGCGAGCAATGACGGCTACTTGCTTCAGCACACCGTTGCCCGAGGGATTCGCTCCCTCGGGATTGAGCCGGCAGCCAACGTCGCAGAAGCGGCCTTGGAACGGGGCGTACCGACAGAAGTGAAGTTCCTGGGGGCGGAGACTGGTCGAGATGTCACCGAGCGTCACGGTCCTGCTGACCTCGTTGTAGCCAACAACGTGTTTGCCCACGTACCTGACATCGTTGATTTTGCACGCGGACTCAGGGCACTGGTCTCTGATACAGGGTACGTAAGCATCGAGATCCCGCACTTGCTACGACTCGTTGAATCGCGGGAGTACGACACCATCTACCACGAGCACTTCTCCTATCTGTCACTTCTCACGACGCAGCGTGTCCTGGCAGAAGCAGGACTGACCGTGGTCGACGTCGACGAGTTGACGAGCCATGGCGGCTCATTGCGGACTTGGTCGACACCATCGGCAAACGCCGGCGAGCCCTCATCTCGTGTCGTCAAGGTACTCGGCGACGAAGCAAAGGCGGGCCTTCACAGCCTCGAAGGCCACGAAGGTTTCGGTTCGGCTGTTGCGGCGATTCGGAACGATCTCATCGAATTCCTCGTCGACTGCTCTCGGAAGAACGCCACCGTCGCCGGTTACGGAGCGCCGGGCAAGGGCAATACCCTCCTTAATCACTGCGGTATCCGATCGGACTTGGTTGAGTACACCGTGGACAGAAATCCGTTCAAACACGGCAAGTTCCTGCCCGGGACACATATTCCGATTCACTCGGTGGAACATCTGGCGGAAACAAAGCCCGAATACATCCTCATCATGCCGTGGAATCTTCGCAAGGAAATTTCTTCCCAACTGACGTACACACGCGACTGGGGCGCCCAACTCGTGGTAGCGCTTCCGAAGCTCGAAGTCTTCTAGCCATGGAGTTGCAATGAAAGTCGTCTTGTTCTGCGGCGGACTCGGGCTCCGGATGCGCACGAGCGAAGATTCGGCCCCCAAGCCCATGATGCCAATCGGCCATCGCCCCGTGCTCTGGCACGTCATGCGGTACTACGCACATTTCGGGCACAACGAGTTCATCTTGTGCCTGGGACATGGGGCACGCTCGGTCAAAGAGTATTTCATCAACTACGACGAGACGACATCCAACGACTTCGTTCTCTCGAAGGGTGGCGCCGAGATCGAACTCTTCGATACCGACATCAGTGATTGGCGCATCACCTTCGCCGACACGGGAATCGAAACTCCCATCGGCGAGCGTCTACGTCGCGTTCGACATCACCTCGACAACGACGAGATGTTCCTCGCCAACTACGGCGACGTCCTCACGGACGCCCCCCTCGATGAAATGGTAAAGCTTCTCAGTGACACCGATGACGTCGCGAACATGCTGGCAATAAAGCCGCAGGAGAGCTTTCACGTTGTGAACATGAGAGGTTCCCGCGTTGATGGTTTTGTTCCGGTTGCCGACATGGATATGCGAATAAATGGCGGGTATTTCGTTCTTCGTCAGGGTATCTTCGAATACCTGAATGAGGGCGAGGATCTCGTCATGAACGCCTGCGTTGCCGCTGCCGCGGATGGCCGGGTACAGGCCTTCAACTATGACGGCTTCTGGGCACCGATGGACACGCTCAAGGAGCGTTCGGCGCTCGAGCTCCTCTATCAGAGTGGCAACTGCCCATGGATGCCATGGCGAGTTGGGCGATCTACGTATCACCCTGCCCCAGCGATCGAGGTGCCTTCAATTGAAGCGGGGCCCTGACTGCGTTTTGGGGTCAGCCGACCCAATGATCGCCGTTAGTATTCTTCGAGCGACACCAATCTCTCATGATTAGCCTCGATCTTCCCACCGGTCCATTGAACGTCGTGTGCCTCGGTGCACATCCAGATGACATTGAGATCGGTTGTGGTGGAACGCTTCTTTCGCTGTCGAGATCGCGTCAACTTAGAGTGGACTACGTCCTCATGACTGGGTCTCCTAACCGTCACGCAGAAGCACGCATTGCCGCTGCTGCGTTCATGCCGCAAGCGAACATCACCCATCACCTCTACGCCTTACCGGACGGTCGGCTACCCGGCCATTGGGATGAAGTGAAACAGGGACTCGAAGACGTAGCCCGGGTTGGCAGCGCCGATCTTGTGCTGGCTCCTCGTACCGATGATGCACATCAAGACCACCGCCTCGTCGCACAGCTCGTTGCAACGGTCTGGCGAGGCGCGCTCGTCCTGCACTATGAGATTCCTAAATGGGATGGTGACTTAGGACGGGTTACCCACTACGTGGAACTCGACGAAACCACCGCGCAGCGAAAAGTGGAGCTCTTGCATCAATGCTTTCCATCGCAAGTCGAACGCAGCTGGTGGGATGACGAGACATTCGGCGCGCTTCTCCGACTTCGTGGGATCGAATGCCAGTCCCGCTATGCCGAGGGCTTCGTGGTAACCAAGGCCATCATCGGGCTGGGCGCGCAGCCGTGAGGGGACGAGGATGCGATCCAGATCTCTCCCGGAGATGGGCGGGATCTCTCAGCGAACGTCATCCTTCCGCTAAGAAGGGAGTCGGTCCATTAGAGTCGGCTGCACTCGACTCATGACGAACGACCTGCAATCCAGTGAGACCAGCCTCCCTCCGGCCGGACTAGGGCAGCGATTGAGCAAGCCCATTGCCGGAGTCAAGCGGGCTCTCGAGGGCCCACTCATTCGCAATGCCGCGCATCTGTACGGCAGCACGATCATCACGAGCTTCCTTGGGTTCTTCTATTGGTTCTTGGCCGCACGACTGGTTTCGGCTCACTCGGTCGGTATCGCTTCGGCCGTTCAATCAGGAGCCACATTCATCTCGGTTTTCTGCGTCTTCGGGCTGAGCACCTTTGTCATCAGCGAACTGTCCATTGACAAGGCGCACGCACGCGCCCTGATCCTCACGGCCACCATTGGAGTGACGGTTGCGACTGCCTTTGTTGCTGTTGCTGTGGCAATCATCTTTCAATTCTTCTCATCGGCGATCAGCGAAGGCGTCGCCGGGGCGGTCGGTGTTGTCGTGTTTGTCCTGCTTGCCATTTTCAGCACGCAATTGTTGGTGTTGGACGACGCCTGTATCGGCCTCTTACGGGGTGATCTGCAGCTGAGACGAAATGCAGTCTTTGCCGTGAGCAAGCTCGCGCTCCTGCCGATCCTCATTGCAGTCTGGCCGAAGCGGTCCGGGATCGAGCTCGTGGTCGCTTGGACGGCCGGCCTCGGGATTTCCTTGGTCGTGCTGGTTCTCGAGCTCGGCAAGCTGACGAAAGGCCATTCATCGCGATTGGATTTCAGGAACATCTTCGAAAAACGGCAGTTGATGTTTCGCCATCATTGGCTCAACCTTTCGATCCAATCACCCCGCCTGGTCTTTCCCGTCCTGGTCGCCCTCATCGTCAGTCCGCAAGCCAACGCCGCGTTTACGGCCGCATTCCTCGTCGTCGGCATCGTCCAGACCATCCCCAACCTTCTGTCGACAGTGCTGTTTGCCTTGGCCCCCGGGGATGAAGCCGCTCTCCGCCGTGAAGTTCGAAAGACCATGCGGATATCGTTGGTCCTGTCCGTCGCTTCGGCTCCGTTCTTCTTTATCTTCTCCAGCCTCATTCTCAAACTGTTCGGCCCGAACTACGCGGTGGCGAGCACCGCGATGGGGTTCCTCGGATTGAGCACGTACCCCTATGCGATCAAGTCTCATTACGTGTCGATCGCCCGGGTGCAGGGCCGTATGCACCAAGCGGTTATCTGGACGATGGGCGGAGCCTTCTTGGAGGCCGGACTGGCCGCAGCCGGTGGAGCACTTCATGGCCTCACTGGTGTCGCAATCGGAATCTTCATCGCTTTTGTGCTTGAGGCACTTGTCTATTCGCCGACCGTCTTCAGAGTTCTGCGCCAACCTCGAGTGACGGCATCAGATGCACCCAAGCCCGACGCTACGGGCGGTCAGGACCAGACGCACTAGGTCGAGGAGCCTGTGGCAAGAATACGACGGACGTCACATCTCAGGGCTGGAACTCCGGGTTTCATGGCCCGGCGTCCGAAAACACCTCTTCGCGTCCTGGAAGATGGACCTTCTGAGGTGCATGAGAAGCCACCACTTCCAGGCTCAGGGTTACGCGCCAATTGCCCAGGCTGCGGAGGCGACCCGGGCATCGCCCACCGAGCACGTCCGAGGTGGGAATGGCTTCGATTTCTAGCCTGGAACAGGGCCTGAACTGCTGCGCGACCTGCCAATTCAGCTTAGAGGAACCTGATAAACTGGGCGGTGTGAGGGGTCGAACTTTGACCGGTACTGCGATGTATCGGCCCGGTGGTTTCAATTCAGCAGGACATGGCTTTGGCCGTGACGTGCCGCGGAGCCACCTTCGGCGAACATGGTGCTCACGAAGCTTCGGAGTACACGGTGATGAAGACGGTCGATCCAATGTCCACTGAGACCTGGGTGGGAAAGCACGGTTCTCCCATAGCCGTCCCGGATTTGGATGTACTCGCCGAAAAATACCGCGAGAGCTACCTCACGGCCAAGCCCTGGCCGCATTTGGTTCTCGAGGACCTCATCGATCCGGCTGCTGTGGCCGCGGCTGAGGCTCAGGAAATGCAGCGAGCGCTCAACCTCCAAGTTCACAAGGGAAATCGAATGGTCAAGGCCGAGTCCCCGGAGGTAACCGGGCATGCGGCGCAGGACATTCTCGACTCCCTTCTGACTCCGGAGTTTCTCGCGTTCTTGGAGAAGCTCACCGGTATCGCACATCTGATTCCGGATCCGACCCGCAGTTGGGCGGGCATTCACGTCAGTCCACCTGGCTCCTCGCAGGTTCTCCATCGCGACTTTCGCCTACATCCCACGACCGGCCTGTTTCATCGGGTCAACGTTCTCATCTACCTGAATTCGGATTGGGATGAGGACTTCGGAGGTCAACTCGAACTGTGGCCTGCCGACCAGGCGGACTGTGGGCAGCGAATTGTGCCGACGGCGGGGAAGGTCGTCATTTTCGAGACCACGCCCACTTCGTACCATGGAGTGCCCGATCCGGTCCGATGCCCGCAAGGCCGAGCCCGGCTTTCACTGGCGTCCTACTACTACACCGACTACCCGGGACCCATGGACCGCAGAGAGCCTATTTTTTGGTCCCCTAAGCGCCCACAGGATCCGTGGTACTTGAATTTCCGGACGCCAAGGGACAGCTTCTTCAGCATGTGGTACCTGACCCGGGACTTGTTCCGAGGCGAAGGGTCAACCAAGAAGCCCCACAACAAGAAACCCAAGAACACCTAGTTCAACAACGCAACTTCTCCTCTTGGGGTTATCCCCGAACAGTGATCGCGCTACGAGCGCTCTGCGATTCGCCCAGCGATATTTCCGCTCGTGGCAAGGGCCAATGCGGCTACCAACACGGCAAAGCGCGAGATGCCATTGAAGTCGCCCTTCATGAGGTCTCGTAGTCCCTGCGTCAGGTTCCGCCGGAGAGAACGCACTGCGAATTTCACGTCGGCATCCATATTCGCGGCGCCGCCCATGTTTCGAAAGGCCTTCACTTTTCCTTTGTTGACGAAGAAGCAGCGCCGCCAGAGATAGTTCCACGTCACTCGCTCCGCAACGACATTGTGGTACACGATCGCGCGGGTCCATCACGATCGCGTGTGGACCTTCCCGATGGGCGAGGCGATGGCACATGTCCATGTCGTCGTGATTGTCGGAGTGAAATCCACCGATGGCGCCGAGCGCCTCGCGACGCGCTCGACATCGATGCACCGATCAACCGATCTGCCGGAGCCAACTGCGTGGGCAACCCGTCGTAGTAGCAACCGAATACCCAATCGAGTTGGGGCGGGAACCACGCCGGCCGAGAGGTCTCGAAGACGGGAAGCGGTGCGCCACCGACCGCAACCACTTCTGGCTGCTGGTAAGGAGCAACCAAGAATTTCAACCAGTCCCGGTCCGCCGCTGCATCATCATCCAAGAAGGCCACGATCTCCGACGAGGCATTCTCGACTCCGGTATTGCGGGCGCTGCCGAGCCGGCCTTCATACTTGTTCTCCAGGACAAATATCGGGATCGACGAATCTCCCGATCACCCCAGATCTTTCGGCACCTCTCGGCCATCTCCGGGTTGTGATCGATACAGAGAATCAGTTCGGCGACCGGATAGGACTGAGCGAGCACCGAATCCATTGCAGCGACCAGCATGTCCCAACGCTTTTCCGTGTACGCACAAATCACCACCGAAACCGATGGTGATCGAAGTGCCGTCGATTGGTCCCGGTCACGACTGATTGAATCGCCCATCCCTCCACCTTACGATAATCACATGGAGCCCTTTCGAGCAGCTTCTTTCGCTTCCCGGGACGTCGTCGTGTCGGTCAGAACCAAAAGGCGGTGCAACCGTGAACTCCGGACAAACGGGCATTCGACGTCGGTACGCGTCAGGAAGCGGCTAGCTGTTTGAGCGTCGCAGTGGCGGCTACGACTGCCATACCCGCACGTCGCGCACGGTCATGGTGGCGCCGAGGACGCCGGGCGAACCGAGCGAGTTCTCCATCACGAGGTACATCGGGCCGCTGAGCGATGCGGTCTCCGATCCGACCACAACCCCGTCGTAGACGAAGGTGACGCCGGTGGTGGACCACAGCACCCCGTAGGTGTGGGTGCCGGGAGCCGTGCCGCCCACGCCGCCAGGGTTCGAGACCTGGCCGGAGCTCGGGCCGTACTCGATGTGGTACTGGCTCGTGCCGAAGCCCTCCATGACGTCGATCTCACCTGTCTGGGGCCAGGACTGCCCCGTCAGCCACAGAGCGGGCCAGTTGGCGATCTGCCCCCCGGCTGCGGGCAGCGTGGCCCTGTACTCGACGTAGACCGGCCGGCCGGGACTCGGCGCCACCTGGAACCCCGTATGCCCCGATCGCCCGTCCGAGGGGTTGGAGCTGACGATGGCACCGGTGCTGTTGGAGTTCAGCCTCAACTCCAGACCGTTGCCGTCGACCGAGACGTTCGACGACGCCATGACCGTGCCGTTCTGGGTGCTGCCGTCGCCGAACCAGGTGGGCGACCAGAGGCTCGTGTTGAGCGACCCCGAGGAGAACTCGTCGTCGAAGATCATGTGCGTCGGAGCCCCGAGACTGGCCGGCGCAAAGGGACCCGCTCCACTGGGGCTGGCGGTCGGTGCAGTCGTGGTCGGGGTGATCCTGGCGGGAGCGGTCGTCGTTGTCGACCTCGCATGGGGCGCCGCCGCGGCGGGTGCCGGGACCGCGGCGGGTGCCGGGGCGGGCGTCGGGGCCGGCGGCGGGGCGGGGGGCGGGGTGAGCGATGGGACCTGTGCCGAGCCGTCCCCCATCACCAGGCCGTAATGGCCCGTGGTGGGGTTGATGACGATGCCGAGGATCATCGCCGATAACGCCGAGGGAGCCTTGGAACTGGGCGTCGCCGTAGGTGAAGACGCCCCCGTCCATGGCGATGATCCAGTACCCGTGTCCGTCAGGGGTGCGGGCCATGCCGACGATCGGGGCGTTCAGGTGGATGGCACCGGTCGAGCCCGTAGAAGCTGGCGAGGCCGAAGGTGAAGATCCCGCCGTCACTGGCGACGAGCCAGTAGCCCGAGCCCGTCGGTGGCGATGGCCATGCCGACGATCGGGGCGTTGAGGTGGATGGCACCGGTCGACCCCATGAAGACGGCGTCGCCGTAGGTGAAGATCCCGCCGTCACTGGCCACGAGCCAGTACCCGTGTCCGTCGGGGGTGGGGGCCATGCCGACGATCGGGGCGTTGAGGTGGATGGCGCCCGTCGAGCCGTAGAACATGGCGTCGCCGTAGCTGAAGATACCGCCGTCACTGGCGACGAGCCAGTACCCCTGTCCGTCGGGGGTGGCGGCGATGCCGACGATGGGCTCGGCGAGCTTGAGACCCGAAAGGGCCGGGGATCCGATACTGCGGGGCCCCACCGTGCGCGGTGACGTCACCGAGCCAGTCGACGGTCCAGTACCCGCCAGCTGGGGTCAGCCGCAAGGAAGTGCCCACCGCTGTAGTTCCTGGCCGCCGCCTCATGGGCGGCGAAGGACCTTGGCCCCAATGTCGCCGTAGGGCCGACCGAAGCTTGCGCTGATGCGCCCATACCGGATCCGACTGTGGCAGCGAAGGCACAACTGGCGGCAACCTGTTTCAGAATGCGCGCCCCAACCAGGCGTGTGATCGCCTCATTGGTTTGCGGGAAGCTTCTACCGATCAGACGGGAGGCGCTGTTGACCGTGAGAATCGGTGCGCCGGGCAGCGCTCTCAGGAGCAGGTCGGCAGACGATTGCGCGCGAATACCCCCTAGGCGCTCTCGCCATCCCGTCTGGATCCTCAGCACGCGCTGCTCGAACGACCACGCGTCCTCGACCGCTCGCCGACAGGCTCCGGCAAAACGACCGATCCACAAGTTCATCCCTTGCGTAGCTGCCGACGAGTCCACCGACCCTGTGTAGCGCGTGGCCACGAGACCACCGATGTAGTCCTTTGCCCATGTGGCGAGAACAAGCGATACCGGGGGGAGCACTCGAGGCGCCAGTCCTCGTCTGCGAAGGACGATATGCACGAGCGCTCGTCCCGTTCGGCCATTGCCATCGACAAAGGGGTGGATCGTCTCGAATTGGGCGTGTGCGATCGCCGCTTGAGCAACAGCGGGCAGCGAATCTTCGTTGCAGAAAGCCACCAGATCCTCGACCAGCTCTCCAACGAGCTCAGGCGGAGGGGGGACGAACGCGGCCTCGCAGGGATGGTAGTCGCTGCCGCCGATCCAGTTCTGAGCCTCACGCAAGCGTCCACCGTGCTCCTCGATGCGAGATCCGGCAAGCAGACGTCGATGGATGTCGAGCAGGAGATCGACCGTGACCGGGGCACCGACGGGGGCGTGCTTGATGGCGTAGACCATCGCCTCGATGTTGGCCAGAACCTCGGTGGCGGTCACATCGGAAGAGGATTCTGCAAGCTCCCGGGCGGCTTCCGCTCGCAGCAGTCGCCTGGCCCCAACCTGTAGTCCCTCGATCTTCGACGAGGCGACCGACTCAGCACGCAGCAAGATGCGGGCAAGCGCCTCGGTGTCCACAAGACTCGATGCCTCCGCATTGAGGCGGGTGATCGCGGTCTCGGCGTCGACGATATCGGCGACGACGTCACCGTCGAGCGTGATCGCGCGCGAGACAAGCGGATCTGGCACGTATGCTTCGTACTCACATGTGCGGCGGTCCCGGCGAGAGGGTGCCGAGAAGTCGGCGCTCCACCGACGGCGGATAACCCTAGACATATTTCTCCTTATTTTGGCTTAGTATACAAACCTAAATAAGGGAAGACCTTATTACGGGTTACAATCGCGCCCAGATGCCCGACGCCCCCCAAACCTGGATCCTGACCGCCTCCCCTGAAAACCACGAAGCCACCAAGGCCCACGGCTTCGAGGTGATCGGCATCAAGGAGCGCAACCGACCGCGGGCCTTGCAGATCGAGGCGGGCGACCGGATCGTGCTCTACCTCACGAAGGTGATGTCCTTTGCGGGCTCGATCAAGGTGGTCGGCGAGATGTATGAGGACCGCACGAAGCTGTGGCCGGGCAAGCCGGGCAAAGCCGACGCCTACCCCTGGCGCTTCCCGACCGAGCCCGAGATCGTGCTCGAGCAAGACGAGTGGATCCCGGCGGAAACATTGGCCACCAAGCTGGAGCACATCCAGAAGTGGCCGGCCGAGCACTGGAAGCTGGCCTTCCAAGGACAGCTTCGAACGGTCTCCGAGAAGGACGCGAAGCTACTGGTCAAGCGTATGGGCGCCGCCGCCAAGACGCACGCCTAGCACCGAGCCGCTTAAACCGATTGGCGCATCGTCGACCCAGTGGTTGAGGGCGCCCCTGGGTGCGGTGAGGACCATGTATTTGCCGAGCAGATCACGCCAAGTAGATCCAGTGTGGCTACTTTATTTGCCATATGCATACTTTTATTGTCAATTTCCTGGTACGCTTGACGGGTGGACTTCAGCCGCCCGATGCAAGTCCTGACGCCGACGCTCGACGCGGATGTGCTCTCCGTTCTCGCTCGGGCAGACGTCGAGCTAACAGGCCGCGAGATCCAGCGCCTTGCGGGCCACGGCTCACACCAAGGGGTGCGCAACGCCGCCGATCGTCTTGCACGCGAGGGCGTCGTGGAACGACGATCCGCGGGCAAGGCCAACCTCTACAGGCTGAATCGCGATCATGTGGCGGCGCAGTGGATCGAGAAGCTGGCCACGTTGCCCGAGCAGGTGATTGAGCGGCTGCGCGACGCTATTGCAGGATGGACACAGCCACCTGCGCTTGCGATGATCTTCGGGTCCGTCGCCTCGGGACGGGCCACAAGCGAGAGCGACCTCGATCTGCTGATTGTGCGACCGGAGGGCTGTGAGCCCGATGACCCAACATGGAGCCGGCAGCTGGGTGACTTGCAAGCGCTCGCCACTGCGTGCAGCGGAAACGATGCCCGCGTGCTCGAATACGCTCAGGACGAGTTGAGATCCGCGACGGCGGAGCCGGTGCTCGATGACGCTCTGCGTGAGGGCATCGAGTTGTACGGTTCACGGCGTAGGTTGCGCCGGCACACAATGCTGGACGCCACGTGACCCCAAAGCTCCGCAAGGCCAACGCGGCGACGATCGTGGGCAGGCTGAGCAAGGCCGAGCAGTTCATGGAAGGCGCCGAGACTATCCGCGAGCTGGCCGACGACGAGCGAGATGTCGGCGATGCGTATGTGACGCTGTGCATACATGCCGGTATCGCGGCGGCCGACGTGGTGTGCTCAATCGCGCTCGGCGAGCACACCCAGGGCGATGATCACGGTGCAGCCGTCAACCACCTTGCCAAGGTGAGGCCAGACGGCCGCGACTTGAGCGACTCGCTGCGGGCGCTCCTCATGATGAAGACACGCGCCGGCTACAGCCACGAGCATGTCAGCACGAATGACGTAAGCGAGCGGGTCGCGCGGCCGAAAAGCTACTGAGAGCGGCAAGGCAGCGCCGCGTGGCGCTCACACCACCCTGAGCGAATCCGCACCCGCATCGCTACTTCATAAAGTCCTATTTCGTGAAGTAGCAACAAATGGGTGGCAAACATGGCCTGTTCATCTTGAAGATTACAACGTAATCTTCGTGCTACGCTGAGGCAATGCCCGCCAAGTCTGCTCCCTTCAGCATGCGTATCTCCAAGAGCATGGAGGCGCTCGTGGAGCACGAGGCGCGGCGCACAGGACGTAGCAAGGGCGCCGTCGTGGAGGCGCTCGCCGACGAGGCTTTGCGCATGCGCCTGTTTCCGGGAATCGCCTTTCGCGGCACCGACTGGGAGCGACGCGCTTGGGTGATCGGGACGGCGTTTGACGTGTGGCAGCTCGTCGAGGCCTACCGGGACATGGGCTCAGTTGAGCATATGGCCGAGGGCGGGGCGGCGAGCGAGCGCCAGATCCAGCTGGCCCTCGACTACTACAAGCAGTTCCCCGGGGAGATCGACGAAGCGATCGCCGAAAACAAGCGACCGCTTGAGCAACTGGAACGCGAATACCCGTTCATCGCCGTCAGTCGCGGCTGAGTAAACGCCGGCGGTCCCCCCACCAGTGCGACTGTTCTTGGACGCTCACATCTCGGCTCGCCGTATCGCCGCGCCTCTGCGCGATCAGGGCCACGACGTGAGCGCGGCCGACGAGCAACGCGAGCTCGACGGCTTCTCAGACGAACAGTTGCTTGCCATCGCCACCAGCGAGACGCGGGCAATGATCACGTTCGATGTCAAGGACTTCACCGTGATCGCCCGGCGCTGGGCTGAGGCGGGCCGGCCACATGCGGGCCTGGGCATCGTCGTGGGCATCGACCACGGCGAGTTCGGCGCGATCCTCGAGGTGCTCTCACGCGAACTCTCAGCCCGCCCCGCGCAGTCGGACTGGGCCAATTTGACGCTGTTCATCGCACGCTGACCCGACTGGATAAACCTAGACCGACACGGACGCGCGAACCTGTTGCCCGCGCGGGGTGAGCGTCCACCCGTTCGCTTCGCCCTTGACGCGAGGCTCGACGGCATTCTCGACGAGCCCCAGCTGGCGCAGGCGGGCGAGCAGCTTGGAGACCTGGCCCTGGTCGCGAATGCCGGCGGCATCGCCGACCTCGCGGTTGGAGGGCTGGCCCCCGGACTGGGCCAACTCCCCGATCGCGAGCAGGACCCGGACGGTTCGGTAGGTGAGGCGCATGTCCAGCTCGCGCAGAGGGTCGCCTGACCCCGGGCCGCCCGGCCGCGCCACGCCAGCCGAGCCAGAGTCGGCGGCGGCGCCGAGCGCATCGGGCAGGGGCCGCTCCAGCTCGCGCCGTGCGGCTGCGGGCCCTAGATAGGGCGAGACCACGAGCGAGACGAGCGGATTGAGCAGTTCGGTCAGCGCCGCCGGAACTTCGTCGCGGCGGGCCTCGCCGGATGGGCTTTGACGCCTGGCGCCGGCAGTGCGCATCGCGGCCGCGGGGAAAGCGAGGCGCGAGTGGATCAAGGAAAGCACTCCGCCGATCACGCCCTCGCCGGTGAGCGGCGGCGGTCCCTCACCGGCCTTGGCCGCACGACCCTCCCGGTCGACTATGGCTACAGCTCGCGCGATGAATTGCCTCCGACGCTCGAGAACCTTAGGGCCGGCGCCGAAACCCTCGACGATGACAAAGCGCGCTAGAACGGGCTCCCGATCGAGGAATTGGAGCAGGGCCGCGAAGCCGAAACGCACCCGCTCGGGCCACTTCGGGGGGTGGCTGTAGGCAGGGCCCACGACCTCTGCGATCCGGTCGAGTGCCTGCGCGAAAGCGACAAGAAAACAGTCTTCACGGTCGAGGAACTGCTCATAGAAGGTGCGCCGCGACATGCCGGACCGTGCCACGACACGCGCGACCGTAGCGTTGCCGACCCCATCCCGGGAGGCGACGTCGATCATGGCGGCGAGGATCCGGCCGCGTTGGATTTGGGAGAGTTGTTCGCGCCCGTCAGCTCGCCGCTCGCCTTCCGCGAAGGTCCGCCCGCCGGGGCTCGTGCCGGCGGGCTCGTTGGGGCGTGCGCGTCTTATGCCGTTGCCACCTGGCTGATCCCTATCGAAAGCCACGACTGACGAGAACACGCCTTGCGTTCCGCCCATCTCACTACTTCTGGGATTTGTGTTTCGTTGTGTGCTTATTTTGCTTCTTTGGGGCGCGCTTTGTACACCCGGTGGGTGTGATTGGCGTGGTGGCGTGTATCGTCGCGCCATTCTGCCCGATGAAGCTTGTCGGCATCGCGAGCTTTGTGGTGCACAGATTCGCGGTCGCGGCGAGCGCCGAATATTTGCCTTGGGGCAGCGTAAGTTCGAACGTGCCTACCGGTACGTCCGGTACTGACTTGAATGTGCTGCTTGTGACATTCGTCTTGCTGTCGATGAATGTCGATCCGACCAGATCGACGCTGGTGCCGTAACCCTGCAGGACTATGACCAGGTCGGGGAATTCTTCGCCCGCGTGACTCACGAAATACGCGGGTCCTTCGAGCGGGACTGGCAGCACCGGTGTGAGGGCTTTTGCGTGCCCCACTATCGACGCCGCCGGACATGAAGCTGGATTGGCGTCAAAGGTCTGCGCGGGACAAGCCTTCTGTAGCGTCGTGAGACGCGATGGAAGCTGCTTCGGCAGATCGACCTTGACCTTGCCTATATTCGCGTCGTAGGGCCCCTCAGGGTAGGTGAGCTTGACGTGCAGGCTCGCACCCTTAGCTCGCGAGGTTTTGCCCGAAGTCGACGCCGTCAGCTTTGGTTTGAACGCGAGTGTCGCGCAGTTGGTGACCTGCAAGGGCACAGACAGCGCTACGGAAGACCCTTCCGTGCTCGATAGATTGCCCGTGATCGCGAGCGGGCTGCAGTTCGTCGGGTTGAATGTGAATCCGGGCCGATCGATTATCACATTCACATGCTTTATCTCCAACGGTATTCCCTGCAGGATGGCCGGGATCTTGTAGGGACCCGCGGAGTCCGTCGTGATCGTCAGAGCCGCCGTAGTCGGGTCGACTTCGACCTTCGCCCTGACCACGACGGTGCCGAAGTCATATGGGCCGGCCTTTGCGGGGACAGCAATCGACAGGCCATACGGTGCGCCCGCATAGGGACCGGTGATGAACACCTGCCCACCAGTCACGCTGTAAGGGTCTCCACCCAATCCCACACTAACGGTCGTGTGCCCGATCAGGCTTTCCGAGCCGCACGTCCCTTGGTCGGCTTGCGCTTCACCGCATAGCTTCACGCTCGAAAGCGTCCCCAGCAGTCCCGGAGGCATGCGCAGCTTGATCGCCTGGAGGTTCTGGTTGCCGTCTTCGCGCGACATGGTCATCGTGAACGGACTGAAGCCGCCGGCCTGGATGCTCGTCGTGCCCGCCGCCAGCGTCGGTGCGAATGGCAACGGGTTTCGACAGGGCGTCCCGTTGGGACCGGAGTCGACCTGGAAGCTCGAGGCGGCAGCGGACGGCGAGTTGCCAGGCCATCCTTCGATCGACGCCGTCGTCGTGTAGATGCCGCACCGCGCAGGCATCGCAAGCGGCGCGCGAGCACCCCCAAAGAAGTGCATCTTCAGATCTTCGAACGGCAATTGCGGTGTATTTTCAAAGCTCGCGACAAGCTGACCGGTGAGGGGATTCAGCTCCACCTTCCCCGCGATCTTCACGAGGGTGCCGGACACCGGGTCCCGGGCAACGATGTAAAGCGCGACAAGCGAGCCAAATGGGTTGGCGTCCTGTTGCGCCAGATACACCTCGCCTTCCAGCGGATTGGCCAAGAGCGGGGAGGAAATCGACACCGTCGCTACCTTCGCCGCATCCGGACAGGAGGGAAGAGCGGCCGTTTCAAGACCAATCTGCTCAACCGAGCACGACTGTAGCCCATCGGCCGCCCCAGCGGCCAGCGTCACGCCTTCGGGCAACGCCACTGTCGTGTTTCTAACGGTCGCCTCCGCCAAGCCTTCGCCGGCGAGATCGAGATCCTGGGGCACGTGGATACCGACCGTGAGACCCGTCGGCGTGCTCCCTTCCTGACCATCCGGCGCGACGCTGATCGAGGGGCTGAACGGCAGGCGATTGCACCCGTCCTGCGCCGCCATCGGCTCGGCCGTCGACAGCGGCCCGACGACACGCCCCGGCTCCTTCCACGAGTCAGCTTCCACTGTGCTCTGCAACGGACCCGTGCATGAAGTGGGCAACGACAGCAACGGGGGCGGGAAGTGCTGACCGAGAGCTACGCACGGTTCTTCGCCCGGGAATGCCGCGTCAAGTAGGCAACCGAAGCCGCGAGTCTTGTCGTGGCGCGGATCGCCCGGCACCCCCCAGATCGTCACCTGACTGCTCACGAAGGACGCTGTCTGGCTGATGTTGTTCACGTTGACCGTGATGCCATAGTCGCCGCCGGTGCGTATCGATGTGTCGAGGAACACCGGTGTGTTGTTGACCAAAAAGCCGAACCGCGCAGGCTCGCCTGTCGAGGGTTCCAAAATGTACACAGGGCTTACGAATGGAAACCGTCCCCCCACGTCGAAGCCTCCCCCTGCAAAATACACCCATACCTTCGCCACACCCACTACGGACGCCATAGGACATGTGTTATCCCAGCCCGACGTGATGGTGCTGAACTGCTGGAGCGTGCATGTCTTGAACGGGCTTGGATTGCCGAAGAAGCCGGCTGGTTGCCTGAAATGCAGATCCTTCACAAGAGCAACCGGCGCTCCCTGACTATTTTCATTCAAATCGATTGTGGTCGTGTACTGGAACGGATGCGAGCCCGCCTGAGCGTCTGTTTGTCCCCCTTCTTGTTCGGGGTTCAGTTCATATGTCGCGACTCCGAATGATTCGTCGCCACCAAGGGCTACCGGGCGCCTGATGGTCGCGCTAGGCGCATCGCCGCCGGTGACCCTGAATTCATTGAACTCACCCGATTTCGTGCCTTCGCGTACCTTGACAGAGACCACGACTTCCATTTGTTTGAACGGAATGATAGATCCCGTGAACGTGCAGCTGAGCGATGTCAGTGTGCATGTCACCGGGCCGCTCGAAACTTCGCCGTAATCCTCCGAGATACCGGATATGCCAACCGCTTCGAACCCGGACGGCAACGCGTCGGATATCCGTACGGGAGTTTCGGTGGCGTTCAGGTTCCCGTAGCCGACGTTGCTCGCCATCAAGATGAGCTTACCTTCGCTGCCCGGCTGGATGCTTACGGGCCTGGAGTTCGACGCAAGATGCCACCACGCGGGTGTTTCGGCGAGCGCGGGCGCAGCGGTAGTCAACCCCGCCAGTGAGATCCCCGCGAGAACCACGACACCAAGGGTTGTGGACAAGCGAGCGACCGAGCTACGCAAGGGCGCTCCTGTCAAGTCGGCGATCAGCTTGCCGGCTTTAGCGCCGATATGCCAGGGGGTCTTGACAGCCATTTACTTAGCCCTCCGATTCGTCTTCTTGGCCTTATGTGTCGAGGAGTACCTCATCCTTGCCTGTGCCTCGCAACCCTTGCGCTTGGACTTCGGCTTTTTCTTGCACGCATTCAGCGCTCGCGAGAGCTTTTGAGCACGTCTCAGAGTCTTCGCCTTCGGCTTCACGCTCGCTTTAGGTGTCGCCGTGACATTTCCGGCTCCAGAGAAGGTCTCGCTGGAGGGGGAGCCAAAGATCGGAGGCTGCGGTGTTTGTGCCGCTTTGCACGAATCGCTCGTATCGCACGCCGGCGGGGAGACGGGCGTCGCCGGATAGCATGGAGTTTCATCGCTGCACGCGTGAGCGTCGTAGATGTCGTATGCGCTATCGAAATCCTGCGTGAGGAGTTTTGCGGTCGTGAGGAAGAACACGTCGTCGCCCGTTTCGCTCGCGTCCATGAACGTTGATTCCTGTGGCGAGGTACCCGAGGAGATCGACCCCACGCACCCGTCTGAGCGCGCGCTGAACGTCGAACTCGACGTTGTACAGTTGCCTTCTCCCGGAGGGTCGTACTCGTAGACATCGACAGTGCCATTGACATCTTGTGGAACCAGTCCTTCGTCACTGTCGAAGAACAGGCGCCCGCTGTCGGAGAGGAAGCGCGACTGGTAGCGTGCCGCGCCGGCTTCGAGCCTCGACCAGGGAGGGATCACCGCCGAGACCCATGTCCCCGCCTGCCAGAGCAGGTCCATATCCACATAGTTGGATTCGTTGATCGGCTCCCCGGCCGGACGGGCGCCCGTCGGATCACACGACGCGCATACGAGCTTGTTAGTTTCTCCGTTGTAGAGGTACACCTCCTCGTCGGACACGCCGCTGATCACATCCGCTGTGTCATACCCAGTCAGATTTTCCGGAGACTGAAAAGCGAGCCAGCGCCCATTGGTAGAAACCCGCGCGGTGAGGAACTGAAGTGGGGACGCCCAGTCCGTCGGTGCTCCAGGCGAGGCGATAAACGTCGTCTTACCTTCATGATACTCGAAGAGCATTTCTCGAATGGCGTAGTAAAGATAGGACCCGTCTTCACTTGCACCGAGAACCCGCTGAACGCCGCCGTATTCTTTTTCGGAGTTCAGAGCTGCTGTGAGATCGCTCAGCCTGCTGCCGAGCGGAGCGTTTAGGTCGTATTCGTAGAGGTCGGGATCTCTAAAGGCCGCCTTCGAATCTTTGGTGAGACGCCCCGCGTCCAGGAAGAAGATCCTCGATAGGTCGTTACTGGCCGTCATGAACTCAACTTCGCTGGATTCTCCCGGAACCCCCTGCGGAAGATCGAGCCTGATCGTTTCATTCTTGGCCAAATCGCGCAGATAGATATGTTCTTGGCCTTCAAATCTCATCCACCAAATAACGCGCGACCCATCGTTTGAGATTGCGTGTTGCCAAATTTCACCGCGTTCGTCCCCCACTTCGCCAATCGCCGGGCCACCGCCTTCGTCTTGCGGCAGCAGGCTGACAGGCTGTACATGCCCGGCACTCCACTCGTAGAGGTCTCCTCCAGAAGGCGATGTCAAAGCCGTGGTGCTATTGATCACCACGTGACTGAGATCAGGTGTGGCCCCTTTGAATTGTGGGCCACAGAGGATTTTTACGCAGGCGCCGTTGGTCGTTTCTCCGAACTGGGCGCCAGGCGCCGTGTTGGCGGCTGTGACGAGCGGTTGATAGCACGAGGTCAGACAGTGCGCGTTGACGTTCCCCTGCTCGTAGACCGTACGCATATAGGGCGTCTGTTCGGTGGCTTCTGGGGAGAGTTCCTTGTCGAAGTTCCCAAAGACCTGGACCATCCCCAGAGAGAGATCTTCGGAGAAGAAGCGATACTCTCCGCCATTGCCGATCGACGGTCCTGTCCCCTCTTCGTGAGGCGGAGCGAGGGTTTGCGAGGACCATTCGCTCGAGCCGCGCGTGGCGAGAATGGACACCCCGCCGGCAAAGCCCTTGGGTTCGACTTCCGGCGGCGAGTTCGTCATGAATGCGACCGCATTGCCATTGCTCGACGCCTGCACGTTGAGGGCTTCGAAGAGATGAGAGCCCAACGGTACGATCAGTGCACCTTGCTTGGAGGGTGGTGAGACCATCTCCCAGTCACGACCGCCGGGCAGCGTCAATTCGCCGCCAACCGATTGAGTGGTGAATGTCTGATCGGAACCAGGCGTCCCACCCGGAGCGCTCATCGAGTTAGTCGCGACAACGCGGTAGTGATATTCGGTGGCGGGCTGCAATCCCTGGATCAGCGCGGTGGCAGGGTGCTCGCTTTCATCGGACCCGATCGACCCAGACTCGACGGTACTCTGCCCATAGGCCATGCTTGTCCCGTACTGAAAGTGATAGGTCGTTTCTCCGCCGCCGGGATCGATCTCCGCGCCCAACACCGCGCTGGTGCCCGTGACTTCGCTTGCGTACTCGCGTCCTGGTGTGGGCGCCGCTTCGGTGGCGGCCAGAGCCCGAGTACTCAAGACCAGGGCCCCTACGAGGAGGCTCAACAATAGAAGACCGACCGAAGTCGATTTACGAGCACTCACAGGCATATTTCTCCTCCAAGACAGAGGGGAGCGCCCCCCGGTTGTGAGATGACAATGTGTCCAGCGCGGAAGCGGCGGGCAGCCACCGCCAGTCCATGACGCTCAGCGACGGGGAAACGAAGAAGCCGAAGGCGCGCCCCAACGCGCGCGAGGTACCAGCCTGGGCGCTTAACCCAACCGGGCGACAGAGCCGGCCGAAATCTAGCTGTGAGCCGGCCCGGCCAGAGAGAGAGAGAGAGAGAGAGAGCGCGTCAGCGACGCTGACGCGTCCTATGACGGACCGCCCAACGCCGCATGGACTCGTATCCACGCTATGCCTCGAAACTTGCATGCGAAACTCTGGCTCCCTCATAGAAGCGACCCGGCTCCCTCTCCGATGAATCCCCAACTGGCTCCTGCAGGTAAACCTGTGAAGGCAACCCGAACCAGACCTATTTTTGGCGCACCCCCAAGGGGGGGATGCCACTACGTATACAACCTTATACCCGAAGGACAGCAAAAGTCAACCCCCCTGCCAACTTTTTCTTGATTGGGAGGAACAACGCCATTTATAGGCTCCCCCGGCTGCTCGCGCTGGGGCGCGCCATACAATCGATCGATGCCCCGCAAAGCCCCAAATGGCCGCCCGTGACGCGCATAGCGCGTGCCTGGGGCGCCCTTGCGCCCGAGCAACGCATCGCCGCGGTGGCGGCCATCGCCTTGCTCGTGACGATGTTCCTGCCCTGGTATGAGCTGCAGAGCCTGAACCGGAGGGTGGGCTCGATCGACTCCCACTCGATCAGCGCCTTCGGCGACGTGTCTTTCGTCGAGGCGGCCGTCTTCCTGGTCGCCGCCGGCGTGATCGCGCTCCTGTTCGCGAGGGCCGAGCGCAAGGACTTCCACATGCCCGGCTCCGACGGGGCCGTCGTGATGGTCGCCGGCGGATGGGCCACGCTCTTGATCTTCTACAGGGTCTTCAGCAGGCCCGCCGGCCACGGCTATCCGGTGGGCATCCAGTGGGGCTTCTTCCTCGCCTTCGTCGCCTCCGGAGCGCTCACCTACGCCGGTTGGCGGATGCGCGCCACGAGCGCACCAGAGACCCCCCTCACGCGCGCGCACGCGCGCACGCGCAGGGCACCCCGCAGAGAACACATGACACCCCCCACAGCAAGCCCGGCCGAGGACATAACGATCCGCCGGGAAGACACGCCCGGGCCCGGGGAGGACGTGACCGTCGTGGCCCCCTCGCCGATGCGCCAAGAGCGCGCGGCGCCCGTACCCGCACGAGCAGACCAAGCCCGGACCGAAATCAAGTCGGTGCCCACACCCGCCCCCGATACGCCGCCACGCACGACGTCCCCCTCCCCCGCTCCCAAGCGTCCTCGCTTCCCGCCGAAGCCCTCCGAGCAGTTGTCCTTCGAGGACCAGCCCTATCATTCCCCCGACGATGCCCGCTGAGGGACCCACGTCATCGGCCGATGTCGCGCGCGGCCTGAGCGAAGTCGGCTACCTGCCGAGCGAGTCCGCCGCGCTCGTCGCCTACCTCGCGACCAAGCTCGGCAAGCCCGTGCTCGTGGAGGGGCCGGCCGGGGTCGGCAAGACCGAGTTGGCCAAGGCGCTCGCCCGCTACCTGGACAGGGAGCTGATCAGGCTGCAGTGCTACGAGGGCCTGGACGAGGCCAAGGCCTTGTATGAGTGGAACTACCGCAAGCAGCTCCTGCGCATCCAGGCCGAGGCGGCAGGCGCCGGCTGGGAGGCCGTGCAGGAGGACATTTTCGGCGAGGAGTTCCTGCTCGCGCGGCCCCTGATGAGCGCGATCGCCTCCGAGCAGCCGGTCGTGCTCTTGATCGACGAGATCGACAAGACCGACCAGGAGTTCGAGGCGATGCTCTTGGAGGTCCTCTCCGACTTTCAGATCTCGATTCCCGAGCTGGGCCGGGTCACCTCCACGACCCACCCGGTCGTCTTGCTCACGTCCAACAACTCGCAGAGAGCTGACTGAGGCGCTCAAGCGCCGGTGCCTTTACCTGTGGCTCGACTACCCGTGCCTGGAGCACGAGTTGGCGATCGTCAAGCTGCACGCGCCCGACCTCTCCGACGCCGTCGCACACAGGCTGGTGGAGGTAGTGGGCATGGTGCAGAGAGCTCGACCTCAAGAAGCCGCCCTCGATCGCCGAGTCGATCGACTGGGCTCGTGCGTTGCTACTGCTCGGTGCCAAGGACATCGACGCGACCACGTTCAACGAGACGATGTCGGTAATCGTCAAGCACCGCACCGACATGGACATAGTCGCCGAGCGGGTGGGCCTGAAGCTGGCCGAGACCGCCGATGCCGCTCCTGCCTGAGGGCTCGCACCTGGATCGCCAGCCTGGGACCGGGCGAGTGACACACCCGGTGGTACACTGACAAGGTGGCAACTGTCCATCACCGCATTCAGGTGACCGAAGACGCTGAGCTCAAGCAAGCGCTGCGGGTCGCCGCTCCCCACCTGCGCCCAGGTCTGCCCCGCTCGCAACAGGTACGCGAGCTGGCCCTCGTCGGCGCGCGCCATCTCGCCGCCGAACAGCCCATGACCGAGGAGCGCCGCAAAGAGCTGATCGAGCGGTTCCTCTCCCACTTCGAGCATCCTGAGACAGCACCCTGGGACTGGGACGTCCTGGGTGACGTCAAGCGCCGTGCCTGGCGATACGGATAACGAGATCCTTGCGCGTGGCCTGCCGCTGGTGGTCGACACGTCGGCTTGGATGCGGGCAGGACATCCACGCGCGGCAGCGCGCTGGAAGAGCGCGGCGCAAGCGGGGCTGTTGCGAATCACACCGATAACGAGGCTCGAGATCCTGTTCAGTGCTCGCGACGGCACGAGCTTCGACGGGCTCTTGGAGAGCCTCTCAACTCTGCGTCCGATCCGGCTGACCAGCACGATCGCGAACGCCGCCGAGGGCGCGATGCGCTCACTCGCCAATCGCTCGCACGGAGCCCATCGCCTGCCGGTGGCCGACTATCTGGTCGCCGCCGCGGCCCAGGAGACCGGAGCGGCGGTCCTGCACTACGACCACGATTTCGACACACTAGCCGAGGTGATGGAGTTCGAATCGATCTGGCTGGCCCCGCCAGGGTCGATGCCGTGAGCACACCGCGCTCACCCAATGGTATGCCCGCGCCCTCGCCCTTCTCGCGGCAAGCCGTCCCCCCTGAGGGCATGGCCGCGCGCCTGCTCGAACTGGGCGAGCAACTGCGGGCCGAGGGCGTGGCGGTCGGCACCTCGGAGCTGCTCGACGCGTTCGCCGTGTTGCGCGAGATCCCATGGACCTCGCAGGGCGAGTTCAGGGAGGCGCTCGCGGCGACTTTGGCCAAGAGTCAGGAGGATCGTCGTACTTACGAGTTGGTTTTCGATCGCTTCTTCTTTCGGGCCGTCGAGATCGAGTCGGTGCGCCAAGGCGTCAAGGAGGATGCGGGGTCTTCGGCGTATGACCTGAGCGAACTCTCCGAAAACGAACTGGATGCCCTACGTCGCCAGATCGCCGAGGCGTTGCGCGACGGCGCGGAGGGGGCGATGAGGGACCTGGCGCGCATGGCGATCGCCACCTTCGGCCAGGCCGAGCAGGGCTCAGGAGTGATCGGCGTGGACGTCCAGCGCATCCGACGCGCGCTGGGCCTTCGGGCCGAGCCCCAGCCGGAGTTGCCCGAGGACGACCCGCGCCGAGACGGGGTCCCGCGCGATGCCCTGCGCCGCTTCGAGGCCTTGATGCGGCGTGAGCTGGAACGCACCCAAGTGCAGCGCTCCGGCCGCCTGCCGCCCGCGCGGCCGCTCGGCGAGCTCGACCGGGCCTTGCCGTCGGGTCCCTTGGCCGATCTTGCAGCCGTGCACAGGGTGGTGGCCCAGCTGCGCCGGCGCCTGGCCACCCAGGGCAAGCAGAACAGGGGGCATCGCCACCACGCCCATGTCGACGTGAGGCGCACGATGCGCGCCTCCCTACAGACGGGCGGCGTGCCGGTCGAGCTGCGCTTCCGTCCGCGCCGGCCCAAGCGACCGGAGATATACGTTCTGTGCGACGTCTCGACCAGCGTCACTTCGGCCTCGGTCTTCTTCCTCTCGGTCTTGCACGCCTTGCACGACTCCTTTCGCAAGATGCGCTCGTTCGTGTTCATCGAGCGGATCAGCGAGGTGACCGATGTATTCGAGCACGAGCGCGACTTCAGGGCGGTCTCCGAGCGCATTTCCAATGACGCGGGCGTCGCCGACATATCTGGCTACACCGACTACGGGCGCGTTTGGATGGAGCTTTTGGAGTTGATCCAAGACGACATGAACCCCAGGGCCACCGTGATCGTGCTCGGGGACGCGCGCACCAATGGCCGCGACCCCCGCGCAGACCTGTTCGGCCAGGTTGCGGCCCGCGCCGGGCGCACCTTCTGGCTGAACCCGGAGCCGCGCCTGTATTGGAACTACGGCGACTCGGTGATCGCCGCCTACGAGGAGTACTGCACCGCGTTCGAGTGCTGGACGACCGCCCAGCTGGAGGACTTCGTGAAGGCGCTCACCCGCCCGGTGGTCGGCGCCGGCGGCTGATCGACCAAGGGCCGTTCGCGGATGGCGAGGGCATCCCGCCATCGCCCGCTCGCGCTAGCATCGAAGCGAGCAGAAACCAGGGGAGCTGGCGGAGGCTGGCTGAGATGGCGTTCGAGGGTCGCGAGCCCAACCAACGCCGACCCTTCGAACCTGTGGGGTAATGCCCGCGGAGGGAGCGCAGTGCAGACGCAGACCGAGTCCCGTGAAGGCCACAAGCGCCAGCCGCACGGCAGCGACGATCGCCCGTCGAGCCCCAGGTTGGAGGAAACGCGCGGGGTCGGTTTGGACGGCGTCAGCCGGGCCTATCGAGACGGCCGCGGCCTCGAAGTCCAGGCGCTGTCCGACGTTTCCCTGAGCGCCGCACGCGGCTCGGTGCTGGCGGTCGTGGGTCCGAGCGGCTGCGGCAAGACGACTCTGCTGGAGCTGATCTGCGGGCTACAGAAGCCCGACGGGGGCACGATCGAGGGCGAGCCGGCGGTCTTGATGCCCCAGCGCGACCTCCTGCTGCCATGGCTGAGCGCGGTGGACAACGCGGCGCTTGCATTGCGCATAGCGGGTGACTCGCGCGCGCGTGCGCGCGCGCGCGGGGCAGTCCTTTTCGGAGAACTCGGCCTGGGCGGCTTCGAGGCGGCCCGGCCGCACGAGCTCTCGGGCGGGATGCGCCAGAGGGTGGCTTTCGTGCGCACCCTGCTCTCCGGCAAGCCGGTCCTGTGTTTGGACGAGCCCCTGAGCGCTCTCGACGCGATCACCAGACAAGAGATGCAGGAATGGCTGACCGGCGCGCTGGTGCGCGAGCCGAGGACCGTGGTGCTAGTCACCCACGACGTCGAGGAGGCGATCGTGCTGGCCGACACGGTCGCGGTGCTGTCCGCCAGACCCGGTCGGGTCATCGCCGAGCTGGAGGTCGATCTGCCCCGGCCCCGCAAGCGCACCGATCCCGCCGTGGTGGCCCTCCGCGAGCGCGCCCTGCAGGCGCTCCAGCTGGGCGCCTCGCAAAGCGGTGGGCGATGAGCTCCGATCGACGATGAGCTCCGATCGAGACACCCCCACGCGCGCGCGTGACACCCCGTCGCGTAATTGTCGAGCGCGTCGCCCGCGGCCTGCCCGCCGCACTGCTCGCGCTGGCTTTGCTCGGCGCTTGGGAGCTGTACGCGGACCTGGGCTCGGTCAGCTCGATCGTGCTGCCCGCCCCGCACGAAGTCGCAAGCGAAGCTTGGAACAACGCGGGCCTGTTGGCCGCCAACCTGGAACTGACCGCCCAAGAGGTCGGCCTCGGCGTGCTGCTGGCGCTCGTGCTGGGCTTCGTGCTTGGCGTCTTGATCCACCTCTCCCCCCTCTTGCGCCGCGCCGTCTATCCCTTGGCGGTCGGCTCCCAAGCTGTGCCGATCGCCTTGATCGGCGTGTTGCTCGTGTTCTGGTGGGGCTTCGGCGTTCTGCCCAAGCTGTTTGTGATCGTCTTGATCTGCTTCTTTCCGGTCGTCGTCACGACTGTGGACGGCCTGGCCTCGGTCGATCCCGACCAGCTCAAGCTGCTGCGCACGCTCGGCGCCTCGCGCTGGCAGGCCCTTCGCTTCGGCGAGCTGCCCGCCGCCGTCCCGGCCGCCCTCAGCGGCGCCCGCATCGCTTTGGCGGTCGGCGTGATCGGCGCCTACATCGCCGAGACCTCGACCGCCACGACCGGTCCCTACGCCGGTCTCGGCCACCAGATCAACGCGGACATCAACGCCCTGCAGACCCCCCGGGCCTACGCGGCCGCGGTCGTCTTGTTCGTGTTCGCGATCGCCTGCTTCTACACCCTGGCCCTGGCCGAGCGCGTGCTCGCACCGTGGGCGCACAACCCAAGAGGAGAAGTCCATTGAGAGCAGCGTCGAAGCCTAGCCGCGCCTCCGCCCCATCGCCCCGGCAACCGAGCGGCGGTGGAGGGCGCATCCACCGCGCGTTGGCACTGGTCCTTGCTTTCGTGTGCGTGGCGGCCATCTCGGCCTGCGGCTCAAAGCAGGACGTCGTCTCGGCGCCCAGCGCGACGCCCTTCTCGGTGATGCTCGACTGGTTCCCCAACGCCGACCACGCGCCGCTCTACGCGGCGATAGCCGACGGCGATTTCGCCAAGGCCGGGCTCGACGTCAAACCGGTCGTGCCCAGCGAAACCGCCGAACCCTTGAAGCTGTTGGCGGCCGGCAAGGTGGACATGGCGATCTCCTATGAGCCCGAGCTTTTGCTCGCGCGAGACCAAGGCTTGAAAGTGGTCTCGATCGGCGCGCTCGTGCAGCGTCCCTTGACCTCGATCATCGCCTTGCCCTCCGCCCACGTAAGCAAGGTCGCCGATCTTGCGGGCAAGCGCGTGGGCACGGCCGGCATCCCCTACCAGGCGGTCGAGCTTCATAGCGCCCTGCAGGCCGCGGGCGTGAACCCCGCCTCGGTCACCGAAAGCGACGTGGGCTTCAACCTGGTCGGCTCGATGCTCTCGAACAAGGTCGCGGCCACGCTCGGCGGCTACTGGAACTACGAGGCGATCCAATTGCGCCAGATGGGCAAGCAGCCGGTCGTGATCCCGATCGACCAGGCGGGCGTGCCCACCTACAACGAGTTGGTCCTCGTCGTACGCGACGAAGAGGCGGGCAAGCGAGGCGCCGAATTGAGAGCGTTCTTGCACGCGCTCACCCAGGGACAGAAGCAGGTGCAGGCCGACCCCGCCGCGGCCGCGGCCTTGATCGTCAAGGCGAACCCCTCGGCGCAACAGAAGCTGCAGCTCGCCTCGATCCAAGCGAGCTTGCCGGCGATGAAGCCAGCCAACCACGAAAAGGTCTACGGCTGGCAGGACCCCTCCGCGTGGGCGGCGTTCTCCAATTGGATGTACACCCACAAACTCATCAAATCCAATCCCAACGGCGAGGCGCTGCCGCCCTTCACCAACGAGTTTTTGCCGGGCGAAGGCATTTAGCCGTCTGCCGAAATTTGGCGGGTCGCGGACAATTCAGTTAATCGGAGGCGCCCAATATTCGGTAGGTGAGAGCCCCAAAATCCAAGATTCCGATTGAAGGAGCGGTTCTGAAGGTAAAAGAGCGCTGTGCGGGAAATCAGTCGGACGGGAACCGACCAAGAGCAGCATCGGGTCCAGGGGCGCCTACACCAAGCCCAGCGCCTGGAGAGCTTGGGCGAGCTTGCAGGCGGGATCGCGCACGACTTCAACAACCTGCTGGCGGTCATCATCAACTACGCGGCCTTCGTCTCCCATGACCTGGAAGCGGCGGCCCAGCTCCCCGGCGGCAGCAAGTGGCAGGGAACGCTCGAGGACATCGAGCAGATCCGCCGGGCTTCCGAGCGCGCGGCGAACCTGACCCGCCAGCTGCTCGCGTTCGCCCGCCGCGACGTGGTGCAGCCCGAAGTGGTCGACGTCAACGTCGTCGTCACCGACGTGGAGCAGCTCTTGCGGCGCACAATCGGCGAGCACGTCGAACTCGTCAGCACGCTCGATCCGGGGCTGTCCTCCGTCTTGATGGACCCGGGCCAGCTCGAACAGGTGCTTGTCAACATGGCGATCAACGCGCGCGACGCGATGCCCGACGGAGGCCGCTTGACAATCGACACAGCCGACATCGATATCGACGAGATGTACGGCTCGGGCGATTCGGAGATCGCGCCGGGACCGTACGTGCGCCTGCGCATCGCAGACACCGGCACCGGCATGCCCGAGGACGTGCTCGCGCGCGCGTTCGACCCGTTCTTCACGACCAAGCCGCCGGGCCAGGGCACCGGCCTGGGGTTGGCGACCGTGTTCGGGATCGTGACCCAAGCCGGCGGGCATGTCCACATCTACTCCGAGCAGGGCATCGGCACCACCTTCACGACGCTGCTTCCCGCCACCGACAGACCGCGGCGCGAGGCCCCGGCTGAGCCCGACCCGGCACCGATGACAAGCGAGCGCACGATCCTGCTGGTCGAGGACGAGCACGCGCTGCGTGAGGTGAGCCGCCGCATCCTGTTGCGCCACGGCTACGAAGTGCTGTTCGCGGCCAACGGCGAGGAGGCGCTCCAGGTGGCGCGCGAGCACGGCAGCCCGATCGACCTGCTCTTGAGCGATGTGATCATGCCGCGCATGGCAGGCACCCAGCTGACCGAAATTTTCGCGCGCGAGCATCCCGAGACGCGCGTATTGCTGATGTCCGGCTTCGCCGAGCCGATCCTCAGCGCGCAAGGCCAGATGAAAGGCGACTTCGACCTGCTCGACAAGCCCTTCTCGGCCGCCGCGCTGCTGGCCAAGATCGAGCAGGTGCTGGCCCGATGACCCCTTGCGCCCTCCCCATCCTTCCCAAACCTGCCACACCGGAGGCCTGGCGGCAATGACAGAGTTGCTCATAGTCGACGACGACGACGCCCTGCGCGGTTGGGCCGAGCGCGTGGTCAGGGAGCGCGGATACGCATGCGACGCGGCCGCCAATGCCGGCGATGCGCGCGAGCTGTTGGAGCACGGCGACTACGAGCTAGTGCTCTTGGACGTGACCATGCCCGGCGAATCGGGTGTGGAGCTGCTGGGGCACATACGCAGCGAGCACCCAGGCGCGGCGGTTGTGATGGTGACCGGCGAGGACGACCCGCGCTTGGCGATGACCGCGATCGAGCTGGGGGCCTTCGGCTACGTGGTCAAGCCGGTCGGGGCCGGCGAGCTGTTGATCAACGTAGCCAACGCTCTGCACCATCGCTCCTTGGAGCTTGAGAACAAGCGCATGCTGCACAGCCTGCAGGCCACCGCCGCGCAGCGCAACGCCAGCTTGGAGGACGCGATAGAGGAGCTGCGACGCTCGGAGAACAAGGTTTGGATGAGCCAGGCCGAGACGATCTTCCGCTTGGCCAGAGTCGTGGAGTTCAGAGACGAGGAGACCGGCCACCACCTGCAGCGCATGAGCTCCTATTGCGAGGTGTTGGCGCGCGAGATCGGCATTGACGCACAGCACGCCGAGCGTATTCGCCTGGCCAGCCAACTGCACGATGTGGGCAAGGTGGCGGTGCCCGACAGCGTGCTGCACAAGCGCGGCAAGTTGACGACCGAGGAGTTCGAGGTCATCAAGACACATGCCGAGGCCGGCTACCGCATGCTCGCCGGCTCGGGCTCAGAGGTGGTGCAGTTGGGCGCGCGCATCGCCCACACCCACCACGAGCGCTGGGACGGCAGCGGCTATCCGTGCGGACTCGCGCGCGAAGAGATCCCGGTCGAGGGTCGCGTCGCCGCGGTGGCCGACGTGTTCGACGCGCTCACCAGCGACCGCGTCTACCGACCGGCCTTTCCCCTGAAGACGGCGGTGGACATGATGCGTAAGGAGCGCGGCGTCCACTTCGACCCCGAGTTGCTCGACAGTTTCGTGGACACGCTCGGAGAGCTGGACGGCATCAGGCGCGCCTATGCCGATTGACGGTCAGGCGCAGCGGCGATGCGGCGGAGCCAAGGCCCGGCCGATTGCGTCACGCAGCTGCTCGCTGGTGAAGGGCTTCATCACGTGCACGGCCGGCTCGACGTCGAGCTCGGGAGGAGGCTCGACGCTGACAAACACGATCGGCATGTCGGGTCGAATCAAATCCGCCGTCTTGACAAGAACCGCGCCGATCGGATCGGAGGGCTCGACCAGGAACAGGTCGGCGCCGATGAACTGCTCGGGAATCGGAGTGTTGAGGACAATCGGTTCGTGGTCCAACTGGAGCACCATCCGGGCGATCAATGCTCGGACGTCTCGGTGGGGCTCGCTGATGACTATTCGTGCCATGAGTTCATACTCGACCCGGCCGGTCGGATCGCCGTGGGAGCGAGGTGTGAGCGGGGTATGAGCGCCTCCCGCGTCTTGGTGGTCGACGACGACGAAGTCACACGGAGCGTCGTGCGGGGCCTGCTCGAGCGCGCCGGGCACGACGTGCGCGAAGCGCCCGACGGGCGCTCAGGCTTGCGCGACCTGTATGCGGCGGCTCCCGACCTGGTGATCTTGGACGTCGAGATGCCCGAGCTCGACGGCTGGAGCACGCTCGAGCGCATCAGGGAGCTCAGCGACGTGCCGGTGCTGATGCTGACCGCGCGCGAGACTGAGCTAGAGCGCGTGCGGGGGCTTCGGGGCGGCGCCGACGACTACGTGGTCAAGCCGTTCGGGCGCCAGGAGCTGGTGGCGCGCGTGGCGGCTTTGTTGCGCCGGGCCGGGCCGAGGGAGGAGCAGCAGAGCACCTACGCGGACGGGCGCCTCTCGATCGACTTCGCCGCGCACGTGGTGCTCTACGAGGAGCGGGCGATCGCGCTGACCCCTTTGGAGTTCAAGCTGCTGGCCGTGTTCGTGCGCCACCCCAACCAGGTGCTCAGCCGCGACCAGTTGCTCGAGCTCGTGTGGGGCGACCCGTTCGGCGTGTCTCCGGAGCAGGTGAAGCTGTATGTGGGCTATCTGCGCCACAAGCTGGACCCCGACCGGTCCGACGCCACGCCGGTCGAGACGGTGCGAGGGTTCGGGTATCGCTACCGGCGGGGGAAGTAGCCGCGCCGCCCCTCGCCAGCACACAGATCGCTCCTGCCCGGGGCGCCAGTCTGCGCGTCTCGCTCGCTCCTGCCCGGGGCGCCGGTCTGCGCGTCTCGCTCGCTTCCTACGCGCAGGATTTGCCGAACGTCTTCACTGACGCCGCGCTCGACGCGGCGCTCCAGGATTCGACGGTGGCGCTGACTCGGTAGTAGTAGGTGGTCGAGTAGCCGAGCTGGCTCGTGTCGGTGTATGAGCGTTTGGAAATCGAGACGCTCGCGACTTCGGTGTAGGGACCGTTGCTCGCAGTGGCCCGTTCGATCGCATATTCGGTTGCCGCTTCGGAGCTGGTGGCACCCCATTCAACGAGGATTTCGGGCGTGTGGTTGGTCTTGCATTTCGTCTGGGCCGCTTTGACTGTTTTCGGCGCAGACAGAGAGGCACTCGCCACGGTGATGGGGCCGCCGGTGGCTTTGGCGCTGAACACAGCGAACGCGGCGGTAGCGCTTGTGAGCGCCACCAACGTCACGATGGCGAGAACAGCTGTGAATGAGTAGCGAGACACGGAGAACCTCCTCAGTCGGTCGCGGGCCGGCCACCGGCCCATGACGCAGGGCCGGCGCCGGATGTCTGGGGCTGCCACGCGATCGCCGGGCTGGGCAGGCGCGCGCGGCCGATGCGCCGGTCTCCCCCTACGCGGCGCTCGGGGCCGAAGTAAGGCTTGCGCGAAACACGACGCTCGCGCCGCTCGCGACGTTCGTCCTCGCTCGACTCATCGGCGGCGCCACTCCAGATCTCGGTGAGAAGGAGCACAACCAGGACGATTGGGGCAAGAAGTACCGCTGCCATCTCGATGGCTCGTCCACGAAAGAAGTTAACGACATATCCGAGCTTCGGCAGGACGGCGACCTGACGCCACGCGGTAGCGCCTTGCAGTCGAGCGGTCCAAGGGTCGTTGGCCTGGTTGGCGTCGCCCCTGGTCTGGATCACCGGATTCGACGTGCCTTGGCCTTGCACGATCTTTACGACCCTGTGCGTCTCAATCTGGTGTTCGCCGACGGGAACTCGATAGGAGATCGCCTGGCCGACGCGCACGGAGGAGACCGGCTCGGGCACGGTCACGGCCATGTCGCCGGGAGAAAAGGTGGGACGCATGCTCGCGGTGAGCACGGTCGCTGTCCGGTAGATGCCGAGACGGGGAAGTACGGCCAGCCCGAGCAACATGAGCACGCCGATGGCGAGCAAGGCTCGTTGCAGGAATACCCATGCTGTTCGGGGGGCCATTGCGGACTCCTACTTGCTCGTGGCGGCGCGCTGGGTGCCGACGAAGTTGTAGGAGATGGTCGAGGTGAGGCCTTGCATCGTGTTCGGGGCGGCGGTGGGCAGCGTCAAGGTGACCTTCAGGTGGTCGGTCGAGCCGGGGGTCAGCGAGGCGAGGCCGGACAGCGCCAGGTTGGCGCCGATAACCGGACGCGAGGCAAGCACGGTGCTGGTCGTGCCGCTGCAGGTGTACGTGTAGGCGGGCGAGGTGCCTGCCTCGGTCCACGCAGTCGAGCACTTGTCGATCGCCATCTGCAAGCCGTTCGCCGTTTCGGTGTCCAGCAGCGAGCTGGGCGAGGCTGTCGTGGTGAGCACCGTCGCCGACAACGGGTCTCCGCCCGCGCCGCTGGTGTTCGTGAGGTCGGCGACGCGCTGGATCGTGTCGCCGGGCACCACGTTGTTCGCCCCGACCGTCAGTCTGTTGGCGGTCCCGGAAGCGGCGAGGTTGATCGCCACGGTCCCCGAGGAGATCGTGTGACTTGCGGAGGTGGAGCTGGTGAATGTGGCAAACGTGCCGAGTCCGGCGACCGCCGCCGCGACGCCGACGGCCGCAAACGAGGCGACCAGGCGGGTGAGTGTCTTCTTGTTCATTGGTTCATCCTTTGACTAGAGTTTTTTGGACTTCCTGAGAACAAGATCGGGCCCACTCGTATGGGTGAGGTCGATGCTCGGCATGAAGCTGGTATGAGCGTCAAGCGGCCCAACGCGCGGTGCCGGGGAAGGGCGCGCCGGCCGCTCGAGCGCGACACAGGAGAGACGCGAAAGCGAGCATCAGTACCGGACCACGAGAACACCAGTAGTTCCCCGCAAGCGCGCCGCCCCCGCAAGCGTTAGCGTCTCGCAGGTGACAGAACAGGGTCAGCAGGCGGGACGAGCGCAGGACCAAGAAGCGGGACGGGCCGCGGGCGAAAGCTCCGGCGGCGCGAGTGAGACGATCCGCATCGTCTTGGCCGACGATCATGCCGTCGTGCGCAGCGGCTTGCGTCTGCTGCTGGAAAACGAGAGCGATTTCGAGGTCGTGGCCGAGGCCGGCGACGCCGAAAGCGCCGAACGCTACGTGCGCGGCCACCATCCAGCGGTGCTCGTGCTCGACCTGAACATGCCGGGGCGCCCCAGCCTGGAGGCGATTCCCGACATCCGCAAGAACAGCCCCGAGACCGAGATCGTCGTGCTGACGATGCAGCAGGAGCCAGCCTTCGCTCGTCACGCGCTGAGCGCGGGGGCGATCGGTTACGTGCTCAAGGAGGCGGCCGACGACGAGCTGGTCGAGGCCGTGCGCCGCGCCGCACGCGGCGAGAGCTACCTGAACCCTCGCCTCGGCGCCCGCCTGGCATCCGAGCCCGCGCCCGGCCCGCCGGACGATCTCAGCGAGCGCGAGGTGGACGTGCTGCGATTGATCGCGTTGGGCCACACCAACGCCGAGATCGCCGAGCAGCTGTTCCTCTCGGTGCGCACCGTGGAGACCCATCGGGCCCACATCCAGCAGAAGCTGAACCTGTCCTCGCGCGCGGAGCTGGTCGGCTATGCGCTCAAACGTGGGCTGATCAAAGACTCCTGAGTCGTCCCTGCGCGCGTGTAGGGCAGGTCGATCGGAGGCACCCCACCCCAGCGGACGCTCTCACAGCGGCCAGTAACGGCCGATCTGGGCCGCTGCACGTGAGGTGAGCAGGGGCTCGGGCGCGGCCGAGTGCGCCTCCTGGGGGTCACCCAGAGCTTGGAGGCTCTCGATCACGCACTCGGCCAGGACCGAAGGCTCGTAGCCACCCTCCAAGACAGCGCCGAGCGGAGCCCCCACGCTTCGCGCCATGTCGCGCACATGTCGGGTCATCTCCCCAAAGGACTCGGTCTCCAGGCGCACCCCCGCCAGAGGGTCGGCGCGGTGGGCGTCGAAACCGGCCGAGACGAGCACCAGTTCGGGCTCGAATGCGCTCGCCGCCGGCACGACGATGTGCTCGAGCAGAGATAGCCACAGATCCTCTTCGCTGCCGGCGGGCACAGGCAGATTGATCGTGTAGCCCTCACCCTCGCCGCTGCCAACGTCCCCGAGCGCGCCGGTGCCGGGGTAGAGGCCCGACTGGTGGATGCTCGCGAACAGGACATCCGAGCGCCGCCGGTAAGCCTCGGCGGTGCCGTTGCCGTGATGGACGTCCCAATCGAGCACGAACACGCGCTTGACGTCGAGTTCGCGCAGCGCGTACTCGGCGGCGATCGCGACGTTGTTGAACAGACAGAAGCCCATCGCGCGTTCCGGCTCGGCGTGGTGGCCCGAGGGCCGCACGCCGCAGAAGCCGAACTCGGCCTCGCCTGAGAGCAGCGCGCGGGTCATCGCGCACGCGCCTCCGACCGCGTGCAAAGCCGCCCGGTAGGAGGCCTCGCCCACGTAGGTGTCGGCGTCGATCGCCCCGCCTCCGCCCTCACACAACTCGCGGATCGCTTGGACATGTTGGGCGCTGTGCACCAGCTCGAGCTCCCGCTCGCTCGCGGGGGCGGCCTGGCGGCGCTCCCAGCCGAGCCAGTCACGGGCGGCCAGAGCCCGCTCCACAGCCTCCAAGCGCTCGGGCGTGTCGGGGTGGGAAGGCATGTGGGCACGCGGGTCGTGCTCCAAGCAGGCGGGGTGGTCGAAATAGAGGCCGGTGGTCATGCCGCACACATGATGAGGGGTTTGGGGTTGGGCGACCCGAGGTGCGGGCACCTGCGCGCCGGTCGGTCTCCACGAGCGCTCGAAACATGGGAAGACCTGCGCGCCGGTCGTTTCACGGGCGCCGCCGTCTTGGTGCCTTAACGCGCGTGGGGCCACCCCACCCTCGCGGCTCAACTCGCGGGGCCACCGACCCTCGCGACTTGGGGCACGACCACGACGGGCACGGGGGCCCGCTGGAGCAGCTCGGTGGTGACGGTGCCCACAGCCCTGTGAAGGCGGGAGTGGCGATCGGAGCCGACGACGATCAGCTCGGCACCGTGACGCGTGGCGGCCTCGTTGAGCGAAGCGACGGGATCCTTGTCGGTGACCTCGACCTCGACGTCGACGTCGAACAAAGCGTTCTCGCCCTCGAGCAGGAGCTCGTCGACGAGATCGCGTCCCAAGCGGCGGCGCTCCTCGGCGCCGGTGAGCGGCGAGGACGGCGCGTGCAAGGCGCGACAGGCGTGGACGATCACGAGCTTGCCGTCGGATGGCAACCACTCCACCGCCCAGCGGGCCGCCAGGCGTCCGCTGTCGGTGCGGTCGTAGCCGAGCACAATGCACTTGGACATGGATCGCAGATTAGGCCTCGCGGACCGACCCGCCAGCCGCGTAAAGCCGTGATTGCCTGCGGAGAACTACCCAACAGGGCTCGCTCATGTGGTAAATCCCCGAGCCAGGCGCGTGGTGGGTGCGGATGGACACATCGTGGCCAAACGGGAGTATGCGTGGCGTACAAACGCTCGAGAGGATCGAATCCGTGTCCACAATCGCAGTACCGCAGGTCGCGGCGCGCGAGCCGCCCGCAGTCCGCCCCCCACTCGGTCCCCGCTGAGGCCAAGCTCTTCCGAGGCGATCGAAAGGGAGCAGCTGCTCGACCGCCTGCAGAATCTGCGCCGAGTGCTGCCAGCGCTCGCTCAGGAAATGGCCTCAGCACGCCGCCAGGCCGCTCGGCTGCGCAGCGACAACCGCAAGCTCATCGAGCAGGTACGCGTGTTGCGCGCCAACCTGGACGAGAGGAAGCGCCAGTCTTGAAGAGCACACCCAACTGCCCCGACGCGCCATCGCGGTCTCAGCGTCGCCCCCCGACCCGAGGGCGATGAAGATGGCGCAACATCCACCGGGACAGGTAGACGTCCAGCACTCCCTACCTGGACGCCAAGGAGACGGTCGCGCGCGGAGCAGAAGGAGTGTTCCGCGCGTGACCCCTCCATCGTGCTCTGAGCAGCGCGTGGTTTCGCCGACAGACGACGGGTAGAGTGTCGTCCATGGACGAGGACACCCCCCCGACGGCACGAGGAGGGCCGCGCCGAGCCGCTGATGAACCGCAACGAGCGCCACCGCGAGGAGCGCCGGGCAGTCGAGGAAGCGGGCGGCGGCGAGGCGGAGGGTTTCGAGCTGGCCGAGCAAGAGCTGATCGAACACGCCTCCCATGGCGACGAGCACCGCCCGGCCCGCATCATGCGAGACGCAAACGGCATCGACGAGGAGCCCTCAGAGGCGACCTACGGCGAGGCCGACAGCGAGCACCTCAGCGACTGACGCCGCCCGAGAGCCGCCCCGACGACGCCACCCGCGTGGGTAACGCCGCCTCCGGTGCGGTCGGCCACTTGGGCGGCGCGTAGGGCGCGCTGAACGTCGGTTATCGAGAGCAGACCGATCGGGGCTCCCTCGGTGTCGACGACGGCCGCGCGTCCGAGACGAGTAAATGCGGGACGCTCCAACATGCGGGCCACATCCTCGTCGCCGCCGACCATCAGCGTGGGGTCATGGTCGGCGATCTCGGTGACCCACTGGGTCGCGCGCTGTTGGCGGGAAAGCCGGTCCACCAGGGCGATGCTCAGCAAGCCGGTTGCCCGACCATCGTCATCGACCACGGGGAACGCGGTGTAGCGGTAGGGCACGAAATAGTCGGTGGTGGCCTGCAGCGCGGACGTGCGCTCGGGGATGCTCACGACGGGCGTGGACATCAAGTCGGAGGCGTGCAATCCGGAGAGCGCGGCCTGGATCTGGGCGCCGACCGCCTGTGAACCGGCGGCCATGACGATGAAGAAGCCGATCAAAGCGAGCCACAGGCCGGTGGGCCGGCCGCCGAGGAACTCGAGCAGGCCGAGGCCGATCATCACGTAACCGAAGCCGCGCCCGACGCTCGCCGCGGTAGCCGTCGAGCGCCCCACGTCACCCGAGCGACTCCACAACAGGGAGCGCAGGACGCGCCCACCGTCGAGCGGGAACGCGGGGAGCATGTTGAAGAGAAGGATCAGGCCGTTGACCAGGGCCTGGTATTCGACCAGGACGCGAACAGCCGCCGGCGTGGAGGGCGGTAGGAGCAACGCCACCACCAGGAAACAGACCGCGATCGCGGCGGTAACGAGCGGACCGGCCAAGGCGTAGCGCAGCTCGTCGTGAGGGTCGCGGGCGTCGCCTTTCATGCGCGAGACGCCGCCGAGCAGCCACAGGTCGATCTCTTCGACTTCGATGCCGGCCCGCCGCGCTACCAGGGCATGGCCAAACTCGTGGGCGAGGATGCTCGCGAACAGCAGCAGGGCGCTTGCCAAGCCGAGTGCGTAGGACGCCGCGGGCGCGATGCCGTGGATCGCTTCAGGGAAGTAGGAGGAGCCCAAGGACCAGGTGATGAGGGCGACGATCGCAAGCCACCAAGGGCTCACCCCGACGGGTATCCCGGCAATGCGCGCTATGCGGAAGCTGCGACCTGGCACTAGCGCTCCTTGACCGCCGCAGCGCTCTCGATGGCGCACGCGTCGCGGGCCACGAGGTGCACGCCCTCGATTCCCTCCAACGAAAACCCCATCGCGGGACCCGCCGATACGTCCAGCGCGAGCGAAGGTCGCCGCCAGCGCTCGTCCTGGTCGCCGTCGATGTAGACGGGTGTGTCGCCCAGAACGCCGAGCAGGATGTCGTCGGGGCCGGGCGGCAGCTCAGCGACGGGCAGACAGATGGGAGAGCTGCCGTCGCAGCAGCCGCCCGACTGGTGAATCACCAAGGGGCCGTAGCGAGCAGCCAGGCGGTCGAGCAATTCGAGCACCTCCGGCGTCGCGTCCACTCGATTCGCTGTTTGGGTCATCCTGCCTCGAAGGTAGGCGAGGCGGACGCTCGAAGCATCGGGAAAGTTCCCGGTCTCGACTACGTAGAAGCCGGCACAAGGCTCATTTCAGCCAAGCGGGAGAGCTCCTCCAAGGCACCGGGGATCACGTGGTAGTAGGCCCACAGGCCCTGGCGCTCGGAGTCCACAGCCCGGCGTAAGGCGCATCTTCTCCAACACCTTCGCGGGCATCGCGCCCGCGTCGGTGCCCTCACCGCCTCCCCTCGGCGGCGCCGCCATGTTGAAGGGTCAGTCTCCTTCATCAGTTCGCTCATCTCGCGCCCGAATTCGCTCTTGCCCGGATAGGGCGCGCAGGGCATTGAGGATCACTGCAACGTCGATGGCCTCTTGAAAGAGGGCGCCCGCGACGGGCGCAAGCAGGCCGGCGGCCGCGAAAGCCATGCCGATGCTGCTCAGGCCGATGCCCGCGAGCACGCTCTCACGTGCGATGCGCACTGTTCGCTGACCGATCTCGATCGCGTCGGCGACACGATCGACGCGATCCACGACGATGACCGCATCGGCTGTCTCGGACGAGACTGTGGCCCCCATTCCCGCCATCGCGACGCCCACGTCTGCCATTGCCAAAGCGGGGGCGTCGTTGACTCCGTCGCCCACCATCACGACCGGCCCAAGGCCCGACCCCTCGCGCATCGAGCGCACGACCTGGAGCTTCTCCTCCGGGCTTTGCTGCGAGTAGACGCGATCAAGGCCCAAGCTGTCCGCGACGGCTTGGGCGATGTCGGCGCGATCGCCACTCACCATCGCCACATGACGAATTCCCGCCTTGCGCAACCGACGCACCAGCTGCTGGGCATCGGGGCGAACACGGTCGCCCATCACCAGGGTTCCAGCAAAGCGCCCGTCTGAGGCGACAAGCACCCTGGCCCGCTCGGACGCAGGCGATTGGGCGCTCGCCTTGGCGCTAGGCCGGGCACTGGCCTCGACGCTCGGCTCGGCGGGCAAGGCTGTGGGTTCTATTCCGTGAGCCGCCAGCCAGGCGGAGCTTCCCACGAGAACGCGCCTGCCTTCCACGATCCCTTCGATTCCCTCTCCCGGAGACTCGCGTGCTTGCTCTGGACGCGTGAGCGCCAGCGACTCGCTCGCGGCTTGGCGCACGATCGCGGCCGCCAGTACATGGCCGGAGAGCTGGTCCAGCGAAGCGGCCAGACGAAGCAGCTCATCGCGGGGCATCCCGTCGCGAGGGAGCACGCGCTCGACGCCGGGCACCCCGAGCGTGAGCGTGCCTGTCTTGTCGAACAGGACGGTGCGGGCCTCGCCCAAGCGCTCGATCGCAGCTCCCCCCTTTACGATCACGCCGGCGCGCGCGGCGCGAGAAAGACCTGCCACGAAGGCGACTGGCGCCGCCAGGATCAGAGGGCAGGGCGTGGCTACGACGAGCACCGCAAGAGCCCGTACCGCATCGCCGCTGATGAGCCAGGCCGCGCCGGCGATGACCAGCGTGAGCGGGAGGAAGAACACGGCATAGCGGTCGGCGAGCCGCACGAACGGGGCGCGGCGCCTCTCGGCTTCGCGTACGAGTCGAACGAGCGCGGCGTACGTGCTGTCGGCAGCACGCCGGGTGGCGCTCAGCTCGAAAGCGTCGCCGACATTGGCGGCGCCGCTGGAGATAGCCTGCCCGCGAACGTAGCTTGCGGGAAGCGGCTCGCCGGTGAGGCTCGACTCGTCGATCGTCGCGTGCTCGTCGGAGAGGGCGCCGTCTGTGGGGACCACCTCGCCCGCGCGTACCAGCAGGATGTCGCCGATCTGAACTTCATCGACGCCTATGTCCTCCCAGCCGCCCTGGCTGCGGCGGTGTGCGCGGCGAGGCGCGCGCTCAGCCAGGGCGGTCAGCTCGCGACGGGCGCGCGCGGAGGCGAAGCGCTCCAAAGCGTTGCCGCCGGCGAGCATCAGGGCGATGACCGCGCCAGCCAAGTACTCGCCCAGCGCGAGCGCTCCGGCCATTGCGAGCAACGCGATGATGTCGACGCCGAGATCGCCGTGGGCCAAGGAGCGCAGCACCGACCAGGTCAGCGGCACGAGCATGATCGCCACGGTGGCCGCCCACGCGACGTCCGCCGCCTCGGCGCCAAGGACCGCATAGAGCACACCCCCGGCGACTATGCCGAGGGCCGCAGCGATTGGCTCCGCGTAGGCTCGCCAGGTGCTCCGGGTCATACGTTCACGCATCGACTGGAGTTCACCCCGTGAGCTCGGCCGAGCGCGTGGACGCGCTCAAACCGAAGCCGGAGAGCACGAGCGCGCCGATCGAGACGGAGGCGGCGAGGATCGCCGTGGCGAGCATGCCCGCGCCGGGCGGGGCGAACTGGAAGAAGTGCCGGGTGGCAGGCAAGAGCAGGACCGCGGCGTAGGCGCCCGCGAGCACGAGACACATGGCGCCGACGATCCCCGAGCGCCGCAGGGAACCCGTGGACTCCAGGACGAGCACCAGATACAGGCCGACCAGGACCAGCACGGTGGTGGCGATCGTGCGCGCTTGGATCACCGAATAGTCGAGGTCGTGCAAGGCGAACAGGTAGCCGGTGACGGTGCCGACACCGACGATCGTGCCGGCGGGAACCGCGAAGCGGGCAACACGACGCACGAAGCCCTCTGCTTGCCAAGCGCCACGAGAGGGCGCCAAGGCAAGGAAGAACGTGGGGATGCCGATCGCCAAGGCCGCCGCAAGACTGAGGTGGCGCGGCAGAAGTGGATAGGCCTCCGAGCTCGTGCCGATGGTTAGGATCAGGAACGCTGCGAAGGCGGACTTGGTGACGTACAGCTTGGTGACCCGCTGGAGGTTGCGCAAAGCTTGGCGCCCCTCGTGGATCAGCGTGGGGATCGCGCCGAAGTCGCCGTCGACGAGCACCAAGTCGGCCACCGAGCGCGCCATCTGGGCGCCGCTGCCCTGGGCTATCGCCAGACGAGCACGCTTGAGGGCGGGCACGTCGTTGACGCCGTCGCCCAGCATCGCAACGTAGCGTCCCGCGTCGTGCAGGGCGGAGACGATCGCTCGCTTGCCCTCGGGCGAGATTCTCCCAATCGCGTTAGCGGCGAGCGCGAAGTCGCGCAGCTCGTCCTCTCCCTCGGGAATTTCCTCACCGTCGCTGACTCGCTCCGCAGGGATTCCCACATCGCGGGCTATCGCCGCCACGGTGGCGGGGGCGTCGCCAGAGAGCACCTTCACCTCGACGCCCTGGTCGAGCAGGAAAGCGATCGTCGCACGCACGTTGGGACGCAGACGCTCGGCGAGCACCACCAAACCCATCGGGCGCAAATCGCGCGGCGGCGAGTCGCCGTCGGCGGCGCCGGAAAGAATCGCGCGCTCGCCGTCTGTGGTGCGAGAGCCAACCGCGAAGGCGACCACGCGCCGGCCCTCGCTTTGGAGCAAGCGCGCGCGCTCGGCCAGAGCGCCGAGGGGGAGGCGCTCGGGGGCTCCCAAGACATAGGCGAGCTCCCCGAAGCGCAAGGCGGAGAAGCGTCGCTTGGAGCTGAAGGGGATCTCTTGCTCGGCCTGATGGGGCTCGGATGGGAAGGCCTCGGCCAACGCGCTCACGGTGGAGTTGGGGGCGGAAGCGGAGGCGGCGAACCGGGCGAGCGCCTCAATCAGCTCCTCTTCGCTGGTGCCCGGGGCCGCCTCGACGCCCGCCACGCGCAGGGCGGACTCGGTGAGCGTGCCGGTCTTATCGACGCAGATCACCTCGACCGAGGCGAGCGACTCGATCGCGTTGAGCTGCTGGGCGAGCACGCCGCGTCGGGCCATGCGGATGCAGGCCACGGCGTAGGTGAGGCTGAGCAGGACGATCAGTCCCTCGGGCACGAGGCTGACGGCGCCCGCGACGGCGGTGGAGACGGCTTCGTGGGTGGAGACATGACGGTGGTAGAGCGAGTAGCCGAGCACACCGCCCAGGCACACCATCAACACCACAAGGCCATACAGGAGCCGGTTGACGGCCTGCTCAAGCGGCGAACGGGGATGCCTGAAGGTTCGTGCCTGTCCTACGATGCGCGCGGCGAAGCTGTCCTCTCCGACGGCCTCCACGAGATAGGCGCCGGCGCCCTCGGCCACGAAGGCCCCGGAGCGAACGCTCTCACCGGCCCCCCGCTCGACGGACTCGCTCTCGCCGGTGAGGATCGACTCGTCGATGCGCAGTTCGTGGGCCTCGACGAGGTGGCCATCGGCCACGATCTGCTCGCCGGGACCGACCCGCAGTAGATCTCCGGGGACCACTTCGCCCACCGCCAAGTCGCGGGACTGGCCGTCTCTTACCGCCGAGGCGCGTGGGGCGACCAGCAGGGCGAGCCGGTCGAGCGCGCGCTTGGCGCGAGCCTCTTGGGCAATTCCAATCGTTGTATTGGCGACGATGACCCCCAAGAACAGGGCGTCGCGCCAGTCCCCGAAAGCGAGTGTGAGAGCGCCAAAAGCAGCCAGAATCAGGTTGAAGACCGTGAAGAGGTTGGCCCGTACGATGCTTCGGTAGGAGCGACTGGAGGGTGGCTTGGGTGGCGCGCCGAGCTCCGCCAAGCGGGCTTGCGCCTCGGCCTGGGAAAGACCTCGGAGCGAGGCCTCAGGTCGGTCGGGGAGCGCTTGGGGGCTGCTCTTGAAGGCGCTCATCGTCTCCTCCCACGCCGCGAGGCACGACCAAGACGGGACAGTGGGCCTCGCGCATCGCTTGGGCCGAGACGCCGCCCAAGAACACATGGCGCACGGGGCCGTAAACGCGCGAGCCGAGCACGAGCAGATCGAGCTCTGAGCTGCGCTCGACGAGCACTCTGGCGGGCTCGCCGCGAACCACATCGGGCTCGATCGCGACGCCGTACTCCACAGCCAGATCTTCGCACGCGCGGACGAGCGCGAGCTTGGTCTCGGCATACAGCTCGTCTTCGACTTCTTGCAGCGCGGGCGATGAGAAGGCGTAGCTGGCCAAGGCGGGCTCGAGTCCGGCGCCGGCGATGGCGCGCACGCCGGCGCCTATTCGGGCCGCCAGCTCGCACGCGAGCTCCATGGCGGCACGGCCCTCCGGCGTGGAGGCGAAACCGAGGCCGATCCGTGTCGGGCCGCAAGCGGCGTGCGCAGGCTGCCCCCCGGGCTCTTCGCCCCGATCCGAAACGTCCTTGACTCGCGTGAGGATCGAGTCGGCGTATCCGACGGGCGCCACGGCGACCGTGCACGGCGCGCCGTGCACCACGCGCTCCATCAGGCTCGGCTGGAGGCGCTCGCCCAGGGTGGCGGGCGCGGCGCCCAGGACGATCAGGTCGGCTCCCTTGTATCGGGCGAGCTCGTGTAGAGCGCGGATCGGCCATGAGGATGAGCTCCATAGGTACTCGACCACCGCCTGGGGCCCGGCGCAGCCCGCGTCCACCGGTGAGACCTCGGCGGCGCTCGCGCTCGACTGACACCTCGAACCGCCGAGCGCAGCCAGCTGCTCGCCGACCTCAGCTTCGATGCGGGCCTGGACCTGCTCACCGGTCTCTCGGGCGAGCAGAGGGTGGTAGGGGAAGACGACCGTTAGATGAGCATTGGCGGCCCGGGCGAGCCAGGCGGCCAATGCGATTGCGTCGTGGCCCGCGGGCTCTCCCGCGTACCCGACCAGAACCTTCTCGAACATCAACCTATCCTCACGCCCCACAGACCCTGACCGCATCCGGGATTGCCCGCAGCACGGGGACGTATGGAAGACTTGGAAGATCTCTGGCCATCTCAAGTACGTGGACCCAAACCGCCCCCGCGGCGCGTTCAGCAGGGCGTTCGCGAAGTTCTCCGCCACGCGCGCGGGACGATTGTTCTCGGCCAAGGTCGTTTGGAAGCTCGATCCGTACCTGCTGCGGGCCACCAGGGGTCGCTTGGGCATGGGCCTGATGTTGCCGACGGCGCTGCTCGAAACCGAAGGCGCCAAGAGCGGCGCCAGGCGACGCAACGCGGTCATCTACTTCCACGACGGGCCCACGGTGACGATCGTCGCCTCGAAGGCGGGCGCAGCGAAACATCCGGCTTGGTTTCACAACCTGACGGCCCATCCAGAGGTCACGTTCGGAGGCATTCCGATGCGGGCCACAGTCGTCGAAGAGGAAGCCGAGCGCCAACGGATCTGGCGATTGGCCGACCGTGTTTTCGCGCCGTACGAGACCTACCGCCACGAAGCGGCAGCCGCCAACCGGACGATCCCGATCGTCCAGCTCACCCCACGCTAGCCGTCGATCGCGGCAAATGGGCCGGCCATGTCGAGAACGGGCGGGCCGCTCCGACACACTGTTTAACGCGCCACTTTTGAGCGCGACGAGCAAGGAGATCGAAGATGAGGTTCATGCTGATCCAGAACTACTCGGGCGGAGCCAACTGCGACGTGCCGATGACGCACTGGGCGCCGGAGGAGGTGCGGGCGCACATCGACTACCAGCGCTCCCTGAACGAGGAGCTCAGAGAGCGCGGCGAGTTGATCGACGCGCAGGGACTCACCGCGCCGGCGCTCGCGAAGTTCGTGACCTGCGACGGGGTGGCGGCGCCTGTGGTGACCGATGGGCCGTTCCCGGAGTCCAAGGAGCTGCTCGCGGGCTACCGGATCGTGGATGTGGAGTCCCCCGAGCGGGCGATCGAGATCGCCGCCAAGGCGTCGGCCGCACCGGCGCGGGGCGGCGTGCCGATCATGCAGCCGATCGAGGTGCGCGAGGTGATGGGAGTCCCGAGCCCGGAGGCGTGACGTGAACCGAGTCCCGAGCTTGGAGTACACGCTGCGCGAGTCCACGCCCGTGGTCCTGGCCGCCGTCGTCCGTCGTTTCGGCGACTTCGACGGCGGCGAGGATGCGGTGCAGGAAGCGCTGCTCGCCGCCGCCACCCAGTGGCCCACGCAAGGGAACCCGGAGAACCCGGTGGGCTGGCTGATCCATGTGGCTTCGCGACGCATGACCGACCGCATTCGCAGCGAGCAGGCGCGCAGACGTCGGGAGGGCCTGAGCGCCGAAGAAGGACTCCCCGAGCAGGCAGCTGGGAACGATCCCCTCGTAGAGCGCCGCGACGCGGGCGAGGACACGTTGACTTTGATGTTCATGTGTGCGCATCCCTCGCTCACACCGTCCTCTGCGATCGCGCTCACCCTGAGGGCCGTGGGCGGGTTGGGCACGGCGGAAATCGCACACGCGTTTCTCGTACCCGAGGCAACGATGGCCCAGAGAATCAGCCGCGCCAAGCACACGATCAGGGCTTCGGGCGCCGGCTTTGCGATGCCGAGCCCAGACGAATGGGACGAGCGTTTGCGCTCAGTGATGCACGTTCTGTACCTGATATTCAACGAGGGCTATCTCACCAGTTCGGGACCCGAGCTCACGCGCGGCGAGCTCTCGCGCGAAGCGATCCGTTTGACACGAGCGGCCCGCCAGGCGCTACCCGAGGATCCGGAGCTGGGCGGCCTGCTCTCCTTGATGCTGCTCACCGAGGCCAGACGCCCGGCGCGCACCGACGCTCACGGAGAGCTGATCCCCCTAGACGAGCAGAACCGCGCGCTTTGGAGCGAGGATCTGATCGAGCAGGGACTTGCGCTGAGCGCCGAGGCTCTGCGTCGGGGAGCGGTCGGCGAATACCAGTTGCAGGCAGCGATCGCCGCCGCACACGACCGTAGTTCTCGCCCCGAGGACACCGATTGGCGAGAAATTCTCGGGCTGTATGAATTGTTGGAGCGCGTCACGGGCAACCCGATGGTGTCGCTAAACCGCGCGATCGCCGCGGCGATGGTGGATGGACCGGCGCGGGGCCTTGGCGTTCTGGACTCGGTCGCAGACTCTTTGGCCGGGCATCATCGGCTGCACGCCGCCAGGGCACACCTGCTGGAGATGGCGGGCGAACCGGCGTCCGCGCGGACCGAGTATGAACTCGCCGCGGAGCGCACCACGAGCCTGCCTGAGCAGCGCTACCTGACGACTCAAGCGGCGAGGCTCAAACGGGACGTCGGCCCTTGACAGCGGGCCAGTGGCGCAGGGTCAGCCGAGCTTGCCCTGGGCCTGCTCGAGCCGAGCCTTCATCGCGTCGGCGAGGGCGTGGGCGCCGGACAAGGGCCTGACCATCACGCACATCTCGTCGATCAAGCCTTGCTCGTTGGTGTGCAGGAAGTCGCAACCCTCAAGCTCGCGATCGCCGATGCGCGCGCGGAACACGAGGGCATGGTCGGATGCGCCCGGCGCGCCGATCTCGCGGTCGTAGCGGAAGTCTTCGAACACCTGGGCGACGGCGCCGAGCAGCAGCGCGACGGTATCGCGACCCTGGTAGGGCTTGTAGACGACCGGGCTGCGAAAGACGACGTCATCTGCCATCAGGGCCACGGCGGCGTTGAGGTCTTGCACTTCGACGGCGGCACGAAAGGGATGCACGGGCCAACCACCCTAATGGATGCGTCGTGAGAGCGATTGCTCAATATTGAGCATTGCGAGGTATGGTGTCCCAACCGCTAACGGGCTGGAGGCGCAGAATGCTTTACGTCGGGCTGGGCATCATCTACCTGTTCCTGCTTTTCTTTCTGGGCTTCAGGACCTACCAGAACCGCCACTGGGTCCTGCTGATCCTCGGATTCGTGATCCCGTTCCTGTGGATCGCGGGTGCGATGCTGCCCCCAAAGGGCATGTCCCACGTGGACGAGCTCTACGCGCGGCGCGACGAGAGCGACTGAGCACGCCGAGGACGCTATCCGGTGCTCGCTCCTGGGTCGTCGGACACCGGAGCTTCGAGCCGGTCGTGCCCTGGCGCTCGCCCATTGGTCGGGCCTGAAGATTCCCGCTAGTCGGGGCTGACGATAGGCTTCCAAGCGTGCCCTGGAAGCTCAGACCGATCGCAGCGGCCTGGGTTACCGTCGCGCTCACGTCGATGTTGACGCTCTCGTCCTCGGCGCTGTCGCCCTCGACCGTGGCCGGAGCCGAACCCCAGACGAAGATCACGGCCACCGAAGGCAAGCCGTTCAGCGGCCAGGTGGCGGACTTCAAATCGCTCGTGTGCCCTGTGCAGGATCTGAGCAAAGAGGAAGCGTCGATCGTGTGGGGCGACGATCCCACCACCGCCGGCACGGTGAGCACAGACCAGGCGGGGACCGGCCTGTCGGTCAGCGGCACGCACACCTATCTCGCCGCCGGCACCTACGAAGGCTCGGTGAAACTCAAGTACGAATGCAACGCGACTCATTTCTCGGAAAGCGCCACCTTCACGGCGAACGTGGAAGCGCCCTCCCAGGAACCTCCGCCCACCGAAACCACGCCCACGACGCCGACCACCACGACACCGACCACCACGACACCGACGCAGAGCACTCCGCCCGCCCCACCGACGCTCCCGGTCGTCAAAGCGAGGTTCAGCGTGGTCTCCGTCAGCCCGGGTCGCGCTGTGCTCGATGCCTCGGCCTCGGTCCCGCCCGGCACGAGCGCGAGCAGCTACAGCTGGAACATCACCGGCGGAGCCCATCCCGATGCGATCTGCCAGGGCAGCGAGCCACAGCTGACTGTGATGACCCGGGGCGCGCTCAACACCACGGTCAGCCTGACGGCCACCGACTCTCAGGGAGTCGCGAGCACCGCAAGCGTGCCGCTCTCGCTCTCGGCTCCGGACTTCCACCTGTCGCGTGCGGCTCGCTCCTCAGCCGTCGACGCCGGCGCCCCATCCACGCGCCGCACGGTGGGGACGCACGTCAGCCCCTCCTTCACGGTGCTGGGCGAATGCTCGGGGACGGTACGCCCCGCACTGGCCCCGCTCACCGGCACTGGCGCGCGGCTGGTCGCCAAAGGCATGGGACTCGGCGTGCGTCCACTGGGGAGCATCGGTGCGCCGCCCGAAGAATGCAAACAGGACATCGAGTTCGGCGCCGCCGACGTGCTGGGGTGTCTGAAGGAAATCGGCGAACCCAAGGAACTTCCCGGCGGCATCACCACAGAGTTGGCGGGCCTGCTGTGCGGAACGCACTACAAGTCCTTCTGCACCCCCGCCCTGAGCGCCGGGGCGCAGGCCGGCGCGAGCTTCCTCGAAGAAGAACTTGGTAGCGCCGCCAAGGCAAGCACCGCAACAAGGACCACCGCCAGGAGGGCTTCGATCCTCGAGCAGCAGGCCACGGTGGCCGTGCCCGGCGCGCTCAAGCGGATGGGGTTCCCCAGCTACTACTCGTGGACCGCGGTGCGCATCGACGGGCTCGACATCGATCCTCAGAACGGACAGCCGATCCTCGTAATCCCATCGGCGAGCATCGTCGTCTCAGCCGACGCCTCGATCTACCTGCTCGGCCACCAGATCTCTCCGCTGCACACGGTGGCGCTGTATCTGCCCTCGACGGGCGGCAGTCTCGGCGAAATCTCGCTGCCCCACAAATTGCCGCTCATCGGCAGCCTGCCGTTCAGCGGCAGCATCTCCATAGCTCTGCAGAGGGCGGGCGTGACGCTGTCAAACGGCGACACCTGCGCCTTTGACTGCGCGGCCATCTCGGTCAACGCCGAACTTCCGGGCGTCTTCAGCGACGGCGACGGCCATGGGCTGAGCGCCGGCGGCGTGATCACCGCCGATGACCAGCAAGGGCTACAGCTCGATTCATTGGAGGTCAAGATCCCCCACGCCGAGATCGCGGGGATCGGCGTGGACAAAGTGGACTTCCGCTATCGCCGCGCCGACGACTCGCTGCGCGGAGAAGCGACGCTCGACCTGCTTGCAAGCGGCGAAATCAGCGCCAGGTTCGCTTTCGTTCACGGCGGCTTTCAGGAAGGTCACGTGGCTTGGAGCGCGGGCGACGGGCCGGGCATCGACCTGGGCGGGCCAATTCCCATCTTCTTGACCCGGCTCGGCGGGGGCATCACCGTCAACCCGGCGGTGCTCAGCGCCGAAGGCGCCATCGCCGGCGGGGGCGACGTGATGGGCTGTTCGCTGTTCGGCATCAGCGGCACGCTGACGATCCAGTTCGCTCCGTTCGAACTGAACGCGAACGCCGCGGGTGAAATGCTGTGCAACCAGGTCGCCGAAGAGTATTTCCACGTAGACGAAGCGGGCGACATCGGCTTTGGCGGCAACGTGCACGTCGAAATCTATGTGCTCTCCTTCGAAGCCGGGATCGCCTTCGAAGTGAGCCAAAGCCACTTCCAGTTCGACGGCAACGTCAACGCCTGCTTGCATCTGCTTTACGAACCATGCCTTGGTGCGGAGGTCGTCGTCTCAGACCACGGCGTCGGGGTTTGCGCGGACCTTGGTTTCACTCATGCGGGGGCAGGCATCGTGTTTCCTGACGAAACCCACTTCATGCTCGACTCGTGCGACATCGCACAGTTCCGCTCGCTGCCGATGCCCGCGAACCTCGCTTCCTTGCGCCACTTCCCACGCATCGACGGCCTGTCGGCAGGCATGACCGGGCGCGCACCACCCGCCCGCGGCCAACCGGCCGGCGAGTCTCGAGACCTCCCAAGCGCCTCCGGACCACTCGCGAGCACGGCTCAAACGCTGCCGAGCTTCACCGTCCCACGCGGCCAGAGCGTCGCCGTGCTCGGAGTGCTCGGCACAGGCGGCGCTCCAACTGTGACCCTCAAAGGACCTGACGGCCGCACGATCGCAACGCCCGCGAATGGATTCTTGAAGGACGCAAACGAGGTAGTGATCGCCGACGGGCGCAAGACGATGGAGACCTACTTCTTCATCAACCACCCGGCGCCCGGCAGGTGGACGATCGAAAGCGACCCCTCCTCGGTGCCGGTGAGCGGCGTGGATCGGGCCGCGGGACTGCCGAGCCCGAACCTGCACGCCAAGCTGAGCAGGGCCGCGGCCGGCAAGGAGCGCTTGCGCTACTCGCTGCGGGAGATTCCCGGCCAACAGGTGACGTTCGTCGACGCCCACAAAGGCCACGGCTTCCGCGTGCTGGGACATGCCCACGGCTCCAAAGGCACGATCGTGTTCGCTCCCTCGAGCGACCTTGGTCGCAACCACGAAATCGTGGCCTGGATCGCCCAGGACGGCCATCCCCGCGAAGACCTCACGCTGATCCACTACACCGCGCCTTCACCGGGGCCGCTCCCGGCGCCGAAGGGGTTGAAGGCGACACGCCACGGCATGACCGTCACGGTTCGCTGGAGGCCCGTCCCGGGCGCCGCCGGATACACGCTGAGCGTGCGTCTCTCAAACGGCGTGGCCCGCCACTATGCGCTCGGAGTTCGGGGCTCCGCCAAAAGCCGGCAGCTCACGCTGTCGGCGCCCGGCTATCTCGGCGCCCAGTTGAGCCTCGCCGCCCAAGCCCCCGGGCGGGGACACCGCGCCGGGCGGAGCGCTTCCGTGCGGCTGCACGCCGGACCCAAGCCTCGCGGCGTCGCGATCCAGCCGTTTGTCTCTTGAGCGGACACCACGCACTAATCGCAAACTTCGCGGCGCTTCGATGATCGGGCCTCTCGGGGATGAAGGCGGCCCAGCAGCGAGGACACTCAGCCGGCCGGCTGCATCACAGTGAAGGCGGCTCCCTGCGGATCGACGATTCCGGCGAAGCGTCCGATCGGCATGTCCATTGGCTCGTTGGTGATCGTGGCGCCCAGCTCGCGGGCCTTGGCGACGGTCGCGTCGCAGTCGGCGACCGCGAACACGACGCCCCAGTGCGGGGGTATCTCGGGCGGGAAGTAGTCGTCGGTCATTTGCATCATGCCGCCGATCTGTTTGCCCTCGTTCTCCCACACCGTGTAGGTGGTGGGAGCGCCCTCGAAGGCGGGGGGACGACCTTGCCAACCGAACACCGCCGAGTAGAACGCCTTGCCCGCGTCGGCGTCGCGGGTGAGCACCTCGTTCCAGCACAAGGAGCCCGGCTCGTTGACGAGGTCGGCGCCGGTGAAGCTCTTGGGCTGCCAGATGCCGAACACGGCACCCGTTGGGTCGGCGAAGAAGGCCATGCGGCCAATGTCCATCACGTCCATCGGCTCGACCACGACCGAACCACCGGCCGCCTTGACCTTGGCGGCGGTCTCATCGGCGTCGGCGACGCTTACGTAGGTGGACCACGCGGTGGGCTGGCCCTCCTGCATGATTCCCATCAGGCCGGCCACGTTCTTGGAATCCTTCTGAAACATGCGATATCCGCCGGTCTCCTCAGGCCCGGGCTCGGTCGCGCCCCAGCCCATCAGCTCGGCGTAGAACCGGACGGAGGCTTCGGTGTCGGGGGAGGAGAGTTCGATCCAGGACGGGGTGCCGGGTGCGTACTCGGGCATGGGTACTCCTTTGCGGATGGGGGACGATTGGGATCGTGGCAGATCACAGCTTGGATTGCGTGTCTTCGCCTGACACCCGCCCGACACGGAAGCGTGAGTGCCCCCGCCAGGTCAAGCGCACACGCCGGCCGTAGCCAACCGCCGCCGGTAGACCTGCATGTCGGCATGGTCGAAATCCGAGTGGGTCTGGGTCCGCAGGGAGGGCACATCCTCGCGGTGGTAGGGGCTGGAGAGGCTCTCGTTGTGACCTATTACGTTGCGCACGGCGATGTTGTAACGGCAGCGCAGCCACCGCACCAACCGCAGGCTCGCTGCCATCTGGGCGCGGTCATCGAGCACTTCTTGGTCGCTGAAGCCGACGTGCTCGATGCCGATGGCCGTCCAGTTCAGCCCCACCGTGTGACGGCACATGACGCCCAGAGGGACGAGCTGGTGGATGAGGCCGGCGCGATCGATGACGAAGTGGGCGCAGGTGTTGGGCAGCTCGTGCAGCTCGGGGTCGGGCGTGTCCGGGGCGAACGTGTTGTAGGTGGCCTGAAAAGTGGGCGTCTCGGTGTAGTGGATGACGATCACGTGTGGATGGATCAGCTTGTAGGTGGGCTTCATGAAGCTCCCGTAGTGGCGACGCGAGTAGGCGACCATTTGTGCCTTGCGCGCGGGACCGAACGGGATTGGGTCCCAGATGATGCGTGGCTTGGGAACGGCGAGGCGAGGAGGGACCGAAGAGACGCTCGGGACGGTTGCGCCAGGGCTTGGGGCGCTTTGACTTTGGCCAGTCACAGCCGAACTGGGCAAAAGCGCAGGAACAGATTGCGTGATTGTGGTCGTCGCCGAAGTGTTGGACGAGCCACATCCGACCGCAAGACCAGCGAGGACAACAACCGGGATCGCGCCGCGACGTATGACCCGCCGAGCGAGCCGTCGCGATGCGCGTTTGCTTGCGTTCGCGCGACCCACCCCGACCACCACGCGGCAATCTACCGGGCGAGTCCCGAGGCGACGACGCCGCTCACGTCGAACGGCCCGGGTGAAGCGACCAGAAGCTTCGGCTTCTGATGTTTGCCCTTCGCGGGCGCGTAGCGGCGCTTGGCGGCGGCTATACAGCGGGCGCGCTTGTTCTTCTTGAGCTTCTTGCACGCTTTGATCGCCAAGGTGAGCTTCCGCGCGGCGGTCAGGGTCGCCACCGGCTTGGCTCCGCCGGCGCTGGACGTCACCGACGAACCGGGCGTGGACGAGCTCGGTCCGCCCGCGCCCCCCGTTGAAGACGTCGAGCTGCTCGTGCCCGACGACGATGTCGAGCCGCTCGTGCCGCCGCCCCCACCACCCGGTCCGGTGCTCGGGCTTGCGACCGTGTATTCGATCGTCATGGTGCCGCGCTCGCCGTCGAGGCTGAGCGCCGTCACCGTGTAGCTGTGCGTGCCCGGCGTGGCGGTGTCGAGGCTGCCGGGGCTGGCTTTACCCGAGGAGTCGGTGCATGACGCGATCCCGGGAGCCCCGGCCGCGTCGGCACAGGTGAAGCTCGTGGCCACGCTTTCGCCAAGCGCATAGATCTGCCCGCCGGCGGGAGCGAGAATCGCAGCGCTTGGTGCCCCCACTGCGTCGCCTTCGATCGCGATCGGCAGCGTCTGGGTCGAGGCGTCGGTCGTGCCGCCGCTGTCGCTCACCGTCAGCGACACCTGATAGGTGTCCGGTTTGAGGAAATAGTGGATCGGTTTCGCGCCACTGGTGGTGTCGGGCGGCGAGCCGTCTCCGAAATTCCATTCGTACTTGGAGATCGCGCCGCCGATGTCGTAGGAGCCGCCGCCGTCGAACTGGATCGCCTGACCTGTCTGGCCGCTCGCGGGGGCGGTGAAGGACGGGCTCGGGCCGATCCGGGCAGCACAACCTGCCGGTTCGCCGGGACTCACCGGGGTCGGGGTCACCGTCGGGGCGTTACTCCAGATCTGCTGGGTGTAGTAGCTGTGTCCGTCGATCAGTTGGTTGAAGGCGGTGTCGTCCGCGATGCTGCCGCCGAGCGGCGTGCCGTAGATCTTGGGGAATTCCTGGGGTTCGATCGGACCGGTGCACTTGTCGGCGACCTCTTCGCCACCCGAGTCGGTGTAGCCGCTTGGCGGATCGGGGTCGGTGGCGGACTCGACGATCTCGTGGATCTCGGAGTCGAGCGTGCCATCGGCGTCCTTGTTCCCGCCAACGCCCACAGGCGCCTGGCCGGAGTCGCATTCCGGGACATAGGGCAGGACGCTGTAGACGGCGACCTTTTTTTCGGCGCCGATGTTGGCGATCTCGCCGTGGTAGGCACAAAACAGTTGCGGTGCGCATTCCCCGAATTCACACACGGTGACACCCTTGGGCGTGTAGAGCAGATATTGGGCTTCCGGCGCGCTCGCCGGATCCGTGGGCCAATTGTTTTCTTTTATCTGCTTTTCTATCTCCCCCCGAATCTGTGTGTCGGTGAGACACGGAGCGAGCGCGGCGGTGCAACCTTCGGCTTTTTCAAGCGGCGGATAGCCCGTCACCGTCACAGCTTCGCCAAAGTCGATTTTGCCGGTGATCGCTTTGGCGGCTTGATCGACGTACTGGTCGGCGACCGAGAACTCATCGGTCGTGTGTGTGGCTTCGGCCTGGAGGTCTTCCGCGTAGTGGACGATCGGTTCGGTGTATGCGCTTGCGAATTCGCCGGCTTTGGCCTGCCAGAAGATCAGGTAAAGCTTCGAGGAGAGCATCAACGGGCCGTTACCGTATTTCACCTGCGATTGGGGACCGCCGACCGTGAGCGGCGTGACGCGAGCGCTCAACGAGGAAAGCGACGACGCGCGCGGAGAACGCATGACGCCGTAAGAACGTCCGTGGGCGAACACCACGTGCGCCTGGGCGCTACCGCCGCAAAGCAGGAGCACGACTGCCACGAATACAGCAAGCGTGGGAGCAGCGCCCGCAAGCACTCTCCGAAGCGTGAGTCTCAGGCGCCCACCACCGCCGACGGCGGCGCCTCGGCCGGGGTGTCACGACTGTGCCCGAGGCCACTGTCGATCTGCTCGACGATCAGTTTCGTCACGAGCTTCGCGTTGTCCCACATCGGTACGTGGCCGCAGTCGGGGAGGGTCACGGACTTCACACCCGGTATCTCGCGGCGATAACGCGGAGCGTGACGGGGGCCCGGCAACACGCGGTCGAACTGCGGAGTGGCCAGCAATACCGGGCAAGAGATCCGATCGAGATCCCCAATCGTGAGCTCCGGCGTATCGACCAGCAAGGCCTGGATCGCTCGGTGGCTGATCGAGCACTCAAGCGCCGCCTGGGATATCTCGGCGGCGTCCGCCGGAGACACGAGCTCCCCGTGGCGCATCATTTCCCGGAAGGCCAGATGACGGGTACCCGGACGCTTCATGATCCGCTCGCTCCAAGCATGGGTCCGCCTCAACATCTTGATCTGCCGGGCGAAGAACTTGCCTATGCGTGGCCCCTCGCCATCGCCCGTGCTCCAACCTCCGGCGGGCGCCAGCGCGACGACCGAGCGTGCACGGCCTCGCTTGGCCAGCTCCAGAGCGATGCCTCCGCCCATCGAGTTGCCGACGAAGTGCGCGGTACCCACCCCCATCTCGTCCAGCTGGCGTTCGACCGCGTCGGTGGAATGCGCGAAGCCGATCGGCTGCTCGACGGGATAGGAGGGCCCGCCGTGGTGACCCGGAAGCGTCGGCGCGATCACCTCGTAGCGGGCCACCAGGTCGGCGAGGATCGGGTGCCACATCCTCCATGCCGCGGTGAAGCCATGCAGCAGGACCACCGGCTCGCCCGAGCCGGCACGATAGGTCGCTGGGGAGATCTCCGACACGCAGGCGAGTCTAACGTCGGAGCTGGACGCAGTCCAGGCCCGGGGTGACGACTCGGCAATCGCTTGCGCCCGGCGGCTTGGACCGCAAGCGAGTTTGTATGGTCATACGTGGTAGCCGCCCGGTCAGTCAACGCCCGACCACTGACTTGAGGCCGAACTGACCGCCGGGTCAGAGCGGCCGATCGCTCGCCTATAGTCACTAAGGCGATGGCGAGGGCAGCCGACATGGACCTGCCGGTCACACACAAGGGTCGCCAAACTCGCCGGCGCCTCGGCCACGCGGCGATCGTCGGCACCTCCGACGAGCCGCATCCGTCCGCACCGAGTCCTCCCCGACGCACGCAAGGGCCGGCCGCGACGTGAGCAGGGAGCGCTGGATGGCGTTGGCGTTCGCGATCGGCTCGGCGTGCTTTCTGGTCGGGCCCTTCCCGGGATATGCCTCGCTGGTGGGCGACACCGCGGACGCGGTCACCTTCTTCGTCGGCTCGATCTTCTTCACCACCGGTGGCGCGCTACAGAGCTCGCTGGCTTACAACGAGCGCCACGAGCCCGGCAGCGGGCGCGCGGCTTGGTGGGCCGCCGCGATCCAGTCCGCGGGCACCTTGTTCTTCAACGTGACCACCTACCGCGCCTTGCACACGGCGCTGTCCAGTCCCGAGTACAACCGGCTCGTGTGGCGGCCGGACGCCTTCGGGTCGGTGTGCTTCTTGGTGTCCGGAGCGATCGCCTATAGGGCATCGCCGCGGCTGGGCAAGTTCGGGCTGCGCCCGGCGCACACGGTGCGGAGCTGGTGGGAGCCAGCCGTCAACTTGCTTGGGTGCGTCTTCTTCGGCGTCTCCGCGGTGGCGGGCTACGTCGTGCCTGCGGCGGGCTCGCCGCTGGATCTGGCCGCGGCCAACTTCAACACCTCGCTCGGGGCGCTGTGCTTTCTGGGATGCGCGCTTGCGACGTTGCGCACCGGGCGCACGCTGAAGTCCGCCCGGCATCGTCGATTGGCTTGGCTGGAGCACCGGCGGGCGGCCGCGTAATCCTCCGCTCATCCACCTCGCGGGATCGCGCTTTCCTGCCAGGACTTGCCTTGCCGCCTCTTCGGCGCTCCCACAGCGGCTCTGCGGAAAGACCCGGACGCGATCCACCTTCAGAGCGCGCAGACTGGGATTTATGAAATCGCGTCGGTTTGCCCGGATGAGCCCCTCCCCTCGCGGCGGCGCCTATACACCCACACGCGAGTTCATCGACACCACAGGCGCGGCGCGATGAGCGAGACGGCACGCTTCACGACCGAGCAGGCCCGTACGGCCGGTGAGCGCATCGGCATCGACTGGGCAGCCTCGCCGTTCGGGGTCGAGCAGTTTCGAATGGGAATGGATGTCGAGCTCGAGCACGGCACCCACGATCTCGAAACCAATGTCACCGACGACGACGAGATGGTTACGGCCAAGATCGCACGGGCACACCTCAACGAGTTCCCCGACTACTACACGCGCTTGGCCGCGATGGAGGCCGAGGCCGAGACTTACTGGGCCTCGCGCGAGCGATAGCGCCGCGCCCAACCGCCGCCGTGCGCCCGAGCGCTGACCGGAAAGGGGCTCCGCAGGTCTTCCGCGGAAACGCCGTCGGCTCGCGGTCGCGAGACTCGCCTACAGGCCGTCCGGCACGCGCGTGTAGCGAAGGTAAACAACTCGACCGCCAAACGTCTTGGTCTCCGCCAACTCCAAGTCAATCCTTTTCTGGAGAGCCGGGAAAAAGGAAGTGCCGCCACCGAGCAGGACCGGGCTCACGAATAGTTGCCACTCGTCAATCAGATCGAGCTCCATGCACGCGCGAGCGAGACCTGCGCCGCCGACGGCGAGATCCTTTCCTGGCTGTTCCTTGAGCCTCGCGACCTCCTCGCCGACACTGCCGGTTGCCAGCCGGGTGTTGCCCACCACGCTGTCGAGTGTCGTGGAGAACACGACCTTCGGGAGCGCCTTCCAGAGTTGGGCGAACTCGACGTGGTCTGCGGAAAGGGGACCCTCCTGCTCGGCGGTCTCCCAGTAGACCATCGCCTCGTAGAGCCGCCGTCCGCAGAGATGCACACCGAGCTGCCGGACGTGCTCGGTGTGAAACCGGAACAAGTCATCGTCGGGCGCCGTCCAGTCGATCGCGCCGTCGGCCGCCGCGATGAAACCGTCCAAAGACGCGGTCATCGAGTAGATCAGCTTCCGCATGTATGGGCCTCCCCACCGACCTGAGTAAGCATCGGTTCATTCTGTCAGGAATCTCCACGCCGCAAACCGGGGCAGCCCGGGTCGTTGTCACGTTCGGGTTCTGGCAAGATGGGCCCCTCCGTGCAGAGGACTCCCTCAACTCCGGGAAGCGTGCAGACCGTCCAGACGCCGTGGCGGTCTCGCGTCGCTGCGGTCGTTGCGCTCATCGCGCCGGTTGTCATGGTTGTGGTGGCGGTCGTCGCGTTGGCGGGCGATGTGCCGATCGCTGTGCTGACGGTCGTATTGGTGCTGGTCTGTAGTGCGTTCATCTGGTTTGCCTTGACCCGTCGTGGCACGCGGCGAGCGCTCAGCGCCGCGCTTGCCGCACTCAGCGCGATCGGGCTGATCGTGGTGTTGGTGACCAACTGGCAAGGGGTTCTCGTACTGGTCGGGCTGCTCTTGCTGCTCGCCATCTTCGGACTGGCCGCGCGCTACGCGCTGGGACGGACCCGGCAAACAGCCGCGGGCGGCGTGGCTGGGACAGTCCTGCCGGTGGGAGCCGGCGAATCGGCGGTGCTGATCATCAACTTGAAGTCGGGTGGGGGCAAGGCCGAGCGCTTCGATCTTGCCGACCAAGCTCGGCGACGAGGCGTCGAGCCGGTTGTGCTACAGCCGGGCGACGATTTGCTGGAGCTCGCCGAGAGCGCCATCGCACGCGGGGCACAGGTCATCGGGATGGCCGGCGGCGACGGTTCGCAGGCCCTCGTGGCGACGGTTGCCGCTCGGCACGACATTCCCCACGTATGCATTCCGGCGGGAACTCGAAACCACTTCGCCCTGGACCTCGGCCTTGACCGCGACGATGTTGTGGGTGCGTTGGATGCGTTCACAGACGGCGTCGAGAGGCGCATCGATCTCGCACGCGTCAACGACCGGGTGTTCGTAAACAACGCGTCGCTCGGCGTTTACGCCAAGGTCGTCCAGTCTGAGCTTTATCGCGATGCCAAGCTTCACACCTGGACCGACATGCTGCCCGACCTGCTCGGCCCCGACGCGGAGCCGATCGACATCGAGTTCACAGGCCCGGATGGAAGTCGCTGCGAGGACGCTCCGCTCGTGCTCGTGTCGAACAACCCGTATCGACTGGCGAGCCTCGCCGGCGCGGGCACGCGGGAGCGGATCGACACGGGCATGCTTGGTGTCGTGGCCGCGCGGGTGCGCAGCGCAGCCGACGTGTCAAAGCTCGTCGCGCTCGAGCTGGTCGGTCAGGCGAGCCGCTTTCCGGGCCTGTTGTCGTGGTCGATCCAGGAGTTCGAGGTTCGCTCGACAGGCCCGGTGGAGGTTGGGCTCGACGGCGAGGCGCTCTTGCTCGATCCTCCTTTGCGTTTCGTGTCGCTGCCTGGCGCACTGCGGGTGCGACTGCCACGCGGAGCCGGCCTGTCGCCGGCGGCCAGATCTGCGGCGCTGAACAGGGACAATTTGGGGGCGCTGCTGCGGGTGGCGGCCGGCCGGTGAGCCATCCGGCCGCACGGCTGGCGCTTGGCCTGACCGTTTTCGTGCTCGTCGGTTGGGGAGCTGGGGAACTTTGGAGCTCGGTCGTGGGGTCGGTCGAGCTGAACGCGCTACGCGAAGTGGCTGCTCAGCGAACGTCGGCGCTCACCCACGTGGCGCGGGCGATCACCTGGGCGGGAAGCGCGTTTGTGTTGGTCCCACTGGCCCTGATTGCCTGCTGGGCGTTTGTTCGGGCCGGCTTGGACCGAGAGGCGATCGCGGTCGCGGTCAGCCTCGGCGGCGCGATGCTCATTTACCACTTGGTCAAGCTGCTTGTGTCCCGTCCGCGCCCGGCAGTGGAGCACCTGCAGGCGGTTACCGGCTCGAGCTTTCCCTCGGGCCACGCGACGCAGGCGAGCGCCTTGTGGTTCTCGCTGGCGTTCGCAATCGTGGCTGCGGGGGCCTCGCCGAAGCTGACCTGGTTGGCCACCGGGCTTGCGCTGCTGATTGTTGTGGCGGTGGCCGTATCTCGCGTCTACCTGGGCGTCCACTATCCGAGCGATGTGGTCGCCGGCGTGCTGCTCGGCGGTGGCTGGGCGACCTACGTGGCGCGCTGCTTGCGGGAGCCCGAGAGCGTGTCTGAAGGCCCTCGCGCTCGATGACATGAGCACGCGCGTTTCGACCCGAATGGAGCGCTGGGTGCCGGGCGTTCGCGCCGTCCGTACATATGAGCGCTCCTGGTTTCGATCTGATCTCGTGGCGGGTGTGGTGTTGGCGGCGATCCTCGTTCCGCAAGGGATGGCCTACGCGGAGTTGGCTGGGCTTCCGGCGGCCACCGGCCTGTACACGACGATCGCTTGCCTGGTCGGCTATGCGGTGTTCGGACCTTCCAAGGTGCTGGTGCTGGGACCCGATTCTTCGATCTCGCCTTTGATCTTGGCTGCCATCACCCCGTTGCTGGTAACGGGCGATCCCGCCAGCGCAATCGCGCTGGCCGGGATGCTGGCGGTGCTCGTCGGGCTCACGGAGATCGGCCTTGGACTGGGCAAGCTCGGATTCGTCGCCGACCTGCTCTCCAAGGAGGTGCAGGTCGGATACATGAACGGGCTTGCGATCACGATCATCGTCGGCCAGCTGCCAAAGCTGTTCGGCTTCTCCACCGACGCCGACTCGTTCTTGGCGGAGTTGCGCGCGTTCGTCGAACGCCTCGATCAGACGCACACGACGACGCTCGTCGTCGGTGGCGCCGTGCTTGTCCTGCTGTTGGTGCTTCCTCGCATCACGACTCGCCTACCCGCGATCCTGGTCGGGGTCGTTGGCGCGACGGTCGCCTCGGCTGTGTTCGGGCTTGCCGGCAAGGGCGTCGCGACGGTGGGCGCACTGCCTCAGGGGATTCCGACCCCCACGTTGCCTTGGACACACGCGAGCGACGTCGTTCCGTTGTTGATCGCCGCGGTGGGAATCACGCTCGTGTCCTTGACCGACACGATCGCGACTGCGACCAGCTTCGCGGCTCGGCGCGGTGAAGAGGTAGAGCCCAATCAGGAGATGATCGGCATGGGCGCCGCCAACATCGCGGCGGGGCTCTTCCAAGGCTTTGCGGTATCGACCAGCGGCTCTCGAACAGCGGTAGCCGAACAGTCGAAAGCAAAGAGCCAGCTCACCGGTGTCGTCGGCGCGGCCCTGGTCGCGGCGCTGCTGCTGTTCCTCAACTCGCTGCTTGCCGACCTGCCGCAGACGGCGTTGGCGGCTGTCGTAATCGTGGCGGCGCTGTCGTTGATGGACGTGGACATATTGCGCCTCTACCTGCGCGTGCGCAAGAGTGCGTTTGCGGTGTCGCTCGTTGCAACCGCCGGCGTGATCCTGCTCGGCGTGCTGCAGGGCATAGTGGTCGCGGTCACGCTTGCGATCCTGCTCTTCTTCAGGCGCAACTGGTGGCCTCACGGCGCCGTTCTGGGCAAGCTCGAAGGTGAGGAGGGCTGGCACGACGTCAACGCGCATCCCGCGGCGACACAGATTCCAGGTGTGGTGGTGTATCGCTGGGAGGCGCCTCTGTTCTTTGCCAACGCAGGCACCTTCAGGTTGCAGATCCGAAAGCTGGTGCGTGAACACGAGCCCAAGTGGGTGGTCCTGCAGTGCGAGGCCATCACCGACGTGGACGTCACCGCAGCCGAGATGCTCGAGCAACTCGACAACGAGCTCAATGCAGCCGGAACGCACCTGGCGTTCGCCGAGATGCGTACTCGCCTCCAAGACCTAACCTTGCGCTACGGCCTCCTGGAGACGCTCGACCGCGAACACTTCTATCCGACGCTCGAGTCTGCGCTCGAGGAGATAGCCGGTGAGTCGCGCCACTCTCCTCGCGGTGGCTTAAAGATCAAGCGCGGGCAGGCGCGCAACGAGCATCGAGCGGGTTTGCTCTTATGAGCTTGGCGAAGCCGAGCTTGTGAAGGAGGGCAGAGCGCGAGCGGGGTCGCATCTGGGCTTGCTTGGTGGTGGACACAACCAGTTCGGCGGCAAGCCCCTCGCGCGGCCACCGCTTGTTGACCTCAAGCGCGGTCGCGGGGGCTATTTGATGTAGGCGTCTGCCGACGACGTCGAGTGAGACTCCCTTGCTCAGTAGATGCGCCTCGACACCGAGCCGGGAAGGCACGTTCACGTTCAGGTGCAGAGATATCGCCTCGGCGACCTTGCGCGCTCGCTCCTCGCCCGCGCCGCCCGCGTGCATGAGCGCGTGTGCGGCGCGAGCACCCTCGACGGCGAAGCATTGAGCGTGCGTGTCGCGCCGCCAGTGGCTCTCGGTGAGGCCGAGATCGTGCAGCATGCAGGCGAGATAGAGCAGCTCCGCGTCGTGCTTGACGCGATCGCGTTGGGAGAAGAGCTCCGCGAACGCCCATGTGCGAGCGCAATGCCCGTAGAGGGCTGGGCTTGAGAGTTCGCGTACGCGCTCCTCAGCTTCGCGGACGAGCGCGCTGTCGGGAGGATCGGGAAGCCGCAGCGAGGCGTGCTCGCCGAAGATCTTGCTGCGCCACTGGCTCGGAATCCGTTCCAGGCGCGCGGATACTCCTTGGCCGATGAGCCGGATGCGATCCTGACGACGCAGGGTCCCTTCTGTCTCCAAGGCCCAATCCCAGGTGCCGACACTGCTCATTGGGACACGCTCTCGGCGGCAAGCCGCCGGTCATGATCGATTGTCATCTTCCTGCTCCTCCCACGTTCGATGCCGGTATCGACCCCGCCGGTTCCTCGGCGAACGTCCGATTCAGTCGCGGAAAAGAATATAACCGATCGCATGGTTATGTTGTAGGATAGGGTCGATGCGCCATCGGATCACCAGTCAGATCACCACCATCGATCGCAGCGATCCAAGGCAGCGATGACCAACCGAAGCTCACAGCCGCTGGCCAAGTCTCGCGCGGAGGTCGAGCCGTCGGACGGACGGCGTGCACGAGGGATGCGTAGCCGCGGCGCGATCCTTGAACGCTCTGTCCAGCTCGCCTCGCGGGAGGGCTTGGAAGGTCTCAGCGTCGGCGCGCTTGCCGCGGATGTGGGCGTGCACAAGAGCAACGTGTTCGCGCTCTTCGGATCGAAGGAGGAGCTCCAGCTCGCCACCCTCGCTGCCGCCCGCGAAATGCTCATTGGGCTCGTGCTCACGCCGGCCCTCACCGCCCCGGAGGGCCTTGCGCGCCTACTCGCCATCGGCGAGGCCTGGTGTGACTACTTCCTCTCCGACGCCTTCGTTGGCGGCTGCTTTTTGTGCGCGGCCTCCACCGAGATGGATGGCCGCCCAGGACCTGTGCGCGATGCTGTGGCGGCGGTCATGCGCGAATGGCTGACGGTCCTGAGCCTCAACATCGACGCCGCGATCGCAGCCGGTGAGCTCGCCGCGGACATCGACTCGGCCGCGATGGCGTTCCGGCTGAACGCGCTCGGAATGGCCGCCAACTGGCAGAGGCAGCTGTTGGACGATCGCGCGGGCATCGAACACGCACGCACCGGCTGGAGAGAAGAACTCGACAGACACAAGCCCACCGAGCGCTAGACAGGAGACACAGCAATGCCAGCTTCAGCTCTCACCGCGACCGACACGCTCATCGAGCGCAACGCCGAACTCAGCAAAGATCTCAGCGCAAAGTCCTTCACGCTGACCCCGGACCTGCACGCGCTGGTCCTGACCTGCGCCGACCACCGTGTCGATCCGGCGCAGGTCCTCGGCCTGGAGCTGGGCGAGGCCGTCGTACTGCGCAACCCGGGCGGCCGAGTCACACCGGCCTTCATCTCAGAGCTCGCCGTGCTGGCGACCGTCGCCCAGATCGAGGGACTGGAGACGGGCTTTGAGCTGATCCTGATGCACCACACCGACTGCGGCTTGGCGCGTCTCGACGGACCTGAGCAGAGAGGACTGATGGCCTACTACTTTGGAGTCGAGGAGGACGAGGTAGCCGCCAAGCGGCTCACCGACCCCTATGAGTCGGTTCGGAGCGACCTCGAGCTGCTGCGAGCAAACCCGCTCATCCCTCGCACGCTCATCGTCTCTGCTGTCATCTATGACGTTGCGTCAGGGCGGGTTGAGGTCATCTCCCCGCCCAGCCCGCTTGGCGAGAGCGCTTGCCTTGAGGGGCCGAGCAGGTGTCCCGCCGTCCAGCTATCTGGGTCCCGCGCTCTCCTCCAAGCGGGCGTGGTAGGCACGCAGTAGACACCGGTGGGTGAGCCACCCCACGACGGTCTCGCCCTCCGCGCCCAGGACTGGCAGTCCCTCGTTCTCCGCGCGAGCAAAGGCTCGCACGGCGTCCTCCAAGGACTGGTCGACGCGCAACTCGGGCACCTCGTGAAGGAGGTTCCTCGCCTCCAGGCCATTGTGCGGACGGTCGAGGTTCTGCTCGATGTCGATAGCAGCGATGACCCCGAGCAGCGATCCGTCCGTCTCGATCACCGGAAGCGTGTCGGCGTGCTCGGCCGCGAAACGGTCAAGAAGATCGCGAAGCGGCTGCTCGGGTGCGAGCGCCGGTGGGACCTTGTCCATGGCCTCGGCGATCTTTATCTGCGCCATGAGGGTTCCCTGCGGCCTGTCGATGTCGATCCCGCGTCGGCGCAGCTTCAGCGTGTAGATCGTGTCGCGTGTCAGCACGTTGCTGAGCGCGGTCGCGACAATGATCGCGATCATCAACGGCAAAATGATGTGGTAGTCGCCCGTCAGCTCGAAGATGATGAGAACGGCCGTGATCGGGGCGCGCGCGGAGGAGGCGAACACGGCTCCCATCCCGACCAGTCCGTAGGCGCCCGCGGCGACCGCGAGGCCGGGCGTCAGCTGGTGGGCGACCGCGCCGTAGGCCGAGCCGAGCATCGCACCCATGAACAACGATGGGGCGAACACGCCACCCGAGCCCCCGATCCACATCGTCAGGCTCGTCGCGAGGATCTTCGCGACCAACAGGCCGAGCAGAGCGAGAATCGCATAATGCCCGGCGACCGCAAGCTGGAGTACCGGGTATCCGACACCGTACATCGCGGGCACCGCGAGCAACAGCAGACCGAGAAGCACACCCCCAGCCGCGGGGCGCAACCAGTCCGGGCGACCACTCCACAACCGATCGGAGATGTCCTCGCCTGTGTAGAGGACCCGCACAAAGCCGAGCCCCACACCTGTAGCGAGCACACCGAGGCCCGCGTAGAGCAGCAGCTCCAGCGGCGAGCTGAAAGTGAACGCGGGCAGCGACAGGAAGGGATGGCTGCCGAACGCCGCGCGACCGATCGCGTCGGCGGTCACGGAGCTCAAGACTACGAGACCGAAAGAGCGGGTCTCGAAGTTGCGCAGGATCAACTCCAGTGCGAAGAACACCCCCGCGATGGGCGCGTTGAAAGTGGCGGAGATCCCGCCCGCGGCTCCGCAGGCGACGAGCAGACGAAGCTGGGACTCGGGGACGCGCATCAACTGTCCGGTGACTGACCCGAGCGCCGAGCCGATCTGCACGATCGGCCCCTCCCTGCCGACCGAGCCGCCCGAGCCGATGCAGACCGCGGAGGCCAGAGACTTGACGATCGGCACCTGCGCGCGCATGCGCCCGCCCAAGCTGTTCACCGCGTACATCACCTCGGGCACGCCGTGCCCGCGCGCCTCGGGGGCGAACCGGCTCACGAGCGGCCCGTAAATCAGCCCGCCGACGACCGGCACCGCCACGACGAACCACACACCCAACCTTGGCACCAATGGGTTGGCGGCGTGACCGACGGCGCTGTAGTCGCGGTGTCCCGTGAACAGGTAGGTGAAACCGAGGATCATGTAGCGAAAGGCAATCGCTCCCAATCCCGCGCCGGCGCCCGTGAGCAACGCCAGGACGGTCAGCCCGCGACCACCGCGCGCAATCCATCGGCGCAAGCGGCCGAGCCGGTCGTGCTGGATCGCGACCCTCCCGGAAGCCTCAAGGCTGTGTATTGGCTTATTCGGATTCGGAAACTCTGAGTCGCCCCTCGAAGGTGTGCAAGGGGGGGTGCCATCCAGGGTCAGTAGATCCTCGTCTCGGTCGCTCACGATGATGCGAGCGTATGAGACGGCTCACCGCAATCGCCCTTCAAATGAGCGATACAGACGTTCGTGGTCAGAAATCTGACCGGCATCCCCGAATGCGCACACGACTGGGCCACAAGCCCAGGGTCACGAGGTTGCCGGCAACGCCCGCCCGCGATGCGGCGTCTGGCACAGTGCGTCCATGCGTATGACCGCGACCGGCCCGGCACTCGTTTGCCGCGTGCTTGACGAGGACCGAGACTTGGCCGAAGGAGTACCCGCCGACTGTAGGGAGCAGGCGACGAAGGAGTGCTTGGCCAGAGAGGTCGCGATTCCGACGGGCCGCTGGCAGGCCACGAGGATCGCGCGACTCGACGACGGGATCGGCCTGCTGGTGTTGAGCGGCCTGCTGATCCGTCGTGTAGGCGTCGACGCCCGCTTCGGCGCAGAGCTGCTCGGCGAGGGGGACCTGCTACGGCCATGGCAGGGCGAGGACGACCCGCCAACGCTGCCCGTGACAACCGGCTGGCGGGTGCTTGAACCGGCCCGCATGGCCGTGCTCGACGAAGCGTTCGCGCGGCGGATGGCACGCTACCCACAGCTCAGCGGTCGCATCGCCGGCCGGGCGCTGAAGCGCTCGCGCGAGCTGGCTGTGAACATGGCAATCGTCCATCAAGCCCGTGTCGATGTGCGTTTGCACATGCTTTTCTGGCACCTGGCGGGGCGCTGGGGACGCGTGCGAAGCGACGGCGTGAGCCTGCCCCTGCGCCTGACCCACAGCGTCCTCGCCGACCTCGCCGCGGCTCGACGTCCCACCGTCACAACCGCGCTCTCCGAACTGGCCAACCGCGACGTCGTTCACGCGGTCGAGGGCGGCTGGCTGTTGCTGGGAGAGCCGCCCGGCGAGCTGTTGGAGCTGGCGCCCGTCCCGAAAAGGCTTACAGGCGACACTCCTTGAAGGTAGGCAAACGAAGTGAACGCAGCCGGCAATGGATATGAAGCTCGGACTCCTGGCGCTCCCCGCGACCGATGCGATCGGCCGTTACCGGTACTCGGGGTTCGGATGCTCCGGGTGCTCGAGGTTCCAGTCGTGTGTCGAGTTGCCGTAGGCCGGGAACCCGCCGCAGTCCTTGAGCATGCGCGCCATGTGCAGCATGTTCCAGGTCATGAAGACGGTATTGCGTGTCGTCCAGGCGTTGCCCTGCCCCCCGCCCTCCGCGTCGAGGTAGGACGGTCCCGGGCCGGCCTCTCCCACCCAGTAGCTGTCTGACTGTGGCGGGATGGCGAGTCCGATGTGCTGGAGCGCGTAGAGAACCTGGGCGCTGACGTGCTTGCCACCGTCCTCGTTGCCGGTCGTGAGCACGCCGCCGACCTTGCCGTAGTAGGCCCACTGCCCGCGGTCGTTGACCTCGCTCGAGTAGGCGTACAGGCGCTCGATGATCGTGCGCGTCTGCGAGCTCTGATCGCCCAGCCAGATCGGGCCGGCGATCAGGAGGATGTCGGCGGGCTCGACGAGCGATCGATAGATCTCGGGAAACTCGTCGTCCTCATAGCCATGCTCGCGCATGTCCGGCCAGAGACCCGGGGGGATCGTGCGGTCAACGGTGCGGACCTCGTCGCAGTGCACGCCGAGCAAGGAGAAGATGCGCCGCGAAATAGCGAGCAGGCCGTCCGTGTGGCTCGGCTCGGGAGAGCGCTTCGTGGTGCCGTTGAAGACGACCACCCGCAGGTCCTCATAAGACACAGGCGAACGCTCGGCCTGAGCGTCGATGAAGGCCGCTATGGGGTCAGGGAGAGGCATCGTGCACAGCCTTTCTTCGACGGTCGCAGTGTCGGGCAAGATGCCCGGCTGACGCCGGGACGCATGGCGGGGCAGTGTATGGGCGAGCAGGCACGTCTGCCCGCCCATCGCAACCATGGACTTCCAGCGCGCTCAATCGGAGTGGGCGCCGCGGATCGCCTCGTACGCGCGCAGGACGAATACGGCTTCTCAATACGGGCGCCGCTTGCCCGCTATTTCCCGTGTTTCATCGCGTGGTGCATCGAGCAGTGCGACGTGTGGTGGGTCATCATCTGGTGGCTCGTGCAGCTCTTCATGTGGTGCATGCTCGATGCGCTTGCGGGTACGCTCGCGAGCGCGACTAGCGTGCCTGTCACTGCGAGCAGGCGGATGGGCTTTGAGCTGATCTTCATCGGTGTTCCTCCGTTTGCGATTTGAGGGTCGGCAGGGTTCGGCCGGACCCGACTGTCTCGCACAGGTATTACGAGTTTCTTACGTGTGCGCGGATCGCGCTGTAAGGAACGCGCAATATCTGGGGTTCAAAGTCGCTGCATGGTCGTCCTGATCGTGTTCGCATTCATCGCCGGCGCCGCCACCGCGCTCTCGCCGTGTGTGCTTCCGGTGCTGCCCGTCGCCCTCGCGGCGGGGGTCACCGGCGGCAGACGCCGACCGCTCGGGGTGGTCACCGGGCTGGCGCTGTCTTTCACGGTCGCGACCGTGGCACTCGTCTATCTCATCTCTGCGCTCGGGCTCCCCGACCAGTTGCTGCGCACGCTGTCGATCGTCGCCTTGATCGGCTTCGGTATTGCACTGCTCGTGCCCGCGCTCGGAGACCGCCTCGAGGCGCGACTGAGCACGATCGGCCCGCGCCTGGGCGTCGGCTCGCCGCGCCCCGGCGGGGACGGCGGCTTCTGGTCTGGGATGCTCGTGGGTGGCGGCCTCGGGTTCGTATATGCGCCGTGTGCGGGGCCGATCCTCGCGGGCGTGATCACCGTCTCGGCGTCGCAGAGCTTCAGCGCCGGACGCCTCGCCGTGGCGCTCGCCTACGGGATCGGCTCGGCCGTCGTCCTGTATGGGCTGATGCTCGGCGGGCGGCGGCTGACCGGTCGCCTTGCGCGCCGCAGCGGTCGCTTTCAAATGTCGATGGGCGCGATCATGGTTGTGATTGCGCTGCTGATGCTCGGCAACTACGACACGCGCTTTGAGACCTCGATCGCCGCCGACTTGCCGTCCTTTTTGATTAACCCCGCCAAAAGCCTCGAAACGACCAGCGCCACGGCGAACAATCTCGCGGCCCTGCGAGGTCACAAGGCGCGGCGGGCGGGCGGCCTGAAGGAGGCCGACGCGGGCGAGCGTCTTCCGGTGCTCGGCGTCGCCCCGCAGTTCGTGGGCACCCAGCGCTGGTTCAACACCCCCGGCGGGAAACCGCTGAGCCTTAGCGCTCTGCGCGGGCGCGTGGTGCTCGTGGACTTCTGGACCTACAGCTGCATCAACTGCATCCGCACCTTGCCCTATCTAAACGCTTGGAACGAACGCTACGCCGCCAAGGGCCTCACGATCGTCGGTGTGCACACGCCCGAGTTCCCGTTCGAGCACTCCGCGGCAAACGTTCAGGAAGCGATCCACCAGAACGGCATCCGCTACCCGGTGGTGCAGGACAACAACTACAAGACTTGGAACGCTTACAACAACGAATACTGGCCGGCGGAGTACCTGATCGACGCGAAGGGTCGCATCAGGTTGACCGACTTCGGCGAGGGTGAATACGGGGCCAAGGAGCGAGCGATTCGCAGCCTGCTCGTCGAAGCGGGCGCCGAAGGGCTCGGGCAGGCAACCAAAGTCTCCGCCCAGGCGCCTTCCGCTGTCGAAACCACGCCTGAGTCCTATCTTGGCGCCGAAAAGGCCGAACGCTTTGAAAACGGGCCGCTTCATCCGGGGTTGCGTAACTTCGGCTCCGGCGCGGCGCCCGCGCACGAACACCTGCGCTACGGCGGCAGCTGGCGCCTCAAGGAGGAATCAGCCGAAGCCACCGCTGCCAGCAGGCTGCAGCTCAATTTCTTCGCTCGCCGCGTGTTCCTCGTCGCAGGGCGTGCGTCTGGCGCAGGTAGGGTGCGGATCCTGCTCGACGGTCATCCGATCCCGCCGGACGACTCCGGCGCCGATGTGCACGCCGGGAGCGCGAGCATCGACTTTCAGCGGCTCTACCGCCTCGTCGAACTGCCGCGGGTGGAGCACCACGTACTGACGGTGGAGGCTTCGCCCGGGGTCTCCGTGTACTCGTTCACCTTCGGTTGAGCGCCACGCTGCCATGATCACGAGTGTCATGACCGCCAGCCCGAACCCCGCAGGGCCCTACGTGCTTGTCGTCGACGACGAGCCGACGATCGGCGAGATCGTCGCTCGCTACCTACAGCGCGAGGGATTTCAGACCGGGGTCGCTCTGGATGGCCCCGAGGCGGTCGCGATGAGCGCCAAGCACTCACCCGATCTCGTGATCCTCGACATCATGCTCCCCGGCTTCGACGGCCTCGAGGTGATGCGCCGCCTGCACGAGGACGAGCGGGGACGAACAGCGGTGATCCTGCTCACCGCCAAGGGCGAGGAGTCAGACCGGATCGCCGGGTTGCGGCGTGGCGCGGATGACTATGTCGTCAAGCCTTTCTCGCCCGGAGAGCTCGTCGCGAGAGTACACGCCGTGCTGCGCCGCGGCGCGGGCGAGCCGACCGGCGAGCAGCCGCTGCAGCTCGAGCATCTGCGAATCGATCCAGGCGAGCGCACCGTGCACTTGGACGGTCGCGAGCTCGCGTTGACGCCGCGCGAGTTCGACCTGCTCTGGTTCATGGCGAGCCACCCGGGGATCGTCTTTTCGCGCTCGCAGCTGATGGAGCAGGTGTGGCAGCTCTCCTCTTGCAACGACAGCTCAACCGTCACGGTGCACATCCGTCGCCTGCGAGCCAAGATCGAGCGTGACCCGGACGATCCAAAGCTCATCCAGACCGTGTGGGGCGTGGGCTACCGCTTCAGGCGATGAGGCGATCGCTCTTCACACTCGTGGGGGCCCTGGTGGCGGCGTGTGCGGTCATGGCGATCATCGGAGGCACGCACGCCGTGGCGCTGACAAGCGCGATTCTTCTTCCGGTGGGCCTTGTGGCGCTTCTGCTCGCCCACGCCGCCGACGCTCGCAGGCTGCGGATGAGCACGCTGAGCCACCGTTTTCAGCTGGGCATCGGGCTCGCGCTTGGCCAGCTTCTGGCGGCGCTCTTGATCGGCGCCGCGGTGATGTTCGTCTCTCCTCACGATGCTTGGATGACGGTCGGCATCTTGATCTTTGCCGCGGTCATCGCCGCGCGCGCGGCCCAGATCCTGCTGGACGACGTGGTGGCCGATGTGGACTCGGTCGCGCACGGTCTGCACTCCGTCGGCCAGGGAGAGCGTGAGGTACACGTGCAGGCGCGCTCGGGCAGGGAGCTCAGCGACTTGGCCGACTCGGCCAACACGATGATCGAGACGCTGCGCCTGGAGGAACGCTCACGTGACGAGGCGGACGCCGCCCGCCGCCAGGTCATCGCCGCCGTATCCCACGACCTGCGCACGCCCCTGGCGTCCCTGCAACTGCTCGCGCAGGCGCTCGACGACGATCTCGTGGACCCGGCGACCGCCCGCAGGTACGTCAAGAGCATGGGCGCGAACGTTCGCGCCCTGGGCTCGCTCGTCGATGACTTGTTCGAGTTTTCTCGACTCAATGCGGGCGATTTCGCATGGACGACCGAGGCGGTGCCGCTCGCCGGCATCGTCGCGGAGATGGTCGAGGCGATCCGTTTGGAGGCGCAGACGCGTCGTGTAGCCGTACACGCGGAGGTCGCAAGCGACCTACATCCGGCGCGGGCCAACCCTGAGCAACTGGGGCGCGTTCTCGCGAACCTGCTCACCAACGCGATCCGCCACACCCCTCCCGATGGCAGCGTCTTCGTGCGCGCTCACCAACGCGAGGACGCAGCCGAAATCGAGGTATCGGACACAGGCGAGGGCATCGCGCCGGCCGACCAATCACGCATCTTCGAGCCGTTCTACCGCGGCGGGGACCAGGTCGCCCGGACCAGCTCCGGCAGCGGCCTCGGCCTGGCCATCGCACGCACGATCGTGGAGGCGCACGGCGGGCGGATCTGGCTCGCCGAAGCGCGCACAGGCACGCGAATCTGCTTCACGCTGCCGCTCGCAATCTGACGGCGAACGTCACCGAGGGCGCGCTCCAGCAACACTAGACCGGCAAGCAGGAGCCGATTTGGGCCGTCTACGGACAGGTCAAGCTGGTGTCCTGAGTGGTTGATCGGTTGGCAGCATCGGCTGAGGCTGTCGAGGGACACGCTTCGACGCGGGCGGTGAGCAGTGCAGTAGTGTTCACTCACTCGTGCTTCACGCTGTCCTGTGTCTGTTGCCTGCTGTCCTGCTGGCGATATCGCTGCTCGCCCGGCGCTATCCAGGTGAGCGTGTTCTGCTCGCGCTCCGGCGTGTGGAGCCGACTCGTTGGCCGCGCCCGCGCTCTTGTGTGGCTCCGCGTCGTCGCATGGTGCTGTTGGCTGTGCGCGGGGGTCGCCTGATGGGCTCCTCGCTGGCGGTGCGCCCGCCGCCGTTCCAGCTCTCGGCGAGCTAGACCCTTTTCGCGCCCGAGTCGGGGCGTTGGCTGCTCGTCGCTGGAGGACCCTGCCGCAAGTCGAATGGATGTACGTCTGTTCGTTTGTGGCGGGTTCTCGGTTGGCCCATAAAGGCACGTATGCGAGGAGCGTTCAATGTCGCGTCGTCTTATCGTTGCCGCGCTCGGCGCCCTGCTGTTGGGGGGGCCTGACCCTCCCGTGAGGAGGCGTGGTGAGTCCCGTGAATAACAACCAGAAACCGGCCCCGCTTCCCCTTCGGAGTCGCCGTCTTGGAAGCTCATTGGTGGTCGTGCTCGCTGTCGCCGGTCTGCTGGGTAGCGCGCCGGCGGCGTGGGCTCACGCACAGTTGCTTGGCACCTCGCCGGTGTCGGGAGCGACGGTGAAGGTCCAGCCGAAGGAGGTGATCTTCGAGTTCAACCAGGATGTCGGCGGGACGCTCGGCGCCGTGCGGGTCTACAACGCACAGGGCGAGGAGGTCGACGATCTGAACGTCTCGCATCCGGACGGCAACGAGCACTGGATGGGCGTCGGGCTCAAACCGGGCCTACCCGACGGAACCTACACCGGCACCTACCGGGTGATCTCGGCCGACACGCACATCGTCTACGGCGGGCTGGTGTTCAGCATCGGCCATCCAAGCGCCTCCTCGAAGGTGACAGTGGCCGGGCTGATCGGCAAGGACGAGAGCGGCACAGTCACCAAGGTTGCATCCGGCGTGGTGCGTGGACTGAACTACCTGACGCTCGCGCTGATGGTGGGTGGCCTGGTCTTTCTGTTCTTCGCGTGGATACCGGGCCTGATAGCGGTCGCGGGCTCGCAGGAGCGCTGGGCTTCGGCCTCGCGCGTGTTCGCTTCGCGGTTGGGGCAGCTGTTTGCGGTAGCGATCGTGCTCGGCATGGTCGTGAGTGTGCTTGGGGTGCTGTTGCAGGGCGCGAGCGCCGCGGGAGTGTCGCTGTGGGCATCGCTGAAAAGCTCGATTATCGAAAACACGCTGGAAAGCCGTTTCGGCAGGGTGTGGGGTGCGCGCGCGATCGACTGGGTGCTACTCGGCACGTTGCTGCTGGCGAGCAGGGCGATGGGCAGGGACGCGATCCCGAAGTTGAGAGCCGCCTCGCCGGATACCGGCACGTTGACGCTGACTCCCCGTCCGCCGCGCGTAGTTTTCGCGCTACTTGGGATTGGCGCTCTGTATCTAGCGATCACCCCTGCGCTGGCGGGCCATGCGAGCATCGAGAGTCCGGTCGTCGTGTTCTTTGCCTCCGATGCTCTGCACGTGTTGGCGGGCAGCGTGTGGGTCGGCGGTATCGCGTGCCTGCTGTTCGCGCTGCCCGGTGGGACTCGCAAGCTCGAGGGCGGCGAGCGTAGCCGACTGCTGCTTGCGACGCTCGTGCGGTTCTCACCGATCGCGTTGGGTGCGGTGGTCGCGATTGCCGTGACGGGCGTGATCCAGGCATACATCGACGTGCGCAGCGTTCATGGGCTGCTGCACACGACTTACGGTGAGCTGATCATCGTCAAGGTCGTGCTGCTGGCTTGCCTAATCGGCTTCGGCTTCATCAATCGCGAACGGGTGATCCCGGCACTTCAGCGCCTGGTCGGTGACGGGCAGTCTCCCGGGGGAATCGGAGCGTTGGCGCGCCGCACGATGCGCGGCGAGTTCGCGCTGATGCTGTGCGTGTTCGGTGTGACTGCCGCGCTCATCAGCTATGCGCCGCCGATCGACGCCGCGACGGGGCCGTTCTCGGTGAACACCTCGATCGGCTCGGCTGAGCTCGAGATGACCGTCGAACCCGCGAAGGTCGGACTGAACACGATCCATCTCTACCTCATCGACGCCAAGACGGGCGCGCAGTTCACCGCGACCAAGGAACTCACAGCCACCGCGAAGCTGCCTTCCAAGGGGATCGGGCCGCTGGTGCTCAAACCGATCGTGGCGGGACCGGGGCACTACGTGCTGAACTCGGCGGTCCTCAGCCCCGGCGGAACCTGGGATATCGAAATCGTCGACCGTGTCTCTGAATTTGAACAGTCCAGTCGCACGGTCAAGGTGCCGATCGGATGAGGGCGGGCCGCGCACCACCCCTGAGTCTTTGTTGGTCCAGTTTCTTTCAGGCACTTACTCAGGAGGTACATCAAGCATGAAGTCCAAGAAGGTCGCTGTGCTGCTCGCGGCGGGGGCACTCCTCGCACCCGCCGGCGCCCAGGCACATATCAGTCTGCATCCCAACACGATCCCTGCGGGCGCGTTTGCGACGCTCGACGTGCGCGTACCTGGCGAGCAGGAAGGCGCCTACATCAAGAAGATCGACGTGTTGTTCCCGCAGGGCTTTACGGGAGTGGACTACGAAAACGTACCCGGCTGGTCAACGAAGGTCATCGAAACGAAGCTGGCGACGCCGATCAAAGAAGACGGCGAAACGATCGACACCGAGGTCTCGCAGATCGTGTGGAGTTGGGTAGGTCCGCTTGGGAAGGTCAATAACGGCCAGTTCATCCAGTTCCCGCTGTCACTCGCGATCCCTGACAACGCGACCGGCAAGGCGCTGGAATTCAGGACCGTCCAGACCTACAGCAACGGCCAGGTCGTCCACTGGATATCCCCGTCGCTTGAAGCCGAACACCCATCGCCACGGATCAACGTGACAGCAAAGGGAGGCGTGATCCAAGACATCGCCGGTGACGAGGCGGGCCCCGAGGCCGGACAGACCGCGGGCAGCTCATCTACATCTGCACCGACACCGGCTGCCACGACGCAGGCGAGTAGCGGAGCGAGCAAGGGGCTTGGCATCGCCGCGCTGATCCTCGGCGCGCTCGGCCTGATCGCGGGCCTCGGCGCACTCGCGGCCTCGCGTCGCAAGAGCGCTGCGTAGCCCGGCTACGAAACGAAGGTTATGAGCTCCGCGCTCGACGGTTATAGGGGCGTCGCACGTGCAATTGGATGGACACACGCGTCGCGCCGGAGAGCGCGTCGTCGACGATCAGCACGTGCAGCCTTTTTCCACTCGACAGAAACGCGACTGCGTCAAGGTTTGCGTTGCCACTAGACACCTTCGTGGGCAGCGGCCGGGCGAGGCGTCCTCGGCGTGTCGGATAGTCGGGCTGAGTAGGCGCGCGATTGTGGGCGGAGGGACGGAGCGACAGCCAAGCGGGTAGTGGTGACCTGTGAGAATTGCCGGCGTGACATGGTGCGCGGTGGGGCGCCCCCAACTGTCGAAGATCCGCGACCCGGAGACGTCCGGGCCAAAGTTTGGCACGCCTGGCGCGGCTCTCTCAATAGCTCGCCGGTAGGCCGCGATCTGGGCCTCATATGCCGAGAATGTCCAAGGCGCCGAGCGCAGCAGTCCGACAAGATTGCCGTGATCGCACACGCATGGGCAGGCCTTGGCGTCCGGTACTCCCTGTATCCATCAGGGAGCGGCGACCCCGATGCGATACCCGAGAAGCCGCCCCGAGGGAAGTTCTACATAGGTCTCGGAGATGTTGTTGTCAGGGTTCGCCTCGATCAGGAGGTGGTCGGGGTCGGCGATTTGCAAGTAAGCGAACCTGCCGCGCAGGCCTGTCACGTCGATCCACTGTTCGGGGTACTCGTAGGGGTAGGAGTCTGTCCAGCCGACGGACGTTCCGAGCACGTCGCTCGTTATGTTGGGGTTCTGGTTGCACGCCGGGTACACAGGCGCACTGGGAGAACGCGGAGAGGGATCGGTGCGCAAGAGGTCGCGCAGGCAGTAGTCCACCTTCGGCGAGGTCCTCACCAGTCGCAATGCGCGACGCTGGGAGTCGATCGACCACAGCTGAAAGCCGGCGGCGTGTTCGAACTTCCAGTAGCTGAAGGCTTCTATCGCAGGGTAGCCGTAGCGTTCGCCTGGGACGTACTTGAACACAAGTTTCGCCGCCGTCTTGAACAGGTGCGGTTGACTTTTGTTGTCGTATATAGCCTGATACACCGCCCACCTGTGTCCGTTTTCGCGGTGGCCCCTCACCTCGAGCGGTCCCTGCCCGTGGTTATTGATCGAACTGGTTGCCCTCAGCACGACGTGGCCCGCGAGCGTGGTGCGGTCGAGGTGCAGCTTCGAGGGAGCGGACATAATCAGGTCGGGGCAGCGTAGGTGCAGTTGCGGGCGATGACAGGGCGTCGGTTCAGGCGGGCCGGTTGGACTGGTGGCGCCGGGCGCACTGGGCGGGGGCCCTTCTCCAGGAGTAGGGCCGCTCGGCGCGGGCGAGCCGCCAGAGCCTCCAAGCGCCGGTTGTGCGAACGGCACGACAAGCATTGCTGAGAAGCCCACACCGAGTAGCCCTGCCACCAGGCCGATCGCCGCCCGAATCGAGAAACGGCGCCTATTCGCCATGTCCACTTGTCACGGGAGACGCGGCAAGCGTTCCAGCGACGGTGCCGGCGCTCGCATTGACGGCCAGGGCCACCTGGAGGGAAAGGCTTTGTCCATCGCTACTGCGTACCCTTGCAAGCAAGCGATTGCCGTTCAGCGCGAGGATCTTTCCGGTATAGACCACAGGAGTAGGCGGGCTGCCCAGCGTCACGCTGCTTCCGCGCAGCGCGACGCCCCCCTCGCCAACGGGGGGACCGTCGATCTCGATATCGAGCCGTCCGGCGACCGATCCGCTGAAGCTTGTCGCGATCTTCACCGCGACCAAGCCCGACCCTGGACCAGGGCCTTGTTTGATGGTGCCTGAGAGATTCACGTTGAAGGGCCCGCTCAGCGTGCTCGACGGTGAGGACGGCGTGCCCGCACTGGGACCCGCGGTCACAGAGGAGGCCACTGTGGGAGCGCTTGAGCCAAGCAGCGCAACAGGCGTGCCCGAACGGCGAGCCCAGCCATGGCCGAGCGGTCCGCCTGGCAACCACACAATCAAACCGACGGTGAGGATTGCCGTGAGGACCAGTGCTCCGACGCGTGTACCACGCCGCAAAGGCCAACCGCGTAGCGTTCGCACACACACCGCGGCGGCTACCGCGACTACACATATCGCGGTGAGCGCAAGCGACCATGGGCTTTTGACGTCGCTGCCGGTGCCGAGGCCGTGCAGTAGGGCGATTGGCCAGCACGCGTATGCCAGCCAGTGAGTGATCCGCCATGCGCGATGCCCCAAGCGTTGGCGCATCAGGCTCGTGATGGCGAGAGCGAGCAGCAGATCGAAAGCGACCGCCCCCAGTCCCAGCCAAAGCGGGCGATAGCTTCCGATGAAGGGCACTATCGCCTCCAAGAGAGAGATCGGCGCGAAGCTGTCGAGCACGGCGGTGAGGATGTGCAGGCCGAGGAAGACAAGCACCAGAAGCGAGACGCTGCGATGCAAGGAGTCCACAACGAAGCGAGGCCAACTCGAGGTGCTCAAGCGGGTCACGTCGATCACACCGAGGACCATTGTCACGGTTAGCAGCAGCAGCGATACCACCCCGGTCGAGCGCGTCAAATACCAGTAGACGCTCGGGCCGACGCTGCCGAGCGCAGGTGTCACACCGACCCCAATATTGAAGGATGATCAACTTCAACAGAGTTGTCTGCATCCATTAGCGTCGGGTCATTTTTCGTCGCGCCTATGAGCCACCTGAAACCACCGGAGCTTCTTGTTCGGCGTGACCCGACCCTTCTGCCGAGGCAGCTTCCTGGCCTTCGCTGGATTGCGGAGCTTGTTCGGGCGGCGTCACCGAACTTGACGAGCTTTCTGAGCTTTCGGTGGACTGTTGTTGGCGCGTCGAGGGGCTTTCTTCGGTGGCCGGCTGGGAGCTTGATGACTTGATCGTCTTCCCCGGAAAGGCATTGGCCGCTATCGCAGTAAATACTCCGGTCAAGGTCACGCTCGCAGCGACCATCCAGCGCCTGGCAAGCACAAGCCGGCGCAACCCGGCCTCTCTCAACTGTGATGGATCGCTCTGAGCCATGTCATAAGGGTTGCCCTCAGAGCGAAAGCCCAGCTAAGACAGGGGTGAGATATCTCTCACGACGTAGTTTCCTCGAGCCCCAATCGACCACGTTGTCTGAGCCGCAGTCCTAGACGCCTACCGCGAGTAGACGGCGAAGAAGTCGCGGTCGTCGGGCGTGAGATATCTCGTGGCGGGCCGTTCCATGCCCGGCAAAAGGTTGGAGGGCGCGCTCGCGCCAGGCGCACCGTAGGTGATAAAGCTTACCCAGTAAGAGTTGATGTCGAGCTCCATTGCCCGGACGGCCCCGGCATGAGCGAGCGTGGCCGCCAAGCTACCCACCGTCTGGTCTTCACCAGCGGCGTAGATCAGGTTGCCGTACCGGTCCACTCCAATGCCCGAGCGCCACACCAGGATCGCGTTGCCAACCGTCGCCCCCCATTCGGGGCCGTTGCCCAGGTTCGGGTTGGTGTGTCCTTTGTAGACGATCAGCGGCAGGTTCTGGCGCGCGAAGGAGATAGAACTGGGTGCGTTCGGCCCGTAGCGCCAGTCGATCACGTCGACGCGACCGTCGCGATAGCCGACCATGGTCGCCAGGCCGTCGTGCATCGTGGCGTAGGTCTTGCCGTTCAGAACGAAGCCACCGTGGGAGTCGCTCAGCTTGAAAGCGCTGTTGAATGTCGCGAGCAGTTTGCCGCGACGTGCGTACGGGACGTCCATGGAGCCGCGCGGCACAGGCACCGACGGCTCGAGGCGGCCGGGATTGAGGGTCACGGTGGTGCGTTTGGTGTCGATCCACGCAAGGCCGGCGACGACGCGCGGGTATTCGGGCTGGTTGCGCAGCGTCGTGATCAACAACGGCGCGGCCGCTGCGGGGCCCGGGCGGGCGCTGCGCCAGACGCCCTCGCCCGGCAGCGCGGGATGCAGCAATGGTGCCACCCGATGCGGTCGATAGGCGGTCAAACGTTGTGAGCGCAGTCGCCGCGCTCGCGTGCCGGCGGCATCGCCATAGCCGACTTGTGGCAGGGCGCGAAGTGTGGGTCCCCCCTTGCTGGGCGCGGTCAACGAGTAATAGATGGACTCGGCCCGCGACACGAGACCCGCGGCGCCGTTGTCGCGCAACCACTCAACCGAACGGATGCCGATACTCGAATTGGACGGTTCGAGGATCGTGTGGACATAGGAGAAGACCGCCGGAACAAGCGCCAATGAGGCGGCAACGACTGCGACCCGTCGGGCTCTGTGCATGGCCTCTCCCCGGGAGCGTCCTGATTGGTGGCGGCTATCGGGGTCGGAGGTGCTTCGGGTAGCGGTGTCGGACTCCACCCCAAAGACTGTAGGCGTGGGGGCGTCCAGGCGCAGGCTCGCCGCAGCAAATGAGAGCACCCTCACGTATGAGAAGTCTCACTTTTATATGGCGCAATCAAGGCGGAAATGCAGTAGTCATGTTGAAGTCGTAATGGCAATTACGCAACCGTGACCGGCCGGCGATACTTGTTCGTCAGGAGGCAGGACATTAATTCGCTTCATGCAATAGCAGGCGTCGAAGAAGCCCACGCCCCGGCTGACGATGCGCAGTTGCAAGGTGACGTCCTAGAGATTCAATCGGTGTCCCCAACTCGATCGCGGCTCTTGGTGCTGCTGCGCGCTTGTCGCCCTCGCCAGTGGAGTAAGAATTTGCTCGTGTTCGCGGCGCCATGCGCCGCTGGAGTGATCGACCGGCCCCAGATCGCGTTGGAGGCGGCTGGAGCGTTCCTTGTCATGTGTCTTGTCTCAAGTGCGACCTACCTCGTCAACGATGTGCGCGATCGTGAGCAGGATCGCCAGCATCCATGTAAGCGCTCTCGACCTGTTGCCTCTGGTGCTCTCTCCAGTAAAACGGCTCTTTGGCTCGCCTGCACGCTCGCCACGACGGGTGTCCTTGCCGGCTTTCTCATCGCCCCTGGCTTGGGCGTGGTCGCTTGCGCGTACCTTGCGTTGACGGCCAGCTATTCGCTGTGGTTGCGCCACGTAGTTGTCGCTGACATCCTGGTGATCGCGGCCGGCTTTGTGCTGCGAGCCGTCGCGGGGGGTGTTGCAACCGACATCTATCTGTCGCGTTGGTTTGTCATCGTGACGGCGTGCTGTGCCGTCTATCTGGTTGCCGCCAAGCGCTACGCCGAGCTGCGCGAGCCTGTAGCAGTCGGCGATAGGCGGGCGACGTTGCGCCTGTACTCGGTTGCGGGTTTGCGTCTGACATTGCTGGCGGCGGCCACACTTGCCGGTATCGCGTATGCGGGCTGGGCATTCACGCGGCCCTCGCATGTCCTGTTGTACGGGCTATCGATAGTTCCGTTGCTCCTGTGGTTTGGTCGCTATGCGAGCCTGATCGCCGCAGGCGCCGGCCAGGCGCCCGAGGAGTTGATCTTGGGCGATAGAACGCTGCTGGCACTCAGCTTCATCTGGAGCTTGCTATTCCTCGGCGGTGTATATGTCGGCCACTGAACTCTCCAAACCTCCACGCGTCGCCGGCGCCCAGCGATCACTGTGCGGCTGGGGGCGCGTGTCCCACAGTCGAGCCCGCGTGATCACCCCACGCTCAACCGAAGATGTCCTGCACGCCCTCGAACAAAGCACCGGAGCGATCGCTCGTGGAGCCGGACGCAGCTATGGGGACGCGGCTCAGAACGAGAGCGGCGACGTGCTCGACATGACCGCGTTGAACCGGGTGATCTCGATCGATCCCGAGCGAGCGTCGATCACCGCGCAAGCCGGCGCCACGATCGCGCAGATGATGACGAGCCTCGCCCCGCACAATCTGACGCTACCCGTGGTGCCCGGGACCCGGCACGTCACGCTGGCGGGCGCCATCGCCAGCGACATCCATGGCAAGAACCATCACCGCGACGGCGGATTGGCCCGCCACGTGGACACGCTTACCCTCTGCACGCCCGGGGGAGACTGTCGTAAGATTTCCCCAGAGACGGACCCCGAGCTGTTCTACGCGACGCTCGGCGGCATGGGCCTGACCGGAGTCGTCGTCGAGGCCACCCTCAGGGCCGAGCCAATGGCGGCGCCATGGGTGCTCGCGAGCACCGACCGCACGGACAGCTTCGATCGAACATTCGCGGTGATGGCCGGCGAGGAGCGCCATCGCTACTCGGTGGCTTGGCTGGACCTGCTGGCCGAGGACTCCAGGCTAGGGCGAGCCGTGATCAGCCGTGCCGACCCGTGGCCCGGGGAGATAGCCGCTCCCCCGACCGGCAGGTCATATCCGAGGTCGCTCTCGCCACGTCCAACACTGGAGGTTCCGCACGGCTTCCCCGGTGCGCTCGTACGCCCGTCGGGGCTGCGCGCCTTCAACGCGCTGCGCTGGCGAGCAGCGCGCAAGGAGCACGAACGGCCGGTGGCGCTCGCCCCTTATTTCTTTCCGCTGGACGCGCTCGGAGCTTGGAACCGGCTGTATGGGCCGGGAGGCTTCATCCAGTACCAATTTGTCGTGCCCGGTGGCCAGGAGGGGCAGCTGGTGAGGTGCGTGCAGCTATTGCGCAAGCGACGGCTACCCGTATATCTGGCGGTACTCAAGCGACTCGGGCGGAAATTTGGGGGCCCGCTGTCCTTCCCATTGGAGGGCTGGACACTGGCCATCGACCTGCCCGCCGCAGCCCCAGGACTTATGAAGGCACTCGATGAGCTTGACGAAATCGTGGCTGGATGCGGCGGGCGTGTATACCTGACCAAGGACGCGCGCATGCGCCCTGAGACATTGGCGGTCATGTATCCCGAACTCAACCGTTTCCACGCGCACCGAGCGACGGTCGATCCAGCCGGCATACTGCGCTCGGACCTCGCGCGACGCCTGGGCCTGTGCGAGGCCCGAAGATGAGCCGCCGCAGGCGCCGCTCGGCGGGTAAGCGAGTGGTCGTACTTGGAGGCACCTCGGAGATCGCGCGGGCGATCGTGGGCGAGCTGAACGTGCTGGAACCACGCGAAGTGGCGTTGGTCGGTCGCGACCCTGACGCCCTGGCGTTGGAGACTGTGTATCTCACAGAAGACGGCTGCTCACGAGTGCTCAATTTCGAGCTCGATGCACACGACCTCGACCGCCACGAGAAGGTAATCGGGGAAGCCTTCGACGAGTTGGGCGGCGCGGACATTGTGGTGTTGGCCGTCGGCGTGCTCGGCGAGCGCGGTGGTCTGCCCGAGGACACTGCCGCTGCCCTGGACTTGCTCAACGTCAATTTTGTGGGTGCAGGCTCGTTGCTCATCCACAGCGTCCGGCGTCTGCGTGAACAGGGCTCGGGCACGCTCGTCGTACTCTCCTCGGTCGCCGGCGAGCGAGCACGTGCGGCCAACGTCGTCTACGGCGCCTCAAAGGCTGGGCTCGACGCCCTAGCGCAAGGACTTGGCGACGCGCTGCGCGAAGACGGCGTGCGTGTTCTGGTGGTGCGCCCTGGGTTTGTGCATACCCGAATGACCACGGGACTGGACCCAGCGCCGCTGTCAAGCACTCCATCAGAGGTCGCCCGAGTCACCGTAGACGGACTCGACCGCCGCTCACACACCGTGTGGGCGCCCCCCGCGCTACGCTGGGCGATGCTTGCAGTACGCTTGCTACCCCGTCCCCTTTTTCAGCGTCTGAAGCAGTGAGCGCCGCCAAGCCGCTGAAGGAGATGCCCCAATTGCGCGCCCGCCGTCGCCGGGCGCGCAGACGTCGCAATCTCTTTCGAATAGATATCGGTCTCGGCGCGCTGATCGCGACAATCGCGCTGCTGCTCGCACCCGGCATGGCGATCGTCGCGGTCGTCGCACTCCTGGTAGTCGCTCTCTGCGCCATCTCGTTGATGTTCGGACGGTGGCGGTCGCGTCGACCGTGACCACGGCACGCTCTCAGTCTGTGGCCCCCGACCGGTGGCCAGCGCAGGCCATGCAAGCTTTATCCCCGCCACAATGCCTATTGTGGTCAGAGTATGACCGCGAACGAAGGTGACGCCGGGCGTGTTCTGCTCGTGGAGGACGAGTCCTCGATCGCCGATCCGTTTGCACAAGCGCTAGCGCGTAACGGTTTCCATCCAACGGTCGCGCGCACGGCGAGCGAGGCGTTGCGCTTTTTCGAGGAGACCGACCCGGATGTGGTTTTGCTCGACCTGACGTTGCCCGACGGTGACGGTCGCGACGTGTGCCGCGAGCTGCGCCGCCTCTCCGACGTGCCAATCATCATGCTCACGGCTCGCGGCACCGTGACGGACAGGATTGTCGGTTTGGAGCTGGGAGCCGACGATTACGTGGTGAAGCCGTTTGCCGTAGAGGAGGTCATCTCCAGGATAAGAGCGGTGTTGCGTAGGGTCCGCAGTCCGTCGAGGACACCCGGGAAGATGAGAATTGGCGATCTACTGATCGATCGGGATGCACACCGTGTTTGGCTCGCCGGCGAGGAGTTGGATTTGACGCGCAAGGAGTTCGAGCTACTCGCTCGCCTGGTGTGCGACGCGGGGAAGGTCATATCGCGCGAGACGCTCATGTCGGACGTATGGGACATGAACTGGTTCGGCTCGACGAAGACCTTGGATGTGCATATCGCCGGGCTGCGCCGCAAGCTGGGCGATCCACCGGAGGAGGGACGCTACATCCAGACTGTGCGCGGTGTCGGATTTCGTTTTGTGGCAGACCAGGAGCGGGGCTCGTAAAACACGCTTTGAGACTCAGGACCGGACTGTTGGCGGCCATTGCCTATGTGCTGCTACTCGCGATCATCGCGTTGGGGTTGCCGCTGGCGTCGAGCCTCAGCGCGCGGGTCAACGACGAGGTGCGATCCCAAGCCCAGGGGCAGGCAGACCTCGTCGCCGCCACCGCCGCGGACCTGCTGCCTGTGGGACGCAGGAGCGAACTGGCCGTGCTGGCTCATACTGCCGCCACGGCCGTGCGTGGGAGAGTGCTCGTTGTCAACAGCTCTGGAGTCGTTCTGGCGGACAGCGCCGGCCCCACGCAAATCGGCACGAACTATCTCTCGCCCACGCGACCTGAGATCAAGCAAGCGCTTGCGGGCCATCAGGTCCAGGTGCAGCGCGCCAGTCGCACACTGGGCGAGGCAATCCTGGCCACGGCGGTGCCGATCATCCGTAACCGTGCGCCGGTGGGCGCTGTGCGCGTCACCCAAAGCGTTGCGGCAGTGCACGCGGCGGTGCGGCGCGTCGAGCTGGGGCTGGTGCTTGTCGGAGCGATCGTGCTTGCGCTCGGACTTGCGGCCGGGGCGTTGATCGCGAGTCGTATCGCCCGTCCGCTGGGGCGCATCGAGCGGGTCGCCAGACGCGTCGCGGGCGGAGATTTGAGTGCGCGCGCGCGGATCGAGGGCAGCCGCGAGCAGCGCTCGCTGGGCGCATCCTTCAACGAGATGACCGACCGTTTGCAACGTCTGCTCGATTCCCAGCGCGCCTTCGTGGCCGACGCTTCCCACCAGTTGCGTACACCACTGACCGGACTGCGCCTGCGCATCGAGGAGGCCCGGGCGAGTGGTGTCGACACGTCGGCGGCACAAGAACTAGACGCCGGTGTAGTGGAGGTGGACCGGCTCGCGCAGATCGTGGAGGAGATGCTCGTGCTCAGTCGCGCGGGCGAGCGCGAGTTGCCCGGCGAGCGCCTCCAACTGCTGGGCGTGGTGGACCGAGCTCTTGTTCGCTGGCGGCCCGTGGCCACTGAGCGCGGCATCGCTTTGGAGCAGGGAGAGACCGACGACAGTGAGGTTTGGTGCGCGGCAAGCGACATCGATCGTGCGCTCGATGTCCTGATGGAGAACGCGCTGGCCTACGCTCCAAGCGGGTCGAAGGTGAGGCTGAGCTGCGCCGAGGCAACGATCGAGATAGCCGACCGCGGACCCGGCCTGTCAGCCGCGGACGAGCGAAGCATCTTCGAGCGCTTCCATCGCGGCAGCGCCGGCCGCAGCGGCCCGCCCGGTAGCGGTTTGGGGTTGGCGATCGCGCGCGAGCTTGCTCACGAGTGGCGAGGCGAGGTCGCATTGCGCAACCGCGACGGCGGTGGCGCCCTCGCTACGCTCACCCTCCCAGGACACCCCCAATGAGCGGATCTTGCCAAGCCTTAACCAAGCGCGAGTTAGGCTGATGGAATGAGCCGTCAAGCCGCGTTGTGGACGCTCGCCGCGATACTTGGTATCGCGCTTACCGCCGGCATTACGTGGGCCACCAGCCAGCTAGCCAGTCAACACATCGGCCTCTCTTCAGAGCCGATCTCGGCCGGCGCGCGCTTGGCGCCGACGGTCGGCAAACCGGCTCAGTCCACAACCGCGCGGAGCCGGCCAAAACACTCGACCTCAACCAGATCTCGCGCGAGGAAACACTCGATCCCCGCCACAAAAGTCGGCTCTCCAGTCTTGCCGACTCAAACGCAGAACGCCGCGCCCATCGAACAGCGCGCATCGCCCACCCCGACGCTCACAACTACGCCAAATCCGACTAGGCACAAATCGAACTCGTCGGGAGATGACGGCCAGGACGGCGAAAACAGGCACACCAGGCAGAGCACAGAACAACCAAGCCAGCCGAACAGCAGCTCGAGCGGCGGCGAAGAAAGTCCTCAGGGAAGCGGCGGCCAGGCTGGCGAAGGCCACCGCGACGACTGAACCCCCGGCCTTTGCCAAAGCTTTACCCGCCGCTGGGCGGCCCCTTGATGAGAACCGGGCACAGTGCAGAGTGCACGCACCGATAGGAGCCGCCAGATGTCTCGTCGCATCAGCAACACACGGATAGCCGCCCTCGCATCGACGCTCGCCGCGGGAGCGCTCGCCGCATTCGCACTGCGCTCATCGCCTGCGACCATTGGCACTGCCGCACAGGTAAACCCGCAGGCCGCGGAGGTGCGCACACAGGTGATCAGGCGCACGGTGCACATCGTGCGCCACGAACGACCGCCTCGAGGCCATCTCAAATACGGCCGGTCGAGCGGTGCTGGCGCCATCGCGGGTGGTAGGGCCAGCGTGATCGGCTCGCCTCCCCGGACCGCCGCGAGCGGCTCACACTCAGGCGCTCCGAGCGGCCCCGCAATAACCTCCGCGCCGCGCACCAGGACAAGCAGTGTCGGGGTTCGTCCTGCCCCATCCAGCGCGGCTCCCGCACCTGCGCGAACTCGCACCAGCGGCGCCCGAGGCGGCGCCCCCTCGAGTGGTGCGCCCACAAAAGGCGGAGCCGGCGCTCCGGTACGCACGCGCACGAGCGGGGCCTCCGCCGGCGGCGGCTCGGGGGCAGGTGGCGCCATCAAGACTCGGACGAGCGGCGGTGGCAATGACGGCGGTGGGAGGGGACACGATGACTGAGCGTGGTCGCACCTCGGGCACAGGAATGTCGACGGTCCTACGTAACCCGTTTGCCGTGATCTCGACCACACTCGCGAGTTTTTTGATTGTGATGGTGCTGCTCACCGCTCGGGTCGTGATGGGAACCGATCCGGCGCTTCGCGCAGGCTCGCCCAGCGCTGTGGTTATCTCTCACAGAGGACACAAGGTGTTGCGCACCACAGCGAGCGGCCGCGTGATCGGCCCGAGCGGAGGTCAATCGGGGGGCGAAGTCAGCGGCTCGCCCGCCAACCACACGATCGTCACGCGATCCAGCGGCGGGTACGCGCCGGGAGGCGAGAACGATGGTTGAGCAAACACCGGCAAAGCCCGCTCGCAGAGCCAAGGTCGGGCCCGATCGTGTGGCTATTGGCTTGTTTTCGCTGAGCGCCTTCCTGGTCGTTCTGGCGTTGCTGGGCACACAACTGGTACACGCACACGCCAACCCTTCAAGGGCGACTCCTGTTCTCATTCGCCGCATCTATCGAACGACGGTGGTCGAACGAATCGTTCCCGCTAGCTCCCGCAGTAGGAGCGGCAGTTCGGTGACACAGTCGGTTTCCGGCTCGAGTGCGATTCCTTCATCCACACCAACCGCACCAGTCACACGTACTTCATGAGCGAAACACAAGACATCACTTTTCATTCGATGGGCAGCGACATCCGGATCCTGATCGACCCGCCCCTGTTGCCGGGAGCGCCCTCGCCCGCCTTCGCCGGCGCCCGCGAACAGGGCTACGTCGAAGATTTCGCCGAGCGCCTCTCCCGCTTTCGCCCACAGAGCGAGCTGAGCGCTCTCAACCGCGACCCGCGCATGCGGGTACCCGCATCTCCCCTGCTGCGTGTCGCGTTGCGAGCCGGCCTTTGGGCCGCGGAGATCAGCGGCGGGCTTGTCGACCCCACATTGACGGGCGCACTGGAGAGCGCCGGCTACGAGGGCTCGCTCGACGGCAATCCGCCGGCCCCGCTGGAGCAGGCTCTGCTGAGGGCGCCGGCACGGCGCCCGGCCCGTCCGCGGCCTGGACAGCCATGGCGACGGATCTCCGTGGACGATCGCAACGCCATCGTTTGTAGACCTGTAGGCGTCAGGTTCGACACCGGCGGGACCGGCAAGGGCTTGTGTGCCGACAGCGTCGCTCACCGTCTCGGCGCCTATACGCGCTTCGTGGTGGACTGCGGAGGAGACCTCGCGATCGGAGGCGTGGGCGCCCAACTGGAACCCTACGAGGTCGAGATCGAGCACCCCCTCACCGGAGAGACGATTCGTAGCGTGCCGGTCGCCGCCGGCGGTGTGGCGACTTCGGGCTTGAACGTGCGCGTGTGGCGCAATCCGGACGGGACCTACGCCCACCATCTGCTTGACCCCGCGAGCGGACTGCCGGCATGGACCGGCTTGATCGGGGCGACCGCGCTCGCCCCCAGCGCCCTGGAGGCCGAGACGCTCTCAAAGATGGCTCTCCTGCTCGGCCCACTGGGCGCGCGAGGCGTGCTCAGACGCTACGGAGGACTCGTCGTCCACGACAACGGCGACGTCGAGGAGATCGGCCTCCTGGAGAGCCGGCGCGGACTGCTCCACCATTCAGGAGACGCAGCGTGACGGCGCACGACCCCACCCCCTACCTCTGGTGGCTGGTCAGTCGAGCCTCCGGCATCGTCGCGCTCGGCCTCGTTACCTTCGCCGTACTACTCGGCTTGACGATGTCCACGAAGCTGCTGCGCCGACCCGGGGTGGGACGCACGCTCATGAGGCTGCACGAGCATGTGGCGCTTGTCGGACTGTTCGCGATCGTCGTACACGGCCTCGCGCTGCTGGGCGACCCCTGGTTGCGCCCAAGCCTGGGTGGTCTGACGATCCCCTTCACGATGTCCTATCGCCCGCTGTTCACGGGCCTTGGCATCCTTGCCGGCTACCTCGCGGCTCTGCTCGGTTTGAGCTTCTACGCCCGCCGACGAATCGGCGTGAAGCTTTGGCGCCGGTTTCATCGTGCCACCGTGCTCGTTTGGTTGCTCGGTGTCCTCCACACACTTGGCGCCGGCAGCGATGCCGCCACGCAAGCGCTTCGGGCGTTTGTACTGCTCCCAGCAATCCCAATCGTCTACCTGACGGTCTTGCGCGTCCTCCAGAGCCGAAGGCACGACTCTCCGAGAGGTCCTGCGACGGCTCCGGGGCTCTCAACCGGCGCCCAAACGGCCACACCCAGACAATCGCAGATACGGCCGCGCCCCGGCGAGCACACCCGAGCCTTGGCCGAGGAGTTCTCATGAAACCACCAGACGCGGACGTGTTGATCGTGGGCGGCGGACTTGCCGCGCAGCGCTGTTGTGAGACCCTGCGGCGTCTCGGCTTCGACGGACGCGTCGCCGTGATCTGCGAGGAGCCCTGCTCACCCTACGATCGCCCTCCGCTCTCCAAGGACTTCCTTACGGGCAACCACAAGTCCTCCCAGCTCGCCATCAAGCCGCAGACCTGGTATGTCCAGAACGATGTGGAGTTGCTGCTCGGGGTGACGGCGAACGAGCTCGACGTGGCCGGTCGACGGATCGTCCTGGGCGAATCGAGAAAGGAGCTTCTCGCGCCCCACCAGGCGCACGGCCAGGCAACGGCCGTGAACCCTCACTCGGACTCTTCGCAGGGCCGATCTCTTCGCTATGGACGCTTGGTGATCGCAACAGGTAGTCGGCCCCGCCGGCTGCCGGGAGTCCCGCTCGGTCCGAAAGTGCATGAGCTACGTAGTCACGCGGATGCGCTGTCGCTCCGTGCGGCGCTTCAAGAAGGCCCGGGGCGACTCGCGATTCTCGGTGCCGGCCTTATCGGCATGGAGGTCGCGTCCTCGGCGCGAGCGCTCGGCCTCGAGGTAACCATGATCGAGGCGGGGGCGACGCCGTTGGGGCGAGCTCTCCCCCCGAAGCTCGGCCATTGGCTCGCGCGCCTTCATCGAGAGCAGGGAGTGGACGTGCGGATGGAGACGTGCGTGCGGGCCGTGGGCCTAAGCGGAGCCGAAGTCAAACTCGATTTGAGCGATCAGCACCACGGTGAGGGCCGAGAATTTGCTTATTGCCGTCGGCTCGGTCCCAGCAACCGAGTGGCTTGCCGGCAGCGGCCTGGGGCCTGGGGCGATCCACACAGACCGAGGCGGGCACACTCGCCTGCCCGAGGTTTACGCCGCCGGCGACGCAGCCTGCTTCCCGGACCCCCACAGCGGGAAGAGATCTCCCACCCCGCACTGGGAGGCCGCCGTTCGACAGGGCATGGCCGTCGCCCATTCGATCGTCGGGATGAGGCCTCGCGAGCCGGTGCAGCCGATGTTCTGGAGCGACCAATACGGCAGACGCATCCAGTTCGTGGGGCACGCCCCAGCTGAGTGCGAGATCGAGCTCGACTACGGTGTCAGTGAGCGCCTTGAGACGGCGCACATCGAGACGCGGCTCGCAAACTCGCCGGGTGCTCCGCTCGCCGCCTGGATCAGACACAACGGACGACCGGTGGCCGCGATGCTCGTCAACCGGCCAGGCGCCATTGGGCAGGCGCGCCAATGGATCGCAGACGGGACCCCCGGAGAGACGCGGCGCGCTGCATGAGCCATCGCGTAGCGAGCACCCAGGCAATCTCTCAACTCGAATGACACCCAAAGAATCGAGGCAAATCAGATGGCGCACATACCCGTGATCGACGACGCAGCGTGCCTGGCACACGGCGATTGCGCGGAACTCGCACCCGACGTATTCCGCATCGAGGATGTCGCGACTGTGATCGGAACCGCGCCTAGCGACCAGCTTGTCTCGATCGCCGAAGCGTGCCCGGCCGCAGCGATCAGCGTGATCGATGCCGAGACCGGCGAACAGGTCTATCCCTGACCCACCCAGCAGCACTCCGTGTTTTGACCGCAACAGTGGTCGTGCTGTAGGTCACGGGCGGCAACTCGAATCTCGCCGGTCACTTTATCGGCGAGCTAAATGTTGGAGTGAAAGCTGTCACTAGCAAACGGTTAAAGGAAAGGTGAGAATTCACCCATAATGACCAACCATCGGCGGGGGTAGAAGGGGATCTGGTCTTAAAGACCGAAAAGACAACGAGTATTGGTACGCCCATCGCACACCGATCGCCGTCTTGATGGAATCTGCTCAACGCTCACTGCCGTAGACGTGGGTGGCCGGTGATGGCCGCGCGCGGCCAGCGGAAGAGTCCGCCCGCTCGCACTCCGCTCCCTGAGAGGGCTGCCGCGATGGCGGCTGCGGCCTGGGACTTTGACCAAGCAGACCAGCAAGCGCCGACGCACCGGCTAGGCTCGCCCCGACCGGCCGACGTTTCGCGCCTGAGGAGACCCAATGGGCCGATCGACCGGGGAAAGATTGCGCGTTACGAGGCGCGAATCGCCGCTTACGACGCTCGCGATAGTCACTCCGCTTCGAAGGCCGTCACGCCGAGAGCCGCGGTACGGCGCCGTGTGCTCCCGGTGCGGCGCCGGCCCAGCCGAGCAAGGTTTGCCTTGCGCAGAGCCATCGCGCTTGTTCTCCTTATTTTCGTGGCCACCAAGCTCGTTTCCTACACCAGCGCGGTGCTCGCACCGTCAAACGTGGGCTTCGGCGTGCGCTCGATCGAGTGGTTGCGAGATAACGGCGGAGCATGGCTGGTGTCCGACATCGAGCACCTCTACTACTCCGCCAATGCCCCCAAAGAGGGGGGCCCACCCCTGAAGGCCCTACCGACGCTGGGTCTCCGGAGCGGTGAATCGGAAACGCTCTATGCGCCACCACCGATCGTGCCGGTGATCGAGCCCCCGCTTCCCGGTGAGGGGGTGTGGCGACGAACGGGACCGCCGATCGGTGGGGCGCCACCGCTGCTTGTGACGACTTACCGCCCTGACCCCAACTATCCCCAGATGGTCGCGGGTATCGCGTGGATGGACCGCTCACGCACATCTCTACAGCTCTACCCAGGCCGCTACGAGCCTCCGGAAGGGAGTTTTCGAGGACCTATGGAGGTCCCGCCACGATTGCGGGGGCAGCTGCTCGCGAGCTTCAACAGCGGCTTCAAGATCGAGGACTCAGGAGGAGGATTCGCGGCGCTGGGCCGAGTGTATGCACCCCTGCACGACGGAATGGCCACCCTCGTCGGGTTCCGCAACGGTAACGTCGACATCCGCACATGGACAGGCGGAGCGCAACCCGAACCGTCCATACTTTTCGCTCGTCAGAACCTCCCACTAATTATTCAAGCTGGCCAGCTCAACCCGAACCTCAACGACGGGTCGCTTTGGGGCGCGACACTGGGCAATGCGATCCGCGTATGGCGCTCCGGGCTCGGAGTGGACGCACACGGAAATCTCATCTATGCGGCCGCGGACAACCAGACCGCGGAAAGCCTTGCGCTGATTCTTCAGCACGCCGGCGCAGTGCGAGCAATGGAGCTCGACATCAACTCCGAGTGGGTCACCTTCAACTTCTACGGTGCTCCCGATGCAGGCGAACCATCGAAGCTATTGCCGGAAATGACTCGGGAAGCAACCCGCTATCTCGAACCTGACGACCGCGACTTTCTCGCCGTCTACGGTCGCAACGGTGGCTAAACGCGAAGCAGCGCCCCAGTATGCGCGCCACCGGGCTTGGTGAACGCTCGCGGACGGCGAGCCAAACGCCTGCGGACCGAAACTGAGCTTCGGCCCGCAGGCTGGCGAATTTAGGCGCCCTGCGACGCGAGGGCGCTTCGGCTAGGCCTCAAGAGCTGCCGTCGGGAGCGAGCTTGCCGTTCGCGAGCATGCCCACCCAGAGCCCGAAACCGTCCTTGAGGTGGTTGCCGGTGGCCTGCCCCGCCTTCGTGTCGGCCACGTAGTAATAGAGCGGGAGCCCGTTGTATGTGACCTGCGTGGTGCCGTCATGGCGCGTGGTGAGACCGAGCAACGAAGCGTTGGCGTTGCCGGCGACCGCAGGAGTGCTGGAGGCGAGCACCGGAGGCCAGACTGCCGCGCAGCCTCCGTAGCAGGTGCTGAGCTTCTGATGCGCGGATGTGGACTTTTCATCCGCGGTAAGCACGTAGAGCGTCCTGTTATTGGCGCCGCTGATGAGCGTCCCATCTTCGGGTGTCTTGTACGTTGCGATGGTCAGCGAAGGCGCCGGCTTGGTAGTGCTCTGGGCAGCGGTCGCCGCGCTCGATGGCGTCGTGGCGCCCGTTGCAGAGCCGCCACCACATCCCGCGAGCGCTCCGGCGCCGACAGCGAGTACGCCTAGCGCGCAAAACGTCAGTATTCGATTCACGTTGCATTCCCTTGGTCGGGGTTCGTCAGAGCGCACGATGCTGCTCGAACCTCCTTACGCTGATCTAACGTTGCGGTGAGGAATATCTCACCGCCCGTCTTCTCTCGGATTTAGGTCGCGTGTGACAAGCCGACCGGTTGCCTGCTCCTTCTGGTATCGCTCGGCAGAAAGAGCGATAGCGCGCCGGCCGCGAGGATGAACCCGGCGGATGCCCAAAGGCAGGCGGTTAGTCCTTGCCACTCGTAGATCAGGCCCGACAGGACGGTCCCAGCGAGGCGTCCGCACGCGTTTGCCATGTAGTAGAAGCCGACGTTCATGGCTACCTTGTCGTTGTCGGCGTAGGCGAGGATGAGGTAGGAGTGGACCGCGGAGTTCATCGCGAAGGCGATGCCGAAGGGGATCAGCCCTCCGACGATCGCGATCGTCGGGTCGAGACTTGTGGTGAGGGCCACGGCGATCGCGGCGGGGCATGCCGCCAGCCCGAGTGCCAGCCACATCGCCGTCCTGCCGTCGGGCTCGCTGCCGGCCTCGTCGGCGCGGCGACGGACGAACCGCGGTGCGGCTGCCTGGACGGCCCCATAGCCGATCACCCATACGGCCAAGAGGGTTCCAACCTGCCAGAACGTCCACCCCAGGACGGAGTAGAGGTAGAACGGTAGTGCCACTACGAACCATACGTCGCGGGCCGCGAACAGGAAGATACGCGCGGCAGCAAGGACATTGACCGCGCGGTTGTTGGAGAACATTTGGGTGAACTTCGCGGTCTTGTCTGGGTGCCCGAGATGGCCTCGCATGAGCCGGGAGGTCAAGATCAGGGCGACGAATACCATTGCCGCCATGATCAGCATGGCGGTCTGAAAGCCGACGAGCGTGAGCAGCAGGCCACCGAGGAAGAAGCCGATTCCCTTGAGCGCGTTCTTGGACCCGGTGAGTACTGCGACCCAGCGATACAGCGCGGAATCGTCATTTTCGGGCGCCACCAGCTTGACGGCGCTCTTGGAGCTCATCTTTGTCAGGTCCTTCGCGACGCCGGAGAGCGCTTGGGAGACCATCACGTAGCCGACCACCAGCAACGACTCCGGCGCGAATCCCAACATGAGTAGGGCGACTATCTGGATGACGAGGCCCATGAAGAGGGTGATCTTCAGTCCCATTCGCGCGGCGAGCCAGCCACCGAGGAGGTTCGTGAGAATACCCGCGATCTCATACAGCACGAACAGAGAGGCGACTTGGAGAGGGGTGTAGCCGAGCTGGTCGAAGTAGAACAGCACCAGCGTTCGCGTCGCCCCGTCGACGAGCGTGTCCGTCCAGTACGCACCAGTTACGAGCGCGTAGTTGCGCAGATCGCCATGGCGCTGGGACGCCGTCCCTTCCAGAGCCTTTGCCGTATCGCTAGCCATCCCCAGGCCTCGGCGAGGCAGCGACCTGCTCGGCGGCTGTAAGGCTGTGTGCGACCGTGCGTGCGATCTCGACGAGACGGTTTGCGTAGCCCCACTCGTTGTCGTACCACGCGAGGATCTTCACCTGCGTCCCGTCTGTCACCATCGTTGAGGGGGCGTCGACGATCGACGAGCGTGGATCGCCCTTGAAGTCGACCGACACGAGTGGTCGGCGCTCATACCCGAGGATGCCCGCCAGTGGTCCGTTGGCTGCGGACTCGAGCAGACCGTTCACCTCCTTGGCCGTCGTGGGGCGGGCCACCTCGAACACGCAGTCGGTCAGCGACGCATTTAGCAGTGGAACGCGCACCGCGACACCGTTCAGCTTGCCCTCCAGCTCGGGGAAGATTAGACCGATCGCTGTTGCTGAGCCCGTCGTCGTAGGGATCAGCGAGACGTTTGCGGCACGTGCCCTGCGCAAGTCCTTGTGTGGCGCGTCGATCAGTGTCTGGGTGTTCGTCATGTCGTGCAAGGTCGTGATCTGCCCGTGGCGGATGCCGATCCCCTCGTGGATGACCTTCACCAAGGGCGCCAGACAGTTGGTTGTGCATGACGCCGCCGTCAGGATGCGGTGGCGTTGGGGGTCATACAGGTGGTCGTTGACCCCAACCACCACGTTCAAGGCATCCTCCTTCACAGGCGCCGCGACGATGACCTTGCGCACACCTTGGCTGAAGTACCCGTCGAGCAGCTCCGGCGTGCGAAACCTGCCCGAGCACTCCAGCACGATCTCGACGCCAAGCTCCCCCCACGGCACATCCCCGGGCACGGAGGCGGCGCTGTAGCCACGCTTCGCCCCATTGACCGAGAGAACGTCACCGTCGCCCTGCACGTCCTCAGACCAGCGACCGTGAACAGAGTCGAACGTCAACAGGTGGGCAGCCGTCCTCGCGTCGCCGGCCGGCTCGTTGACATGGGTGAAAGCAAGCTCTGGCCAGTCCCATGCGGCACGCAACGCAAGCCGACCGATCCGACCGAAGCCATTGATGCCAACACGCGTGCCCATGTCCGTGGTCGGGCTCACTACGTCGCCGAAGGGAACGCCTTGTCGGTGGTCACGCCTCAGATCCTATTACATTGACGTGCGTGAGTGTTATTGATATAAGTAGATCGATGTCCGTCGATCTGGAGCTGGCCCCCAAGCAGAAGCGAGCCAACGGCGCTCCATGCTGCGAGCCCGTCGTCTACCCGGACGTCCAGCGCGAGGAGGCCTTGCGCATGGCTGAGGTCGCAAAGGCTCTCGGCGACCCAATCCGCTTGCAGCTCGTGGACGTGTTGCGCAAGCACGCCGGGAAGGTCTGCGTCTGCGAGCTGGTGCCGCTGTTCGACATTTCCCAGTCCACGCTCTCCCATCATCTGAAGAAGCTCCGTGCCGCCGGGATCGTGGACTCCGAGCGTCAAGGCCTGTGGGCCTACTACTACGTGATCCCCGACGCACTGAAGGAGCTATCCGCATGGCTGAGTTGACCACCCCGGCTGAGACCACCGCGAACTCCTGTTGCGCACCTGAGACTCAGGCGACTTGCTGTGAGCCGAGCGCCAAAGCTGAGTGCTGCGACCCTAACCACGGCAAGGGCTGCGGCTGCAACCCGTCAAGAGCGATCGCAGCGCGTCGGAGCTGGTGCTGGCCGAGCGGGACGCCGAGCGCTGGCCCAGCGGCTTGAACGTCGAGGATGCACGAGCGGCGAGCCAAGTGCGCACCGTGAACCCCACCGAAACAAATCCTATACATCATTAGCCATCATGTGTAGACTTTGCTCCGATGTTGCAGAGCATCCCAACCATCGCTTTGCTGCGCGATCGCTTCGAGGCGCGGCCGTTCCGTGTGTCCGAGGCCATCGAGGCGGGCGTCAGCCGTAGCGCGCTGCATCGTCTGCGTGAGCGGGGAGAGTTGACGGTGGCTGGCCGCGGGGTCCTGCAGCTACCGGACGCGGGGATGGGGATGCTGTCGGGCTTGGCGGTCGTGTCCGCCCGAGCGCCACAGGGCACGATCTGCCTGAACTCTGCTCTGGCCTACTGGGATCTCACTGACGAGATCCCAGCACGGGTGCATCTCGCGATGCCCCGAGGCGCACACAGGCCCAAGATCGATCAGCCACCCACCGTGGTGCATGTCTTCAACGCCGCCACGTTCAAGCTCGAGCGCCAGCAGGCCCTTACCGACGCCGACGAGCCGTTCTGGATCTACTCGACTGAGCGATCCATCGTCGACGCGATACGGATGTCACGGTGGGTCGGTCGCGACGTTGGGCTGCACGCCCTGGGCCGGTACCTGAGCGGTGCGGGAGCAAGCCCTGCCCGTCTGGCTGAGCTGGCCCGCGAGCTCGGTGGCAGTGCCCAGTTGACGCCGGCGTTGGAGGCGCTCCTGAGTTGAGCGACGAGGATCTAAGCGATCAAGCCGCCACAGCGGCGTTCAAGGCCCTGCAGGCCAAGGCTCGTAAGGAGCACGGCGGCAATACCCAGCCTCTGCTGGTCCTCTACGCGGTCGAGGGGTTCCTGAGACGTCTGGCCGCCTCCGAGCACTCTGAGCAGATGGTGCTCAAGGGCGGAATGCTGCTGGCCGCCAACGACATCCGACAGTTCACCAGGGCGCAATCGCCTGTCTTTACTGGGCTTAGGTGATCTCAGATCAGGTGAGATTTGCTCAAATTGGAACCTTGAATGGAACCTTGGGGCGGGCTTCTCCGTCTCAGGTGCGCATTCCAGTCGGAGGCGCGGGAGGGTCACGATAAGTCGTTGGCGGGCGGACAGGATCGGCGCCTGGAATGATGATGTTCTCGCGGAATAGACAGAGCGCCTGATGGTCCGGACGGGCGGCGCCCGGATAGAGCACGCCGCGAAATCCCTCTCTATACAGCTCCTCGCCGATGGCTTGGAACTGCGGCCAGCTTCGCCGACCAGGACGGGGAGCGGGAAGGCCGAGCTTCGTCAGCTTGGCGGGCGTGGACAGGTCGGCGATGTCGCTCACAGCGACAGTCCACCGCCACAGATCACGGGGCATCTGATGGGTAGGCGGAAGCCCAATCTCGGCGAGCATCCGATACCACTCTGCCCAAGCCGTCTGCTCCTCATCGGCAAGGTAGATCGCCGCCAAGTTGCTGCCCACCTGCCAGCGGCCACTCGACGGCGGAGACGCCAGCCACAACGGGTCCCCGCCGTGAGGAGCCTGCCGCCACCACGAACCCGCTGGGAACGGCGGTCTCATCTGGCCCCACTGCGGCGGCCTGAACTGGCCCCACGTCCGTCCGACTTGCGGTCGACTGTTCGGTGCTCTTGGAGCTCGAGCGGGAGGCGGCGGAAGGAATGGGATCACGAGTGGAGACGTTCGAGCAGATCAGGAGAGACCGGGATCGGGAGGGCTTGTCGATCAGGGCGTTGGCTGAGCGCCACGGTGTTCATCGACGGGCGGTACGCCAAGCGCTCCTCGCGCCGCTGCCTCCCGTCAAGAGCAAGCCGAGAAGTCGTCCTGCACCGAAGCTGGGGCCGTATCAAGAGCTGATCGATTCCTGGCTTGAGGCAGACCGGGACGCTCCGCGCAAGCAGCGTCATACCGCGAAGCGGATCTGGGAACGCTTGCGTGATGAGCACGCGGTGGATGTCGCTGAGCGCACGGTCCGGGAATACGTTCATCGTGCTCGCCGTGAGCGGGGCGAGGGTGTTCAGGCGTTCGTGCCGCAGGTGCGTGAGGCGGGCGTGGAGGCCGAGGTTGACTGGGGTGAGGCGCAGGTCGCGATGGCCGGTGTCGCAAGGAAGGTCTACCTGTTCCATATGCGCGCGTGTCATTCGGGTGCGGCGTTTGCGATGGCGTTCCCGCACTGCTCCCAGCAAGCGTTCTTGGAGGCGCATGTCGAGGCGTTCGACTGGTTCGGTGGCGTGTTCGGCTTGTTGCGCTATGACAATCTCGCCAGTGCGGTCAAGCAGGTACTGCGCGGTCGCCAGCGCGTGCAGACCGACCGGTTCATCGCGTTGCGCTCGCACTATCTTTATGAGTCGCAGTTCACGGTCCCGGGGGTCGAGGGCGCGCATGAAAAGGGTGGGGTCGAGGGCGAGGTCGGACGTTTTCGTCGTCGTCATCTCGTTCCCGTCCCGGAGGTCGCGACGCTCGGCGAGCTGAACGCACGGATGCTCGCCGGGTGCGAGTCCGATCTCACACGGCGGATCGCTGGGCGCCAGGAGAGCGTCGGTGAGTCTTTTGCTCGGGAGCGCCTGTTGTTGCGCGCGTTGCCGGTCGAGCGTGTGTCCACGGCGGAGGAGGCCACGCCACGAGTGGACTCAAAGGCGTTGGTCACGATCAAGCAGAACCGTTACTCGGTCCCAGTTCGTCTCGCCGGCCTGCGTGTTCATACACGCGTCGGTGCACGCGAGATCGAGTGCCACCATGGCGGGCAGCTCATCGCCCGCCACGAGCGCATGCAGGGCCGTTTCGGCGTCTGCGCCCGGCTCGACCATTATCTGGAGTTGCTTGCGCGCAAGCCGGGCGCACTGGTCGGATCGCTCGCTCTATCCCAGGAGCGCGAGCGCGGCGCCTGGCCGTCATGTTTTGATGAGATGTGGGGGAAGATCGCCGAGCGTTACGGTCCCTCGGAGGCCGCGCGGCAGATGGTCGACGTGTTGATGCTCGCACGCGAGCACAGCACTGGCGAGGTCGAGTTGGCTGTCCGTGGCGCCCTGGCCGCGGGCGCTCATGATGGACGCGCGGTCGCGGTCCTGGTGAGCCGCAGTGCTCGCGTCAAGCTGCCGATGCTCGACGATCTACCACGGCGCCTTGCCGGACTCGGGGCGCCACCACCAACACTCGACCGTTACGACGAGCTGCTCGTGGCGGGAGGTGCAGGGTGAGCGCTCCGGCGAAGGTCCAAGCGATGGAAGCGCTGATCGACGCGCACGCCCGCGAGCTTCACCTCCCGACCATCCGGGCTCGCTTCCGCACGCTCGCAGAGGAGACCACACGCGATCAGCAACCACCGATCGCCTATCTCGCGGCGCTGTTGGAGGCCGAGGTCTCAGAGCGCGCGGAGCGCCGCGAACGCCGACGGCTCATCGACGCCCGCTTTCCCCTTATCAAGCGCTTGGAGGACTTCCGTTTCGAGGAGAACCCGAAGATCCCCCAAGCCACGATCGCCGCGCTGGCCCAAGGAACATGGATCGACGATCGCGAGTCGATCATCCTCCTCGGCGACAGCGGGACCGGCAAGACACATTTGGCGATATCTCTCGGCGTGCTCGCCTGCCAGCAAGGACGCCGCGTCAGGTTCACCACCCTCGCGGCGCTCGCGAACGAGCTGCAAGCAGCAGAGTCTCGACGAGAGCTCGGCAAAGTCATCGCGCGTTACGCACGAACCGAGCTGGTCGTCCTTGACGAGCTGGGATATCTCGCGTTGCCCGAGGGCGCCGCGGAGCTGGTCTTCCAGGTCATCTCCGAGCGCAACGAGCGAGCGTCGCTGATCGTCACCACCAACCTCCCGTTCGGGGAGTGGACCAAGGTGTTCCCCGACGCCCGCCTCGCCAAGGCCGTCGTCGACAGGATCACCCACCGAGCACACATCATCGACACCGGAGCAGAGTCCTGGCGCTTCCGCACGGACTCGCCCGCACCAAACAGAAGGGAGCCGCCTGACACCCCACCACAAGCCGCGGCGCGACGACCTCTCGTTCCGCTCCGCGCTACCCGCTACGGGCTACACGAGACGCCGCCAAACCCACCAATCAGAGAAGATCAACCACACACACAAACCGACGCGAAGTGGGGCCACTTCAAGCCGCCGCGCCGGGGCCACTGCAAACCGCCGCGCCCACCCGCGACCGACACACGCTGGACACCCGACGCCACTACAGCATGGCCTACGAGAAAGAAGCCTCTTCGAGCGCCGAGACCAACTCCGCTACACGCATGTAGTCGCCGCTGGCGATCACGTCTATCGGCTTGCTCTCGGCAAGAGCTGGGACCGGCTTACGCAACCAGACCGCAATGTAGGACGGCTCCATCACGCGGGCCAAACGCTCCACGAGCGCTGATAGCTCGATCAGTCTCTCCGCCCTCTCCCCCGTCGGAGAACGTGTATGCGCGAGCCACGCCCGCGCTGTGCTGCGAGCCACGCCCGTCGCGCGCGCGATATCAGCATCGCTGAGCCGAGCGATCTCGTGCAAATAGACCGCCTCTCGAATGAGCGGAGGGGGAGCTAGGGCAGGAGACGACACGAATCCACTGTAGCACGATTGTAGCTAGTTTGTGTCAGACGCATGGGTCCTGCCTAGCCAGTTGACCTACTATTCCTGGGCATTTTGGTTGGGGATTACGTAAAGCCGGTCGCCGAGATGCAATCATCAAGGTTGAAGCGCCTGTCAGCATAAACTACAGTAATGCTGTAGAAATGTCTGACGTAGACCAGAAGCCCGATCTCCCGGCACTCCACCGCCTCGCCTACTCCCAGGATGGCCTCTTCACGACACGACAGGCCCAAGAACGAGGCGTCAGCGCACAGCTTCTCGCCCACCACGCCCGATCAGGCCGCTTCCAGAGGATGCGACAGGGGCTCTATCGCCTCAGCGACTACCCAGCAGGCGAACACGATGAGATACGCGCCGCATGGCTCACCGTCGGGATGGAGAGGGCCGTCGTCTCGCACGAGAGCGCGCTCGTGCTGCATGGACTCTCCGACGTCCTACCAAACACAGTGCATCTCCTTGTCTCCCGCGAGCACCGCGGAGTCCGGGCGCCCAGCGGCGTAACCCTTCACACTGCTACCGCGCCCATACCGAACGGCGACATCACGACCCGCCACGGCATCCGCGTCACAACCCCGGCGAGGACGATCATCGACGCGGCACGCTCAGGCACCGCGCCAGAGCAGATCCAGATGGCCGTCCGCCAGGCCCTCCAGGAAGGCCGCACCACGCCGGACCAGCTCGCCGAGCATGCCGAGCGAAACGGCGGACACGTCGCCGCACTCGTGAAGCAAACAACCGAGGAAGCCACCGCCGCGTGAAGTACGACACAGCCGAGGCATTCCGAGCCGCGCTTGACCAGCGCATACGCAACGAAGCGACCACGACCCGTCTGCCCGTGATACGGCTACGCAAGCGCGTCGCCTTCGAGCGCTTCCTCGCCAGGCTCGCCACCGCGGAGCCAGGAAGCTGGGTGCTCAAGGGAGCATTCGCGCTTGAGCTGCGACTTGGCGTGCGAACACGAATGACCAAGGACATCGACCTCGCGGGAGCCGACGACGCGCAGACCGCGACCGCAAGATTGCTCGCCGCACAGGCGATCGACCTCCACGACCACTTCAACTTCGATGTAGCGCGCACCGCCGCACTCGACCAAGCAGAAGCATTCCGAGCCGTCCGCTACAGCGTGACCGCCGAAGTCGCCGGACGACGCTTCGAGCAGTTCCCCGTAGACGTAGCGCTCAACGAGCAGCCAACCGCCCCATCCGAACGACTGCCAATCCCAAGCCTCCTGGACTTCGCCGACATCCAGCCCATCGAGATGCCCGTGATCGCCCTGGAGCAGCACATCGCCGAGAAGGTCCACGCATACACCGCGACCTACGGCCCACAAGAACAGCAAAGCACCAGGATCAAGGACCTCATCGACATCCTCCTGATCGCCGACCTCGCCACACCGCACGCCGACCGCCTACACGCAAGCCTCGCCGCGACATTCAGAACCCGCGAGCGCCAGCCACTCCCTACCGCGCTCCCGCCGCCGCCAGCCTCGTGGGTAAGGCCCTATGCCGGCGCCGCCGCAGACGTCGGGCTGCCAGCCGACCTCGTAACAGCGCACGCCGAGGCCGCTGTGTTCCTCGACCCGATCCTCGCCGGCACCACAGCCGGCCGCTGGAACCCCGCACAGAACCGCTGGGCCACCACCTGAGCAGCGAGCACGGGCTCCCCCTCGCGAGCCGCAGGAGCCCGCCCCGCCGCGCACGAAAAATCTTGCACAGACTAGATGCACGGCCCAGCGAGCACTGTGTGATCGCTGTGTCCGAGACGCATCGCTCCCGGCTGTCAGGCGGGTCTCGACTACTTCGATCCATCCGCCTTTAGCTTGCGAGCAACCACTACCCTCGCACCGAGCGCGAGGTAGTCCAAGTCACCGCTGCTGACTTTCACCCAGACGTCAGGAACCCGCGCCGCAGGGTGCCTTAGAACGGGATGTCATCGTCACCACCAGGCGTATGCGCTGGCTGGAAGTCAGCATCGGTAATCGACGCACCATCTGGGCGGACCTCGCTCAGCAAATCCCTCGCCGCATCGGGAACCTTCCGGCCTCCGGGCAGCACTGCATCACCAACCTGGGAGTTCAAGCGGGGCGCACGCTCAACCTGCTCAACCATCGCGTCCGTCCATGCGGATCTTGGAATCGTCTCCAGCAGCACGAATGCCGCGCGTGTGTTATCGAGGCTATCGCTGTTGACATAACGCCTGACGACCGCCGGCACCAAGGCTTCGGCGGTCGTTGAATGGCGCGCGAGAATGTCGAAGAGACCGTCCGCTACGACATAAGGAGTCGTGTGATCAGGGATTGTTATCGCCTGAAGCTTCGCGATAAACCCATGTGGGTCGGTGCCGATCTTCATAGGCACTATGACGATGCCGCGGGCAAGAGCGAAGCCAACCTCCTGATCACACCAGCGACTTTCTACGAATTCGGGAGTCACCATTGCGCACATTGCATCGCAAGTGCGGAGAGCCGCCTCGATCTCGTCCTGCCACTCGCGCGTCGGCTCGATGACGTCGTGGGCAACAAATGCGTCGACCCCCCAGGGAGTCAATTGCTTTCGTAGCCGACCCGCGCTCTCTCGAAAACCCGTGGATGGCTTATGAAAAGACGGAAGCTGCCCGTCGCCCAAGGACCGCGGGTATCAGATCGCTCCGCTCCAGGTGCCGCCTCATCCGGGAATAGGTGACGATGCAACTCGGCAAGCTGCGCATCCGTACCGGCCTTGAGCTGATCGACTACGTATGCATACTGGTTCGGATACTCCTCATCGTCCCAGTAGCCCGTCGGCAACTCGAAGATGCTGAGCGTTAGCTTGAGGTCGGTAAAGCTCTCGTCCTCAAGTCGGAGCCCCATCTTCTGAACCAGGGATAGTCGCTCGCTGCGCTCCACGTGCCAAGCGTAGCCTCGGGACGGGCATCTTGCCGGTTGGCCTGCCCACTGGACACCGCGTTGGCGACCCTCGACTACCCGATGAACGATCCTTATGCTGCGGCGGTCTCCAACGCGAGACTCCTCTTAGCGTGCCGAACGTGGGCGGTCAAGCTCCTCGCGCGTGTGCGGTCCATGTGCGGTCGGCCTCCAAACTGCCTATACCAACCATCCCACCGCCACTGCTCCCAAACCCGTCAAACCTAACTCCCAGAGCCAAGCTCGCTGCCCCAGGATGCCACTAGCACCCTCCTGAGTTCAACAGCAATTCA
>CAWIGU010000002.1:0-149237 GCA_963835815.1 uncultured Acidimicrobiaceae bacterium | reverse complement strand
TCCGGAACGTGCGATGGCGTAACGGAACGGGCCGTCCCTGTCGAAATGGGGCTGTCCCCATCGACTACCGCGTCCTCGATCTCCTCGAGAGAGATGGCGCGCTCACGATCTCCCCCGGCCGACGTCACCCGTCCATCGTACGGGACTCCTCCCTGCTCGAACTCCTACCGCACCCCTGAAGGGCGAAACTGCGCGCTCGATCTGGGTCCATCGGAGCGCGCGAGCTTGGGCACGGAATGTTCCCACGTCCGTTGACAACTTCCGCCCATGACGAACAGATCCCCTCGCCCAAGTTCGAAGCATTGCGAACGACCGCCGCCACGGGGCCGTAGGAGAAATCGACGTGGCGCTCCCAACGAGACGATCGCCACCATGGTGTCCTCAGTTCGGCCACGGCCGATCCTGTCTCCGTGCCAGGCAACGCTGTCGGCACCATCTCGGTAGAGGCAGAGTCCCACCGTGCGAAAAGGCTCGCCGAGCTCATGTTGGTAGGAGGTGCTCAGAGCACTGCTCATCGTTTCGAGAGCTGTATCGGGCACGGGGTCGTCTTCGTCGTAGAAAGCAACCAATCGAGGAACATCCACTATCCGCTCATACATCTTTCGCCGCTCCGCTCTCCACGGAACGGCTTCCACGAGCCGTTCGAAGAGGAGGTCAGAGCCAGCCACCCAATTGCGGTGAAGTTCCACCCAGGCGCTTCGAGAAAGATGTGTCCGCTCGGTGCCCGCTGCAATCGTCGAACATGCGACAGCAGATCCATTGTCCAAGAGGGTGGGCTGGAAGTGCAGAGTCCACCTCCCCAGAATAGCGGGAATCGAACATACGTTCGACAGGAGCCCAGGGCCGGGCGAACCGGCGGTTCCCGGGACCAACGATCGCGCCCGCGGGCCGAGAACCGGCCGTCACGCCATCGACGTGCCACCTCGCCATCAGCTAACGTCGCGTCTCACTCCGGCTCAACCGGAGTGGCGCAGATGCCAGCGAAGCCCGGTGAAATCCCGGCACTGTCCCGCAACGGTAATGCCCCTTCGAGGGGACGAGTCCGGACGCCTGACTCTGCGTCAACGCAACCGAACCTCGGAGGAAGGGCGGTTCGTTGGGCATCCCAAATGGGTGTCGCAGCGGGCGCACTTCGTCCTCCGCGACCCAATGGAGGATGAACGAAATGTCAAGGACCCCGCGACGGGTGGCGCTTGCCACCGTTGCAAGCGGCATGCTCGGCCTCACGGCCGTCAGCACCAGTTTGCCCCGAGCTGCCGCCACGGAGGCTACGTCGGCATCGTCGACGACCTACCCAGAGCAGATAACGGCGGCCAATGGGAGCATCACCATTCCAGCCAGGCCGACCTCAATCGTGTCGCTCTCGTCGACTGCGACCGAGATGCTGTATGCCATCGGGGCGGGTAACGCGGTGAAGGCGGTGGATTCCTACTCGGATTACCCGAAGAATGCTCCCGTGACCAAGCTCGATGCGCTCACTCCCAACGTGGAGGCGATCGTGGCCTATAAGCCGGACCTGGTCATTGTGGCGGGCGACACGACCGGTCTCACCGCCCAGCTGGCGAAGTTCGGCATACCGGTGCTCTCTGATCCGCCGGCCACCGCGTTGAACCAGGAGTACCAGCAGTTCGACGAGTTGGGGCGGGCGACCGGCCACCTGCCGCAGGCCAAGGCCGAGGTGGCGAAGATCAAGGGGCAGATCAAACAGATCGAGTCGAGCGCCCCGAAGCACACCAAGCCGTTGACGTACTACTTCGAACTCGACCAGACGTACTACTCGGAGACCTCGTCGACATTCATCGGGCAGGTGCTGGGACTTCTGGGAATGAAGAGCATTGCCGACTCGGCGAAAGGCGCAGCCGCGAGTGGCGGCTATCCGCAACTTTCGGCGGAGTTCATCATCAAGTCCAACCCGAATTACATCTACCTGGCCGACACCATTTGTTGCGGTCAGAATGCCAAGAAGGTCGCCAATCGACCCGGTTGGTCGGCGTTGACAGCAGTCAAGGAAGGACGCGTGGTGGGGCTCAACGACGACATCGCATCACGCTGGGGCCCGCGCATCGTCAACCTCCTGAAGACGGTTGCGGCCTCCCTCAAGCAGCACAGTCAGTCGTGACTCCGTGAGCACGACCGTACCGGACCGCACGTGCGCACCGGATGACGATCCGGACGAGGTCACCGGCGAACACACGGTGCGGCAGGACACCCGCCCGGATGCCCCCATCCCCCCCAACGCCGCCACTCCATCAGCCGCGTCAGCTGCGTCAGGGACCGTCCTTCCACGCGTGTCGGCCCGCAGGCCGGTGGTGGTGGCCATGGCCGTGTTGATCGGTGCGGTGATGCTCGGCGTGTCGGTCGGTCCTGCGGACATTTCGCTGCGGACCGTCGGCGAGGCCTTGCTTGGTCACCTCCCGTTGATCCACTACCACTCGCACGTGTCGGTCATCGATTGGAACGTGATCTGGCAGATCCGCCTTCCGCGCGTCGTTCTCGGTGGGTTGGTCGGGGCCATGTTGGCCGGGGGTGGCGCCGCCTACCAGGGCGTCTTCCGCAATCCCCTGGCCGACCCCTATCTCTTGGGCGTGGCGGCCGGAGCGGGGCTTGGGGCGACCTTGGTCATCGTGGACGGCTCGAGCGGCAATGTGAACCACCTCCTTCCCTTCGCCGCGTTCGCAGGAGCGGTCGGTGCGGTCGTCTTGACCTATCTGGTGGGTGTCACCTCGGGGCGCCGGGCGTCGAACGCGTCGATTGTGCTTGCCGGTGTGGCCGTCGCTGCGCTCCTCACTGCGATGCAGACATACCTCCAGCAGCAGCACGAGCCTGATCTGCAAGGCGTCTACTCCTGGATACTCGGGAGCCTCAGCACGGCATCGTGGTCCGACGTGACGCTGATCTTGCCGTATGTCACCCTGAGCGCGGTCGTCTTGTTCCTGCACCGACGCCTGCTCGATGTGCTGCGGGTGGGCGAGGAGGAAGCGGGTGCGCTCGGGGTGCATGCCGCGCGCGTACGCATCACCGTGGTGGCCGCAGCGACCCTCGGCACGGCGGCCGCCGTCTCGGTCAGTGGCCTCATCGGTTTCGTCGGCATCATCGTGCCCCACACCATCCGGCTCCTGTCCAATGCGAGTTACCGCGTGGTGATCCCGGTGTCGATGATCGGCGGCGCGGCCTTCTTGATCCTGGCCGACGTCGTAGCCCGCACCGTCCAGTCCCCGGCGGAGATCCCGATCGGCGTGGTGACTGCGTTCGTCGGCGCGCCCTTCTTCCTGTTCCTTTTGCGGTCGCGCCGGACGGGGGTGCTGTGAGGTGATCATCTTCGAGGACGTGACCGTGCGCTACGGCAACCACCTTGCCCTCACCGGTGTCGGCGGACATGTGGACGCCGGGGAGTGGGTCGGACTCATCGGTCCCAACGGCGCCGGGAAGACCACGTTGTTACGCGCCATCGTCCAGTTGGTGCCGAGTCAGGGTCAGCACCCTCGTTGATGACGCCCCGACGTCTCGTATGTCGCGGCGGGACTTGGCGCGGATGGTCGCCTACGTGCCCCAGAAGCCGGAGTTGCCGGCGGAGATGACGGTGGCCGACTACATACTGCTGGGCCGCTCCCCGCACGTGGGTTACTTCGGGTTCGAGAAGACGAAGGATCACCTCGTGTGCGCAAACCTGCTGGAGCGACTCGACCTCACGCACATGGCCGCGCGCACGCTCGGCACACTCTCGGGTGGGGAGCTGCAACGCCTCGTCCTCGGACGCGCCCTGGCCCAGGAGGCTCCCGTCCTCCTTCTCGACGAACCCACGAGTGCGCTCGACCTGGGCCGACGCGTCGACGCGCTGGAGATCGTCGACGCGCTGCGCCGCGAGCACGGGCTCACCGTGCTCAGCGCCATGCATGACCTCACCCTGGCCGGACAGTTCTCCGACCGCCTGATCCTGTTGGCGCAGGGCAAGATCGCCGCTGCCGGGACTCCCGGCGTCATCCTGGACGAAGCCGTCCTGACCCAGCACTTCGGACATCAGGTGCAAGTTGTGCGGTCTCCTGACGGCGAGCTGATCGTGGCTCCCCGGCGGACCGCGTAGGGATGAAGGAGGAACCGATGCCTGAAGCAATTGCGCAGGGAGGTGGCCACCGAGCCCCCGAGGACCGAACCGGTGCGGCAGAGCCTGACGTGCCCGAGGGCAAGGCACGCCGCGTCCCTTCGCTCGTCCTCATCAACACTGGCCACGGCAAGGGGAAGTCGTCGGCTGCATTCGGCGTGATGGGACGAGCGTGGGCCCGCGGACTGGACGGTCGGCGTCGTCCAGTTCGTCAAAGGCGGCAAGTGGAAAGTGGGCGAGCGCAAGCTAGCGGAACACCTCGGCATCGAGTGGCAGACGCTGGGTGACGGATTCACGTGGGAGTCGACCGATCTCGACGAGACGGAGGCCAAGGGGCGGCACGCCTGGGAGGTGGCCAAGGCGAAGCTTGCCTCTGGCGACTACGACATGCTCATCCTCGACGAGTTGACCTACGCCGTGACCTACGGATGGGTCCCTGTGGATGACGTGGTGAACGGCGTGCTGCAGCGGGCGCCAAAGACCAATGTGGTCATCACCGGTCGTGACGCGGCCCCCGAGCTCATCGAGATCGCCGATACCGTCACGGAGATGCGGATGGTGAAGCACGCTTACGAGAAGGGCATCACGGCGCGAAAGGGCATCGAATATTGAACGCGCCCCCGATCGATGGACCCGAAATTCGGCTGAGGAAGGTTGACGGGCTCGAGTTGGCGACGCGCTTCTGGCGGCTCGCGGAACCCATGCTGGCCGTCACATCGGCACCGCTCGGTGGTGGCTTGGGGCTGCGCCACTGGGTGTGCAACGTGCAGGTTCGGTCTGGCTACGAGTGCGACAACCCCCAGAACGAGCTCACGCTGCTGGCGGCGGAGGCCGGTCTCTCGGGACCGGGCGCGGGCATGATGACGGCTGTCGACGTGCGCACGGCATCGATCCTGTTCCAGGAGGGGATCGCTGTCGACGTGACGGTCGGCGTGTCACGGCCGCTTTGGGCGGCGGGCGACGAAACCGAGGCGTCAACGACGCCGGGGGTGGGCACCATCAACACCGTCGTGATACTGCCCGAGCGGCTGAGTGACGGTGCACTGGTCAATGCGGTCGGCACCGCCACTGAGGCCAAGACCCAGGCCCTCTGGGCGGCGGGCGTCAGGGGAACTGGCACCGCCACCGATGCACTGTGCATCCTCTGTCCCTCCTTCGGCCCAGCCCACCCGTACGGCGGTCCACGCTCGACGTGGGGCTCTCGCCTCGCCCGTGCCGTCCACGGAGCTGTGCTCGCCGGGTGCCCGCCGATCGGGCGCACATGATCACCCTCATCCTTGGTGGTGCCCGCTCGGGCAAGTCTGCCTACGCGGAGCGATTGATCATGCGAGAATCGTCGACGGTTACCTACATCGCCACGGTCAGTGTCGGCGATGATCCGGACCTGACGGCTCGAGTCGAACGTCACCGGGAACGGCGCCCTCCGACCTGGCGCACGATCGAAGCCGGTTTCGACCTGGCAGAGGTCCTACGCACAACCGCTGGCCCGGTGCTCTTGGATTCGCTCGGTCCCTGGGTCGCCGGCCAGGGGGGGCGGAGTGAGGTCGACAGCACAGCGCTCTGCCGCGCCTTGCTCGAGCGTGAGGGTCACACGGTCGTGGTCTCCGAGGAAGTCGGGCTCGGCGTCCATCCTTCGTCCGAAATGGGCCGCCATTTTCGCGATGTGCTCGGTGCACTGAATCAGGCCGTGGCCAAGGTGGCCGACAACGTGCTGCTGGTCGTGGCCGGGCGTGCGCTGCGCCTCGAAGAGGAACCCTGATATGCGGGCCGCGCTGTCCTTTCTCACGCCGTTTCCCGGGGCGCGGGTGCCGTCGCCTCGTGCACTGCGTTGGTTTCCGGTGGTCGGTCTCATCATCGGGTTCGCCCTCGGCGGTGTGTGGTGGGCCGCCGCGAAGATCTGGCCTCTTCCGGTCGCCGCTTTCGTCGTGGTGGCAGCGGATCTCGGCCTGACCGGGATGTTGCATCTCGACGGACTTGCTGATTGCGCGGACGGCCTGCTGCCACACATGAGCAGAGAGCGCAGGCTCGCCGTCATGCGTGAGCCGACCGTCGGTGCGTTCGGGATCGGCGCAGTGGTCATCATGCTCCTTGGTCGCTTCGCCGTCTTCGCCACTCTCCGGCCGGCTCCGCTCCTGGTTGCAGCATTGTGGTCCGCCTCGCGTACGAGCATGGCGGCGGTGATAGGCCGCGTGCCCTACGCCCGCGGGGAGGACGGCTTGGCCAGTGCCTTCGTGGGCATGCCGGTGCCGGTCGTGGGCGCGGTCGTCATCGTCGCCGCCACCGCGGCACTTGCCGCCGCGTGGTCGGTACCGGCCGGACCGGTGGCCGTGGCCGGCTCGCTTCTTGCGTTCGGTGCGATCGTCGGTTGGGCCAAATGGAGCATCGGCGGCTATACGGGCGATGTCCTGGGTGCGGCCGGGATCGTCGGAGAGACCGTCGGCCTTCTTGTCGGGGCGGCGCGCTGGTGAGAGAACCGTCTCACTTTCGAGGAACGCGGCGTGCGCGGCTATCGGGGTGGTTGCCGATCTCGCCTTCGGGGAACCTCGCGTCGAGCCGCATCCGGTGGCCGCCTTCGGCACCGTCATGGAACGGATCGAGCACAGGTGTTACCGCCCCAGCAGGTCGGCTGGGGTGTTGTATGCGATGACGGGCATGGGCGTCGGCCTGGCCGCCGGTGCACTGGTCCGGTCGACCGCACTCGCCACGTACGTCTCGGTGGCGCAACGAGCGCTGAGCGAAGCAGGCCGCGCCGTCGCCGTGGCCATCGAAGACGACGACCTGGAGCGAGCCCGCCGTTTGCTCCCAGCGCTGGTCGGGCGCGATCCGAGCAGTCTCGACGCATCGGAGATAAGCCGGGCCGCAGTGGAGTCCCTGGCCGAGAACACCGTCGACGCGGTGGTGGCACCTGCACTGTGGGGCGCCCTCTTCGGCGCGCCGGGGACTCTGGCGTATCGGGCCGTCAATACGATGGATGCCACGGTCGGCCACCGCAACGAGCGCTATCTGCAGTACGGCTGGGGCAGCGCACGGCTCGATGATGTGGCCAATTTCGTCCCGGCTCGCCTGACCGCGACGCTGGTGGCCGCTGCTCGCCCACGTTCTGCGCCCGCGATATGGCGGGCGGTTCGACAGGATGCGCCGTTCCATCCGTCGCCCAATGCCGGCGTGGCGGAAGCGGCCTTTGCCGCGGCATTGGGGCTGCGGCTGGGTGGTGTCAACACGTACGGGACCCGTACCGAGCGACGTCCGCAGTTGGGTACCGGTCGACCGCCGCAGGCCGGCGACATCCTGGCCGCTGCCGCCCTCAGTCGCGACGTCACCTATGCCCTTATCGCATCCCTCCTCCTGCTGGGCTGGGCGGCATGACATTCGGGTCCCCGGCAGCGCACGGAGGGGACGTGGTCCGTCTGGCGCGTGCATTGGGGTTCCCGGTGGATTTCATGCTCGACCTGTCAGTGAGCCTCAACCCTGTCGCTCCCGACGTCACCGCGCTGGCGGCGACCCACCTGGGCGCACTTCGGCGCTACCCCGACGTTACCGACGCCCGGCGCGCGTTGGCCGAGGCCATGGGAGCCGAGCCCGAGCGCCTGGTGCTGACGAACGGGGGCGCGGAGGCGATCTCCTTATTGGGCCAACTCGTCGGGGGCCGGGTCGACGAACCAGAGTTCTCACTGCACCCGCGGGGCCTGCCGACCGCTCCGCGTTGGCGTTCGAATCCGCACAATCCGACGGGGCGCCTCGCTGGTCCCGACGAGCGGGCGCAGGTGTGGGATGAGGCCTTCTACCCCCTGGCGACCGGGTGTTGGACCAGGGGCGACGCCTCCGCCCTCGCCGTGGTGGGCTCATTGACCAAGCTGTTCGCCTGCCCGGGATTGCGTATGGGCTACGTCCTCGCCGATCCGGAGTTGATCCGCCGGATCGAGCAGCTTCAGCCTGAGTGGGCGGTCGGTGGTTTGGAGCTCGCCCTGCTGCCCGAGCTTCTCGGCCACGCTGACCTGGTGGCATGGGCCAAGGAGATCGCTGAGCTCCGAGAGGACCTCCTCGGGCTGTTGAGCAGACACGGGCTCTCCCCGTCTCCGTCCGATGCCAACTTCGTGCTCTGCGAGGCCCCCTCGGGATTTCGTGACAAGCTCTTGTCGCAGGGGATCGTCGTCCGTGACTGTGCCTCGTTCGGGTTGCCGACCCATGTACGTGTAGCGGTGCCGGACCACGCGGGGATCGGTCGCCTTTCGTCTGCACTGGATCTCATTGCCAATGACACCGAACCCGATGCCTGACGACCCTTCGTTCCCGAGTGGAGCGTTCAGCACCGACGCTCGCGTTGCCCTGCGGCAGATCATCGACGCCCGCCGTGATGTGCGCCGACGCTTTCTGCCCACGGCCGTGCCCGACGCGGTGCTCGATCGGGTCCTCGAGGCGGCCCACAAAGCTCCCTCGGTCGGCCTCTCCCAGCCCTGGGACTTCCTGATCCTCACCGATCCCGCGGTCAGGACCCGCGTCGCCGAGCACGTCGAAGATGAGCGCCGGCGCTTTGCCGCCTCGTTGCCTGCCTCGCGAGCCCGTGCCTTCAACGATCTCAAGGTGGAAGCGATCCGTGAGGCTCCGGTGAACCTCGTCGTGACGTCGACCCTCGAGCGCGGGGGAGCCCACGTGCTGGGCCGGTACTCGCAGCCGGAGATGGCGCACTATTCGACGTGCCTCGCCGTCGAGAACCTGTGGTTGACGGCGCGCGCCGAAGGGCTCGGCGTCGGTTGGGTCAGCTTCTACCGGCCTTCGGTGCTGTCGGACATTCTGGGGCTCCCGGGTCATGTCGTGCCGATCGCGTATCTGTGCGTAGGGTACGTCGGAGAATTCGATCCGGCGCCCGAGCTGGCGTTGCGCGGCTGGGCCATGTCGCGGCCGCTGAGCTGGGCCGTTCACAAGGAAAGATGGGAGCACCGGATGACACACCCCTTCGACGATGCGCGCGCCACCGTCAGCGATGTGGATGCAATTGCCATGGACGAGGCTCGCGAGCATCACGGGCGACTCACCAAGCCGGCCGGCTCGCTGGGAGAGCTCGAGGTCCTGGGCGTCAGGTTGGCCGGAATTGGCCACTCCAGCCCGCCACCACTGCCCGAGCCGGCCACTGTGGCCGTCTTCGCTGGCGATCACGGCGTGGTGGCAGCAGGTGTCACGCCCTGGCCGTCTGAGGTCACCCGTCAGATGGTGGGGAATTTCTGCGCAGGGGGAGCGGCTATCAACGCCATAGCCCGGCAAGTGGGCGCCGAAGTCGTGGTGGTGGACGTGGGTGTCATCGGTGAGATCGATGCAGCGCCCAACCTCCTTCGGCGAAAGGTCCGGCACGGTACGGGAAACATCGAGGTCGAACCGGCGATGAGCCGGGAGGAAGTGCAGGCCGCGCTGGACGTGGGAGCCGAGGTGGCGCGCGAGCTTGTCGCGTCGGGGGCGAGGTGCCTGATCACCGGCGACATGGGCATCGGGAACACGACACCGGCGGCCGCGCTTATCGCACACTTCACCGGCACGGCGGCGCACGAGGTCGTGGGACGGGGGACGGGCATCGACGACGTGATGTACGCCCACAAGATCTTCGTCGTCGAATCTGCGCTCACCCGTACCCATCGCGAGGTGACCTCCGGCGACGACGTCGGAGTCCTGGCCTCGCTCGGAGGTCTGGAGATCGCCGCACTGACCGGCTACATCGTTGGTGCTGCCGCAGCGGGAGTCCCCGTGATCATCGATGGCGTCATCGCCGCCGCCGCGCTCGTCGTTGCCGCGGCGCTCTGCCCTCCCGTCATCGACTACACCATCGCCGGTCACCGCTCGGTCGAACCCGGGTCGCAGGCCGCGCTCGACTACCTCGGCCTTCGACCACTCCTCACCCTCGACTTGCGCCTCGGCGAAGGGACAGGAGCCTGCCTGGCCTTGCCGCTGGTGCAGGCCTCGGCCCGGGTCCTGCAGGAAATGTCCACGTTTGACCAGGCCGGGGTGACGAGCAAGGACACGTCGACGCGTCGTCAGTTGCCGTAGATCCTCGCCGGGCTGAGAAGGACGGCCGTGCGGTGTTGCTCCGCCATGGCCCGGTCATAGGCATCCCAGTCCTCGTGCGTCCCGCCCGCTCCGGTGAAGATCTCACGGAGGAGCAGGCGCAGCCGGTCCGCGTTGATCTCGGGGTTCGGGTCCTTCGGGCCGATCAACTCGGCGCGACCTTCCGCCGTGGCCCACTCCCAACCGGAGCGAAACGTGACGGTCAAGGTCGGTCGTCGCCGGAGGTTCGCCAATTTGATCGGTCCGTAGGTGACGAAACCGATCACCTCGGTCCCGCTGATCGGGTGGGGGAGAACACCGGCGTTCACCACCGAGGACTGGATCGTGCCTTCTCCGCGGAGGGTCGACACCACGGCCAGATACCGGTCTTGTCGAGCGATCGCCATGGCGTCCCGAAGTGTTGTCATCGATACAGGCCGTCCTCTCTCTGCAGAAGGGGTTCTACGTAACTGGGACACTAAACGGAACGTGCAACGACTGCGCACGATGGGATACTGCGGGAGTGGAGGGCTCTTCGGGTACTGCGCTGGCGACCAAGTTGGGGATCAAGGAAGGTCGCGGCTGACAGTGCTGTCGGCCCCCCGGACCATTGTGCTCGAGCTCCCGGCGGATGTGACGGTGCGACGCCAGGCGCGAGGGAAGACCGATGTCGTCGTGGCCTTCTTCACAAAGCACGCGACGTTGGAGCAGCGATTGGCCGCACTGGGTTCGCGTATCTTCCCGAAAGGCAGTCTGTGGATAGCCTGGCCCAAGAAGTCCTCGGGCGTGCCCACAGACCTGACAGACAACGCGGTACGAGGCATTGTTGTGCCACTGGGTCTGGTCGACAACAAGGTCTGTGCCATCGACGAGACCTGGTCCGCGCTGCGCTTCGTGTGGCGCCTTGAGAATCGGGCGACCGGCGCGCCCGGCTCGGTATCTTGAAGGTGGCTTGATTCGGTCAGTGCTCTGAAACGTGGCACGATCGTGGGGTGCGAGTCCATCGCAGTTTCGCCTTTGTCGACGTCTCGGGCTTCACCGCTCTGACCGAACTCGAGGGCGACGAGCGCGCAGTCGAGGTGCTCACGGCATTTCGGGCCCTGCTGCGCGACATCTGCTCCCGCCGAGGCGTGCGCATTGCGAAGTGGCTGGGAGACGGCGTCATGCTCGTGTGCGTCGAAACGCCACCGTTGCTCGCCACTCTTCTCGAACTGCACTTCATTGTGGGCAACGTGCCGGGACCGGCGCAGACACTGTCGATTCGTTCAGGCGTCACCTCGGGCTATGTGATCCTGATGGAGGGCGACGACTACATCGGGCATTGTGTCAATGTGGCGGCCCGTTTGTGTGACCTTGCCGATGGCGGAGAAGCACTCGCAGCTCCTGCCGTGATGGACTACTTGCCGCGGTGGGGGCTCACGCTGTCGCACCGGGACGTCACCCTCCGCGGTGTGGAGAAAGCGATCAAGGCCGTGAGCATCGGAATGCCGGTGCCCGAACGAGACCAGTATCGTGATCCCATTTGTGGGTTGCCACTGACCGAGGTCACCGCGGAGGAGACCGCTGATGGCCCGGACGGACGGGTGGTCCTCTTCTGTTCGACCGGGTGCCTCGACACCTGGATGCAACGGCCCACGAGCCCCGGGGGTGCTGCCGGCAGTGACGCTGGGCCGTCCTGAGTCAGCCAGCGGCATCGGGGGACTTGGGGTCAGCGTGGTTCCAGTTCGACCCTGACCTTCTCGTGATACACGCCGAGATACCCCTTGAGCCCTGCAACCTCGGGGAAGAGGTCACGATAGGTCCAAAAGACGTCTTCTACGGGTGGTTGCGACGTCGTGAGCGTCCAGTAATCTGCCCGTCCCTTGAAGGGGCAGAAGGAATGGTGATCGTTTTCTTCGAATAACTCGAGCCGGACGTCCGCTTCAGGAAAGTAGAGTCGCTCGACGTGGTCCGTCTCGATCACGCGCAATGCGCCACTGCTCTCGGCCAGGAGAAGGTCACCGAGCCAGGCGCGGGCCACACCCGGGTGAGGCACGAGATCAACGCGGTAGCTCGGGTGCGACTCCCATGCCGACTCGATCACTGTCGTCGTACCGTTGCCTCCATTCTTGCGGCGAGCGTTGCCCGTCAATGTAGTCACCAGGTGCACGCCGTCGATCGGGCCCAAGGGAGTGAGCGGGGTCCAGACGGTCACACGGCAATCGGACAATTGGTCAGCTAATCTCCCCCTATGTCCTTACCTCGGATAATCAGTGTTGACGATCACGTCGTCGAGCCACCACACGTGTGGCAGACCTGGCTTCCGGAGAAGTACCGGGAGAGAGGTCCACGTGTCGAGCGCAAGAAATGGGGTGGTTTCCGCATTCTCTCCGGGGCGAAGTACGACATGGTCGAAGACCCTGACGGGGAGTGGGGAGATGCCTGGTACTACGACGACGAATTGATCTATGTGCAGAAGAAGTTCGTTGCCATTCCCCGAGCATCGACCACGCTCGACGCCAACGGCGACATCTTGTTCGACCGGACGCAGATGACCATGACGGCGATCACCTACGACGACATGCGCAAGGGTTGCTGGGACCGCGAGGAGCGGGTCAAGGACCTCGCGCTGAACTACACCGACGGATCCCTTCCTTTCCCCACCTTCCCCCGTTTCTGCGGGCAGACGTTCTATGAGGCGAAGGACAAGGAATTGGCGCTGGCCTGCGTCAGAGCCAACAACGACTGGATGGTGGAGGAGTGGTGCGCCCCATCACACGGCGTGAACATCCCGCTTTGTATCATCCCACTGTGGGATGCCGAGCTCGCCGCCGCCGAGACCAAGCGCAATGCCGAACGAGGTGTTCGCGCCATCGCCTTCAGCGAGCTCCCGACCCGGCTCGGATTGCCGAGCATCAACACTCCTTACTGGGATCCGCTCTGGGCCGTTTGCAACGACTATGGCGTGACCGTCTGCATGCACGTGGGCTCGTCATCGAGCGATCCGATTGCAGCACGCGATTCGCACGCAGCAGTGGGGGCAACTCTCGGGTTCAACAACGCCATGGCGTCGCTGGCCGATTGGCTCTTCTCGGGCAACCTGCTCAGGTTTCCCAAGCTCAAACTGGCCTATTCCGAAGGGCAGATCGGTTGGATACCGTACGTCCTCGAACGCGCCGACACGGTATGGGAGCTGCACGATGGCTGGCTGCACGCGAAGGAGCGAATTCCGGTGCCGCCATCGACCCAGTACTACGGCCGCATATTCGGCTGTTTTACGGCCGACCGCCATGGCGTGGCGTCGCTGGCCGAAGTCGGCGAGGACAATATCTGCTTCGAGACCGACTACCCGCATACCGACACCACGTGGCCGTACTCCGAGGCCTATGTCGAGAAGCTCTGCGCAGGGCTGGACGAGGACGTCGCCTACAAAATCCTGCGGGGTAACGCTATCAAGATGTTGGAGCTCGATCGGGTCTGACGACCGTCGCGGAATCGTGTCGTGAGCGTCTGGCGGCGCGCAACGTGCTGGCCGTCAAGAGGGCAATCGTCGTCAAAGGGAGAACGACGTATGCCGCGTCTCGGTGATGGCGAAGGAGCAGGGCCAGGATCACGACCACCACCGTTGCCGCGAAGAGCTCCGGTGCGTCGCCGACCAGGAACTCCCACCAGAATTGACCGAAGGAACGCAGGCCGCGTGCGATGACGTTCATCCCCAACCTTTCATGACTCACTGATTCCGGACGCGAGTACGTCCACGGGTTGCGGTGAAGTGGATGGTCGGGCCCGCAAGAGCGTGACCAGGAAGAGCGTGACGAGGGCAAAGAGCCCGACCAGGGCAAGGATCGCCAGATCGCTTCCGGGCCAGTGCTCGCCCGCCCCTTCGCCTACCCAGAAGAGGCCGAAGCTCGTCAACATGACGCCCACAGTGAGCTTGATGGCGTTCTCCGGCACTCGTGAGAGCTGCCGTGCCACCACGACGCCGACGGCCGCAACCAATGCGGCTGCTGTCCCGGCAGCCGCTGCAGAAATTCCTAGCCGGTGTTGGCTGGCCCCCAGCCCGACGACGATGAGAACAACCTCCGTCCCTTCGAGGAAGACGCCCTTGAAGGCGACAGCGAATCCCACCGGATCTCGACCGGCGGAAGGAGGCACGGAGGCCGCAGCTTGCGACAACTCGTTCGTCGTTGCGGCGAAAATCGCATCTTCATCGTGCGGCGCCTTGAGGCCACTCGCGCGCAGGATCGCCTTCCGGAGCCACGTGAGACCGACCACCAGGAGAAGGGCTCCCACAACGATCCGCAATCCGTTGATCGGGACATAGTGGATGAGCGGTACCCCCACGGCGCCGACGATCACGGCCAGCACAAGGAGGGCGGCCGCAGCGCCTTCCAACGCGGACCGCCAGCCGCGGGTGACCCCCGCTGCCACGACGATCGTGAGCGCCTCCACCATTTCGACCGCACTCGCGCCGAAGACGGCGAGGAGCAGTACTGCAGTTGACGTCGGGTTCATCGGCGCCTCTCAAGGATCACTTCCCTCCCATGAGGATAGAAGCTCTCGAGCGATTGCTCCGCTCAGCCCGGCCAGAGAGGCTCGGGCACTGAAAATCCAACATCGTGTCCCCAGGTGTTGCGGTAGGAGACCTGATCCACAGGATGGCGTGCCGCGACTCCCCATCTGCCGGTTGGATATCCAAAGCTGACCGTTGCGGACAGAATCCACCCTTCGTCGGCGGGGACCCCGAGGATTTCCAAGGTCTCGGCCGGGTGGAAGAATTGGAGCAATGCAGTGAGGCAGCTCCCTATGCCCTCGCCCCGAGCCGCCAGCATGGAATTCCAAACGGCGGGGTAGATCGAACCTCCACTTGGATCATGCTGAGAGAAGGGGAACAGGAAGAGTGGCACTTGGGTGAAGTTGTCGGCCAACCACTGGGCAGAATGCTGAACGCGAAAGAACTGTTGTGATTCAGGATTGTCCGGATCGGCGTGTGCCGTTGCAAGCTGGGTCTTGTAGACCGAGTCCCAGAGCTGCCCCATGGCGTGCTGGTAGAAGGGTGCCAGTGCCGCTTTCTTCGCTGGATCGTCAAGGAGGAGGAACCGCCAGTTCTGCTGGTTGCCACCACTCGGCGCCCGAACGGCGGCATCGAGGATCTTGGCCTGAATGTCCAGTGGGATCGGGTCGGGCAGCACCCGCCGCATGGCGCGTGTCGTGTAGAGCGCTTCGTGGAGTTCCATGGTTGTGAAGATTACGCGTGAACGGTCATCTGCGGGGCGATGACGCCGGGTGTGGAGGAGTCTCCCCCAGGGCGGGTGGGACCCGTCAGGCCGCCGGCGATTGAGGACCCGTGAGCTCCTGATCTGCGAACTGCGTGTGGTAAAGCTCGGCATAGAGTCCCTGCTCGGCCAGGAGGCTGGCATGGGTCCCCCGTTCCACCACACGTCCATCGTCGATGACCAACAATTGATCCGCCTCGCGGACGGTGGAGAGCCGGTGCGCGATCACCAGCGAGGTGCGACCGCTCAGGGTTTGGCTCAGTGCCCGCTGGACTGCAGCCTCGGACTCGGAGTCCAGGTGAGCGGTGGCTTCATCGAGGACGACGATGTCAGGTGCCTTGAGGATGAGTCGGGCCAGAGCGACCCGCTGCTTTTCGCCCCCGGAGAGCCGGTAACCCCGCTCGCCGACGAGGGTGTCGAGGCCTTCGGGGAGCTCCGCCACCAGATTGCCGAGCTGGGCGTGCGCGAGGGCTGCCAGGACCTCTTCCTCGGAGGCTTCCGGACGGGCGTACGTCAGGTTGGCTCGAAGGGTGTCATGGAAGAGGTACGGGTCCTGGGTCACGACTCCCACGACGTCACGGATGGACTGCATCGTGGCGTTGCGGACATCGATCCCGTTCAGCTTCAGCGAACCTGCCGTCACGTCGTAGAGACGGGGGACGAGCGTGGAGATTGTCGTCTTGCCGGCACCCGAAGGCCCTACGAGTGCCACCATCTGCCCTGCCTCCACACGGAACGAGATGTCATGGAGCACCTCGCTGTTCACACCGGACTCGAGTACGGCCACCGATTCCAGCGAGGCCAGGGAGACCTCCTTGGCACCGGGATAGGTGAAGCTGACATGGTCAAATTCGATGGACACGGTTCCGCGGGGAATATCGAGCGCATCAGGTGCCTCTTCAATCATGGGAACGATGTCGAGCACCTCGAAGAGGCGCTCGAAGGAGATGAGCGCCGTCACCACATCGAGTTGGAGGTTGGAGAGCTGTGTCAACGGCCCATACAGTCGGGTCAAGTACTGGGTCAGTGCCACAACCGTGCCGATGGCGAGCGTGCCGTTTACGGCGGCCACGCCCCCGAACCCGTACACGATGGCGGTCGCCATCGACGCCGTGAGCGTCAGGGCGACGAAATAGATCCGGGCATAGGTGGCCTGCAGGATCCCGATGTCCCGGACTCGGCCAGCTTTGGCATCGAACGACTGTGCCTCCACCCGGGGGCGGCCGAGCAACTTGACCAGCATGGCGCCCCCAACGTTGAATCGCTCCTGCATGACCATGTTCATCTGGGAGTTGAGGTCGTAACCTTCCTTCGTCAGTGAGCCGAGGTGCCGACCCACGATGCGGGCCGGGACGAGGAAGATGGGAAGAAGGATCAGCGCGGCCAGGGTGATCTGCCAGCTCAGGTAGAACATCGTCGCCAGCACGATGATGACGGTTACCAAGTTGCCGACTGCATTGGACAAAAGATCGGTGAAGGCCTGTTGGGCCCCGAGAACATCGTTGTTGAGCCTGCTGATCAGCGCGCCGGTCTGCGTGCGCGTGAAGAATGCCAGGGGCATGCTCTGAATGTGGCTAAAGACTTTCGATCGCATGTCAAAGATCAAGCCCTCACCGATCACTGCCGAGATCCGACGTTCGGTGAGAGACAGGATGGCGTCGACCACGGCCAATCCGCCGGCCAGGCACGCCAACCCGATGACCAGATCGGCATTGTGCTTTTGGATCCCATTGTCGATCAAGGCCCGCAGAATGAGGGGGTTGATGGCGCCGATCACTGCACCGAGCACAACGACCGGAAGAAACAGAGCGAGGATCTTCTTGTAGGGGACGGCAAAGGTCAGCATGCGCCGCGCCGTACCCTTCCTCACGCGATGCTGCAGGAGGGAGCGGTCCTGTCGGAGGGAGCGCAAGCCGGCCCAAGCACCGCCACGTCCGCCGCCACCCATGCCGTGGCCCGCCATACTCATGGGTCGAGATTCCCTGTCAGGGGTTGTTTAAGGACGACCGTCGAAATTGTCATTTCGTCAACCTATCCGTGAGCAGTGGACCTCCGACCCAGTATTGAGGACGGACTGGCTATCTGCCAAGGATCGGCCTCGGTCTTCTTGTCGGACTCCGGTGGCCGTCTTTCCCTTCTCACGACGATGAGCGGTTGAACCGTCGGTGACGCAGAACGGGACCCTGGAGCGGCGGAGAATCGGGCCAAGCAGCAGGAATGCGCTACTGCAGGTCGATCGGTGGGAACCCATAGCGCGCTTCAGGGGCTCTATAACTCACTCCGCTCTCAGCTCTACCAGCTGCCAGATCCCTCGGCAATGTCCGACTGCGAACGACAACGAAACTGCTTCGCAGGGGCTCGGGCATGCGGTCCATCGAGTGAAGGTGCCGCAGAGCTGCTTGTCGGACTTTGCACAAGAAGTGTTCCACTCTCAGCACAGATTTCGACTTGCGCTGCGCCGTCGCCGACACACCGAGATTGCCGCTCAGGTTTGTCCGGAAACGGCCTGGGGCGGGGCGCAGTCGGCAAGTTCATCCGTGTCGGGCATCGAATCGGCCAACCGAAGCGTGATGGCTTCGGCCCAGGCGAGGTCATCATTCATGGGCGAAGGGCGTGTCATCGGCCCGTTGACCGAAACCAGCTGGGGGCTCCACCTCATACAGCTGCCTCCCTGATAGCGGAGTCGTACTAGACCCAATCCCGCATCTTCGCCTCCGGTGTCGGCCGGCAGGCGTCGTGCCCCCGAGTCGTCGGACACAGCCCGGGGGCCGGTCGTCCCGGCACGAAAGGGTAGGGGACGCCCGCTGCTGAATGTATTTCCCCAAAGTGGCCATTTCGGTTGCAGTTTGGTTGCTTGCATACGGTCCGCCTGACACCCCCTTTCCCTTGACGTCTCAGGAGGCCGTCCAGGTCGGAGGCACGCTTGGGCAGCTACTCCGGGTGAACTTGCCAGCCACGATCCCGCGCTCGGGCCGTAGTTTGATTGTACGAGCGGGGAAGCAGCCATCGGCGACAAGTCTCAGGAAACGATTCTGGCTATAGCGAACGAGTTGCCAATTGCCGGATAGAAGAGGAAGGTAAAAGGGTAGGTCGGTCGGTGTCATTGCTTTAGGTGAGTGGTTGCTGCAACCGTCTCGTTGGCGTCACCGCTGAGTTCGCTCTTCGCCATGCGCAGGGCGAGGGTTTACAGGAGGTCGAGCATTGGGTCGGAGCGATTGCTCGGTGGCGTCGCTTGGAGGAGGGAGGCGGAGGCATCTGCCGTTCAGAGCTTCGGCCCGGCGCCGGATCCGCCATGGCTGGCGCCGGAAGAGAGCTTCGCCACGGCGACGCTGCGCACACAAGTGAGACCTGGTCGAGAGCCATCCGGTGGGAACGACCCCTGCCAGAACGCCGCCAGGCCCTTTGGCAGTGTCGTGCCCTCGCCGCCGTTATCGGAGAGGACCGTTCGCTCCGGACGATGTGGCGCTATGGAGGCGCCCACCCGTAGCGCGCGCGGTCGAAGCGACGATATGCGAAGGTAAGCGTATGACGACGGTGCTCTTTGTCTGTACGGGGAACCTGTGCCGCTCACCTTCGGCCGAGAAATTTCTGGCGAAGCTCCTGTCCGAGCTCGGGCCCCGTGATGTGACGGTCGAGTCGGCTGGAACGTTGGGGGCAGCGTCGGAGGTGGTACCGTCCGATCTGTTGCGCGAAGGTGCTGCCTTTGGGTTGGACCTGGGATCGCATGTGGCCCGGAGACTGGACGTCGGTATGGTGGCGCGAGCCGACATAGTTATTGGCATGGAGCGGTTGCACGTTCGAGAGGTGGTCCTGGCCGACCCACCCGCCTTCGCGAAGTCCTTCACCTTGCGCGAGATTGTCCGCCGGGGCGCGGAGAGGGGCGGGCGTAACTCGCTACAGTCTCTACCCGACTGGCTCACGCATTTGGGTGAGGGAAGACGCCATATGGATCTGATCGGTGACGCGACGCTGGACGACATCCACGATCCCATGGGGGGAAAATCAAAGGACTACCGGGTCATGCTCAATGACCTCGAGATGCTCACCCGAGCATTGCACTCGCTGACCTGGCCTCGATCCAGGTAGGAGTATCGCCGGGATGATGTACAACCCTGGAGATCGTGGCGCGGCTCGGTATCCGTAGGGTGATTGTGTCCAAGTGGCGCAAACGCTTCTTCGATCGGGTCTTTCCGGCCCTGAGGAACGAGCCGGAGTGGCCGCCCACCGTTCCCGTTCACTGAGATCGCGATACCCCAATCGCTCCCGAATGAGCGCGCCACCTCAACCAGGATGAGTATGCCGGGGTCGGGGGTTCCGGCTGCTCAAGCAGGAACTTCACGTAGCAAGCGCCTCGGCGGTGCCGCGCCCGGAGGGATTCATGAGGATGAAACATCCCAGGTCAGAGTAGTCGTTTTTGTCAGGGTAGTACGGATTGTGGATCCAATCTGCAATCCATTGGCAATAACGTGAACGCTAAGAGAATCCGGGGTCAGGCGCGGCTGTGGGACGAAGACAAGCTGCAGTTTGCCATTCTTGATGGCATTTGGGATTGTCGTTTCAAAATGTGCCGTGGCCGACTGGCCCGGCATGAGGGGAACGTCTAACGGCGCGGCCAAGGAGAGGCCTGATTCGCCGACACTCCCTTGCTCCGCCGATCCTCGTGGGCCCCACAGAAGTACTCGGCCGACATACTCCCCGGCGACGTGGGAGTTGATCCCATCCGGACCGAGTTGGTAGCTCGGCGCCTGCCCTACCGGCGAGTGATTGGTCAGCTGCACCGACGTGTCCACTTCAGCGCTCCCGTTGGGAGAAATGCTGACGGTGTCCGAGACCGACACGTCGACGAAATAGTCGAGTTTGTTCTTGGTGACGTTCTCCACGGCGACATGGAAAGTGCGAGTGGGTTGCACGGTATCGATGTCTCCGGAGGCGCCCATTGCGGTGATCGTGCGCTCGTACTGCGGGTCTTCGTCCCAAAGCTGGAGATGGCGACCGGCCACGAGGGTGGCGAACGTTCGCGCCAAGGCGACCACATCGACCTTCCCCACCTTGAGCTGATTGAAGGCCGCCGAGGCCACCGCGGACAATTCCTCACGCCGCGGAACCTGGGAGGATTCGGGAGGTAGTCCGGCATAGAGCTGGTTCAGAAGGACGTTGGACGCGTTCTGAGCAGTGACTGGTTCTGGTATGCCTTGAACTGTGACCGGTCCGGTCAGCGCCAGCAAGGCTTGGAGCCCACTGACGTCAATGCCGATGACTCCATTGACAGTGGTCCGGGTCGCGGCGGAGAACATGGCCTGCATGTCTCGACCGCTATATGAGAAGTCAGCGGTGGCATTCACCGACTGCCAGTTCCCTGGCGGGTAAAGCGCGCCAAACACAGCCTGAGTACCAGCGGGAACGGTGACCCCTGGAGCAAGGCCTCGCAGGTCAATGGCCCCCACCGTGCCACCGGGCGTCTCTGTGAGCGCACCGTTGAGCGTGTGCATGAGGGAGTAGGAGAGCACCGAGCCTTCATCCCGCATCTCTGCGTTATTCTCCGCGGCGATCAAGTACGTGCGCGGGCCGTTGGCGCCGAGGAAGGGCAGCGCATAGGAAATCACTCGATCGCCGTCAGAAAGTAGGTGGGTGATCTTGGCGTCCTCGCGGTCGAATTCACGCTGGGCGGTACCGAGTGGTCCCCACAGACCAGGTGAAGGTCGGCCAAAGTCAGTGAACTGTTGGTGTGCTTCAGCGACGGTCGCTTGGAGCTGGCGAAGTTGGGAGATGTCAACGTCGGTCCCGCTGCTGGCGTTGGCCAAGGCATCCACCTGGCGGAGCAACGTCTCGCCAGTCGTGGAGGATGCTCCCAGGTTGTCGACCAGTTCGAGCAGGCCTTGACGTTGGGTGTGGAGGAAAGGCAGGACACCGAGGGCCGACAGACCGAACGAGGAGCGAAGCTCCTGATCAGCCTGGCTGGCATCGGCCGAAACCTGGACGAGGCCAGCCTGTGCCGATGCGCGGCCGGAGGGCGACATAAGGGAGTCCCTGTTCCCTATGGAACTGGTAATGGTGGAATGGGCCTCATCGAGCAACGCGCGGGCGTTGCTGATGGAGCGGTATGCAGAGAGACCAGCGACGACAAGGAAAACGATCGCAATCGCCACCACGGCTCCCGCCACAAGGAGGACGGGACGCCGCGAGCGCTTCGCGTGCCGTCGGCGCCGGTGCCCATGCTGTGTTCTTTGACGATGCTGTTGCCAGTGCCTCGCTCCGTGGCGGTACACGTGGGCGCGGCGCTGCCCGCGGTGCCGGTAAGGGGCCAACTCCGGGCTTGAGCGGTCCATTACTCGCGTGGAAATTCTCCGTTCTGAAGCGGAAACAGCGACCCATTTGAGGTGGGCGACTCGCTGACTTTGGCGTGCCGACCCATATGGGTCCAGTCGATATTTTCCAGCTCATCAATCAGCATCTGGACATTCGGCGCGCTGCCGTTCGTGCCATTACCGTTCGTCGTCGCAACTCTTGGTGAATCGCGGCAACTTTCTGGCGGTCTTCTCGTCCATCTCGTCCGACGAGTTCTCGCCGTATCCGTAACCGTAGCGAGAGTACGTATAGGCATCCGCCTCGGCCGCTCGATTCAAGACTGTCCCACCGATCGGAGCATTGATCTGATTCAGCATCTCCACTGCGCGGACAACATCACGACGTTTGTCCATCCCTGCGGAGACAACCAGAAGGATGGCATCGGCATGGGTGGACAGCACCGCTGCATCCGTGACCGGAAGAATCGGTGCACTGTCCACGACGACGATATCTGCCAGGTCGCCGAGGCTCTTGAATACCTCATGGGCCTTGGCGCTCGACAAGAGCTCGGAAGGGTTCGGTGGAACCGGACCCGACGGGAGCATACGGAGATGAGGTTGATCGGGAACCTGAATAAGTGCTTCCCGAAGCGTGACTTCTCCCAACAAGACCGAGGTGAATCCAACATCGTTCTGCAGTCCGAAGAACTCGTGGATACGGGGGCGCCGTAGGTCACAGCTCACCAACACGACACGCTGGCCGGTCTCGGCCATGATCCAGGCGATATTCGCAGAGGTCGTGGTCTTTCCATCACCGGCCCAAGGGCTGGTGATCTGCAGGACCTTGATGGGATTGTCCAAACACATGAACTGGACGGAAGTTCGGAGTCCCCGATATGCCTCAGAAGCCGGTGACTTGGGGTGCATTTTGGCCACGAGAAAGGGTTTCTTGCGATTGCGCCATTCGTTGATCACGGGAATGAGACCGAGCACGGGAGTTCCGGGCACGAGTTGCTCGAGCCCGACCTTGTTCCGGACCCTGTCGTCGAGGTTGTCACGGAGGAGAGCGAACCCGATGCCGACCAGCAATCCAGCCACAATCGCGATAGCGATGTCACGGCCAATCTTCGGTGACGACGGAGTCGTCGAAGCTACGGCAAGGCTCACCACTTCGCCCCCGCTGGATGATTGGGCTGTGACAAGCTGAATCTGGCTGAGCTGCGTCTTCAGGGCTGATTGTTGCTGGTAGAGGCCAGTCAGCTGAGATTGGAGAGTGCTCTGCGAAGCAGTTGAAACCAGTGGGAGTTGAGACTGGACGGTGTCGATCTGGGCCTGCAGGCCGTTGATCTGAGTCTGGACGGACGTCTCCGATGCCAATTGACTGAAGACGAACTCATCATGAGTCTGATCGATGTAGGCCTGGGCGTATGCATTAGCCGCACGGGCCGCAAATCGGGGGTCAGTGGATTGGACGGTTAGACCCGCTACCTGTGTCGTACCAACTTGGGCGACCGCCACCGCTGGGGCGGGTGTGCCTAGAGCTTTGCTCGCTCTCGCTCGGACGGGAGCGCTTTGGACAAGTTCTACGTCGGTTGCGAGTTGCTGCGCACTGAGAGCCGAGGAGGCGCCAGAGTTGGGATCGATGCCCTGAGCCAGGAAGTAAAGCGTGACCGTGCTCTGGTACTCCTTCGTGCGCGACTTGTCGATGCCCGCAGTCGCGGCGACGGCGACGAGCACGGTGAGAAGGATCAAAATCCTCCGTCGCCAGATAATGCTCACGGAATCGAAGAAATTGGGTGTCACGGCAGAACCGGTCGCGGCGCTCGGCACCACGACATTGTACCGGCTGCAACTCGAAAATTGTCTCGCGCGATGCAATATCGCGGCGCGAAGATTGATCGATGCGACTGACGAAGATTGCTGGCGGCCCAGGCGCACTCAAAGTTATACGACGGCAAGACATTGTTCCTTTCGCGGCGATGGTATGGGCCGTCGTTGTGGGGGCGTTGATCGGCCTGGGGAGTAATTTCGGTATTCGCGGCGCATTGCTTCTAGCAGCGCTCCCGCTCGTCATTGCAGTTGTGGGAAAGTCAACTCGAGGCACGCTCATCGGCCTCGTTGTGTGGTTGATCGTCCTCGGCCTCGTTCGCCGCCTGATTCCGAGCGGGTCTGGTGGCACCGTCTCGAATGATCCCCTGCTTCTCGTCGGGCCAGCGACACTTGGCGCTCTATTCATCATCTCGGCCGGCCGGGGAGCCTTTCGTCGAAGGACAGCGCTGGCGTCGTCCGTGCTCCTGCTTTCGGCGCTTGCTCTGGTTGAGGCATTCAATCCGTTGCAGGGCGGACTATTGATCGGTTTCGGGGGTCTCCTGTTCGTGTTATTCCCCATGCTTGCCTTTTGGGTGGGCCGCGTGCTGGTCAACCCGGCTCTCTTGCGTCAATTGTTCCGAGTCCTTTCCATTCTGGCTGCTCTCGATGCGGCCTACGGATTGGTGCAGGAGTTCGCGGGGTTCCCTTCCTGGGACCTTCGATGGATCCACTCATCGGGCTATTCGGCGTTGAACGTCGGTGGGTTTGATCGGCCGTTCGGGAGCCTTTCCTCGGCTCAGGAGTACGCAGTGGTTCTTAGCGTTGGCCTGGTCCTATGGGTGGCTCTCTTCCGGCGCGGGCGGTTCGTGTGGACGGCGATCCAACTCGTGGCAGTGGGCCTTCTCGGGACGGCACTGGTGTTCGAGTCCGAGCGGACGGCAATCGTGTTGACCGTCTTCGCGTTGGGCGCCATGGCTGCTGCTCGAACGGGGCGCCGGCCTACCGGTGCCCTATTGGTCGGAGCTCTTTGTCTCCTGGTTCTCTACTTCGGAGTCCAGCAGTTCGCGTCAACAAGTAGTACGCAAGTCACCACGACCAATTCGGTTTCGGCGCTGACGTCGCACCTGGTCTCTGGCATCGCCGATCCCACGGGGCAGCAGTCGACGCTACCGGGGCACCTCTCGAGAGTGGGGTCGGGCATTGCAGCTGGTTTCACCGAACCGATCGGGTATGGGACAGGGTCCATCACGCTGGCGGCAAGCCACCTGGGCAACTCGAGTCTTCTCGGTACCGAGTTCGACCCGAGCAACGCGGCGGTGGCGTTCGGCTTTGTTGGACTTTTGCTGTACCTTCTCATCGCCGGGAGGAGTCTGAGAACGGTGTACGGGCTTGCTGCTCGTCGTCGGGACCCATTGAGTATCGCAGCACTGGGTGTGGTTGCCGTAACCCTCTTCCAGTGGTTGAACGGGGATCTCTACTCCGTCGCATGGCTGTTCTGGTTGACATTGGGCTGGGCCGACCAGCAGGATCTGGATGCGCGCTGGGATCTGATCGACTCCGAGGGCGCGCTTGTCGCGGGAGCGAACGGCGACGGCGGCAGGTCGATACCTCGAAGTGTGACGGCGTGAACGCCGATGCCTAAGGCGGACCGTCCTGTGGTCGGCCTCGTCATCGGGGATCTCGCGGGTAGCGGGGGCATGGAGCGAGTCCATTCCGAGCTGATCCGGCGGCTGAACGGGCAATTCGACTTCGTCGTGCTGTCGCATAGCCTTGAAGCGGATCTGTCCGATCTCGTCACGTGGCGCCGCATTTGGACACCACGACGACCGGCTCTTGTTGCCGTCCCACTGTTCTTCGCCGTTGGCTCGTTGTATGCGACGCGGCTCAACGTAGACATTCTGCATACCTGCGGTGCGATCGTCGGCAATCGAGCGCAGCTTTCAACGGTCCACTTCTGCCACGCTGGCTTCCGGCAGGCGAATGGGGGACTCGGGCCTAAAGGTGCTCCGTTTGAGCGGAGACTTAACACTGGGCTCATGCGGGCTTTTGCTATTGCGGCCGAACGATGGTGCTATCGAGACACCCGGACTGATGTACTGGGCGCAGTGTCGAAACAAACGGGCGATGAGTTGGAGACCCACTACAAACACGCTCGCGTGGAGGTGACACCGAATGGCGTCGATGTCGCGATGTTTCGCCCCGATCAATCTGTTCGTGCGGCAAGTCGGCTGAGTCGGGGTGTCGGTCCGGACGACGTCGTCGCACTCTTTGTGGGAGGTGATTGGGACAGGAAGGGGCTTGCGGTCGCAATCGGTGCCATCGAAGAGGCGCGTGTCCGAGGGATTGCCGTTCGGCTGTGGGTCGTGGGGAGCGGTGACCAGGACCGATTCCGCCGCATGGCGATCGACCACGGCGTGGAAGACCTGATCGATTTCATCGGCCGGGACAGTGAGCCAGCGCGCTGGTACAGAGGTGCCGACTTGTTCCTCTCCTGCAGTGTTTATGAGACCTTCTCGCTGGCCATGGTGGAGGCCACAGCCGCTGGACTTCCTGTGGTGTCGACAGCGGTGGGCGTGGCTCACGAGCTCCTCCTCGGCAGCGATATCGATGACGAACCCGCGGGCGTAGTAGTGGAAAGAGATGCGGCGGCTTTTGGCCGCGTCGTCGCCGAACTGGCGACGAATCGGCGGTTTCGGGAGGAGATGGGTGTAGTTGGGTTGCGTCGTGCCCAGGCGTACTCCTGGGACCAAGTGGCAGAGAGAGTTGGAGAAGTGTACTGGGAGATCTTGAAGGGGAACGGCATATGGAGGGATTCGGACGGTCACCGGGGGCAAAGAGAGAGTGCGTCGGGAGTACAGACGGAAATGGCGTCGTGACGGTCGCTGGGGAAGAGGCGGGGGAGTCGGGTTCGTCCGTCGAACCCCGTCTCCTGGAGGTGGGCTTGGAATCTCTGTCGTTTCGACAGGGTGGGCTCAACCGATATTTCACGCATCTGGTCCGTTCATTGCACCAGATAGGGGTTCCGGTGCGAACGATCACCATTGGGCCTGAGCGCGGCATCAATCAGGAGGTCTCCGGGGAACTGGTGGTCTCCGCTCGTGGCTCGATCACGCGTCGTCTCGCGGCCATTCGCTCAGTCGGACGCGATGAAATGGCCACGGCGGAGATTGTTGACGCGCATTTCGCCCTGACGGCGTTTCCGTTCATCACGGGTCTCCTTCGCCATCGGCCACTCGTCGTTCACTTTCAAGGTCCTTGGGCCGATGAGAGTGCTGCGAGCGGGCAGTCGAAAGGGGTCTGCGCGCTCAAGAGAATGGTTGAGCGTCTTGTCTATAGGAGGGCGGCAGCGTTCGTGGTGCTCTCGCAGTCGTTCCGGCGGCTGCTGATTGAGCGTTACGGGGTGGGCCCGTGGAACATAGAGGTGATCCATCCGGGAGTCGATCTGGAACACTTCATGCCTGGGAGCAAGGACGCCGCTCGGTCAGCGCTCGGATTGCCGGCACATGAGTCGGTTGTTGTCACCGTTCGCCGTCTTGTTCCGAGAATGGGCTTGGACGTCATGGTGGAGGCATGGGCACAGGTGAGGCCCAGGCTGGTCGGCGGGGCGCACTGGATCGTGGTGGGTGACGGGCCCAGCAGGGCCAGCCTCGAGGCCCAAGTCGCCCGGTTGAACCTCGAGGGGAGTGTCCATTTCTTAGGTGAAGTGGACGACCATCTTCTTGTGGAGTGCTACCGGGCCGCAGACCTCTCTATCGTCCCCTCGCTGGAGCTGGAAGGTTTTGGGCTCTCGACCCTCGAGTCTCTCGCATGTGGAACGCCCGTGGTGGCGTCGGACGTCGGCGGGTTGCGCGAGGCCCTCGGAGGATTGGCGGACCACCTGCTCGTCCCCCCGGGGGATGCCAGCGTGCTAGCGGAGCGGATCGAGAATGCGCTTACCGGAATCATCGAAATGCCCACTTCCGCCGAGTGCCGTAGCTACGCTGAGCAGTTCTCGTGGAAGGCGGTCGCGCGCAAGCATTCGGCGCTTTTCCGGGAGGTGCTGGCGCGGCATGGACGCGGTCGGAATGCGAGGGCGAAACCCGAGGACCGCGGCCCCATCCGGGTGGTGGTGATTGGCCACACCGCACAGCTCTCGGGCGGCGAATTGGCGATCAGCCGCTTGATCTCAACGATGGAGAATGTTTCTGTCCATGTCGTGCTGGCCGAGGAGGGTCCCCTCGTTGAAGTGCTCGAGCGGGCCGGCGCCACCGTGGAGGTGTTGCCGATGGACAGGCGGGTACGGAACTTGAGGAAGGAGCGGATCCGCATTGGTGGTGTCCCGTTTGCCGCGGGGTGGGCGACCGTTACCTACACCGTCAAGCTCGTGAGACGGTTGCAGCAACTGCGGCCCGACCTGGTGCATACGAACACTCTAAAGGCCGCCATCTACGGCGGCGTGGCGGCGCGTGCGGCGCGCGTTCCCTGTCTTTGGCACGTCAGAGACAGGATCGCCGAGGACTACCTTCCCCCATTTGCGGTCACACTCGTCCGCCTCTCGGCGCGGTTCTTGCCCACTGAGGTCATCGCCAACTCCCGAACCACCTTTGCCACCCTGCGTCTGAACGAGCATCGCTGGAAGCGAGTCGTTTACGACGGAGTGACGAAGATGCCGCCCAGCCCGGTCGTGCCGAGTCCGGTTGAGCTGATGCAGCTGGACTCAGAGAGGCTGCACACCCCGAGGAACCGGATTCGGATCGCCATGGTGGGTCGTCTCAGTCCTTGGAAAGGACAAGACGTCTTCCTGAGGGCTTTCGCCGAGGCGTTCGCCGGTGGAGCTGAGGTAGCCATGCTGGTCGGATCGGCGATGTTCGGCGAAGAGGAGTACGAGCAACAGTTGATCGACCTCGTCGGCCAACTGGGGATCCGTGATCGGGTGCATTTCTGTGGTTTCGTCCACGACGTGCCGAAACTGTTGATGGAAGTCGACGTGTTGGTGCACGCCTCCGTCATTCCTGAACCCTTCGGACAGGTTGTTGTCGAAGGCATGGCTGCCGGGTTGGCGGTGGTTGCATCCGATGCCGGAGGGCCAGCAGAAGTCATAACCCATGAGGTAGACGGGTTGCTCTATCCGCCCCGAGATGTCGGCGCACTAGCCGCCCACCTCCGACGGCTTGCGGACGACCCGACATGGCGCTTAGGGATCGCCAATCATGCGGTGCGCACGGCTGAGAAGTACGAGCTTGCAAACGTGGCAGCACAGTGTGTCGAAATCTACGAGTGGACCATGAGCCGGCAGGGGCGAATGGACCCGGAATTCACCTCCAGTGAGATGTCGGAATTCACGAAGTCGGTCTCCTTCCGAGAGAGTGAGGCCGCAGACTGGGATGAAGGCATTGATCCGAAGGCCCCGGACGATTCTCGACCTACGTCGGTCGTGCAGTGACGCCCGCGAGCAGGGAGAGCAGCCGTTTCGGCTGGTCACGATGTAAAGCCTGACGCATCATGGGCAGTCAAAGCCAAGTCTTCCAGGACGTCTTCGGGGATCACGGGGCCACGGGGGTGACGAAAGAGCAGATGAGGGCACACTCCGGACTCGATCTCCTGGTGGTGAGTCACGCATGTGTCGTGGCCGCAAATCAAGAGGTGTTTCGCTGCCTCCGCGAACGGGGTTACAAGCTCAAGCTCGTCGTGCCCGACCGATGGTCTGACGTCTATCGAGAGAAGAAGTTCCTCCCGAATGCACTCGGCGGAATGGAGGATGCCATCATTCCCCTACGAACGGTGGGCATAGGACGGCCGCAACGGCATGCCTACGTTGGAAATCTGATTGGGATTCTGCGCAGGTTCCAACCGGATGTGCTTGTCGTCGAAGAGGAGTCGCATTCTTTAGCGGCACTCGAGTGGGGAATGGCTGCATCCATCTTGGCCGTACCGTTCGGAGTTCAGGTCGCAGAGACGTTGGATCGCCCCTATCCCTCCCCAATAGTGAGGAGTCGGAACTACGTCCTGAGGAGAGCTGGTTTTGTCATGGCCCGCTCGCCGGCCGCCCGGAGCCTCGCCACGAAGTGGGGTGCCCGCGGTGAGGTGGCCATTGTGCCTCACGCTGTTCCGTCATGGCCTACGCGGCGTGAAAGGGAGGCTTCCGGTCCGTTCACGGTTGGCTTTGCGGGTCGCTTGGTGCCGGAGAAGGGTCTCGAGGACCTTGTGGCTGCGGTGCTCCGTATGGAGACGCCCGCACGGTTGTTGCTCGTTGGAGATGGGCCGATGCGGGATCAACTCCACAGGTCGGCGCCGTCGGTTGACGTCATAGTGGGTCACAGACACGAGGAAATGAACCAGCTCTTCACCGAAATGGACCTCCTTGTTCTGCCATCGCGCACCACCGCGACCTGGGAAGAACAATTCGGGAGGGTACTGGTGGAAGCACTCTGGTGCGGTACGCCGGTGGTAGGAGCGGAGAGTGGTCAGATTCCCTGGGTGGTGAACACCACTGGTGGTGGTCGCACGTATCCCGAGGGCGACATCAAGGCACTCGCGAAGATCCTCGATGAGTTGGCTCGCGACCCAGATCAACGAGGGGCGCTGGCGACCCGAGGGCGGAATGTGGTCGAAAAGATGTTCTCCGCCGATGCGGTCGCGACGACCCTTGCCGGCGTCATCTGTCGCGCCAAAATTCTCCGCTCTCGGCGGCAGATTGCGACGGAGATAGCCGACACACGAAGGATTGAGCGAATAGTCGTAAGAGCGTGAGATTGTTCGGCATAATCGCCTGCAAATTGTAAAATTGCGGGGTGGCGGTCACTCCCATCTTGTTCGCCCGAGATCGACTCCATCGCCGGCAGTCAGATCAGCTCAATATGTTCAGAGCAGGAGCTGCGCTCGTCGTTGTACTCAACCACGTTCGTGGACTCTTTTTCGTGCATGGGAGTGATGTGGATTCGCATAACGTCGTCTACCGGGCGTTCTATCTGGTGACGTCACTAGGTCATCAGGCCGTCATGGTCTTCTTCGTGCTCAGCGGATATCTCGTGGGCTCGAGCATCGTCCGCTCGGGGATGAAGGACTGGAGCTGGCGCAGCTATTTGAACCGCCGTCTGACGCGTCTGTGGATTGTCTTGATTCCTTCGCTCGTGCTGTGCGCGCTGATCGACCACATCGGGTTTTCGGCCTTTGGTCTGCAGGGCATCTACGGGAATGGGCACAGTACGAACGGAATCATTCCTGGTCCGGTTCTGCCGCACAGCACCGTTGCGGCCTTCTTCGGAAACATCGTGTTCCTGCAGACCATACGAGTGCCGACATTCGGCACGAACGGAGCTCTTTGGAGCTTGGCGAACGAATTTTGGTACTACATGCTGTTCCCATTGGTGATGCTCGTCCTTCTTGGAAAATCACCGCTCACCAAGGTATATGCCGCCTTTGTCGCACTTGGAATCTTTCTCTTCGTGGGGTCGACGATTTCCCTTTACTTCCTGATCTGGTTGTTGGGCGTCATCGTCTACGTCGCACCGCGCTGCAAGGTGTTGGAGTCACGATTCGTGTGGCGCACGTGCATGGTCGTCAGCCTCGGCGCGTGTGCCCTCTGGATGACGGTTGTGCGTTCATTCGGCATAGAACCCGGCGATATGGTCACGGGTGTCCTCTTCGCCGGTGCCATTTATCTGGTCGTGCACGCTCCCCGCCGTCCGAGCGATGATCGAGGGACGAGGGTGGGGGCTGCTTTCAGCCGTCTGGCTGCGTTTTCATTCACGCTCTATCTCGTGCATCTGCCACTCCTCGTGTTCATCCGAGCGGGGTTGCAGTATCACGGTAGGGCGCTTTGGCAGCCTTCCGTTGTCCACCTGGTGATCGCCGCAGCGATGGTGGTCGGCGTCGTGCTGGTGGCGTTCGCCGTCTCCCTGGTCACCGAGGCTCAGACCGATCGAGTGCGGAAGTGGGTGGCTGGAATAATTCGAGAACCGGGAACGTACCGGGTCTATCGGGGTCGTGATGACAAGTTCGACGAACCTTCAACTCGCGTATGATGCAAGGGACGGATGTGTGGAGGGCAGGCGGTAAGCCCAGCCCGGTCGCGCTGGCAGCCCGAGAACCGATCTTCTCTCAAAGGAGTGCCGATGGCGGTTGAGAAGGGGCGAGTGTTGGCTCTACCCGGGTGGTTCAGCGCCCTCGATTTTGATCTGTTCGATTGGCTCCTGTCCCGACAGTGCCATCCCGGGGACCTCTTGGAGATCGGGGTGTTCAAGGGCCAGAGCGCGGTGTCGATAGGCAGCCACCTGCGCGCGGGCGAACAGTTCACGGTCTGCGACATCTTTGAGCGTTCGGATTACGACGGACTGACTCGGCGCGACTTCGAAACCAACTATCTCCGCTTCCACTCCACGTTGCCCATTGTGGTGGACGATTCTTCGCTGAACATCCGCAATTACGTCGAACCTCACAGCTGCCGGTTCATTCACGTTGACGGGTCGCATCTCTACGAGTTCATCAAGAGCGACATCGAAGCCGCCCTGGACTTGGCGAATCCAGAGGCGATCATCGTGTTGGACGATTACCGGACCATGCATACGCCTGGCGTGGCCGCAGCGGCGTGGGCGGCTGTGGTTGAAGGGCGGCTGTTCCCGGTTTGCCTTTCGGAGGTGAAGCTGTACGCCACGACCCGACCCACGGACCTGGCGGACCGGCTCGCTACCTGGTTCGACACCACGAGCGACTACCACCACGGGACCCAGGAGGTGTTGGGGAAAAAATGCGTGTGGGCATTCCCCTCCCCTCCCTCCCGCCTGTCTGCGGTGTCCCACCTTGTCAGCACTGCACTGAAGGAGAAGGTCTCTTCGAGCCGCGGCCGACTCCGCACTGTTGTTCGATAGCAGTGGTGAACGGCGCAACACCGCAAAGAGTGCTCTATTCTAGGAAGCCTCGGAGCTCCTGTCCGACTTCCAGACATCCCATGTTCCCATCACTTGTGATGAGATCCGGAGCGATTGTGCCGTCGCTTCGAAGAGGTCACCACGACAAAGGTCGCGGACCACGCATTTGACCATTCTCGCGCCATGAAAGGCCGTGAAGGTCACCATCGAGCGGGGCCGTTCGACCAGATCCGCATGATAGCGACCCACTTGACGCATCTTTCTCGTATACCCCCGCCAACCGACAGGATTTTCGTGGAGCACCACTCCTTCGGGAGCCCACGTGAACGAATAGCCTTGTTTGCGGGCCCTCAATCCGAGCGCTGCGTCTTCAGCTGCATAGCGGCGCACGGGATAGCCACCGAGAGACTGCAGGACCGAAGTGCGGTGGGCATGATTGCATCCGACGACGTAATGAATCCTTCCGGACGCATCTGTACCGCTTGCCGGCGTCAAATCCCGACGCTGCGACCAGCGGTCATCTGACGGCATGGGAAGGACAGGGCCGCTGATCCCAAGCACCGCGGCATCGGCCGCGCGGAGCCCGCGTATCGAGCACTTCGGCCCATTCCGAGTCTCTCGGGAGACAGTCGGCGTCGATCGAGAGAACAAACGGTGTGTCGACCTCTTCCAGCCCGCGCTGCTTGGCATAGGGAATGCCCGGCCGCGGCTCGGTTACAGCGACATCGCTGAGTCGCCTCGCGACGTCGAAACTGCCGTCCGAAGAGCCGTTGTCGACGACAATTACGGTCATCCGATTCCGCAGGGTTTGCGCTTCAAGTGCGCCGAGCAGACGTTGCAGCATCGGAGCCGCATTGAGTACCGGGATCACCACTGAGGCCAGTTTTGTGTTGTGGCCACTCACCGAGTGCTTCCTTCATGAATTTCGGTCCGCTTCTCATGGGCCACGTCAGTGAGCCCACGTGCCCTCGCCAAAGCGTCGGCCGGGGTGCTCGTCAACGTCGCCAGTTCTCCGGGAAGCCACGATGCCATAACTCCGGAAATCTTTCCGTACTTTGTATCGACGACGACGTGCGGCACATAGAGAAGAACACTCAATATCCACGCATGCAACCGATCAACGACGACGACATCGCTGCTCTTGAGTTGGCGTGCCGCTGATCGGGCGTTGAGGGTTGCGTACGCAGAGAACAGTCGCGCTCGCCACTTCATGTTCGGGCGACCCCGGGAGAGGCGTTCTCGCTTGATCGCGAGGCACAAGAGGCGGCGCAGAACTTTCTCCACGAACACACATTCCCAATCTCGCACTACGACATTTGCATCCACGGTGTCGGCAAGGCCGGTGCCCTCCCTGTCGATCCGGGCGAGCAGAGCGATATGCTCCCCCGGGCGCAGGGTTATGCGCGGTGCGCGGAGTGGATACAGGCAAAACGCTGCGTCGGGGACGAGGATTGACGAAGTCTCGGGGAAAGTGCGCGACCGGCATCGAAACTCTTCCGGTCACGCCACATCAACGTCACGTCTGAATGTTGCGTCAGCACGGTACGGGTGCGTTGGTGGCATTCTTCGTCCATCGTGGTCATTGTCTGAGGTAGCAGCACTGCCTTGAATGATCGAAGTTGCTCCAGCTCGTCGTTTCTGCGGATGTGGGGGGTGTCCCACAACCCACCGAAATTGCCCCCGCCATGGAACAGCATGACCGTGTCCGATGGGAGCGACAGGTAGTCCTGCGGCCGAAACCCATCCGCATCGCTCACCGCGAGGATGTCGGCACCGATCTCCTGCAGGGCTGCCAACTCGCCAAGGTAGATCAATGAATCTCCGCAATTTGGGTGAAAGGGAAAATCGAGTAGCGCAACCCGCCGAGAGTTTCCGATGGTACGCCGAAGGATCGTGAGGAGGTGGTGCTTGAGATCCCCAATGTCATCGGGATGCACACCGCATGTCGCTGTCACCCGACAGCCCGGGCCACGTAGATGACTTGGTGCGCGAAGAGATAGCCGCCTGGAATGTATCGTGGCAGACGAAGCGGCTCCGTCACCGTCTCGGAGAGGAGAGGCTCCTCCATGCCAAATCGGGTGACGTAACGATTCTCCAGTTTGAAGCCGGAGGCCTCGAGTAGATGTCCGAGTGCTCGGACGGAGTAGAAGCCCCTCCAACCCCGATGGACTTCGAAGGTGCGGCCGACGGCGAGGTCGAAGATTCGCAGGAAGTGATTCATGTTGTAGTAGGTGACAACCAACCAGGCGCCCTCCTGCATGCGCACGCGGAGCTCATGCAGGAAGTGGGGTAGATCGTCCACGTATTCCAACAGTCCGGAACAGGATACGGCTGCGACGTCCCTGATCTGTTCGGGCAACTTGTCGTGATTCACGTTGCAACTGATGAAGGGAAAGGATGCCCCGGATCCGTCGATCATGTCGCACCCGATGTAGTCGATACCTTGGAGCAGCGTTCCGAGGTGACCGTGACCGCAACCGATGTCAAACACGGACTCGGGGGACAGCGACGTCAGTATCTTTGCTACTTGGCGCAATCGCAAGTGACTCGAATCGTATTGCTCGATCTCGCTTTCCCAGCGAGCAGCCTCCACGTCTACCATCAGGAATTCCATTCCTTGTTGCTCGCTTGGTGTGATCGGCCTGCTTTGGAAGAGACGAATGAAAGGTTCGAATCTCGCTTCTGCTGCCACATGGGGAGGGGCGAGACTGTCGACAGCCGATAGGCGCGGATCAGTGCCGCCCAAGTGCTCAACATTCGGCCTGCGACCGCATCTTCCCGGCGGATGTGCGCGAGCAGAGTTCGCACCAACCCCGGACTGCCGGTATCACCGACGACGATGTGGTACAGCAAATATCGCATTCGAAGGTTCTTGGCGAGAGAGAAGACGCAATATGCCTCGTTGAAGGTGCCGTTCATTCGAGCGCGACGTGTGGGCGTCGAGCGGCGATCTTCATCGTGGCGTTCACCCGGATAGTGGTCGACGATGATCCTCGGGTCGTAGACCGTTCTGTATCCCGATCTACGAATCTCAAGGCAACTCGCCATGTCGTTGCTCAGCTGGGCCCCACTCCCGAGCAGGCCCATGGGAATTCTGAACTCCTCTCTCCGGAACGCGTAGTTGCAGCCCTTCAAGAAGTCCACATCCCTTGCTTCGCCGATGCCGAGGTGATGATTGCCTATTGGTTTTCCGTACCAGGTCAATCGACCCACGATCCGTTCCCTTCCGTCTTCGATCTCACCGCCATGGTGCACCACGTCCCGCCCGCCCACCGCACCCACGGAGTCGTCATCGAAGCCGGTCTCGAGGCGCTCCAACCAGTCGTGGCGCGGGACGGTGTCATCGTCGGTGACAGCGACCAGGTCTCCCGATGCATGCGACAGGCCGGCGCAGAGGGCGGCGACCACGCCGCCTTGGTCGACGACCACCTCGTGCAGCACTGCATGTTGGTAAGAATTGATCACCCGTGCGGCGTCCTCGTCGCTTTCCCGACGGACCACGATGACTTCCCATGGTTGTCGTGATTGGTTCAGTACGGCGTCGAGGCATTGCTTCAGCTCCTTTGGCCGTCGATAGGTGGGAATGAGGACCGTGAGGGACATTGGCGCAGGTTGGACCGTCCGCCGAGCCTTCCCGACCGCAGGCAACTCACGGGATGACGACGCGGCGCTCAATCGTTCGTCGCTCATGAACCAGGCTGCACAGACCGCGCGGCCGAAACCATAGGAGATCGTCGGGAGTGAGGCGAACTGACGTTTCTTCATTTGAAACCCAAGAATGTTGACGAGCGACAGAACCAGAAACAGGATGAGATTCGACCAGCTCCGCTCGTAGTCTCGGTAGCGCCGCACACCGAAATACACCCTGGAAACCGTGGCGGCCTGCTCATTACCCTCGCGGCTGGTCGGTACGTGAAGGTGTAGGTTTCCTTCGTCGATCTCGACGATCGTGAGCCCTTGCTTGGCTGCGCCGAAGGCGATATCGACCTCTTCGGAGCCAAACTGGTAGAAGGCGTCGAAACTCCGGGTTCGAAGGAAAGCGGTCGGGAAGAGGGTTGAATTGATCACGATCCCCTTTGGGTCTCCGGCGGGTGCGACATGCTGGAATCCGAGAAAATCGGGATCGTGCGGCGTGACTTTGACGTGATTGCGCAGTTCCCACCCCGTGACCAACCGGTCGGTATTGGCCGCCGATAGTGCGATCTCTACAAAAGATGGCGAGAGCCGGGCGTCGTCATCGAGGAAGAGCACGTACTCGGAGAGGATTGACGCAATGCAACTGTTGCGGTTGGCGGCGAGGCCGCATCGTGGTCCCCGCAGAAGGGTGAAACGTCGAAACTTGTCCGCGGCGGACCGTGCCACCATTTCCGTCTCGTCGTCGCTGCCGTCAGACGACACCACCACTTCATCCACGAGGTCGGAAGCCGCTATTGAATTCAAGCAGTCCGCCAGCTCACGCGGTCGGTTCCGCGTGCAGATGGCCACGCAGAGCCTCATCGGCCTTTCTACGAACGTGACATTTGCCAGATCGCCAACCGAGTCGTCGTTCCGGCTCTCACCCATCGCAGCGCGGCGAATTGGTCTCGGGATGCCGCTCTCCTTGATCACGCCCATTGTTCCTGGTGAGTCAGGTTTGTGGGAGCGCCTACTGCCGCTTCGGCAACCTGGCGAAATGCGTCTCCAGCGATGACCACGTCTCGTGGACCAAAATCGGACCGTTGTCCCCTGTCGAGGACCAGAATGAGATCGCAGTCCTCGACTGTTGCCAACCGATGGGAGATGACAACAACTGTCACGTGTCCCCGTAGCTCCGACAATGTGCGGCGGATGAGGTTCTCTGACCGGCCATCGAGTGCGCTCGTCGGTTCATCGAGGACGAGAACACGCGGAGCACCGACGAGGGCCCGTGCAATGGCCAACCGTTGCCGTTGCCCTCCCGACAGCGCACCGCCCCCCTCGCCGACAAGAGTCTCGTAGCCCTGCGTCATCGTCAGCACGTCCTCATGAAGATGAGCCGCCTTCGATGCGACCTCGATTTGTTCTGGGGAAACGTCCCGGAAGAACGATATGTTCGATGCGATTGAGCCTTGCAACAAGATCGGTTCCTGGGCCACGAGCGCAACGGGGCTGGCCCCGTCTCCCTTGGCCACTGATGCCGCCGGTACATCTCCCACCAGCGCGCTGCCAGCAGAAGGCCGCCGCATTCCGAGCACCAACTGGCTCAAGGTCGTCTTTCCGCTGCCCGACCGGCCTACTATCCCGAGAATCTTACCGTTCGGGACGTAGAACGAGATGTCCTTGAGGACTTCGGTGGTCCTGTCATAGGAAAAGGAGACTTGGTCAAACGTGATGCCGAAACTGTCCGGGACCCTGTCGTGATGCAATTCTGTCGGGCCCGCCTGATAGCGCTCGATGTCCGCCTCTATGCCGTCTAGAAATCCTTCATAAGAACGTAGCTGCTGACTGGTCGATTGAATGGTTGATCCATAGGTGAGGGATCGCAGTGAAAGCAAGAGAACTGCTCCGGTCGCCTCGAGGTCGCTTCCTGTGTGACCGACGAGAACGGCGAGACCAGCCACGACGAACGCCAGGGCGAATGATTGATAGACAACGGGACTTGTTTGTCCCAAGAGCCGGCTTCTTCGAAAGCTCATTGCTGCTAGGTGGTTTCTTGCGGCCAGACGGTCCGTTGCCGCCTGTTCAACTCCGAACACACGAAACTCGCGGGTCAACCTCGTGTACTCCGTGACTTGGACCGCCATTTGGTGGCTGTCATTCGACAGTCTGGTTGACGCGCGGCGACTCCATTTCAGGAACGGTCGCATCGCGGCCGACAGCAATATCCCGGCCACCAGAACGACACTTGAGGCAATCGGGTTCACAATGAATGCGGCGATCAAGAGAGCGAATACGGACAGAAGAGCTTGAACGCCTCCGGAGAGCCCCATGGTTACCCACCCGATGTTTTCACAATTGACCGTAAGAAGCTGCTGGATGTGACCCAGCGGTTCCGCTGATTGGATCCCCCAGCTCGCCTGAAAGAAGGACTGGATGACCTTGGCGCGTCCAGACTCTACGGCTGTGCTCGACATGGAGCTACCGGCGAACGCGGCGGCGATGCTGCTCGCGGAAAACAGTACGAGCAAGAGGACGCAAATGAGAAGTGAGTCGTGGAGTGAAAGCGATACACCGTGAAGATCTAGGCGATGTCCGCCTTGAGCGCTGTTCACGGCCAGCTCGCTAACGACAACGAGGAGGGCGGCTTGCGAGAGTCCCGAAACGAAAGAGCAACTCGCGAGCCAGGCAAGTCGTCGGTTCAACGATGTGAGACCGAGCCGTTTCAGCATCGCGAATATGCCGAAGATACTGCGTCTCCTTTTTGGATCGTTCGAGCGGCGATCGTAATTACCGAGACCTGATGTCGTCGCACCTTGTGGTCGTCGTGCCACTTGACAGAGCTGCCTGTAAAGGGAGATCGAGGTCATGAGCAGCAGTCCATGTCGGGTCGGCCTCTTGCTATTTTCAGCATACGCGACTTCAAATTCGAGGTAGCGATGCGGTCCGGTGCGGAGCGGTCGATAGTCACGTGAGGGCGGCCTCCTCCGTGACGACTTGCCGGATTCTGCGCTGGAAGGAAGCGGCAGAAAACTTCTCCGCGTGTGCTTGAAGTTCGCAGGGGTTCCAGGTTCGGCTGAGGGCAGCGGTCATAGCTGAGGCAACATCGTCGAGAACGGGTGAGTCGAAGAAGACGCCTGTCCTTCCTTCTACGACCGTGTCGAGAAATCCGCCGGACCGGAGCACGACCGACGGGTGACCAAAGCATGCTGCTTCGAGCGGGGTGAGGCCATAGTCCTCGAAGGAGGCCGACACGAGCGCGACGGAGTCTTGATAGAGCCCGCGCAGTGTCTCATCGTCTACGAGCCCCAGGAATCGAACGTTGGGGCCCGCCACGCTCTCGATTTCGGACCGGGCTGGACCGTCACCTACTACCACGAGTCGGGCATTGGGTATGGTCCCCACTGCCTGCACAACGACTTGCACGTTCTTGTACGGCAGCAGTCGTGCGACGCAGAGGAAATACCCCGGGTCCAGACCCTCTACGGGTCGCGCTGGTCCCTCGGGAGCGAGGCTGGGCGGGGGTGGTATTACTTCTGCCTCCCGTCCGTAGATGAATCGGATCGCATCTGAGACGACCGTTGAGTTTGCGAGGTATCGATGTGCCGTCGTGGCGGCGTGCCGATCCCAGTGACGCAGCGATCGGCTGAGTCCGCGGAGCGGGACGGCCTGGACCTCCCTCCTCAAGGTACCAGGCCGATCGTTGCCGAGGTAACGATCGGCCTGGTACAGCCATCGCGCGGGTGCATGGCAGTAGACCACCTTCCGACCGTGCGTTCTCGTACCGTGGGCCCAGCCACTCGAACTACAAATGAGGACGTCGGCATCAACCCGCAGGGCGGAAAAGGATGGCGCGAGTACGGGAAGGGCCAATCGATGTTGGTTGCGGAGGAGCGGGATCATGTTGAGTGGCGTGGTCCGGATATCGAGGCCAGCGAACTCCGGGAATGTGCTGGCAGGCCGGTAGAGGGATGTATGGATGGGTGCCTCCGGAAATGTCTCCGCCAAGCGCAGGACGACCCGCTCTGCGCCGCCGCGCTGAGTGAGATAGTCGTGAGCGATAGCGATCGAGGTACTCCCCGGTCGAGCACGATAATCAGTACGCACCGAACCCCCGCACCATCGCCGTCGGTGTTTCCCAGACGATCTTGATGTCCCACCAAAGGGACCAGCTCGCCACGTAGAGGTAATCGAGCCGACGCAGATCGTCGAGGCAGAGGTCGTTTCGCCCTGAGACCTGCCACAAACCGGTAATTCCCGGTCGAAGGTCGAACCGCCGGGCTTCCCACCCCACCAGAGTCTCCGATTCGCTCTCGGTGAACGGTCGTGGTCCGACCAGCGACATGTTGCCGAGGAGGACATTGAGAAGTTGGGGGATCTCATCGAGGCCCGTCCGGCGCATAACGGCGCCGATCGGAGTGATCCGGTGAGCGTCTACCGCCTTCCTGCGCAGTTCATGGAGTGGAATCGATGTTTGAGGCGCGTCGACTTCGGAGTCGTCGATCTCTGCCGCGACGCGGTTTACCATGGTCCGAAACTTGTAGATCGTGAAGACCTGGCGTCCGCGGCCCATCCTTTGCTGTCGGAAAAGCACCGGTCCGGGCGAGCTAAGTCTGACTAGGACCGAGAGGATCAGGGCCAAGGGGGAGAGGATGAGGAGTAGAAGGGAAGCCGCGGTGATGTCGAATCCGCGCTTGAGGGAGCGATCCCACAAGCTGAGATGCGCCGGCGCTACCTCAATGAGAGGGAGACCGTAGAGGTCGGTAATGCGAGACCGCCAGGACACCAGCTCGAAGTAACGGGGAACGATGGAGATGTGAACCGGTGCGGGCAACGAGCGGAAGATGGTGACTGAGTCGTGCGACATAGAAGTCGGGAAGGCGATGATGATTCGGTTGGCACGGTATTTCTCACAGAGCTGCGGGAGGTCGGTCACCGTACCGAGCGCGCCGTCATCTGCTGTAGGTGCATCGACCACTCGTCCGATCACCTCAACTCCTTTGGTGAGGCCGACGTACGTCGCTATGCGATCGACGAGAGGATCGGAACCGACAAGCAGCACGCGTGAATGCGGACCACGGCGCAACGTGCTGAGAGTCGTATGAGCGCCGATGATGAAGGCCATGCCGACGATCGTGGCCAGTAACAGCTGCGTTGCATTGCTTTCAGTGACGTCGAAGGCGCCGTGCAGAACGACACTGAAGCCAATGGCCAAGACACATCCGGTGCAGAGGGCGATTGCCAGTTCCTTCAACTCAGAGAAGCTGCTCTGGTAGGGCACTCGGCGATTTGACCTGTAGAAGTCGGCGAGGGCGAGGGCGGCGACAATCGCTACCGGAAGTGACGAATCGTGCGCGACATTGCGCCAGAAGTGACTGAGCGAGTTGCCCTCCACCGGGGAACCCATGGAGAGAATGAGCAGCGCCACGGGAACAGCAACGATTGCAGCGAGTAGGTCGGCCGCAAGGAGCACGGCGATAGACCATTGATCATTGACGATGCGACGAGCCTCAGGTTCTTCGGTGCCGTCGACGTAGAAGGGGTCGACTGTATCCACTAGGTAGCCACCATTGAACAACCGACCACGCTCACTGGATCCCGTCTTCGTGTGGGCTTGGAGGAATGAAACTCATCACCGCCTAGAGGAAGTCGTTGGCCTCAACTGAGGTTCCGAGGCACGTCGGCTTGTCACAATTCCTCAGGAGATCGATCGACGTAATCGTAGCAAGGCACCTCCACATTCGGCACGGAAATATTGAGTTAACGAACCGCATCCACGGCGTCGCACGTGACAAAGCAACCACGCTTGCGCGCGCGGCTACTCACGCAGCATCTGTGTGCCGTGGTTGGCGTCGGTGTCGCGTCAGCAGCCGCGTTGAAGTGTCAGTGCCTTTGCCAATGCACCCCACTCGTAGATGATGTTGTGAATCCACGAGCGGAGACCGCCGGGACTGACGGGGACGAAGAGAAGAGTGCCGTGATAACAGCGATCGAAACGAACCCGAGCTCGAGTGGTCTGTGGCGTACCGGGCACGACAATGATCTGACGCCAGTCGTGCTCATGAGCCAACTTGGTTACAGCCCGGGCCTCTCCTTGCGTGGTGTCGGGGTGTGGCACGAAACAGATGACCCGTACTCCGTGTGGTGGTGGCGGGCAGGCCGAGTGATCGCCAGCGGAGAGAGCGAGGTACGCGGGCATAGCCGGCGCGTGCTAGGGCCATGCCTTCTTGGAGCCTCGGTCCCGATCCACCGAGAACGGCGATGGCGTCAGAGCGCCGGGGTTCATTGGTGCTTGGCCAGATGTAGAGAAGGGCGGTGAGCGTCATGAAGATGACGCTCGTCGTGACGAGCGTCACGAGACAGCGGCGCAGTAGCCGATGCGGCCTCGGCCTTGCATGCCTTGCATGCTTTATCGAGCGGGACACGAGCTTCGGTCCACGTGCAGCGTGCTGCCATGCTCACGCTTGGCATCGCGCTTGGTCAGAAGTGGGCCTTACGAGCTCTGAGAGCGCCGGTTCAATTGCCGTAATCGTGCTTCGAGTGACTTCGCAAACTTGTCCCACTCGATGGCCCGTGCCTCCGCGTCCGCGATCAGCTGAGGAATGCGGCCCAGTGGAATCTGTGTGACGACACCTTCCCACTTACCCGAATCGATCCTCGTCTGCTGGAGCCATCCGGCCAACTCACTTCCTCTCGGCAACGTCAGAATCGCTTGGTCGGTGCTCCAGTCGACCACTTTGTGTATCGCCGGCGTATTGCCACTCGAGCGCAATGGGCGGATGCGGCTTGTGGGGTCGGGGTTGACGCGACGCTCCGGCCGGTTTGGGTCATCGCCCGCCTGCAGCCGTTTCCGAACGTCGCGTACCGTTGAGGGAGAGGTGGACAATGATGCTGCCAACTCTTGAAGGTTGGCGTCTGGCCTCTCGCGCAGCGCCGGCCGCTATCTGTTTGCGCAGCGGCTGGGGATCGGTGGGGCGATGCCGACCATCTCGCCCAACTCTTGCCGACAACTGCGGAATATCCGGAGTTGTCTTTCGCAAACGACCAACAGTCTTGTCTGACAATCCGCAAATGTCGCCGACCAAGCGATCCGACCAGTCACTGTGCATTGCGAGGACCTTCTTCGCCGCCGCTTCCCTCTCTGCCAATGTGAGTGGCTTCCCGTGGGCGATATTGGACCGCACCGCCTCCAGAAATGCTTCTTCATGGGTACCCTCGAAGAATCGTGCGGCAATGGTGGTGCGACCGAGCATTCGCGCCGCGAGCACACGATGAACACCATCAATGACCGTTGATGTGCTCCGCTCCACCAGGATTGGTGGGCAATCGTCAAGTCTGAATGTCAGAGTTTGCGCGTGGTCGACATCCTGCCCCCCAAATCGGGGGGACATCCCCAGCTTCAAGAGCTTGACATCGACTGAAGTAATCCGACCAGCTGCAGTTTCGTAGGTGAGATTGGTCATGACTATTGCCTCGTAGTGGCTCGGTGGACGGAGGGCACAGATCTAGAAGGACGTCATCCGCGCAACCATCACGATCCTCTCCGTTGCGTGGCGCGCCTCATCTCGCATCCCACGCTTCATCGGACCGACCAGTGTGGTTGCAGCAGGCTCAACTTGAAAGGCCAAGGGCCGCGTTTCAACAACCGGGGTCAACCCGCATCGTCCCATCTTCTCCTCCAAACTCCGAGGGAAGAGAGTCGCCACGAAGACGGCACTGTGGCCAGTACGGTTTCGGCGACCCGGCTAACTCGGAGAGTCCCGTGGTTTTGCGTCCCCCTCTCGCGAGAGGTTTGCCCTTGTCGACTGCTTACCAAGCGAAAGACTGCTGCACTTTTCTGCCCAAGTCAACGGCCAATTACAAACAGCGATGCGGTCCAACCAACTTGCAACCTTCGCGCAACCAACTCCCGTTTCCTTTTCACAATTGATTCATCCGCCGGAAACTTTGGGCGCGGCTCCCGACCACCAGGCCTCGGAAACGATACGGGAGAGTGCCCGAAACGCCGTACAAGTGGCGGTCGACGATCCGACAACGTCATCGAACGGCGTGGACCCCCCCATCGACGTGAAGGATCTCGCCCGTCGTCATGGGCAACAGATCGCTGAAGAGGGCCACGCAAGCGCGGGCCACGACGGCCGAGCCGTTGACATCCCAGCCCAAGGGAGCCCGGTCGTCCCATGAGTCCTCGAGAACCGAGAACCCGGGGATTGATTTGGCGGCCATGGTGCGGATCGGTCCTGCGGCCACGAGGTTGACCCGGATGCCGTCGGGCCCCAGGTCGCGCGCCAGGTAGCGGGTCAGGGACTCGAGGGCCGCCTTGGCCACGCCCATCCAGTCGTAGATCGGCCAGGCCACCGTGGAATCGAAGTCGAGGCCCACCACGGAAGCTCCGCTGTCGCGGCCAGCGTTGATCAAGAGTGGCCTGAAGGCTTCGACCAGGGCCTTGAGCGAGTACGCCGAAATGTTGAGGGCAACCGAGACCTCGTCCCAATTGGCCGCGAACATCCCGCTACCCAGGCAGTTTGGTGGGGCGAAGCCGATGGCGTGGAGGATGCCATCGAGACGGTCCCACCGTTCGGCGAGCGCCGTGCCTGCCGCAGAGAGCTGTTCGGGCGAGGTGACGTCGATCTCGAGCACGTCGGGCGCTGAGGCGAGCTTGCGAGCGGTGCGCTTGGTGAGGGAGAGGGCGCGCCCGGCGCCTGAGAGGACGATCTCGGCCCCCTCCTCCTGTGCGAACTTCGCGACGGCGAATGCGAGGGAGGCGTCGGTGAGGACGCCAGTGATCAGGAGACGCTTTCCGTCCAGGAGTCCCATAGGCAGAGCGAGGTTATGCGAAGGTGGGGGCATGCATGTGGGAATTCTTGGAGGCACCGGCCCGGCCGGTCGAGGGGTGGCCGTCAGACTGGCCGCCGCCGGCACCGACGTCACATTGGGTTCACGGGATGCGGAACGAGCCAAGGGGGTGGCGGGGGAGATCCTCGCCAAGTGGCCCGACCTGGGGCTCGACATCCGGGGTGCGGACAATGAGGGTGCGGCCGGGGCTGACGTGGTCGTTCTGGCCACCCCTTGGGACAGCGCAATAGCCACGCTCAAGCCCCTCCGGGAGATATTGGCGGGCAAGGTCGTCATATCCATGGCCAACGCGTTGATCAGGGAGGGGCGCGAAATGCTGGCGTTGATCCCACCTCGGGGATCGGTCGCCGCTTCGGTCCAGGCCGCACTGCCTCATTCCCTGGTGGCGGCCGCATTTCACCATCTCCCGGCATCGGAAATGGAAGACTTGGAATCGGGGTTGGAAGCAGACGTGCTCGTGTGCTCGGACTATCCGGAGGCCACCGTGGTGACGGAGTCGCTGGTTGATGTGATGCGTGGATTGCGGCCCTTGAACGCCGGGAGCTTGAATCAGGCCGCAGCAATCGAAGCGTTCACTGCGGTCTGCATCACGATGAACATGCGGCACAAGGCGCATTCGACGCTGCGGATAGCGGGGATTTAGGGATGCAGCTGTACGACACCGCCAGGAGAGAGGTCGTGGACTTTCAGCCGGGGCCTCTCGTGACGATGTACTCCTGTGGCATTACCCCCTACGACTCTGCCCACCTCGGTCATGCGGCCGTCTACCTCTACTTCGACATGCTGCAGCGGCGTCTGCGTGACCTCGGTCACGAGACGAAGTGCGTGCGTAACGTCACCGATGTCGACGACGACATCTTGCGAAAGTCGCGAGAGCTCGGTGTCCACTACCTGGACCTGGCCGCGGAGGAGATGGCGCGCTTCGACGCTGAAATGGGGATGCTCAACCTCTTACCGGTCTATGCCGAGCCCCGGGCCACGTCGGCCATCTCGGAGATCCTGTCCCTGATCGGGGCGGCGCTGGATGCTGGCCACGCCTACGAGTCCGGCGGATCCGTCTACTTCGATGTGACGACGTTTCCCCGTTTCGGTCGGATCAGCGGTTTCGGACGGTCTGAGATGCTGAAACTGGCGGCGGAGAACGGCGGCCATCCGGACGACCCCCACAAGAGGAATCCTTTGGACTTCGTCTTGTGGCAGCCCTCGCTCCCCGACGAGCCGGCCTGGCAGTCACGATGGGGCTCCGGACGGCCGGGTTGGCACATCGAATGCTCAGCCCTGGCGTTGCGAGAGCTGGGAGAGACGGTTGACATTCACGGCGGGGGCCGTGACCTCGTCTTTCCCCACCATGAGTGCGAGGCCGCCCAGTCAGAGGCGGTGACGGGCCAGCCATTCGTTCGACTCTGGTTCCATGTGGGTCTGGTCGGCCTCAATGGCACGAAGATGTCGAAATCGTTGGGCAACCTGGTCTTTGTCGGTGAACTTTGCCGGGAGTGGGAACCGCCGGCCGTTCGGCTGGCGCTGTTGGCCCACCACTACCGCGACGATTGGGACTGGGTCACGATGGACGATATGCCGCATGCCGCAGCGCGGCTCGCACTGTGGCGTTCCGCGGTCGAGGGAGACGGTGATGCCGGCCTGGCCGCGGTCCGTGCGGCATTGGACGACGACATGGATACGCCTGGTGCACTCGAAGCGCTCGACGATGAGGCGAAAGCAGGGCGTTCCGTCCAAGCCGGAGCCGACCTGCTCGGCGTTCAACTCTGATGCACGGCCAGAGGTCATCCGTGTCCTGTTGCCGCTTCGAGATAGACACCACCTGGTGTATAGTGATGTCGTGGGCCGAACGCAGATCTACCTGGGCGACGACGAATTGGAGCTCCTCGACCGGGTGAGCCGGGCGACCGGCGCGTCTCGCTCGGAGCTGGTTCGACGTGCGGTGCGTACCACGTTTGGCCAGACCTCCAAGGCTGAACGGTTGCGGGCTCTCGAGGCAAGCGCGGGCTCATTGCGGGGGCGGCTCCAACCCGGAGCCGAGTTCGTGGAGGCAAGACGGGGCGGATTGAATGAGCGTCTTGAGCAATTCGGCCTGCAGTGAAGCTTCTCGACACCAGTGTCGCTGTCGACCATCTGCGCGGTGTTCCAGGGGCGGTGGATCTTCTCCGTCGACTCACGGCGGAGGATGATGTAGTGGCCGCCAGCGAGATTGTCCGCTTTGAACTCCTCTCCGGCGTGCGCGAAAGCGAACTCGGGGCCCTCGAGGAGTTCTTCTCGGCCATGTCCTGGGTCGTAGTCGATGAGGGGATCGCGCGAACAGCCGGGGCGCTGGCTCGCCGACACCGAAAGGTTTACAGCGGGATCGACGACGCGGATTACCTCATCGCTGCAACGTCCCTCGTTCTTGACGCGGAGTTGTTGACCCTCAATGTCCGCCATTTTCCGATGCTCGCCGGGCTGCAGTCGGCGTACTGAGTGGCTCGTTTCGGTTCTCGACGCGATCGGGACGTTTGAAGCTGGGGAGCTGCTAACACGGCGGAGTCCAGTACCCTGGCGGGAGAGGACATTCCAGGGTGTATTCCCTGGCTGAACAGGAGAGGCAGAACAATGGCAGGCGTCATCTCGGTACGGCTTCCCGATGGTTCGAAGCGGGAGTTCGCCGAGGGGACGACGGCCGCCGAGTTTGCCCAATCCATCGGTCCTCGCCTGGCCAAGGCTGCCATTGTCGCCACGGTGGACGGTCACGCGGTCGATCTCAGTTGCGCGTTGCCCGATGGGGCCGAGGTCGCGATCGTCACCGCTGATTCGGATGCCGGCCGCGAGGTTCTGCGCCACTCGACGGCTCATGTGCTGGCCCAGGCTGTGCTGCGCCTTTGGCCCGGTGCGAAGTTCGCCATCGGCCCGGTCATCGAGAACGGGTTCTACTACGACTTCGAATTGCCTGATGGCGCACGGTTCAGCGATGACGACTTGGATCGTATCGAGACGGAGATGCGCGCCATCATGGCCGAGGACCAGCCCTTCATCCGCCACGAGCATGCGCTGAGAGAGGGATTGGCCTTGTTCGCCGATCAGCCGTTCAAGCGCGAGATCATCGAAGCTGTGGGTTCGGGGGCGGACGAAGTCGATGCCGGCGGATCGGTGGTCAGCACCTATTGGAACTCTGACGCGTTCACTGATCTTTGCCGGGGACCCCATGTCCCCTCGACGAGTCGACTGGGACACTTCAAGCTGATGCGGGTCGCCGGCGCCTACTGGCGGGGTGACGAGAAACGGCAGCAACTCCAACGCATTTACGGGACCGCCTGGGAATCGGAGAAAGCGCTGGCCGCGCATCTGCATCAGCTCGAGGAAGCGGAGCGGCGCGACCACCGCAAACTCGGAGCCGAGCTCGACCTGTTCAGCTTTCCCGAAGAGGTCGGACCGGGGCTCGCCATCTTCCACCCCAAGGGCGGGACGATCCGCCGGCTCATGGAGGAGTACTCACGTCAGCGTCACGTCGAGGAAGGCTACGAGTTCGTCAATTCGCCGCATATCACCAAGAGCGATCTCTTCGAGATCTCCGGCCATCTCGACTGGTTCGCAGAAGCCATGTACCCGCCGATGGAACTCGACGGGGGCGCGCAGTACTACCTCAAGCCCATGAACTGCCCCTTCCACATTCTCGTGTACCGCAGTCGGCAGCGCTCCTACCGGGAGCTGCCTCTCCGGTTCTTCGAGTTCGGGGCTGTCTACCGCTACGAGAAGTCCGGCGTGGTACATGGGTTGACGCGCGTGCGCGGCATGACGCAGGACGATGCGCACATCTTCTGCACCCGGGAGGAGATGGGACCCGAGCTGGTTCGCACCTTCCACTTCGTGCTCAACCTTCTTCGTGACTTCGGCTTGAACGATTTCTATCTGGAGCTCTCGACCAAGCCGCCCGGCAAGGCTGTGGGCTCTGATCAGGATTGGGAGGAAGCGACAGAGACGCTGCGCGCCACCGCGGAGGAGATTGGTCTCGACCTCGTCATGGATGAGGGCGGAGGTGCCTTCTACGGCCCGAAGATCTCGGTACAGGCGCGTGATGCCATCGGGCGGACGTGGCAGATGTCGACCGTCCAACTCGACTTCCAGCTCCCGGAACGATTCGAGCTCGAGTATGTGGGCGCCGACAACGGCCGCCACCGACCGATCATGATCCATCGGGCGCTCTTCGGGTCGGTTGAACGCTTCATGGCGGTACTGCTCGAGCACTATGCCGGCGCCCTGCCGACCTGGCTCTCGCCCGAGCAGGTGCGGGTATTGCCGGTGAGCGAGGCTCACACTCCGTACGCCGAATCCGTGGCCGCCGCATGCGCGGGAGCCGGTCTGCGAGCGAGCGTCGACGACGCCGCGGAGAACTTGGGCGCACGCATCCGGAAGGCGAAGTTGACCAAGGTTCCCTACATACTCGTCGTCGGTCCCGATGACGTGGCCGCGCAGACAGTCGGGGTCAATCCGCGCTCGTCGAGCGACAAGCCGCGACGCGGCGTGGATCTGACGAAGTTCGTCGATGACGTGGTTGCTGAAGTTGAGCGGCACGGCTCGCCCGAAGAAGCTGCATCCGCAGCACCGGCCGGATGATCACTGACTCGTGAGCCTGGAGAACCTCTGGGCCGGCTGGCGCCATACGTACATTCAAGAAGCGACGGAACGGGAGCGGACCGGTGGTCTCGCGAACGATGCGACGTCGTGCGTCTTCTGCCGATTGGCGGAGAGTGGTCCGCCGTCGCTGGAAAATCTCGTGGTGTGGCGTGGTGCTTGGTCGTTCGTCGTCCTGAATGCGTATCCGTATGCCAGTGGTCACGTTCTGGTGTTGCCGTTGCGTCACGTAGGTGCGCTGAGCGACCTGTCGGAGCAGGAATCGGCCGAGTTATGGTCGGCGACGCAGGACGCCGTGGTCGCCATCGAAGGGGCCTATGACCCCGACGGGCTGAATTTGGGGGCCAACCTGGGTCGGGCCGCCGGAGCGGGCATTCCCTCCCACGTCCACCTGCATGCACTGCCGCGGTGGTCGGGCGACACCAACTTCATGACGACCGTTGCCGGCACGCGGGTCATGCCCGAGACACTGCAGGTGGCGTGGCAGAAGCTGACCGGGGCATGGCCGCGAAATTAGCCGCCCACCTGGGCGATTGACGCAACGAGATGCTCGGGGACGACGTCGTAGTGGTCGTAGGTGACCGTGAACGACCCTCGGCCACCGGTGAGAGCGCGGAGGTCGACGGCGTAGCGGGTCAGTTCGGAGGTTGGGGCGTACGCGATGACGATCTGGTAGCCGTCTTCTCCTTGTTCGGTGCCCACGATCCGTGCTCGGCGGGAGTGTAGGTCTCCGAGCACGTCACCTTGGCTGTCAGCGGGAATTGTCACTTCGACCTTCGAGACCGGCTCGAGGAGAATGGGTCCGGCCTCGCTCATGGCCTGGCGGACCGCAAGCGCCGCCGCCATCTTGAAGCTCACCTCGTTCGAATCGACGGAGTGTGCCTTGCCGTCATCCACCGTGACGGCGATGTCGACCACTGGATACCCGAAGACGCCTCCGCTGGACATGGTTTCGACGACACCCTTTTCGACCGCCGGGATGTACTGGCGCGGGATCGCCCCGCCGACGACTTCGTCGTGGAACGCGAATCCTTCTCCGCGCGGCAGGGGCTCCAGACGCAGATGGCAGACGCCGAACTGGCCGTGTCCGCCGGACTGCTTCTTGTGTTTGCCCTCCGCCTGCGCAGCCATGGTGATCGTTTCACGGTAGGGGATGCGGAGCTCCTCGCGCTCGACGTGCACGTTGCATTTACGCTCCAGGCGTTCGAGGGTGACGGCGAGATGCACCTCGCCGCTGACGCCGAGAATCGTCTGGTGGGTTTCGTCGTCCCGCATGACGGTGAGCGCCGGGTCCTCGTCGCACAACCGCTGGAGTGCTGACATCAGCTTGTCGTCGTCGGCCCGGGTCGCCGGCTTGACTGCGACGTTGAGGGCTGGGGCAGGGAGCTGGGGCGGAGGGATCGTCACCGGTTGGCCTTTCGGCGCCAGGGTGTCGCCCGTCCGGGTCCCGTTCAAGCGGGGAATGGCGACGAAGTCGCCGGCGACGACCGAGGAGATGGCCTGGGTGGCGTGGCCCGAAAGGGTCTGCAGCGCGTGGAGGCGTTCCTCGCTCCGGGTTCGGGTGTTGATGAGCACGGTGTCGGGGGTGAGCGTGCCCGAGATCACCTTGCACAGAGAGACTTTGCCGGTGTGGCTATCTGTGAAGGTCTTGGTCACCGTGAGCAGGACATCGGCGTCTGCATCGCAGGGGATCTCGGTCGTCGTGGTTCCGGCCACGACGGTGACGGGTGGGGCCGCGTTCGGGGTAGGGCAGAGCTCCTCGATCAGACGGGCCAACCGGTCCACCCCCACGCCGGTCAGCCCCGAACAGCACAGGACGGGAAAGACGGCCCCGGCGGCGACGCCGCCCGCCAGGCTCTTTTCGAGCTCGTCGTAACCGATCTCGTCGCCGCCGAGGTAGCGCTCCATGAGGTCGTCGTCGCCCACCACAATTCCCTCGACCAATTGCTCGTGCACGGCATGTTCCTCGTCGACCAGTTCGTCGGGAATCGGGCCTTCGTGACCGACGGGGGGAACCGTTCCATCGACGGCCGCGTGTGGGGCGGGCGTGTCGTAGTGGGTCGCCGTATCCCCCAGCAGGTCGATGACGCCGTGGAAGTCGGACTCGGCGCCGATCGGTAGCTCTACCGGTGCGACGCCGACGCCGAAGGAGGCGCGGATCTCAGCCAGTGTGCGCTCGAAGTCCGCCCGCTCACGATCCAGCTTGTTGATGACGATCACCCGCGGCACACCGAGTTTCGTGGCAGCACGCCAGGCGTCCTCGGTCTGGGCCTGCACGCCGTCGGTGGCACTGATCACCACCACAGCCAGATCGGCGCGGGCGAGGGCCGTCAACATCTCGGACGCGAAGTCGGCATAGCCCGGCGTGTCGAGCAGATTGACCTTTACGCCGTTGACGGTGAACGGCGCCAGGGCGGTCGAGATCGACAGCTGACGGGAGATCTCCTCGGGCTCGAAATCGCAGATGGTCGTGCCCTTTTCCACCGAGCCTCGGCGAGCGATGGCGCCGGTTGCGGCCAGCAGCGCCTCGGCCAGGGTCGTCTTGCCGGCGCCGTGATGGCCGACAAGTGCGACATTCCGGATTGCCGTCGGGTCGAGTGGCACCTGGTACCTCCGTCCGTGTTGCGAGCCGTCACGAGGCCAGGCCGTTCCGAGGAGCTGTCTGCCTCACCGCTGAGTGTATGGCGGCGCCGTCCACCATGCTCGAGCGACGCCCTCACCGCGGGCGTCGTGATCCGGCTGGGGCGCAACGCGGGCCCGTATCGGGAAACAGGCACTCGAGCGGCAGAGTGCCTGTTTCACCGGTCATTGAGATGGAGTCGGGGCTGGCATCGGGTGCCCCGGCGGCCGATCGCCCGAGCCTGGCACTAGAAGCTGACGGCACCGCCCCCGCTGGTCGTCGTGGTCTTGGTGGTGCTCTTTGCGGCGGCGGTGGCGGTACCCGAGACCTTCAGGTTGACGTTCATGCCGAGCATCTTGTGCCCGGGGACGGGGCAGAAGACGTCGTATTTGCCGCCGCTCTTGAACACGACCTTGAGCTTGACGCTCTGGCCGGGAGAGATGTCTGCGGTTGAGGCGTGGAGCCCCGAGCCGGTGATCTCGAGGGCGTGCGTGGTCTTCCCCTTGTTGATGGCCACGAACGTGTAGGTACCCGGGCCGAACGTCTTCTTGGAGAGGGCGATGTGGAAGTCGGTCTCCACCGCCTTCACGGTGGTCGAGGAGCTGGCGCCCGCCGGGGCGCCGCTGGTGACGGCGAGTGCCCCATCGCGGCGAGGGGAATGAGGGCGATCTTGGCGGAGGTGGAGCTGAGGGTCATCGGTGTCCTTCGTGTCGTCGTCAGACTGGCGCCTAGGTGTACGGACCTGGTCGCGTATCTGGATTGCAGCGTCAGATCACCGGGGCGGACCAACGCGCCATAGCCCTCCGCAGTTCAGCCTTCCGCAGTTCAGCCTTCCGCAGTTCTGGCGCCCTCGGACTGCGGCACATCGGGCCTTACGGGGTCCGGAGGCCGAGGAAGCGGGCTCGAGCAGGCCGTTTCCGGGTGGTTCCGTGGGCGGCCGGATGCGGGTGCAACCCAGGTTTGCCCCTTGCGGATGGCACCGGATGATAAACTTTTGTATCTGTTTCATGAGCGCCGCCCTCTCTGGGGTGGCGCGGGACGAGGAGTTCTATGTTCGACGGTCGCTGGCGCGATGCAGTCGATCGGTCCACCGGACCGGTCGGTGTTGCACTCCACCGACGAGGCATCACCGCTGATGTACTCACCGCGACCGGTTTGATCTCGGCCACGGCGTGTGCCGTGCTCGTGGCCACCGGCCACCTGCATCTCGCGGTCATCCTCCTTATCATCACCGGGCTCCATGACCTGTTGGACGGCCCGGTCGCCAAGGCGGCCGGGACGTCATCGGTACGGGGTGCCTTCTTTGATTCGGTGACCGACCGGGTCGCGGATGCCCTATTGATGGGCGGCGTCTCGTGGTACCTGGTGAGCCGCCACGAAGGCCACTTGGCCGTCTTGCCGTTGGCGGTGCTGGGGGTGACCGCGCTCGTCTCCTACGAACGAGCGAAGGCCGAGTCCCTGGGGCTTTCGGCCAAGGGTGGCCTCATGGAGCGGGCAGAGCGCATGATCCTGCTCGGAATCGCCCTGCTCGACAGCGCGTTCGTCGTACCGGTCCTGTGGGCCATGCTCGTGCTGATCTCGATCACCGCCCTTGCCCGCTTCGTCAAGGTGTGGAATGAGGCCTCAGGCAAGGATGTCGCCGTCCGTCGTCGCGTTGTGGCGTGGCGTGAGGGACAGGGTCGAGTCGCGCTGGCGCACCTGGCGCGAAGGCGCGGCAGTCCCCGGCGGGGTAGTGAACCAGCGCACGGGCGTTCCCGTCGGGCGCTGGCGAGCCCGCCGGCAAGATGCGTTGAGCAGCCGTTCCGGTCGCACCCTGCGTGCTCGCCGGAGTGCGACCCGACCGCACCCACACACATCCGGGGGAAGCACGGGCGGCAACGCCGGCGCGCGGAACCGGGCGAATGGTGGCGCGACGGGCGGTACTTCCGGTCGCTCAGGTCGCTCTCGCGGACCGCTTTCCTGAGCCTGCACCCGGCATAGGAGAAGTCGACCGTGGGGGAGTCGGCGGCAACCGCGACAGGTTGGCGCGGCACGCTGAAATACCTGACCTATACGGGTCTGGCGAGCTCCATGGGGCACGTGCCCGAACCGGTGGCCCGGATGGTGGTCGGTGGTGTGACCCGCACCATGGCGTGGCGCGGCGGAAGCGACCTGGCCATGAACGAACGGCATATGCACCGTGTGCTGGCCTTCGAGTGCGAGCACGGGGTGCTCCCCGATCGGGATCTGGTGCGACGGTGGAGTCGCCGGAGCTTTGTCGAATACGGGAGGTATTGGATCGACGGTGCGCGCCTGCCGTACACGGGGGAGGCCGAAATTCGGTCCCGATGGATTCTCGGACCGGGGAGCGAAGAGAACCTGAGGGCGGCGCAGACATCGGGACGGGGCATGGTGATGGCGCTCCCGCATGTCGGGAGCTGGGAGTGGGGCGGGGCCTGGCTGGCGCTCGAGGGCATGCCGATGACCGCGGTGGTGGAGCGCATCGAGCCCGCCCGCCTCTTCGAGTGGTTCGTGGACCAGCGCCGTCAGATGGGTCTGACCGCGGTGCCCTTGGGCGACGGCGTCGAGCGCGACCATTCTCAAGGCCCTGCGGAGGAAGGAACTGGTCGGGCTGGTCAGCGACCGCGATCTGGTTGGGAACGGGGTCGAGGTCGACTTCTTCGGCGAGCGGACCACGTTGCCGGCCGGCGCGGCGACGCTGGCGCTGCGCACGGGCGCGGTGCTGTTGCCGGTCACCGTCTACTCGGGCCCGGGAAATTGGCACACTGGGGTGGTGCACCGGCCCCTCGACACGACCCGCCGGGCCTCGTTGCGCTCCGACATCCACCGACTGACGCAGGAGCTGGCGACCGGTCTTCGAACGGGACATCCTCGAGCATCCCGAGCAGTGGCACCTCTACCAGCCCAACTGGCCGAGTGACCGGCAGGGCTCGAACGATCGCGAGAGTCCGTGAAGATCGCCATGCTCTCGCCGTACTCCTTGTCGCGCCCGGGAGGCGTACAGGGCCAGGTGCTGGGGTTGGCGCGGGCCCTTCGCAACCTCGGTCATGACGTGACGGTGGTCGGTCCCGAGGATCCGGACGAGAAGGAACGTGCCGTTGATCAGGAGCGGGATCCCAATCCGGACACGTTCGTGATGGGAAAACCCACCGGGTTGCGGTCCAACGGCTCCGTTGCACCGGTCACAATTTCGCCCTCGGGCAGCGATGAAGGCCGAACGCTTCGTGCGCAAGGGTGGCTTCGACGTCCTGCACCTCCACGAGCCCCTGGCGCCCGTGGCGGCCTACGGGTTCGTCGTGACCGCCCCACTCCCCATGGTGGGGACATATCACCGTTCCGGCGTAAGCAAGTGGGTTCCTGTGCTCAAGCCGCTGGTGTACCTGGTCGGGTCGCGGCTGCAGGTGCGCGTCGCCGTCTCCGAGGCCGGCGCGGGAGACGGCGCTGCGCTCGAGCAAGGGGGAGTACGAGGTTCTCTTCAACGGGGTGGACATGGAACGGTTCACCGATGCCGAACCGGTGCCTTCGGATCGGCCGACCGTCTTGTTCTTGGGTCGCCACGAGACGCGCAAGGGCCTGGGTGTCCTCCTTGACGCCTTCGACATGATCGAGCGTCCGGCCGTCTTGTGGGTGGCAGGAGACGGCCCGCAGAGCGAGGCGCAGCGACGACGGCACCCCGAATCGGATCGGGTCAAGTGGCTCGGGATTCTGGGCGATCGTGAAGTCGACGCCCGCCTGGTCGGGCGCCGACATCCTCTGCGCTCCGTCGCTGCGGGGGGAATCGTTCGGCATGGTGGTGCTCGAAGGCATGGCCGCACGCTGTGCGGTGGTGGCATCGGACCTGCAGGGGTACCGCTCGGCCGCAGGTGGGCATGCCGTCCTTGTGCCGCCGGGTGACGTCACGGCGCTGTCCCGGGCCCTCGGCGTGGCCCTGGCCGACGCGGCCGAAGGGAGTGGCGGGTCCTCGGTGGACGCCCTCAAGGCGGCGCAGGCTCACGCACAAGGTTGGTCGATGGAGAGCCTTGCCGAGCGCTACGTCGACGTCTATGAGCGGGCCATCGCCGCCTACAAGCGGGGCGAGCACTCCTAAAGCCGACACCTACACTCGGCGTTGTGTTGACCGTGATCGGGCCCTCGGGTGGAACGGGCACCGTCCACGACGGCGGCAACCATCCCGAGCGCCAAGCTCGGATCGATGCGGTGATGGCGGGGATCGCCGATCTGGCACCCGAACTGGGGAGCGAGTTGGAGATGGTGGCGCCGGTCCGAGCCGACACCGCCGCCCTCGAGCGTGTGCACACGTCGGGCTACTTGCGGCGTCTCGAGCAGTTCTGCCTGTCAGGAGGGGGCAACCTCGACGTTGACACGTTCGCCCGGCCTGACTCGTGGGAGGCCGCACTGCTTTCGGCCGGGGCGGGATTGCAGGCCATCGACCTCCTGCGTCAGCGCGGCGAGGGCGTGGCGTTCGTCGCCACCCGGCCTCCGGGCCATCATGCCCTCGGCGATCGTTCCATGGGCTTCTGCCTGTTGAACAATGTCGCCGTGCGGCAGCAGCTCTGGTGGCGGTCGGGGAGCGCGTCCTCATCGTCGATTGGGACGTGCACCACGGCAACGGGACACAGGCGCTGTTCTGGGACGACCCCTCGGTGCTCTACGTCTCCACGCACCAGTCGCCGTTCTATCCGGGTACGGGTGAGGCGGACGAGGTCGGAGGTGTCTCCGCCCGAGGGCTGACGGTCAACGTGCCACTGCCCGCCGGCGCCACCGGCGACGTGGTGCGGCGGGCATTGGACGTCGTGGCGGCGCCTGCGATCGACGCGTTCGACCCGACGTGGGTCCTCGTCTCGGCGGGCTTCGATGCGCATCGAGGTGATCCTCTGGCCGACTTGGCCCTGTCCGGCGGTGATTTCGCCGCGTTGGCCCAGATGGTGTCTGCCTACGCGCCACGACCGGGACGGCTGGTCGTGGTCCTCGAGGGCGGTTATGACCTCCGTGGCCTTCGGGCTTCGGTGTCGGCAACGTTGGGAGCGTTGACAGGTGCCATCCCGGTGGACGAAGGCGAAATGCCGACATCGGGAGGGCCCGGCGCGGAGCTGGTGGACAGGGCGGCCGCCGCTCGGGCCATGGCGCTCGACAGCTGACCCTCCTGACCAGCGGGCCCTCCGGGGGGCCTGGGTGGAGAGATGGCGGCGGGTAGCATGGGTGCTCCGATGGTCGACGAGCGCGCAAATCCCGGTCCGTCAGCAGCCGAAAATGGATCAGGCGGGGGATCAGCCGGGGGGAGCGGACCCGGTGGCGGAGCGAATCGCAACCGGAACCGAAATCGCAACCGGAACAGGAGCCGTGGCGGTCAGTCCACCGGATCCGGTGGCGGAGGTGGGGCAGGAGGCGCTTCGCGAAGTGGCGGCTCCGGCAGTGCGTCCGGCAGTGCCGGGGGAAGAAATGCCGGCGGACAGTCCGCGCGGACCGGCGGCAGCAAATCGAAATCCGGCGGGAGCCAGTCGCAGCGTGGAGGTGGCGGTTCGTCCAACCGGAATCGGGGTGGTGGCCAGAGCGGTTCTTCACGGAGTTCCACACGTGCCGTTGCAGTGGCACCCGAGCCCTTGGCGCCACGGATCATCGAGCCCGGACTCGGGGCAACCGAGATCCTGCCGGGGGAAGTAACGGCCAACCGTCGCCACGCCGTCGTCTTGTGCGCACTCGCCGCAGCGCTCCCGGCCGTCGTGATCGGACGTTGTGATCGGACTTGTCGTTTCTCTGGTGATCGGCGCTGTGGCCCTGGTCGTCGTCGAGGTGGCGCTCGGCTACGCACTCTGGCGGGCCGCACCCGGTGTGGCGCTGCGTCAGGTCGGTGCCGTACGGCTCTCTGAACGCGACAATCCCCGGCTCTTCAACGTGACCGAGGGGTTGTGCGCGACCTTCGGCCTCCGCATGCCGGATCTCTACGTGGTCTATGACAACGTGCCGAACGCCTGCGCCCTGGGCCGGGATGCCGCATCAGGGGCACTCGTCGTCACCTCGGGCCTGCTCGAAACGATGGGACCGATTGAGCTCGAGGGAGTCGTCGCCCACGAACTGGCACACATGAAGCGGGACGACAACGGGGTCGCAGTCATCGGAATCGCCTTGGCGCGTTTCGCCGGTGCCGGGTGGTTGCGCCGGTGCATCGGTGAGAGTAGGGAGTACCGCGCCGACATGGTCGGTGCCTCCGCGGTGCGCTACCCCCGGGGTCTGCTCGATGCCCTGCGCCTCATGGAGCAGGCCCCTCCACCGTCGGGCAATTCGATCTTCAGCCCGGCTCGATTCCCCTCCACCCGCTATGTCTGGATCGATCCTTCGGTGGGTCGCCGGGACCAACCGGCAGTGGTCGGGGACCTCGATGCCACCTCGGTGCGGGCCGCCGCCCTGGCCGAGTGGTGAGAAGAGGCGGCCCACCCTCGTAGACTGGTGTCCATGAGCAGTTCTGAGGCGTCGAATACCGAACTCACGGGCACATTTACGGTGAAGCGAGGGCTGGCGGACATGCTGCGCGGCGGCGTGATCATGGACGTGGTCAACGCGGAGCAGGCCAAGGTGGCCGAGGACGCGGGCGCCGTGGCCGTTATGGCTCTCGAGCGCGTGCCGGCCGACATCAGGCGTGACGGTGGTGTGGCCCGGATGAGCGACCCGGAATTGATCGAAGGCATCCAGGCCGCGGTCACGATCCCCGTGATGGCCAAGGCTCGCATCGGCCACTTTGCCGAGGCACAGGTGCTCGAGAGTCTCGGGGTCGACTTCATCGACGAGTCCGAGGTGCTCACACCGGCCGACGAGGAGTACCACATCGACAAGTGGGGCTTCGGGGTTCCCTTCGTGTGCGGTGCGACGGACCTGGGGGAGGCGCTCCGGCGTATCTCGGAGGGCGCCGCGATGATCCGCTCGAAGGGCGAGGCGGGGACCGGCAACATCGTCGAGGCCATGCGGCACCTGCGCTCGATCCTGCGCTCCATCCGTTCCATCGCGGCCTGCCGGGACGGCGCCGAGCTCTACGGTTGGGCCAAGCACCTGTCCGCTCCCATCGGCCTGGTGCAGGAGATCGCCGAGTCGGGGCGCCTGCCGGTGCCGCTGTTCTGCGCCGGTGGCATCGCGACGCCGTCCGATGCCGCGCTGGTCATGCAGCTCGGAGCCGAGGCGGTCTTCGTCGGGTCGGGCATCTTCAAGAGTTCGGACCCGGCCCGGATGGCATCCGCCGTCGTCGAAGCCACGGCGCACTTCACTGACGCCGGCCACATCGCCAAGGTGTCGCGCGGCCTCGGTGAAGCGATGCGCGGCCTCGAGTTGTCCGACACGACCGAACGGCTGGCTGATCGCGGGTGGTAACCGCTCCCTTTCAGGGGGGTGCGACAGCGACAACGACCATCGGAGTACTGGACCTGCAGGGCGACGTGCGGGAGCACGTGGCAGCTCTCTGCGACGTGGGAGTCGAGAGCCGGCTCATCAAGCGGCCGGAGGACCTGGACGGAGCGGCGGGCTTGATCCTGCCCGGAGGCGAGTCGACGACGCTCTCCATGCTGCTCGCGTCGACGGGCTTGTTCGACGCGGTGGCCCAGCGACTGGACGACGGGTTTCCCGTACTTGGCACCTGCGCCGGACTGGTGCTATTGGCGCGCGAGGTGCTCGATGGACGCCCGGACCAACGTTCGTTTCGCGTCCTGGACGCGGTGGTCCGGCGCAACGGGTTCGGGCGTCAGGTGGCGTCGTTCGAGACCGAGTTGGAGTTCGGCGAGGGTCCGGCGCTTCCCGCCGTCTTTATTCGGGCGCCCTATGTGGTCAGCGTCGGAGACGACGTGGACGTGTTGGCCTCGGTGCGCCATCGGGCCCGAGAGCTCGACGGACCGACGTCGGAGTCACCGGCGTTAGTGCGTCAAGGACACGTGCTCGCCTGTTGCTTTCACCCTGAGCTCACGGGCGATCGACGGGTGCACCGGCTCTTCGCCGGCATGTGTGCCGGAGGGTGACGTGATCGACCGCGGGCGGTGTGGTGCGGACGACGCCGGCGCCGGACAGCACGGCTGAGCAAGTCTCTGTGGCGAGCCATGCACCTCCGGGTCGATTTCTAGGAGCCCTCCTCGTGTCGCTCTCCGAACTGGCCGACCGGTACTTCGCCGACCGGACCGATGGCATCCGACCCTCGGGATCCGTTGGTCGCAACCACCTGAGTTGGTCCGGTCAGCTTCGAGGCGGAATGTCATCTTGCAGATGAGCTGAGGGCCGAAGGCATGCTCGGAGGCGCCGTCCCAGATCAGGCGGCGATGGGGCCAATACAGGAAGGCTCGCTACTGGTCCGGTGCCACGCCCACGATAGGTCGATTGAGATGGACATCTCCGGTCGAACCCAAGAACGGGGCATTGAATGAGAACACTCCGCCATCGGCAGCAACCTCCCAGTAGCCATCTGTCACAGCGTCGAAGGCCATACCGACGATTGGCTTGTTCAACGGAAATCCGCCTGTCGAACCGAGAAAGGGTGCGTTGAACGAGAAGACCCCACCGTCGGCTGCGACCTCCCAATATCCGCCAGTTGCGGGGTCGGCGGTGACGGCCACTATGGGCTGATTCAATCGCTCGCCACCCATGGACCCGAAGAACGACGCGTCCCCGAAAGAAAAGATTCCACCGTCGGAAGCAACCAGCCAATACCCCCTGCCATCGGGGGTGGCTGCCATGCCCACAATGGGTCGATTAAGGCGAATGTTACCGGCGGACCCGAAGAATGACGCGTCCCCGAAAGAAAAGATTCCACCGTCGGAAGCAACCAGCCAATACCCCCTGCCATCGGGGGTGGCTGCCATGCCCACAATGGGTCGATTAAGCCGAATGTTACCGGCGGACCCGACGAAAAGGGCATTGAACGAGAAGACTCCGCCGTCCGCAGCGACCTCCCAGTAGCCGCCGGTGGTCAGGTCAGAAGCGATCCCGACCATCGGCACGTCAATTCTCTGTCCTCCCTCGGATCCGAAGAACTGTGCCCCCCCGAATGTAAAGACGCCGCCGTCCGAAGCCACCTCTGAATAGCCCTGTGACAGGCTCGACACCGGTATCTCATCGTGCATCACGTCCAGATAACTTCCGTACCCCGACGGACTCGCCCACTGAGTCGCCGACTCGATTGCCGTGCCTTCCCCCCATTCGTTGAATGTCGTGACCAGTTGGAGCGGTTCGTTCGACGTCACCATGTCCTTGACGTTCTGGGACCATCGAGACAAGTCTCGGGTCAACTCCGGCGCAGATGCACCCTTTTGATAGAAGCCGGGCGAGATTGAAAAGGAGTACCCCTGTTGATTGTCCTCGGTCCCTGATGGAGCGTACTGGTGCCATGCGCTGGCATCGCCGGCGCATGACGTATACCCGCTAAAGACCTTGAGGACGGTATAGAACCCTTCAGAGGCATTCGCCTCGCTCCAACGCTGGGCCGTGGCACACCCGTCACTCGGGCCTGCGTAGACGAAGATCACGGGCTTCCCGTCGATCGTCAGGTAGTTCGGGTCGCTCGCGTACCTGGCCTTGATATAACTCAAGTCACTCTGAATCTGACTCACGCTTGGATCGCTGTAACCCTGGGGTTCATAGTAGAGAGACCATTTGAACCCAGTGCCGCCGGCGGCAGCGAGATCGTCGGCAACCACCGTGTCCTCTTGAGACCCCTGCCCCCACCACGAGATGATGCCGGCATTCAAATGGGCGTATTGCATAGCGGCTATCTGTTCTTTGATCACTCCCGGGTCGTCCGATGCGTAGTAGCCGGAAGAGGGTGTGTAATTGGTGTAGGGATCGATGCCGGACTGGCTCCAGGCATTGGGGTACCACGGGTAATAGAAGGCAGCTCGGACGATCCCCTCCGCTCCTTGCGACGGCTGAACGCCGACGTTCAGCATGGTCACACATGCTGCCATAGCGACTATGAGGCCAAGGAGTATGCGTCTCATGGTCTCTCGCGATCTCTGTCGATGGACCGTCTCGTGTCCATCACAACGGGGCCACTTCTGCTGAATCGACAGCGGGGTGCGCTTTGGGGTTGCGGCCGCGGTCGTGACGGGTGGCTCCCATTGCAAGGATGTCTTCAAACCCTATACGGTGTGAGTGGGTGAGCGTTGACCCCCGGGCCGTGAATGGTCGCCTAGCCCGGGGCGAGCAAGTGGCGAAACCGACACCCGTCCTTCTGGTGGAAAGGGCGTCGGGATGCAGCAGTCTTTCAACCAAGGTGGGAGGGACGAAAATTCGGCCCAGTTTGGCCGCTGCCACGGGCAACAGCCGTTTCAGGTCCCTTTTCCGGTATTTCGGTATCTCGTTCGGGCGCCTGGGTCGGTTTAGGTCTCCGGCTGGTCTTTTGCATGCTTGGCGGCGCGGCACTCATTGGGATTGCGTTCAGTTCGACGGCCTCTGCTGCGGGCGGTTATAGCGGTTACGGCGGAATCTCCCCTCATCTCAGCGGCAACTTCGTTTCCATCCTGGCGGCCAAAGAAATCGGGCCATCGGGTGGCACGCTGAGCGTGCCAGTTCACCATGGTTGGCTGACTGTCTACATTCCTCCGGGATCGGTGTCAGCTCAGGTTCAAGGCATCGTCGTCCTCGACCACCACCCGAGTTCGTTTACAGGTCGCCACGGTGATCCCCTTCTTGACTTCTCGTTTCTCGAAGAGCGGTCGGGCAACCCGGTTCGTACCGCCGGTTCAATCACTTTCACTTTCAGCGGCCCGCAAGTGTCCAGCGACTGCCAGGTCGGTGTGATGTCAGGCGGCAAGGTCCGACCGATCGTTACCAGCGTCTCTGGAGACAGCACCAGCTTCACCGCTAGAGGAAGCAACGCCTACTTGATCTTCAGCCACTAGGCGCACCTCAGTACCCTGATGTCCTCCCTGAAAGAAGCGACCCTGTCCGAGTTTGACGTGGAGCACGCGTCGCAACACGCGGACCCCGACCCGACCCTTACGAACGGCCATTTTGTTGTCGTGAAGGGCACACTGCCGATCACGCACTTCCCGATTCGGGTTATCGCTGCACTCTCGTGGCTGTTTTGGTCGTCTCGGTTGTTCGTGGAGATAGGGACGTTCCCTACGGCGGCCACGTGGTCGATTCTCTATGGACTCGGTGCGGTCGCTCTCCTGGGCCTTTACGCCGTCGCTCGTTCTGAGCGTGTAATCGCCATATTGGACCGGATTCTGATATACGGCACGCTGCTCATCGGGATCATTTGGGTAGTCGCTCTCGTCTATGGCAATCCGAACTACGGAACCGACGAGGCTGCGTTCGTTCAAGGCGCAGCGCAGATGTTTATTCATGGGCACGATCCATATGGGGCGAACCTGTCTTGGACTTTGCAACATTTTGCCGTACAACCGAATGCGTATACCTATACGACAAGTGGGCACCTGATCACCCATCTGAACTATCCGGCGCTGTCGTTCTTGCCCGAAGCGGCACTCATCGCACTCGGAATGTCAAGCCAGGCGACGATCTGGGTGTGCGCATTTTTCTTGGCTGTTTCGGGTCTTGTCTTGTTCGCCGTGATACCTCATCGTTATAGGCCGTTTGCCGCCATTTTGCTTGGATTTGATGCATATTTCGACTCGTCATCGGCGGGGCTCATCTTCACCGAGATGATGGTCTTCATTGTCATTGCCATGGTTTCGTGGGACAAATTCGTCGCTCGGTCGTCGGGTTGGCGGGGATGGGTAAGCCCCATTGCCCTCGGCCTGGCCATTAGTATTCAGCAGGATTCCTGGTTTCTCGTCCCGTGTTTCCTTGTAGCGGTATTCCAAGAGGCCCGCCTGAACCGACAGCCGGCATGGCAGGCAGTTGCCCGTTACTGCGCCATTGTAGGCGTAACGTCACTGGCCATTAACTTGCCGTTCATCGTCATCGGACCTTACGCGTTCTTCCACGGAATTTCTAGAGCCACTCACGCTTTCCCTTATGCCGCTCGGTCAAGGATTGATCGGGCTGACCACGTACCTAGGGGTCGGAGGAGGCAACCTTAGTCTCTACAGCATCACGAGCCTGTTGGTACTGACGACCCTGCTCCTGGCCATCGGGTTCGACTATCGACGAACACGATTTCTTGTCCCTATCGCGCCATCCATTGTTTTGTGGTTTTCTACTAGGTCATTGTCCGAATACGTTCTCATCGGTGCGTACGCACTCTTGGCCGCCCTGTGTTGCTGGCGAAGTGATGTCCCGTCGCTTAGTGCACCCAGTCAACTGAGGGCGAGACATCGAAAGTCGACGCGTGTCCGGAAGCGTGTCCGGAAGCGTGTCCGGAACGGAGTAGGCCTGACAGGCCGAATAAGTCTGACGGGATTAGTGCTGATAGCGATGGGGACGGCGGCGACAGCGGGTGCATTAACCGTTGCCCTGACCACGAGGGCGCCATTGTCCGTGCAGATTGAGAGCTATCACTCGACTGGTCAAGAACAGACGATCGACTCGCTCCTAGTTCGGGTCGAAAACAACTCGAACGTCGGCATGGATCCAGTGTTCGTTGTTGAGGACGGACCGTATGTCGGGACCCCATGGATTTTGGCCGGCGCAAAGCGGGTAATCCCACCGCACGGTGATCGAGTGGTCAAGATCCTGGCCCCAAATACTTCGGTCATGCCGGGGCTCAACAGCGCCTTCAAAGTGGCCGCCTTCACCTCAGGTCCTTCGGCCGTGAGTACCAGCGCATCCTTCTTGCCAAACGATGACCACACGCTTATTACACCGTTCGGATTTTCTGGCGTCATGCCCGTCGGAAAGACGATGACGATCAAGGTCAAGGTCCTCGACAGATTGGGAAACCCTGTCAGAGAGCGCGGCATCGAGGTACAACTTGGTCAGGCGGTGTACTCCCCCCAGGGCCTCTTCGTGACGGAGAACAGTATCAACGGTCATCCCGATGGCCAGTCTCCCGTGGGATCTATCACGAACACTCAAGGCGTCGCCACATTCAACATACGAGCAGATCAGACGCAGACGACGGCGACGACCCTTCAAGCTTGGCTGGGTAAACGGGGTGCATCCGGTTACTCGAACAGGGTTGTCGCTTGGTTCGGTTATCCCATCAAAGGAGCTGGTGGGTAGTGCATGTCGTGACGGAAGATATCGCGATCGGTCTAGAGAGATATGGACAAGCCTCACGAGGTGGTCAGGCGATCACCGTCATTGTGCCGACACGCAACGAAGCCGAGAATGTCGAGGTGTTGACCCAAAGGTTGGCGGCCAGCTTCAATAATTTCAGGACTTGACTGGGAGTTGATCTTCGTTGATGACTCCGATGATCAAACTCCAGAACGAATAGCGTCTCTTCGTGATCGTCGACTTCCGTTGAGGTTGGTGCACCGACCGCGGGAGAGCGCCAAGGCGGCCTCTCGGGAGCGGTCGTCGAAGGAATCTCGGTGGCACGTGGAGAAGTTCTGGTCGTGATGGACGGTGATCTGCAACACCCTCCCGAGTTGGCGCTGCCGCTGGCGCTCGCGTTGTTCCAGCGTGGTCGGATGATCGCTATCGGTTCGCGGTACCTGACAGCTACCGCCTCATCGGGCTTCGCGGGCCCAATGAGGCGATTGGTCTCGCAGGCGTCTCGACTGCTCGTGCGAATTCTCTTCCCTTCTGTCCGGCAAGATTCGGGATCCACTCAGTGGATTGTTTGCGCTGCAAAGGAGCGCGTCTTAACGACGTCCAGCTGGCACCCGATGGCTTCAAGATCCTGTTGGAGATTCTCGTTCGTGGCAACTGGGAGGACGCGGTGGAGATTCCATATAGCTTCGCAGAGCGCCACGGGGGGACCTCAAAGGCCGGCTGGATCGAAGGTCTTCACTTTCTGCGACATCTACTCCGCCTCAGGCTGCTCGCCTCGCGGAACGCGAAAGTCTGGTCTAGGGCCAATGGGCCGATGGGCTGGAGCAGACATCCATGAGCGACGACACCATCCGACTCGACGAGACGACCCGGGCCGCCGTCGCCTCGGGGCGCCTCGTCCATTTGGCCACCATCAGCGCGGACGGCACCCCGCGGGTGACCTGTGTCCATGTCGGTTGGGACGGGGACGAGATCGTGGCGGGGCATCTTGCCGATCACGTGAAATTGCACAACATCCGGCGCGATCCGCGCGTGTGACGCTATCGGTCGAATCCGACGTTCCCTTCGAGGGGTTCAGTCCCTACATCGTGATCAAAGGAGTGGCCCGGGTGGAAGAGGGCGGGGCGGTTGAAGTGCTCCGCCGCATCACGAACGGCCAGTTTCCCCCGCCCGGGGGTGATTGGCCCGACGGATTCGTGACGCGCATCTCACCTCGGCAACTCTCCGGCACCGGACCGTGGGGTCTGGCCACCTGAGCCGTCGACGCATGGGTTCGGGGCTGGCGCGGTCAGCCGTTGGGCGTGCGATTGTCCATGACGAGGCAGCTGCTGGTGGCTTGGGCCAGCAGCTTTCCCCCCGTATCTGTGACTTCGACCGTGGCGTAAGCCACCCGACGGCCCGGTTTGGTCGTGCGCGCCGTGGCGCGGATCAGCCCGGTGTCCCTGGTGACGGGCCGTAGGTACGTGACGTTGATGTCGATCGAGGTGTACGCCACCCCGGCGTCGAGAGTGCTCTGTACGGCACACCCGGCCGCGCTGTCGGCGAGCGTGCAGACAAGCCCGCCGTGGACCACGCCGATGGGGTTGTACGCAGACTCGTCGGGAGTGCATGTGAAGACCGCCAGGCCGTAGTCGATCTCCACCAAGGAGAATCCCATCAGGCGCGCCATCGGGGCCGGGGCGAACCTTCCGTCCCGGATGCCGCGGAGGAAGGCAAAGCACCGCCGAGCGAGGTCGCCGTGTCGGCATTGACCATGGGGTCGTGCCAGGTGATGGTCTTGGAGCGCACGTCACCCCATCCGGGGTGCGGCGTGGACTTCTTGGTTCCTTCATGGCGGTCGGTCATGGGGCGACGTGGCCTTTCTGGGTTGCGGTGAGCCGGATGCCCGGGCGATCCGGCTCGAATTTACTGGGGCACCCTCAGGACGACGTACGCTGCGGCGCACTGTGCGAGAGGTGAAGGATCGTGCCCGCGTTGAGGCCCGCGGGGGCGAAAGGTGGACCATGGTCATCAGGGTTGTGAAAGCGCGAGCGGATCAGGAGACCAGATGATCGCCGGGACGCCCCCGCCCGGTGCCCGCCGTTCAGTCCGATTCACTGTTGGGTTTCGGCGCATCGTTCGTGGAAGCCTCGCGGGCATCATTGTCCTGCTCCCGTATGCGAGCTCGGTTCACGCAGCGACCAGTGCGCAGACGCGCGCCGAGCTCGCCCAAGCGAAGAAGTCCCTTCTGGTGCTGTCGGACATGCCCGCGTCATGGACCGCGTCGAAATCGTCGAGCAACAGTTCGCCCACGCCCGACGCGGCAGAGCTGGCGCGTTGCCTCGGCGTGCCCCTCAAAGCGGTGGAGGACACCCCACCGACGGTCGACAGCAAGGCTTTCAACAGCAAGGGAGATCTGGAAACGGTCCAGGACTCGATCGAAGTGTTTCCTACGGCCAAGGCCGCCCAAGCCGATTTGACCGTGGCGAAGAGCCCCAAGGCCCCCACGTGCTTCACCGAGGCCTTCAACAGCGTCGACGCGAGGAGCCAGCTCGCGTCCGCCTTCGGTGCCAACGCGGCCATCGGCAGGCTTGTCGTCACTCGGACCCCGACGTCCGACTATGCGCCGCACACCGTCAACATCACGATCTATTTTCCGGTCACCATCAATGGCGTGGCGATCAACCTCGAATTTGCAGAAGTGGGCTTCGTCAAGGGCAATGAGGAACAGCAACTGATCCTGACCAGTATCCAGCAGCCGTTCTCGACGTCGCTCTCCCGGCACCTGACGACGGTGGCTGCTGCCCGCCTCTGAGCGACCGGTCCGGGTCACGAATTCTCGGGGGTTAGTGCCGGGCTGCCGCCCGTAACCGATCGATCACCTCGGAACAGGCAAGGCCGTCGACGAAGGATGGGCGAATCTGATGACCGTTGGCCACCGCCTCACGAACCTTGACGGCCCAAAGGCGCATCGCGGGAAGGTGGCCGTCGCCTTCGAAGGGACCGATCCGTTCGACCTGTGGTCTCCCGTCCTTCAGCAGGGTGATGTGGGTATCACGCACGAGCGGAGGGGTGTAGATCTCCACCGTCTCGATCACATCGATGATCCCGTCGGTACCGAGCACGCTCCAACGATCGGGCAATGTCCCGGGTGCCGCCCATGCGGTATCGATCACCACGGATGCACCGGTGTCGGTCGTGAGGGTGGCGGTGAATGCGTCCTCCGCCGTCGACGGGCGCATCACCCCTTCCTTGTCCGGACGCTCGGTGACGTCGGTGCGGACGCTGCACTCCACCTCGACGATCTCACCGACCATCCATCGAACGGCGTCAATCATGTGCGTCCCGTTGATGCGGAGCCAACCGCCGGACGGATCCTCGAATTGCCAGCCGTGTCGCCGCAGCGGGGACCGTGAGAACGAGTTGTAGAAGTTCCAGTTCATATGGATCACACGGCCGATGGCTCCCGAGTCGATGATCTCCTTCACGCGCCGGCGTCCGGGGTCATAGCGGAACTCGAAATTGAGGAGGTGAACGACGCCCGCCTCGCTGGCCCGTTCCAGCATCTGCCGAGCTTCGCCGGGGGAGACGCCGAACGGCTTGTCGCACAGGACGGCATGGTTGTGATCCAGGGCCAGATTGACGTGCTCCGCGTGCAGAAATGGAGGCGAGTGCACCGAGATGAGATCGAACGGTTCGGCGCACGCGCTCCGAACGGCCTGCGAGTCCCGCGGGGACACGACCTGCACCGACATCCCAGCCTCTTCATAGCATCCGGCAACGACACGCGACCCGAAGCCGGTGCCGATGATCAAGGTGCGAAACACTGTGCTCTCCCCCTTTCTAGGTCATGGAATTGTCGGGGCTCAATATTCTCCGACGACGGTGCCGTCCACGAGCGCCCGGCAGCGCTGCTTTCGTGCGCCGCCGAGCACGCGCTTTCTCGACTTCTCGATCACGACATCGTGTACTTCGGACTGTCCGACGGAGAACTCGAACTTCCGTGTGCGGGGGGAGCGCAGACTCAGTGGCTTGTTGTTTTCGACGACCTGCACATCGTCGACAGTGATACGGACGTGGCCGAAGAGCTGGCCCCAGTGGAATGTCACTCGGTGCTTTTCTTCTTCTCCCACGTCGAAGGCGAAATCTTTGTCGAGACCCATCCTGCGATTCTGCCTTATGGGACCGCGAAGCTCGGGGATCTTTTCAGTCCCGGAAGGCGCGCTCGATCTCCGCCGTCACCTCGGCGGGGTCCTCGAGTGGCAGCATGTGGCCGCGTCCGGCCAAGGTGACCAGCCGAGCGCCGGGAATGGCCGCCACCATCTGCGCCGCGCGGGCGGGAGCGGTGAGCCGATCGCGCGAGCCGACCATGACCGTCGTAGGGATTCCGATGGTGGCGATGCCCTCCAGAAGGTTCATGGCGCTCATGGCGACCATGAAGCCGGCGCGCACCTGTGGTGCGGTGTCGGCGAAAAGGGTGCGGGTGAGGTCGATGTGGGACCGCACGGGATCGCTCCCGAAGACACCGCGGACGAAGCGGTGGCCTGCCGAGGAGTGCAGGGCCAGTGCCACGGCGGGCGAGGAGATGAGTGCAGCGGAGAACCACTCCGCCGCGGCGGGGCCCGAGCCCATATCGGCCGCCGCGGTGGAGACCAACACGATGGCCCGCGCCCGCTGGTGCAGGATGCCGGGATGGTAGGTGGCCAAGGACATGATGGTCATGCCACCCATGGAGTGGCCCGCCAGCACGGCATCGCTGACATCGCGTGCAGCCAGGACGACGGCGAGGTCGTCGGCCAGCATCTCGATGCTCAACGGCGCCGTGCCCCGGCTGCTGGCGCCGTGACCCCGTTGGTCATAGAGCACCACACGGTGACCGGACTCGACCAGCCGGCGCGCCACCGGGAGCCAGACTTCGTGGGTGCAACCCCAGCAGTGGGGGAGGACGACCGTCGGGCCACTTCCCACATCCCACACGGCCAGGATGCCGCCGTCCGCCGTGGCGACGCTGAGCTGCGACGGCACCTCGAGATCTCCCCACCCGAGGTCGTGGGTCGGAGACTGCTCGAGGGCCTTGTGCGACGCCGCAGCACTGCTGGCGCGATGCGCGGAGGCCCGTCTGTAAGCGGCGGCGCCGCCGACGAAGGCCGCCGCCGCGCCAACGGCGAGAAGGCTACGACGGCTGCGGGCAAGGTGGAGGGAGGGCACGGGTGATCTCAGGTCCGCCGTCCGAGGCGGGCCAGGGCTTGTTGGAGGGCGATGGGCAGGGTCCGATGGGCATACCAGCCCAGGACCGATTCGAAACCCACGGGGACCATGGCCCGGTTGGTGGCAATGGCCTGGACGATGGCCGCACCGACCTTTTCGGGAGGATGGGCCCGGCTGAAGCCCTTCACGAGCCGTTCGCGCACCCCCGGGTCCTCCTGGCCGCCGGTGAAGCGGGCCGTGAGCGGGATCGAAGTGTTGATGAAGCCGGGGCAGATGGCGGTCACGCCGACACCGTGGGCCGCCCAATCAGCCCGCAGACAGAGGGAGAGTTGCAAGACGGCGGCCTTCGTCGTCGCATAGGCCGACTCCCCCGCTGTGGGGAGGAATGCGAGTCCCGAGGACACATTGACGACGTGGCCCCGGCCAGCGGCGAGCATGGGCGGAGTGAAGGCCGAGCAACCGTTGACGACGCCGTCGAGGTTGATGGAGCGGATGAAGACCCACTCGTCCGCGGTCATGCGGGCGTACGGGCCCGTCATGCCGACGCCCGCGTTGTTCACCAAGACGTCGAGGGCGCCGTGATCGCCGTCGATCCTCGCCGCGAGCTCGTCGACCTCGGCCCGATCAGCCACGTCGAGTCGGTACGCCCGGTGTGGCGCGCCCCAACGTTCGTTGCACTCGGCCGTGGTCTTCTCGGCTGCCGATTCGTCGACGTCGGTACACAGGACGGTTGCCCCCCGGGCGGCGAGGGCATGTGCGGTGGCGCGGCCGATGCCGCTTCCCGCACCCGTGACGAGCGCCGTCGCGCCCTCGAGGGTGATCGGGGCTCGCTTCATGAGGGGGGACCGGTCAGCACGTAGTCGTTCGTGTCGAACGCGCGGGTCCGCCGCACGAAGCGGAACGTGTAGTCGGGCCACAGCGTCGTATTGCGTCCCGCCTCATCGAGGTACCAGCTCGAACACCCGCCGGAATTCCACACCGTGGGTGCCGCCTTACGCTGCACGTCGGCGTTCCAGCGCGCCAGTGTGTCCGCACGCACGTCGATGACGCTCGCCCCTTGGGCCTGCAGGGCACGGAGGGCGGCCACGACGTGTGCCAATTGGGCTTCGATCATCACCACGAGAGAGGTGTGGCCGATGCCCGTATTCGGTCCGGCCAGCATGAAGTAGTTGGGGAAGCCCGGGATCGTGGTGCCGCAATAGGCCTGCATCCCGGTGTCGGCCCAATGCTCCCTGAGTGATCGACCGTCGGCCCCGCGGATCCGCTCTGCCATCGGATTGTTCGTGATGCGGAATCCGGTACCGTAAATGATGGTGTCCACTTCGTGGAGCACGCCGTCGGCCGTCAGCACGCCGCCCGGCCGGACCTCGACGATCTTCTCGGTCTCCAACGTCACGTTGGGGCGTTGGAGCGCCGGGTAGTACTCGTTCGACTGCAACAGGCGCTTGCAGCCTGGTGTGTACGCCGGCGTGAGCTTGGCTCTCAGCTCGGGATCGGCCACCTGGCGTTCGATGAACTTCGTTCCCAGCGATTCCAATCGGTGCAATTTCGCGCTGTTGTGGATGAGGAGCGAACCGAGAACGGCCTCAGCGAACCAGTACTGACGGCTCCGGGACACCCTCTGGGTCCATGGAAACCGTTTGTACGCGGCCCGCTCCACCGCCTTCGTGGGCCTCGTCCGATGCGGGAACACCCAGGGTGGCGTGCGCTGGAAGAGAGTGATGTGGCCGGCGGACTTCTGCACGATCGGGAGGAACTGGACGGTCGACGCCCCGGTGCCGATGATCGCCACCTTGCGCCCGGTGAGGTCATGTGCGTGATTCCACTGCGCCGAGTGGAACGCCGTGCCGGCAAAGGAGGGAATTCCCGGGATATCGGGCATCTTCGGTTCGGAGAGGCCGCCGCCCCCTCCGACCAGGAAATCGGCTGTCAACGAGCCCTGTGTCGTCGTGAGGTGCCAGACCCGGCCGGCGTCGTCCCATGATGCCGTCTGCAGCGTCGTGTCGAAGGCCACCTTGTCGACCAACCCGTACCTCCGCGCTGACCGCTTGTAAGTAGCGCTCGATCTCAGGTTGACTGGCGAACGTTTCCGTCCAATTCGGGTTGGGGGCGAAGGAGAAGGAGTAGAGGTTCGAAGGTACGTCGCACCGGCACCCTGGATACGAGTTGTCGTACCACGTCCCGCCGACGTCGGACCGTCGTTCCAGGAGGATCAGCTCGTCCCCGTATCCCTCGTCGGTGAGAGCGATCGCGGCGCCGAGCCCTGAGAATCCGGTGCCGACGATGGCGATGCGGACATGGGAGGGGAGCTTCGGGTCAGGGCGCAGCGCAGAGCCCGACGTCGACATGGTCGCATAGTAAAGGATTCCACTCGCATCCCAGCGGAGCGCCCCGGGAGCGCCGCACAACTCCGTTACGCGAAATCCGGAGATGCGTTGTGCGGGTCTTCGGCGCGACCCTTGGGCTCTTCCCAATCCTCCTGCCGGCCCAGGGCGGTGTGGTCGAGAAAGCCGTAGGAGTCGGTGCAGAACTCGGTGCCCCGTGCGAACGTCGAGGTGGTGTGGAAGATGACGTCGCCGTCGCGGAGGAAGAAGCTGAAGCCTGGAATTTCGAACGGTTGCGCTTCGTCGAGCGCCCAGCGCAGTTTGGACGCTTCGGGTGCTGCCAGTTCATCCCTGTCCCGGAAGTTGATCTCCATGGGTGCCCGCGACTCGTCGATCGTGACATGGAAGTCATAGTTGAAGTCGCTCCCGAAGGAGGAGACGAAAGGGAACGTCCAACCTCTCTTCTCCTTGTACGCCGCGATCTTGGCGAACGGCGCCCGTGCTACAACGACGAAGGCGGTCGATCGCGCGCCGAGGTGGCGCAACAACCCATCGGAGATCTCGTCGCAGCCGGCGGTACATGAGGAGCACCCATCGTCCCACGACGGGTCGAACATGAAGTGTTGGACGACCAATTGCCGCCGCCCGACGAAAAGATCGGCGAGGCGCACCGTGCCCTGGGGCCCTTCGAATGTGTAGTCCTTCTCGATCGCAACCATCGGCAACCGCCGACGCTCGGCGTTGAGGGCGTCCTTTTGACGAGTGAGCTCCTTCTCGCGCGTCAGCAGCGCCCGACGGGCGAGCAACCATTGTTCCCGGGATGCGATTTCTGGAAGGCTCATGGACTCTCCTCATTCGGGCGGCGAGGCGCGTGGTGCCGCCAGGGCCCGATGAGGGGTAGACGTCGGGCAGGGCCGGAACTCATCGGCCCCGCCGGCGGGAGGACGGCTTCAGGGCCTGTCCGTCGGGGCTGCCCGGGTGGATGGACCCGCTCGCGACGAGGCGCCACCCGACGAGGCGAACGCCGTAGCGACAACGGTGCCCGGCCTCGCCATCGGGTGGGACCTTCTGAGAACGTCGCAAGCTTCCGGCCTTCGGGACCCGCAGATAGAATGGATCCTCCAGCTCTCAGTTCGCACCCAGTCTTCGCTCCAAGGGAGGAATATGTCGGGTCACTCCAAGTGGGCGACAACCAAATATCGCAAGGGCGCACAGGACAAGGCCCGCGCCAAAATCTTCGCCAAGCTGATCCGCCAGGTCGAGGTGGCGGCGCGGGAGGGCGGCGGTGACATGGATGCCAACGCCGCCCTGCGGACCGCCTATCAGAAGGCCCGGAGTTCATCGGTTCCGCTGGACACCATCGAGAAGGCGATCAAGCGGGGCACGGGCGAACTCGAGGGCGTGCGCTACGAGGCCATCAACTACGAGGGCTACGGCCCGGCCGGCGTCGCCATCATGGTCGAGACGCTGAGCGACAACCGCAACCGCACCGGCTCGGAGATCCGCAATCTTTTCAACAAGAACGGCGGGAACATGGCCGAACCGGGGGCAGTGGGTTGGCAGTTCGAACGCAAGGGCATCGTGAGCGTGCCCCGTGACCAGGACGAGGACAAGGTCATGGAGATCGCCATGGAAGGTGGTGCGGAGAACCTCTCGGACAACGGCGAATTCTGGATCGTCACGTGCGCTCCGGCGGACCTCGACTCCGTGCGTCACGCCTTGGACGACGCCGGGATAGTACCGGTATCCGTCGACCTCTCGTTGGAGCCGACCACCCTGGTGCCCGTGCCCGACGAGGGGGAGGCCAAGCGGGTACTGCGGCTCCTCGAGGCGATCGACGATCACGACGACGTGCAGGCCGTCCACGCCAATGCCGATATTTCCGATGCGGTGTTGGCGGCTTTCGAGGGCTGAGCCGGAGTGGTCCACCCCCTCGAGGGGGCATCCGACTACGCTACGAACGCATGTTCGTATTGGGGATCGACCCCGGCCTCTCGCGCTGCGGCTACGGGCTCGTCGTCCGGGGTGAGGCTGACAGCGCGCTGAGGGCACGCGCCGCCGGGGTGATCGAGACCGATCCGGCCGCGGCGTTGCCCGATCGGTTGCTCACCCTCCACACCGAGTTACGGGCGCTGGTAAGCGACTTCTCGCCTGACGTGGTGGCGGTTGAGCGGGTCTTCTTCCAGGTCAACGTCAAGACGGCCATGTCCGTGGGGCAAGCGAGCGGGTTGGCCCTCCTCGTGGCCGCCGAGGCGGGCTGCGAGGTGGCGCAGTACACCTCGAACGAGGTGAAACAGGCGCTCGTCGGCTACGGCGCTGCCACGAAGGACCAGGTGCAGCGGATGGTGGCTAACGTGCTGGCACTGGCGACCCCACCCAGCCCACCTGACGCCGCTGATGCTCTTGCGCTGGCCGTTTGTCACCTGACCACCGTTCCGTTGCGGCGTGCCATGGGTGCCGCGCTCGCCCGTCAGGCGGGCTCATCATGAAGGAGGACCTGCAGTGATCGGAATTTTGCGGGGAAAGATCGCGCTCCGTTCGGCGGAGGGAGAAGTGATCATCGACGTGGGCGGCGTCGGGTATCGAGTCGCCGTGACCCCGGCCACGGCCGTCGCGCTCATGGTGGGAGGGTCGTCGAACGAGGCCACGCTGTTCATCCACACCCACGTGCGCGAGGACGCCATCGTCCTCTACGGCTTCGTCCACGACGATGAGCGCCGGTGCTTCGAGGTGCTCCTCGGATCGCACGGTGTGGGACCTTCGTTGGCCTTGGCCATCATGGCCGTCCTGTCGCCTGCATCCCTCTCCACCGCAGTGCTCGAAGACGACCTGGACATGCTGTGCACGGTCCCCGGGGTCGGCCGCAAGACTGCGGCACGGCTGGTCATCGAACTGAAGAGCCGCCTCGACCTGCCCGACCTCTCGCTCGAGATGCCGGGTTCGTCAGGTGGTGGCGCGACCAGGACCTCACGCTCAGAAGCCCGGGCTGCGCTGGCCGAGCTCGGCTACGCCCCCGACGAGATCCGTGGTGCACTCGATGGGTTGCGCGACGATGTCGGGGTGGAAGAGATGCTGCGCTTGGCGTTGCGCGAGCTGGCCAGCCGGTGATCCACCCAAGGCGGCCCGCATGTCGGCCGCGTCACACCGGCCTCTGCTCCCGCGGTCGTGGGCCCCTGTCGTGGGTGCTCTCGTGAGCCCGAAGGCTCGCCGCGAGGTGCTGGCAACGGCTGACGACCCCGACGGGAGTGGCGTCGGGGCAGCGGGTGACCCTGATGCAAGGTTGGTGGCGCCGGTGGCGGCTGACGGCGGCGAAGAGGTCGAAGAGGCCGGCCTCCGGCCACGCTCGTTGACCGAATTCGTCGGGCAGGCCCAGTTGGTGGAGCACCTGGGAATTGTCATCCAGGCGGCCCGACAGCGGCAGCAGCCGGTGGACCACCTCCTTTTCGCCGGGCCCCCGGGTCTCGGGAAGACGTCACTGGCGGGCATCGTCGCCACCGAAATGGGAGCCGGGCTCCGCATCACCTCAGGTCCCGTGCTGACCCGCGCTGGTGACCTTGCCGCGCTGCTCACCGACCTGCAGGACGGCGACGTCCTCTTCATCGACGAGATCCACCGGCTGCATCGCTCCGTCGAGGAGATGCTCTACTCCGCCATGGAGGACGCCAAGCTCGACATTCTGATCGGCAAGGGCCCGACAGCGCGGTCCATCCGTCTCGACCTACCGCGGTTCACACTGGTCGGTGCCACGACGCGCACGGGACTGGTCTCGGGCCCACTCCGCGACCGCTTCGGCTTCGTCGGCCGTCTCGATCTGTACGCCTCATCCGACCTGCAGGCGATCGTGATGCGCTCGGCCCGGATCCTGCACGTTGATATCGACCCGGAGGGAGCGGCACGGATCGCCGAGCGTTCTCGCGGCACGCCTCGTGTGGCGAACCGTCTCCTGCGCCGGGTACGTGATTTCGCCGAGGTGCGCGGGAACGGCGCAGTCAACGGCGCGACGGCAGCAGAGGGCCTCGATCTGTTCGGTGTCGACGAGCTCGGTCTGGACAAGGTGGACCGAGCGATCCTCGAGACGCTGTGCGGTCGTTTCGGCGGTCAACCGATCGGGCTGACCACCTTGGCGCAGTGCGTAGGCGAAGAGACCGACACGGTCGAGGATGCCTACGAGCCCTATCTCCTGCAGTGTGGCCTGATCCTGCGGACATCCCGGGGTCGGATCCCGACGCCCCGAGCCTGGGCTCATCTCGGTCAGACGCCGCCGGCCGGATCGGTGGTGCCCGAGGCGCCGACACTGTTCGAATCCTGAGAGGCCGCGTCCTTCAGAAGGTGGCGTTCCTCGGTGAGGCTCAGGCCAGCGTGAGGGTCGGCCGCCCGGCCTGGCGTAGCGGGAGAAAGACGCGAAAAGTGGTCGACCAGCCGGGAGTGTCGATGATGTCGATGGAGCCTTCGTGCGCCTCCGCAACCGACTTCGCGATGGCCAGACCGAGTCCGGTGCCCGGCACACCCATCTCCATGGCCGCCGCCACCCGGTAGAACCGTTCGAAGAGTTGGGGGCGGTCCGCTTCGGGGATGCCCGGCCCCTCGTCCTGGACGAGAATCCGGGCGAAGTCGTCGATCTTGTCGACCACCACGTTCACCCGGTCGCCCTGGTCTGAGAACTTGATGGCGTTGGAGAGCAGATTTCCGAGGAGCTGATGCAGGCGGGTGGCGTCGCCGAATACCGGGACCTCGGACCCAGGCTCGAGCGTCACGGTGCACCCCCTTCTGGCGGCCGCCGTCTGCGCTCCGTGCACCGATTCCTCCGCCAAGCGTTGCAGGTCCAGCGCCGTGAAGGTCACGCGCAGTCCGTGACCGCCACCCGGGTCGGCCAGAAGGTCTTCGGCCACCCGTTGCAGCTGCGCCGAATTGCGGTCGATCGTGCGCAGCATGCGCATCTGGTCCTCGCTCAACTCGGGGACGCCGTCGAGCAGGAGCTCGATGAAACCGCGGATGGAGGTGATGGGCGTCCGCAACTCGTGCGAGACGGTGGCCACGATGTCATCCTTCATCTTGGTCAGCTCGCGGAGGCGGTTGTTCTGCTCAATGAGCGACTGGGTCACCTCGCGTTGGACCGAGTAGAGCCGCTCGCGCTCGGCCGCCAACTCCTCGCGCTCGGTGACATCGATCGCCACCACGACGTAGCCGGCGCTGACTGCGGCATCTGTCCCCTCGGTTCCCCCCTGCGCCGGTAGCGTGCGGACCCGTACGACGCATCGGCGCTGCTCGCCGTTCTTGCGGCGGGCGGTCCACGGGACTTCGGCCACCGTTTCGGGGTACACGGGGTCGAGCGCCTTTCGCATGGCATCGATCGTCCGCCGGCGTTCGCTGATCTGAGCTGGATCGATGAAGTCCGCAATGGAGCGGGTGCCGACCACCTCGGACGCGTTGTAGCCGAGCATGAGCTCGGCCCCTGCCGAGAAGAAGGTCACCGTTCCGGCCGGATCGACGCCGATGATGGCGCTCCCCGTCGCGGCACGGAGCAACGTTTCGAGGCGTTCGCGTGCATTGTGGGCGTCGTCGGCGTTCCGCTTCGCCAACAGCGATTGTTGGGCCAGGTCGCTGACATAGATCCGGTCGCGGTGGACCATGGTCGAGATGGTGGAGGCCACCATGGTGGTCACGATCACGAGGACGACGACCTGACGCCAGGTGGAGAGTGGGTAGTTGGGGTCGCCCACGAGGAGGATCGGCACCATGAGCGCCAGGTCCATGCAGAACAGCCCGACGAGGAGATGGAGGCGACGGCCGTAGAGGGACATCCAGACGATCGGCAGCAGGTAGACGACCAGGAGCTCGGAATGGCTCGGGCCCTGGGCGTCACGGATGATGGCGATGACCGCGATATAGCCGATGGGAATCACCAGCCAGGCCCAGTCAGGTAGCCGTTCCCACGGAAGGACGAAGGCGGTGATCAGAAGGAGGAAGAAGAGGAGAAGCGCGATCGAGGATTTCAAGTCGTGCCCCATGGGGGAACGGAATGATGCCGATGAGGACCGTGCCGAGCGCGACCAGCGCGAAGAGTGGCAGTCGGACCCTGGAGGGACCCGAGATACCAGGGATCTTGGACCCACCCGCTTCGGTCTGCCCACCCCGCGTCCCAATTGCGGCCCCCTCGCCGGTGGCTGGAAGCCGGGCCGCGCTCATGACCGAACTGCGTTCACCTTGCCCGCGCGCGATAGCGGTAACCGAAGCCCCGCACTGTTTCGATCGGACCGTCGTCCTGATCTCCCCAACCAAGCTTGCGCCTGAGGCGCAAGACGGCGTATTTCACACGCGATGGTGCCAGTCCGCTCGGGTCGTCCCAGGCCAGCTCGATCAGTTGGTCCGACGAGAGGACTTGGCCCTGATGGCGAACCAGGGTTGCCAGAAGCCGGTATTCGGTCGGTGTCAGTACCACGGGGACTCCCGCGACCGTCACCTGGGACTCGGAGAAATCCACCCGGATCGATTCGTCCTCGAACGACACGATCGGCTCGTTGCGCTGGACCTGGCGCCGGCTGATGGCTTGGATGCGGGCGAGGAGCTCAACCCGGCTGAATGGCTTGGTCAGATAGTCGTCGGCGCCTGCATTGAGTCCCCGTACCTTGTCGCGCTCGGTGGAGAGCGCTGTCAACATGAGGACGGGAACGTCGCTCATGTCCCGGATCCTTTCGAGGACCTGCCAGCCGTCGAGGTCCGGCATCCCGACGTCGAGGATGACGAGGTTCGGTTGCTTCTGGTGGAAGAGTCGAACGCCGTCCCGGCCCAGCATGGCTTCAGTGACTGTGAAGCCCTCGCGTTCGAGCATCGTCCGCAGGAGCTGCCGGATGTCCGCCTCGTCCTCGATAACGAGGACTGAAATATTCCCATTGCGCATGCAGCACTGAACTGTACTGGGAACACGGGGTGAATTTCGTGTTTCTGGGCGCGCCCCTCCCCGCGCTCGGCGAGCAACGGTGCGCCGGAGGGCCACCACCGGTTCCCACTCGGATGACTCCGACCGATGGTGGCCCCTCTTTACCCGGCGCACTGTTGCTGCCATTTCCCTCCCGATCTACCCCCGAAAAGGGGTAATCAATCGCCAAGGAATCGGGGTTCTCGACCTGGTCACCCCCCTCCGGGCGACCAGTATCGGGAGTTCGTGATCTGCGTCTGTGCAGGTCCCATGCTGGAGGAGGCATGGTGCAACCTCGGCGCATTCGGGTTGCCGTCCGGTTGCCCGGCCGGAAAAATTCCGGGATGCGCACCCCGGGTGAGGGTCGGGGTGGGTCGGACCCCGGTTCGGCCGGGTCCGGGCGGGTCGACACCCTGGGCCAGGTCAAAGACCAGACTGGGGGGCCGACCGGTCGGAGAGCGGCACAAAATGCCGAGATGCAGGAGATAGGGTGTCGCTTCGCATGCACTCTGGCTTGAAGGACCCCACATGACGCAATTTCCAGCTCTCGTCGATCTGTTCGCGGCCGCCGCCAAGAAATCGACCAATCCTGCCCCTCTCATCATCCTCGTCGTGGTGGCCTTCGCCGGGTACTTCCTCTTTCTCAAGCCCCAACAGCGCAAGGCCAAGGCGGCGCGGGCCAACCAGGGTTCGGGCTACATGGTGGGTGACGAGGTCCAGACCATCGGTGGGGTGGTCGGCACCATCCTCGAGATCCACGGCGACCGCTATACGCTCCTCACCGGGAGCACCGGAACCGACGGGAACCTCGATGGTGCCCAGCCGACGCGCATCGTGTTCGTACGCCAGGCCATCGCGCGCAAGGTCGACCCGGTCGTGATACCCGACGCGGACATCGACGATGACGAGCACGACCTGCACCACGAGTCGGTGGAGATCGAAGACCACGACGGGGAGGACAAAGAGGCGTGAGCCCGGCGTCGTCTCGAGCCCGGATGCGGCAGAGGCGCAACCTTCTGGTCAGCGTGCTGGCCGTCGTGGTCATCTCGTTAGGCTCATTCGCCGCCGTGTTCGCGGCGAAGTGGACCCCGCGCCTCGGACTCGATCTGGCGGGGGGACTCGCTGTCGTCTATCAGACCTCCAAATCCGTCTCTCCGGCCGAATTGCAGGAGACCGTCGCCATTCTCGACAACCGGGTGAACGGGCTCGGCGTGTCCGGGGCCCAAGTGAGCACAGCTGGGAACAACGAGATCTCGGTGTCGATCCCGGGTGTCAAGAACGCGGCCGCCCTTCTGGCAGAAATCGGCAACACGGCCCAGCTGTTCTTCCGGCCCGTGCTCTGCACCGCCTACCCCCTTACCCTGAGCCCTGCCACCAAGGCCACGGCGACGAGTCCGGCCAAACCTGCACAGAAGCCCATCTCGGGGAACAAGACGTTGCCGGCCTGCGGGGCCCAGTACGCCACCACGCTGGCCAACCTGGCCGTCACGCCCAACAGCTCGGTGCAGGGATACTCGTCCAATAACCCTTCGCCCGACCCGGGGTTCGCCCAGTATTCGAATACCAGCACCGCCGTGAACAACTACCCGAGCCGCGAGGTGCTGCTCCCGAGCCTGCCGGCAGCCGGCTCGTCCACAAAAGGCTCGCTTCGCTATGTGCTCGGTCCCGAGCAGATGACGGGGAGCGCGATCGGCTCGGCCGTGGCGCAACAGAACCAGACCGGGCAATGGGAGGTCAACTACACCCTCAGGGGCGCCGCCGGTTCCGCATTGTGGGACAAGGTGGCGCAGCAGAACTTCCACCTGCTGCTCGGAATCGAGCTCGACGGGGTGGTCCAGTCGGCGCCGCTCATTCAGCCGACCCAGCAGACGTTCTCCTCGTTCGGCGGTCAGGGAACGATCAGCGGCGGCAACATGACCGAGGCCGATGCGAAGTCGTTGGCCCTGGCCATGCAGTTCGGCTCGCTGCCGGTCCGCCTCAAGCAGCTGACCACGCAGACGGTTTCGCCGACCCTCGGCAAGTCCGCCCTGAAGGCGGGGCTGGGGGCCGGTATCGCCGGTCTCGTCCTCGTCCTGCTCTACGTGTTGCTGTACTACCGGGCCCTCGGACTCGTGGTGATCTCGGGGCTGGTGCTGACGTCGATGGCGCTCTGGGCCATCATCTCGGCGCTGGGCCATACATCGTTCAGCCCGAGTTTCGACCTGGCGGGCATCACGGGTCTGATCGTGTCCATCGGTATCACCGTGGACTCGTACATCGTCTATTTCGAACGACTGAAGGACGAGACACGGGCGGGCCGCTCCATCCGCACCTCGGTCGACCGTGGCTTCAAGAGCGCCTGGCGGACGGTCTGGGCGGCGGACTTCGTCTCCCTGCTGGCCGCGGTCGTCCTCTATGTGGTTGCGGTGGGGGACGTCAAGGGCTTCGCCTTCTTCCTCGGCCTGTCGACCATCATGGACATGCTGTTCACCTGGTTCTACACGCGGCCGCTGGTCATCCTGTTGGGTCGGAGTGACCAGATGCAGGGCGCCGGCCGCTTCGGCATCGCCCGGGGCCTGGCCATGAAGGGGCCCGGGACCGGGAATGAGGTCCAGCCCGACAACGGGGCCGCTGGTGGGGGTGGGGCCGGCTCGGGAACCAAGAGCGGTCTGATCAAGCCCGGGCGAGTTCCGGCGTCATGAGCGACACCACCCGCAACGGGGCCGGCGTCGGCGATGACGACGGGGCCGACGACATCGACGACATCGACGACATGGACGGCGAGTTCGACGGGGACCTCGACGATGTGGAGATGGGCGACGACGAGTTGGACGACGACGGCGAATTGCTGTCGGTCGACGACGCCGTCCGGTCGCTCATGCGACGGCCGAAGGAGCCCAAGGGTGGTGAGGCGCACACACCAGGCGCAATTCAACGCCTCTATCGGGGTGAGACCAAGTTCGACTTCGTCGGCCGGCGGCGGGTGTGGTTCACGATCTCGACCGTGGTCATCGTGGCCGGCATCATCTCGCTCATCCTGCGCGGCGGGCTGAACCTGGGCATCCAGTTCAAGGGCGGCACCGAGTGGACCGTCAAGGCACCAAATGTGACGCAGACCCAGGCGGTCGACGCCATGCAGTCTGCTGGGCTGGTCAACCCGATCGTCCAATTGCTCGGCCAGGGGTCGAACCAACATCTCAACGTGCAGGCCGACCTCAACAAGCTTCCTCCGCAGGCACAGAAGAACGAGACGCTGAAGGTCGAGGAGGCCTTGGCCAAACTCACCAACACCTCGTTGGAGAATGTGCAGAACGGTGTGCAGACGGTCGGCCCGACCTGGGGCTCGTCCATCACCAACAAGGCCATCGAGGCCCTCATCATCTTCTTCATCGTGGTGGGCATCTACATCAGCATCCGGTTCGAGCCGAAGATGGCCCTTGCCGCGTTCATCGCCATGGTGCACGACGTCGTCGTGGCGGTCGGCATCTATTCGCTGTTCAACTTCCAGGTCACTCCCGACACCGTGGTGGCCATCCTGACCATTCTGGGCTACTCGCTCTACGACACCGTCGTCGTCTTCGACCGCGTGCGCGACAACACGAAGAACATCGGCTCGCACGGGACGATGACCTATGGCCAGCTGATCAATCTGTCCATGAACCAGACGCTGGCGCGCTCCATCAACACCTCCGCCGTGGCCATCATTCCGGTACTTTCCGTGCTCCTGATCGGCGCTCAACTCCTGGGCGCGTCCACGTTGCAGGAATACGGGCTGGCGCTCTTCGTCGGGCTCCTGAGCGGGGCCTACTCCTCGATCTTCATCGCCTCGCCGATACTCTTCATGCTGAAGCGGAACGAGCCGCGCTGGCTCGCCATCGAGAAGCGAGTCGCCGCTCGGGGTGACCGTGCCAGTTCGCTCTCCGCGACCGACGCCGCCAACCTCTCCACGCAGTTCAGCATCGCGGCGGGTGGACAGCCACACAGCACCGGGCCGGCCAAGCGGGCCGGGCCGATTCGACCCGGGTCGGGTGCGTCGGCGGGAGCCGGCACCGCGGTCATCGACCGTCCTGCGGCCAACGGCGGTGGCACAGGTCAGGCACCGCGGCCCCGTAAGGGAAAGAAGAAGCGTAAGCGCTGAGTTGTCGGGCTCTCGACACCCCGGACGCGCCGGGACAGGAGTCTCGAACGGGTAGCGTAGAGGGATGGTGACCCTGGCTCGGGTGACTCCCGTCACAGACGATGGGGAGCGCGCGTTCGAGGACATGATCGCACCGCTGCTGGCGGAATTCTCCAGCCACCGGCCCGACGACGACTCGTCGACCATCAGGGCCGCAGCCCGCGCCGCCCTTTCCGCGCACGACGGCCAGTTCCGACGCTCCGGAGAGCCCTACATCACGCACCCCATCGCCGTGGCCACCATCGTGGCCGAGCTCGGTCTGGACGCGCAGACCATCGCAGGCGCCCTCCTGCACGACGCGGTTGAGGACACCGGCCTCACCCTCGAGTCCATCACCGAGGCCTTCGGCCCCGGGGTGGCCAAGGTGGTGGACGGGGTCACCAAGCTCGACCGACTCCAGTTCGACTCGAAGGAGGCGCAGCAGGCCGCCACCATCCGCAAAATGCTCGTCGCGATGGCCGACGACTGGCGGGTGTTGCTCATCAAGCTGGCGGACCGGCTCCACAACATGCGCACCCTCGCGGTGATGCCCGAGTGGAAGCAGCGCCGCACGGCGCAGGAAACGTTCGACGTCTACGCGCCACTGGCGCACCGCCTCGGCGTGCAGCAGGTCCGGTGGCAGCTCGAAGACCTCGCCTTCGCCACCTTGCACCCCAAGCGCTACGCCGAAATCGAGCAGATGGTGGCGGCGCGGGCGCCGCAGCGCGAGGAGTACCTCGCCCGGGTCCTCGTCCACGTGCGCGAACGGCTCGAGAACATGGGCGTCGAGGCCGATGTCACGGGGCGTCCGAAGCACCTCTGGAGCATCTACGAGAAGATGGTCGTCCGCGGCAAGGAGTTCGACGACATCAACGACCTGGTGGCCATCCGGGTCGTGGTGACCAGCGAGAAGGACTGCTGGGCCGCGCTCGGGGCGATCCACGCCATCTGGGCGCCCGTCCAGGGACGTTTCAAGGACTACATCAACACGCCCAAGTTCAACATGTACCAGTCGTTGCACACGACGGTGATCGGGTTGGACGGCAATCCGGTCGAGGTGCAGATCCGCACGACGGCGATGCACCACCGGGCCGAGTACGGCATCGCTGCGCACTGGGGGTACAAGGAGAAGGAGGACGCGTCCTCCGACATGGCGTGGCTGCAGCGGATCGCCGATGTGGATCGCCAGACCGACGACCCCATCGAATTCCTCGAGGCACTCAAGCTCGACCTCGAGCAGGACGAGGTCTACGTCTTCACGCCCAAGGGCAAGGTCATCGCCCTGCCGGCCCGGTCGACGCCGGTCGACTTCGCCTACGTCATCCACACCGAAGTCGGGCACCGCTGCATCGGGGCCCGGGTCAATGGACGGCTCGTCCCGCTCGAGACCCAACTCAACTCAGCCGACACGGTCGAGATCTTCACGTCGAAGTCGCCGACCGCCGGGCCGTCCCGCGACTGGTTGCAGATCGTGGCCTCGACCCGGGCCCGCCACAAGATCCGCCAGTGGTTCAGCCGCGAACGCCGGGAGGACGCGATCGAGAACGGGCGCGAGGAGCTGGCCCGGGCACTGCGCCGCGACGGGCTGCCCCTGCACAAGTTGCTGGGTTCGTCAGCCATGCTCGAAGTGGCCGAGTCGATGCACCTGGCCGACCTCGACGCGTTGTACGCCGCCATCGGCGAGTCGCAGGTCTCCGCGCAGTCCATTGTCCAACGTCTGTCGCGGGCGCTGCGGGGCGGCGAGAACGAGCAGCTCCCCACCACGGCGCTGCGCGGTGTGCGCGGTCCTCGTCAGGGCCGTCGGACATCGGCCGGGGTCTATGTCGAGGGCCTCGACGACATCATGATCCACCTTGCCCGCTGCTGTACGCCGGTGCCGGGCGACCAGATCATCGGATTCGTCACGCAGGGCCGCGGGGTCTCGGTGCACCGGGCCGACTGTGCCAACGCGGCATCGCTGGCCGACCTGTCCAAGGAGCGCCTCATCGAGGTCGAGTGGGACCGAGGCAACGACGGCGTCTTCGTGGCGACGATCGAGGTGCTGGCGTTCGATCGCTCGCGCCTGCTGGCCGACGTCAGTCGTGTCGTCTCCGAACACCATCTGAACATCGTGGCGGCCCGCACCGCGACCACGGCCGATCGGGTCAGCCGGATGGCATTCGACGTCGAACTGGCCGACCCCACGCACCTGCATTCGCTCATCACGGCCCTCAAGCACCTCGACGGCGTCTTCGACGCGTACCGTCAGCTCCCCGGCAAGAAAGTCTGAACGTGAAGGGGCGCCGATGACCGTAGGTTCCGACGCGCCCGGCGACGCGCCACCTGTCCGCACGCCCAAGGGCATGCACGACATCCTCTGGCCCGAGTCGACCCGCTGGGAATCTCTGGTCGCCCGTTTCGCCACCCTCGTGGAGGGTGCCGGCTACGGGCTGGCCGTCACCCCGATCCTCGAGCACGTGGGCATCTTCCATCGCGGCATCGGGGAGGGGAGCGACGTGGTGGGCAAGGAGATGTACACCTTCGCCGATCGCGACGGGCAGATCATGGCCTTGCGGCCCGAGGGTACGGCATCGATCGTGCGCGCCTTCGTGCAGCACCACCCCGTCCCACCCTGGAAGGCCTGGTACGTCGCCCCGTCGTTCCGCCACGAGAATCCGCAGCACGGTCGTTACCGTCAGCACTTTCAGCTCGGGGTGGAGGCCCTCGGCCCCTCGGACGCCGACCTGGACGTCGAGGTCATTTCGCTGGCCTTCGAATTCCTGGCGGGCCTGGGGCTGCACCAGGTGACCCTGAAGTTGCACTCCATGGGGGACGGCACGTGCCGTCCCGGCTATACGGAGCTGCTCCGAGAGTTCCTGGCCGAGCGCCGGTCCCAGCTCTGCCTGCCGCACCAGGACCGCTACGACCACAATCCGCTGCGGGTCCTCGACTGCAAGACACCCGAATGCGAGGATGCAACCGAGGGTGCGCCCCGCTTCGTGGACAACCTCTGTGAGCCCTGCACCGCCCACTTCGCCCGGGTGCGGGCCGGACTCGACGCGCTCGATGTTCCTTACATGATCGATCACCGACTCGTGCGCGGCTTCGACTATTACACGCGGACCACGTTCGAATTCGCCTCGGGCGCCATTGACGCGGCCCAGAACGCGCTCGGCGGCGGTGGCCGCTACAACGGCCTGGTGGAGATGCTCGGTGGTGCCCCCACGCCAGGCATCGGCTTCGGCCTGGGCATCGAGCGCATCCTGATCGGCTGCGACGCCGAAGGCGTCTACCCCACGCACGCCCCCCCACTGCACGCCTATGTGATCGACGTCACGGGAGGAGAATCGGCCGTCCTGTTGACGGCCGAGCTGCGCCGGGCCGGCTTCCGGGTCGAGAGGGGCTTCGACGACCGCTCGATGAAGTCCCAGATCAAGTCCGCCGATCGGTCCGGAGCGCTGGTGGCCGTGGTCATGGGGGCCAAGGAACTGGCGGAGGGTACCGTCAGCCTGCGCCCCCTGCGCAACGAGGAAGGGCAGCGCACGGTCCCCCGGGCTGACGTCGTCGCAGAGTTGCGTGCGCTGGTGCTCTGACCGCGGCACATCCGGCGCGGCACGACGCCGCCCGCGCATGACAGGCTGAATGACCGTTCGAACGACAAAGGAACCTGCTGCACTCCATGACTGATCACATCGCCCCCACAGGGCCCATCGAGAACCGGCCCACCGGGTTGCGTACGCACCTTTGCGGGGTGTTGCGCCCCAGCGACCAGGGGGCCAGGGTCAGGGTGTGCGGATGGGTCGGGCGGCGCCGCGAGCACGGCGAGCACCTGGCCTTCATCGACCTGCGTGATCACACCGGTGTGGTCCAGTGCGTGATCGACACGAAGGTCGACGTGCGCAGCGAGTGGGTGATCGCCATAGAGGGGACGGTGCGGCACCGGCCGGAGGGAACGGTCAATCCCGGGCTCGCCACCGGTGAGATCGAACTGGGTGAGTGCACGGTGGTGGTGCTCAACGAGGCAGAGCCACCGCCCTTTTCCGTCGACGATCGGGACGAATCCGACGAGCAGGTGCGCCTGCGCTACCGCTACATCGACCTGCGCCGCCCGCGCATGCAGGCCAACCTGCGCCTCCGGGCGCGCGTCAATGCCGCCATTCGGGCGGCCATGGACCGGCAGGGCTTCTGCGAGGTGGAGACGCCGCTCCTTTGGGCCCCGACGCCCGAAGGCTCCCGCGAGTTCTCCGTCCCGAGCCGGCTCCATCACGGATCGTTCTACGCGTTGCCGCAGAGCCCGCAACTGGCCAAGCAGCTGCTGATGGTGGGCGGCTTCGACCGCTACTACCAGATCGCCCGCTGCTTCCGCGACGAGGACCTGCGGGCCGACCGCCAATTCGAGTTCTCCCAACTCGACATGGAGGTCTCGTTTGCCACGCAGGACGACGTGATGGCCTACGTGTCCGAAGCTGTGCTCGATGCGGCGGAGGCCGCCACGGGTGAGCGGCCGCCCCCGATCGCCCGCATGACCTGGGCCGACGCGCTCGAACGCTACGGCACCGACAAGCCCGACCTGCGCTTCGGCATGGAGCTGGTCGACCTGGCGGTGGAGTTCGCGCACACCGAGGTGCGCGCGTTCTCCGGCTCCCACCTCAAGGCGATGTGCGTCCCCGACGGGGCCTCGTTCACACGCTCGCGCCTCGATGCCCTGGGCGAGCACGCCAAGCGGGCGGGTGCGGCGGGTCTGGCGTGGTTCCGGGTGATTGCCGCAGACGGGGGAGGGCTCACCTTCGATTCACCGCTCAATCGGTTCCTGTCGGATATCGAGCGGGCGGCTCTCCTGGAGAAGACCGGTGCGAAGGAGGGGGATCTCATCCTGGCCGTCTCCGACACCCACCGGATCGCCTGCACGACGCTGGGCACGCTGCGCGTCGCGTTGGGCTCACCGCCGGTCGGGCAGGGCCCGCACCGTTACGTCTGGGTCGTCGACTTCCCCATGTTCGACGGGGTCGACGCCATCGGGAACCCGCAGCCGGCCCATCACCCGTTCACCATGCCGTACGAGGAGGATCTGGCGCTCCTCGACACCGGTCCCCTTCGCCGTGCGCTCGCAGGCCTACGACCTCGTCCTCAACGGCTGGGAATTGGGATCGGGGAGTGTCCGTATCCACCGCCGGGATATCCAGTCGCGCATCTTCGACACGCTCGGGATCAGCGCCGAGGAGGCCGAGAGCCGGTTCGGCTTCCTGCTCAGCGCGTTCCGCTACGGCGCGCCGCCGCATGCCGGCTTCGCCTTCGGCATCGATCGCCTGGTGGCGGTGCTGGCCGGGGAGGAGAACATCCGCGAGGTGATCGCCTATCCGAAGACCCAGTCGGGTGCCGACCTCCTCACCGGTGCCCCGAGCGCACTGCCCGCGGCCGCTCTGGCCGAGCTGGGGATCCGCACCGTGGCCCCGCCCCCGACGCCCGGCACCTCGTCGATTTGAGCCTGTTCGCCGAGGCCGCCCATCGGAACCTGGAGCGTCAGGCGCCTCTTGCCGCACGCCTGCGGCCGCGGACGCTGGACGAAATGGTGGGCCAGGAGCATCTCGTGGCGCCCGGCGCCCCGCTGCGCACGCTGGCCGAGAGCGATCGCGTCGGATCGGCCATCTTGTGGGGCCCGGCCGGCACGGGGAAGACCACGTTGGCCCGCCTGCTCGCCGCCACCACCGCCAAGCACCTGGTCACGCTGTCGGCGACTGCGGCCGGCGTGAAGGACGTGCGGGAGGCGCTGGCCGAGGCGGAGCGCCGTCTGGGCGAGCACCGGCAGGGCACGATGCTCTTCGTCGACGAGGTCCACCGCTTCAACAAGTCCCAGCAGGACGTGCTGTTGCCCGCCGTCGAGGACGGACTGGTGGTGCTCATCGGGGCCACGACCGAGAATCCGTTCTTCGAGGTGAACCCGCCGTTGTTGTCCCGGTCCTCGCTGTGGCGGCTGCGCCCGCTCAGCCCCGAGAATCTGCGCACGCTCATCTGGCGTGGGCTGGCGGCCGAGGATGCGGCGGCCACCGACGACGCCGTCGATGCGGTCGTGGCGGCGTGCGAAGGGGATGCCCGGGCGGCGCTCACGACGGTCGAGGTTGCGGTCGCCCTGGCCCGGGCGGCGCTGGGCTAGCCGGGAGCGGTGGCGCCGGTGGCACAGCGCCGATCGAGCTGACCATCGAGGACATGGCCCGGGCTCGAGACGGTCGGCTCTTCCACCAGGGAGCGGACGAGCACTACGACCAGATCAGCGCGTTGATCAAGAGCGTGCGTGGCTCGGATCCCGACGCCGGCCTGTACTGGATGGCCCGCATGATCGAAGGCGGCGAGGATCCGCGCTTCCTGGCCCGGCGCCTGGTGATCCTGGCCAGCGAGGATGTCGGCCTCGCCGATCCGCAGGCGTTGTTGATCGCCGAGGCGGCGGCACGAGCCGTGGAGTACGTCGGCCTGCCCGAGGCGGCGCTGAACCTGGCCGAAGCGGTGATCTATCTGGCTCGGGCCCCCAAGTCGAACTCGGTGGTCGTGGCCCTCGGCCGCGCCCAGGAAGATGTGCGCTCCGGGGCGGCCCAGGAGGTGCCGGCGCACCTCCGCGACAGCCATTACAAGGCGGCGGGCTCATTGGGCCACGGCGAGGGTTACGTCTATCCGCACACTGACCCGTCGGGGGTCGTGGCGCAGCAGTATCGTCCAGAGGCGCTGGAAGGGCATGTGTATTACGAGCCGTCTCCCCACGGCGCTGAAGGACCGGGCGAGCCGGATCACGATCGAGAGGCAGGCGCTTGAAGAAAGCAATCCACAGGGCCGCCTCGTGCGCTGCGGCACTGTGCCTGGGGGCCTGCACGGCCCTGATCGTCTCGGGCCCCGTCGCGGCCGCGCCGACGCCGCAGTCAAAGGTGACGTTGCGGGGCGAGCTGCCGAGGGTCCCGTCCGACGTGACCCGCCTCGGGCCGGTGCCGGCCGGCCAGACGCTGCAGCTCGACGTCGGGTTGGCCGGACAGGACCCGACCGGGTTGGCCGACGCGGTAGCAGCGGTCTCCACACCCGGCTCACCGGAGTACCACCACTATCTGACATCGGCGCAGTTCGCCTCCGCCTTCGGTCCGAGCGCGGCTGAGGTGGCGCAGGTGAGCGCCTCGCTTGCGCGCGCAGGGACTGCGGGTGGGCACCCCCACCCCGGGCAGCGACCTGCTCCCGGTCAGCGGCACCGCGCAGCGCGGTGTCCGCGGCCTTCGGCACCCCTCTCGAATCGGTGCGCCTCCCGGGCGGTGGCACGTCGAGGGTGAACACGGCTGATCCGCAGATCCCGGCAGCGCTGGCGCACGACATCACCGGCATCGTCGGTCTCAGCAGCCTGGCCCGGGCGCATTCACGGTTGCTCCGGGTCGCGGGCGGAGTCGGCGCCCGGCGGGTCGGCGGTGGCCGCAGCGACGCCGGCCGGTCATGCGGTGGGCTCGCCCCAGGCCTGCAGTGCGGCGACGAGGGCTGCCGGCTCGTCGAACTACACGTCGACGCAGCTGGCCGACGCCTACGGCCTGAGCCAGCTGCTCGATGAGGGGCGGACGGGCGCCGGCCAGACCATCGGGGTCATCGAGTTCGAGCAGTTCTCGAATTCGGACATCTCGGCGTTCGAGAACTGTTACGGGCTGAACAATCCGACACGGGTCGTCACGGTGGACGCCACGCCGACCGGCTCGTCGTCGGGTTCGGGCGAGGCCGCGCTCGACATCGAGCTGGCCGCCGTCAGCGCACCATCGGCGTCCCTCGTCGTCTACGAGGCGCCGAACAATATCGATGTGGCGGCGATCGATCTCTACAACCGCATTGCCGCCGAAGATGTGGCCCAGGTGGTCAGCACGAGTTGGGGCTTCTGCGAGCAGGACAACGACGCGGGTGCCGCCGCGCAGGAGAACGCCATCTTCCAACGGATGGCCATGCAGGGCCAGACCATGGTCGCGGCATCGGGCGACTCGGGCTCGGAGGACTGCTTCGGTGCCGACGGGAGGACCCAACTGGCGGTGGACGATCCGGGGAGTCAACCCGACGTGGTGAGTGCCGGGGGAACCACGCTGATCGGCGGGGCGACCGCGAGCCAGGCGGTCTGGAACAACTGCCTCTCGCAGAGCTTCGGGACCTGCCAGCAGGCGTCGGTGAACGGCGCCGGCGGGGGAGGGTTCTCGGCCGTGTGGCCCAGGTCGAGTTGGCAGCCCGTGCTCATGAGTGCGCCCAACGAGCGCGTCGTGCCGGATCTCTCCCTCGATGCGGATCCCCACCATGGCGTCGTCATCTACTGGGGCGGCTGGCTCGACTTCGGCGGCACGAGCGCAGTGGCGCCCTCCCTCGCCGGGTTCCTGGCCGACACCAATCAGGGCTGCAACTCCAGGGTCGGTCTCGTCGGTCCGGCGCTCTACGCGGCGTCGAGCGCGGACGAATTTCACCGCCGTCACGACGGGGAACAACGACTTCACCGATACGAATGGTGGCGAGTTCGCCGCCTCGAGCGGCTTCAATCCGGCGACGGGTCTGGGCACGCCCCAGGAGCAGAATCTCGCGATTGCCTTGCAGGGCGGCGGCGGCTGCCCCGCGATCGACGAGCCTCAGCGCCGGCACGGGCCCGGTCTCGGGCGCCGGTGCCATCACGATCCGAGGGGGCGGCCTGGCCGACGCCACCGTCGGTCACTTTCGGCGCGGCCGGGGTGGGGACCATCGAGTCGACGAGCGCCACCTCCCTTGTGGTGGTCCCGCCCTCGCCGGGCAGGGCTCTCTGCGTCAACATCACGGTGACCAACCCGCAAGGGACGTCGGTCGTCACGTCGGACACGTCCTTCGCGTTCGGCGTGCCGGGATGCGGCGGCTACCGTTTCGTCGGTTCGGACGGCGGCGTCTTCGACTTCGGGAACGCGCCGTTCGAAGGGAGTACGGGGAACCTGACGTTGCAGAAGCCGATCGTCGGCATGGCGGCCACGCCCACCGGGAACGGCTACTGGCTCGTCGCCTCCGACGGCGGCATCTTCGCTTCGGCGACGCCCCCTTCCTCGGCTCGGAGGGCGCAACGCACCTCAACCAGCCCATCGTCGGCATGGCGCAGACGCCCGACGGCAAGGGCTACTGGCTGGTGGCGGCCGACGGCGGCATCTTCGCCTTCGGCGACGCCCAGTTCTACGGCTCCACCGGTGCCATCCACCTCAACCAGCCCATCGTCGGCATGGCGCCGACGCCCGACGGCAGGGGCTACTGGCTGGTCGCCTCCGACGGCGGCATCTTCGCCTTCGGCGACGCCCAGTTCTACGGCTCCACCGGCGCCATCCACCTCAACCAGCCCATCGTCGGCATGGCGGCGACGCCCGACGGCAGGCGGCTACTGGCTGGTCGCCTCCGACGGCGGCATCTTCGCCTTCGGCGACGCCCAGTTCTACGGCTCCACCGGTGCCATCCACCTCAACCAGCCCATCGTCGGCATGGCGGCGACGCCCAGCGGCGGCGGGTACTGGCTGGTCGCCTCCGACGGCGGGATCTTCACTTTCGGCGACGCCCAGTTCTTCGGCTCGACGGGCGACATCCACCTGAACCGGCCGATCGTCGGCATCGCGGACGCCTGAGGGCCCCGAGGGGCCTGGACCATCGGCCCAGGTGGTCGCCGGTAAGCTGTGCTCATGGACGCCAACGAACTGAGGGCGGCCTTCACGCGCTTCTTCGTCGAGCGGGCGCACACCGCCGTGCCCTCTGCCAGCCTCATCCCGCACGACCCGTCGGTGCTGTTCACCATCGCGGGCATGGTGCCGTTCAAGCCCTATTTCGTCGGGGATGAGGTCGCGCCCTGGCCCCGTGCCACCAGCGTCCAGAAGTGCTTTCGCACGCTCGATATCGAGATCGTCGGCATGGACACCTACCACTGCACCTTCTTCGAGATGCTCGGCAACTTCAGCTTCGGCGACTACTTCAAGGAAGGCGCCATCCCGATGGCCTGGGAGTTGCTGACCGAGGTCTTCGGGCTCGACGGGGACCGCCTGTGGGTGACCGTGCACGACGGCGACGACGACGCCGAGCAGATCTGGATCGACAAGGTGGGCTTCCCCGCCGAGCGGATCCAGCGCATGGGCGACGCCGACAACTTCTGGGCGATGGGCGACACGGGTCCCTGCGGGCCGGATTCGGAGATCTTCATCGACAAGGGCCCGGCCTACGGCGCCGACGGCGGCCCCAAGTTCGGCGGCGAGGAACGCTTCGTCGAACTGTGGAACCTCGTCTTCATGCAGTTCAACCGCGACGCCGACGGCACCCGTTCCGACCTGCCCAAGAAGAACATCGACACGGGGGCGGGACTCGAGCGGATATCTGCCCATCCTCCAAGGGCGCGACTCGATGTTCGACACCGACCTGTTCGCACCGATCATCGAGGCGGCGGCCTCCATCGTCGGGACGCCCTACGGCCGCGACGATCGGACCGACGTCGCGCTGCGGGTGATGGCGGACCACGGCCGGGCCATGTCCATGCTGGTGGCCGACGGCGTGCTCCCGGCCAACGAGGGCCGGGGGTACGTGCTGCGGCGTGTCGTCCGCCGGGCCGTGCTGGCGGCCCGGCGCCTCGGCGTGGAGCGATCGGTGACCGCAGCGCTGGTCGGGGGCGGCGACCGACGTCCTCGGAGCGGCCTACCCGGCCCTGATCGAGAACAACGACGTCATCCTCTCCGTGCTCGAGCGCGAGGAGGCCGGCTTCGACCGCACGCTGCGGGCCGGCCTCGGGAGGTTGGAGGAGGCGTTCGCCACCGGGGAGAAGGTGCTCGGAGGCGACGTGGCCTTCACCCTGCACGACACCCACGGCTTCCCGGTCGAGCTGACCGAGGAGCTGGCGCACGACGCCGGGGTGGAGGTCGACCGGGCGGGCTTCGACGCCGCCATGGCCGCGCAGCGTTCCCGGGCCCGTGCCGCGGCGCGCTCGGCCAAGGTGGGCGACGAGTCGGCCTACCGCGCCCTGTTGGAGGCGGAGGGCACGACGCAGTTCGTCGGGCGTGCGGCGGGCGGGTACGAGGTTCCGGCGCGCATCGTGGGGCTGCTCTCGACCTCGGGGACCGGGGGTGACGCCGCCGTGGACGGGCATCACGGTGCGGGCACCGGCGGCGACGTCGTCGAGATCTTCTTGGACCAGACGCCTTTCTACGCCGAAGGTGGTGGCCAGGTGGGCGACACCGGCTCCATCGTGACCGAGACCGGCCGGGCCGACGTCTACGACACCGTGTACGCGCTCCCCGGGTTGGTCGCGCACAAGGCGCGGGTCACCGGTGAGCTCGTGTTGGGGCAGGACGCGCTCGCCGCGATCGACGTCGCACGTCGTGAGGCGATCCGGCGGAACCACACCGCCACCCACCTGCTCCACGCAGCCCTGCGTACCGTGCTGGGCGACCACGTGCGCCAGCAGGGCTCGCTGGTGGCGCCGGACCGGTTGCGCTTCGACTTCTCGCATCACGGGGCCATGACGACCGAGGAGCTCGACGCGGTGTTCGGCCTGGCCAACGACGCGGTCCTCACCGACGCCCCGGTGGAGACGACCGAGACCTCGTTGCAGGAGGCCGAGAACATGGGCGCGCTGCGCTTCTTCGACGACAAGTACGGCGAGACGGTGCGGGTCATCCGGGCCGGCGGTACCTCGCTCGAATTCTGCGGAGGCACCCACGTCGACTCGCTGGGGCAGATCGGCCCGATCGCGTTGGTGTCGGAGGAGAGCATCGGGTCGAACAAGCGCCGTATCTTCGCCGTCACGGGCCGCGCCGCCCTCGACCGGGCCACCGCGCGTGAGCACCTCATCCGATCCGCCGCCGACCTCCTGCGGACCGATCCCGACGACCTCCTGCCTTCCTTGGACCGCCTGTTGGCACGCCAACGCGAGGCGGAGAAGGAGCTCTCGAAGCTCCGCCAGCAGTCGAGTGAGTCGGTGGCGACGGACCTGGCCAAGGGTGCCGTCGACGGGGTCGTCGTCGCCCGGCAGAACGCGCTCGAGCCCGATGCCCTCCGGACGTTGGCGCAGGCGGTCCACCGGCACGACGGTGTGGAGGCGGTCGCACTCGGCGGGTCGCCCGATGGGAACAAGGTGGCACTCGTGGTCGTGACGGACGGTGAGCCGAATGCCACAGAGGTGGTGCGTGCCCTGGGCGCGATCGTCGGCGGCGGCGGCGGCGGGTCGCCCCAGCTGGCCGTGGCCGGTGGCAAGGACGTGTCCCGGGTGGACGAAGCGCTCGCCGAGGCACGCCGGCTCCTCTCGGCGTGACTGTGGGCGAGCACGGCCGCGTGGTGGCCCTCGATCTCGGGTCACGCCGTATCGGCGTGGCGTACAGCGACAGCCGGCGCACGCTCGCGTCTCCGTGGGGCGTGGTGGAGCGCACGGGGGATCCGGCCCGTGACCATGCGGCCGTGCTCTCGGCGATCAGTGAGATCGAGGCCGGCACGGTCGTGGTCGGCCTTCCGTTGAGCTTGTCCGGGGCGAGCGGACCGGCGGCCAAGGCTGCGTTGACGGAGGTGACGGCCCTTCGGGCCCTCCTCGAGCCCCTCGGCATTCGGGTGGAGACGGCCGACGAGCGCTTCACGACCGTCGAGGCGCAGCGTTCGCTGACGGCAGCCGGGCGCAAGGGTCGGGCAGCTCGCTCCGTCATCGACAGTGCGGCGGCGATGGTCTTGCTGCAGGCGTGGTTGGACACGTCGACCGCGCGGGAATCGGACATGAAGGGAACGGCGTGAGCGAACCGCCGAACGAGTGGCCGGGTGGCGACCCGACGGGTGACCCGACGGGTGAGCAGCCCGTGGTCGGACCGGCTGGCGACGTCGGGGGCGAGGTCCCGGGTGGGACCGTTGACCCCGGGGTCAGGACCGACGCGGGCACGGCAGTTCGCCGGAACCGCCGTGTGCGTCACCGTCGACGCCGGGTGGTGGCACTCATCGCCGGCGCAGTGGTCCTCATCGTCGTGGCCTTCGGTCTCTGGTACGAGGTGGAGTCGCACGGCTCGGGGTCGGCCGGTCCTCGCGAGATCATCGACGTACGAAGTGGGGACTCGGTGGGCACCGTGTTGTCGAAGCTCTCGGCGGATCACGTGATCGGAAGCTCGTTCGCCTTTCGCGTGTACGACCTGGTCCACGGCTCGCCGACCATCGTTCCCGGCCACTACCTGCTGCACCAGAATCAGGGTTTCGCGCAGGTGCACGCCATCCTCGACGGCGGCCCTAACATCGTGGCGGTCACCGTGAACCCTGGCCTGACGCTGCACGAAGTAGCGGAGCGGGTCGACGGACTCCCCGGTCACTCGACCGGCGAATTCGCCAAGGTGGCCGCCAGCGGTGCGGTGCACTCCGTGTTCTCGCCGCCGGGGTCGGACAACCTGGAGGGTCTCCTGGGTACGGGCAATTACCTCGTGGTGCCGGGGGAGAGCGACACGGCCCTTCTGACCGCCATGGTGCACAAGTTCGACACCCAGGCCACGAACGCCGGGTTGAGCACGAGCTCCGCCTCCGCATTCGGGCTAACGCCCTACCAGGTGATCATCGCGGCCTCCATCGTGGAGAAGGAGGGCTACATCATCAAGAACATGCCTCAGGTGGGGCGCGTCATCTACAACCGGCTGGCCGCGGGCAAGCCCCTGCAGATGAATGCCACCGTTCTCTACTCGCTCGGGCAGGACGGCGGCGCTGTGACATCTGCCGACCTGAAGTTGCAGACGCCCTACAACACCTACCTCAATCTCGGGCTCACGCCGACGCCCATCTGTAGCCCATCGCCGGCGGCACTCTCGGCGGCCGTTCATCCTCCGGCCGGGGCCTGGCTGTACTTCGTCGTGGTGAAGAAGGACGGAACGGAAGCCTTCTCCGACACGTTCGCCGAGCAACTGGCCAACGAGAAATTGGCGCAGCAGACGCGGAGTGGGTTGATGGCGTCCCCCGGTGTGCGCGGTCCTGTTCGGACGGACGCGCGCACCACGGTGGTAGGTGTCATGGGCTACCCCGTCCGTCACTCCCTCTCGCCCCTCCTTCACAACGCAGCCTTTGCCGCACTGGAGCTCAACTGGATCTCGGTCGCGTTCGAAGTGGCCGCGGGGAACACAGCGGCGGCGCTCGATGGTCTGCGTGCCCTGGGAGTGGCGGGCGTCTCGGTGACCATGCCGCACAAAGCTGCGGTGGCGGCGCTCGTGGACGAGTGCAGCGCCGTCGCGGCGCAGCTCGGAGCGGTCAACTGCGTGCTCAACCGCGACGGCGTGCTCTTCGGCGCCAATACCGACGGCGCCGGATTCGTGGCTTCCCTGGCACGTGCGGCGGATTTCGATCCCAGGGGCAGGCGCTGCCTGGTCATGGGGGCCGGAGGGGCGGCCCGTGCCGTCACGCTGGCGTTGGCTGACGCCGGCGCGGCATCGGTCACCGTCGTGAATCGGACACGGGAGAACGCCGTCGATGTGGCGGCGCTGGCCGGTGCCGTGGGGCACGTGGGCGAGGTCGGCCCTGCGGGTGGAGCGGCCGACGATGGGCGGAGCGCGGCACTCGTCGGCGACGCGGAATTGGTGGTCAATGCGACGCCGGTGGGCATGGAGGGCTCCGGAGCAGCCGGCGCGGGTTGGCTGCTCGCCCCGTCGCTGTTGCATGCGGGACAGGTGGCGGTGGATCTCGTCTACGTTCCCCGCCCGACGCCGTGGCTCGCCGCCGCTGCCGACGCGGGGGCCACCGACGGTCGACGGGCTGGGGATGCTCGTGCATCAAGCAGCCGAGCAGTTGGAGCTGTGGACCGGTGTGCCGGCTCCGGTCGACGTCATGTGGCGGGCGGCGACCGACGCCGCGTGATTCTGCATCCGCCGGCTCCGTGGCCGGCACTGTGCTCAGTTCGGAGCGTGGGCGACAGGGGGCTCGGGGTCTGACGCGGGAGCCGGCCACAACCCGGCGCGGCTGAGGTCCACGATCGCTTCTTCGCGTAGGGCGCGTCTGAGCGCGTCTCGCTGGCCCGGCACCGTATGGAGGATCAGGCGGAGGGTGATGGTGCTTTCTGTCGAGCCGATCAAGGTGACCAGTACCGGCGGCTCGGTGGCGTGACCGGCGAACCGGTCGGAGCCGGCAACGCGTCGCGCCGCTTCCTCGATGACGGCACGGGCGCGTGGCAGATCGGTGGCCGATGACCCCGGGAGGGTCAGATCGACCACGGCCTGCGCCCGGCCGCGCGAAGCGTTCGCCAGTTGGCGGATCTCGCCGTTGGCAATGGTGTAGACCGTTCCGTCCACGGCGCGGACGCTCGTGACGCGGAGTGTGAGGTCCTCCACCACGCCACTGACGGTGCCGACCGTGATGCTGTCGCCGATGCCGTACTGGTCCTCGAGCGTGAGCAGGAACCCGGAGAAGTAGTCGCGCACGATGAGCTGGGCACCGAACCCCAAGGTGGCGCCGATGATCGTGGCACTGGCCAGCAACGGGGCGAGGTTGATGCCGACGATGCCGAGGCAGATGGCGACGGCAATGACGAAGACGAAGAAGCGCCACACGTTGGCGGCTACGGCCGACACCGTCGACATGCGGGCGCCGATCCGCGAGGAGCCCGAACGCGCCTCGGCACGGTCGGCGAAACGCTGGAGGATTCGCCGGACGGCCTTGCTGCCGAGCCGAGCCACCACAAGGGCGACGACCAGCACCAGGATCACCTCCAGCGGGCGTACGACCAGCTCAGTGACCGTCTTGGCGGTGTCGGGGTCGACGCCGGACTTGGTCAGCAGGTTGTAGAGCCAGCTGCCTCCCGGCTGGGTCGCTCCCACCAGGGGATGGGGGCTGCCTACGGGGGGAAGGGTCATGCCCGGTATTCTGTCCCGCCAGACCGCCCTATGACCATGATCTCTCGCACAGTCGGCACCAGGCGCAGCGGTCCTGTCTTCGACTTCATCCTCGTCCTGGCCACGGTTGTGGTTGCCGGGATCGGATTGGTCATGGTGTATTCGGCCACGCGGGGCACCTTGCTCGCGGCAGGGGACGACCCCCACTTCTACCTGAAGAAACAGGCATTGTTCGTCTTGCTGGGGTTCTTCATCATGGTCGTGTTCGCCCTCTTCGACTACCGGCGACTTGAACCCGTCGCCATGCTGCTCTACGTCCTGTCCGTCCTCTCGCTCCTGGGCGTCATGGCACTGGGGAGCCACGTCCAGGGTTCGCAACGCTGGTTCAGCATCGGCGTGATCCAGATCCAACCCTCCGAATTCGCGGTGATCGGGTTGATCGTGGCGGTCGCCGCCTATTGCGATCGCCGGAGCGAAGAGGGTTTGGCCTGGAAGGACGTCTTCAAATTGCTGATCCTGTCGGGGATCCCGATCGGCCTGGTGCTGATTCAGCCCGACCTCGGCACCGCGATCATCATGATGATCGTGTTGCTCGTGATGCTGGCCGTCGCCGGGCTGCCCGTGCGGATCCTGGTGCTGCTGGTCCTCGGGGTGGCTTTCGTGGCGCTGGTGGCGGTCGAATCGGGTGTTCTTCACGCCTACCAGATCGCCCGCTTGACCACGTTCTTGAATCCGAACTCGACGAGCACCAATCCCCAGGTGATGTCCGCCATCTACAACACCACCGAGGCCAAGAACGCCATCGGCGCCGGAGGCCTGCTCGGGACCGGGCTGTTGCACGGGGCCCAGACCAACCTCGGGTACGTGCCCGAGCAGTCGACCGACTTCATCTTCACCGCCGTGGGCGAGCAGCTGGGCTTCGTCGGAGCGGTGGGACTGTTGTCGCTCCTCGGCGTCATCGCGTGGAGGGTCCTGCGCGCGGCAGGCCAATCGCGCGATGTCTTCGGCCGCCTGGTGTGCACGGGGCTCTTCACGTTCTTGGCCTTCAGCGTGTTCCAGAACGCCGGCATGACGATGGGCATCATGCCCATCACCGGTATTCCGCTCCCGTTCGTCAGCTACGGCGGTACTGCGGTCATCTCCTTCTTCTTGGCTGTCGGGCTGGCCCTCAGTGTCGGCGCCCACCGGAGAATGCGATGACCGACATGCAGTCGGGTCGGACGCGGACACCGACGAGACTGTCGCGCCCCTCCCGCCCGCCTTCCGGGTGATGGATGTGGAGGATGTGTCGTTGGACCTGCCGTCGCAGTTCCCGCTCGTGACCCTGGTCGAGTCCGAGCCCCCCATGCGGACCCTGGTGTTTCCGGTCGGGCTCACCGAGGGGACGGCGCTGGCACTGGCGATGCGCAGGATGGATTCGCTCCGTCCCATGACCCACGAATTGTTCGCGCTCGGTGCTGCAACGGGTGCGCATCGACGTGATCGCCGTGCGCCTCGTCGGCCGGGAGCAGGGTAACTATCTGGCGAGCTCGATGTGATGGCGCCCAACGGACGGGAGCGCATCGGGTGTCGACCCTCTGACGGCTTGGTGCTGGCTCTGCGCATGCCGGTCGCGGCGCCGATCCTGGTCGACGAGCGCCTCCTCGAAGAGTCGGGCGACGTCGTCCCGCAGCCGAGCTGATACTCAGGCGGGGACCATCGGGCGTTCGCCCGGCTGGACGACGCCCGATGCGAGATCTTCCTGAATCTTCTGCGCACCCTCGTCGGAGATGCGCATGAGGAGCGCGATGAGAATGTAGTTGGCCAGGAGTGACGAGCCCCCGTAGGCCACGAACGGCAAGGTGATGCCGGTGAGGGGTAAGAGCCGCACCACCCCCGCCATGATGAAGAACGCCTGGAAGCCGATGATGATCGTGAGCCCGGTGGCCATCAGGCGGGAGAAGTCCGAGCGGGCCGTTTGTGCGATGCGCATACCCGCACCGACCAGGAGCGTGTAGGCGAAGGCTACGGCGGCCGCACCGATCAAGCCCCAATTCGATACCGATGGCGGCGAAGATCAGGTCGCTGGTGATCTCGGGAATCGGGTACGGGGAGTGGAACAGTCCCAGACCGGTTCCCCCGATGCCGCCATCTCCCAAGCCGAACTGCGTGGCGCCGAGCTGGGTGAGGCCGGGATTGGCTTTGGTCGGCCATGGGTTGAGCCACTGTTCGACCCTGAAGTGCACCTGGCTGAAATAGTGCGCGGCGAAGATGGCACCGACGACGAACAGGACGAAGCCGAACACCAGGTAGCCGACGCGGCCGGTGGTGATCCACAGTAAGCCGATGAAGAGCGCGAAGAGCAGCGCGGCGAATCCGATGTCGTCCTCCAACCCGATGATCGCCATGGCGACCCCCCAGGCCACGAGAATCGGGATGAGCGGACGGGGGTCGAGCACGAGCCGGTTCCCGATCCGCGCCGTCGGTATGGAGAGCAGTTCCTTGTTGGAGGCGAAGTACGAGGCGAAGAAGATGCAGAGGAGAATTTTGGAGAACTCGACCGGCTGGAACTCGAAGCTCGAGAAGTGGATCCACAGCTTCGCGCCGTTGATCGGCGTGAAGAACAGGGGGGCGACCAGCAGGAGGCCGCCCGCCAAGAGCAGGAGGTAGCGGTACCTCTCGAGGTCCCGTGAGAACCGCACCGCCAGCAGTGTGACGACATACAGGCCGACGCCGATGGCCGCCCAGCCGGCCTGGGATTTGGCGAACCCGGGGTCCCAGCGGGCGATGACGACGTAACCGATCCCGTTGAGCAGTGGCCGCCAAGGGGAGAATGACGGCGTTGCCCTGCGGTGCGAGCCACCGGTTGGCCATGTGCGCCGCCAGCGAGAGGCCGAGGACGATACCGAGAAAGGGTCCGATGTGAGGGGGGATCTTCGACTTGTGGGCGGTCTCGGCAATGATGTACAGCGCAACCGTGATCACCGAGGCGAACACGAGCAGGCCGAGTTCGGTGCGGCGCTTGGGTTTGGGGCCGACCACGTAGCGCGGAATCCGTGTGTGACGGGTTCGTGCTGGCACTCGTCGCATCGTAGTGGTGCCAAGTAGCATGGTGGAGGACACCATGACTGCCGATCCAGACCTGATGACGCCGCCCTGGGGGGCCAACGAGCGCCCGACGCCACCCACGCTGCAGCAGATAGAGGCGTTCGGGTACCAGCGTTTCACGAACCGGGAGCAGTCGCGGCTCGACTTCGGGGCCCGCCTCCTCGATCTGGCCGAGGACGCCAGCGTTCCGCTGTTGGAGCGGACGAAGTTCATGGCCATCTTCTCCGAACTGCTCGACGAGTTCTATCAAGTCCGCGTGGCCGCACTGGAGGACCAGGTGGCCGCCGGCGTGCGCACCCGATCAGTCGACGGGTTGCGGCCGGGCGAGCAGCTGAAGATGATCCGGACCCGGGTCGAAGAACTGGTGCGTCGCCAGGACGCCATCTTCTTGGAGCAGATCGTCCCGGCGCTGGCCGATGCCGGCGTGCGGTTCTCGGACTGGTCGTCACTCGACGACGACGACCGTGTGCACCTCGTCGACGTCTTCCAGCGCCAGATCTTCCCCGTCCTCACACCCTTGGCCGTCGACCCCGGTCACCCGTTCCCCTACATCTCGAACCTGTCGCTCAACTTGGTGGTCCAGGTACAGGATCCCTCGACCGGTGAGCGTCGCATCGCCCGTGTCAAGGTGCCGCCCGTCCTGCCGCGCTTCGTGGTCATGCCCGACGGGGAGCGGTTCGTTCCGCTGGAGCAGGTGATCGCCGCGCATCTCGACACGCTGTTTCCCGGAATGAGCGTCGGCGAGCACCACACGTTCCGTGTCACCCGCAACGCCGACCTGGCACTGGAGGAAGACGAGGCCGACGATCTCCTGGTGGCGATCGAGATGGAGTTACGCCGCCGGCGCTTCGGCCGGGCGTTGCGGCTCGAGGTCGGGGCCGACATGAACGCCGAGCTCGTCGAGCTGCTGTCCACGGAGCTCGAGGTCGGCGCCGACGGCGTCTTCCGGGTCGCGGCTCCATTGGACCTGAGCGGGCTGTGGGGGGTCTACGGACTGGATCGCCCCGACCTCCACGTCGAGACGTGGACGCCGATGACACCGGCCCGCTTGGCCACGGCGGCGCACGAGCCGACCGAGCTCTTCGCGCAACTGCGCGAACGTGACGTGCTCGTCCATCATCCCTACGACTCCTTCGCCACCTCGGTGGAGGCGTTCATCGGCCAAGCCGCGGATGACCCGGCGGTGTTGGGGATCAAGCAGACCCTCTACCGCACCGGCGGTGACAGCCCCATCGTGGCCTCCCTCATCCGAGCGGCCGAGAACGGCAAACAGGTGGCGGCCATCGTCGAACTGAAGGCGCGTTTCGACGAGGAGGCGAACATCGGCTGGGCCCGTGCACTCGAAGAGGCGGGCGTCCACGTGGTCTACGGGATCGTGGGCCTGAAGACGCACTCGAAGACGGCGCTGGTCCTGCGTCGCGAAGAGGACGGTGTGCGGCACTACTGCCACGTGGGTACGGGGAACTACAACTCGAAGACCGCGCGCATCTACGAGGACATCGGGCTTCTCACCGCCGACGAGGAGATCGGTGGCGACGTGGGGGAGTTGTTCAACTACCTCACCGGCTTCTCGCGGCACGCCGACTACGACCAGATCCTGGTGTCGCCGGTCACCGTGCGCAAGCGGATCCTCGCCATGATCGAGGAGCAGACCGAGGCGGGTCCCGAAGGACGCATCGTCCTCAAGCTGAACGGTTTGACCGACGCCGCCATGATCGATGCGCTCTACCGGGCATCGGGAGCCGGCGTGCCGATCGACCTGTCCGTGCGGGGCTTGTGCCGCCTCCGACCCGGTATCCCCGAACTGTCCGAGAACATCTCGGTGCGCTCGTTGGTCGGAAGCTTTCTCGAGCACTCCCGGATCTACCGCTTCGGCGGGGTGCCGAAGAACCCCGACGTGGGGCCGGGCCTGCCGCTCAAGCTGTATATCGGTTCTGCCGACCTGATGGGGCGAAATCTGGATCGGAGGGTCGAGGTCCTTGCCCCGATTCGGGACCCCGAGCTGCAGGGGCGGCTCTTCGAGGTCCTCGATCTCATTTTCGCCGACGAGACGAACACGTGGCAGCTCGGTTCCGATCGTCGCTGGCGTCGCGTCGAGAATGTGCACGGGGTCAGCGCCCAGGGGCGTTTGAAGGAGCTGGCGATGGAGAGAGCCCGCCGGCGCGACCTTTTCGTAGGCGACGAGGACCGGGCAGAGGGGTAACGCTCGCCGGGACCGGGCGGCAGGTCGGGCGCCCTGCCCGGGCGCCCCGGCCGGGGGCTCAGTGCAGCAGACTCGAGACCACGTTGATCACGAGGGCCACGATCACCGCCCCGAAGAGGTAGGACAGCAGAGAGTGCGAGAGGGCGATATGGCGCATCTCCTTCGTCGTCAGATTGGTGTCCGACACCTGGAATGTCATGCCGATGGTGACGGCCAGGTACGCGAAGTCCAGGTAGTTCGGGGGTTCATCCTCGTTGAAGTCGATGCCCCCTTCGGGCGTGCCGTAGTACGCCCGGGCGTAGCGCAGGGTGAATGTGACGTGGACCAGTGCCCATGAAAGAGCGACGCTGACCACACCCAGGGAGATCAGATACGCCTTGGTCCCTCCCGTGGTGCCGCCCGCCCGGAAGAGGAGCAGGCCGACCGCGGCCAGGACGGCCACGCCGGCGGTGAGCACGAGCAGCTCCGAGAGGTGCTGGCTCGGGTCCTCCCGCAGGGCGTTCGCCTTCGTCTCGCTCGGGGTCGAGGCATGCAGGGCGACATAGATGGTCCCGATGAGGAAGGTGACCGCCACATCCCAGCCCACGAGGACGGCCGATTCCCATACGGTGTAGCGGGAACTGAACAATGAGAAGGCGAGCCCGACCACCGCTCCCAAGGCGGCGCTCGTCGCCACCCGGACGGCGGCGGAGGTCTTCACCCGCACCGTCGCACGTGGCCCATGGGCGCATCGTAGAGCGAGCGAGTGACGCCGAAGAGGACCGAGGTGTACGATGGTGGCACCTTCGACAGAGAGGGTTTGAGCGGGACGGCCGATCGGCTGCCCCCCACATCCTTGGAGGGACGGCACATGTCGAACACCTCACTGTCGATCGTCGGGAGTCGCACCCCATCGCACATCGGGCACCTTCCCCCTCTGCCCCGGGGCAAATGGCGACGTGACCCTGACCGTCCAGGGAACGGGCGGGCGCCGGGCCGTTCCCCTCGGAATCCGAACCTAGAAGTGATCGGCACCGAACGTCCCTTGTCCGACTTCTCCATTGGCGCCAGTTTTGTGGACGGCCAGGTGGTGCTTGCATTACGCGGCGAGGTGGACGCGCTCACGGCGCCCGAGTTCGGCGCCTTCTTCGAGACGATGATCGATCGGGGCCACCACACGGTCCTGTTGGACCTGGTGGGACTCCGGTTCATGGATGCGTCGGGTCTGGGTGTGATTGCCCACGGGCGCCGATCGTCTGGAGGTCACCGGCGGCACACTGACGATCCGGACGCCGGCCGCCCTGATCCGCCAGATGCTCGACATCACCGGCTTCGCCCGTCTCGTGACGCTGGGAGACCACGAGTCCGAGTACGGGCAACTGCCTGCGCGCACTGCGGCGGGACCCGGTGGCGCCGACCGTGAGCACGACGTCGTACCCGATGACGACCAGTGTCCGGCAGTTCACCTCCATCCATTCCGACGACGAAGTTGTCGATGCCGCGCTCCGCTTGGCCACGACATTGACCCGGTCCGTCGTCGGGGGAGCCGACGGGGTCAGTGTGTCGCTCCGCCGACGCGGCAAGCTCTCGACGGTCGCGGCGACGGATCAGACGATCTCCACCATGGATGCCACGCAATACGAGACCGGCGAGGGCCCCTGTGTCGACGCCTCGACGCAGGGGCGTCGGCTCTACGCCGAGTCGCTCGACAAGGAGAGCCGCTGGCCCTCGTTCACACCCCGCGCCAGGACCCTCGGGATCCAGGCCATACTTTCGTCCCCGCTCCTCGTGGAGAATCGGGCTGTCGGAGCGCTCAACATCTACTCGCGTACTCCCGCAGCCTTCACCCCTGAAGCCCAAGCGCTGGCATCGAAAATCGCCAGAGCGACGTCGACGATATTGAACGCAGCGGAAACGGACGAGACCGATGACTACCTTTCCGTACGATTCCTGGGCGCGTTGCGGGCGCGCGAAGTGATCGCGCAGGCACAAGGTGTGCTCATGGAACGCGAGGGGCTGGCGGAGCATGATGCCTACAGTGTGCTCCGGCGCCTCTCGCTCGAGAAGGGGCGACCGTTGCAGGAACGGGCGGAGGACATCATGCGAGTCCACACGTCGACCGGATCCACCCGGACTCGACGGAGAACATGCCTGACGTCCCGATCGACCGAGCTCGATACGTTCCGCCTGGACGCAGCGCTCTCGCACGGTGAGTTGTGGTTGCGGTACTTCGAGCTGGGCGGCATGAGCACCGGTCTTCAGCTCGAGGCGTATTGCTACGGCGCGCTCGAGCCGAGCCGCCACGATCATGATGTGATCGCCCATGCCCTCAACGAGCGTTTCGTCGAGCTGGGCGGCAACCATCCGGTCCCGTACGTCGAGGATACGAAGCGCAACAGCGACGGGACCGAAAGTGTGGGTCGCAGACGTCGCGGAGACGGAGAGGATCCTGGCGATCGCGGCGCCCCCGCCCGAGGGCGAGTAACTTCAGACGTCCATGCCCGGCTCCGCGGTCCCCCGATTCGATTCGGTGATGTTCGATTGCCCGGACCCGGCCGCACTCGCCCGTTTCTATGCCGACCTGCTCGAGTGGCCGGCGCCAGAGCTCGATGGGGATTTCGTGGTCATCGATCCACCGGACGGTGGCCCCGCCATCACGTTTCAGCGGGCCGACGACTTCGTGGCTCCGACCTGGCCCCACCCCGCCGTGCAGCAGCAGTTGCACATCGATCTGGCGGTGGACGACATGGACGCAGCGCACGATCGGGCGATCGCCCTCGGCGCCCGCCACCTCGACACGCAGGAGAGTTTTCGGGTCTACGCCGATCCGGTGGGCCACCCGTTCTGCCTCTGCTCGTAAGGAGCACTCCGAAGGTTACTTTCCTGGACCTAATTCGCCAATCCGGGAGCGCCCGTGTCCGGCTGCAAGTTGGGCTTGGTGGCGGCACCCGCACCCAGGCGGAAGCGCCCAAAGCGCAGGGACAGGTACGACACGCCCCCGAAGGGGATGGGGAGCCAGAAGTTGACAAGCCTCCAGCACAGCACACCCGCAGTCGCCGCCCCGCCCGCAACACCGAATCCCGTGAGGACCGAGACGATCGTCAATTCGACGACCCCCAGGCCACCCGGCGTGATGGGAATGACCGCCAGAATGTTGGCCAGCCCGTAAGCGACCAGCAGGTCGATCGGCGAGACGTGGGCCCCGAACGCGAAGAGGAACACCCAAAGGGATGTCGCATCGAGCAGCCAGTTGGCCGCGGCCCAGATCCCTGCTCTGGAGAGCAGGAGCGGGCTCGTGGTGAGCACTTTCGTGCGATCGGCGACCTTCTTCACCAGTGAAGTGACCGTGTCCGCCTTGACGAACGGCAGGCGTGACGCCAGGCGGTGCACCAGTTGCTCCGCCTGCTTCTGGCCCCGGGTGAGCAGCGCGATCAGCCCGCCGAAGATCGAGAGCAGTAGGACGCCGAGGATGGCGGCGAACCCGTAGAGCGGGTTGTAACCCCGCAGGGGAATGGAAACCAGCAGGGACACCCAGAAGATGATGTTGAGCACCACCGCCGAGCCGATGCCCTGCGTGGCCAGTCCGAACGCGGCCGTGCTGCCCGGTACCTCGGACTCGGTCAACAGGCGGTAGCTGACGGCGGTCCCCGGGACGGTGCCCCCGGGGAGGACGTGGCTGATGGCCAGGGCCCACATGTTGATCCGGAAGATCCGGAACCGCTTCGGCGCGTCGGGATGCAAGACGGTGTAGGTGAGCTGGGCGTACGCGGCCAGGGAGGCGAGTTCGAGAGCGGCGCCGAGGATCAGCCAAAGGAAGTTGAGATGGGTGAGTTGGTGGGATTCCTTACGGGCGCGGGCCAGCTCGGGGAGCAGGATGTACTCGCCCACGAAGAACAGCACCAGGAACGTCAACGTGATCTTCACGTTGCGCGGGATCCATGTGCGCTTCGCGGCGTCGGGTGCGTCCTCCTCCGGTCCGACGGCATCCATCGCCCTTATGCTGTCACGTCCCGATGTTCGCAAAGCTGTAATGCTTCCCCAATGGCGGAAGAACATCCCGAGACGTGGCGTGCTCGGCTCGGTGAGAATGCTGGTCGCCGGGGGGTGCCGCTGGGGACCATCGTCGTGGCCACTGCAGTCGCCATCGCCTTCATCGATTTGAACGCAGCCCTCATCATGGGGCTGTGGGTGCTGCGCAAGATCGTGCTCTACATCGTCGTCGCGTTCTTCCTGACCGTGCTCCTCACGCCGGCGATGCGCTTCCTCAAGCGACGGGGGCTCTCCCACGGTTTCGCGGCGACGGTGGTCTTTCTCGGGGGCCTCCTCGTCATCGCTGGGTTGGTGTACCTGTTCGCCGCGCCGTTGGTGACCAGTGCCGTGCACTTCGGACACCAGATCCCCGATCTCATCCGCAACACCCGCAAGGGCAGGGGCCCGCTCGGCCGCCTGGTCTTCCGGCTCCACCTCCAGAAATATCTGGCGGAGGGGTCGACCAAGCTCACCAACCAGGTCACCAAGGTGCTCAAGCCGGCCACCGCCTTCTCGGTGGGGGCCGCCGCCCTCTCCACGCTTGTCACCGTCGGTTCGATCGCCGTGCTGACCTTCTTCAGCATGCTGGAGTCCCCACGTCTGTGGCACGGCTTCCTGGGCCTCTTCCGCCCTTCGACCGCCCTGCGGCTCGATCGGGTGATCAACGAGTCCGTGCGTTCGGTGACCGGGTACATGCTGGGCAACTTCTTGACCTCGCTCATCGCCGGCGTGATCATGGGCGTCAGCCTGGCCATCCTCGGAGTGCCCTTCGCGCTCCTTCTCGGAGCCTTCGTGGCGCTCGTGGATCTGTTGCCCCTCGTGGGCGGTTTGTTGGCCGGTGTCCCCGTCGTCGTCATCGCGGCCATCCATTCCGTGCCGGCCGGCATCGTGATGCTGATCATCTTCCTGTCCTACCAGCAGCTCGAGAACCACGTCCTGAACCCGGTCATCATGAGCAAGACGGTCCGGCTCAATCCCTTCTGGGTGCTGCTGGCGGTGCTGATCGGGGCTGCCTTGGGTGGCAGGGTCGGCTCTGACCTGGGCACATTCGTCGGAGCTCTCATCGGGATCCCAATGGGCGGAGCGATCCAGGTGGCCGTGCGGGAGTTCCGCAAGGGCCCCGGGGAGGCCACCGCGCCCGGACCCCCGGTCTAGGTCTGCTACCCCTAGAATGACCTGGGTGCGGCCCCTGGTCATCATTCCGACATACAACGAGGCCGAGAACATCGAGCGGATCTTGCACCGCATTGCGGAATCGTTGCCCGAGGCCGGTGTGCTGGTCGTCGACGACGGGAGCCCCGACGGGACCGGTGACATCGTCAAGAGCGTGGCGGCCGAACTGCCCGACGTCCACCTCCTCGCCCGGCCCGGCAAGGCTGGTCTGGGCAGCGCCTACCGGACCGGGTTCGTGTGGGGCATGGAGAACGGCTACGACGTGCTCGTCGAAATGGACGCCGACTTCTCGCACGATCCGGGGGCGCTGCCGGCGCTGGTGCAGCCCCTGAGGGAGGGCTACGACGTCGCCATCGGGTCGCGCTACGTGGAGGGCGGGCAGGTCCCCAACTGGGCCCGCCATCGGCACCTTCTCTCGGCAGGCGGGAACCGTTACGCCTCCTTCGTGCTGGGTCTGCAGGTGTCCGACTCGACCGCCGGCTTCCGCGCCTATTCGGCGGACGTCTTGCGCAAGCTCGATCTCGACCGGATCCGCGCCGAGGGCTACGGATTCCAGATCGAGATGACCTACCGGGCCAAGCAGCACGGGGCGCGGATCAAAGAGGTGCCGATCACGTTCATCGACAGGGTCGCCGGTGAGTCGAAAATGTCGTCGCACATCGTGTTCGAAGCACTCGCTCTCGTGAGCTGGTGGGGGTTGGGCCGCGTGTTGCGCGGCTTTCGCCACCCGGACCCGCCCGCTCTCACCAAGACCGTACCCGGAGAGCGAGTACGGAGCACCTAGCGCCATGGCCACCACCGAATTGCCACCGCCGCGTATCCTCGTCGTCGACGACGAGCCCAACATCGCCGAGCTGCTGTCGGTGGCGTTGCGCTTCGAGGGGTACGACGTGGCCTCGGCGGCGACGGGGACCGAAGCGCTGGACCTGGCACGGACGTACCGTCCGCATCTCGTCATGCTCGATGTGATGTTGCCCGACCTCGACGGCAACGAGGTCGGGCGGCGATTGCGCCTTCAGGGCGACCATGTCCCGATCGTCTTCTTGACGGCACGTGACACTGTCCAGGACAAGGTGGAGGGTCTCGCGCTCGGCGACGACTACGTCACCAAGCCGTTCAGCATCGAGGAGCTGATGGCCCGCGTGGCCGCCATCCTGCGGCGGGCCGGCGAGGTTGACGCGGCCGATGCGTCCATTCTCCGCTTCGCCGACCTGACCATGCACATCGACACGCATGAGGTCTGGCGCCAGGATCAACCCATCGACCTCACCGCCACGGAATTCAACCTGTTGCGGCACCTGCTCGAAAATCCCCGCCGCGTCATCTCCAAGTCCGAGTTGATCGACAACGTGTGGGGTTACGGCTTCAACGGCGACCCGAACATCGTCGAGACGTACATCAGCTATCTGCGGAAGAAGATCGACGTGGTCGAGCCCGCGCTCATCCACACGATCCGACGAGTGGGGTACACCCTCCGGTTGCCGAAAGAGACGTGACGCTGCAGCGGCGGCTTGTCGCCGTCATGTCGGTCCTGCTTGTCGTCGGGCTCCTCGTGGCCGACGTCGTCACCTATGTGTCGGTCCGCTCGTTCCTCTACGGCAGGGCCGACGAGACGTTGACATCGTCCGAAGGCCTGGCCTTCAACTATGTGGCCTACGCCACCTTGAACGACACACCCCTCACGGCCGCCGACCTGGGCCGCCACGTCTCACCCGATGTGTATGTCCTCATCATCAATGCGAAGGGCCACGACGTGGTGCGGCGCCCCTCCGGCTCGCCGGCGCGGCCCAATCCGGAACCGCTCGTGTCGGGTGCCGTGCCGATCCAGTTGGTGCCCGCCGTCACCTCCCACACATTCGGCCGCTATGCCGGCACCTTCCGCCCCGATCCCAATGCGGTGATCGTCGGGAGCAAGGGGGATCCCGACGGCCGGTATCGGGTGGTGGCGGTCGACGTGCCACAGGGCACCATGTTCGTGGCACTCTCCCTGAACCCGACCAACGACACGCTGGCCTCGCTGCGCCGGGTGGAGATCGTGGCCAGCATCGCCGTGCTGCTCGTCATGGTCTTCCTCGTGCTGTGGCTGGTACGGCGTGACCTCCGGCCCTTGCGCGAGATGGCCCAGACGGCCGATGCCATCGCGTCGGGCGATCTCGGTCGACGGGTACCCCAGGAGTCGGCCACCACCGAGGTCGGTCGTCTCGGCACGGCGCTGAACGAAATGCTCACCCAGATCGAGAATGCCTTCGCCGAGAAATCGGCCTCCGAAGAGCGGCTGCGTCAGTTTGTGGCCGATGCCTCGCATGAGCTCCGCACCCCACTCACTTCCATTCGTGGCTACGCGGAGTTGCTGCGCCGGGGCGGCTTCTCCGACGAGGCCGGCACCCGCAAGGCTCTCCAGCGGGTCGAAGAGGAGGCCAAGCGCATGGGCGGTCTGGTCGAGGACCTCCTCTTGCTGGCCGAGCTCGATCGTGGCCGACCCTTACGGGCGGAACCGGTCGGACTGTACGGCATTTGCGCCAACGTGGTCGACGACAGCAACGCGTTCGACCACGAGCACACACTGACGATGGACCCCGCCGAGGACCCCGGGCGCGAGGTCGTCGTGATCGGTGACGCCGAGCGCCTGACCCAGGTCGCCCACAACCTGGTCCGTAACGCGCTGATGCACACGCCGGCGGGTTCGAGTGTCCGCGTCTCGGTCCGGGCCGAAAACGGCATGGGTGTGCTCCGGGTCATCGACAACGGTCCGGGCATGGATGCGAGCACCGCCGCACGGGTGTTCGATCGCTTCTACCGGGGCGACCCGCGCCGGTCCGGACCCGGTACCGGATTGGGCCTGGCCATCGTGCGGGCGATCGCCGTCGCCCTGGGCGGCGCGGCTGAGGTCGAACAGTCCGGGCCGGGCGAGGGCGCCACGGTGCTCGTCCGGATCCCGCTTGCGCCGGCATCGGCTCGGCCACCTGCAGCGCCCGCTCCGCCGACCACGCCCGTTCCACCGACGGCGTCCGCTCCACCGACGGCGTCCGCTCCACCGACCACGCCCGCTCCACCGACCACGCCCGCTCCACCGACCGCGCCCGCTCCCGGACCGGCACGTTCGCTACCGCAGGTGCGCTGAACCTCCTGGCACCAGTGATTCGAGGACCGAGGAGAACTTGACGTCGGTCTCCGCAGCTTCTGCCTCGGGATCGGAATCGGCGACCACGCCGGCGCCGGCGCGAAGGGTGAGCGTCTGCTCGTCGGTGTGCAAGAGCGCGCTACGAATGCCGATCATCCATTCGCCGTCGCCGCGGGCATCGACCCATCCGACCGGCCCGGCCCAATAGGAGCGTGGCGTCGGCTCACCCTCCGCGATCGTTGCCAGCGCGGCATCTCGTGGCGTGCCACCCACCGCAGGGGTGGGATGCAGGCGACCGAGCAATTCCAGGATCGTCGTCGGCCCCTTCAGGTGGCCCTCGATACGCGTGCCCAAATGTGCCACGGCACGGAAAGCCACCAGCGAAGGCTCGTCGGGCACCGTGAGGTCTTCGCAGAGCGGGCGCAACGTGTCGGCGATGTCGTCGACCACGAACCGGTGCTCGGAATGGTCCTTGGCGGACGCGGCCAGGCGTCCCTGGGCGTCGGCGTCGGTACGGGCGGTCTGGCCCCGGGGGATCGTTCCGGCGAGGGGGTGACACCAGACACGGCGCCCGTTGCGTGCGATCAACAGCTCGGGGGAGGCGCCGAAGAAGGTGCCATCGGGCACGGGGAACAAGAAGATGGTGCACGCGGGCTCGTGTGCGCGGAGACGGCGCAAGACGGCCGACACGGGCAGCGGGCCGCTGAGCTCCGCCGTTACGCTGCGCGAGAGGACCACCTTCTCGAGCGGCGAGTCTTCCTGGCCCATCCGTTCGACCACGCGTGCCACCAGCTCGCTGTACCCGGCTCGCGACAGCGGGGTGGTCAGCGACCTGATGTCGACGTCCTCCGCCGTGCCCGTGACCTCGCCGTACTGCCAGATGACGGAGTCGAACAGCTCGTCGGGCCCGGGGAGTGGGAGGTCGGCGGGCCCGACGGCCGTGGCCCAGCGGTGGGTGGTGCCGTCGGGATCGACGGCGATTCCCATGGTGAAGCGGGGCACAATCAGATGGCCCGAGAACGTATCGAGAAAGGGGAGCGCTCCGAGCGCCACGACACCCGAGCCCGGACGCCGCACCTGATCGTCGCACGGAATGGCCGCGAGGACCTCGGCCGCCTCGTGCGCCTTCACCAGGACAGCGGTACCCCACCCGACGAGGGTGAGCCCGGGCCGGTCGAAGAGGACCGTCGGGCGGCCGTCGAACTGGAGCGGGTCGGGCCCGTACTCGAGCGCGACGGTGCGGGCGTGCAACAGCTCGCGGCTCGCGCTCATGGAGCGGGGACACCGACTTTCGTTGCGTAGAGGAGCTGGCTGAGACCTCCCGCGAGGGGTCGGATGCCGACACCGGAGTAACCGGCGTCGGCCATCATGCGCCGAAGGACAGGTGTGGCCGGCAGGTAGGCCACCGACCGCGGAAGGTAGTCGTAGGCGTCGCGGTCGGACAGCGCGGCACCCAGACGTGGGACGACCTTGTTGAACCAGACGTCGTAGCCGGTGCGCAGGACCGCAGAGTGGGGCGCATCGACCTCGAGGATGGCCACGCGCCCTCCGGGGCGGAGCACCCGTGCGGTCTCCTCCAACGCACCGGCGAGATCGGTGAAATTACGCAGGGCGTACCCGCAGACGAGCCCGTCGAAGGTGCCGTCGGGGAAGGGGAGCCGGCTGCAGTCCGCTTGCAGCAGGGGCGCGCCGCTGCGGTTGGCCGCCAGCATGCCGGCGCTGAGGTCGGCACCGATGACCCGGTAGTGGCGGCGCTGCGCCAATCGAGTCAGATCGCCGGTGCCGCACGCGACGTCGAGCAGGAGTGAGCCCTCGGGGAGGCCGAGTGCGGCGACGGTGTCGCGTCGCCAACTCTGGTCGAGCCCGAACGTCATGAGCCGGTTGACGAGGTCGTAGCGTGGCGCGATGGCGTCGAACATCGAGCGGACGCGCGCTGTCTTCTCTTCGCCCTGGGGGAGCGGCGGCGGCTCCTTGGCCGGACCCGGGCTCACACTCAGCGGAAGTAGCGGTAGACCACTTGCGCCACGCAGGCCGGCTTGGGCGTGTCACGCACTTCGAACACCATGTCGTAGGTCACCTGCACGCCGCCCTCGACGTCTTCGGCGTTCGCGATGGTGACTCCCATGCGCAGCTCGGAACCGACCGGCACCGGTGTCGGGAAGCGAACTTTATTGGCCCCGTAGTTGACGCCGAACTTCATGTTGTCGACGCGCAGGATCTTGTTGAGGAGAACCGGCGCCAGGGAGAGGGTCAGGTAGCCGTGTGCGATGGCACCGCCGAAGGGGCCCTCCTTGGCCCGCTCGGGATCGACGTGGATCCATTGGTGATCGTCGGTGGCGTCGGCGAAGAGGTTGACCCGTTCCTGTGTGATCGTCTGCCACTCGGAGTAGCCGATCTGCTTTCCGACGAGGTCATGGAATGCCTCGAGGCCGTCGACGGTGGTGGTCATGGTGGTGCGCTCCTTGTTGGTCCTGGTCGAGATCCCGGCCTCAGAGAGTATCGAGGCCCTGGCACCCTACCCATCGCCGGAGGGTCGCCACGGATCACTACGCTTGTGGGAGTGCACGATCAGGCCCAGTTCCACCAGCATCGTGATATCCGGGGTGGTGGGGCCAGAGCGGCCGTTTTCGGGTTCAGCGACGGTCTCGTGACCAACATCTCACTCGTGCTCGGCGTCGTGGGCGCCAGCCCCGGGGGGCAGATCGTTCGGCTGGTCGGTGTGGCCGGCCTGGTTGCCGGCGCCTTCTCGATGGGGGCGGGGGAGTACCTCTCCATGGCTGCCCAGCGAGAGCTCCTCCAGCGAGAGCTGGATGTGGAACGCGAAGCCCTCTCCGAGAGCCCCGAGGGCGAGGCACAGGAGCTTCTCGGCATGTACGAGGAGCGTGGTATCGCCCCTGCGGTGGCCCGTGACATGGTGCACGAGGTCATGCAGGATCCCGAGTTGGCGCTCGAGACACACGCGCGAGAGGAGCTCGGCATCAGCTCCAAGCACCTCGGCTCCCCCGTGCAGGCCGCGGTGTCCTCGTTCCTGTCGTTCGCGCTCGGCGCGTTCATACCGCTCCTGCCGTGGCTCATCACCAGTGGGAACGCGGCGGTCGCCGCGTCGATCATTCTCACCGTGATTGCCTCCTTGACGATCGGGGTCGTGCTGGCGACGTTCACGCAACGTTCTGCCGTGCGATCCGCGCTACGCCAGCTGTTGATCACGGCGATGGCCGCCGGAGTGACCTACGGGATCGGTCGAGCGATCGGAACGGGTGTCGCCTGATCAGCCGACCGGTGCGCGCACGTAGGACCGGTCCACATGGTCGATGGTGAAGCCGAGCGAGGTGTAGAGCTTCACCGCAGCCGTATTCGAGTCGGTCGTGTACAGCATGCCGGTGGTGATGCCCTTGTCGGCGATCCACTGCAGACCGGCCACGGTCAGCGCCCGTCCCCAGCCCTCCCCGTGGTGCGCGGGATTGACCGAAATGACGTAGATCTCACCCATCACCGGTGTGGTTTCGAGGTGCACCTTGTCCCAGCACGATCCGATCAGGCCCGTTCCGTCCTCGTTGTCCGCCACCAGGAAGGCGTCGGGGTCGAACCACCCGGCGGACATGCGCTCGTGGAGATCCGCGAGGGTCCATGCGCCCTGCTCGGGGTGGTCGGCAAACGCCAGGTTGTTGATCGCGAGCCAGGCCGCGTCGTCACGGCCGGGCTCAAAGGGACGGGTGACCACGGGACGGCTCGCGGCCACGATCTCTGCGGGTAGGGGGAGTTGCACACGCATCTGCAAAAGGTCCCGCTCGGGCGTGAACCCGAGCCGGGCCGCGTCACTGTCGTCGCGGTCGGTGGCTTGCATGAGCCAGAGGCGTACGGGGTGCATGTGCTGGGTTTGTCCCAGAGCGGTCCCGATGAGCGCCGCCTTGATGTCCTTCCCCTCTTCCCGGTGGAGCGGATCGACGGCGACGTGCAGCGCGGTCGCACCATCGATGGCCGGCATGACGAAGGCGCACCCGATCAACGCGTCGCCTTCATATCCGAGGACGGCGTGTGCCCCGTGTGCCCCCAGGTCCCTGCGTGCGGCGGCGGCCCGTTGCGGTTCGGCCAGCGCCGGATGACCGTCGAACTCTTCGCAGCGAGCCAGAAGCGCCGAAAGATCCGAGAGTTGGGCGTCATCGAGTTCGCTGAGGAACAGCACGTTCATGCGCGCACGTTAACCCGGTACCGTGACGGGGTGGGACGTCCCAGAACGCCGAAGGGGATGGCGCGTGTGGTGATGCAGCGCCTGGCCGAGGAGTATCCCGGTACGGCAAAGGAGCTGTGCGCGCTCACCCACGACTCCCCCTTCCAGTTGCTGGCTGCGACGATCCTGTCGGCCCAGAGCACAGACGTCCGGGTCAACATGGTGACGCCCGCACTCTTCGCCGCCTACCCGGATCCGGCGTCTTTGGCGCACGCCAACCCGGAGGAGCTCGAGGAGATCATCCATTCGACCGGGTTCTTCCGCGCCAAGGCCCGCAGCCTCATCGGGATGGCTGCCGCGCTCGAGGAACGCTTCGGCGGCGAGGTTCCGACCGAGCTGGACGACCTCGTCACCGTCCCGGGGGTGGGGCGCAAGACGGGCAACGTGGTCCGCAGTTGTGCGTTCGGTCTCCCCGGTCTCCCGGTCGATACCCATGTCCTGCGGCTCAGCAAACGTCTGGGCCTTACGAAACTCGACGACCCGGTCAAGGTCGAGCACGAGCTGAATGCTCTGGTCCCGGCGGCCGAGCGGGGAGCGTTCAGCCTCCGCTTGATCCTGCACGGACGGGCTGTCTGCGCGGCCCGACGACCGGCGTGTATCCGCTGCATCCTGGCCGACATCTGCCCTTCTTCGACCGTGTAGAGCCGAGCGCGGCCGCCGCAGCTCCGCCGGGGCCGATTGCCGGCACCGACCCGCCTGTCGGATTCTGCCATTTTGGTGTCGGTTCCCGGCGCGATGACGCGTTCAATTGGTCGATCCTGGGATTACACTTGGAACTTGGAACCGGTTCCCGCCACCTGGTTCCGGTCAGGGCCGTCCATGGGATCCGCCTCCCGGATGGCCCGTCCGATGCCGGCCCAAAAGGGCCGGCATCGGTTTACTCCGAGGTCGTACGTGCCGTGGGCTGGCCTGTTCCCTCCGAAGCCAGGACTGCGGAGGGTCGGTAGTACTGGAGGTGTTACCATTTTTCCATGGTGACCAAGCGTTCGGTTTCCTTGGCTGACGAAGTAGCGACGGCCGTCGAAGAGGCGGCCAAGCAGGATGGCGTCTCCTTTAGTGCGTGGTTGTCGAATGCCGCAGAGAAGCAGCTGCAGGTACGCCAGGGCCTGCGGGGTGTCGCGGCCTGGGAGGGCGAAACGGGCTCGCTCAGTGCCGAAGAGTTGGCTGCGGGCGAAGCGCTGTTGGCTCGCCTCCGTTCGGGCGTCTCCGGCGTAGCTTCCCGGGTCCGACGCCGTTGAGTCCGTGAGCCCGGCCCGACGGGAGGGACTCGTCTACGGGGTCGGCGCCCTCCATGCGGCGGCGAGAGGGGATCGCATGATGTGGGCCCTGCACCGGGCGGCCCTTTCCAACGGGATAGTGCCCGTCATACCGGCGGTTGCCGTGGCCGAGGCCTACCGAACCGAAGCGCGGGGCGACCGCATCGCCGAATTGTTGGACGGAACGGAGGTTGAACCCTTCAACAGTGAGGCCGCCCGCCGTTCGGGGGAACTAGCCGCTCGATGCGACACCACCGATCTCGCCGTCATCGCCGTCATCGAGCTGGCTGATCGGCGCAACTGCGCAGTCGTGGCCCAGCGCCAGGCTGTCCTACGGAGCGCAGCGACGCTCCTCGGCCACGAGCTCGTCCTCTATGCCGTCTGAGTGAACCGCCCCAGACGCCGCAGCGCCCCAGCGAGTGAGCGCTCGACGGCGAACAGCTCTCGGGCCATATCCTCGTTGCCCCCCGCTTGGGCCGAATCGGCCATGGTCGACACGCGGTCGTAGAGCTCTTTGAGCGTTGACGACAGGGAGGAGAGCTCGGCCGCAGATGTCATCTCCTGATGATGGCCCAAGTCCGCATCGAACGCGACAAGCCACCCCAGGCCTACAGCCCCCCGACACGGCGATGCACTCGTCTGGGCAGAACGGTCCGGGTGACGCGCCGCGTCGCCCGAAGACCGCCGGGCGCGGCGCAGGAGCACACGTGGCATCGTCTCCAAGAAGTCTCTCGAGGTCGCCGGCGACCCTCGGGGGGCGGTGTCGAGAAGGCGGAAGTCGAGACGGCAGAGGTAGCACGGACGCCACCTCGATCCTACGCGGGATGCGCACTACCCCGGTGTACCCCTCGAGCGCGAGAGCGATCGGGAGAGGTCACCCAGTCGATCCGGCCCGCAGATCAGAGCACCGGGTCGGCAGAGCACGGGCGAGAGAGAGAGGGGTGGGGGAGTATGGGAACGAAGACGAGGAAGAAGGGAATATCCCTGTTCCGGGCCAAGGACGCGGTCGACCTGATGGAGACCGATCTCATGTCCAGCCCGGAGATGTCGCCCGAGACCCAGGCGGCCTTCGGTGCCAGCCTGGCGGCCGGCCTGGGAGCGGGGGCCCAGACCAAGGTGCTGTTGCGGCAGAGCGAGGACGAAGGCGGGTTCAGCCTGGTGACGCTGTGGTTCAAGCCCGGCTACCCGCTTCCCCGGCACACCCACAATGTCGACTGCCTCTATTACGTGATCAGCGGCTCGGCCATCATGGGGAATCAGACCCTGCGGGCGGGGGACGGTTTCTTCGTGCCGGAGGATGCCCCCTACCAGTACAACGCCGGTGCCGATGGTGTCGAAATTCTGGAGATCCGTCACGGGGTGCAGCATTTCGACATGAAGATCCCCGATGCGCGCCCCGAGGTCACCAGCGCGGTCGAACGAGCTCGTGCGGGAGCGGCGGGGCGAGTGGGAGCAGATGCAGGTCAGCCCGACCATGGCGGCCAACTCGGCCCAATAGGCCAATTCCCCCAGCGTGCGAAGGCTCGGCACGGTCGACCGGCACGCGCGGCCGACGCCCGGGAGGGTCACGCATCGCCAGTAGCCTTGGGTCCTCATGTCCCTCCGGTTGCTCGATCTGCGTGGCGCCCTGCCGCCCTTCGATCACGTCCTTCCGCGCCCGGCCGATCCCGGCGCCGATGTGCATGAGGCGGTCGCCGAGGTCTTGCGCCGTGTCCGTATCGACGGCGACCGGGCGGTTATCGAGTTCACCCTGAAGTTCGACGGGGTGGACCTGGCCACCACCACCCCGGCCACAACCACCCCGGCCGCCGCTACCCCGGCCGCCGGCATCCGCGTGCCCCCGTCCGACATCACGGCCGCGCTCGACCGGATCGATCCCGCTCTCCGCAGCGCCCTCGAGCTGGCCTACGCACGGATCGTGGCGTACCACGCGCACGAGGGAACGCCACCCGGCGTGTTCGAGTCGGATGGGGTCAGCGTGGCGCACCTGACCCGTCCGGTGAGACGGGCCGGCATCTACGCACCGGGCGGGCGAGCTCGATACCCCTCCACCGTCCTCATGTGCGCCGCACCCGCCCGGGTGGCAGGGGTGGACGACATCGCACTCTGTGTCCCCCCGGCCGCCGACGGCAAGGTCGACGACGCCACGCTGGCAGCGGCGGCCATCGCCGGCATCAGCGAGGTGTACCGGATCGGCGGCGCCCAGGCCGTGGGGGCCATGGCCTATGGCACCGCCACCGTCCCCCGTGTCGACGTCATCGCCGGCCCCGGCAATGCCTATGTGGCCGAAGCGAAACGCCAGGTGAGCGGGGTTGTGGGGGTGGCATCGGCCTTCGCCGGCCCCTCCGAGATCGTCGTCGTCGCCGGCCCCGGTGCGCCGCCCGAGTTCGCGGCAATCGATCTCGTCGTCCAGGCCGAGCACGGCCCCGACGGCCTGGCCTGGCTGGTGACGTGGGACGAATCGTTGTTGGCCGCGGTCAGCGCAGAGGTCGACCGCATCGTGGCAGCCTCACCCCGGCGGGCCGACCTCGAATCCACGCTCGCCACCTCGGGGATCGCCTGCCTCGTGCGCGCGCCGAGCGACGCCATGGCGGTCGCCAACACCGTGGCCCCCGAACACCTCGAGATCATGGTTTCCGAGGACCTGCTGTGCGGCCCGGGCAACCTGTTGGACCTCGTTGAGAACGCCGGCGCCGTGTTCCTCGGCCCTTGGTCGCCCGCCAGCCTGGGCGATTACATCGCGGGGCCGAACCATGTGCTGCCGACCAATCGCACCGCGCGCTTCTCGTCGGCGTTGCGGGCGGACGATTTCCGCCGCCACATCCACGCCGTGACCGTGACCACCGGGGCGCTTGCGCGACTCGGACCGCCGGTCATCACGCTGGCCCAGACCGAGGGCCTGCCCGCGCATGCCGACTCGGTCCGGCTTCGCCTCGCCGCCCTCGCCGCCCTGGCCGATCCGCCCGCCGGTCCGCCCACCGCCGGGACCGAGCCCAGATGACCTCGCTTCCGCCCATCCGCCCGGACCTCTCGCTCAGCGACGGGTACCACTCGCCCCAGGTCGACGCCGAGGTGCGCCTCAACACGAACGAGTCGCCGTTTCCGCCACCCGAGAAGTGGAGCCGGGACCTTTTGCGCGCATTGGCCGACGTGTCCTTCCACCGGTATCCCGATCGCCCGGCCACGGAACTGCGGGCCGCCATCGCCGCGCTCCACGACGTCGAGCCAGAAGAGGTCTTCTGTGCGAACGGGTCCAACGAGGTGCTCCAGTGCCTCCTTCTCGCGTACGGCGGCCCGGGTCGCAAGGCGGCCCTGTTCGAGCCCACCTACGCCCTGCACTCGCACATCAGCCGGCTGACAGGCACCGCCGTCGTCGAGGCGGGGCGGACCGAGGACTTCCGCATCGACCTCGACGAGGCCCGGGCCCTCCTGGGGCGGGAGCGGCCGGAGATCACGTTCATCTGCTCGCCGAACAACCCGACCGGGCGGGCGGAGCCGAGGGAGACCGTCGCCGGGATCCTGACGTTCGCCCCGGGACTCGTCGTCGTCGATGAGGCCTACGGTCAGTTCTCGTCGTGGACCGCCCTCGACCTGCGGGGGCCCGGTGGCGACCGGCGCTTCCCGGGCCTCGTGGTCACCCGGACGTTCTCCAAGACATGGGCCATGGCCGGGGCGCGCCTCGGCTACCTGGTGGCGGAACCCGAGGTGGTGCGGGCATGCGAGGCCGTGGTGCTGCCGTACCACCTGTCGGCGCAGACCCAGCTCGCCGGCCTGCTGGCGCTGGAGTACACCGACGAGATGGAAGCCCGGGTGGCGCTCGTCGCCGAAGAGCGGGGCCGGGTGGCGGCCGCCCTGGGCGACCTTCCGGTTGAAAGCTGGCCGTCGGACGCCAATTTCATCCTCTTCCGCCCCCTCCATCACAATGCGGACAAGGTCTGGAGCGGCCTCCTCGAGCGCTCCGTGCTCATTCGTAACTGCGCCAGCTGGGAGGGCCTGCCCGGATGCCTGCGGGTGACGATCGGGCGGCCCGACGAGAACGACCGATTCCTGAGTGCCCTGGAGGAGTGCCTGCAATGACCGAGAAGCGTGGGATCACGGACACCGACGCGGCCGAGTCGCGGCCCGACCGCCGTGCAAGCAAGGTGCGCACCACGAAGGAGACCACGATCGAGGCGTCGCTCGAGATCGACGGGACGGGAACCGTGGACGTCAGCACCGGGCTGCCGTTCTTCGACCACATGGTCGAGCAGCTGGGCCGGCATGCCTCCTTCGATCTGGTGGTGCATGCGCAGGGGGACCTGCATGTGGACGCCCATCACACGGTCGAAGACGTCGGCATCGTGCTCGGGGGCTGCCTCGCCGAGGCCTTGGGCGACAAGCGTGGGATTCGCCGTTTTGCGTCGATGCTGTTGCCGCTCGATGAGGCTCTGATAGAGGTCGCGCTCGACCTCTCCGGTCGTCCTTTCTTGGCCTACGAGGTCGAGTTCGCGCCCGACGCTGCGGGGCTGGGCTCGCCGCCGTTCGACCCCCAGCTGGCCGAGGAGTTCTGGCGCGCCTTCGCCACCGCGGGCAACCTCACGCTGCACATTCGCCGCCGGGAGGGCAAGAACACCCACCACATGCTCGAGGCGGGGTTCAAGGGCGTGGCGCGGTGCTTGCGTGACGCGGTGCGAATTGAGGGGGCGGGGATCCCGTCCACCAAGGGGAGCCTGTGAACGGAGCGAAGATCGCCGTGCTCGACTACGGCATCGGGAATCTCCGGTCGGCCGAGAAGGCTCTGCAACACGTGGGTGCGGCGGCTCGCCTCGTCGCCGATCCGACGGAGGTCGAAGCAGCGGACGCCGTGGTGCTCCCCGGAGTGGGTGCGTTCGGCGCCTGTGCCCGTGCGTTGCGTGAGAGCGGCCTCGCCGCGGCGGCGCGGGGGGCGATCGACGCCGGCGTCCCCTTCCTGGCGGTCTGCATCGGTTTCCAGCTCTTGTACGAGGGCTCTGACGAGAGCCCCGAGGCCACGGGGTTGGGCGTGTTCGCGGGGCAGGTGGGATTGCTGCCTGCGACCGAGAAGCACCCCCAGATGCAGTGGAATCAGCTCGAGGTGGTCGGGGGGAGCGCCGGCGACGGTGGCCCGGCGCCGCTGCACGGGCTGGAGGAGAAGCCGTGGGTGTACTTCGTGCACTCGTACGCCCCACCCGTCGGGCCCGAGACGGTGGCCGTCTGTGACTACGGCGGCCCGGTGGCGGCGCTGGTCGCCCGTCGAACCCTGTGGGGGGCGCAGTTCCACCCGGAGAAGTCGGGTCGCACCGGATTGGCCCTCCTGTCGAATTTCGTCGCACTCGCCGCGTGACGGGGTGGGCGGCGTGATTGGGCGGGCGGCGTGATCCTGTATCCAGCGATCGATCTGCGCGACGGGGGGGCCGTGCGGTTGACCCAGGGCGACTTCGACCGGGAGCAGCGCTACGGCGATCCGTTGGCTCTGGCCTCCACCTATGTCGAGGGCGGCGCTTCGTGGATCCACGTCGTGGACCTCAACGCGGCCCGCACCGGCGTCCCGCACGAGCGCGAGACCCTGGCCCGCATCGTCGAGTTCGCCGCCCGGGCCGACGGAGGGAGCGGGGCCGACGGAGGGAGCGGGCGGAGCGTGCGCGTGCAGACCGGCGGCGGCATCCGCACCGAAGAGGACGTGGCGGCCGTGCTCGCCCTCGGCGTGGCACGGGTCGTCCTGGGGACGGCAGCCTTGGAGGATCCGGCGTTGGCCGCGCGGTGCGCCCGGCGCTGGCCGGGCCAGGTTGCAGTCGGGCTGGACTACGTGGTGGAACCGGACGGCGACATAGAGGCGCGGAGCCACGGTTGGGAACGGGGATCGGGTCGGTCGCTCTCCGAGCTGCTGGACTTCTGGGCAGGTGAGCCCATCGGGGCCGTGGTGGCCACGGCCATCGCTCGCGACGGCATGCTCGAGGGGTCCGACATCGCCGGTCTTCGCCTGCTGCTGGGCCTCACGTCCCTGCCGGTGATCGCCTCGGGTGGCATTGGCACGCTGGCCGATCTGCAGGAGCTGTCGGGGCTGCCGGGGCTGGCCGGCGTGGTCGTGGGAAAAGCTCTCGTCGAAGGACGATTCAGTGTGAAGGAGGCGGTCGCAGCGTGCGCAGCGTCCGTCTGATCCCCTGTCTCGACGTGACGGACGGACGGGTGGTCAAGGGCATCCGGTTCGTCGACCTCACCGATGAGGGCGATCCCGTCGAGCTTGCGGCGCGCTACGACGCCGAAGGGGCCGATGAGCTCACCTTCCTCGATATCACCGCATCGTCCGACGGCCGGGACACCATGGTGTCGGTGGTGGCGCGCACGGCCGAGCAGGTGTTCATCCCTCTCACCGTGGGTGGGGGGGTACGCGAGGCCGAGGATGCTCGCCGCCTCCTCCGGGCCGGGGCGGACAAGGTTGCGGTGAACACGGCGGCGGTGGAGCGGCCGACCTTGGTACGCGACATCGCGGACGAGTTCGGCACGCAGTGCGCCGTGGTGGCCATCGACGCCCGGGCGCGCTCAGGCGGCGGCCAAGGAGGGAGAGGGTGGCAGGTGTACACGCACGGGGGGCGACGCCCGACCGAGCTCGACGTGGTCGCCTGGGCCATCGAGTGCGCCGAAAATGGCGCGGGCGAGATCCTCCTCACCTCCATGGACCGCGACGGCACCAAGGACGGCTTCGACCTGGAGCTCACCGCCACCGTGGTCGACGCCGTCGGGATCCCCGTGGTGGCCTCGGGTGGGGTGGGGACGTTGCAGCATCTGGTGGAGGGCGCCACCGTGGGCGGGGCCGATGCCGTGCTGGCGGCGTCCATCTTCCATCGCCGGGAGTTCACGCTGGGCCAGGCCAAGGCCTACATGGCCGAGCACGGGGTGATCGTCCGGCCGGCGTGATCGGCCCCTGACCTGCGCCCGGGCGTACGTGCGGTACCGTGCGAGGGTGGCAACGACGACAAAAAAGACGGCCGAGCCGACCGTCATCGACGAGATGCAGCCGATTTCGGTCCTCTTTGACCGGGTCCTGGTGCAGATGGGGCAGAGCGACGGTGAGCGCCGTTCCAGGGCGGGCATCCTGATACCCGCCACGGCCCAGATCTCGCGCCGGCTCAGTTGGGCCGAGGCGGTGGCGGTCGGGCCGCACGTGCGTACGGTCAAGGTGGGTGACACGGTCCTGTTCAATCCTGAGGATCGCTTCGAAGTCGAGGTGCACGGCGAGGAGTACGTGATCCTGCGCGAGCGCGACATCCACGCCATCGCCTCGAAGCGGAACGACAGCGGGACGGGGCTCTATCTATGAGCGCGAGCGCGCCGGGCGCGCCGGGCGCGCCGGAGGCGGCGGAAGCGGTGGAAGGGATTGCCCTGAACGTCGACGACGGCCTGGTCGGGGCCGTCGACTTCGCGAAAGGTGACGGCCTGGTGCCGGCCATCGTCCAAGATGCGACTGACGGCACCGTGCTCACCCTCGCCTACATGGATCCCGAGGCACTTCGCCGCACGCTCGAGACCGGCCGGTCCTGGTTCTACAGCCGGAGCCGGAAGGAGTACTGGCAGAAGGGCGAGACGTCGGGGGACCGCCAGTACGTGCGCGAAGTGCGCATTGACTGTGACGGTGATGCGCTCGTCGTGTTGGTGGACCAGCACGGGCGGGGCGCCTGCCACACGGGCGAGCGCACATGTTTCTACCGCACGGTCGGCCAGGGGCCGGGAGTGCCCCGCCCCGAGTCGACGTGATCCCGGCGACATACGTGATCCCGGCGACACGCGTGAGCCCCGCGTGCTGAGCTTCCGGCCGGACCTGGTCGAGTTCGCCGCACTGGCCAAGGAACACGCCATCGTGCCGGTGTGGTGCGAGGTCGTGGCCGACACCCTGACGCCGGTGAGTGCCTTCGTCAACTTGGTCGGCGACGGCGAGGGATTCCTCTTCGAGTCGGTCGAGGGAGGGGAACGCTGGGGTCGCTACTCGTTCGTCGGCCGCCGCCCGCTGGCCACCCTCACGGCCCGCGGCAAGGCGGTGCACGCTGCCGGACGACTCGGTCTCGGCTCATCGGACGAGGGGATCCTCCAGGCGGTTGAAACCCTCCTGGAGCGTTTCCACTCCCCGACGCTCGATGGGTTGCCTCCCCTGCACGGGGGCCTCGTCGGGTATCTCGGATACGACGTGGTGCGCGAGATCGAGCGTCTGCCGGACATCCCCCGGGACGATCTGGGCCATCCCGATGCGGCGCTCGTGGTCATCGGCCAGTTCGCCGCATTCGACCATTGGCGCCAGCGCATCTCGCTCATCGACAACGTGGTCGTGCCCGACGGCGGGGCAGATGCCGACGGCGAGGGGCCCACGGCCGAGGAGCTGGCGACCGCCTACGAGGCGGCATGCGCCCGCCTCGAAGAGTTGGCCCGTGACTGCGCGCAGTCACGGTCGGGGGAGTTGGTTCCGGCGCCGCGTCAGGGCATCGCGTCGGCCGAGGCCGGCCGCACCATGAGCTCGGAGGAGTACCGGGCGGCTATCGCCATCGCGAAGGACTACATCACCGCGGGCGACATCTTCCAGGTCGTGCTCTCCCAGCGATTCGACCTGCAGCTCGATGCCGACCCCTTCGACGTCTACCGCGCCCTGCGTCTGCTCAACCCCAGTCCGTACCTGTACTTCCTGCGCTTTCCAGAGGTCACCGTCGTGGGCGCGTCGCCGGAGCCGATGGTGCGCCTGCGCGACGGGATCGTGACCTCGCGGCCGATCGCCGGCTCGCGGCCCCGGGGTGAGAACGAGCAGCACGACCGCCTGCTCGAGGGCGAGCTGTCCGAGGACCCCAAGGAGCTGGCGGAGCACATCATGCTGGTCGATCTGGCCCGCAACGATGTCGGCCGGGTCGTCCGCTTCGGGACCGAGAAGGTCGACGAGCTGATGACGATCGAGCGCTACAGCCACATCATGCACATCACCTCGCAGGTGTCAGGTGAGCTGGCCGAGGACAAGGGCCCGATCGACGTGCTGCGGGCCACGTTGCCGGCGGGGACGTTGTCAGGGGCGCCCAAGGTGCGCGCCATGGAGATCATCGACGAGCTCGAGCTGACCAAGCGGGGCGTCTACGGCGGCGTCGTGGGCTACATCGACTTCTCGGGCAACATCGACACCGCCATCGCCATCCGCACGATGGTCGTCTCCCCTGACGGTCGGGCCCACGTGCAGGCCGGGGCGGGGATCGTGGCCGACAGCGACCCGGAGCGCGAGGACGAAGAGTGCGGCCAGAAGGTGCGCGCCCTCCTCGTGGCCGTGACGGCGGCGCGGGTGATGACCGCGGCGCGGTCGGGCGCGGACGCCCACGAGGTGGCGACGTGAGCGAGCTCGAGAGCCAGGTCGCAGCGCTGCGTGACGGTGCCGGCGCCTTCCTGCTCGGCCGGGATGTCTTCTCGGTCCGCGGCGACGACGCCGAGTCGTATCTTCAGGGGCAACTGAGTCAGGACGTACTGGCGCTGGGCATCGGCGCGACCGCGGACTCGCTCCTGCTCCAACCAGACGGGAAGTTGACCGCCCTCCTGCGGGTCACCCGGGTCGATGCGCACGGTTTCGTGCTCGATACGGATGCCGGCTTCGGCGACGCCATGGTGGCCCGGCTCAAGAAGTTCCTCCTCCGCTCCAAGGTCGAGATCGAGCGCCTCCCGTGGCGCTGCCTGGCCTTGCGCGGCTCCGGGGTGGGTGCTGCCGCGGCGGACCTGCTGACCGTTCTCGAAGAGGGCGGCGTGCTGCGCCTGCCGTTCGAGTGGAACGGCTGGAGCGGGATCGACCTGCTGGGTCCCAAAGAGGTGATCCTCGACCCGGCCGCCGGAACCATGCCGGCGGGAATCGTCCCCTGTGACCGGGACGCCGTCGAGGCCTGCCGGATCGTGTCGGGCATCCCGGCCATGGGGAGTGAGCTGACCGACAAGACGATCGCGGCCGAAGCGGGTCTCGTGGATCGTTCGGTGAGCTTCACCAAGGGGTGTTACACCGGGCAGGAACTCGTGGCCCGCCTCGATGCGCGGGGCAACAACGTCCCCCGGCGGCTCGTCGGGGTGATCGGCGGCGCCGGGGCGGACGCAGACAGGCTGGCCTTCGGGATGACCTTCCACGCCGGGCCCGCTCCGGCCGACGGGGCGACTCCGGCCGACGGGGCGATGAACGACAAGGTCGTGGGGACGATCACCTCCGCTGCCTGGAGCCCCGAGCTCGAGGCGTGGGTGGCCCTGGCCTACCTGCACCGGAACGTCGAAGCACCCGGTCCCATTCGTACGCGCTCCGGCGACGGCCTCGGCGGTTCTGCATCAAGCCCGGGTGGCGCTCCTCCCGCTGCTCCCCCTTCTCAGGCCGACGGCGCCCGGATAGCCCCGTGCGTTCCCCTCCCGCCGTGCTGCTGGTCGGAGGAGGCGCCGCCTACGCACTGATCGCAGCGTCGACCAGACCGTTCACATTGCCGGCCGACGTGCTCACGGGCCTGGCCACCGCTGACCGGGCCCAGCTGTCCGAGCGGGCTCAGCTGTCCTTGCGGGTCAGGGCGACCACGGGGATGATCCTTGTCGTGCTGGTCTCGTAGTCGGCGAAGCCGGGAATGAGCGCTTTCTGGCGGTCGTAGATCTCGGTTCGCTTGCCCCCGGTCAGTACCGTCGCGACGGCGGTGTACTTGTCGTCACCGAACTCGACTTGGACCTCGGCGTTCGCCACGATGTTGTGGTACCAGTCCGGATTCGTCGGCGCGCCCCCCTTGGAGGCGAAGATGTAGAGCGTTCCGTCGTCCTCGACCAGCGCCGCCAGGGGGTTGACGCGGGGCTGGCCCGACTTGGCACCCTTCGTGGTGATGATCACCATCGGTATGCCGGCGAATCCGCCGGCGACCTTGCCGCCGTTGGCCCGGAATTCGTCGATGATGGTCTGGTTGAAGTTGGTGGTGTCGGTCATGGGACCGAGCGTAACGGCGGGTCCTGTCCTTCGATGCTGCCCCGCTACGCTGGACCGTCATGCCCTCCTACCTGGCGGACATCCTCGCCACGCATCGAGCAGACGCTCGCGGCGATGAGCGTGACGTCGACGAGCTGGCCGCGCACGCCGCCTCGTTGCCGGGCACGCCGCCCCGTGACTTCGCCGCGGCGCTGCGAGGGACGGGGCTCTCGTGCATCGCCGAGATCAAGCGCCGCTCGCCGTCCAAGGGTGATCTCGACCCCGATCTACAGCCTGATCTGGTGGCCAAGGACTACGTCGTCGGTGGCGCATCGTGCCTCTCGGTGCTGACCGATGCGCTCTATTTCGGCGGTTCGGCCGAGGACCTTCGCGTCGCCCGTTCGGCCTGTGATCTCCCGGTCCTGCGCAAGGACTTCACCGTGTCCGAGCTCGATGTCGTGGATGCCCGTCTCATGGGGGCCGATGCGGTGCTGCTGATCGCCGCCGCGCTGAGTGACGGGGAGCTGGGGCGGTTTCACCAGAGGGCGATCGCGCTCGGGTTGGCGGCGTTGGTGGAAGTGCACGACGAGGCCGAGTTGGAGCGGGCTCTCGAGGCCGGGGCGCGCCTGGTCGGGGTCAATCAGCGGGACCTGCGCACCTTCGCGGTCGACCAGGACCGGGCCGAGTCCATGGCCGCCCGCATTCCGGCTGACGTGATGGCGGTGGCGGAGTCGGGCGTCCGCGACGGTGACGACGCCCGCCGGCTTGCCGACGCGGGCTACGACGCCGTTCTCGTGGGCGAGACGCTGGTGCGGGCGGGGGATCGCGCCGCAGCGCTACGTGCGCTCGTCGGCTACCCGGTGGCCGCTCGATGAGCGCCGGCACAGGCCCGGGCCGCGGCCAGGACGGCGACGGGGACGTGGACGGCCAGCTCTTCGTCAAGATCTGCGGCGTCACGTCCGAGGCCGATGCGTTGCTCTGCGTCAGCCTGGGCGCCGATGCGGTCGGGTTCATGTTCGCCCCCTCGACGCGGCAGATCTCGGTGCAGCTGGCGGGCGACATCGCCAAACGCCTGCCGCCCGAGATCCTGACCGTCGGGGTGTTCCGGGACGAGGCGCCGCAGCGTGTGGTCGAGAAGGTGCAGCGTGCCGGCCTGGGCGCGGCGCAGCTCCACGGGCACGAGTCGTCGCAGGACACGGCCTGGGTCCGGGCGCGGCTGCCGCTGGTCATCAAGGCGTTCCCGGCCGGTGACCGCACCATCAGCCGTTTCGCCGAGTTCGGGGCCGACTACCTGCTGATCGACGGCCCCAACCCCGGGTCGGGCGAGGTGTTCGACTGGCGGTTGGCCGAGGGCGTGGCCGATCCGACCCGGATGATCGTCTCCGGCGGCCTGCGCCCGGACAACGTGGCCCAGGCCGTCGCCCACCTACGTCCCTTCGGCGTCGACGTGTCATCGGGGGTCGAGGCGTCCCCGGGCCGCAAGGATCCGTTGAAGCTGCGTGATTTCATCGTCAACGCCCGCGCCGCAGCGCTGGAAGTGGACACCCGTGACCCTCTCGCCGCCGCCCCGGGCGACGGCGAACCCTACGACTGGCGGGATGCGTGATGACGAGCCTGATGAGCGAGCCCGGTTCCAACGGGCGCTTCGGCGACTTCGGCGGGCGCTTCGTGCCCGAGTCGCTGATGCCCGCCTGCCTCGATCTCGAGCAGGCCTTCAAGGAGGCGTGGGCCGATCCCGAGTTCCATCGGGAGCTCGACGACCTGCTGGCCCACTACGGCGGGCGTCCCACGCCGGTCACCGCAATGCCGGCGGCTCTCCGAGAAGCTGGGCGTGCGGGTCCTCCTCAAGCGCGAGGACCTGGCGCACACCGGCTCGCACAAGATCAACAACGTCGTCGGTCAGGCGCTCCTCACCGCGCCGCATGGGCAAGACGCGGCATCATCGCCGAGACCGGAGCCGGGCAACACGGTGTGGCGTCGGCCACGGCGGCGGCGCTGTTCGGTCTCGAATGCACCGTGTTCATGGGCGAGGTCGACACCAAGCGCCAGGAGCTCAACGTCTTCCGCATGGAGCTGTTGGGCGCCGAGGTGCGGCCGGTGACCTCGGGCAGCCGCACGCTGAAGGATGCGGTGAACGAGGCCATGCGCGAGTGGGTGGCCTCGGTCGAGCACACGCACTACTGCCTGGGTCGGTCATGGGCCCGCATCCCTTCCCGTACATGGTGCGCGAGTTCCAGCGCGTGGTCGGCGACGAGGCGCGTGGTCAGTGCCGGACGATCCTCGACGGCGCCGACCCCGATGTCGTCGTGGCCTGCGTCGGCGGGGGGTCGAATGCGGCCGGCACGTTCGCCGGATTCGTCGACACCGGGGCGCGGCTGGTCGGGATCGAGGCGGCCGGCGGCGCCGCCATCACCAACGGGATCCCGGGCGTGTTGCACGGCATGCATTCGAAGCTCCTGCAGGACGAGGCCGGTCAGATTCTGCGAGGCCGAATCGATCTCGGCCGGGCTCGACTATCCCGGGCTGGGTCCCGAGCACGCCCACCTGGCCGCCATCGGTCGGGCCGAGTACAACACCGCCAACGATGCCGAGGTGCTCGAGGCCTTCAAGCTGCTGTCCCACACCGAGGGCATCATCCCCGCCCTCGAGTCGGCGCACGCCGTGGCCTGGGTGGCCCGCGCCGCCGGGCACCGCCGCCCTGCCCGACGGGATCGACCGTCCTGATCACCCTGTCGGGGCGGGGCGACAAGGACGTGGCGCAGGTGCGCGAGATCCTCGGGCGCGCCCGGTGCTTGAGCTCGAAGCGTCGCTCCGGGCCGCAGCGGGCCGGCGGCCGCAAGCTCTTGATCCCCTACCTCATGGGGGGCATGACGGACGATTGGGAGCAGTCGCTCGCCGCCGTGGTGGCGGCCGGCGCCGATGCGGTCGAGGTCGGCATCCCGTTCTCCGACCCCATGATGGACGGGCCGGTGATCCAGGAGGCGGCGCTCGCCGCGCTGGAGCGGGGGACCGTGCCCGATCAGGTGCTCGACGGCATCGCCCGGGCCGAGGCTCCCGTCCCCGTGGCCGTCATGACGTACTACAACATCGTCTTCCGGGCCGGCCACAAGCGCATGGCCAACTCCCTGATGACAGCGGGCGTGAGTGCTGCCATCATCCCCGACCTCTCGCTCGAGGAGATTGCCCCGTGGGCCGAGGAGGCTGACGCGGCCGGGATCGAGACCGTGCTGCTGGTGGCGCCGTCGAGCCCCGAGGACCGGGTGGCGCGGCTGTGCGCCCGGGCGAGAGGGTTCGTCTATGCGGTGGCCCGCATGGGGGTCACCGGCGAGCGGGCGGACCTGGGCGACGAGGCGCGTGCAGGTGGTCGAGCGGATCCGCCGCCACACCGACATGCCGGTGTGCGTCGGTGTCGGCGTCTCGACGCCCGCGCAGGCCGCCGAGGTCTGCGAGGTGGCCGACGGGGTCGTGGTCGGGTCGGCCCTGGTGCGCCGCCTCCTGGCCGGCGGCGGGCCCGAGGCGGCGGCGGAATTCGTCGGGTACGCTCCGCCGGGCCATCGACTGAGGTCGAACGGGTCGGCGAAGCCTCAAGGGCGGATCGCTCCCGCGTCGCGCAGGTCGGCGATCTCTTCGGGCGGGCGGCCCATGGCGCGGAGGATGCTCTCGGTGTGTGCGCCGAGGTCGGGGGCCAACCGATGGGGCGGATCGGTGCTCCCACTCACCCGGACGAGCTGGGCCAGCTCCCGCACGTTCCCTCTGGTCGGGTGGTGACACTCGGCCACCCGCCCGGTGCGTCGATTCTCCGGGTCGTTCAAGAAGGCGTGCGTGCTGCGCGCCACCGGCTCGACCGCAGGCACCCCGGCGGACTCGAACGCGGCGAGCCAGTCGCCGTTTCTCTCCCCGCTCCTCGATGCGATGGCAGCCACTGTCGACAGTCGGCCGGGTCGGCCGGCGGCCTCCGTTCGTCTGGCCAGATCCAGTTCGAACATCCCGGCCAGCGCCGGTCAGCCGTCGCTCACCCTCGAGGGCGGCGATGCAGATCCATCCGTCGGCCGTTCGATAGAGCCGTTCGAACGGTCCGAATCCGTATTGCAGCGTGTCGAGCCGCGCGGCGCCCAAGACCTCGCCCCCGCTGCCGGCGTGGCCCACACGCCGCACGATGTGCGCCACATGGGACATCGTGGCATTCAGTTGCGGGTTCTCGATGTACATCCCTTGTGCGGTCCGGCGCCGATGCAGCAGCCCCATCACGATGCAGGCGGCACCCAGCATCCCGTTGCCCGGATCCTCGTTGCACGGCGTCGGGAGGGGTTCGTTGAATTGCCCGGCGGCCTCGAACGTGACGCCGACGTAGCCGGACATCATCGGCGCAAAGCTCTGCCGGAGCATGTCGGGACCGCTCGACCCCCACCCGGGGGCGTAGAGGTAGACCAGGTCGGGATGGGCACTGGCGAATGTCGTCGTAGGCGAGCCCGAGGCGCTCGGCCGCTCCGGGACGCAAATTGTGGTGGACGACGTCGGCCCAATCGAGCAGAGCCTCGACGATCGGCTGCGCGCCCGGATGCCTTGAGGTCCATGGCAATTGATCGCTTTCCCGGCCTGCGCCGGGAAGAAGCATTGATCGATCCCCCGTAGCTGGTCGCCCTGGGTGGGTTCGAGCTTGATGACGTCGGCTCCGAGGTCGGCCAGAAGGCGCGACGAGTACGGCCCGGCGAAATATGCGCCGAGATCGAGAATCTTGACGCCCTCGAGCAGCGCGGAAAGGCTTCCGCCGAATTTCGGCCTGGCGGTCGGCTGACGCGGACGCTGTTCCGGCGCCACGACCGTCGACCTGGCCGTCGAACGGCTCGCCGTCCCAGCCCTCGGCGAGGACGGTTCCGGTGTGCTGGCCCGGCGTCGGGGCGGGCGTCAGGTCGACGGCGCCGAGTGAAGGGAACTTGGCGGCCGGCGCAACCTGCTGGACCAGCCCGAGGACCGGATCGTCGATCTCGACGACCATCTCGTTGTGCCGCGCCTGGGGCTGGTCGAACACCTCGCAGGGCAAGAGGTGCTCAATGGCGCACACTTCGGCTTGGCGCAGCACCGCAACCCAATGGGCGCGTGGCTCGGCGGCAATGCGGCGGTGCAGCTCCGTCTCGAGGAGGGCGATCTGCTCCGGGGCGAGCGGTGCGCCCATATCCAGTCCGCTCGCACTGGGTGGAATGCGATCATCGAGCTCCAGCACCTTCATCAAGCGTCCGAAGGCTCCGACGGCGCCCGTGTGGATGCCGATGTACTGGCCGTCGCTGCAGACGAAAGAGCGGGTGATGAGCCGGGTGCCGGCCGTGGAATTCTGCCCGACGCCCTGGGCCGCCATGGCGGCCACCGATGCATCGGACTCGCTCCAGAGCATGGAGTGATAAGCCAGCGCACCGTCCAGCAGCGATGTGTCGACATGCCGGCCGCAGCCGTCGTAAGACCGCCGATAGAGCGCGGCCAGGGTGCCGAGGAACGCGAGGTAGGCCGCGCCGAGGGAGGCCTGGGGCAGACCCTTCGAAGATCGGCCCCTCGCGGTGACCGGCCTGCTCGGCCATGGTGCCGACCAGCGCATGCACGAGGGCGTCGCGGGCGGCGATGTCTCGATGCGGTCCGTCACAGCCAAAGCCCGTGATCGAACACGTGACGAGCCCCGGATTGACGCGAACGCAGTTCGTCGGGGCCCAGACCGCAGCGTCGGCGGCATCGCCGGGATCCCCAGGTCTCCAAGAAGACGTCGGCCTCCGCCAGCAGCCCGACGAGGTGTTCCCGCTGTCGATCCATTCGGGCCGGCCCCTGGTTCGGCTGGCAGACAGGTCGAGGATGACGCTGCGCTTGTTGCGGTTGAAGACCGACGCACTCTCGGGTGAATGGCGGCGCAGCGGGCTCCCGCCGGGAGGCTCGATCCACACCACGTCTGCGCCGTACCCGGCCATCATGCCGCTGGCCCGAAGGCCGGCCATGGTCGACGAGCAGTCGACGACACGCAGTCCCCGGAGGGCGCCGCCCGTCACTCCCGATCCGTTCCGCCGCACGAGGGGCACGGTCTACGCCCCGGCCGTCGTGCGTGTCAACAATCCGCAGGCGGCCCACCCACGGCCGGCACCCCGACGCGCCCGCGTCCCTCCGTGAAGCGAGCTCGCCGGTCGGGGCGTAGGGTCCACGGGGACAGCGACGAGGGAAGGTGGCTATGGCAGGGGCGACACAGTTCACGATCGGGACCGAGGTCAGTTGCCGCGACGGAGTGTGCGGCGAGGTGATTCGTCTCGTCGTCAATCCGATCCTGCGGGAAGTGACGCACATCGTCGTCGAGCCGAAGCACCGGGAGGGCATCGGCCGTCTGGTGCCACTTGCTCTCGTGGCGACGTCGACCGACACCGTCACGCTCGACTGCACGCTGGCCGAGTTCGAGGCTCTGGATTTCGCCGAGGAGACGCACTTCCTGCCCGGCACGGGCCTCCAGCCCGACTTCGCGTCGAGCGAGGTCCTGGTGCTGCCGTACTACGGCCTGGGACCGGGCAACATCACGCCTCCGGTGACGATGGACGCCTTACCGCTGGGGGAGGTGGCCGTGCGCCGCGACGAGATCGTCGATGCGACCGACGGCCAGATCGGGCGGGTGCAAGGACTCGTGATTGCACCGGCCAACCATCACGTGACGCACGTCCTCCTACAGGAAGGCCACCTCTGGGGACGCAAAGAAGTGGCGATCCCCATCGGAGCCGTGATCGCGATCGAAGACGGCCGGCTACGCCTCAGCCTCACCAAGCAGGAGGTGGAGGATTTGCCGGCGGTGGACGTGCATGATCTGACGGGCACCGGGGCAGCCTGAGCAGCCGCGCTGCGCCGCCGGCTCAGGCTGGCGGGAGCAGGATCAGGCAGCCGTTGTGGCCGCCGAATCCGAAGGAGTTCGAGAGGACGGCGGTCGGCTCCCAGGGAAGCGGCTCACCGTGCACCACGCGCAGCGAGATCTCCGGATCGGGCTGCTCGTAGCCCGCGGTCGGCGGGATGAGGGAGTGGTGAATCGTCAGGGCTGACGCGACGGCCTCGATCGCGCCGGCCGCCCCCAACCCGTGACCCGTCACGCCCTTGGTCGAAGTGACCAGGGGGCCCGGCTCGCCGAAGACCTTGTTGATGGCCCGGGACTCGGCCAGGTCATTGAGCGGCGTCGAGGTTCCATGGGCGTTGATGTGCCCTACGTCGCCCGGGGAGATGCCCGGCGTCGACCAGCGCCAGTTCCATGCAGGCCACAGCTCCTGCGCCGTCCGGGGATGGCGCGGTGATGTGGTGGGCATCGGCCGTGCTGGCCCCTCCGGCTAACTCGGCGTAGATGGTGGCGCCTCGTGCAACGGCCCGGTCCCAGTCCTCGAGGACGAGGGCGGCCGAACCCTCGGTCATCACGAAGCCGTCCCGGCGGGCGTCGAACGGGCGTGACGCACCCGAGCTCGAGAGGGCGGTCATGTTGGTGAAGGCGGCGATGGCGACCGGGTGCATTCCGGCCTCGGCGCCACCGGTCACGACGACATCGCAGCGGCCTGACGCGACGAGGCGGCCGGCGGCGGCAACAGCGTGGGTGCCGGCGGCGCAGGCCGTCACGATCACCTCTGATGGCCCGTGCCAGCCCAGGCGCATGGAGATCCCGGCGGCGCCGGCATTGGCCATCATCATGGGGATGAGTCGCGGTGAGACTCGACGGGCGCCCCGCTCGTTGTACACACCGATCTGCTCGGCCAGCGTGTCGAAACCACGCCGACACCGGTGGCGAAGATGACGCCTGATTTGGCCGGGTCGGCCCCGATCTCCCCGGCGTCCTTTACCGCCAGATCGGCGGCGGCGATGCTGAACTGGGCGAACCGGTCGATTTGGCGCACCTCTTTGGGTCCGAACCACTGCTCGGGCTCGAAGTCCCGCACGGGTCCTCCGACCACCGAAGGGCGCAAGAGCCCTTCCCACAATGCCCCGACGCCGACGCCACAGCAGGTGACCGCTCCCAGGCCCGTGATCGCCACGCGCCGTCCGGGGATCGGGCTGCTGTCGGCGCCTCTACCGAGTTGCATCAGAGTTTCGAGGAGATCAGATCGAAGGCTTGACCGATGGTGGTGACGTCCTCCAGCTCAGTCTCTTCGACGGTGATGTCGAAAGACTCCTCGAGGGCCATGACCAATTCCACCAGGTCAAGGCTATCGGCGTCGAGGTCCTCGGCGAACTTGGCTTCCTTGGTGATCTTCTCCGCCGGCACCTGCAGCACCTCTACGGCGCACTCGCGAAACTTCTCGAACGCTGCGTCGCTGTCCACAATCTGCTCCTTGTTCGGTTTGGTGAATGTCCACGTTACAAGCCCATGCCCAGTCCGCCATCGACCGGTAGGACCGCGCCGGTGATGTACGCCGCCGCGTCAGAGGCCAAGAATCCGACGACCCCGGCGATGTCATCGACGGACCCGATACGGCCGAGAGGAACTTGGCCCGTCATCTGGGTCACTCGGTCCTCGCCCAGGGCACTCGTCATGTCGGTGGCCACGAGTCCCGGCGCCACCACATTGACGGTGATCTGCCGGCTTCCGACTTCACGGGCGATGGACCGGGCCATGCCCACCAGACCGGCCTTGGAGGCGGCGTAGTTGGCCTGACCGGGTAACCCGACGTAGGCGCTGACCGACGACAGGAAGATGATGCGTCCGGTGTGGAGGCGCAGCATCTTGGCGACGGCCCGCTTGGCCACCCGGAACGAGCCTGTCAGGTTGGCGTCGATCACCTCGGTGAAGGCGTCCTCGCTCATTCGCAGCATGAGGCCGTCCCGCGTGATGCCGGCATTGGCCACCAGGACCTCGACCGGTCCCCAGGCGCCCTCGATCGCGGCGAACGCCGATTCGACCTGCTCGCTGTCGGTGACGTCGCACCGGACGGCGAGGAAGCGGTCCGCGTCGACTCCCTCGGGTGGGGGCGGGGGTTCGCCGGACCGGTAGGTGGTGGCCACCTGGTCGCCGTTGGCCAGGAACCACCGGACACAGGCAGCCCCGATGCCACGGTTCCCCCCTGTGATCAGCACGACGGCCATCAGGTCACGCCCGGTCCGGGACGCGTATCCACGCCAGGGGCTGGCCGTCCTGCACGCGTTCTCCTGCTGCCGCCAGCCACCCGACGACCTGGCCGGCGAAAGGGGTGCGGACGTCTGTGTCGCCGACCTGCCCCACGACGTCGCCCACGGACACGACGGAGACCGCATCGGCATCGGGACCGCCGTCCGTGCCCGGAAGCAGGCCGGTTCCGGGTGCCCTCAGAGATTCCTCGGGTGTGAAGACGCCGCTCCCGGGGCTCACCACCACCCTCTCGGACATGTAGAGGTGCTCGCCCTGGTGCAAGGCAGGTTCGGCGCGCCACGTGCCCACCTCGGCGATCCGGTCCATCAGTGTGTCGAGATCGGCCGGTTTGGCCACCGCCAGCGATTGGATCTCGGGCAGGCTTCGCTTGGCCAGGCCGCTCAACACCCCTCCCGGACCCAGCTCGATCAAGGAAGTGAGGCCGAGCCCGGCGAATGTCTCGAGCGTCTGGCGCCATCGCACCGGGCTGCAGAGTTGGGCCGAGAGAAGGCCGGGCCAATCAGCCGGGTCGTCGTGCACGCGGGCGTCGACATTGGCCACGACGCGCACCTCGGGCGTGCGGAACGTAACGTGGGTCAGCGCCTCCCGCAGCGTCGCGCGTGCCCCCTGCATGAGAGGCGTGTGGAACGCACCCGACACCGGGATGGGCATGACCCGCTTGGCGCCGAGCTCCTTGGCCAGGTTCCCCGCCAGGGTCACCGCGTCCGCAGTGCCGGCGATCACCACCTGTCCGGGTGCGTTGTAATTGGCCACCCAGACGTCGCCCTCCGCTCTCTGGCATGCCGCCTCGGCATCGTCATCCGAGATCCCGAGGAGGGCGGCCATGGTGCCTGGCGACTCGTCGCCGGCCTTGGCCATGGCATTGCCGCGGGCGACGACGAGTTGGATGCCGTCCTCGAACGTCAGGGCGCCGCTCGCGACCAGCGCGGTGTATTCGCCCAGACTGTGCCCGGCACACGCGGCGGGGGAGAGGCCAAGCCGTTCGACGGCGTCGAGGACGACGAGGCTGAGCACGGTGGTCGCCAGTTGGGCGTTCTCGGTTCGTGTGAGCTCCTCGATCGGCGCCTCCAACAGGAGGTACGACAGGTCTCGGCCGGCAGCTTCCGATGCTTCCTCGACGAACTCCCACGAAGGGTGATCGACCCAGGGCTCGCCCATTCCGGATCGCTGCGAACCCTGTCCTGGGAAGGTGAAAACCAACACTTGCTACGACGTCTCCGTTCGTCGGCCGGGCGGCGGGCCAACAGTGTGGCACGCCCACACCGCCCGAGGCCGCATTTAGGAGGTCATCTTCCTACCACTGGTACGACCAAATCTTCCTCGCCGCTGGGAACGGTCCTCCGGCATGCCTGCTGCCGGAGAATTTCCGGTACGACCGACGGCGTACCAACGGACCAGAACCATTCATTGGGCGGGTCGCCGAGCGAGCGAATCGGTCGGTGTCGCTTTGCCGCGGGCCAGGTCGCCGTGGCGAACGACCGACGTCGAGAGGTTCAGGAAGGTCCGATCCTGGCCAGGGTCACGCCGGCGAGCACACAGAGCAGTTCGAGCGCCTGGACGGCCTCCGACTCGATGATCCCGGCGTCCGGTCCGGCCAGGACCAGGAGGCCCGACGGCACCCCGCGGTCTCGAATGGCCGCCACGAACACGGTGCCGAACCCCTGGTCCCGCAGCCGCCCCATCGGTCCGAACGTCCGGCTGATGACGGGTCCCGTGCTGTAGCTCGAGGAGACGTGCGACACGAGGGCTGCCAGTTGCTCGAGCTCCACCGGCGTGAGGCCCGCGATGTCGTCGGCCCGGGCCCCTGTCGCACCCTGTTGGACGAGCTCCCCCTTGACCCGCGTCCAGAGGACCGCAGACTGAAGCCGCGCCACAGCGACGCTCGCAGCGACTGCGGTCGCGGCCAGCTCCTCCATCGACCCGGATTCGGCGATGCGTGGCGCGTGCCATCCGAAGTCCACCAGCGGCGATCCGCGGGATGAGCTCAGCCCGGTGCGGGCGAAGGTGTCTTCGAGGACGCTGACCGCAGCTCGCACCGCGTCGGCCTGCGCCGCGTCGATCGCCGTGGGGGCGTCCACGTTCAGGACCCCGACGACCCGCCGTTGGACGATCAACGGCACGGCGAGCGAGCGAATCGAATTGTGATGCTGTTGTGACGACGCAGAGGATTCATTGTCAGCGGCTGGCGATAATCTCGGCCATGAAGACCCCCATTGTCCTGTCGCGGAGTTGCGGGTGTCCGGCGTGCTGATGGGTGAGAGCGTCGAAGAACCTTCGATAGATGAAGACGAGGCGCGGCCTGATGGCGCCGCCCTCAGCCTCAGGGTGCGTCTGTTGTGGCTCGGGTGCGCCACGCTCTTGACGCTGGTGGGCGTGGGCGCCGCGGCGTACGGCTTCGCCTCCGAATCCGACGGTTCGGTCCTGAATCTTGTCGTCGGCATCGCCCTCAGCTTGTTGCTCGGCATTTTGGCCTACTTGCTCGGCATGGGCCGAGCGCACTGGAAGGTCCTCATCGACGAACGGAACCACGAGCTGCACCACCAGGCGCTCCATGACTCCTTGACGGGGCTGCCGAACCGTGCCCTGATCATGGACCGCATCGACCAGCTCCTGGCCCGGAATCGCCGGAGCGGCACGGCTGGCGCCGCGCTCTACATCGACATCGATGATTTCAAGATCGTCAACGATTCCCTGGGACATGAAACGGGAGACCGCCTGCTGGTGGCGATCGCAGCCCGCCTGTCGAGCACACTGCGGGGGGCGGACACGATCGGACGCATGGGCGGAGACGAATTCGTGGTCCTGATCGATGGGAGCGACCCGATGGTGGCCCCTGAACTGGTCGCCGAACGCCTTATCGACGTGATGCAGGAGCCGTTCGAACTCGATGGCTCCCTGACCTCCCTCCACGCCAACACCAGCATCGGCATCGCTGTCGGCGATCGGGCGACGGGGGGCGAGCTGTTGCGCGATGCGGATATCGCGCTCTACAAGGCGAAGGCTGAAGGAAAGAACCGCTTCGAGTTCTTCCATCCGAAGATGCAATCGGAGATCGGCCGGCGTCTCCGGCTCGAATTCGACCTTCGATCCGCCCTCTCAGCGGATCAGTTCCGCCTTGTGTACCAGCCCATCTACAGCTTGGACGATCTGTCGGTCGTGGGGGTGGAGGCTCTCCTGCGCTGGGTGCATCCGGCTGAAGGGCTGCTCTCGCCGGATGAATTCATCCCGATTCTCGAGCAGACCGGACAGATACGTGAGATCGGTGTGTGGGTGCTGCGGGAGGCCTGCCAGCAGATGGCCGTGTGGCACTCGCGGGGCGACACCCTGAACCTGTCGGTGAACATCTCGGCCCGTCAGCTCGACGACGATCGCATCGTTGACCATATTCGAAATGCCTTGCATTCGAGCGGGCTGCAACCCTCCTCGCTCATCATCGAGGTCACGGAGGGCGCGCTCATGCGCGACGAGAACGCGGCGGCCCATCGGATGCGGGCGATCAAAGATCTGGGGGTGAGCGTGGCGGTCGATGATTTCGGCACGGGTTACGCCTCGCTGGCCTATCTCCGGCAGTTCCCCATCGACTGCATCAAGATCGACAAGTCGTTCACCAGTGCGATCGCCGCCTCACCCGAATCGCTCACGCTCATCCGGACCCTGGTCCAGCTCGGGAAGGATCTCGGCTTGAAGACTCTCGCCGAAGGGGTGGAGACCATGGGTGAGATGGACATCTTGCGGGCCGATCGGGTCAACGAAGCCCAGGGCTACCTCTTTGCGCGACCGCTCGACGCCGAGATGTTCGAGTCCCAGCTGTTGGCGCCGATACGTACCGCCGACCGCTTCACGCCGCCCGACGGGGATTGAAGTCCCCCCGGGGGGACGCTCCGGGGTCTCGAGCGATCGATGACCTGGTCTTGCTGCAAGGGTCACCTCTCCGGGCACGGGCTCGATGCGTCGAACCAGGTGGTCCTCGGGGCGACCACGATGCCCGAGTTCCACGCGCATCTCGGCGACACCGTCACGGTGAGCAGTGGCGGCCGGAAACCCATTCACCTCACCATCGTCGGGACAGCCACCATGCCGGCGATCGGGACCCAGAGCGAACACCTCGAGATGGGTACAGGGGCACTGCTGGAGTACAACCTGATTCCGGCCGCCGCCCGCAATCTTCAGCAGAGCACCATCCCGGGGCCGAACGCATTCCTCATCCGCGTACGGCCCGGAGCCAACCCCACGCTGGTGGGGCGCTCCTTTCGTCGGATCGACGCAAAGCTCAATGCCTCACCGGACAGTTCGGGCGGCGTCGTCGGGGTCCTGCGACCGGCTGAGATCGCCAATTACCGCTCCACCGGAACCGTCCCGTCCCTCCTGGGAGGGGCGCTCGCCGTGGGGGCCGTCGTCGCCCTCGGCCTGACGCTGGTCGCCTCGGTCCGTCGTCGCAGGCGCGATCTGGCCCTGTTGAAGACGCTCGGGTTCACCCAACGTCAGCTCGCGGCCACCGTGGCGTGGCAGTCGACGATTGCGGTCGCCCTGGGAGTCGTGGTGGGCATACCGCTCGGCATCGTTGCCGGGCGGACGCCTGGAACTTGTTCGCACGGAACATCCACGCCGTGCCCGCGCCAAGTATTCCCGTTCTCGACATCGTGCTCATCGCCCTCGGTGCGCTCCTTCTCGCCAATGCGGGCGCGGCGATCCCGGGGCGGATCGCCGCGAGGACGCCGACCGCGTTGATCCTGCGAACCCAGTAGTGGCCTGAGCTCCGCCGACACGGCCGGCCTTGTGAGGGCGGGGCTAGGTTTGCAGCGGATCATTACGAGCCCACGGGAAGGGGGGTGCGTGCCATGGCGACACTCCGGCGGCCAGGGAGTGCCGACGAGGCCACTGGGACATCGTCTGTCGATGTCGTCGTGGTTGGCGCCGGCTTCTCCGGCATGTACGCGCTCTACCGGTTCCGGGGCTTGGGGCTTTCCGTCCGCGTGTTCGAGACCGGCGACAGCGTGGGCGGCACCTGGTACTGGAACCGCTACCCCGGTGCCCGCGTCGACGTGCCGAGCCTGTTCTACTCGTACTCCTTCTCGTCCGAATTGCAGCAGGAGTGGAGCTGGCCCGAGACGTATTCCGCCCAGCCGGATCTCCTTCGTTACGCCGAGAGCGTCGCCGACCGGTTCGACCTCCGGCGCGATATCGCGTTCGAGACCACCGTTGTGAGGGCGGCCTGGGATGACCGATCTGCGCGGTGGGCCATCGAAACCGATCGGGGAGACCGGGTCTCGGCGAGGTACCTCGTCAGCGCCGCGGGCTGCCTGTCGGCGACGAATGTTCCTGACTTCGCCGGGATCGAATCGTTCCGGGGAAATTGGTACCACACGTCGCGCTGGCCGAAAGAAGGGGTCGACCTCGCCGGCAAGCGTGTCGGGGTCGTCGGTACCGGGTCCTCCGGCATTCAGGCCATTCCCGTCATCGCCGAGCAGGCATCCCACCTCTTTGTCTTCCAGCGGACGCCCAACTACAGCTTCCCGTCGAACCCCAGGCCGATGGACCCCGACGTAGAGCGGGACTGGAAGGCGCACTACGACGAGCACCGGGCCAAGGACCGCGTCTCCTTCGGCGGGCAGCACGTCGAGGCACCCGACCGCTCCGGCGCTCGACGTGTGCGATGAAGAGCGCACGCGGAGGTACGAGGCTTTGTGGAACCAGGGAGCCTTCGGAGTGCTCCAGTCGTTCAACGATCTGCGGACGAACCTCGAGGCGAACGACACGCTGGCCGACTTCGTGCGCGGCCAGATCCGGCGCATCGTGCGCGATCCCGAGGTAGCCGAGCAGTTGTGCCCGAAGGACCACCCTGTCGGGACGAAGCGACCGTGCCTCGATGTCGGGTACTACGAGACCTTCAACCGAGACAACGTCACCCTCGTCGACGTACGGGCAGACCCCATTGAGGAGATCACCCCGACCGGTCTGCGCACCACCCGGGCGGCCTACGACCTCGACGTAATTGTCTTCGCCACCGGCTTCGACGCCATGACCGGGCCGCTCCTGCGCATGGGCATCAGCGGACGAAACGGGCTGACGCTGTCCGAGAAATGGCAGGCCGGCCCGCGGACGTACCTGGGTCTGACGACTGCCGAATTCCCCAACCTCTTCATGGTCACCGGACCAGGGAGCCCGTCGGTGCTGGCCAGCATGATCACGGCGATCGAGCAACACGTCGATTGGATCGCCGATGCCATCGCCTACCTTGACGGACACTCGTATGACGTCATCGAGCCGACGCTTGACGCGGAGAACGCGTGGGTCGACCATGTCAATGCTGTCGCCGATGCCACGCTGTTCGGGTTGGCCAACTCCTGGTACATGGGTGCCAACATTCCGGGCAAGCCACGGGTGTTCCTGCCCTATGTCGGCGGACTCGGCGCATACCGTGCCCGTTGCGACGCCGTTGCCGCGCAGGGGTACGAGGGCTTTGCCCTGGGCCACGTATCGACTCCGGACCCGGACAGCTTGGCGTAGGGCCAGCGCGCTGGGAGCCAACTGAGCCGAAGAAATACCTTCCTCCGGATCGCCACTACCGTTGCAGAACGTACAGATCCGCCGATATTCGTGAAGGAGTCCAGATGGAAGCCGCCCCACCGCCTCCTGTCCAGATGATGCAGATGCTGGCCGGGTTCCAGATCTCACAGGCCCTCTACGTCGCGGCCAAGCTCGGTGTTCCCGACCAATTTGTCGACGGGCCGCGCCCGGTGGCCGATGTCGCCGACGCGATCGGCGCTGATCCGGCCGCTCTTAGCCTCGATCCACCGCCTCGCCCCCGCTGAGCGGGTTTGAAGACACGCCAATGCCGTTCCACGGTGCGGACCATCCCAGAGTGCGGTGAGTTCTGACCCAGGGACGTGCGAGTCCAAGGGTTCGTGTTGTCCTTTCAGTTGTCGAGCACGTTGGTGTTCGTCTGCGGCCACGCCGGTCCACCGCGAGCTTGCTCAGGTGGGAGCGAAGGTGACGGCGCGCAGGTTGGTGAGGGCGTTGGTGAACGATCTGGCCCAGGGCCAATGAGTGGGTCCGCGCAGGGTCGGCGTCCCCGATCGGTTGACGAGTCGGGCGGGGACCGAGAAGTAGCGGGTCCGCAGGGTCTGGGCGACCACCAGCGTGTCGTCTTCGACGAGACCCCCGAGTTTGGCGCTCCAGCGGATCAGGTTGTGGGCGAGCACGGCACAGCACATCCACGCCGCGTTGGCCGAGAAGTCACCCGAGGGGCAGTGCTCCATGCCCGCCCCCTCCTTCCAGTCGTCGATGCACAGCTCGACGACGGCGTGGGCGCGGTGGAAGGCGTCGAGTTCGAGGGCGGTGCCCTCGAGGTCAGTCAAGAAGGCGAAGTGCCGCCAGTTGGGCCACAGCGTCGCCTGCGGACCGCAGAGCCGGGTGCGGCGAACGATGAGGCGGCGACCCTTGTAGATGGTCTCGGCCACCATGGCCTCCCCACCGATCGGGTACTCGATGGCGACCCAGGCTGACTCGTCAATCTTCGAAATGGCGGCATCGACGGCTTTTGTGCCGGTGCGCACGGCCATGGTGAAGGAGACCCCCAGGCGCCCCAGCACCTTGAGGGTGTCGTTGGACCAGTACCCCGAGTCGAATCGGATGATGATCTTGCCCGTCGCCCCGGCTCGGCGCAGGCGGGCCACCAGCTCTTCGACGAAGCGCTTCGTGCCGCGCTGGGTGTTGGCCGAGCCCTTGCGCAGCCGGGCATGGAGGATCTCGCCGGTGTCGGCCCTCGTGGCCAGGATCGGGTGATAACCGAGCACCCTGGTGTAGCCGTAAGCGGCACCACTTTTCAGTTTTCCGAACACCTCTCGTATCGTCGAATCTATGTCGACCACCAGCTGGTTGCTCCCCGGACCCGCCCCGAGTGACCAGGCACGCTGAAGACTCTCACCGATCACCTTTTCGAACTGGCGGACGTGACCGAAGCTGAAGGCGCGCAGGAAGGTCCCGAGCGTGGAGGGGGCCATCACCCGGTGGGGCAACACGGCGGCCGTGGACCCGGCCCGCAACATGTCGGCGTGGTCGATGTGAGTGGCACCGCCCACCATGGCGTGCACCAGGGTCAAGATCTTGCGGCCCGGCTGGAAGCCACCGGTGCGGCCAACGAGCCGGATCGTCGCGTTGCACAGGGCCTCGAGGCCGAGTGTGTTCACCACGGTGGCGATGAGCAACAGGCCGGCGTTGGCCACCAGATTTGGGTCATCGAAGGTCACGGCAATCCGGTCGATTCCGCGCGATACTGGCTTCACAGAAAGTGCCTCCTTTGTTTGCGAGAACTACGGCGTGAGTAACCGCAATTCTCCCAGCATCGGGGGCATTTTCCGCGGATGCGCGGCCTCAGATCAGGTGGTTAGGCGGTGTTTCGAGGCTTAGTCGCCTCCTCCGCACCCTGGCGTCGCTTGGCGTGTTCACCGAACCCGAACCTGGGGTCTTCGCCGTCACCGAGTTGGGCCGCACCCTGGCCTCGGATGAGCCCAGCTCCGTGCGCGACATGGCATTGATGTGGATGGAAACCCATTACGACCCCTTCAGCCGGTTGGTCGACACCGTGAAGACCGGTGTCACCGCCGCCGATCTTCACTACGGCGAGCCCTTTTTCGACTGGATCTCCCAGCATCCCGAGCAAGTCAGCCAGTTCACTCGCGCGATGGCCAACCTCACCACAGGAATCAAGGCCGAAGCGCTCGATGCCTACGATTTCAACGGGGCCGGAACGATCGTCGACATCGGCGCAGCCGACGGCGCACTTCTGGCCCAGATCCTGGCCCGTGCGCCTTCGACGAACGGAGTGGCCTTCGACCTGCCGCACGTGATCGCGGATGCAGGTGCGGCCATCAAGGGCCATGGGCTCGGTGACCGGTTGCGTGCAGAGTCGGGCAACTTCTTCGACGCCGTACCCGCCGGGGCGGACACGTACCTGCTGTCCTTGGTCCTCCACGATTGGGAGGACGAGCGGGCGGGCAAGATCCTGGAGAACATACGCACAGCAGCCAAACCGGGAACGACGATCCTCGCCCTGGAACCGGTCATGCCGGCCGGCGATGAACCGCACATGTCCAAAATGCTCGACCTGACCATGTTGGCCATGACGGGCGGCCTCGAACGTACAGAGGACGAACACCGCCGACTCTTCGAGCGGGCCGGCTTGACGTTCCTCCGCATTTTGCCGACCCCGACCCCGTTGTCATTCGTGGTGGCGTCGGTCCAAAGCCACAAGGCTGGTGCGCCGAGCGAAGCTCGATGCGATCGGCAGTTGTCCTAGTGCAAGACCGATTCCGGCCCCTTCACGACCGCTTTGTGATCCCGTGTCGTAGGGTGGTTGCGCCTTCGGAGCCAGATCACATAGGTGACGATGCCCGGAATGATCGGGAGGAAATACACCACCAGCCTCCAGATGAGATCGGCTGCCAGTGCCCGAGACGAACTTGCACCGAACGCGGTCATGAGGCTGACAAATGCGGCATCAAGTGTCCCGAGGCCTCCTGGCGTAATCGGAATCGCTCCCGCGAGCCGTGCGATCGCGAACGAGGTGAACACCTCGCTAGAGCTGACCTGTCCCGCGGTGATACCCACGGCCCGCACGATGATGAGAACCAGTACGAATCCGACGAGCTGGTTGATCAGCGTCGTCCACGTGAGGAGCCAACCTCGGCGTCGCACGATGTCGGTGGTCTGACTCTTGAATGCCGAGAGGGACCGCCCAATCCGATCCGTTGCCGGTCTTCCAAAGAGGTGCCGTACCCAGTTGACCGCACGGTCGATGAGCCGCCCGAGCCAGTCGGCACCGGCGAACCGGAAGACCAACCACAGCGCCAACCCCGCGACGGTCAGAGCGCCTATACCAGCGGCGGCGGCATCGAGGACCCTGGCGGTCGGGTGCGCTGTTATCGCAAGTAGCGCGACGGCAGCAACGGGCAGGCCGAGCTTCGCCGCAAAGTTCCAGATGCCGGTTGCAATGACGGCGGTGGAGATCTCGACGGCGGAAAAGCCGAAGGAGGAGAACATCCGGTAGGTCATGCCGATCGCCAAGGCACCCCCGGCAGGAACCGTATTCGCGATCGCGCCTGTGGTCTCTATCGTGAGGAAGCCGTCCCACAATCGAAGGCCTGGCAACGCTGCCTCGTAGGGACACACGCCGGAGATCTGATTGGCGAGGGCAACCCCCGCGATGGCTACCCACCACCAAGGGGTGAGGTGGGTCATGGCTGCCCATGCATCGGAGTAGCTCGCGAACTTCGGGATCACTTCGACGAGAATGAGGACCAGCAGGACGAGGCTCGCGACGCCACCGAGCACCTTGCGCCCGTGCGCCTTCGGTATGCGCAGTTCCTGCCGGCCGATCGTCATTTCAGGTGGCGACCGAGGAGCTGCAAGGAAGGTATCCGCCCGAAGGGCAACCGTCCAAGTGCCATTTGGCACCGTAAACCCAACACCGGCACTCGACCGGGTCGTCCCTCTGGCTGCCTCCTCGGATCGTTGAGGAGGCGTCTGACCGCCCGTGCTCGGTCTGACCGCCCGTGCTCGGTCTGACCTGTACCTGCAGAATACACGACAATCTGCATTTCACCGCCTTCGTCAAGGCCAGGCAATGCTCTGAACAGCACACAACCCTCATCGATGAGGCG
>CAWIGU010000001.1:0-427567 GCA_963835815.1 uncultured Acidimicrobiaceae bacterium | reverse complement strand
GTACCGGCGATTGCGGAACTTCAAACGGTTCAAGCGGTGGTGGACCGGGCTGATCGAAAGACAACCCGCTCTGTTCGCCCAATGGAAGTGGGTCCGTGCGTTCTGACTGACCGACGGGTGAGAAGAGCCCGGTGAGGGGAGACTTTCACGCCGGGATTTCTGTGGGAGCCGGGGGGTCCGGATCCCCCCGGCCACCCGACCGCGCACTGGGGGTTCTAGCTTCAACGAGAACGCGATTGGGGGCAACTGAAGCAAGAACTGTCCACGAGAGGACTTTTTCCTCTGGTGGCTTGGCCCCTTTCCAGTACGTACCTTTGCAGCACCTGTTTTCATGCCCGGACGACAATGGGAGAAACGTGACGAGGATCAAGCGAGAACGTATGCGAGTTGCAATCACGATTGTTCTCGTTGCCGTACCCCTCCTGCTCATTGCCTCACGCGGCAGCGCGGCACAGCCTCATCTCATTTCGCCAACCACCGTCTCCATCGTTGCGACTCCCAGTTCGATTGTGGAATCCCAGCCTCTACAGGTCACCGCGACTGTTGACGGTTCCTCAGGAACTCCGACCGGCATCGTTCAGGTCCAGGCCGTCGATGGCCAGATTCTCTGCAACATCGCACTGGTCGGTGGAACGGGAGCATGCACGACGATTCCCTTCCTGATGGCCCCGATCCGAGCTACCAGATCACAGGCACATATGACGGAGATTCCACCTATGCAACGGCATCAGGCAGTACAACCATTTCGCTTGCGCCGGCCGCGACCGTCACCTCACTGGTCAGCGACTCATATACACCTCAGAAGTTTTCTCTGGTGACCTTGCACGCGACAATCGTCGTTGCTGCCCCGGCGAGCGCCTCCACAGATGTCGAAGGTGCAGTTGTGTTCACCGACAACGGGCAGCCAATCGCACACTGCGATGGTGTCGTGGGGGCCGGCGATGCCAATCCCTACACGGTACCGTGCCAGATCAATCCCATCGCCCCCGGAACGCACGTCTATGCCGCTGAGTATCTCGGCACGAAACTGTTCCTCTCATCGGACTCTTCGCCGATAACCGTGGTTTCAGCGGCCATTCCCACAACGGTGACCGGTACTTCGGAAACCGCATCACCGGTCCAAGGCCAAAAGATCTATCTCGCAGCCGGAGTCTTCACCGGAATCTCGAATGCAGTGGGTGAGGTGTACTTTTCGGTGGGAGGCCTGCCGCTCTGCAATGCGGACGTCAATGCTGGATCGACGGGCTGCTACACCACAGCCGAGCCGGTGGGCACCGATATCGTCACCGTGTCCTTTTACGATGTAACCGGGGTATACGCATCCTCGTCATCGACATTCGTCCTGAACGTAAGCGCGAGTTTCGGCAGCGGGGACGCTGACTTCCGCGGTGGGTATGGCGGCGAATCCTCCGGGGAGCGGCTACTGGATCGTCGATGCACGAGGTGACGTCGATGCATTTGGCGCAGCGGCGTACTACGGCTCGATGACGGGCGCACCTCTCAATGCCCCGATCACGCACATCGTCAGCACGCCCGACGGCCGGGGCTACTGGCTGGTGGCAGCGGATGGCGGAACATTCTCGTTCGGAGATGCTCAATTTGACGGGTCCATGGGGGGTAAACGCTTGAACGCCCCTGTCGTGGACATCGCGCCCACCAAGGACGGCCGGGGCTATTGGCTGGTGGCGTCGGACGGGGGGTCTTCGCGTTCGGAGATGCCCAGTTCTACGGGTCCATGGGGGGCACCCACCTCAACAAGCCGGTCGTGGGGATCGTCGCCGACAACGCCACCGGCGGCTATTGGGAAGTGGCGACCGACGGTGGGATCTTTTCATTCAATGCGCCCTTCTACGGAAGCACCGGCAACATCCGCCTCAATGAGCCAGTGAACGGCATGACGAGCACGTCCGACGATGGTGGGTATCTCTTCGTGGCGTCCGATGGTGGCATCTTCGCCTATGGCGATGCCGGGTTCTTCGGCTCAATGGGCGGAACAAAGCTGGCCGCTCCGATCGTGGGCATGGCGCTCGATGGGTCCACTGGGGGATATTGGTTGGTTGGTGCAGATGGTGGCATCTTCACCTTCAATGCACCTTTCTATGGGGCACATTAGGCATCGTTGCTGAGGTACGCTGGCATACGAAGTTCCGGGCCCCACCCAGGTGCTGCGCGTCACTGTGGAGCCAAACATGCGACAGGACCGTTTCCTCTGGTGCTGCGGCCCTTCGGTACTTACCTTAGGTCTGACACATGCCGATGTAGCGTCCACGGGGGAGTCGATCAATTTAAATCCCCGTGGTTACGGCAACGCTCGATTACGCTGCCGAACAATTTCAAACAGGAGGGGTTTTAAGACCTATGAAGGAAGCAGTGAAGAGCTTGTCGCGGTCGATCAACATAGGAGTCCGCGTGGTGCCGCTTGTCGTGCTCATTGCCGCCGGTCTCTTCTTGAGTGCGGCTCCTTCGTCGGCAACCGGGGCTCCGGGCAGCACCTGGACCGTCGTCACAACTCCTACGCTGCCGACTAGTGACCTCAACGGGCTAAATAGCGTGTCATGCGTGAGTTCCACCTACTGCATTGCAGTCGGGAACACGGGAGTCACGCCCAACCTGGCCACCTTGGGCGAGGAATGGGACGGTTCATCATGGACGGTGCTCACGACGCCAAATGTTCCTGGTTCCGATTCCGACACCCTTCAATCCGTTGCCTGTTCGAGTGAGACGTTCTGCATGGCGGTGGGTTGGTCGACGACGGGCAGTTTTTCGTCGTCGCCACTCACTGAGCTGTGGAACGGTTCCACCTGGACCATCGAGCCCGCACCACAAGTCTCTTCGGGCACCAACACGGCGCTGTACTCCGTCTCCTGCCCGAGCACCCAGTTCTGTGCGGCAGTCGGTGCTTGGACGGGTGGCTCGGTCATGGAGAATTGGGATGGGACCTCATGGTCGTTGGCCAGTCCCACGGGGGGAGCCCCCACCGGTTTGACCGAAAACTTGATCAACGTGTCGTGCACAACTGCCAGCTTCTGCCTTGGTGTTGGACCCGGGAGTGGTGTCGCCGTACAGTGGGACGGAGTGTCATGGGCGCTGGCGCCCGGTACCTCTCCAGGCGGACTTACCGGGGTGTCTTGTCAGTCGGAGACCAACTGCACCGGCGTCGGTCTCGGAAACTCATTGGGCAATCATGCACTGATCGCAAATTGGGACGGTACTTCGTGGTCTACGACGACTCCCCCAACGGGGTCCGCCGCCTACGCCCTCAATCAGCTTTCGTGCGTCCAGTCCACATGCGTGGCTGTCGGCAATATCGGGGGCGGGGCCGCCACTTTGGACCAACCGGTTGTTGTGACCGAATCGGACGGCTCTTGGAGCTTTGTCGGATCACCGGGGGTCCCGTCATCTCCGGGCAGCATTGCGATCGCCGTCTCGTGCGTGGAGCCTGTGTGCATCTCGACCGGTCAGACATTTGACACAAGTGGAGGTGCGACCTCCCAAACATTTGCGATGACCGCGCCATTCGATGTGACGCCATCGGTCACTGGGGTGAGCCCCTCATCTGGCCCGACTACCCGGGGGCACCTCCGTCACCATCGTGGGTACCAATTTCTCGACCTCGACGGGAGCGGTGAGTGTCTCCTTCGGAGCGGTTGCGGCCACCAATGTCAGCTGTAGCTCTTCGACGCAATGCACCGCAACATCACCAGCAGGTAGCGCCGGGGTTGTGGACGTCACCGTCACAGTCGCAGGTCTTTCGTCTCCGACGTCCTCGGCTGATCAATTCACTTATTCGACGCCTCCTCCACCAACGCCGTCCGTCACTGGCGTGAGTCCCTCGTCTGGTCCGTCCGGCGGGGGCACGGCGGTCACCATTTCAGGTACTGATTTCTCGACTACCACCGGGGCAGTCAGAGTCTCCTTTGGAAGCGTGGCAGGTACAAATGTCAGCTGTAGCTCTTCGACGCAATGCACCGCAACATCACCAGCAGGTAGCGCCGGGGTTGTGGACGTCACCGTCACAGTCGGAGGTCTTTCGTCTCCGACGTCCTCGGCTGATCAATTCACCTACGCGGTGGTCAACAGTCAGCGCTACTGGTTGGTGGCGTCTGACGGTGGATCTTCTCCTTCGGCGACGCCGCCTTCCACGGGTCGACCGGTGCCATTGCGTTGAACAAGCCCATCGTCGGTATGGCTTCCACCCCCGACGGCCAGGGCTACTGGTTGGTGGCGTCTGACGGTGGAATCTTCTCCTTCGGCGACGCCGCCTTCCACGGGTCGACCGGTGCCATTGCGTTGAACAAGCCCATCGTCGGTATGGCTTCCACCCCCGACGGCCAGGGCTACTGGTTGGTGGCGTCTGACGGCGGAATCTTCTCCTTCGGCGACGCCGCCTTCCACGGGTCGACCGGTGCCATTGCGTTGAACAAGCCCATCGTCGGTATGGCTTCCACCCCCGACGGCCAGGGCTACTGGTTGGTGGCGTCTGACGGTGGAATCTTCTCCTTCGGCGACGCCGCCTTCCACGGGTCGACCGGTGCCATTGCGTTGAACAAGCCCATCGTCGGTATGGCTTCCACCCCCGACGGCCAGGGCTACTGGTTGGTGGCGTCTGACGGTGGAATCTTCTCCTTCGGCGACGCCGCCTTCCACGGGTCGACCGGTGCCATTGCGTTGAACAAGCCCATCGTCGGTATGGCTTCCACCCCCGACGGCCAGGGCTACTGGTTTGTGGCGTCTGACGGTGGAATCTTCTCCTTCGGCGACGCCGCCTTCCACGGGTCGACCGGTGCCATTGCGTTGAACAAGCCCATCGTCGGTATGGCTTCCACCTAAGCCGTGGAGGGCGACACCGGCACCAGACACCTCGACCACGTCATGGCTCACCTGGACCTGCGGCTGGGTATCGCGGCGGACCTCAACCACCCCGCCTTAGAAGCCTTCTCTCAGTTGACGAACGTGTCCTCGATGTAGGGGGCCCGCTGGTCTACTCCGGTCTCCGCTAGATATTCTGACGTTGAACTCATGGGCAGTCGGCCGGAGTGAGCTGTAGAGGAACGCGTCTAGCTGGAAGAGGGAGTTGGTACTCCCGAGGGCCAGGCAACGAAACCACAAGTCCTCCACCGAGACATCGGTGTGCTGATGGCATAGCTCAGCCAAGTTGAGTTGTCGTTCGAGAATCTTTAGTGGTGGCGATGAACCTGCCACACCGTCGAAGCCCTCTTTGTCGAAGGTAACTAGAGAAAGGCTACCCCGACGGCCTGGGATGTCCCCGTTCTGTCCGTAGAGGCGAGAGCGAGCCGGGTTGCTGCAGAACGTCCTCGGGGAGATGGTCCCGATCCGCTCAGAGTCCGCAAGCGGCTCGCATCCGGTGTCAGCTACCGCCTACCCCCCCGCCCAAGCCCCCTCCCGCCGTCCCGCCCCCGCCCCGTTTCTCGGGTGGGGCTGTCCCCCTGGGTTCCTGGCCGGCCCCGCCGTGCTGTGGTGGCCGTCGCTGCCCTGCGGGGCGGTTTTGGCCCGTTTTGGCCGCCCCACCTTGCTCTCTCAAGGGTCAGTGACACAACTGACCACACCGCGAAGACAGAACTCACGTCGCGGGCATCACCAGTATGCACGAGGGGTGTGTCACGCCCCTTGAAACCCCGTTCGGGCGGGTAGATGCAGGTCAGGGGACGCCCGAACTGCGTCAGGCCCCGTCGGTCGGCACTGCGTCGTCAGGTTCGCGGAGGCGGGGGCGGCCGGTAGTCGGCGATGCTCGTCCGGCGCCTGCGGGCCCGGGCCACGACTTTGTGGGCGTCGCCGGCTTGGACCAGATTTCTGTAGGCGGCGATCTTGCGGAAGTTGGCGGCCACCAAGAGGAGTCCGACGAACAGGCTCTGGGCGGCGACGCCGCGTACTCGTCTGCGTCCAGGTGACGCCAAGGACTGATGCGCGGTGTCTTTGACGTAGCCGTTCGTGCCCTCGATGGTGTTGCGGTAGGTGGCATAGGTCCGCGCCCACCGCGTGGAGCCGAACGCCAGGTCCTGGCGATGACGCGCCCCGATGTCGGGAGCGATGGTCACGGCGGACTGGGTGCAGATCTTCGGTGGGTCCGCTGGTGCGAGCAGGACCGGGATCTTGCCCAGCGCCGTCTTTGCCGACGCCGGCTGCAGCGGGCAGCACAGATGGGGATTGTCACCGCGGGCCGGACAAGCGAAGCGCTCGTAACCGTCTTTGTCGGGCCCTTGCTTGCGCACGAGGCGCCACGACGTTCGGGCCGCGATACGTGCGCGGTGGGTGGCGGCGTCGATGACTCCGTGGCGCAGGTCGGCACTGGCTGACACCAAGGGCTCCGAGATGGCCGGGCAGTAGAAGGTCCCCTCGATCATGACCGCACCGGCGCTGTTGGCCTGGCGTCCGAGTTCGGTCTCTTTGTAGTCCATGACCAAGGAGTAGCCGAGGGCGCGCACCGGCAAATGGAAGCGCTCGGGGTGAGCTTGGGTATAGCCGCGGTCCGCCCCCAAGAACGACGCGGGATAGCCGCGGGCGCGCACACCTGCGAGCAGGCGCACCGCGGTGCCGCCGGGGTCCTCGCCCGGACGCGTCAGACAGGCGCCGAGGATGAGGTTCGGATGGGTGGGCAATGCGCCGGGCGCACGTCCCATCGTGACGATGGTGGCTTCATTGGCCCAGAACAGCTTGCGCAGCTTCTTTCCCTTGGGCCCGATGACGTCACGGTGATCGCCTTCGCGTACATACCACCCGCCGTCGGGATCACTGGCACAGGTGCCGGCACGACTCGAGGGGCCGCGGCTGTAAAGCGGGACGACGGTGGCGTCGAGGCCGACCGAGCCGTCGAAGCGTCCCAACTCCTCTTTCGTGCACGCCTGGACCGAGGCCTCGATGAGATCGCCGACCACCGATTCGAGACGCACGCAGCGATAACGGGCTAGAGCAGGCTCTTTGTGGTGTCGGCCTCACCCACCACGCCCAGGGCGTTGCGCCAGGACGAACTGAGGGTGCAAAACAGCAGCCTCGTCGCCGCCTTTAGGTGCAGCGGCCGATCGTCGAGGGCGAGGAGCAAGAGGGCGACGAGCAGGGCGCGCACCGACAGCGTGCGCCGCCGACCGGTGTGGCGCACCAGGTGGGCCTCGAGGCGCTCGGCCACCTTGGAGGCGTCGATGACGTCGATCGCGAAAGAGATGGCCTCATCGCTCAGGTGCGAGGTGACCGCAGGGATCGCTCGTCCGGCGCTCATGGAGCTTCGCTCTTGAGCCGCTCCCGCAGCGCCGCCTTTGACTGCGGTGCACCGTCGACGTGGCGCGCGTAGCGAAGCAGGGACTCGACCTCTTTGATCCCGCTCATCGCAAGTAGCACCGACAGAGGCGTGCGGGCGGCGAGATGGTCGCAGATGAAGCTACTCCGGCAGCGGTTGGCCGAGAGCGTGGGGGCTGCCGGATCGCACACCAGTTGACGGCAGAAGTCGTTGACGACGTTGTAGTAGCTGCGATCGACCGCCTGGCGATGGAACAAAAAGGTGCCGTCGGCCTGGCCGACCAGCGCCGCGAGCAGAGCCGCATACTCAGGTTGCACGCGCACAGTGCGCGCCAGCGCGCCACCCACGCCGACGCGCAGTGAGGCGGTCCGCCCGCGCACCTCAGCGGTAGTGGCGAGCGTTATCTCACCGGCGCGTAGCCCCGCACCGATGCCGAGGGCCAGCAGCATCAACGCCCCGTGGCGCCGCCACGCCTTGGGCTGGGCCATGGCTATGGCGAACAGTTCGCTGCGCTCTTTTTGCCCATAGGGCGCCGGGGCGGGCGCGGCTGAAAAGGGTGCCCCGGCCCGCACGCGTGGGGGCCCGGCCACCTGGCGCAGCACCGAGCGATAAGTGCCCCGAGTCGAAGGAGTGCGGTTCGGAAGCCCCTGGTCCACGAAGGCCGCCAGCACCTCGTGGCGCAGCGAGGCGGGGCTGAGGCCCTCTTGGTCGCAGAAATGCTCGAGTCGCGCCATTACCGAGCGCTCCCGTTCCCCTGGACGGCCGCTGCCCATAGACTTCGAATTGTATTCTTATCAAGTCCACCGATCGGGGAGGCTGTAGACGTGGGACCAACCACTGCGCAACGTCGAGCGGCCATCGTGGCCGAGATCAAGGCGCTCGGCCCGGTGCTGCCCGGTTCCATCGTCGAGCGCTCGACGCGTTGCCAACGCCTGCCGGGTGCCATTGCCGGGCCGATCCGCCACGCCTCCATGGCCCCTATGCCACCTGGATGCACCAAGAAGGTGGGCGCCAAGTCACCAAGACCCTCAGCCAAGAAGAAGCCGAACGCCTGCGTCCCTTGGTGGCCGCGGATCGCCGGCTCCGGGCTCTGGTCGCCGAACTCGAGTCCCTCACCGTCAGCGAACTGGCCGCGAGCGGCGCCGAGGCGACCCCGGTGGTGGGGAAAAGCCAACGTCAATCTGGGAAGTGACGATCCGGCTATCCCCTCCGGCCCTGTTCAGCGAGTTGTGTCGCTGATCCTCCAATCTTCCGCTCCAAAGAATGACGGCTCTTCGGAAATGAGCGGGGTGCGGCACGTTGGCCAACAGCGTGCTCGCGAAAGTTGCATGCGCCCGAAACGGCACGACTGGGGCGTGTGGAAAGTACTAAGTGCAGCAGGGTGCCTGCTCAGCTTGCTGCGGTAGCCGCCCCTTCCCTGTTAGGGGGCGACGCCGTTTGCCCCGGTGGAGGTCGCTCCGACCACCGGGGCATTGAGACGGAGGGCACCGGCCGAACCGAAGAACCCGGCGTCACCAAAGGTGAACACGCCGCCGTCGGAGGCCATGAGCCAGTAGCCCTCGCCATCCGGGGTCCCGGTCATGCCGACGATGGGCTTGTTCAGGTGCATGCCACCCGTGGACCCGTGGAACCCGGCATCACCAAAGGCGAATACGCCGCCGTCGGAGGCCACCAGCCAGTAGCCCTTTCCGCTCGGGGTCGGGGCGATTCCGACGATGGGCTTGTTGAGGTGCATCGCGCCGGTGGAGCCGAAGAACCCGGCATCACCGAAGGCGAACACGCCGCCGTCAGAAGCCACCAACCAGTAGCCCAGCCCGTCGGGGGTCGGGGCCATGCCGACGATGGGCTTGTTCAGGTGCATGCCACCCGTGGACCCGTGGAACCCGGCGTCCCCGAAGTTGAAGATGCCGCCGTCGGAGGCCACCAGCCAGTAGCCGAGGCCGTTGGTCCCGGGGGTCCCCTGAGGCCCGCCGGCCGCCGGCGTCATGGCCACCCCGACGATGGGGGCGTTCAGGTGGGTGCCGCCCATGGAGCCGTGGAAGCTGGCGTTACCGAAGGTGAACACACCTCCATCGGAAGCTGCCAACACGTAACCACCCTGGTCACGGGTTTGGGCCATGGAGACCACCGGAGCGTTGAGCCGCAGGTTGCCCGCCGACCCGTAAAACCCGGCGTTTCCGAAGGTGAAGATACCGCCGTCGGAAGCGGTCATCCAGTAGCCGCGACCCGGAACGGGCTGGGTGAACAGGAGGGTCGTGCCGGTGAAGGTGTTCCCAGACTGGGTGGTGCCGGTCACCTGCCAGCTTTGCCAGATGCCCACATACTCGCTCATGGTGTTGCCGGTGATGGTGGTGCCGGACAGCGTCGGTGTCGCCGGTGGCGGGATCGGGTTCACCTCAAGGGCGATGGCGGTTGTCTGGGGCGCTCCGTTTACCCGGCCCCAGTTGTTGCCGCTCAGAGTATTCCCGGTAATGGAGGTCCCCGTGATGGAGTCGCCCGGGGCGTTGGAGTGGACAGTGATTCCGCTCAAGAAGCTACCGGTCACGGTGTTCCCGCTTACCGTGGTGCCGGACAGGGTGGCGCCTGGGGCGTTGGTGGCCACGACGATCTGGCCGATCACCGGGCCGTGGGGTCCGAACATGCCGGGTGCGCCCTGGATGTGGTTGTTGCTCACGGTCGTCCCGCTGACCCCTGCGCCGGGGACCCATGCCTCGATGACGATGGCGCAGCCTCCGAAATTGCCAGTGATGGTGTTGCCCGTCACCGTGTTGTTCGTGGAGGGCACGGGCGTCGTCGGTCCGTTCGGCGCGGCGGGGTCGAAGCCACCGCCCTCGTCGGTCACCGAAATGCCCCCATCAGCCAGATTGCCGGTGACCGTGTTGCCGCTGACCGTCGAGTTCGCCACCCCCACGAGCTCGATCGCCTTGTCGGCGCCCAGAGTGGCTGTAGGGGTCAGGCCGTTGTTCTGGACGGTGTTGTTCTGGATCGTAAGGTTCGACACACCCTCGGCCATGATCCCGTGGTCGCCCGCCCCTGAGACGGTGATGCCGCTAATGGTGACGTTGTTGGCTCCGGGGGCGACGTAGATTCCCAGGTCACAGCCGGTTCCGTCGACGTTCGAGCTCACGGTCGTGCCGCTGGTGCTCACGACCTGGGCGGCCGTGAACCCCGTGCTACCGGCCGGGCTGCACGTCACAAGGGGGGCGGCACCCGCCGTCGGTGTCCCGAGTGCAGCCGGTGCCAACCATCCGACGCCGGTCGCCACCATCGCCAATGGCACTCCTTCGAGCAGAGCGCGCCTGACGGATCGCCATCGTGCCATTGTTCCTCCCGTGGGTAGCAGGTTCGAGGACCAGCCGATCGTCACTCGCTGAAACGCTGGTCGTAGCCGAATGTAGGCGCCCATTCTTGTCGCTGCAACCGCGAATTCCATGGGGCTGGCTCCCGGCGGGACCGTCCCCGAGCCGTTCTTCGTCAAATCCCGGTTCCGGGTGCTCGAATCTCATGGATCCTGGAATGGATCAAACCCACTCGACTGCTGACGCCGCTCCTGCCCCACTGTGCCGGCTCGGCTGCACACCATTCTGACCCGCGCAGCGCTAAGTGCTTGCTCTCGCGAGCGCCAGACCCCGCTCATTTCCGAAGAGCCAGTTACCGGAGCGCTGGTAATGAAGACCAGGATGACGGGCTCTTCAGATTCGGTCTCATATTGGAGAACGGTCGAGATATTCGGTCGGGTTGCGGGCGGCGGCGGCTGGGGACCCACCGGGTTTGCGGCGTTCTGACGGCCTCTATCTCCTAACCCAAAGATGCAGGTCAGAGGCGGTCTCGGTGAGCAACGCTCAGTGGCATCCGATCTCCAAGTCTACGATCGGGCACGAAAGCTAGGTAGGGCTGGGACTCGGGCTGCGGCGACGTGAACCACATTGATCCAGCCAGGGGGAGGAAGGCGGGTGGACCAGAAGCTGCTTGAGCTTGTGCAGAACTATGACCCCAGTCGGCCGGAGATGACCGCGGGCCCAAATCGTCCATTCGAGGTATTCGACATGATGCGGTCGGTGTCTCCGGTGAAGCGCGTTGAACATCAGCCGAGGATGAGCGGGAACGAAAGCGCAGGATGGGTACTCACCCGCTATGACGATGTCACCGCCGTGTTTCGAGACGACGAGCATTTTTCGAATGTTGGCATCCTCGGATTGAGCGAGGACGAGCGGATTCCGACCGAGAGCGTGAGCCTCGATGAGGTCGATCCACGGACGATGGCGCGAATGGCCCAACGAATCCCGATGCTGCTCGATCCACCCGTCTTTACTGACTACCGCCGACTGATGTTGCCGCTGCTCAGTGCCAAGGCGCTCGCGCAGCGTGAGCACACCACCCGTATGCTCGTCAACCAGCTGATTGATGGCTTCATTGAGACTGGTGTGTGCGATTTTCACGACGACCTCTGCAAGCCATTGCCGGGAATTCTTACGTGTCAGCTGCTTGGACTGCCGACCGAGCGATGGAAGTCCTTCGCCGACCCGCTCGACGAATTCCTCCAGTCGGAGGGCGCGCGTGCGTTGACGCCGGGAGTCAGTGAGCACTACGAGGACTGCCCATTCGCGCGGATGCAGGTGCCGGGCATGATGGCAATGCTCGAGATCGCCGAGGAGCGCCAACAATCCCCCCGCGAGGACATCATCAGCGAGCTGGTGAATATGTCCTTGGATGGCCGTCGGCTCGGCGCCTACGAGTTGGGGGCGATGCTGTCCATTCTTCTCAGTGGAGGCACTGAAACAACGACTTCAGCGCTTGGCAGCGCACTCGTGTATCTAGGGAGGAATCCCGATCTCCGGACCGCTCTGGCGGCAGAACCCAGTCGAATTCCTAGCTTCACCGAGGAAGTCTTTCGGATGTGGCCACCGCTTATGACTTTCTTCCGCACGGTCAAGGAGCCGTTCTCCCTCCACGGACACAATTTGTCACCGGGTGAGATCATGTATCTCGTCATTGCGGGCGCCAATCGTGATCCCGACCACTTCGAGTCTCCGAGCGAGTTCCGCTACGACAGAACTCCCAATCGCCATGTCACCTTCACCGTGGGCCTCCACCGTTGCCTGGGTTCGACTCTCGCGAGACTCGAGATGCGGGTGGCCATAGAAGAGGTACTGAAGAGAATCCCCGAGTACGAGCTTCGTGAAGCTGACGTCGAACTACTGCCACACTTTCCGACGGCCTATGGCTATCGACGGATCGGTGCGAGCTTCGATCCGGGCTCTCCCCACGCGAACTGAGACCGACCTCTCCAATGCGAGTCTCCGATCGTTCGCTGCTCTAACCCGCGTTTCGAACATTCGCCCGGGCGGGCGCGCATTTGACCGCCGAGAAGAAAGAACGGGTCAGACGACGCATAGTTAATCCCTCTACAACAGGGATTGGTTCAGTCGACCAGGTGGAAACTGGGTGGACGAAGGTTGGGGTCGCGGGTTCGGATCTGCCTTCTGCTCCGGTGGATCCGCGATGCACCGACGGATCACGAAGAGCAGTATCTCTCCGATCAGGCGCAATGCGCCGCCGTCTTTGCGAGCGCGACATCCCGAGATGCCACGTACGCCGTGTACGCCGTTCTGCCGGAGGCGAGCGAACTGGTCCACGCTTGCTATACCTTTCTAAAAAGCTAAAAAGTAACCCAAGACGATCGATGGCTCGTGGTGTCGCCGCAGAATCTGGACGGCGTTTTTCCTCAGCTATTGAGTCTGCAACGGGATCGCTTGGAACGGCACGAAGGGGGAGGCGTGGAAGAAAACGGTCGGGCGGAAGGCCAGTCAGAGCTCGAGTGGCTTGTTGCGCTGGAGGAGATCCGGCTGCTCAAGGCGCGACGGGACCGCTACGTCGACGCGCACGACTGGGATGCATACGAGGCGCTGCACGCACCGGACCATGTGTCGCAGAACGACGGTCTAGAGCCGTGGCTCTCGTCGAAGGAGATGATTGAGAACGTAAGCCGGATGATGAACGACACGATTACGGTGCACCATTCTTACGACCCCGAGATCATCTTCGACTCGCCTACCCGGGCACGTGGGATCTGGGCCATGAGCGCTGCAGCCGTTGCAAAGACCGGCGATCAGGCGAGTTGGACGCACGTTTACGGTTACTACTACGAGACCTACGAAAAGCGCGATGGCCGCTGGATGTTCACGACGCGACGGTGGCACAGGTACTTCGGCAACAGTTCGGACGGCGTGAACTTCCCCAACGCCACCCCGAAGGGATCGAACGCGTTTGAAGTCGGCAGCTTTGGCGGCAATCGGTCATGACGCCGACGGATCACTCTCACGCCCAGATGAGCGGAAGGGAGGCAACGCGACAGTTCGGTCGGAAGGCGTTCGTCGTTCGGCAATCCTCCCTTCGGGGACAAGTGCAAGATGGACAGCCAGGACGTCCCGAAGGTGTGTCATCGTCAGGGTCAGAGGCCGATCACTGGATCGACGCCGTGTTTCAGATCGAGGCGGCGGTGGTTATCTGCTCCAGGTCTCCAAGATCGCGCGCCATCGGGGTGTGGGGCTGCTCTCGGCCAGGTCTCGGTGCGTTACTTTCCACCCGTCGCTCGTCCGGCGAAAGCGGTCACGATACGTGCCCAGAACCAACAACTCCGGAGACTTCACCATCTCTCCATCGTTGCCAGGATTCTCTCGGCTCGTGGCCATCGCCCTCCGGGGGCAAGTCCTTGTACATCGCGAGGTAGGACACGGCCTCGGCTGTGTCTGGACCAGTAGAGCGGACCAATACCGACGCGCTCAGATGTCGATTGTTACTGCCCGGACCATGCGTCCCCCTCGCCCGGCGCTGGCGGCCGCTCTCGACTATCGCAGCCCGGCCCTTCTCGAACGGTCGGCCCCCGATCGTGTAGTCAGCATCCTCGGTAAACAACATGCCCCACTCCTCGATATCGCCCATGTCCGACACGAGAGCAAGCGAAGCGATCACATTTCGAATCTCTAGTTCATCTATTGCCCACTGGATCTCGTGCTCCTTCATTGGACCTCCATCTCACTGCGAACGTCGCCTTGCCCTTATTTTCATTAGATAACGGGGTCACTTCTAGCATCTTCGCTCATCGGTTGCACGCTTCATGAAGTTTCAAATGGGGACGGACTGCGGAAGTGGTGGTTGGCACGCGCAGGGTGCCGCCGTACAACGTTGCGTGATTGGGAATGGCCCACCAACGGGGTGGGCCCTACACACCCCGTCCCAGACCGGGAGGCATCTCCAAGAGCGTGTAAGAGAGCGAGACCCGCCTACCTTCTCGCGTCGATGCTCGACGATGGCTGGGAAGTGGTCGTCTATGAACGAAGACCGCGGCATCGGCGGGAAACTCGTAGTGCTTCGGGTCAATCCCATCTAACGGGCCTCTTCACTATCAACATCGGCATGACGAACAACGGGCACGGTTCTCGGTCCGGTACGTAGAGGCACCCGTTTCCACAACGTGGCGAGTGAAAGTTGGCGCGAGACCGCGTCTACTCCCTGCCTTCAGCCCTCAAGCCTCTATCGGATTCCGGCTCCGGATTCTCGCCTTACTAGCAAGTCGGCCATCTCAACCTTCACAAAGCGGTTCGGCAGGCTGTCCGTAAGTACCCACTGGCTAAGGAGCAGATCTTGAAAGCGACGTCCCGAACCGCATGGCATAGGTCCCGCCGTGACCCTTGCTGTCGCCACGCATGACCCGGGATTCGATTGGGTGGCCCGAGCGGCGCTTGCTCACAGAGCTAGAGGCATTGGAGGACCTCCTCGTGAGTCCGACAGAATACATTTGCCGTCAATAGCTGCCGGACTGCGCCCGCGCAATGAGCTCATCGCCCGGGGCCGCGAACCGACCCGAACGCCCCCGATGAAGAAGGAGAGTCGCTATGCCCCCGGGATTCGATCACCTGACCCTCGTCGTTACCGACCTGGAGGAGGCCGAGCAGTTTTTAGGTATCCTCGGCTTCGTTCGCGACAAGGCGGTCGTGGCGTCCGGAGAGGCCATGGCCGCTTTCATGGGCATACCCGGGTGGGAGTCGGATCACGTGACTCTCGTTCTCCGTGGCGCCTCCGTGCGCCAGGAGATTCAACTCCTGCGTTTCCACCATCCGATGGTGGAGATCGACGAACGGTCGGGCTACCTCGCCCGCTCCGGATTCAACCACGTTTGCTTCCGGGTGGACGATCTCGACGACACCATCGGGCGCTTCGCCGCCCTCGGCCACACCCCAAGGAACACCGTGATGGACTTTCACGACCGACGGTTGATCTTTTTCGACGGACCCGCCGGCGTGGTCGTCGAGCTGGCGCAGTGGAAGGTCACCCCACCGCTGCTCGCTGGCAAGACCGATACCGCAGCCGTCCAGCCTTGAATGACGGGATCAGCGGCCAGATCCGAACCTGGAGATGAGCGTCGTGAATGGCCAAGGTCCCAGCGTCACGATTCCGGCATCGGCATGTTCAATGACGAACGAGCAGACCCCGAAGACCACAATCCGATCCCCTTTCGGACAGTCGTGCGGACCCTGCGCGTGCCCCCAAAGTTCGACGGCGGTGGCCTTTGCATCTGATTCGCGCGCTTCCGCGATGGTCTGGAAGTTCGAGTCTCCGTAGTAATCAATATTGATGTCAACCAATGGTAACGTGCTTTCCTCTGACCAATGGTTCGGACTGGGGAGTGAAAGGTCGTGAGATGGAGCAGATGATCATCGATGCTGCGAGGGTCTTTACGGATCCGTCGGCCTACGCAGACGAACCCAGGTTCTATGCCGCATGTGCGTTGCTGCGACGCGAATGTCCGGTGGCGTATGTGGACGTGAATGGCTTCGCACCATTCTGGGCCCTCACCCGTCACGAGGATGTCATGGCAGTCGAGCGTGCGCCGGGCCTCTGGATAAATGCGCCACGGGCCGCATTGGCCCCGGAGTCGCAGGTGAGTGCCGACATTCCCGTGCGGACGCTGGTACAGATGGATGCTCCGGACCACACTGCCTACCGCAAGATCAGTGTCGACTGGTTCAAGCAGAGCAATATCTCCCGCCTCGCCGCCCGTTCGGCCGAACTGGCGAAGCGGGCCGTGGACCACATGGCGGACCTCGGGGGTGAGTGCGACTTCTTTGCCGACATAGCGGTGGACTATCCGCTCTACATCATCTTGGCGCTGCTCGGCCTCCCTGAAGAGGACTTTCCGCGCATGCTCAAGCTCACCCAGGAGATGTTCGGAAGAGACGACCCCGAGTTCGCCCGCGAGAGCGGAGGCGACTCGCTGATGGCGAGCCTCCGCGAATTCTTCGAGTACTTCGAGGGGCTCATTGCGGACCGCCGGGCTAACCCACGCGACGATCTGGCGTCGGTGATCGCCAACGCCGAGGTCGACGGCGAGCCGATCGGCGTCCTCGAGGCAGTGGGCTACTACGTGATCATCGCAACCGCCGGTCACGACACCACGAGTGCGGCCATCAGCGGTGGATTTGCGGCGTTGCTCGCCCGCCCTGACCAGCTGCAACGCCTCAGGGAGGATCCGACGCTGGTGCCGAGCGCGGTCGAGGAGATGTTCCGCTACGTGTCGCCTGTGAAGCAGTTCATGCGCACGGCGACGAGCGAACAAGTCATAGGCGGAGTCACGATCCCCGAGGGTGGATCCGTGTTGCTGTCGTTTCCGGCGGCCAACCGAGACGAGGCAGTCTTCGTGCGACCTGATGAGTTCGATGTCGCTCGTGACCCGAATCGGCACGTCGCATTCGGTTTCGGTGCGCACTACTGTCTCGGAACCCACCTTGCCCGGCTGGAGACACGAGCCTTCTACAACGAGTTGATCCCGAGGCTGGACCACGCCGAACTGGCCGGCGAGCCCGAGTACATGCAGACACTCTTCGTGGGTGGTCCCAAACACGTTCCTGTGCGGTACCGCTTGCATTGAGCTCCGTGCTCGGGTTCTGATGCACTCCAGCAGTCCTATGCAAGAGCGCGCCGGATCCTCGGTCCGTGTTGTCGAGCCACTTGAGGATCCGAATAGCGTCGTCCGCTCCAAGGAAAGACCAGATCAGAGGCGGTTTCTGGGCCGCCGTTCTTGTTGCAGACCCGCCGAATGTACCGCCCCATGGGGGCCTTCTGATCGCCTCTGGACATCTCGTGTTCGGTGGCGCAATCATGGGGGTGTGGGCCACGCCGGTGGCAGGGCCGACCTTCGTACCACTTGGGAACGAAGGAGCAGTCGCCGATCGACGCTTCCAGCAATAAATGGGTGGTCCCCGAACTGGCGAACTCCGCCACCTGGGCGGCAGCCAGTCCACGGATATTCAGCTCCCAACAGAAATCGTCGAGTGAAAGGCATCCCATGCGATCCGACATCAGACCAGGCGGCGTGTTTCCCGACTACTCGTTGCCGGATCACACCAACATCGTTCGCACACTCAGTGAGCTGCAGGGTGACGATCCCATGATCCTCACCTTGGCGCGGGGCAATTACTGCCCGAAGGAACACCAGCAGCACTTGGAGCTCGCAGCGAACTATCCGAAAATCGCCGTCGCCTATACCCAGGTCGTCACCATCGCCACCGATGACCATCACACCCTGCAGGAGTTCCGGGGTTCAGTCGGCGCCCAATGGGCCTTTCTCTCGGATCCAGCTCGGACGATCCAAAAGGACCTCGACATCCAGGAATACACCGACCCTGAGCACGACCCGATGATCCCTCACACGTTGGTGCTCAAGCCCGGGCTCCTGATTCACAGCATCTACAACGGCTACTGGTTCTGGGGCCGCCCGTCGTTTTACGACCTGTGGTCCGACTTGTGCGCTGCGTCGAGCGAGATCCGCCCCGATTGGGACCTGAGCAAACCGGGATTGCGCGAGGCCTGGGATGCAGGCGACTACTCGAGCTTTCACGGTTGGAACAAACGGGCCGCCGAGTCGATGCCCACATCGTATGAGTCCTAGAAGAAGATGGATCTGTCCGCGTTGGGTGGAGGACCGCCCGGATCGAAGGGGTAGGTCGCTGTAGTGCGAACGCCGGTCTGCGAACTGCTCGGAATTGAACAACCGATTGTCTTGGCGGCGATGGTGGCGGTGCCCGAACTGGCGGCAGCGGTCTCGAATGCCGGTGGTCTGGGCATGGTGACGCTGACGTGGTCCGATCCGGCCGGAGACGTAGTGCGCGAAACGGCTGCGCTGACCGATCGCCCCTTCTGCGGCAACCTGGTTCTCACCTCGGATCAGCACGGTCGCCTCGATGAAGCCCTCGAGGCCGGTTTGCGGATCGTGTCACTGTTTCTCGGAGATCCCGCTGGCTACGTCGAGCGGATCCACGATGCGGGCGGACTCGTTCTGTGTACCGTCGGAAGCGCCGAAGAGGCGCGGCGGGCGGTCGCCAGCGGAGTTGATGTCGTCGTGGCGCAGGGTTGGGAAGCTGGGGGCCACGTGGGGGGTCAGATTGCGACGCTCCCCTTGGTGCCTGCCGTCGTGGACGCGGTGGCGCCGGTGCCAGTGATCGCGGCCGGTGGGATCGGGGACGCTCGCGGCGTAGCCGCCGTCCTCGCGCTGGGTGCTCAGGCGGCGTGGGTGGGCACCCAGTTTCTGCTGGCCCAGGAGATGCCCATCCACCAGGAGTATCGCACTCGTTTGATCAACGCGGTCGAGACCGACGCGGAGTGGTACCCCGACCTCTACGACGTCGACTGGCCGGATTCGCCCCACCGGGCGCTCCGCAACTCGACGGCCGAGATGTGGGAGGCCGCGGGCCGGCCGCCATTGGAGCGTCGGCCCGGGGTGGGTGATGTCATCGCGCACTTCGCTTCGGGCGAAGGAATCGTCCGCTATGAGCCAGCTCCGCCGATGGTTGGCACCACCGGTGACATTGAAGCGCTCTCCATGTGGGCCGGGCAGAGCGTCGCGCTCGCCAGGCGACCACGACCAGCGGCGGAGATCGTGGCTGAGCTGGTCTCGCGTTTGTGAGCCATGTCGGCCTACCAGCGACGCCGGCGATGAGACACTGAAGAGAACCAGCACTGCCCGGGCATCGCCCATTCGGTCCCCGTATGCTGGAACGACGTGGAAGCTCGCGTGTGAGGGATGTTTTCGGGTGCGAGACCTTCGCCTGGGTGGGAAAATGCTTTCCGGACCGGAAAGGGGAGAGGCGGATGATCACCGTCGAGGGCAGAGCACACCCGGCGGACCGCCGAGCTCGACGTGGACGGCCGTCGGCACCATCTTCGATTTGGCTTTCAAATCCCTCGAATGGAGATCGCCAAAATGCCGCCGCCTTTGCAGCCCAGGCAGGCGCAGATGGTAGGACCATGACCGTGGAAAAGGATCGGAAGTAGCAGATGGCCGAGGTTCCACAGGGCCAAAAGGAATCTCTGCTCACGCACTTCATCGTGTCGGACGACGTCGAGCGCTCCCGACGCTTCTACAGCGAAGTCCTTGGGGGCCGGGTCGCCTTCTCCAGCCCCGGAGGGCCGACCAACATCGCATTGTCCAATAGTTGGATAGTCATCAATGCCGGCGGAGGACCGACCGACGACAAGCCGGAGGTCACCCTGGAGACGCCGCGTGACCCAAATTGGGTGAGCAGCTTCGTCAACATCCGGGTCAAGGACATAGAGACGGTGTACTCCGAATGGAGCGCGCGGGGTGCGCAGTTCCTGACGCCCCCGAAGCAGCACCAGTACGAGATCCGTTGCTACATCCGTGATCCCGATGGTCATCTGATCGAAGTGGGGCAGACCACCGACCCGCAAGGGGACTGGGTGCCCGATTTCTGGCCATCCGGTAGGCCTGCCGACGAGCATCCAAGGCCCCCAGAGGGAATCGTGCTGGCCCACTTCATCGTGTCGGACGATGTCGAGCGCTCTCGACGCTTCTACAGCGATGTGCTCGGGGGCACGAATGCGTTCTCGGGACCCGGAGGGCTCACCTATGTCCAACTGTCGAACAGTTGGGTCATCATCAACGTCGGCGGAGGACCGACCGACGACAAGCCGGAGGTCACCCTGGAGACGCCCGCCGATCCCAACCGGGTCAGCAGTTTCCTTAATATACGAGTGACGGACATGCACGCCGTGTACTCCGAATGGAGCGCGCGGGGTGCGCAGTTCCTGACGCCCCCGAAGCAGCACCAGTACGAGATCCGTTGCTACATCCGTGATCCCGATGGTCATCTGATCGAAGTGGGACAAACGACGGACCCCGGGGGCGATTGGCTCCCCGATCAATGGCAATCGAGCAAGTCGGAGTGAGCTTCCTGACGGGGCGGAGGTCTCCATCATGAGCACGGCGATCATCGGCACCGGCGGCATCGGTTCGGCCATCGCGCGTCAGCTTGCTGCGGGTGGCGAGACCCTCCACCTGTCGAGCGCCGACAAGGAGTCGGCGCGGAACCTGGCCGCGACAATCGGCGGAGCGGCTGTCGTCGCGTTCGACAACCGGGGCGCGTTACAGGGAGCCGATGCCGTCGTCCTTGCGCTGCGGTTCTCCGTGTTGAAAGACGTCATCGACGAGATCGCCGACGCGCTGGGAGACATAGCTCTCGTCATTCCGAGCAATCCGGTCGGCCTCGACGAACAAGGCAAGGTCGTACGACTCCTGCCGGAAGGGCGGTCATCGGGCGAGGTTGTTGCCGCGTGGCTGCCAGCGGGGACACATTTGGCGATGGCGTTCGGCACCATGTCCGCCGATCTTTTCGAGTCCTCGAGCACCCGGTCGCCCGAGCCCGCGGTGTTGTTCTACGCATCCGAGGACGACCACGCCAGCGACGAAGTGGAACGCTTGATCCGAACGGCAGGCTTCGAGCCGATGAGAATCGGCGGGATCGAACAATCGAGCCGACTCGAGGTGGGGGGCGACCTTCACGACCTTGTGGTCGGCAGCGCAGAGGCCAGGTCCCTGGTCGTGGGGGCCTGATTGCCTGCCGAAATCAGAAGTGCTGTCGTGAGCAGTCGTCGTCCGATCCACGTCTCGACCTGATCAACCGCTTGGAAGCGAGCGTCGGTGACCCCCAGGATGTCGGCCAGATCTCCGTTGGTCATCGTCGAGTTGTGCCATTGACCGGCGGGACGTGCAGCGGACCTGAGCTGCGCGGGACTGATTCCGGAGCCAGCGCCGATTGGGAGACGGTTCTTCCTGATGGCACTGCGCTCGGTGACGTCCGCTACACGCTACAAACCGAGAGCAGAGATGTGCTCTACGTGCGGTCCGAAGAGTGTGCGCCACGGGAGTAAGGGGTGCTCGAGCCCCTCAGGCGGGGGGAGGACGGCGAGAATTGGGCGATTGTTGGGGGGGTGTCGGTGGGCTGAAGACCATTGATCAGTTAGATGGTCCAGGTAGAGACTGACTCCGTCTCGCGTACCTTGGGAGCACCGAAGTGAACCTGTCGCGGGGAGCAGTACCCCCACCTGCAGCCCCGACTGCAACACCCATAGCCGCCGCTTCCCCCGAGAACAGTTCACACGCCACGTCCCTTGAACCTTCCACGCCTCAGGCTGCCCCCATTGTCGTAGCTGACGGAACTGCGACAGACCAGATTTCCGGGATCTACACGATGGCCATCATGGACTCCCTGGAAAAAAGCCTGTCGGCGGAGGAGCTGCGTGACTTCCTGGCGAAAGCCGGCGAGACCCGGAGTGTCGACGATCTCAGGGATCTGGCCTCGTGGACTTCCTTCGATCAATTCAAACGCTTGCTCCAAGAGGCAGTTCACTTATCAGACTTGCCGTTTCAGATGTTAGGTGTCGATCGTGACGAGGACGTTTCGTCTGCCACGGTCGTCGCTGAGATCATGCAAGCCTTCGATTCTCCTGGAGCGCTCCTGAGAGCCGGTGAAGGTACCAACCCGATGGTTCCGATGCGGCGCTACGAGGCAACCGAACTGTCGCCGAACGAGTGGTTGATGCGGGAGTGGTTCATCGAGGGCTATGCACCGTACCCCAAATTCTGTTCATTTGTTGCGGGACTCTATGCAGGAATTCCGATGTACTTCGGTTTACCTGCTGCAGAAGTCATCGAAGAGGAATGCCAGTGCCGGGGTGACCGCACCTGCCTGTTCCGATTGCGATGGGAGGACCATGGGGCTACGTCAAAAGGACCGCAACACGACGTGCACACCAAATTGCTCGAGGCGCGCTTCGATCAGTTGAAGCAGATGATCACCGACCTCGCTTCCAGCGAACGCTACGAGGACGTCCTCCAGGGGATTGTCGGATCTACGATGCGCGCGGTCATTGCCGGTGGCGCCATTCTGGCGCTCGAAGCTCGGGCCGGGAGTCCGCGTAAGGTCTACGCCGAGGGCCTCACTGAGGTCGAAGCGGACTCGCTGGCAGACGACCTCTTGGGAGGAGTCGGGCGAGCGAGGGCCATCGCCGTCGAGGTGACGTCCGTCCGGCGCCACTACGGCATACTTGCCATCGATGAGCGAGGCGGTATCTTCGCCTCCCAGGCGCAGGGCACTCTTGAGACGTACGCGCAGCTGGCCGCTGCCACCCTCGATGCGGCCAGCTCGATGGAGGAAGCTCGACACCAAGCCAACACGGCTCGGGTTCTCTTGGAGCTTTCCATGTCCTTGGCCGAGATCGTCGGTACTGAGGAGACCGCCGCCAAAGTCGCCCGCGCGGTGCCGGACGTCATCGACTGCGATCGCGCCGTCGTCTTCCTTGACAATCTGGACTGGCAAGGTGGCGGTGACGGGAAACTTGCTCTCGTCGCATCCATAGGACTTTCCGATGACGCGGTGCGTCTGCTGGGGTCAAGACCTTATCTGGCCGACGAATTCTCGATGGATTCCGAGTACGGCCTATCCCATTTCTCTCGGCCGTCCGAAGTCGGCAACGTGGCATCGATCGGCGCGCCGATCACCTCCTCGGGCAAAGTAGTGGGTCACATCGCGGCCGGGGTCACGAGTGATCCCCGGCGTCTCGCCGTTACGCCGCGCCTGGCCGAACGGCTCAAGGGGCTCGCCGCCCAGGCGTCCATTGCCATCAGCAACGCCCGGTTGGTCGACCAGATCCGCTTCCAGGCCCTGCATGATCCCCTGACCGGCCTTCCTAACCGGAGCTTGATCCTTGATCGTATCGACCAGATGCTGGCACGGGCCCGTCGCACCAACGTGCCAACGGCGATCCTCTTCATCGACCTTGATGGTTTCAAGGGCGCCAATGACACACTCGGACACGCCGTCGGCGACCAGCTCCTGCGAGCCGTGACTGCCCGCCTGGCGGTCACCATGCGTGAGAGCGACAGTGTCGGCCGCCTTGGCGGTGACGAGTTCATCGTGCTCGTGGACGGCGCCACCATGGATGCCGGGCCCGAGCTCGTGGCCGAACGGCTGCTCTCGGTGCTCCGGGCGCCGTTCGAGCTGGAGGGCTTGCCCAGTGGTTCGCTCACGCTCACGGCCAGTATCGGGATCGCGGTGGGTACTCGATCCTCAGCGACCGAGCTACTCCGTGACGCCGACATCGCCTTGTATGAGGCCAAGACGGCGGGCAGGGACCGGTTCGTCGTGTTCCAACCCGAAATGCACAGGGTGGTCCAGGACCGTCTCCTCCTCGAGATGGACCTCCGTGACGCACTCGCTTCCGGGCAGTTCTTCTTGGTCTACCAGCCGATCTTCAACCTGCGAACTGGAGAGACGACGGGTGTCGAGGCTCTGTTGCGCTGGCGCCATCCTGATCGCGGAGTGATGTCGCCCGACGATTTCATACCTGTCCTCGAAGACTCCGGCATGATCGTCGACGTCGGCCGGTGGGTGCTCCAAGAGGCGTGCCGCCAAGGTGCCCGTTGGCACGCACATGGGCACCTCCTCGATGTCTCTGTGAATGTCTCGGCTCGTCAGCTCGAGACAGACCAGTCAGTCGAGGACATCTTGCGTGCACTCGAAGCCTCTGGTTTTGCCGCCCGGTCGCTCATCGTCGAGATCACCGAGACCGCAATCATGCGCAACGTGGCGACCGTCGTGCCGCGTCTCGCCGCCCTCAAGGCGAGTGGGGTGCGCATTGCCATCGACGACTTCGGCACTGGTTACTCTTCACTCGCCTATCTCCAACAATTCCCCGTCGATACCATCAAGATCGACCGTTCATTCATCGCGACCATGGCAGATTCGCCAGAGTCCGGCGCGCTGATCCGAACCCTCGTCCAACTGGGCAAGACGCTAGGGCTCGAGACCCTGGCCGAGGGGATAGAGGAATCGGCGCAGTACTCCCAGCTGGTGCGGGAGCATTGCGACAGCGGGCAGGGCTACCTGTACGCCCGCCCGCTCGATGCGGAAGACCTCGAGGCATTCCTCACCGCCCGGTCCCTCACCGGCGCCGTGAACACCAACGAGACCGAGAGGCTCGACGCCTCCTGACGGGTTTAAGAACAGCGAGATCCGTCAGCCATTGATTGTCCCAGACCAATTCGTCATCAGCGTGGACCGGTCTTCGGGGTTTAGGCCAAAACGGGAAGCCGGGGCTCGCTCCGTGTGGCGGCCTACCAGACGAGCTCGAGGTTCTCCACGCTTCGTAGACCTCGGGCGTAATGGAGCTCGCTGCCCGGCTTGAGCGAGTAGTCGGGAATGCGCTTGTGCCACTCGCGCAACATCACCCGGAGTTCCCGGCGGGCCAGGTGCGAGCCGAGACACCGGTGGACGCCGCCCCCGAATCCGATGTGGGGGTTGGAGGCGCGGTCGAAGCGCACCGTCATCGGATCGCCGAATTGCGCCGGGTCGACGTTGGCGGCCCCGATGGACGCCATCATCATGGTGCCGGCCTTCACCGGGCAACCGGCCACCTCGGTGTCGGCGACCGCCATGCGGGGCACGCCCGGCACCGGGCTCTCCCAGCGGAGGAGCTCCTCCACGGCGGCGGGGATGACCGAGGGATCCTTCGCGATCTGGCTGCGGTGCTCGGGATTCTGGGCCAGGAAGGCAAAGAAGCAAGTGAGCGAGTCGGTCACGGTGTCGAGCCCAGCGATCAGGAAGAGAAAACAGATGTCGAGAATGTCCTCGCGGGTGAGACGGCTGCCGTCCATCTCGGTGTTCAGGAAGCCCGACATGATGTCGTCGCGCGGCTCCCGCTCGCGCTCGTCGAGAATGGCATTGAAGTACGCGTAGATCTCCTGCGCCGTCTCGTTCTGGATGCGCGCCCGTTCCTCGGGGTCGACCTTCTCGGCCTCCATCATCGTGGCCCCACCGGGTCGGATGATCCCGTCTTTCATGCGGAGGAAGGTGCCGAGGTCCTCCCACGGCAGGCCCATGAGACCGAGGAAGACGGCCGAAGGGAAGGGCACGGCCAACTCGTCGGTGAAGTGGCAACTGCCGCGGTCGACGAACGCGTCGATGAAGCGGTTGGCGCGCGCCGCAACGTCGTCCTCAATGGCGTCCATGCGCTTGGGGGCGAACAGCGGGTCCAGCAGCTTGCGGTAGCCGAGGTGGTCGGGCGGGTCGATGCTCAAGGGGATGAGCGGCCTGATGTTGCCGAGCTGCACGATCCCCTTCGACGTGAAGAGCTCGGGGTGGCGCAGCACCTCGTCGACTGCGCTGCGCCCGGTGGCCACGGCGAATCCGTCGACCGGGCAGAGAAGCCCGCCGTCCGCGATCCACCGCTCGTAGCGAGGCTGCGGGTTGGCCATGTCGAGCAGGGCATCGAGCGCCCGATCATCCTCGGTCCCGAACCCGCCCTCGGGCGGTGTCGCCTCCAAGTCTTCCCCTGCTGCCTGCTGGGTCATGGCGTCCTCCACGGTTCTCGTGCGGCGTTCGTGAAATCCATTGTTCCCGACCATAGCCAGTGGAGCGACTCGAGTCCCCTCATCAGCCGGGTGCCTGGAAGGAGCCAGAGGACTTCGCATATGTCGCTCGGGTGCGAGCCACCCACAAAGGCAAGCGGAATGTATGGAATTGTCGGAGGGCCAGGGTTGGTGAGCAAGCGCGGCAACCGCGCCGCCTGCGAACTGCCCTGGTCAGCCATCCGTCATTCGTAGGATTTCGGAAGGTTACCTGTCCCTCCCCGTTCATCCGCCGGCCAGTCCCAGTCCCGTCTCGGTCACGAAGCCGAGCATGGCGCCGGGCGCACTTCCCCCCGCCTTACGTCGACCGTAAGGCGGGGGGGCGCTCGTCAGGTCACGGGGGGCGCCTTGCAGACCGGCGCCGTTCCGTAAGGCGTGGTGAACTTGTGTTTCTGGATGCGGATCCAGAACCAGCAGTGCACCGGGTTCGGCTGCCCCTTCTTGAAGGTGAGCGGTGGCGCCATCCCTCCCAGCGTGTCGTTGTGCATGGCGTAGAGGCCCTTGTAGATGTCGGCTGAGGTGATGGCGCCGCTCTTGCCGGCGTTGGCTTTCTTAACTGCTTCGGCCACTATCAAGCCCGAGACCCAGTTCTGGACCGCCGTCTCGTTGTAGTTCGGGTTCTTCAGGGTCTGGGCGTAGGCGTACTTCTTGAAGGCGGCGTTCATGGTCTTCACGGGAGCGATCGTTGAGAAGAAGGGGATGTCGGGTTCCGAGCCGATGAATTTGTTCGCGATCCCCGGCGAAGTCGTGAACGATTGCGAGACACCGCCGTCGAGGGCGAGCTGCCAGGGGGTATAGCCCTGCTTCAGACAGTCGGAGGCCACGTGCTGCACGACGGTCACGGCGTCCGCCACGTTCATGATCTGGACGCCGTTCTGCTTGGATGCCAGACACTCAGCGGTGTAGCTCGGAGCTGAGAACGAGATCGATGAGACGTAACCCACGGTGATGCCCTCGTGCTTCGCGGTTGCCTTGAAGACGGCCACGCCATTTTGGCAAATCGGCGACTCGGCGCAATAGAGTTGGGCGATGTTTGTGGCCCCCACCTTTTTGGCCGCTTCCATGTAGTTGATGAAGTAGTCGTCCACCGTCTGGCCCGGGGCGAAAAAGTTCGCGTCAGTGAGCAGAATGTCGGACTGTGAACCGCCGCCGATGACCGGGACGTGATGAGAGTCGATGAAGTCGGCGAATGCGCTGTCGGCCTGGGAGTCGTCGACCAGCACGACGATATGGTTATTCGTGACCATTGAGGTCACCTCCGACAGGGCCGTAGCCGGGTTCGACGAGTCGTTCTTCGAGATGATCTTGACTGGATGTCCGTTCAGGCCCCCGTGGGCGTTCTGGTAGTCGGCCCAGGATACATAGGCAGGCGGACCGACCACGACGCTCGACGCGAGAGGCCCTGTGCAGCTGCAGACGATGCCGATGTTAATGGGCGCTGTCGACGCCGCAGACGCAGAGTTCGCGCCGGTCACAATGAGACCCATGCAGATCGTCACCGCGCTCAGCAGCAAAGCACCAAATCGTTTGAACCTCATTGTTCCCCCCTATTTTGCAGTTCGCAATCCAAGTATGTTGTTCTTGGGTCTTTCCCCCAGCCCAGTACGCTACCAAACATGCAGTGCTCTTGCCGGAACGTGGCGGTGCATCGATCCGATCCGGCAGGATGCGCGTCAGACCCCGACGAGACCTGAAGAACGGAACCTCGACTTGGGCGGGAGTGGATTTGCGAGAAATGCCGCCTTGCCAAGGCGGGGGCACCGCTTCGAACCCCGTCGTCCGGTTCGACGAAGGCCCAGGTCAGCGGGAATTTCGTTGCCGGTGACCGGCGCTGTCTTCGCGACAAGTGGCGGGTAGGTGACGACCGCAAAAGAGGAGATGCGTCGTACTTCATGGGTTCTTGCTGACTTGCGCAGAGGCGACTTATCGAAGCCGCTTCACGCAGGAGCCGACGGATCCGGAAGTCCCGAGGATTCGCGTCCCGCATAGAGAATCGGCACGTAGTCCCGCAAGAAGCCTTCGAGATCCCGGCCATGGTTGACCACCCACGACCGGTCCTCGGGATGCGTCAGGATCAAGAATCTCTCCTCTTGGATTGCGGTGACGACTGTCTCGCCCACTTCTTCGGGCGAGATCGGTCGTTGCATATGGACGGGGAAATTCGTCCAACGTGGATCGTCGACGCCGACCATGCGGACGTTCTCACCGATGTTGGTGGACACGAGTCCGGGACACAGAACCGAGACCCCGATTCCCTTTGGACGGAGATGCAGGTAAAGGCCCTCGGTGACGCCCATCACGGCATACTTGGAACCGATGTAGGGGATGTTGTCATAGCCGTGTGCGTACAGGCCATCGATGGAACTGGTGTTGATAACCCACCCGTTGCCTTGTTCGAGGAGGATGGGCACAAAGGTGCGGATACCGCGTATCACCCCGAAGAAGTTGATGTCGAAGAGCCATTTCCAATCGTCCATCGGGATCCGCTCCGGGGGACCCAGCAGCGACACCCCGGCATTGTTCATGACGACGTCGATGTGCCCGAATTCGCTGAGCGCCGACTGGGCGAGCGTGTCAACGTCGGCATCGGAGGTGACGTCGCACCGAACGGCGATTGCCTTTCGGCCCAGCCCGGTCACTTCGGCGACCGTTGTTTCCATCCGCTCCGCATTGACGTCGCCAATCACGATGTCTGCTCCAGATCGCGCCAGCGCCAGTGCGACGCCTCGTCCGATGCCCGAAGCACCGCCCGTCACCACAGCAACTCTTCCGTCCAGTTCCATCGGGTCCTCCTGTCGACGGCTTGTAGGTCTCTTGATCCGCAATGCTGGCGTGTCGTCGGCGTCTCCGCCACGGAGGACCACCCACGCCGTCCCCGTCGACATGGGGGCGCACCGGTCAGTGCAGTCGAGGAAGTACTTCGTCGGCAAACAGACGCATGGAGCGTTCGACATGCTCATGGGCCATGCCGCCAACGCCCATGAGCACGACGAGGTTCTGCACCCCGGCCTCTTTGAGCAGCCGCAATCGTTCGTAACAGCCGTCCGGGTCGTCGAAGACAAGTATCGAGTCGTTCCATTCTTCGTAGGTCAGACTCGGCATTGCCGCGACGCGCGTATCCCGATCGTGCATGACGTAGGAGCGAGGGAGTTCTCCGCTCGGGGGAATGGTGAGCGCATTGACGCGGGCGAAGTGCCAGTCGAAGGGTTCGCGGGCGAGAGCCCGAGCCTCCTTTCGAGTTTCGGCGACGAAGATGTAGCGCATCACCGTCGTCCGCTGGCGGGTCTTGTCGATGTCGCCGCCGGCCGTTTCGACCTTGGAGAGATACTCGGCGAATGCCTTCGCCTCGTCTTCGATCGAGATGAAGCTCGAGAAGATGGCTGGTATCCCGCGCGTGATGGCATTGTCGACGCTCGTCGGACTTGAAGCGGCATGGAGGAGAACGTCCTCGGGTTGTCGCTCGGGGACCGGCCACAGCCGTGCGGGAGGGATGTCGTAGTACTCACCGCGGTGTTCGAATTCGTGTGGCTGCCAAGCCGAGAGGATGACGTCGAGTGATTCGTCGAAGCGTTCCCGAGTGGTCTCCATGTCGACCTGCATGACCGGGTATTGCGGCCATTGGTAGCCCCGGCCCACCCCGACATCCACTCGACCACCACTCAGAATGTCGAGGATGGCGACGCGTTCGGCGAACCGGAGTGGATGGGTGAACGTCAGATTGACGATGGCGGTGCCAATCCGGACCCGGCTGGTCTGTGCCGCGATGAAGCTCGCCATCTGAAGGGCGTCACCGCAGAGGCAGTAGTCGAAGAAGTGCTGCTCGGGGACCCAAACGCTGTCGTAGCCGAGCTCTTCGGCCAGAACGGCACGCTCGATCTCACGATGGAACACCTCGGGCGGCTCTGTCCACGGGGGGCACTGGAACGTGTGGTAGGTGCCGACTCTCATTGCCTCCCCCGCGCATCTTTGACCATGCCGAGTACCTCCTCGATCGTTGCGGCAACCTCGCCGGGTGCCTCCATCGGTTCCATATGACCAACACCTTCGAGAACGGATAACGACGCCCCGACGATGGAGCCGGCCAGCAAACGGCAGTCCTCGAGAAACGGGTCGGCATCGCCGACCACCACAGCGCAGGGCGCCGTGATGTCGCCCAATTGATCAGTGAGATCGAAATGCGCGATTGCATCAAGGGCCGCTATCAGCACTGCCTCATCACACGTTGCGACCTCCACGACGAACTCTTCGACCGCGGTGGCGTGTTTCTGCCGGTACTCCTCACCAAAGAGCCCGGGTCCCATGGCTGCAGCAAGGGCCGCCGAGCCCTGGGTCCGAATGAGTTCTCTCAGCTGCAGTGTGGTCTGCTGGTACGGCGCCCCCGCCGCGCTCGTGGTCCCACACAGGACCAGCCCCCCCACCCGCTCCGGCGCCTTGGCGTAGAGATGCTGCGCCACCATCCCGCCCATCGAGTGGCCCACAATGACTGCATCAGTGACGCCGGAGGATTCCAGGGCGTGGTCGATCTCAGTCGCCAAATCGCCGAGAGAAAAGGACCCCTCGATCCTTTGCGAAACGCCGAACCCCGGGAGATCGAACGCCACGGTCGCATTCGCATCCCCGAGGCGGTCGACGACGGCCGTCCACACTGCACTCGAGCAGGCCCAGCCGTGGAGAAGGACGACAGCGTGCCCCTCTCCACGTCGAACGGCATGCATCCGGACGCCAGAATCCGCCATCGCCCACCTCATCCTTCCGTGTCTTTCGTGCGCAAGAAAGATAACACCGACGGGTATAGGCTGCTCGGCAATGCCGAGTACGGTCGACGCTGCCCGCTCCGAGGTGGAGACCGAGAGCCGGTCTGGAGCGCCAACCCGGCTGCGGCTCCTCGAGGTGGGTGAGCGACTGTTCGCAACCTCGGGCATCGATGCCACCCCGACCCGCCAGATTTGCCGGGAGGCAGGTGTCCATCAGGACGCAATCCACTACCACTTCGGCACCAAGGACCAGTTCGTCGCCGCCATCCTCGAAGCAGGAATCGACCGGGTCGACCAACACCTGGCCAGGCGGTTGGCCGAGGTCGAGAACTCCGGCCAACCGGCTTCGGTCGCCACCCTCGCCCAGGCGGTCGTCACGGCCACCACCGACATGACGGACGAATCCGGTTTGGGACGGCACTACCTGGGCTTCCTTGCGGCATTGCTCGCGAATCCCCGACTCCGTCCGCTCAGTACGGGCCGGCGCACGTCTTGGGGTCAGCGTATGGTCGACTCGCTCACCCCCCTCACCCCCGGACTCACCGAGTCCGCGCGCGTGTATCGGGTTGCGATCACCGGGTTTCTGTTGATCCACATGATCGGAGTGGATTCGAGTGCGGAGCTACTCGGGCAGTGGCTCGTGGTGTCGGGTACGCCGATCGACGAGGATCCCTACGGGCCTCTGGTCGACACCCTCATCGGAGTTCTCTCGGGATAAGAGGTCATCACTCGCGGTCCGCCGATGGGTACGATGAATATCGACGTCGACATCAAGTGCGAATGAGCACATGACCGTCACCAGTTCGGCGACCGTTGGCTGAGGGGGAGGGCGAAATTGGCCGGACCGAGGGTCATGGGGGACCGCTGCGCATCACTCGACCCGGCGAGTAGCCGAACGGTCGGATCTTGGTCGCTGAGCCTATGAAGACAATTCTGCATTGGGAACCCCCACGCACCGCGAGCGCATCCGACGTGAAGGCGATCATGGGCCCGGGCGCCACGTTGGAGTTGGTCGACCAAGAAGTCCTCGGTGTCCTCCAACCTGTCTTTGCAAGGCGATTACCCCATCTCAGAGCTTTGTTCGAGCAGAGTGCGTCGCAGTACTCCCATTCGCCGTACCTTGTGCACCCGGGGGGTGTCGTCACCTACGGTGAGGCAGCAGCCCTGGTGGCCAACACGGCGCAACTTCTTCGCGAAGAGTTCGGCGTCGAAAAGGGTGAGAGGGTCGCGTTGGCAGCAGCTACCTCCTTCGAGCATGCAATTGCTGCTTGGGCCGTGATCGTTCTTGGGGCCGTGATCGTCGGCCTGAACGGCTGGTCGACCGGACCCGAGATGGAATACGGGATCGAAATGACCGAACCGAGACTGTTGCTCGGTGACGCTCGCCGTCTCGAACGTGTCAAGGGCCGCTTCCCGGGACTCGCCCTCTACAACCTGGCTGAGCTGGTTCCGGCCGCGGCAGGGCCGCCGGCCGAGATGACCTCGACGCCGATCGATGAAGATGATCCGTTTGTCGTCCTGTTCACCAGCGGCACGACGGGCCGGCCCAAAGGCGCCGTCCTCAGTCATCGCAACAACCTGCATTGGATCCAATCCATCGCTCTCAGGGTTGCCTGCTCGGGACGGGAACCCGTGTCCGATCCGTGTGAGATCGCTGCGCTGCCGATGTTCCATATTTCGGGACTGAACACACAGGCGATCTCGTCGGTTGCAACCGGCACCAAACTCGTCTATCTATCACCCGAGCAGCGCTGGAGTCCGGAAGAACACCTCGGGCTCTCCGAGGAGCATCGGGTGACGACGTGGCGGATCGTCCCGACCCAGGGGTGGAAACTGGCGGAGTGCCGATCGGCGAGCGAGTACGACCTCTCATCCCTACGCAGCGTCAGTTTCGGTGGATCCTTCGTCCCGCCTGTGCTCATCGAACGAATGACCAGCCGTTGGCCTCACATCGAACCTGGGCTGGTCGTCGGTTTCGGCATGACGGAAACCAACGGGACCGGAGCGTCAGCCACGGCCGCTGAGGCGCTGTCGCACCCGGGGTGTGTCGGTAGGCCGCTTCCCGGGAACGCGGTGCGCATCTGCGACCCCGAATCCGGGGTTCAGTGTGAAGACGGTGTGGTCGGTGAGGTCCAGATACGAAGCGCGTCGGTGTTCCTCGGCTATCACAACGACCGGACGGCGACCTCCGCAGTTCTCGATGATCAGGGCTGGTATCGGACCGGGGACTTCGGGCGGGTCACAGATGGACTGGTGGTACTGGAAGGTCGCCGCAGTGACCTCATCATCCGCAACGGGGAGAACGTCTACCCTCGGGAGATCGAGGATCGGCTACTGGAGCATCCCGGCGTCGCCGAGGTGGTCGTGTTCGGCATTCCGGACCGGATCAAGGGAGAAGAAGTTGGTGCGATCGTTGTTCGGCGGCCCGGTTGCACCGTCGACGTGGAGGAGCTCCGGGAATGGGTGGGCGAACGGTTGGCTGCGTTCAAGATCCCGGAGCATCTTGAGTTCGCCACCGAGCTCCCACGGAATGCCCTGGGCAAAACCGTGAAACACCTCCTGCACATTCGCCAACGGACGGTGTCGGCCGAGGTGGGACAGACGGGAACGGCCATATGAGCAACCTTCCCGAGACGACCGGCCCGCCTGTGGTGATCGAGCGCATTGGGAACGTGCTGCTCCTCACGATCAATCGACCCGAGTCCCGCAACGCAGTGAACTTGGCTGTGACGATCGCTCTGGGTGACGCCCTCGACGAGGCGGAACACGACAGCGACGTTCGCGTCGTCGTCATCACGGGCGCCGGCGACAAGTCTTTCTGCGCCGGGGCCGATCTCAAAGCCCTTGCCAGGGGCGAGAACCTGAAGGCTGACGATCCGGCACACGCGGCCTGGGGGTTCGCCGGTTACGTCAGCCATCCGATCAGCAAACCGACCATCGCGGCGGTCAACGGTTTCGCCCTCGGAGGCGGGACCGAGATCGCCCTGGCCTCCGACCTGGTCGTCGCGGCGGAGACCGCGTCGTTCGGACTACCCGAAGTCAAGCGGGGAATCATGGCAGGGGCAGGGGGCCTCTTTCGCCTCCCTCGACAGATTCCTCCCAAGATCGCCATGGAGATGATCTTCACCGGCGACCCGCTGACCGCCGAACGAGCCCTCCACTGGGGACTCGTGAACAAGGTCGTCCCCTTGTCACAGCTACTCCCCAGTGCTCTCGAAATGGCAGAGCGAATAGGCGCGAACGCTCCGCTTGCCGTACAAGCGAGTAAGCGTGTCGCCTGTGGAATAACCGGCGGAGCGATCGACGCCGAAGTGGGGCAGTGGCATCGTAACGACGCCGAAGTCGGCAAGGTGATGCGGTCCGACGACGCCAAAGAGGGTCCAAGAGCATTTGCAGAGCACCGTCCTCCGAAATGGTCCGGCAGATAGAGCAGCACCAGAAGTGGAAACGGTCTCCGTCTTGCCGCTGGAGTGATCCACACGCGTCATGCGTTCGCCGGCTCGGCTGACGGGCCACAATGAGGCATGTCTCTCCCTGGTGTAATTCTCGGTGAACGCGTCGGCCCCTTCGACGGCGACGTGGATGCTGATTTCGTGCGAAGGCTCGCCGCGGCGACCAATGATCCGTCGCCGCGGGTCCAAACCGGAGAAGTAGCGCCGTCAGTGGCGTTGGTGGCTCGGATCTGGGATGCGGAGAACGCGGGACGATCCGCACTTGTGCCGGAGGAACTCCAGCGGTCAGCGAGCGGCGGCGTGCACGGCGAACACGACGTGGTACTCCACCGGCCCATCGTTCCGGGCGAGTCTCTTCGCATCTGGGTCGAAGGCCACGGCGCCCGGTCCGCTGGTCGCAATTGCCTCGTGACCCTTCGGTACTCCGCCATCGACGCAAACGATGACGTCGTCGCTGAGCAGTGGTGGACGACGGTCTTCCTCGGGACGAGCTGCGATCAGGCCGGTGAACCACCCCCCGACCACACGTTTCCCGAAGAGGCCAGAGGGAGAGAGGTGGGCACGTACACGATCGAGGTGGACGACGACATGGCTCGTCGCTACGCGGAGGTGTCCGGCGACTGGTCGCCCCACCACTTCGAGGTCGGTGCGGCGCGGCGGAGCGGCATGGAGCGCGTGTTCCTCCACGGGCTCTGCACCATGGCGCTCTGCGCGCAGGGTGTCGTGACGCTCGTCGCCGATGGGGACCCCGACCGGATACGCCGGATCGGCGTTCGCTTCGCCGCGCCGACCTACATGGGCGAGCAGCTCAGAGTGCGCCTCTATGACGCCGGCGCTCTCGGGTACGTCTTCGAAGCCGAATGCGCGGGCAGCAACGTGATCACCAACGGGCGCGTCGAACTGCGTTGACCCCTTGCAAAGGCTCTTTTCGCTCTATACCTTTGATGTCAAGAGCACCTGACATGAAATTGGCCGGCGGGGGGGACCATGGCTCAGCAGATGGAGGGGAAGGTGGCAGTTGTCACCGGCGCCGGCGAAGGCCAGGGTCGGGCAACTGCGCTGCTCTTTGCCGCCGAGGGTGCCCAGGTGGTCGCCGGCGACATCAGCGGTAAGCAGGAGGAGACGGCGAGCGAAGCCAACGGCAACATCCTCCCGATCCAGTGCGACGTCTCGGCGCCCGAGCAGGTCGAGGCGATGGTCCGGGCAGCCGTCTCGCAGTTCGGGCGGCTCGATGTCGTGTGCAACGTTGCCGGGATCGCCCTGGGGGGCGGGATGCTTGCCGACGACGATCCCGACGCCTGGGACCGCGTGCAGGCCGTCAACCTGAAGGGCGTCTTCCTGGGCATCAAGTACGGTGCGCCTGCGATCGTGGACTCGGGTGGCGGTTCGATCCTCAATTGGGGATCGATCGGTGGGATCATCTCCTCGGGCATGTCACCCGGTTATTCGGCCTCGAAGGCGGGCGTCATAAGCCTCACCAAGAACGCTGCCATCCAGTACAGCCCCCTCGGTGTGCGGGTGAACTGCATCCTGCCCGGGTTCGTCCTCACCCCGATGATCGGGAAAGGACGGCCGCAGCCCTCGCCCGAGGCTCGGGAGCAGATGCTCACGACAATGCGGGCGAAAGCTCTGCTCGGACGCGAGACGACAGCAGAGGAGATCGCTGGAGTCGCCCTGTGGCTCGCCTCGCCGGCGGCCGACTTCATCACCGGGGTGGCTTTGCCGGTCGACGGTGGCTGGTCCATTCGGTCCGTCTGATTCCGACCATCCTCTCGAACGGAGGGCACATGACAACCACAGCGCCGCAGGATCTGTCCTACGACCCTTACGACAACGACATCTACATCGACCCCTATCCGGTGTACCGCCGGCTCCGGGAAGAGGCGCCCCTCTATTACAACGAGCGTTACGACTTCTGCGCACTCAGCCGCTTCGATGACGTGCAGAAGGGCCTGCTCGACCATGGCACCTTCAGCTCCGCCCACGGGGTGATCCTCGAGCAGATCCGAGCGGACCCTTCGAGCATCCCCGGGGTCTACATCACAGAGGACCCGCCGATCCACAGCGCCCACCGTGGTCTCGAGTCACGGGTGTTCACGCCCAAGAAGATGGCGGCGCTCGAACCCCAGCTCCGCGCCCTCTGTGCCGAGATGCTCGACCCGTTCGTCAGCGCAGGAACCTTCGACTTCGTGACCGACCTCGCTGCCCCCCTGCCCATGCGGGTGATCGGGATGCTCCTCGGCATCCCCGAGGAGGACCAAGTCGAGGTCCGTGAACGTGCCTTCGACCACATCCGGCGCGAGCCGGGTCAGCCGATCGAACGAGGAAAACCCTTCTCCGATGCCAGCTTCTTCGCCGACTACATCGACTGGCGGGCCTCTCACCCCACCGACGACCTGATGACCGAGCTGCTCCAGGCCGAGTTCGAAGACGAGACCGGCACCGTGCGCCGGTTGACCCGCGAGGAGATCCAGAACCATGTCAGCGTGCTGGCCGCTGCCGGCAACGAGACGACCAATCGCCTGATCAGTTGGACGGGAAAGCTCCTTGCCGAGCACGCCGACGCCCGTCGGGAGCTGGCTGCAGACCGGACACTGATCCCGAACGCCATCGAGGAGATCCTGCGCTACGAGCCGCCACCGCACCAGATCTGCCGGTTCGTGACCCGCGACGTCGAGTACCACGGCCAGACGGTGAGCGAGGGAAGCATCATGATGTTCTTGCCCTCTTCGGCCAATCGGGACGACCGGGCGTTCCCTCCTGACGGGGACCAGTTCGACATCCATCGTACGATCGGCACACACCTGACCTTCGGGCATGGCATCCATTTCTGCCTTGGCGCCGCCCTCGCCCGTCTCGAGGGCCGCGTTGCCCTGGACGAGGTTCTGAACCGTTTCCCCGATTGGGAGGTGGACTGGACACGGGCCGAGCTCGACATCTCACACATCCGCGGCTGGAAGTCCCTGCCCGTGACCCGGCCCTGAGAAGACCGGTGGTTGACCGGTGTTCGGAAATCGCCTTACGCTCCTGATGTGGAACGGATTGTCAAGTAGGTACAACCAGGTTCTTTTTGGACGCGTCGAACCAGAGGTTCGGCGCTTGTGAGCTTTTTGGCAGGCGGCGGGGCCCCAGGTGATCTGGGTGGGGGACGAATGGAGCTCGACCATGCGCCGGGAGAAGGTGGTTCGGTGAACCGCCACTCTGATGTACGCGGATTTTTCACCGCAGGTCGGCGATGCGCAGGATGGTGCCCCTCACTAGAAACGCTTCCGGGGTTGCATAGGAGCAACGGGGATCTTCCCTGCCGCGGCGGCGTCCCGGCGCATGGTGGAGTTCTCGCTCATCTCCCCACCGAGGAGTTGGCGAGCTGGTAGGTCTGGGTCACTTCACGCGGCCATCTCGGCCCAGAGAAACCCGGTCAGTTCTCTGGCGATAGCAGTGACGACCACGTTTCGTGAGCTCTTGCGTTCGGCCAGACGGCGGAACTTCGTACACAGATGGAGCTGGGCCGCCCAGGCTCGGGTGATGGTGTCGTGGCCGCAGCGCTCCTGGCGCTTCTTGATCGTCGGCCCGACGGCGGGGCGGTGCTGGTAGGACCAGGCGGACTCGACCAACTGGGTGCGCAGGTGGGTATTGCCCGACTTGGTGATCCGGCCCCGCTTGGTGCGCTCGCCACTTGAATACTCAGAAGGGACGAGTCCGCAAAATCCCATGAGCGACGTCGCTCTTGGGAACCGGCGCCAGTCGCACACTTCGGCCGAGAGGGTGAGGGCTCCGAGCTCGGTGACCCCCCGATAGGCGCTGAGCCGGGAGACCGCTTCTGTGAACGGGCCCTTGTTGAGGTAAACCTTGAGGTCGGACTCGACCGCGGCCAGGTGGGCGTCGAGGCCGGCCACGATGGCCCGGTAGTGCGAGAAGGTCTGGGCCAGTGCGGCGTCATCGAAGTGTCGCGTTCTGAGCCACGTCTCATGAGCCACCGTCCATGCCACACCCCCTCGATAGACCTCGCCATGGCGGAGCAGGAACTTGGAGAGGCGGTGCCTCGAGCGGGTGCGATCGGTGACCAGGTCGGCTCTGGTGCGGGCCAGGTCACGGATGGCTTCTTCGCCCGGCGTGGGATGTGCACCGCGGTCAGCTCGCCGGCGCGGTAGAGGTGGACGAGGCGCCGGGCGTCGCGCTTGTCGGTCTTGACCTTGGCGCCCGGAGCGACTGGGATGAGCGAGGGGGCAATCACCTCGGTCGCCACCCCGAGACGCCCGAGAAATCGAGCCAGGTCGTATCCCGTCGGGCCCGCTTCGTAGCAGAGGCGGACCGCCCCCGAGTCGCCGAGCGATGTGACGAAGCGGCGAACGCTCGGCTCGTCATGGAACCAGCGATCGACCACAGGGGTCTCTCGGTCCGGGGCAAGCACCGCTGAGGTGATCGAATCCCGGTGGACATCGAGGCCTACCCAGGTGGTCTTCGAGGAGGCAGAATTGGTTTTGGACACGGTCGGCTCCTTCCGTATGTTGGCTCGGTCCACGTCATCGTGGGCAACCCACGTATATGCGGAATCGAGCCGGCCGTTCCATTGTCACTAGGGGGTTCAGGTCGAATCCGGGGGAGGGGCGATTCATGACCGATGTCATCGACCGCGTCCACGGTGGGTCCGTCGGCGGATTTCCAGAGTTTCAGCCAGCTCCCCCGTGGGAGCCTCGGCCATCCAAGACGATGTCGCGGTCGGGTCGGACCGGTCCAGATGTTTCTGGCCGTCGTGCTCGGATGCTCGCGGCATCCTGCTCTTGGCCAATGTGGGCCACCTCTCCGGATGGAGGGCCGGGTTGTCGATGGCGGTGGCCTGGGTCCAAGTCGCGCTCGCCCTCGCGTGCGTGATCCGCTCGACTCGTCCGGTACTGGTGACAGCGGTCGTCGCCTCCCTGCTCGGCACCGGCGTCTGGTTGAGTCTCGCGCGGTGTGGCCGGGGTTCCCAATTCGGTCGTTTGGGTCGGGGTCGGGTTGGCTGCCTGCTCGTGCCTGACGGCGCTCCTCCTGGCTTCCTCTTCCACGCTCGGAAGGAATTGGTCCCACCGGTCCTTGTTGTGACCTCGGTGGTTCCCGTCGCGGTCGTCGTCATTACCGCCGTGGCCCTCTTCGTTGCTCCGAGTACACCTGTCGCGCATGCCACAACCGCCCCCCAGACTTTCGCCTCGGCATCCGCGGCGTTGGCGCTGAAGACGACGGTCCCGGTGCCGGGGCAGAACTCCAAGCAGTTCCAGCAGATCCTGGCCGGCAATGCCTCCGAGCAGACCGAGCTCAAGCCCTATGTCCCCCTCGACGCCGCCGACCAGGCCGTCCTGACCCAGCAGCTCAGTCAGGCCCTGCCGCGGCCGAGCAATTCCCGACCGTGGCCTCGGCCAAGGCGGCCGGCATGATCCTGGCCGGCGGCATGGCCCCCGGGGTCGGCGCCCACTACCAGTCATCGGTCGCAGCGACCAACTCGCTTGGACGGCCAATTCGACCCATCGAAGCCGGCCTCCTGGATCTACGCCAGCACCGCCGACAACGCCCCGGTCGTGGGCGTCATGTACGAGTCTCTGACGGCACAGCCGCCCGCCGGCTTCATCGGGCCCAACGACCACTGGCACCGGCACTCCAACGTCTGCGTGCAGTTCAGCGGCGGGCAGATCGCCGTGCCCTTCGCCGCCGACCAGAATGTGACCCCGCAGGAGTGCTCCGACGTCCACGGCATCTTCATGAAGAAGACGGTGTGGATGGTGCACGCCTGGGTGGTGCCGGGTTGGGAGAGTCCACAGGGCGTGTTCTCCCACGACAACCTCCATGTCTACTGCCCGGGCAACACCGATCTGGTCGACGCCATAGGTTTCTGCACCCGCCAACAGTGACCCGGTGACGGGGCGCAACGCCGTCGGCCCTGCGGTCCACGGCGTTCGACGACGAGGCCTGCTGGTGGCTCCTGGTGATGTTCGGCTGCCTGCTGCTCTGGGCCGCGCCCGCCGGGTGCCCACGCCGCCGTGGTCTCCAGTTCACCGGCCCAGGGTCAGCGTGTCGCCCACCCCCCGCCTTCGTCACCATCGTCTGCGACCAGCCGGTGAAGCCCGACAACGGCGGCGTCATCGTGCTGAACTCCAGTGGCCAGAACGTGGGGGAGGGGGGCACGACCCACCCGGCTCCCGACACCCTCCGGGCCGCGCTCCCACGTTCGCTGCCCAGCGGGGCGTATGTCGCCAACTACACGGTGACCTCGGTGGACGGCCACGTCGTCAGCGGGGGAATCGTCTTCCTGGTCGGGAACGCCCGCCCCGGCTCGATCGCCTCACTGACCCGACCACCGACCTCGGCCGCCACCTGGTACGACCGGGGGGGTCAGTTCCTCACCTACCTCGGCGTCCTGGCGGCCGGCGGCCTGGCCTTCTTCCTGGCCTTCCTGCTCCCCGAGGGTACGAGCGGCGCCGACTCGGACGTTGGTGCAGGGAGCAGCCGGGATCGGTGTCGTCGGCATGGTGGTGACCGTGGCGGCCCAAGCCGACCTGGCCGGCGGGAGCGTCGGGGCCCTGTCCCACTGGACTGTCCTGTCAGCCGGCCGCCGGCGGAAAGTTCGGGGCCCAGTGCGCGCTGCAGCTCGTGGGACTGGCCGGCTGCCTGGTGTCGCTTCGTCTGCGGCAGAGCACCGGCTCGTCAGGCCACCGCCTTCTACGGGCTGCTGCTCTCGGCCGGTGCCTTCGTGGCCTTCGGCCACGCTCTGGTCTCCCCCGAACGCTGGCTCTCCACCCCGGCCGACGTCGTCCATGTCGTCTTCGCCGCCATGTGGTTCGGTGGCCTCATCGGGCTGGTGTCGGTGCTGCACAGCCGGGTCCGCGGCGCGCGCGTCAGCTCGGAGAGATGGCCGCCCTTCCCTGTGCCGCCGGCGACGACGCTGCCGGATACCGATGGCGGCGGGAAGTGCGTCGGAGGAACGGCCACCGCGTGCTCGAGCGGCCGGCACCTCCGACGTCGGACCAGTGCCGCGTGACGATGGCCCGCAGCGTCCTGGCCGGCACCATCAGGCTGGTCGACCGGTTCTCGACCATGGCCGGAATCTCCATCGCCCTCGTGCTGGTGGCCGGGACCGCTCTGGCCATCGCCGAGGTCGGCTCAGTCGCCAACCTCTTCGAGACCGGCTACGGGCAGACGCTGTTGGTGAAGATCGCCCTGGTCGGCCTCCTGATCATCGTCGCCGCCTACAACCGGTTCCTCCTGGTCCCCTGGCTGTCCGTCGGCGGAGGCTCGCCAGGTCGATCCGAGAGCCTGGCCGCCGGTTGGCGGCGGCTGCTGGCCACGATCCGGCTGGAAGCGCTCATCGCCGTCGCCATCCTGGCGGCGTCACCGCCGTCCTGGCCAACGGGGTGCCGTCCAACGGCGCCACGCCGCCGCCGCCTGTGCCCTTCGCCCGCACCGTGCCCTTCGACGGCGGCCACCTGACCTTCCGGATCACCCCGAACCAGGCGCTGGTCAACAACATCACGGTCCAGTTCACCGGGGCGGACGGCATCCCGGCCGACATGGCGGAGAGCGTGTCGCTGTACCTCAACCTGCCCTCGGAGAACGTCGGCCCGATCGAGACCGATATGAAGAAGGTCGGGGTCGGTCGCTTCGTGCTCTGGAACAGTCCCAATCCGCCCATCGTCGGGACCTGGCAGATCACGCTGCAGATCCAGGTGTCCGAATTCAGCCAACCCGACGTGAGCTTCGTGGACAAGGTGCAGTGACCGGCCACTGTCGGCCCGCCACCAGTGAGGAGATCCATCCGGCCATGCGCATCCAAGTTCGCCGTGTTCCCCCTCGGCGTCGTGGCCCTCATCGGCCTGTGGTGCGGAATCGCGGCGGCCGCACGTCACCGTGAGCCCGTCGTCCCTTCCACAGGGAGCCGACGACGCCATCCTGACGTTCCGGGTGCCGAACGAGTCGACGACGGCCAGCGTGGTCGGACTGCGCATCCAGTTCCCGCTGGCCCACCCGATCGTGGTACCTCAACCCCGAAGCCGGATCGGGATGGGCGGTCGCGGTGCACTCGACCGTGCTCCCCAAGCCCGTCACCACCGACGACGGGACGTTCACGCTCGACGGTGTCGGAGATCGACTGGAGCGGCGGGTCGATCCCGGTCGGCCAGTTCGGCGAGTTCAACGTGCTGGCCCAAGGCCTCCCGACAGGAACGTTGCTCCTCACCTTCAAAGCGGTCCAGCTCTACAGCGACGGCACCACTGTGAACTGGATCCAGATCCCCACCAAGGCAGCGCCGGACCCCGCGCATCCGGCTCCGACCCTGGTGCTCGTCGCGCCGGACAACGGTTCGTCGGGTACGTCCCGTACCAGCGCCGCGGCATCGTCCGCCGCATCGCCGATTCGCCGGCCGGCCGGAGCTCGGGTTTCGACAATGGATTGGCCGTGGCCGCCATCATCCTGGCGGGATGGCCATCGGGGTCTCGGTCTTGGCGGTGTGGCTTGGCCGGCCGCGCGTGACGACATTGGAACCGCCAGTAGAGCCCGATTGACGCGAGCGATGTGGATGCGTCACCTGGCCGGCAGAACCGTCCATTTGCCATGGCCCGGCCGACCGTTCAGTTCCAGACGCACCGGCTGCTCCCGATGTCCCGGGGGCACGGGAATGCCGTCGAGGAGAACCTGTTCCGGATGAGAGACGTCGTACTCGTCCACCTCCACGCACAGCTTCCCCCGATAGGCCCCGAGGCCGAGCCCGTCACGGAAGCCGCCGTCGTAGCCGGTACCGCTGTAGGCCCAGGCGGTCACCGCGGGCCGAGCCTCCATGACGTATTCGTTGCCGTCGTCGGTTCGTACGGTTACCCGTCCGTGCTGGAAAGCTCGAGTGCCGGGGAAGAACGACAGGTCGTGGGAAACGTCGATGACGCGGGCAGCCGGCCGACCCACATCGTCGGGCCAGCGAACGGCACCGTCGAGCCGTACACGTCGGCCCTCGCCATCCTCGACCAGGATCAGATTGCCGCCCATCTCGTCATTGGCGAAGTCGAGCCACAGCGCGAGGCCCCCTGGGCCTGAACCACCCGCAGCGCCCGACCGCGGACGTCACGGGCTCGAAGCCGCCGACACCTGGTCGTACTCCCCAGGAATGATCGCGGATGCCGAACCAGGAGTCGGCCACATGGCGCTGTCCGTGCAGCTCCATCCAACCACGCACGTTGCCCAGCTGTTTGTAGCGGCGCGTGTCCTCGACCGTGCGTCCATCTCGCTCTGTGTGGTGGTGGGCCTCTTCGTGAACGGGGAGGAACCCTTCCCAGAGCAAGTCAAAGGCGGCCGGGAAGTCGTTGCTCGGTTCCAGCACGAGGCGGATCGCTTGCAAGGGCGTGACCACTTCCTGTCGCAGCTGACCGATGCGCAGGTCGCCGACCGCGGGCCGAAGTTCGCGCGAGAGGCGAAGGTTGTATTGCATCCCGCCTTGCTGAATGGCGACATAGCCGTCAAGGACATTCATGTTCGGGTAGCACCCGAGCCCTGTGATAAAGGCTAGTCCGTCGGTCGGATGATGGCTGCAGAACCAGTTGCGATCGTAGAACCGGTGATCGCTGGTCGCGACTTCTCCGAATGGAGCCGCGACCTGGTGGCACAGCTGCTCGTCCAATTCGCTCAGCACCATGCGCTGCCATCGGCTTCGGTAAGGACACTGGCGAGCAGCCGAGTTCCGGCAGTGTTCGTAAGGGCGTCGGGATCAGGCACAGCGCCCGCGGCTGCCGCACTCAGGTTCCCGATGCGTAACCCGATCACGCACGTGCGCAGGCCGGCGAACACGTCATAGACCGCCAGCGATCGGGCCTGCCGACCCACGAGGTCTTCCCATCGGGAGATGGTTTGGTCTCGAGACGGGAATCCTGGGAGACGAGATCCCCCGATACCTTCGCTGAAGAAGCGATCACTCCACAGCCAACGGCAGAGATCGGAGGTGGGATCTCCCAGCCATGCCATCTCCCAGTCGAGCACGGCGCGGCACTCGAATCCGTCGAAGATCATGTTGCCGATGCGGGCGCATCCCCAGCACAGCCGCGCCGGCGGCTCATCGGCCGGCCGGTGGGCGCCCAGCCATGCAAAGGCAGCTTCGATGGTGGGGCTGCGAACCCCGCCGTGGCTCCACTCGTAGAATTGACCGTAATAGTCCAGCTCCTGGTCGAATCCGGTCGGCCCTCGGGCCGGCCGGTCCAGGAACGAAAGGCCGACCGCCTCAGGATCTACCCGATGAATACCGGCCATGGTCTCCAGCCCGCTCCACCACAGCTCCTCCTGCGCGGTCGGCTCGGCGTCTTTCAGCCAGCCGGCGACGGAGTGTGGTGGCGAGTCTGGTGGAACACGGCCCTCGATCTTCTCCATCGCGATGAATGGGCCGCCCAGGTACGAAGGGTCCGACTCGTAGTGCAGGACCTGCGGGACGGGGACGTCGGTATGGTGGCCGAGTGCGTCCAAAAGGCGGTACTGCTCTTCGAAGCGAGTCTCCAAGAACACGGTGTGACCGGTGGGGCGAATCCGTAGCGCGAAACCCTGGGTCTTTTGTCGGCTTCCGTTCCACCACGTGGCATCGAACAACAGCGTCTCGGACGAACCTCCATTGGCGGAGGGCGATGTGATCTCTGATATGTCGATCCTCGAAGCGCCCTCGATCACGCTCATGAGCCAGTTCCGGACAGCGGACTGCGTGCGGCGCGGGTCGCGCTCAGTGCCAATCACTGGTTGGAACCATACCGAACCGCTTCGCTCGTTGCGAGCGAGCGCACCGGTGTCATGATCCCGCGTTGAGCGCAGTCAGCGCGACGGCGAGGTCGGGCCGTGACGACTCTCGACGCTCAATCGTTGTCTGCGGGGTGTTCTGGAACAATGAGGATCGGGCGTCTGTATGCGACGCCACAGTGTGCGAGACGCTGCCGAGCAGAGTGCTACGGAGTACGCCCCGGCCCCGTTGGCCGGAGACGATCAAGCGGGCTGAGAGGTGGTCCGCGGCCTCCAGGATGCTCTTGGCGATCCCCTCGAAGGATTCCTTGATCATCGGCGAAGCGTTGTATCCGTGCTCGTTGGCTCGAAGCGCCTCCCTCTTCCAGCGACAGACCTTGCATAGGACTCTTCATCAGCGTCCAGGTCTGCGCCTCCCGTGCGTCGTGCCCGCAGCGAACGCGCCGGCGAGTGCCAATCGGGTTGCGATGGTTTCCCAAACCGTGAGGACAACCGCATCCACCGGTCGATCTATAGATCCACCGCGACTCTCATGGCTGCTCGCGATCCGTCAGACCCGTCGAAACGAACAGAACGGGACGCATTCCGGTCTCCTTCCGTCATGACGTTTGCCCCTTTCTCGTTTGCGCGCCGTCTCGGACGTTTCACCGAGGTGCCGTCAATCCGAATCGCGTTAGACGTTCCGCGTTCGGGACTCGACTGGGCCTTGAGATCGACCATTCGATCCCGAGCATTCACGACACTCTGAGCCGGCCTCGCTACTCAGGAGCCCTCTTGTTCCATCCGTGAAAATTCGAATAGTCGCCGGCATCCCAGGCCTCGCGCAGCCCCGGCTTGCTCAGGTCCCAGTCGGGGCGGATCTCGCTCGACGCAGCGCACAAGTCGCGCCATAGGTCGTAGAACGACGGGCGTCCCCAGAACCAGTACCCGTTGTAGACGCTGTGAATCACCAGTCCCGGCTTGAGCACCAGCGTGTGGGGGATCATCGGGTCGTGCTCGGGGTCGGTGTATTCCTGGATGTCGAGGTCCTTCTGGATCGTCCGAGCCGGGATCGGAGAGGAAGGTCCATTGGGCGCCGACTGAGGCGCGGAACTCTTGTGTCGTGTGGTGGTCGTCGGTCGAGATCGTGACGATCTGGGTGTAGGCGACGGCGACCTTCGGATAGTTCGCAGCGAGCTCCAGGTGCTGCTGGTGCTCCTTCGGGCAGTAGTTGCCCCGCGCCAGTGTGAGGACCAGCGGGTCGTCGCCTTGGAGCTCGCTGAGCTTGCGCACCGTGTTGGTGTGATCCGGCAGGGCGTAGTCGGGGAAGATGCCGCCGGGTCTGATGTCGGATCGCATGGATCACCGCCTCTTTCGTCGCCTCAAGGGCGCACCTTCTACGGTGGTAGTCGAGCCCGTCCTGCCCGGCGACGGGCGAGCCTGTCGTCACAAGATTATCCTCGCGACCGCCACGTCACCTCCTCATCGCCCGCTCGCGACTCAACGGGAGGCCATCTTCACTTGTCCTCGAGGTCGTCGATCTCGTCGGAGCTGCAGGCCGTTCGTCTTGCCCGGCTTCGCCGTGTTCGCTCGATGCGTCAGGCTGCGAGCTCGGATCTCCGGCCACACCGGGCGGTGCCCCGACGCTTCACCGGAGCTGCCAGGATACCGATCCCGCGGATGTACGGGCGAAGGAGCTCACATGAGCACGACCCCTATAGCCGACTATGCGCTCCTTTCGGATCGGCACAGCGCGGCGCTGGTGAGCCGGGACGGGTCGATCGACTGGTTGTGCTTCCCCCGCTTCGACAGCCCGTCGATCTTCGGTCGCCTCCTCGGTGACGAAGCCGGCCACTGGTCGATCCGGCCACGAGCGCCACACAGGTGACTCGCCGCTACCTGGACCGCACCATGGTGTTGGAGACCACCTTCCGCACGCCGACGGGTACGGTCGCGATCACCGACGCCCTGGCCATGGGCGACGGCAACCGGGGGCACGAGCTCGGCAAGGGTGCGCCGCATCTTCTGCTGCGGCGTGCGACGTGCGTTGAAGGAGAAGTCGAGTTGTCCCTGGAGTACGTCCCGCGCCCCGAGTACGGGCTGGTCCATCCCCTGCTCGATGCCGTCGACGGTGGAGTGGCCGCGTTCGGGGGCGCCGACGTGCTGGTCCTCTCTTCTCCCATGGCCCTGACCGTCGACCAGTCGTCGGTCTCAGGCCAGCTCCAGCTCCGCCGCGGCGAGAGCGCGGGCTTCGCCCTGCACCACGCCAAGCGGGCCGAGACGGGCACAGCCAAGGTCTGGAGCCAATCCGAGATAGGCGCACGGCTCGAAGACACCGTGTCGGCGTGGGAGTCGTGGTCGGAGCTCCACCAGGCCTACGTGGGTCCGTGGCGAGACCTGGTGCACCACAGCGGACGGGTGCTCCAGGCGCTCTCCTTTGCACCCACCGGCGCGATCTGCGCGGCGGCGACCACGTCGCTGCCGGAGGTGGTGGGCGGCACCCGAAACTGGGACTACCGCTACGCCTGGGTCCGGGACGCTTCCTTCACGATCCAGGCCCTGTGGGTGGCGGCCTGCCCTGACGAAGCCAATGAGTTCTTCGACTACGTGACCACCTCCGCGGCCGGCTCGCTCGACCGGGGCGGCGACCTGCAGATCATGTTCGGCATCGGCGGCGAACGGGACCTGACCGAGCGGGAGCTGCCGCACTTGGAGGGCTGGCGACACTCTGCCCCCGTTCGGGTCGGCAACGGCGCCTGGAACCAGCGCCAGCTTGACGTCTACGGCGAATTGCTCAGCGCCGTTTACCGCCTCTCCGACCACCTGTTCGACAACGCCTCCCGACGGGTCGGGCCAATGGCCGCACCCGGACAAGTGGGGTGCACCCCCCGATCTGGCACCGGCCACACGACGGTTCTTCGTCCAACTGGCCGACACCGCCGCCCGGCGCTGGCAGGAAAAGGACCAGGGGATCTGGGAGATTCGGGGCGAGCCCCGCGACTTCTTGTACTCCAAGCTGATGTGCTGGGTGGCCCTCGACCGGGCGGTGGCCTTGGCCGACCGTCTCGACGCGTCCGACCGAGTCGAGGCATGGAAGCAGACCCAGGACCAGATCCGTGAGGCGATCCTGACCAGAGGCTGGAGCGACCGGGCCAACGCCTTCACCCAGTCCTTCGGCTCCGACGAGCTTGACGCCTCCAGCCTGATGCTGCCCCTGGTCGGGTTCCTTCCCGCCGACGAGCCCAGAGTGCTGGCCACGATCGACGCGACCGAAGAACGTCTCACCGATGAGCGGGGACTGGTGTACCGCTACCGGTCCCACGACGGGCTCGAGGGCGAAGAAGGCACGTTCCTTCTGTGCACCTTCTGGCTGGCCCAGGCCCTGGCCCGGGCCGGACAGCCGGCTCGGGCCCGCACCGTCTTCGAACGGGCCGCCGCCTTCGTCAACGACGTCGGCCTGCTCGCCGAGGAGGTCGATCCCGTCAGCGGAGAGCTCTTGGGCAACTTCCCCCAGGCCTTCAGCCACATCGGGCTCGTCAACGCGGCCTGGGCCATTTCTGAGACCGAACTTCGACAGAAGGCACCTGTTGAAAATGCCCCCGGCATGTCGGGTCGGTCGGATCGAGCTCCTGCCTAGTCGGCACGCCCTCGGCTTGTAGCCTGGGCCGACGCGTCCGTGGCAACAGGAAGGAGATGACCGAGTTGCCCGCTTGCTCCCGCTGCCTTATTGAGGTGTCCCCGGGGACTGCACTTTGCCCTAAGTGTGGCGCCGCCATCAGGCCGCCCGTCATACCGCGACCGGCGCCCAAGCGTGTCGGGAAGTCGCGGCAACGGTTGAACGCCCTGAGCCCGAGAGAGAGGGTCATGGGCCTCGCTTCCCTGGTTCTCCTTGTCGCGTTCTGGCTGCCTTGGTACAGCTTCGGGCCCATCTCCGTTGATGGACTCAGTGCCCACGGCTGGCTGTTCATCGGGGCGACGGACGCGATCGTGCTGGTGCTCTACGTCCTGATCGTCGCATTCGGCGTCGGCGACCTCGCGGGTACCGGGCCGCATGTCCAAAGAACAGCTCCTGGCCGTCATGACCGGGGTGAATCTGGCTCTCGTGATTCTGGCGTTCTTGCTGAAGCCGGCCAGCTTCGAGCTGGTCGTGGGGCGCTTTTCTCGGCGCTGGCCGCCGCCATCGTGGCCTTTCTGCCATTTGGCATTCCGCTCATTCAGGCCCAACGCCGCCGCTGAACGCGGAAATCCCGAGGGCGGAGAATGAACCGGCGAGGGCCTCGGCAATCCGGCGTGATCAGACCACATAGCGTGACCCCCGGTCGCACCACCGATGTGGAGGAACGATGACTGCCGGAACCCCCGCACCTGCAATGACTCGGGAGCCGCGACCCAAGCGAGTTGGGCTCAGCCAGTCTGACGGCGACCCCGTTGGGACGTTGTTGTCGGTCAACGTCGGCTTGCCGAAGGACGTGTCGTGGCAGGGGAGGACCGTCTTTACCGGCGTCTTCAAGGACCCCGTGCCCGGTTCTGCCGGGTCGGCAGGCTCAACGTCGAGGGCGATGGTCAAGGCGACCTGGCGGGCCACGGCGGCGAGCAGCGTGCGGTGTTCGTCTACCAGATCGACTCGTATCGGTACTGGGAGCGCGAGCTCGGGCGCAACGACTTCGTGTACGGACAGTTCGGCGAGAACTTCACGGTGGAGGGACTTGGCGACGACGAAGTGTGTATCGGCGATCGCTACCGGATCGGCAGCGCGATCTTCGAGGTAACGCAACCACGCGTCACCTGCTATCGCGTCGGGATTCGCATGAATGATCCGCGGATTCCTGCGTTGCTCGTCTCCCACCACCGCCCAGGCTTCTACTTCCGAGTACTCGAGGAGGGCGAGGTACAGGCCGGAGACGGGATCATCAAGCTCTCCTCGGGACCCGAGCACATGACGGTCGCGGACGTCGACGGGCTGCTCTACCTCCCCGGGCACACGCGCCAAGCGCTTCTCCGAGCCCTCCGGGTTCCTGCCCTCAGCCCGGGCTGGCAGGGCTCGTTCCGAGCTCTGCTCCGATGAGGAACCCGGGAGCGGCAACGCGGGCCTTGCCGCGACGAGCCCGCCTCCGGCCTGGCCCGGCTTTCGTGCAGGTGACCGTCACCGCGATCACGCCGCGAAAGCGATTCGGCGATCTCGATACGCCTCGAGGACCCCACGGGCGCTCCGCTACCGGCGCCCCGCCCGGGTCAGTACATCACCCTGCGAGTCCAGCCCGACACCGCGCCAGCGGGCGGTATTGCGCAACTACTCGCTTTCCGGGCCGCCCGGGGCCGGCTACTACCGGATCACCGTCAAGCGCGAACGCGATGGCGCCGTCAGCGGCTATCTGCACAGCCGTCTCGCCGTCGGCGACCAACTCGACATTGCGGCACCACGCGGCACGTTCATCCTCGATCGGACGGACGCGCCTGTGCTGCTGATCAGCGCCGGGATCGGTGCCACCCCTGTACTCGCCATGCTCCAGGCATTGGCGCAGGAGCGCTCCGACCGGGAGATCTGGTGGCTGCACGGCGCACGCAACGGTCGCGAGCACCCGTTCGCAGCCGAGGCCCGTGCCCTCCTGGCCTCGCTGCCGAACGTACGGGCCTACGTGTATTACAGCCGTCCCGGGCCCGAATGACCTCGAGGGCCGCGACTTCGACCGTCGGGGACGTCTCACTGCGTCAACGCTCGCCGAACTGGATCCACCCTCCGAGGCCGAGGCGTACCTGTGTGGGCCCCCGGCCTTCATGGATGAAATCAGCGCGGGTCTCGCCGCATCGGGTTTCGATGCCTCCCACATCCACATTGAAGTGTTCGGGCCCGCAGCGGGCCAGACGCCGGGGATCGCAGCGACGCCCGCAAGGGCGCCTCACCCACCCGCCGGCCAGCCCGGTAACGGCCCGGCGATCGCCTTCGCCCGCAGCGACCTCACGATCCCATGGAGCAGCGAGTACGGCACCCTGCTCGAACTGGCCGAGTCGTGCGATGTACCCGTCCGCTGGTCCTGCCGGCACCGGGGTTTGCCATACCTGCGAGACGACGCTCATCGCGGGGACTGTCGACTACAGCCCCGACCCGGTCGAACCCCCCGCCGACGGGAGCGTGTTCATTTGCTGCTCACAGCCCCGCGACGACATAGTCCTGGACCTGTGACGGCCTTTGGGGTGGCAGGCGTCCCATGAGTTGCATCGTTGTGGGGCTTGGCTTCCTACGCGGCGTGCGCCTTGAACGTCGGCGATCACCTCAACCCGGGGGGGAATTCGCTCGAGTCGTGGCAGGGCGAGCGGGCGAAGTTCGGGTAGAAGTCAGAGGACATTCGGGATGCACCGAGGGTAGGCTCGCTCTCGTGACGGTGAGTAAGAGCATGTGCCGCATCTGCACGGCCCACTGCCCCGTGCTTGTGACCGTGACCGACGGTGTCGTGACGGAGGTCAAAGGCGATCGAGCGTCGCCGCTGTTCGAGGGCTATACCTGCCCCAAGGGCAGAGCTCTGCCGGCCATTCACGCTCACCCCGATCGATTGCTGCACAGCTTGCGGCGCCGGCCCGACGGATCCCACGAGCCCATACGAAGTGAAGAGGCCGTCGCGGAGATCGCCGATCGGCTGGCCGATATCGTCGATCGACACGGGCCTGACTCGGTTGCCCTCTATATCGGTTCCTCCAATGTGGCGCATCCGACGGTTGGCCGTTTGGCGGGCGCGCTCCTCCAAGCGCTTGGGCTCGACCAACGCGTACTCGGCGGCCACCGATCGACCAGCCCGGCATGATGGTGGCCGACGCGTATCACGGAGTATGGCTTGGCGGTCGAACGCCCTTCGACACCTCCGACGTCTGGCTGTTCGTCGGGACGAATCCGATCATCTCGAAGCAGTTCCTCGAGGAGAACCCAGCGAAGCGACTCAGCCGGGCCATCGCCAAGGGCACCAAGGTTATCGTCATCGACCCGACGCCGCACGGAGACCGCACGCCGGGCGCACATCCACCTCCAACCCCGGCCCGGACAGGATGCGGTGCTCGTTGCCGGCCTCCTCCACCTCATTCTCCGCGAAGGGTGGGTCGATGACGACGTTCGTGACCGACCATGTGCAAGGAATGGCCGAGTTCACGGCTGCAGTGGCTCCGTTCACTCCCGAAATGGTCGCGACCCGGGCCGACGTTCCCGAGGATCTCCTGATGGACGCGGCCCGCCTGCTCGGCACATCCTCTCGGGGTGGCGCGGGCAGCGGGACCGGGGCAGCCATGTCCAGCCCCGGGGCTCTCGTGCCCTATCTCCTTCTTTGCCTGATGAGCGTCCGAGGATTCTGGGCCCGCGAAGGGGATCGAGTCGAGAAGCCCAATGTCCTTTTGCCACCCGTCCGGACGAGGGCTCAGGCGTTCCCGCCGTACCCGGCCCTGACGGGCCGGCGGATGCGGGTGCGCGGGCTCGAGCGCTCAGTCGCCGGTCTGCCGACGGCGGCCCTCGCCGAGGAGATCTTGATGCCGGGCCCGGGTCAGATCCGGGCGCTCTTCAATGTCGGAGGTAGCCCGGCAACGGCCTGGCCCGACCAGCGCCTCGCCGAGACGCGCGCTCGAGGACCTCGAACTGTTCGTCACGACGGACGTCGAGTATTCCCCGACGGCACGACTGGCCGATTACGTGGTGGCGACCAAATTGGCTCTCGAGACGCCTGGCACGACGCAAGGCACCGAAGCCATCAAGTATTTCCACTTCGGCTACGGCTTTGCCCTTCCCTATGCGAACTACACCCCGGCCGTCGTCGACCCTCCACGCGGTGCCGACGTGATCGAGGACTGGCAGCTCTACTACAGGATCGCACAGCGGCTGGGGCTCCCACTCGACCTCGTCAACCTCTATGGCGTGCCCGGTGGCTACCTCGAAGCACCGAGCGACGTGCTACCCCTCGACATGGAGCGGGAACCGACCACCGATGAGCTTCTCGAATTGATGTCCCGCGGCTCGCGGGTGCCGCTCGAGGAAGTAAAGCGCTATCCGCACGGTCACGTTTTCGAGGAACTGTTGGAGCTGAAGGTCGAGGCACCCGAGCCCGGGAACGAGGCCCGATTGGACGTGGCCAATGCGAGCGCAATGACAGATTTGGAGGCGTGTGCCCGAACTCCGGTGGCAGTCACTGCGCAACGACCGATGCTCCTCATCCCCCGCAGGGAGAACAGGGTGATGAACACCTACGGGCGCACCGTTCCGGGAATGGTGGGGAAGCGTACGTACAACCCGGCCTTCGTGAATCCCGAGGACCTTGCTGCGCTCGGTTACCGGCCCGGCGACGTGGTGGAGATCAGTTCGGAGCACGACACGATCGTCGGAGTGGTCGAATCGGATCCCGACCTGCGCCGAGGGCTCGTGTCCATGAGCCACTCCTTTGGCGGAAACCCGGGCGAGAAGGAAGACCCTCTCGTTGACGGCGCCAACACCAACCGACTGCTGCGCAATGACTGCACGTATGACCGGGTCACCGGTCAGCCCGCCATGGGGGCCATCGCCGTCTCCATCGTCGGGGTCGGTGATCGGCGGGTAGAGCCTGACAGCATTCCTGTCTGACGAAATCCCTACCGGAGAGATCCGGCCAGTTCCTCCGCGGCCGACAATGCCTGTTGTGCGCTCAGGTTGGCTCGCGCTGCCACCCAGCAGGAGACCGGTGCCGCCGTCCGCTCGGATGCGTGCGCGGCCACGCCCGCCAGCGCCAACAGCGCCTCGACCTCTGCGTCGTTCGGTGGGGTGACACCGAGGATCTCGGAATATCGCATCAGCCAGGTCTGGGCGTCGATCGTCATGGACTGCTCCTCATTCTGTGGATTTCCCCACAGTAGGAGAGCCTCCAGCCCCTGATCGAATGATGCGGGGACCATCGACCGTCGGTGGCACCGATGGTGCGTGCGAGCCATGATTGAGGAGTGGCATCTCTTGCAGTACGCCAGACCACCTGTAGGACTGCGGGCGTGTTGCTCACCGGGGGGGGAAGTCGCCGAATGGGCGCGACCAAGGCCACCATGGAAATTGACGGGGTTCCGGCGGCGACGCGCGTGCTGCGCATCCTCAGCCGTGTTGTAGACCCGGTCGTCGAAGTGGGTCCGGGCGTCACCGGTATTCCGTCGATCTGGGAGGAGCCCCGCGGTGCGGGGCCACTGGCGGCCATGGTTGCCGGGAGCACCTACTTGCGCACGCTCGGCCATGTCGAGTCGGTGCTGGTCGTTGCCTGCGATCTGCCTCTCGTCAACGAGCCCGTCTTCCGAATGCTCGCGGAATGGCCAGGGACGTCGTCGGTTGTTCCGATCGTCGATGGCGTGGCCAATCCTCTTTGCGCCCGCTGGTCGACCGAGGACCTTGCTGTTGCCGAAGAGGTACTTCGGGAGGGATATCGGTCAGTACGCGCAGTGATGGAGCGGTGCGACATTGCGCTTGCGGACAAAGAGAGTTGGCCTCGCGGAGTCATGGATGTCCATATGACGGACGCGGACACTCCGGACCAGATGGACTGCCTTGGTCTTTCCTGGAGTGCTCGTTGAGTACGTCCTCACGACACTCATGATCTCGCTTTCCGAGGCCCAGAAGGTTGTGCTGTCCGCATGCCAGCCGGGAAGTCCGGACCGCATCCCGCTGGCCGCATCATTCGGTCTCGTGCTCGCAGAACGCATCGTCGCGCCGCACGATCTGCCTCCTTTCACCAACTCGGCGATGGACGGCTTTGCGGTGCGCGCCAGAGACACAGCGGTCACTCCGGTGCGTCTCCAGATCGTTGACACGATCATGGCTGGTCAGGTCCCGACCATTGCAATCGGCCCGGGCGAGGCCGCACGTATCATGACGGGCGCACTCCTTCCGGAAGGAGCCGACGGCATCTGTCTCCTCGAGTTGAGTGAGGTGCAGAAGGACGGCACGGCTGTCGCTCTCCGTGAACCCGTCGCCCGCGGTGCGCACATCCGTTACAAAGGGGAGGATGTTGCATCTGGGGATGACGTGTTCGAGGAGCGAACCCGGCTCACAGCGGCACACGTCGGTGTCCTCTCAGGCATGGGCCTCACATCGGTCCTCGTCTATCCCCGACTGCGGATCGGCGTTCTCTCGACCGGGGACGAGTTGGTTGGTGACGCAATGGACGTCGGCAAAGGAAAGATCCATGATTCCAACCGCCCAGCCCTCTTGACGCAACTGCGCGCGGACGGCTGGGACCCTGTTGACCTTGGGCAGATCGGCGATGACGAGTCAGCCGTGACCGAGGCGTTGACAGCTGGGGCGTCGACCTGTGACGCAGTGGTGACCAGCGGCGGCGTCAGTAGGGGAGAGGGGGATTTGGTCAAGGTGGTGCTGGACAAGATCGATCCAGAAATGAGGTCGATGGAGATCGCCGTCAGACCGGCAAAGCCGTTTGCATTCAGCGTCCTTCCGCCTTTCGGGGTTCCTGTCTTCGGACTTCCCGGAAATCCTGTCGCCGCGTTGGTTTCCTATGAACTCCTCGTCCGCCCGGCCCTCCGCCTTATGAGCGGCATGCGCAACCTCGATCGCCCGCGTTTTCGCGCGAATGCGAGTGAGCGACTCGAGAGGATGCCTGACGGGAAGATCCATTTCGTCTGCGTAAGAGCCACTATTCAGCGTGAGGGTACAATTCGTGTTCAGAAGTCCGGCGAACAAAAGTCCCATGTGCTTCGAACGTTTGCTGATGCAAATGCACTGGCAATTCTGCCCGATGGGCCTGGCGTGCAATCCGGGGAGGACGTGGAGATCTTCTTCCTCGACGTCGACCGCCTATTCTGACGGCTCCAGGGGGTGTTCGAGGATTCGCTCGAGCTCCACGAGAGCCTGGTCAGGGTCGGTCACCTTGATCGTATGCATGCCCAGAGCGCGCGCCGGCTTGAGGTTGACTCCCAGGTCGTCGAGGAACACCGCCTCGTCGGGTTCCACGCCGACTGCTGCACAGGCGAGTTCGTAGAATCGGCGATCGGGTTTGCGGACGCCCAGGACACGTGATTCGAGGACGGCATCGAAGAGGGCGTAGACCGCGGCCACCTCCTCGGAAACGGCATTCGCAACGGACCCAAAATTGTTCGTGAGACATGCCGTCTTGTAGATGGCCCTGCAACTCTTGATGGCCGCGACCATCTGGGGACGGATCTCACCCCCGAGCCTTTCGAGCACAATTCGGCCGTCGACTTCGTGCCCAAGAGCGCGGGCTTCAGCGGCCCACTCCGCCCCGAACGCGTCGATGGCGATTTCGCCTCGTTCCAGCTGTGCCCACGCGTTGCGGTCAGGGTTCGTCGCGTTGACGCTGCGAATGAAGCCCGTCGGAAGCCCATGCTCATGTTCAACTCGCGCAAATGCGTCGAACGGGCTGGTCGAGACGACACCGCCGAAGTCGAACATTACCGCCCGGATCACCATTCGTTCCTCCCTGACGCCCGACCGTAGTATGACGGGGAGCCACCGAGCCGTCCGACCGAGACGGTAAGCGTGGCGAACGACAAGCACCGGAGGGTGGGTCGATGACCTTTAGGCGGGCGACGAGTGCGCTGATCGCGAGGCGCGAGAGTCTGGCAGGGCACAATCGCCCCTTCGAGTCGGCGCTTCTCGTCGGGCTCATGGTTGTGACATGCCTTTTCGGTCTCCAGTCAGCGAGCTCGGCATCCGTCAACAAGACCAGCAGCGGGCCGCAGCGGATCCTCATCGACACCGACCTCTCACTGTGGTGGGATGACGCCACAGCACTCGGAATGGCCAACGTCCTACAACAACGAGGCAAGGTCCGGATTCTCGGAGTCATGTCCGATGTGCGAAATCCGGTGGCTGCCGCCGCCATCGATGCCATTGATACGGCGTATGGACACAGCAGGATTCCCGTCGGAGCCGTGGCCGACAGCTCGGCCGATACGGCTGCACACGGCTACAGCGATGTACTGGCGGAGCAGCTTCCCCATGCCATCCGAAACAGTGCACAAGCTCAACCGGCGGTCCGTCTCTACCGTCACCTGTTGGCAACCCAGCCGAACCACAGCGTGACGGTCGTCGCCATCGGCGGAGACACCAACCTGGCAGGCCTGCTTCGTTCCGGTCCCGGTCAAGGGAGCTCTCTGCGGGGAAGAGCGCTCGTCGCGGCCAAGGTGAAAGACCTCGTCATCGAAGACGGGTTCTTTCCCACGGGTGGCCCGCCGTTCACCAACGAGAAGATCGACATCGCGGCCACGCAGTTCATCGTGGGTACAAATGGGTGGCCGACACCGATCGCCTGGGTCGACGGGCTCACCGGAATAGCCACGAAAGTCGGTGCCAGCCTCTGTACGTCGGTGCCGCCGAAGAACCCGATGCGCATCGTGTACACGAAACTCTTCAATTGCGGCCCACCCGGCGATGGCGACTGGGACGGGCCCACCATGCTGTACGCGGTCGAGGGTGCGTCGGGGATCTTCTCGGAGTTGGGCCAGGGTGGTGCTGCGGTCATCAACAGCCAGGGTGGATTGACCTGGGGATCAGGCATGCATCGTCCACCCGAGGTGTACGTGCACGTGGCGAATCAGGCTGACCTGAATGCGAGGATCAACGCTCTCATCGAAAGTTCTTGACGTGGGAGGATCAGCCCCCCGTCGCCGCTGGGCGACAACGGGTAAGCTTCGAGGACGCAGTTCGCCAGGGGGCGGCCGGGCCCGCAACTTTCCGCGGGACCGGAGCGAGTGAAGAGAGGGACCATGGCCCGTCACACGTTTGTAGTGTTGACCAACCCGACCGAGGGCCGGGAGGACGAGTTCAACGACTGGTACGACAACACCCACCTGAGTGATGTGCTGAAGGTGGAGGGGTTCGTCGCAGCCCAACGGTTCAAGCTGGCCGACACCGACCCTGCCCAGGAGTTTCCTCATCGCTACCTGGCGCTCTACGAAGTCGAGAGCGACGACTTGGGCAAGGTGACCCAGGCGCTGTCCGAAGCCGGCGAATCGGGTGCGATGTTCATCTCCGAATCGTTGGACCGGTCCGATGCCGTCGCCAAGTACTTTACCCCCATCACCGACAGGCGGACGGCCGGCTGAGCACAAAGCCTGCGTGCTATTCCGGACTAACGCCGGCTGGCAGGTTGAGCAGGGTCGCCTCTTCTCGGAACGTCTGCCACATCGTTTGTTCCCATGCGGCATTGAGTTGGCCCTTGATCTGCCCCAGACGGGCACTGAGGTCACGGCTCTCACCGCTTGCGGCCGGACCTTTCGAAGGGGCGCCCAGCGTCGCCAGCTTCCGGGCCACGCCGGCGACCACCGGCTCGAGTTGTTCGGAGGGCACACAGCCGTTGATCAGGCGCCACTCGACGGCCCGGCTGGCGCTGAGGGGTTCACTCAAGAGTGCCATTTCCTTGGCCAGCGGAAGGCTGAGGGACCTGGTCAGCAGCCACGCCGCTCCACCCTCGAGCGGAAGGCCGATACGAGCGAAGATCTCCCAGAACGTGGCCGTCTCGGACGTGTAGATCAGGTCGCATGCCAAGGCGAGTTGACATCCACCCCCGATGGCCGGCCCGTTGACCGCGGCGATGAACGGCTTCTCGCTTCGCCAGATCGACTCGAGCAGGCGGTACCAGCCGTAGAGCAGCCCGTCGTCACGAGCCACCGTAGAAGATCGCCTGTGCTCGGGAAGGATCTCGATAGCCTCCGTCTTGAGGTCTGCGCCAGCGGAGAAGACCGAACCGTTTCCCGTGATCACCGCGACCTTTACCGCCTTGTCCTCGGTCGCGTGGCGGATGGCTTCCAACAGGGCGTCGCGCAGGCCCATGCCGTCAGGACCTTGACCGCCGGGGTAGTGGTCCATGGCATTGCGACGTTCGGGCCGGTTCAGGCGCAGCCATGCCACGCCCTCCGACAATTCGTAGATGAGACCGGCCTGGGCCCACGCGTCTCTCTCGGTGGCCATGTCACCTCCCTCTCTCGGGAGGGACAGTACCTCCCGGCCACGTGGCCGGACGAGGGAGCCGACCGCCGGCGTGACGTTCGCGTCGTTCTCGTCGGCCGCGCGCACGAGTCGGCGGGCTGACGGTCATGTCGCGCTGCTCACGAGGGCAGTGTGTCGCCCGCCTGCTCGGCCACGATGTACTCGGCGTACCAGTCGGGCCAGTTTGGGTCGGCCGCGCCGATGCGCTTCTCGTGCTCGCCGTGGGCCGCCGCCGCACGGCGTAAGGCGTTCGCCAGGTCGGCAGCGGAGCTGAACGAAGTGATGTCCGGGTCGACGCGTCCTGGTAGGCGGTCGGTGACCTCCTGCAACAGCCAGCCATTGCCATCCGGATCGTCGAACGTGGCAAATGAGCTATAGCTCTTGTGGTCCGGATCGGGGCCACTGACGCGGTCACCCCTACCGTCGGGGCGGAGTTGCGCCCCCGGTGCCTCGGCGTGGAACACGTCGCTCACCTCGGCTCCCCGATCGATGAGGTCGGCGCGGCCGGCATCGATGTCGGAAACGATCAGGTAGAGGCCCTGCGCAGACCCCGGGGTCGCCGCCGTGATGTTGGCGCCGAACTGGATGGAGCACAACGACCCGGGTGGCGTGAACTGGACGACCCGGAAACCGTTGTCGAAGGAGAAGTCGGCATCGAGCCTCCAACCGAGACCGGCATAGAACTCCTTCGAGCGATCAGGGTCCGCCACCGGAAGAACCACTACCTCGAGCTTCAGGTCGACACCTCCCTGGCCCGCCGTCCCACCGGTTTCGTGCTGCCTATCGGTCGTGCTCATGCCGCCTCTCCTTGTCGAACGCCTGTGCAGATTGTCGCGCCGAATTCACAGCAATGCACGTGTGAATATGCTGAACGTCACGCCTGTCGTCCTGCCGTCTACCTGGACAAATGATCATCTGAGACAGCTCGGGCTGGTGCGGGCTCCGCCGGCCTTGCACACTGCAATGACGCCGGCTGGTCCGGGCCAGGACATTGTCGCTCCGTCCCGCCTCCACCCGGGGTGACCTCCATGGAGAAATTTCATCCCTTAGGCTGTCGAAAAGTCCAGACAGCAAGCGTAACGTGAGTTCATCATTCCAGGCTTCTCTCGGAACGTGAACGATATGGATTCGGAGATCAAGGACCTGAACACGCCAGCGGCCACGCGCCCGCTCATTCTCGGTCGGTATCGCGGTCCGGCTCTCCTTGGATTCGGGGGAACGATACTGGTCGGCGTGGCAGGCTCGCTTCCCGGCTCGCCGTTCGCGTTCAAAGTGCCGGGTGCCTGGTTCTTCGGTGCCCCACCGCTCGCGGACGGGGGAGGAATCACGTCCGCCCACGGATTTGCACTGCTCTCCGCTCTGGCGTGCGGATTCGCCGGTCTCGTGCTCTTGAGCCGAGCGTGGCTCATGATCTGTCGGCAGACGGCGCGAGAACCTGCATCAGAACCGGGACGTTTGGCGTACGTCCTCGCCCTATGGTCAGCGCCATTGCTCGTGGCGCCACCCATGTTCAGCAACGACATCTACAGCTATGCCGCCCAGGGGGAGCTGGTCAGTCACCACATAAGCCCCTACCTCTATGGGCCCGGCACGTTGGGTGCAACCCCATTCGCCTCGCTCGCCCAGGGTGTCTGGATCAACACGCCCTCACCGTACGGGCCGCTCTTCAGCGGCCTTGAGGGGGGCATCGTCGACCTGGCTGGCCACCGAGTGCTCCTCTCCGTTGTCTTCATGCGCATGCTGGCGGTCTTGGGTGTGGTGCTCATCGCCGTCTTTCTCCCGTCGTTGGCTCGGAGCTATGGCAAAGATCCCGGTCTCGCCTTCTCACTTGCCGTTCTCAATCCACTGGTCGTGCTTTTCCTCGTCGGGTCGGGGCACAACGACGCGCTCATGATCGGACTTCTCGTGGCCGGGCTCTCGATTGCCCGTCGCCGACACTCCGGTTGGGGCATGCTGGTCTGCGCTCTGGCCGCCGCGATCAAGATCCCGGGCGCTGTGGGAGTGTTCGCCATTGCCTGGACGTCGGTCAGCGGGTCGCGTGTGCTGTGGCGGCGGGTTCTCGCGCTGGCCACGGCCGCGATCGTCACCGTTGCAACCCTCGAGGTACTCGGTCAGGTATTCGGCGTGGGGTGGGGGTGGACCCGAAGCCTTGGGGCATCGGACACTGTGACCACATGGATTACTCCATCCGACCTGCTCGCCAAGGTCGTGCCCCACCTCGGCGTGCCGGCCTCCACATTCCTCGGTGTCGCGCACGTCACGGGGTATGCCGCCGCCGCAGCCGTCTGCATCTGGGCACTGCGACACCTCCCAACTATCGGCCTTCCGCGCGCTCTGGGAATCAGCTTGTTGGCGGTCGTGATTCTGGGCCCCATCGTCCAGCCGTGGTATCTCGTGTGGGGCCTGGTGCCGTTGGCTATCACCGCGGGGGCACGCACCGCGTCGGCGATCGTGCTTCTCTCGGTATCGGCCACCCTCGTGGGCGCCATAGGACTCGGACAGCTCACAAGCGAGCTCGCTTCCCTGGGGCCACTGTATGAAGTGCTCTTGTTGCTGCTGCTGGCGGCGCTGATCGTGGCGCCCGCCGACATCGGCGTTGACAAAGTGGCCTCGTCAACAGTCTCGCGGCTTCCGCCGTTGCGGAGGTCGTCACCCGCGCGTCAATTGCAACGTGCCTGACCACCTCGAACGAGCAGGTCTTCGCGGCGGGGCGTCGTTTGCGGCGGTCGCTTCGTTGCCCGATACCCGCGACATCGTCGGTGGTGCTGTCGCTGATGACGAACGGGACACAGAAGGGCGACATCTCGGGCGCAACTGGAGGGTCATCGTCGGGATCGCCGCCACGGCGCTCATCGTCTTGACGCTCCAGTACTTGTGGCACCGCCATTTCTCAGCGATAGACGAGTACGACGACGGTGTCTACTTCGGTGCATCGGTCGAGCTCTCTCATGGGGTATTGCCCTACCGAGACTTCGCATTTATCCAACCACCCCTCATCACCGTATGGATGTTTCCCTTTGCTGCAATTTCCGGCTGGTCGGGTACAGCGGTGGCCATGGAAGCAGGACGGTTCTTCGTGGACCTTGTCAGTGTCGCCAACGTGGTGCTGGTGGGTGCCCTGGTACGCCGCCGCTCGACAATGCAAGTGATCATCGCCGCAGGAGCGATGGCGTTTGCGCAAGGTACCATCCGCTCCTCACAGACGATTCTCATCGAACCTTTTCTCGTGCTGGCGTGTCTGGTCGCCTTCCTCTTTCTCATGGACGGGGAGAAGGTCACGCTCTCATCACGTCGAATTTGGTGGTCCGGAGTGTTCTTCGGGGTTGCCGGTGCGACCAAGGTATGGGCTGTACTCCCTTTTGCCGCTGCACTCATCGTTCTTAGGCCTTCGGGGATCGGCTCGCAACGAAAGCTCGTCGGCGGAGCTGCCAGCGGGTTCCTGTTGTGCACCTTCCCGTTTCTTGTCGGGGCGCCGGGGCCATTCTTCAAGCAGGTCTTCGTCACCCAAGCGATTCGCAATGGCAGCGGACTCCCTTTTCTCCAGCGGGTAGCAGACCTCACGGGGATTCCCGGGCTGACGGCGTTGACGGCCGCTCACCGCGGCATTGCCCTCTGCGTGCTCGCCCTCCTCGTGTCGGTGGGAATTGCGGTGGTGCTCATCTGCTGGAGAGCACCCGGGCAACCGGCTTGGTCTCCGTTGGAGCGTCTGTCCGTCTGGGGCGCGGTCTTCGTGGCCGCGGCCCTCTTGCTGTCTCCGACCTACTACTACCACTATTCCGGCTTCATGGCGCCGTTCGTCGCTCTCGTCGCGAGTGGCATCGTCGTGAGGTTGAGGGACCCGCTCCGCCGATCTCTCACGAGGCGATCGTCCTTCCGGCTTGGATTTGTGGGATTGGCCACGTCATGGAGCGCAATCGCATTCTTGCTGGGAGCTGTTGTCGTCGAGGTGCTCCATGCTCCGGCGCCACCGCAAGTGAGCGATGCCGTGAGTGACGCCATTCCTGTTCACGGATGTGTGCTCTACGCCAATCCGACGCTTGCTCTTCTCGACAACCGTTTCACATCTGACGTCAGCGGATGTCCGGATGTCATCGATTGGCTGGGCCAAGAGCGCGTCTTGGACAGCGGAGTCACCACGCCACGCTCTGTTTCCGCCGACAAGATGCTGCAGGGGGTAATGGGACGCTGGATCGAAAGCTCTGACGCAGTGGTGCTCGAAGCAGGCAACCTGGGACTCAGCGAGGCAAATGTGGATTACCTGCATACACACTTCGATTGCAGGTTGGATGTCCGGAAAGCCGTGAGAGTCTACGTCCGGACCTCGACCCCGAGCGGCGCTACCAGGGCGGACGAATCGACTCCTCCGCCGGCCGACCGCTGTCTGCAAGGCCAATGAGAACTCGTGGCTGCCGGCGCTACCCGGTCGGGGGGCTCTGAGCAGCTGCGCGGACTCCACTGAGTACCGTATGCCGATGGGCCGCATCCTCCTCGACGTCGGTCCGCTACGTCGGCACCGTCACTTTCGACGGCTGTGGGCCGGCCAAGCGGTGTCGTCCATCGGGAGTCAGCTCACCGTGGTCGCCGTTTCGTTTCAGGCGTATGCACTGACGCATTCGACGCTTGTCGTGGGACTGATCGGGGTGGTCACACTTTTCCCCCTGCTTGCGGGGTCCCTGTGGGGCGGCGCGTTGGCCGACTCCCTGGACCGTCGTCGGGTACTGATGTTGTCACAAGTCGTCATGGCGACGGCGAGTGCCGGACTCGTGGCCAATGCATCGCTTCCCCATCCGGCGTTGTGGCCCCTCTTCGTGTGTACAGCGATCGGGGCGGGCTTTCAGGGCGTGGACTGGCCGGCCCGACGAGCCGCATTGCCGACACTGGTCTCTGACGAGGACGTCACTGCAGGTGTCGCGCTCCAGACGACAACCGGGCAGCTCGCTTTGGTGGCCGGTCCTGCCCTGGGGGGCGTCTTGATCGCCGCCTTTGGTTTGGGGATCGTGTACGGCATTGATGTTGCCACCTACGGTTGTGCCATTGCAGCGGTCGTCCTGTTGCCTGCGCTCGCGCCCTCCATCGGAGGCCAACGGGCATCGCTCACGTCGATGGCTGAGGGCTTCCGGTACCTCAGGACACAGAGGCTGTTGTCCGCCAGCTATTGGGTCGACCTCAACGCCATGATCTTCGGCATGCCCCGTGCAGTGTTCCCCGCGCTCGGGACCGGACTGTTCGGTGGGGGAGCCGGTGTCGTGGGATTGCTCTATGCGGCGCCTGGCGCCGGAGCCCTGTTGGGATCATTCTTTACGGGCTGGTGCGTTCGATGGCGGAATCAAGGAAGGGCCATCTGCGGGTGCGTCGTTGTGTGGGGCCTGGCCATTGCACTGTTCGGGGTTATTCCCATCTTGTGGATCGGTCTGACGCTGTTGGCGATCGCCGGGGCTGCCGACATGATCTCGGGTATTTTCCGACAAGCCGTGCAACAGCGGAAAGTGCCCGATCACCTCCAAGGGCGCCTGTCGGGGACGTTCTTCGCCGTTGCGGCGGGCGGACCTCGACTTGGTGACGCCGAGACCGGATTGGCGGCCGAGCTGGGAGGCCCACAGTTCGCAGTGTGGTCCGGTGGGTTGGCGTGCGTGGTGGGCGTCGGCTTCCTCATCTGGCGGTTCCCGGAGCTCTGGCACGACGACGGGAAGGGGATGGAGCTCTCACCACGAGGTCAGATGCAGGCCATCATCGAGGCGACCAACGAATTGAGCGAGGGCGAGCCGATGTAGGCGGAGTCGCCGGTTTCGTCTGTCCCGAACCCGCGCCGCAGAGGGATGTTTTTGTCAGGTTGGCGCCGAGTGTGGATCGACGACGGCGTGGCTTCTACTCCGACTCGAAGAACGACTCGCGATGGCGCACGATGGCGCAGAGGGTCTCGTTGTAAGGCGCCGTGAGTCCTCGTTCACTGCTCAGCGTGACGACCTGTCCGTTGATCACGTCGATCTCGGAGGGCCGACGGGCGAGGTGGTCAAGGCGCATCGACGGGTTGGTGTTCGGAATCGTCGCAGCGAAGTCGGTCACATACCGCAATGGATCGTCGAACGAGAATCGGACGCCCACGGCCACTCCGAGCTGGTACGCCTCGGAGGTGCATCCGAGAGCGACCTTCCAGGAATCGCGATCCGACATCAGCTCACCCACAGTGACGTCGAAGGCAGCGCACGGAGCGCTCAGAGTGACGTTGCACAGGAATTTCTCCCAGATCATGAGCGTCACGTCGGCGAAGGCCCGGACGTTGAACCCGGCATCACGCCACGCGTGTTCGATCTGCCGTACCCGGTCTGTCATGCCACCGTGCATCTCGCCTATTCGGATCAGTCGCATGCCTTCGTGGTGCACACGCCCCGGTTCAGGGATCGATGACCCGAATCCTTCGGCTATTCCGATCAGGATGTGGTCCGGGGGGATGCGGCGTGCCACCCGTTCTCCCGCACCGAGGCCGTTCTGGAATGCCATGACGATGCTGTCGGGTTGGAGCAGCGGTGCGATCTCCGTCGCCACCTCGTCGACGGCCGACGCCTTCGTCGCGATGATCCAGAGGTCGCAGGGTCCGGCGTCACGGGGGGCGCGTCCGACATGGAGGTTGTTGACGACATAGGTGCCGCTCGCACCAGACACGTGCAGACCGGAGGAGGCAATGGCATCGACGTGCTCCGGCCAGGTGTCGATCGCCCAGACTTCGTGTCCGGCTTCTCCGAGAAGTGCGGCATAGACCGAGCCCATGGCCCCGGTTCCGACAACAGCGATCTTCACGTCATACCTCCGGCAGGCAGTTCAGGACACATGAGCACGGCCTGTCTTGGTGTGAAAGCTCGATGTTTGTCCTTCGATGTGGTGTCACACACTCTACGGGGCGTCCAAGACCCCGAGCTGCCGTTACCCCGGAGGAGCGAAGAACTCGAGGGCGATGTTGTCGGGGTCGCGAAAGGACAACCCTGAGCCGTAGGGGGCATCCACGATGCCACCGTTCGCAACGCCCAGGCTGTTCAGGTGTCGCTCCCACTGCTCGAGATCGGACCGGTTCGTACACGCAAAGGCCAGATGATCCAATCCGGGGCGGCGCTCGTCGAAGGGCTCGTCGCTCTTGAGATCCGGGAACTTGTGGATGCCGACCAACGTCCCACCCATCAGCCAGACGACGTGATGAAATGGCCCGGTATCCTCATCGATCACCGGATCAGAGCCGAAGAGCTGGTTGTACCATTGACGGCTTCGATCCAGGTCGGTCACCGTCAAAGCCACGTGGGTAATTGCGGGGAACTTTGGCAACGGATTTCCTCCTTGTTGTGAGTCCGGATAGGAGTGCGCGACCACAATAGGAGACGATGGAGGACTGACGCCATGAACATCTCTCCTTTCAGTTGCGGATCTGTCTCCAGCAGGGTGACCACGGTGCACCGGTTGCGGCGTCGTCGCAAGACCGCCCGAAGGTTCCTGTGTGCCGGAACGCTCGAAGGCTACTTGCATGGCTCGACACCTGATGGGGGATCGATGCGGCGACATGCGTGATGAGGATTCCTGATTAGCTCCAGAGCGGATCGAGGTCGACGACCAGGGGTCGTGCTGCCAGGGCTTGAACCTGCATCTGTTGGGGCTTCTCTTCGATGATGTCGAGGGCCGCTCGTACTTCATCGGCGAGGAAGCGGCTGAGTGGGGCGAAGCTGTGTCGATCATTGCGAGCGAAGCGATGGTGCGGCATGCGGAGTGGCGCGTAGAGGTGGAGTTCGTCGCGGGCCCTCGTCACTGCCACATAGAAGAGACGCCTCTCCTCCTCGAGGCCATCGGGCGTGCTCAATGCCATGTCGATGGGGATCGCCCCGTCGACAACGTGAGGCACGTGGACATGTGACCACTCGAGGCCTTTCGCCGAGTGGATGGTCGAAATGACCAGATAGTCCTCGTCGAGGTGGGGCGGGCCGGCCAGATCGCCGCTCGAGATGGGCGGGTCCAACGTGAGATCGGCGAGCCACGCGGAGAGATCCTCGACCGCCGAGGCGGTGTCGGCCAGTCGTTCGAGATCTCCCACGCGGGCACGCGCGTCGTCGTAGCGGCCTTCGAGAAGGGGACGGATGGCGCGCACGACGGACGCGGCCCTGCGGCCACACGTCCCGCTGCCGCGGGCTTCAACGAGGCCCGAAAGGGAGGCGGAGAGTTCGGCACGCGTGGTGGGCGGCGCCGCGGCGACGAGCTCGGGCCAACGGGACAGCGCGTCGGCTTCGGAAGGGCGTACCACCTCGAGGAGCGACTTCGCCCGCGTCGGCCCGATGTTTCGGTGCAAGCGCAGGATCCGGTACCACGCCACCTCGTCACAGGAGTTGTCGAGAAGCCTGGCGGCGCAGACGAAGTCCTTGACATGGGCCGCTTCGAGGAAGCGGAGGCCTCCGAACTTCCTGTACGGGACCTTGCGTACGGACAGCTCGATCTCGGTCAGGTCACTGTGATGCCCGGCCCTCACGAGGACCGCTTGTTGGCGAAGATGCACGCCGCTCTCGTAGGCCTCGAGAATCCGGTCGACGATTGCCCGAGCTTCCGAGGGTGCGTCATAGCAGCGATTGAGGGTCGGTCGCGGTCCTGCGCCGCGATCGCTGTGAAGTCGGAGCTCGGGCTCCCCATCGGCGACAGGCCGAAGCACATTGGCGACGTCCAGAACGCGTTGCCTGGATCGAAAGTTTCGCTCGAGCTGAATGGTCGCGGCGCCCGGATAGGAACGGACGAGTTGCCGCAAGTGGCGTGGGTCTGATCCTCGGAACCCGTAGATGGCCTGCGCTTCGTCCCCGACGACGGTGAGGCCCTTTCCGTCCGGCGCCAACAGCCTGACGATGTCCACTTGGAGACTGTTGACGTCCTGGTACTCGTCGACCAGCACGAATCGGAAGCGATCAGCGAGGTGCGGGCCCAGATCTTCGTGACGCAGGAGCGCGCGCCAGTAGAGCAGGAGATCGTCGAAATCGAGGAGGGCGGAGCTCCGTTTGCGAGCAGTGAAGCTCCGGAAGAGATCCCCGATGACCGCCGAGTGCGGTTCGCACCATGGATACTCCGATGCCACGAGATCGCGCAGCGGCCGCTCCGTGTTGATGCACCGGGAATAGATGTCGACGAGGGTCGAAGATCGGGGAAACCTCGCGGCGGTCCCGGTGAGGTCGTGATCGTTTCGGAGCAGATCCATCAGATCGCAGGACCCGGCGGGGTCGAGCAGGCCGAAGCCCTTGGGCAGGTTGAGCACCTCTGCGTAGGCAGCGATGTGCCTGTGCGCGACCGTGTGGAAGGTCCCTCCCTGAGGTCGCTCATCTCGCCGACCGCCCACAAGGTCACGAGCCCGAGTGAGCATGTCGTCCGCAGCCCGGCGCGTGAACGTGAGGAGCAGGATCCGATCCGGTGGCACCCCGCGATCGAGGAGGCAGGCCACCCGAGAGGTCAGGGCCCGTGTCTTGCCCGTGCCCGCCCCGGCGACGACGACGAGCGGGGTATCTCCATGCGTCGCAACAGCGAGTTGGAATTCGTCCAGCCCCTCGTCCCAGGCCGACTCTCGAGCGAACATATGTTCGTAGAGTAGCGGATGGAGGGTGGGGGGGTCAGTAGCGTCTCTCGTGACGACGACGCGTCCCGGCCGGGGCGAAGGACGAGGTGTGCATCGTTGTGACATCCCCCCCGTAGTCTGGAGCCGCTTCCCGACACGATCGCCAGCCCACCTCGACACAGGACCTCCATGACCTCACCGCCCGCCGTGCAGGATTCGGCGGCCATCGCCAGGGAAGAGAAGTTCCACGCGCGTCGCTGGTGGGTCTTGGCTGTCGTCGGCCTGGCCCAGTTGATGATCGTGCTGGACTCGACGATCGTCAATATCGCCCTGCCCAGCGCCCAGAGCGACCTTGGCTTCCCCGATAGCGACCGACAGTGGATCGTCACGGCCTACGCACTTGCATTCGGGAGCTTGCTCCTGTTGGGCGGGAAGCTGGGCGATATTTTTGGTCGAAAGTGGACGTTCATAGGCGGGCTGATCGGGTTCGCCGTGGCCTCGGCGGCAGGAGGCGCGGCACCGAACTTCGCCGTGTTGGCAAGTGCCCGTGCACTGCAGGGTGCGTTCGCAGCCCTTCTTGCCCCGTCGGCGCTCTCGCTCCTGACGACCTCGTTCAGCGAGCCCAAGGAACGGGGCAAAGCGTTCGCCGTGTTCGGCGCGATCGCCGGCGGCGGGGGAGCGACGGGGCTCATACTGGGGGGAGTTCTGACCTCGTACTTCTCATGGCGCTGGTGCCTCTATGTCAACCTCTTCTTCGCCGGTTTTGCCGTCTTGGGTGGCCTGCTCCTCCTCGCCAATCCTCGACGCGGTGGCGAGAGGCCCCGGCTTGACATCCCTGGGACCATCTTGGCTTCCGCAGGCCTGTTCGCCATCGTTTTCGGCCTCTCGCGGGCCCAGGTGGAGTCGTGGGGAAGCCCGGTCACCTGGGTCCCTCTGGCGATCGGCGTGCTCCTACTCGCCGCATTCGTGGTCGTTGAGAGAACCGTCTCGAACCCATTGCTGCCCCTGCATATCGTGCTCGACCGCAATCGTGGTGGTGCCTATATCGCCGTCGGCCTCACGTTCATCGCCGCGTTCGGCCTCTTCTTGTTCCTGACGTACTTCCTCCAGGAGATCCGCGGCTTCTCCCCGGTCATGACCGGTGTGGCCTTCCTCGCGCTCCCGATAAGTCTGGTCCTCGGCTCGGCCGTTGCCAACATCATTCTTCTGCCCCGCTTCGGATCGCGTCGGCTGATCGTGTGCGGGCTCCTCCTGGGCGCCGTCGGCATGGCGCTGCTCACCCGGCTCGGCCCTGATACCGGCTACGGCCTCGGGGTGCTGCCGTCCCTGATCATCCTTGGCTTCGGCTTCGGCTTTGTCGTTCCCCCGGCAATGAACTCGGCGACGAGTGGTGTGGACTTCAAGGATGCGGGCGTGGCCTCGGCCATGGTCAACACGATGCAACAGGTCGGTGGATCGATCGGCGTCGCGCTGCTCTCGGCGTTCGCAGCGCAGGCCACCCGTCGCTATCTCAGCGCCCACGCGCACGAATCCCCCCATGCCGAAACCGTCAAATCGGCGGCCACGCACGGGTATACGTTCGCCTTCGCCATCTCTGCTTGCATCTTTGTGGTCGCCGCGGTGCTCTGTGGCGCTCTGATCCGCAAACATCAGCCGCCTACGGCGAACGCGGAAGTGCCGACGACGCTACTCCCGAGAGATTCGGTCGTCACCGCGTAGCTCCGGCCCTTGTTCGGCCCCGGCGTCGCCGCGCCCGTGCTCGCGGCCCGGATGGATGCGAAGATACGCGGATGGTCATGTCGGATCGTCCCGAGGTGTGCACCGCCCCGTGGCCGATTGCCGCCATCGATGCGGCCGGGCTCGCCGCTGGCCTCGCGGCGGGGTTGAGCCGGCTCCCGTTCCGGGGTCCGTGGCGAGGGCCGGGAAATCTGGCGCGTAACCTCGCCGTTTCGGCCACCCGTGAGCTGACCCGGTCGTTCCTGGGCTATGCCTCGTCGCTGCCCATCGATGAGTTCCGTTCGTTGGAGCGGATTCTCGACGGGATTTCCGGCCGGATCCTCCCTCCCTTCGTGACACTCCAAGGCGTCAGCACCGAGGTAGATCGGCTGGCCGGTGTGCCGGGTGTGTGGTTCCGCCCTCACATGGGCGAGGCGGAGCGCGGGCCGAACGCGTCCGGCGGGGCGAGGACGACACATTCGGGCACGGTCGTGTATCTGCACGGGGGTGGCTACATCGGCACGTCGCCGCGGATGTACGCATTCTTCATGGCACATCTGGCCCGGGTCACGCACTGCGAAGTCTTCGTCGTAGATTACCGGTTGGCTCCGGAGTTCCCGTTTCCCGCGGCGGCCGATGACATCGTGTCGGTGGTGGGGCATCTGCTCGATCGTGGGTTGGCGCCGGAACGAATTCGTGATCCCGCTGATCGTTTCGGGCGTGCTCCAGAGCGTGCCGCCATCGGCGACGGAGCGGCCTCGGGTGTGCTCACCACCACGCAACAGTTTTCCATGACATTGGGTATCGCCGCCGTGGGCACGCTGTTCTTCGCGGGGAGGCGACCGCCGGCATCCTCGCCGCATTGCAGTCGGCACTGCTCGTTGACGTCGTCCTCGTGGCCTTTGCGTTGGCGATGACATTGCTGTTGCCACGCGCCCGGGCGGTCGCGCCCACGGAGACTCCTGCACCAGCCGTCGAGGAATGCCGGCCGCAGATCAAAGTTGCCCGATTGCCTCGCTGAGGGTGTCGTGCAGCTCACCGGCGCCGCGGTTGTTGTAGAGCGGCCCGGTACCGTCGCTCAAGAGCTGGCTGATGATCGCAATGCCGCGCGCCAGCATCGGCCGAGGAGCGACGAGTGCGTCAAGAGCCACTTGGAGCACCGGGTCGCAGGCGACAATGCTGTTGCGGTTCAACGGTACCTTCGGGCTGCGCACGACCGGCGCCCATCGACTTCGTGCCACGACCCGGGCCAAGTTGGCGGCCAAATCGGCACGCATGGCCGGAGCGACGAGCACCTGGGCCCGGGCGGCCAGGAGTCGGTTCGATTCGGGCGGGCGTCCCTCTGCGAGCTGGCGGTCGAGCGAAGACGCGAGCAAGCGGACGGCGAGCCGCGTCCACGTTCGATTGCCTGCGGCCCGCAGCTGATGAGGGCTGTCGGGGTCGATGAGGAGGAGGGTGGCCCCGCCCTTGCACGTACGCACGCCTCCATCGTGGAGGCAGAGACCCGACACACGAAAGTGGCAGTATTGACATTGTCCGCGACATATCTGCCAAGCCGGAGGCGGCTCGGGGCCGGAATCGCACGACACGAGCGCATCACAACATTGCGGTCGTCGTGTATGACGGGTTCACCCCGTTCGAGCTCGGCGTCGTCTGCGAGGTCTTCGGCGAGGACCGATGGGTGCCTCCGGGTGACCCGTGGTACCGCCTGTTCATCTGCGGGGAAACCGCAGCTCCCGTGACATCGGACACTGGGTTCCAGGTCCTGGTGCCCTACGGACTGGAGAAGCTCTCCACGGTGGACACGGTCATCGTGCTCCCGACCTACCGGCACACCGAGGTGGCGGAGAGCGTCTTTGTGGCGTTGCGGGCAGCCCATGCCCGGGGGAGTCGCATGTTGTCCTTGTGCGGCGGCGCCTTTGTCCTGGCCGAAGCAGGGTTGCTCGACGGGCGCCGAGCTGCCACGCATTGGGCGGAGTGTGACGAATTGGCCCGCCTCTACCCGCGCCTGTCCGTTGACCCCGGGGTCCTCTACGTCGACGACGGCGACATCCTCACCGGGGCCGGGAGTGCCGCCAGTATCGACCTGTGCCTCCACATCGTCCGCCAGGACTACGGCAGCGAGGTGGCCACCCGGCTCGCCCGCCAACTCGTCGTTCCGCCCCAACGGGACGGGGGCCAGGCGCAGTACATCGAGCAGCCGCTGCCGTCGCCCGACGCCTCCGACCTCTTCGCGGACACCATCGCGTGGGTGCAGGAACACCTCGACGAACCGGTCACGGTCGACGACCTCGCCGGTCGATCAGCCATGAGTCCCCGCACTTTCGCGCGCAGGTTCCTGGCCGCGACCGGTACCACGCCGTACCAATGGATCGTCCGGCAACGGCTTCAGCTCGCGCAACGGCTTCTCGAATTCGGTGACCTGTCAATCGAGAGTGTGGCGCAGAGAAGTGGGTTCTGCACCGCAGCCAACCTGCGCAAGCACTTCACCCGGGTGGTGCACTCCAGCCCCCAGGCCTATCGCCATACATTTCGGGACAGGAGCACAGGATCCTCGGGCCTGAAGACCCGAGGATCCTGACGCTGCGTTCCGGCTGACCCCTGCTACTCGGCTACTTGGTGCTCAAGCACGTGGGCTGCTTCACTTTCGAGGTCGGCAGCTCGTAGAACTTGCCGTTCTTGATCCCCATGTAGAAGAAGCAGGCGTTGTGGGTGGGCTGGCCCTTGTGGAAGTGGAGCGGCGGAGTGAGGCCGCCGAGTGTGGTTCCCTGCGGAAGGGCGTACATGCCGGCCGTCACTTCGGCCGCCGTGGGGGTCGATGCCAGCTTGACCTTCCCGATCGCGTCCTGGATCAGGATGGCATCGGCCCAGTTCTCGACGACGATCTCCCCGAAGTTGGGGTTCGTCAGCTGCTGGGGGTAGTACTTTCTCAGTGCCGCGTACATCGGGTTCGTTGCCGCGTTGTGGACGAAGAACGGGATGTCGGGCTGTGCGTCCACGTTGCCGTTGAACTGGGGAATCTTGAGCCACGAGATACCGACCGTCCCGTCAGCGCTGATCTGCACTGGCGTGTACCCCTGCGCCGCGCAGTCCTGCACCACCTTGGTCACGACCGCCGTGGCGTCACCGACGGTCATCGACGTGGCGCCGGCCTGCTTCGCTGCCAGGCACTGGGCCGCATAGCTCGGGGCGGCAAAGCTGATGGCGGTCGAGTAGACCATTTTGGACCCGAACTTGGGCAGGGCCGCCTTAAGGGGGGCGAGGGCTTCGGAGCACAGTGCGACCTCGGCGCAGTAGAGGTCGGAGGACGCTTTGGAGTGCACCAGCTTGGCCAGGTAGGCCTCGCCGGTAGTGAAGTCGTCGAACGTCGAGCCCGGGTCGAAGAAGTCGGCGTTCTCGTAGGGGCCGTCTTCGGTCTGGCCGCCGATGACCGGGACTTTCTGCTGCTCGACGTACTTGTACCACGCCGTGTCCACGTCGGAGTTGTCGATGAGGGCCACGATGTGGCTTCCCGTGACCATGCCCTCGACCTGAGAGAGCGAAGTGGCCGGGTTGTACCCGTCGTCCTTCACGATGAGGTTGATCTTGTGACCCTGGAGGCCGCCTTTCGCATTCACCGTCTTCGCCCAAGCCTGGAGCACCTGGGTGGTCTGGTCGATGGAGGAGGCCTCGGGGCCAGTCAGGCTCGCGATGTCGCCGATATTGATCGGCGCACCGCCCGTTGCGGCTGCCGCTGGCTGGCTGAGGGCAGCGCTGGTGAGCGTGATGCCGGCAAGTGGTGCCACCACCAGGGCCATGGTGGTGATCATTCGGATCAGACGTTTCATGCGGATTCCCCCTCAGTCCGGCACAGGGTGATTGTGGTCTCGTCGCAGCAAGTGGAACCTGTGCCAATTGTGTCGGTTCTGTGTCGATGATTATGTCGGTTCTGTGTCAACGATGCAAAGCACCCCCGAGAGGCGACAACGGTGCGACAGGGTCGGACCCGATCGAGTGCCGGGCGCTTGCTGGACGCCGAACGCGTCACCGCAGGGTGGCCCGGCGTTATGGCGCGATATCCAGTGGGGGAGGTTGCGGGTCGACGCGCTGACTGCAAGGTCATACTTGGTCCTGCCCTGATGTGTCCGGCACCACGTGCGGACCGGGCTTCTGGCCGAATGGATCATGGAGGTTGCGATGCCGTGGTTTCCGGATTTCGTCAGTGCCGTCGAGTTGGCGCGACGCCAGACGCAGACCGCGGGCCAGTCTGATCCTGTCGCGGCAGTACCTCGGCGCGCTGCAGCGGGGTGATATCCACGACCTCGAGACGGCATGGCCCGGCAAGGTCGTGGTCCACGACCCTCGTGCCGGCGAGGTCCGGGGTCACAAGCACCTTCGACAATTCGTCCGGGCCAATCACTCCATGTGGGCACAGCACAACGCCACCGTCACGAAGGTCGCGTCGACGTTTGTCGGGAGCCGTGCCGTCGTCGAGCTCAGCGCAGAGGTGACCGATTTCGAGGGGCGCGAAGTGGTCTGGCCCCTGGCGGTCGTCGCTGAATCACCGGAGGAGCTGTCCGTGGACTTTCGCACGTACTGCAGCCAGCGGCCCGTGGACGGGCGACGTCATCTCCGGTCTCCCCTACTCACGAGGGGGGATGCCGTGCCGGATGATGTCGTTGCCCGGTACCTCGCAGCGCTCGAGGCCGGAGACGCCGAAGCCGTCGTGAGCTCGTTCACCGCCGATGGCTATCTCCGCGAGCCATTCGGGCCCGATTCCACCCACCGAGGTGTCTCCCAGCTGGGCTCGTATTTCAGCGGGTGCTTCACTGCAGGCGGCGGCATCCTCCTCGAGCCCTGTGCCGTGACCGATGACGGCACGCGTTGCGCTCTGGAGTACAACTGCGTCCGGTGGGGCAGCCACAACCTTCCGCCGCAGGCCGGCATCGCTGTATTCGAACGGGGTCGAGACGGGCTACTGGCGGCGGCTCGTATCTATGACGACGTGGAGCCGCCGGTCGTTCGCGGCTGAGCCGGACCGGGGTCACCGCAGCGGCGCAATGCCCTCAGCGTCCGGCGATCCGACCGCCATCGACGTGAAGCGTCTCGCCGGTGATGTAGGGCGATGACTCGAGGAAGAGCACCGCATCGACGATGTCGCTGACCTGACCGACATGCCCGACGGGAGGTAGCTGCCTCCCGAGGGCGTCGTAACTTTGCGGGGGGTTTTCCGGCGTCTGAATGATGCCGGGCGAGACGGCGTTGACCCGGATGCCCCGGGAGGCGTATTCGACGGCCAGCGACTTGGTGGCCGCGGCCAGGCCGCCCTTGGTGAGTGAGGTGAGAACGGAGGGTGCGCTGGAGTCGGCAACATCGACAAGCGTGGTGGTGAGAGTGACGACATGGCCGCTACCCCTGGCCAGCATTTCCGCAATTGTGAGCTGGGTCAGACGGAAGAACCCGGTGAGATTGACACCGATGACCTTCGCGAAGTCGTCGGCTGTGTAGTCGGTGAATGGCTTGGAGACATAGACGCCGGCGTTGTTGACGAGGGTGTCGATGCGTCCGAATCGCTTCAGTGCCCTCGTGACGATCCGGTCCGCAGTGGCAGGATCCGAAATGTCCCCGGCCACGGTGAGCACGCCGGGGTCCGTGCTCGGAGCGATCGTTCGGGATGTGGCGACGACCGACCAGTCCCTTCGTCGGTAGCCGTCGACGATTCCCGCACCAATGCCTTGCGACCCCCCGGTGACGATCGCGACCTTGCGGTTCGGTGGGCGCACAACCTCGCCGGGCGTCACGTATCCGCCAACCCGGGGTCATCGGGGGTAGGGCGACGTTCATCGCGTGGGCGTCCGATCAGCGAAACGCCTGCTGCGGTCATCGTTCCCCCTTTTGTTAGTTCGCCATCGGAGGTCCCGCCCCGGCCGGCTTTGCCGCTGTCGCGATCACACGGCGCAGTGCTTTCAGCGCAGCGACGTAGATCTCCGAGAACGACGGGAACGGCTGGATTGTGTCGTCCAAGACGCTGAGTGGGACATGGCCGCGGATCGCCAGTGTGGCCTGCTGCAGCCACTCGCCCGCCTCGGGGCCGAGCGCATAGGCGCCGGTCAGGCGCTCCCCGTCGCTGAGCAACGTCAGGAAACCCTTGTCGTCGGCGTACGCGTGCGTGTAGGTGGCTGTCTTGGCTACCTGCGACAGAGGGACCATTGCGCTGAATCGGCCTGCGCCGGCGCCCACCGCCGCCGCTTGCGGGTCCGTGTAGACGACCCTCGGAACAGCCTCGTAGTTGGCCTTCCGGGGCGTCCCGAGGATGTTGGCGGCGACCACCTCGCCCTGATACTTGCCGACATGGGTGAGCGGCCACAGGCCGTTGACGTCGCCGATCGCCCACACGTGTTCCGCCGCGCGCAGGTGTGCGTCGACCGGAACTCCGTGAGCGTCCGGCTCGATGCCGACGGTTTCGAGCCCGATCCCTCGCACACGCGGGCGCCGACCGGTTGCGACAAGCAGGCGGTCACCTCTGAGCTCGGGTAGGTCGTCGAACTCGAGAACGTACTCGTCACCGTCGCGTCGCGCCCCGGTCACATTCGCGGAGAGGACGAGTTCGATGCCCTCGCCGCGCAGGGCCTCGCCGAGCGCTTCACCGAGGGGCGCGGGCTCCCGGCCGAGCACGTGCTCTGCCATGTCGGTGACCGCTGCCTCGCCCCCGAGTCGGCGCACGACTTGTGCCATCTCCACCCCGACCGGCCCACCTCCGAGGATGAGAAGACGGCGGGGTATTGCTTTCATGGACGTCGCCTCGCGGCTGCCCCAGACGCCGACGAGATCGCGCAGGCCGGGGATCGGCGGTACCACGGGATCTGCGCCGTTCGCCAGGACCACGTGTTCGGCCGTATGGCGGACCCCGTCGACCTCGACGATGCCCGGACCGGCGAGCCGGCCGGTGCCGCGCAGCAGGTCGATGCCGTTGTCAGCCAGCCAATGCTCCTGTCCGGCATCGGAGTAGTCCGAGACCATGAAGTCTCGCCACGCGAGCGCCGCCTCGATATCGACGTCGGCGGTTGCGGCCGCCTCCCTTGCCCCATGGACCGCCTCACCCGGGCGCAACAGCGTCTTGGACGGTATGCACGCCCAATACGAACACTCCCCGCCAACGAGCTCGCGCTCCACGATGGCCACGCGCAAGCCACCCTCGGCCAACGCCCCGGCGCAATGCTCACCCGGTGAGCCGCCGCCGAGGACGATCACGTCGTAGTCGGCGGTCATCTCAGGACCGCCTCCAGCTTGATCTCCCCGTCATGTACGGGCGCAGTGCCACCATGGCTTTCCTGGACGCTGCTCACCTCCACCTCCATCCATTGGTGGCACCGCGGCAGTCGGCCCCGGTCAATGTCGTTTCACTTTTCCTCTGATGCGAGCGAAAGTCAAGGTCCTCGAGAATCGATCTTGACCGGCATGATCCCTATCCGTTTACTCCGGTGACAGGTGGTAGGTGCACATCACCACGCCGGTCTTGGCGGTGATGCATGTGGCGAGTTCCATCGGCCGAGCCGTGCCGTCCTCGGGGAAGATCCGCTTACCCCCTCCGAGCAGGATGGGTTCGATCATCACGTTGAGTTCGTCGACCAACCCATGGGCGAGCAGCGTCTTCACCAGGCTGACGCTGCCCCAGACCAACAGGTCGTCGCCGTCGCTTCGCCGAAGTGCGGCGATGTCAGCGACGGCATCTTCCGGCGACAACAACGTCGAGTTGTTCCATGTCAGCTCATCCTGAACGAGCGTCCGAGAGGCCACGTACTTCTTGATCGAATTCATCTGGTCGGCGTACGTGTCCCCCGCCCGATCGGGCCACGCCGCCGCCATCACCTGCCAGGTTCGCCGCCCGAACAAGAGGGCCTCGGCGGTGCCCATGCCCTGCCCGATGAAAGAGCCCATGACCTCGGGATCGAAGTAGGGCATTGACCAACCGCCGTGTGCGAAGCCACCCTCGGTGTCCTCTTCGGCGCCTCCGGGCGCCTGCACGACGCCATCCAGGCTCATGAATTCTTGTACGACGACTCGCATGATTCCACCTACCTCCGTCTCGGGTTCGAGAAGGTAGACGGAACCGGCTCCGCCGACTCATCGGAGCGGAGCGGGCGATGGCGTGCTCCCTTTCCGTTCAGGATTTGGGTCTCTTGGTACCCAGCGATTGCACAGCGTCCCGACTAGTATTTGCCACGGCATGACTGTCGAACCCGGCCAGGGCCGGCTCCTCATTACCGGCGTCGACGATCAAGGTCGATCCCGCGTCGTCGAGGAGCTCGCCCTTGGCTCGCAGTCCGCCGAACGCGGCTTCCACTCCATGGTGGCCTATACGTCTCCTGCTGCTGCACCACCCACTTCAGCTCCCGGTATGTCCCACCATCTGGAGATAGGTCTGCCTCCGGGACAGATGCAATGGATGATTGTCGATTACGAACCTGATCAATCGTTTCCCATGCATTACACGAGCACCATCGACTTGGACACGGTCTTGTGCGGATCGGTCGAGCTCGAGCTCGGCGACGGGATCCATGCCCTCGGCGTCGGCGACTGCGTGATCATTCCCGGTGTCGACCACGCCTGGAAGGCGGGGGACGCTCGGCTGCCGGCTCAGTGTCACCTTCATCGGTACGCAACCTCCGTAGTCCCCCTACCGTCTGGAACGACCACATGGATGAAACCGCAGCCTCGCAACCTCGTGTTGTCGCAATAACCGGCGCCGGAACGGGCATCGGCCAGGTGGCGGCAGTGCGGTTCGCGTCGTTGGGTTGGTTTGTCGCTATCGGTGGCCGGCGGGTCGATCGTCTCGAGGAGACGAGGGACATGGTGCAGAAGGCGGGGGGCACGTGCCTCGCGCACGAGCTCGACGTGGGCGACGGTGTATCCGTCGAGAGGTTCTTCGATGCAAGCGAAGCTGCGTTCGGCACAGTGACAGCTGTCGTCAACAATGCCGCGACGGCGCGTTACGGTCCGCTGCAGGACTTCAGTCCTGACGAGATCGCCCTTGAAGTCGGCACAAAGCTGACGGGGTCACTCCTCATGGCGGCGCGCGGCATACGCGGAATGCTCCGGGCAGGGGTGGGTGGCGACATCATCTTCGTTACCTCCGCAGCCGCCGTATGGCCGTGGATCGAGCACCTTCCCTACGCTGCGGCCAACGCGGGTGCCGAGCACGCAGCCCGGATTCTGCGACTCGAGCTGGAGGGTACAGGCATCCGCTCAGGTGTCTTGCGGGTCGGCGAAACCATGGGCACCGAATTCGCCAATCGAGGGATGGAGATCGGTGTCATGCCGCACGACCTGTGGTTTCGGCGCGGCCTCCTTCGACATCACGGGCTGATGACCCCGGAGAATGTGGCCGACGCCATGGTGGCGATCCTGAGTCTTCCACCCGGCCATCAGTACGAGGTCATGTCGGTGATGCCCACGGCACCGGTCGGCGACGTTCCGTCCACTCTCCAGGAATGGCAGGAAGGTTTCCTCAACCTCTTCTCGTCGTAGCCGCCCAGGCGGGCATGGGTGCGCTCGGATGCGGACCCTGTCGCATCGCCGATCGATCAGCGATCGGTTCGGAAGTGAATCCGGACGTCGTCGGGCATGACCGCCAGCGCACGCGCCCATTCGGCGTCTGTGCCCACTTCATCGGGGCTTGCGATGGAGACGCCCGTGCGGTTGGTGATGAGCCACCGTCCCCCCTCACTTCGACGCAGACGGTCCCGATAGCGCGCCACCAGCGTGATGCGGGCGCGGCCCGTCTCGTCGCGCGTCAGCGTCACCATGTCCGTCTCAGCTGTCGCCGCGTCTCCGTCGACATCGATGACCGGGTTGGATGTGATGTGCGCACTCGCCGGTTGTTGCAGCAGTTCTCCGGGTTCTGTCCACGGGGGTGAGCCTCTGCCGCCCCCGAACATTTCGCGCACTGCCTCGCGGCCGGCGAAGACGGTACCCGCGAGCTGCAAGACCCCGTCCTCATCGAACAGGTCGGCCAAGCGGTCGGCGGCGCGGTCGTCGATGTGACGTACGGACCGCTCGATGATGTCCCGGATCTCCAATCTGTCGACCCACTCACGTACAACGGTGCTCTCCGACACAACCGTCCCTTCGTCTCGACGTGCGACAGCGACGCTAGTGGGGCCTCAGCTCCGGGGTTCGGATCAACGCTCGAGCATTCGCATCTGTTCTTCGGAGTGGTGCTCCCCGGCAGCGGGAGGGAGATTGTCGAGTCGGACGATCTGCTCGGGGCTGAGCCGGACCCTTTCCGCGGCGATGTTCTCCTCGACGCGGGAGACGCGCTTGGTGCCCGGGATGGGGGCAATGTCGTCTCCCTGGGCCAACAACCATGCAAGGGCCACCTGCGCCGGCGTGACGCCGAGTTCATTGGCGATGGCTTCGACCTCGTCGGCAATGCCCAGATTGCGTTGGAAGTTCTCCCCGGTGAAGCGTGGGTTGGTCCTCCGGGAGTCCGTGTCATCAAATAGGTCAGCGGAGCGGATCGTCCCGGTCAGGAAACCGCGGCCGAGCGGCGAGTAGGCCACGAAGCCGATGCCCAATTGACGCAGCACCGGGAACACCGCTTGCTCAGGGTCTCGGGTCCACAGTGAGTACTCCGACTGCAGCGCAGTTACCGGGTGGACGGCGTGGGCGCGCCGTATCGTACCCACCCAGGCCTCAGACAGCCCAATGTGGCGGATCTTTCCCTCGGCCACCAACTCGGCCAGAGCACCCACCGTGTCCTCGATCGGTGTGCTGCGGTCGACGCGGTGTTGGTAATACAGGTCAATGCGGTCGGTGGCGAGCCGCTTCAACGAGCCTTCGACCGCGGTACGGATGTTCGCTGGGCTGCTGTCGATGTGGCCCGGGCCACCACCCGAGTGTGAGACCATTCCGAATTTCGTGGCCAACACCACCTGGTCGCGGCGGTCCCTGATGGCGCGCCCCACCAGTTCCTCATTGGTGAAGGGCCCGTAGATTTCTGCGGTGTCGATGAGCGTGACGCCGAGGTCCAGAGCTCGGTGAATCGTCCGGATGGACTCCGCGTCATCGGTGCCGGCTCCGGTGTAGGCGGCAGACATGCCCATTGTGCCCAAGCCGATACGACCGATATCCAATGTCCCCAGTCTGATGTGCTGCACTCCTCATCTCCCTTTTCGCTCATCGAGGTCACAATTGTCGTTCGGTCGCCGGCACCTCCATAGAGGGCAGCGCCACGTACGCGCGTGCATGGCAGCGTATGCGCCGAGGGTCCCGTCGAAGGGGCGGGTGGTCGCGGTAGAGTCCGGATTTCGTGAAGAGTCAGGTGGGGACCCGCCAATGATGCCCATTGTCCTCATTCACGGTGGTGGTCTGGACCGCCGGTGCTGGGACCGTTTGCTGCCACACCTTCGTGGTCCGGTGCTGCCAGTGGATCTACCGGGGCGTGGCATCCACGCGGCGATTCTCGATTCGGTGACCCTGGCGACATGTGCCACATCTGTTCGTGATGACATCGACGCAGCCGGCTTCGATGACGTCGTCCTGGTGGGTCATTCCCTCGCGGGGTGTTCGATGCCGCAGACGATTGCCACGTTGGGCGAGCGCGTCCGCCATGCGGTGTTCGTTGCGTGCACCGTGCCCGAGACCGGCCGAAGCGCATTCGACACGCTCGATGCCGAGATTCAAACCATGATCCGGGATGCCGGTGAACCACTCGAACCGCGGCCGATGGACGCGGCGATGGCCAGACTCGTACTCGGCAACGACCTCAGTGAGGAGCAATTCGCCTGGTGCCTCGAGCGACTGGTGCCAGAAGCGCCTCGTCTTACAACAGATCCTGTGGACCTGTCGCCGCTCCACGGACCACTGCCCCGCCTTTGGGTACGCACCTTGCAGGATGCGATCGTGCCTGCCGCCAAGCAGTTGCGGTTCGCGCAGAACATCGGAGATTGCCCGGTGGTTGACCTGAGCGCAGGTCACATGTGCATGGTCAGCCGGCCGGCGGAACTGGCGTCGCTTCTCAACGACGTGGCAGCCACTGCCTGAGGCATCCCCGTCACCAGGGTGTGCTCGTCAGGTGATCGCCCCACACGTTCTCGCCGGTCTAGGTGAGCGCGGACTTCCTGGACTCGGCGAAGAACGCTTCCACCTCGTCGGGTGGCAATGGTCGGGCAAAGAGGAATCCCTGTCCGACATCGCACTCTTCGATCTGCAGTTGCGTCAGCTGACCGGTCTCCTCAATGCCTTCGGCGAGCGTTTCAAGGTTCAGTGCCTTTCCCAGCTGCATCAATGTGTGCAGGAGGGCATCACCTTCCGGGGACTGGGCCATTCCCGAGATGAACGAGCGGTCGATCTTCAAGGAATCGACGGGGAATTGCTGAAGGTACGCAAGCGAGGAGTATCCAGTTCCGAAGTCATCGATGGCGATGCGGACGCCGAGGGATTTCAGGGCTGACAAGCGGGTCTGCGCATTCTGGGTGTTGGCCATCAGGCAGGTCTCGGTGATCTCGATGGTGAGATCACCCGATGGAAGGCCCGACAGCGTCAAGGCATGTTGGACATCGTCCAGTATCGAGTCGGCGTCCATCTGGCGAGCGGAGACGTTGACCGACATCCGGGTGGTGATGCGTCCTTGTTGGCGCCATGCCATCGCCTGTCGACACGCTTCGCGGAGGACCCACCGCCCGACGGGAACAATGAGACCTGAGGCTTCGAGGGCTGGGATGAAGTCATCGGGCTGGAGCAGACCTCGGTTTGGGTGATTCCAGCGCAGGAGCGCTTCAACGCCGACCACGGTCAGGTCGTTGAGATCGAAGATGGGCTGATACAAGAGGAAGAATTGGTCGCTGCCGACTGCCGCCAACAAGTCCAGCTCGAGTTCGTGCCTGCTGCGAAGTACCGTCTGCATCTCTGCTTCAAAGAGAACGAAGCACCTCTTCCCGGCGTCCTTGGCCGCGTAGAGCGCAATATCGGCATCGCGAAGAAAGTCCTCGGCGTTCTCGCGCAATCCGACGGCGATGCCGATGCTGGCGGAAATGCTGATCGGGGCTTCGTGATCGCCATCGAGATTGAACGGCTCGGCGAGGACATCGAGCAGGCGCTCGGCGACCAGTTCCGGTCCGGCCGCAAGTGAGAGGCCTTCGGTCAGCACGATGAACTCATCGCCGCCGAGTCGTCCGACGGTGTCGGATTCGCGAAGAATGCCGTCGATCCTGGCCGCGACCGCCTGGAGCAGCATGTCACCGACTCCGTGTCCGAGGGTGTCGTTGACGTTCTTGAATCCATCGAGGTCGATGAACATGACGGCGACCTCGAAATGCTCCCGTCGTGCCCGCGCGATCGCCTGGTTCACCCGATCCATGATGAGGACCCGATTGGGCAGACCGGTCAGGCCGTCGTGCAACGACTGGTGCCGAATCTCTTCCAGCAAGCGGGCATTGCGGATGGCGCTGGCCGCCAAACGTGCGTAGGACTCGAGGACCGATCGTTCGAACCGTTCGAACGAGGCGGTGGTCGCACGGACAGAGACCAGGCGGCCATAGCGAACTCGGTTTGATTCCACGGAAACCACGCACATATGAGGGACTGTCTCGGGGATCGGTACCCGGTGCAGTCGTTCGTCGATGGGCTCACCTTCGACGTCATCGATTCCCTCCGAGCCCACCCAACGATCTGTGCTGGAAGTGGCGTCAATTTCGAGAAGGCACGACAGGGCGGGCACGGCTCGGTGTGCCGCCGCCAGGACCCGGGTGAGGACTGTCTCGAGGTCGTCGCCGGAGACGAGTTCGGCCACCGTGCGCTGGAGCTCTTCGAGACGTGCCTGTGAAAAACGGGATTGCAACTCGGCGCGTGAGATCCGGGCGTCGTCACCGTTCGTGGTGTCCCAACTCATTCGGGCTTCGCACCAGGCAGCGCCATCACACTGGCATGACACATGGTGGATCTCGGCATCCCGGTACCCCATCATCCGAGGCGTGCTGGCGAAGAGTCCCATGTGGAGCGCGCAGTGCTCGGGAAACGGTTCGACCCCTGGCCGGAATCGGAACCTGACGAGTACTTGGTCCGAGCCCATGTCATCGATGTGCAACTCGACGACGGGAGATGTCGTAAGGCTGGGCAGGATGCAGTAGATGGCCTCGACCGAGCCGAGTGCGGTCATCGAGTCGGCCAGGTCGGGGGACTGGATCGAATCGAAGACGTGTGCCCCGACCTTGGCCAGCGCGGCCGGCCCACCCAGCACATGGCTCGTCGCTTCGAGCAGCCGCCTGTACTCACCGTAGGAGCTCCTGGTCGTGGCATCGCCCAAGACGGCAAGACTCCGCGTCTCGCCGGCCAATTCGAGGACACGAGCGAGCGTTCCCTCGGGTGTCTCCCTCTGCAGATAGCCCACGACATACTGGGTGAGAATTCCACCGAAGTCGTGCGCATAGGCCTCATCTTGTTGTGGATCCCTCTTGGTCATGAGGACACCTCGTTAACCTTTTGGGAACACCACACGATGAGGACCCCACACTGCAGTGGGACCTCTGCTCCGGTCGATGCGAACTCATCAGGCCATTGCAGAGGTCGTTGAGATGAGGTGGGGAAGTTGTCTGCCTGCCCTCCAGTGTCGTCGTCCCTTCTCCACGTCATCCCAACGCTGGCACAACTCTCGCTGTGCAATGCCAGCTGCCAGCAGGGGTTTCGCTGAGCCTGTGATTCACCTGAGCCCGACGGGGACTCCTCTCGGCCCGCCCATCGGGCGATGGAGCACGAGCGTCGCCCCGTCCCTCACGAGGCCGGATCTTTCGAGGTTGTCGTCGCGCCCCTACTGGACGGCAACGCCCTGCGCCCGGCGGTAGTTTCGTACAAGATTGACGTGGGCAGGGGATTTCTTCGTCGCATCGAGAGTGGAGGGTTCTGATGAAGACAAAGACAGCGGTTGTGCATGAGGCGCCGGGAAAGTGGGAGGTCACCGAGGTCGATCTCGATGGTCCGCGACAGGGCGAACTGCTGGTCCGGATGGTGGCCTCGGGGCTGTGCCATTCCGATGACCACCTGACGACTGGCGACCTGCAACTCGGCCACTACCCGATTGCCGGCGGGCACGAAGGAGCCGGGATCATCGAGGAGGTCGGTCCCGACACGCCGGAATGGAACGTCGGTGATCGGATCGTCATGTCCTTTCTGCCAGGTTGTGGGCGGTGTCGCTGGTGCGCATCAGGCATGCAGAACCTCTGCGACTCTGGCGCACGCACGCTCGACGGGACCAGACCAGACGGCAGCTACCGGATGACGCTCGAGGGGCGCGGCGTCGGGCAGATGTCGGGCCTGGCGACCTTCAGCCAATGGTCGACCGTGTCGGCGCTGTCGGCGGTCCGCTGTCCTGATGACGTCCCGCTCGAGGTGGCCTGTCTCACCGGCTGCGGTGTGGGCACCGGTTGGGGCTCGGCGGTCAATTCGGCCGAGGTGCGGCCGGGTGACGTCGTGATCGTCATGGGGATCGGTGGCATCGGCATTAACGCGGTGCAGGGCGCGTCGCACGCGGGTGCATCAGTGATCGTTGCCGTCGACCCCGTCGAATTCAAGCGTACGACCGCCCTCCAGCTCGGGGCGACCCACGCCGCGGAGACGATGGCCGAGGCAATGGAACTCGTCAGCCCGTTCACAAACGGTCAGGGGGCGGACTCGTGCATCGTCTGCGTAGGGGTCACCGACGGTGAACACGTCGCCCAAGGGGTCGATGCCATTCGAAAGGGCGGGACGTGTGTCCTGACGGGGATTGGCAACGCGTCCGGCATCGGCATTCCGGTCTCGCCGACGATGCTCACACTGTTTCAGAAGCGCATCCAAGGTTCGCTCTTCGGAGCGTCGAGCCCGTCGAAGGACATTCCCCTGATGCTGGAGCTCTATCGGCAGGGCCGGCTGCGCCTCGACGAGTTGGTCACCACCACGTACTCACTCGACAAGATCAACGAGGGCTATGCCGACATGCACGCGGGTCGCAACATCCGAGGTGTCATCGTGCACGAGCACTGACCCGATTGCGGGATCGATGACGCGCTCGGGGTCGCGTCGTTCCCGCATCGCCTGGTGAGCGGTCGTGCGGGGCCCGAGGTTCTCGGGCCGATTGCGGGGGACAGGCCGCCGTGGGGCATTCCGAGGGCGGATCCTGCAGCCTTTGGCTACACCGTTGAGGAGTACCGCCTGCGCGGCGTAGCGGCGTGCTACGAGGTGGTGTCCGACGATCTGGCCGCCGGGGTCGAGGTGGAGGAGGGTGGCAGCGCGCCGTACCTCACTCGCCTCTTGGTCATGCGACCGGTAGACCCACGGCGATTCAATCACACGGTATTGCTCAATTGGCAGAACGTCTCGGCCGGCTACGAGCAGCGCGCCCCGAGCGAGGGTGAGCTCTTCGGGGGCTATGCCTGGGTGGGAGTGAGCGCGCAGGAGATCGGACTGTACGGACCCCCGCTGGGTATGGGTCGAGCGGCACGGGCCTCCGCCAGGGGAATGGTGGATGAGGATCCTGACCGCTACGGAATGTTGCAGCACCCGGGCGATCCCGGATCGTTCGACATCTTCGCCGATGCGGCACGTGTCGTGGGCCCGGGTCGGTCGACCTCCATTGATCCCTTGGCGGGACTCGACGTGCAGCACGTCGTTGCAGTCGGTGGATCGCAGTCGGCGATGCGGTTGGTCGCGTACGCCAACGCGCTGCACCATCGGCATCGGGTGATCGACGGATACGCCTTGACCGTCTGGGAAGGACGGTCACCCGATCTCATGGACGGGCCGATCTCGTACGGTGGCGCCAGGACGGTCATCAGGGACGACCTCGCAGTGCCCGTCGTGGTGGTCAACAGCGAATTCGAGGCGCTTGCGCTGTATCTCGCCGGCGCTCGCGACTCGAGGTGGATCCGGTACTGGGAGGTCGCGGGGACACCACACGGAGTGACGACAAGGTCTGACCTCCCGAATGGTCGCGGGTGGGAGCCCAACACCCTCCGGTTCAACCCGGTGGCGGAGTCAGCGATTCGTCACGTTCGTCGATGGGTCGCGGAAGGACGTCCTGCCCCCTCGTTTCCCCGCATCGAGGTAGAGGCTGGGCGACCTCCGCGAATTCGTCGTGATGCATACGGGAACGCCCGCGGCGGTATCCGCCTCCCTGAATTGGAAGTGCCCGTGGCCGAGTACCGAGGTGTCGCGACCGGTACCGGGTTGCCACCCCTCTTCGGTGCGGCTCGACCGTTTCGCGAAGATCGGCTTCTGGCGTTGTACCCGTCGCGTCAGCCCTTCGAGGAGCAGTGGCGGCGAGCCGTGGACGCCCTGGAGGCATCAGAGGCCGTCCGGCCGGAGGATGCTGCTGCGATGGTCCAACGGATCGACAGCATACGGCTGCCGGTCGATCAGGCCAGGTGACGGATGCGGGACGCCCCCACGTCGTCGTGCCGGTCGGAGGGTTGCCATCAGGACTTTTGACCCTATGCCGCGCTCGGCTGACGACGGCATACTGGGCAGATCGAGGCATGTGGCGACGATCCTTGGAGGGCGATCGTGTTCAGGAATCTCAGGAGGATCGTCGCCCGCCAGTGGAATGGACCCGACGTTTTCGACCAGGGACCCCCTAGTCAGGCACACGACGCCACGACCGACAGGACCGTCCGCCGTTATGTCGTCCGTCCTCGGCGCTCGAACAACCACCTGGTCGAGTCCTGTCGGCGTTCGGCCGGCGCACCATGGAAGGACCACATCGCCCTCGTGCCGTCCCATCGTGTGACGGTCCTGCTCGACCAGGGTGAGGTCTACGCACACCCCGGCGACGGCTACGAACCGCTGTCCGGCTATGTCAAGGCAATTGAGTTCGAGGTGGACGCCATCAGTGCCGCCGCAGCCTGTGAGGTCGCATACGGCGTCACCAATTCCTATCCGTGGGAAATGCACTGCGAGTCGAAGTACCTCGAGGTCGTGCGGACCTATCGGGAGGTTGGTCACTTTCGGTCCGTCACGGTGGGGGACATGATCGTGGTCAACGAAGATCGGTTCGTCTGCTCCCATTTCGGATTTGCGAGATCCCCCTGGATGAACGGAACGGTCTGATCCGTTCATCGTCATCGACGGCCCGGTTCTCCGATCTCGCAAAGTAGATAGGCTGACCCCAACGCCTTGGCTTGCCGGATCGGCGATATTTGAGGATGGGGGTTCGTGGGTCGAATGAGTGAGTGGGACTATCTGACGGATCTCCTTGTGGTGGGGAGCGGGGGCGGCCTGGCCGGTGCTCTCACGGCCTCCACCTCGGGGCTCGACACCCTCGTGGTGGAGAAGGAGGACCTCATCGGCGGCTCGACGGCCATGTCGGGCGGAGTGATCTGGTTGCCGAACAACCCTCTCATGGTGGATGACGGGGTGACGGACTCACTCGAGCAGGGACTCGAGTACTTCGAGTCGGTCGTCGGCCCTCCGACACGAGCTTCGTCGCTCGAGCGGCGCCACGCGTATATCGAACAGGGCACGCAAATGGTGCAGCTCTTGCGCCAACTCGGTCTGCAATTCCTGCGTTGCGAAGGCTATAGCGATTACTACGCAGGCGTCCGCGGCTATCGCGGTGGCGTGGCCCGTGGCCGTGCGATCGCATGCAACTACTTCGATGCCCGCAAGCTCGGCCCGTGGCAGCAGAAATTGCGTGCATCGTTTACGGGCGGAATCGTGGTGTTCACCCATGAGTCGTCACGAGCCCAGCTGGTCATTCGCACGACCGAAGGCGCAAAGGTGGTAGCCAAGATCATCGGCCGGACCGTCGCCGGGCGTCTCAAGGGCGAGATGCGCCTGACCAACGGTGCAGCCCTGATTGCTCCTTTGTTGGAACAGCTGGTCGCGCGCGGCGTGCCGGTGTGGACAGGGACGAAACTCACCGAACTCGTGCTCGAGAAGGGCGAGGTTGTCGGGGCGGTGCTTGACCGGCGGGGCAAGAAGATTCGTGTCCGGGCCCGGGGCGGCGTGTTGCTCAGTGCCGGTGGGTTCTCGCGCAATGGAGCTATGCGGGAGAAGTACTCGGGCGAACAGCCCAACAGCGCGGAGTGGTCGTTGACAAGCCCAGGCGATACCGGTGACGCGATCGAGATCGCCATGAGCCTCGGGGCGGCGACGGACCTGATGGACGAAGCGTGGTGGATCCCGACGGCTGTTCGACCGAACGGAGCTTCGGTCTTCGTTCACGGAGAGAGATGCAAACCGTGCTCGATCATCGTCGACGCTGGCGGCAGCCGTTACTTCAACGAGGCCGTGTCCTATATGGAAGCCGGCCAGCGCATGTACAAACGCGACAAGAGTGTCCCCGCCATTCCCAGCTGGTTCGTCATGGACAGCAAGTACCGACGGCGCTATCCACTGGCCTTCCGCCGCCCCGGGATAAGCCCCAAGAAGTGGAAGACGAGAGACTTCATGACGAAGGCATCCAGCCTCGATGAGCTTGCCGCAACGTGCGGGATCGACCCCACAGGACTGCGTGCCACGGTTGAGCGCTTCAACGAGTTCGCACTGAACGGAAACGACGAAGACTTCCACCGTGGTGAAGGTGACCACGAGAAGTGGTACGGCGACGATGCCAACAAGCCGAACCCCTGCCTGGGAACGATCGATACGCCGCCGTTCTATGCGGTCGCCCTGTATCCCGGTGATGTCGGGACCAGTGGGGGACTGGTCTGCGACGAGCACTCGCGGGTTCTCGACGAGGCAGGTGCCCCCATCCTTGGCCTGTACGCATCGGGCAACGCCACGGCATCGGTGATGGGCAGGACGTACCCGGGGGCGGGTGCAAGCATCGGGGCGTCCGCGATCTTCTCGTACATATCGGCGTGCCACGTCGCAGATCGGTTGCGGTCGACGGTCGTCGAGTAGTTCAGCCTGACGGGGTCGCCGCAGAAGGTTAGTGGGTTGCCCCCGCGTCGGTCCGTGACTGTGTCGCTCTGTGGCGGCCCGGCCCGAGGCTTGCCAGGATTGCCCCACCGATCAGGATCGCAATCACGCAGAAATTCTCGGTCACGGAAATATGGACGACTCGTGCCAGCAACAGCTTCGCGCCAATGAAGATCAGAAGGGCGGCGAGTCCGTACTTCAAGTAGCGGAACCGATCCATGGCATCGGCCAGGACAAAGTAGAGCGCCCGCAAGCCGAGGATCGCAAAGGCGTTTGAGGTGAATATCACGAAGACGTTCTGGGTGATCCCGAAAATGGCGGGAATGGAGTCGGTGGCGAACACGATGTCCGTCGTCTCGATCGCCACCAGTGCGATGAGGAGTGGGGTGGCGAACAAGCGCCCGTCGATGTGTGTGAAGAAGCGCTCGCCGACATAGTCAGGAGTGACAGGAAAAAGGCGGCGAACGCCGCGGACGACGAGGTTCCGCTCGAGATTGACGGCGCTTTCATGGCGAAGCATGCGTATCCCGGCGATGAGGAGAAATGCACCGAAGATGTAGAGAACCCAGCTGAAGCTGTCGAGAAGCGCCGCGCCGGCGGCGATGAATGCCGCCCGCGCCACGAGGGCACCGATGACGCCAAAATAAAGGACCCGATGCTGGTAGGTAGAGGGAACCGCGAACGCGCGGAACAACAGGACGAACACGAAGATGTTGTCGATGCTGAGGGATTTTTCCGCCAGATACCCGGCGAAGAACTGCTGGGCAATGTCCGAGCCTTGGGAGAATCCGAGGAAGATCCCGAACGCGATACTGACGCCGATCCATGCCGCACTGGCGGTGAGGGAGCGGGAGAGAGTCGGCTCCGCGTGGCCACGGTTGACGATGAGATCAGTACCAAGGAGTGCGAGGATGAGTCCGACGGCGGCAAACCAGCCCCAGAGGGGAACCGTCATTGTGGCGTTGCCCGCGCATCGGTCTGCGACGAGTACCGCCGGACCGCAGACTCTGCCATGGACGACGCCATCGCCAAGCGGATCATCTCGTCCTCCAGCTCGCGGAACGACGTCCAACTTCTCATTCCAAGCTAATGAGTCGAGCGGCCATTACGGCGTCACCATCTCCTGGATCGGTGTCGTCGCCCGCTGCATGTTGGGATTCTCTGCTCAATCACAGGGTCCGGGTCCGGCCCGAGATGGTTGCGCACGACCCCGGAGCTCTTTGCGCCCTCAGCTCGCCGAGGGCTGGTGTGCTGGAATGTAGGCATGGCACGTGTCGTGACCCTTTCGGCGTCATATGGCGCACACGGCGACCGGGTGGGCCGTCTCCTCGCCGAGAAGCTCGAGCTTCCCTTTCTGGATCGAGCCATTCCTTCCGCGGCGGCGCACGAGCTTGCCCTGTCCACCGAGGTTGCCGAGAGCCTCGACGAGCATGTCCCGAGCCGATGGGAACGAATGGCTATGGCGTTTGTCAATGTTCCCACTCCCACCGGGCCCAGTCAGCTGGCTCCAGAGGACATCAAGACCCCGGAACAGTTCCGTGCCGAATGCGAGTCGGCGCTACGGGAGGTAGCGGACACCACGGGAGCCGTCATCCTTGGCCGGGCCGGGATGGTGGTGCTGGGAAAACGGCCTGATGTCCTTTGCGTCCGTTTGGACGGCCCGGTTGAAGACCGGATCGCACAGGTGGTGGCGCAAGGCATCGATGAAGCGAGTGCCCGAAAGGGTCAACGAGAGGTTGACAAGGCGAGAGATGCCTATGCCCGCGTGTTCTTCGGCGCCCGCCAAGACGATCCTCGGCTGTATCACGTTATGCTCGACAGCACGGCTCTGTCGGTCCAGACCTGCGTCGAAATCATCGCCCGCGCCGCGCGTGGTCGTTTCGACGAACGCGTCGGTTAGGGAAGCGCCGCCTTCGCGTCGATGCTCGTCGCGACGGGCACCGGATCTGGGGCATTGCCGAGGTCGCGAGAGCCGCGGACGATTGCGGTGAGCTCATCTCCTGAGATCGTCTCACGTTCGAGAAGCGCCGTGATCACAGCATCGAGTGCAGCCCGATTTGCGGCCAGTAGCTCGTGGGCTCTGCCTTCTGCCTCGACGAGAAGACGGCTGACCTCCTGGTCGATGAGCTGCTGTGTCGCTTCGGCGTACGGGCGCGACTGGCCAGGGAATTGAGGGCTCGCGTCCTCCAGGCCGTCTGCGCCGTAGCCAATGGGTCCCAGGAGCGGCGAAAGTCCCCAGTCCCTGACCATCCTCACGGCCAGATTGGTGGCTCCGGTGAGGTCTGAGGACGCACCGGTAGATGCCTCACCGATGACAAGCATTTCCGAGGCCCGACCGCCGAGCCGGATGGCCAGGGAGTCCTGAAGGTAGCTCTCGGCGTACAGATGTCGCTCGTCGACGGGAAGCTGCTCAGTGACGCCGAGCGCTCGGCCTGCCGGAAGGATGGTGATCTTGGCTACAGGATCGGCGTGTTTCGACAGCAATGCGACGAGCGTGTGCCCGGCTTCGTGCACCGCCACCGAGTGTTTCTCTTCGGGGAGAAGCGCATTCGAGCCATCCCGACGACCCAGGATGATCCTGTCGCGGGCCTCGTCGATGTCGCCGGCGAAAATGGTAGTGCGGTTGTGACGCACGGCGACGATTGCGGCTTCGTTGATGAGATTGGCCAGATCGGCGCCGGAAAATCCGGGGTCGCGGCGCAACTTCGTCGAAGTCGAAGTCGGGCGCAAGGTGTTTGCCGCTGATGTGCACCTTGAGAATGGCGGCGCGCTCGGCCTGATTGGGGAGAGGGATCTCGACCTGGCGGTCGAACCGTCCAGGACGCAGCAACGCGGGATCAAGAGTCTCGGGCCTGTTGGTGGCGGCCATGACGACGACGTCGGTCGTGGAATCAAATCCGTCCATTTCGGCCAACAGTTGGTTGAGCGTCTGCTCTCGCTCGTCGTTCGTCACGAAGGACCTACCCCTTCGTTGGCCGATGGCGTCGATTTCGTCGATGAAGATGATCGACGGCGCCCTCTTTCGCGGATCAGCGAAGAGGTCCCTTACCCGGGAGGCACCGACTCCCACGAACAGCTCGACGAAGCTGGAGCCGGTAAGTGCGAGGAACGGAACTCCCGCCTCACCCGCTACTGCACGCGCCATGAGCGTCTTGCCGGTGCCGGGGGGACCCACCATGAGCACCCCGCGCGGTCCCACGGCGCCCGCACTCGCGTAGCGCTCGGGGCGCTTGAGGAAATCGACGACTTCGGCCACCTCCCGCTTCGCCCCTTCGTACCCTGCGACGTCGGAGAATCTCGTCAGAGGCTTTTGCTCGTCGTAGACCTTGGCTTTCGAGCCGCCGAACCCCATGACGCCTGAAGCGCCCTTCTGCCTCGTCGACCCATCCAGATGAAGAACACAACGAACAGCAGGAATGGCAGGAGTGAGAGCAGGGCGGCGAGGACGGCCGAACCCGGCCCGACCCCGGTGACTGCCACGTGATGGGCCTTCAGCGTCGGTGCCAGCTGACTGTCGTTGATGGCAGTCGGAATCTGGCTGGTGTAGTGGTCGCCGTTCTTGAGATTCCCGCTGATGGCTCCCCCTGGATTGATCGACGCCGTGTCGATCTTGTTGCTGTCGACCTCGGAGAGAAAGGTCGAATAGTCCAATTTCTTCGTCGGTGTGGTCGTCATCTGGGGAATCGAGAAGAGAAGGAAGGTGATCAGGAAACCCACCGGGAGAAGCCAGACCCGCCACCAAGGCGGACGGGGCGGAGCCGGCGCGGGCCCCCGGTCCGGTGGCTCTCCTGGTTTGGCTGACGTCGTGAAGTACCGGGTCATCTGGTTATCATGAACCCTTCTTATAGGGCCGGACAGAGGCGACCTTCGGAGCGGCACGCAGGGACAATCTAGGAGGGAATTCGACGCCCGTCGCGCGGGTACGCCGAATCGCCCGGCAGGACGAAATTGGCTGGTCCGGGGCAGGTACAGGACGAAACTGCGGGGGAGTGGGCGGCCGACCTTATCGGGCGTTGGTGATACCTCGTTCGGCAAGGAACGCAACCAGGGATTCGGCTGCCACCGTCGCGGGAGTGACGGTTGTGTCGATTCGGAATTCCGGTCTCTCGGGAGGCTCGTAGGGAGAGTCGATACCGGTGAAGTTGGTCAGCGTTCCTCGCCGTGCTTTCTTGTAGAGGCCTTTCGGATCGCGACGTTCGGCGACGGCCAACGGCGTATCGACGTGGACCTCTATGAACTCGTCGGGCTCCATCAACGCCCGCGCCATTGCTCGCTCCGCCTTGAACGGAGAAATGAACGCCACGAGGACAATCAATCCCGCATCCACCATGAGTCGGGAAACTTCTGCCACGCGACGAATGTTCTCGACCCTGTCTGCGTCGGTAAATCCGAGATCCTTGTTCAGGCCAAGGCGAACGTTGTCTCCATCGAGCAGGTAGGTGCGGCACCGGAGGTTGTGCAGTCGCTGCTCCGTGAGATTGGCGATCGTCGATTTTCCGGATCCGGAGAGCCCGGTGAACCACAGGACGCATGGTTTGTGGGTGGCGAGCGCCGTCCGGCGATGCTTGTCGACCTCCACGAGCTGATGATGCACGTTGTCGGCACGGCGCAGGGCAAAGTGAATGAGGCCTGCGCCGACCGTGGTGTTCGTCACGCGATCGATGACGATGAATCCGCCTGTTTCACGGTTGGCCCTGTACGAATCGTAGGGAACGATGCGGTCGAAGTTGACATTGCAGACGCCGATGTCGTTCAACTCGAGCGTTCGAGCCGCGACATGCTCAAGCGTGTTGACATTTACCTTGTACTTCGGTTGGGCAATCGCTGCGCCCACTGTACGAGTGCCGATCTTCACGAAGTAGGGCCGGCCCGGCAGCATGGGTTCTTCGCCCATCCAGATGATGTGGGCTTCGAATTCGATCTGCGACCCCTGGGGGGTCGTCGACGCCGGCGAGCATGTCGCCGCGGCTCACGTCGATCTCTTCGGTCAGCGTGAGCGTGACCGACTGGGGGGAGACGGCACGAGCAAGATCACCGTCCGCGGTGATGATCCGTCCGATCGTTGCTGTCGTGCCGGCTGGAAGCACGTGCACGGTGTCGCCGGGTGCGACAGACCCGCCGACGATCTGTCCGGCAAAGCCTCGAAACTCAGAATCAGGACGGTTGACCCATTGCACCGGCATCCGGAAAGGCCCGCTGCCGTCACCGTTCTCGACGTTCACGGTCTCGAGGAAATCAAGGAGCGATGGCCCGTCGTACCAGGGAGTCTCCGGACTCACGGTCGTGATATTGACGCCCTGTAGGGCTGAGATGGGAATCACCGTCACGTCGTCAACTCCGACGCTGGTCGCAAATCGTCGATAGTCGTCGGCGATCTGCCGGGCGATCGACTCTTCGTAGCCCACCAGGTCCAACTTGTTCACGGCGAGCACCACCGTGCGGATCCCCAGGAGCGAGACGAGAAACGTGTGTCGGCGCGTCTGGGTCAGTATTCCCTTGCGGGCATCCGCCAGTATGACGGCGACGTCTGCCGTCGATGCACCTGTCACCATGTTGCGGGTGTACTGCTCGTGCCCGGGGGTATCGGCAACAATGAACTTGCGGCGGTCGGTTGAGAAGAAACGATAGGCGACGTCGATGGTGATGCCTTGCTCACGTTCGGCTGCCAGTCCATCGACCAGAAGTGCGAAGTCGAGCCGGCCCCCTTGGGTGCCGACCGCTTTCGAGTCGCGGGCGAGCGCCTCCAGTTGGTCGTCGGAGATGAGATGCGATTCAAAGAGCAATCGACCGATGAGTGTGCTCTTACCGTCGTCGACGCTTCCGCAGGTGATGAACCGGAGCAGGCCCCGCTGTTCGTAAGCTCGCAAAGAGGCCTTGACATCGCTGGAGATGAGATCTGACGAAGCCGCCATCAGAAGTACCCCTCCTGCTTCTTCTTTTCCATCGACCCGCTCTGGTCGTGGTCGATGGCCCGACCCTGACGCTCGGACGTGGTCGTCAGGAGCATCTCCTGAATGACTTCGGTCAAGGTGTCGGCATTGGACTCCATGGCCCCCGTCAGCGGATAGCAACCAAGAGTTCGAAAGCGGACCTTCCGCATCGTGGGTTTCTCGCTGGGCTCGAGTGGCATGCGGTCGTCGTCGACCATCAATAACATCCCGTCGCGCTCCACTACCGGGCGTTCGGCGGCGAGGTAGAGCGAGACGACGGGAATGTGTTCGAGGTTGATGTAGTGCCAGACATCCAGTTCAGTCCAATTGGAGAGCGGGAAGACGCGGATGCTCTGGCCGTGGTTCATTCTCACGTTGTAGAGGTGCCACAGCTCGGGCCGTTGTTGCTTGGCGTCCCACTGGTGCTGGGCGGAGCGTACGGAGAAGATGCGCTCTTTGGCACGCGACTTCTCCTCGTCGCGTCGTGCACCCCCGAAGGCGACGTCGAAACGATGGTGGTCCAGGGCTTGTTTCAGTCCCTGTGTCTTCCACATGTCCGTGTGCACCGATGAACCATGCGTGAAGGGATTGATACCGAGCTCAAGACACTCCTGATTCTGATGGACGATGAGCTCTACGCCGTACTTCGCCGCGATGTCGTCCCTGAAGGCGTACATCTCCCTGAATTTCCACGTTGTGTCGACGTGGAGCAGAGGAAATGGCAATGGTGCAGGGTAGAACGCCTTGGCCGCCAAATGGAGCATGACGGAGCTGTCTTTCCCGATCGAGTAGAGCATGACCGGTCGTTCTGCTTCTGCGACGGCTTCCCGCATGATGGAGATGCTCTCGGCCTCGAGGCGTTCCAAGTGAGTGAGCGTGGTCACCGTGCTCGGGTCCTCATCCGACCTGGTCCGGGGCGATGAGCTCTCGGTTGGGTCACAAACGCCGGATAGCCCGACTGCAGCGCGGTCGCAACTCCCCGTAGTGACGTCACGCAGGCCACAATATTGCTCTCGACAGCCTCATGGAGAAATAATCCGGTGAACGGCCGACGACGAGTACTCCGGCCAGGTGAGATCGGGTGGCTGCCGAGCTTTGCCACACCCCACCTGGGTGTGTCGCTTGCCGGTGGACCGGTCCAGCTCCCGGGGCGCTCCGCCCCGTTCGACGGGTCCACCTCGACCATTGCATCGATCGGCCTCATGACGTATGCCGTCGAGCGAGCCCTCGTGCGGTCACCGGGATGTCCCGGTGGCACCGTCACGTTCCACAACCAACGCTTTAGGGTGGCGAGTGGTCATACTTTCGCCTGCGTCAGGTGACCACGGCGAGGTGTCCACGTCAACGATCAAAGGAGAGATTGATGAGCGACCTGAACCGGCCCGATACGACGACTGACTCGGGGATCCCGGCTCCAAGCGACGAACGCTCGTTGACAGTTGGCCCTAGCGGCCCAACGGTGCTGCATGACCATTACACGGTGCAGAAGATGCAGCATTTCAACCGCGAACGGGTGCCCGAGCGCGTCGTTCACGCCAAAGGAAGCGGCGCGCACGGCTTCTTCGAGGTGACCGAAGACGTCCGTTGGTTTACGAAGGCGCACTTCCTTTCTCAGGTGGGCAAGAAGACCCCGATGTTTGCTCGCTTCTCTACCGTTGCCGGAGAGCAAGGGTATGCCGACACGGTGCGAGACCCTCGAGGATTTGCATTGAAGTTCTATACCGAGGAGGGGAACTACGACCTTGTCGGCAACAACACGCCTGTATTCTTTGTGCGCGACGCTTCTAAGTTCCAGGACTTCATCCATTCCCAGAAGCGTCTGCCCCAGACCGGTTTGCGCGACAACAACATGCAGTGGGATTTCTGGACACTGTCGCCAGAGAGCGCCCATCAGGTCACGATCCTTATGTCGGACCGCGGTACCCCGCGGACGTTACGGAATATGAACGGCTATGGCAGCCACACCTTCTCCACCGTCAACGCGACGGGTGAGCGCTTCTGGGTGAAGTTCCATTTCATCACCCAGCAAGGCGTGGAGAACTTCACCGACAGCGAGGCCAAGGCGATGACGGCCGAGGACCCTGATTTCCACCGGCGCGACCTATTCGGCTCCATCGCCGAGGGCAACGCACCGGAGTGGCGACTGGAGATGCAGGTCATGCCCTTCGCAGACGCCGGCGACTATCGATTCAACCCATTCGACCTCACCAAGGTATGGCCGCACTCTGATTACCCACTCGTCCCCGTTGGACGTATGGTCCTCGATCGGAACCCTGAAAACTTCTTTGCCGAGGTCGAGCAGGCGGCATTTTCCCCGGCCAACCTGGTGCCGGGCATCGGGCTGAGTCCGGATCGGATGCTGATGGGCCGTATCTTCTCCTATCACGACACGCATCTGTACCGCGTGGGAACGAACTATGAGCAGCTCCCGATCAACGTGCCCAAGGTCGAGGTTCACTCCTATAACAAAGAGGGGGCCATGACCTACCGGCATGCGGGCGACCAACCCGTCTATGCCCCGAATTCCTACGGCGGTCCTGTGGCCGATCCTGATCGTGCGGGCCAGGTCAACTGGGCCGTTGCGGCCGGCGAACTGGGACGATTCCCTCACGACAAGCATGGCGAGGATGACGATTTCGGGCAGGCGGGCTCACTGGTGCGTCAGGTCCTGAGCGACGTTGATCGGGAGCACCTCGTGAAGAACGTCGTCGGGCACGCCAGCGATCATGTGTCTGAAGAGGTGCAACGGCGGGTGGTGGCGTACTGGTCCCTCGTTGATGCGGGTGTAGGGACGCAGGTCGCCGCGGGGTTGGGGGTGGACCTCGCCAAACTCGGTGAAGCGAGCGCTACCGTGGCTGCTCACGCCAATCAGGCCTAGCAAATGACCTGATGCCCTACGCGTCGAAGTCGATTTGGGAATCTCCCCGCCGCTGCTGGTGTCGGTCAAGTTGTCGATAGGCGTCGGCCGGATCGGCCGTGCGATCTGACGAGCCAAAGATGGCAATTCGTCTCGTGGCCCGTCGATCTCGAAGTAGTCGGCGATCCCGGCGGCGGCTCCCAGCGCCTGGTGGGGCTACCGCATCGTCGTACGTGGTGATCACCTTGGCCAAGAGTGGATAGGATTTTTCGACGAGGGCGATCGCCTCACTGTCGAAGTCAGTGCGCTGGGCTTTGGCGATGAGGCTGCCTGCGAAATCCAGCGTTTTGCGATCGATCGTGTCGTGATTCCACGTGGACAGAGCGCGCCTGGATGCCGCTTCGCACTGGGCATTACGCCACCACCCCCTCGATCTTGATCACCTCGGCGCCCCAATCCGCCAGGATCGCCGAAGCCGCCGGCACGAAGGTGTGTTCAGCCACTTCGAGGATGCGCACACCCTTCATGATGTCGGTCATTCGGACCCTCCATTGAGATCGGGTCGTGTCGGGCGAGGGCGCCCACGTGGAACCTAACAGTTGTCAAAAACGCGTTGATGGCCGGCGCCGGGAGGTGCATTTCGGGAAGGGCAGTGGAGTTGCATGTCAGGGCCGACAGAGGGTGCAAACGGCAACGCACGATCAAGAATGGTACTCCGTCGTCTTCATCTGCGACCCATGGGGCGTTACCCCGAAAGGCGCGACGGCCGAGAGGCTGTTCCGGGGGAGGTCCTCGAGATCGCTCCAGCAGAGGAAGGCGGTACGGTTCTCTCGTATGGATGGGAGGCGCCGGGTGACAAGGTGGTCGGGCAGCACCCGTCGATGTGCGGTTTGCCGCGCCTTCGATGACTCCGATGGAGAAGAGGAATGACGCGCTACGTATTTGCGCCCGACCGATCACGCATGTGGATCGAGGCCCGCTCCAACGTGCACCCCATTCACTCGAGCACTGATGGGGTCGAGGGTCATCTCGACGTGGTCGTGGGAGCGGATGGCGAAGTCGACGTGGCTGCCAACCCCTCCGGGGAGCTCTCCCTGGCGGTGGATCGCCTTCGTTCTGGCAACCGCCTGGAGGATCGGGAACTGCATCGGCGCATTGACTCCAGCCGTTTCCCCACCATTGTGGGAGTGCTCAAGACAATGGTGCCGTCAGACGTTCATGGGACCTACCGGGTGTGTGGTGACATCACGTTTCGGGGCGTGTCTCGGCAGCACGAAGGTCTGATGGACATATCGGTTCTGGACGGGCACACAATAGAGTTGGACGGGAAGTCGCGATTCGATATCCGAGAGTTCGGAATGGATCCTCCCCGCCTATTGATGGCACGAGTCGAACCGGAGGTGGAGATTCGTATCCAAATAGTCGCTGTCGAGGAATCGTAGAATCGCCGCCTGATCGCACCGGGTAGAGTTCCGGAGTGTTGGCTGAGCCACTCGATCGAGGGAGCGACGACGATGTCCTTAATCCTCAAACCTGGGACATCGTGGTGGGAGACGTACGCCAAGTGCATCCAGGTGGCACCCGAGGCGTTCGACTCTGACCGCTTGCGTAATCTCACGAGGGGCGAATGGCGGCGGATCGGCATTCCCGGTGACCACGTGAATTCGGTGGACGGCGCCCCGATACCGGGTCCTCCGCTCGTGAACTACGAAGAGGCGCTGGCCGCTGTCGCCCACGCGGTCAAAGAGCACGAGGAGTGGGCAGGGGTCGGTCTGGACGACCGTCGGAACCTGGTGTCAGATGCCGTCGACGCCTTGGTCGAGCATCGAGACTTGCTGGCCCTCTTGCTCGTGTGGGAGATCGGGAAGCCGTGGCGCCTGGCCTGTGCCGATGTCGATCGTTGTGTCGACGGGGCCCGGTGGTACCTCAGCCAGATAGAACGACAGCTCACGACGAGCGACGGCAAGCAACGCCAACCGCTGCCTGGGCCAGTCTCGAACATCGCGAGTTGGAACTATCCGATGAGCGTCCAGGTCCACGCTGAGCTGGTCCAGGCCCTGGCGGGAAATGCAGTCGTGGCCAAGACGCCGAGCCAGGGTGGGTTCTATGCCCTGACCCTGGCACATGCCCTCATGCGCCGAGCAGGTCTTCCGGTCACGCTCCTCTCAGGGATGGGCTCGCATCTGGGGGAAGTGCTCATCCGATCCGAGGGCATCGGCGCACTGGTCTTCGTGGGAGGTCGTGCGAACGGGCGTCGGGCCGCGGTCTCTCTCGCCGACACCGGTCGACGGCACATGCTCGAGCAGGAAGGCCTGAACTCGTGGGGCGTCTGGAATTTTTCGCAGTGGGACCTTTTGGCCCAACACATAAGAAAAGGATTCGAGTACGCCAAGCAACGCTGCACGGCCTATCCCCGCTACGTGGTCCAACGTCGCCTCATCCCAGCCTTCTTGGAGGCCTATCTGCCGGTCGTGAACGCGATCAAGTTCGGCAACCCGCTGGCCGTGGCCCATCCGGATGATCCCCTCCCCGAACTGGATTTCGGTCCGGTCATCCACGCGACCAAGGCCGCCGAGCTGACGAAGCAGTTCGACGAAGCGGTCAGCGGCGGGGGCATTCCGCTCTACCGGGGATCGGTCGGCGACGGGCTGTTCCTCGACGCCCAGGACACGTCGGCGTATGTCGCACCGTCCTGCGTGCTCCAGCCTCCGGCTGCCTGGTCACTCCATCACGCCGAGCCCTTCGGTCCGCTGGATTCGGTCGTCGTCGTCGACACCCAGGCTGAACTCGTCGCGGCGATGAACGTGTCAAACGGGTCGCTGGTGGCCAGTATCGCTACCGACGACTCCGATATGGCCGCACGGGTCTCCGAAGAGTTGTTGGCCTTCAAGGTCGGCGTCAACAAGCCACGAAGCCGTGGGGACCGCGAAGAGGTGTTCGGAGGGCTCGGCGCTTCGTGGAAGGGTGCCTTTGTCGGGGGAGACCTGCTGGTGCACGCACTCACCTATGGGCCCGACGGGGCGAGCGAGGAGCTGTTCGGGAACTTCCCGAGCTACTCCCGCTTGCCCACGCGCTGACGAGGCAGGCGCAAAGCTTGGCTTGCGGAGACGGATGTCACTCCCGCCATCCTGTGCCGGAACGCGGTTCTTGAAGAGCACCTGGTCGCACAAGACGAACTGAATGAGCCAAAGCGCACCATAAGAACCGAAATTGGCTGCCTCGACCGCAGCCGTGTGAATGACCCTTCTCGAGGAGAACGTCGCATCCCCTGCGACGTGCACCGCGAGAGTGGAGATGAGAAGCCCGGCGAGCGAGAGTGCACAAAACGGCACTACCTGCGCCAGGCGCGGCCTTTGGCCCCCCTGCGACCAAACCCAACGGCGATTGAGTTCAAAGGAGGGAACAGTTCCGATGGCTGTCGCAAGGACGTTGGCCCACACGCTTGGCCAGCCCCAGGCGCCCACCAGGAGGCCCAGCGTGGTGAGGCTCGTCACGGTGGCCACGACCGAGACGAGCGCATACTTGGCAAAGTGCCGAGCTCGTCCCGGTGGAACGGCGTTCAGGTCGATCGCCATGCGGCCATCGTTGAGGCCGAAACTGTGGATCCGCCGGGATCTGGGGTTGTGCCAACTGAATTGATGGCGTCGCCGTCCCGAGATCTGCTCTGCTACGTTCGCGTAGGAAGACATCCCCACAAAGGCCAGCCGATGAACTTTCAAGTCCGACCGCTGTCGGAAGATCTGGCATTCGGATCGATCGTCACCGATCTCGACATGTCCACATTGGAGGACCGAACGCTCCGCCAGGCGCTGGTCGCACTTTGGGTAGATCGAGGTCTCGTTCTGTTCGAGGGTTTGGAAACCGACGAAGCCGGACACATCGCCCTGAGCTCGGTCTTCGGGACCCCGGAGATCCATCCGCTTCGCGATCCCTCCAAACCGGGCCGGCCCGAGCTTTCAGATATACGCTACGACTCGGTATTCGGCGAAATCTACGAGTTTGCAGATGGCAGTCGACGCGGGGGATGGCTGCCCTGGCATTTCGATCTCGTCTATGTCGATCGCATCAACCACGGCGGGATCCTGCGTCCGATTGTGGTTCCCGAAGGTGGGGGCGAGACCGGGTTCATCGATCAGATTGCCGCGTACGACACGCTTGCCGATCGGCTGAAGGAGCGGATCGACGGCCTGGAGGTCGTCTACCGCTTTGACATCGACGCGTCGGAGCAACGATTTGGTTCTACGCCCGGGCTGAAGTTGCGGCGGATGGATCCGCGTTCCAGCAAGCTGATGAGTCGCCCCGACGCCTTTCCCGAAGTCGTCCACCCACTGGTGTTCCGACAGCCCGAAACAGGACGCAAGGTTCTGAACGTGTCGCCGTGGTTCGCATTGGGCATCGAGGGGATGGAGGCGATGGAGGGGGACGCCCTCCTCGAAGAAGTTGTTGCACACGCCACCGATGAGGCCGGAGCCTACTTCCACAGTTGGTCGACGAGTGACCTTGTGTTGTGGGACAACTGGCGGATGATGCATTGCGCAAGAGGAGTTCCTGCCGAGACGGAACGTCACATGCAACGCACGACCATTCTCGGTGACTACGGACGAGGCCGCATGCGTACGATGAACGCTGTCATCGATGATGCGCTCCGCATCAATGTGTAGGGGCACGTCGCACATGTTCGAGGTGAACTCCGACCCCCCGGCGACACTGTTCCCAAGGCGGGGGTGACGAAGGCGAGGTAGCGGGCGTCACCATCAGGCCGATTCACCTGGATGATGACGATGCCGACCGGGAGGGTTCGTAAACTTACGCCGGAACTGACACCGTCCAGTAGTTCGTGACGCCACCAACGTAGGGAACGACCTGAAGGTGTGTGACATCCTTCTTCGCCGCTGTGACCTCTGGTGCGTAGTCGACATAGACGGACAGCGCGTTGAGGGCCACAAATTTCTGTATCTGGACCCAGACGCTCCGCAACTTCGGACTGCTCGGCGGCAGGGCCTCGACCTCATTGGTAAGCCTGTTGAGCGTTGGGTTGTTGTAGTTGCAGAGGTCGCCGACACTGCCCGGGATGTACTGCGTAGTCAGCTTCTGGATCCCCGGAAGACCTTGTGGGTTCAGGCCCATTTGCGCCTTGTTGTCCGTATAGAGGTCGGTCACGTAGTTCGACGCTTGGACGATCTGGAGATTGACGCCGATTTGCTTCCATTGTTGCTGCAGCACGGTGGCCAACTGGGTGTTCTCGGCCTGGGGCAGGGGCATGAGCGTCGTGCTGAAGCCGTGTGGATACCCCGCTTGGGACAGGAGCTGCTTGGCCTTCTTGACGTTGTAGGCGTAGTCGTTCGTCAGCGAGCTGTCGTAGAAGCTCGATGTCGACGGGAAGATGCTCCATGCCGGTTGTCCCTTACCGAAGAAGAGCGCGTTGTTGATGGCCACACGGTTGGTGGCGTAGTTGAGGGCTTGGCGGACCTTCAGCTTCGCCAAGGGTCCCGTCGACTTGCAGATCGGCACGAAGTAGTAGCTGGCATCCGGGAAGAGCGAAGTGGACTGCACGTTGGGGAGGTTCTTGAGAGCCGGAATGTCGTTGTCCGGGATTCCCTCCACGTCGACCAATCCAGACTCGATCGCGTTGAGCTGTTGCGGTCCGCTCGGGACGTTGACGAATGTGATCCCCGCCAGATGAATCGCCTTGCGCGTCCCAATATTTCGGGTTCTTGACCAGGACGATCTTCTCACCCTGGACGTAGCTCTTCAGGACGAACGGCCCGGCACCCGACGACATTTTCATTTGGCGTGCCCGAGCTCGCACCGGTCGGCAATGCCATGAACGACTCCTGGTCTGCCAGGTGAGGATAGAAGGAACTTGCGACGGGTTGCGAGAATGTCAGCACCAGGGAGTGGGTGCCCGTGACGTTGATCGAGGAGATCTGAGAGAAGGACTGGTCCCACACACCCGGGTGCGGGTTCGTCAAGTTGCGCTCCCATCCGGCCTTCACCGTGTTGGCGTCGAGGGGTGTGCCGTTGGAGTAGACGAGGCCGGACCGGAGGGTGATGTCGATCGTCGTCGAGTTCGGCACGGTCACGGCAGACGCAAGATCAGGGACGTATGCCCCACTGGCCGTCTCGCGCAGGAGTCCGGCGTAGATGGGCCAGTCGTAGCCGAAGCAGCACGCGGAGCTAGAAAATTCGAGTCGGGTCGAATTCAATGGGATTGATCTGTGCGGAAAGGTCGTAGCCGTCGGTCAGCACACCGAACTGGTGGCTCGACGCCGCAGCGGCCGTTCCGTCGCTTGACACGAGCACCTGTGCGCTCAGGACCAGGACGATCGCTGAACCTACGACGCTGGCCAGGCGTGCCGCTCCTCCCAATTTGGCCTTCACGGCTCGGACGCTTCTGTGCCCGACCGACGTCTGCTGCGTCGTGGTATCGCCGGACACCGACCAGGCTTGATTCCGAGCGCTCACTACCCGCATCGCTCCCCCCCATTTTCGCCGCCGGATATGTCCTACCCGGCACCTAGAACCGCAGTGCCACTGACAATACGTGTTGCGGCCGTATGACCATGCTGATCCGATTTCTGGCCGCTGTCCAGTCACCCCGTGCCCAAACGGCGTTGTCGCGAGCCCATCAGGAAGTATCCGACGTGTTCCTCGCTACTCCGCTCGTCTCACCCTGGACGGGTGTGCGTGGCTTGTGGTCAGCACGCCACAGCCGTACAGTTACCCGTTGCTCGGCAAGCGTCTTGGGGGGTGTGGGTGGGCAAGTCGATCCTAAGGCGGCTGTTGAGCGTCATCCCCGTGCTGCTCATCGTCTCATTCGCCGTCTTCTTTCTTCTGGCGCTTGTTCCGGGCGACCCGGCGGTGACGTTGGCGGGCGGCGTGAGCGCGACCCCAGCAGAGATCGCTCGGGTGCGGGCCGAGCTCCATCTCAACGATCCGCTGCTCGTCCAGTACTGGCACTGGCTCGGCAACGCCCTCCATGGGAACTTGGGTACGTCCCTCTCGACGGGTGAGTCGGTGAGCCACCAGATTGCCGTTCGGTTCCCGATCACCTTCGGCCTGGTTGTGGCTTCGTCGATCGTCTCACTTATCGTCGGGATCCCTCTGGGCATCATTTCGGGCATCCGACCCAGAGGTGCGATCGACAGTGGTGCCCGAGCCTTCTCCACGCTGGGGCTGGCGATCCCGAGCTTCTGGCTGGCCATCATTTTGGTATCGATCTTCGCAGTCCACTGGAAGATCCTGCCGCCGACCGGTTACACGGACATCACCACGTCATTCACCGGATGGCTCAGGGACATGATCCTGCCCGCCGTCACCCTCGGCCTCCTGGTGGGCGCCACGCTCGCCCGTCAACTTCGGGCGTCACTCATCGACGTCCTCGAAACGCCGTATGTCCGCACGGCGTGGGCCAAGGGAGGGACGCGCCGGGCCGTCCTCCTACGCCATGGGCTCAAGAACGCGTCCATGCCCGTGGTGACTGTCTTCGGCCTCCAGATCGGGTACCTGCTCGGCGGAGCCGTGATCGTCGAACAGATCTTCTCCATTCCCGGTCTCGGGACCTACATGCTGAGCGGTATCACCGATCACGACCTGCCGGTCGTCCAGGGCGTCGCCATCGTCTTCGTGCTGTTCCAGATGGCGATGAGCCTCATGGCCGACATCAGCTACGGCTACCTCAACCCGAAGGTGCGGGTGGCGTGATCACGATCGGGCCCAATTGAGTACCGTCGCCGATCGCCCGTCGCTGCGTGAGCGGTGGGGCACCCACCGCCAACTCCGACGGTTTCTGTCCAACCCGGCCGTCATTCTGGCGATCGCCTGGCTCGTACTGGTCATTGTGTGCGCCGTCTTCGCTCCGTGGATCGCGCCGCATGACCCAAACGCACAAAATCTCGAGCAGGCCTCGGCCGGCATCAGCGCCAGCCACTGGCTCGGAACCGACGACCTCGGGCGGGACGTCTTGAGCCGACTTATTTGGGGCGCCCGAGGATCCCTGCAGGTCACCTTCGAGACGGTGGGCCTGGCGTTGGTGTTGGCCCTCGTCATCGGTCTTGTCGCTGGCTTCCGGGGGGAAGGATCGACTACCTCCTCATGCGAGCCACCGACGCCGGACTCGCATTTCCTCCGCTCGTCCTCGCACTCGCTGTGGTGGCTGTGCTGGGCAGCTCCGTGAACGACACGGCCTTCGCCCTCGCCATTGTCTTCGCGCCGGGGTTCGCCCGCTTCATCCGCGGGCAGACCCTGGCCGTCAGGGAAGAATCGTTCGTCGAGGCCTCGACGTCGATCGGCACATCCCCCGTCCGCATCGTGATCCTCAGGGTCCTCCCCAACGTCATGACCGGGTTGGTCGTGGGGGTCGCGATCGCCCTTGGCTCGGCACTCCTGGCCGAATCAGGGCTGAGTTTCTTGGGTCTCGGACCGCCTCCACCGGCGGCCAGCTGGGGAGGCATGCTGCAGGAGGCGTACGACACCTCCCTCTTTACCCACCCGTGGTCCCTGGTCCCAGCCGGACTCACCATCGCCCTTACCGTCCTTGCCTTCAATACGATGGGTGACGGCCTTCGAGACACCTTGAGTGGGTCCGCCACGACAAACCGAAAGCGGGGGCAGCGCCGCGCCAGCCGCCAGCGCGGGATGACGGCCGTGGTTATCCCGGCCGCGGCGGAGCGCGCCGATGCCGGCAACTGCAATCGGCACCTCGGCGGCGCTCCTCGAGGTCCGTGATCTGTGCATCGAATTCGACACCGATGCCGGGCCCGTGCGCGTGGTCGACCACGTGTCGTTCGACGTCGGGGCGGGCAAAATCGTCGGGCTCGTCGGAGAGTCGGGATGCGGCAAAACGGTAAGTTCGCTGTCCATTCTGCGACTCCTTCCGACGCCGCCGGCACGGATCGTTGGAGGTTCCATTCGCTTCAACGGCCAGAACCTTCTGGACGCGGACTTCGACGAGTTGCGCCAGATCCGGGGGCGGGACATCGCCATGGTGTTCCAGGACCCCTTGGCCAGCCTGGACCCGGCCTTCACGGTCGGCTACCAACTCATCGAAGCGATACGGCTCCACGAGAACGTCACGAGGGCCGCCGCGCGGGACCGGGCCGCCAAGCTCCTCGAGAGCGTGCATATCCCCGACCCGGTCCGCCGTCTCTCCTCCTACCCTCATCAACTCTCGGGCGGCATGCGCCAACGGGTCATGATCGCCATGGCGTTGAGCTGCCATCCTCGCCTGCTCATCGCCGACGAGCCGACGACCGCGCTCGACGTGACGGTCCAGGCCCAGATCGTGGAGCTTCTCTACGAGTTGCGCGAGAGCGCAGACCTGGCCGTGCTGTTCGTCACCCATGACCTGGCTCTCATTTCAGAATTCTCGGACGAGATCGCTGTGATGTACGCCGGCCAGATGGTGGAGCGTGCCGCGACCGCCGACATCTTCGCCCACCCACTGCACCCGTACACGGCGGCCCTCTTGGCCGCGCAGCCCGGGATCCGAGAGACCCTCGACAGCCCCTCGTTGATCGCGGGACAGGTTCCGCAAGCCGGTCAGTTCCCGTCCGGGTGCCGGTTCAATCCGCGCTGCGACTACGCCGAGGACGCTTGTCGGGGCGACGAGGTTGAGCTCATCGATTGTCGGAGGGGATCGCCAGTGCCGATGCCGACGGTCAGAAGAGCTCACGCTGCCTGGGTGTTCGGACATCCCCCATCCGGGTCGAGCTTGGCGCATCGCCCCGAGAGGTCGTCGTGAGCACGTCCATACCCGTCGTCCCTCCGCTCCCGACGTCCGCCAACGGCCCGGTCGCAGAGCTGGTCGACGTCTCCTGTGATTTCACCGTCCGCCTCCCCGGGGGTGGCAAGGGAACGGTGCACGCGGTTGATCACGTGGATCTCTCGGTCACTCGTAGCCGAACGCTTGGACTCGTCGGCGAGAGTGGATCGGGCAAGTCGACCCTGGCCCGGCTGCTGCTTTGCCTCATTCGCCCGACAGGCGGGCGGGTCTTGCTCGGCGGCGATGACATCACGACGGCCAAAGGTGCCCGTCTGCGGACGCTGCGCCGTCGTATGCAGCTCGTCTTTCAGGACCCGTATTCCTCCTTCGACCCGCTTGCGAACATCGGGTCGAGTATCGGCGAGGCCCTTTCCGTCCACACCGACCTGAAGGGCCAGGCGCGCGAGCTGAGGGTCGCCGAGTTGCTCGAGCAGGTTCGGCTCCCGGCGACATTCGCCCGCCGCCGTCCCCGCGAGGTCTCGGGAGGCCAGCTGCAACGAGCAGCCATCGCGAGAGCATTGGCCACCGAACCTGAGCTTCTGGTACTCGATGAGCCGCTCAGCTCATTGGACGTCGCCACGCAGGTGCAGATGGTCGACCTTCTCGGCGACCTTCAGACGCGGCTGGGCATCAGCTATCTCTTCATTTCCCACGATCTGAACCTGGTCCGTTCGCTCAGCCATCGGGTTGCGGTGATGTATCTCGGGCGAATCGTCGAGGAAGGTCCGGTCGAGGATCTTTACAGCTCGGCCCACCATCCCTACACGCAGGCGTTGCTCTCCGCTTCGCCCAGCCTCGACCCAGCGGGGCGGCGACAACGCATCGTGCTCGAGGGGGACATCCCTTCCCCCATGGACCCGCCGAGCGGCTGTCACTTCCGTACCCGCTGTCGCTACGCGATGGATGTCTGCGCCGCCGAAGATCCGGCAAAGACCGAGGTCGGACCCCTGACCGTCTGGTGCCATTTGCTGGATCCGGTGGCTGAGACCGGAACGTCGCCCTCCTCGACGAACCTTCAAGCGAACGCAGCCGGAGGAGCCCAAGATGGACGAAGCGTTTGAGCCTCCCTACGCAGAAGCGACGCAACGTCACGAACGGAGAGTCCCTTTCCACGCTCCCATGAGGGCGCTCACGAGACGAGCGCCCCGAGCAGAAAGTTGAGCCACCGTCATGAAGACCAAGACGAGGGAAGCAATTCGCCGGACCACAATGGCTGTGATGGCCATTGGATTGGTGCTGAGTGCACAAGCTGTCACGAGCGCCGGAGCAGACGCAGCCACAAAGAGTGGGGGCGTCCTGTTGGTCGGCTACGACCTCACCTCGTCGATCAATCCCATTGCATTCGACCCCGTGCAATTCAACGGACCCGCGGGGTTCTTCTCGTACAACTGGCCGATCTACGCCGGGCTTCTGCGGCAGACCACCGGTGGGGACTTCGTCCCTGACCTCGCCTCCAATGTCACGATCCCCAATCCGACGACCATCGACGTTACGGTCCGACCTGGACTTACGTATTCCAACGGGACGCCCTTGGACGCCGCCGCGGTGAAGGCGGGCTACGAGCGCAATCTCTCCAACCCTCACCCCGGGGCCTGGAACACCACGACGTACGACCTCTCCTCGATCAACGTGACCGGTACCGACACGTTGGTGATGAATTTCTCTCAGCCGGTCGCGAGCAGCTTCTACCCCCTTCTGGCTGACCAGGAGTCGTTCATGGCACTTCCGACCGGTCCCAGCACGGGATCGGTGAACACGAACGTGGTGGGCGCCGGACCCTTCATGCTGAAGAGCTACACGCAGGGTCAGAGTATGGTCCTGGTCAAGAATCCGAAGTACTGGAATGCCAAGAGCATCAAACTCGCGGGCATCACATTTACCAACGTCCCGGTTGGGCCTCAGCAGATCAACGCGCTCCAGGCGGGAACGTCCGAAGTGGAGGTCGACCTCCCCGCTTCGGATATCCCGACCCTGCAGCATCTTCCACAGTTGCAGACGAGTTCCTCCTTTCCCGATGCGAACTATCTGTTTGCGCCGATCTGCAAGTCGAAGGGCCCGCTGGCAAGCCTGAAGGTTCGCCAGGCCTTGAATTTCGCCACCAACCGTCAAGCGATCAACTCCAGCCTGTTGTTCGGAAAGGGTCAACCGGCGTGGAGCATCTTTCCCACCACGTCTGCCTTCTACGACAAGTCCTTGACGGGCGATTACGCCTACAATCTCAAGAAAGCCAAGCAGCTGATGGCGCAGGCGGGCTATCCCAACGGATTCTCGACGACATTGATGGCGCTCCCGCTCACGGCAACGATCCAGCTGTCCCAGGTCCTCCAGGAAGAGTGGAAGCAGATCGGTGTCAAAGTGCAGATCGTCCAGTCCTCGAACTATGTGACGGACCTCTATCGGGACAACAAGGCCCAAATTGGACTGAATCCGCAAGGACTTCCCGGAATACAGAAGATCACGACGTCCTACATCGCCAACACTGTCGGCGACCTCTGCAACTATGACAATCCGGTTCTTGACTCGCTGACGAAAGAGATCGAGGCGTTGCCACCGAGTAGTCCCAAGCTCAAGTCGGCCTGGACGCAAGTGCAGGAACTCATCGTCAAGAATGCGCTGTCCGTGTACGTGGACTACTCGCCCCTGGTGACAGGAGCCAGCAAGAAGGTCAAGAACCTGCAGGTTGTCCCCTATGTGGGCGGCGTCCTCAACTATTGGGTGGTATCTGTCTCGAGTTGAGCAGAACGCGCGCACGAGCGCCTCGAACCATGGCCCACTCGGACGTGTGCTCCTGCACGGCGGCGTTGCCGTATGGTGGCGGTCTGGTTGAAAAGATCCATTCCTCCTTCATTTGAGGAATCGACCACTTATTGTTGTGGCATGGAAGTGGCAGAGTCGGTGCAGCGTCGCTGGCCCAGGGTTCTCGGTTCGCTGGGCAAGGAGACACGACTCTTCGCGAGGGCTCTCGGTGAGAGGCCGGATTGGTCTTCGAGGTTGTTCATCGTTGGTCTCCCCGAGTACGAACCATGGCACTTCGCAGCGCACATGGGCGAGGAAGCGGTGCGGCATGGACGTAAAGATCTGGTCCCAACGTTGTTACGTTGGCAAGTGCCCTTGGGTGCGCCACCCCATCTTTCGGTGTCGGTTGACACGCTCCTCCAGGCGACGTCTCGGCAAACAGTTCTTGTTGTGAGCCCGCGTGGCGCGGGTGATCCCGGACTGCTCGAGCGTGTGTCGGATGCAAAACGTCGGGGATCACGGATCATGACGCTTCACAGGGGAAATGCCGAACTCGCCGACCTCTCCCACGAGACTCTGTCGGTCGAAGAGTCGAGACCCGATCGCCATTTCGACCTCGCCCAGCACGTCGTCACGGACCTCTCGCCTCGTTCCGTAGATCGCAAGTCCGCTAGTGAGCTCATCCAGACTGTCGTCCAGGTGCCACTCGAGCCGAGAGGGTCGCCTGAACGCCACGGTTGTCGAACGGGTCGTGCGTATCGATCAAGTTGTCCGTTCGTTGTGTTTAGGAAGGCCGTCTGTTGACGGAAATCCGAAATGAATTCGCGCGATGCGGACGGATCGAGAACACCGACCGCTGGCGCGCCCGTGTCGGGCTCTCGGCCTTCGTCAGCGCGGCGGTGTTCCTCGTGCCGGTCCTCGTGGCTATCGCGGCTTCAGCCGAAGTCGCCCATATGGTGCCGGCACCTCGCTCTGGAACGGGTCTCGTCGCCTCGGTGCGGTGGTGGGTCACGTTGCGGTTCCCGGCCTCGTCGTACGCCGTCTCACGAGCCGTTTGGGACGACGCGCGTTGCCGTTGGCGGCATTGCTGAAGATGACGCTGGTGACTTTCCGGACAAGGCTCCGAGTCGCATGGCGGTCGCTCGGCGGGCAGGGAGTACCCGACGGATTGGAACGTGAGACCGCCTTCGGTGGTCGGCCTTGTTGCACGACATCGGGAAGCTCACCGTCGACAGTTCGATACTGAACAAACCCGGCAAGCCCGATGAGACCGACGTGGCGAAGCTCTTGCAAGGCCACCCGCTGGAGGGAGCACGCCTGGCCGCGCCACTCGCGAGCCTTGGCTTGGTCCGCTGGGCGGACACCATTGCGCAGCACCACGAGAAGTACGACGGGTCGGGCTATCCCTTTGGATTGTCGGGCGATCAAATCTCGCTCGGGGGGCGGATCGTCGCGGTGGCGGATTGCCATGAGACGATGACAGCGGTCCGATCGTACTAAGTGCGAGCGATGACGGCCGAAGCTGCTACGCCAGGAACTGGCTGCCTGTGCGGGAGGGCACTTCGATCCGGTGATCGTCCGAGCATTCTTGAAGCCTCCGTCGGACGGCTGAATTCTCGGCGGTCCGCTCTCCTGGCTCGGAGAGATCCCCGTGACTCAACGGCCTCCCGGTCGACTCGGGCAACGTCGTCGCAAACAGCCGGACAGGCGATTGCCGGGGCGCTTGTTGTGGCCGGCATCAGTGTTGCCCCCGGTTCCATCGGCGCACATCACGTCGATCATTCTGATCGTGCTCGTGGTCGTTGCCGTCGGGCGATCGCTCCGACTCGGTGCCGGAGCCCACGGAGAGTGGGCCCACAAAGGTGGCCGCGGGGGCGCACCGTCATCGACCGCCCGACTGTGACGGCGCCATTCCACTACTCCCTTCGGCGCTCATCGCCCCAGGACTTCCGGTGTTCAACGATCCGCCGCCCCAGCAATCGCCAGCAGCGAGCCATACCTCGACGCCCTGTTATACCGCCGCCTTCTGGGGGACCCTCTGACTCGAGCGCCCCCCTCACCCCGGCCACGGTCCCTCGGCCCCCTTGGCGGTCAACGGCGTGGCCGGTGACGGCCAGGTGGTCTTGTCGTGGACCCCGCCGGCCCAAGACGGCGGCGACCCGGTCACGGCCTACAGCGTCACCCCCTTCATCGGGGCGCTCGCCCAGCCCGTGACCACCTTCACCTCGCCGCTGACCACCGAGACGATCACCGGGCTGAGCGACGGCACCGCCTACACCTTCACCGTCACGGCGATCACCGCCGCCGGGGCCGGACCGCCTCGGCCCGACGCCCCCATCACCCCGGTAGCTCCGCCGCCAAACCCACCGACCGGTCTCACTGCGAACCCTTCATGCCAGCTGATTGTCGTCGGTCCGGAGGTGCGATCAGCTGGACCGCGAGTACGTCACCTTCGGTGACCTCCTATACCATTCTTCGCGGTACCACTGCAGGCGGGCTCAGTCCTGACGTCCGTATCCCCGGCAACGACCAGTTATACCGACACCTCGGTCACCGGACTCTCCACCACGTACTGGTATGAAGTGGAGGCGGTCGCCCCGGGCGGGACGGCCGACAGCAACGAGGTCTCGACCACCACGCCTGTGCTCTGCCTCTGACGCCTACGGCGGCCGCCCTTGCGATTCCTCGCCGTTCACCATGACGCCAATGGTCGACGCATGGCTAGGCTTATTCGCACGACGAGCGGGATGCGGCCACCGCAGGTAACGGGCTGGAGTAGCGCTGCGGTTCGTACGGGGGAGGACGACATGTCCGATGTGCATGAACTTGCCGGCGTCCATCGGCTGGCCTACGACGGGGCGATCGATGCCGACGGGCACATCCTCGAACCACCCGATCTGTGGGAACGGTATCTGGAGCCGAAGTTTCGGGACCGTGCACTTCGAATCGTGCGAGATGCCGACGGGCTGGAGGAACTCGAAATCGGTGGACGGCGCTCGACGGTGACCACAAAGGGCATGCCGTCGCTGTTGGGGGTGATGGGGGCACCCGATCTCATGACGATTGCGCGAGACCCCGAGCGGACCTATGTGACCGAGGCTGCCTACGGCAGCTTTGACCCGGCCGAGCGACGTGCGCCTCCTCGACGCCGAAGGGCTCGACGCCGCCGTCCTCTATCCCACACTCGGCCTGCTCTGGGAGGCTGAGCTCGAAGATCCCGAACTCAGCCAGGCGTATACGAGGGCTTACAACCGCTGGATATGCGAGTTCTGCGCTGACTCGGGTGATCGGTTGCTACCGGCGGCGCATCTGTCGCTGTCGGATCCGGAGGCGGCGGCGACCGGAGCTCGAACGCGCGCGTGGGGGAGGGGGCACGGGGGTGCTTCGTCTTGCCGTTCACGCATACCCGAAGGGCGTTGGCTCACGCCGACCACAACCGGGTCTTTGCCGCGGCCCAGGATCTGGACGTGGTGTTTGCGATTCACCCTGGTTTCGAGCCGGATTGGGTGAAGGGTGAGCGGTTCACCGGTGGGAACTGGACCGAAGATCGGCTGCAACTGCTCGAGGCGGTAAGAGGAGGTGACGGCGTCCGCCATCAATTTGCGACGTTCTTCGACTTGGCTGTATTCGATCAGTTTCCCCGTCTCAAGATCCTTGTCTTGGAGTCGGGAGGCGGCTGGGTCGGTCACTTCTTGGATCGGATGGACGCGGTCTATGGACACACCCCGATCGGCGTGGGCATGCGACTGCATGGAGAAGCCGTCGACCTATTTCCGTGACCGGTGCTGGGTCTCATGCGATCCCGACGAGCATTCCATCGCTCCGCTCATTGAGCGTTATGGGGCGACGCAGTTCCTGTGGGCTTCGGACTACCCCCATGCCGATCACACTCCCGACTACCTCGAGGACCTCGAGATGTTGGCGAACCAACTTCCTGAGGGGATTCGCCACCAATTCCTGGGAGACAACGTTCGAGAGTTGTTCAAGATCACGGGCCGCACACGGGTGCGCGGCATAGGGGTATCAGCTGCTGGGCTTACCCGTCCAGTTCGTGGCGTCACGCAGAACCTGGCTGAAGGGTTTGCCGGTATCGAAGCTCGGCTCGCGGGGAAGGCCCAGCTTGCGTTCGCCGATCCCATTTCGTTGCATTTCATTGGTGCCGCCGGCGATCGACATGATGCGGCAGTTGAGGTAGTACAGCGACGTCTCCGCACCGTCCTCATCGGCTGCGTCCCACGCCAACGCTCCCGGGCCGCCGACCTCGACGGCGAGGCGAGCCCGTACAGGGTCGTAGACGCCCTTGAAGAGCTTCCCGTACGCGGCGGTGCCGGCGTCGAGCCGGCCCAGTCCGTGGAGTTCGCCGATGCGGGCGACGAGTGCGGCGCTGACGAAGTCAATGGTGTGGGCCCGGGCGATCTTCTGGCGCACGGTGGGATCCGCCGTGGTCCCGGCGCGCCGCGCCAGCTCGACGAGGTCCGGCGCGAGCGGCCCGGGATGCAACTTCGCGTCGGGGTCGACCGGCCTTCCAGCTCCCGCGCTCGCGCACGAGCATCGTCTGGGTGACCGTCCAACCTTCGTTGACATCACCGATCCGGTAGATGTCGGGGATCGCGACGTCGTCGAAGAAGTCCTCGCAGAACTCCGAAGTGTCATTGATCTGGCGGATCGGCCGAATGGTGAGACCGGGCGAATCACAAGGGACGGCGAACCACGTCAGGCCCCTGTGCTTGGGCTGGTCCCAGTCGCTGCGAGCCAGACACAAGCCCCAGTCCGCGAGATGTGCGAACGTGCTCCAAATCTTCTGCCCGTTGAGCACCCACATGTCGCCGTCCCGCGTCGCCCGGGTACGGGCCCCGGCCAGGTCCGAACCGGACGAAGGCTCCGAGAAGAACTGACAAACGAGGGCTTCTCCGGCGAGAACCTTCGGAACGAACTCGGCGAGGAAGTCAGGCTGGCCGTGCGCCACCATCGTCGGCACGCAGACACCGAACGTCGTGCCCGTCAATATTCCGAAGTCGGCGAGGACGTAGTCCTTGGCCTCCTCCGTAAAGGCCAATTCGTACGCTGCCGGAAGGCCCTGGCCGCCGTACGCCTTGGCATAGGTGATCCCTGCATAACCGGCCTCGTAGACGCGGCGTTGCAACACCCGACTGGCCGCCATCACTTCGGGCGTGTAGTACTCCACCTCGTGACGTTCGGGCGGCCCCACCCGACGTTCCATGTTGTCGCGCAGCCAGGCTCGGGCCTCGAGCCTGTAGGCCTCCAAATCCGGAAGGGCCCCGCTTTCTGCGAGTGCAGTGTTCTGCGTCATGCCGCGCTCCTCAAAGTCCCTGGATCGAACAGATCCGCTCACGGTGCCATTCGGACTGACCGAAAAGCAACCCGTTCATCGTGATGCGACGCAAGAACAGATGGAGGTCGTGCTCCCAGGTGTAGCCGATGCCGGCAAAAATCTGGAAACACCCTTGCGCCACCTCGATCCCGATGTCCCCGAGCCAGGCCTTTGCCATGCTCGCCACCTCTCCAGCGTCGGTCTGACCACCCTGCACCGCCTTGGTCGCGGCGGCGGAGATCGCGTGGGCGGCTTCAATGGACAGGCTCATGTCGGCCAGCTGGTACTTGACACCCTGGTACGAGCCGATCGGCCGGCCGAAGGCAATACGATCAACGGCGTATTGGCGGGTCATCTCGAAGAGGGCCGCGAGTGCCCCCAGGGTTTCGGCCACCGACAGCACGAGGGCTTCGACGAGTTGTTGCTCCACGTCTGCCGCGGCCTGACCGTTTTGGCCCACGAGGGACTCAGGACCCACGAGGACCTCGTTGAGCTCGACCCTGCCGAATCGCTGGGTGATGTCGTGCGAGTCGAGGGCGTGCACGACGACACCGGGCAGGTCGGTTGCGACGAGGAATTGGGAAAGCCCTTCGGGCCCGGTGGCAACCACGAGCAGCCATGCAGCTTGGCTCGCGCCCTGGATCACTCCGGAGCTGCCGGACAAGACGAAGCCCCCGTCGCGTGGGGCCGCTGTGATCGAAACGCCAGGCGCCCATTCCCCGGTCGCGTCGTTGGCTGACCCAGGCGGCGGCCGACTCGCCCGCCATGACCGCAGGCAGTATGCCGTCACGTTGGGCCGCCGTTCCCCTGCGGGCCAGTGCTCCAGCCACCACGTTCATGGCGACGAACGCCCCCGGCTGGAGGCGTTTGCCCCGCTCCTCGGCGACGATGGCGGCGTCTCGCAGGCCCTCGCCCGAGATGCTGCCGCCACCGAACTCTTCCGGAACGAGCAGCGAGAACCAACCGAGTTCGGCGGCATCTCGCAGGTAGTCCGGTGGGAGGTCCGTCCCGCCCTCGTCGAAGAGGCGGCGGACTGTCTCGAGGGGACAGGCGGCCTCCATGAACCTGACCGCGGTGTCCCGAAGGAGTTCTTGATCGTCGGTGAGTGTGAGTTCCATGCGCGAATCCCCGGTTCAGGAGCGTTATGCCCAGCTGCGTCCGCGGCACTGTATATGCACTCGAACCCTCCCGTCAGATGCAGTGACGTCGACACGCGGGGCGTCCGGAGTTCTTCGGTCACTCCGTTCCATCGGAGCCGGCAGGGGCCTTGAAGAGGAAGTCCTCCATCATCGTGCGGCTCGCCGCATCGACGTACTCGAATCGCACACCGAGAGGATCGCGATGATAGGAGAACATGCGCGGCGCTTCTTCGCCCGCACGACCACAGATCTCGAGTGGGCACGCGCCCCCTTCGAGTTGTCGCGCATCGCCGGCCAGGGAATCGGAGAAGAACCCGATGTGATGGAGGTTGGAGTATGCATTGCATACCCAGGGGGTTCCCGGACGTTCCTCCACGAGCTCGAGATGGGGGGCCTTCGTCGAGTAGCAGAGCTTGAGGGAGATCACGGTGTCGGAACCCGACGCATCGCGAACCTCTGTGTCCGCCTCGATCGTGGGTCCCCATTCGACGCCGAGCAGAGACGAGAGGCGCTCTTCGCGCAACCTCGATCTCCGGGACGACAATGCCCACGTGGTACAGCTCACTCAATCCCATTGCCCATACCTCCGATGCTTGCGGGTCTCCGAAACTTTTGCAGGTCGCCGGTGACGGGGCCGAATCTGGCCGTTGGCCTTCTGGGCGAGGACCTGGAGATCGTTGCTGAAGACCTGTGCGGTCGGGGCGGGGTCGCAGCCGCTCGTGATCGTGTCGAGGTCCGCTGCGGGTGCGTCGGAGCCGTGCCCGAGGTCGCCGCTCCCGGTCACCCCGGACACCAGGAGTTCGCCTGTGTGCCGCGATGGATGGTGGCACCTCGACCCAGCTCCTTGTGGACCGACGCAGGTCCGCTTGTAGTGCAGAGACGGCAGCATCGCGCACGTCGAGCCCTGTCACCAGGTGCTGGGCCGTGACGGTTCCCCGGCCTCCTGTGGAGAGAGCCGAGACTCTGGTACCTTCGTCTCGTGGATGCGGATGAGCTGATCCTTATTAGCGTCGATGATCACATCGCTGAGCCTCCGGACATGTTCGATCGGCACGTGCCGGCCCGGTACAAGGACCTTGCGCCCCGGGTGGTGGAAGACGGCTGACGGGATCCAACAGTGGTACTACGGGGATGTCCGGGGCAGGAACCTCGGCCTCAACGCGGTGGCGGGAAAGCCGCCCGAGTTCTTCAACATCGACGCCAATCGGTACGAAGAGATGCGTCCGGGTTGCTATGACGTGCACCAACGGGTGCAGGACATGAACGCGGGAGGGCAGCTCGCCGGTCTCGAATTTCCCGAACTGGACCGGATTCTCCGGACAGGTGCTGAACCAGGGGCCGGATCCTCAGGTGAACGAAATAATGATTCGGGCCTACAACGACTGGCATGTCGACGAGTGGTGCGGCGCCTATCCCGACCGGTTCATCCCGTGCGGCCTGTTGCCGTTGTTCGATGCCGAGCTCGCAGCGAAGGAAGTCCGCAGGCTTGCCGCCAAGGGCTGTCATGCCGTGACGTTCTCGGAGAATCCCGAAGCATTGGGCATGCCGAGCATCCACTCGAGAGCGTGGGACCCGCTGTTTGCGGCGGCGGTCGACGAGGGCACGGTGCTTTGTTGCCATGTGGGCTCCTCCTCGCGGACGTTCCACACGACCCAGGACGCGCCGCCCAGCGTGGCCATGACGTTGTCGTCGGTGTCCTCCATCCTCACCCTGGCCGATCTGATCTGGTGCGACGCCTTTCAGCGGTTTCCCGATCTCACGTTCTCGCTCACCGAAGGCGACATCGGCTGGATTCCTTACTTCCTCTGGCGGGCCGAACATGTGCTCGATCGACACCACGGGTGGACCGGTCACACGTTTCCCGACGGCACCAATGGGCCGTCTGACGTGTTCCGGCGCAACATCCTCTGCTGTTTCATCAAAGAGCCGATCGGCCTCGCCAACCTCGACCACTTCAATATCGACAACGTCTGTTGGGAGTCCGATTTTCCGCACTCCGACGGGACATGGCCCGAAGCGCCGGAGGTTCTCTCCGTGATCCTCGGCGACCTCGACGAGACCCAGATCGACAAGATCACGCATGCCAACGCGATGCGTCACTACCAGTTCGATCCGTTCAGCAGCCGGAGCAAGGACGAGTGCCGTGTCGGGGCGCTGCGCGCGGCGTCACCCGATGTGGACACCGTGACTCGGGTCGGTCGGCCCGCCGATGACCGGGACCTGGCTGCGTGGGCGAAGATCAGCGCCCGCGTGGCTGCGAATCGCTGAGTGGCGGAGCTCGTCGCAGGTAGTGGGTGAGTGCTGAAAGGGGTTGGGTCATGACCGAAGGATCCCGGTGACGCCGTTGAGCGGGGTGCGAAATGCCTGCGGTAACGGTCGACGACATGACGGGACTGCCCCGAATTGCGGACCCTGATGTGGCCGGCTCGACCGAGCGCCCGCTCAAGTCGGTCACCACCGCACCGAGCGGCTTGGAGGGGGAAGGTTTCCCCGTGCGTCGGGCTTTCGCCGGGCTGAGCCTTCAGGAGCTTGACCCGTTCGTCCATATGGATCAGATGGGCGAGGTGGACTATGCCCCCGGGGAGCCGAAGGGAACTCCGTGGCATCCGCACCGCGGTTTCGAGACGGTGACGTACATGATCGACGGGACCTTCCAGCATCAAGACTCACATGGAGGTGGTGGGCTCATCACGGATGGGGCCACGCAGTGGATGACCGCCGGTGCCGGGATCCTCCACATCGAGACGCCACCCGAAGCGCTCGTTGTCGCCGGTGGGGTGTTTCACGGCATTCAGTTGTGGGTGAACCTCGCGGCAAAGGACAAGTTCATCGCACCGGCGTACCAAGGGCTCGAGGCCGCCGAGGTCGCCCTTCTGGCGTCGCCCGACGGTGGCTCGCTGGTGCGGGTCATCGCAGGTGAGGTCGCCGGAGTGCGCGGGCCCGGGTCGACCCATTCACCGATGGCGCTCATGCACGTCTCTCTCCGACCAGGTGCGCAACTGCGTATCCCGTGGAATCCGTCGTTCAACGCGTTGGCGTATGTGTTGGCCGGATCGGGCCGAACGAGCACGGAGGGGCGACCGGTGCACGTCGGGCAGATGTCCACCTTCGGACCTGGCGATTGGCTCGCCCTCCAGGCGGACGAAAAGCAAGACTCGCGCTCAGCCGACTTTGAGGTGCTGCTGCTCGGGGGGCGACCCATCGGCGAGCCGGTCGAGCACTATGGCCCATTCGTCATGAACACCAGGGCCGAGATTCAACAGGCGATGGACGACTTCGAAGCGGGCCGTCTTGGACGGATCCCCCCCAATGCGCTGATGCCGCACGTGTACGACCCCGACCCGAGGACGGGACACGCCGGGATCTGAACGAGGGTGCCGTCGGAGGTCGGGTAGCGGAGGCTCAGGTGACGGAGGCTTCGAAGATGCTTCGGATCGAATCGGACAGGGTGGCGTTGAACGTGTCGTCATCCTGCGTCACTCGGAGCCCGTCCGTGAGGGCGCGAGAAAAGCTGGCAATGACGCCGTGGTTCCGGGCGAGTCGGGCGTTGGCCGCCTGTCTGGAATAGCCGCCAGACAGGGCGACGACTCGAAGGATGGAGGGATGGCTCACCAGGTCGGCGTAGAAGTCGTCGACCTCGGGCAGCGTGAGCTTCACAATTACCTGCTCCTCGGGCGCGAGTTCGTCGACGTGCTCGAAGATGGCTGCTTTGAGGAGAGCCTCCGCTGCCGCCTTCTCGGGGCTCTCGATGGAGATCTCAGGTTCGAGGATCGGGACAAGGCCGGCCTCGAGAATTTGGCGGGCCACATCGAACTGCTGGTCGACGATCGCCGAAATCCCCTCGGTGTCGGCCAGCTGGACGAACGATCGCATCTTGGTGCCGAACACGTGCCCTTTCGATCCGAGAGCCAGAAGCGTGTCGAGGTCCGGGATTGGCTTCATGCGTTGCACGCCGTTATTGACCGGAGCCAGGCCCCGGTCGACCTTCAGGAAGGGGACGATGCGCTTCGCTGCCCAGAGGTAGTCGGCGAATGGCTGGCCGCCAACCTCGCGATGCAGGGAGTCCTCGAAGAGGATGGCCCCAAGAATGTGGTCCCCGTCGAATGCCGGGCTCAGGGCGATCCGGCTGCGCATGGACTGCATGAGGTCGAACATCTCATCGTCGGTCGAGTAGGCGTCCCCGGCGATCCCATACGCGGCCAACGCGTGAGGAGTGCTGCCGCCACTCTGGTCGAGGGCGGCGAGGAAACCCCTTCCCGCGCGAATCTTCTCCAGCTGCTGCTCGTCCACGGTCGGTCACCCTTTCGTCATGGGAGCCGTTACTTCCCCTGACCACCCCCAATGATGCACGGCGAAGGCATGCCTGGCCAGCCCGGCCTCGGTCCCGACGCCCGATCGCGTGGGGCCGCCCAACGTGGCGCCGCGCCCGCCCGTGGGTGACCCGATCCCCGGTACGGTGAGGCCGTGGCGTCCGGCGCGGGCGTACCGGTTGAGAAAGGACACAGACGATGGCAGCGGAGACAGATGAAGTCGCACAGGCAGTGGCGGATTTGACGCATGCAATGACCGGGCTTGTGCGGGTGATCGACGCCAAGGGCCCTGAGGCCGTCGCACCTCATCTCTCAGATGCGTTCTCGGAGGCCCTCGACAAGCTCGTCGCCCGACTGGACGCGATTCGGGGATTCACCAGCTGAAGGACAACGGTCCCGCGGACCCGACCAGCGTCGCGGCCGGTGGCCTGCCAGTCCGGGCCGAGGGATCCGATCCGGGTCCTGACCGGGCTGGAGGTCGGCATTCCGAGGGTCGCGTCCGGACCCTCAAAAGAGCGCTACCGTTCCGTCCGTGAATGAATGGCCCGAAGGTTGGCATCCCGTGAACGCCGAGGAGGCGCAGGAATACGTCGACGCGCATCAAGCTGGCGGCGGCGACGCCGAACTGCTCGAGGAGTGTCAGTCGTTTCTCCCGATCAAGCCCCGCTCCTCGTAGTTTCACCGCGGAGGACCATCGCACCCTTCTGACCTGCCACGTCCGTTGCAAAGGGCGCCTGGCCGGGGTCCCATTCTGACTCTTTGAACGCTCGACTCGCAGGGATCGCCGCGGCGTACGGTCGCGAAAAATGGCAGTTAGTGTCATCAGTCAGGGTGAGACGTTCGGCAGTTCATGTAATTGAGGAGGACCGGACCATGGTGGCGGATGCGATGACGATCGGAACGAGGGAATTGCCCAGAAGCGGCCTCGCGGTGCGCAAGAAGGAGCGGACGAGGCGGCAGCTGGCCGAGGCGGCCGCCGAGCTGTTCTCCGAGCGGGGATACGCGGGGACCACCATCGACGACATCGCGGCTGCAGTCGATGTGTCGCCGCGGACCTTCTTTCGCTACTTTCCGACAAAGGAGGATCTGGTCGTCGCCATCGGCGCGACCAGTCTGGACCTGTTCCTCGAAGCGCTCCGCGATCGGCCACCCGAAGAGTCCCTACAAGTGGCTCTGCGAGAGGCGATCGGCCAGTCACTCGCCCCGGGGTGGGAGGACACCACGAAGGTCCGTACCTTCCTGACCCTCCTGCGCGAAACCCCTGCACTCAGAGCACGTTGGCTGGAGGAGGCCTATGGCAAACGAGACCTCATGGCCGAGGTCATCGCGGCACGTACCGCCACCGATCCTTCTGATCTGCGCAATCTCCTCATTGCGGGCGCTATCACCTTGACCATCAACACCGCCCTCCAGGTGTGGGCCGATCAGGAAATCGAACCTGATGCCGCCTCGTTCGTCTATCGCGGACTGACCGAGTTGGCTCTCCCGCTCCTTCCGAACTAGTCAGCGTGACCATGCACATCGGTTTTTCATCAGGAGCTCTGTGACTTCTCTCGCTTCGAGGACACGAAGCATTCCGACCGGCGAGGTGTCCTTCGCCGAAAGGAGCCGCTTCACGAAACGTGAGTGGTTGGCGCTCGGCGTCATGTGCTTCACCGTGCTGCTCATTTCGCTGGATCAGACCGTGCTCAATGTCGCATTGCCGACGTTGGTCAAAGAGCTCCACCCGACGAGCAGCGGGTTGCAGTGGATCGCCGACAGTTACACCCTCACCACCGCCGTGTTCCTCCTCTTTGGTGGTGCTCTCGGCGACCGGTTCGGGAGGCGACGGCTCTTCCTCATCGGTGTCGCCATATTCGGCGGAGGTTCCTTGGGGTGCGCGCTCGTTCACTCCACGGGGCCCCTCATTGCGGCGCGTACCGTCATGGGGTTCGGCGCCGCGCTGCTCATGCCGGCCACGCTGGCCATCATTGCGTCGACATTTTCGGGGCGTCGGCGGGCGCGAGCCATCGGGATATGGGCCGGGGTGGGCGGCATCGGCGCCGCGGCGGGCCCACTTCTCGGTGGGTGGCTCTTACAGCACTTCTGGTGGGGTTCGGTCTTTCTGATCAATGTGCCGGTGGCTGCCCTGGCCTTTCTGGGCGGAATCGTTGCGCTCAACGAAAGTCGTGCCTCCGAGCGCCCGAATCTCGATCCCGTGGGTGTGGTGCTTTCGTCCCTGGGGCTCACTGCACTCACTTACGGATTCATCGTGACGTCGACAGATGGCTGGGCTTCGCTACAGGTCGTGGTTGCCCTGACACTCGCCGCGGTGCTGTTGTCGGTGTTCATCGTGTGGGACCGCCGCCGGAGTAACCCGTTTCTCGACCTCCACCTCTTCGCGAATCGCACTTTTTCCTCGGCTCTGGGGGCGGTGACGGCCGTCTTCTTCGTCATGTTCGGCGTGAGCTATCTCGTCAGTCAATACATCCAGTTCGTGCAGGGAGCCGATCCCTTCGAGTCGGTCTCCGGTTTATCCCATCTGCCGCCGCCAGCATTCTGGGCAGCAATCTGGCGCCCCGGCTTGCCGCGCGCTTCGGGCTGCGGACGATCATGCTCGTCGGCATGGTGCTCGTCACCGGTGGCCTCTTGACGTTGACGACCTTGTCGGTCACATCGGGAGTCCTGCCCGTCTCCATCGCCTTCGTCCTGGTGGGTTTCGGGATGGGTCTCGTGATCGCTCCTGCGTCCAATGCGATTGTGGGAACCCTGCCACCCGACAAGATCGGTGCGGGTTCGGGTCTCCGGGCGATGGTGCAACTGTTGGGCGGTACGTTCGGGGTGGCCATCGTGGGCAGCTTGGCCGCGGGCGTGTACCGGTCCGAGGTCCAAAAGGCGTTCGACGGTCCGTTGCGCCATGTCCCCGTGGCGTCCCGCCCGGTGATCCAAAGTCAGATCGGGGAGGCCGTGGGTGTCGCGGCCAAGCTTCCCCACGACCTTGGTCAAGCGACGAGGGAGGCGGCGAACCAGGCCTTCGTCAGTGGCCTGCATCTCACCGCGCTTGTTGGCCTGGGGGTCATGGGTGTTGCCCTGCTGACGACCGCCATCTATGTCCCGTCTCGAGTGACGTTGATCGATGATCTCGACGAGAATGTTGCCGCGCATATGTAGTTGACTCGGTCCATGGACCTGGACCTGGGACCTGGGACACCCCGAAGAGGTGAGCGATGACAACCGTGATTGACGAGGCGGATCTCGAATCCGCCTTTCTCGGCCTTTCCCGCGACGGGTTCGCCGTCCTCCCGGACGTGTTGTCCCACAAGGAGGTGCAGCGTGTGCGCTCGAGGCTTGTCGGGGTGGCTCGGTCGGAACGGACGGCGGGCATTGACCGCAATCCGAAGTGGGAGGACGGGCCCAACAACCAACGTGTGTTCGGGTTGCTCAACAAGGGGATCGAATTCGCTGATCTGCTCGAGCACCCGGTTGCCATGGCCCTCATGTCGCACCTTCTCGATCCGATGTTCCTCATGTCGAGCCTCACGGCAAATATCACGGGACCCGGCGGCCATCCGATGTACCTGCACTACGACCAGGATTACGTGCCGCTACCGTGGCCACCCTTCCCCTTGGTGGCGAACATCATCTGGATGCTCGATGACTTCACGGAGGAGAACGGGGCGACGAGATTCATCCCCGGGTCTCACCACGAGGACCACACCGGGTGGACGGCCGAAGTGATGAACCAGCGAACCGTCGAGACGGTGGCAGTCGGTGGACGAGCGGGGTCCCTGGTGTGCCTGGACGGTCGCGTCCTGCACCAGACGGGTGCCAACGTGACGGTGGACCAGCTGCGCCATGGCGTCATCGCCTATTACTGCCAGCCATGGATCCGTCAGCAGGAGAACGCGTCGCTGTCGATCCTGCCCGAAGTCTGGCCGACACTCTCGTCACGAGTGCGCGAGCTCGTCGGGTTGCAGATGTACCACGGTCTCGGTTGTGTCTCGGGACCCACCCAGCGAGGGTTCAGGTACTGAGTCGCCGACTGTGGCTCGTGTGTCCTTACGCTGACGTTCGCGTCAAGTGCCTTGTGGTGCGACGAAACCGAGGCTGCATGCACGTTCCATTCCACTCCGCGAGGGCTCTGCAACATTGCCTTTTGGGCAGGCGTATAATTAGTCTTCTGTCGCAAGGGATGGAATTGGCCGAGCGCCGCCGTTCGGCGTAAGAACGAGAAGCGAAATTCGGTCACGGTCCTCGAGGCCAGAGCGTGGAGGAGTTGACATGGGTGGAGATCCGGAGTTCCTCCGCGTTCCCGAGAAGGATCGGTGGCCGAGGTGACCGCAAAGCGGCGGAGAAAGCCGCACGTGCCCAAGCTCGACGAAATGCTCGGCCCACTCGAGGCAGAGGTCATGGAGATCATCTGGACTCGAGGAACGGCGTTGGTCTCGGAGGTCGAGGAAGTTCTGAACAAGCGTCGAACGGTGCCACTGGCCTACAAGACGGTGCTGACCATCTGCACACGCTTGAGCGACAAGGGCATCCTCGCCCATGAAAAAGAAGGGCGGGCATTCAGGTACTACCCGACCATGACCCAAACCGAATTCGTCGCGGCGCAGGCTGCGAAGGCTTCCGACGCCCTCTTGAGCCGCTTCGGGGACGTCGCCCTCTCGAGCTTCGTGGATCAGGTGGCCGCCGATCCCGAGCAGCTGGTGGCGCTGCGAAATCTGTTGGGCAAGGACGAGTAGACAGAGGGACGACGGACGTCAACCGTTGATGCCCCCCCGACGCATGCGGGAAGGGGAATGGCCCCGGAACAAGGCAGCGGCAGGGTGGGGATCGGACCGCCCACTGTTGTCCGACCAAATCCCGCTTATGAGGTCTCGGCGTGGCAGGCCGTGGCGTGTCCGCGAGCTGATCGAGCGCTTCGGAGGCCTGGCCGAGCCACCCGACGTGTCGCCCAGCGGTGTTCTGGGTCGAGGCGCAGACGAGTTCAGCGCGACGGGTCGGTCACGGCCGCGGACCCGCTGAGCGTCCTGAGAGCCCCTCGAGAACCAGGAGAAGGGCTGAGTGGTCGAGATGGCCGAGTCCTTGGGCCCGGGCGGCCGCCATGAGCTGGGCCACCAGGGCCCCGACCGGTAGCGAGATGCCGGCCTGACGTGCCGCGTCCATGGCGATCCCCAGGTCCTTGTGGTGCAGATCGACGCGGAACCCCGGATCGAACCGGCGTGCCAGCATCGAGTCCGCCTTTCGGTCGAGAACCCGACTGCCGGCGAGGCCGCCCGCCAGAACCTGCAGAGCCAGCGAGCGGTCGACGTCGCATGCATCGAGAAACACCAACGCCTCGGCGAGAAGCTCCAGCGTGCCGGCGACGATCATCTGGTTGGCGGCTTTGACGGTTTGTCCGGCTCCGGACGCTCCGACGTGCACGACGGTCGTGCCCAGGCTCGCGAGCACGGGGCGCGCCCGTTTGAAGGCGCGCGCGGGACCACCCACCATGATCGACAGGGTGCCGTCGATTGCACCCTGCTCACCTCCCGAGACCGGCGCGTCGAGCACGTCGATCCCCCGTGCTGCACCTTCTTGGGCGATGCGGCGGGCGGTCCGCGGATGCACGGTGCTCATGTCGACGAGAAGGTCACCGGGCCGGAGGTGGCCGAGAATACCCTCGGCGCCCAAGGCAACCTCCTCGACGTCGGGGGAGTCGGGGAGCATCGTGATGACGATGTCGGCGTGCGCGGCGGCGTCGGCTGCGGACGTCGCCGCCCTGCCGCCTGCGTTGATCAGGTGCGTCAGTTTTTCGGCGCTCCGATTCCATCCACTGACGGCATACCCGGCGCGAACCAAGGCATTCGCCATGGGGGCGCCCATGATGCCCAGTCCGATGAACGCAATCGCTACCTTCGAACCCTCCTCTGAGCCGAATGTCCCGCCGGGAACCTCTGGCCGATCAGCCATACCCACCTCCAGTGTCACGGGCCGCGGACGACGCGTCGTCATTTCTATTCGACGAGTGAGGTCGAGCACCATTAGGGGAGGCATCGATGCCGACGATTTCCCGGTGCCCGGCCGATCCGACCTTGCGCCCCGCCTCGACGGCGGGGCTGGCGCGACGGTCGACGAATCGTCAGAATCGAGAAGGCGTGATGACGACAAGGAGAATGACAATGCCGGCAAAAGGCAGTGCCGAATGGAAGGGAGATGTGCCGAGCGGTACGGGCACCTTCACCGCGGGCGACACCATCAGCGGTGGGTACACGTTCAAATCCCGTTTCGAGGACGGTCCGGGCTCCAACCCCGAACAGCTGATCGCCGCTGCGCATGCTGCCTGCTTCTCGATGGCGCTCTCCAACCTCCTGGCTCAGGCTGGACATCCACCCGAATCCGTACGCACGGATACGACGGTCACCCTGCGGCCCGTGGAAGGAGTCCCGACGATCACGAAGATCGCACTCGTCACGGTCGGCCGGGTCCCCGGAGTGGACGAGCCTGCGTTCAAGGACCATGCCGCGGCGGCCAAGGCGGGGTGCCCGGTCAGCCGGGCTCTGGCCGGTGTCCCCGAGATCACGCTCGATGCGTCGCTGGTTCCGTGACTGACGCATTCGTCCTTGGGGGTGTGCGCACCCCCGTGGGTCGCTACGGGGGTGCGCTTTCGCACCTGCGGACCGATGACCTGCTGGGACAGACGATGGTGGCCGCGTGCGAGCGGGTCGGTGTACCGCTCGACCGTGTCGGTGACATAACAGCGGGCTGCGTCAACACAGCCCACGAAGGGATGGGGGACATCGCACGTTGGGCGGCCCTGGCCGCCGGGTTCCCGGATTCGGTTCCTGCGGTCACCGTCAACCGGTTCTGCGCCTCATCGCTCACGGGGGCCATCTCGCTCGCGCATGCGATCAGGAGCGACGAGCTCGCGGTCGGTCTGGCGGCTGGAGTGGAATCGATGTCGCGGTCGGGCTGGGCGCAGATGAAAGGTGACGCGCCGTTCAGCCCGCGTGGCCCGATCCTCTTGTTGGACACGATGTGGTCGGGTGCCGGTGGGCCGCCCAACCCCGCCCTCCTGGCCAGCAATGCCTACGTCGAGATGATCAAAACGGCTCAGAACGTGGCCGATCGCTACGCACTGACACGGGAGGAGATCGACGCGTTCGCCCTTCGTTCGCACCAGCACGCCGCGGCTGCACGGGATTCGGGGCGGCTGGCGGCCGAGATCCACCCCGTCGAGGTCCCCGGCACCCGCAAGGAACCGCCGAAGACCTTCGAGCACGACGAGATCATCCGCGGCGACACCACGGCCGAGCAGCTTGCGAGACTCCCTGCACAGCCGAACACGACGCAGATGACCGCGGGCAACTCTTCACCGCTCAGCGACGGCGCCAGTGCCGCGGTCCTGGCGAGCCGGCGCGCGGCCGAGGAACTCGGTCTCGAACCCTTGGCCCGGGTGGTCGCGTCGGCGACCCATGCGCTCGATCCGGCGTTCATGGGGATCGCCCCTGCCTACGCCATCGCCACGGCGCTCGGACGGGCCCGATTGGCGCCGGAGGACATCGACGTCTGGGAGGTCCACGAAGCCTTCGCCGCCCAGGCGCTCGGGGTCTTGCGCGAACTACCGCATCAGCTGCAGGGATTCGAGGTTCCCGACGACCGGCTCAACCCGAACGGAGGTGCGGTCGCAATCGGCCACCCGTTCGGCTCTTCGGGTACGCGCTATGTCCTCACGTTGGCCACTGAGCTCCACCTGCGCCATCTGCGGTATGGCGTACTCGGGGTCTGTGTCGGCTCGGGCCAGGGGGTTGCCCTCGTCCTCGAGAACGCCGCCCTCGGCTAGAGGAGCGTCGGATGCGCCGCCCGCTCAGTTGAATCGGGCCCGCAGGCCGCGGGCTCGGCCCCGCAGCGACCGTGCAGTCTCGTCCGGGAGTCCGGGCCCGAGGGCAGCTTCCTCGAGGAGCGCCGCCGCATCGTCGTAACAACCCAGGGCAGCGAGACCATCGGCCAGGGCGACATGCTCGCCCAATGACTGGCCTGGAAGAGCGGCCCGCAGGCGGGTCACCCATCGAACGCTTTCGGTGTTCCCTCGCCGGCGAAAGCTGTGATCGAGGTTGGCCAACATCCTGGCCAGGATGGCGCGGGTCCCCACGGAGGCGAGCATGCCGTCGGGGAGGTCGACCTCCGTGCCGGCGACAGATCGCAACAGTCGAGCGCATCCCGCGCGATCGACGCGCTGCCCCCCGGAGAAGGCGTCGATGAGAAGCTCCGGGCGAGCCGGATTCCGGACCAGGAAATGACCGGGCATCCCGACACCGACAAGTGGGACACCACAGCGACGTGCGATCTCCATGAGAAGTACCGAGATCGAGATCGGGATGCCGCGGCGGCGATCGAGCACCTGGTCGAGATACGAGTTCCGAGGGTCATCGTACGTCCGGACGTCCCCGCGGATACCGAGTGTCTCGAACACGAAGGCACAGACCGCATCCACATCGGACCGCCCTACCTGCGCCGAGAGGGCATCGAGCCGCTCGAGCTGCGCGTGCACGTCGAGGGCGGGGTCGCCGTGGGCCGCGATCAACAGCGCGGCCTCGTCGAGCGGAATGTCCTCCTCGGGGCCGGTCACGAGTTCTCGCCATCTCGGCGCGTGCTCCACGGGAAATGACTGTACAAGCCCTGTCTCGGCGGCACGCCCGCTGTGTTGCAGGCTCGTGACAATCCAAAGAATCGGGGTCGCTCGTCATCCAACGCAGGGTGCGTACCGAATGCCTCAAAAGAAGATCGCACGTTGGAGCGAACGACGAGGTGAACGATGAAGGTTCGTAGGCGTGGATGCGGGAAGCGAGTTGACAGCAGGGGGACGAGGTTCGTCACGGCTGCCGTTGCGGCAGTCGCCGCGGGGTCGATCGGCCTTCAACTGCAGTCAGCGTTCTCCGGCACCGTGGCCGCAGCTTCGACGCCCACCGCCAAGACCCTCGCCAACGCCGTCAGCTCGTGTTCGGGGCCCAGCGGTGAGGGCTATTGGCAGGTATCCGCCGAGGGCGGCGTGTTCACGAATGGCGCCGCCGGGTTCTACGGATCGGCGGCAGCGACCAGGCTCAACAAGCCGGTCGTCGACTTGGCGCCGAGCGTTGACGGTCGCGGCTACTGGCTGGTGGCCTCCGATGGTGGCGTCTTCTCGTTCGGTGACGCACCCTTTGAGGGGTCCACGGGAGCGATGCCCCTCAACCAGCCGATCGTGGGCATGGTGGCCACGCCCGATGGACAGGGCTACTGGCTGGTGGCCTCCGACGGTGGCGTCTTCACCTTCGGCGATGCCGGGTTCTACGGATCTCTGGGTGCCATCACACTGAACAAGCCCGTCGTCGCCATGGCGGCCACGAAGGATGGCCGCGGCTACTGGCTCGTCGCGGCGGACGGCGGCGTCTTCTCGTTCGGCGATGCTCGGTTCTACGGCTCGCTGGCGAGCACGCCGTTGAACAGGCCCATCGTCGCCGTCGCCCCGGCTCGCAACGGCAACGGCTACGTGCTGGCGGCCAGCGACGGTGGCGTCTTCACGTTCGGTGCCTCCATCTTCCACGGCTCGGCCGGAGCCGTGCATCTGAACAAGCCCGTGGTGGGCGTCGCCGGCACCTTCTTCGGAAACGGCTACACGCTTGTTGCCGCAGACGGTGGGATCTTCAACTACGGCGATTCGTCGTTCTGCGGGGCGGCCGGTACGGCAAGTCTCAGCAGCCCCATCGTGGGGGTGGCCTTCTTTTAGGCATCTTCCGTCATCTCTCTGATCGGTCCATTCATCAGCCATTACAAGGAGCACACCATGCCGAATATCAGCCGCCGACACTTTCTGAGAAACGCGTCCATCGGCGCGGCCGCCACGGGCGTCGCCGCTGCCGGGGGTCTGAGCCTCCTCACGGGCGTCAGTGGCGCCGACGTCGTCGCGCCACCGACGCCCACACCCTCCGACGGGCCGCTCCTCGAGGGCTCGGGCGTGGTGGCCCACGTCGTTGACGCCAAGGCGGGGACGATCTCCATCTACGTCGGCACGAAGCACATCGACTACACCAGCCAAGCCCTGGCGCAGGAGCTCATCAACGCCACCCAGTAGGCCCGCAGTGCCAACCCATTCTCATCCCTACCCTTCATGAGGTGAACTGAACATGTCGTCCCACAGAGAAGCACCTGCAATTTCCAAGGATCCCGCCGCCGACAGCACGGACGTGTACGCGTTCGTCAGCCCAGACTGCCCTGAAACGGTCACGATCATCGCCAACTACGTGCCCCTGCAAGCCCCTGACGGCGGACCCAACTTCTTCGAGTTCGGCGCCAAGACGGTTGTCGGCGACGCGCCGCCGGTCGGGGACGATGTGCTGTATCAGATCCACATCGACAACACGGGGACGGGCATACCTTCCATCACGTACCAATTCCAGTTCACGACGACGATTCTCGATCCGAACACGTTCCTGTATGCCACCGGGCCCATCACGCATTCGCCCTCCACGGGCTACAGTGCCACCTGGAACCGTCGACAGACCTACACGGTCACGAGGATCGACACCGACCCCGCCACAGGGAACAGCACGTCGACGCCCATCAGCCCACCTTGGGGAAGTGGTGGCGTTTTCGCGTGCCCTCCGTGCAATGTCGGCATTCGCACCACGCCGAACTATGCGTCGCTGTCGGCCCCGGCGGTGTACCGGATGTCAGATGGTCTCAATGTCTTCGCCGGGCAGCGGGCCGACGGCTTCTTCGTCGATCTCGGCTCCATCTTCGACCTCGGTGACCTGAGGCCGATCTCCGGCGACCACTTGATCCCCGGGTCCAACACCCCTGGCATCAACTCCCTGGCCGCCGTCAACGTCCACTCGATTGCGCTGCAGATTCCCATCAGCTCGCTGACGTCGGACGGCGCACCGTTGACGATGGGAGCGAACGACCCCCATGCAGTCATCGGGGTCTACACGACCGCACATCGCCAAACCGTGCGCATGTTCAGTCCGACGACTGGTGCCACCACGGCCACGGGGCCCTACGACCAGGTGTCACGTCTGGGCAGCCCGCTCGTGAACGAGGTCGTGGTTCCCATGGCGTCAAAGGACTACTGGAACAGCCAGTTACCGATGAACGACAGCCAGTTCGCCGCCGCGGTGGAACATCCGGAACTGCAGAACCTCTTGCCGGTCCTCTACCCGGGCGCCTTCCCTCACCTGGCCGCCTACACCAAACCGAGGGCCGACCTCGTGGCCATTTTCGCCACCGGCATTCCCGGCAGCGTCATCGGTGCCCCGTTCGGCATCGGGACCTACCAGGGTGGGCAGGTCATTGCGGAGATGCTGCGCCTCAACATGGGGGTAGCTCCGACGTCGAGTGACGGGACCCAGACCGGGACGAGCGACCTCGGCCTGCTCGAGGGTGACCTGGCGGGCTACCCCAACGGTCGTCGGCCCACCGACGACGTGGTCACCATTGCCCTCAAGGCCGTGGCGGGCGCGACGATCCCACTGGTCGATCCGACGTTCACTCCGGACGCGGCGGTCGCGGCGGTGTCGCAGGGTGTCACGGCAAGCCCACGGGCCTACCAGGCGAACTTCCCTTATCTGGCCGACCCGCACGGGGGCTTCTCGAACCCGCCGACCACGCCCGCCTCCGACTCCGATCCCGAGCTCTAGGGTCCGGGCAGCATGCACGACGGTCGCCATCACGATCACTCCCACGGCCTCGTTGAAGCGCCGTACGTGGACGATGGACCGACGCAGGGTCCCCCGGAGGCACTCGTCCTCGACATAGGCGACGATATCGGCGCGCTTGTCCTGTTTGCCGACGAATCGTGTCTCGGTATGGAGATTGACCTGACGCCGGTCGGTGCACCAAGGTCCCATCACCTGCACACCATGATCCGACGCAGGCGGGCGGTTGATCGAGAATTCATCGCCGGGGTGTACCCCGAGCTGGTCGAGGGGGCCTACACCGTGTGGGGGATCGACGGCCTCCCGCTGGGTGACGTCACCATTGATGGTGGGCGCGTCAGCGAATTTCGGTCGGGGGATTGCCGGACCCACGAGGACCGACTCCCCGCGTAGCGATCAGGCTCACTCTGCCAGGATCAGGTCGAGGCGAGCCTTCACCCCTGCGAATGCAGCACCGTGAGGATCGATCATGTCCATGTGTCCCGCGCCGGCGAGGGGCACGTACTCAGCTTGGTCGCCGAGAGATTGTGCGAGGAGGACGCACTGCTCGCTGAGCGACGCCGTCACCGTCGAGTCCGCCAGACCGTGCACGAGGATCTGCTTGATGCCCATCGGCAGTGACGCGGCGGGCGAGCCCCACGCATAGCGTTCGGGGATTTCGTCGGGTCCGCCACCCATCAACGCCTGGACCGCGCCCGCACCCAGGTTGCGACGAGCTCCCTCGACCAGATCCACCACGCCCGCCAGTGAGATGGCGGCGGTGATCCGCACCTGGCCGGTGGCCGGAGGCACCGATGGGCCTGTTGTCCGCGCCGTGCCGGCCCACAGGGCGAGGTGGCCTCCTGCCGAATGCCCGCACGTGACGATGCGTTCCCGATCCACGTGCGCAACTGTCTTCAGCGCATCGATTGCCGCGGCGACATCTTGAAAGGTCTCGGGCCATCCGCCGCGGCCGAAGTGCCCCACCCTTCGGTATTCGATGTTGTAGGCCGTCCAGCCGTGGGCGACGACAGCCCGGGCCAGGCGGTGCATCAGATGTTTGGTATAGATCTGGCGCCAGAAGCCGCCGTGGATGAGGACGACAACCGGTTGGTCGCCCCGCAGCCCCTTGGGGCGCCACAGCTCCGCCGTCTGTGCACGGTGGGAGCCGTACTTGATCACCGAATGCGTGCTCATCGAGGAGTAAGCACTGATCGGGCGGCGTCGACGACCTGTGATCGGCGCACGAGCACGGAATTGAGGTCTGTTCCATGCGCCTTGACGGTGCGGTAACCCTCGAGCAATCCGCCGACCCGTTGCACGCGCTCTCCGAGCCGCACGCTCACATAGCCGCACAATGGCGCTCCCACTGCCGCCAGAAGTCCGAGCCATGCCCCGTAGGCGCGGCCGACGAAGAAGCCGAGCGCAACATAGACCAAGGTGAAGGAGGCGAAGCATCCGAGCAGTTTCACCGTGGCCTTGATCCCTTCGTTGCCGGGGAGCTTCGCGACCTGTTTCATGATTTGAAACGGGATGATGTGAACGGCCACGCCCACGAGAGCGAAAGGGATGGCAATGAGGATCTTGAGCAGGGCCCAGGCGAATGATGCTCGGACCTGGCCCGGTCGGTACGCCGCTGCCAACTGGGAGTCGCTCAGTCCGAGGAGATTGAGATCCCTCTCGTAGGAGGCGAATGTGCTCACGAGTTCGGTCAGGTGTTCGTCGTCCGGTTTCGCCTGTGCGACCTGAGCGAGCCGTGCCGCCACGCCCGCCTGATCTGCGAGCGGCACCGGGGAGACGAGGCCGTGCGGTTGGCGCACGACGATCTCAGCGACCTGCGACAGCTGTACGGCTTGTTCCCACGACGTATAACTGGGGCTCACCGCCGAGAGTCGATCGGCCAGGTCGAGCGTGAACCCCCGCACCGCCGCATGGCTGTCGCGTTCGTAGCTCTCCCTCCATGGCGCAATCGCCGCCGGCTGGTCGATCCGCACGAGTGCTCGCGAACGGAAGCGCGCCTTCGCGTCGTAGGTGAGCCCCACGGCAACGGTCACGAGGTCGGGCGCTCCTCCCTCTACGCCGCCTTCGAGGGAGATGCGTGCCGCCCCCGTCTTCAGCGGTTGGAGCGATGCCTCGTCATGGCTGATCCCTTCGGGGAACACGGCCACCATGCCGCCCCCGGCCAGGAGGCGGTGACAGGTGGCAAAGGCCGACGCATTCTGATCGCCGCTCGCTCCGTCGATGGCCCGGTAGACCGGGACGACGCCAGCGAACTTGAGGAACGGCCAGAGCGGGGCGATCTTGAACAGAGTCGATTTTCCGAGAAAGCGTGGGTACCGACGCAGTGTGGCCATCAGGAGCAGGCCGTCAACCAGTCCGTTCGTGTGATTCGCCACGACGACGACGGGCCCGGTCGACGGCAGATTCTCGCCGCATTCCACCTCGACTTCTTGAAAGAAGACATGGATGAGGAGGCGAGCGAACCCTGCCATTCCCCGGTCCGCCAGCCGCCGCATCTCACGATGCTATGAGGCGACTCCCACGGCTTGCGCAATGGCTGAACTTGTCGTCAGATGGAGGGCGTGCCAACGCCGCCCCCGTTCATTCTGGCGTCAGGATCGGTGACACGCCTGCGCGTTCTGCGTGATGCCGGATTCGCCCCCAGCGTCGTCGTCAGCGGCGTGCCCGAAGACGTGGACGGCATGGAGACGGCACGTGCCGTCGTCCTCCTTGCCGAGCGAAAGGGTGCTGCTGTGGCCGAGGGACGGCCCGACGCGCTGATCCTTGCGTGTGATTCCATGCTCGAGCTCGAGGGAACATCGCTGGGCAAGCCGGCGACCGCGCACGAAGCAATCGACATGTGGCGGCGCCTCTCGGGGAACCGCGGCATCCTCCATACCGGGCATTGTCTGATCGATACCCGCACCCGGACATCGATCGCGCGGCTCGACAGCACCGTTGTGCAATTCGGGACGCCGAGCCAGGCGGAGATCAGCGCCTATGTGGCCAGTGGCGAGGCCCTGTCGCTCGCCGGAGCATTCAGCATCGACGGCCGGGCGGCATCGTTCGTCGAGGGTATTGAAGGGGTACCCAGCAACGTCTTGGGAGTGTCGCTGCCGATCGTGCGCGGGATGCTCCGCGACGCCGGGATCTCCATTATCGATCTGTGGACAAACCCTGCAGGTTGAGGAACGAGCGGAGGCGGCATCGCCGAGCATGCGCTCGGCCCCCACGTTGAAGATCTGGATGACCCCCTTCTCGTCGGTGGCGATGCTCGAGAAGTAGGCGCTGTTGAGGATGGCGTCTTGGAGGGCCTGGGTCTTGAATTTCTCGCGCTTGAGGCCCTGCGGTGGATTCATGGACACTGGATCCGCACGACCGACCACCTGTGCTCGAAGGCCGGCCTGCGTCGCCCACTACATCCATTGTCGTTCCCATCGGGGAGAAGTCGGCGGCTACGGGCGGAGGGGTGGAGCCCGATGGCGCAACGTCATACCTTCGTGGGCAGCGGCAGGCCGGCGCTCGGGCGCTCGGCCTGGGTGTAATGGACGACGTAGGCCATCCTCACGAAACCCTCACTATTGAAGGTAGACGCTCCAATGGTACTACATGTTCGCTGTCGGCCGGCGGGGGCGCGTGGCCGTTCTTGCTGGTACAGGGGTTGCAGCCCCCTACTTCTCGGACGCTCCCACGATGCCCGCCCGGCGGGTCGACGCCCTCCTACGGACTGGTCGGACGAGTGTCGCGTCGGTAAGATCCTTGTGTGCCGCAAGTAACTAATCCCGGAGATGGCACCACCGGCCGCGCCGTGCCGGAACTCGGCGCCGGGGAAGGAAGCACAAACGCCCGATGAGCGGGACGGCGCTGCAGAACGGGAAGGATGCTGGGGCTCCGGGCGCACCCACCGCACGTGAGGACCGCTACAAGTGGATCGCACTTTCCAATACGACGCTCGGCATCTTGATGGTGACGATCAACCAGTCCATCCTCTTGATCTCCCTGCCGGACGTCTTCCGTGGCATCAACATGCAGCCACTTGCACCTGGCAACACGTCGTACTTCCTGTGGATCCTGATGGGCTTCATTTTGGTGACCGCCGTCCTCGTCGTCAGCTTCGGCCGCGTCGGTGACATGTACGGCCGCGTGCGGATGTACAACCTCGGGTTTGCCGTCTTCACCGTCTTCTCCATACTCCTGTCCGTCACGTGGCTCTCAGGCGTCGGTGGCGCGTTGTGGATCATTCTCATGCGGCTCGGGCAAGGTGTCGGGGGGTCGTTCCTCTTCGCCAACTCGAGCGCCATACTCACCGATGCCTTTCCTCAGGACGAGCGGGGCAAGGCACAAGGGATCAGTGGCGTGGCGCTGGTCACGGGTTCGTTCATCGGCCTCATCCTGGGCGGTTTCCTTGCTCCGATCGAATGGCGACTGGTGTTCCTGGTCTCAGTTCCATTCGGTGTGTTCGGCACCATCTGGGCCTACCTGAAGCTGAAGGACAACGGCGTTCGGGTCCCCTCGAAGATCGACTGGCTCGGCAACATCACATTTGCGGTCGGCCTCATCTCCTTGCTGACCGGGATCGTCTACGGGATTCAGCCCTACGGCGGCCACACGATGGGATGGACCAATCCGGCGGTGCTCGGGGCGATCTTCGGCGGCGTGGCGATACTGGTCGTGTTCGTCCTGATCGAGTTCAAGGTTCCCAATCCGATGATCCAGCTCAAGCTGTTCCGGATCCGACCGTTCACGGCCGGCATCATCGCATCGCTGATGTCCGCCGTGGGACGCGGGGGCATCCAGTTCATGCTCATCATCTGGCTGCAGGGCATCTGGTTGCCGCAGCACGGGTACAGCTTCTCCCGAACGCCGCTGTGGGCGGGTATCGCCCTGGTTCCACTCACCATCGGGTTCATGATCTCCGGCCCCATCTTCGGGATCATGGCCGACCGGCTGGGGGCCCGGGGGGTGGCCACAATCGGTCTCATCGGCGCCGGTGGGTGCTATCTGCTCCTCGAAGCGTTGCCGATGAACTTCTCCTACGCTCCGTTTGCCGTCATCCTCTTCTTCCTGTCCTTCTTTTCGGGCATGTTCATCGCACCGAACCAGACGGGCATCATGAACAGCCTGCCGCCCGATCAACGAGGTGCGGGCGCCGGGATCAACGCCACCTTCATGAATTCCGCAGGGGTCCTCTCCATAGGGATCTTCTTCTCGATCGTCACGATCGGGCTGGCATCGACCCTGCCGGCGCACCTGCTGGCGGGATTGACGTCGCAGGGCGTCCCCGCGGCCCAGGCGCTCAAGGTTTCTCGTCTCCCCCCGATCGGGAGCTTGTTCGCGGCGTTCCTCGGTTTCAACCCGATTCAGACGCTGGTGCCGCATCACGTTCTGGTGGCACTCGGTCCGACGCGCGCCCACTACCTCACGGGACGCCGTTTCTTTCCCAGCGTGATCGCGCCCGCCTTTGCGCACGGGCTCCATTTGGCGTTCGACTTTGCCGCCGCCACGACCTTTGTCGGTGCCATCGCATCGTGGTTACGCGGAGGTCGCTACATCCATGCCGAGGACTCCCCGCTGGACGAGGCCGCGAGGGGAATGCTCGAAGTCGGTGGTCTCGCCTCGTCGGAGGTCGGGGCCGGCGTCGGCAACGACATGTAGGACACGGTCACGCCGGAGGCGGCCCCTGACCGTCTCCACGGGCGGGAAGCCACGGCAGCCGCCAGGAAGGGTGGCCGTGGACGAGTTCGTCCGCTTGCGAGGGTCCCCACGACCCCACCGTGTACGGCACGGGCGTCGGCGGATCGCTGAGCAACGGCATCAGGATGCGCCAGGTCTCTTCGACCGCGTCTTCCCTCGTAAAGAGGGAATGATCGCCGGTGAGCGCGTCATGGATGAGTCGCTCATAGGGTTCGGGCGGTTGACCCAGCTGGGCGGCGAATGGCAGGTCCATGTGCACGTCTCTGCACGCGCACCCGTCGGTGCCCTTCGAGCGCAGGGCCAACCGCATTCCGGCGTCAGGGTCGATCCGGAAGACGAGCTCATTCGGGTCTGCGTGTTGTTTTTCGGCCAGGAAGGAGAGAGGCGGGACGCGCCGGAAGATGATCCGCACCTCCGTCGCCCGGGCGGCGAGCGCCTTTCCGGCCCGGATGTAGAAGGGCACCCCGGCCCAACGCCAATTGTCCACATGGAGACGGAGCGCCACGTAGGTCTCGGTGCTCGAGGTGCCCTTGACCCCGCGGACGTTGCGATACCCTTCGTACTGCCCCCGCACGCAGCGGGTCGGATCGACGTCGGGCACGGAGCGAAAGACGTCGACTTTCTTGTCCCAGAGCGCTCCGGCCCCCGGACCGACGGGCGCTTCCATGGCGACGAGGGCGAGCACCTGCAGGAGATGGTTCTGCACCACGTCGCGGACGGCACCCACCACGTCGTAGAACGCACCGCGGTCGTCAACGCCGAAGTCTTCGGCCATGGTGATCTGCACGGCGGCGACATGGTCGCGATTCCATACCGGTTCGAAGAGCGCGTTGGCGAACCGGAGAAACAGCATGTCGAGGACGGGTTGTTTTCCCAGGAAATGATCGATACGCAGAATCTGGTGCTCCGCCAGCACCTGATGCAGTTCCACGTTGAGTGCACGCGCAGATTCGAGGTCGTGGCCAAAGGGCTTCTCGATCATCACGGTCGCGTGATCGGTCAACCCCGCCTGTCCGAGTCCCGCCACGACCCGTCCGAAGAGGAAGGGTGGAATCTCGAGATAGAAGAGCGGCCTCGAGGACCCTTCCAACAGAGTGGCCAGCGATTCGTACGTCCCCGCATCGGTGATGTCACCCTGGAGGTAGGTGAATCTCTGCGTCAACTGGGCCAGGGTGTCCTCGTCGATGGCCTGTCCCGTGTTGACAAGGGCCTGCCGGATGGCCGCACCGAGCTGATCGTGTGACCACTGATCGCTTGCCACCCCGATGATCGGGCACTCCAGTTGGCCTGCTTCCTCCAGCCGGTAGAGCGCACGAAACGTCATCTTCTGGGCCAGGTCCCCCGTGACGCCGAAGATCACCAATATGTCCGGCGCATCCGCGTCCGCGACGTTCACCGCTTTCTTGACCATGATGCGTTGACTCTATGGGATTTCGGCCTCCGACTGCCGTGCTCCGTCTCGCATGTTCCCCGTGTGAGACGGGGCCACCGTGGGTAGGACTAGAGGCATGACACCACGCGCTGAAGTCGAGGTCGAAAAATTCGTTGCCCTGTTGAACGAGGACCTGGGGACCGAATACCAATCGATCGTCCAGTACACGAACCACATCGCCACGATCAACGGGGCCGAATTCTCGGGCATCGTGGCCGAACTGAAGGCCCACCTGGTCCAGGAGCTCTCCCACGCACAGATCCTCGCCGAACAGGTGTCGTTCTTGGGGGGCGAGCCGGGTACCACCGTGCCGTCAGTCGATCGTCAGGCTGACAGTCGGATGGCCCTCGAAGCTGACCTTCGCTTGGAGACCGAGCAGCTCGAGCGCTACCGCGAACGCTTCGGCCAGGCCAACGACCTCAACCTGGCCGATGTGGCCGAAGCCCTGCGACCGCTGCTCGAGCAGACCCAGGAGCACGTCCGCGACTTGCAGATGGTCCTGGGGGACTGAACGCCCGGACATTCATCGCTGACCGTTCAACAGATCGACACCCGGGGCGCTGTCCCCGAGCAGCCGGCTACCGGCAGCGACGAGTGCCACCCCGATGACGCGCTTGCTACGGCCGAACCACCGGCGTGGTTGACGTCTCGGCCTCCTGGAGGGACCGGCAGTGTGATGTCGGAATTCATAAGGGCGGAGCAGGTCAGCGCGGCGCGCTTCTGCGAGTGCCTTCAAGAGTTCGGGATGCACAACGACTCCTCGGACGAATGAAACACAGCAAATGGATGCGACCCCTCGTCGCAACGACCGCAGTACGAGGCGTGAGGCGAAGCAATTGACGCGGCTCCGATGACGACGGAACCAAGAGGAAGGGCTAGCTCAATGCTGAATGGTCAGCAGAGTTACGCCCACATGGCGAGGGGTGATGCCCACGCGCGCATCTGCATCAGGGATGGATTCTTCAACGTGGCACCTCCTTCATCGCTCCGTATGGTGGGCATATCGTAACGAAGCTCACGCTGCATTGCTAGATGCAAGAGGAAGAATCCCTCTGGTTTTCGTCATCTTCGCGTGAAGCGTGCTTCATCCGGGGGAATGATGTGCGTCGGACGCAACGGAACGCGTACGGCGGGTCACGCGTCCAGCCCGAGAACCCGCAGCGCGTTGGTGCGGAGGAACTTGGGCCACACCTCGTCTTTGAAGCCGACCTCGGGCATTTCGCGCATGATGCGCTCGAGGGAGAGGCCCATCGGGAAGTAGCCCGCATAGATGACTTTGTCGGCGCCACGGGTATTTGCGTATTTGATGATGTCCTGGGGGTAGTACTTCGGGGCGAACGCACTGGTCGAGAAGTGGAGGCCCGGCCACTTGAGCATGAGTTTGACGGCGAGTTCCGTCCAGGGCTCACACCCGTGCCGGGTGACGAAGACGAGTTCGGGAAAGTCGAACATGACCTCGTCGATGAGTTCGACATGTTGACAGGCCGCCTTGAGGCGCGGTCCGGGGATACCGGCGCAGCAGAAGACGGGGATGTTCAGCTCGACGCACTTGGCGTAGACCGGATACATCTTCTTGTCGTTGATCGGAACCTGGGGAAACGTCCCGGCAGGGAAGACGCCGACGGCGCGCACGCCGTAGGTCTCGTACTCCCGCACGATGCGGTTGATCCCCTCCATTCCGTCGTTTGGATCCGTGGAGCTGGAGGGGATGAAGCGGTCAGGGTGCCGCTGCATCGCCTGGGCGCCGGTGCCCGACAGATCGCCGACCGTGATCAACGACTTCTCGATCCCCCAGAGGTCCATTTCACGCAGCGTCGCGCTGATCGGGTCGCCGGTGCTCTCGAAGCCCTTCTCGGGGACGTCCTTGAACATGTATTCCACGGGGAATTCGAATTCCTCCTTGGATTCGATGTCCCGCGTCTGCGCAGTGATGAATTGGTAGACGGCCTTCATGTCGTGGTGGGGGAACCCCATCATCGTGTCGATGATCCCGATGCCGCTCGGCATGCCCATGTCGTGTCCTTCCCCCGAGGGCGGCGGTACAGCCGCCGCATCCGTCGAACCCACGTCGCGGTGGAATAACTAATACTAGATTCTAGTTATAGTTGCATACTCGACGACTGCGAGAGCGAGCCTCCGTGCGGGTCATGAAGAAGCCGGTCAATGACACCGATGGGCCGCTGCGGCCACCCCTGAGCCCCAACCAGGCCGCACGCCGACAGAGGATCGTGGACGTGGCGACGGCCATGCTCGAGGACCGCGGCTTCGAGGACATCGCGGTCAAGGATGTCGCGGACGGCGCCTCGGTCGCGTTGGGCACCGTCTACCACTACTTCTCCTCGAAGGAGCATCTGTTCGGCGAGGTCCTGGTCCAGTGGGCCGGTTCTCTGCGCACGAGCATCACGCGCCGCTCGACGGCCGGCCCCGACCAGGCCGTGGCCCTGGAGGACGTGCTGCACCGCTCGGTGCGGGCCTTCGAACGCCGGCCGCAGCTCGCCCGGCTGGTGGCGAGGCTGGAGGTCTCGGAAGAACCCTTTGCGGGCGACGTCCTGGACCGGATGAGGGCAGTGACCGACGAGGCCTGTCTGGCCGCGCTCTCCGACGTGGAGCCCCGGGTGGCGGCCTGCATCGTCGGCGTCGTCCACGCCGTCCTCGACAGCGCGCTCCGGGCGTGGTCCGCCGGCCGACTTCCGATCGCCGACGTCCACCGGTCGCTCACCGATGCCGTGGGCCTGTTGCGTGCCTCTTTCGAACCCGTGCACACACCTTCGGGTTCACATTGATGCGAACGGTGTCGCCGAGTTCACCCGGAATTCACGTGCGCCCCGGAGTCCTTCTGCGTGCAGTAAGGCATCGGGACCCCGGTAGCATTGGGCACGCGCTCCGGCCATCTGGGATGCGGCGTCGGGCATACGGTGCGCCGGCGTCGGGCCTGTGTGCGATGGCGGCCGGCGCAGCACTCACTCGTTTGTGGGTACTGCGGATCGGGTAGGAAACTGACGAGAGAGAGGGTATCCGACGTATGGCGACACGCCGCGTAGCTCCTCGCCCGGCCGATGCAGATCAGAAAGGTTCTGATGCAGGCGTCCGGGCGGCGCGTGCCCCCGATCTGCCGTCGGACTGGGTACGTCCGGTTCTCACCTGGTTGCGGCCGCAGGTCGATGGTGGCCGCAGGCCGTCGAAGGCCGCCATCGGCGACACGGTGACCGTGGAAGCCGAAGTGTTCGCGGAAGGGCATGACGTGCTCACCTGCGATCTGCTCTTCCGGCCCGAGAGCGCACAGAGCTGGTCGTCGGTGCCCATGACCCTGCAGGGGAACGACATCTGGCGCGGGGAGTTCCCCGTCACGGCGATGGGCCACCACCGGTATGCCGTCTACGCGAAGGTTGATCGATTCCTGACGTGGCGCCGGGACCTGCGCGCCAGGACGGAGGCAGGCCAGGATGTCACGCTGGAGCTGCTGGTCGGCGCAGAACTGATCGATGCCGCGGCAACGAGGGCGACGTCCACGGCGCAGCGCCTGCTCTCCTTGGTGGCCGCGGACCTCTGGACCGGGGTGAAGGGGGTCGAGGGGGATGTCTCCGAGGAGGTGGCCAGCGGGACGGGCGCGTCCACGCTGATCGAGCTCGTGTTCTCCGACATGCTCGGACGGCTCATGGACCGGTTCTGCGATCCGGCGAACTCCTTGACGTCGGAGGTCTACTCGGTGGTGGCCGACAGGGAAAAGGCTCGATTCAGCACGTGGTACGAAATGTTCCCGCGCTCGGCGTCCGCGGACCCGGGCCGCCACGGCACCTTCGCCGACGTACGAGCCAAGCTGCCGTACGTGGCGCACATGGGGTTCGATGTCCTGTACCTGCCGCCGATCCATCCGATCGGGCGGACCGGGCGCAAGGGCCGGGACGGCGCAACGCATCCAGGCGCGGAGGATCCCGGCAGCCCCTGGGCCATCGGGGCCACGGAAGGGGGCCATCGGAGTATCCACCCCGAGCTCGGCACGATGGAGGAGTTCGAGGACCTGGTGACCGCAGCCGCCGCACGCGGCATCGACGTTGCGCTCGATCTCGCCTTCCAGGCGTCGCCCGACCATCCATGGGTGGAGGAGCATCCGACATGGTTCCGCCATCTCCCCGACGGGAGTATCCGCTTCGCCGAGAACCCTCCGAAGCGGTACGAGGACATCTACCCTCTCGATTTCCAAACCGACGATTGGCAGGCACTCTGGGCCGAGCTGCTCGATGTCGTGCGCTTCTGGGTGGCCCACGGGGTCAAGGTGTTCCGTGTCGACAACCCGCACACCAAGCCTTTCGCCTTCTGGGAGTGGATGATCCGACTCGTGAAGGCCGACCATCCCGACGTCATCTTCCTCTCGGAGGCGTTCACCCGCCCGACGGTGATGCAACACCTGGCCAAAGTCGGCTTCACCCAGTCCTACACCTACTTCACCTGGCGCAACACGAAGTGGGAGCTCGAGACCTATCTGACGGAGCTGACCACGACCGACGTCGCCGCCTACTTTCGCCCGAACTTCTGGCCCAATACGCCGGACATCCTCCACGAGTCGCTCCAGACCGGGGGCCGCGCCGCCTTCCTCGGCCGCCTCGTCCTCGCGGCCACGCTCAGTTCGAACTATGGCATCTATGGGCCCGCGTTCGAACTGCAAGAACACGTTCCCCGCTCCACCGGCTCCGAGGAGTACGCACACTCGGAGAAATACGAGGTCCGGTCGTGGGACCTGGCTCGTCCGGACAGTCTCTCCGAGTTCATCGCGCGTGTGAACAAAATTCGGCGTGACCACCCCGCACTCCAGTTCAACGACGCGTTGCAGTTTCACCGGGTCGACAACGATCAGATCATCGCGTTCTCGAAGACCAGGACGACCGGGACGCACGACGGTGGCACGACTGGCCGGGACGTGATCCTGACCGTCGTCAGTCTTGACCACCTGCGCGTGCAGTCGGGATGGGTGGGACTCGACCTGGAGGTGCTCGGGCTGGATCCCGTGCGACCCTATGTCATGCACGATCTCCTCACCGGAGCCAAGTACCGGTGGGAGGGGACCGACAACTTCGTGCTGCTGGACCCCACCGGGTTGGCGGCGCACCTGTTCGCGGTCGAGCAGGACCAGGACCCGTTGTCGACCGCCGCGCTCGCATGACGGCCACCGATCTTCAGATCGTCGGCGAGGAGCCGGAGGGCGCCATCGTCAGGCCGGCGTCCAGCGGTTGGTACAAGGACGCCGTCATCTACGAGGTGCACGTCCGCGCGTTCCACGACGGCAATGGCGACGGTGTCGGCGACTTCCGCGGGCTCATCGACAAGCTTGACTACCTGGCGGAGCTGGGCGTGACGGCGTTGTGGCTCCTGCCGTTCTACCCGTCCCCCCTCCGCGATGACGGCTATGACATTTCGGATTACCGACAGGTGCATCCGTCCTACGGCTCACTCCGCGATTTCCGCCTGTTCCTGCGCGAGGCGCACCGGCGTGGCTTGCGTGTCATCACCGAACTCGTCCTGGCGCACACCTCGGACGAGCACCCGTGGTTTCAGCGGGCCCGTCTGGCCAAGCCGGGATCGGTGCACCGGGACTTCTACGTATGGAGCGATACGCCTGACCGCTTCTCCGGCGCGAGGATCATCTTCAAGGACTTCGAGGATTCCAACTGGTCGTACGATCCGGTGGCCCAGGCGTACTTCTGGCACCGTTTCTATTCGCATCAACCGAGCCTGAACTACGACAACCCGAGCGTGCGACAGGCGATGCTGGACGTCGTCGACTACTGGCTGGCCATGGGGGTCGACGGTCTCCGCCTCGATGCGGTTCCCTACCTCTACGCCCGCGAGGGCACGACGTGCGAGAACCTGCCCGAGACCTTCGCCTTCCTGCGCCAGCTCCGGGCGCACGTCGACGCTCGCTTCGGTGATCGGATGCTGCTGGCCGAGGCCAACCAGTGGCCCGAAGACGCCGTGGCGTACATGGGTCACGGTGACACGTGCCACATGGCCTTCCATTTCCCCCTGATGCCGCGGATGTTCATGGCTGCCCGCCAGGAGGATCGCTTTCCGATGGTGGACATCCTGGCGGAGACTCCGGCCACACCGCCGGAGTGCCAGTGGGCGCTGTTCCTGCGCAACCACGATGAGCTCACGCTTGAGATGGTGACAGACGAGGAGCGCGACTACATGTACCGCGCCTACGCCCAGGACCCCCAGGCGCGGGTGAACGTCGGGATCCGCCGGCGCTTGGCCCCCTTGTTGGGTAACGACCGCAAACTCATGGAGATGATGAACGGGTTGCTGTTCTCCATGCCGGGGACGCCCATCATCTACTACGGCGACGAGATCGGGATGGGGGACAACATCTACCTCGGTGACCGCAACGCGGTGCGGACCCCGATGCAATGGAACAGCGATCGCAACGCGGGCTTCTCCGCCGCCAATCCGCAGCGCCTGTACCTCCCTGTGATCATCGACCCCGAATATCACTCCCAGGCCGTCAATGTCGAGGCACAGGAAGAGAACCCGAACTCCCTCCTGTGGTGGATGAAGCGGCTGATCGCCCTCCGGCAGCGCTACAAGGCGTTCGGTCAAGGCACGCTGGAAGTGCTCCGTCCCGACAACCGGAAGGTCTTCGCGTTCATCCGGCGATTCGAGGACGAGCGCATCCTGGTCGTCGTGAACCTCTCCCGCAACGTGCAATGCGTCGAACTCGACCTGTCCGGAATTCCGTGGCGCGACGCCGTTCGAGCTCTTCGGCAACTCGAAGTTCCCTTCGGTCGGCGACCTTCCCTACTTCATCACGTTGGGCCCGCACGGGTTCTATTGGCTCTCGCTCGAGCAGAACTCCGATGAGTCCGCGCCGTTGCGTCCGTCGTTCGAGGTCCCGGGCGAGTGGGACGAGCTTTTTGGCGGGGCGCCGCTGCGCGAGTTCGAGGCGTTCCTCCCGGCCTACCTCTCCACACGCCGATGGTTCGCGCAGAAGGCACGCACGATTACCGCTGCCACCGTCGTGGACTACGTGCCACTTCTGGCCCAGCCCGGACGGCGGTCCGATCCCGTTGCGTTCCTCGTCATTGTGCAGGCGCAGTTGGATCACGGCAGCCCCGAGCGCTACTCGTTGGCCCTCTCCTTCGCCACGGGCACCAAGGCGGAGGAGCTCAAGAAGTGGCACGGGGAAGCCGTCATGGCCGACGTGACGGCGGAGGGTCGGGAGGGCGTGCTCTACGACGCACTGTTCGAGCCCGCATTCACCAAACTCATGGTCGAGCTCCTCGCCCGCCGCCGATCCGTGGGTGGGGCTGGAGGCAAGCTGCTCGGTATCCCTTCGCCGTCCTTGCGGCAATTCGACGAGTTCCTGACCGAGGACTACACACCCGTACCGCTCTCGGCCGAACAGTCGAACAGCTCCGTCCTCTTGGGGAACAACGCCATCATGAAGTTCATCCGGCGTTTTGAAGAGGGCGTGAATCCGGGCGTTGAGGTCGGGCGCTTTCTGAGCGAGCGCGCCCGCTTTCCGTACGCGCCGCTCAGCGGGGGGAGCGTGGAGTACCGCCCCGACGGACCGCGCTCGGTTCCGACGACCGTCGCCGTCCTCGAAGAGTTCATCTCGAACGAGGACGACGGGTGGAACTACGTCGTCGACGCCCTGACGCACAGCCTCGAGGAGGCATTGGCCCACCGTCAGGACGTCGAGCTCCGCCTCGCCCCTCCGCGCGGCCTCTTCGCTCTGGACAGGGGCGAGCTCGAGCCGGGGCATCTCCTGGTGGGCGCGCACCTCGAGTGGGCATCCCTCCTCGGAAAGAGGACAGCCGAGCTTCACCAGGCGTTGACCTCGGACCACCGGGACCCGGACTTCGCACCGGAACCGCTGACCGCGCTCGATCGTCAGGCGCTCTACCACGGGGCGCGCAGCCTCACGCGCAAGGTCTTCCACGATGCGCGGTCCCTGCCGAACCGATCACCCCGACTCGAACAGGTGCTCGAGAGGGAGAACGAGATCATCGATCGCATGCGCAAGCTGAGCTTGCTGATGATGGAGGCCGAGCGCATCCGTTGTCATGGCGATTACCACCTCGGCCAGGTTCTCTGGACAGGGAAGGATTTCGTGATCATCGATTTCGAAGGAGAGCCCAGTCGTTCGCTCGGACGGCGGCGGCTGAAGCGGCCCGCCGTGGTCGATCTGGCCGGCATGGTGCGCTCCTTCCATTACGCCGGGAGGACGGCCGCCTTGCGCTTGACGCGTGATCTGGGCACGTCCATGGCGTCGGTCGATCGGACGACGATCGACACCTGGATCACCTTTTGGCACCGATGGATCTCGGGCACGTTCTTGGATGCCTACCTCGAGGTCGCCGGTCGGGCGGCGTATCTCCCGCACGATCTCGTGCAGCTCACGCAGCTCTTCGACTTCTTTCTCCTGGAGAAAGCGATTTACGAGCTCGGCTATGAAACCAACAGCCGCCCGGACTGGGTCGACATTCCGGCACGCGGCATTCTGGACATTCTGGACCTCGGTTCGTGAGGTCGGGCGAGCTTGCTCTGTTGGCCGAGTCGTACGGCGTGCAGACCTCATATCAGGGCGGTGACGGAACGACGCACCATGCCGATGAGGATGTCCTCGTCGGGATCCTCAAGGCTCTGGGTGCTTCCGTCGATTCCCCTGCCGACGCGGTCGCCATGCTGATGGAGCGCCAAGAAGAGGAGGCCCGCCGCCATCTGCAGCCGATTCTCGTCCACCGGGTGGGGAAGCCCGGACCGACCGCAGTGGCGTTGCCACGCCGCGTGCACCCGCGCGACGTGTGGTGCACAATCGAGCTCGAAGACGGTCAGGTCCGGCGCCACTCGTTGCTCGGGAGCACCACGGCGATGCGGGCGGACCAGGGATCTCGGGAAACCTCTGCGACGTATCTCTTCCAGCTCGAGCCCGAACGCGCACTGCCGATCCCGCCCGGTTATCACCGGGTGACGGTGGAATGGCCCGGAGCTGACGCGAGCGCCCTCTTGATCGCGGCGCCCGCCTGCCCTGACGCGTCACGTGGCTGGGGTGCGTTCCTTCCCCTGCATGCCGTGCGGACGGACCGGGACTGGGGCCTCGGCAGCTACGCCGACCTGGGGCAGCTGGGCCGATGGATCGGTGATCTGGGCGGCTCCATGGTGGGGGCTCTCCCGCTGTACCCGGCGTTTCTCGACCCGCCGGCCGACCCGAGCCCGTACCTTCCCGTGAGCCGGCTCGCCTATAACGAGATCTTCGTCGACCCCCTGTCCCTGCCCGAGCTGGTCGCATCTGCGGAAGCTCGACGGTTGCTGGCCTCGGACGACTTCAGGCGGCGACTGGCGGTCGTCCACAGCGCCGCCCTTGTGGACTACGAGGACGTCTCCCGACTGCGGCGCCAGGTGCTGTCGCCGATGGCCGCATCCCTCCTGGGCGAAGCGTCGTCTCGCCGCGACGAGCTCTGCTCCTTTGCCGAGCAGCATCCCGAACTGCTCGCCTACGCCCGTTTCCGCGCCGACCTCGACGCACACACGTCCGGCGGCGGTGCTGCGCCGTCCGCGTGGCCCGACGAGGGGGAGCGCCCATCCACCGTGGGGTATCACTTCTACGCGCAATGGGCTGCGGCGCAGCAGCTGTCGAGTGCGGCGTCCTCGACGCCCCTCTACGCCGATCTCCCCGTCGGTGTGCACCCCGAAGGGTTCGACCCCCGATGGGCGCCGCATGTCTTCGTGCCAGGGGTGCATGGTGGGGCACCGCCGGATCTGTTCTTCGAAGGCGGGCAGGACTGGTCGTTCCCCCCGCTCCACCCGGAGCGGATGAGGGAGGAGGGGTACCGCCACTTCATCGGGATCGTCCGACGCGCGGTTCGGCATGCCTCGTATCTGCGGGTCGACCATGTGATGGGCCTGCAGCGCTTGTACTGGATTCCCGAGGGGTTCGACGCCCGGCATGGTGCCTACGTGTCGTATCGGGCGGACGAGCTCCATGCGGTGGTCTCGCTCGAGGCGTACCGGGCCGGGAGCGTCGTCGTGGGCGAGGACCTCGGCACCGTCCCCGCCGGGGTGCGTGAGCGCATGGCCGATGACCACATGCTGCGGTCCTGGGTCCTGCAATTCGAGTCGACTGCGGACGACCCTCTGCCCACGCCTCCAGCGTCGGCCCTGGCGTCGTGGGGCACCCATGACCTGGCCCGTTTCGAGGCGTACTTCTGGGGCATCGACATCGACGAGAACGAGCGGGTCGGGTGGCTGTCGGCTGAAGCCGCAGCGGCGCACCACGAGGAGCGTGAACGCTGGCGCGCCGCGATGCTCCTCGCCCTCGACGCCACCGGCGACGGCATCAGCCGTACCGGGGATGCCGAGGACCCGGCGGCCGCCGTCCTGCGCCGCTGCCTGGCCCAACTGGCGCAGAGCCCGGCGGATCTCATCATGGTTGACCTCGAAGAACTGTGGGGCGAGCGCCAGCCGCAGAATCGGCCCGGCACCGGTCCTGAGGCGTCCAATTGGCGGCGCAGGGCGTCGCGGACGCTCGAGGAGGCTCGAGCGGACGCCGAGACCGTCGGGTTCCTCCGGGAGCTCCATATTCTCCGACAGTTCGAGCCGGACGATCGCGAGGTGGCTGCCCGATGACCGCGGCCCGACGGGCACATGCCGAGGAGGCCTCGACCGCTGGCGGCTTGTCCGAGGACGACCTCTACCTCTTCAACGAGGGCACCCATCGGCGCCTGGGAGACAAGCTCGGCGCCCGTCTCCTCCCCGGTGGGGGCGTCGCGTTCGCCGTCTGGGCTCCCAACGCGGTGCGGGTCGCCGTCATGGGGGACTTCAACGACTGGAGCACCGTCGCCGACCCGCTCGAAGTGCGGGGGAGTTCGGGAATCTGGGAAGGCACGGTGGCGCACGCCGCTCCGGGACACGTGTACAAGTTCGCCGTCACGACCCGGGCCGGTGCCGTTCTCGAGAAGGCCGACCCGTTCGCCCGCTGCACGGAGCACCCGCCGCGCACCGGGTCGGTCGTGTGGGATCTGGCCTACGAATGGGGTGACGCCGCCTGGATGCAGTTTCGGGGCGACCGCATACGCCTCGACGCGCCCCTTTCGGTTTACGAGGTGCATCTGGGGAGTTGGCGCCGTGACCCGTCAGACCCCGAGCGGCTGCTCGGGTACGCCGAGGTGGCCGAACCTCTGATCCACCACGTCCAGGCGGCCGGTTTCACGCATGTGGAATTCCTCCCGCTCATGGAGCACCCCTTCTACGGGTCATGGGGGTACCAGACCACCGGCTTCTTCGCTCCGACCCGGCGTTACGGAACACCGCAGGAGCTCATGTTCCTGATCGACAAACTCCATCAGGCGGGGATCGGTGTGCTGATGGACTGGGTGCCCTCGCACTTCCCCGAGGATGCGTTCGCACTGGCGTCGTTCGACGGGACGCATCTCTACGAGCACGCCGATCCGCGCCTCGGCTTTCACCCGGACTGGAAGAGCCTGATCTTCAACTACGGTCGCCACGAGGTCCGCAGCTTTCTGGCTTCCTCGGCCGAGCACTGGTTGTCGGCGTACCACGTCGACGGGCTGCGGGTCGACGCGGTGGCCTCCATGCTCTACCTCGACTACTCCCGGCGCCCGGGGGAGTGGATCCCGAACGTCCACGGTGGGCGTGAGAATCTCGACGCCCTCGAATTCCTCCGCCAGCTGAACACGGGGATCTATGCCGACCATCCCGACGTGCAGGTGATCGCCGAGGAGTCCACCGCATTCCCCGGAGTCTCGCGCCCCGTCGATGCCGGTGGGGTCGGGTTCGGCCTGAAGTGGGACATGGGATGGATGCACGACACCCTGCTCTACATGGGCCGCGACGCCATCCACCGCCGTCACCATCACGACGAGCTCACCTTTCGCGGCGTCTACGCCTTCAGCGAGAACTTCATGCTGCCGCTCTCCCACGACGAGGTCGTCCACGGCAAGGGCTCGTTGCTCTCGAAGATGTCGGGCGACGACTGGCAACGATTCGCCAATCTCCGGTTGCTCTACGGCTATCAATTCGGCCAGCCCGGCAAGAAGTTGCTCTTCATGGGCGACGAGTTCGCCCAGCGCCGGGAGTGGGATCACGACGGCAGCCTCGACTGGCACCTCCTGGAGAATCCGGCCCACGACGGGATCCTGCGCTGGGTCGCAGATCTCAACCGGCTCTCTCGCGCGCAGGGGGCACTGCACGAACGCGACACCGAACCCGATGGCTTCGCGTGGAGCCAGCCCAACGAGGCCGCAACCAGCATGGTCTCCTTCCTCCGCTTTTCGGCGTCCGGCTCGCCGCTGCTCGTGATCTGCAACTTCACCCCGGTGCCACGACCCAACGTCCTGGTCGGCGTCCCGCACGGCGGCTTCTGGTCGGAGTTGCTCAACAGCGATGCCGTGACCTACGGGGGGAGCGGGTGGGGCAACCTCGGGGGAGTGGAGGCCCAACCCGTCCCCGTGCACGGCATGCCGTGGACGCTCACCGTGACCGTGCCGCCGCTGGGATGCGTATTCTTCGGACCGGGATGACGTCGGCGTTCTCACTGGGGGCGGTGCCCGTCGACGAAGGAACGACGCGTTTCACCGTGTGGGCACCCGGGCGTCGGCGCGTCATGCTGTCGTTTCCCACCGGTGATCGTGTGGTGGAGCTCGCCGACCAAGGACGGGGATACCACGGCGCCGTCGTGGATGCGTGCGGCCCGGGGGAGCGGTATCACTTTCTCCTCGACGGCGAGGGGCCCTTCGCCGACCCGGCCTCGCGGGCGCAGCCCGACGGCGTACACGGCCCCTCACAGGTGGTCGATCTGCGCGCACACCGGTGGCAAGATGCGGACCACCGGCCACGGCCCCTCTGGCAGCATGTGATCTCCGAAGTGCATATCGGGACGTTCACGACCGAAGGCACATTCGACAGTGCGGTCGCCGCGCTCGACGGTCTGGTGGAGGTGGGGATCAGCGCCGTCGAGATCATGCCCGTGGCCCAGTTCCCCGGGCGACGCAATTGGGGCTACGACGGCGCCTTCCCGTTCGCCGTTCAGAACTCCTATGGCGCCGCCGCCGGGCTGCAGCGGTTCGTCGACGCGTGCCACCGACGAGGTCTCGATGTGATCCTCGATGTCGTCTACAACCACCTGGGTCCAGAGGGCAATGTGCTGGCCGCGTTCGGTCCGTACTTCACCGACCGCTACCGGACGCCGTGGGGCCCGGCGGTGAACTTCGACGGACCCGGCTCCAACGACGTGCGTTCCTATTTCTTGCACAACGCGCGCCAATGGTTCACGGAATTCCACATCGACGGTCTCCGGCTCGATGCGGTGCACGAGATCATCGACCGCAGCGCGGTCCCGTTCCTGTCAGAACTGGCCGCGGCCGTCGACGACATCGACGGTCGGTTTCTCGTGGCGGAGAGCGCAGACAACAACCCGCGTGTCGTCACCCCGGCCGGTGCGGGAGGGCTCGGGATGCATGCCCAGTGGAACGACGACTTCCATCACGCGCTCCACGCCGCCGTCACCGGTGAGCGCACCGGGTACTACCTCGATTTCGGCCCGGTCGACGACATCGCGCGGGCCATGGACGAGGGGTTCGTCTACCAGGGCGAGTACTCCATGTTCCGGGAACGCAACCACGGCGGACCGTCGGCAGCCATTCCACCGGAGCGCTTCGTCGTCTTTGCCCAGAATCACGACCACATCGGCAACCGCCCCAGAGGTGACAGGCTGGTCACCTTGGTGACATTGGAACAGGCCCAGCTGGCGGCCGCGCTCGTTCTGCTCGCCCCCGGCGTGCCCCTGCTGTTCATGGGCGAGGAATACGGCGATCCGGCGCCGTTCCCGTATTTCATCGACCATGGCGACCCCGCCCTGGTGGAGGCGGTCCGAGCCGGCCGGGCCCAGGAATTCGCCGCATTCGCCAGCAGCGGCGGGGTCCTCGACGCCGATGCCCGGACCACCTTCGACGCCGCACACGTCGACCCCTCGTTACGTCATCAGGGCGACCATCGCTGCCGGTGGGCCCTCCACCGTGCCCTCATCGGGTTGCGGCGGACGGAACCCGCCCTCCAGCGTTCCCCCCGCGCCGCGGCTCGGGCCTTTGCCTCTTCGAACGTGGTCACCCTGATCCGTTCGGACGCGCACGGGGCCGTGGCCGCCCTCTTCAACGTCTCGGCCGAGGCGGCCGACATTGTGCTCCCACCGCCTCCCGTCGGCTGGGACAGGCCCGAGGGGCCCGACCGCCGACCCGGCGATCGCGGCGGCGATCCATGCTGGTCCAAGTTGCTCGATCCGCGAGCCCCCGAGTTCGGCGGCCACGGCGAGGTGTTGCCCGAACTGCTCGCGCCGGGGGACGGGGCACGACTCGGCCCGTGGGAGTTCTGTGCCTATCGCCTCTCCGCGCATCGGGTTGCCACGTGAGGGTCTGGCCCGGAGGCCCGCATCCGCTCGGCGCCACCTGGAACGGGGAGGGGGTCAATTTCGCCCTCTTCTCCGAGAGCGCGCGGGCGGTGCAACTCTGTCTCTTCGACGACGCCACTGCCGCGGAGCCGACGGCGACGATCACGATGGGGGAGCAGACCGACAACGTCTGGCACGTCTACCTGCCCGACGTCCGTCCCGGCGCGCTGTACGGCTACCGGGTCGACGGACCGTACGAGCCGACGCGGGGCCATCGGTTCAACGCCAGCAAGCTGCTGATCGACCCCTACGCCAAGGCGGTGAGTGGGCCGATCCGTTGGAGTGACGAGCTCTTCGGCTACACCATCGGCGATCCCGACGTCGACCTTTCCTTCGACACGCGCGACTCGGCGGGCGCCATGCCCAAATGCCTCGTCGTGGATCCGGCCTTCACGTGGGACGACGACCGGTCGCCCAACACGCCGTGGAACCAGACGGTGATCTACGAGGCCCATGTGCGTGGCATGACCGAGCGCCACCCCGGCGTCCCCGAGCATCTGCGCGGCACGTATCTCGGGTTGGCCTCGGACCCGATCATCGACCACCTGATCGAGCTCGGCGTGACCGCGGTGGAGCTGATGCCGGTGCACCACTTCGTGAACGATCGGCACCTCGTCGACCAGGGCCTCGACCAATTTCTGGGGCTACAACTCGATCGCCTTCCTGGCGCCGCACGTCGGCTACGCCACGGGAGGCCTCGGACAACAGGTGAGCGAGTTCAAGTCGATGGTGCGCACGCTGCACCGCGCCGGGCTCGAGGTGATCCTCGACGTCGTCTACAACCACACCGGCGAGGGGAACCAGCTGGGCCCGACGCTCTCGCTGCGCGGCATCGACAACTCGGTGTACTACCGCCTCATGCCGGACCAACCGCAGTACCACCTCGACTACACCGGCACGGGGAACAGCCTCAACATCCTCCATCCGCGCGCCATGGGCCTGGTCACCGACAGCCTGCGCTACTGGGTGACCGACATGCACGTGGACGGCTTTCGTTTCGACCTGGCCCCGGTGCTCGTGCGCGGCTACGAGGCCGGGCAACCGAGTGCGTTCTTCGAGATCATCCAGCAGGACCCCGTTCTCTCGAAGGTGAAGCTCATCGCCGAGCCGTGGGATGCCAGCCCCGACGGCTACCAGTTGGGACAATTCCCCACCGGGTGGTCGGAATGGAACGGCGCATTCCGCGACTGCGTCCGCCGATTCTGGCGTGGTGACCCGGGCCAGGTGCCCGAGCTCGCATCCCGCCTCACGGGTTCCAGCGACATCTACGCCCCCAGCGGACGTCGTACCTACGCCAGTATCAACTTCGTCACCTGCCACGACGGCTTCACCCTCACCGACCTGGTCAGCTACGACGAGAAGCACAACGAGGCCAACGGCGAGGAGAATCGTGACGGGGCGCAGGACAACACCAGCCGCAACTGGGGGGCGGAAGGGCCGACGAACTCGGCGCGGATCCAGCGAGCCCGGGATCGCATGAAGCGGAACTTCCTCACGACCCTGTTGTTCGCCCAAGGGGTGCCCATGCTGTTGGGCGGCGACGAGATCGGTCGGACCCAACTCGGCAACAACAATGCCTATTGCCAGGACAACGAGGTGAGTTGGTTCGATTGGGACATCGGCGAATCGGGCTGGGACATGCGGGACTTCGTCCGTGACCTGATCGCCGTCTGGAAGGGCAATCCCATTCTTCGCCGGCGCGGGTTCTTCACCGGCACCGAGGTGCCCGGCACCTCCACGAAGGACGTCACATGGATCCGCGCCAACGGGCAGGAGATGACCGAAGAGGAATGGTCGGACCCCAACAACCAGAGCATCGGCATGCTCCTGTTCGGATTGGCGGCGGACGAGGTGGACAGCAGGGGGCGGTCGGCCTCCGCCGAGTCGCTGCTCCTGCTCCTCAATGCCGGCGCACGGTCGCACTCCTACACGTTGCCGCGCATGGAGAGCCCGGGGCTCTGGGAGGAGCTCGTCAACACCGCCCGACCCGGCCCCTATGCGCGCCAGATGCGTAACGAGGTCGTGAACCTCACCGCCCACTCGAGCATCCTCCTGCGCCACAACGAACGCATCGAGGGATGAGCGCAGCGCAGGCGGTACCGGTGTACGTCCCGTCGTCGGACGGCGTACAGGTGGCGGTCCATGACCTGGGCGGCCCGGACGATCCCGATCACCGGACCGCAACGGTCCTCCTGTTCGCCCACGCCACCGGGTTTCACGGCCGGGTCTGGGAGCCCGTCGTGGCCGCCCTGACGTCGCGCTTCCGCTGCTTGGCCATCGATCTTCGTGGTCACGGTGAGAGTGACACCCCCCAACGTGCCAGCTTGGCCTGGCCGTGCATGGGGGATGACGTCGAAGCGGTGCTCTCGAGCGATCTGGTTGCGACAGGTCGAGGTGTCCACGGTGTCGGGCATTCCTTGGGAGGCGCCGCGCTCGCCCTGGCCGCCGCCCGCCGTCCGGGGGTGCTGCGCTCTCTGTGGTTGTACGAGCCGATTATCTTCCCCCCCGGCATTCTGGCGGCCGCTGACGAGTCGAATCCGATGGCTGAGGGCGCCACGCGCCGCAGGGAATCGTTCGGCTCCTACGAGGAAGCTCTTGCCAACTTCGCGTCCAAGCCCCCTTTGAACCAGTTGCACCGCCTGGCGCTCGAGTCGTACGTCCGCGGCGGATTCGCCAAGGGATCGGACGGCAGGGTCACGCTGCGTTGCGCCCCGACCACGGAGGCAGCGGTCTTTCGTGGGGCGGCCGACAGTGGCGCGTGGGATGCCTTGGCGCAGCTCGACCTGCCGGTCGCCATCGTCGCCGGCCGACAGGAGGGATCGGGTCCCGGAGCATTCGGCCCGGCCGCGCTGACGCAGCTGCGGCACGGCACCTTCATCGAGCGTCGTCACCTCGGTCACTTCGGTCCGCTCGAGGACCCCGAGGGTGCGGCGCGGGACATCGCAGCCTGGGTCGATGCTGCCTCGACGCAGGCGAGGAAGTCCACCGGGTCCTGATGGAAAAGATCTTCCCCCGACAGGCGGTCGTCGAGTCCGCCGCGCAGTGGGTGCAGCGCAGGGGATCAGAATCCCGGAAAGGCCTTTCGTAGCTCGTCGAGCTCGGCCGACCTGGCGTCGACGACGGGGGAGTGGGCCGGGTCGAGGCGGCCATATGACAGGCGGACGAGCGCGTCGCCGGACTCCGGGTTACGCCCCAGATGCTCGCTTACCATCCGGAAGAGCTGGCATCTCACCCTGCTACGCCTCGAACCGATGAGGCTCATTGGCGCATCGGCGACCAAAGACGCTCCGAGGCCAGGGGGCTGGAAGTGGCGGCGTCGTCCGGTTGCCGGTGTTGACCCACTTTTTGGCGCTCGGTGGGGGAGGCCCAGGGTGAGCGTGGAGGCGCGTCAACACCACGGTTTCGTCGACAAGAACGGCGCCTGAACGCTCATGGCGCCATCCAACCCTTGACGCGCTCGGGGTTAAGGGCACATCGTCCAAACCCAGGTCAGCAAGCAACACGAGGTAACGCAAGCTCGGATCAATGGCGTCGGCGAGCTGGAGCATCGTTGCCGTTTCAATCATCGGACGTTCGAGTTTTTGTTCGGTGCCGACGCCCCTTATGACGCAGGGATCATGGGGGTGAGTTCATCGCTCACCGCCGCATCTGGATTGTTGCAAAGTCGATATGCCTTGGCGGCTTGATCCTGGGGACTTGACCGATGATTACGTGGCCCGCACCAAGGGTGGCAAATTTCTCCATCCAGTACTCACAGACCGTCCGCCGGCGTCGCTCACCTCGACGAAGGAAGTTTACGCGAAGCTCGTAAAGAATAGTTCTTCGACCAGCGCCGGTAGGACGGGTCTCGCGAACAGGTAGCCCTGAATATAGGTGCAAGCCAGCTTGGCGAGTGCGTCACGCTGGCCCTCGTTTTCGACTCCTTCGGCAATTGTCGACAGGCGGAGCGCCTTCGCGGTATCGATCACGGTCTTGACGAGCGCAAGACCTTCGGTGCTCTCGGTGAGGTTATCAATGAAGGACTTATCGATTTTGACGATGTCGATCGGAAGTTCGGACAACCTGGCGAGGGAGGAGTACCCCGTTCCGTAGTCGTCGAGCGCTAGGCGTACTCCCATCGCCTTCAGTTGGAAGATGCGATCGACCTCAGCATCCAAGTCGACCATCAACATGGTCTCGGTGATCTCGAGCACCAGTGCACGAGCTGGGAGTCCCGCGTCATCGAGATCTCGGAGAACATTGTTGACGAGGGTTGGATCCCCAAGCTGACAAGCAGAGAGGTTGACGCTGACGTAGAATTCGTCACGGACGAGGTCGGCTCTCCGCCACGCCGCGAGCTGTCGACAGGCCTGGTGACGCACCCACTGTCCGATCGGGATGATCAGCCCGCAGGACTCGGCGATCTCGATGAACGCGCCCGGCAAGACGAGGCCACGCGTCGGGTGGTTCCAGCGCACAAGCGCCTCCGCTCCGACAGGGACCGAGGTCTGCGTATCGACGATGACTTGGTAGTAGACCTCGAATTCGTCGTGTTCCACCCCATGGTGCAGATCCGCGATCGTGACGAGACGTTCGAGTGCACGCTCTTGCATCCCGGCCTCGGCGATCTCGTAGCGTCCCTTTCCGTTCTTCTTGGCAAGGTACATCGCAAGATCCGCATCGCGCAGCAACGCGCCCGAGTCCCCGACCGGGTCGCTCACGACGATTCCGATGCTGGCCGAGAGCTTGACCTCATGTTCAGCCAATGTGAACGGCGCCTTGAGCGTGTTGGCTATTCGTAGCGCGAGCTGTTCGCCAACCTGGCGAGTATCGCCCGCCTCGATGAGCACGGCGAACTCATCACCGCCGACGCGGGCGATAGTATCGACGTCGCGGACCTTTCTGACGAGCCGACGAGACAGGTCGACGAGCAGTTCGTCACCCACCGTGTGGCCGAGGCTGTCGTTGACCGTTTTGAAGTCATCGACGTCTAACAACAACACGGCGACCTGCCTCGCCTCATGCTGGGAGGCGCTCAGTGCACTGTCGACCTTTGCGATGAATGCAGTCCGATTGGCAAGACCAGTGAGCCTGTCGTGGCTCTCCTCGAAGGCCAGGGCGTCAGCGGCCAGCTTTCGTGCCGTGATGTCGAGCACCGTGGTGACTATTCGCGGCTCACCGTCTTCGGCCCGCGTCGTCCACCCGCCTTTTGCATGGGCCCAGCGCAGCGTCCCCTCTGGAAGGACGATGCGGAATTCGAGATCGAAGGGCGTGTGTTCGAGCGAGACGGCGGCCATGGTGGCCTTGAGGATTTGAAGGTCGTCGGGATGGATTCTCTGGAGAAGTGTCGCAGTGGGCACCGGTCCAGTGGAGACGAGCCCGAACAGGCGGCGTCCCTCTTCGGAGACTTCGAAGAGATCTGTAACCGGATCTCTTTCGAAGCTGCCAACGTGGGCCACCTCCTGAGCACGGTCGAGCCGGGCAAGCTCTGCTGCTGCCACCTGTTCGGCCATCTTGCGCTCCGTGATGTCGAGCACAGTGCCGAGGATGCGACCACAATCCCTATCGGCATCCGACTGAACCCATTCCGCCCTGGCGTGCACCCACCGCAGCGTTCCGTCGGCACGCAGAAGACGGTGCACCAGGTCGACGGGTGTGTGGTTTTTTGAGCACGCAACTATTGCGGCGCCCAGTCGTTCACGGTCATCGGGACGAACGACCTCTATCAGCCGAGCAACCGGAATCGGACCACTCGCCTCGATCCCTGACATCTGCCTGAGCTCTGTGGAGAGCTCGAGCGTGCCGCTCTCGGGATCTTGTTCGAAGCTTCCGAGATGGGCGATGCGCTGGGCTTCTTCGAGTCGTCGGAGTTCGAATTTCTGCGATCTTCTCGGCGTGCCTGAGGGATGTCACATCGCTCGCCGATACGAGAGCGCCATTGCCGGCAACGCCCGCCACCACAATGGCCACTGGTCGGAACGTCAAGTGGCACATCCGATACGTGCCAAGGGCCGGAGTCGTTGTCGCGTCGAGTTCGCCGTCGAGGCCGAGGAGAGCCGCGTCCAGGCACTCATCGAATCGGCCCCGGTCGGCCTCAGCCAGCTTGGTGAGATGATCCGAGGCGATGGTTGTCGCTGCGGCGCCCAAGAACTCGCCGAAGAGCCGGTTGACAAAGGTAACGCGGCGCCCCTGGTCGATTTGCATCACGCCGATCGGCAGGGCCTCGGTGATGTCCGCCAGCAGACGCTCATCGGCATCGGAGCGCCTCGACCGCCGCCATTTCGTCATTAACGTCGATGATTTCGACGTTGACGCAAGCCTCTGGTTGATCGAGAAGATTGAAATTCGTGACATCCACCCAACGCCAGGAACTGTCGGGTCGGCGATGGCGATATCGACACCTTGAGGTGGCGCTCGGATTCCCGAGCATCTCGAACCAGCTGCCGACGGCCCGATCGAGATCTTCGGGGTGTATGAACTCGGTACTGCGATGCCCGACAAGGTCCTCGCTCTTCCATCCGAGGATTTCCGAGGCTGTTGCCTCGACCTCCAACATGTTCCCGCTCAAGTCTTTCTTCATGTGCATAAGCCGTGGCGGAAGGTTGCTCGATGCAGGTATCTCGATTTCGGCCACATCCGCACCGGCGCTGCCGACAAGAAGACCGACGATCACTCCATGGCTGGCCCGCACATCGAAGTAGCGCATGATGACATCGTGCGCCGGAGCATTGCTGAGATGCACACGAGCGAGGGACGTTCCGTCGCGAAGGACCCGGTCCCAGGCTTCGACGATAGCGAGGCGATCTGCCGGAACGACATGGTCGAGAATGGAGCGGCCCGAGATGAGCGGGTGATGACCCAGCGGAAGAGTTGCCGGAGGCGGGACGAAGTACCCGACAGGGTCGATCGTGACGAGGTGTGCGGTGGGGAACTGATCCATGACTTCAAGAAGTGCGACACCGGGATCGTGGCTGCCATGGCGGGCCTCGCTCGACGTTGTGTGGTCAACGCCAGACGCATCGCTTAGAGCAGTCATAATGCCAGCCCTCCGGGAGCGATACCCGTTCGATCCAGGTGCGTGTCTCGTCGCTGTTGACTGGTCTCCTCCAAAAGACGGCTCACGGCCTCCACGTCGAGTGGTCGTGCGAAGAGGAACCCTTGGCCCGTGTCGACGTTCTCGGCAGCCAGCTGCGCACGCTGGCCGTCGTTCTCGATGCCTTCTGCGACCGTCTCGAGCCCGAGGGCTTGGCCGAGCTGGACCATGGCATGGACGAGAGCGACCGCCTCGGTGGTATCGGTGATCCCCGACACGAAGGACCGGTCGATCTTGAGCACGTCGATCGGGAATTGGCGCAGGTAGGCCAGCGACGAGTAGCCGGTGCCGAAGTCGTCGACGGCGATGCGCACCCCGAGAGCCTTGAGCAGGGTGAGGCGACCGACGGTGTCTTCGACGTTGTGCATCAGGGTGGTCTCGGTGAGCTCCAGGACACAGAGTGCAGGATCGAAGCCGCTTTCGGCGAGGGCCCCGTGCACGTCGCTGATGATCTGGTCTCGATCGAGCTGTTTGGCCGACACGTTGATCGAAACGGTGATCCGGTGGCCCTGGCGTTGCCAGGCAGCACCTTGTCGGCAGGCTTCATCGAGAACCCATCGACCTACCGGCACGATCAGGCCGTTGGCCTCGAGCGCAGGAATGAAATCATCTGGCTGGATCACCCCCCGGGTGGGGTGACGCCAGCGAAGCAGCGCCTCGACGCTGGTGAAGGCACCCGTAGACAAATCAAAGGTGGGTTGGTAGAGCAAGAAGAACTGGTCGGCATGGAGTGCGGCGTGCAGATCAATCTCAAGATTTCGGTGATCGTCGTCGGCCGCTTGCATTGCCGGTGCAAAGACCACTGCGCACTTCTTGCCGGCGGCCTTGGCCCGATAGAGAGCAAGATCGGCGTCGCGGAGCAGCTCGTCGGGGGTGGCTCGCTGGCCCTCGGCGATACCGATGCTCGCCGTCACCGAGAGAGGCGTGTCGCTGCCGGCGATCTCGAAAGGAGCGGCCAGCACGTCGAGGATGCGCTCGGCAACCATGTCGACCCCTGCGGCCAGAGACTCGCCCTCGGCCAGTACGACGAATTCGTCACCCCCGAGACGCCCGACGGTGTCTTCTCGGCGAATGGCACTGGTCAACCGCGCTGCCACCCCGACCAGGAGTTGATCGCCCGCGGCGTGGCCCAAGGTGTCATTGACGTCCTTGAAGTCGTCCAGGTCCAAGAAGAGGACGGCGACGGGAGTGCGCTCGCGTCGGGACCGAGCCAGCATCTGGTCGATGCGGTCGAGTATCAGGGCCCGATTGGGGAGGGCGGTGAGGGAGTCATGGAGGGCCAGGTGGTGGAGCTCGCTGGTGCGTTCGTCGACAAGTGCGAGCGCCCGAGATCGGCCGGTCCCGAGCACGTAGATCAAGGCTCCGAGCAATAGGCCGAGCACGAACCCGGCCAAGAGGAGAGCCAGTGCGTTGGCGTTGGCGAGCACCGAGGAGCCACCGACGATCGCGAAGGTCTGCAGGTGCCAACCGTTGTGCAGGTCTACTGAGGCCGAGGTGGACCCCGCGGCGGCAGATCCTGCTGAGAATGTGACCTTGGAAGCACCGGTCCCGTAGCGAAAGGCAACCGCCGTCCCCGGATGGCCGTTGAGCGCTTGGTGAAGGTCGAAACTCGGCAATGTCGTCAGACCCACGATGCCGAGCGCATTGGGAGTCCCAGACACCGACGTTGCCGGCGTCACCCCAGCGGGGTAGATGGGGGATTCGACTGCCAGGTAGCTCTTCTTCCCCGATTTGTACGGCACGTATTTGTCGCCCGAGAGGGCTGATTCGAACAGTGCGCCGTTCGGACCGGCGCAATAGTCGTATCCGGCGGGTGCTGAGGGGCCACCATTGAGATATGCGAATCCTGCGAGGCAGTAATAAGGCCGGGTTCCAGCGGGCGTAACCTGATAGGGCTGCTTCGTGACGTTCGGCTGCGGCGGAGCGGCGTTCATGCGGGCGATGAACTCGGGAAGGTCTGCGGGCCGGACGATGGCGGTGAAGCCCAATCCGCTGACCGCGGGAAAGCGCTTCGCCACCTGCATCGTGGCTATCCAACTCAAGAATTCGGCGTTCGAGGCGGTCGGGTTGGCGACGACAAACGCCTTCGCACTTATGACGAGACTGCTCTCCTGCTGGATCGCCAGCTTGAGTGTGGAGGCAATTCCCGTCGACGACGCGACGAACGAGTCTTTGGATCGCTGGGCATCGTTGTGTGCAACGACAGATGCTCCGAGCACTGATCCGATGGTGGCGAGCACCACAAGCAGCGCAGCAACGCCGAACCAGTTTCGCCTCGTGCGACTCATCAGCCGAGCGTCCTCATCGGAGCTCTGACTTCGGGGATGGTTTGGAACTGCGTTGACATCGACCGGATACGAACCATCGAAGACCCTTCTCTCCCTGGCGGAAGATTTGTCGTTCATCAGCTATTCGTTTAGCGATCATGGGTCTGCTTCGAAGATGCCCATAGGGCCGTTAGTCCCTCGGGCCTCCTTGCAACCAGATGGCGACTCTTATGCAACCATGGCACCCGTTCGGTAGATCACGATAACTTCCAAGCTCATCAACCGTGACGGAGCGGTCATATCGCTCGACAAACCCGACTGTGCTCGCCATCCACGTATATTCCAGACTGCTCATGCGGTCCGCCAAGTCGGACTGTTTTATCAGTGCCGACCCCAAGTGGGCGCGGACGTTGCGTGCAACAGGTGAGGAAGGCCTCGGCGCTCCGAACCCGAATCGGCAGTGGCGGCTCGGAGTCTTAGGCTTGGTGTCATGTCTCCCGACCTTCCAACGCTTCGCTTCATGCCGGAGTACACCGCCGTAGTGCCGCTCTGGGGAGTTGTCCTGAGTGAGTTACAACTCTCGGGAAGGCTTCTCGGTGAGTTGGGCGACTGGCAGCGGCAGTTCGACGACAACTTTGACCCGTCCTCTGGATGGTCGTCCGACGACGTGAAGACGGACTGGGCAAGGCGCGCCGCGGTCCTTGAAATGGAGCTTCGGATCGAGATCAAACGCAAGGCCAGGTTAGAGGTCGATCTGTGGCCTCTGGACGAGAACGAGGAGTAGATTCCCCCCCACGCCCCACCCCCCACCCCCCACCCCCCAACCCCCAACCCGGCGCACGGCATTAGGTTCGGACGCTGACCAGCGAGTGCCTCTCCAAGGAGTTAGGCGGTTGCTCCGTTAGCAGGAACGATCTCGGGTCGAAGCGCCGAATATGCAAACTCCATGTTGAAAATCTCCGTACGATTGCGTCCAGCGTTCTTTGCCGCGTAGAGCGCCCGATCCGAAGCACGCTCGAGTGATCCGGCATCGTTTGCATGATCTGGCACCACAGCGATCCCGACACTTAGTGTTACTGGACACGAGACAGTAGGCACTCGGATATCGGCGACTGCGGTGCGAATTTTCTCAGCGACCTTTTGAGCTTCTTCGGAACCAGTCGCCGGAAGCAAGATAAGGAACTCCTCGCCCCCGTATCGACCTACAAAGTCGCCGGCTCGCAACGTATGAGTAAGGGCGGCACCGACGGCGGCCAGAACATCGTCCCCGCTACCATGACCAAACTGATCGTTGATCTGTTTGAAATGGTCCAGGTCGCACATCAACGCTGCAAGTGGCGCACCAGATCGAGAGGATTGTGCAACCATACGCTTGAGTGTGGCGTCAATCGTCCGGCGATTAGGCAATCCGGTCAGCGCATCAGTTGCGCTTCGCAATTCTGCAATAGCCAGGTTGCGCAAGTTGCCAAGTACCGGTGCCGACTGGATCACCGCTTCTTGGAGTGCTCGGCCCTCGATCTCTTTCAGTACTGACTCATGATTTGCCAGCACCGAACCGATGACCTCACCGCGCACCAAGAGCGGCGTACAAATCGACCAATTTGGACATGCCGAGCAGACGGGACAAGCCAGCAATGGGTCAGCGCCTCCAGGGCTTAGATGGGGCCTCGCCATTCGAACTGCAAGGCAACTGCGTGGCCTTGCACCGTCGAGAGAGGCCACTAGGGGTGACCCGGCATCCAGAGGAGTGACCGCTTCAAGACGGTCGGCGCTGTTGTTGCGGTTGAGGATGGTGACCGTGCACATCGAAATCGCGCGCTCCAAGTAGCGCTTCAACAGATTGTGTGTCTCACCCTCACTCTCGGCCATCTGCAAGCTGTCGGTGAATTCGAGCTTCTTTGCGTCATAGAGTTCCGCGGATTGGCGTCGTTGGGCCAAGGTGTCGAGGGTTACGCCGAGTTGATCCAGCTCGTCGTTTCCCTTCGGAGACAGGTGATTGGTCAGGTCACCTTCACTCACGGCTTGTGCGAACGCCGAATATGAAAGTGTGCGCGTCAACACGGAACGGATGAGCCAGATGACGACTCCGGCTGAAAGCACCATCGCAAGGAGGAGGACAAGAAGCATGCGATGGACACCTGTGTTGTAGTTGGCAAGCGACCCGTAGTAGGCGGAACGTGCCTGCGCCGCTTCAACTTTCACGATCGAGGTGGCAGCGGCCGTCATCGGATCGAAGGTGGTTTCAATCACGTTCTTCGCATGTACCTGAGAAGCTGGACTCGTGCCAGATAGTGCTCCGTTCGCGGGAGCACTTGAAGATGAGTCCAGCCCCCAGAAATTACATTGATTGCCTTGGTCTCTACCCGATTGTCAGCGGATTCCGCACGCACTTTGGGAATGCCGACTTCGACGTTGGTCGAGATGCCCGACAGCAACTGCCTTGTGACCCTCGCTGTCTCGGCTGGGTTGCCGGCATCTAACAGCAGCTCCAAAGAGGCTGCGTGGGCAATGCTGAGGTTGGCCCCTAAAGCCGAGGAATCTTCGGCGCCCCGCACATGGTTCAGATAGAGCTCGGAAGCTAAGTGTCGCTCGGAGCGAAGCCCATAGACGCCTGATACGGCTATTGCAATCAATGCTGGGACTATTACGACCAGTACGAGGGCGAACCTCGATCGGATCTTCACGATCGCGGTTCAGGGAAGAACGAGTCGTCGCCCGAGACGCGGTGCACTGAGCTCGAAAACTCTTGGCATGAGCTGATACTCGGTCTGAGGGCGGTCTGCACCATGGCGTTCCTTGCCGGGCTGGTTTCTACGCTGACCGACCCCGTGTGGGCTTATCGTCCATGTAGCGTCCATGAGGAATCTAAGACCGTAGGCACTAATTCACCCGAACAGTTACCCAACGTCAGCCCAACATTGCCTGAGGGACGCTTTGGCGAGTCGGTTACTCAGCATATTCACGCAGTGAGCCATCTTCAGTCGACGCTTTCGTCCAATCTCACTACTACCCGAACGCGCATGGCTCGCACAATGAGTGCCAACGCCTATCCCGAAAGCGCCTGTTCAGCGTCACTTTCCGAGGGTCTGAGGCTCGCGGACAGATCCACCTCCATGGGGCCCATGGCGAATCGAAGCGCGGCCGCTTCGTCAGGGGTGATGGCGGTGAGGCGGGCCAAGAGCGCGGCATCGGCCTCCAACGCATCAGCGGCCTGGGCCTCGGGATCCTTGGCGTTCCAGTCGTCCCATACCGACTGCGGGTCGAGGTCGACCGCGTCGTCGAGGCGCTGTGTGGTGAGGACGGCCCCTGAACCCAGATGGGACAGAACATCTGCCACCGTCCACTCCGAGGGGTACGCCTGCTGGCGGAGCTGCTCGGGTGTGAGGCCTCGGACAATGGCGGCCAGATGGTCGACCGATACCGTCAGAGACCGGAGCTGCGCTCGAAATCCCGCGTCAACCTGCTCCCGGGTCGCAGTGATGTCCTCTTCATTCGTCATCCCCGCCGGTCTCGTCGCCCGACGTCACGGGTGACGCGTGCAGCCGCGACTCGCCGGTTCTGTTCAGCCGTCGATGGTGTAGTCGACCACTCCCCGGATGACTTCGCCCGCGTGCATCGCCAGATAGCCGTCGTTGATCTGCTCCAGCGGATACGTGCGTGTGACGATCTCGTCGAGTTTGAGCTGACCCGTCTGATAAAGGCTGAGGAGGCGCGGCACGTCCTTGGACGGCGACATCATTCCGTAGAGGCAACCTTGAATGCGCTTCTGGTACATCGTCAACTCGAAAAGGGCCGCCGGGATACCGATCTCGGTCTTCTTGCCCATGCCGGTCACGACCAGTGTCCCGCCCTTGCGGATGGACGAGAAACCCTGGCCGACGTGCTCGCTCGTCACCACGCCGATGGTGATGATGGTGGCGTCCGCGCCCTGTCCGTTGGTGAGGTCCTGAATGTGGGCCGTAGCCTCGTCAATGGTGCCGAACGCGGCGGTCGCCCCCAACTTCAAAGCCGTGTCGCGCTTCAGTGCCACCGGGTCGACCGCGACGACGTGTGCCGCGCCGGCGTGTGCCGCGCCCTGCACGGCGTTGATCCCCACCCCGCCGACTCCCATGACGATGACGACGTCGGACGGGCCGACCTCGGCCGCGTTGACCGCCGACCCCCATCCCGTCGGGACGGCGCAACCGACGAGAGCGGCCGTCAGCAGCGGGATGTCGCGGTCGATTTTGATGCACGACCATTCGGGCAGGATGCTGTGTTGCGCGAATGCGCTCAGGAGCGAGCCTTGCCCGACGTCGATGTCCCCGATGTGCATCCGGTACGTGCCGTCCATCTGGGATCCGGTCATCAACAGGGCGCCGCAATCGCAGAGGTTCTGCTGCCCGCTGGCGCACCAACGGCACTTGCCGCACCCGGGGATGAACGAGGTCACGATGTGGTCGCCGACCTCGAGGCTGCGCACGCCCGGCCCGACATCGCGCACGACACCGGCTCCCTCGTGGCCACCGCAATAAGGAAGGTGTCCGAGCTGCATGTCGCCGGTGGCCAGGTGGTCGTCGGAGTGGCAGAGCCCGCAGGCGGCGAACTCGACGAGCACCTCGTACTCCTTGGGGCCGTCGAGTTCGACCTCGACCACCTCCCACTTCCCCGGCTGCTCGAACAGCACGGCGGCCTTGGTCTTCATTGCTCCCCCTCCCAACCTCACGCGTCATTGCAAAGATAGCAATGGGGCGGGTGACGTGCCCGGGGGTTGTCACCGCCGTGGCTCGCCGGCCGGTACGCGCCGTACACCGGCCGGGAACATCCCGAGAGCTTGAAGGGTTGCACCGAGGCGGTACCGTCGGAGGTCGGGGGTTGTCCGTACCCGATCACCAGTGAGGCAGATTTCCTGAATGACTGACGTGACTGACGCTGCACCCGGCAACGACAACGGTGGCATGAGCACCCCGAACGGACGCCAGGTCCCTGATTGGGTGATCCTGGCCATCGCCTGTGTGGCGCAGTTCATGGTCGTGCTCGACGTGTCGATCGTCAACGTGGCCCTGCCCTCCATCGGGCGGGACCTGCACTACAGCCCGACGGGGCTGCAGTGGGTCGTCAACGCGTACGTCCTCACCTTCGCCGGCTTCCTGCTGCTCGGTGGCCGGGCAGCCGACCTCTTCGGTCGGCGCCGTGTCTACCTCTTCGGGCTGGGACTTGTTCACCCTCGCCAGCCTGATCGGCGGCCTCGCCCAGAACTCGGCGTGGCTCACCGCCGCCCGGGCCGTGCAAGGCATCGGCGGAGCTTTCTTGTCGCCGGCCACGCTCACGATCCTCGTCACGACGTTCACGGGTGTGCGCCTGGTGAAGGCCCTCGGCGTCTGGAGTGCCGTGGCCGGAGCAGGCGGCGCGGCCGGGGTGATCCTGGGCGGCGTGCTCACAGCGGAGCTCTCGTGGCGTTGGGTCCTGTTCGTCAACATCCCCATCGGCATTGCCGCCACGGTGGCCGCCCTCGCGTACCTGACCGAGGCCAAGCGGGCCACGCGTGACGAGAACTCGGCCAAACTGGACATCGGGGGAGCGATCACCGTCACCGCCGGCCTGGGGGCGCTCATCTACGCCATCGTCGGCACCGATACGCATCCGTGGGGCTCGACGTACACCCTGTCGATCCTGGGCGCCGCCGCAGTGCTGCTGGGCATCTTCACCTTCATCGAGCTCAAGGTGGCCCACACCCCGCTCGTGCCGTTCCGCCTCTTCCGTTCGCGCTCGGTTTCGGGGTCGAACCTCGTGATGTTCCTGGTGGGGGCCGCGTTCTTCTCCATGTGGTACTTCCTCTCCCTCTACCTGCAGAACGTCCTGGGGTACGGAGCGCTCAAGGCGGGCCTGGCCTTCCTTCCGATGGCCATCGCCATCATCATCGGCGTCCCAGGTCAGCGCGCGCCTCCTCCCGAAGTTCGGCGTGCGCCCCTGCTCCTGGTCGGCACCGCGCTGCTCGTCGTGGGGCTTCGCCTGGCTCACCCAGATCGGCCCGCACAGCAACTACTGGCAGCACGTCTTCGGCCCGGGCTGCATCATTTCGCTGGCCATCGGCCTGCTCTTCACGCCGCTCGCCTCCGCCGCCACCACCGGGGTCCACTTCACCGAGGCGGGACTGGCGTCGGGCGTGCTCAACACGGCCCGTCAGATGGGGGGCTCCCTCGGGTTGGCGGTCCTGGCGACGATCGCCATCGACCACACGCACGCCATCCTCGGCGGGTCGCACGCCACGGCATCGGCCGGCGCCACCGCTTCGGCGTTGACGGCGGGTTATGCCCGGGCCTTCGGAGTTGCGGCCATTTTCGGAGTCGTCGCCTTCGCCGCCTCGTTCATCGTCCCTTCCATCGGGCCCGGGCGGACCGAGGAGTCGCCGGCGGCGCACGCCGCCGAAGCGATGGTCGACGGTGGGGAGGGGTCACTGCCCGGCCCTCGATCCGGTGGCGCCGGACCACGTCCGCGTCGAGCCGGCCTGAGCCGACGACCGGTCGATCCCGCCATGACGACCGACCTCCACGGCACGTCGAGACGTCCGCCCTCGTCGCCCGCCTGGGCGACGTTTCCCAGTGGGATCTCGAGGTCCTCGAGAACAGGCAGCTCACCCCCAGCATGCGGCGTATCCGCTGCACCGCGCCCGGATTGTCCGAACTGTCCTACCTCCCCGGGCAAGATGTGATGCTGACCGTACCCACGGCGGCCGGCCCTTCGTTCCGACGCCGCTACACCATCAGATCCTTCGATCCGCGACGTCCCGGCCATCGACATCGACATGGTCCTCCACGGGGACGGCCCGGCGGCGGCCTGGGCCGCCGCCGCCCAGCCCGGCAGTCGCATCGAAGGCATCGGGCCCCGGGGCAAGGTCACCGTGGACCCCGACGCCGACTGGCACCTGTTCGCCGGGGACGACTCCGCCCTCCCGGCCAGCTTGGCCATGGCCGCCTCGTCCTCGACGGTGACCCCGGCGTCCCCGACCGGGCCCTCGTGGTGCTCGAGGTCGACGGGCCCGACGACGAGCAGCGGGCCACGACGTCCGACGGGCGCGAGGTGCCCGTGCGCTGGTTGCACCGGGCCGGAGGCGACCCGGCCTCGGGGGCACAGCTGGTGGCCGCCCTGGCCGCCGTGCCGCTTCCCCCGGGCTCGGGGCCATGCCTACCTGGCAGGCGAATTGGGCGTGGTGGCCGCCATGCGGCAGGCCCTCCTCGCCCGGGGCATGGAGGCCGATCAGATCTCGGCCAAGCCCTACTGGCGGGCCGGGAGAGCCAACGCCGCCCACGGTGAACCCGAACGCCCCGTAGCTTCTCGTAGGCTGCCGGGGACGAGTCGCGGGGCTGGTGGTCGCCGAGGCGTGCGTCCGCCGGCACCCGTAGTCGGCCCCGAGGCTCAAATTGCCCGGCGGGCCGCACTGCCGGTAGACCAAGTACTCCAAAAACGCATCGATGGGGGCAGAAGGAAGAGATGGACCTCAAACCTGGGACTCGCTGGGCCAGCCAAGTGTGTGACACCGAGGTGATCGTGGTGCGCGGCGCCGACCGTGGCCGGTGACGCTCGAATGTGGAGGGCACCCCATGGCCCCGGTCGGTTCGGACGGGCCGGCCGGACCTGGAGCTCGACCCGTCGTTCGCCTCGGGCTCGCTCATCGGCAAGCGGTTCGCCGATCCCGACAGCGGTCTCGAACTGTTGGTCACCAAGGCCGGTGCCGGCACCTTGACCCTCGACGGCGTGGCCATTCCGCTCAAAGAGGCCAAGCCGCTGCCCTCCTCGGACTGACGCCGCCATGCACCTGAGCTCACTGCTGGAGATCGTGGCCGATGCCCTGCCGGACCGGGTGGCGGTGGCGGCCTGCGACGACGGTGACCTGACCTACGCAGGGGCTCTTCGAGAAGGTCCGGGCGGTGTCGCGCCACCTCCAGGCTGAAGGTGCCGAACGCCTGGTGGCGGTCGACGTGAATTCCGAAGCGGTCCCGGTCGGCCTGTTCGCCGCCGCGCTGGCCGGGATCCCCTACGTGCCGGTGAACTACCGCCTCTCCGATGCCCAGCTGGCCGCAGTCCTGGAGCGGGCCGCACCCGGCCTGGCCGTTGTCGAATCCTCGGTCACGGCCCGCCTGCCCGGCGGCATCGCCGGTCTCGCCATGATGAGCCGTGCCGCCTTCTTGGCGTCCGACGGTCCCGAGGCCGCACCCGGAGGCGTGGACCCCGACGACCCGGCCGTCCTGCTCTTCACCAGCGGGACGACGGGCGAGCCCAAGGCCGCGGTCCTCCGTCACCGCCACCTGACCAGCTACGTGCTCGAGACGGTCGAGTTCATGGGGGCCGACCCCGACGACGCCGCGCTCGGTCAGCGTGCCGCCGTACCACATTGCCGGCATCGCAGCCGTGCTGACCTCGGTGTGGTCGGGCCGCCGCCTCGTCTACCTTCCCCAGTTCACGGCCGAGAGCTGGGTGGACACCGCAGCCCGCGAGGCGGTCACCCACGCCATGGTCGTACCGACCATGCTCGGGCGGATCCTCGACGTGCTGGACGAGCGGGGCGAGAAACTGCCGGCGCTGCGCCACCTGTCCTATGGCGGTGGGCGCATGCCGATGACCGTGGTCGAACGGGCCCTCGACCACCTGCCCCACGTCGGCCTGGTCAACGCCTACGGGCTGACCGAGACCAGCTCCACCATCGCCGTGCTCGGCCCCGAGGACCACAGGGAGGCCGCAGCTTCCGGCGACCCGGAGGTGCGTGCACGTCTGGGCTCGGTCGGCCGGCCGTTGCCCAACCTCGAGGTCGAGATCCGAGACCCGATGGGGGCACCCGTTCCGGCCGGGACCCACGGTGAGATCTGGGTGCGGGGCGACCAGGTCTCCGGCGAGTATCTCGGCAAGGGGGCGGCCCTGTCCGCCGGAGGGCTGGCTGGCCACCAACGACGGGGGCTGGCTCGATGCTGATGGCTTCCTCTTCGTCGAGGGCCGCCTCGACGACGTGATCGTGCGGGGCGGGGAGAACCTCTCGCCCGGCGAGATCGAAGACGTGCTCCTCACCCACTCCAGCGTGGCCGATTGCGCGGTGATCGGGGTCCCCGACGAGGAGTGGGGTGAGGCCGTGGCAGCTGTCGTCGTACTCCACGACGGGACGCAGGGCGACCCCGAGGCCCTGCGGGCCTGGGTAGCCGAGCGGCTCCGCTCCACCCGGGCCCCCCAGCGCATCGAGTTCCGCACCGAGCTGCCCTACAGCGAGACCGGCAAGCTCCTCCGCCGGGTCATCAAGGCGGAGATGACCTAGCAGTCCGCGGGTCGCCACCCCGGTCGGCCTCAGCGGAGGCCCTCGTCGGTCACCTCGTCGACCAGACCCCAGCGCAACGCCGTGGCGGCATCGATCGCCCGTCCACCGAGTGCCAGCAGGGCCATCCGATGACGCCCGACCCGCCGGGTGATGCTCGCTGTGCCACCGGCCCCGGGAATGAGGCCCAGCCCGATCTCGGGGAGTGCCGCCGTGAAATCGGTGCGGGCGGAGACCCGGTCGGCAAAAGCCGGCAGCTCCACCCCCGATCCGGCGCACGGCCCATGGACACGGGCCACGAGGCGGGGACCGAGTGCGGCGATCGATCTCCCGATGCTGGTGGCCAGCCGCACCATATGGGCTGCGGCGGGGTCGGTGAAGGTGCCGAACTCGTCGAGGTCCCCCCCGCTGCAAAAGCTCGGGCCCTCCCCACGGAGGACGATGCCGGTCAGGGAGGCGTCGGCCTCGGCGAGTGCCAGACCCTCGAGGAGAGCGTCACGCAAGGCCCGGCTCAGTGCGTTGCGCACGTGGGGACGGTTGAGCACGAGCTCGAGGCGGTCGCCACGGCGGATGACCTTGACCGCCGGTCCCGGTTCGGGCCGGGGCTCTCGACGGGGACGGCTGGATCGCCACCTCTGGAACTCCGCCCCGGCTTGCAACACGGAATAGGCGGCGGACTCCGCCACCAGGGCCCGGCCCAGCGACGGTGTCGCCTGGCGGAGGCACAGCGCCAGCGTGGTGGCCGCGATGGGGTTGCGTTCCACCACGGCCACGATGTCGTCCACCGATGCCACACCCTCTTCGGGCGCCACGTCGGCGAATGCCGGGGCGTCCCCGGCTGCGCGGTTCACGGCCACCACCAGGCAGGGGAGTGACGAGAGGCGCTCGCCGACCGATGCGTCGGAGCTGCTTCCGTCGGGCGACGTGAGCACGAGGAGACCGTCCGGATCAGAGAGCGACTCGGCTGCGAAGGGCGAGCGTACGAGCGCAGCCAGCTCGCCGTCTGAGGTCTGGAGAATGCGGATGTGCCGACGCTATCGGAGACGGGCGCCGCTCTGGGGTGTGACCGGTGGCAGGATCAGGTCGTGGATCGGGTCGCGGATCGGAGAGCCCCGGCATGGGCGGACAGTGGCGCCATGGTCCTCACCGGACGACCCGCGGGCCCGCCGCTGGGCGCCCCGCCCGCGTTGATCGATCTGGTGGACCGGGCGGTCGCCGTCCTCCGTCGCCGAAGCGAGGCGGGTGCCGGGCTCGACGGGCTGGCCTTGCTCGACGGGCTGGCCCTGCTCGGCGAGCGAGCGGCTCTGAGCGGCTTCTCCCGTGGCGGGTCGGTCAGCTGCGGCGGTGGGGCCCGTCTGGTGCCCGCCCGCGATGGATGGCTGGCCGTCTCTCTCGCCCGGCCTGAGGATGTCGCGGCCCTCCCGGCCTGGTCGGGGCGCGACGTTACCGGCGACGATCCGTGGTCCTTCGTCTACGGGGTCGCAGCCGCCAAGCCGGCGGCCGCGCTCGATGAGCAGGCTGCGCTGCTGGGCCTGCCTTTTGCCGCTGTCGGCTCCGTGGGGCCCCCTGCGCACTGCGCCTTCGACCTGCCCCTGGGCGCGCTGCGGGTGGGGAAGGACAGCAGGGTTGCCCGTCCGCTCGGCGAGACCACGGTCCTCGACCTCTCCTCGCTGTGGGCCGGGCCCTTGTGCGCCCAGCTGCTGGCCGGGGCGGGGGCACGTGTCGTCAAGGTGGAGTCGACGGGACGCCCCGACGGTGCCCGTCGTGGTCCCGCCCGATTCTTCGACCTGCTCAACGGCGCGAAGCAATCGGTGGCGCTGGACCTGGCCTCGGCGGCCGGTCGACGTGACCTGGGGCGTCTCATCTCGGCGGCCGACGTCGTGATCGAGAGCGCGTGGCCGTGCGCACTCGAGCAGATGGGCATCGACAGCAGCGACATCCTCGGCCGGCCACACGGGCCCCTGATATGGGCATCGATCACGAGCCACGGGCGTGACCCCGGACACCGCCAGCGGGTGGGGTTCGGTGACGTGGCCGCCGCCGCCGGGGGACTCCTCGCCGGTGACGCAGAGGGGCCGTGTTTCCTGGCCGACGCCGTGGCGGATCCGCTGACCGGCCTTGTGACCGCCGCTGCCATCCTCGAGGCGCTCGGTACGGGGGGTCGGTGGCTCATCGACGCCGCCATGGCGCCCATGGCCGCAGCGGTCGCCGGGCCCGTGATCGACGTCGCCGGCCTGGCGGCGCACCCGCCCCGTGCCCGCGAAACGGTCCGCGCCGCTCCTCGGTTGGGAGCGGACACGGCTGCCGTGCTCGGTGCCCTGGCCGCGTGAAGAGCCTCCTCCTGCGCGGAGCCGAGGTCGAAGGGGAAAGGGTCGACGTGCGGATCGAGGGCGACCGGATTGCCGCCGTCGGTCCCCCGGGCACGGTGGCCCGCGCGGGCGCGGGCGCGGCGGTGGAGATCCGATGCGGCGGGGGGGCCCTCCTCCCCGGCCTGCACGACCACCATGTCCACCTGCTTTCCATGCAGGCAGCCATGGGGTCGCTCGACGTCTCGAGTCAGCTCGATGAGCGGATTCGGGAAGCCCACGCCGCGACGCCACCGGGTGTCGCCATCCGTGCGGTGCACTACGACGAGGTCACCGGGGGGCCGTTGGATCGCCGGCGGCTCGACGCCCTGGCTCCGGGCCGCGTCGGTGCGGGTCCAGCACCGCTCGGGAGCGTTGTGGGTCCTGAGCTCGGCCGCACTCGCACAGGTCGGGGTGCCCGGCGGCGAGGCGCCCGGCGGCGAGACTCCGGCGGGGAGGAACGAGGACCTCGACGCAGCGGGGGAGGGTATCGAGAGGGACGGTGCGGGGCGTCCGACGGGCCGACTGTTCCGACTCGACACCTGGCTGCGGGGGCGTCTGGCGAATGACCGACCTGCCGACCTGGCCGCCGTCGGCCGCCGACTGGTCGCATTCGGCGTCACCGGCGTGACCGACTGCACGCCGACGCCGACGGCCGACTACTTCGACACCCTCGCCGAAGCGGTGCGTACCGGCGCGCTGCCGTTGCGCGTGGCGATCACCGGAGGCCCCGACCTCTCGGACGTGCGCCCACCCGCTCCGTTGCACCGCGGGCCGGTGAAGATCATCATCACCGACCACCTGCTTCCGTCGTTCGGCGACCTCGTCGCCTGGTTCACGCGTGCGCACGGGGCCGGTCGACCGGTGGCCGTGCACTGCGTGACGCGGGCCGCACTCCTGCTGGCCCTCGCCGTGTGGCAGGACGTCGGGAGTGTGACCGGTGACCGTATCGAGCACGCCTCGGTGACGCCGCCCGACGCCATCGCCGCCATGGCACGCCTCTCCCTCACGGTCGTCACCCAGCCGGCGTTCATCGCCGCGAGGGGAGACGTGTACCTGCGTGACGTCGAGCCGGCAGACCGGCCCGACCTCTACCGCTGCGCCTCGCTCGTGTCCGGTGGGGTGGAGGTCGGAGGCAGTACCGATGCGCCGTTCGGGCCCGATGACCCATGGCTCGCCATAGGGGCGGCGAGTGAGCGCCGCGCCCCGAGTGGCGCCGCGGTCGGGTCGGATCGTGGGCTGGAAGCCGCGGCCGCCCTGGGACTCTTCCTGGGCCCGCTCGAGCGACCGGGGGGACCAGCCCGTCGTGTCCGACCCGGGGCGCCGGCAGATCTGTGCTTGCTCGACGTACCACTGGATGTGGCCCTGCGGGAGCCGACGAGTCGACACGTCGCGCTCGACCATCATGGGGGGCGAGCGCACGTTCGACGCCTGAGCCGCACCGGGGATCCGGTCACCCGGCATGCTCTACTGTGACACCGAATAAGGTCCACACGAGCAATGGTCCTGACGAGCCACGGCTCGGCCGGGAACGGAGTCGAGAGCGAGAGGTGGCGCTGTAGATGGCAAGCGAGGGACTGCACGAAGCACCTGACCTCCTCGACGAAGCGACGGTGGACCATCACCGTGCCATGACGTCGTTGTGCGAGGAGCTCGAGGCGATCGACTGGTACGACCAGCGGGTCAAGGCGACCTCGGATGACAGCCTGGCGGCCGTGTTGGCGTACAACCGGGACGACGAGAAGGAGCACGCGGCCATGACCCTCGAATGGCTGCGCCGGCGCGATCCCGCTCTGGACAAGCAGCTGCGCAAGTTCTTGTTCACCACGACCGAGCCGATCACCGAGGTCGGCAGAACCGATGGCGGGGCAGGAGCGGATGGCGATGGGGGACCGACGCCGGCCGGGCCGGGGTCACTGGGAATCGGAAGCCTCAAGGGAGTGGAGCGATGAATCACCTACATCGGGACCTGGCGCCAATTTCGGAGACCGGCTGGGCCGCCATCGACGACGAAGCCAAGGGCCGGCTCACCACGTATCTCGCCGCGCGCAAACTGGTCGATTTCGCCGGGCCGCACGGCTGGGAGCATTCGGCCACGGACCTGGGCCGGATCGCAACGATCGCCGGGCCGTCCGAGGGCGTGTCCGGGGCCCAGCGACGCGTGCTGCCCCTGGTCGAGGTGCGAGCGGAGTTCAGCGTCTCGCGTGTCGAGCTCGATGACGCCGATCGGGGCGCCGTCGACCTCGACCTGCCCGAGTTGGACGAGGCCGTGCAGCAGATCGCGTTCGGCGAGAACGTCGCAGTGTTCCACGGGTACGGGGCCGGTGGGATCGAGGGCATGACCGAGAGAACCTCGCACGCGCCGATCACGCACGGAGAGGACATGTCGAAATACCCCACCGCGGTGGCGCAGGCGGTTGACGCACTGCGTCAATCGGGTATCGACGGCCCGTACGGCATGGCCCTATGCCCGAAGGTCTACACGACGATCGTCGAGTCCACCGAACACGGCGGTCTTCTGCTCTTCGATCATCTGCACCAGATTCTGGGAGGTCCGCTGGTTTGGGCTCCCGGGGTCGACGGAGCAGTGGTGCTGAGCCTGCGCGGCGGCGACTTCGTCCTCGACTCCGGGCAGGACATCTCCATCGGCTACCTCGACCACAATGCCGATGCGGTCCGGCTCTACCTCGAGGAGAGTTTCAGCTTCAGGGTCATCGAGCCCGATGCCGCGGTGGCGGTCCTCCTCGAGCCCTGAGCCTCAGGCGCTGCAGCGATCGCCCAACCAGGGGCGCTCGCCGTCGAGTGCGAAGAGGGTCACGGCGAGAGTGTCCTGGTCCGCCTTGCTGGCCTGGTTGGGCGGCACGCCGACGAGGTCGGGGCGGTGCGCCGCCTGGGCTGCGAAGTTCCACGTCGATTGGCTGAATTGGAACGCCCCGCGGTACAGGCCGTTCGGCGACACCGCCTGGTAGTTGCCGCCCGACTCCGCCTGCACCACGCAGGCGAGGAAGGGAGGAAGGGTGGGGTCGATCGTGTTCGATGGTGCCGTGGTCCCACTCGAGGGTGGCGGAGACGAGGTGCCGCCGCCGCTGCGCTGCACGGTCGTCTTGCGCGCTGTGGTCACCGCGGCGGCAGCCGCCCGAGAGAGCGCGGCGTCCTGCTGCGCCACGGCGACGGCCAGCTGTCCGGTGACCTGTGCCTGTACGGCCTGCATGTGATGCTCCGACGCGGTGGCTTGCGCGAGATACGACGCCTGGTTCCTCTGTTCTGACTGATCGAGCGTGCGCTGACGGATCAGCGACTGCTGCCGGCTCTGCTCGTTGCGCTTGGCGGTTTGCAGCTGGTCCACTGCCTCGCTGAGGTTCCCGATGCTGATGGTGGCGTACTCATCGGCGGACTGCACTGTGCTGACGTTCTCCGCGAAGAGTGCGGCGCCGGATCCGGACGAGACCGAACCGTTCAAGACGTAGTTCTCGATGGCCAAGTGCTGGACCAGGTGCAGGCGTTTGGTGATCTCGCGCCGGTCGGCCTTGATCTGGGTCTGCAGTGACGCGATGGCGCGCTGGTCCCTTTCGACCTGAGCGGACGCCACCGAATACTGCTGCTGGTACGCGCCCGCTTGGAGCTGTTCCTGCACGAGCTCTTCGGAGATTGTCTTCGCCTGCGCCTTCAGGCCGCTGACCTGATCGGCTCCCACCGGTACGCTCGGTGCCGCAACGGCGAGGGCGGTGGAACACATGCATGCGACGAGAAAGGACGCGGCCACCGGGCCACGAGCGCCACGGCGCGCGCTGGATCTGACTTGCGTTTCCGACCTGGCCCAGTGCACGACCAGGTGAATTTAGCCTTCTTTTCTTTGCCTTGTGCTCGTGACCTGCACTTCAGCGCTCATCGCGGTGCCCGTACGTCGTCGCCACCGGACCCGCGGGGCCGAATTCGTGCCTGGTTCCGGGGTGCGCAGGCACGCTCGCCATGTTCACACCCAATCGCTGCGGGTCGGGGGCATATGGCTCTGCCCCTCCGGCGTGGGCCGGACGCCGAGCACCTGATGGAGTGAGATACCACCGTCATCGAACCCGTTGGCCGACGCCGCCATGTAGAGGCGCCAGACGCGCGCCCGTTCGGCACCGACCTCGGCCACGGCGTCTTCCCAGTTCGCTTCCAGGTTCGTGACCCAGGCCTTCAACGTCTTGGTGTAGTGCTCTCGGAGCGACTCGACGTCTCGCACCTCGAAGCCCGCTCGTTCCATGGCGTGCACGACCTGGCTCACGTCGATCAGCTCGCCGTCGGGGAACACGAAGCGCCCGATGAACGAGTTGCGACGCATCCGGGAACCGCCGACGCTGGAGATGGCATGGTTGAGCAGTCGGCCCGTGTCGGCGAGCAGCGCGTGGAGCGTGGTGAAGTACTGCGCCATCTTTTCGGCACCGACGTGCTCGAACATGCCGATCGACGAGATGGCGTCGAAGCGCTCGCCTCGCAGATCCCGGTAGTCCTGCACCCTGATCTCGATCTGTTCTTCGAGCCCGGCCTCCTTGACCCGTAGCCGGGCCATGTCGGCCTGCGCGTCGACTGAGGGTCACGCCGACCACCGATGCGCCGTAGCGGCTGGCGGCGTGCAGTGCCATGGAGCCCCATCCGCAACCGACGTCGAGCAGCCGTGCACCGGAGTGCTCATGCAGGCCGAGCTTGCGGCACACGAGGTCGTGCTTGGACTCCTGCGCCGCTTCGAGTGTGGTGGCCGTCGTCGACGAACCGCGCGCACGAGTAGGTCATGCTCGGCCCGAGCACCAGGCGGTAGAACTCGTTGCTGATGTCGTAGTGATGGCGCACCACCTCGGCGTCACGCTGCTTGGAATGGCGCCTCCCGTGGGGAGCGGCTTCCACCGCCGGACGCGCCGGGGGCGCTGCCGATGACACCCAATCGTGTGGCGGCCCTGATGGCGGCAAGGGGCATGCGGGCCCCCGTCCTGAGATCGTTCGGGGCAGCATCGTGCAGGACGCGGAGGACGCTGATCACGTCACCTTCTGCGTCGAGCTCACCGGTGACGTAGGCCCGGCCCAGTCCCAACTCACCCGGCGCCCACAGCATGCGCTTGACTGCAGTGGGCGAGCGGACGATCACCGTCCCCGGCCCGTCGCGTGGCCCGAGCGCACTGCCGTCCCAGAACTCGAAGCGGACCGGTAACCGGTTGCCGAAGAGCGCGTGCAAGAGAGGAGCGACTGCGGCCGCCGCACTCGGCCTTGCCCTCGTTGCCGCCGTCGGCGCTGCACGACCGTTGCTCTGATGCGCTGCCGGTGTAGATGCAGATGCGGATGCAGATGCGGATGATTCCGAATTCATGACGTCGAGTTCCATGGGGCCCTCCTTCGCCTCACGCCTTCGAAGTGGGCCGCTGTTTCGACCCTTCTCGCTGGTTCACTCCATGCCCGGTACGGATACCGCCACCGATGTTATTGCCAGGCCCCTGTCTCGTGCCCTGTCTGCACCCGCCGCATGTGCACGGTGGGGTGTGGAGATCGAGGTGCGCACCATCGGACGCGTGCGTATGCGGCTGGTGCCGGCACACGCGCACGTCGGTGCGCTCAGTGAAATCTCAGGAAGGCGAGAGCGGCGGGGGCGCGTTTGCTGCAAGTTGTTCCGTGCGCGACCGCTGGGAGAGGAGCTCGTGGTAGTGATCGTCGTCCCCCTTCATGCCGCTGACGAGCGGGGAGTGCGCCAAGGAGAACGCACCGAGGAACATGACGAGGAGGGAGATGGCCTCCAACGGTCCCCACGCGCCACCCGTGCGCAGATCGTCGCCGAACAGCCCCACGCCGATGAGGATGCTGGCCAAGGGGTCGACCATCACGAGCGTCGACTGCGACGCCACGATCGGTCCGGCGTGGAATGCGTTCTGGGTCAGGAAGACGGCCAGGGCCCCGAAGAAGATCAACGCGTACGTCTGCCCGTGCCGGTAGAGCGACGTCCAATCCTGCGCTGCGTAGTTCGAGACCACCTTGGTGCATGCCGCGGTGAAGGCGAAACTGATGGCCCCTGCGGTGCCGAACATCGCGGCACGCCACCAACGGGGCCCACGCAGCGCCAGCACCACTGCCACGGTGATGCCCGCACTGCAGGCCGCTCCGGTGATCACCCAACTCCAGAACGAGGCGGAGAGATTGCCCTCCTCGGGGTGGGCGCAGTAGAGGAATCCGGCGAGGCCACCCACACACGCCAGCGAGCCGAGCCACTCGCGTCGTCCCACGGTGAAGCCGAGCCAGACGGAGAGCACGGCCACCAGGAAGACGAGCTCGAGGGTCAAGATCGGTTGCACCTGCGAAAGCTGACCGAAATGCAGGGCCACGGCTTGGAGGATGAACGAAACGATCATGAGGGCGAACCCGAGGAGCCAGATGCCCCGGCGCACGGCGTAGGTCATCAGGCTGAGCTTCAGCGTCTTGTCGGCGGGCGCGTCCTCTACCCCCATGCGTTGGAACACGCTGGTGAGTGCATTGGCCAACGCAGCGCCAAGCGCCAAGAGAAAGACCATCCAGATCCGCTTTCGTCCAAGATACATGTATCATGCACGTATCTGGCCATAGTGTACCGGGAGATGGGGAGGTGAAGGCCGATGGATGTCGCCCTCACCTCTTGCGAGCTCGACAGCATTGGCGTGATCGAGTTGGAGCTTCTGAAACTCGTCCGACACCTCGAAACGTTCGGCCGCCGGAGCTCGCTCTACCTTGCGGTGGACCGGGCCGGGTATCTCGTGCTGCGCATGCTCGAGGCAATGGGGCCGGGGAGCACCAAGGCTCTCGCCACAGCGTTGAACCTCGATGCCTCGACGGTGACCCGGCAGATCTCCGCGCTCGAGGGCGCAGGCTTCGTCGAACGACGCCCGGACCCGTTGGACGGACGCTCGTCCACCATCGTCCTGACCGATGAAGGGCACCGGACGATGATCGGGGTGGAGAGGGAGCGGCGGCAGGTCATGGAAGCACTGGTGAACGATTGGACCGAACACGACAAGCTCACCCTCGGACGAGCGTTGACCAGATTGAACATCTCCCTCCTGGAAAGCGGGAGAACGGCCAAGGACGCGGACTAGACACTGGGTATGGCCGCCCTGTCGGATGAGCATCCGGTTGAAGGGCCACCACCGGCGCTTTCCCTGCCACGGAGGCGCGTGCGTGTCTTCCTTCGACGGGCGTGGCCGGCGCTGCGCTTCCTCTTCGGTATCGGCATCGTGGTCGTCGCCGTGTGGGTCTTGTCGTCGCACCGCGACGAGCTCTCGGGCTTCTCGCAGGTCTTCCGCAGCCTCAAGTGGTGGTGGATACCGCCGGCCGTGCTGCTCGAGCTCGCCTCGTTCGTGTGTTTCGCCGGTTTGCAGTATGAGTTCCTCGAAAGCGGCGGCCTGGCCGCGCCGGAGGGACCGCTCGTGAAGATGACCTTCGCCTCACAGGCCATCACGAACTCCCTGCCCGGCGGGAGCGCCTTCTCCGCGGTCTACGGGTTCCGCTGGTACCGGCGCTTCGGTGCCGACGACACGCTGGCGGCGTGGTCCCTCGTCGGGACCTTGGTGGCCTCGAGCGTGTCCCTGACCTTGGTGGCCACGGCCGGGCTGGCATTGGCCACCGGCGAAGGGGCCACGCTCGACCTCGTCCCGGTCATCGTCGGAGTCTTTGTCATCACTCTGGCGGTCGGCGCCCTCTTCATCTACGAACGACCGCTGGCCTTCGTCGTGACGTGGAGCATTCGCGTCGCGCGCGGAAGCTGGTGGGCCGGCCGCGGGGTGATGTGGCGGCCAACATCGAGCGGATCGTGGCGTTGGTCACGTCGGTGCACCTGGGGTGGCGCCAGGTCGTCCGCATCCTCTTGTGGGGCTGTGCCAACTGGTTGTTCGACTGCGGGTGCTTCGCGCTCGATGTTCCTGGCCGTCGACTCGAGCATTCCGTGGAAGGGCCTCCTCCTGGCGTACGGCGCGGGGCAGCTGGCCGCCAATCTGCCGTTCACCCCTGGCGGGTTGGGGGTGGTGGAGGGCAGCATCACCATCGCGCTGGTGGCATTCGGTGGCAATCAGAACTCAACCGTCGATGCCGTGCTCATGTACCGCGTGATCAGTTTCTGGCTCGTCCTGGTGGTGGGCTGGCTGCTGTGGGGCCAGCTGGCGTACCAGGTGCGAAAAGGGCGCTGGCCCCGCCAGGCGTTGCAGGCACCCGTCGAGGCCGAGTTGCGCAGCGAGGAAGGGAGCGGGCACTCACTTGCCGCACCCGTCGAAGCCGCTCCGATGGTGGAGCTATGAGGCCGGGGGGGCATCACCTGTGCCGGGCGTGGCGACGCGGCGTGGGTGGAATTGTCGGCTGCCTGCTCGTCGCCGCCACTGTGGCGGACTGCACGACCGCTCGCAGCGATCTGGGCACGTCCGTCAGTTCGTGCTATCACGCACTCCCCGCAGCGACCAAAGCGGTCCGCATGCACGGGCATCTCCTCGGGGTGCAGGAGCTCACGGTGGGGACCCTCCGACGACAGGCACCCGGCCTCTACGGGGACCTGGCGGAGCATCCCTCATCCGGCGTACGGATCTGTGTGGTCGCCTTCAGCGGCACATTTGACGCCTCCTCCGTGTCCGCTGCCAGCGGGCTTCCTTCGGGACATCTGGCCGTCGTCGTCTCGACGACGCCGGGGAACCACCTTCTGGGCACGGTCATCCTGCTCCGCCCGCCGTTGCGGTTCGGCCACCCACACGTTGGATGAGCGGGCTCGGGTAGGTATGCTCGCTACGCACCGGTGCGCGTAGATCGGTTACGTGGCGGCTCTGATCTAAGAAGAGGTCAACCGCCTTAGTCGGCTTCACCCGGGAGGACGGGAGAGGGCGGTTATGACTGATGTGATTGGGGGATGGGCGCCCGACACGGCACCCGCGCGCACGCCGGGGACCAGCGCCCGGGGCTCACGCGAGCCGTTGGCCGGCGGGGCCGGATCTCCGACGTTCGTCCTGAGCGGCGGCGGCAATCTCGGGGCGCTACAAGTCGGGATGATGTACGCCCTCGTCGAGACCGGACTGCGTCCGGGCAGGATCGTCGGAACATCCGTGGGCGCCATCAACGGCGCCTTCTTCGCCAGCCGTCCCGATCTGCACGGCATTGCCGAGATCGCGCGGCTCTGGTCCTCTCTCCGCCGCAAGGATGTGCTCGGGGTCGACCTCGGCACACTCGTCGGAGGCATCCGCGGAAGGCCGCGCCACCTCTTCGACTCCTCGTCCATCCGCCGCATCCTCGACACCTTCGTGACCTTCCGTCGCCTCGAGGACGCCCCGATCCCTCTCACCGTGGTGGCCACGGCCCTCGGGACGGGCGAGGCGGTCGTCCTCAATTCGGGCGATGCGACCACAGCGCTCCTGGCCAGTAGCGCGGTGCCGAGGCTGCTGCCCGCCGTCGAGATCGATGGCCGGCTTCTGGTGGACGGTGCGGCGGCCGCCGATGTGCCGGTGCGTGAAGCGGTGTCACTCGGTGCCCGCGACCTCTACGTCCTGCCGACGGCGCCGGCCCAGGTGACCACGCTGATGGAGCGGACCTCGGCGTCGGGGATAATCGACGGGGTCGACGGGCCGACGGTGCATGTCGTCCCTCCTCCGGACATGCACATACCGCTGGCCCGGCTCGGCCAGTCACAAGATCTCCTCCGCTTGGGCTACGAGCAGGCGCGGGCCTGGCTCGACGGAGCACCACTGCCGTGTCCACAGCACACCGAGAAGCGGGCCGGTCGTGGACCGCGCTTCTCGTTCCGGCCCGAGAATCGCCCCGGTGAACCAGCCGTCGTAGGGGGTCCCGCGGAGGTCGTACCCTTGTCGCCTCGTGACCCTCCTCGTCGATCTCCAACAGGTTGCGGTCCGACGGGTCGACCGGGTGCTCTTCGAGGGGTTGTCGATGACGGTCTCGGATGGGGACCGGATAGGCGTCGTCGGGATCAACGGCACGGGGAAGTCGACCCTGTTGCGGATCATTGCCGGGGCCGAGCTCCCCGAGGACGGCCAGGTTCTCCGGGGGCGGGGCTCGCGTGTGGGTTTCCTCGCGCAAACGCCCGAGCTGCCGCCCGGCACCGTGCGCGGCGCCGTCGGGGAAGGGTGGGAGGCCGAGGCGGCGCTGGACCGCCTCGGTATGGCCTCGGCCGTCGACCACGACATACGGTCGCTCTCCGGCGGACAGGCCAAGAGGGTGGCACTGGCCCGGGTGTTGGCCCACCCCGCCGAGCTGCTGGTGCTCGACGAGCCGACCAACCATCTCGATCTGGGCGCCGTGGCGTGGCTCGAGCAGCGCCTGCTCTCCTTCCGCGGCGGCCTCGTACTGGTGACCCACGACCGCCATCTGCTCGATCGCGTCACCACGCGGATGCTGGAGCTCGATCGCGGGCGTGCCTTCGTCCACGAAGGGGGTTACGGCTCGTATCTCGAAGCGAAGGCAGAACGCGAGGATCACGCGGCCGCGGCGGAATCGACCAGGCGGAACCTGGCCCGGCGGGAGCTGGCCTGGCTCCGACGGGGAGCGAAGGCACGCTCGCGCAAGCCCCAGGCCCGGATCGACGCGGCCAAACGGCTGATTGCATCCGCCCCCGTCGCAGCCGTGCGCGCAGCCGAGTTGGAGCGACCAGGTGACACGCCCCGCCTGGGCGACAAAGTGATCGAGTGCACCGGGGTTGGCTTCCGCTACGGCGACGGGCCAGTCGTGCTCTCGGGCGTCGACCTCGTGCTGGACCGGCGGGAACGGCTGGGCATCGTGGGGGCGAACGGATCGGGGAAGTCGACCCTGGTCGACCTTCTGGCCGGGCGCAGGCAACCCACGACGGGCACCATCGAGGTCGGACCGACGGTGGTGGTCGGCTATTACGACCAGCTCGGCGTGGAGCTCGACCTCGGGGCGCGGGTGCAGGACCTCGTGGTGGGACCACACCGCTCCACGCCGTCGTTGGCCGACATCGACCTGATGAAGCGGTTCCTCTTCAGCGGGGAATTGCCGTTCGCCCGCGTCGCAACGTTGTCGGGCGGGGAGCGCCGTCGGCTCCAACTCCTGTTGGTCCTCACCGGACGTCCGAACGTCCTGTTTCTCGACGAGCCGACGAACGATCTCGATCTGGACACCCTGCGGATCCTCGAGGACTTCCTCGACGACTGGCCGGGAGCACTCGTCGTGGTGAGCCACGACCGTACGTTCCTCGAGCGCACCACCGATCGCCTCGTGGCTGTCGGATCCGACGGCACCGTGGCCGAAGTCGCGGGAGGCGTCGACGGATGGATCGCCCGGGTGGAAACCGGCGATGTCCGTCGCGCCGGCTCACTCCCGTCGACGCCGAAGCAGGCGCCGCCGGCGCGGGGCAAAGCCGCTCGGACGCGGTCCGGAGGGGGTTCCGCGTCGACAGGTCAGCTTCTTCGAAATGCCGAGAAGGAAGTGGTCCGCCTGCAGCGGCAGAGGGACAAGATCACCGAGACGCTGATCGGCCTGCGCGATCACGTGGAGCAGCAGCGACTGGGGGTCGAGTTGGCGGCGGTGCAAACGGCGCTCACCGAGGCCGAAGACACATGGCTGGCCGCTGGCCGAAGAAGCGGAGTCATAGGGACTGCACGGTCAGGCCGGCGTCCCCGCCCCCCTCTCCGCCGACAGATTTGACCACGAAGCCACCCGGGTCCCGCAAGAGCTGGTCCACCGCATCGACGGTGAGGGGTTGGGCGAAGAGGAAACCCTGTCCCGTGTCGACATCGGCCGCTTCGAGCTGTCTCCACTGGACATGCGTCTCAACTCCTTCGGCAATGACCTCGAGGGAGAGCGCCCTTCCCAATTGGACGAAGGTGCGGACGATCGCCGCCGACTTGTCGGCGTCCCCGATGCCCGACACGAAGGACCGGTCGATCTTGAGGATGTCGATGGGGAACTGCTGGAGGTAGGCCAGTGAGGAGAATCCCGTACCGAAATCGTCGATGGCCAGCCGCACGCCGAGCGCCTTGAGCATCTTCAGCCGGGTCACCGTCGTGTCGACGTCTTGCATCAGTGTGGACTCGGTGAGCTCGAGGACCAACATGCCGGCCTCGAATCCGCTGGCGGCAAGTGCGCCGATAGACATCGTCGACGATCCGGTCGCGCTGGAGCTGCTTGGCGGCGACGTTGACCGAGACGACGAAGCGATGACCCTGCCTCTGCCACGTCGCTCCCTGGCGGCATGCCGTCTCCAGGACCCATTGGCCGACCGGAACGATCAACCCGCTCGATTCGAGGGCGGGAATGAAGTCATCGGGCTGCACGACCCCTCGTGTGGGATGGCGCCAGCGCAGAAGGGCTTCGACACCGGTGAAGACGCCGGTGGAAAGGTCGATGGTGGGTTGATAGAGCAGGAAGAACTGATCAGTGGCGAGGGCGCGATGCAGATCCACGTCGAGACTGCGATGATCGTCGACGGACTCCAGCATCGAGGGCGTGAAGACAGCGAAGCGACTTTTTCCGGCCGCTTTGGCTCGGTACAGCGCGATGTCGGCGTCGCGCAGCAGCTCTTCAGGCGTGGTCCGGTCACCCGTGGCAATGCCGATGCTCGCGGTGATCGACAGGGGAATATCGCTGCCCGAGATCTCGAAAGGAGGGACCAGTGTGGCCAGAATGCGCTCTGCCACGGCGTCCGCGACTCCAGTCTGCATTGACCCTTCGGTCAAGACGACGAACTCATCGCCGCCGAGTCGTCCCACGGTGTCGCCTTCGCGCAGCACCTCGGAGAGTCTGGCTCCGACACCGAGCCAAGAGCTCATCGCCCGCCCGATGGCCCAACGTGTCGTTGATGTCCTTGAAGTTGTCGAGGTCGATGAAGAGAGCAGCGGGTGTGGTGTGCGCGCGCCGGGCATGCGCCAGCATGTGCGCGATCCGGTCGAGGATCAGCGCCCGATTGGGCAACCCGGTGAGCGGGTCGTGGAACGCCTGATGACGGAGCTCTTCGGTGCGTTCGGCCACGAGCTGCAGGGCGCGGGATCGGCTCGTACCCAGCAGATAGAGCATGAGGCCCAAGAGCAGGCTCAGTGTGATGCCGCCGACAAGCAGGTCGAGTGCGTGCGGACTGGAGAGGATTCCGTCTCCGGTTGCGGTTCCGAGGACCTTGATATGCCAGCCGTTGGACAGATTGATCGACGTCGACTGCGCGTCGTGCGGCACGACACCCGCCTTGAAGGTGGCCGACGAGGAGCCGGAGCCGTAGTCGAACGCCACCGCCGTAGAGGGATGATGCGCGAGCGCGGTGTGCAAGAGGACCCCGGGCAGGATTGCAATCCCGGTCCACCCCATGAGGTCGGCCCGCCGGACGGCGACGGTAGCGGGGACGACGCCCCCCCGATAGATGGCAGCCCCGATTGCCAGCTCCTCGACCTTGCCCTGCTTATAGGGCAAGTATTCGTCCTGGCCTGAGTCCCGGGCATGGAGGAGCTCTGCGCGGAGCGGCGATTGGCAGAAGTCGATACCGTCGGGAAGGTCAGCCGTCGTAGTCCGCGAGCGCGATACCGACGCCAGGCAGTAATACGGACGGATCCCGGGGGGCGACACGGCGAACTTACCGGGGGCGGCAAGGGGACCTGAGGGGTCGGCGACCTGTCGCGTCGCATAGGCGGCCAGTTGGGATGGCAGTACCTGCTGAATATCGAAGATGCTCTGCACTTCTGGATAGCGAGCGAATGCACGCACGGAGTTCGTCCACACAAGGAATTCGGCCTCGGTCGCGTTGGGATTTCTGACCAGCACCCCCCCCGTACTGATGGCGAGATCCTGCTCATGCACGATGGCCAGTTGCAGGGTCGAGGAGATCTGCGCGGCAGAAGCGAGGAAGGCCCGGCGTGCCTTGGTTGCGTCGTTGCGGGCCACGGCCCCAGCTCCGACAACCGAACCCATCGTGCCCGCCGCGAGAACGCCGATCATGACGGCCACCCAGAAGCTACGGCGCGTCCTCACCACTGCGTCCGTTCATTCGATCGGGTCCCTCGTGGGGTCCTCGTGGTGGGGCGACATTGCAAGACACCAAGCTTGCGCCCAGGGAGACGCCGGACGGCCGACTCAATCCCAACACCAGCACAACTTCGCTCAGTAACGGCCGTTCGCTGCACGTAAGGATTGACGCAGAGCCAAATCCGTCGGCACTGCACAAGGCCAATGATCTTCGGGTGAAGACGGTGACCCCCGGCCGCTGCAGGGCGTAATTCACGACCCCGATGCAGGGTCGACTTCTCGCCCGGCGGCCTGCCCACCCACTGCGAGCAGGATGAATTGGGCTGTAGTTGGGTTTGGGTGGTCCGTCCGGAGATTCAGGAGGGCCACCATTGTCCCCATGAACTCGGGAACCCGCCATGCGACCGGCGGAGCGTCGCTATGAAGTTGAGGCGCAAAGAGAAGACTGACGCAGCACCGATTGCGGATACTCAGGACGCGCCTGCTGGCGCTGTCGTTGAACACAATAACTCTGGTGGCCAGTCGTTGACTCCGTCGACTACTCCAGCCGCTGGCGCTGGCGCTGGCGCCGGCGGAGCCACGGAGCTCCGTTGCCGTCGTCACGAGCAACGAGTTGGCCGTCACTCCCGCCGCCACTGGTCGGGTCGGTCAGCAACTGGGTGACGTTCTCGTCCTGCGCGGTCTCGTCACGCATGCACAGGTCCAAGAGGCTTTGGAGTTGCAGGCACACATCCGGCGAGCGACTCGGCGAACTCCTCGTCCAGATGGGTGTGCTCGAAGAGCGGAGCCTTGTTGACGCGCTGGCCGAATTCTTCGGGATGCCCGTTGCGGACCTCCGCCGCTACAAGCCCGACCCCGAAGCACTCGCACTGATTACCGAGGACGTCGCCCGTTCGAACATGGCCATACCCATCAGCCTGCACGACGACGGACTGCATGTGGCGGTGGCCGAGCCGAGCGACTCGCTCCGTTTCCTCCTGTCAGAGAAGAGCGGCCATCCGGTTCGACTGCTGCTCGCCCCGACGAGCGATGTCCTGTGGGCCATCGACAGCAACTACCGCGCCATCGGTGGCGTCGCGCAACTGGTCCAGGCCTTCGAGGTTGTCGAGGGCTCACGCAAGCGGGTGGTGGAAGCAGCCGCCCCGGTCGTCGTTGCCGACGATGCTCCGGTCGTTCAAGTCGTCGATCGCATTCTCACCCAGGCCATGCGCGACCGCACGTCTGACGTGCACATTGAGCCGTCTGAAGAAATCGTCCGGGTCCGGTTCCGCATCGACGGCGCCCTGAAGGAGATCCTGGTCCTTCCTGCGGCGATGGGTCTCGGACTGGTGAGTCGCATCAAGATCATGGCGGGGATGAACATCGTCGAGCGACGTCGGCCCCAGGACGGTCAGCTGACGACCACGGTTGACGGCAAGGAAGTCGACGTCAGGGTGGCCACCACCGCCACCATCTGGGGTGAGAAGTGCGTTATGCGAATTCTCGACAAGACCCGCTCCGTCCTCCGGCTCGACGACCTCGGCATGCCGGTCGACACCCACGCCAGGTACTCGAAGATCGTGCGCGCCCCGTTCGGCATGGTGCTGTGCGCCGGCCCTACGGGAAGTGGAAAGACGACCACCCTCTACGCCACGCTCAGCGAGGTCAGCAACCCGACCCTGAACGTCATGACGATCGAAGACCCGGTCGAGTACGTCTTTCCGTCCATCAACCAGATCCAGACGAACGATCAGGCGGGCCTCACTTTCGCGACCGGACTGAAGTCCATCCTCCGCCAGGACCCCGATGTGATCCTGGTCGGCGAGATCCGGGACGTTGAGACGGCGCGAGTGGCTGTGCAGTCGGCACTGACCGGTCACTTCGTCGTCTCATCGCTTCACGCCACGGATGCGGTGTCCGCGCTTGCACCGATTCCTCGACATGGGGATCGAATCCTTCCTCATCGCCTCATCGGTGCTCGCGGTCGTCGGGCAACGCCTCGTGCGGCGAATCTGCCCGTCCTGCAAGGCGCGGTACAACCCAACCGCCGAAGAGCTCGCGTTCTACGAGGACAGCGGTGGACCGCCAAAGGAGACGTTCTACAGAGGCACCGGCTGCAACTTCTGCAGCGACACGGGATACCAGGACCGGATCGGCGTGTACGAGCTCCTCGAGATGACTCCGGAGATCAGACGCCTCATCGTGGGATGGGCCACCCAGGAAGAGTTGCGCAGCCTGGCCCAGAAACAGGGCATGCGCACGTTGCGAACGGAAGCGATCAACCTTGTTGCCGAGGACATAACAACGGTGGCTGAAGTGATTAGGAGCATGTACACACTATGAGTAAGAACGCGACAATGTCCAAGTTCCGCTTCAGCGCACTTGACGCCGCCGGCACGCAAGTCTCCGGCGTCGAGACGGCGACGTCGAGCCGGCGCCGCGCACCTCGCTCTCGTCCAGCGCGGCTTTCAGCCTTTGGAGGTGACTGAAAGAAGGAGCATCCTCAAGCTCGAGGTCACGAAGAAAAAGGTGCCGCGCAAGGAGATCATGCATTTCTCCCGGCAGATGGGTGTCTTCATGAAGGCGGGAATCCCGATCATGGAGGCTCTGGAGGTCATCGAGACGGAGACGACCGACAAGCTCATGAAGAAGGTCATCGTCGAGATGATCGAGGATCTCCGGGCCGGTGACACGTTCGCCGCCGCGGCGAGGTCGCACCCCGAGGCCTTTCCGAACTTCTATGTGGGCATCCTTGAGTCCGCCGAGTTGACCGGAAATCTCGACTCCGTGTTGAACCAGCTGGCGGACTATATCGAGCGCGACGTCGAAGCTCGTTCAACGCTCACTTCGGCTCTCATCTATCCCGCCGTCGTGGCGTTCATGTCTGTCGCGGTCGTTGTCGTGCTCGCCACCTTCGTCATGCCTCGGTTCGTTGTCTTCTTCAAGTCGCTGCACGCAAAGCTCCCGCTGCCGACCCGCATGTTGCTGAGCGCATCGAGCGCATTTTCGACATATTGGTACGTAATTCTCGGGAACGGCTATTGCCCTGGTTGTCGGGTTCGTCGCCATGCGTCGCTCGAGCGGGGGCCGGGCGATTCTCGACGGCTTATTGCTCAAACTGCCGGTTCTCGGGCTTCTCGTGCAGGCTGCAGTGCTCGAACGGATCTGCCGGGTCCTCTCCTCCATGCTCAAAGCCGGTGTTGACCTGCCGCAAGCAATGTCGGTCACGGCAGACGCTTCCAACAATGCCGTGTACCGCAACGGGCTCAACACCATTCGAGAGCAGATGATGCAAGGCCAGGGACTGGCCGAACCTCTGGCGCAGACGGGGCTGTTCCCGGGCGCGGCCAGACAGATGTTCCGTGTCGGCGAGGAGACCGGAACGTTGGACATCCAGCTCGAGACCGCCGCGACGTACTACCACCGTGAGCTCGAAGTGAGGGTGAAGCACTTTACGAGTCTGTTCGAGCCGGCCGTCATCATCTTCATGGGTGTCGTCGTCGGGTTCGTCGCCGTCGCTCTTATCTCGGCGATGTACGGCATCTACAGCCAGGTCAAGACGTGAGGAAGCTGGGCCATGCTTGCCCCGACCCGGTCCGACGCCGTGGCGCAGTTGCCCGGCGCGGTCGAGCACGTGCGAGGAGTCTGGCTTTACACTCATCGAACTGATCATCGTCACCCTGATTATTCCGATCATTGTCGGAGCGATCACCTTGGCGCTCATCTCGATCTTCTCGCTGCAAGGCGGAACGGGAAGTCGGATTTCTGACTCGGCCGACGCCCAGGTTGTCTCCTCCAACTTCGAGACCGACGTGCAGAACGCGTCGCTCGTCACCTCAGCCGTCTTCGAGCTCTCCTCAGTGCAACCCAGCGTCTCCGGTGGCCGGCGGAACACAGGTCCTCGGATTGCAGTCACCGGACAACGGAGGAACCGTGCATCTCCTATGAGGATGTTGCGAACGGCAACAACGGCTTCAGTCTCATGCGCTATGTCTGTCAAGGAGGAAATAACTCGTCGCCCGTGAGTGCCAAGGCAATCTCGAGCAACGTGCCGGCCGTCGTTGACGGTGCCATTACTTGCGACTCAACTCTCGCGTCAGCGCAGACGAGTGGGACTTCTACACAACATTGAATCTGACGCCGTTACCTGCAGCGGTGGCAACAGGTGACACGATTCAAGTCGAGCTCTGGTTCGGCCACCCAGAACTACGTGAGCACCCAAGCATTCACGCCCAGTCGCGGGCACTCTCGGGAATTAGCGCTCGGAGTGCAGTTCGCGAGCCGCAAGTCCAGGGTTCCCGGTCGGAGCGCAAGTCGTCGATACCACCCGTTGGGCCAAGCAGCAACTGCGGCGCCAATTCAGGCTGGATCAGCACGGCCAGCGTCACGGGCGTTTCGTTCGCCACGGTCGGGGCAGGGAAGAATCCTTATGCCTACAACTTGGTCGCAGTCCCCCGGCCGAGTTCGACTCCCAACCAAGCCGACGACTGTGACGTCACCGAACTCCAGCTGCGTCTTCGCCACCGGCTCCGGCACCTACACATCCTCGCTCTGCTTCGTGGATTTCTCTTCCTGGAATAGCTATAGCGGTGTGTCTTCTGCATCCTGTCCGGCCGGCTGGTCTGGCCATGTCGGCCGGCATTACGCACACTTCGTACACCTTGACGTTCTGCCTCAATGTACAGAGTGTGGCGACAGCAACCGGCACACTCGTGACCGGGCCCATCGGGACCAACGGAGGATACAACGGCGTCGCTGCGGTGTCCTTTCCCACGTATCCACAAGCCTTCCTGGGCAACAACGGGTTCTACACCGTCTCCACCTCGCAGCATCCGGCGCTCTATCAACAGAACTCCGGCGTCGGCAAGACCACGACAGTCACCATCACCAATATCGAGGTCTCGGATACGAACGAGCGGCACGCCGCCACGGGTTGGGAACTGGTGACGGGTGACGCAGAGACGACGGACGCAGGTGAGTCGATGACGTGGTCGACCTCCAACCCGAACACGCCTCTGAATCTCCTTCCCAATACACCGTCCTCCCCCATCGGCGATGCGTGTTCCAACCCGGTGTCTCCGAGTGGTCTGACCGGGAGTCAACATTGCGACATACGTCGGCTCACAGACGGTGGGTTGTGCCTCGTCCACCTCCGACACGCTCGCGCCTCGGTCGGGCACGGTCATGCTCGAATCGCCGGCACCGACGCAGCTCACGGTGACCATGGTCGGGACCGGCCTTGAGGCCATGTTCCTCGGCGTTCTGTTGCCATCGGGATCATGAGACTTCCATCCCGTCCCCGTGCCGAGCGTCACATGCGGCCGAGCGTCCCCTGAACGGTCGCGCCGGTCCGAGGCCGGCGACACTCTCGTAGAGGTTCTGCTCGCCATCGTCATGCTTGGCATGGCGTCTGTCGCCATCCTCCTCGCGTTTGCCACGACGATCTCAGGTTCGGCCGAACATCGCACGTTGACGACGGCGGACACAGTGCTGAGGACCGCCGCCGAGAAGTCAATCGCACTCGTTCAGCAGCAGCCGAGCTCGGCATGGGGGCTGTGCCCGAACCTCACCACCCATATTCCTGGCTTGCAGTCCAGCGTGACGCTCTCATCCGGCTACACCGAACAGGTAACGGGCGTCAGCTACTGGTCCAACTCGACAAATCCACCCTCGTTCGTGCCATGGACCACTCCCGGTTCGTGCACGGTCAGTACCGGCCATTTCTCCCCAGGTCAATTCGCCGGTCTTGATCACGATTACCGTGACGTCCTCGACCGGTGTCGTCAGCTCTCCCTTGAGCTTCGTCGTCGACGATCCTTTTGCCCGCCCCATTCCGGCCGCGGGTGCGGCCACCCACTTGGCGTTCTTCAGCTCACCCATCACCGGCCCCTCCTCGACTGTCGGCAGCCCCTTCGGCTTCCAGCCTGTCGTCGCGGTCGAAGATGCCAACAACAACATCGTGACGACGGCGTTTGCCTCCGTCTCCTTGTCGATCGCGTCGGGGCCGAACGGTGCCGCCCTGGCAAACTGCACGGCGACCCAGTTCAAGGGCGTCGTGACGTTCGCCGGGTGCTCGGTCAATGCTGTCGGTACGTACACCCTCGCGGCGAGCGAAGCCGGGCTCGCCTCGGGCACGAGTTCCTCGTTCTACGTGGCTCCCGCACCTCCAGCCGCCTTCAACATCATCTCGAACCCCTTGTCGGCTATTGCGTCGAGCTCCGCCAACATGGGGCCGATCACGGTCCAAGAGCAGGACATGTTCGGCAACCCCACAACGGCGGCAGAGACGGTCAATCTTTCGTCGAGCTCCGGCACAGGCGTGTTCTCGGCCACCCCTGGCGGAGCGGCGATCTCCTCGATAACCATCCTGGCTGGCTCGTCCTCGGCGAACTTCTATTACGGCGACACCAGTTCAGGGACGCCGACGATCACCGTCTCTGGCGTGCTCACAAGTGACACGCAGACCGAGACCGTGACAGGCGGCCCGGCGACACACCTGGTCTTCACGACGCAACCGAGCAGTACCGCAAAGGGCGGGAGTGCCTTTGGCACGCAGCCGGTGGTCACGGCCGAGGATGTCTTCGGCAATGCGTCGACTGCAGACGCAACCGCGGTCACCCTCGCCATCACGGCGGGTACGGGAACGAGTGGGGCCAGTCTTAACGGGTGCGTCGGGAGCGAGGCGTCCGGCGTGTTCACGTTCACGGGTTGCTCGATCGACAAAATCGGTTCTGGCTACACCATTACGGCAACCGACGGGCTCTACGCCCCGGCCACGAGCAGCACCATCTCTGTTTCGGTGGGCTCGGCGTTCCAGCTGGCGTTTACCACGCAGCCCGTCGGGGGCGTCCCTGAGGCGACGAACTTCGCCACCCAGCCCAAGGTCACGGTACAGGACGCCGGAGGCAACACGGTGACCACCGATTCCGGCAACGTGACGCTGGGGATCGCGAGTTATTCGACTGCCAACAGCGGGAGCAATCAGGGCAGTCTCAGTTGCACCAGCAACACCGTCAGTGCCGTGGCCGGCGTGGCCACGTTCGCCAACTGCAAGATCAGCGGGACGGCGGCGGCCGGTACCTATGTCTTGAACGCCACGCGAGGCGGCTTGAGCCCGGGGACCTCATCCAATGTGTCGATTGTCGCCGGCACCCCCACCAAGCTCGCCGCCACGACGCAGCCGACCAACGCGGTCGCCGGTACGAACTTCATCGACGGGCGTGTCGGTCGAGGACGCCCTGGGCAACGTCGTCACCACCTCGTCCGCCCCTGTCACGCTCGCCATCGCCACCAACCCAGGCGGCGGTACCTTGACCTGCGGCACCAACCCGATCAACGCTTCGAGCGGGGTTTCCACCTTCAGCTGCTCCATCAACAAGACGGGCATCGGGCTACACCCTCACCGCCACCAGCACCGGGCTCACGGCGGTCACCACCAGTTCGTTCAACATCACCCCGGGCGCCGCCGCGAAGCTCGTCGTCATGACACAGCCACCGGCCAACCTCGACTGCGGGAACGAAGTTCACCACCGCCGTGTTGATCGAGGACGCCCTGGACAACGTGGTCACCACGTCGTCGGCCCCGGTCACCCTGGCCATCGCGACAACCCCAACGGCGGGACCCTGACCTGCACCACCAACCCGCTCAACGCCTCCAGTGGCGTGGCCACCTTCAGCTGCTCGGTCGACAAGGCCGGCACGGGCTATACCCTGACGGCCACCAGCGGCCTCCTCCCATCGGTCACCACCAATGCCTTCAGTATCACGGCTGGGACCGGCACGCAGCTGCAGATCACCTCGAACCCCATCAACACGACCGCCAGTTCCTCGGCCACGGGCGCCTTCACGGTGACCCTCGAGGATGCCTTCGGCAACCCGACAACGAAGGGCACGACCACCACGGTCAATCTCTCGTCGACCTCGGCTGGCAAGAAGTTCGCCGCCACCTCGGGCGGGGCTTCGGTCACCAGCGTGACCTTGCCGGCCAACACCCAGACGGTGAACGCCTTCTACGGCGACACCGTGGCGGGATCTCCGACGATCACCGCGGCGGCCACCGGGCTGACGTCTGACACGCAGGTCGAGACCATCACAGCGGGGACCGGCGCGAAGCTCGTCGCCACGACCCAGCCGGCCAACACGGCCGCCGGGACGAACTTCACCACAGGCGTGTCGGTCGAGGACGCCCTGGGCAACGTCGTCACCACGTCGTCGGCCCCGGTCACCCTGGCCATCGCCACGAACCCCGGTGGTGGGACCCTGACCTGCGCCACCAACCCGATCAACGCCTCAGCTGGGGTTTCCACCTTCAGCTGCTCCATCAACAAAACGGGCGTGGGCTACACCCTCACGGCCACCAGCACCGGGCTCACGTCGGTCACTACCAGTTCGTTCAACATCACCCCGGGTGCCGCCACCCAGCTCGTGGTCACGACGCAGCCAGCGGCCACCTCGACCGCGGGGACGAACTTCACGACGGGCGTGTCGGTCGAGGATGCCCTGGGCAATGTGGTCACCACATCGTCGGCCCCGGTCAACCTGGCCATCGCGAACAACCCCGGTGCCGGGACACTCAGCTGCACCACCAACCCGGTCAATGCTTCCGGTGGAGTCGCTACCTTCAGCTGCTCCATCAACAAGGCGGGCGTGGGCTACACCCTCATCGCCACCAGCGCCGGGCTCACGTCGGCGACCACCAACGCCCTCACCATCACCCCTGGGGCCGGTACCCAACTCTCGGTCTCGAACGGCTTCAGTGCGACGGCGAGCGCTTCGGCCACGACGTCCTTCACGGTGACCCTCCAGGATGCCTTCGGCAACCCGACGACGAAGACCTCTGCCATCACGGTCAACCTCTCGTCCACCTCGGGCGGGTCCAAGTTCGCCACCTCCTCGGGCGGGGCTTCGGTCACCAGCGTGAGCTTGCCGGCCAACACCCAGTCGGTGACGCCTATCTACGGCGACACCGTGGCGGGCTCCCCGACGATCACCGCGGCGGCCACCGGCCTGACGTCTGACAACCAGGTCGAGACCATCAATGCCGGGGCCGGTACTCAACTGCAGATCACCTCGAGTCCTCTGAACATTGCCCACAGCAACTCGGCCCGCGGCGCCTTCACGGTCACGCTCGAGGATGGCTTCGGCAACGCGACGACGAAGGCCTCGGCCATTACGGTCAACCTCTCGTCCACGGCTCCCAGCGGTGGGACCGCCAAGTTCGCCGCCACCTCAGGCGGGTTCTCGGTGAGCAGCGTGAGCTTGCCCGCCAACACCCAGTCGGTGACCGCCTACTACGGATATTCCAGGGCCGGCTCACCGGTCATCACCGTGGCAGGTAGCGGGCTGACGTCAGATACGCAGACCGAGACGATCACGTAGTGACATTGTGGGAGAACTAAAGATGAGCAACGGGACAAGGAAGGCCGTGCAGGAATTAGAAGGACCATCACGGAGCCTCCGCGCCGCCTTCCGCGAATGGTGGGGGAAGAGGTCGATGCATTCGGATACGAGACGTGACGAAGCCGGTGCCGTGCTCGTTCTGGCGCTTCTTTTTCTCGCCGTGGTTGGCGCAATTGTGGGTTCGCTTGCCACTTGGGCAATGAACGACCTCAACAACACCTCGAAGTTCACGTCGGCACGGACACTCCAGTATGCGGCCAACGGTGCGACGCAGGTGGGTATCCAAAATATCCGCTATACCCCTCTTTTGGCGACAACTTGGCCCGGTCCAGGCTCTTGTTGGGCGGGTGGTACGCCAGTGCAAATCAACAATCAGAGCATGGATGTGTGGTGTCGCACTGCCTACACCCCAACAAGCGCCAACACTCGTGTCGTCACGTTGGACACCTGTCTTCACGGCGGCACCGCGGCGGCATGCATTGCGAACCCTTTGCTCGAGGCCGTGGTGACATTCGATGATTACCCCACGGGATCGAGTCCCCCGAACACGGCAGCATGTGTCGTGTACTGCGGCACCAGCATGACGGTGAACAGCTGGGTCTGGTCGCCATAAGGCAGTTGTGCAGCGTTACTCCTCTTGCGCTGCTCGCGAGGTGACAGATCGGATCTGATTCGCCGCCCGAGTCCGGCGAAGCGTTCCATGGCGGCTGCAAGTGATCTGGATGTCGTGTCCGATTGCTCGTGCCGCTGATCCTTGGACTCTCCGGTCCAGAACTGCTGTTGGGAGAACGTTGAGGTTGCGTAGCCGGGGAAGTGATGTCCATGTCGCATCCTTAGAGACGAAGGGGCAGGCACCCGCCGGCACCTCATCGGAAGCGAGACGGGCACCACCGATTTCCGGCAAGCCCCTAACACGAAAGGCAGAAAGTAATGATAGAGCGGTATCGCGAAATCAAGCGACAGAAAGCGGCTGGCGAACGAGAAGACGGGTTCACCCTTATCGAACTTCTCATCGTCATCGTGGTCCTCGGCATCCTGGCCGCAGTGGTCGTCTTTGCTCTGGGCTCGGTCACCGGGCAAAGTGCAAAGTCGGCGTGTACGGCTGACGCCAAGACGGTCGAGACGGCCATCGCGGCATATCGAGGCTCAGAATCCCTGGCAACGGCGGTAACTCAACGTCGACTCTGACGGCCCTCCGACTGCTACCGGCTCCGGCGAACGCTGAAGAGTTGGCCGTCCAACCCGCACGCACTACTGGATCGCACTGAACAAGGTTGCCACCGCGCCCGCTGACGAGGTTGACATTGCGGCTGGAAGCAGCGCCACGTTGCCCACGACTGGGTGGGTCTCCTACGACAGCGAGACCGGCACCACGGGCTGCAACGCCGTCACCTAAGGCAACTCAAGAGATACAACTTGCAATGATGATCCGAAGAGCCCGGCCCGAGGGCCGGGCTCTTCGGCATCCATCCTCCACTTGAAAGAAGCGAATACGTGAACGACATCAATATCGAGGCCATCACACCGTGGCTGCAGATCCTCTGGGATCAGAAGGGTTCCGACCTCCTCCTGTCCGGCGACTCGGCACCACGGATTCGGGTAAGCGGCCAACTCCGTCCAGTCGAAGGCGCCCCGGTGCTCTCGGGACCGGAGATCGACACCCTCGTCCGTACGCTCCTCACTCCGTCGCAGAAGTCGGAGCTGGACGTTGAGCAGGACGTTGACTTCGCTTTCTCGTGGTCGGACAAGGCTCGGCTCCGTGGCAGTGCATTCACGCAGAGAGGTGAGACAGCACTCGCACTCCGCATGATCCCTTCCCGAGTTCCGAGTTTTGCCGAGCTCGACCTGCCGCCGGTCGCTGAAATGCTGGCAAAGCTGCCACGTGGGTTCGTGCTGGTGACCGGACCTACCGGGTCGGGAAAGTCGACCACCCTCGCGTCCATCATTGACCGCATCAACGAGACCCGGGCGTGCCACATCCTCACGATTGAGGACCCGGTTGAGTATGTGCATCATCACAAGCTGTCAGCGGTTAGTCAGCGAGAGATCGGGCTGGACAGTCCCTCGTTCGACCGGGCTCTCCGTTCGGCCCTGCGAGAGGACCCCGACGTCCTGCTCGTCGGCGAAATGCGTGACATCGAGTCGATTCAGATCGCCCTCACAATGGCTGAGACCGGCCACCTGGTCTTCGCCACACTGCACACCAACGATGCTCCCCAGGCCATCGACCGGATTATCGATGTGTTCCCCGCCTGGCGCCAGGAGCAGACCAGGGTTCAGCTGTCGGCCTCCCTTGCGGCAATCGTCGCCCAACGTCTTGTCCCCAAGGTCGGTGGAGGGATGGTCGCCGCCTTCGAAGTGCTTATTGCGACGAACCCCGTGCGCAACCTCATCCGGGAGGGCCGCTCCAACCAGCTCTTGAACATCATGACGACGAACCAGAAGGAAGGGATGCGGACACTGGAGACCAGTCTGGCCGAGCTCATTGTCGGAGGCACCATCACCTACGAGGATGCCCTCGATGTCTCGGCACACCCCAAGGAGCTGGCACGCGCGCTCGAGGCCGTCCAGCACTCCAGGAGCTGAGGTCGCGATGGCTGCTCGACAGGGTCCCAATCTTCCCTACTCGATCGTCGCCGGCGTCACCCCGTGCGCGCCCGGCTGGCTCGTCGCGAGCGCAAAGATAAACGGGGCAACGTTCGCTCCTGAGGCTCCTCGCATCCTCGGTTCGTTTGCAGAGGTTCTTGACGAGAGACCGGCGTTCTCGGTCATCGCTCTCAACGCGCCAGTGGGCTATCTGGACGACGCAAAGGGCGGTGGGAGAACGTGCGACCGCATGGCTCGGAGTCTTTTGGGTCGACGTGGTTCGACGGTTCACAATGCCCCGACTCGAGCAAGTCTGAGGGAGAACGCGGAGATCGCAGGCGACGGCCTCGATGCCATCACCAACGTCCTCCTGCGTCGCTACCGCGAAGTGGCAGTGGAGATGGCGCCTTATCGTCAGCGGACGGTGTACGAGGCCCATCCCGAGCTGAGCTTCTTCCAAATCAATGGCGACGTACCGCTTCGCTGGTCGAAGAAGTTCGAAGCCGGCGTGGAGGAGCGAGCCGCATTGCTCAAAAAGAGGGTTCCAGGATCCGAAAGGATTCTTGAGGCCGAATTCGAGAACGTGCCTCTGTCCCATCTTCTTGACGTCGCGGCAATACTCTGGACGGCGCGGCGAATATTTGCCCATGCCGGTACTCGCCTACCCCGTGACCCCGAGTGGGACGAACAGGGGCTGCGGATGGAGGTCGTCCGCTAGTTTCCTTCTGTTTCCGTCACATCTGTGCTTGTTCCGCCGTTCGATGTGACCCGACCGCGGTGGTTCCTGTGCGAGTTCGGTGGAACCCCGAAACTGGCTTCCGCCTGAGCACGTGGTCCGCAAGGTCGGCCGAAAAAACTACTCACGGATCCAGCTTCCGGAAAACACTCATCCCGGGCAGTCACGGTGAGCAGTTCACACCGATCGATTCGGGCTCTCCAGGCTCGTATCGGACCTGGCTGCGTACTTCGCGTGCCAGGTCCGCCCAGGGGCTGCGCGCACGTCACAGTTCGGCACTCCCGGGTCGCCAGGACCGGGGTGCGCTGGTGCCGTAGTAAGTGCTCCGGAGCAGTCTTTGTCCAACCCGGGTCTCTCTGATTCTTTGGGCAATCGTTACGGCGACGCGACCGGGGCCGGCTCCGCTCCACGACGTTGCCCGAGCATGGACAACGGAGGGAACCCAACTCGCATTGGGGCTGGACCAAAGACCGGGATTCCCCAAAGATTGGGCGGAGATACCCATTCCACGTTCTCACCTGCGAATAAGGTTACGCTGGTCGAAATGGGGGTGACCACGGAGGTTCGGGTGAAAATCTTGATCGTCGAGGACGATCCGGACATAAGCGACCTGCTCAAGAGGGTTTTGGAAGCGGACGGCTACGAGGTTGAGATGGCCACCGATTCCGCTGGAGCCCTCAAGGCTGTGGCCGACGGTGCACCCGATCTGGTGTTACTCGATGTCGTGCTGGGTGGCGAAGATGGCCGTGATCTCCTGGTGAAGCTGCGGCAAAAGAGCGACGTACCTGCGGTTTTTCTCACGGGGCGTGGTCTGGAGGGGGACCGGATCGCTGGCCTGCGCATGGGCGCGGACGACTACATCGTCAAGCCGTTCTCCCGTGGCGAACTCTCGGCGCGGATTGAGACAGTCCTGCGGCGGGCTCGCCCGTCGGGTGCTCCCGAAGCCAAGTCTTCTTCCGCCGGACTGAACTTCGGCGAGCTCAAGATCGACCTGACCACCCGGGAGGTCGAGCGCTCCGGTGAGTTGATCGAGCTGACGGCGATGGAGTTCAACCTTCTCGCCTTCCTTGCCTCGTCACCTCGTCAAGTGTTCTCACGCCAGCAGCTGTTGCAGAACGTGTGGTCGTCCTCGAGCGAATGGCAGGACGAGGCCACTGTGACCGAGCACATCCGAAGGGTACGGCGCAAGATCGAGGTGGATCCGGATCACCCTCGTTGGATCACGACGGTCAGGGGCGTGGGCTACCGCTTCGAACGGCGCGGGCCCATGCCCACGTCGTAATCAGCCGTTCAACGATTGAAACGGGCGAAGTAACTCCGGCCCGGCAAAGATGGCGAGCAGCGTGCCCAGCGCGAGAAAGACGCCGTAGGGAATCTGTTGTTGGCGACTCATCTGCTTTGTGGCGATGAGGGACAACCCGAGTATGGCGCCGATGAGGTTGGCGGCGAAGAAGCCGAGCAAGGCGTAGCGCACCCCGAGCCAGCCGAGCGCGAGACCGAGTATCGGTGCGAGTCTGACGTCGCCGAAGCCGAGCAGGCGAGGACTGATGGCGTTCATGGCGAAGAAGATCACGAACCAAACGATGGCGCAGGCCGTGGCGATCAGGAATTGGTGCCAGTGGTGGGTGATCGCCGAGGCCAGGGCGAGGAGGATCCCGACCAGGAAGAGGACCGGGTAGACGATCCTCTTGGGCAGCAACAGGTGTTCGAAATCGGTGCACGCAAGAGCGAGCAGCCCAGCGGTGAGCACGAGATACGCGGGGAGGCTCCACGAGAAGCCGATGCGGGCAGCGATTCCGGCAAAGAGCACCGCCGTCGCCGCCTCGATCAAGGGGTAGCGCATCGAGATGGGTGAGCCGCAATTCCGGCACTTGCCGCGCAAGAAGAGCCACGAGAAGATCGGCACGTTGTCCCGTGCCGAGATCGGGGTGCAACACGTCGGACAAGCCGAACGCGGCGAGACCACCGACTCTTTGCGAGGCACGCGATAGATCACCACGTTCAGGAACGAGCCGACGATGAGGCCGAACAGGGCGCAGTACGCGATCAGGAGCCCTAACACGTTGCTCCGGACCTCGCATTCTCCCTGTCGCCGAGGACCGCTCCGGCTACGTTCACTTGTGTCCTGCACATGGTCATGAGCTCTTCGGCGCCTTTTCGAGATCGCTGATGAAGAGATCCAAGAGCTCGGGATCCAGCTGCGCCCGACGCCGATGCCTGAGGATCTCGAGGGATTCGGTCTGCGAATACGCCCGTTTGTAGGGCCGCTTGTTCCGGAGAGCGTCGTACACATCGGCGATGGCGACGATCCTTCCCTCCAGCGGGATGGCGTCGCCGACCAACCCGTGTGGGTAGCCATTTCCGTCGAACCTCTCATGGTGTGACAGGGCCACGATCGATCCGAGCCGGCACACGGGAGTCTCGAAACCCTCCAACATCTTGAAGCCGGTCTCGGTATGACCTTGCATGATCAGGCGCTCTTCCTCTGTCAAGAGCCGCGTCTTCAGAAGGATGGCCTCGGGAATGCTCACTTTGCCGATATCGTGCAGCTGGCTTGCTATACGAAGGTCCTCGACTGCGTCGGACGCCATGCCGGTCAGGAAGGCGAGCCGTGCGGCGTGGGTGCTCAGTCGGTGGAGATGCGCGTCGGTCTCGGGGTCGCGCCACTCGGCGACAAGGGCGGCACGTCGTGCCGTCCCTTCCCGGGACCACAACCGCTCCCGATCCTCGTGGTAGAGGCGATCGACAATTTCGCCAAGTTCAGCCACGTGGCTCGCGATGTCGGATTCCGATTGTGAGTCGTGACTCCGTGCAGCAAGCTTCTCGGCTCGTTGGAGGAGAGCGCCAACGACGTTGATGAGGATCACATTCGTATCGAACGGCTTCAAGATGTACCCGTACGTGCCGATGGCGGAAGCGGGATCAGTCGTGTGCGGCGAATCAACGGCGGTCACCATGATCACGGCAACGTCGGGGTGTGCTTCGTTGACGTGGGACAGCAGTGTGAATCCGCTCTCCCCGGGCATTGTCACATCGCACAGCATCAGCGCGAACGCCCCGTTGGCGAGGAGCTGCCGAGCCTCGGACGCATTGGCTGCGGTGGCACACGTATATCCCGCCCGCTCGAGGAGCCGGGCCAAGGAGCGCCGAATTGGTTCCTCGTCCTCGACGACGAGTATGCGGGCATCCGCCCCGGCACGTGGGAACGTGACGGTCGAGTTCATTGCGATACCCGTTCGACGAGCATGGGCATGCGGTCACCCACCGTCGAGGGAGATTCCCTGTCCGACAGCGGGAACAGCACGGTAATGGTGGTTCCGACCCCCCCCATCGTTGAGATGGATGCGCGGCCGCCGGATCGATTGGCAATGCCGTAGACCATGGAGAGTCCCAGGCCGGTGCCCCGACCCGTCTCCTTCGTCGTGAAGAAGGGTTCGAACGCCTTTGCGGCCACTTCGGGCGTCATGCCCTCGCCGTCATCTCTCACGTCAATTCGGGCGAATGGTCCCGGGTGAAGGCCGGCGCCCTCCACTCCGTCCAGCTCCACCGTGTCAACGGTTACCGTGATCGTTCCCCCACGCGGCATGGCGTCGCGGGCATTGATGGCGAGGTTCATCAGCATGAGCTCCAGCTCGCCGACGTCGGCCACGACGGGGCAGGGTTCTCCGGCCGTCCGGCAGGTCAGCTGGATGTCATCGCCGAGCGTGGAGCGGAGGAGATGTTCTGCGCTGCGGACCGAGTCGTTGAGATCGACGACGACCGGCTGCGTCACCTGCTGCCTGCTGAAGACGAGGAGTTGCCGGGTGAGGCCGGCGGCCCGACGAGCCGCCTTCTGCACCTCCGCCACGTCCTGTTGCAGCTCGCTTTCCGGCTCGATGGCGTCTGAAATGAACTCGGAGTAGCTGAGGATGGACTGGAGCAGGTTGTTGAAATCGTGGGCGATCCCACCGGCCAATTGCCCGACCGCTTCGAGGCGGTGCGCCTGTCGTAGCCGATGCTCGGCCTCGACTTGGTGACGTAGGGCCACGTTGAGCTGGGAGTTCTTGGTTTCGAGCTCCGAAATCAGGCGCAGCGCCTCATCACGCCGGCTGGCGGCAAGGTCGAGAAGTCCGGCGACGGCCACCGTGGCGACGAGCCCGGTCACGAGTGAGATCCAGGGCAGGGTGTCAGTGAGGTACCCGGCGATGCTCGCGCCGAAGCCGACCACGATCACCAGGACGGTGCTTCGACGTAGGTTGACGGGTGACCTCAACGTGGGGGGACGACCGAGGGCGACTGACACAGGTACAAGCTTGACGGTCAGGAGTCTCCGTGCTCTCCACCGCAACCCAACGGCAACCCAACTTTCGGTTTCGGCGTGTCAGTCGGTTGAGGTTCCGGACGGGTTATGAACGCCGGAGCAGGACGCGATCGACGAGGTGGTTGCTGCCCTTTTCCACGATGAGATGGGCCCGACCCCGGGTAGGCGCGATGTTCTCGCGCAAATTGACGAGATTGACCTGGTCCCAGACCTGCTCGGCGAGGGCGATCACGTCCCCGTCCGACAACGATGCGAGGCGGTGGAAGAACGATCCGGGTTCGCTCATCGTCGAGCGTAAGACGAGGAGCCGCTCGCTGAACCACCGTGCAACGTCAGTTTCGGCCGCATCGACGTAGATCGAGAAGTCGAAGAAGTCGGAAACGACAACATCGGAGGCGGACGCGCCCATTGTGCTGATCTGGAGGACGTTCAGGCCCTCGACGATGAGCATCTCGGGACGTCGGATGAACTGCTGCTCGCCCGGGACGATGTCATAGGAGAGGTGCGAATACACGGGGGTCGCCACCTCCCGTTCCCCCGCCCGAATGGCCGTGAGCGCCTCCACGAGCCGGCGCTGGTCGTAGCTCTCGGGAAAGCCCTTGCGATGCATGATGCCCCGAGCCTCCAGTGTGGCGTTCGGCCATAAGAATCCGTCGGTCGTGAGGAGGTCGATCGAACCTCGGTCCTTCCCTTTGCCGAGCAACGCCCGGAGAACTCTCGCCGTCGTGCTCTTGCCGACGGCGACACCCCCGGCGATCCCGATGATGAACGGCGCGGCAACTCGCTCCTTCCCCAGGAAGTCGGCGATGCTTTGCTGGGCTTCGCCCCTGGCCTGGTGGAGCAGACCAAGAAATTGCGCCAATGGAAGGTAGACCTCCTCCACCTCCTCCACCGAAATCGGTTGGGCCGTCGCCACCAGGTCGCGCAATTCAGCGGGAGAGACGACGGCGCCTGATCGTTGGGCCAGTGCGGCCCAGCGTTTCCGGGTGAAGACCTCGTAGCCGCGATCGACCGTGCGCGCTGTCTCGCCCGTACCGCCCAATTCGTCCAATGGGGTCATGGAGAAGCGAGGCTAGGGGATACGTGCGATCCGAGCGTCAGGTGAGATGGCGTGCGATGCGTGGAGCCGCCTCATCGGCCCATGGGCCGATCGTCGCCTCGAGATCGTCGAACTGTTGCTCCGTCACATAGAGGCCCCTCGTCGGAGTGGCGGCTCCGAGCTCGACGAGCAAGGGGCGGAGGTGCACCTCGACGGCGAGGGCGTGCGTCGGCGCGGCTCCTGTCATCACGCCGACGGCCACGGCGGAGAGAAGGGCGTTCGTGGTGTAACGATCAAAGAAGGTCTTCAAGAGCCCGGTGTAGGTGGCTTTGAACGTCGGCGAGGCCACGATGATGATCCGGGACGAGGCGACCGCCGCCAGAAGATCGACGACCCGCTGTGCATCCAGCTCGAACAACTCGGTCGCCACGCCGGCCAAGTCGATCACCAGCGGATCCGACGTGAGACCAAGGCGCGCCGAAAGTGCATCTGCAACGGCCTGGGCCACGCGCAAGGTCCGGGAATTGACCTTCGGGTTTCCCACGACGACTGCCATGCTCATCCGTCAACTCCTTTGGGTTGCAGCGCCCCGAGACCGCATCGAGGGGTCTTGTCCGGTGACCGTTTGCATGACCGATATCTGCGGGACCTCTCCTCCGAGCGGTTTCATGGTCTTCGTCGGGCGCGGTGACGCATTGTAGGACGCCCGTTGTTGGGACCGCACCGGCCCACCGAGCACCCAGCGAGCAGGGGTACCGAGCACGAATGCGATGAATGCGGCAGTCACGCCCGTCGTCCCGACGAAGAGAATGGCGACGACCGCCTCCCACGGGAGGCTGGACCGTAGTCCCGTCGCATCCAGCGAGGAGCGGATGAGACTGATGAAGAGGGTGTGCGCGAAAAAGACCCCTCCGGTCAATCCGGCCAGAAACGCCATCGGTGGGAGAGTCCCTCGGTGTCGCTGTACGTAGGAGCGGCCCCGCTGATCCCACCGCCAGCTGAGGGCGAAGAGGCCGGCGATCCCGGCGAAACACCACAAGGTCGCTGTGGGTTGGTAGATGTCCGAAGCCTGGGCGATCGTGCCGCCCGACCACACCGAGATCATGTAGAACGCCACCTCGAGGGCACCCACACCCGCGGTGCCGATCAGGATCTTCCGGTAGTGCCGACCGACGAAGCCGAGTACCTGATCCAGGTGAAGTGCGACCAACATTCCCGCAATGAAGTATTCCTGATAGGTGAGGAAGTCCCGACCGATGGGCCAGAAGGAATTGATGGCGTGCGTGACATTGCTGGCCGGAGCGAGCTGGTCGTGATAGCGCTCGAGAAGGCTGAGAACAAGGGCCAGCACGAGGCTCGCGGCCATCACACATCCATGACGGCGGGTCCTGCCCAAGAGCGTCAGCAGGAGGGGAAACAGCAGGTAGAACTGGAAGATCACGGCCACGAAATACAATTGGGAGTAGCCCAATGGCACAGCGTGACGAAGAAACGTTCCGGCTTCGTTCCACGAGGCGTCCACTGTCATGAGCGTGAAGACGAGATAGATCCCGGTCCAGGCCAAATAGGGGATCCCGATCTCCCAGTAGCGGCGTTTCCAGAACCCGAAGACGGAACGCCGTCGGGTGATCTGGGCGTAGCACACGACCAGACCGGTGAGGAAGAAGAAGCACGTCCGGCTCAGATGGAGGATGGTGATGAAACCGGATCCGACGACGTTGTCGGACATATCGTCCCAGATGAACGAGTGTTGCGCCAGAACGGCGAGGCAGGCGATCACCCGGAAGAGGTCGAACATCTCGAGGTAGCCCCCGGTTCTCGGCGGCTCGGGCAGATTTGGCTCCTTCGATCGAGGGCGCATCTCGATCGAAGGGTGGAGGGCCATTTGGGACATCCTGGTGCGCCCACCTGAAGAGAAGCTCAGGCCTGTCTGTGTGAAGAATGAGAACTTCCCGTCCTCGCCTCGGAAGAACACGGCGCATTGCCGCCTAAGGTGGAGGCCGTGTACTCGAGGAAGCCGCCCTATTGAAGGCGTCGTCGCGGCTCGACAGCATCCGGTTTGCATCCACGGATGCACCGGTTCGAGGTTCGGCCGGCAACAAGTAGCAGAGATCGGTTATGAAGTTCTCCTACCGTCAAATCGCGGCTTCCGCGGCCGGCGCCGTGCTGTCCGCTGTCATCGCCTCCATCTTCGGGGTCAAGGGGACCATCGTCGGGGTGGCGATCGGCTCAATTGCGGCAACCACCGGTACGGCGCTGGTCTTTCAGTCGATCGAGCGCACGAACAGGGCGGTGAAACAAGTCGTCGTTCGTGTGCCCGACAACGCAATGGTGCGTCGATTGGGAGGAACGAAGGCCTCCGGTGTCACCAATTCCGAGCCGTCTCTCGAATCGGCGGTGCACGAAGAGGCAGCGACGAGCGCCGCGGCGACGGTCGTGGCAGCACGAACGGCAACCGGACCTGTGGCGACGAGCGAACGCCAGACGTCTGCGTCGATACCTCTGCCACCACCCCGAACAACGAACCTTCCGTGGTCGCAGATCGTCGGTGTCGTCGTCGCCGTCTTCGTTGTCTCCCTCCTCTTCGTCACTGTTGTGGAGCTCATTGCGGGGCGACCGTTGGCCGACCTCTTCGGTCATGGGGGAGGAGGCACCACCGTCGAGAAGATCTTCGAGACGCCGACAACGACGCTGCCGCCGCCCACATCGACGACCACCTCGACCTCGTCGTCAACAACGACGAGCCCGTCGTCGTCGACCACCTCGACCGTGGGCGGCACCACGTCGTCGACCGACGGCGGATCGACGACAACCTCCTCGTCGACGGGCATCCCTGGCGTCTCGACGACGACGCCCACCGGTTGAGGCCTACCAGCCTTTGAACTCAGAAGGACGCCGCTCGAGGAAGCTGGCAAAGCCTTCCTTGGAGTCGAGCGTGTGGGTGACAAGCTCCTGGGCCATGGCCTCGTCGTGGAATGCCGTCGCCCGGTCGACGTCGAGCGATCGATTGGTCAGCCATTTGGCCACGCCGATGGCCTTCGTCGGACCATTGGCCAAGCGGCCTGCAAGCTCCTGGAGAGTGTCCTCGAGTTGGGCTCGGGGGACGACTCGATTCACCAGACCCAGCCGATACGCCTCGCTCGCCGGGACATCGTCACCGAAGAAGAACAACTCCTTCGCCTTTTGTATGCCCACCAAACGGGTGAGAAGCCAAGCCCCGCCGCCGTCGGGGGCGATGCCCCGACGAACGAAGATCTCGATGAACTTCGACTCCTCGGCCGCCACCACCAGGTCACAGGCCAGCGCCAAGTGCATGCCGCCACCGGCCGCCGTTCCGTTCACTCCGGCGATCACTGGCTTCTCGCAGTCGAGGATCGAGCCCACGAGCCGCTGCCAACCGTTGCGAATCGTCCTCGCCCCATCGCCCACGACCGCATCTGGTGCGCCCTCGGGCTGAGGGCGCGGTGCGGCACGTCCGCCGCGCAGATCCGCTCCGGTGCAGAACGCCTTGTCTCCCGCTCCGGTGATGACCACCACCCGGACGGCGAGATCGGCCGACGCGTCCTGGACCCATTCGCCGATCTGGTCGCGCATGGCGCTCGTCATGGCGTTTCCCGCATCGGGACGGTTGAGCGTGATCCGGGCCACACCGTTCTCAATGTGCCGGATCACGTCGTTGCCGGACGGTGTCTCGGTGATGGTGGGCATCGGTGCTCCTCGTCGTCGGTCTGTGGGGACGAGGGTGAGGGCCAGGTCAGTCGGCCAAATCGTCCGCAACCCCTCGCACCGTTACGGTATATGACGGAGCGTTGCTCCTTTCGGATTGGGGATCTCATGGGCATTCTCGAGGGCAACATCGCGATCGTGACAGGGTCGGGGGCACGCACCCGGCCTGAAGGGAGCAACCAGTTGAACCGTCGGAGCCGTCAGAGGGGAGCGTTATGACACATCGCCGCGTGGCCATCGTCGGTGCGGCCACGTCCGACTGCGGTCGAGTCGACGACAAGACAGCATTCCAACTGAACTTTCAGGGAACGAAGCGGGCGCTGGCCGATGCCGGTATCGACAAATCCGAGGTCGATGGGTTCATGTCGGCGACCGGCACATTGCCGCCGGTGGAGCTGGCGGAATACCTCGGCCTACGACCGAACTGGGTGGATTCGACCGCTCATGGTGGCAGCGTCTGGGAGTTCATGGTCGAGCATGCGGCCGCTGCGATCGCGCAGGGCCTCGTCGAGGTGGTGGTCTTGACCTACGGATCGACCCAGAGGGCAGACCTGAAGAAGAAGCTCCGGATGGCCAACCTCTCGTTCGGGACGCGTGGCCCTGTCCAATTCGCGGCACCGTTCGGACATCCCGTGGGCTCGCATTACGCCATGGTTGCTCGCCGTCACATGCATGAGTTCGGGACCACCATCGCGCAGCTGGCCGAGGTGGCGGTGTCGACCCGGTACAACGCAGGCTTCAATCCCGAGGCGTACTACCGCGATCCGATCACCATCGACGACGTCATCGATGCGCCCATGGTGTGGGATCCCCTGACCAAGCTGCACTGCTGCATCCGTTCGGACGGCGGCGGCTCGATCGTTCTCACCAGTGAGGAGCGGGCCCGTGATTGTGCGAAGGCGCCGGTCTGGGTGCTCGGCACCGGGGAGGCGATCTCGCACACGACCATGAGCGAGTGGGACGACTTCACGGAGTCGCCCTGCGTGCGATCGGGGAAACTGGCCTTCGCCCGCGCCGGCGTCACGCCGCAGGACATCGACACGGCGCAGGTCTACGACGCGTTCACCCCCATGGTCATCCTCACGTTGGAGGGTCTGGGCTTTTGCAAGAAGGGCGAGGGTGGCGCATTCGTCGAGGATGGCCGGTTGCGCGTCGGGGGAGCGCTCCCCACCAACACCGATGGAGGAGGCCTTTCGGCGTGCCAGCCCGGGATGCGAGGGATCTTCCTCCTCATCGAGGCGGTCAAGCAGCTGCGCGGTGAGTGCGGTGAGCGGCAGGTCCCCGACGCCCGTCTGGCCTGCGTCAACGGTACGAGCGGGTGGTTCAGCGCAGCGGGCACGGTCATCCTCGGTCGGGACTGACGCGTTCGTGCCTTAACCTGGGAAGGGTGGTAGCTCCCTACGATCTGCAGCGCGAGGAGCTGGATCAGCTTCTCGAAGGGGAGCCCGCGTACCGTTCCCGCCAGGTGTGGGAGGGCCTCCACGCCCGGGTGCTCCGACCCGAGGAGATGACCGATCTACCGGCCGCCATGCGGGCCATGCTGGCCGCAGCGTTGCCACCGGCCCTCACGGAGGTCTCGCGCCGCTCCGCCGACGACGGGCAGACCCTCAAATGGCTGTGGGGGCTCCATGACGGAGCGCAGATCGAGACCGTGCTCATGCACTATCCCGACCGTGTCACGGTCTGCGTCTCCACGCAGGCCGGATGCGCCATGGCGTGCCAGTTCTGCGCCACGGGCCAAGCGGGATTTCAGCGCCACCTGAGCGCGGGGGAGATCGTCGAGCAAGTCGCAGAGGCGATCAGGGCCGCGCGCCCCGCCGCCTGTCCAATGTGGTCTTCATGGGGATGGGTGAACCCCTGGCGAACTACGACCGGGTGTGGCGAGCGGTGACCCGGCTCCATGGCGACATGGGATTGTCCGCCCGTCATCTGACGCTGTCGACCGTCGGTGTCGTCCCCGGTATCCACCGCCTGGCCACCGAGTCGCTACCCGTCAACCTGGCGGTGTCGCTCCACGCGGCGAACGACGAGAAGCGTGACATCCTCGTTCCCCTCAACCGGCGGTACCCGCTTTCGGTGCTCGCCGACGCGTGCGCCCACTACGTGCAGGCGACGCATCGCCGCCTCTCGATCGAGTGGGCCATGATCCATGACGTCAACGACCAGGGTTCTGACGCGGTCGAACTGGCGCAGTTCGCCCGTCCACTGGGCGCCCACGTGAATCTGATCCCCTTGAATCCCACTCCGGGGTACGCCGTGCGCGGGAGCACGGCCCGCCGGGTGCGCGAATTCCGGGACCAGCTCGAGAGTTTCGGTGTGAACGCGACCGTGCGCATGACGCGGGGTGCGGAGATCGACGCCGCCTGCGGGCAATTGGCCGCCTCGGTTACCCGGAGTCGACTCGGGGATTCGTAAGCGCCGCTCCGGCTTAGCGGTTCTTCCACTCGGGTGCGCGCTTCTCCGCGAACGCCTTGGGCCCTTCCTTGGCGTCCTCGCTCGAGAAGACCAGATCCGAGATCGCCGACTCGATTCCGAAGGCCTCCTCCATGTCGGTCGCGAGTCCCCGCAGCACCGACTCCTTGGTCTTGCGGATGGCGAAGGGTCCGTTCGCCGTAATCCGGTAGGCATAGTCGTAGGCCCGGGCCATCAGGTCCGCGGGGCGGCAGACCTCGTTGAGGAGACCCATCTCGTAGGCGCGCCGGGCCGAGACCCGGTCGGCGCAGAGCAGCAGCTCCATCGCCGCCGGATAGGGAACCTGTCGTGGCAGGCGGACGGTCGTGCCCCCTCCGGCAAAGAGGCCGCGTTTTGGTTCCATGACGCCGAACCGGGCGATGTCGCTCGCCACGCGCAGATCGCATCCACCGAGCAGCTCCATGCCGCCGGCGACGCAGTTGCCGTTCACGGCAGCGATGATCGGCTTGTACAGCTCGACACCGCGCAGAACGGCTTTGATGCCGTCGTCGACGCGGTAGCCGTCGATGTGGCCCGCCTGTCCCTCGTGCATCTGCTTCTGGAGCGCGGTGAGCTGGGGGATGTACGTCTTCAGATCTGCACCGACGCAGAAATCCTGCCCGACACCGGTGACGATGGCCACGTAGGCGTCGTCGTCGGCTCCGAATCGCTCCCAGGCTGTACGCAGGCGAAAGAAATGCTCCGCGTCCATCGAGTTACGTGCCTCGGGTCGATTGATCGTGATCGTCACCACGTGGTCGTCGCCGGCGACGTAGTCGATGGACATCCCCTTGCGTTCAGTCCTCGGCGCTGAGTGCCTGGGACATTATCGACAGGTCGACGATGCCGTTCTCTCCGACGACCGTGTGGCCTCTGGCTCGCGACACCAGCGACGTGTCCACGTCGGAGGCTTCGGCCCGTAGCGCGCCCACGGTGCAGCTCCCCCGGGGGTGCACACTGAAGGGGTCGAACCGGAAGTGCTTCATGGCGTTGAGATGGGTGATCTTGTCGATCTCCTCGTCGGACACGTCCGCCAGGTACTTCATCGCATCTTCGGGTGAGGTCGGCCAGGTCGAGTCCGAGTGCGGGTAGTCGCATTCCCAGGTGATGTTGTCGATGTTCATGTAGCGCCGGTTGTCGATCCCGAAGGCGTCGTCGATGAAGCACGTGATGACGCGCTCCTTGAACACCTGGCTGGGCAACATGTCCCCGAAATCCTGTCCGGTCCACTTGTGGTGGTGCTGGTAGACGTAGTCGATGCGCTCGAGCGCATAGGGGATCCACCCGATGCCGCCTTCGGAGAGTGCGAAGCGGAGGTCCTTGTACTTGCGCAGGATGGGCGACCACAACAGATCGGCGGCGGCCTGCACCATGTTGATCGGTTGCAGGCTGATCATGACGTCGATCGGCGCCTCGGCGGAGGTCACCAACAGCTGCGACGACGATCCGAGGTGCATGCACACGATGGTGCCCTCGTCGGCACAGGCCTCCCACAGCGGGTCCCAGTGGCTGTTGTGCAGCGACGGCCATCCGAGCTTCTCGGGATTCTCCGAGAAGGTGACGGCGTGGCACCCCTTCTTGGCGACCCGTCGCACTTCGGCCGCGGCGAGCTGAGGATCCCAGATGGCGGGAATCGACAGCGGGATGAACCGCCCCGGTTCGGCACCGCACCAGCCGTCGATGTGCCAATCGTTGTAGGCCCGCACCATGGCCAGCGCCTCGTCCTTGTCCTCCCGCCGGGCGAACAGCTGGCCGCAGAACTGCGGGAAGGAGGGGAAACACATGGAACCGAGGACGCCGTTGACGGACATGTCCCGCACCCGCTCGTGGACGTCGTAGCAGCCGACGCGCATGTCGTCGAGCGAGGTCGGCTCGATGCCGTACTCTTCGGGCGGGCGCCCGACGACGGCGTTGAGCCCGACGTTGGGGATCTCGTTCCCGTCATAGCGCCAGTAGTCGGTCCCGTCCGGCCGCCGGATCAGTTGCGGCGCCTTGTCCTGGTACTTGGCCGGCAGCCGCCCATCGAACATGCCCCGAGGCTCGATCACGTGGTCGTCCACACTGACCAGAATCAGATCTTCGGTACGCATGCGACACCTCCCCGTCGTCAAGACGTTCCTGACGCTCGTGTCATCCACCCTATGCGCCACCAGGTGCTGCGACAGCGCACGGGCGCCATGCGCACCGTGTCAGGCGACGGCCGCCTCGAGCTGGGGCGCGGCCACGCCGCGGCGTGGCCGGATGATGTCGTCGATGAGCCCGTAGTCGCGGGCCTCCTCCGCGGTCAGGTAGTGATCGCGGTCGATGTCCAGCGCCACTTGTTCGAGCGGGCGACCGCTGTGGTGGGCGATGATCTCGGACATCCGGTGGGTGAGGGCGAGAACCTCTCGCAACTGGATCTCCATGTCCGAAGGCGCGCCACGGGTGCCAGCCGAGCCCTGGTGGATCATGATGCGGGAATTGGGGAGGGAGAAGCGCTTCCCTGCTGCGCCTCCGCACAGGATCATCGCCGCCGCCGACATGCCCATTCCGACGCAGATGGTCGACACGTCGGGCGCCACGTGCTGCATGACGTCGTAGATGGCCATGCCGGCATACGCCTGCCCGCCCGGCGAGTTGATGTACAGGAAGATGTCCTTTTCGGGGTCCCGGGCCTCCAAGAAGAGGATCTGCGAAATGATCAGGTTCGCCACCTGATCGTCGACCTCCTGACCCAGGAAGACGATCCGCTCGCGCAGGAGCTGCGAGTAGATGTCGAAGGCACGGTCGCCCCGGCCTCCCTCCTCGATGACGGTCGGCACCAGAATCTGCGACGGGCTGGGCATGGGCATCTCCGATTCTCCTCCTCGATTGACGATGCCTGAGATTATCTCATATATGAGATAATCTTGCGCCGTGGACGAGCGACGCCATCTCCCGGTGTTCCCCGGGTTCCGGCAGATGGCGGAGCGCCGTCATGCCCTGAGTGGCCAGCTCACCGCCCTGCGGCGCAGCCTCGGCGTGTCCCAGGCGGAAGTGGCGTCCCGCATGGGCACCTCGCAGTCCGCCGTGGCCCGTTTCGAGGCCGGGGATCTCGACGTCCGGCTCTCGACGATCGAGCGCTATACCGCGGCCTTGGGCGGGAAACTGGAATGGAGGATCGAACGTGAGTGACAACGACTGGTCGCAGGGCCTGGCCCGGCGGCTCTTCGAGCAGCGGGTGGTGTTGCTGACCGGCCCCTTGCACGACATGACGGCATCCCGCGTCTCGGCCGAGCTGATGACGCTGGACGCCGAAGGGGACGATGCCGTCACGTTGCGCATCGACTGTGCCGACGGGAGTCTGGCCCTGGCACTCACCCTCATGGACGTGATCGAACTGTTGGGCGTCCCCGTGCGCGCACTGTGCATGGGGCAGGTCGGGGGCCCCGCGGTGGGCGTCCTGTCCGTGTGCCACCACCGGGCCTCCATGCCCAGCACCCGCTTCTCGTGGCGCGAGCCCACGACGCAGTTCGAGACGAGTGCCCGCGACGTGGCGCAATGGGCGCAACTGCGAGCCGACGAGCGGCGTCGCTTCACGGACCGAGTGGCGGAAGCAGTCGGACGGCCGGCCGTCGAGGTCGACGAGGCCTTCGGACGCGGCGTCTTCATGAGCGCCCAGGAAGCGTTGGACTTCGGGCTCATCGACGAGATCAGCCGTCCCAAGGGTGCCATCCACCAGATGCCGGGGCCACCGGTCGGGTTTCGCCCTCGCCGCTGACCCCACGCCTACGATGCCTCTATGGCTGATGCGGGCGGTCCACCGGCGTGAGCGGCCTCCTCGAAGGCCGCTCCATCACGGTGATCGGGGCCGGCACGCAGCCTTCGCGTGATCCCGACGCGCCGACCGGGAACGGGCGCGCCATCGCGGTGCGCGCCGCCCGTGAGGGCGCTTCGGTCATCTGCGTCGACCGGGATGAAGAGGCGGCGCAGGCGACGTGGCGCCAGATCGTCGAGGAAGGCGGGAACGCAGCGGTACTGATCTGCGACGTGACCACCGAGGAAGGGTGTCGGATCGCGGTGCCCGAGGAGAAGGGGCTGGCGCCCGACGGCATCGTGCTCAACGTCGGGGTCGGCTACGGGATGGGCGTGGCGGGCACCACTCCCGAGGAATGGGACCGCACCTTCGACCTCAACCTGCGGGCACATTTCCTGCTCGTGCGCCGGGCGCTGGTGATCCTGCCCGACGGCGGGTCCATCCTGTTCATCGGCTCGGCCGCCGGGCTGCGTCCCGGCAGCCGGATCCCGGCCTACGACGCCAGTAAGGCGGGGCTCATCGGGCTGAGCCGCCATGTCGCCGTGGAAGGGGCACGCCGCGGCATCCGGGCCAACGTCCTGGCACCGGGACTCATCGACACACCCCTGGGGCGGGCCGCCTCCGCCGGGCGCCCCTCGCGGGCGAGATCACCAGTGCCGCTGGGGCGCATGGGGACGGCCTGGGAAGTGGCCGCCGCTGCCGTCTTCCTGCTCTCCGACGAGGCCAGCTACATCACCGGTCAGGTCCTGGCCGTCGACGGCGGCCTGACGCTCATCTGAAAGGAGTCAGTCGAGACTGACGGTGGCCCACCCTTTCAGGTGCGTTCCCCCGGTCTGTCGGGTCGCGGCAAGCTCCAGGTCGACCAGTCGCTCCCCGTCGACCTCCCGCTTGGCGGTGACCGTCCCTCCATAGGTGATGACGTCACCGGGCCAGCGCCTGCTCGCGGAATTGCACCTTGAAACGACGCACCGACGCTGCATCCAGCCAGTCGGTGACATAGGTGGCCAAGACGCCCGCTTGGAGCATCCCCACGGCAAAGGGTGTCGGGAACCCGGCGCCCTTCGCGAACTCGGTGTCGTGGTGGATCGGGTTCATGTCGCCCGATGCGCCTTGATAGCGCACGAAGTCGGTGATCGTCAGCGGCTTGTCGACAAAGGGGGTGTGCGTCATGCCGACCTCCACGTCGTCCCACGTCGGACCGCTCACGACGCGTCTCCGGTCGGAGCCTGGCCGGTCTCGATGACCGTGGTCCGCGATTCGGCTACCAGCTGCCCGGCCTCATCGCGGAACTCGGTAACCGTTTCGGTGAACTGCATTGCCCCACCGCGGCGCCCCGCCTTCTCGTAGACGCGGTCGATGCGGCTGACGCCGGTCAGGACCGCCCCTGCCCGGGGCGGCTCACCGAAGAAGACGAATTCTTGCTCCCCGTGGAGGATGCGTTCGTAGTTGCGTTCCCCGTCGTCACCCCAGGGGGAATTCGACTCGTCCTGCCAGAAGCCCGACGCGGAGAGGAAGGTCACCGGCGAGAGCGGGTGCTCGCCCTCGAAATAGTCCGGGTTCGATGATTTCGTCGCCCGGGCGAACTCGCGGATTTTGCCCCGCTCGACGACCATGTGGAATGGGGCACCCTGGCGGCCCACGAGAGATTCGCTCATGCCCCGCACTGTAGTGAAGCCCGGGCTAGAGGCCCAGGGGCCGTGTGCCGATGATCGCGAGCTCGCGTAACGTACGCCGCTCTTCCTCCGAAAGTCCCAGCTCCTCGCGCAGCACGACGTCGTTGTGCTGACCGATCAGCGGTGGCGGCACGTCGAACCAGTGGTCCGGACCTTCCGCCAGACGGAACGGCAGGCCGGGGTAGCGCTGCGCACCGGCGACGGGATGCTGCAGCTCCTCGAAGAACCGTCGCGCCACGTGCTGGGGATTCTCCTCGATGTCGCCCGGGAGGACGACCGCCTCCGCCGGCACGCCGGCCTTGCTCAGCGAGGCCACCGTCTCGTCCAGATCACGGGTGGCGAAGACCGTGGCGAGGTGTCGCTCGAGCTCGTCGTGGACCGCACCGTCGTCCGTCGGGAGTTTGGCGCCCACCGCGTCGGCCCAGTCGGGGCGGTCGAGCCAGTCTGCCAGCGCCTCCCATTGGGATGTGCTCTCGATGGCGAGCGCCAACCACTGCTCGTGTCCGGCGCAGGCAAAAACCCCCTGGAGGTGTCCGAGCAGGCTGCGGTTGCCGTTGCGGCTGAGCTCGTTGCCGTGCGTCGAGAACTCGATGACCTGTTCGGCCGCCACGTTGAGGGCGGCGTTGACCATCACCGATTCCACCAGTTGGCCTTCGCCCGTGCGGTCGCGATCGATGATCGCCACCAGCGCGGCGAAGGCCGCGTGCATCCCTGCGATGGCGTCGCAGGGCCCGCGGGGGTTGGTCGGCGGCCCGTCGGCGTACCCGGTCAGGTTGGCCATACCCGACAGTTGTTCCATGGTCTGGGCCAGGCCTACCCGCTCCCGCCACGGCCCCCGGAGCCCGAAGGCGGGCATCCGCACGAGCACGGCTTGGGGGGCCATGCGCCGCACGTGGTCCTCGTCGAAGCCGAAGGACTCGAACACGCGGGGGGAGAAGTTCTCGATCACGATGTCGGCCTTCTCGATCAGACGACCGGCCAGCGCCAGCCCCTCGGGACGCGTGAGGTCGAGGGTCACGGACTTCTTGCCGGCGTTGACGCCGTGAAAGAGCCAGCTGTACTCCCACCACTGGTCGACATCGGGTCCCCGTGAGCTCGTGTAGCGGATGGCGTCGGGGCGCTGGACCGATTCGATCTTGACCACGTCCGCCCCGAGTGTGCCGAGAATGTGGGTGACCAGGGGTCCGGCCCACAGCGCGGTGAAGTCGGCGATCTTCAGGTCGTCCAGCGGCAGTGCGGTCATGCCGCGTGCAGGCGGCGGCGCCGACCCGGTGGTCGGGGTCCGCCCGCCTCCCAGACGTGGGGCAGGACGGGGCGGCCCTGCCGGATCTGGATCGGCGTCGGACTGCGCCAATCGATAGGGGATGCGGGGCCAGAGGACGCCGGGCTGCGACCCGTCGACATAGGTGCCCACCTCGCGGAAGTGGCTCATGGCCGGAATGGTCGCCCCGGTGCCGACGGGGGCGACGGGAATGCGGAATGCGCCGGCCAACTCCACGATGTCGTCGACCGTGTGCTTCCGGGTCCACGCGTGGACAGCCTCCTCCACGTCGTGTCGCCGAGGCCAGCGTCCCAGCTGCTGCGCCAACCCGGGGTCGTCGGCCAGGTCCGGCCGGTCGATCATCACCGTGAAGTCCTGCCACTGCTGCGCGCTGAGCATGGCGAACCCCACCCATCCGTCGAGTGCCGGTTCGATCGAGGGGACCTCGACGGAGCGTTGGAAGACATGGTGCATGAAGTGATCGCGGTCGCCCGTGAGCGAGGCGTGGAGTGGCTCGAACGGGTTCAGTGTGATGGAGAGGCACTCGAGAACGGAGACATCGACCTGGTCGCCGCGCCCGCTGGCATGGGCCCGGCGCCAGGCGGCGAGGCCTCCGACGGCGGCCCAGGTTCCCGCGATCCAGTCACCCAGTTGTCCCCCCGCGGCCACCGGCGGGCGCTCGGGGGTCCCGCGTCCTCCGATGGATCCCGACGCCGCCTGCAGCGTGAACTCGGTGGCCGGGCGGTGGGCCCAGGGCCCGGTCTGGCCGAACGGCGTGATGGAGACCACCGTCAGTGTCGGGTTCGCCGCGTGGAGCACCTCGGGGCCGAGGCCGAGCGCCGACAACGCGCCGGGGTCGGCCGACTCGACCAGGAGGTCCGCCTCGCCCGCGAGCTCGGCGACTGCGGCCCGGCCTGCCGGCGTGGTGAGGTCGGCGACGATGCTGCCCTTGCCCGCATGCAGGAACGAGGAGAGCGGCGAGTGGTCCCCGGTCGGCGCCGGGCTCCCCACGACGCGCCGTCGCCGTAGCGGGTCACCGGCCGGGGGTTCCACCTTCAGGACTTCGGCGCCGGCGTCGACCCAGAGCTTGGTGCAGTAGCTGCCGGCCAGCGTGGTGGTGAGGTCCACCACGCTGAGGCCTTCCAACGGACGCGCCATTCGACCCCCTAGGTGTCGCATCATTTTATGATTATGTTAATAGAGGGCTGAAGAGGGGAACATGACCATGACGGCAGAGGGTCGGGCAACCGAGGGCGAAACGCTTGAATTGGACACCACCGATGTGGACCGTTGGCTCGGTGTGCCGCTGCAGCGCCTGCAGCCGCGCTACCCGATCACAGAGTCGGATATCGGGCGCTGGGCCCAGGGGATGCAGAACCCCAACCCTCTCTACTACGACCCCGACTTCGCTGCGGAGAGCAGGTTCGGTGGCATCGTGGCGCCTCAGTCGTTCACCGTCGCCGCCGGTGACGGACATGGGGCGACGCCGGCCGTCCAAGGCCGCGTACCCGGGAGCCACATGCTCTTCGGTGGGGACGAGTGGTGGTTCTTCGGTCCGCGCATTCGGCCCGGTGATCTCCTGCAGCGCGACACCATGTTGTTCGACTATCGAGTCACCGAGACCCGGTTCGCGGGTCCCACCATGTTCAGCCGGGGCGACACCACCTACATCAACCAGCGCGGGGAGCTCGTCGGGAAACAGCGCTCGACCGCCATCCGGTACCTCGTCGAGGAGGCGGTACGCCGCAGCTCCTTCGGGGAGAGTGCGCCCGAGCCGGTATGGGGGCACGAAGAGCTCGTGGCGAACGACGAGCGCAAGCGCGCCTACTACCGGATCCTTCACGCCAACGGGCATACGGCAAAGTCGTTCGACGCCGTGGAGAAAGGCGAGCAGTTGCCCGAGCGGGTCATCGGCCCGCATTCGGTGGCCTCGTTCACGACGGAGCACCGGGCGCGGCCGGCCACGGTGTGGGGGGCGGCGTACTACACCGACGGTCCCACCGGGCTGTGGGACGCGGGCTGGATCAACGAGATGGGCCGTGACTTCGATCGTGCCAAATATGACCCGAGCGCCAACGACGGACTGCTCGAGGGGGCCTCGCGCGGCCATGTGAACCCCGAGCACGCCCAACTGATCGGCATGCCCCGGTCGTACGGCTACGGATCCAGCATGGGGTCGTGGATCCTCGACTACATCGAGAACTGGGCGGGTGAGGGAGGTTGGACCGGCCACGTGCTGGCGCAGTACCGCAACCCCGCCTTCGTGGGCGACATCACCATCCTCACCGGCGAAGTGAAGGAGATCGTGGTGCCGCCGCGAGGGATCCGGCCGCCCCTTCGTCACGGTCGACGTCGAGATGCGCACGCAGGCCGACGCGGTGATGGCGGTGGCCACGGCCGAGGTGTATCTCGACGACGCCGCTCGTTGATGGAGCAACACGGGAGAACCGGGCCGCTGGTCGGGCTGCGGGTGGTCGAGATCGGCGGGCAGGGCGCGGCGCCATTCTGCGCGCTCATGCTGAGTGACATGGGGGCGGACGTCATACGGATCGACCGTCCACTGCAGGGACCGGTCCCGTCCCATCCCATGGATACCGACATCATCACGCGTGGACGGGGATCGGTGGCGGTGGACCTGAAACATCCCGACGGACCCGAGGTGGTGCGCCGCCTCGCCGACCAGGCCGACGTCTTCGTCGAGGGATTTCGTCCCGGGGTGATGGAGCGCCTCGGCCTGGGGCCCGACGAATGCCGGGGACGCAACCCGCGCCTGGTCTATGCCCGCATCAGCGGGTTCGGGCAGGACGGCCCGCTCGCCCTCGCCGCGGGTCACGACATCAACTATCTCGCCACGGCCGGTGTGCTCGGAGCGCTCGGTCCCGCTGATCGTCCGCCCGTCCATCCACTCAATTTGGTCAGCGATTTCGGCGGGGGCGGTGTCCTGCTCGCGTTCGCCGTCACCGCGGCCCTGTTCGAGCGTGCCCGCTCAGGCGAGGGCCAGGTCATCGACTGCGCGATGACAGAGGGCGCGGCCTACGTCATGGCGGCGAACATGGGCCCCATGCAGATGGGGTGGTGGACGCCCCGACGGGGGACCAACCTGTTGGACGGCGGCGCCCACTTCTACAACACCTACGAGACGTCCGACGGAGGCTACGTGACGTTCGGGGGGATCGAGCCGCCGTTCTATGCCGCAATGCTCAAAGGGCTCGGGTTCGACGGCGAGGACCTCCCCGACCAGAACGACGAAGCGCACTGGCCGGCCATGCGTGAAAAGGTCGCCGCACGAGTGCGCACCCGAACGCGCGAGGAGTGGGTGACGACGTTTGCGGACCTCGACGCGTGTTTCGCCCCTGTCCTGCCGCCGTTGGAAGCCCCGCAGCATCCGCAGCACCTGGCCCGGGGGGCCTACACCGAGGTCGGCGGGTTGACGCAGGTGGCTCCTGTGCCGCGACTCTCCCGGACGCCTGGAAGGGTGGCCCGACCCGGCAGCCACCCGGGGCAGCACACCGAAGAGATGTTGACATCGTGGGGCTTCGACGACGCCTCCGTGCGCGACCTGTTGGCGCGCGGGGTGGTCGAACAGAACGGCGGGGCCTGAGCGTGCTGCTCGGTGAGCTGATCTCCGGACGGCTGGACGACCAGCGACCATGCCTCGTCTTCGAGGACGCGTCGTGGACGTGGGCGGAGTATGCCCAGGCATGCGTGGACCGGGCGAACCTTCTGCTCGAGCGGCGCGTCGACGGTCCCTTCCACGTCGGCGTCCTCCTCGACAACGTGCCCGACTTCGTCATGTTGCTGGGTGCGGCGGCACTGAGCGGAGCCGTCGTGGTGGGGCTCAATCCGACGCGCCGCGGACCTGAGCTGGCACGTGACGTGGCGCAGACCGACTGCCAGCTCATCGTCACCGAGCAGCGCTATCACGAGCTCCTCGGTGATGTGGACAGCGTGCCGAGCGAACGGATCCTGAATATCGAGACGCCGGAGTGGCCGGCCGCACTCGCATCGGTCGCGGGTGGGGCGGTGCCCAAGGTCGACCTCGTACCCGACGATCTCTTCATGTTGATCTTCACCTCGGGCACGAGTGGCAACCCCAAGGCGGTGCGGTGCACCCATGCCAAAATCACCACGCCCGGCACGGCGGTGGTCGGGCATCTGCAGCTCACGCGCGACGACCGGGCCTATCTGTCCATGCCCCTGTTCCACTCGGCCTGCGTCATGGCCGGTTGGAGTCCCACCATGGTCGCCGGCGCGTCGATGGCCCTGCGGCGCAAGTTCTCCGCCTCGTCCTTCCTGGCCGACGTGCGGCGGTACGGCTGCACCTGGTTCAACTACATCGGCAAGCCGCTGGCGTACGTGCTGGCCACACCCGAACAGCCCGACGACGCTGACAACCCGCTCCGGGTCGCGATGGGAAACGAGAGCACCCATGCCGACGTGGAGCGGTTCTCTGCCCGCTTCGGGTTGCACGTGTTCGACGGGTACGGCGCCACGGAGTCGGGACTCAACATCCTCCGCACGCCCGAGACACCACCCAACGCGATGGGCCCGCTGCCCGAGGGAGTGGCCGTCCTGCACCAGGAGACCGGGGAGCCGGCGGCCATCGCACGCTTCGACGAAGAGGGGCGGCTGCTCAACGCGGCGGAGGCCGTCGGAGAGATGGTCAACACGCTCGGAGCCGGCGCATTTCTGGGGTACTACGGGGACGAAGAGGCGGAGAGCGAGCGCATGCGGGGCGGTATGTACCGCAGCGGCGATCTCGCGTATGTGGACGCGCACGGGTTCGCCTATTTCGCCGGCCGCACGAGTGATTGGCTGCGCGTCGACGGTGAGAACCTGGCCACGGCCCCGATCGAGCGCCTGATCCTGCGCCACCCCGACGTCGCCCAGGTCGCGGTCTATGGCGTGCCCAATCCCGATTCGGGTGACGATGTCATGGCATCGGTGGTGGTACGCGAGGGGGCCACGTTCGACCCCGGGGCATTCGCCGCGTTCTTGGCGGCACAACCCGACCTCGGCACCAAATGGACACCCCGCTATGTCCGCGTGACGACGGAGCTTCCCTTGACCCAGACCAACAAGGTGCTCAAACGAGTGCTCGTCGAGCAACGTTGGCGCACCGAGGACCCGTTGTGGTGGCGATCAGGACGCGGGACGACCTACCGGCCGATGGGTGCGACCGACGCCGACGCTGTCGAGGCCGTCCTGGTCGAGCAGGGCCGGGCCGCGCTGTTGGTGTAGCTACGGCGTGGAGACGTTGCTGTTTGCTGTGAGGTCGTCCGTGGTGTCAGTGAGCAGGGGAATCGGCGCCAGCTTGCACCGACGTCCCTGCCACGCTCGTGATGCCGTTGTGCAGGGAGACCGGACCCGCCTTGGCGACCGCCGGAGCCGCTGTGACGATGCTCAATCCTGCGCCGAGGACCATCGACGCCGTCAGCAATAGAACTGAATGCTTGATCGCTCGCATCACACATCTCCTCCATTCGGTCGCCTTGCTCCGACGACGCTCACTTACCAGGATGAGTGATGGTCCTCACATTGTCGGCTACGGGTTCTCAACGTTGCGACAACTCATCACACGGCCGTTGAAAAGGCCTGGTGACAAGGGTTGTCGTCATTGGCGCGGAACGTACACCGCATGCCCGGCACCGGTCGCAACCCCGGTTTCGCGCCGCTTCTCACCTCGGGCGCGATCCGTGTCGCTCCCGGCCCTGTTGCACGATCGCGTCTTTCGTGGCGCCCACCGCAGCGGTGTCGATGGTGCCGTCGCGCCACGCGTGACCACGGGCGCGCTCGAGCTCCCGACCGGCTGCTTCGGACACCGCCGCTACCTGACGGAACGTCTCGACGAGGTAGCGCAGGGTCTCGGGGTCCCTCTCTCCCATGGCCGCGGCGAGCCCGACGGCGGTCGGGATGAGCTCACCATGTGGGACGACGCGATCGACCAGGCCGCAGTGCAGCGCGGCCGGGGCATCGACGACCGCGCCGGTCAGCACCATCTCCAGGGCTTTCCCCATGCCGACGCGGCGGGGGAGGAGCACGGTCAATCCGCCCCCGGGCATGACGCCCACGCGCAGGTGCGTGTCGGCGAACGTGGCCCGTTCCGAGGCCACCAGGACATCGCAATTCAGTGCGATCTCCAGGCCGCCCGTCACCGCGGCACCGTTGATCGCGCCGACGATCGGTGTGACGATCGGCGGGAGCGCGCCCCGCGCGCTGACGCTGTCGCGCTGTTGTCGGGGTCGCGCGTTCTGACCGCTTCCCGAGAGCTCGCGCAGGTCGAGACCGCTGCAGAAGGCAGGATCGCTGCCGGTCAGCACGATGGCGCCCACTCCGGGGTCGTTGTCGACCGCCGGCAGGACGTCCCACAGCGCGTCGATCAGAGCCGTATTGAGGGCATTGCGGACATCGGGTCGATGGAGCGTGACGATCGCCACGCCGTCGCGCACGTCGAGGCGAAGAACCTCTGGGATCGCCTGCATGCCCGGTGGTTCGTCTCCGGTCAGGCGAGCCGGTCGCCGAGCACCGTGATGCACGACACCATTTCGCCCGGGTAGCCACCGAGGTTGTGGGTGAGCGCCAGGCCGCGTCCGGTGTCCAACTGCCGAGTCGCCTGCTTCTCCTCGCAGCTGGAGCCAACACTCGAAGATCATGCGCAGCCCACTGGCGCCGACGGGATGGCCGAAGCTCTTCAAACCGCCATCGGTATTGACGGGGAGCTCGCCATCGAGTGCGAATGCCCCCGACAGGACGTCCTTCCAGGCCGTTCCCCGTTCGGCAAACCCGAGATCCTCGCAGAGGATGAGCTCGGTGATGGTGAAGCAGTCGTGTACCTGGGCCATGGCGAGCTCGCGGCGCGGATCGGTGATGCCCGCCTGGGCATAGGCCTCGCGGGCGCAGTCGGCCGATTCGCGAAATGTCGTGTAGTCGTACCCGGGGTCGCTGAGCCCCTTGCCGTCGCCGGCCACCGACGAGAGCGCCTTGATGTAGATGGGACGATCCGTGTAACGGTGCGCGTCCTCGGCCCGGACGACGATGGCGGCGGCGGCGCCGTCGGCCACGCCGGCACAGTCCATCACCGTGAGCTCGCCGGCGACGGTGGGCATGGCCATGATCTCCTCGACCGAGACGTTCTTGCGGAACTGCGCCCGCTCGTTGCGTACGCCGTTGGCGTGGTTCTTCGAGCCGATCTCGGCCAGCACCCTCTTCATCTCCGCCGGGTCGACCGAGTACTTCTTGGCGTAGGCCGGCACGGCCATGGAGAACATGGCGGCCGCGGTGAGCGTGCGGGCCGAGCCGTCGTTGGGGATCGGGAAGGCGTTGAGCCCCTGGTAGCCGGAGTCCTTGGCCTTCTCCACCCCCACGGCGGCGGCCACGTCATAGGCACCGCACGCGACGGCGTAGGCGGCTTGGCGCAGCGACTCGGCGCCGGTGGCGCACATGTTCTCCACCCGGACCACGGGCTTGCCGGTGAGCTCGAGTGGCTTGGAGAGTGTCATGCCGCTGGCGCCGGAGAGCGCCGTGCCGAGCCAGTAGGCGTCGACCGCCATTTTGTCGATGCCGGCCGACGTCAGGGCATCGTTCGTCGCTTCGACCGCCAGCTGGTCCGCCCCCTTGTCCCAGTGCTCGGTGAACCGGGTGCAGCCCATGCCGACGATCGCGACCTTGTCCTTGATGCCGTGCGATCCCACTACGCGTCCCCTTCGTCCCCGTGGTCGCCTCAGCCCCGTCAGCGGCGTCAGCGGCAAGCGGTCGGGCCTTCCAGAAGTAATTGACGATGCCGTCCGCCTCGTTCAGGCGCCGAAACGTCATCTCCACCCGGGTCCCGATCGTCACCTCGTCGGGGGCCACGTCGGTGAGCTCGATCGGGAGGCGGCCCCCGCCGTCGAAATCCACCACGGCGAACACGATGGGTGGGCTCGGGGAATACGCCAGTCGGTCGACGGTGAACGTGGCGACGGTGCCGAGAACCTCGGCCATCGGTGCCGGTTCGGCCACCACGCCGGGGTCGGCGCCCGGAACGGCAGGAGGCAACCGCACCTCGCTCGAACCCGGAGCCCGGCTCCCGACGAAGCCGAACTTCCAATCGACGGACGCGGCCGGCCGCAGGTGCCGAGACCCGGGCCGGGTCCGGGCGCCGCGGTGGCTCGACGCGGAGTTGGTTGCGCCAGGCCAGGTACTTCCCGTAGGGGACCACCCGACCTTGCGCCGCTTGGGATGCCACGGTACGGGCATGCCGGGCGGGCGACCCGTGCGTTCACCCGGAAGAAGAATGCGTCCGCGCCGTCAGCCAGGCTGAGCAGACCGATCACCGCACCCGGTTCGGCGCGTTCGAGGGCCGACGAGAGGAGGAGAAACGGATGGGCTGCGCCCGTGCAGCCGATGCTCCCGTCCAGTGTGGGCACCACCCTCGTCGGTTGTGCCTGCCAGTCCACGCGAGAGTGTGCGCACGGCACGGCCATGCAGGCCGGCCACGATCAGGTCGGTGACGTCTTCGGGGTCGATACCGGCCGCCTTCAGGCCGTCCTTCCAGGCGCTGTGGCCCAGCTCGACATAGCGGCCCTCGCCGAAGCGCTCCTCCCACACCTTGGACGCCGCGTCGCCCGGGGCGCGCCAGCGGTCGAGGAACTCCTCACTGGCACTGGCCGAGCCGAGGTATTCGGCCACGACGGGAGCATCGTTGTCGGAGCCGACGAAGAGCGCCGCGGCGCCGTCGCCTCCGGCGGCTTCGTCCGGTCCTCCGGCGAGGCCACCCCGGATGTCGGCTGCCACCACGAGCGCAGACGTCGGTCCGTCGAGGCTGGAGCGGAGTACCGCGACCCCGGAGCGGGCGGCGCCGCCCGCATCGGCGGCGAGCACGTGGCGGTCCAGTCGCAAGGCGGCATGGATGGTGGTCGCGTTCGTCTTGTCGAGATAGGCCGGACTGGTCGTGGAGAACCAGAGGGTCGACCGGGCTGGCTCCGGGTGCGCTGCGCAGCGCTGCTCGGGCGGCTTCGGTGCCCATGGTGGTGGTGTCTTCGTCGTAGGAGGCGACGGAGCGGCGGCCCTTCCCGCCGGCCGTGCCCAATGTCGACCCGATCGACGCCCGTTCCAACCGCCATCGGGGCACGTACGCCCCATGGCCGATAATCCCCTTCATCTATATAATCCTAGCATTGACAGACTAAAGTGAGCCGACGGCACCGCAGAGGGCGGCGCAGGATGACGAGGTGTGGTGCGGGTCGAAGAAGCAGCAACGGACGAGGCGCTGAACCACGGACGGCCGCTCGAAGGAGTGCGGGTCCTGGCGCTCGAGCAGATGCAGGCGCTGCCCTTCGCCACGCAGCTCCTGGCCCGGCTGGGGGCCGAGGTCGTCAAGGTGGAGTCACCCGATGGCGGCGACTCCGGCCGGCTTGTCGCTGCCCGCGATGACCGATCCCGCACGGCAGGATGGTTGGTGCCACCTACCTGCGGAACAACCTCAACAAGCGGTCCATCTCCATCAACCTGAAGGACCCGAGAGGCCGGCAGCTGGTGCTCGACCTGGCGAGCCGGTTCGACATCTTCGCGGAGAACTTCAAGGGAGGGGCGTTGGCCCGACTCGGGTTGGCCTACGACGACGTGCGCGCGGTCAACGAGCGGATCATCTACGCCTCGGTCTCGGGTTTCGGCAGTGACGTACTCTTCGCCCTATCACGCCTGGCCGGCGTACGCACCGGTCGTCGAGGCCATGTCGGGCCTCTACGAGACGAAACGCAGGAACGGCGAGGCGCCCCGGGTGGCGCCCGGTGGATCGCTCGGCGACATGGGGACCTCCATGTTCGCCACCGTCGGCATCCTCGCCGCGCTCTATCAGCGCGATCGGACCGGGCTCGGCCAACAGATCGACGTCGCCATGCTCGATTCCACCGTGGCGATGACCGACATCATCACCAATTACTGGTCACTGGGCATGCCGGGCGGCGCCGACCCGCCGATCATCATGCACGGCTTCCAGGCCAGCGACGGCTGGTTCATCCTCCAGGTCGGGCGGGTGCAGCAGTTCGCGGCGCTGGCCCGCCTGCTCGGCCACCCCGAGTGGATCACCGACCCCGGTCTGGCGGATCGGCAGGGATGGTACGACTCGATCGAGTCCGTCATCCGGCCCGCCATCGAGAAGTGGGCCGCCGACAAGACGAAGCTCGAGAGCTTGCCGACTGCTCGGGGACGCGGGTCTGGCCGCCGGGCCGTGTTTCTCGCGACGAAGAGGTCGTGCACGACCCCCATCTGCTGTCCCGGGACATGCTGGTCGAAATGGCGCGTCCCGACGGGGTGGCGCAGCCCGTCGTCTTTCCCAACAACCCGATCCGGATGTCGGGCCTGCCGGACGGTCCGGTGAGGAGGGTGCCGTGGTTCGCGGAGCACACCGACGAGGTCCTCCGTTCGGATCTCTCTCTCGACGACGACGATGCTCGACGAGTTGCACCAACAGGGCGTCATTGTGTGATGAGCTGAGACGGTTCCTGCGACACCCGTCCGTGGTGGGAACCGCAGCAGGCATCACCACGAGAGAACAGGAGTCCGATGGAGTCGTTTCCCGCCATAGTCGCCACCGAGAATGCGCCGGCATCGTTGCAGGACGTGCCGGAGTCCTCGTTGCCCGACGGCGATGTCACGGTGGATGTCAGCTGGTCGTCGCTCAACTACAAGGACGGCTTGGCCGTCACCGGCAAGGGACGCATCGTCCGTTCGTTTCCCATGGTGTGCGGCATCGACCTCGCCGGGACCGTGCGGTCGTCGGAGTCCGACGCGTGGTCCCCCGGCGATGAGGTCATCGTCACCGGGTGGGGCCTCTCGGAGACCCACCCTGGGGGCTACACGACGCGCCAGCGTGTGCGTTCCGAGTGGCTGCAGGCTCGACCCGAGCACCTCACCCTGCGCGAGACCATGGCCATCGGGACCGGGGGACTGACGGCCATGCTGTGCATCTTGGCCCTCGAAGACGCCGGGGTGAAGCCGGGATCGGACGGCGAGGTGCTGGTGACCGGCGCCGGCGGTGGGGTCGGGAGCTTCGCCGTGATGCTCCTGGCGAACTTGGGCTACCGCGTGGTCGCGGCGACAGGCCGGCCCGAGATCGCCGAGTACCTCGGCGGAGCTCGGCGCCACGACGATCGTCGGGCGCGAGGAGCTCTCCGCGAATTCGGGGCGCCCCTTGGAGAAGGAGCGCTGGAGCGCGGCCATCGACACGGTGGGGAGCCAGACGTTGGCCACCGTGTTGGCCCAGACCCGCTACCGGGGCGCCGTGGCGGCGTGTGGTCTGGCCGGTGGTTCCGACCTGCCGACGACGGTCCTCCCGTTCATTCTGCGCAACGTGAGATTGCTGGGGGTGGACTCCGTGTCGACGCCTACCGACATTCGTGCGGCCGCCTGGGCCCGTCTCGACACCGACGTCCCCCGCCACCTGCTCGGTCTCGTGACCACCACGGAGCCGTTGGCGCGCGTCCCGGCCCTGGCCGAACAGATCCTCGCCGGCTCGGTACGGGGTCGGGTCGTGATCGACGTCGCCGGCGCGTAGCGGACTGCGCTCGGGGGGACGCGGCCATGCTCCAACAGGATCAGGTTCTCCCCAACCTCATCGCCGGGCGCGCCGTGGCGACACCGGACCGGATCGCCATCCAGTGCGTCGACGGGACTGCGATGACCTACGGCGAGCTGCACGCCGAGAACCTGCGGTGGGCCGCGGCCTATCGCCGGGCGGGCGTGACCGCCGGCGATCACGTTGCGTCAATGGTCGTCCATTCCTTTGCCTCGTACTCCGTGTGGTTGGGGTTGAGCTGGCTCAAGGCGGTCGAGGTCCCGGCCAACACGGGCTACCGGGGCAACATGCTGGCCTACCTCATCGGGAATTCCGAGGCCCGGCTCCTTGTGATCGGGGCACAGTTCTTCGATCGACTGGTCGAGGTGGCCCACCGTGTGCCGAACCTCGAGTGCGCGGTCGTGCTCGACGCCCACGGCGCGTTTCCCGAGCTGCCGTTCGAGGTCATCGGTGCCGAGGAATTCCTCGCCGGGGCGCCGGCGCTGGACGAGGTCGTGGCGCCGACCTATCGGGATGTCTCCTCGGTCATCTACACCTCGGGGACGACCGGTCCGTCGAAGGGCGTCCTGGTTTCGTGGGCCAGTCTGCAGGATCTCTACGGCATGTTGCCCGAGGACATCATCCCCGAGCCGGATGACGGGTACTACAGCGTGTACCCGGCGTACCACGTCTCGGGCAAGGCGGCGATAAGTGTCGCGTTCATGCACGAGGCCCGGCTCGTGTTCCGAGAGTCGTTCAGCCTGTCCGCCTACTGGGACGACATCCGCCGGTACAACTGTGTGTTCGGCGGTCTCGTCGGACCGATGGCGGCCATGATCCTCGGACAGCCACCCAGCCCGACCGATGCGGACAACCCCTTGCGCGGCGTGGTGATGGCCCCGGTCATACCCGAGTTCGAGGAGTTCAAGAAGCGGTTCGATCTCCGGGTGTGCACCGGTTTCGGCATGACCGAGATCGGCTATCCCTTCAAGAGCGGGTGGGAGCTGACCGATCACACGACCGTGGGGCGTGTCCGGAGCGGGCCGCCCGGCTTCGAGGTGAAGCTGGTCGACGACGCCGACGAGGACGTGGGACCCGACCGGTTCGGCGAAATGGTGGTGCGCACCGCCGATCCGTGGATCATCACCAGCGGTTACTTCCAGATGCCCGAGAAGACGGCAGCCGCCTGGCGCAACGGATGGTTCCATTCGGGGGACGGTTTCATCCGCGATGCCGACGGCAACTACTTCTTCGTCGACCGGATCAAGGACGCCATCCGACGGCGGGGCGAGAACATCTCCTCGTTCGAGGTGGAGAGCGCCGTCAACGAGCACCCCGCCGTGGCGGAATCGGCCTGCATCGGCGTCCCCTCCGAACTGAGCGAGGACGAGGTGAAGGTCATCGTCGTCCTGCATCCCGGGGCGACGCTGCTCCCCGAGGACCTCATCACGTTCCTCATTCCGCGCATGCCGCGGTTCATGATCCCGCGTTACGTGGAATTCGTGGAGGAGCTCACGAAGACGGACTCAACCGCAGCGGACGCAGAAGTACGCATTGCGGGAGAATGCGCTCAACGATCAGACCTGGGACCGGGAAGAGGCGGGCCTGCAACTCCCACGGTGAGCGCCGGTGTTCACGCGTTCGGGGTGACCCCGGTCTCGGCCGCCGCCGCGGCGGCCTTCCGATACGCCTCGAGCTGCGCCAGTATGGGCAGCGGTTCCTGACCGATGGTGGCGTCGAGGCGGCGTGCGATCTCCTCAGGGGTCCAACGGCCGTCCTTGTACATCGCACGCACCTCGTGCGGCTGGTTCCACACGGCGATCTTCCCGCCCACGACCGTGTAGATCTGTCCGGTGATATGCGCCGCCAGATCGGAGAGGAGGTACGTGACCATGGGCGCCACGTCCTCGGGCTCTCCGGTCTCGGGCAATTCCATCGGGACCTCTGCCATCATGCGCGTCTTGGCGATCGGCGCAACGGCATTGGCCCTCACGCCGTAGCGGTGCAGACCGGCCGCGGCACTGCGCACCAACGACACGATGCCCCCCTTGGCAGCCGAATAGTTGGCCTGGGCCACGCTGGCCTGGAAAGCGGCGGAGGTGAAGCCGACCAGCGACCCGCTCTTCTGTGCCCGCATGACCGTCGACGCGGCCCGGAAGAGCGTGAAGGTCCCCTTCAGATGGGTGGCGATCACGGCGTCCCAGTCGTCCTCCGACATGTTGAAGAGCATCCGCTCACGCAGAATGCCGGCGACGCAGACGACCCCGTCGATCCGTCCCCAGGCGTCGATCGCGCTCTGTACGATCCGTTCGCCGGCCGCCATTTCGGTGACGGAGTCGGCGATGGCGATGGCGCTGCGGCCGCTCTGCCGAATTTCCTCCACCACCGCGTCTGCCACGTCGCTCGTCGGCTCCTCGCCGTGCATGCCCACGCCGAAGTCGGCCACGACGACGTTCGCTCCTTCAGCTGCGCACTGCAGCGCCACGGCCCGGCCGATACCGCGTCCGGCCCCGGTCACGGCAATCGACTTTCCTTCGAGTAGTCCGGTCACTTGGTCTTCCTTCTGTGAGTGTCTGTTCGCTCGGTCGGCGATCTAAGGATGGGATGGATCAGGTTCTACGAGCACCAGGGAGCTGGCCGCAGGCTCGCTGCTCCATTGGGACACCTGATCGCGCAAGGCATTCCGGAGCAGCTTTCCCGTGGGATCGCGGGGCAATGTCGCGGCATGGAAGAAGAGGCGCGGTCGTTTGTAACCGGCCAGTCTTTCGGTGGCCGTGCGTGCCAGCCTGGCGGCGACCGCGAGACTCTCGCTGACGTCCGGTGTCACGATGACGGCCGCGACCTGTTCTCCCCTGATGTCGTCGGGTGCGCCGACGATGGCCAGGTCGCTCAACCCCTCCGTCTCGCTCAGGGTCGATTCGACCTCGGCCGGGTAGATGTTGACGCCGGCCGAGACGATGACGTCCGATTTTCTCCCGGTGATGAAGAGGTAGCCGCCGTCGTCGACGTGGCCGATGTCTCCCACCGTGAAGGCCGAGCCCCGATGGGCCGCCGCCGTCTTTGCTTCGTCGTTCAGATAGGAGAAGGAGACACCGTCGGCCGTCTCGACGTAGATCGTCCCGTCGACGCCGGTGTCCACCTCGTTGCCGTCGTCGTCGAGTATGAGGAGGCGCTGATTGGGTCTGGCTCTTCCAACCGTTCCGGGGTGTGCCATCCACTCCTCGCTCGTGGCGATCGTCATGCCACCCTCGGAGAAGCCGTAGTACTCCGTGAGGCGGGGGCCCCACCAGTCGAGCATGGCCTGTTTCACCGGCACCGGGCAGGCCTCCCCGCCGTGGAGGACGTTGACCAACTGTGGGGCGTCGAAGGTGGCGCGGAGCTCGTCGGGCAATTGAAGAAGCTGACGGAACATGGTGGGCACCATGGACGTCGACGTCACGCCGTCGGAGAGCATGGAGAAGACCGTCTCGGGATCCCACCGGGGGACGATGCGGATCGCAGCTCCCCGTGCCAGCGCGCCGAGGCCGAACGTCAGCGGGGCACCGTGGAAGAGATGTGAGACGAAGAGATGCGCGCCGTGGCCCGGCAGACCGGTCAATTCGGCCATTGCGGCACTGCCGGCGAAGGACTCCGCAAACGGGCGATGTCCCAGGAAGCTCGAGACGACCCCTTTCGGCCGTCCGGTCGTCCCCGATGTGTACGTGATCTTGCGGCCGGCCAATGCATAGGGCAGCGGCGCGAGCGATTGTGCTGCGACCCACGAGTCGAAGTCCCGGTCGAGGTCGATGACGGGGACCCCGACATCGGCTCCGGCCTGACGACCCGCGGGGACGTCGGTCACGACCACGCACGTCGACGCATCAGTGAGCACGGCGGTGATCTCCGAAGGGGTCCAACTGCTCTTGAGGGGCGTGTAGACGAGCCCGGCCCGCAAGCAGCCGAGCGCGATCTCAATGAACTCGACGCGATTGGTGGCGACCAGCGCGACGTGACTCCCCTCGGAGGGAACCTGTTGCGACAGTCCGTGTGCGATGGCACGGGTGCGGTCCTCGAGCTCGCCCCACGTGCGACGGACCACGCCGTCCTCGACCGCCAGATCTCCGGCGCGCCGACCGGACATCTCGAACAGAGCTGGTTGGGTCCTCAACGGACGCTGTCCAGTGCGGCCAACGCACGAAAGCCGGCGCGCACCGCTGACCAGAGGCCGTCGTCGGCTTCGAACGGCGAGTAGGCGTTCATGCGGTCGACGGCATCGCCGTACCGGGCGGCCACCAGACCTGCGATCGCACCCGGAGGTCCGACCACTGCGAACTCTTCGAGTACGTCGGGTTCGATCAGATCGCCCATCTCGTCCCATCTTCCCTGGCGGGCCATCTGGTGGAGCTCGCTTTGCAGGTCGCCCCACCCGTGATGCTCGAGTACGGGACGGTAGGCCGGCGTCGACCCGTAGAAGGCGAGCTGGCGGCGAACTCCGGCGGCTGACCGGGCCATCTCTTCCTCGTCGCGGCCGGTCACGATGAATCCGGGCGCGGTGATCTCGATGTCGGCGCGCGAGCGGTTCCGGCGGGCCAGGCCCCGTTCCAGTGCAGGCAGTACCGCCGCCGAGAGATACGACGCAGTGGTGAAACCGTGGCAGAGGAACCCGTCCGCCACCTCACCCGCAACCTCGATCATTCTGGGGCCCGACGCCCGCCAGGAACACCCGCGGCGGGCCGAAGGGGCTCGGACCAGGATTGAAGAAGGGGGGCATGAGCGTGTGGCGGTAGAACTCGCCTTCGAAGGAGAGCGGGATACCCTCGTTCCAGCAGGCCCAGATGGACGCGCATGGCCGTCCACCATCTCCCTCATGCGCCCGCCGGTCTCGACCACGGCATGGAGAAACGGCGTTCGATGTGGGCCTGCACCTGGGAGCCGAGCCCGAGGATGAATCGGCCCTCGGACAGAACCTGGAGGTCATGGCCGAGAGTGGCGAGGCTCATCGGGATTGCGCGCGAATGCGACGGCGATCCCGGTCCCGATGTCGACCTTCTCGGTCGCCGCCGCCACCAGTGTCATCGTCAAGAACGGGTCATGGCTGGTCTCCGCGGCCCAGATCCCGTCGTAGCCTGCCTCGTTCGAGACGACGCGCGTCGCGCCCGGCATCGCGGAGGTCTCCCCGCGCCGCCACGTCCATTTTCACCGCTGGTCCTTCAGATATACGATTATGAAGATGGAGATTACCCGAAGGCTTCGTGCAGGACCGCAGCGATCGGCGGACGTCCGACGTGCTGCTCCGGTGGACCGTCGGCCCGGTCGGAGTGGTGACGGACAGCCTCCTGTCCGACCGATCTCGACGCGTTCGGCAAGGAAGTCGAGCAGTTTCTTTCCCGCACGTCTGCCCCGGCGTGAGGCCGGGCATTGTCGCACGAGGACCGACGTCCTCGAAGTGCACGGACTCGAACGACGACCCGAAGCCGCGACGCGCCGAAGGGGTGGCCGAGGCGGCGAGGTGGCAGGCCTGAAGTTCGACGCCGGTCTGGGATGGATCACCGGTCCGCAGCGGTACGGGGGCCGGGAGCTCTCCGCGGCGTATCGAGCGCCTCTACTGCGGAGCGCGAGTCGGCCCTCCATGTCACTCCCGGACGTCACGCCCCTCAACGTCGGAACCAAAATGCTGTCGGCCGCCATCTTGGGGCACGGGAGCGAGCTCCTCCGGCAGGAGATATTGCCGGCGCTGCATCGGGGCGACCTTATCGGGTGCCAGCTCTTCTCAGAACCTGACGCCGGCTCGGACCTCGCGGCGGTGCGGTCATCGGCCACGTGGACGAGGGGACATGGAAGCTGTGCGGGCGAGAAGGTCTGGGCCTCAAAGGCGCAGTTCAGCGACCTCGGCCTCTGTATTGCCCGGACCGAGGCCGCCGAAGACCCTCATGATGGGCTCACCATGTTCCTCGTCGACATGCATGCGCCCGGGGTCGAGGTGCGACCGTTGCGACAAATGAACGGGCACGCCTCGTTCAACCAGGTCGTCTCTCGATCGCGTACGTGTGCCCGATTCCGCCCGTCTGGGCGCAGGTCGGTGAAGGTTGGGCAGTGGTCCGGACGACGCTGATGAGCGAGAGGGCGGGTGTAGGCAAGGGCGCGATGGATCCCGCCGCCAACGCACTCGGCCGGATGCTCGAGCTCGTGCCGGGCACGGGCTCGGCGACGACGCCCTGGTGCGACAGGGCTTGCCGATCTCTACGGCCGTGTCCGCATCGCCGAATTCGTCAGCCAACGAGCGCAAGCCGCTCCGGGCCCCGCCGGCTCGATCAACAAGCTGTTCCGCAGCCGCAATCTTCAGAGGGCGTCTACCCTGGCGGGGACGGATGCTGGGGCCGCGTGTGACGGCAGATGCGGGGGGTGACGCGATGTGGACCGATTTCGTCCTCTGCGTGCCCGGCGTCCGCTTGGGCGGGGGCACGGACGAGATGCAGCTCAACGTGCTGGCCGAACGTGTCTTGGGATTGCCGCGCGATCGGCGGTCACCGACGAGAAGGCAATCGAGAGGAGTCGTTGAGTGCTGTATTGGCATGAGGTCAACCGTGTGAGGCCGACCAGAATGGGCGCGCTGCTCGAGGCGGTCGAGAGGGACTTCCTTCCCATTGCCGAAAGGTACGGGATGCGCCAGGTCGGCTATTGGCAGGTTGCGCCCGGCCTGGGCACGACCCCTGAGACGGTGTCGGTGTGGGAGCTCGACGACTTTGGTCACTACGTCGACGTGGTGCGCCAGCGGTTCGAGGGAACGCGCGGTGACCTCGGCCCAGTGGTTCGACGGGGTGGGGGAGTGGGTCGAGTCAAGCGAGAGCCTCCTGTGCTTTCCGTCCGAGCTCACGCCGACGGTCGCGCAGATCAAGGAGCGAAACCTGCGGGCGAAGCTGTGCTCGCACGAGATGATCCACGTGCAGCCGGCCCGTCAGGCGGAGTATCTGCGCCTGTGCGAGGAGATGTGGTTCCGCCGCGTCGCCGAGCCGGCGGGACGTTCCATCGTCGGCCTCTACTGGTCGCCGTGGAAGAACACGACGGGCGATCTGCATCTGGGGCCAGGGGGAAGAGTGGGAGGACGTCAACCCGTTCGGCAAGGAGGAGGCATGGGTAGCCGACACGGATTTCGAAATCTGGCAGACACTCGGCCGGGAGATCAGGACCGACTGGGACGACTGCTTCCTCGTGCCGACTTCCTTTTCGACGGTGCGCTGAGTGGGCGTGTCCTTCGACGAGGACGAGCTGTGGCAGTTCCTCGATGACACCCACACGGGAATCCTGACGACGCTGCGTGCCGACGGTTGGCCCCTCGCCCTCCCCGTGTGGTTCGTCACGGCAGACCACCATGTCTATGTCCAGACTCCGGCCAGGACCCGGAAAGTGGCGCACATCCGTCGGGATCCTCGCGTCTGCTTCACCGCGGAAGCCGGCGTTGCAGTGGGGCGAGTTGCGGGCGGTCGTTCTCACCGGACGCGCGGGCATTCTTCCCGCAGGGGAGGAGCGAGACGGTGTGATCGGGCTCGTCTCGGAGAAGTACAAGGGCTTCGGCATGGCGGTCGATGAAGTGCCGTCCGCCACCATTCGGCACTACGACACCGAAGCCGCGGTGATCCGGATCGACCCCGAGCCGCGTCGGGTGACCTGGGACAACCGCAAGCTGCGGCGTCGGTCTGCCGGCGCATGAAGGGGATGGCGCAGGGGTGGCTGCGACGCGATGCGCCTGACGCTCGGCGCGAACCGACAATCTCGATGAACACGGAAAGTGAGCGCAGATGAAATTCGGCATCCATCTCGGGCCCCAGGATCTGACGATGACGGAAATGCGGGGTGCATGGAAGAGATTCGAAGCCCTCGGTTTCGACTGGATCAGCGTGTGGGACCATTTCTACGCAGCCGCGCCCCCGTACGACCGCGGCTGCTTCGAGGCCCTGACGAGTCATGCCGCCTTGGCTCTCGAGACCGCACGAGTGCGGGTGGGCTGCCTCGTGTACTCGACGGGATACCGGCATCCGACCCTTCTGGCGCAGGCGGGCGCCACCATCGACCACTTGTCCGAGGGGCGCCTCGAGATGGGCCTCGGTGCTGGTTGGCACAGTCTCGAGTATGAGGCCTACGGACTCCCCTTCGAGGCTCCGGCGGTGCGGCTGCGCCGATTGGCGGAGTCGGCGACCATCGTCCGCGCCCTTTGGAACGAGCCAACGGTGGATTTCGAAGGAGAGTTCTACACACTGAAGGAGGCCCGCTGTGATCCGAAGCCGGTGCAGAAGTCCCCGCCCATCTGGATCGGGGCACGCGGGCCGCGGGCGCTGGCGCTCGCCGGGTCCCTGGGTGATGGCTGGAACGCGAGCTACGTCACTCCGGAGGTGTTCGGTGCTGCCTACGAGGTGGTGCGGGCCAATGCCGGATCAAAGGGCATTGTCGCGGGGGTGAATCTCGGATTGATCGGGGATATCGACGCCAAGGATCGCGAGGAGTTCCTGACCAAGCGCTTCGGGCCTGGATCGGGTGGGGTGCGTGATGCCTTCCTCGCCGGACGTCCGACCGAGGTGATCGACCGCGTGCGGGCGTACGAAGCCGCGGGTGCTGACTGGGTCAATATCGCGGTGCGGGCACCGATCGAGATGGAGGTGATCGAGTCGTTTGCCAGCGAGGTGTTGCCGCACTTCCAGGGTCGCTGACGTGTGCCGACGTTCGTCGACTGAGCAGTCAGGAGCCTTGGACGGGCTCGGGCGGAGCAGCCCGGCGCAGAAGGTCCCGCACGACGTCACCGACTTCTGCCGGCGCCAACCGTCGGCTCTCTGTGAAAGAAGGACCGTGGTGGAATCCCTCCGCGATGCCGATCATCCCGCCGTAGCTCTCGAAGACGCGACCGGTCACGGAGCTCGACTCCAGGCTGGCGAGCCACGCGACGAGGGGCGAGACATTCTCGGGCGCCATGGTGTCGAAGCCGTCGCCCGGCTCGGCCATGGCCGAGGCAAAGATCTCCTGGGTCATCCGGGTCCGGGCGCCGGGAGAGAGCGCGTTGACGGTGACGCCGTAGCGTGCGAGCTCAGCGGCGCCAACCAGGGTGAGCCCGACGAGACCGGCTTTGGCTGCGCTGTAGGCGGATTGCCCGACGTTGCCGTACAGGCCGGCGCCGGAGGTGGTGTTGATGATGCGTGCGGCAGGGGTCTCGCCGGCCTTCGCAAGCTCTCGCCAATACCGCCCGGCATGATGCGAGGTGAACAAGGCGCCGCACAAATGGACGCCCACGACCTTGGTCACGTCGTCCGCCGTCAGGCTGATGATCATCCGGTCGCGGAGAACCCCCGCGTTGTTGATGAGGACGTCGAGGTGACCGAACGACCGCACCGCACATTCCACGACCGCCTGCGCGCCGTCCCACTCGGATATGTCGCTGTTGTCAACGACGGCTTCGCCACCCTGGGCCCGAATTTCGCTCAGCGACTTCGTTGGCCCAGTCCGGCCCGCCGCCGCTCCCGTCGAGTTCCACGCCCAGGTCGTTGACGACGACCGACGCGCCTTCCCGTCCGAGTTCCAACGCGTGGGCGCGCCCGAGGCCACGGCCGGCTCCGGTGACGATGGCTACTCGCCCCTCGCAGATTCCGCTCATGACGTGGTCTTCTCCGCGGGACGAAAGAAGGGCAGGGAGACTCCCTCGAACTCGTCGGCGAAGTCAACGACGACGCCCTGTCCGATTGCAACACTCTCTACGTCGCAGTCCACGATGTTGGTCATCATGCGGGGACCTTCGTCCAAGTCGACCAGGGCAACGACGTACGGCACAAGTTGGTCGAACGGCGGGGTACGACTCTGCCGCACGATCGTGAAGGAGTAAATGGTGCCCCGACCCGAAGCTTTTCGCCAGGTGAGCTCGCCCGCGCACCGACGGCAAAACGGCCTCGGGTAGAAGTCGAAGTGATCACATGCCGCACAATACTGAATGAGCAATTCCCCCCGAGTCGTGGCCGTCCAGTAGGGCCCCGAGATCGGGTCCGGGACCGGCAGTATCCGGCCCTCGACCATGCGGGCGTTGCTCATCGGGACTCCTTTCCGAGCACGACGGTTCCCATGCACGACAGGTTGCCGCCCGAGCCGCTGGCGATGGCGACCTTGCAATCGGGGACCTGAGCCGCGCCGGCGTCGCCGCGAAGCTGGCGCACCGCTTCGATCAAGAGGAAGATGCCGCGCCGTCCCGGATGGCACGAGGAGAGCCCGCCGCCGTCCGTATTGGTCGGCAGTGCTCCCGTCGTCGTCAGGAGGCCGCTCTGCACCAGGTCCCCGCCCTCGCCCTTCTTGCAGAAGCCCAGATCCTCGAGGAGCAACAGCACCGTGATGGTGAAGCTGTCGTACAGTTGCAGCGTATCGACGTCGTCCGGTCCGATCCCCGCCCTCGCGAACGCCAGCGGCCCGGTGATTGCTGCGGCGGTGGTCGTCAGGTCGGGCATCTGGCTCATGCTCCAGTGGGTCTGCGCCGAGGCCGCCCCCAGAACATAGATCGGTGGCTGACGGAGGTCATTCGCCCGTTCTTCCGTCGTCATCAGAATGGCGCCGCCACCGTCGGTGATGATGCAGCAGTCGAGCAGGTGCAACGGATCCGAGATCATGCGGGACTGGAGGACATCGTCGACCGTCATGGGCGTCCGGTACATCGCATCGGGATTGAGTGACGCGTTCTGCCGGATGTCGACGGCGATCTGGGCCAATGCTTCGGGACTCGTCCCGAACTCGTGCATGTGGCGCATGGCCGACAGCGCGTAATTGCTGACGAGCGGGCTCCCGTAGGGCATATCGAACTGCAGTGCGCCTCGCTGCTTGCCGTCGCCCGAGTTGCCGAAGAGCTTGGTACCCAGGGTGCGACCCATGCGTGAAAGGAAGTCTGACCCGTAGGTGATGAGGACGGTTTCACACTCGCCATGTTCGATGGCAGCGGCCGCGTGTTGCACGTAGTACTCGAAGACGGCGCCACCCGTGTCGGTCCCGTCGATGTAACGGTGGTCGATCCCGAGAATCTCAGCCATGGTGGCCGCGTCGTCGAGGCCGTACGTCCCGACGCACATGAGCCCGTCGATGTCCTGCTTGGCGATTCCCGAGTCATCCAGGGCTCTCCGGATGGCCAGACCGTGGTGCCCGATCGCGTCCAGGTGGGGTGTCTTCGGATAGTCGCTCAGCCCGATGCCGGCGATGACCGCGGTTCGAGAGCCCAAGGGTGCACCTCATTCTGGAGAGTAGATAAAGCGGGCGACTTCCCGGGTGAGCAACCCCGGCAGAGCGTGCAGGCGTGCTCTAAGATCTAACTTTACATAGATGGAAAATTCTGGCAACTAGTCGAAAGGTCGCTGCGGGATCTTTCTCCGACAACTGAGAGGGGTTCGGTTGGGCTACAGCACCGCCATCGTCGGTATCGGTCAGTCGGAATTCTCCAAGCATCTCGAAGCCAGCGAAGAGGAATTGGCGGCACGCGTGATCCTGGCGGCCCTCGACGACGCCGGCATCGAGCCGAGCGAAGTGGATGCCCTCTCCTCCTTCACCATGGAGTCCACCGAAGAGGTCGCCGTGGCCAAGAATCTCGGGCTCGGCGACATCACCTTCTTCTCGAAGATCGGGTACGGCGGGGGAGGGGGCTGCGGGACGATCGGCCATCTGTCCCTGGCCATCGCCGGGGGTGTGTCGAACGTGGGGGTCGCCTGGCGCTCTCGCAAGAGGGGCTCGGGGGTTCGACCCTGGGCCGCCGGTCCCGGTGGGCTCCGCATCCCCGGTTCCGAACAGGTCACGGCAGCGACATGGGCTCGCCCGTTCGGGTTGTTACGTCCGGTCGACGAGATCGCCGTGTTGACGCGGCGCTACATGCACGAAACCGGCGCAACAAGGGAACACCTGGCCGAGGTTGCGATCTCCATTCGCGAGAACGCGAATCGCAATCCGGCGGCCATGATGTACGGCCGCCCGATGTCGATTGACGACTACATGAACGCCCGCTGGATCAGCGAGCCTCTCTGTCTGTTCGACAACTGCCTCGAGACTGACGGTGCGCTGGCCGTGGTGGTGACGTCGGAGGAACGGGCCAAGGACTGCCGGCAGCCGCCGGTGCTCATCGACTCGTTCGCGCAGGGGATTCCGCAACAACACCATCACATGGTCAACTTCTGGGCCGATGATCCCATCGGCGCCCCTGCCCGGGCGTGTGCAGCGGCACTCTGGCGACAGTCACAGCTGCGACCCGCCGACATCGATGTCGTCCAGATCTATGACGCCTTCTCACCGCTGATCTTGATCTCCTTGGAGAACTATGGGTTCTGTGACCGCGGCGAAGCGCCGGGCTTCATTGAGGGGGGCACCATTCGCTACGGCGGGAAACTTCCCGTCAACACGAGTGGAGGAGGATTGTCCGAGGCCTATGTGCACGGGATGAACCTGATCACCGAAGGTGTGCGCCAGATGCGGGGTACATCGACTTCACAGGTGATCGATGCGACGTCATGCCTCGTGACCTCCGGTGAGGGAGTGCCCACCAGTGCACTCATCCTTCGACGCGAGGCGAGCTGAACATGGCAGCCTCCTTCAGCCCGTTGGACGAATCCGACGCCGCACCGTTCTTCGAAGCGGCGCAACGTGGGGAATTGCGGATTCAGACCTGTTCGGCCTGTGGTCGGCGGCGGTTCCCGCCGCGCCCCATGTGCCCGTGGTGCCACTCGTTGGAGTCCGAGTGGCGTCGTCAATCGGGTCGGGGGCGTATCTGGTCATTTGCGGTGCCGCACCCGCCCTTGTTGCCGCCGTTCGTCGACGAGTCGCCGTACGTCGTCGTTGTCGTCGAGCTCGAGGAGGACCCGTTGATCCGGTTGGTCGGCAACGTCGTCCGTGCGGTCAACGACCCGATCGGAGCCGTCCCCGCCGAAGAGTTGCACATCGGGGCGAACGTTGTTGCCGTGTTCGGGACGAGCATCGAGGGGTACCCCGTTCCGCAGTGGGTGGTGCGTCTGGACTGAGGGCACGTGCCCGCTGCGTGTGTGCTGGGGCGCTGCTGGGGCGCTGGGGGTGCGCCGAGCTCCACCATGCTTTCGGTACAATGAATATGAAATGAGCGCCATCATGCCGAATGAAGACGGGATTGAGGCCGTGGTGCAGCGGAGCTCCGGTCGAGGCGCCCAGCTACGTCAGCCGCGCATTGCCGATCTCGATCGCGTCGCGGCTGCGGAGCCGCATCGTCAATGGCGAGATCGCCGACGGAAAGCTTCTGCCCAAGCAGGACGAGCTCCTCGAAGAGTTCGAGGTGAGCCGTCCGTCGTTGCGCGAAGCACTCCGCATCCTCGAAACAGAGGGCCTCATTACGGTGCGTCGCGGGAACATGGGCGGCGCCGTGGTGCATACACCCAAGCCCGAGGCGGCCGCATTCATGATGGGCCTGGTGCTGCAAGCCGGACGTGTGCCGCTCACCGACCTCGCAGAGGCGCTGGGCCGGCTCGAGCCGGCATGCGCCGCGGCATGCGCCGATCGTCCCGACCGGGCGACGACGACGGTTCCGGTCCTGCGGGCGATCATCGAAGAGGCGGCCGACAACATCGACAACGCCATGGCCTTCACGCAGATTGCGCACCGCTTTCATGACGAACTCGTCGGACAGTGTGGAAACGAGACCCTGCGCCTCACGGTCGGGACGTTGGTGACGTTGTGGTCGACCCAGGAGTCGGCGTGGGCCGAGGGCGCCGAAGCGAGGCACGCATTTCCCGACCGCCACCTCCGCCTCGCAGCCCTGCGGGCGCACCGCAAGCTCGTCGATGCGATCGAGCGCGGCGATGCGAATGACGCGGCACGCATCGCGTACGCCCACATGGAGGCGAGCCAGATCCATGTTCTCGGCGAGCAGGGCAGCCAGAGCGTTTCGGTGACGCAGCGGAGCGACGCTCCCCGCGGCATCGTTTCGGCCATCCGGCTCTGACGAACCCTCAGGAGCCCGTCTGGGCTGGTTCATGCCCAGTTGTTGCATCCTGGCGGACGCCGAGTAACCTCTATAAGATAGAACTATCTACACGCGTGGAAGGATGTGAGGACTGGCTATGAAGAGCTCGATCCCGCCGATCGTGAGTGTGGACGATCATCTGATCGAGCCGCCCGGCATTTGGCAGGACAGGATTCCCGCCAAGTACAAGGACGTCGCTCCTCGTCTCGAGACGCTTGCCGGCCGATGCATTCCGCAAGGTGAGCGGTGCCTACGTCGCCAATCCCGATCCCACGGGGCCGCCGGCGGCGTGGTGGCACTACGAGGACAAGTTCTATCCGGTCATCCGCTATATCGCGCAGGCGGGCTACCCGCCCGACTACGACGACAATCACGTCGTGATGCTCGACGACATGCGGCCCGGCTGCTGGCAGCAGAAGGCCCGCCTTGACGATATGACGCTCAACGGCGTCGAAGCGTCCCTGTGCTTCCCGAACTATCCGCGCTTTTGTGGCCAGATCTTCAATGAGGCCAAGGATCGTGAACTGGCCATGTTGTGCGTCAAGGCCTACAACGACTTCATCGTGGACGAATGGTGCGCCGGCAGCAACGGGCCGCCTGATCCCGCTGTGCCTGATACCGCTGTGGGATGTCGCGGCGGCGGCGGCGGAAGTTCGGCGCAACGCGGCACGTGGCGTGCGGGCCGTTGCGTTCAGCGAGCTCCCGGCCTGGTTGGATCTGCCCAGTATCTGGAGCGGCCATTGGGACCCGTTCTTCGAGGCATGCGAGGAGACGGGCACCGTGGTCGACCATGCACATCGGGTCGGGGACCCGCACCACCATCACGTCGCCCGACGCGCCCCAGGTGGTGTCGACGGTCATGATCTTCGCCAACAGCGCGGCGTCGATGGTCGACTATCTGCAGTCGGGAATCCTGGCCCGCTACCCGACGCTGAAGCTGCTCTACGCCGAGTGTCAGATCGGGTGGATCCCGTTCATCTTGGAGCGGGCCGATGACGCGTGGCTGACGCATTTGTGGGCCCACGACGACCGGTTGGCGGGCGAGTTGCCCTCGTCCTACTACAAGGACCGGATCTTCAGCTGCTTCTTCAAGGACAACGTCGGCATCGACATGTTGGACCGTATCGGTGCGGATCAGGTGCTGTTCGAGACCGACTACCCGCATTCGGATGGCACCTGGCCCAATACCCCGCAGGTGGCGGAGAAGCTCTTCGGGCATCTCGATCAGGCGACCGTCGACAAGATCGCGCGCGGCAACGCCATCAAGTTGCTGGGCCTCTCGCTGTAAGGGTTGCCGGCCGACCCCTCTTGTCAGGTGCCGAGTGGAGGCACCGGATCGGGCGCGGCCCGCAGGAGATCATGCACCGTGGGGCCGACCTCGTCCGGGGTGAACCGGTGGTCCTGGGTGAAATGCGGGCCGCGGGTCCAGCCGTTCGCCACCCCGATCGTCCCGCCGTAGACCTCGAAGACCCGACCGGTGACGCCCGCGGCTTCAGGCCCGGCCAGCCAGGCCACGAGGGGTGCCACGTTCTCGGGCGCCATGGCATCGAATGTGCCTTCCGGCACCGCCTCCATGGTGCCGGCGAAGAGCTGGGCGGTCATGCGGGTCCGCCCACCGGGGGCGATCGCATTGACGGTGACGCCGTACCGTCCCAACTCGACGGCGGTCTCGATCGTGAAGCCGAGGATTCCCATTTTGGCCGTCGTGTAGTTGGCCTGTCCGAGGTTGCCGAAGAGGCCGGCAGCCGACGAGGTGTTGATCACGCGCGCATCGACCGGTCTGCCCGGCCTTCGACTCGCTTCGCCAGTGCAGCGCGGCCTGGCGGGTCGGGCAGAAGGTGCCCCGGAGATGCACCCGGATCACGGTGTCCCAGTCGTCGTCGGAAAGATTGACGAGCATCCGGTCGCGGAGCACGCCGGCGTTGTTGACGAGGGCGTCCAGGCGGCCGAACTCGTCAAGCGCGGTCGGCAATGAGTCGTGCCGCCCCGTCGGTGCTCGAAACGTCGTCCCCGTTGGCCACGGCCCTGCCCCCGAAAGATCGGATCTCCTCGACAACCTCCTGCGCCGGTGCTGCCGCCTTAACCTCGCCGTCCACCTCGACGCCCAGGTCGTTCACGACGACCGCCGCCCCCTGGCGGGCCAGCTCGATCGCGTGACAGCGGCCGAAGCCCCGGCCGCCACCGGTGACGATGGCGACGCGTCCCTCGTTGGCGCCGCTCACGTGCTGGATTCGGGCTGCCAGAACGGAAGGGCGATGCCGTCGACCTCGGCCGCGAACGCGACCTCGACCCGCATGCCCACCTCGATCTCGTCGACGGGACACCCGATGATGTTCGTCATCATGCGCGGGCCTTCGTCGAGCTCGACCATGGCCACGATGTAGGGAACGAGCTTGTCGAAGGGGGGAGTGCGGCTCTGATGCACGATCGTGTAGGTGTAGACCGACGCCCCGCCCGCTCGTCACCTTCCAGCCCGGTTCGCTCCCGCAGCTCCGGCAGAGCGGTCCCGGATGGAACTGCGCCTCCTGGCACTGCTCGCACCACTGCACGATCAGCTCACCGCGCCCGGCGGCATCCCAGAACGGCTGGGTGGAGCTGTTGGGTGCCGGCAGGATCCGGCCTTCGACGGGCGTATCGGCCTTCATGACTTCTCCTTGCCGAGGACGACGGTTCCCATGCAGGAAAGCTGACCACCCGAGCCGCAGGCGACGGCGATTTCGGCGTCGGGCACCTGGACCGCGCCGGCTTGCCCCCGCAGCTGGCGCACCGACTCGATGAGGAGGAAGATTCCCCGCATGCCGGGATGGCACGACGACAGGCCGCCGCCGTCGGTGTTGGTCGGGAGGTCGCCGTCGTAGGTCAGGCGGTTGGCTTCGAGGAAAGGGCCCCCCTCACCCTTCTTGCAGAATCCGAGGTCCTCCAAGAGCAGCAGCACGGTGATGGTGAAGCTGTCGTAGAGCATCAACATGTCGACGTCCGATGCCGTGATGCCCGCCTTCTCGAAGGCGAGCGGGCCCGACCGTGCCGCAGCCGTCACGGTGAAGTCCGGCATGGCGCTGATGTTCCAGTGCGTCTGGGCCGTGGCCGCACCGCGCACGTAGATCGGCGTCTGTTTGAGGTCGCGTGCCCGCTCGGCCGTCGTCATGAGGACGGCACCACCCCCGTCAGAGATGATGCAGCAGTCCAACATGTGCAACGGGTCGGAGATCATGCGCGACGCCAGGACGTCGCCGACCGTCAGGGGTCGCGGTACATGGCGAGTGGATTCAACGCCGCGTTGGCGCGTGCGTCGACCGCCACCCGCGCCAGTTGCTCGGACGTCGTGCCGTACTGGTGCATGTGACGGCGCGCCGCCAGTGCATAACCACTGACGAGAGGGCTGCCGTAGGGCATCTCGAACTGGAGCGGTCCGCCCTGGCGGTTCCCCGACGTGTACAGCTGCGTCCCCAGGTTTCGACCCTGTTTGCTGAGAAGGTCCGAACCGTAGGTGATGAGGACCGTGTCGCAATCGCCGTGCTCGATCGCCGCCGCGGCGTGCTGGACGTAGAACTCGAACACCGTGCCCCCGGCGAAGGTGCCGTCGAGGTAGTTGTAGGTGATGCCGAGAATCTCGGCCATCGTCACCGCGTCGTCGATGCCGTAGGAGCCGAAGCACAACAGGCCGTCGATGTCCGACTTCTGCACGCCGCTGTCGTCGAGCGCCCGTCGTATCGCGAGCCCGTGATGGGCCAGCGCATCGAGGTGCGGGGTCTTCGGATAGTCGCTCAATCCGATCCCCACGATGGTCGGCGTGCGGTCGCCCATGCCTCTCCTTATCTTCTCTTTTAATGTTAATATTAACATGTATGGCGCAGGAGCAGGCAAGTGGGCGGTGCCTCCCGGGGGGCCCGCCGGACGCCCGTGTGCGGAGGCGAGGTTACCGTCGGCGAGTTCGTCCGTTCCGTGGCCGAATGCTTCGGGAACAACGAGGCGATCGTCGACGGTGATCTTCGATTGAGCTATGACGGACTGGGCCAACGGGTCGAGGCCGTCGGCCGCGCCTTGGTGCGGGCGGGCGTCCGCAGTGGGAGCCGGGTCGGGCTCGTCATGGGCAACACCGTTGAATTCGTGGAGTCCCTCTTCGCCGTATGTGCCATCGGAGCCGTCGGCGTGCCGGTGAACACCTTCGCCTTGGCCGACGAGCGGCACTGGACCGTTGCCCATGCCGACGTGGGGACCCTTCTCACCGCTTCGCAGATTCGCGGTCACCGCTACGTGGACGATCTCGTGGCCCACGCGCCGGGGCTCAGGTCGTGCACCCGGGGGGAGTTGTATGTCCCCGAGCTCCCCTCGCTGCGCTCCGTGGTGGTGCTGGGCGATGACGCACCGGAGCCGTGGTGCACCTCGTGGGAGGACTTCCTCCAGGCCGGTCGAGGCAGTGCCCGTCCCGGTGATCGCCGCGCTGCGCGATGCGGTACGCCCTGTCGACCAGGCCATGATCCTCTACACCTCGGGATCGACCGACCGTCCCAAGGCGGTCGTGCACCGGCAACGCGCCTTTTGCATCCAGTCGCAACGTCTCGCCGAGTTGATGGACACCAGGCCGTCGGACCGGGTCTGGAGTGCGTTGCCGCTGTTCTGGACGGCAGGCCTCGTGATGGGGCTGGGTTCGAGCCTGGCGGCCGGCGCCACGGCGGTGCTGCAGGAGTCGTTCGATCCGCCGGTCACGCTCGATCTCCTCGAACGCGAGCGGGTGACGACGATCCATGCGCCGCCCCACGTGGCCGCCCGCTTGGCCGACCTGCCCGACATCAAGGCACGCGACCTCTCGGCACTGGTCCGGATGTCGGGTCGCAGCCCGCTCCCTGCAGTGCTGGGCCGCACCGGAGACGCCTGGGATCCCGTGGGCGCCTACGGTCTGAGCGAGACCTTCACGGTGGTGACCGGCATTCCCGCCGATGCCGATCCCGACGACCGGGGAAGCAGCAAGGGCCCGCTGTTGGCCGGGTGTGCACATCCGCATCCTCGGGCCGGACGGGGAGGAGCTGCCCCCGGGTGAAGTAGGAGAGATCGCCGTGCGCGCGCCGACGATGATGTGCGGCTACTACAAGGCCGATCCCGGCGAAGGCTTCGACGATCACGGCTATGTGCAGGACGACGCGACGTCGGGCTACCTCGACGAGCGGGGATTCCTGCACTGGGAGGGCCGCCAGTCCGGGGTGATCCGCAGCGGCGGCGTCAACGTGTCCCCCTATGAGGTGGAGACGGCGCTGTCGCCGATGGAAGCGGATCGAGTTGGTGCAGGTGGTGGGCGTGCGCCCACCCGACGCTCGGCGAGGAGATCGTCGCGCTCATCGTGCCGGCGCGACAGCGATCCCGTGACCACCGACGAGGTGTTCTGGCGCATCTGCGCGCCACGCTGGCCGCCTACAAGGTGCCGCGCCACGTCCTGTTCGTCTCGGCGGCGGACTTGGCCATTGACGGGGACCGACAAGGTGCGGGCCGAAGGCGCGCCGCCGCCTGGCGGAGCGTCTCCTGGCGGGCGGCGGTACCGAATCGACGCGTCCGCGATGCCAGTCGGTTCACATCTTCATAAAGATAAACTGACGGACGGAGGGACCTCGTGAAATTCGGCATCTTCTTCGAACTACAGATTCCTCGGCCCTGGGACGAGGACAGCGAATATCGGGTCTTCAACAATGCCCTGGAGCAGGCCGAGCTGGCCGACCGTCTCGGGTACGACTACGTCTGGTGCACCGAGCACCACTTCATGGAGGAGTACGCGCACTCTTCGGCGCCCGAGGTCTTCCTCGGCGCCCTCAGCCGCACCACCAAGAACATCCGGTTGGGCCACGGCATCATTCAGCTGACCACCAACCATCCGGCGAACGTGGCGGAGCGGGTGTCGACCCTCGACCTGATCAGCAACGGCCGGGTCGAGCTCGGGCTCGGCGAGGGCGGGAGCACGACGGAGCTCCATCCCTTCGGTCGTCGGTTCCGCGACAAGCGCGAGGTGTGGGACGAAGCGGTGCAGGCCCTCATCCCCATGCTGAGCGACTCACCCAAGGGCACGGAGTTCCACGGGAAGTATTTCGACTTTCCTCTGCGCAACGTCCTTCCCAAGCCGCGACAGAAGCCCCACCCCCCGCTCTGGGTGGCGTGCTCGCAGTACAAGACCATCGAGCGCGCCGGCTCGCTCGGGATGGGTGCGCTCGGCTTCCAATTCTTGAGCGTGGAAGCCGCGGTGGCGTGGGTCAACGCCTACTACGGGGCGTATGTCGGCAACCTCGACAAGTTGGCCGACTACCAGACCAACCCCAACATGGCGATGGTGAGCGCACTCATGTGCTCGACGACCGACGAGGAAGCGCGGCGTCGTTCCGACGGATGGTCGTTCTTCCAGTTCGCGCTGGTCCTCTACAACAAGGAAGGGCCGTTCGAGCCGGGCACCGTCAATCTGTGGGAGAAGTACCTGGAGTGGCGGGAGAACCCCGAGGGCCAGAAGGTGTACTCCGACGGGCTCATCGGCACACCGGCTCGCATCTGTGAGCAGCTGGACGAGTTCGCCGAGGCGCATGTCGACCAGGTGATCCTGCTCACGCAGGCGGGCAAGAACACGCACGAGGACATCTGCGAGAGTCTCGAGCTGTTCGCCAAGGAAGTCATGCCCGAATTCCACGCCCGGGAGGCCGAACAGGTGGAGTGGAAGCGAAAGGTCCTGTCCGGCGAGATCGAGCTCGAGCAGATAGACACGACGCCGTTTCTCGGGCCGACGACCCAGACACCGACTGCTCCGGCACAGCCCTGACGCGCCCCTCCGCCTCGTCGTGAGACGAGCGGACCCTCATGGAGAATGCACATGCACGAAGAGGAGCGCTGATGTACGTCGGGCAGACGATCGATCCTGCGGTGGCGGCGGTGCCGGGACGGACGGCGCTGGTGGTCGGGAGCGAGCGCCTGACGTACGCCGAGCTCAATGCCCTGGCGCAGCGCTGCTCGCATGCCTTGCAGGTGGCCGGAGTGGGGACCGGGGACAACGTGGCGGTCGTCGCCGGTGGGAGTCCATTGGCCGTCGCCGCCGTTCTCGGTGCGGCCCGGTTGGGTGCGGCGTCGGCCCAGATGAACCCTGATCTGAAGTCGGGGGAGTTGGCCGCGCTGTGCGAATTGATCGGGGCGCGCGTCGGGATTGCGGGGACCGACCACAGGGACAAACTCGCACCGGCATTGGGCGGCACCGTCTTGACGGAGGACGACATCGCCGCGGCGGCGGATGATCCCTTGGATCGTGTGGCGATCGACGACGACGCCACGGGAATGATCCTGTTCTCGAGCGGCTCGACCGGACTCCCGAAGCCGGTGTTCATCAGCCACCGCACGGTCTCTGACCGAATGGCGTACTACGCATCGTCCATCGATCCGGAGGTGGATCCGCCCGTCGACATGATGACGGTGCCGCTCTTTCACATCGGTGGCACGCTCGGCCTCCTCATCACCCTCCACTCGGGGAGGACGATGGTGATCCTGCCCCGCTTCGACGCAGGAGAGTGGCTGCGCACGGTGGAGGAGTGCCGGGTGAGCCAGACGTTCGTCGTGCCGACCATGCTGCGGCGGATCCTCGATCATCGGGACTTTGCGTCCCGGGACCTTTCCAGCCTGCGGTCGCTCAGCTACGGAGCCGCACCGGCCCAGCCCGATCTCATCCGCAGGGCCGTGGCGGCGCTGCCGGCGGTCGACTTCTCGAACGTGTTCGGCCAAACCGAGACGCTGGGTGCCTATGCCGCCCTCTCGCCGGACGACCATCGGGCCGGCCGCAAGCTCGACTCGGTCGGGCGGGCGTTCCCCGGTGTCGAGCTCCGCGTGGTCGACGTGGAGACGCAGGAAGACGTGGGTGTGGGGGAGGTCGGCGAGGCGGTGGTTCGGGCGGCGCAGAACATCACGCCCGACTGGATGCCGACGGGAGACCTTGTCGTGGTCGACGAGGACGGGTATCTCTTCGTCAAGGGCCGGGTGAAGGACACGATCAATCGCGGCGGGGAGAAGTTCGGCCCGGTCGAAATCGAAGCGGCCATCAGGACGTTGCCGGGCGTGACCGAGGTGGCCGTGGCCGGCGTGCCCGATGAGGACCTGGGGGAACGGGTGGGCGCATTGATCGTCGGGGACGAGAGCCTCGGAGCGGATGCGGTGAAGGAACACTGCCGGCAGGCGTTGGCCCGCTTCAAGGTGCCCGAGATCATCGTGTTCGTCGACGAGCTGCCGTACAACCGCTACGGCAAGATCCCCCGAGCAGCCGTGGTCGAGGTGATCCTTGCCTCCACGGGCTGACGCTGCGACTCCCTTGACTCCTATTTTATAGAAACCTACTATCAGCTTAAGGACAGCTGTCCGAGATGGACAGCGTCCAAGGTGGTCAGGGGGATGGATGACGAAGGTCGACGAGGAAGTTGTTGTCCCGAGGCCGAGCAATTTCCCGAGCCCTCCCGACTTCGAGACGGTCGAGGAGGAACGGCGCCACCGCAGGCAACACCTCGCAGCAGCGTGTCGCCTGTTCGCTCACTTCGGCTTCGACGAGGGATTCGCCGGCCACATCACGGCCCGCGATCCGGGCGATCTCGACTCGTTCTGGGTGAACCCGGCCGGGCTCCACTTCGCCCATGTCAGGGCATCGGATCTCCTGTTGGTGGACGCCGACGGCACCGTGGTGGAAGGAGAACGGCCGCTCAACCTGGCCGCCTTCGCCATCCATTCCCGGATCCACCGGGCGCGTCCCGATGTCGTCGCGGCGGCCCATGCCCATTCGATGTACGGCAAGGCGTGGTCAGCGGTCGGGGAGTTGCTGAGCCCGATCACCCAGGATGCGTGCGCCTTCTACGACGACCACGCGGTGGTCGACTACGGCGGGGTCGTCCTGACGCCCGAGGAGGGTGACCGGCTCGCTGACTCGTTGGGGAACCGCAAGGCGCTCATTCTGAAGAACCACGGGTTGCTCACGGTCGGAAGGACGATCGACGAGGCCGCATGGTGGTTCATCTCCATGGAGCGCTGTTGTCAGGCCGAGGCCATCGCCCGCGGCATCGGTCTCGTGCAGCCGCTGAGTGACGAGTTGGCCCGGGCCACCAGCACCATGAACGGCGCCCCGTTGGCGGGTTGGTTCAGCTTCCAGCCACTGTTCGACTTCATCGTCCACCTGCAACCTGATCTCCTGCAGTAAGTCGGCTCGGGCGGTCGGTCGACGTGGGCACACCTGAGGGCATGCGGGCGGTGGTGTTCCAGGGGGTGGGGCAACTCGAAGAGATGCGCGTCCCCGTCCCCACCTTGGCCGACCGCGACGTGCTGGTGCGTGTGGCCTACTGCGGTGTCTGCGGCACGGATCTCCACATCGTCTTCGGCGACGGCGGATGGGGTGTTCCCGGCTCGGTCTACGGCCACGAATGGTCGGGCGACATCGTCGCCGTCGGTGCTGCGGTGGAGCGTTGGAGGGTCGGCGACCGGGTGGTGGGTCCGGCCTCGGGCGGGTTCGCGGAGTTCCTCAAAGAGGAGGAGGGAGCGCTGTACCCCGTCCCTCCCGGCATGGATCTTCGTACCGCGGCATTGACCGAGCCCTTGGCCGTGGCCATGCACGGGGTGACCCGCTCGGGAGCGACGACGGGTGATCGGGTCCTCATCACAGGCGGCGGGCCGATCGGTCTCCTGACCGTGGCCGCGCTGCAGGCAAGGGGCGTCAGCGATTGCACGGTGAGCGAGCCTGCGCCGGGTCGTCATGCCCCCATTGAGCGTTTGGGGGCGACCGTGACCACGCCGGAGGACCTGGAGAAGGTGGAGAGTTACCTCGACCTCGTGTCCGAGCCCTACGACATCGTGATCGAATGCTCGGGCACGGTGGCCGCCACGACGCAGGGTCTGACCCAGCTCCGTACGGGAGGACGGTTGGTCATTGTGGGAAGCAACTTCGGGACGGTGCCCCTCGACCCCTTGCGCGTGTTGGTGCAGGAGGCCGAGATTGTGGGCTCACGCCAATATGACGAGCACGGGTTCGAGAACGCCCTCGCCATGTTGTCCGACGAGTCGTTTCCGAGTGCGCTGCTCCTCGAAGCGACGGACACGACGTTCGCCGGTCTCATGCCGCTGCTGCATGACATGAAACGCGGCGCGGTGGCCGGCAAGCCGCTGGTGGTGAGCGCATGATCGATCGACGACCATGACACATTCACAAGAAGGAGAAGCCGCGTGCTAGTGGTGCAGGAAGTCCATCGGGTCAGGGGCACGGCCGTGGAGGAATTCGAGTCCACGACGCAGCAGTTCTGGAAGGCCGCCGCCCCACTCGGGGTGGTGCCAGCGTGGTTCTTCGAGGTGTCGCACGGAACGGGTCCGTCGTACTGCGTGATCACCGGAATCCGGCTGGAGGGCTGGTCGGCGTGGGAGGCCTACGCACGTGCCGTGGCCTTTGGCGAGCTCTCGGCAGTGACCGAAGAGCTCGACGCGACGAGATACGACAGCGAATCGTCCGTCCTCGAGATCCTGTCCGAGGTGCCTCCGGCGTCAGGCGACGCGGCGTCCCCCGGGCTGTGGGTACAGCGCTTCATCAGGCCCGACGCGGGGGGCGAGGCTGCGATCGGTCAGCCTGGGCTGGTCATGCGCGGCTGCGTCGGGGGATCACCGGACGGCATCACGATCCTCAGCAAGGAAACTCCCGCCGCCGTGCTCGACATCCTGACGGGTGAGTCCGACACGGGCGGCGTCGTCGGGAGGGCGGAATCCACCTGGGTGTTGCGCCCGTCGTCGTGGTCCCCGCTGCAATGAACGTCGGATCGAGTCAGAGAAGGGTGGAGTCGTGATCCTCTTGCATGAGACGTTTCAGATCGTCCACGGTGGATTGGACGAATTCGAAGATGCCTACCAGGACGAGGTCGCACCGCGGGTGCGCGAGATCGACGGCGTCGAGCCGCTCTGGTTCCTGCGTCAGCGCACCGGGATCGAGGGTGAATTCGCGATCGCCCTGACCGCGTTGCGCTCCGGAACGGAACTGGGCTCGTATACCGCATGGATGTCGGGGAGCGAAGGGGCGGCCTGGCGGGCCCACTCGCAACGGCTGACACGTGCGTTCCAACGAAAGGCCCTCATGGCCGCACCGTGGTCGCCGTTCAATGACTGGGAGGAGTTGGCGCCTGTTCTCGCATCGGGCGCGACGGGTCGTCGCATCTTCATGGAGGACACCGGCTGGCCCTACGTGAGTGTGGCCGACTACGTGGACTTCCAGCGACGCGAGTACTGGGAGCCCCTCCAGAAGTGGGCCAGCTCGGGCGCAGCGGTCGTGAAGCTGTGGGGTTTCTTTCTCGTCGCCCCCGGGAGTGGTCATCGGCCCGAGGCCATCTTCCTCCAGGAGGTGATGAGCGACAGCGCCCTTGAACGGCTGATCGGGGAGCCCGAGGTCTACGACCCGAACACCTTCCCAGGCTCGTACATGGTGCAGGGGTTGACGTACCGCGATCAGTGGAGAAGTCGATTGATGGTGGCTTCACAACCGAGGGAGGCTTCATGAGCGATGCACTGAGCTTCCAGATGAACCACGTGGCCCTCAGCATGCTTCCCTCCGAGATCACCGGCGAGCGCCGCCAGGAGTTGTTGGACTTCTACGAGAAGGTGTTCAACTGGTCCGAGTACGTCGAGGACGAGAAGTTCATTGAGGAGTTCACGCTCGAGCTGGCGTCGCTGGTGGGGGAGGACGTGCCGGCCCACCCGCCCTTGGTCATGCTGACCGGCTCGGGGCAGTTCATCTTCCTCTACGGGCTCGAGAACCCCATGAGGGCGACCCCGGTGGACCACTTCGGGTTCGTCGTGGAGAGCGAGGAGCAGCTGAACGAGATCCTGGAGAAGGCGAAGCAGTACAAGAAGAGCCACCACGACGTCGTCATCGTCGACAAGTCGATCACGTCGTACGACGTTGACGAGAGCATCTTGGATCGCATGCCGGGCAAGCAGGTCGACCTCGTCAACTGCTACATCGGGTTCCGCATGCCTCTGGCCGTCGAAATCCAGTATTACCGCTGGAATTTGTAGGAGCGCCGGCGAAGGGCGTCCAGTCCGTCGCCCCCCACGAGCACGGACTGAGGCGACGCCGGAGCACGACATCACCGTGGCAGGTACAGCCGGAGCCGTACCATCGGTCCATGACTGATCAAAAGCAGCAGCACCTAGGAGCGTGGGTCCGAATCGATCAATGGGTCCGGACTGACGCCTGAGAATGCCTGTTGGGGGTTCCCGGACGGGCCCAGTGCCGCAGAGGGCGACTCAGAACCCGTTGTGAGGTTGCGCTCGATTGTCTGGTGACCCATCGGGGCCTTCCTATCCGCTCGCTCGGGCCAGCTTGCGCAGGTTGTGGCACAGCGAGTGCAGAGCCCACTCACCTTGGGCACCCTCAAGGCCGCGGAGGCGGAGGAACCCGGCCCCCTGTCGGACTTTCATCTGGCCGAAGACAGGTTCGACGATGGCTTTGCGTCTGGCGTAGTCGGCCCGTCCCTTCTTGGTGCGCAGCCGTCGCGCCATCCTCTCTTTGACGGTGATGTCTTTTGGGATGGGACCTCTGGGTGCGGCCGGCACCTGCTCGTTGTGCTTGATCCGACCAGTGGCGATCAACACGTCCACGCCGGCGTCGGTGGCGTCGGTCACGTTCTTTTCTGAGAAGTAGCCGGCGTCGGTGATGTACGTGTCGGGGTTCTCCTCTATGCCCGCCGCACCGAGGTTGGCTTCTGTCGCCTCGATCATCCCCATCAACTGCTGAGCGTCGCCAGCCTGGTTGGACACCGAGTGGGCCAAGATGACCTGCGCCTCTTCGTCGACCACGGCCTGGGCGTTTTGGGCATAGTTGAAGCCGTCGGTCGTCTTCATCATGCGTGAGTCGGGATCGGTGAGGTTGCGCTGGGCCCGGCCCGCGGGGGTGGCCTCCTCTGCGGCCTTCGCCCCGGCGGCTTGGGCCTCTTGTTCGCTGGCCCCTCGCTCTTTGGCCTTTTGCTCAGCCTTTTGCGCTGCCTTCTCCCTGGCCTCGGCCTCGATGGATTCCTTGGCGGCGCGCAGCTTGGCCAGGCGGCCCTCTTTGGTGGCCAACTCGGGTGGGAGCTCGTCACCGCGCCCGTCCTCACCGAACTCTTCGTCTTCGGCCAGGTCTTTCGCCTCGGCCTCGGCCAGCATGGCCGCCACCTGTTCCTCGAGCTCTTCGAGGCGCGGACCGATGCGGTCATAGGACATGGCCTTATGCCTACTCGCAGACGCCCGCAGCTTGGTGCCGTCGAGGGCGACGCGGCCGAGTTTGACCAGTCCGGCCTCGGCGCACAGGGCCAACACCTGGACGAACAGGGCATCGAGGGCACCAAGGTGGCGCCGCCGAAAGCCGACCTCCTGAACGCCGCCCAGGGCGCCCTCATCGAGTTAGAGGGCCGACTGCCCCGCGAGAACGAAGACGTCGCGGGAGCGCGGCGTTCGTGGGAGAGAGCGACCCGGGCCGTGAGTGACGCCGTGGCGCTGGTAGAGCCGGAGGATTAGCCATCCGCCAGAAGGGTCATCATCAACGGTCAGAACCACTTCTCACACGTTCTCCGCCTGCGCGTTCATGAGGGCACGCAGGCGACACCCGGAAATGAACGGTGAGTGGAAGTGTCGGTGAACTGGCCATTTGGCCCTCCCCAAAGGCTCGAGCAGTCCGGCCAATCTGTCAGAAATCAGAAAATGGTCCGGAAGACCTGTGACCAAAAGAGGATCGCAAAGGGGCGTTGGTCATCCGGACGGCTCGACCGATCAGCCTTTGGCCGGCGCTCCGCCGCAGTTCCACGACACGGTGTAGGGAATCCCGCCGCTGGTCCCCTTGATCGTCCCGGCAGAGCCGAACTTGGGGGTTGCGGTGGCGGCGCCGTCGTTTATATAGACCTTGCCCTGGTTTGCAGTAACCGTGGCGCTACCCATGGTGTTTCCTGTGAAGGCGATCGACATGCCGACCAAGCCGAGATTTCGCTTTACGTCGACGTTCTTGCCAAGAGTGAGCGTGCCGCCCTTCTGCCCCCCGCTTTCAATGCTGAGGCAGGTACCGGACTTGAAGGAGTACGTCTTCCCCTTGAAATGAAGTTTCGCAGAGGCCGGCCCGCAGGATATTTGGACCGGCTGCCCCTTGACCTGCGCCAGCTTCGTGTTGCATCCCCCGGCGGCACTGGCTGTAGGAGCGGCAATGGTTGTCGCGAGCGGCACGGTCATGGCAACCCCAAAGCCGACCGCAATGAGGAACCGTTGATTCAAAAAGCGCACCGGACACCATCTTTCTCGGGTGGAGGACATCAACTCAACGGTATTCCCGCAGGTCAGTTCAAGATATGAGGGATTTCCCTATTCTTTGATCGGCTGCGATAGAGCCACCTGCGTGAAGGGGAGATCGGGCCGTCCAAGGCCGTCGTTGGCCTGGAATGTAGGGATTTCCCTGATGTGGCGGGACTGTAGCCAGTTGAAGACTGGGAGGCACCGTGTTCCCCCCTCTCTTTCGGCATCGCCCGAGGAAGCTCGCCGTGCGCCGCTCCCTCCTCGTTGTGGTTCTGACGTTCGCCGCGTCCGTGGCCGCACTGGGGACCTTCAGCGCCGGGAGGGCGGCCGCGGCAACGCAATTCGAGACTTGCGTGTCGAAGGCCAGGGGTCCGGTGAGTCAGGCCCTGAAGACGGTGGTGTCGCGGAGTTCGTTGCCGACCTCGACGGCATCGGCAAGCTTCTCGGTCTTCCGCCGCTGGCATTCACCAGGTTGCCTATCAGTCCGGTCAGGCTCATCTTCTCGACGGACACGAGTTCTCCCAACACCCTATTCAGGACGAACTACTTCACATTGGGCTATGCGGGATCGGGCTACGAACCCTGTGAGGTGGCCATTTTCCCTGCCGCCTACGGCAGTGAGGATCCGGCCTCGGGTCTGTCGAGCGCATTCAAGGTCGAAATAGCCCATGAGGTGGTGCACTGCTATCAGCACTCGGTTATCAGTTACGACGAGGCCACAAAGAATGGGGTACCGACCGACCCCGAGTGGATTTCCGACGGGACGGCTACCTACATCGCCACCCTCTATAAGGGCTACGGAGAAGGGGTCACCCCCAGCGCCTGGGCCAACGGGTGGCTCGGGACCTCGAACAAAGACCTCATGCAACGAAGCTATGACGCCGTGGGATGGGTTTCGCTCGTCGCCCACGCCACGGACAACGACTTGACGACGAAAATGGCTCCGGCGTGGCGGGCCCTCATCGAGGGAGGTCCGAACGCGTTCATCGAAGCACTCGGTGGGAACGATCCGGCTGTCGCCAAGGCCTGGGGGCCTTCGATCGTGCACATGCCGCAATGGGGCGACTTCTGGAACACGCCTGGAATCGGTGTGCCGGTGGGAGCGCAGCCCTCGACGATCGTCGACACTCTTAAGGCTAGAGACGTCCCCTACCACGTCACCGTCGAACCGTCGGGGGCGATCGTCGACACCGAGTCCTTGGTTGCCAAGGGCCTAGTCGAAATCGGCGTCGATAGGGGATTCGCCTCCGTCCATGATGCTGACGGCCACAACTATCTCGACTTCACCAACCAGACGTTCTGCATGAAGGATTCGTGTCCGGATGCCCAGGTCACATGCCCCGGTCGCCCCACCCCACTCAAGCCCGAGCCACTCACCGCACCATTCACCGTCGCGGTCGGTGGGTCGGCGGCTCAGTCCACCTTCACCATCGAGAACATGTCGCTGCCGACGGCACCTGTCGCGCTCCCCAAGACCGAGGGCCCGTGTGGACAGGAGCCGGGCTTGTTACCCCCGAAGGCAGCCTTTTCCGAAGGTGAGCCGCATCTGCAGACCCTCAACGGCGGAAACTACGACTTCCAGGGAGCGGGCGAGTTCACCCTTGTCCGCTCGGACAGCGGCGACGTGGACGTTCAGGTGCGGGTCGCGCCGTTCGAAGGCTCCTCATCGGTGGCGTTCAACTCGGCCGTGGCCATGCGAGTGGTCTCGACCGACGTAGAAGTTGATGCCGGTGACCCCGCCGTCGTGCGCATCGGCGGTAAACGGATCGCCAGCTCAATAACACGCCCTAGAACACTTGCAGGTGGCGGGCAGCTCCGCGAGACGACGACGGGCGACGGTGATGACGTGGTTGTCACGTGGCCCGACGGGAGCGAGATCGACGTGTCGGCGAGCGTGCTCGGCGAAAACGTCACCTTCGTCCCCCCGGCGCCCGGGTTGGATCACTTTTCTGGACTTCTCTCTGCTTTGGACACGCCGAAGCCCAAGAACCGGATGCAGACGTTCATGGGTGGTGACGGGCTCCACTATGTCATCGACCCCACGACTCGGTCGGGGTTCAAGCTGCTCTACGGCCCTTTCGCTGCCAGTTGGCGAATCACGAAACCGGCTTCGTTGTTCACCTACTCCAAAGGCAAGTCGCCGAGCACGTTTGTGAAGAGTGGATTTCCGGCACGGTTGGTGTCGGCGTCTTTGTTGCCTCCGTTAAAGCGCAAGCAGGCAGAGGCAACCTGCAAATCGGCCGGAGTCAGTGGTTCGACGCTCCTGAACGACTGCGAGGTTGACGTAGCGGAGACAGGGGAGGAGGCTCTCGCCATAGCCACGGTTCGTGTGCAGTCAGCCGCGTCGTCGTCGACCACGGTAACTCCACCATCGTCGACGTCACCGCCGGTCACCGCAGGTGCGCACCCGGCGGGCTATTACTTCACGCACCCATGTGCTGTTGTCTCAGTGGCCGAAGTCACCGATCTCGTTGGGCCGACCACGCTGACTTCGGCTCGTGCCGGTCCATCGTGCGCGTTCAGACCGGACAATTCGGGGGAAGTTGATGCGATCACCTTCTCGAGCCAATCAGTGAGGCTCTTCGAGTCCGTTATGTCGGGCCAGGCGGGGAGTGGCCCGGTTGCGTCGCTAGGTCATGACGCTTACTGCATCGTCGGCTCACCTAACGTGACAAATCAAGTCTTTGTGGTGGCGAGTCTCGGTACTGCGGGCAGCATCCAAGTTCTCGTAGCGGACTGTGCGCAGGGAACAGTCCTCATCAAAGACGCCTTGGCGCGGATCTCCGGGTTGTCATGAATGACATCAACTCGACCAAGTCGCCCCACGATTCGCCTGCCGATCGTCCCGTTCAAGGAACTCAAAGATCTACGGATGCAATCGAGGTGGTTACCCGCTCTCCGACCAGCCCGCTCTCTTCGGCAGTGGTGTCGATGCCGACGCCCATTCTGAAAGAGAGCAAGCCACCGCCACCTACAAGCGGGGAGCCCAACTGAGTTTCACAACAAGGAACAGCACGCGCCAAAACATTGCAGTCTTGAGAGAAGCGTCACTCCCACCACATAAGGGAAATCCCCATTTTTCCTTCTGGACGTTTCGCTAGTCTTCTCAATCATGCTGATGGGACGAGATGCTGAGCTGCACGTACTCAACGATCTCGTCGTGCAAGCTCGCGCCGGAAGTAGCGGCGTCGTCGTGGTCCAAGGAGAAGCCGGAAGCGGGAAAACGAGCCTCTTGGGTCACTTCGTCGCCTCGCTTTCCGACGATGTCGCGGTGCTTCGGTGCGTGGGGGTGGAGAGCGAAGCCCACCTTGCCTATGCCGGGTTGGCCGGTCTGTTTCGGCCCATCCTTGAGTGCCTATCACTGCTACCCCCGATGCAACGCTCAGCGCTCGCCTCAGCGTTGGCCCTCGAAGAACCCCAACAAGCTGGTGACCAGCTCGCGGTGGCCGCTGGGGGGCTCGCCCTCCTCGCTGCGGCCGCTACACGTATGCCGACCGTCGTGGTGATCGATGATGTGCAGTGGTTGGAGCCGAGCTCTCGCTTCGCTCTCCTCTTTGCTGCTCGTCGTATCGCCAAAGATCGGCTTTGCATCGTGTTTGCGGTACGACCCGACGCGGGAATCGAACCCCTCCTGAGGGGCTGGCCGCACCTGGTGCTCGAAGGCCTCAAGCTTGACGATGCGAAACAGCTGATGTCCACCTTGAATGTAGATATTTCGCTGGCCGCAATTGAAGGACTGGTTGAAGCCACCGGGGGTAATCCGCTCGCCCTCATGGAGGCCGCGCGTGGGCTTGACCAGTGGCAGATCACTGGAGTCCGTCCACTAGGTTCGCCGCTGACGGTGGGAGACCACCTCCAGGCCGCTTTCGCCGTTCACTTGGACCAGCTGAGCCTCGAGGGTCGCACGGCCGTGGCACTTGCCGCGGCCGAACCATCGGGGGAGCGGCTCTTGCTGTTGTCGGCAGCGAGGGATGTCGGGGTGGGGCTCCCTGGGTTCCGCGAAGCAGTGGATGCCCGCCTTCTTGAAGAGACCACCTCGACGATCACTGTGCGGCACCCCTTGCTGCGATCGGTCGCGCTGCACGTACCGACCGAGAACACTTGAGGCAAATGCATCAGGCGCTTGCAGCCCACCTTGATGAGGGAGAGGCTGAACGACGAGCTTGGCATCTCGCTGCGGCCACTGACGTCCCAGATGAGTCTGTCGCCACGTTGGTGGAATCGGCGGCTGATGCCGCGTTGTTGCGATCCGATGTGTCCGCAGCCGTGGCTGGCTTCGAGCAGGCCGCCATGTTGAGTCCCCGAAGGGCAGATCGAGGGCGTCGACTCTTCCGCGGGGGCCGCCGCGAGTCAGCTGGGGTTGGGGGACGAGTTGTTACGCCAGGCACTTGCTCACACCGATGACCCAGTTCGTCAAGCCGAGATCGTTGTGTTGCGGGCTCGGAGTGCCATCGAGAGGGGCGATCAAGTTCTGGTCGCGCAACTCGTGAGAGACGAGAGTGGCGCAGTGAAGGAGGAGAACCGAATGGCTGGCGCCCTCCTGCTCTCACTGGGCGCCGCAGCGGCCTGGTCTGCTGGGAACTTCGACAAGATGAATGACCTCGCCATGGAGTCGATGACCCTCGTCGAGGGTCCGGACGAGTTGTCTGGGCCAGCGATACTCCCGTTCGTCATAGCGCTTCTGGCCTCGGCGATAGCAGGTCGACCGGACATGGAGCTGGCCAGCCGATGTGCCCTCGCTGCGCGAAATGGAATTCCCACAGCGCTGGCGGCACCTGTCATGCATTCCCTGATCATTGCCGGCCAGCTTGCCGACGCCGAGGCCGTCTGGGTCTCCGCTCGCAAACAGTGTCGAGAAGAGGGGTCGCTCTTGGCGTTGATGTGGGTCGATGGAATGGGGATGGTCCTGCGCGTACGGCGAGGGGAGTTCGCCCAGGCTTACGCCATGGGAACAGCCATCTTGGACCTGTTCGCCGCGATAACGAGTCCTTTCGGGCAAGCGGAGGTTCAGGCGACACTGGCACAGATCGACGCCATCACCGGCAGGGAGAGCTCCTGTCGAGGTCGAATCGAGCTCGTCCGACGGGCGGCCACTCAATGGGGAATCGACGTGATTGTGCTGAAGGCGGAGTACGTCCTTGGACTTCTTGAGCTCGGACAAGGTCGTTCGCTCGCCGCCGCCCGCCAGCTCCAGCGTACCCACCACGAATTCGAACGGAGAGGAATGCTTGGGCTCGGACAATGGCCAGTGTTAGGAGATCTGGTTGAGGCGACTGCTCTGGCCGGGGAGTCCGAAGAGGCATGTCGATGGTTCGCGCTTCTTCAGACACGAACGGAGAACGACCGAATCCCTTTCACGGCCGTGGTGGTAACTCGTGCCGCAGCGATCCTCGCTGCTGATGACGAAGTGCCTCAGCTGTTTGGGACCGCCCTCACCCACGCGAGGAGCTACGGAAACGTGTTCGAAGAGGGGAGGACGCATCTCGCCTACGGGCGTCGCTTGGCAGCCCTTGGTCGTGGTGAGGCTGTCGAGGAACTCCAGATGTCTGACGAATGCTTCCAGCTGGTGGGGGCAACGCCGTGGGCGGAGCGCGCCGCAGATGAGCTCGAGGCGATTGGACGCTCACGACCACCGCACCGATCTCCGCTCACCAACCTCCTCACCCCTCACGAACAGGAGGTCGTAGAACTGGCGAAAACTGGGGCGACCACGCGCGAGATCGCCGAAGAGCTCTTCGTCAGCCGTAAGACGGTCGAAAGTCATCTCACGAGTTCGTACAGGAAGCTCGGTGTTCGATCAAAAAGCCAGCTGGCCCATATTCTCAACCGATCAGCGGCTTGGCCACGTGGATGAGCGACGGACCGGTGCGATGCGCCTGACGTGCGGATCCGAGTGCCCAATGCTGCCAGGGGCCATCGTCGTCAAGGGTCAGTACGGGTGCTGGTACGGGGGCGCCACCGTGATGTGCAGGTTGGCGCTCTCCGAAAGCACATAGGTCTGGCTCTCGGCGAGGTGCTGCGCCACGAGGCTCTGTACCTCCGACGCGTTGCCGCTCTCGATCGCTTCCAGAATGCGGGCATGGGCCTCGAGAACCTTGACCGCCACCTCGTCGTCGTCGAGCTCGGCGTCCCTGAACTCCAACCAGGTTGACTCGTGCTGTGACCACAGCGACTCCAGGGCGCCCGCCACGAGCGCCAGGGCCGCATTGCCGCATCCGTTGACGATGGCTTGGTGGAATTGCCGAGCCACCATGCTGAAGCCCGCCGGATCGCCCCGTTTGTCCTCCAATTGCCGGTGGAGGGCACGCAGATGGGGGATCACGGCTTCGGCGCGGTCGTCCCGCTCCGCGCTCTTGGCGGCGCATGTGGGTTCCAGGGCCAGCAGTGCCGTCGCCAGTTCGGCCACGGTGGCATGTGTCGACTGGAGGATCATGCCGAGGGTGTGGGCGGCCGTTGACGCCGTTGGCATGTGCACTTCGGCTCCGCCGATCCCGCCCCGCCGGGCCGAGACGAGGCCCTCCGTCTCGAGGATGCGCATCGCCTCGCGGACCGACGGCTTGCTGACGCGGAAGTCCTCGGCCATGTCGTCGACCTTGGGCAACATGTCGCCGTCGACCAGTTGCCCGTCGAGGATGCGCTGGCGGATCTCGTTGGCGATCATTTCGGCCACTCGGGGCCGGGTCATCTGGCGGCGGCGGGGTACGGGTTCCATCTGCCTCAGCCGGGTTGGGTGGGTCTCATCCGGGGCCGAACGGGGGGAAATCCACGGGGGAAGGGTACCCGAACCCGGCGTGGGCCCTGGTGCTGTGCTCAGACTGACGACTGCCCCAAAAGGCGGGAGATCTCGTTGGCGCGCTCGGCCAGGACTGACGTCATGTCACGGTCCTCTTCGCCGCCCACGCCGGCTGCGTACTGCACGAAGATCCCGACCACCATCGCCGTCAGCAGGTGGGCGACCGCCGATGCCCCCGCTCGCTCGTCCAGATCGGGGCGATGGGTGACGATCCAGTCGGCCAGCGCAGCCTCGAAGGTGGTGAAGAGATCGACGCCCACCGCACGGGCCGTCTCCTCGCCACGCATGGCCTCGCCGGCCATGAGGCGCACGAAATCCTCCACCTCGAACATCGAGACGAGGATGTCGGTCAGGACTGCGGCCAGCGCGGATTCGGCCGCGGGCCCATCATCGGGCTTGGGGCCTGCATCCCATTCCAGGAAATAGCCGCGCTCGACCAGAACGGCCTCGAGGAGCTCACGTTTGGACGGGAAGTAGTGGTAGAGGGAAGCCACATTGAGTCCGGCCGCCGAGGCCAGATCGCGCATGCTGGTGCCGTCGACACCCTTCTGGGACATCAATGAGAGGGAGACCTGCAGAATCCGGTGCCTCGTCGACGATCCCTCGCCCTGATCCGCGTTCGCCATGGCCCCATTCTGGGTGTTTCTGCTCCCGCCGTCGAACCTGGTCGCGGCGGGCCTGCCAAACGAACGTTTGATAGAGTGACATGAGCGTCACATTTCTGAGACCGCCGGAGTTCGAGACGCTGCTGGACGAGAGGACCTTCATGGCTTTCACCGAGAGCAGGACCGTCGCCGGCGTTCCGTTCGACCCCTTCGAGCTCAAGGACGTGGTCTCCGGCGACATTCGCGACCCGTACCCGAGGATGCACGAGCTGCTCCGGCAGGCCCCGGTCCACAGCGGGCCCATCGACCTCGGGGACGGCTCGCCACCCGCGGATCCGCTTCGGCCCGCACCGATCACGGTGCTGGGCTTCGACGAGGTCGTCCAGGTCCTGCGGGACAACGAGACGTATTCCTCCGGCGTGTACGAGGGCGTCATGGGCGAGGTCATGGGCCGGACCATCCTGCAGATGGACGAGCCCGAGCACCGCATCGCCCGCGCCATGGTCTCACCCAGTTTTCGCTCCAAAGTCCTCGCACATTGGGAGGAGAGCCTCGTCGCAGTCGTTGTCAACGAACTGATCGGCACCTTCATCGATCGTGGGCGGGCTGATCTGGTGCGCGAGGTCACGTTCAACTATCCGGCGCAGGTCATCGCCCACATTCTCGGTCTGCCCCGGGCCGATTATCCGAGCTTCCAACGTTGGGCCATCGAGCTGACCAGCGTGACGGCGAACTGGGAACGGGGCTTGGCCGCCTCGGCCTCTCTGCGCGACTACTTCGCCGGCGTCATGGAGGAGCGACGAGTGTCGCCGGGCGACGACCTGATCAGCGATCTCGTGCGGGTAAAGGTGGATGGCACGACGTTGTGCGACGAGGAGATCTACTCCTTCCTTCGCCTGCTCCTGCCGGCGGGAGTCGAGACCACGTATCGCGCCACCGGCAACCTTCTCCTGGCGCTCCTGCGCGATCGGTCCCAGTTCGACGCGCTCTTCAATGATCGCTCCCTCTACCCACAAGCCTTCGAGGAGGCGCTCCGGTGGGAGCCGCCGGTGACGGTCATCCTGCGCCGAGCCACACGAGACGCGGAACTGGCGGGTGTGCCGATCGGGGCTGGAGCGGACGTGGCGCTCCTGCTCGGAGCCGCCAATCGGGACGAGCGCCACTATGTCGACCCGGACCGGTTCGACATGTTCCGGAAAGGACGCCAGCACCTCGCGTTCGGGTTCGGCGTCCATGTGTGTCTCGGCATGCATCTCGCCCGCATGGAGTCCCGGGTCGCTCTCTGCACTCTTTTCGATCGCCTCGGTCCCTTCGCCCTGGATCCCGCCGTGCCCATCCCCCACATCGAGGGGTTGGCGTTCCGATCGCCCTTGTCGTTGCCGGTGGTTTTCGCAGCGGGTTGACGTCATTGCCGTGGCGGGGGATAGCGTCACCGTGTGATCGGAGCTCGGAGCCCTCTGCAGGACGCGGCAGCAATCGTCGGCATCGGCCAGACCGAGTTCGCCAAGCAGATCGACCGTTCCGAGTCCCAGCTGGCGGCCGAAGCCGTTGTCGCCGCTCTCGCTGACGCCGGTATCGAGCCCGGAGAGGTCGATGGCCTGTCCTCCTACACCTTGGAGACCACGGACGAGGTCACCCTGGCCAAGTCCATCGGGGCGGGCGACGTAACGTACTTCTCCCAGGTCGGCTACGGCGGGGGCGCGGGCTGTGCGACCATCGGTCACGCGGCCATGGCGATCGCGACCGGTCAGGCCGACGTTGTCGTGGCATGGCGCTCGCGCAAGCGCGGCGCCGCCGCCTCGCGGCCGTGGGCCGCCGCACCAACTGGTCTGGTGACACAAGGCCAGTGGACCAGGCCCGCGGGTCTCCTCCGTCCGGTCGACGAGGTGGCCATGCTCGCCCGTCGCTACATGTACGAGTTCGGCGCCACGCGCGAGCACCTGGCCGAGGTGGCGATGGCGATACGGTCTCACGCCAACCGGAATCCGGCGGCTCTGATGTACGAAAGGACCATGTCACTCGACGACTACATGGCGGCACGCTTCATCTCCGAGCCCCTCTGCCTCTTCGACAATTGTCTGGAGACGGACGGCGCTCTCGCCGCAGTCCTCGTCTCGGCCGACCGGGCCAAGGACTGCCCGCACCCTCCCGCCCTCGTGCACGCATTCGGTCAAGGACTGAACCGCCAGCATGAGGTCATGGTGAACTACTACTCCGACGACCCGCTGATCGGCCCGGCCTGGGCGTGCGCCAAGAAGTTGTGGTCGCAGTCCGAGCTCGGACCCGAAGATGTGGACGTCGTGCAGATCTACGACGCCTTCACCCCACTGATCCTTCTCTCGCTCGAGGGGTACGGGTTCTGCCAACGGGGCGAGGCCGGTGACTTCGTCGCCGAAGGCAACCTGCGCTGGGGGAGTGGCTCGCTTCCCACCAATACGTCGGGCGGGGGCCTGTCAGAGGCGTACGTGCACGGATTCAATCTCATCACCGAGGGCGTGCGTCAGGTGCGAGGAACCTCGACCTGTCAGGTGGAGGGCGCGACCAATTGTCTGGTGACGTCGGGGGAGGGTGTGCCGACGAGCGCCATTCTGCTACGTGCCGCGTGAGCCCGCCCGGTGTGACTGAACCGTTGGAGATCGTGATCGACGAGGGTCGCTGCATGGGGTCGGGGAATTGCGTGTTCTGGGCTCCTGCGACCTTCGATCTCGGCGAAGCTGGCCATGCGGTCGTCCTCGACGCCGCCGCCACCGACGAGTCTCGCTTGCGCATCGCGGCCGAAGGTTGTCCGGTCGGCGCCATCTCGCTGTCGAGGGATGGCGTTGCGATGGTTCCAGGAGAAACGGAGGGGTAATGCCGATAGCGGTGAGCGAGGAACATGAAGCGCTGCGTCAGAGTGCACAACGGTGGCTGCAGAACCACTGCCCGCCCAGCGAGCCTCGGGCGGCGGCCGAGTCGACATCCGATGACCTCCCCCCGGTGTGGGAGAAGATGGTCGCCCAAGGGTGGCTCGGTCTTCACGTGCCGGAGGCGGACGGAGGGCAGGGCTTCGGTCTGAGTGAGCTCGCCGTCGTCCTCGAAGAGCTCGGCTACGCGCTCCTCCCAGGGCCGGTCCTCCCCACGGTGTTGGTGGCGGCCGTGATCTCGCGCCATGGGAGTGCAACGCAACGGGCCCGCTACCTGCCCGGCCTCCTGGACGGCTCCGCGCCGGCCGCCCTTTCGCTCGGAGCGGAGGCGCTGCGGCGGACCGTTGGTTCCGCCGTCGCCGGCGCCGGCGCCGGTGCCGGTGCCGGTCCACGGGTCAGCGGGACGTTGCGCCCCGTGCTCGGATTGCCCACGGCTTCGCTCCTGCTCGCACCAGTGGACGAGGGGGGCTGGTGCCTGCTCGATCCGCACGACGCCGACCTGTCGTCGTTGCCGGCGCTCGACGCCACCAGGCGCCTGGGACAGGCCGTCGTCACCGATGTCGCCCTCCCGACAGACGCGCTCCTGCCCCATGTCACCACCGCCGAGGTGCGCAACCTTGCGCTCGTCATGGCGTCGGCCGAAGGGGCCGGGGTGGCCCGCTGGTGCCTCGACACGGCGTCGGAGTATGCCAAGGTCCGCGTGCAGTTCGGTCGACCCATCGGCCAATTCCAGGCGATCAAGCACGCCCTCGCCGACATGCTTGTCGCCGTCGAGCAGTGTGCCGCCGTGGCGTGGGATGCCGCGGCAGCGTGGAGCGGGGACAGCCCCGACGACCAGTGCGCGTTGAGCGCGCAGGTGGCCGGGGCATTGAGCGTCGACGCGGTTGCGCATTGTGCCAAGCAGTGCGTGCAGATTCTCGGTGGCATCGGATTCACCTGGGAGCACGATGCCCACTTCTACCTGAAGCGGGCCATGGCCACCCGCCAACTTCTCGCCGGCGGCCAAAGCCTGGAGGAGGACGTCGCCCATCTCGCGTTGGGGGGAAGCCGTCGCAGTGTCTCGGCTGATCTCCCGCCCGAAGCGGAAGCCCGTCGGGCCGAGCTGCGCCCCTTGGTGGAGCAGGTGGCAGCGCAGGAGGGGGCGGCGCAGCGAGCGGCGTTGGTCGAGACCGGGCTGCTCCAGCCGCATTGGCCGCCTCCGTGGGGCCGCTCTGCCGACCCGTTGGACCAACTCGTGCTCGACGAGGAGTTGGCAGCTGCGGGCGTCTTTCGACCGCACCTGGCCGTGGGTGCGTGGGCGCTGCCGACCATCATCGCCCACGGCACCGCGGAGCAGCAGGAGCGGTGGGTGCGGCCCACGCTCCTCGGAACGATGGCATGGTGCCAGCTCTTCAGCGAGCCCGGCGCGGGTTCGGACCTGGCGGCGCTGAGCACCCGGGCCCAGTCGGTCGAGGGCGGGTGGATTCTCAACGGCCAAAAGGTGTGGACGTCGTTGGCCATGCAGGCCGACTACGGCATCTGCCTCGCCCGTTCAGACCCCGACGCGACCAAGCACGCCGGCATCACCTACTTCATCGTCGACATGCACGCCGAGGGCATCGACATACGACCCCTGCCGCGAGCTCACGGGCGCCGCCATGTTCAACGAGGTGTTCTTCACCGACGTCTTCGTACCCGACGACGCGGTCATCGGACAGCCGGGAGACGGTTGGCGCATCGGGCGCACCACGCTGTCCAACGAGCGCGTCTCGATGTCGTCGGGCGCCGCGTTCGGCAACGGGGTCGAATTGGTACTCCGTACCGTGGCGCGTCAAGGAGCGGACAACGCGTCGATCCGATTGGCCGAGCTCGGTCATCTTCTGGCCGAGGCGCAGTCGCTTGCCCTCTTGGGCCTCCGCTCGACGTTGCGCTCGCTGTCCGGGGTCGATCCGGGCAGTGGAGCAAGTGTGCGCAAGCTGCTGGGCGTCGAGCATGAGCAACGCGTCCAGGAGATGGGAATGGCCCTCTACGGGGCGGACGGGGCCGTCCTCGACGGTGAGGCGCAACGATGGGAGGAAGGATTCCTCTCGACCCGCTGCCTGACCATCGCGGGCGGGACGAGCGAGGTGCAACGCAACGTGATCGCCGAGCGCATGCTCGGCCAGCCACGGGATCCTGAGCCCGGGCACTGAACCCTGCGTCGTCAGGGATGACGACCACCGGCGCCCACACAGGGGTGCAACGTCCGAGACGGCGGGCCACGGTTGCCGTCCGGTTGCGCCCGGTCAGTTCTCGCAGGTTCCCGGTGCTTTTCGACAGGTCTTCAGGCATACTTTGGACCACAAAGGCAAACCCCTCGCGAGGGGGGGACGCAAAGCTACGGGACTCTTTGAGTGAGCCGGGTTGCCGGGGATGGAATCTGTCGCCCATTTCCGTGATCACCTCCCACCACGGTGTCCCCGAGAGGACCTGTGGGCCAGATGGGACGTACGCGAGATCGGCGGTCGCTGACACCCGTTGCGGGTGGGCTGGCGGTTGCCGCGATCGTGTGCGCCGCCCTCATCGCTGCGGCACTGCCGGCAGGGGCGGCGGGCATCCTCCCGCCGGACAACCCGCCGAGCAACATCGCACCGGGCAGCGCGGACTTTCTCACGTCGATCGACGCGGCCCGGGCCCAGGAAGGTGTGGGCACCCTGAACATCTCCGAGGCGGTCTTGTCGAGCCTCCCCGTGGCCGAGCAGGCGTTCATCGTGATCAATGACGAGCGAATCGATCGGGGATTGCCGGCCATCAGCTATATGACGTCGCAACTCAACGCCCAGGCCCAACAGGGAGCGGATGCGGGTGCCGATCCCGGCTTCCCCTCCTCCCTCGGCGGTGGAAGCCAGATGATCTGGGGCGGATCGATCTGGGCCGGAGGGCTGACGTCGGTGCTCGAGGCGGACTTCTACTGGATGTACTCCGACGGGTACGGGGGCGTGCACGGTGCGACGACCAATTCGGATTGCACCTCCGGGGCGTCGGGAGGTTGTTGGGGCCACCGCGACATCATGTTGCACCAGTTTCATTCATGTGGTTCGAGTGCGCCGATCATCTCCATGGGCGCCGCGTTCTCGTCGACCGGCGCCCCGGGTGGTTCGCTCGCGGCCGAGTTGGTGGGTACGTGCGGGCCACCGCCCTCCGGCATCACGCTGACGTGGAATCAGGTCGTCGACGCCGTGCAGGCGCCGCCGCACGTCATTGGTATCGCCACCCTCAAGGACGGCCGGGGCTACTGGGAGGCCGAGTCGAGTGGCGACGTCGAGGCCTTCGGGGCGGCCGCCAATTACGGGTCGATCATGAGCGCCTCGCTCAATTCGCCCATCGTGGGGATCGCCTCCACATCGGACGGCAAGGGCTACTGGCTCGTGGCGGCCGACGGCGGCATCTTCAGCTTCGGCGACGCGTCCTTCTACGGCAGTACGGGGGCGCTTCACCTCGTGGCACCCATCGTCGGGATGGCCCCGACCCCGGACGGTCGGGGCTACTGGCTGGTGGCGGCCGACGGCGGCATCTTCAGTTTCGGCGACGCCACGTTCTACGGGAGCATGGGCGGCATCGCGCTCAATCGGCCGATCGTCGGGATGGCGGCCGACACCGTGACCGGCGGGTACTGGCTGGTGGCGGGCGACGGCGGCATCTTCAGCTTCAATGCCCCGTTCTTCGGGAGCACCGGCGCCCTCCGCCTCGTCCAGCCGATCGTCGGGATGGAATCGCTTCCCAGCGGGCAGGGTTACCGCTTCGAGGCCGCGGACGGCGGCGTGTTCGACTTCGGGCAGGCGAGCTTCGCCGGTTCCATGGGCGGTCACGCGCTGGCGGCGCCCGTGGTCGGCATGGCAGCCGACCTCGCCAGCGGCGGCTACTGGCTGGTGGCGGCCGACGGCGGCATCTTCACCTTCGGCGATGCCGGGTACTACGGCCGCATCACCTGACCGGGCACGCTACCGTTGCCCGGATGCCCGTCTGGTTGAGCGACCATGAGTACCTCGTCCTCCGCGCTGCGTGCGCGCAGATGCTGCCCTCCGAGGATGGGGCGCCCGGAGCCGAGGAGGCGGGCGTCGCGGACTACATCGACATCTTGCTGGGCGCGTTCACGTTCGATCCACCGCGGATCTGGGCCGGCGGCCCGACGTCGGGTCGTATGGGCGGCGAGGCTGGATTCGCCAATTTCCATCGCTTGAGCGCATTGGACGAGTTGGCCTGGCGCATGCGGATCGAGGGATCACTCGGTCTCCCCGAGCGCGAGTTCAACGGTCCGGTCATCGGGTTGCAAGAGCAGTATCGACGGGGGTTGGCCGCACTCGGCGACGACTTCGCGGCGGTTGACGGAGACGAGCAACGAAGGCGCTTACGGGCCGACGAGGCGTTCTGCGAGCTCCTCTACGGCCACTGCTGCGAGGGGATGTACGGCGCCCCCGAGTATGGCGGGAATCGCAACGGGATCGGGTGGGCCTATATCGGAAGGGACGGCGACGTGCAGCCACGCGGCTACAGCGACCAGGACGTGTCGGGGCCATGACGACCGACGCGATCATCATCGGCTCGGGGCCGGGAGGATCCACTGCAGCCGAGGTCCTCACGCGGGCAGGGTGGTCGGTGGTGATCATGGAGAAGGGACGCAACCATCTGCTTGACGCCGATGACCTGACCAAGCCCGCATCGGACTACTCCAATGACGAGATCAAGTTCATGGTGCGTCACTTCCTGGGGCCTGATCCACTCATTGAGCCGCGGGCGTTCCGTCGCTCGACCGACGAGGGCGAGCACACCCATGTCGGTGAGGTGAACTCCATTCCGACCACCGTGGGTGGTGGCGGAACGCACGCCGATGGAAAGGTGCCGCGCTTTCGGGAAGAGGATTTCAGGCTGCTGTCCACCCACGGCCCGCAGGATGACGCCGATGTGGCGGATTGGCCGTTGACGTACGACGAACTGGAGCCGTTCTACACCGAGGTCGAGAAGGCGATCGGCGTATCGGGCCGGGCGGGGGCGAACCCCTTCGCGGCGTGGCGCTCGGGCCCGTACCCGATGCCGCCCGGTGCTCCCATGTACGGAGCGGTCCTGTCGTCGGCCGCGGCGGAGCGGCTCGGCCTGCATCCCTACGAGGCCCCGACGGCGGCCAACAGCATCGCCTATGACGGTCGTCCCGCCTGTAACAACTGCGGCTTCTGCGCCTTCTTCGGCTGCCCCATTCATGCCAAGGGTGATCCGGTGGCTCTCTTGACGAAGACCATGGCAACCGGCCGGGCGGAGTTGATGGCTGAGACGTATGTCTCGCGCATCCGGATCGAAGGTCGGCGCGCCACCGGTGTCGATTTCATCGGGCCCGACGGTGTCGAGCGCTCGATGGAGGCCAAGGTCGTCATCGTCGCCGGTGGTGCGATCGAGACACCCCGGCTCCTGCTCCAGTCGGGACTCGAGCACCCGGACCTCGGGCGCCACCTCATGGTCCACTTCCAGACCATAGAAGTGGGACATTTCAAGGATCTCCGCCTCCATCCGCACAAGGGTCGCTCGGTGACACACGTCCATGACGACCACATGGTGCAGGACGACCGTTCGCGTGCCGCAGCCGCCGAGGCGGACCTCCCGTGGATCCGCGGCGGGTTGGTGGAGCATGCAGGTGGTGGGTTTCCCATCGGGGGGCGCGTCACGTGCCGTGGGGAAGTGGTCACGCGCAGGCCATGCGCGACGCCAACATGAGTGAGCAGATGTGGGTCTTCATCATGCAGGGTGAAGATCTGCCGTACCCGACCAACACCGTCGATCTGAGCCCTTCCGTCCGCGATGCCAGGGGCTTTCCGGTGGCCCGGATCACCTACAAACCGGGTCGGCACGAACTGGCCGCGTCACTGCACTACGGCAAGATCCTGCAGTCCGTGCTGGAGGAGATGGGCGCTGATTGGACGATCCACACCTCGTCGCCGGGTGTGCCCGAATTCGGCGGCGGGATGTCGTTCATACCGGAGAGCCGCCACGTCATCGGCACGGCACGCATGGGCGACGACCCGGGCACATCGGTCGTCGACCGCTGGGGTCGGGTGCATACCGTGGACAACCTCGTGCTCGCCGACTCTTCGGTGTTTCCCACGTCGAGCGGCTACGGCCCCACCCTGACGCTCGTCGCTCTCGCCGCCCGCGCCGCGCACCATTTGGCCGGGACGACACCTGGCTGAGCGAGACGAGTGAAGGGAGTTGGAGGATGAAGCTGTCCATGCCGTTGAGCTATGCGGGAGGTTTTGCCGAGTCGGCCCGTCAGACCGCCGAGCTCGAGAAGGTCGGGCTCGACACGGTATGGGTGGCCGAGGCCTACGGCTTCGATGCACCGAGCATGATGGGCTATCTGGCGGCACGCACGGAGCGGGTCGAGATCGGCGCGGCCATCCTGCCCATCTTCACCCGCACCCCGACGCTCATCGCCATGACCGCGGCCGGGATCGACGCCCTCTCGGACGGCCGCTGCGTTCTCGGCCTCGGTGCTTCCGGACCGCAGGTGATAGAGGGCTTCCACGGCGTGCCCTATGACCGCCCTCTGGCGCGGACCCGCGAGATCATCGAGATCTGCCGCGCCGTGTGGGCCAGGGAGGCCCCGCTGGTGCACGAGGGTTCGGCCTATCACATCCCCTTGCCCGAAGGTCAGGGGACCGGTCTCGGGAAGGCGCTCAAGATCATCGGCCATCCGGAGCGTTCACGCATTCCTATCTGGGTGGCGGCGCTCGGTGAGAAGAACGTCGCCATGGCGGCCGAAGTGGCGGATGGTTGGCTTCCGATGTTCTTCGTGCCGGAGAAGGCGCAGGACGTGTTCGGCTCTTCTCTGGCCGCAGGTGCTACCCGGCGCGACCCCGGGTTGGGGCCGCTCCAGATTGCGGCAGGTGGAGTGCTCGCAATTGGCGAGGAGTCCGAGGTGGCGTCGGTCCGTGAGATGGGCCGTGCCGGGGCGGCGTTGTACATCGGGGGCATGGGCGCGAAGGGGAAGAACTTCTACAACGCGCTGGCCTCTCGCTACGGCTACGAGAAGGAGGCGGCCGAAATTCAGGATCTCTACCTGTCAGGCCACAAGGACGAGGCTGCGGCGAAGGTGCCGGCCGACCTTCTCGAGGCGATGTCCCTCTGCGGCCCTGAGGGCTACATCAAAGAACGGCTGGCTGCTTTCGCCGAGGTCGGGGTGACCCACCTCAACGTCACCCCGGTCGGCGGCGATCCCGTGGCGATGATCGAGAAACTTCGCAGCTGGTTGTAGCGCCGCGCTTACCGCCAGTCGTCGTGATCGGGCATCGGGTGACGGAACAGCCCCGCAGCGTTCCCGGCCGCGACCGCACGGAGCTCGTCGTCCGGTAGGTCGCCCCACGTCGTGACGAGCAGGTCCTGCGTGTCGGGCCAGGAAGAGTCAGCGTGGGGATAGTCGCTCTCCACCATGATGTGGTCGATGCCGATCACGTGGCGCATGGGCACCATCGAGGGGTCGTCGATGGAGCAGAACCAGAAGTTCCGCGCGAGGACCTCGCTCGGCCGCATGGGTGACGGCCAGGCCGTGCTCTCGCTGCCCGAAGCGGAGTGGCTGAGCACGTAGTCGACCCTGTCCATGAGCATCGGTACCCACCCGATCCCGCCCTCGGACATGGCGATCGAGAGTCGGGGAAACCGCAATGGCACGCCCGACCACAGCCACTCTCCGGCGGCCACCAAGGCGTTGACCGGGAACAGTGTGGGCAGAAGCTCGAAGGGCGGACTCGGAGAGGCGATCGGAGCCCAGGAGGAAGACCCGGTATGGAGGCACACGACGGTGCCCGTCGCCTCGCATGCGGCGAAAAGGGGATCCCAATGGTCGCTGAAGATGGACGGGAATCCGAGTTGGGCGGGGAATTCGGGGAAGCTCACCGCCTTGAAGCCGCGGGCCGCATTCCTCTCGATTTCGCCGACGGCGATGTCGACATCCGCCAGGTACGGGAGCTGGAGCGGAATGATGCGGGAGGGATACGGCGCTGCCCAGACCTCGTGATGCCAGTCGTTGAAGGCCCGCAGGCAGGCCAGGCCCAATGCCTTGTCCTCGGCCCGGGAATACACGGCGCCGCAGAATCCCGAGACCAGCGAGGGGAAGCAGAGCGACGCCCAGATACCGGCTCGATCCATGTCGGCGATCCGCTCGTCGATGTCGTAACAACCCCGCCGCATCTGATCGAACCGCGCTGGTTCCATGCTCCATTGCTCCCGCGGTCGGCCGACAACCGCGTTGAGCCCGATGTTGGGGTAGTGCCGTGACTCGAAGAGCCACGACTGGTTGCCGGTGTCGTCCTCGACGATGCGCGGGGCTCCCTCCTGGAGGGCCGCCGGGAGACGGTCGACGAACAGGTCGGGCGGCTCAATGAGGTGGTCGTCCACCGAGATGATGGGCACGGTGATGGCCCGGCGGGTGGGATCCGGCAGCATGGTGGGCTCGGCATCGAGGTGTGTCACCAGTGCCGACACTAATCACACGGGCGTCGCACGGGTGCCGATGGGGGAGGGTCGCCGAGTCCCCCGCCCCACGCCCTTCTGTCAACCCTTCGGTGCTCTGATACACCCCCTCGGTAAGGTCTCTTCATGGCTTTTCGCCCCATCTCGTGCAGCGTGCAACGTGCCCTCGACACGCTCGGATCTGCGTTGGGCGACCTCCAAGAGGTGCTGCGGGTCGCGGCGCCGGGTTCGACGTCAGGCGATGAGGCCAAAACGTTCGTGGACCTGTTCGCCCAAGCCGAGCGGGCCGCGGCCTCGGGCATCGCGCTCTATGCGCCCAGAGTGGTCGAAACCGGTGCCCATGCCAAAGACGGCCATGGTTCGGCGGCCGACTGGCTGGCCGCGGTCGCCGGCTCTTCGTCGGGCGTGGCCAAGAGCCGATTGGCCGCGGCCACACGGGCCACGGGTGACCAAGCCCTGACCGAGGCCCTCCACGGAGGCGACCTCTCCTCCTCCCAGCTCAAATTGATGGGTGAGACCGAAGCAGCGGCACCGGGGAGTGCCAAGACCCTCTTGGAGCTGGCCGAAGCAGGGGCGTCGCACCAAGAGCTGGGCGATGCCGCCTCCCGGCTGTCCGCTGCCGCTCGGAGCACCGAGAGCGAACGCACCCGGCGGGCCCGTGTCCATGAGCGGCGCCACTTCCGCTGGCACCAGTGCCCCGAGGGCGGGGTCCGGGGCGCCTTCTCCTGCGACGAGGTGCAGTGGGCCCAGGTGGCACCCCGGCTCGAAGCACGAGCCAAGGAGCGCTGGAAGACGGCGGGCTCCACGGACCCGACCACCCTCGAGGCGTACCGTCTCGACGTGTTCATCGACGTCATGGCCGCCGGAGGCTTTGGTGCCAGAACCGACGGCGCAACGGTGTCGGACCCAGATCCAGAGTCAGGCGGCCGCTCCGGCTCGAACAGCGGGCCCCGGGTCGAGACCCTGGTGCTCATCGACGCCGCAGCCTTGCGCCGGGGCACGACCAAAGGTGCCGAGATCTGCGAGATCGAGGGCATCGGCCCGGTGTCGGTCGCGGCGGCGACCGAGCTGTTGAGCGAGGGGGGCCTGCGCTACTTGATCAAAGAAGGGTTCGACATCAAGACCGTGACCAGGTCCACCCGGGTGGTCACCCAGTGCATCGACATGGCCCTGTTGGTGAGGGACCGCACCTGTGTCGTCCCGGGCTGTGGAAGACGGCTCGGCCTCGAGCGGGACCACGTCTTCGTCGACTACGCCAAGTTCGGCCCGACCGAGCTCAAGAACCTGGTGCGGCTCTGCGTCTTGCACCACGACCTCAAGACACATGGCGGTTGGCGCCTCACCGGCGGACCGGGCCACTGGGACTGGATCGCACCGGCTCATCCGAAGAGTGCGGGCGCTATCTCCCGGGCCCGCAAAGTGGCAACGGCCAAAGGCAAGGCCTCAGCAGACCGGAAGCGCAAGACTCCTAGGAGGACCTAGAGCAACCGCGTGGGCAATGCCGTTTCGCTCACGGTGGACCCGTTGCGACGTAGTGCATAGGCGGTCTTGCCGTCGACTTCGGTGAAGGCCTCATGGAGTTCGGTGCCGAAGAAGACAAGCCCCGTGCCGTTTTCAGTTGCGTACCCGTCGGGGAGCGTCCCGTCGGCGATCAGGCGATGGATCAACGGACGTCGCTGCACCTCCGCGTCGTGGTGCGGACTGTTGCTATGGGGCAAGAACCCGAGACCGTTGGTTATGACGCGCAGCTCGGGGCCGAACGAATCGGTCGTTCCCCCGATGTGCCAGCACAGCGATCCGGCCGAGACGCCCTTGAGCACGATACCGGACTCCCAGCACTCTCGAAGGATGACGTCGAGCCCGTGCAGGCGCCACAGTGCGAGCAGATTGGCGGTGCTGCCACCCGAGACCCAGATCACGTCCTGTGCCAGAAGGTGGGCTCGCATGTCGGGCACGTTGGGCATGGGGAAGAGCGTCAGATGCGAGCTCACCATGCCGAGCTTGGAGAACGCGTTGTGGACCGCTGCCAGCCGCGTCGAGTCGTCGCCGACCGCAGTGGCGATCGTGCAGATGCGAGGATGGTCCCCGGCGTGCGCCAGCTCGGCCGCCAGTTGGTACGACGCACCCGGACGAATGTTCTGCGGATCCGGCCCCTCGGGTTGAAAGCCGATGCTGTCGGCGATGATCGTGGGTTGGCTTGCCGTCACCTCACGACGGAAGGACTTCGGGATTGACGATGTGCAGCGGGCGGGCTCCGGCCAACAGCCGGCAGAGGTCCTCTGCGATGGTGGCGGTGTGGTTGGCCTCGGTGTTGTAGGTCGCACCACCGATGTGCGGCGTCAGGACCACGTTGCTCAGCTGCGTCAGCGGGTGATCCGTGGCTAGGAACTCGCCCTCGAAGTGGTCCAGCCCCGCGCAGCCGACCTTGCCCGACTGGAGCGCGGCGACCAGTGCGTCGGTGTCGTGGATCTTGGCTCGGGCTGTATTCAGATAGACAACGCCATCACGCATTTTGGCGAACTCGTCCTTGCCGATCATGCCCGTCGTCTCCTCTGTCACCGGCGCGTGCACGGAGATCACGTCGCAGCGCTCGAAGAGCTCATCGAGCGAACTGGTGGCGTCGGCGGCATAGGGGTCGTACGCCAGGACGTCCATGCCCAGCCCCCGCAGACGCCAGCGGGTGGCCCGGCCCACGGCGCCCAGGCCGACCAGGCCCGCTGTTCGGCCGGCCAACTCCCAGGCCCGGTACCGCTGGTAGGGGATCTTCCCGTCGCGGTAGATCTCGCCTGCCCGCACGTCCTTGTCGGCCGGGACAAGACCCCGCGTGGCGGCGAACAGGAGCGCCACCGCCAGCTCCGCCACGGCGTCGGCATTGCGGCCCGGCGCACGCAGGACCGGCACGCCGGCCGCAGTCGCTGCGGCGACATCGACGTTGGTCGGGTCGCCACGGCAGCTGGCCACCGCGATGATCGGCTGCTCGTACAGCTCGGCGCCGCACGAGTCACCTTCGACCACGACCAGATTGGCGCCCTCGGCCGCGACCCGCTCGGCCAGTTGCTGTGCGTTGTAGATGCGAAGTTGTGGAAGGTCGAGCCATGAATCGAGCACCAGATCGGCCAACTCGTGGAGCAGATCCAGCCCGGGTCCGCTCACGGCAGCGGTGACAAGGGCTTTCGGCCGCGCAGAACTCATTTCCTCGGACTCCTCTCGGTGTGCGGACTTTCGTCCATAATGGCGGCATCATGACACGGATCTTGGACTGGTGAGCAACCCACGCGGGTCACTAACGGTGGGCGTCGATATCGGCACGACGGCGGTAAAGGCGTTGGCTGTCGATGAGAACGGGGAGGTCGTCGCCCGGAGCAGGGTGGCACATCGGATTCTGGCCGCGGAGGCGGACCAGCTCCGCCACGATGCTCGCCGGGCCTGGCGAGCGGGCCCGCAGAAGGCTTTTGCCGAGTTGTCGTCAGAATTGGCCGCCGCCGGGAATGGTGAGATAGCAGGAGTGGCGGTGACCTCCATGGTGCCGTCTCTCACCGCCGTCAATCGCCGTGGTGTGCCGACCCTGCCGGGGCTGCTCTACGGCGACTTCGAGGGACGCCCTCCGGCTGAGCCCGTCACCGCCGGCGACGATGTCGCCCTGGCCGGGATGCCCGATGCGGAGGGATTCATGCGCTGGGCCCACGCGCTGGCCCCCGACGCAAAGGGATACTGGCCGTGTCAGGCGGTTGCGACCTACGCCCTGGCCGGTGTCCCGGCCATCGACACCGGCGTCACGGCCTCCATGGGCGACCTCCATGCGGGTGGGAAATGGAACAGCGAGATCCTTGACGCCATCGGCGTCGCCCCGTCGCAACTTCCCACCGTGGTCCCGATGGCGACGGCGGGCGGCACCCTGCCGGGCACCGACACGGTCTTCACAGGCGGGTCGATCGACGCCATGTGCGACCAGATCGTCGGTGGCGCAACGGAGCCCGGCGACGTGCATGTCATCTTCGGCGCCACCCTCATCGCCTGGGTGGTCACCGAGGAGTGGCTGCAGGTGCCCGGTCTCATCAGCTACCCGCATACGACGCCCGAGCGGTTCCTCATCGGTGGGCCGAGCAATGCGGGTGCGCTGTTCGTGGACTGGGCCCGCACCCTCTTGCGGGACGCCCCGCGTCCGGGTCCCGCCCGTGAGGCGCTGGAGCCCCGGCTCGGGTTGCCCGATCGTGTGCCGGTCTGGTTGCCGTACGTGCGGGGGGAACGCACGCCGTTCAACGATCACACCCTGCGGTCGAATCTCTACGGGATGGACATCGGCACGGGAGCCGAGGCACTCGAGCGTGCGGCATTCGAGGCGAGTGGGTTCGTGATCAAGCGCATTATCGACGGGGCAGGGGTTCCCACCCGGCGCATCGTCGCCAGCGGGGGAGGCTCGAGGGTGACGGCGTGGATGGCGGCTGTGGCCGATGCCACGAAGCTCCCTGTCGAGACGGTGTCGGTGCCCGACGGCGCGGCGCGTGGTGCGGCCTATCTGGCCCGTCTGGCCGCAGGTCTGGAAACCTCGCTCACCGACGCCGCTCGTTGGGGCACGATCGGGCGACGGATAGAGCCGGACCCGGCCTGGGTTCGGGCCACCGAATCGCGGTACCGCCGATTCTGCGAACTGGGAACCGGCGCCTAAGACTGGTCGCCGGATTGGGATTGCTGGTTCATCGCCCGCATGCCGGCCATGAACGTGTCGATGTCCGACGTCTTCATCTCCACGACCGCTTTCATGTCCGGGAGGTAGTGCTCGAACGCGTCGCCGTCGATCGCGTCGACCATGCCGCGGGCAATCACTGACGGCGGCTCCTTCGGGCCGTCATAGAGCGGTGCGTCGTTGTCGGGCTGATCCCAAATTTCGGTGTCGATGGCACCGGGCAGCACCAGCTTCACGCGCACGCCGGTGCCCTCGAGGTCCATGGCAAGGGACTCGCTCCATCCGGCCAATGCGAACTTGGACCCGGAGTAGGCGGCTTCGGTCGCGATGCCCAATCGGCCGCCGAGGCTCGAGACGTTCATGATCGTCCCGGACCGGCGGGACAGCATCCGGGGCAGGACGGCGAGCGAGATGGCCACCGGGGAGAAGTAGTTGGTGGTCATGGTGCGCACCACCTCCTCCATCGTCAGTGCTGCGGCGTGACGACGCATGGGAGCGCCGGCGTTGTTGATGACGACATCGATGCCTTCGAAGTGATCCCAAATGGAGAGAGCCAGCGCGGCCGCGGCCGTCGGGTCCGCCAGGTCTGCGGCCCACCGCTCCGATTCGGGCGACGTGGGTCGGCAGTCGGCCAGTACGGCGTCGAGTCGGTCCTCCCGACGAGCGACGAGGGCAACCGTGTCGCCCTGAGCCGCCAGCACCCTGGCCACCGCCTCACCGATCCCCGAAGAGGCACCCGTGACGAGGACGACCCGCCGACGCGTCGTGGCCATTTTTGACGATTCCCCCATGTGTGAGTACCTGGCCCCGGCGCCCTGGGAGGGGTCGCCGGCGCATTTCGGGGTGAGCGAGGGGTCTCGAACCCCCGACCTCCAGGACCACAACCTGGCGCTCTAACCAACTGAGCTACGCCCACCGAGGGGGACAAGTGTGGCACATCGCCCAGACCCCTACGAGTTGAGGCCCAGCTGGTCCCGGGCGGGCCGGTCCGGCATGAACGGCCACCGTGACGTTGTATGCCAGGCTTGAACCTCTTGCCCCTGTAGCTCAACTGGATAGAGCAGGTGGTTTCTACCCATCAGGTTGCGCGTTCGAATCGTGCCGGGGGCGCGTCCGGAGACAAACGCCGCCCGAACGGCCGTACGAGGGCTGTACGACGGTCGTGGCTCGTGGCTCGTGGCTCGTGGCTCGGTGGCTCGTGGCTCGTTCAGGGTGCGGTCAGGCGGAGTGGTCGCAGCGGGGCAGGGGCGGCGTTGTCCGTGTGCGGCGAAGGTGCCACCCAGACGAGGTCCCCTGGAACCAGGTCGAGCTCGTCGGCCGAGCCTCGGCTCAGCTGCACCCAGGTGTCGTCGCCATTCTCGAGATGGACGTCGATGCGCACCTCGAAACCGAGGTGGGTGATGCGGTCCACCGTTCCCTTGTGGCCGGTCGCGCTCGCCGTCAGGTGGAGGTTGAGGTCGTGTGGCCGGATCCACTCGCCATCGAGCTTGGTGGCCGGACCGAGGAAGGTGAAGACGAACCCGTTGGCCGGCTTGTCGTAGATCTCTGCCGGTGACCCCACCTGCTCGAGGTGCCCGTCGTTGATAATGGCCAGCCGGTCGGCCACGTCCATGGCCTCCTCCTGGTCGTGTGTGACCAGGACCGTGGTGACGGCGATCTTCTGGTGCAGGTCGCGCAGCCATCGCCTGAGCTCCTGACGCACCTGGGCGTCGAGGGCACCGAAGGGCTCGTCGAGCAGCAGCACCCGGGGCTGGATCGCCAGAGCCCGGGCCAGGGCCATGCGCTGGCGCTGTCCGCCGGAGAGCTGCGAGGGGTAGCGGTCAGCCAGGTGGCTGATCTTCACGAGGTCGAGCAACTCGTCCACCTTTTCGCGGATCTCGCTCTTGGGGCGACGCCGGATCTCCAGGCCGAAGGAGACGTTTCGTCGCACCGTCAGGTGCCGGAAGGGGGCGTAGTGCTGGAAGCAGAAACCCACGCCGCGGTTGCGCACGGGCACGTCGGTGACGTCCTGGCCGTTGATCTCGACCGTGCCGGCGTCGGGCGTCTCCAGCCCGGCGATGATGCGGAGCAGGGTGGACTTCCCCCCGCCGCTCGGACCGAGGAGCGCCGTCAAGGAGCCGGCCGGGATCTCGAGCGTTACGTCATCACAGGCGACAGCATTTCCGTAGCGTTTGGTGACTCCGTGGATGGTGATTGCCATCGTTGTTCCCTTCGTTGCTCCCGATCGCCCCCCAGAATGATGAGCACGCCCAGCGCGAGGAGGGCGAGCACAACCGCTCCGGCGTAGGCGCCGGTCGGATCGAGGTTGGCGAAACTCGAGTCGATGAACAGCGTCATCGTCTGCGTCTTGTCGACGATTGCCCCCGAGACGATGGCCACGGCCCCGAATTCGCCCAGCACACGGGCTGTGGTGAGGGTCACTCCGTAGGCGAGGGGCCGCCGGATTGACGGCAGCGTGATCCGGAAGAAGACGGAGAGAGGGCCGGCGCCCAGCGTCCGGGCCATCTGCTCCTGCTCGGTGCCGATCTCAATCAGGACGGGCAGGACCGATCGGGCCACATACGGCAGGGCCACCGCGGCCGAGGCCATGATGATGCCGGGCACCGAAAAGATGACGTCGATGCCCCGGGCGGCCAGCCAATTGCCGAACCAGCCCGTCTTGCCGTAGACGAGGACGAGGCCCAGGCCGACGATCACGGGGGAGATGGCGAGCGGGATGTCGATGAAGGCATCGAGCAGCCATGCTCCGGGGAAGCGGCGGCGGGCCAGCAGCAGGGCCACCCCTACCCCGAAGACGGTGTTCAGCGGCACGGCGATGCCCACCACGAGGACGGTGAGCCAGAATGCGTGGGTGGCCTCGGTCGTCGTCACCGCATCCCAGGCTGCGCCGAAACCATGCTGGAAGGCCCGGAAGAACACCGAGACGACGGGCAGCACGATCAGCAGGGCCAGGTAGCCCAGGGCGGCGATCCGGGCCGGCAAACGCCAGCGGCCGGTCACTGGATGGCCCCGATGTCGAAGCGGCGGCGCAACCATCCCATCCCGAGCAGGACGGCCAGGGCCAGGAGCACCAGCACGGTCGACACGGCGGCGGCCGACGGCAGGGAATCGCTCCCGTAGAGGCTGTAGATCCAGGCCGAGGCGACCTCGGTCTTGTAGGGCAGGCTGCCCGAGATCAGGACCACCGACCCGAACTCGCCGACGGCCCGGGCAAAGGCCAGTCCGGCGCCGGCCAGCATGGCCGGGGCGAGGCTCGGGAAGACGATGCGCCGGAGCACGGCTCCCGGGGAGGCGCCCAGTGAGGCCGCGGCCTCTTCGGTCTCTCGATCGAGCTCGGCGATCACCGGTTGGACTGAGCGCACCGAGAACGGCAGTGTGACGAAGGCCAGGGCGAGGACGATGGCGGCGCGGGTCCCGGCCACGTTGATCCCGAACGGGCTGCTGGGCCCGTAGAGGCTGAGCAGGGTGAGCCCGGCAACGACCGTGGGCAGGGCGAAGGGAAGGTCGATGATGCCGTTGACGATCCGTTTGCCGACGAAGTCGTCGCGTACCAGCACCCAGGCAATGAGCAGCCCGGCAAACGCATTGAAGATCGCCACAATGAGCGAGCACACGATCGTCAGCTTCAGAGCCGCCAGCGACTCGCGTGAGGTCGCCTCGTCCCAGAACGCGCCCAGGCCTCCGGTGAAGGCCTTGCTGATGATGGCGGCGAGCGGCAACAGGACCAGCAGACTCAGATACGTGACGGCGAGCGCCGGCCCGACGGCCCGGGCCAGGCCGTGGCCGGCCCGACGGGTCAGGCGCGGCCGCGGCCTTCGGGCTGGAAGTGTGGCCGGATTGGCGGTATCTGCCGCCAGTGCGACATCAGCTACTGGCGGTGGAGACACCAAGGTTGCTCTCGATCTTGGCCACGATGCCGGTGGTCGGGTCGAAGAATTTGGCATTGACCGCAGTCCAACCGCCGAGGGAGTCGATGGTGAACAGCTTCTTGGGCTCGGGGAAGGTGAACTTCTTGGCCACGCTGGGGAGGACCGGCTGGTAGCCCTGCTTGGCCCAGATCGTCTGCCCAGCGGGGGAGAGCAGGTAGGCCAGGAACGCCTTGGCTGCGGGGTTCTTGGACCCGGACGTGGTGAGGGCGACCGGGTTCTGGATCAGGATGGACTGCGGCGGAGTGACGACGGTGATCGGCGCACCCTGGCTGACGGCGTACGTGGCGTCATCCTGGTAGTCGAGCAGGACGTCACCCTGGCCGGAAAGGAAGGCCTGCAGGGCGGTGCTGGCGCTGCTGGGCTGCGACACGGTCGCCTTGAGCAGCTTGGCCAGGTAGGCCTGGGCCTGAGCCGGCTTTTTCCCGAGGTTGAGCTGCGCGCCGTAGGCGGCCATGAGGTTCCACTTGGCCGAGCCCGAGCTGAAGGGGTTCGGCGTGACCACTTGGACGCCCGACTTGATCAGGTCGGCCCAGGTCTTGATTTTCTTGGGGTTGCCCTTGCGCACGATGAACGAGACGATCGAGTTGGTCACCATACCTTTGGTGCTGGTCGTGGCCCAGTTCTTGGACACGAGGCCGGCGGCGGCCACCTTGTCCATATCGAGGCTGGTCGAGAAGTTCACCACGTCGGCCGGCAGTCCGGAGACGACGTCGTTGGCCTGCGTGCCCGAGGCGGCGAAGGACTGAGAGAAGGTGACGCCCTTCCCGGCCGAGGTGGCCTGGAACGCAGTCACCTCGGCCCCCATGGCCGCCTTGGGCGTGGAGTAGGCAACGATGCTGACAGATCCGCCGGCTGCGCCAGCCGCTCCGGAGAGGCCGACGAGGGTCCCCCCGGCCGTGGCCAGCGCAGCGAGCACCACGGTGCCGCGGCGGAGAAAGGCCAGGTGACCGGGCCGTCGATGGGCGCCAGAAGTCAGAAGGGTTGAGGTCATGCGGTATTCTTGATCAAACCAATCAACTTTGTCAATTCACCTGATTGACGTGTATTAGTTACCTCATCGATTGGTATCGGGCGGCCGAGCCGCCCGCTCCAGCGCGGTGAGCAGGACGCCGGGCTCGTCGGACATCACGAGGGAGTCGACCAGCGGCGCCGCGATGAAGCCCTGGTCCACGGCATGGTTCAGGAACGTCAGGAGATGGTCGTAGAAACCGTCGACGTTGAGGATCCCGCACGGCTTCTCGCGGATCCGTAGGTGTACCCAGGTCACCGTTTCCATGAACTCCTCGTAGGTGCCGAACCCACCCGGGAGCATGATCACGGCGTCGGATAGCTCGGCCATGCGGGCCTTGCGCTGGTGCATCGAGCCGACGATCTCGAGGCGATGCAGGCCCTGGTGCGCGATGTCATGATCGGCCAATGAGCTGGTGATCACGCCGACGGAACGGCCCCCACCCTCAACGACGGCGTCCGCAACCACTCCCATGAGGCCAACGGAGGCACCCCCGTAGACGAGTCCCACACCGTGCTCGGCCAACGCCGTGCCCAGGGCGGCTGCGGCCGCGGCAAACGACGGGCGATTCCCAAGGCGCGAACCGCAGAAGACGGCGACATCACGCAGCGGAGGCACGACGGCAGTCTTTCGGTTGGGTCCCGGGCGGGCAAGGATCAGGAGGCGCGGCCGGCTACGCCGCGCTCTCCGAAATCGAGAGCGCCCGGGCGGATGACCGCTTGGGTCGGCGGCGCACCATCGTCTCAGCGGCGTCGCTGTCGTGAATGGTGAGTGAGAAGCCGGCCCCCGCCAGAGCGAAGACGGCGGCGGCGGCGAAGGCCAGGTGGTACGCCCGAAGGCTGGGGTGCGAGATCCCTCCCCCGCCCTGGGACGAGCCGACTCCGATGAGCACCGTCGAGAGCACAGCGACCCCGAGTGCGCTCCCGACCTGCCTGCTCGTGTTGAACAGGGTCGAGGCCCGGCCCGTGTCCGCCGGCGAGATCTTGGCAAAGGACGCGGCCTGCCCCGGGACGAAGACCTGCGCCACGATCATTCCGAGCAGGAACATGAGGGCCCGCATCAGCCAGAGGCTCGTCGTGAGGGAGATCTGGGTGAGCAGGAGCATGGTCCCGGCCATTCCGAGAAGGCCGCCCGTGATGTGCCGGCGCGGTCCCAGTCTCGGGTAGATGAGGCGGCTGGCGAATTGGGCGCCGATCATGACGCCGAACGCTTCGGGAAACGTCGACAGCCCGGATTGGAGGGCGCTGAGGCCTCTGGCGTCCTGAAAATAGAGGGGGATGAGATAGAGCGTTCCGAGGAAGGCCGCGGACATCAAGAAGATGACGGCGGTCGACGAGCGAAAGAGCCGACCAGCGAGGAGCCGCAGGTCCACCATCGGACGAGGGGTGCGAAGTTCGACGATGACCAGGGCGGTCAGCAGCGTCACGCCGAGGACGCAGGCGGTGATGACAGCCGGCGAGGCCCACCCCTTGAGCGGTCCCTCCGAGACGCCGTACATCACAAGGCCGAGACCGGCACCGCCGAGAATGAACCCCGGGACGTCGAAGACGCCCGCGTCCTGCGGGGCTGACCGCTCCAGGCAGAGGGAGCCGAACACGACAGCGACGATCCCGATCGGGAGATTGACGAAGAAGACCCAGCGCCACGTGAGGTCGGTCACGAGGAGCCCCCCGAGCACGGGGCCGATGGCGGGGGCCAAGGTGGTCCCGATCGTCAGGATGCTGGCAGCCCGCACGCGCTCGGACGGGGGGAACACCCGGAACAACATGGCCATGCCCACCGGGGCCAACATGCCGCCGCCGGCGCCCTGGATGACGCGGAAGAAGATGAGCTCGGTCAGGTTCTGCGCCAACCCGCAGAGGACCGACCCCAAGGTAAAGACGACGATGGCCGTCATCAGGACCCGCTTCCCTCCGAAGCGGTCGCCCAGCCAGCCCGAGGCCGGGATGAACACGGCCAGGCTCACCAGGTACGCGATGACGATCCCATCGACGGCGGTCGGGGCGATGCCGAAGTCGCGACCGATCGTGGGGAGGGCCACGTTCACGATGGTGATGTCCATGATGTTCATGAACATGGCCGACACGAAGACCGCGCCGACCGCGACTTTCTGATTGATGGTGACGGCGGGCACGGGCTGAAAAAGTTCCTGACTGTGAGCGGCATCCGGGTTCTGGCACCCGGCGGCACGCCGAACCGAACGGGCCGTGGTCACGACGATATGCGCCCGTGGCACGTCTGGGGGCACCGCAAGTGAGGGCGCATGTCCCTGTGCTTCCATGGAGTGCGTGACCTGGGCCCGGTTGAGGTCGGGCGAGGGAGGGCGGGGAGTAACTATCCCCACCGGAGGTGGGAAGGTGGGCAACGTGAGGTGCGCGGGGAGGGGGCGAGTGCATCGGCCGACGCCAAAGTGGGCCGGCGCCCTCGCTCTGTGGGGCGGTTTCATTTTTTGCCGGAGCGGGCCGCGGCGCGTCTGCCGGCAACACCGGGACAGGCGCCAGTCCGTGCGACAGTCGGCTGTCCAACGACGGTGGGTCGACCACGGTGACGGATGCGGAGCCGACGAGTTCTTCCAGGTTCGACTGCTTCTATGTGTACCCGACGGTGTCCTCGCAGCGAAAAGAGAACGCGAACCTGAAGATCCAACCGGCAGAGATCGCCGCTGCCGTCTCGCAGGCCTCGCGCTTCTCCAGGTCTGTCGGGTGTGGGCACCCATGTACCGGCAGCGCACCGCCGCCTCGCTCCAGCAAGGCCTCGGGAATGACCCTGCTGCGGACCAGGTCGCGTACGACAGCCTCCTGTCCGGCTGGGAGGACTATCTGGCGCACGACAACGACGGACGTCCTGTCATCTTCATCGGGCACTCGCAGGGCGCGGCGATGTTGATCCGCTTGCTGCGAGGCCAGATCGATCCTCACCCGGCGCTCCGTCAGCAGATGGTGTCCGCCCTCATTCTCGGGGGCAATGTGCAGGTTCCCAAGGGCAAGACGGTTGGCGGAAGCTTCACGCACATTCCGACGTGTGACTCGCCGCGGGCGACAAGTTGCGTCATCGCCTATTCGACCTTCGGGAGCGTCCCTCCGCCCTCGTCCGACTTTGGCCGTCCTGGGCAAGGGGTCAGCCTCCAATCGGGTCAGACCTCCTCGAAAGGCGAACAGGTGGTCTGCGTGAACCCGGTGACGTTCTCGGGCGCCAAGGGTGCCCTGGAGCCCTATTTTCCGACCGTCGGTGCCAGTGTGCCCGGCGTGACCGTGTCGACCCCCTGGGTCTCGTTCCCGGGTTTGTACACGGCGCAGTGCCAGAGCAAGGGTGGCGCCACCTGGCTCCAGGTCGGTTCCACCGACGACGTCCAAGCGATCAGCGACCGCGGGTGACCGCCTCGCTCGGGCCCGACTGGGGGTATCACATCGAAGATGTCAACCTGGCGTTGGGCGACCTCGTCCGGGACGTGGCGCAGGAGGAAGCCGCCTACAGCGGCTGAGCGCCTACGGCGATTGGAGCGCCTACGGCGATTGAGAAGCGGTCGTCTGCAGCGACGATCCCGTTGCCATCGGGGTCGTCGAACGTGACGAAACGTCCCCAAGGTGCCGCTCTCGATCTCACTGCTATCGGACACCCTTTCTCGCGGAGCGTCGTCGACGTCGCTCCTCCAGGGCGTCCGTTTCGAGCACGGTCCCTTTCAGCGTGCCGGCAGGCATGGTGGGGAACCACGTCACCAGCGTGAGCGACGTGGCGGCGCCCGGGGGTCGTACCTGTACCCATCGCATGCCCGGCCCCATCTCCGTGTCGGCCACGAGTTCGAATCCCAGGGTCTCGACGTAAAAGGCACGGGCGCGGTCCGGATCGGAGACCGGGACGGAGAACAGTTGGACGTGGGATATCGGCATCGGGTCATTTTGGAACGAGGCCGCAGCGAGGTCAACGAGCCGTGTGGAGGGCACGGTCGTAGACTCCGGCGGTGGCCAAGGTGATCGCCGTTGCGAATCAAAAGGGTGGCGTGGCCAAGACGACGACGGTGCAGTCGCTCGGTGTGGCGCTGGCCGAGCAGGGCATGCGGGTGCTCATGGTGGATCTAGATCCCCAAGCATGCCTGACGTACTCGTCAGGGATCGATCCCGACCAGCTCGACGCATCGCTGCACGATGTCCTGGTGCGACGGGCCATGGTCGCCGATGTCAGTCGCCCGGTTGCGGGAATCGAAGGCTTGAGCGTCGTTCCGGCCACGATCGATCTGGCGGGCGCCGAGGTCCACCTGCTCAGCCGCACCGGTCGCGAGCACGTTCTGGCGCGAGCGCTGGAGCCGGTACTGCCGGACTATGACATCGTCCTGATCGATTGCCCGCCGTCCTTGGGGGTGCTGACGATCAATGGCCTCACGGCGGCGGAGGTCGTCCTGGTGCCGCTGCAATGCGAGGCGCTCAGCCAGCGAGGAGTGGGACAGCTCCTCGAGACGATCGAGGATGTACGGCAGTTCGCCAACGAGAAGCTCTCCGTGCTCGGTGTCATTCCCACCATGTACGACAGCCGCACGACGCATGCCCGGAGGATCCTCAGTGAGGTGGGGGAGCGCTACGGGCTACGGGTCTTTGAGCCGCCGGTGCCCAAGTCCGTTCGATTCGCCGAGGGCCCCGAGCTCGGACGCTCCGTCCTGCAGCACGCGCCGCTCTCGGCGGGGGCGATCGCCTACCGCTTGCTGGCGACCCAGGTGTACGACGCGTTGCAGGCGTCCTGACGTGGACGGGGTCAAGAGCGAAAAGCCTCCCGATCCTCTCGGGAAGCGGGCGCTGTACGGGGTGCCCTCGGCGCCCGGGCGTGGCGTGGATGGCGAGCCCGTACGAAGCCGGAGGGCGACGGCGGCGGAGACGGCGGGGGCGAAGGAACCTTCACGATTCCACGGAGTCATCTCCCGGCGGGAAAGCGGGCGCTCTACTCGGGCGCACCGTTGCCAACGGACAGCGCCCACGACGTCCCTGGGACATCGTGGGAGGGGAGCGGACCTTTCACCGTGCGGTGCCAACGATGTCGACCATGTCTCGCACGTCGGGTCTGCTGAACCTCCTCATCTTCCAGCTACCCATCGGCGTCTGGCTGCCGCGGGGTCGCTTCGATCGCCGGATGACGTGTCCCTCGTGCCGCAAACGGTCGTGGTGCAGTGTCACGTTGCGTCGCGAATGACCCATTGTCCGCCCGGGCCTAGGATTTAAGGATGTTCGGGGGGATGGGTGGCGGAGGGTCGACCTAGCGCACCGTGCGCGTCGGCGCCCTTGCGGTCTTCGTGGTGCTCGGCCTCGCGCTCCACCGGAGCGGTTCGGCCTACAACGCATTGCATGCCGTGTACTTCCTCGTCATTGCCGCCCTGATCGTGGCCTCCATCTTTGCGCGGGGACGGAGACACGGCGAGCACGGGGACTACGGCCCTCCCGGCGGTTCGCGACATGGGGGAGGCAGCTTCGGGTCGGGTCCGCCCCCGGCTCCGATGCCCACCGACAACCCTGACCCTGAGGCGGGCCCATCGGCGCGACGGCCACGACGGGGCGACGGCTGCGGGGGCTGCGGGGGCTGCGACGGTGCGGGGGCTATTCGGACAGGTAGAACCGCACCGGGACGGCGGACTCCCGGGTCACGCTGCCGCGCTTTTCGAGCAGGACGAGGTGCGCCAATGTCTCGCCGTTGGCGGCCCTCTGCATGTAGTCGGGCAGATCATCGAAGGGCCGTGACCACGAAAGTGCCAATGTGATGTCCCAACAGGAGACGCCCGGATTCTTCTCGAGGACAGCTTCGATCTCGGCCAACCGGTCACCATGGTGAGCGATGAGCGCATCAACCCGATCGTCGAGTCCCGAAAAGCGGTACTCGTGAGCCGGAAAGACCTCGTCTGGATGCAGGGCCCTCACCTTGGCCAGCGACTCGAGATACGCGCCCAGTGGGTTGGCGAACTGTTGCGAGTGGAAAGAGATGTTCGGAGTGATCCGCGGCAGCACGTGGTCACCCGAGAGCAACAGCTTGTGGTGGTCGGAGTAGAGGCAGATATGGCCCGGCGAATGGCCCGGTGTCCAGACCGCCTTGAAATCCCAACCCGGAAGCTCCAGAACCTGGTCGTCCTCAATGAAGAGATCCGGTTGGGTGACACTGAGCGTCGCCTTGATCTCCATGGAGGCAAACGCAAGATCGGGAAGCTTGTCGGCGGGTACGCCCGACAAGGTGAAGAGCTCGCGCATCTCGTCCACCAGGCCATCGGTGTCGTGGTAGCGCGCCTCGAGAAGCTTGGCATCGGCGGGATGCAGTCCGACCCATGCGCCCGAGGCCTCGCGCACTCGTCCGGCTAATCCGTAATGGTCCGGATGGAGGTGGGTCACGACGACGGCGCGCACGTCGCCGATGGAACCTCCGGTTTGGGCCAAGCCGGCATTCAGCGCATCCCAGGCATCGTCGGTCGGCCAACCGGCATCGACCAGGGCCACACCGTTGTCCAGTTCGATCACATAGACCGAGACGTACCGCAGCGGGTTGTTCGGAATAGGAACGGGAATGGACCACATGCCCGGTCGGACCTTCTCGACCGGGGGCAACACGTTGCGGTCCCATGCCTCCTTCTGCGCGGTGCCGGTGACAGTGAACACAGCGGGCACGGTAATCGAGCCACTTTGCGAAATGCCAAAGCGAGCTCCGGGTCGTGACGGGCAGGGAGAATGGTCCACCGCATGGGTCAGCCGCACGGCACGGGCCAGCTGCGCCATGCGGCAATCGCACTCCATCTGTGTGGGGGCGCCCACCTTGACGCGATAAGCGCTTCGGGAGTTCCCGGTGCGCAACACGAGTGTGCGGCGGGCGGCCCGTGCACCGCACTTCACCACGATGCACGGTTACCGCACGGTCGCCGAATGTCAGGAGATAACGCCGTCGGCAAGGGAACGCCGTGGGTCGGCATGGAACCCGCCGCGAGCTTGTGCCTACTCAGGTGGATATTTGGTTCTCGAACTGGCTCCCCTCACAGTGTCTTGCGACGCAAGGCACTCGGCGTAGTACCTTGTGGTGCATGGGAGATGCGGGGGCCGACGAAGCCAGTTGCTTCGGGGCGTCCTCGACCTCTGCCTGCTCGCCGTGATGGGCGAAGGCCCGGCGTACGGCTACGAAATGACAAAACGGCTGCGGGCGCGGGGCCTCTCGATCGTCGGGGAAGGCTCGATCTATCCGCTCCTCGGCCGATTGGAACGTGACGGCTTGGTCGAAACCCGGCGGGCGGCCAGCAACGGAGGGCCGCCCCGGAAGTACTACAGCCTGTCGCCCGACGGTGAGCGGGAGTTCGAGGCAGGCGTGCGGGAATGGCAGACGGCGCGCGATGCGGTCGATGGTGCGCTGGATCTAGTCAGAGTGGAGGTAGGCGCCGTGAATGAATTCGTCGAGGAGTGTCGTCAGGAATGGCGTCGCCTCGGAGTCCCCGATCCGATTGCGAACGAGATGGCGGCCGACCTGACGGCCGACATCGAAGAGGCAGAGGCCGAAGGTGGCTCCGCCGAAGATGTCCTCGGGAACAGCGTCTTCGACCCCCGGCGTTTTGCGGCAGCCTGGGCCGGTGCCCGGGGAGTGACGGCGCCACCGTCCCGCTGATGGTCCGCCCAAGCCGCTGCGCCCGGTCCTGGCGATCGTGCTCGCTGCCCTCGCGGCGTGTCTTCGCTCTGGCCGCGGCCGCCCTGCTGGTGGCGTCAGGCGCAGTGCAGCCGTGGCCGTCTCGGCCCGCCAGATCTTTACGGGTCCGGGGTCGGGTCGCTTGTCTCCGACCTGGTCCGGTGGCGCCCCCGTTTCGATCCTTGGTGTCCGGACCGCCATTCGCCGGGCAGCAATCGGGAAGTTCATCCTGCCTTGCTCCTGGTCGTCCTCCTCGCCGGCGTGGCGGGCCTCGGCATCGCCGTTCTGTACTGGTCCCCATGGGCTCGCCGCCGACTCAAGCGACGGCCCGGATGCCCGGGCGAACCGAGGCGGCCGCAGGATCGAGCCGATGCGTGCCGTGACGCCGAACTATGTGCCCCGATCCGATGAGCGCGACCAGCCTGGAATCGCGCCCTTCGCGAGACGGTGAGGGCCCCTGGGCCGTGGAGACGCACGGGCTGACCAAGCGGTTCGGGCAGAACGTCGCGGTGAACGGCGTGGAGCTCCTCGTCCCGCGGGGCTGTGCCTTCGGCTACCTCGGCCCCAACGGTGCCGGCAAGACCACCCTGATCCGGGTCCTGCTCGGATTGACCCACGCCGACGCGGGCACGATGTCCCTGCTCGGGCTACCCGGTCCCCAAGCACCGCGACCGGGCCTTGGCCCGGGTCGGCGCCATCGTGGACGAGCCACGGTTCCACGCCCACCTGACCGGGCGGGAGAACCTCGAGCTGCTGGCCAGCGCCCGCGAGCTCGCGGCCAGCGAGCCGCATCGGACCGTCGCTCGAGCGCGTCGGCCTGGGCCACCGCGGCGATGACCGGGTGGCGAAGTACTCCATGGGCATGCGCCAGCGTCTCGGCGTCGCCGCCTGCCTGATCGGGGATCCCCAGCTGCTGATCCTCGACGAGCCGATGAACGGGCTCGACCCGGCCGGCATGCAGGACATGCGCGAGATGATCCTGTCGCTGGTGGCCGAGGGCCGCACCGTGGTGCTGTCCTCTCACCTCCTCGACGAGGTGGAGCGGACCTGCGACGCCGTCGCCATCGTCGACCGGGGCGCGTCATCAGGCAAGGACCGATCGCCGAGCTGCTGGCCGGTGACGTCGCTCGTGGTGCAGGTCGATTGCTCCGAGCCTGATCGGGCCCGAACGCTGCTCGAGGGACCGCCGTTCGGGGCGCAGGTCGAGTGTCGGAGGCGAACGGGATCGCCATCACCCTCCCGGCCGGCACGTCGCGCGAGGTGATCGCCGAGATCGCCCGCATCCTCGTGGAGGGCGGCATCTCCCTCTACCGGCTCCAAGAGGTCCAGGCTTCGCTCGAATCGTGGTTCCTGCAGGTGACGAGCAGGCTGGAGGCAAGTGACGACGGCCGCCGACCCCCGCCATCCTCGCTGGCGGCCGCGCCATCGTGGCGCCGACGAGCCGGTTGACCACCGGGGATCCCCGGTCCCGACGTTGGGCATGATCGCCAGCAGGTTCAAGGAGCTGCGCAAGCGGCGGGGCCTGATGATCACCCTCATCGCTGGTGACGATCGGGATCCCATCGGTCTTCCTGGTGATCCGCCTGCTCCTCCATGCGGTCGCCGCCGAAGACCTACGGGCCGGCCGGCGGCTATTCCATCTACACCGCACTCGTCTCGGGCGTCTGTACGTCTTCGGCTTCATCGTGGCTGCCACCCTGGGCGCCACGGCGGGTTCCGTCGATCTCACCGAGGGGATGTTCCGGCATCTCGTGGTGACCGGACGCTCGCGCCTGGCGCTGTACCTGGCCCGGATCCCCGCCGGACTCGCCATCATCGTGCCGCTCGTGGCCGTGGGCTTCACCGTCGTCTGCGCGGTCTGCGTGTTCGCCGCGCCGACCCGGCTCTCGAGTTCAACGGCGTGAACGTGCCCGTGAACCTGTCGCGGGCCGGCCTCGAGACCTGGGCCGCCGACCATCGCGGACGAAGTCATCTGCAACTTTGGACTTCAGAATCGGGCCGTCCTCCCCGATCGGTTCGCACCGTCAATGCGGTCCCGTCAACAGCGTGCCCTGCGGAAATGGCCCGGGCCCGGCATCAAGAGCATGCCGGGGTCGCCGGGCCCGCAGGCCCAACCGCAAGCTCCGAGGCCCAGATCAAGGAAGCGGCGGCGCTGATCGCCCGGATGAACTACTCCGACTACGCCCGACAGTTCCTGTATCCATCGAACTCGCTCATGATCAAGAGCGGGCTGTGGCTCGAGCTCGAAGCTGTCATCGGGTTCGTCGTCGCGCTTGGGCTCGGATCGCTGATCGGACAGCGGACGGTGGCGGTGATCACCATGATCGTGCTCGAGGTCGTCCTGACGCCGATCCTCTCGAGGGCACGCATCCCCCACCTGTCGAACCTGCAACGGGGGGTGGTCGGCCTGGCCACGGCCCACCTGGCGCCGGGCGGGCTCCCGGTGCTGGGTGGCGGAGGCGGGGGGCCCGGCCGGCGGCGGCGGGAATCGCCGGACTCTTGCCGGAGTCCACCACGGTGGCGGTCTGCGTCATCGTCGCGTGGCTGGTCGGCTGGTCGGTCCTCGGCGCGTGGCGGATGATGACCCGGGACGCCTGAGCGACTCCAGAATCCATGGCACTTCACCGCCCGCAGCATCGCGTCCCGTCAGATCGGAATGCCAGCTCGAGTAGGCGGCTCATGACCGCGGTCCACCAAATGGGGTCAACCGCAGCTTCTGCGTCGGGCTGCCGGGATTTGAACCCGGGACCTCCTGCTCCCAAAGCAGGCGCGCTGCCAAGCTGCGCTACAGCCCGTGACGTCAGGGGTGTCGTAGACAACGCTCCCAGCGTGGACAACGTAGGTTACGTCGTCGCTGCACCGCCGACTGACCACATCGGAATTCAGGGTTCCGACACACGCCTCCGTCAAGCAGAAGTCCTCAGGAGGGGCACAGCGCCCGCCCAGTGGTGGCGAGATTTCGTCCAGCGTGGTGCTATCGGGCCCAGCTTCGCCCCGGACCTCGACGATCCGCATCACCCTGACCGACGACACGAACGGGCGAAGATGCTGCGCAGTGGATCGTCGAGGCGCTCACCGCCAACGGATTCGACGAGCGGCAGTCTGCCGCGAGTCGTCAGTCCTTCTTCTTGCCCAAGATACGGTTCATCTTGGTCCCACACGTTGGGCACAGACCCTGAGCGGCACGGCGGCCATTGGCCAACTCGACCTCCTGCCCATCGAATTCACGCTTTTCGCGGCACTTCACGCAGTAGCCCTCAAAATTTGCCATGCCAACTCCTCTTTTCGGCGAGCCCGTCGGTGAGCCCCCGGATTGCTTCCGAAAGTTAGCGGGGGGGTCTGGCGAAGGGGGGGATGCTCAGGCTCATTCAGGCAGGGGAGGGCTAGCCTCAGGCACGTGCCGGGGACGCCGAAACGGGATGACACGGGGGATGCAGCAGGTGACTTTTCAGGCCGGGGCAGAACGGCCACAACGGCGCTCGGGGAGACCTGGGAATCGCTGGCTGCGGCCTGTCACGGGCTGACGGAGCTGGAATGGGCCCGGCCGACCGGGTGCCCCGGATGGAGCGTCCACGATCACCTCTCGCATCTCATCGGCATCGAGCGATCCCTGCTCGGAGACGAACCCCCGCTGTGGGACGGCCCGTTCGGCGACCACGTCCGCATCCCTTTCGCCGAGGAGAACGAGCGGTGGATCGCCGTGCGCCGGTCCACGCCCGGGCCCGACGTCCTGACCGAGTTCGTCGCCGTCATCCAGCTCCGGCTGGCCACGCTCCGGCGCCTGACCGAGGATGAGTGGGCCCAGGTCGGCCCCACCATCGTCGGAGAGGTGGCCCTCGCCGACTTCATGCAGACCAGAGTCTTCGACAGCTGGGTCCACGAGCAGGATGTGCGGGCCGCCCTGGGCCGACCCGGCGGGAGCGGTGGGCTCGCCTCGGCCATCGCGGTGGATCAGGTCCAGGCTGCCATGGGGTTCGTCGTGGGCAAGAAGGCCGCAGCGCCCGAAGGCTCGGTCGTGCGCTTCTCGGTGACCGGCCCCGCCCGAGATGCCCGCCGGTTCACGCTCGCCGTCCACGGTGGCCGTGCCCGACCTGTCGCCGAAGGGGATCCGCCGTGACCCGGTGCCCGCGGTGCCCACGGTGGCCCTGGCCCTTTCCGAGCCTCGATTTCGTCCGTCTGGGCTGCGGCCGGGTGGAGGCGGGCGAGGTGGAGGCCGCCGGAGGGGTGGAGATGGAAGGGGACGCGGCCCTCGGGAAGAAGATTCTCGGGGCCATGAACTTCATGTTCTGATCGGCCAGTAGAGTGTGCAGTCCGTGATGCGTGCCACCACTGAACCGTTGGAGGGAAACCTCGTCCGCCTGAGCGTCGAGATCGACGAGCCAGAGTTCGACAAGGCTCTCGTTGACGTCGTCAAGACCCTGGCCTCCCAAATCCGCGTGCCGGGTTTCCGGCCCGGGAAGGTGCCGCGCAAGGTGCTGGAGGCCCGCATGGGCGGAGCCGGTGCACTGCGCGCCGAAGCCCTTCGGGAATCGTTGCCGGACTTCTATGCCCGCGCTGTGGTCGATTCGGAGATCGATCCCATTGCCTCCCCCGAGATCGACATCACCTCGGGTGAGGACAGCGGCGCCATCAGTTTCGACGCCGTCGTCCAGGTGCGGCCGACGGTGTCCATCCCCGGGTACGACGGCCTGCAGGTGACCCTGCCCGGCATCGTCGTCAGCGACGAGGACGTCGACCGTCAGGTCGATCGGCTGCGCGAGAACGATGCCGAGCTCGAGCTCGTGGGCCGGCCCGCCGATCGACGGCGATCTGGTGACGATCGATCTCCACGGGAACGACGCGAGCGGCGCCGAAGTGGTCGGCGTCGACGACTATCTCTATGAAGTCGGGAGCGGCACGGTCACCGCGGAGCTCGACGAGACGCTGCGCGGCGCCAAGAGCGGCGACATCCTGACGTTCTCGTCCGCGGCGCCCGGCGACGAGGACGAGGTGATCTCGTTCCGGGTCCTCGTCAAGGACGTCAAGGTCAAGAAATTGCCCGAGCCCACCGACGAGTGGGCGGCCGAGAGCTCCGAGTTCGACACCGTGGCCGAGCTGCGGGCCGACATCTCCGACCGGGTGGCCCGGGTCAAGCTGGTGCAGAGCCAGATGGCGCTGCGGGAGAACACCATCGAGGCGGTTGCCGCCCTGGTGGATGACGGCGACGTGCCCGAGGTGCTCGTTGACGCCGAGGTGAACGAGCGGCTGCACGACCTGCAACACCGGCTGGACGCCCAGAAACTGGGCTTGGGCGAATACCTCCAGGCCACAGGGCGTACGCCCGACGATCTCCTGGCTGCGGTGCGGGCCGACGCCCATCGGGCGGTGAAGGCCGATTTGGCCCTCCGGGCCCTGGCTGAAGCCGAGGAGCTGGGGCTGAGCGACGAGGAGCTCGACGCCGAGATCGCCGCCATGGCCGAGCGGATGGAGACGACGCCCCTCGAGCTGCGCCGCCAACTCGACACGGCCGGACGAACCGGCGCGGTACGCTCGGAGCTACGAAAGGGCAAGGCGCTGCAGTGGCTGCTGGACCATGTGGAGCTCTTCGATGAAGAGGGCAACCCGATGTCACGGGACGACCTGAAGGCCGATGCGGCGGAAGAGAGTACCGAGGAGGGCGCCGAGGCGGCCACCGACGTGGCCGAAGAGAACGAGGAGAACGAGTGATGATGAGAGCGCAGGTGATCGGTACAGGGCGAACAACTATCTCGTTCCGACAGTCATCGAATCGTCCAACCGCGGTGAGCGGGCCTACGACCTCTATTCACGCCTCCTGCGTGAGCGCATCATCTTCCTCGGCACTCCGGTCGATGACACGGTGGCCAACCTCGTCTGCGCCCAGATGCTGTTCTTGGAGTCCGAGGAGCCGGACAAGGAGATCCACCTCTACATCAACTCGCCCGGCGGGGACATCACGGCGCTGTTCGCCATCTACGACACGCTGAAGTTCATCAAGCCGGACGTCTCCACCTTCTGCTACGGCCAGGCCGCCTCCGCGGCCGCCGTGCTCCTGGCGGCCGGCGCCCCCGGCAAGCGGTTCGCACTGCCGCACGCCCGGATCCTGCTCCACCAACCGTGGGGCGGCGTCGAGGGCCAGGCGAGCGACATCGAGCTCCAGGCCAAGGAGATCCTGCGCATGCGTGACCTGTTGACCAGCATGCTGGCCGAGGACACCGGGCCAGACCCATGAGAAGGTCACCAAGGACACGGATCGCGACTTCATCATGACGGCGGACGAGGCGGTGACGTACGGCGTGATTGACGAGATCATCACCTCCCGCACGATCGCCCCGCTCGAAGCTATCGGCGCTGCATAGGCCATCTAGAACGTCTCGGCGAGAGCAACGGGAGAACGGGGAGAGGGGTTTCGGTGGCGAAGTTCGGCGAAGGCGGAGATCTGGTCAAGTGCAGTTTCTGCGGGAAGACGCAGAAACAGGTCAAGAAGCTGATTGCCGGACCTGGCGTCTACATCTGCGACGAGTGCATCGACCTGTGCAACGACATCATCGCCGAGGAGCGCGACGAGACCGCTGAGCTCTCGTTCGAGGACCTGCCCAAGCCCAAGGAGATCTTCAGCTTCCTGAACGACTACGTCGTCGGCCAGGAGTACGCCAAGAAGATCCTCTCCGTTGCCGTGTACAACCACTACAAGCGGGTGCAGGCCGGACCGGTGCAAGAGGACGGGGTCGAATTGGCCAAGTCCAACATCCTCCTGCTGGGCCCGACCGGGTGCGGCAAGACGCTGTTGGCCCAGACGCTGGCCCGCATGCTGAACGTTCCCTTCGCCATCGCCGACGCCACCGCGCTGACCGAGGCGGGCTACGTCGGCGAGGATGTCGAGAACATCCTGCTCAAGTTGATCCAGGCGGCCGACTACGACGTCAAGCGGGCCGAGACCGGCATCATCTACATCGACGAGATCGACAAGATCGCCCGCAAGAGCGAGAACCCGTCCATCACGCGTGACGTATCGGGCGAGGGTGTCCAGCAGGCACTGCTGAAGATCCTGGAGGGCACGACGGCGTCGGTTCCCCCGCAGGGCGGGCGCAAGCACCCCCATCAAGAGTTCATCCAGATCGACACCACGAACATCCTGTTCATCTGCGGCGGGGCGTTCGCCGGCTTGGACCGGCTGATCGAGGGTCGCATCGGCAAGCGGGGTATCGGTTTCCGGGCCGAAGTGCACCGCCGCGAGCGTGACGACGGGGAGATCCTGCGCCACGTGCTGCCCGAGGACCTGATCAAGTTCGGCCTGATCCCCGAGTTCATCGGTCGGCTGCCCGTGGTGAGCGCCGTTTCCCCTCTGTTCAAGGATGCCTTGGTGCAGATTCTGGTCGAGCCCAAGAACGCGCTGTCCCGCCAGTACGAGCGTGTCTTCGCCCTCGACAATGTCGAGCTCGAGTTCACGCCCGACGCGCTGGAGGCGGTGGCCGAGCAGGCCATGCTGCGCGGGACCGGCGCCCGCGGCCTGCGGGCCATTCTCGAAGAAGTCCTGTTGGATGTGATGTACGACCTTCCGAGTCGCTCTGACGTCGGCAAGTGCGTGGTCGACCGCGCCGTGGTGCTGGACCGGGTCGCTCCGACCCTGGTTCCTGTGGGCGGCGTTCCGGTCAAGTCGACCCGCACCCGGCGCGCCGCTTCCTAGCCGGCCGCCGTCGGTTCGCGGAGGAGACGCCGTCGGGCCGCTCGAGGCACGAGCGCCGGGCCACCGTTCGCGGATCTCGACGCCGCTCTCGAGTGGCTGGACGGTCACATCGATTTCGAGTCGAACATGCCCAGCCGGCGTGCCCTGCCCACGCTCGACCGCATGAAATCGCTCATGGCCGTGTTGGGCGACCCGCACGAATCGATCCCCTCCATCCACATCACCGGGACCAACGGCAAGGGCTCCACGTCGGCCATGGTGTCCGCCTTGATCATGGCGCAGGGCCTGAGCGTCGGGACCTACACGAGCCCGAACCTGCACCGCGTGTCCGAGCGACTGGCGCACAACGGCGAAGCCGATCAGCGACGAGGCATTTCTCGACGTGCTCTCCGAGCTCGCGTCGCTCGAGGCGATGCTCCCCGAAAGGCCGACCCGCTTCGAGCTGCTGACCGCAGCGGCTCTCTCGTGGTTCGCCGACGATGCCGTCGACACCATGGTGGTCGAGGTGGGGTTGGGCGGCACCTGGGACAGCACGAACGTCCTGCACGGCGACGTCGCCGTGCTGACGAATTTCAGCTACGACCACACCGATGTGCTCGGACCCGACCCTCGAAGGCATTGCCGAGGACAAGTCGGGGATCATCGAAGCCGGGAGCCTCGTGGTCGTGGGCGAGACCCGGGCCGATCTGGTGGCGATCGTCGAGGCCCACGCGGCCCGCGTGGGTGCGGCGGCGGTGTGGGTGGCCGATCGGGACTTCGGCTGCGAGGAGAACCGGGTCGCCGTCGGCGGCAGGTTGGTGACCCTGTGGACGCCGGGCGGGCGCTACGAGGATGTCCTCGTGCCCCTGCACGGTGCGCATCAGGGACGCAACGCGGCCTGTGCGCTCGCCGCGGCGGAGGCGTTCTTCGGGCGTCCGCTCGACCCCGAGGTCGTCGACGAGGGCTTCGGGATCGTCCGGGTACCCGGTCGCCTCGAAGTGTTGGGCCGGCGGCCGCTCCTGCTGGTCGACGGGGCGCACAACGTGGCCGGGATGACCGCGCTCGGACTCGCCCTGGCCGAGGAGTTCGCGGTCGACGGCAACACCGTGGCGGTGATCGGCATGCTCTCGGGTCGCGATCCGTTGGCCATGCTGGCGGCCCTGGCGCCGTCCGACGTGACCACCATCGTCGCGTGCCAACCCGATTCTCCCCGGGCCCTGCCGGCCGAGGACGTGGCGGACGCCGCGCCGGGCGCTGGACCTGCACGTGCATGTGGAGCCCTCCGTGCTCGACGCCCTGGCGCTGGCGAGGGGACTGGTGAACGCCCGTGGCCTGGTCGTGGTCGCGGGGTCGCTCTACACCGTGGGCACGGCCCGCGGCGAAATCCTTGCCGGCGCCGTCGGCTGGGAGGATGCCGGCCGCTGAGCGGCAGAATGCCATGTCTCGACCAATGGTTGAGGGTTGGTGGTCGAGGGTTGAGGGTTGAGGGTTGAGGGTATCGCTGCGCGGCGGGTGTGGCCCTCCACCCCTTCGTGCGCTGCTGCTACTGTCCTCCGCTCGTGGATCGAACCCTTGTCATTGTGAAGCCAGACGGTGTGGAACGCGGTCTGATCGGCGAGATTGTCGGCCGGTTGGAGCGTAAGAACCTGCATCTCGTGGCGGCCGAATTGCGGACCGTCAGCACCGAGCTGGCGCGAGGCGCACTACGCCGAGCATGCGGAGCGCCCGTTCTTCGCCGACCTGGTGAAGTTCTTCACGCGTTCGCCCGTCCTGCTCATGGTGGTCGAGGGTCCGAAGGACACCTATGCCGTGGTGCGCACGCATGATGGGGGTCACCAACCCAGCCGAAGCCGCTCCGGGGACGATTCGAGGCGACCTCGGCATCGAGACGACCGAGAATCTGGTGCACGGCTCTGATTCGCACGAGTCGGCGGCGAGGGAAATCGCCCTTTTCTTCCCCGAACTCGCCTCTTCGTAAGAGGTTGCCGAAAGGTTGCCTTGTGGTTGACCGCTGCCGTCCCCTAACCTGGTACCTCACCTACAGGTACCGGATTCTCCGGTGCTCGTCCCGCCTACACCGGGAGAAAGTGTCCTTCATGGCCGACAATCGCCTTTCCCTTCTTGGTCGTGACATGGCCGTCGACTTGGGTACCGCCAACACCCTCGTCTATGTGCGCGGTCGTGGCATCGTCCTGAACGAGCCATCTGTGGTCGCAGTGGACGTCAAAGACGGGCGCCCGTTGGCGGTGGGGGCCGAGGCGAAGCGGATGATCGGCCGCACGCCGTCGAACATCCAGGCGATCCGACCGCTCAAAGACGGTGTGATCGCCGACTTCGAGATCTGCGAGAAGATGCTGCGCTATTTCATCCATCGTGTGCATCAGCGCCGTTTCGCCAAGCCCCGCATGGTTATCTGTGTTCCCTCGGGCATCACCGGCGTCGAACGACGCGCGGTGATGGAAGCGGCTGAGTACGCCGGCGCGCGGCGCGCCTACATCATCGAGGAGCCGATGGCGGCCGCGATCGGTGCCGGGCTCCCGGTGCACGAGCCGACGGGCAACATGGTCGTCGACATCGGTGGAGGCACCACAGAGGTCGCGGTCATTTCGCTGGGTGGCATCGTGACGAGCCAGTCGGTCCGCATCGGCGGCGACGAGCTCGACGAAGCGATCATCGCCTTCGTGAAGAAAGAATTCAGTCTGGCCCTCGGTGAGCGCACGGCGGAGGAGATCAAGATCACCCTCGGCTCGGCCTACGAGTTGGAGCAAGAGCTGCACGCCGAAATCCGCGGCCGTGACCTCGTGAGCGGATTGCCGAAGACCATTGTGGTGTCCACCGAGGAAATTCGGAGGGCCATCGAAGAGCCGGTATCGGCCATCGTCGATGCCGTGAAGGTCACCCTCGACCGCACGCCGCCCGAGCTGGCCGCCGACATCATGGAGCAGGGAATCGTCCTGACCGGTGGGGGAGCCATGCTGCACGGCCTGGCGGCCCGCCTGCAGAACGAAACAGGAATGCCCATCGTCGTCGCCCGCGACCCGCTCAACTGCGTCGCCGTCGGTGCTGGTCAATGTCTGGAAGAGTTCGAAGCGCTCAAGCGGGTGCTGATCACCACGTCTACGCGCTGACGGATCGTCCGGTATCCCCGGGGTGGCGAGGTCTCGGCGGTCGCGCCGCACGCTGACGATTGTGGTGCTGGTCGTACTGTCGCTCTCCATCATCTCGCTCGACCTCAACGGGCGGACGCACAGCATCACCTCGGGCGTGAAGTCCGTGGCGAACGGTGTGTTCTCTCCGTTGCGCCACGCCGTCACCGACGTCCTCAGCCCCATCGGTGATTTCTTTGCCGGCGCCGTGCACTACGGATCGCTGCAGTCGGAGAATCAGAAGCTGCGAGCCACCATCGGGAACCTCCGTCTGGGCAAGGCCGAGCAGAACTTCGAGAACAACCAGCTCCGCCAACTGTTGGCGCTCCAAAACCTGCCGTTCCTCAACGCGCTCCCCACCGTCACCGCAGCGACAACGCAGCAGAACAGCTCGAACTTCACCATGACCATCACCATCGACAAGGGACGCTCGGAAGGGGTCGATGTGGGGATGCCCGTCGTCGGACACGGCGGCCTGGTGGGACAGGTGATCCAGTCGTTCCATCACACAGCGGTGGTGCGGCTGGTGAAGGACGGGCAGTCGAAGGTGGGCGTCTTCTTCGGCCCGACCAAGTCGTCCACGGCCACGGTTGACGGACAGGGGCCGAGTTCCCCCATGACGGCGGACCTGGTGGCACCCCATACGCCGCTGCAGAAGGGCGAGACCATGTACACGAGCAGTCTCGATGCCGCCGCGTTCCCTCCCGGTATCCCGGTGGCCCGGGTCTCGTCGTTCCACACCAGCGCCGGCGCCAGCCAGGTGACGATCGCGGTCACGCCGGCGGCCGACCTCAGCCAGTTGGCGTACGTGAACGTCGTCCTGTGGGAGCCGGCAGCGTGATCGGTCGGATAAGTGGTCGGGTCATCCTTCGCGTCGCCCTCGTGGCGCTCCTTCTGCTGTTGATCCAGTCGACGGTGATGCTGTCGATACGGATCGGGGGCACGCACCCTGACCTCTTGTGGCTGCTCCCGATCACCGCCGCCCTGCTCGCGGGCCCTGAGACTGGCGCCCTCGTCGGATTCTGGTCGGGACTGGCCTTCGACCTGGTCCTACCCACCCCGTTCGGCCTCAGTGCCCTGGTGGGATGCCTGTTGGGGTATTCGATCGGCATTGCCACGTCGGCCGTCGACAAGCGGGCGGTGTGGCTGAAGCCCGTGGCCGCGGTCGTTGGGAGCGTCGCGGCTGACATGCTGTTCTCCGTGCTTGGAGCCATCTTCGGTCAACAACAGATGGTGCAGGTCGACTATCTCTCACTGTTCGTCATCGTCGCTGTGTCCAGCGCGGTGTTGGTGCTGCCCGTGAATCGCTTGATGCGCTGGGCGCTCTTCGCAGAAGGGACCCGGCGCACGCTGGTGTCAGCCCAGTCGCCTGAGGGTGGTATTTGGTGAAGCGGACGCTGCGTCACCCCATCCGGGGAGATCGCCTCCACCCCAAGCCCTCGTCACGACAGCCCCGGAAGTCGGCGTGGAGGAGCGAGGCGCGCCAACCGCGTATGCGGCCACGCAAGAGCGTCAACGTGGCGTCACTTGTCGGCTCGCCCGAGGACCTCCCGTCCCGCCCGAACCTGCGCCTTCGGGTGGTGGGGATCGCCGTCCTCGTGCTCTTTCTCATCTTGGGTCTGCGCCTGTGGACGCTGCAGATCATCGACGGCAAGACGTTTGCCGCGGCCGTGACCCGCAACCAGGTCCGCGTGGTCCAGGTGGCGGCGCCGCGGGGCGAGATCGTCGATCGGAACGACACGCTCTTGGTGACCAACGTTCCCGAGCAGGAGATCCTTCTTTCGCCCGACGCCGCAACGCAGCACCCCTCCATCATCGGCAAGGTGGCCGCGCTGATCGGCCAGACGCCAGCGCAAGTCGAACGGTCGGTGAAAGACGTGCGCTACAGCCCGTACGAACCGGTGCCGGTCGCCACCAATGTCTCGGCCGACACCGTGCAGTATCTGCAGACCCACCAGTCCGACTATCCGGGCGTCACCGTGCAGACCATCACGCAGCGCACGTATCCCCAAGGCGGGACCACCGCCACCCACGTGCTGGGTTACCTGGGCGACATCACGCAGGCACAACTCAATGCGGACCCCAAGGGCGGCTACAACCAGGGAAGCCTCGTGGGGCAGTCGGGCATCGAAGCGCAGTACGAGCGGTACCTGCGCGGCGTCGACGGGAGACAGGCGCTCTCCGTGAATGCGTCAGGCAACGTGGTCGGCACGCTCTCGCGCACGGCGCCCCAGATCGGCGACACCGTCGTGCTCAACGTGGACACCGGCCTGCAGGAGGAGGTGCAGAGAGATCTGGAAGCCCAGATCCTCCTGGATCGCAAGACGCCGGACGCCGCGGACAACAACAAGCTGCCGCCCGCCATCAACGGTGCGGCGATCGTGCTCAATCCGCAGAACGGTCAAGTGCTCGCGATGGCCTCCTATCCCACCTACGACCTCAATCAGTGGGTTGGCGGTATCTCGAGCGCGAACTACGCCGCGTTGACGGCGAGCCAAGCGGAGAACAACGAAGCCATTCAGGGTGAGTACACGCCCGGTTCGACGTTCAAATTGATCACCGCAACGGCCGATCTGCAGGACGGGGTGTACAGCCCCTCGAAGTACTACAACGACACGGGGACCTTCAAGGTCCAGAACTGCACCGGCGGCTCGTGCAATTTCACCGACAACCCAGGTGACAGCGGCGGGCAGTACGCCCTCCCGATGGCGCTGACCGTGTCCAGTGACTCGTATTTCTACAATCTCGGGGAGTTGTTCTGGGAGGGGAGGGCGACCTACGGGGCCAACGCGATCCAGAATGTGGCGGCCCAGTACGGGGAAGGGGTGAGCACCGGCATCGACCTCCCGAATGAAGTCGCGGGCCGCGTCGACAGCCAGACCGAACGGGAGAAGCTCCACAAGGCGGCACCGGCCGCGTATCCCAACACCTCGTGGTACACGGGTGACAACGTCGAGATGGCGTTCGGGCAGGGGGCGACGGCGTTGACGCCGATCGAACAGGCGGTGGCCTACGCCACCTTCGCCAACGGCGGGACGCGGTTCGCCCCCGAAGTGGCGTCGGAGATCGTCGATCCGACCACAGGGAAGGTAGTGACCAGTTTCGCGCCGAAGGACATGGGACACGTGAGCCTTCCCCCGGCCGTCTCCCAGCCGATTCTGCAGGGTCTCGAAGGTGTCATCGCCAACAAGAACGGAACGGGATACGGCGCCTTCCTGGGGTTCCCGACGAGTTGGAACCTGGCGGGCAAGACGGGGACGGCCACCAACCCCGGGGCCAAGGAGCCCAACAGCTGGTTCGTGGCCTTCGGGCCCAACCCGAACCCGCAGTACGTCGTGCTCGCGGTCATCGGCGAGGGTGGGTATGGCGCTGAGGCGGCGGCGCCGTTGGTGCGCCATATCTTCAATTACATCGTGGCGAACCCGATCGGCGGCGTGAAGACACCGACTGCGAAGGCTCCCCCGACGTCCACCGCGCCCGTGAGCAACCGTACCCTTCGGCACGCCCACTACGACCACCACCACCACGACCACTCCGAGCGGCGGCTCGACGGCCACGACGACGACTACGAAGCCTGCCGCAACGACGACGACCTCCTCGCCGTCGGGGGCCTGAGAGTCCCGTAGGGTTTGGGGGCGATGGAGACCCTCTGGCCACAGGTGGAACGGCTGCTGCTCGGTGTGTCCAAGCCGGCGCGCTACATCGGGGGCGAACAAGGGGCGCAGTACCCCGAGCACGGTCCGGGCAAGGTGGCCTGGATGCTCCTGTACCCCGACACGTACGAGATCGGTCTCCCCAACCAGGGGTTGCAGATCCTCTATGAGATCCTCAACGAGCGCGACGATGCCGTGGCGGAGCGGGCGTACGCGCCCTGGGTGGACATGGAGGCTGCCATGCGGGCCGCCGGCGTTCCGCTCTTCAGCGTGGAACAACACATCGCCGCCCGTGACTTCGACGTGATGGCCTTCAATCTGTCCGCCGAGCTCGTCTACACCAACGTCCTCAACGTGCTCGACCTGGCGGATGTCCCGCTGCACGCGGTCGACCGGGGTCCCGAGGACCCCTGGGTCATCGCGGGTGGCCACTGCACGTTCAATCCCGAGCCGTTGGCGGACTTCGTCGACGTCTTCGCCCTCGGCGACGGTGAGGAGGTCGTCGGCGACATCAACGAGGCCGTCCGCGAATGGTTGGCCCTGCCCGTTGACGTGCGCGACCGTGAGGCGCTCCGGCTGGTCCTGGCGGGCATCGAAGGCGTCTACGTCCCGGCTCTCTACACGTCGACGTATCGCGACGGACGCCTGGTGTCGACGCTGCCCAACCGGGTGGGTGTGCCGGACGAGGTGGCCAAGCGCACGGTGGCGGACCTGGCGGACTGGCCTTATCCGGTCCGACCGCTCGTGCCCCTGACCGAGGTCGTCCACGATCGCTTGAACGTCGAGGTCTTCCGAGGCTGCACCCGCGGTTGTCGCTTCTGCCAGGCCGGGATGATCACCCGGCCGGTGCGCGAGCGGCCGGCGGCCCAGGTGAAGGAGATGGTGCGCCAGGGCCTGGCCTGGAGCGGCCACGATGAGGTCACGCTGACGTCGCTGTCGACGGCCGACTTCTCGGGCATCGAGGACACGGTGCGCGACATCATCGATGACCCCGTCCACCAGGGGAGGGTGTCGGTGAGCCTTCCCTCGCTCCGGGTCGACGCCTTCACCGTCGGGACGGCGGCGCAGATCCAGAAGGTGCGCCGGACGGGCCTGACCTTCGCGCCGGAGGGCGGCACGTGGCGCATGCGCCAGGTCATCAACAAGTTGATCACCGAAGAGGACCTCTACAGCGCGGTCGATGCCGCGTTCAGCCAGGGGTGGCGCAGGGTCAAGCTCTACTTCCTGATCGGCCTGCCCACCGAGCGGGACGAGGACGTCATGGGGATCGCCGAGCTCGGCAAGCACTGCGTCGAGATCGGGCGTCGCCACTCGAAGTCGGTGACCGTGACGGCCTCGGTCGGCGGGTTCGTGCCCAAGCCGCATACCCCGTTCCAATGGTTTGGCCAGGACACCGTCGACGAGCTGCAACGCAAGGTCAACCTGTTGCGTGAGCATGCCCGTGCCACCCGAGGGCTCACCATTCGCTGGCACGAGCCTGCGGCGTCGGCGGCCGAGGGCGTGGCCAGCCGGGGTGATCGTCGCATGGGCGCCGTGATCGAGCGGGTCTGGAGGGCCGGCGGGACGTTCCAGGAATGGTCGGAGCGCTTCGACCTCGCGCTCTGGGAGGAGGCCCTGGCCGCGGAGGGGCTCAGCCTGGCCGAAGTGGCCTACCGGGACCGAGATGAGCACGAGCCGTTGCCCTGGGATCACATCTCCGCCGGGTTGCACCGGGACTTCCTCTGGACCGACTGGCAGGACGCGCTGGCCGAGGCAGCGGTCGAGGACTGCCGCTGGACGCCCTGCTACGACTGCGGGGCTTGCACGGGATTCGGGCTCGAGCACGTGGTCGCTTCGCCGATTCCGCCCGCAGGTGGGAGTCAGGGGACGGGTCAGGACCTCTCGGTCGGGGGCCGGATCCCGGTTCGTCTCGTGAGCGGTGTGCGCTCGGGTGCGGGCTGAATGCCGGAAGAGACGGGTTCACCGGGGCTCGCTGAGCATCGCCGGGTGCGATTCCGCTTCTCCAAAACGGGGAAGATCCGCTTCACCAGCCACCGTGACGTCGCCCGCATGTGGGAGCGGGCGTTGCGCCGCAGCCGGTTGCCTGTGGCTCTCTCGCAGGGATTCTCGCCCCACCCCCTGCTCAGTTTCGGCCTTGCACTCCCGACCGGATGCGAATCGCTCGGCGAGTATCTCGACGCCCGTCTCGAATCCGCCGGGCCTGCCGGGGCCGCCGGGCCCGCCGGGGCCGCCGGGCCCGATGACCTCCCCGAGGCCGAGCTGCCCGGACTCCTGACGCCGTTGCTGCCCGACGGGGTGGTCGTCCAGGCCGCCCGGGTCATCGGGATGGCGGAGGGTTCGCTGCAGCAAGAGGTAGGATCGTGCGATTGGGAGTTGGAGGTGCACGGCGTGGGTGGTCAGGAACTGCAGGAGCGGGTTGAGCGGATGCTCGCTGCTCCGAGCCTCACCATTCACCGTGAGCGGAAGGGTCGTCAGACCGAAGACGACATCCGGCCGGCCATCTTGACGCTTACCGTGACCCAGGAAAATGGGTTGGAGCAGGGAGGACACCCGATTGGTCGCTTGCGGGCCGAATTGGCGACGCATCCGCGTGGGGTGCGCCCCGGTGACCTGATTTCGGCGTTCGGCACCGATGTGGTGCTGGCGCGGGCTTGTAGAACGCATCAATGGATCGAGCGCGACGGCGCACGGTTCGAGCCGCTTTCGGTCAGCGGACTCGGGACCGACCCCGTCGTGGTACACGCCGCAGGGCGTGCCTCATGAACGACGCAAGGAGGGCTCTCCCTCATGTCCGAGCCGGAGATCAGCCAGACCCAAGAGGGTCCGAGCGCGGAGGTTCCGGGGGGCGCTAGCCCACCTGCGCCACCGCCACCGCCATCACCCCAGCCAGCACCCGTACGACCACAGATAGGGGACACCAGGCCGGCCCCGGCTGCGCCACCCGCCGCATCGGCCGTACCTGCTGTGGCACCGATCATCCGACCTCAGGCATTTGCCGGGGCGGCCGTGGCCGCCAACGCGCCTGACGTGGCAGACACGCCCGACGAGGGAGGGGACGACGAGGGCCCGGCGAACGGCAAGCGGGGGCGCAGTCGTCGCCGCTCCGGGCGTGATCGAAAGGGCAAGCAGGTCGGCCGCTATCTGGTCTGTGTGCACGTCCAACCCGCAATGACACAGATCGCCATGTTGGAAGGGCGTTCCCTCGTTGAGCACTACGTCTCCCGGGCCGCCGACGACACCAACCAGATCGATGGCAACGTCTATCGCGGCAGGGTCCAGAATGTGCTGCCGGGCATGGAGGCAGCGTTCGTCGACATCGGAATTCCGAAGAACGCCGTCCTCTATCGGGGTGACGTGCGGTACGACCGCGACGACATCGAGGGCGGTGGCGGCGGATCCTCTGCCGCCCAGCCCCGGATCGAGGACGTGCTCAAGGCTGGTCAGACCATCCTGTGCCAGGTAACAAAGAACCCGATCGGCGCCAAGGGGGCCCGCCTGACCCAGGAGGTCTCCCTGCCGGGCCGGTTCGCCGTGCTGGTCCCCAACAGCAGCGCTTTCGGTATCTCCAAGCGGTTGGGCGACAACGAACGCCGTCGCCTGCGACGAATCATCGATGAGGTCAAACCGGCTGGTCACGGCATGATCGTGCGTACCGCGGCGGAGGGCGTCTCGGCCGACGAGCTTCAGCGTGACGTAGAGACCCTTCTGGAGCAGTGGAACGCGATTGAGGCCGCATCGAAGAAGTCGGACGCCCCCGGGCTCCTCTACCGTGAGCCGGAGCTCTCGGTACGGATACTTCGCGAGGAGCTCAATGCGGAGTATCGAGGCGTCGTGATCGACGACCGGGCCCTCTTCGAGCAGGTGCGGGACTACGTCCGTGCCGTCAGCCCGGAGCTCTCCGACCGTGTCGAGTATTACGACCCGGTCGAGGAGGGGCTGCCGATCTTCGAGCGCTACCACGTGCACGAACAGCTTCACAAAGCGCTGGACCGCAAGGTATGGCTGCCGTCGGGTGGCTCGCTCATCATTGAGCGGACCGAGGCGTTGACCGTGATCGACGTCAACACGGGCAAGAACGTCGGCAAGACCAACCTGGAAGAGACCGTGTACCGCAACAACCTCGAGGCGGCCGAGGAGGTCGCACGCCAGCTCCGATTGCGGGACATCGGCGGGATCATCGTCATCGACTTCATCGACATGGAGATCCGCGAGAATCGGGACAAAGTGGCAGCGGCCCTCCGCAATGCGTTGGCCCGGGACAAGACCCGCACGCAGGTCTTCGACATCTCCGAGCTCGGACTGGTCGAGATGACGCGGAAGCGCATCTCAGAGGGCCTTTTGGAGACCCTCTCGACCGAGTGCGCCATCTGTGGCGGTCGGGGCGTGACATTGGACGACTCGGTTCTGCGGTAAGGTTTCGCCCTCATGTACGCAGTCATTAAGTCCGGTGGAAAGCAAGAGCGTGTGGCCGAGGGCCAGCGTGTCCGCGTCGAGTTGCTCGGTGAGCCCGTCGGGGCCGAGGTGTCGTTGCAGCCGGTCCTCGTCGTCGATGGCGACACCGTGCTGGCCACGCCGGCCCAGCTAGCTGGTGTTTCTGTCACGGCCAAGGTCGTGGGCGAGGAAAAGGGCCCGAAGATCAACGCCATGACCTACAAGAACAAGTCGAACCAGCGTCGCCGTTGGGGCCATCGCCAGCACTACGCCACGCTGGAGATCACCGCGATCACGTCCGCCGGCTGACGGTCCAAGGAGCTCACAATGTCAAAGACAAAAGGTGGCGGTTCAACCCGTAACGGGCGCGACTCTCGGGCCCAGCGCCTGGGTGTCAAGGAGTTCGACGGTACGACAGTGACCGCGGGCTCGATCCTCGTGCGCCAGCGGGGCACCAAGTTCTATCCGGGCCAGAACGTCGGACGGGGTGGCGACGACACGCTCTTCGCGACAGCTGACGGTGTGGTGAAGTTCGGTGCCCGCCGCGGCCGCAAGCACATCGACATCATTACCGGATAGCCAGACCGGGCGGCCTCACGTCCGCTGAAACCTGTTGCGGTCCCTCGTCACGCCGGCCTTCCCCTTGGCCGTTGCCACCTTGCGGGCCTGCGAGATGGCGCCCTCACTCTTCGGATGGGCCGGGGCGACCCACGTGGAGTTCCCGGGCTGAATGGCATGGTGCTCGGGGCACAGGCGCACCAAGTTGTCCGCAAGTCGGTAATCCGACCCCTCTCACGTGGACGACGAAAGCAACCCCACGCCCTTGCGGGCACCAGCCCTCAAGAAGGTTTTAGGCCCTGGTGAAGGCAGTCGGTGTCGCATTCTCCCTACTCACGGTGACACGACACAACTCGTCACGACACCCTTTCCCACATCGCTATTGCACGCTTATTGCACGGACCAGCTCTACGCCACTCCCCTACCTGTCACGGCGCTCACTCCCCACATGCCGACGGCATCTTCGTCGTCCGCCAGGGCGAATTCGAGGCACTCCGATCGGACCGCGCAACCACGGCAGAGCTCTCGCGCTTTCGTGAAGTTGCCGCCGAGGTTAGGAATGAACGCCTGCACGTTCTCACCCCGGCACCCCCGTACCCCTGCCAGTCGGGCCGATGGATCAGCTCCTCGAGGAAGGTGAGCGGCTCGCCGGTGCCTGGTGTCATGAGCCACGACAGGACCGCTGCAGCCGGATCGAGCACGGCCAAAGTATACGGCGTAGACCTACGCAGTCGATTGCTCACTTTCAGCCTTCGATGTCACACGTTGGGTGTAGGTGTAGGCCCAAGCCAGGGTCCCGAATGGAACCAGGACCCGAAGGAGGAACTGGCGCTCGGTGACACTGCCCGCCACGAGGAGCGACACGGTTCCCACCAAGAAGGCAAGACCCCAAACAGCGGAGATAGTCCGGTTGATGGAATGGAACTCCGGCGTATCCCACACTTCCTTTGGCGTCGTCTCCCGTGCATAGGCCTCGGTGAAGGGGTGCCCAACGAGGATCGAGCCGAAGACGATCAGCGTCAGAAATGCGTGGGAGCCCGCCTGTGCGTATCTGGACCAGTAGTTGAGGTGGCCGGGATGGACGACTCCGAGGATCACCCCGAGCGCGAGGAAATACAGGATGCTGGCCACTTCAATGACGTGGAGTCGGTGTCGGCCAATGGCTCGGCCGGTGACAACCAGGGCCGCCACCATGCCGACTGCGACTGCGCCGCTGAAGGATGTGATGCGTGTGGCCAATAAGAAAACAAGCCAGGGCATGAAGCTCCAGATGAGTTCCGTCACGCCTCGGCTCCTCTCGGGTTGGTCACGGGTCAGCGTATCGATGGTCGAGGCTCGCCGTCGATTTGGACGGCCCCAACGCGACGAAGCCCCCCCCCGAAAGAGGCGCTCCGTTGTCCGGTGAATCTCGCAAGGGAGGTCCAGTCTGTCAGGCGGGTGTATCAGCCGGTCGAGTGATCTTCAAGCCTCTTCGGCTTCCATGCCTGCTCCATGGCGAAATCGACGCTACCGGCCAGTTCGGCCATCCCGACAGGGTCCAACCGGTTGTGCTGGGCCACGAAGCGCCCGAAGTCGTCGGGCTCCCGGGAACATCTGGCCCTCGTTGCCAGTGCCGGGGGTCAATGCCGCTGATCAGGTCCGCCACGACTAGGGCGGCCCGAGGAACGGCCTCGGCATGGACCCGAGGGGGTGCCATAGGAGCGCCGGCTGAACCGCCAGATGTCGACGATGGTGTCGCACAGGTAGGCGACTTCGAGCGAGCAGTGGGGCGGGGGTCGGGTGAGTGGGAGTTTCGAGCGGGGCAGGGGGGTGAGGCCGTGAAGCGCGAGAGCCGAGGGTCAGTGAGCCACGGGAACGGGTCTCCCCCGAGCTCAGACCCGCGGATGCTGATGCAGCTCGATCGAGTTCCCCCACGGGTCCGTCACGAACGCCTGGTGCCGGTTCGGCCCGCTGGCAACCGGATCACTTACGTGGACGCCTTGCGCGCGTAGTTCCTCGACGACTGCGGTGAGATCCTCGAAGAGAAGGGCGAAGTGCTGTCCCTTGTTCTCCGGCGTCGGGAAGCCGAGGAGGTGCACCTGTTGACCGCCGGCCCCGACATCGAGCCACGCGCCGGCAAAGCCGAAGTCGGGCCGGTCGTCGTTCTGCACCAGCCCGAGAACATCGGTGTAGAAGTCGATCGCTGCCGGAACATCGGGGACGTTGATGGACACATGGTCCACTCCGAGGGGAGTCACGGTCATGGCAACGACACTATGACGTGGCGAATGACGTCGGCAACGGTGGGGGACGCCGCGAGGCCGGCGGCGCCGATATGACCCAGGTCGGCGACGGGAGCCACATCGGAGACGGTGCCGGCGGCATCGTTGGTGACCACGGCGAGCCCGAGGACGTTGGCTCCGGCATGGCGGGCCGCGATCGTCTCGAAGGCCATGGACATGCCGACGACGTCGGCCCCGAGGGTGCGCATCATGCGGATCTCAGCGGGCGTCTCGAACTGCGGCCCGAGGACATGGGCGTAGACGCCGGTGGAGATGCCAGAAGATTGGCCGGCCGAAAGGGCGAGGGTGCGTAGCTCGGGCGAATAGGCACCCACCATGTCGACGAATTCGGGACCGACCAGAGGGGAGCGACCGGTGAGGTTCAGGTGGTCGGAGACGACGACGATCGATCCGGTCTCCAGGTCCTCTCGGATGCCGCCCACCGCAGCGGTCAGGATCACCGTGGAGCAGCCGGCCGCGATGCCGGTCCGGAGAGGATGGACCACGTCGGTCAGCTCGATGCCCTCATACGCGTGGCAACGACCGGCGAAGACGAGCACCATTTTGCCGCCGATCGGGACCGACCAGCCCTGGGCATGATGCCCGGTGGCCGTGTACCGGGGAAAGAAGGGGAGCGTGGCCAGGGGGATGGAGGGCCCTGCAGCCCCGAGGCGCTCGGCCACCGACGCCAGACCGGTGCCGAGGATGACCAGCACGTCGTGATGGTCCACGCCCGTGCGCCGAGCGAGCTCGCGTGCGGTGCGCGCCGCATTGTCCGGCGTCTCGCTCATCCGGCCGCCTCGCTCATCCGGCCACAGTAGGGCCTGCCACCATGACCCGCTTATCATTGGCCGCGCATGACTACCGCCGCCTCCGCCGCCACGTCCGCCTCGACCCCCGCCCGCCGCCACCCGCTGGCCCCGCTCGACGGGGAGGAGATCACGGCAGCCCGGGAGATCGTACTGGGGAGCGGGCGGGCGACGGTTCCCGTTGACGACGTCCGCTTCGCCTACGTGGGTCTGTGCGACCCGCCCAAGGCGCTCGTCCACGCGGACGACAACGGCGAGACCGTCGTCCTCGACCGCCGGGTGCGGACCGTGCTCCTCCAGGGGCCCGAAGCGACCGTGGTCGAGGCCATCGTGTCGGTCACCCGCGGCGTGGTCGACAGCTGGATCGAGGTGACGGACGTCCGTCCGAACCTGCAGATCGAAGAGGCGATCAAGGTCATCGGCGCCTTGCGCGCCGACCCGGACTGGAACGCCGCGCTCGACCGTCGGGGGATCGTCGACAAGTCGCTGGTCCAGATCGATCCGTGGCCCGCGGGCACGTTCGGATCGCACCACGAGAAGAACCGGCGGATCACCAAAGCGTTGGCGTATCTCCGCGACTCGCCCGACGACAACGGGTACGCCCGCCCGCTCGAGGGGTTGTTGGCCTACGTGGACATGGGGCGCGGCACGGTGCTCGAGGTCGTGGACATCGGCGTGGTCCCGTTCCCGCCCCAGGGCGGCAGCTACTACCCCGAGGACAACGGGCCGCTGCGCACCGATCTGCGCCCGCTGGCCATCACGCAGAAGGAGGGCCCGAGCTTCACCGTCGACGGGAACCTGGTGCAGTGGCAGAAGTGGTCGTTGCGAGTGGGCATGGACCCGCTCGAGGGCTTGGTCATCCATACCGTCGGCTATGAGGACGGGGGCCGGGTGCGTCCCCTTCTCTACCGGGCCTCGGTCAGCGAGATGGTCGTCCCCTACGGCGATCCCGGGCCGATGCACTCGTGGAAGAGCGCCTTCGACGCGGGCGAGTGGGGACTCGGTCGCATGGCCAACTCCCTCACGCTCGGCTGCGACTGCCTGGGCGAGATCACCTACTTCGATGACGTGTTCTCCGATGAACGCGGCCACCCGCACACCCGGCCCAATGCGATCTGCCTCCACGAAGAGGACTACGGGATTCTCTGGAAGCACGCCGACATGACGTCGGGCCGCACCGAGGTGCGCCGTTCACGACGCCTCGTCGTGAGCTCCATCGCCACCGTCGGCAATTACGAGTACGGCTTCTACTGGTACTTCTATCTCGACGGCAGCATGCAGTTCGAGGTGAAGCTGACCGGGATCATGTCGACCATGGGTGTGGCAGACGGCGTCGGTGACGCCAACGCCAGCATGGTGGCACCGGGCCTTGCCGCGCCGTATCACCAACACATGTTCAACGTCCGGCTCGATGTGGAGATCGACGGCACCGACAACGCCGTCTTCGAAGTCGACACGCTCCGCACACCGCTCGGCGACGACAATCCCTGGGGCAACGCGTTCGCTCCCGTCGCGACATTGTTGGAGTCCGAGTTGGCCGCTCAACGTGATGTCGATCCGTTGCGGAGCAGAATCTGGAAGATCGCCAATCGATCGAAGGTCAACGCCGTGGGTCAGCCCACCGCCTACAAACTCGTCCCGACATCGACCCCGACGTTGTTGGCCGATCCGTCGTCGAGCGTCGGTCAGCGGGCGACGTTCGCCGCCCACAACTTGTGGGTGACGCCGTTCGCCGAGGACGAGCGACGGGCGGCCGGTGACTACCCGAACCAGCACAGTGGGGGGGCCGGCCTGCCGGCGTGGACGGCACACGACCGCGCCATCGTGGACACCGACGTCGTGCTCTGGCACTCGTTCGGGGTCACGCACATCCCGCGGCCCGAGGACTGGCCCGTCATGCCGGTCGAGTACACGGGCTTCAGCCTGATCCCCGTCGGCTTCTTCGACCGCAACCCCGCGCTCGACGTCCCGTCGACGCCGTTGGACGGCGCAGGCCACTGCCATGGCGATTGAACGGCCGATTGAGCCCCAGGAGTTCCACCCCGCGGTGGAGGAGTACCTCGAGACGATGCTCGCTCTGGCCGAAGAAGGCGTCCCCGTCATTCAGGCGCGCATCGCGGAACGGCTTGGTCGTTCGGCCCCGTCCGTCTCCGAAATGCTCGAGCGGCTGATAGAGGACGGCTTCGTCTCGCGGCAGGGTCGCCAGCTGCACCTGACCGACAGTGGCCGGACCTTGGCCGAGAAGGTCGTGCGGAAACACCGCCTGGCGGAGCGCTTGCTGGTCGATGTGATCGGGCTCGAGTGGCACAAGGTCCACCGCGAGGCCGGACGCTGGGAGCACGTGATCTCCGACGCCGTGGAGGCGCGGCTCGTGGAGTTGCTCGGTGACCCGGCCACCTGTCCCCACGGGAACCCGATCCCGGGCTCGGGCTCGGCCTCGGCCGCGACCACGGTGCGCACACGACCCCTGACCGAGGTCGGATCGGGCGAGCGCATCCGCCTCGTGCGGATCAGCGAGGAGGTGGAGCTCAACCTCGGGTCGCTCACCATGTTGGGGGAGGGGGGATTCATCCCCGGCGTCGTGGCGAAGGTCGGTGCGCGTGACGGGCACGACAACCTGGAGGTGCACATCGAGGGGGAGGGCGACGAAGTGGGTGAGACGCTCCATCTTTCGACGGACCTCGCCGATCGTCTCTTCGTCGGCACTGCGTGACCGTTCGGCTTGTCGCCGATGCGGTCTTCACGGTCGATGCGCAGGACACGGTGTGGTGCCCCGGCGCAGTCGAGATCGACCGGGGACTGATCACCTGGGTCGGCGATCCGCGCGCCACCCCGCCCGGCCCACGCACCCGTGTGCAGCAGCTCGACGGTGGCGGGTTGCTCATGCCCGGGTTGGTCAATTGTCACGGCCACTCACCGATGACGCTGGTCCGCAGCGCCGGGGACGGGCTGCCCCTCGACCGCTGGCTCTCCGAAGCGGTGTGGCCCCGCGAGGCCCTGCATGGCGACGAAGATGTCTTCTGGGGCATGACGCTCGGGGCGAGCGAGATGCTGTTGAACGGCATCACGACCACTTGCGAGCAGTACCTGCACGGGGCGGCGGTGGCCGACGCCGCGCTGGCCTCGGGCATCCGGTGCATGCTCACCCCCGGCGTCTTCGACATGCCGGGGCGCGATGCGGACGGAACGTGGAAGGCGCATCTCGCCGAGGCGTGCCGGGTCTTCGACGACATGGACGGCCGAGAGGGCCGGCTCCACGTCGGGTTCGGCCCCCACGCGGCGTACAGCCTGCCCCCAGCCGGGCTCAGGGCGGTGGCGGAGGAGGCGCAGCGCCGCGGCGCGTTGACCCAGATCCACCTGGCCGAGACCGAGGCCGAAGGGAAAGTGGTCGAGGAGCGCTTCGGCATGCGTGCGCCGGCGCTGCTCGCCTCGCTGGGCGTTCTCGACGGTCCGGTCCTCGCCGCTCATGCCGTGTGGCTCGACGAGGCGGACATGGACGTCATGGCTGCGCACGATGTGTCCGTGGCGCACTGCCCCGGGAGCAACGGGAAGCTGGGCGCGGGCGTGGCCAGGCTCGCCGCCCTGATGGCCCGCGGCATCCGGGTCGGTCTCGGCACCGACGGACCGGCGTCGAACGACGATCTCCATCTCTGGGACGAGATGCGACTGGCCGCCATTTTGGCCAGGGCCACCGCGGCTGATCCGGCCGCCCTCAGTTCGGCGGCGGCCCTCCGGCTGGCCACCAGGGGCGGAGGCGAGGCGCTCGGCCTCCCGGTCGGGGCCCTCGAGGTGGGCCGTCCGGCGGACGTCATCCGCCTGCGCACCGACGATGCGCGATTCGTCCCGGCCACCAACGAGGCCGAGCTGCTGGGCCACCTGGTGTGGGCCGGCGCGGGGTATCTCGTGACCGATGTGTGGGTGGGGGGCACGCCGGTGGTCGAGGGGGGCCGGTGCGTGCAGATCGACAGCGAACGGGCCCGCGCCGAGGTGCGGGAACGGGCCCGCCGTCTTTTTGCTGTTTGACGCGTGCCCTGCTCACGAGTGCGCCCGTTGACCGTTTTTGGCCCGTAAGCTGGACCGTTATGGCAGGCTTCGTCGATCAGGCCCAACTGCACGCGCGTGCGGGCGACGGAGGTGCCGGGGCCGTGTCGTGGCGGCGCGAGGCCCACGTCGACCGCGGCGGGCCCGACGGCGGGGACGGCGGCCACGGGGGCGACGTCTGGCTGGTGGCCTCGGTCAACCAGTCATCGCTCCTCGGCTTCCGTGACCATCCCTTCCGGCGGGCCACCGACGGCGGTCACGGATCGGGGCAGAAGAAGCACGGCGCGAGGGGCAAGGACATCGTGGTCCCGGTCCCGGTCGGGACCGTCGTGCGCGACGCCGGCGGCGCGGTGCAGTGCGACCTGGCCGGTGACGGCGACCGGTTCCTCATCGCCGAGGGTGGCCAGGGCGGGCGGGGCAACGCACGCTTTCTCTCCAACCGCCGCCGCGCGCCGGCCTTCGCCGAGCAGGGGGAGAAGGGCCAGGAGCGCTGGCTCGACATGGAGCTGAAGCTCATGGCCGATGTGGCGCTCGTGGGTTTTCCCAACGCCGGCAAGTCGACCCTCATCGCGACCGTCTCGGCGGCCAAGCCCAAGATCGCGGACTACCCGTTCACGACCCTGGTGCCGCATCTCGGCGTCGTCCGGGTCGGGGGCGTGCGTGACGGCACCGAGTTCGTCATGGCGGACATCCCCGGACTCGTCGAGGGCGCGGCCGAGGGCAAGGGCCTCGGCCACCGCTTCCTGCGCCACATCGAGCGGGCCCGGGTGCTGGTCGTCCTGCTCGACCTCGATCCGCACGCCGAACACAGCCCCGAGGACCAATTACGCATTCTGCTGGGGGAGCTCGGTGGTTACCAACCCGAACTTCTCGAGCGTCCCCGCCTCGTCGTCGGGAGCAAGGCTGACCTGCAGACGGGCGGCCCCGACGGGGTCAGCGGGCCGCGACGGCCTGTGCGACCTGGTCCTCTCCGCGGCGACCGGAGCGGGGGTGCAGCCGCTGGTGGACAAGTTGGCGGCCCTGGTCCAAGAGGTGCGGGCCGCAGCCGTGGTCGAGGCGACCGGTGCGATCGTCATCCACCGGCCGGTGCCCGAAGGCGTCGACGTGCAACGGATCGCGCCCGGGTCCTGGCGCGTGGTGGGACGGGTGGCCGAGCGTGCGGTGGCCTTCTCGGACCTCAACGACGTGGGCGCACTCGATGAGGCCGTCAAGCGCCTCCGGCGCCTCGGCGTCGACCGCGCCCTTCGCGGGCCGGGGTGCGTGACGGCGACGAGGTCACCGTCGGGAGCATGACCTTCACCTGGGGCGAGCCGTGATCGTCGTGGTCAAGGTCGGCTCATCGTCCGTCTCGCCGGCCACCGTCAACCGCCTGTCCGCCGAGATCGCACAGCTCCGCGCCGCCGCCCACACGGTGGTGGTGGTGACGTCGGGCGCGATCGCAGCGGGGTGGGCGGCGCTCGGTCGGGGCGAGAAGCGTCCTGGCGACCCTGCCGTGCTCCAGGCGGTGTCCGCCGTGGGCCAGCACCGCCTGATGCGCATGTGGCAGGACGGGCTGGACCCGCACGGGATCCTCGCCGGGCAGGTCCTCCTGGCTCCTTTGGACTTCGTGCACCGGACGCAGTACCTGCACGCCCGTGGGACGCTGGAGCATCTGGTCGAACTGGGCGTGCTCCCCGTGGTCAACGAGAACGACGCGGTGGCCGACGAGGAGATCCGTTTCGGGGACAACGACCGGTTGGCGGCGTTGGTGGCGCACCTGGTCCGGGCCCAAATGCTGGTGCTGCTCACCGATGCGCCGGGCCTGCTCACGGCCGACCCCCGCCTGGTGGCCGAGGCCTCCCTCATCGATGAGGTCGTCGAGATCGACCACCGTCTCGAACAGATGGCGGGTGGCGCGGGCAGCGTGGTCGGGAGCGGCGGCATGGCCTCCAAGGTGGCGGCGGCCAAAATTGCCACCTGGTCGGGCGTGGAGACGATCATCGCCGATGCCGCCCGGCCCGGGGTGCTCGCTGCCGCCGTGGCGGGGGAGCCCGGCGTGGGGACGGTCTTCCGGGCCCGGCCGCAGCGTCTTTCGGCCCGCAAATTGTGGATCGCCTTTGCCCGGGGAGCCTCGGGGCGCCTGATCGTGGACCAGGGGGCCCAGAAGGCACTGGCCGAGGGCGGTCGGTCGCTGCTCCCGGCCGGAGTGGTGGCGGCCGAGGGCGAGTTCGGGCCCGATGATGCGGTGGAGATCGTGGGTCCCGACGGGAAGGTCTTCGCCAAGGGCCTGGTCCGGATGGGGGCCGCACGCTCGGCGGAATGGATCGGGCGGCAGACCGACCAACTCCCCGAGGACATGTCCCACCTGGTCGTCCATAGGGATGATCTGGTGCTTGTACGCTAATTCGGTGACCACGCCGGCATTGGAGGACTTGGCGCGCCGCGTCCAGGCGGCGTCCCGCACGGTCGCCCGCGCCCCGGGCCCGGTGCGCGACGATGCGCTGCGCATGGCAGCCGACATGCTCGATGAGGAGTGGGCGGCCCTGCTGGAGGCCAACCGGGGCGATCTCGCCCGCGCCGAGTCCGCCGGGATGGCCGCGTCGGCCCAGGATCGATTGCGGCTGACCGAGGCCAGGGTCCGGGCCATGGCAGCCGGGCTCCGCGGCGTGGCCTCGCTGGCCGACCCCGTCGGTGAGGTGCTCGAGGGCTGGGTGCGGCCCAACGGGCTGCGGGTCTCGCGGGTGCGGGTGCCCCTCGGCGTGATCGGCGTGATCTACGAGAACCGGCCCAACGTGACGAGTGACGCCGCCGGGCTGTGCCTGAAGGCGGGGAACGCCGCCTTCCTGCGGGGCTCGGCCTCCGCTCTCGACTCGAACCGGGCCATCGTCTCCATCCTGCGGCGGGCGGCCGCCAAGGCCGGTCTGCCCGACGATTCGGTGGCACTGGTCGAGGACACCTCGCACGAGACCGCGGTGGCCTTCATGCGGCTCCGCGGGCTCATCGACTGCCTCATCCCACGGGGCGGACCTGCGCTCATCGCCTCCCTCCTGGAGAACGCCACCGTGCCCTACGTGCTCGACGGCGACGGCAATTGCCACGTCTACGTGGACGCGGGGGCCGATCTCTCGATGGCGCTCGACATCGTGGTGAACGCCAAGACGCACCGCTTCGGTGTGTGCAACGCGGCGGAGACGATCTTGGTGCACGCCGCCGTGGCCGAGGCGTTCGTGCCCCCCATGGCGGCCGCCCTGACCGGCGCCGGGGTCGAGCTCCGCGGCGACGAGCGGGTGCGGGCGATCCTGACCGGCGCCGGCGGCGCCCAGCTGGTCAAGGCGGCGGACGAGACCGACTTCGCCACCGAGTTCCTGGGGCCCGTCGTGGCCGTGGGTGTCGTCGACGACCTGGACGGTGCGATCGCGCACATCACCCGTTACAGCTCGGGACATTCCGAGGCGATCGTGACGGGCGACCTCGGGGCGGCCGACCGGTTCGTGGCCGAGGTGGATGCGGCGGCGGTGCTCGTCAACGCGTCCACCCGCTTCATCGACGGCGAGGAGTTGGGCTTGGGAGCAGAAGTGGGAATTTCAACGCAAAAGCTGCATGCACGAGGACCGATGGGAGTACGGGAGTTGACCAGCGTGAAATGGGTGGTACGAGGAGACGGGCAGGTGCGGCAGTGAGCGCAGACAGCGTGGCGAGGACGGCGGCCAAACTCGGCCTACCCGACGTGGGGCCTCCCCGCTTCGGCTCGCTGGACGACGTCCGCAGCGGTCTCGGCGACGTGGGCTACCTGGCCGACGAGTCCATCAGCGGCGTGGTCTATCTGGCCGACCGTCTGGCCAAGCCGGTCCTCGTCGAGGGACCGGCCGGGACGGGCAAGACGCAGCTGGCCAAGTCGGTGGCCGAGCTGACCGGCGCCAGGCTCATACGCCTCCAGTGTTACGAGGGGCTCGATGAGTCCAAGGCACTCTACGAATGGAACTACCGCAAGCAGCTGCTGCGGATCCAGGCGGGCGGTCCCGGCGAGATCGAGAGTGGCGGCTCGGGCGCTGCGGCAGCCGCCAACGACGGCGAGGGCGGCCGTCACCATCCTTCGTGGAAGGAGCTGGAGGAGGACATCTTCTCCGAGGAGTTCCTCCTGGCCCGGCCGCTGCTCGAAGCCATCCGCTCCACCGACCCCGTGGTCCTTCTGGTCGACGAGGTGGACCGGGTCGAGCTGGAGACCGAGGCGCTGCTGCTCGAGATCCTCAGCGAGTACCAGGTCTCCATCCCCGAGCTCGGGACGGTGCGGGCCACCCGCCTGCCCATGGTCTTCCTGACCTCCAACAACACCCGCGAGCTCTCCGAAGCGCTCAAGCGCCGCTGCCTCTACCTGCACATCGACTACCCCGACCTCGACCGAGAGCGGGCAATCGTGCGCTCACGGGTACCGGGCATCACCGAGGAGCTGGCGGACCAGGTGGCCCGTATCGTGCGTTCCTTGCGCACCTTGGAGCTCCGCAAGGCCCCGTCGGTCTCCGAGACCCTTGATTGGGCGCGCACCCTGGTCATCCTCGGCACCGAGACGATCGACGCCGCCGGCGCCCGGGACACGCTGCACATTTTGCTGAAGTACCAGACCGACATCGATCGGGCTGCCAAGGAACTGCTCTCGGTCAGCTGATGCTCGATCTTCTGTCGGGCTTTGTCACCGAGCTCCGCAAGGCCGGGCTTCCGGTGTCGTTGACCGAGCACCTCGATGCAGCTGAGGCCGTGCACCACATCCCCCTCGAGGATCGGGAGGGCTTGAAGTACGCCCTGGCGGCCACGCTGGTCAAGTCCTCGTCGCACTGGCATGCCTTCGAGACCGCCTTCGAGGTCTTCTTCGCGGTGCGTTCGGGGGGACACGGCGGTGACGGGGCGCTCGACGCCGACGGCAACGAGCTGGGTGAGAACGCCGATGCCACGGGGACGGGCGAGGGCGGTCAGCGCGGACGGGGCAAGGGCTCGGGTGGCGGCGAGGGTATGACGCCCGAGGAGCTGGCCGAGATGCTCTTCAAGTCCCTCCTCTCGTCCGACCACGGCCTCATGAATGCCGTGGCGCGGGGCGCCGTCGATCGCTACGCCGGCATGGAGCCGGGACGTCCGGTCGGGGGGACGTACTACCTCTACCGGACGTTGCGGAACCTCGACCTCGACGGGGTCCTGGAGCGATTGATGGCGCAAGCCCAGGCGGGAGCAGCGGGGGGCGCGCTGACCGATCTCGAGGAACGCCTGGCGGGCGACGAGTACCGGGCCCGCATCGAGCGGTTCCGGCGGGCGGTCGAGACCGAGATCAGGCGCCGGCTGGTCGAGGACCGCGGCGCCGAGGCCCTGGCCGCGCTCGGTGCGCAAGCCGCTGCCCGAGGACATCGACGTGATGCATGCCACCCGGGAGGAGCTGGCGGTGCTCCAGCGTGTGCTGCAGCCGCTGTCGCGCAAGTTGGCGGTGCGGCTGGCCCGCAAGCGCCGGCACGGCCACAAGGGACCGCTCGACTTCCGGGCCACGGTCCGCCGCTCGCTGTCGACGGGCGGTGTGCCGATCGAGCCCCGGTTCCGCCACCCCCGCCCGAGCAAGCCCGAGATCTTCGTCATCGCCGACATCTCGGGCTCGGTGGCGTCCTTCGCCCGCTTCACCCTGCACCTGGTCTACGCCATCAGCGCCCAGTTCTCCAAGGTGCGCAGCTTCGTCTTCGTCGACGGCATCGATGAGGTCACGCGCTTCTTCGAGGGCGTGGTCGATCCGGCCGAAGCGGTGGCGCGCATCAACCAGGAGGCCGACGTCATCTGGGTCGACGGCCACTCGGACTACGGGCACGCGCTGAGCGAATTCCACCGGCGCTGGGGTGATCAGGTCACGTCCCGTTCGAGCGTGCTGCTGCTGGGCGACGCGCGCAACAACTATCACGCCTCGCAGTCGTGGGTCGTCGAGGACCTGCAACGCCGGGCCCGCCATGTGTACTGGCTCAATCCCGAACCGCGTGACTACTGGGGCTCGGGCGATTCCATCGTGGGGGAGTACGCGGCGCACTGCGACGAGGTGGTCGAGTGCCGGACGCTGCGCCAGCTGGAGCATTTCGTCGGCAACCTGGCGTGAGCGACGGATGCAGAGTCGCTCCGCACCTCGTTCGGTGTGCCCAGCGGCGTGCGCCGGGTCTTCGAACCGACCGACGGCAGCACCCGTGTGGTGCTCGTCCGCCACGGCGAAGCGGTGTGCAACGTCAACGGCATCGTCGGCGGCCAGCGCGGCTGCACCGGCCTGACCGGACTCGGGCGTCGCCAGGTGACGTCACTCTGGCGGAGCGGCTCTCCATGACCGGCGAGCTCGAGGGGGCACTCGGCGCTCTACGCCTCGACGTTGCCCCGTGCCGATCGAGACAGCGGGATTGCTGCAACCGGTCGTCGGGAAGGGCGACCTCGACATCATGCAGGATCGCCAGTTGAGCGAGCTCTTCCCGGGCGACGCAGACGGACTGGGCTGGCAGGAGGTGGTCGACCGTTTCGGGGTGCCCGAATGGGATACCGACCCCGACATGTTGATCGCACCCGGGGGGGAGAGCTGGTCCGGTTTCGTGCGCCGTGCCTCCGATGCCGTGCGCGCCCTGGCCGAGCGACACCCGGGCGAGCAGGTGGTCGCGGCCGTGCATGCCGGCGTGATCGAGTCCACGATGATCGCCAACCTGGCTGTCCCCCTGGCCACCTCCCAGAGCGGGGCTGGACGCGCATTGTGCATGCCTCGTTGACCGAGTGGGAGTGGGTGCCCCAACAGAGGCGCTGGATCCTCATCCGCTTCAACGACGCCTGCGGGATACCGACCCTCTGATCAGCAGGCGTGACTGAATCAGCAGGCGTAGTCCCCGTCGGCGCCGTTGATGTTGTTGCTGTACTGGACGATCAGGACAGGACCGGTGGGAAGCCGCTCCTTGGACCGCCAGCTCGGAACGGTGGCGCACGTTGCGGGACCGCTGGGCGGGGTGAGCCAATTGGCCATCCAGTAGGGAACCGCGGGCTGGTAGTTGCCGACGATGGAGTTCCACGTGCCGGGACTGGCATAGATCCCGACGTCAGCGATGCCCTCGGTGTTGTGGAGGGCGGCGATGGCGCCCGCCACGGTCTGGGCATTGTTCTCGGTCGATCGCCGACCAGTACTGTCCGGCCCCCTCCACGTCGATCCACCATGCGACGCTGGTGTTGACGCCTGCCGCCTGTGCATCGTGAAACGCCTGGATGCCGGCTGCTTCGCCCTGCTGAAAGCAGTCGATGGTGTTCGAGCACAGCCCGGCGTTGGTGAGGAAGGTATAGAGATTGAGCCCGGCCCCGGCCCACCTCGCCTCGGCGGCCAGGCACGGATTGGCGAAGGCGCCGGCCGACCCGTCGACCTCGACGACGCTGATGGTGTGGTCCCCGGGCGGGAGGCCCGTGGTGCACGTCGGCGAGTTCATGTTGAACTTGCTTACGTCGTAGCCCAGCGAGCCCGAGGGGTACGCGGCCCCGACGAAGGTGCCGTTGCCGATGGCGCGGACCATTCCCACGATGGGCGAGCCGATCTGTGCCGGCGCAGAGCCGTAGTAGCTCGCCTGACCGAAGGCGGAGACCTCACCCTTGATGTCGCTGAACCAGTAGCCGGTGTCCCCTGGCGTCATGGCCGCAGCGGTAATGGGTGCGTTGAGCGGAACCCCTCCGAGTGACCCGTAGAAGGGTGCGGATCCGAAGGTGAAGGTGCCGCCGTCGGAGGCGACGAGCACGTAGCCGGAGCCCTTGGGCGCCGGCGATCATGCCGATGATCGGCTTGTTGAGCCTGATGGCCCCGGTCGAGCCGAAGAAGTTGGCGTCGCCGAACGTGAAGATGCCGCCGTCGGAAGCGACCAACCAGTAGCCGTGCCCATCGGGCGTCGCTGCCATGCCGACGATGGGCTGGTTGAGCCTGATCGCCCCGGTCGAGCCGTAGAAGTTGGCGTCGCCGAAGGTGAAGACCCCGCCGTCGGAAGCCACCAGCCAGTAGCCGCCCCCGTCGGGGGTGGGGGTCATGCCGACGATGGGCTTGTTGAGCCTGATCGCCCCGGTCGAGCCGTAGAAGTTGGCGTCGCCGAAACTGAAGACCCCGCCGTCGGAAGCCACCAGCCAATATCCGGCTTCGTCGGGCGTCGCTGCCATCCCGACGACGGGCTTCTGCAGCGACGAGATTGCCCGCCGAGCCGTAGAAGGGGGCGCCGCCGAAGCTGAAGACGCCGCCGTTGGCGGACGCCAACCAGTACGCCGACACGGTCGTGGTGGCGCTCGCACCCGGTGTGCTCGCCGATGCATCCGCCGAAGCGGTGCCGGTTGCGATCAAAGCGGATGGCGCGAGCGTCGTCAGTGCTGCGAAGGCAATGAGGGCAAGGCGCCGGGGTTTGAGCAAACGCATCAGGTCCGGAGGAATTCCGCAACGCGGAAGGCGAGGTCGAGTGATTGCCGGGCATTGAGTCGCGGATCGCAGGTGGTGGTGTACCGAGCACCGAGGTCACCCTCGAAGATCTCCTCGGCCCCCCCGAGACACTCCGTCACGTCATCCCCGGTGAGCTCCACATGGACTCCGCCGGGCCAGCTTCCTTCTGCCCGATGCACGGTGAAGAAGGAGCGCAATTCGGAGAGGATGTCGTCGAAGCGGCGCGTCTTGCGGCCGCCCTCGCTGGTGAACGTGTTGCCGTGCATCGGGTCGCAGACCCAGACGACCGGATGGCCGGCCTCCGTGACAGCCCGGATGAGCGACGGGAGGTGCTCCTCGATCCTGTCGGCTCCGAATCGGGTGATCAACGTGAGTCGGCCCGGGGTGCGCTCGGGGTTCAGACGGTCGCACAACGCCACCGTGTTCTCAGGTGAAGAGCTTGGGCCGATTTTGCAACCGACCGGGTTGCGCACGCCCGAGAGGAACTCGAGATGGGCGCCGTCCAGTTGGCGGGTGCGATCGCCCACCCACACCATGTGGGCGGAGCAATCGAACCAGTCGCCGGTCAGCGAGTCCATCCGGGTCAGGCACTCCTCGTACGGGAGGATCAGCGCCTCGTGGCTCGTCCAGAAGTCCACCTGGTGCAGGCCCACTTCGGCGCCCAGGTCGATGCCACATGCCGCCATGAAGCGGAGCGCCCGGTCGATCTCCGAGGCCACGCGCTCGTAGCGCAGCCCCTCGGCTGAGGACGCCACGAATTGCTGGTTCCACAAGTGGACCTGGGAGAGATCGGCGAAGCCACCCTTGGTGAACGCGCGCAGGAGGTTGAGCGTGGAGGCGGACTGCTGGTACGCCGCCACGAGGCGCGCCGGATCGGGGCGCCTCGCCTCTTCGTCGAACGCCTCGTCGTTCACCATGTGCCCACGAAACGAGTCGAGTTCGTTGTCGCCGATGCGCTCGGTCGGCGACGAGCGAGGCTTGGCGAACTGGCCTGCGATGCGTCCGACCTTGACCACCGGCACACCGGCCGCGTAGGTGAGCGCCACCGCCATCTGCAAGATGATCTTCAACTTGTCACGGATGGAATCGGCCGAGAAGTCGGCGAATGACTCCGCACAGTCACCGGCCTGAAGGAGGAAGGCCCGACCGTGTGCGACATCGGCCAACTGAGAGGTCAAGCGCCGGGCCTCACCGGCGAACACGAGCGGCGGAAGAGTCGAGAGCTGGGCTTCGGCCTTCTTCAGCGCATCGGCGTCGGGCCACTCCGGCTGCTGTGCGGCCGGGAACCGACGCCATGAAGCCGCGCTCCACGAAGAGGTACTCGGATCGCTCGCCATCACACAAGGTTAACGCCGTAGGATCGCCCTCCATGGCAGCCTTCCGATTCACGGTGCGGAGGCCCGGTGCTGCATCCCCCGCTGCAGGGGCTGGGATCTCGACCCTTTTGCCGAGCTTGCCGGCGGCTAGCCCAATGCCGCGATCCGAGCGGATCGGAATATTCGGGGGGACGTTCGACCCGCCCCATCTCGGCCACGTCGCGGCGGTACGCGCCGTCCGCGACGCCCTCGCTCTCGATCGCCTTCTGCTCGTGGTGGCGAACGACCCGTGGCAGAAGTCGCCCACCCGTTCCATCACCCCCGCCGAAGACCGCTTCGCCATGGCCCAGGCCTTGTCAGAGGCACTTTCGGGGGTCGAGGCCAGTCGGATGGAGATTGACCGGGGTGGCCCGAGTTACACCATCACGACGGTGGAGACGCTCCTGGCGGAGGCGGCCGAGTCGGGTCAGGCCCCGCCGGAGATCTACCTCGTGGTGGGGGCGGATCTCGTCCCTGACCTGGGAACATGGGAGCGGTCGGAGGATTTGCGGCAGTTGGTCACCCTTGCCGTGGTCTCACGGCCACCCGCTGGCACCGGCGCGGGGGAGCGCCGTTGGCGCAGGACGCCCCTTCGGGCTGGCGGGTGGAGCGGGTCGACGGCCCCATGGTCGACGTCTCCAGCTCGGCCGTGCGGGACCTGCTGGAGAAGGGTGCCCCGATCGACGATGTGGTGCCGCCCGAGGTGATGCATTGCATTCGCCGCCGCAATCTGTACGCTGTCGGCAGATGAGCGCCCTGCCGGCCGAGAGCACCGAGGCATCACCGGCTCCGCCGGCGACCGCGCCCTGCACCCGCTGCGGGCACCGCCCCCGCCGCCGCCAAACGAAGGGCCGACCGCCGAGCAGACGAGGCACTCGCCCGTGCGGTGCGCCGGAAGTGGGCTGCGTTCTGCATCGCGGTCTTCTTGTGCTTCTTCGGCCTCACCGTAGGCATTCTGGACGTGCTCCATTGAGCCCAGGGTTGGACGTGCACGTCCACCTTCCGCCGGCCGCCGCCACGGCAGCGGAAGCAGCCGACGCAAAGCTCGGGCAGGACACAGTGGTGTTGGCCATGACGGAGCTCTTCGGGGTCGTCGATGCGTTCGTCATCACCAGTGCCGCGAACACCCGCCATGTGCGCACGTTGGTCGAAGAGATCGAACGGAGCGTCAAGGAATCCCATCAACTGGCACCGGTACGCGTCGAGGGCCTGCAAGATGCGACGTGGGTCCTCATGGACTACGGCGATTTCATCGTGCACGTCTTCCTCCAAGAGACGCGGGACTACTACGACCTCGAGCATCTCTGGTCCGGAGCCCCGCGCGTGGAGTGGCGCGCCGCAGCCAAGCACGTCGGTTAGGACGAGTCAGAGCGTCACGACGCAGCGTTCTGCGCGTATTGCGACAGATACACCGGCCCCAGCGGACGAGCCATTGCCGACCGGCACGGGGAATCGGTTGACCGTCGATCTGGAAGGCTACGCCGGTGGTCAGGCTGGTCTCCGCCACCACGGTGAACACCACCTGGGCCACGGCCAGCTCGGTGTCGGATGTCGGCAATTTGGCCGAATGCCTCGTTGAAATTCACCGTGGCGATGTCATTTGGTGACTTCGAGACCGTGGCCGAGACCACGCGCACATTGCCGGGAATGGCGGTCTTGATCCCCGCTCTCGTCTCCTTGTTGGTCGGCCCGTCAAGGAGCTGGACAATGACGGACTTCAGCGGCGCGGGATTATCCACCACCCGTGACTCCGGCACCAGCCGGCGGTTGGGCGCGAGGAGATAGATCTTCACCGGCACCGACGCCGGCGGGGTCGTCGTCGGCGTCGGAAGGTGAGGGTTGAGGAGCCCGAAGGGGACCTGCTTAGCCGGGATCGCGCTCGGCACGCTCTGGGTCGGGATGGCGCAGCCGGCCGCGGCCAGCCCGGCGATCAGCAGGGCGCCGATGACGCGCAGGCGGGTCACCACACCGGCCCCTCATCGTCTTCGAGGACGGGGAGGCTGATGACGAAGCGAGCTCCGCCGCTCGGCGAGGACTCGACCCAGGTCTCTCCGTTCATGAGGCGCACGTGCTCCGCCACCAGCGCCAGGCCCAGTCCGGTCCCCGACCCCGCACCGCGCCGTCCTGCGGCCGATCCCCGGTAGAAGCGATCGAAGACCTTGGTCCGCTCGATGGTGCTGATACCCGGCCCGGCGTCCTCAACGGCGATCTCGACGGCGGCGTGGGTTCCGTTCTGGGCGTGCCCCGTCGCCGCCTTGTTCCGCCGCTCGCCCCGGTCCTCCCGCATGCCGCCGCCCTCTTCCCGGACCGGCACCATTCGTTGACGCTCCCGGGATCCGTCCGGCCCGACCGTCATGACCGAGATCACCGTGGCGCCGCCGCCGTAGTTGGCCGCATTCTCCAAAAGATTCGCCATGACACGCTCGAAGCGGCGCTTGTCGACGCCGACGTGGACCGACTCCACGTCGGGCCCGATCACCACTTCGGGGGTCGTGCCCGTCTCACCGAGGCTGCGCATCCCGGCCTCGACCGCCCGCTCCACCAGTTCGCTGACATCGACCTCTTCGAGGAAGACATCGGCCGAGCCGGCATCGGCCCGGGACATCTCCAACAGGTCGCCGACCATGCGTTGGAACCGGCGCAGGTCGTCGCCCAACAGCTGGAGGGCGCGTTGGGCCCGTGGGGGCAGCTCGTCACGGTCCGTCTCGAGCACTTCCAGCGACGCCGACAGCGTGGTGAGGGGCGAGCGCAGCTCATGGCTGACGTCGGAATTGAACCGGGCCTCGCGCTGGATCCGAGCCTGCAGTTGGTCCACCATCGTGTTGAAGGAGCTGGTCAGGCCCTACGAGGTCCGGATCGGCCGCCTCGGCCTCCAACCGGGTATCGAGGCGCCCTCCGGCGATGGCGACCGCGGCCCGGGAGACGTCGGACAACGGGCGCAACGACCGTCGACTGGCGAAGCGGCCGAGCCCGAGGCCGAGCACCGTGGTCGCAAAGCCGGTGACGACCAAGGTCAGCCCGATCACCCGCAGGGTGTGGCCGAGGTCGGCCAGCGAGAACACTTCGAAGTACGTGGCGTTGACCGAGGGAATGGGCACGCCCACGACGATCTGCGGTTGGTGGCCGTGGATCGTCGAGATGTACGTCTGGGTGGCCGCACTTCCTGCGAAGACGTCGCGTCTCAGCTGGGCGGGGAGTGACGACTCGCTGATGGAGTGGGAGGGCGGGTAGTAGGTCTCGGAATGGAGGACGAGGATCGAATTCGAGCCGGACGCTGCCGTCGAGCGAGGAAAGGAGGGAGGCGTATTTCTTGTTGAAGCTCGGCGAAGAGACGCGGTGCGGACGAGGAGGGCGTTGGCGAACGCCTGGTTCTGGGCGGCCGTTTCCCTCTCGGCCAACAAGAAGTGCCGGGTGGTGAAGTACGACAGCCCACCCATGCTGACGGAGAGCACGAGAGCCGCCAGCCCGAAGATGGCTGTGATGCGGGCCCCGATTCCCACTTATGGCACCAGCTTGTAGCCCATACCCCTCACGGTGAGAATGTGTTGAGGCAGCGCCGGGTCGGCTTCGACCTTGGTCCGCAGGCGCCTGATGTGCACGTCGACCAGCCGGCCGTCCCCGAAGTAGTCGTAACCCCAGACCCGGTCGAGCAGCTGCTCGCGGCTCAGCACCTTGTTCGGGCTCGCCGCCAACTCGCACAACAGGCGGAACTCGGTACGGGTGCAATGCACCTCGGTCCCGTCGGCCTGACGGAGGACACCTTGTTCGGGCAGGAGTTGCAATGTGCCGAACGAGAGTGCGCCGGGGTCCTCTTCGGTCGGCCGCGCCCGTCGCAGCAGCGCACGAATGCGTGCGGCCAGCTCCTTGGCCACGAGGGGCTTGGTCACGTAGTCGTCGGCGCCCGCCTCCAGTCCTGCCACCACGTCGTGCGTGTCGGCACGCGCCGTCACGATGATGATGGGCACCGCACTCTGGCGCCGGAGGGCCCGGCAGCATTCGAAGCCGTCCATGCCCGGCAACATGATGTCGATCAGGGCGACGTCGGTCGGCGACTCGGCGAACAGCTCGAGGGCCTCCTCGCCGCTCGCGACGTCCTTCACCTCGTAGCCCTCTCCCTCGAGGGCCAGGCGCATGGACGACCGGATCCGTTCGTCGTCCTCGACTACAAGAATGCGTCCGCTCATTCGAATCAGCTCATCCAAATCTGTGTCGGCCAGATGGAGCCACCGATCATCCCATAGGCGGCGGCACCGGTTGGTGTCGTCGGATTGTTCCAGTTCTGCACTTTGGGGGTGCTGACGACGGCCCACACGGCGCGGTCCAGCCACAAATAGGGGAGGTCGACGGCCAGCCGCTTGTTCACCGTCTGGTAGGCCTTGGCCCGTGTGCCGGGATTGGGGCTGGTTCGCCCCAGTTGGAGGGCCGCCTCGAGCTGGGGGTCTTTGTTGCGCGCCATATTGACGGCGAGCGAACTCGACAAGATCGTCGTGCTGCTCCAAAAGATGTAGTTGAGGTCCGGGTCGACGGCGCCGAACTGGCGCCACTCGAGTGCCTGGTACGTGCCCGCCAGGGCCTTGTTGATCAGGTTGTTCTGCTCGACGATGGCGTTCTTGACGACGAAACCCACGTTCTCCCACGCTTGCTGGAGGTACTGTTGCTCGCGTTCTGCGGTCGGCGAGTTGGTGGATCCCCAGGTGAAGCTGACCGGCTTCCCCGTGCTCTTCGCCACCTGCTTCACCAACTTCTTGGCTTCGGTCGGGTTGTAGGCGGGGTACGACGTCTTGGAGTAATACGGCGAGCCCGGGGTGAACAACCCGTTGCTGACCGGCAGCACGTCCTCGTCGATCTCCTTGGCGTACTGGGGCCGATTGATCGCCATGGCCGCGGCACGGCGGACCGAGGGGTTGTTGAAGGGCGGTGCGGCCAGGTTGAGGAGCACGCAGTTCATGTCCGGCTGGCCGACAAGATGTTTGCTGTCATCGACGTAGGCGTAGCTCTTGTTGCCACGGAACTGCGTGATGACCTGCGGCGTGTCGGTGACCAGGATGTCGATGGTCCCCGACTTGAGAGCCTCGGCCCGCGCCTCTGCGTCGACGATCGGCTTGAAGGTGATCTCGTCGAGGTAGGGCAGACCCGGCCGCCAATAGTGCGGGTTGGCGGTGGCCGTGAAGTGGCTGTTGGGCACCCAATCCTTGAAGACGAAAGGCCCGGTGCCAACCGGTTGGGATGTCCCACCGTTGGGTGCGGCCAGCATTGACGGGGCGACCATGTAGGCGAATTGGCCTCCCACCCCGCCCGCCAGGTACAGCGGGAGCGAGACCCAGGGGGACTTCAGGTTCAAGGTCACGGAGAGCGGGCCCGATTGGGTGACCGAAGCGACCATGGGGTTCAGGATCAGGCCCTGGAGAAGCGAGGCTTGCTGCGCCTTGAAGTTGGTCAGCAGCGCCGCGCCGTCGCAGGGGGTGCCATCGTGGAACACCACATTGGGGCGAACGGTGATGGTCCATGCGGTGTGGTCGGCGTTCGGCGTGACCGATTGGGCCAAGTAGGGCTGCCAGGCGCCTTTGGTGTCGATGATGGTCAGGGGATCGAAGACCGTTCGCGCGTACATGACGCCGACCTCGTCGAAGCGTGCGGTTGTCGGATTGAAGCCCGACTCCTCGGCGTCGACCCCGAAAACGAGGACCCCGCCCTTCTTGGGCTTGGCTTTGGAGATTCCGTTCAGGCCGGCCGCAGCAGTCGTCGCACCGGCGGCGTCGGCCAGGTCCAGTCCGAGAAGAGATGCGCCGGCGATGCTGCCTGCGGCCGCCGCGCCTCGGACGAGCAGCGTCCGGCGGTTGAATGGCACTCCCATGATCCCTCTCTCCCCCCATGAAGCCCCACGAGCGGGACTTCCCCCAGTGAGCCCCCCACGGGTGATGCAGGAAGAATAGTGCCCTTCGACGCCACTTGTGACCCGGTACCCTTGAAAATGTGTCGGGGAACAGGGAGATTGCATCTGAAGGCCTCACGGCTGCGTGGGACCTCCCCGGTTTCGGAGCGTGGTTGAGCGGGCGCTCCGAGGCGACACGCCTGGCCTATGTGAGCGATCTCAAGGCCTTCGCGCGAATGGGTGGCTCGCAGCGGCGTCGATGCACCCGACGGGGTGGATCGCCTCCATCTGCGTCGCTACCTGGCGTCATTGGGGACCCGTCGTCTGGCCCGCGCCACCGTGGCGCGCAAGGCGGCGGCCCTCCGGTGCTATTTCGCCTGGTCCGTTCGTCAAGGTCGTCTCTGTGAGGATCCGGCCCGCAGCCTGAGAGCCCCCACGGGGAAAGGTCGCCTGCCCCGGGTGCTGTCGCAAGGAGAGATCGGCGCCCTCTTGGACAGGCCCGCTGCATCGGCCCTCGATCAGCGAGATACGGCGGCGCTCGAGCTGCTTTACGCCGCCGGCCTGCGGGTATCTGAGCTTTGCGGGCTCGATCGTCGCGGTGTGGACCTCCCTGGACGCACGGTGACCGTGCTCGGAAAGGGCGGCAAGGAGCGTCGCGTCCCGATCCATGACCGGGCGGCGTCCGCGTTGGGGGAGTGGCTCGGGGAAGGCCGCACACAGATGCCGGGCCCCGCCGAAGCGGTCTTCGTCAACCAACGGGGCGCACGATTGGGCCCGCGCGACGTGCGCCGGATTCTCGACCGCCTCGCCTTGTCGCCGACGCACCCTCATGCCCTGCGTCACACGTTCGCCACCCATCTCCTCGACGGCGGGGCCGATCTCCGGGTCGTCCAGGAGCTGCTGGGGCACTCGAGCCTGGCCACGACGCAGATCTACACGCACGTGAGCAAGGAGCGGCTGCGCTCTGTCTACGAGGGGACGCATCCCCGGGCCTGACGACTGAGCTGGTGAGCCCCGGGCCCCGAGCGGCTAACATGGAATGGCTCACCGAGCGGTGGGCGGCTTCACCGACCAACACGCACCTTGGCGCGAACCACGGTCGCCTCTCTTCCTGAGGGGTGCTGCGCCCTGGGGAGCAACCGAACGGAGGAATACGTATGGCCGTCGTTTCCATGCGACAGCTGCTGGAGGCCGGGGTCCACTTCGGCCACCAGACTCGCCGATGGAACCCGAAGATGAAGCGCTTCATTCTGGGCGAGCGCAACGGGATCTATCTCATCGATCTGCGCAAGACCCTGACCGGGGTGGAATCCGCCTACTCGTATGTCCGCGACCTTGTCGCCGGAGGCGGGACCATTCTCTTCGTCGGGACGAAGAAGCAGACGCAGGGCCCCGTAGCCGAGTACGCCGAGGCCTGCGGCATGCCTTTTGTCAACCAGCGCTGGCTGGGTGGCATGTTGACCAACTTCTCGACGGTGTCGGGCCGGGTCAAGCGGATGCAGGAGCTGCGGACGATGCAGGCCGCCGGAGACTTCGAGGGCATGCCCAAGCGCGAGGCGCTGCAGCACTCGCGTGAACTGGAGAAGTTGAGCCGGAACCTGGGCGGTATCGCCAACCTCGAACGCCTGCCAAACGCCATCTTCGTGATCGACACCAAGAAAGAGCACATCGCCGTGACGGAGGCCCGCAAGCTGGGTCTCCCGGTCGTCGCGGTCGTCGACACCAACTGCGACCCCGACGTGATCGACTACGTCATCCCCGGCAATGACGACGCGATCCGCTCGGGCTCCCTCATGTGCCGGGTGTTGGCCGACGCCGTCGTCGAGGGCCGTTTCATCGCTGATCACCGGCGCAAGAACGCGCCGCCGGTGACCGAAGAGGTGAACACCGGACCGTCGCCCCGGGCGAGACGGGTCCCGCCACCGCCGGCCGCCGCGGCCGAGACACCTGCGCCCGCGGACGCAGCGCCGTCGGATGCAACGCCCACGGACGCAACGCCCACGGACGCAACGCCGGCACGCGACGCGCCAGTGTCCGAGGCACCAGCGCCGTCAGAGGCGGAGCTGGCCGAAGTGACCACTGGGGCAGAGGCCTGATCGTGCCCAAATTCACTGCAAAAGACGTACAGCGCCTGCGTCAGGCCACCGGCGCTGGCATGCTGGCTTGCAAAGAGGCGCTGGAGGAGGCCGACGGCGACTATGACAAGGCTCTCCAGAGCTTGCGTATAAAGGGCCTTGCGGGTGCCGCTAAGCGCGCCGATCGCGAAGCTACCGAGGGCGCCGTGGCCGCAGTGCGCTCCGGGGACGCGGCAGCGGTCGTCGAGTTGCGGTGCGAGACCGACTTCGTCGCCAAAGCCGACGAGTTCGTTTCGCTCACCGATGAGCTGGCCGCCCTTGTCGCGGCCAAAGGCGAGGAGGCGGTCGGGGAGCTGAGCGACGAAGTCGACCGCTTGCGCACGACGCTTAAGGAGAACATCTCGGTCGGACAAGTGCGTCAGCTCGTCGCGCAACCCGGACAGGTGGTTGACACGTACACCCACCAGCAGGCTGGTCGCGGGGTCAACGCAGTCGCCGTTGTCATCGACGGTGGCGACGAGGAATTGGCCCACAACATCGCCGTGCATATCGCCTTCACCAAGCCGGCCTATCTGAGCCGGGACGACGTTCCCGAGGAAGACATCGCAGCCGAGCGGTCGACCGTGACCGAGATAAGTCGCAGCGAGGGCAAGCCGGAGGCCGCACTGGACAAGATCGTCGACGGCCGTATGAACGGATGGTTCAAGGATCGGGTCCTCTTGGACCAGTCCTACGTGAGGGACGAGAAGCAGACGATCGCGGGCATGCTCGGGTCGGCTCGCATCGTTGCCTTCGCGCAGGTCGTCGTCGGCGCCTGAGGTCAACTGCAAAGGTGGGAGAGCCGCGCCGGATCGTCCTCAAGATGTCGGGAGAGGCGTTGGCTTCCTCCGCCTCGGACGAGACAATCGACGCGGCGACGGTCGAGCGCATGGCCAAAGAGATGAGCCGGGCCATGGACGGCGGCGGCCTCGAGCTCGCGGTGGTGGTCGGAGGCGGCAACATCTGGCGTGGAACGACCGGCGAGAGCGGCGGCATGGACCGCGCCACGTCGGACACGATGGGCATGCTGGGAACAGTGATCAATGCCCTGGCCCTCCAGGACGCATTGGAGCAGCAGGGCCAGCCCACCCGGGTCCTCAGCGCGCTCAGCATGGCCGAGGTGGCCGAGCCCTACATCCGGCGTCGGGCCATCCGGCATCTCGAAAAGGGGCGGATCGTGGTCTTCGCCGCCGGCATGGGCAATCCGTTCTTCACCACCGACACCCCGGCCGCCCTGCGGGCGGCGGAAATCGGGGCCGAGATGCTCTGCAAGGGCACCCACTCGGGCGTGGACGGGGTGTACTCGGCCGATCCCAAGCTCCATCCCGAGGCCACGCGCTACGACGAGATCTCCTTCATGGAGGTCATCAATCGCGACCTCCGGGTCATGGATCTCACCGCCATCACGTTCTGCAAGGACAACAACCTCCCTATCAGGGTTTTCGACCTGATGATCCCCGGCAACATCCCACGCGCACTTAGTGGCGAGCAGATCGGTACGCTGGTCCGCTAATGGACGACGATCTGGCCGGCCTGGTTCTCGAGGACATCCGGGAGAAGATGCACAAGGCCATTGACCACGTGCGTTCCGAAATGAGCAACGTCCGCACCGGTCGGGCATCGTCGGCCCTGCTCGAGCCGCTCATGGTCGAGTATTACGGGACTTCGACCGCGTTGCGCCAGCTGGCCGGTTTCAGCGTGCCGGATGCCATGCTGTTGGTCGTGACGCCCTACGACAAGGGTTCCCTGGGTGCCATCGAGAAGGCCATCATGACCTCGGACCTCGGTATCAACCCGACCAACGACGGCAACGTCATCAGATTGGCGTTCCCGCCGCTCACCGAAGAGCGGCGCAAGGAGCTGGTCAAGGTGGTGCGGCACAAGGCCGAGGAGGCCAAGGTGGCCGTGCGCAATTTGCGCCGGTCCGGGCGGCACGAGCTCGATGCGCTGCAGAAGGACGGTTCACTCTCCAGCGACGAGTTGGAGCGCGTCGAGAAGGACCTGGACAAGATCACCCAAGAGCAGGTGGGCGCCATCGACCAATTGTTGGCGCAAAAAGAGCGCGAACTCCTGCAGGTTTGAGGGGGCATAGACATGGCCGACGACACAGACGGACTCGACAACGAGGGCTATCACGACAACGAGGGCCACGTGGGGAGCGATGAACCCAACGGCGATCCCACCGGCATCGATGCGGACACGCCGAGCTATCGCTCGGGCCGCGTACGGATCATCGGCGCCGAGCCGGCGGGGGACGCATTCCACGAGGCAACCGGTCCGGTCGTCGAGGAGAACCCTGACATGCCGCATTGGAACGACGCACCGACCGGCCAGGTTCCTGCTGTTCTCGACCGCGGCAACGGCGACGAACAAGCGCTGGCGCCTCCATCATGGCGTGAAGAGGACACGGACTGGGCGGCCCACGAAGAGCTCTTCGAGCCGTCCATGCTCTCCGACGAACTTCCTGCAGTCGGCTCCATGATGAACAACAACAACGACCTCGTCGACATGGAGCGGCAGCCGTGGCGCTTCGACGCCATCGACGACGTGCCCGATGACGACACGCTGGTGATCGTCGAGACCGCAGGCCCAGGCCCAGGCCCAGGCCCAGGCCGATGTCGAGCCCGAGTCCGCTGCCCTCCGGGTGGCGCCGGCGGCGCTCTACGGGGTATCGGTGCCGGCGTCACCTGAGCAGACGGTCTCGGTCCAGAGCTCCTTCGACGCGCCCGATTCCCGGCTGGCGCCGCCGGTGCCCCCACAGCCGCGTGTCCGCGCACCGCGCACGAGTCGCCTGAGCGACGAGGCCCCGAACGCCAACACCGGCGGGACTTCGGGGCGCAACATGCAACTTGCATGGGGCTCGGGGCTGGTTCTCGGGGTGATCGCGCTGCTCTGCGCCCACTTCGGCAACCTGGCCTGCATGGTCCTCATCTCGATCGTCATACTGTTGGCGGCTGCAGAGGGATTCGCGGCTTTCCGCACCGCGAAATACCACCCGGCCACATTGCTCGGGCTGGTGGCGACCCTCTCGCTGCTCGTCGAGACCTACAACAAGGGCGTCGCCGCTCTGCCGTTGGTCCTCGTGATGCTGGTCGCCGCTGCCTTCCTGTGGTACCTGGCCCGCGTGGAGCCGGCAGCCGATCCCGTCGCCGGTATCTCCTCGACCATCTTCGTGACGGTCTGGATCGGTGGCTTCGGTTCATTCGGCGCCCTCCTCCTCAATCCGACGCTGTTCCCGGATCGTCATGGCGTGGCCTTCCTCCTGGCGGCGGTCATCACCACGGTGGCGGCCGATGTGGCGTCGCTCCTTGTGGGCTCGGCCTTTGGCCGCCATCCGATGGCGCCGTCCATCAGTCCGAACAAGACCTGGGAGGGATTCCTCGGCGGGGCCGCCGCCGCCGTTCTGGTGGCGGTCATCGTGGTGCACTTCATCCATCCGTGGACGATCGGCAAGGCGCTGGTGCTCGGCATCGTGGTCGCCGTGGCGGCACCCTTGGGTGATCTCAGCCAGTCGATGATCAAACGCAACCTGGGCGTGAAGGACATGGGCCGGCTGATGCCCGGCCACGGAGGCATCCTCGATCGGGTCGACGGACTTCTCTTCGTCCTGCCCGCCACGTACTTCGTGGTCAAAGCGTTCCACCTCGGATGAGCTGATGCGCACCGTCAGCTTGCTGGGTTCGACCGGCTCCATCGGCACCCAGGCCGTCGACGTGCTGCTGGGGGAGCCCGAGCGGTTCCGGGTGGTCGCTCTGGCGGCCCAGCGTTCCACCGACACGCTGCTCGCCCAGGCGGCCGCGCTGCGACCCGAGATCGTCGTGATCGGTGACGAGTCCCTCTACGGAGTCGTGCGGGACGGCGTCCCGGTCGGTACGGAGGTGCTCGTGGGCATCCCGGGCCTGGTGGCGGCCGCCGCCAGCGCCGACGTCGTGCTCAACGCCGTCGTCGGTTTTGCCGGGCTGCCGGTCACCATGGCCGCACTCGAAGCAGGCAAGCGCCTGGCGTTGGCCAACAAGGAGTCCCTGATCGCCGGCGCGCCGGTCGTGCAAAAGGCGCGGCGTACGCCAGGGGCGGAGATCGTGCCCGTCGACTCCGAGCACTGCGCCGTCCACCAGTGCCTGGCCGCACTCGACGGGCAGACTGCGGTCGCCCGCCTCCTTCTCACCGCTTCGGGCGGCCCGTTCCGGGGCCGGTCCACTGAGGAGTTGGAGAAGGTCACGGTGGCCGACGCGTTGGCCCATCCCACGTGGAGCATGGGACCCAAGATCACCATCGATTCATCGACCCTCATGAACAAGGGCCTCGAGGTGATCGAGGCCCACGAGCTGTTCGGGGTCACCTATGACCGCATCGACATCGTCGTGCACCCCCAGTCGATCGTGCACTCCATGGTGGAATTGCGCGACGGCTCGACGCTGGCTCAACTGTCCGCCCCCGATATGCGCCTCCCGATCGGGTACGCACTGGGCTGGCCGGACCGTTCGTCCGTCCCCTTCGGCGCTCTGGACTGGACGAGCCCGACGACATTGACCTTCGAACCGCCGGACCGCGCCGTGTTCCGTTGTATCGATCTGGCCTACAGCGCCGGGATCAGGGGCGGATCCGCCCCCGCTTGGCTGAGTGCTGCCAACGAGATCGCAGTCGAGGCGTTCCTGGCGGGTGCGATGACCTGGAGCGGTATCGCCGACGTGGTGGAAGAGACCCTCGAGGCATGGCGGGATGAGCCCATTGAACAGGTGGAATCTGTTCTGGCCGCCGACGAAGAGGCTCGAGTCCGGGCGAGGGCCGTGGTGGCCCGCCGTACTGGAGCGGGTACCGCGGAGGTAGCCTTACCTCTGGTATGACGCTCATTGCCAAGGAGCCAAGCACAGCGTCTGCCGACCTGGCGGCGCCCCCGGAACACGTGGAACCGCCCACTCCCGCCGCCGAGAGCGGCAACGCGGGTCAAGTCTGGCGGCTGCTGATCGCGCTCGCCCTCGTCACGGCCGTCTTCCTGGTGGCCGGGCTGGGCGACATCCTGCTGTTCATCGTGATCATCGTGGCGATCGTCATGCTGCACGAGCTGGGCCACTTCGCCACCGCCAAGTGGTCGGGGATGAAGGTCACCGAGTACTTCGTCGGGTTCGGTCCGCGCCTGTGGTCGATCAGGCGAGGAGAGACCGAGTACGGGGTCAAGGCCATCCCGGCCGGCGGCTACGTCCGGATCACGGGCTTCACCGTGCTCGAGGATGTGGCGACAGAAGACGAGCCGCGCACCTATCGCCAGCAACCGTTCTGGAAGCGGATCATCGTCGGCTCGGCCGGCTCGGCCATGCATTTCCTGATCGCCTTCGTCCTGGCGCTGATCAGCGTCGTGGCGTTCGGGGTGACGACGAACAACGTCAAGATCACCTCGCTCGAGCAATGGACAGGGGTGGCGCAGACCCCGGCGCAGCAAGCCGGCCTCGAGGCGGGCGACACCATCGTGTCGGTGAACGGTCACGCGCTGCAGAGCGTCAACACCATCCACGACGTCATCATCAGGTCGGTCGGGAAACCGGTCACGCTCGGCGTGGAGCGCGATGGTCACTTCCGCTCCATCGTCGTCATCCCGCAAGACGGACGAGGGGTGAAGGCCGGCAACATCACCCTGGCCCCGTCGACGGACAAGACGCCGCAGGGCTACATCGGGATCTACCAAGGTCCGGCTTCGGAGTCGGTGAACCCGATCCGTGCCATCGGGCACGCGGCGACCAGCCTCGGTTCCGCCACCTCGGCCGAGTTCGGCGCCCTGATCCACGTGTTCTCCCCGAGCGGCGTGAGCTCCATCTACCACCAGGTGACGAATTCGCATGCTGCCACCCAGGCGGCCGACCATCCCGCGACGTCGGAACGGCCCGTCTCGCTCATCGGCGCCGGGAACGTCGGGGTCCAGGCCCTGCACCAGGGCGTGCAGTCGTTGCTGGCTCTCCTCATCGTCATCAACATCGCCTTCGCCCTGCTCAACATGTTGCCGATCATGCCGTTCGACGGCGGACACGTGGCCGTGGCGGCCTACGAATGGATCCGCACGAAGAAGGGACAGCCCTACTATCAGGCGGACATCACAAAGCTCTTCCCGTATCTCGCCCCCATCCTCGGTTTCCTGGCCCTGTTCGCCATTTCGGTCGTCTTCCTCGACATCGCCCATCCCCTCCAAAACGTCTTCCCCTGATCGGAACCATGGACCTCTCCGCCTCCCTCCTCACCGCCCGCCGCCCCACCCGTCGGATCACCCTGGGTGGCGTGCCGATCGGGGACGGCGCGCCCGTCACCGTCCAGTCGATGACCACGACCAAGACGGCAGATGTCGACGGCACGCTGGCCCAGATCTACGCCCTCGCTGCCGCCGGGGCCGACATCGTCCGCTGCACCTGTAATGACGAGGGGGCGGCCATCGGCCTGGCGCAGATCGTCCCGCGCTCTCCCGTGCCGATCGTCGCCGACATCCACTTTCATCACGAGATGGCCCTGGCCGCGCTCGAAGCCGGTGTGCAGGGGTTGCGCCTCAACCCCGGGAACCTCCGCAAGGAGGCCGAGATCAAGGAGGTCGCCGCCGAGGCCCGCGACCGCGGCGTACCCATCCGTATCGGGGTCAACGCCGGGTCCCTGCACCCCGACATCTACGCCAAGTACGGCGGCGCCACCCCGGAGGCTCTCGTCGAGTCGGCGCGCAATGAGCTGGCCTACTTCGAGGAGGTCGACTTCAACGACGTCAAGATCTCGGTCAAGGCCTCGTCGGTGGCCCTCATGATCGCGGCGTACCGGTTGGCCTCGGAGACCTTCGACCACCCGCTCCACCTCGGGGTGACCGAGGCGGGCCCCCCGCCTGGCGGCCTGGTGAAGGGGACGGCCGGCATCGCCACGCTTCTGGCCGAGGGCATCGGGGACACCATTCGCTTCTCGCTCACCGCTGATCCGGTGGAGGAGGCCAGGGCCGGCCGTCAGCTCCTGGAGTCGCTCGGCCTGCGCGAACGCAAGGGCCTCGACCTCATCGCCTGCCCCTCGTGTGGCCGGGCGCAGGTGGACGTGATCGCAGTGGCCAAGGAGGCCCAGGAAGCGCTCGAGAAGCTCAACCTTCCGATCCAGGTGGCCGTCATGGGTTGCGTCGTCAACGGCCCCGGCGAGGCGCGGGAGGCCGATATCGGCATCGCCGCGGGCAAGAACAAGGGCCACCTGTTCATCCGGGGCAAGATCATCCGCGTCGTTCCCGAGGACGGGATGGTGCAGGCCCTGGTCGAGGAGGCCGAGCGTCTGGTGGCCGAGGGGGCGGAAGCCCGGATCGCCGCCGCCGACGCCGGAGCCGAGGCCGAAGCCGAGGCCGACCGCCAGGAGCTCCTCGAATCGACGGGCGTGGACCCCAATCACACCTCGGCGAAGATCGAGACGATTCACCGCCGCACCGCGTCGAGCTGAGAGGTTCGTCGGGTACCCGCCCCGCACCCCGGTAACCTGCGCACCCATGAGCAAGGGCGCGATCGTGACCCGGGCCGAGGACTTTCCGCGTTGGTACCAGGAAGTCATCGCCCGAGCCGAAATGGCCGAGAACGGGCCGGTGCGCGGGACGATGGTCATCCGTCCCTGGGGCTACGGGATCTGGGAGCTGTTGCAGGCTGAGCTCGACCGGCGGATTAAGGAGGCCGGAGCGGAGAACGCCTACTTCCCCCTCTTCATCCCCGAGTCCTACCTGAGCCTCGAAGCGGAGCATGTCGAAGGCTTCAGTCCCGAACTGGCCGTGGTGACCCACGGCGGGGGAAAGAAGCTCGAGGAGCCGGTCGTCGTGCGTCCCACCAGCGAGACCGTGATCAACAGTTTCTTCGCCAAGTGGATCCAGAGCTACCGCGACCTTCCCCTGCTCATCAACCAATGGGCCAACGTGGTGCGATGGGAGTTGCGGCCCCGGCTCTTTCTTCGTACGACCGAGTTCCTCTGGCAGGAGGGCCACACCGCCCACGCCACCGAGGCGGACGCTCGGTCCTATGCGCTCCAGATCCTGCGCGACGTCTACCTGGCCACCATGGTGGACGTCGCGGCGTTGCCCGTGCTGACGGGCCACAAGACCGCACGGGAGCGGTTCGCCGGCGCCACGCGCACGTGGACCTGTGAAGGAATGATGGGGGACGGCAAGGCGCTGCAGATGGGGACGAGCCACGAGCTGGGCCAGAATTTCTCGAAGGCGTTCGACATCACGTACACCACGACCGACGGCGTGCTCGAGCACGTGTGGCAGACCTCGTGGGGTGTGTCGACCCGACTCATCGGGGCGCTCGTCATGGGCCACGGTGACGACTTCGGACTGCGATTGCCGCCGGCGCTCGCCCCCTCCCAGGTCGTGGTGCTGCTGATCAAGGAGGAAGAGGGGGTGCGGGCGGCAGCGGCTGCACAGGTGGACGAGCTGCGGGCGGCCGGGCATCGAGTCCGGCTCGACGACCGCACCGGAACCAGCTTCGGGCGCCGGAGCGTCGACTGGGAGCTCAAGGGAGTGCCGGTCCGGGTCGAGATCGGCCCCCGGGACCTGGCCGAAGGCAACGTCACCGTGGTCACCAGGCACACCCGTGAGAAGCAGACGTTGCCGCTGGCCGGCGTCCGAGCGGTGGTCACGGAGATTCTGGGGCGGGTCGGCCCGGAGCTGCTGGCCGAGGCCACGGCCTCCCGGCTGGAACGGACGGTCGCGGTGACCAGCCTCGATGAGGCGATGGAGGCGGGAAGCACGGGCTTCGCGACCATCCCGGTTCGTGCGCTGGGGATCGACGGCGAGGATCGGCTCGCCACGCAGGCCTTGTCCATTCGGTGCCTCCAGCGCTCCGATGGCGGACTGGCCGAGGTCGACGACGACGAAGGTGATCTGCTCGCGGTGGTCGCCCGGTCGTACTGAGGCCCGGCCCGTGGGCCGCTGGAAGAAAGGGGGATCGCAGCGACGGTCGGATTGCTATAATCCTTCGCGCTGTCCAGTTTGAGAATCAGTACCTCGGTGGAGCGTGGGCTGCGGCCCACGCTTTCGCTTTACGGGGCTCCTGCTGAAGGCAGCGGAAGGTGATGGTGATCGTCGAGAGGAGGTGACAGCGATGGCGAGGAGTACAGACGACCTGGTTGATGCGCTGTCGCCCCTGCTCGGGGCCCGTGGGCTGGACCTGGTCGACGTGGAGCTCCACGGTTCGGAGCTGACCATCTTCGTCGACCGCGAGGGCGGCGTGGACCTCGACACGCTCGGCGAGGCCACCCGGGCGGTGTCGGACACACTCGACGAGCTCGACCCGCTTCCCGGGCGCTACACCCTGGCCGTGTCCAGCCCCGGTTTGGAGCGCCGCCTGCGGACGCCCGCCCATTTCATGCGCGCCGTCGGGGAGGCCGTGACCGTGCGCATCCACGGTGGAACATCGGACGTGCGCCGTGTGAGGGGAACCGTCGAGTCCGCTGACGAGACCGGATTCACGCTCGTCGGACCTGACCTACCTGACGGCTCGTTGCGCATCGCCTATGGCGAGGTCGAACGGGCCCGCACCATTTTTGAATGGGGTCCCCAGCCGAAGAGAGTAAGAGGGTGAGCAGGTCATGAGTAAGACCAATTTCGAGTTTTTGGACGCACTGGGGCAGATCGCCCGAGACAAGGGGATCTCGGTGGAGACGTTGCTCGATGCGTTGGCCAACGCGTTGGTGGCGGCGTACAAGCGGCGCCCTGACGCGGCGGAAGAAGCCGTCGTCACCATCGACCCCGATTCGGGCGAGATCCGCGTCTACGGCCAGGAGCTGGACGAGGACGGCGAGGTCATCAGGGAGTGGGACGACACGCCGGACGACTTCGGGCGTATCGCGGCGCAGACGGCCAAGCAGGTCATCCTCCAGCGCATCCGAGAAGTCGAGCGCGACATGAAGTACGAGGAGTACGCCGGACGCGAGGGCGACATCGTGACAGGGATCGTGCAGCAGACCGACAACCGCTACACGCTTCTCGACCTCGGCAAGGTCGAGGCATTGCTGCCACAGGCAGAACAGGTCTCCTATGAGCGCTACGAGCACGGCACACGTCTCAAGGCGTACATCGTGGAGGTGCGCAAGACCAGCAAGGGACCGCAGATCGTCGTCAGCCGGACGCACCCGGGCCTCATCAAGCGGCTTTTCGAGCTCGAAGTCCCCGAGATCTCCTCGGGTGTCGTCGAGATAAAGGCCGCGGCGCGTGAGCCCGGCCACCGCACGAAGATCGCCGTGTGGTCCAACGATCCCAACGTCGACCCGGTCGGGGCCTGCGTGGGTGCACGGGGCTCGCGCGGTCCGGATGGTGACCAACGAGTTGCGCGGCGAACGCGTCGACGTGGTCCCCTTCTCCGATGACCCGGTCGACCTGATTCAGAACGCTCTCGCCCCGGCGCGTGCGCGAGGTCCGCCTCGACGAAGAGACCGGGACGGCGACCGTGGTGGTCAGCGACTTTCAACTCTCCCTGGCCATCGGCAAGGAGGGCCAGAATGCGCGCCTCGCCGCCCGGTTGACCGGATGGCGGATCGACATCAAGAGCGAGACGCAACTGGCTGAGGAAGAGGCCGGGTACGGCGACCAGGAGTGGGCCGAGGGAGAGTGGGTCGAGGACGAGTCGGGCGAAATGGTGTGGAAGCCGGCCGAGGGCGGCGAGGCCATGTCGGCCGAGGAGTGGACGCACCAGGCTGATGTCGCACCGGGCGATGAGCCCGTTGCGGCCGACGGTTCCGTTTCCAACGTCGACGAGTCGGCGACGCCCGCGACCCCGGCGACCCCTGTGACCCCCGGGGCCCCGGCGACAGGAGCTGAGGCATAGTACCGACACGGACCTGCGTCGGTTGCCGTAAGGCGCGCCCGGCCGACGTGTTGTTCCGAGTTGTGCGGCAGGCCGACGGCCAGCTGAGGGTGGACCGGACCGGCCCAGGCCGGGGTGCATGGCTCTGTCGGGAGTCGCCGAGCTGCATAGAGGAAGCAGCACGGCGACGGGCCTTCGAGAGAGCGTTCAGGGCACCGGTCACGACCATTGCCATCGAACATCTGCGGGCGAGCTCACAAAGCGCGTCGAAGCAGGATCTACCCGATGTGCGAGGATAGGGGGCTGCGGGTCACTCCGGGGCCCACAGAGTACGAAGGACATAGAGAACCACTTGCCGAAGAAGATCCGCGTCTATGAACTAGCCAAAGAGCTAGGCCTCACCAACAAAGAAGGGCTTGACCTGGCCCTTTCTCTTGGTATTGGGGTGAAGAGCCACTCGTCCTCGATCGAGGACGCGCAAGCGGACCGCGTCCGTCGTAAGGCCGACGCTGAAGGACTTCGCCGCGAGGTGACGCCCGAGGAGCCTCCGGCGCCGCCGACCCCCGCTCCCGAAAAGAGGGCTGCCGGCAGGACCATCTCGTCGTCTTCTCCGGGCACCGCGAGGTCGACCAGCGGCGACGCCCGGGCCCCCCGGCTCATCAGCAGCAGGCCGACGGGATCGCCCGCCGCACCTTCGGGGACACCAGGCTCGTCCGGCTCCGCCGGGACTGCCGGGACTTCCGGCACGGCCGGAACCCGCGCTCCGGCCCGGCCCATCCGCTCCGACGCACCCACGTCCGCGCCGGCTCCTGCAGCGGCCGCGGCCACCAGGGCCCCGGCCCCCACCACGCCTCCCACCCCGCAAAGGGGCTCTGCGCCACCGGCGGCGACTACGCCTCCTTCCGCGCCACAGGCACCGACGTCCACGCCCGGCGCCGCGCCCAGGCCGGCGTCTGCCCCATCGACCACTGCCGGGCCCGGCAGTGTCGCCGCCTCGGGTGCTCCAGCAGCCGCCCCACCCACGGCACCGCCCGACGCAGCCGTCGCGTCGGCAGCAGGGTCCGCGCCCGCCGCACCAGCGCCGCCGGCCCCACCGGCCCCACCGGCCCCACCGGCCGAGCAGCGTGCCCCACGGCCCCCCTTGAGCCCCAGTGGCAAGCCCGTTCCGCCGCCACCGGCCCCTCGGCCCCCGATCGGTCCCAGTGGCCGCCCCATTCCGCCGCCACCGGGCATGGGTGGCCGGCGCCCGACCGCTCCGCCGACCCGACCGGGGGGCAGCGGCTATCCCGCGCGCACCGGAGGCCGACCGGCGCCAGGCGCAGGCCGGCCCACCGGTGGCCCTGGTGGACCGGGCAGCAGCAGCTTCGGCGGTCGCCCCAGCGGCGGCGGAGGCGGAGGCTTCAGTGGACGCCCCGGAGGGGGTGGACCCTCGAGCGCCCCGCCGGCTGCCGGTCGCAGCGGACTGCCCGGACGGCGACCACCACAGCGCCGCGCCCGCCGTCGCCGGCGGAACCTCGAAGAGCTGGAGCCGACACAGCTGACCAGCTATCAGCCTTCGACGGCGCCGGTGCCCGACGGCGAGGTCATCGTCGAACGCGGATCGACCGCACGCGATCTCGGGCCCAAGCTGAACCGCAGCGCGGGCGACATCGTTCGATTCCTCATGCTCCAAGGCGAGATGGTCATGGCGACCCAGTCGTTGACCGACGACATGATCGAGCTCTTCGCCGCCGAGATCGGCGCCGACGTCCGCCTGGTCGACCCCGGTGAAGAGCAAGAAGCCGAGTTGTTGGCCCGCTACTTCGAGGAGGAAGACGAAGAAGAGGACGCGGACCAGCGCCCACGGCCGCCGGTCGTGACCGTCATGGGGCACGTCGACCACGGAAAGACGCTCCTGCTGGACCGCATCCGCAAGACCGACGTGGTGGCCGGTGAGGCCGGAGGCATCACCCAGCACATCGGGGCCTACCAGGTGGTATGGCACGACAAGCGGATCACGTTCATCGATACCCCGGGCCACGCCGCCTTCACGGCCATGCGTGCCCGCGGCGCCCAGGCCACCGACATCGTCGTGCTCGTCGTCGCGGCCGACGATGGCGTGATGCCCCAGACGATCGAGGCCATCGACCACGCCAAGGCCGCCGACGTACCGATCATCGTGGCGGTCAACAAGATGGACCGACCCGACGCCGACTCCACGCGTGTGCTCCAGCAGCTTTCCGAGCACGGACTGGTACCTGAGGCATGGGGCGGCGACACCATCGTGGTCGAGGTGTCCGCCCTGCAGGGCACGGGTATCGACAACCTGCTCGAGCAGATCACCCTGGTGGCGGAGGTCGAGGAGTTGACCGCACGCGTCGAGGGTGAGGCCAGGGGCGTCGTGCTCGAAGCCAATCTCGAGGCGGGCCGGGGCCCGGTGGCGACCGTCATCGTCCAGCAGGGCACGCTCCGTGTGGGCGATCCCGTGGTGGCCGGTGCGGCCTGGGGCAAGGTCAAGGCTCTCGTCGACGACCTGGGCGACCACGTGAAAGAAGCACTTCCCTCGACACCCGTGCAGGTCCTCGGATTCTCCGAGCCTCCGCATGCCGGCGACGAGATGCGTGGGGCCAAGGACCTCGCGCGTGCCCGCACCCTCGGTGAGGCCAGAGCACAGCGATTCCGCCTTTCGGGGCACAAGCCCGTGGCGTCGGCGGCGACCGGAGCCAAGCTCGAAGACCTGTTCGAGCAGATTCAGCGGGGCGAGACGGCGACCCTCAACATCGTGCTCAAGGCCGACGTACAGGGCTCGTTGGAGGCAGTGACCGAGAGCCTCAAGCGACTCGAGCGTGACGACGTGAAGTTGAGCTTCGTCCTGCGCGGCATCGGCGGCATCACAGAGAACGACGTACAGCTGGCGGCCGCCTCGAGCGCCACCATCATCGGCTTCAACGTGCGGCCGGACAGGCGTTCACGTGAGTTGGCCGAGGCCTCCGACGTCGAGGTCCGGACCTACGAGATCATCTACAAGCTGCTCGAGGACATCGAGGCGGCCATGCTCGGCCTGCTGTCGCCGCTCTACGAAGAGGTGGTCACCGGCGAGGCCGAGGTGCGCGAGGTCTTCCGGGTCCCACGCGTCGGCGCCATCGCAGGTTGTTACGTGCGCGAGGGCAAGATCACCCGTGGTTCGAAAGTGCGGTTCCTGCGCGAGGGGACGGTCATCTGGAAGGGGGCCATCACCTCGCTGCGGCGCTTCAAGGACGACGCACGAGAAGTGGCGGCCGGGTTCGAGTGCGGTATCGGGCTCTCCGATTTCCAGGACCTCCACGCGGGCGACATCATCGAGACGTTTGAGGAGCGCGAGATCGCGAGGACGTGATGTCATCGTGAAACGGCGCACCGCCACGTACCCGCGCTCGTTGCGGGTGAACCAGGTCCTGCGGCAGGTCATCGCCGAAGAGCTCGAGCGGTTGGCCGACGCCGACGAGCGCTTCCGCATGGTCACGGTGACCTCGGTCGACACGGCCGCCGACATGCGGACGGCCACCGTCTTCCTCGCCACCTTGGAGTCCGATGCCGCAGATGCGCTCGAGGAGCGGCGTCCCCATCTGCAGCGTCTCATCGGCGTCCAAGTCACGCTGAAACGGACGCCGCGGTTGACGTTCAAGGCTGACCCGGCCATCGCAGCAGGGTCGCGAGTCGAAGAGCTCCTGCGCGGCCTGGACCGGGACCAAGACCCGCCTGCATGAGTGCCACCGGCCTGGTGGTGGTCGACAAGGAAGCCGGCTGGACCTCCCACGACGTGGTGGCACGTTGCCGCCGGATCTTCGGCCAGCGCCGGGTGGGCCACGCCGGCACCCTGGACCCCGACGCCACGGGTGTCCTCCTGGTCGGGCTGGGGCGGGCGACCCGTCTCATGCGGTTCCTGACGGCTCTCCCGAAGACGTACGTGGCCGAGATCGTGCTGGGCACCAACACCTCGACGCTCGACGCGTCGGGCGAGGTGGTGGGGGAGTGGGACATGTCCGGGGTGACCCTCCAACAGGTGCGCGAGGCGGCCGCAGGCCTCACGGGCACGATCGAGCAGATCCCGCCCATGGTGTCGGCGGTGAAGATCGGGGGACGACGTCTGCACGAGCTCGCCCGGCAGGGGATAGAGGTCGAACGCCCACCGCGACGGGTGCAGGTCCACCGCTTCGACATCGACGCGATCCCCGGGCGTCCCGGCGTGTACCGGGCCGAAGTGGAGTGCTCGTCGGGTACCTACATCCGCGTGCTGGCCGAGGACATGGGGACCGCGCTCGGGGGCGGGGCGCACATCGGCCTCTTGCGACGTACCCGCATCGGCTCGTTCGGAGAGAGCGAGATGCGCCGTCTCGACCTCCTCTCGCCCGACGCCGTCCTCACACCGGCGCAGGCCCTGCGCGACCTTGCCGTCGTGAAGGTCGAGGCGGAGATCGCGACGTCGATCCGGCGGGGCCTGCCGCTCGACCGCGTCCCGATCGGAGCGGTGGGTGACGGCCCCTGGGCCATGCTGGACCAGGACGGCGACCTTCTGGCCGTCTACGAGGCCACCGATACCGACCGGATCAAACCGGCCGTCGTACTAGCCGGCACCTGACGCCCCATTAGTCTCAAGCGCGATGTCCGGAACTGCCGTCACGATCGGCGCCTATGACGGCGTGCACCTGGGCCATCGGGCACTGCTCCGGGAGCTGTCCACACTCGCCGCAGCGGAGGGCCTGTCGACCGTGGTGGTCACCTTCGACCGCCATCCGGCCGGCGTGGTGCGGCCCGAATCGGCCCCACCCCAGCTGACCGACCTCGAGCAGAAGCTCGAACTGTTGGCGGCATGCGGGATCGATCGCACCCTGGTGATCGAGTTCGACCGCACCCGGGCCGACGAGTCCGCCGAGGACTTCGTCAAGGAGGTGCTGGTCGACACGCTGGGGGCCCGGTTGGTCGTCGTCGGCGAGGACTTCCACTTCGGCCACGGGCGCAAGGGAAACGTCGCCCTCCTGACCGCCCTCGGACGTGACTACGGTTTCACGGTGATCGGCGCCCGCCTGACGGGGGACGGCACCGACGCCGGCCAGTCAGGATCCGGCCAGTCAGGATCCGGCCAGTCGGTCGCCGTGTCGTCCACCCGGATACGGAAGCTGGTGGCGGACGGGGACGTCGTCGGCGCGGCCAAGCTCCTCGGACGTCCGCACGAGGTCCGCGGCATCGTGGTGCACGGGGACGGGCGGGGCGGGCCAGAGCTCGGATTCCCGACCGCCAACATGATGATCGACGAGGACATCGCCCTGCCTGCGGTGGGCATCTATGCGGGGTACTTCACCCGGGCCGACGGGAGCGTGCACCCCGCCGCCATCTCGGTCGGGCGCCGCCCGACCTTTTACCGGCCGGAGACGACATCGGTCCTGGTAGAGGCCTACCTTCTCCACTTCGACGGGGACCTCTACGGGGAGCTGAGCCGGGTGGCGTTCGTGTGCCGCCTCCGGGACGAGCGGCGGTTCGACTCGGTCGATGCCCTCATCGCCCAGATGCACGAGGACGCAGCTGCCGCAGAACAGGCGCTCTCGGCTGATCGCTGACCACCTGCTACGATGTTCGCCGGTTGGGCTGGTCCCACCCGCACTCCTACAACATCTCCGAGGTTCTTCGATTTATGCCCGACACGCAGGCCACTATTGCCGAGTACCGGCTGCACGACAGTGACACTGGTTCACCAGAAGTGCAGATCGCACTGCTGTCGGGACGGATCAACCATTTGACGGAGCACTTGAAGAGTCACAAAGGGGACCACCACACCCGACGCGGCCTGATGAAGCTCATCGGCCAGCGTCGGCGGCTGCTCGATTACGTGCGAAAGAACGACGTCGAGCGCTACCGCGCCATCATCGGCCGCCTCGGCATTCGGCGGTAACGAAACACATCCGGGCATCTCGGGACGCTGGCTGCCAGTCGCCGGTCACTTTCGCAAGGAAGGTGGTCGACCACTGGGAACCAGACATGAGATGCCCCCAAAAACACGAGGAGCATCATGGCTGACGCCATTTCCGTGTCGGGCCCCATCAGTGGCACCGACCGTACCCTGACGTTCGAGACGGGAAAGTTGGCCCAATTGGCCGACGGCGCCGTGCTCGCACGGATCGGGGACACCGTCCTGCTGGCCACGGCCACCGCCGCACGATCCGTACGGGAGGGGACCGATTTCTTCCCCCTCACCGTCGACATCGAGGAGCGGGCCTACGCCGCCGGCAAGATCCCCGGCTCGTTCTTCCGCCGGGAGGGCAAGAGCTCGGACCAGGCCATCTTGACCTGCCGGCTCATCGACCGACCGCTGCGCCCGTCGTTCCCGAACGGCTTTCGCAACGAGGTACACGTCGTCGGGACCATCTTCGGCGCCGACCAGGTCAACCCCCACGACGTCCTGGCGATCAACGCCGCCTCCGCCGCGCTGATGCTGTCGGGGATCCCCTTCGACGGCCCCATCGGCGCCGTGCGAGTGGCCTACAGCGTCGACGGCACCTGGATCCCGCACCCCACCTTCGAAGAAGGCGACGCCGCCACGTTCGAGCTCGTCGTCGCCGGTCGTGCCCTGGACGAGTCCGACACCACCGACATCGCCATCATGATGGTCGAGGCCGGTGGGACCGAGCACTCGTGGGACTACTACGAGGCCGGTGCGCCCAAGGTCACCGAAGAGGTGCTGGCTGAAGGCCTCGAGGCCGCCAAGACCTGGATCCGCGAATCCATCCTGTTGCAGCGTCAACTGGTGGCCGGCGTGGTCGCCGCCAAGGGCCCGATCGAGACGATCGCCTTCTCCACGTTCTCCGACTACGCCGACGACGTCTGGGCCAGGGTCGAGACGGTCGGCACCGACCTCATCGCCAAGGCCAACCTCGTCACCGCGAAGACGGAGCGCAACGAAGCGCTCGACGCGGCCGGCAAGGAGATCCAGGCAGCGTTGGCCGACGAGTTCGAAGGGCGCGCCGGCGAGATCAAGGCCGCCATCCGCTCCTTGACCAAGAAGCTGGTGCGCAAGCGCATCGTCGAGGACGGCGTGCGCGTCGACGGCCGCGGCACCGCCGACATCCGTCCGCTCTCCGCTGAGATCGACCTCTTCCCGACGGCGCACGGCTCGGCCCTCTTCCAGCGGGGCGAGACCCAGGTGCTCAACGTCACCACGCTCGGCATGCCCCGCATGGCCCAGATGCTCGACACCATCACCCCGGTCGACTCCAAGCGCTACATGCACCACTACAACTTCCCGCCCTTCTCCACCGGCGAGACCGGCTTCATGCGCGGTCCCAAGCGCCGGGAGATCGGCCACGGCCTGCTGGCCGAGCGGGCCCTCCTGCCGGTCGTCCCCAGCGCCGAGGAGTTCCCCTACACCCTGCGTCTGGTCTCCGACGTCCTCGCCTCCAACGGCTCGACGTCGATGGCGTCGGTCTGCGGCTCGACCCTCTCCCTGATGGCCGCCGGCGTGCCCCTCAAGGCTCCGGTGGCGGGCATCGCCATGGGCCTCGTCTACGACGGCGGCACCTACGTGACCCTGACCGACATCCTGGGCTCCGAGGACGCCTTCGGCGACATGGACTTCAAGGTCGCCGGCACGGCGGATGCCGTGACCGCACTCCAGCTCGACACGAAGATCGCCGGCCTTCCGGCCGACGTGTTGGCCCAGGCACTGCTGCAGGCCAAAGAGGCCCGGCTCACCATCCTCGGCGTCATGGCCGGGGCCATTGCCGAGCCCCGTGACCATGTGGCCAACAGCGCCCCGAAGATCGTCTCCATGGAGATCCCGATCGACAAGATCGGTGAGGTCATCGGGCCCAAGGGCAAGGTCATCAACACCCTGCAGCAGGAGACGGGCGCGGACATCGCCGTCGACGACGACGGCATGGTGGGGACGGTCACCATCGGCGCCAAGGACGGCAACGCCGTCGAGGAGGCGCGTCGCCGGATTTCGCTCATCCTCGACCCGCCGACCGCCGACGTCGGCGCGGTGTACGCCGGCAAGGTGGTCAACATCACCAAGTTCGGGGCCTTCGTCAACGTGCTGCCCGGCCGTGACGGCTTGTTGCACATCTCCAAGCTCTCTTCGTTGGCCGGCGGCAAGCGCATCAACAACGTGGAGGACGTCCTGACGTTGGGGCAACCGATCGAAGTGCGCGTGGACGACATCGACCCGCAGGGCAAGGTGTCGCTGTCGCTGGCGTCGGTGCCCGAAGGTGGCGGCGACGGAGCATCCTCGGGTGACGCCGGCAGCGGTGGGAGCGGCGGAAGCAGCGGTGGAGGGGGCGACCGTGGTCGCGACCGCGACCGCGGCGAGCGCAACAGCGATCGCGACAACCGGTCCTCGTCGGCCCCGCCCGCGGCCGCCAGCGGGGTCCCCTCCTTCGAGGACGCCTTCGAAGCGGAGCTCGTTTCCGAGCTCGGTGACCTGGGCCCCGGTGCGGTCGAAGCGGAAGGTCGCAGCAGCAGTGGCGGCGATCGCCGTCCGCCGCGCGGCCGCTCGCGTCGTCGTTGATCGAGACCTCCGTTCTTCCCAGCGGCATCCGCCTGGTCACCGAGACCATGGCGGATGTGCGCTCGGTCGCGGTGGCGTATTGGGTCGGCTCGGGCTCGCGTGACGAAGCAGATGCTGTCGCCGGCGCGTCACATTTCTTGGAGCACCTTCTCTTCAAGGGCACGCCGACGCGTTCTGCCGCAGCCATCGCCGAGTCACTCGACGAGGTGGGCGGTGACTGCAACGCCTTCACCACCAAGGAGTACACCACCTTCTACGTACGCCTGTTGTCCGAGCACCTCCCGCTCGGGCTCGACATCCTCAGCGACATCATGTGGGATCCGGCATTGCGCCCATCCGATGTCGATGCCGAACGCACGGTCATCCTCGACGAGATCCTGATGCACGCCGACGAGCCGGCAGACCTGGTGGCCGAGCACTGGCAGTCCTCGCTGTTCTCCGGGCACGCCCTCGGGCGCGACACCCTCGGTACCCAGGCGACGGTCGGCGCCCTGGACGCAGAGGACATACGCCACTTCTTCGCCCATCACTACCGCCCCGGCAACATGGTGGTCTCGGTGGCGGGGGACTGCACCCACGACGCGGTCGCGGCCGATCTGGAGCGGCGATTCGCCGGAGTGGCGGGGGGAGAGGCGCCGCAGCGGACCGCTCCCGGGCCCGGGGCTCAGCGGTTGCACGTGGTCCGGCGGCCGACCGAGCAGGCGCACGTCGTGTACGGCATGCGATCCGTGTCGCGTTTCGACGAGCGACGTTGGCCGTTGGCCGTGTTGAACCACGTATTGGGGGGCGGTCTGTCGAGTCGGCTCTTCCAGAAGGTGCGCGAAGAGCGCGGGCTGGCCTACTCGGTCTGGTCGGAGCGGGCCGCGTACCAAGATGCAGGCTCGCTCGCCATCGTCGTCGGCACCGCGCCCGATCACGTCGACGAAGTGCTGCGCATCGTGACCGGTGAGCTCGAGTTGCTGGCGACCCACGGGATCACCGACCGTGAGCTGGCCGTGGCAAAGGGCAACCTGCGGGCGGAGATGTTGCTCTCGGGCGAGGACTCCGGAGCTCGCATGGGCCGAATCGGTGCTTCCCTGCTCCTGCACGGCCGGGTGCAGAAGATCGACGAGGTACTGGCCCGGATTGAGGCGGTCGGCCCGGACGAGGTGCTGGCGGAGGCCCAAGAGCTTGTCGGGGCGCCCCGGACCCTCAGCGCGGTGGGCCCCTTCGACGACGATGCCTTCGCTGACCACGTTGCCGCATTGGCCGGCCGATAGGGTTCAGCCAATGCGCAAGGTCGGTGTGGTCGGAGCCGGCGGCCGGATGGGCCGTGAGGTCTGTCTCGCGGTACATGCGGCGCCCGACCTCGAGTTGGTCGCAGCTATCGACCCGTTCCATGAGGGCGAGGCCATCGAGGGGCTGACGATCGCAGGCGACGTGGCACACCTCATCGATGCGGGGACCGAGGTGGTCGTCGACTTCAGTGTGGCCGACGCCGTGCGCGCCAACCTGGCCTTCTACGCCGGACACGGCCTCCATGCCGTCATCGGGACGACCGGCCTGAGCGATGCCGACCTCGAGGCCGCGTCACAGCTCTTCGAGGATGCGACGGCCAATGCGGTGGTGGCCGCCAACTTCGCCATCGGCGCCGTCTTGTTGCTGCGCTTCTGTGAGCTGGCAGCCCCGTACATGGACGGGGTCGAGGTGATCGAGCTGCATCACGACGCCAAGCGCGACGCCCCGTCGGGGACGGCGCGCCACACGGCGGCGCGCATTGCGGAGGCCCGCACGGACGCCGGGACGGGGCCGCTGCCGGCGGACCCGACCACCGAGCTCGTACTGCCGGGGGCCAGAGGCGCCGAGGGCCCGGGCGGCGTCCGGATCCATTCGGTGCGCCTGCCCGGGCTCATCGCACACGAAGAGGTGATCTTCGGCGCCCTCGGGCAAAGCCTCACCATCCGCCACGATTCGTACGACCGTCGCTCCTTCATGCCCGGCGTGCTCCTCGCCGTGCGGGCCGTGGCCGACCGCCCCGGGCTGACGGTCGGGATCGAAGCACTCCTCGATCTGTGAGCACCGAATTGCCGTGAGCGACGTGCGGGAACGGCTCCTGCAGGCCACGTACGACTGCGTCGCCCGCTGGGGACTGGCCAAGACAACGGTCGAGGACGCGGCCAGGGAGGCGGGGGTGTCCCGTGCCACCGTCTACCGCTACTTCCCGGGCGGACGTGAGGAGCTCATCGGCGCGGTCGGTGGGGTGGGAGTTCGCCCGCTTCTTCCTACGACTGTACGAAGAAGTACACGACGCGGAGACGCTCGAAGAGGTGATGGAACGCGGCCTCGTCTTCGCCCACAACGCGATCCTCGAACACGAGGTGCTCCAGCGCATCCTCCAGACCGAGCCGGAAAGGCTGCTGCCCCGGCTGACCGTTGAAGCGAACGAGACCCACAAATTGGTGGCGGCGTTTCTGGTGCCGTATCTCGTGCGCCACGGGATGGCCGAGGGAACGGATCTCGACGCGGCCGCCGACTTCCTGGCGCGCATGGTCCTCTCGTACATCGGATCCCCGGGCCGCTGGGACCTGAACGATCCCGAGCAGGTGGCCCGCCTGGTCCGAGCCGAACTGCTGGCCGGCGTCCGATGACGTCGACCACCTGTGCCAACCACCCCGATCGCGCGGCATCGGTGGTCTGTGCCCACTGCGACCGGCCGATCTGCACCGACTGCATGATGGAGGCTCCGGTCGGGTGGCAGTGTCCGGACTGCATCGCCGCCGGCGCCAAGAAGACCAAGGTGATCAGGCCCTTTGCCGCCTCGAACCGCACCGGCGCCATCGGCTCGACCAACCCGACGCCGGTGGTCATCGCCCTGGTGGTCGTCAACGCCGTGGTCTTCGTGGCCAGCGGCTTCGGCAAGGCCACCGTGATCAACCGCTACGGGCTTTGGCCCCTCAGGGTGCACACACAGCACCAGTACTACCGCGCGTTCGACGCCATCTTCCTGCACCTCAACTTCTTGCACATCGCGTCCAACATGATCACCCTGCTCATCGTCGGACCGGCGGTCGAGGTGATGTTGGGGAAGAGCCGCTTTCTGGTCCTCTACCTGCTGGCCGGCCTCGGCGGCAACGTGCTGGCCTACCTGATCGCCCCGGCGAACCAGGTCGGCGCGGGAGCGTCAGGTGCGATCTTCGGGGTGATGGGCGCCTACGTGGTCCTGGCCCGCCTCCGGCAAAAGCCCATGGGGCCGGTCGTCGCCCTCATCGTCATCAACCTGGTGATCGGCTTCACGGGCAACATCGAGTGGCAGGCCCACGTCGGAGGATTGCTGATCGGTGCCGCGCTGGCATTTGCCTTCCACTACGCCTCGACCCTGCGCGACCGGGCGCACGACATCGCCGTGACGGTGGGGGCGAGCATCGTGACCTTGGCGCTGCTCGTTCTGCTCCTCACGAGCGTCGCACCGGGTCACGTGAACGTCACCTAGGGCATCGGGTTGCGGGCTCGGTCCTGGCGCTCGAGCCATTCCCGACCGAATGGCTACGGTGGACCGATGCCATCCGAGGGCCACGACGCCGCCGTGACCTTTGAGAACCCTCTCGAGGATCCCCTGATCCGTCGCTTGGCCACGGTGGTCATCATCGGCTCGTTCATGTCGGTTCTCGACACGACGATCGTCAACGTCGCCATCGAGACCTTGAGCCGTGACTTCGGCTCGCCGATCTCGACGATCCAGTGGGTGACCACCGGCTACCTGTTGGCCCTGGCTCTGGTCATACCGATGAGTGGCTGGGTCGTCGAGCGCTTCGGCAGCAGGCGCATGTTCGTCGTCTCGTTGGTGCTCTTCACACTCGGCTCGGCGCTTTGCGGGTTGGCCTGGTCGACGCCGTCGCTCATCGCCTTCCGGTTCTTACAGGGCCTCGGTGGCGGCATGCTCATGCCGATCGGCCAGACCGTTCTGGCCCGGGCCGCCGGGCCTCAACGCATGGGCCGGATGATGTCCGTCATCGGCGTGCCGACGCTGCTCGCCCCCGTCATCGGACCGGTTCTCGGTGGTCTGATCGTCGACAATTTGAGCTGGCGTTGGATCTTCTTCGTCAACGTTCCGATCGGCGTGCTGGCCATCGGTCTCTCGCTGCGATGGCTGCCCGGCGGGGACCGGGTCGCGGGGAGTCGGTTCGACGTGGTCGGCATGGCACTTCTCTCACCCGGGGCTCGCCGCGCTCCTCTACGGCCTCTCGGAGGCGGGCGTGAGCGGCCTCGGGGATCCGGTCGTGCTCGGGTGCCTGGGCGGGGGCGCGCTGCTCATCGTGGCCTTCGTGTTGCATGCCCGCCGGAGCAAGGAGCCGCTCCTCGACGTGCGCCTGTTCGCCGAGCGCGGCTTCGCCGCGGCCAACGTGGCCATCTTCCTGGTGGTGGCGGCCATTTACGGCGCCATGTTCCTCCTGCCGCTCTACTACCAGGTGCTGCGCGGGCAGACCGCGCTCACGGCCGGTCTCCTGATGGCACCCCAGGGCATCGGCGCGGCGCTCATGATGCCCCTCGGCGGGCGTCTCACCGACCGCATCGGCCCGGGCCGGGTGGTCCCGATCGGCATGACGGTGGTCCTCCTCGGGACGTTGCTCTACACGCAGGCCGGTCCTTCGACGAGCTATGCGTGGCTGGCTTTTTCCCTCTTCATCCGTGGCCTCGGGGCCGGTTGGACGTTGATGCCCTGCACCGCGGCCGCGTATGCCCGCCTGAAGCACGAGGCCGTCCCACGCGCCACCACCACGCTCAACATCGTCATCCGCATCGGTGGCTCCTTCGGCACAGCGCTGGTGGCCCTGGTCCTGCAACGCCAGATCGACACGCGCCTGCCCAATTCCTCGCAGCTCCTCTCGAAGGCGCGGTCGGGGGAACGACACACATCCCGGCGCATGCCGCCTCCCAGCTCGGCGATGCGTTCGGTACGCCTTCTGGGTCGTGGTCGTGATCACCTTCGTCGGATTGTGCGCCACCTTCTTCCTGCCCCGGGGCCGCCCCGTCGCCGCACCGGCTTCCTCCGTCTCACGCGCGGATGAGCAGGAGGAATTCGGCCCCGTGGCCGGCGGATCGGTGATGCTGCCTGATTGACAATGAGACAAAAAACGCCGTACTGTCTCAATGAGTGGTTGTGACCAGTAGGACGTCGGAGTTGCCATCCGACCCACACCGACGACATCCGCACGGCCGCCAGGCCCCGCACCCGTCGGTGAAGGGCGAGGGCGCGGTCGAGGGCGAAAAACCGTCCACCACCTGGGCGCTGACGATCGCTCGTCCACACGGGTGCGGATCGTCGATGCGACATTGCGATGCCTGGCGCGGCAGGGGCTGGCCAAGACGACCGTCGACGACGTGGCACGTGAGGCCACCCTCTCCCGGGCCACGCTCTACCGGACATTCCCCGGCGGCAAGGACGCCATCGTCGCGGCTGTGGCGGAAACAGAGATCGCCCGCCTGTTCTCGTCGCTGGCCGTCGTCATGGGCGAAGCCGCCGATCTCGAGGATGTCCTCGTGGCCGGCATGGTCGAATCCGCCCGCCGGCTCGGCACGCATCCCGCCTTGGCCTATCTGCTGCTGCACGAGCCCGGTGTGATCCTGCGCCATCTCACCTTCGCCGACCTGGACAGGGTCCTCTTCGTGGCCGGCGACTTCGCGGCGCCGTTCTTCGCCCGCTGGCTCTCGCCTGATGAGGCCTCCCGGGCGGCCGAGTGGGCGGTGCGCATCGTTCTGGCCTATATGGCCGACCCCGCCCCGGACACCGACCTCGCCGATCCCGACGACACGCGTGCATTGGTGCGCACCTTCGTCATGCCCGGGATATTGGCCCTGCGGGCGGCCACGCCAGTACGTCCACTCCGGCACGCAGACAACCGGCCAGCACGCCCAACCCCGACCATGCCATCAAGGAGGCAGTGCGATGACCACCGTCGACGACAGCGACCGCACGACCATGAAGACCAACCTCGAGCTGATCGGGCGCGAGAAGATCCATGACCTCGAGGCCGTGGTCAATTTCGTCGGGCACTACGACGATGAAGGCTTCCATCGGGTGCCCGACAACTGCCCGGCCGAGTTCACGTGGGACTACGACAAGGGAGCCAAGCCCCAGCTGGACAAGCTCTACGAGAAGGCGAAGAAGGCCCAGTGGAACGGCCAGACCGACCTGGACTGGTCGATCGAGGTCGATCTGGAGAAGGTCGTCATGAACAACGCCGCGGCCAACCAGGACCAGATGCAGTGGGGGCCGACCGAACTCGCCGGCACGGTGCTCGAGACGTGGGGCGACAAGGAGTGGCTGAAGTTCGGCATGGAGAACCAGAACTGGCTGCTCTCCCAGTTCATGCACGGCGAGCAGGGAGCGCTGCTGTGCACCGCGAAGATCGTCGAGACGGTGCCGTGGATCGACGCCAAGTACTACGCCGCCACCCAGGTCATGGACGAGGCACGCCACGTCGAGGTCTTCTCCAAGTACCTCGACACGAAGCTGTCCGGCCACTACCCGATGAACGGGCACCTCGGCCTGCTGCTCGATGACATCGTGAGCGATTCCCGTTGGGACATGACCTACCTCGGCATGCAGATCATGGTGGAGGGGCTCGCCCTCGCCGCGTTCGGCTTCATCCATTCCATGACGACCGAGCCGCTGCTCAAGAAGATGTTGCGCTACGTGATGGCCGACGAGGCCCGTCACGTCGCCTTCGGTGTCCTGAGCCTGCAGGAGTACTACAAGGAGCTCAGTGCGGCCGAGCTGCGCGAGCGCCAGGAGTTCGCCTTCGAAGCCGCCATCCGCATGAAGGACCGCCTGATCATGCAGGAAGTGTGGGAACGCCTCGAGGTGCCGAAGGCCGATGTGGTGAAGGTGTACTCCCACGCACCCGATCGGGACGACTTCCAGATCCTCCTGTTCTCCAAGATCGTGCCCAATCTGAGGAAGCTCGGCCTGCTCGACGCCGCCGACGGCTGGCTGCGCCAGAAGTTCACCGACATGGGCGCGATCGCCTTCGAGCACCTCACGGACTCGACCGAGGAAGAAGACGCTTTTGCCGACGGATCGCCGGTCGAACGACAGGTCGCCTAGGGATTCCGGGGCCCAGGAGGGATTCGGGCCCCCGAGGGATTCGGGCCCCAGAGGGATTCGGGACGCGGAGCCCTCGTCTGCGCAGCCCCCGTGCCCCCGTCTGCCCTCCGGAGGTGGAGGTGGCTGGTAGCGTGAACCGGTGATGGAAACTTCGCCGAACGCTCCCCGCTTCGGGCGTGTGATCACCGCCATGGTGACCCCATTCGACGACGCTGGTGCGCTCGATGTCGATGCGGCAGTCGCGCTGGCCCGCTGGTTGGCGGCCCACGGGAGCGACGGTCTCGTGCTCAGCGGGTCGACGGGCGAGAGCTCGGTGCTCACCGATGAGGAGAAGCTGGACCTGTGGCGCGCCGTGGCGGCTGCAGTCACCATCCCGGTGATCGCCGGCACCGGGTCCAATGACACCGAGCACTCTGTCCGGCTCACCGCGCAGGCCGCATCCTGCGGCGTCGACGGGGTGCTGGTGGTCACGCCGTACTACAACCGCCCGTCGCAGTCCGGCATCTACGAGCACTTCCGGGCCGTGGCCGAGGCATCCGGCGGGTTGCCGGTGATCCTCTATGACATTCCCGCACGCACCGGCCGACGCATCGCTGCCTCGACCATTGTGCGTCTGGCCCATGATGTTCCCGAGATCGTGGCGCTCAAGGACGCCGCCGGAGACCCGGCCGGCACCGCGCATCTGGCGGCCCGAGCTACCAACGGGCTTCGAGATCTACAGCGGCGACGATGTGATGACGCTGCCCCTATTGGCGATCGGCGCCGTCGGCACCATCAGCGTGGCGTCGCACTGGATCGGGCCGCAGTTCAACGAGGTGATCGAGGCGTTCCTCCGGGGCGACCTGGCCGAGGCCATCGCCGGCAACGCCAAGCTGCTCGACGCCATCGACTTCCAGTCGAGCGAGGAGTACCCGAACCCGCTCCCCGCCAAGGCGATCTGCCGCGCCATGGGCCTCCGCGTGGGGCAGTGCCGCTTGCCAATGGGGCAGTCGACCCCCGAGCTTGACGCGCAGGCCGCGAAGATCCTGGCGGCATATGGCCCCCCGATCGCAACGGGCCAACCGGTTGCCTGAAAAGCAGAAATCACGCCCCAAGGCGTCCCCCGTGCGCGTCGTCTTCCTCGGGGGGCTCGGGGAGATCGGTCGCAACTGCGCCTGCATCGAGGTCGACGGCCGCATCATCGTTCTCGACTGCGGGATCATGTTCCCCGACGCCGACATGCCCGGGGTCGATCTGGTGCTGCCCGAGTTCACCTACCTGCGAGAGCGGGCGGACAAGGTCGACGGCATCGTGCTCACGCACGGCCACGAGGATCACACGGGTGGGCTGGCTTACCTGCTGCGAGATCTGCAGGTCCCCATTTACGGGTCCGAGCTCACCGTGGGTCTGGCGAGGAACCGGGTCGAGGAAGCCGGGCTCGCTCACCGAACGGAGTTCATCGCGGTCAACGACGGTGAACGACGCCGAATCGGGCCCTGCGAAGTGGAGTTCATCCCGGTCACCCACTCGGTGCCCAACGCATTCGCCATTGCCTTCTACACGCCGCAGGGGGTGATCCTCCACTCTGGCGATTTCAAGATCGACCTGCAGCCGGTCGACGGTCGCCGGACCGACCTTTCGAGAATGGGGGAGCTGGCCCGCACCGACGGCGTCCGCCTGCTCCTGTCGGACTCCACCAACGCCGAGGAGCCCGGATTCACCGAGTCGGAGTCGTCCGTCGGCATCACCCTGCGAAGGGTGATCGCGGCCCAATCCGGCAAACGGATCATCGTGGCCTGCTTCGCCAGCCACATGCACCGGGTGCAGCAGATCATCGATGCCGCCGTGGCCAATGGCCGCAAGGTGGCGACGCTCGGACGCTCCATGGGTAAGAACGTCGAGTTGGGTACCCGGCTGGGCATCATCTCGATTCCCAAAGGAAGCCTGATCGACATCGAGCACGTGGACTCGGTGCCACCGGGCGAGATGTGTGTGATCTCCACTGGATCCCAAGGCGAGCCGATGTCCGCCCTCTCACTCATGGCCACCGGTGACAACAAGTGGCTCCGCGTCGGTGAGGGAGACGTCGTGGTCATCAGCGCCCACCCGATTCCCGGCAACGAATGGTCCGTCGGACGGGTGATCGACGATCTCTACCGGCGAGGGGCCGAAGTGATTCACACCGGAGCCGAAGCCGTGCACGTCAGTGGCCACGCCCGGCAGGGGGAGCTGCGGACATTGATGTCGGTGACGCAACCGGAGTGCTTCGTGCCGGTTCATGGCGAATATCGGCACTTGGTGCACCACGTCCGACTGGCTCTGTCGATGGGAATCCCGCCGTCGAAGGTGCTCTTGTGCGAGGACGGCGACGCGGTGCAGCTCAACGCCCAGGGCATCAGCCGTGACGGCAAGGTGCCGGCCGGCTACGTGTATGTCGACGGAACGGTGGGCGACATCGGCCACGGTGTCCTGCGCGATCGGCAGAAGCTGTCCGAGGAAGGGGTCGTGATGGTGGTGGTCACCGTCGACACCCGCCAGGGCTCGTTGAGCGGAGCGCCGGTCATCGAGACCCGGGGTTGGGTGCATGCACCCGAAGCAGAAGAGCTCCTGGGCGAAGCCAGCGACGTGGTCGGCGCCGCGGTGACGCAGGCGCTGAAGGATGGAACCCACGACAGTGAGGTCCTCTGCCGTCACGCCGCGCAAGGCTTTGGGAAAGTTCGTCGGCGACCGCACACGGCGGCGCCCGATGATCGTCCCCGTCGTCCTCGTCGTCTAAATCACGGCTGTTCCCCATGGTCGTCGTCTGACGAGTTGACCGTCTCGGGGTTGGCTGGATTGGCTGGTCGGATTGGTCGGATTGGCTGGATTGGCGGGCGGCTCGGCGTCGTGTGGTTTCCCCTCGGCCGTCTTGTTCAGCCCCAGCAGCCGGGCGACCGGGGTGGCGGTGAGGCCGTACAGGGTCACGGTGCCCACAATGACCAAGAAGGTCGCAGGGACGAGTTTGTCTGCCCCGGCGATCCCGGCTGCCGCCAATGGTGCACCGAACGACGCGGCGGTGGAGGCGGCAACGATCCCGCGGGGATCCATCCAGCCGATGAATGCCCGCTCTCGTACGGACAACGGAGTGCGCAGCGTCGAGACGGCGGCGACCAGCGGACGGACGACGACGACGAGAGCAACGAGGAGCAGCAGGGTCGGTCCGAGCACGGAACGCACCGACGAAGGTGTCACCGTCGCCGAGATCGAGATGAACAGCAGGCCGATGACGAGTTGGACGATTGTCTTGAAGAATTTTCTGTCTTCGGGCAAGTCGATGCCGGGCAGGTTCGCCAGCGCCACGCCCATCACGATGGCGGCGATCAGCCCGGTGTCGGCACGAGACGCATCGCAGAGAGCGGCCGTGCCGACGACCACCGCCAAGATCGCCTCGGTGGCAAGCACCCCGCTCAGACGCACCTTGCTCAACAGCAGCCAGAGCACCGCCGCCCCGACCACGCCGCCGAGCGCACCGACCCCGACGCTGCGCAAGAAGGCGAGAACCTCCTGCCCCCGCCCGGTCTGCGCATGATTGACGATGGCCTGAAAGACCAGTGCGCCGATAATGGCGCCAAATGGGTCGATCGTGGTGCCTTCCCAGCTCAGAATCAACGAAACGCGTCGACCCGGCCGGGCCGCGGCGAGCAAGGGGGCCATCACGGTCGGACCTGACACAATGATGATGGCACCCAGCATGATCGAGGCTTCCTCCGACAGGCCGAGCAATGGACGGGCCAGCAGCGTGGCGCCGGCCCACGTGATCGGGATACCCCAGTAGAGAAGGCGACGGACGACACGTTGGTGGTGACCTTCCAGTTCGCGGAACTCAAGGTCGAGTCCGCCGTCGAATAGGACGATCGCGACGGCAAGTGCAACCAGCGGCGAGAACGCGGAACCCAAACTCTTTGCAGGGTTCATTGCGCTGATGTAATGGCCCGCAAGAAATCCCACCGGCAACAACAAGACGATGGCCGGTATGCGCACGCGCTGTGCCACGATCTGGCAACCCACCGCAAGCAACACCGTCAGGCCGAAGCCGATGAAGATGTCGCTCTCGGTCACCCGGCGACAATAACAACGCGAACTCTTCCCGGGGGCCGACGGGGCGGACACAGAGCGACGGCCGAGCGGGGCGACCGCCGACTGGTGCGACGGGAGCCGACGTTATCTACGGGTCCCTACGGGACGAACGGCTTGTGACCGGGGGAGAGGGATCGTCGTCGGGCGGAAGCGGTCATCGAGGTTGTTGCACGCTCATGAGAGCAGCGACAGTTGCTCGCTTGGAGCGACCGCCACGGGCGATCCGGCCTCCACGGCCCCCACGGCCCCCACGGCGGGTGTCACGGGAGCGTACGCGGCGCGCCCCGTCACGCCGCAACGCAGTGATGTGCAGCGGACCACTTCCGCGATGCGATCTCTCTCCGCGTGCGGTTGATAGGCCCCGGAGCGGAAGCGGGCACGATGGAGTGCGGCGAGGTCGGGTCGTACCCGGTCGATCCATTCGAGATAGTGCGCGCGCACCGCGCCTCGCAGGTGCAGGGGCACCGCGCTGATCGAGACCGCACCAGCCTCGGCCGCCGCCTCGACCACCGTGCGCAGCTGGTCGTCGGCGTCGGAGAGTCCCGGCAGCACCGGCGCAACCAGGACACCGCAGGAGATACCCGCCTCGGTGAGCCGGCGCAGTGCGGCGAGGCGCTGGTCGGGCGGCGGTGTGCCCGGTTCGCTCAATTTCCACACGGAGCGGTCGAGGCAGCCCACCGAGAAATTGACGGCCACCTCGGTGCGTGACGCCGCCCGGGCCAATGCGGCGGCGTCACGAAGGATGAGGGTGGACTTGGTCAAGATACTGAATGGGTTCCGCGCCTCGGACAGAACGTCGATGATGCCTTTGGTGAGGTGGTACTTCCCCTCGGCATGCTGGTAGGGATCGGTGTTGGTGCCCATGGCGATGTGCTCGCCGCCCCACGTGGGGGAGCGCAGCTCGGCCCGCAGGCGTTCGACGGCGTTGATCTTCACCACGATCCGCGTTTCGAAGTCGTCGCCGATGTTCAGGCCCAGGAAGTCATGGGTCGGGCGGGCGAAGCAGTAGCTGCACGCATGGCTGCAACCCCGATAGCAGTTGATCGTATGCCGGAAGGGCATCAGGCTCTCCGGGGGGACGGTGTTGATGATCGTGCGCGCGATTGACATGGAGAAACTCCAGGCCGGCGTAGGCGCCCTTCCCCACATGGCGGATCGCGGCCTGTTCGTCGGGGAACAGCGTGCCGGCCTCCTCAGCGTCTGCCAACTTCCAGCGCAGCGGCATAACGCGTAGTATAGCGAACATATGTTCGCCACCCAAAGGGAGTGTCCCCCGGACCGGGCAGGACCGGCAGTAATCTGCCTTCTACTGTGGTGACCACGAAGCGCCGACCTGTCGCGCCGCGCACCCCGGCCCGCAAGACCAGTTCACGAGGCGCGCATTCCGCTCCCCGGAAGCGGGCATCGGCTCAGCCCCCGGCGCCGTCCATCCTGCGTCGCCACGCGGCCGATCTGTGGTCGATCGGGCTCGTCACACTCGGAGTGCTGTTGGCCCTGGCCATCTGGGGTGATGCGTTGGGCCCGGTCGGCCATGACGTCAACGTGGGGCTGGCCAGCGTGGTGGGTTGGACCCGGATCCTCATCCCGCTCATCGCGATTGGGGCGGGCGTGGTCCTGTTGGTGGAGCGCGAGCGACCAGAGCCCGTGCGAACCTGCCTCGGCGCAGCCCTCGGCATCGTCGGCTTCTGCGGTCTGGGGCAGCTGGCCAAGGGCAATCCTCCCTTCCGTCCCTCCGTGGACCTCCGCCAGGCCGGGGGTTGGGTGGGAGCCATCGTGGGCCGGCCGTTGCACGCCGGCATCGGATCGGCGGGATCCGGGGTGCTATTCGTCGCCCTTGTCTTCGTGGCCGCCCTGATCGCGACAGGGGTCTCGCTGGCCACATTCGGGCGGATCGTCGGCAACGGCGCCCGCGTCATCGGTTCGACGCTGACCTCGTGGTGGAACAGCGGGGTGACGTCAGACGAAAAGGCCGACGACGCGGACAACGCCGACGAGACCGCCGTCAAGGCCAAGCGGGTCAAGGCCGAGCCCGCTGCGCTTGTGCCTGAACCCGAAGCAGATCAGGACCTCGACATGAGCCCGGCCGAAGCCGAACCCGAGGCCGATTCCGAAACAGAGCCGGTCCGTCCCGCCGCCGTGGTGGCCGCGATGCCGCGAGCCGGCAGTACCTGGGTGCTTCCCGACATCAACATCCTCGCCGCCACGAAGCAGCTCAGCCACGACCTCCGCCAACTCGAAGCGGCGGGGCAGACACTCGTGGCGGCGCTCGAGGCGCACGGTGTCACCACCACCCTGCTGGGGAAGACGGTGGGGCCGACGGTGACCCGTTTCGAGCTGGAGTTGGGTCCCGGGGTCAAGGTGGCCCGCGTCACCAGCCTCTCGCGTGACATCGCCTATGCGATGGCATCTCCCGACGTGCGGATCCTGGCGCCCATTCCGGGGAAGTCGGCCATCGGCGTCGAGGTGCCCAACCGGACTCGCCAGCTCGTCGCCCTGCGCGACATCCTCGATTCTGCCGAAGCCAAGACGGCGACCCACCCGCTCGAAGTCGCAATGGGCCGCGACATTGCCGGACGCGCCGTCATGTCCAACCTGGCGGAAATGCCGCACATCCTCATTTCTGGAGCCACGGGCGCTGGGAAGTCTTCCTGCATCAACTCCATCATCACCTCGGTGCTTATGCGCAGCACCCCCGAGCAGGTCCGGCTTATGTTGATCGACCCCAAGCGGGTGGAGCTCGGCCAGTACAACGGCCTCCAGCACCTCGTGAGCCCGGTCGTCGTAGATCCGAAGAAGGCGGCCAACGCCCTGCAGTGGGCGGTGAAGGAGATGGAACGGCGTTACGACCTGTTGGCCGAGAACGGGATGCGTGACATCACCGGGTACAACCTGGCTCTCGCCGCGGGGGAGATCCCACCCTCGGGGCCGCCGTCCGACAAACGGCGGATGGCCGAGACGACGGCACGTGCGCTCGGAGACGACCATCCGGCGGTCTACACGGACGACGAGATCGACGATGAGCCGCGACCTCCGGAGGTCCTCCCGTTCATCCTCATCGTGGTTGACGAGCTGAACGACCTCATGATGGTGGCGGCGCGCGACGTCGAGGACTCCGTCGTGCGCATCGCACAGATGGCCCGCGCCGTCGGCATCCACCTCGTGCTGGCTACCCAGCGCCCGTCCGTCGACGTCATCACCGGCGTCATCAAGGCCAACATTCCGAGCCGGATGGCGCTGTCGGTGTCATCGCTCGCCGACAGCCGGGTCATCCTGGACCAGGCCGGCGCCGAGCGGCTCGTCGGCAAGGGCGACATGCTCCTCCTCACCGCCTCCTCCAATGTCCCTCGCCGCCTTCAGGCACCGTGGGTCTCCGAAAAGGAGGTGCGCGACGTCGTGCACCACTGGCAGGCGCAGGGCGGTATGACCGAGCCGGTCGTCGGGATCGAGAACGTGCTCGAAGGACTGCCCGGAGGTATCGAGGGTGTCGACGACGACGATGACGAGCTTCTCGCTGCGGCCATGGACCTCGTGGTCCGATCGCAGTTAGGGTCGACGTCCATGTTGCAGCGCAAGCTTCGGGTGGGCTTTGCCCGCGCCGGGAGATTGATGGATCTTCTCGAGCGCAAGGGCGTCGTCGGCCCGAGCGAGGGCTCGAAAGCGCGTCAGGTGCTGATGACGCCCGACGAGTTCGATTCGATGAGTTGACCCCGCCGGACCCGCCACCGGGCACCGCGGTGACGGTCGGGTTGGACGCACCCCCGACGGCGGGTGCCGCTGCGGCACGGGTGCGCGAGAAGGCGGGCACTTCCCACCAACAGCACCGCAGTCGCCGCCACCACCAGCGACATCGTCGACGCCGCCGCGGGCGTGGACGCGGACTGTCGGTGGCTCTGCTGTGCCTTGTCGTGCTGCTCGCGCTGGGTACGTTGGCGGCGGTGCGGCTGCACGCGGCCCCTCCGGTCGCCGCCGTGACGGCAACCATGCCGGCGGATGTCTCCGTGGCCCCGGCCGCGACCCCCGTGGCGTTGCCGTGGCCCGCTACCGGGCAGTCTGCCGTCGCCGTACCGGCAGTCGGGATCGACGTGACTTCGGGGCCGGAGCAGCCGGTGCCCATCGCCAGCCTCACCAAAATGATGACGGCCTATCTCATTCTCCGTGACCATCCTCTGCGCGCCGCCGACGACGACGGCCCCCGCATCACGATGACCCAGGCCGACCTCGCTGACTTCGAGAACGACACCGTGGAGGACCAGGCCAATGCACAAGTAGCTGTCGGTGAGGTCCTGACCGAGCACCAGCTCCTCGAAGGTCTCCTCGTGCATTCGGCCAACAACTTCGGTGACACACTGGCGCGGCTGGGACGCGGGCGACGTTGCGACCTTTGTGGCGAAGATGAATGCCACCGCGCTCCGGCTCGGCATGCAGCACACGCACTACGCCGACCCGAGCGGGTTCGACGATGGTTCGCAGTCGACGGCCGGCGATCTCTTGAAGGTGGCCTCGCTCGACATGGAGGATCCCGTGTTCGCCTCCATCGTGAAGATGCCGTCGGTCACCCTGCCGGTGACAGGCACCATCTCGACATATACCCCCTGGCTCGGTTTCCAAGGGGTGATCGGTGTCAAGTCGGGCTTTACCACCGCCGCCGGTGGCTGTGATGTCGTGGCCGTCGTCCGTCGGGTCCACGGCAAGAACGTGATGATCCTCGCTGCGGTGACCGGACAGACCGGCCCGGACGTCCTGAGGGCAGCCGGCTATCTGGCGCTGAACCTCGCTGACCACGCTGGGGTCTCTATCGGCTCCGTTCCAGTCGTACGCGCAGGTGACCAGGTAGCCAGCGTGACGGCGGCGGGCCACACCGTCGTCGCGACCGCTGCGTCGGCGGTCACGATGCTGAGCTGGCCCGGCGTCAGTGCACCTCGCCGTGTGCTCCGATGGCGGACTGTGCGGGCGGGGGCCAAAGCGGGCACGCAGGTCGGGTCGGTCGTTGTCGGCTTGGGGACCCAACGTGCCGTGATCCCGGTACGCCTGCAGGGACCGCTTCCCCAGCTGACCATGCTTCAACGCCTATTCTGACGAGGGGAGCGCGTTCGGGCTTTTGGGGAGGAGATGCTCACCTTGGCCCCTTGATCTGAGCGCATCAGTCTTTTCAGGGACGTCGGCTGACCTTGGATCATCCGAACGTATGCCTGGGCGACTACAGGCTTGGTGCCCGGTTCTTCGCGTCGACAGACACGACGCTCAGTTGACGTTTCTCGCACCACCGCCGAAGCTTCTACATGACGTTGCGGTACGAAAGGACGAGGATATTGATGCTCACCAGGAGCACCCAGATCGGGAATACGAGCTGGAGCCAGGGAAGCGTCGAACTCGCGAATAAAAGCAGGAGAGCTGCCGCATAGCCGATATCGGCGACGGCGCGGCTATGGATCCGAAGGCGGAAGGCGATCGTCGATGACGCGATTATGAAGACCGCCGCCATCTTCACGGCATAGACGGCGGCAAGCTTGAAGGTTGCTTCCCGCCCCAACTGCCAGATGTCAGTCGGTGGCTTCCCGTTGTGAAGTCCGGCAATACTGATGAGGGCTCCAAATATCGCCGCGAAGACGAAGAGCATCGCCACGAATAGCAGTCCACTCCCCATGAACACGGTTGAGAAGAACTTATCCTCTGCGTCACCAATGCGGGCACGGACCGCACCCATGAACCAGAGAAAGAAGATCCCACAGAACGGCACCAGCGCAAGAGCGAAGGTCAGCTCACGACGGTCGCTCGGCTGGGTCAGCCATGCCCCGGCGGCGTGAGGATTCGACGGAATTACCTTCGCAGCAGCACGACGATGGTGCCAAACAGCAGAGCGAAGAGAATCCCGGCCACAGCGGCGGCTCGCGGAGTCTGGAGAACCCTCGGGGTGATCGCCTCTTCGGTCGGGATGAGTTCGTCAGGATCGGCCATCGTTCCTCATCATGCCCGCTGGCGGTCGCTCACGGGATAGTTATGCACACGCCCGGATATGCCTTTTGTGGGCGGTAAGTGAATGGCAAGCTTGCGACCGTGTCGATGGTCCCAGATCTTCCTCAGCCTCAGAGTCATTGCATCGAGTAATCGAGCTGACTTCGGGACTTCCTGAGGATCAGGTTCCCGTGAGCCCCGGTACGCAAGTGACGGGCGATTGAAGCGTCAGATGGTGCCAGCACAGACCTTTCGGCCACAGCCCGATTGCGATTGGAAGGAAGCGTAAATGAAATAGATTGCATGACTTATATTTCTAGAGTACGATGGCATCGTCCCTCGGACGTCCGTCCAAGACGGTTGTTTATTCCGGGGTGCTCGAAGGAGCTTTTTGATGCTCACTGCCCGGTCGTTGCGCCGTTGCACCGTTTCCTGTCGCCGCAGGCGCGTCCCAATGCGCAGCTGTCGAGCTAATCGGCCAGGTCCACTTCACCCGCCGCACCGCCGTGTAGCGACACGGATTACCTCGACACTTGAGTACCCCAGCGGTTCGTTCACGCAGGCAGGCCGCTCCTTGTTCACCATCGTTGTCTATTCGTCGCTTCTCGCTCTGATACCGGCTTCTGCCCCGGCGGCGACCGCAGTGCCACATGCCTAAACCTCGATTGACCGAATTCGAGGGCCGGAAGTTCTCACGTCATGCCAGCGCCGTCGTCGGGATTGCCGTGCTGATGATCGCCCTTGTCTTCGCAGGTCTGTTGGTAAATCCTTCTCGGGCGTACGCTGCGTTGTTGCCGGTCGAGCTAGGCACAGCGGGGAGCTATTCGGTCCTGGGCGCAACAGGCATCGTGAGCACCGGCAATACCGTTGTGCATGCTGATCTGGGGGTGAGTCCCAGCAGCTCGATCTCGGGGTTCCCCCCAGGCGTTATTGATGGCGCTACCCACGCTGGCGACCCACAGGCCGCGCAAGCACAATCTGATTTGATATCTGCCTACAACGTCGCTGCCGGACTGACACCGAGCAGCACTTTTAGCGGAGACCAAAATGGGCAGACGTTCATCGCTGGCACTTACTACACAGCCGCGGCGTTTGCCCTCACCGGGACAATGACACTGGATGGCCAGGGCAACCCCAACGTGGTCTTCATCTTCCAGGTCAACGCCGCCCTCAATACAGCCGCGGCCAGCACGATCAAACTGACGAACAGAGCCCAGGCTTCCAACGTCTTCTGGCAGGTCAACGGCGCCGCGGGAACCGGCGCATTATCGTCGTTCACCGGGACCATCATGGCGGCCGGGGCGATCACTGTTGGTGCGGGCAGTTCCATCGATGGCCGCGCACTTTCATACGGCACCGTCACTCTCGCCGACGACATCATTACCACTCCTGACATCGTCACCTTCGCCTCACCGCCAACCCCGACCAGCGCATTGACGACCAACACTGCCGACACGGTATTGGCAACCGGCACGCCTGGTGACAGCGGTGCCATGACGTACACCTCGAACACGCCTTCGATCTGTAGTGTGGACTCGTCGAGTAGAGCGCTGACGTACGTGACCTTTGGTGCCTGCGTCATCGGCGCCACCCAAGCAGCTGACAATAGCAACGGGTTTGTGTTGACCACGACGACCACGAGCATCACGGTTTCTGTACCCCCGGCCTTTACCGTCACCTTCAATGGCAACGGCTCGACCGGGGGGTCGAGCGCCATCGAGACGGCCAACATGCCCACGGCGTTGACGCCCAACGGCTTTAGCCGCACGGGCTACGCCTTCAGTGGCTGGAACACCCAAGCCAGTGGCGGCGGCACCGCCTACGGCGATGGGGCCACCTACCCCTTTACCGCGGCCGTCACCCTCTACGCCCAGTGGACTCGGGCCTTGGTCATCTTGATCCAGGCCAGCCCGACCTCGGCAACCATCGCTGTTGGCGATGGCTATAGCGGCCAAGGTGTCGTGACGAACGCCAGCGGGACCGTCACCTACACTGAGACATCCTCGCCAGACTCCACGAATGTGGTCGTGACATCCACCGGAGCGATGAGTGCCACTACTGCCCTTGCAGCAGGTACCTATCTTGTCAGCGGCGATGAAAGTGACCTCAGTGGTGATAGGGGAACTTGGCGATTTGCACTCACGGTCACTGCATTAGCCAACACGGTAGGTACTGGCTATGACCTCGTTGAATCGGGCGGTGGCGTCTTCGTCTTTGGCGCAGCCCCATTCTTGGGGTCACTGCCTGGCATCGGTGTCAACGTCAAGGACGTCGTTGGCATCGTGTCCACCAGCGATGGCGGGGGTTACTGGCTGGTGGCTTCTGACGGCGGCATCTTCTCGTTCGGTGATGCCAACTTCTACGGTTCGACGGGCGCCATCCATCTCAATAGACCGATAGTCGGCATTGCGGCCACACCCGATGGAAAGGGGTACTGGTTGGTGGCCTCTGACGGTGGCATCTTCTCCTTCGGCGATGCCGCCTTCTACGGTTCGACGGGCGCCATCCATTTGAACAAGGCGATCGTCGGCATGGCGGCCACACCCGATGGCGGGGGCTACTGGTTGGTGGCCTCTGACGGTGGCATCTTCACCTTCGGCGATGCCGCCTTCTACGGTTCGACAGGCGCGATCCATCTGAACAAGCCCATTGTTGGCATGACCCTCACCCCGAGCGGCCACGGGTATTGGCTGGTGGCTGCTGACGGTGGCATCTTCACCTTCGGCGATGCCCCGTTCTTCGGCTCCACGGGGAACATACGTCTCAACAGTCCCATCGTCGGCATGACCCCGACCCCGGATGGTAGGGGCTACTGGTTCACCGCGTCCGATGGTGGTGTCTTCTCCTACGGTGATGCCCCGTTCTTCGGGAGCCTGGGGGGGCGGGGGGTCGATGATGTGGTGGGGATGGCGCGCTGAGGTCGCTGCACTTACCCACGACCCGCCGCAAGCCGTTCTTGTTGATATTGAATGACTCGATCTCGGGCATGTAACCGTCGTTCACGTCATGGTTGCATTTTGTCCGGCAGCACCGATCCGGCGCAACGAAGCGCCCCGGTTAGACTCACCGGGGCGCTGTATTTCACCCGCGGCGAGTCGAATCGCGTATTACGTCCCCACAAGGCCCTGCCCTATGCCCGTCCGTCAGCACCGAGAAGAGCATCATGGTCACGGCCCGCTCCTGCGCCAGTGCGCATAGTGCGCCCCACGATTTTCTCTCGTAGCCGTGCGAGGGATTGTTTCCGTCCGAACCGACCACGCATCTGATTCTCGGTGACGACGGAAGCTCAAATGGCATCCCACTTGGTCTGACAACAAATCGACCATGCCTGTTATTTCAATGACCCGCTCCACAATCGTGCGCGGCCGGGCGAGGGTCAGCTCATTACCTTCGGCCGTCATACGTTCCTTGGCTATGGCTAGTTCAGCGAGCCCTGAACTGTCGATGAAGGTCAGCTCGGATAGATCGACCACGACTGGGGAATCAGCCGTGTCGACCAACCACTCCGACAGTCCCCTCGCCGTGGCCATGTCCAGTTCACCTCGGAGCTGGACCACGTGGACCTCGCCGACCTTGCTCGCATGTCCAGAAAAACGCTCTTGCATCATTGTTCGATCTCGTGCTCGTAGGTTCACAAGGAGCCACGCCGTTGGACCACTCGTCACCGGTCAACGAATTCCTCTACCCATTCCGGCCTGGTCACAAACCAAACCAGCCCAACGAATCGGAGACACCGTGAAACGGTAAGTCTTCTTCCGTCGCAGTAGCCTTGACGCCGGTGGACCGACACTCGAACGCTCATCTCACAGGATGGTGTACCGACCCGTATGAGCGCCACGAACACCGCTGGCTCACGGCGGGCAAGCCATCTCCGTTAGTGAGTGACGGCGGCGCCGAGAGTCAAGACCCTCCGCCCGATGGTCCGTTCGTAGTCGAGCCCGTACGTGTTGAGTACAACTCGGTCGGCAACGGCGATCTGTGCAGGGCAGGCGAAGCGCCCTCTTCGGACGCCGGACAGGCGATATGGAGCGACACAATCGCGAGACTGCCCTGGCCCTGAGTGCCCCACCCTCCCGGCGTTATACAGGTGATCCGTTCGTCCTGGGCTTTCTTCTATGGAAGCACACTCACTTCGCGTCGGCGACTCCTTCGATGAGGTCGCCCAAGAGCTGACTCCGACCGCTCTGGCCGCGCTGGTCGGCGTGCTTGCGTTGGCGCTTCAAGATGGTGACGAACTGCGGACCGGTCTCGAAGAACCCACACCGTTCGCAGACGCTCTCGAAGACGCAGTCGAGGAGGGCGGGCCTCGTGCAGTGACCGTTGGCCAGCAGCCGGCGATGGTCGGGACGCGGTTTCTGCGTGCTGGAGATCGCCAGTTGGTGCAAGGGTCGCGCTGGAGAGTCCGTAGTACTCGGCCTCGACCGCCTCGGTCACCTTGAAGTACTCCTCGGCGACGGTGCGGTCCGAGATCCGCGCATAGGTGAGCGTCATGTCCATCGAGCGGTGGCCCAGCAAGGCGGCGATCGCCTCGAGGCTCATGCCCCGGTTGATGGACTGGGTGGCGAGTGTGTGGCGCAGCTGGTGGGGATGGACGGGACCGACCCCGGCTCGCTTGGCCACCGCGGCGACGTAGCGGTGCACGGTGCGCCGGTCGAAGGGCCCGCCGTCGTCTCGCTCGAGCAGGTGTCCCGAGCGCGACGGCCCGCGCAGGGCCTTGTAGTCGACGATGAGGTCGACCAGCATCGGCAACAGCGGCACGTAGCGGTCGTTGTGGAGCTTGCCGACGGGGATGCGGAGGCGATCGACTCCGTCGTAGCGCACCATGGCGTCGTCTTCGAGGCCGCCGAGCTCACCGACACGCATGCCGGTGCGGGCCAGCAGCTCGACCATGAGGCGACGGCGCAGGTTCGGATCGAGCGCCAGGGCGGCCATGAACTTCGACGCCGTGGGGTCGTCCAAGAACTTGGGCAGGGGTTCGTCCAGGGCAGGGAAGTCGCTCGAGTAGATGAGCAGGCGGGCCGGGGCGTCGTCGTACTCCCATTCCATGATGCGCTCGAAGAAGGTCCGCAGGGTGCTGAGGCGGTGCCGGATCGTGAGGGTGGACATCCCTTTGCCGTTCTTGCCCGGACGGGCCGCCAGCCAGCGCTTGAAGTCCTCGATGTGGACCCGTCCGATGCCGGCGACGGTGACACACTCCGGATCGACGTCGCTCACCCGATGGGCGAAGAGCCGTAACGTCAGCTCGGCGTCGGCCACCGTGCTCGGACGGGCCGAGACCTCGAGTTGGTCCAGGTAGGAGGCCATCGTTGCCACCATGTGCGGCGCTCTGGCGTCGATCTCGGCCCAGGTCACCTCGGGCCTCCCGCCGCCCGGCGTCGTGGTGCTGCGCGGCGTGGCGCAGCCAGCGCGCTCACTTGGCCACCCCGACCAGTGCCTCGGTCTCGATGGCTTCGTGGCCCGGCGGTACTCGTCGGCCAGCCAGTGCAGGTCGAGGTGCAAGTAGACCCGGGTGGAGGTGATCGAGCGGTGGCCGGCCTGGGCCTGGATGGCTTCGATGGCCATGCCCGCCTCGCGCAAGCGGGTGAAGCAGGTGTGCCGCAGCTCGTGGCAGGTGCCGTGGCTGAGGCCGGCCCGAACACGTGCGGCGCGGACGATCTGGTCGAGGCCCGGCACCGAGAGCGGCTGACCGCGTCTCGCTCCTTTGAGCGAGACGAAGAGTGCGTCGGTCGTCGCTTCGACCGGCCGCTCGTGATCCATGTAGCGGGCGACCGTGGCGAAGAAGGTCGGCGAGAGCGGCACCAGGCGTTCGTATCCGCCCTTGCCCTCGGTGATCAGCACCCGCCACTCGCCGAGGCGCAGGTCGAAGAGACGCAACCCGAGCACCTCGCAGCGCCGCAGGCCCCCGAGCACCATGGCCTGGGTCATGGCCCGGTCCCGCTCGGTGCGCAGCGCACCCATGAGCGACTCGATCTCGTCGGCGTCGAGGATCCGGGGCAACCGGCGCACGCCGCGCACGAGAGGCAGGCCCCGTCCGCCCCGAGAGCGGCTCTGACGAGTGGCGATGCCCCGGGGCACCGGGTTGATGGCGACGTCGACGTCGTCGCGGGTGATCAGGTAGCCATAGAAGCTCGAGACCGCGGCCAGGCGGCGCTTGATGGTCGCGGCCGAGAGTCCCGCAGACCCATCGGCGATGCGCACCACGTTCTCGGCTCCGGGCTTCGGACGCGCTGCGCGGTCACGAAGGACATGACGTCCTTTGGCCGCACCTCGGTGGGGTCCTTCTTCACCACCGAGAAGAAGACGCTCAGGTCATGCGCATAGGCCCGCACCGTGTTCGGACGGGCCCGTCCCACGACGAACTCCAAGAACTCGTCGACCAGCCAATGGCCGATCCTGTACTCGTGCTCACCGTCGGGACGGACGTGACACTCGAACGACGGACTCCACTGCACCGCACACCTCCTGATCGGGTTTGCACCCGAGGAGGATCCCCCGGATGCCTATCCCAGGAGGTGGATCACCTGTATAACCGGCGTATGGGACACTCGGGTGGGGACCCTGTCATCTCCTGGCGCCGTGTTGGCGCTTTCGCTAGTCGCCAGAGACCCAAGAGCGAATCGCTGCTGCAACGGAGTCAGCATCGGGCATCGCCGCGATCTGCTCAGCACAGGTGCGGCTCGATCTGGCGTACGACCCATCGTCCACGACGCGTCGCACCGCGTCTGCAAGATTGGCAGCATCAAGTACCTCGGGTCGGAGGGTGATCGCCGCGCCAGCACTCTCACACATAGCAGCATGCTCGTAGTTGTCGGCACCCTGAGGAAGGATCACCTGCGGTACACCGCCTGCGCCACCAATGCGCCAATGCGCCAATGCGCCAATGCGCCAATGCGCCAATGCGCCGAACGTCGTGCCCGCCCCACCGCGGTGCACCACCGCACTACATGACGGAAGAATCTCGGCCTGCGGGATGAACCGTTCGACCCGGGCGTTCGCGGGAATGGGTGCGAACTGGGCTGGATCCTGATCGTGTCCAACGGTCATCACTACGTCGACCGGCTCATCGGCAAGCGCTTCGAGCGCGAGACGGAAGAGGTCGAGGTTGCTGTTGAAAGTGTCCCGAAGGTGACGTAAACGACTGGTCGAGGGGTTCGTTCAGACAATCCAGTGGGCAGTGGGACTGGGCGCAGGCGCAATGACTCACCTTTGGGCAGTTGCGCCTCATCGAGCACCGGGGGACAGATCCGGATGGTCAGCTGTCCGTACATCCCGGCCCAGCCGGGCACCTCTAGACCAAAGGAACGCCAGATCGGGGAGACGGCATCATTCGCCAGTTCGACCGCATCACGCGGCGGCAGCGGTCCGAACATGTGCGCAACGCACGGGACGCCGAGAAGTTCGGCCACCAAGGGTCCAGCCAGGGCAAACGCCTCGAACAGCACAAGGTCTGGGGTGAATTCCTGGCCGTGGCGCAGGACGTCGTCGACCATCTCGTCAACACCGATCTCTCCGAAGGCCCGTGGTAGGAAGTACTGCAAGATTCGCTCCGGTGCGACACCGTCGCCGGGAATGCCCCGAGTTGTCGCCCAAGCCGGGTCATGTACTCGGACTGGCCTGGACCGGCCACGGCGAACCGCGCGCCAGCATTTTCGATGATCGGGGCTGCTCCGGGCCCAGACGTAACAAGTACCTCGTCACCACCCGCCGACAGCGCGCCGATGAGCGGGACGAGCGGAGTCACGTGGCCCGCACCCTCCGTGGACACGACAAGAACCTTCATGATCTCCACAAGTTAGTCCGCACACTCGGACCTCCCGCCTAACGACATCGTTCGGATGCATCGGTTGGGTGGATCCATCCTGCATTGCCAGATGCCACTGGAGTACCCGTATCCCCGATGTGCCGACTGTCCCACCTTCCCGAGGTAGGGGCGAGGGCGTGCGCCAAACAAGTCGACGGAGATACGATCGTTGCGTGGGGAGAGTGGGAAGCGTCGATGATCCCGTGTGGCTTGAGCCGCCGCCCATTAATTCGGGGCCGAATGCAAACTTGGAACATCCTCGTTGGCTATTTCCTGCCCTTGTTGCCATCCTTCTGGTTGTCATCCTTCTCGCTCTTGCCGGATGGTGGTTGTTCTCCGCCAGCCAAAAGCCGCCTGAACGTGTGCTGGTTTCGATTGGCTGTATTCAACGGTGCCTTGTGTGAGACGGTCGAATCTGACCTAAGTCATTCAGCCGTCAGAGGCTGCCCATACCGCCGGCGTTCTGGGCTACGAAGCCGAGCTATGCGTGAAGGACGTCGATCGCGATGAGTTCGTCTCGGGTTCGGAGCACGCCGTCGGACATGATCCAGCGCATAAACTTGACCAGTTCGAAGTCCGGGTACTCGTCGATGTCGCGTCCGTCAGGGCTCCAGGGTTTTGGTAGGGCTCTAACCGCTGGGCGCGGCCCCGGCGGTGCTGACACGATCGGAAGCATGCTCAGCCAAGACCGGTGGCGGGGGGTTGTGGAGAACCGGCGGTTCGGCCACCGCCGCCTCAAATGCGGCCACAGTACGGGCGACTTCCCGCTCTCGGTGATGGAACCAGTCAGTCGACCAGATGCGGTGGAACTTCCAGCCGAGGCGCTCGAGGTGATCTTGGCGGAGGCGGTCGCGGTCCCGGGCGGTCTGAGACGGATGGTACATAGCCCCGTCGGCCTCGATGGCCAGTACGTAGCGCCCAGGCTCGATTGGGTGCTTGGCAGCGAAGTCGATCCAGAACCCTGACGCCCCGACCTGGCACTCGAGGTCGAGACCGGCGGCGGTCAGCTGGCTACGGACGTCGCGCTCGAATGGGTTGAGCTCGATGTTCGGGCGGGTCCGCGTCCCGAGGTCAGTACCCCCTGACTCGCGGTAGGCGATGTAGTCGCGCAGCATCTGCGCCCCGGCGCTACGCAGGCGGGCCGGGTCCATGTCAGTCGAGGAGAACGACGAGATCACCCCGATGCGTGACCGAGCGCGGGTGACGGCCACATTGAGCCGGCGCTCGCCCCCCTCTTGGTTGATTGGCCCGAAGCGGTAGAGCATCCGGCCGTCGGAGCTCTTGCCATAACCGATCGAGATCAAGATGGCGTCACGCTCGTCGCCTTGCACCCGTTCGAGGTTCTTGACGAAGAACTTCTCGTTTCTCGGAAGATCTGGTCCATGTAGGCACTTAGCACGCGGTCGCTCTTGCGGGCAGCCCGGAGGGCCTCTTCGATCCGGTTCATGTGCTTGATGCCCATGGTGATGACTCCGAGACTCTCGTCGGGGTGCTAGCGGGCGTGGGCTGCCACGGCGCGCACTACCGCGTCGACCTCGTCGGACACCGAGTCCTCCTGGCCAACCGTGCCTTCGACGAAGGGGACGAGTTCGTGGGTGACGACGTCGCCGGAACTTGACCCGGGGAACGTCGTGAGCGACCAGTCGTAGAGGCCGGGCTGGGAGTTGGAGAACGCGATCAGGCGCTCGTCCTTAGAGCGGTAGTGCCAGAGCAGCCGCTTGGTCCCGACGGGCGGTGGGAGGAGCGCCCCCATGACTCCGAGGATCGAGTCGAAGCCGCCGGTCATGGCCGCCCTGGCGTCGACAGGCTCTTCGTTGTATTCCTCCTCATCCTCGTCGTCCTGGCTCGAGCCCGAGGCGAAGAAGGAGGTCGGCGGGAGCTGCTTGGGGTCGCCGGCTACGACAGCCTGGTCGGCCCGCATGATGGCCCCCACCGCGCTCTCGGGTGTCACCTGGGAGGCCTCGTCGAAGATCACGACGTCGAAGCACACGGTGGGCGGAAGCAGCTGCGGCACGTAGAGCGGACTCATGGCCCAGCAGGGCTTCAACGCAGAGAGCACATGGGTGGCGTCCTTGAACAGGGTTCGCACCGGGATGTGGCGGGTCTTCTTGGCCGCTTCTCGCAGGACGAGTGCGGACTCTTGGGGAGAGGCGTCCTGGACAGCCACAATGTGCTCGGCCACCTTGCGCGCCCTTCAGGGGGTGGACGGCACGGACGTCTGGGTACGGCTTGCATGAGCCGTCGCCTTCGGCGCAGGCTCCAGTTACGCTCGGGGCACACCAGCTTTGGCCCTATCGCTCTTTCCAGATGCCTTTGCTTCACCTAATCGGGGGCCTCCTCCGTGGTTTCGTCGGTGGCCGCAAGGGCCCACGCTCCATCTCACTCATCGGGGTCGGTCGGTTGCACTGCGGGCGTCGCAGTGAGCGGATCGAAATCGGCCTCGGGCATGAAGATAAGTTTGAGCCCGACCTCGGGCCGCCGAATCTCCATTTGCGCCAGACGGTCAAAGACCAGTCGGTCGGCCGCGATGAGGGGCGGCTGGGTCATCGACCGCGGCCAGAGTCGATAGCGCTTGACAACGTTTATCTCAGCCGCAAGTAGGAAAAGCTGCGCACCCAAGTAGATCCAACTGAGCAAGACGATCACGATGGCGAAGAAGCCATACGTGTTTGTAGCGTGCTGCAGCTCGCGACCTATGTACCAACTTCCGATGAGCTGCAAGGATTGCCAGAACACGGCCGCCAGCGCGGCGCCAAAAGAGATCTCGCGCCAACTGAGAGCGTCGGCCGTCATCAGATTAAACGCCAGGAGGATGAGGCAGAAATTCAATGCCAGGGATCCGACCACCAGCAGTCCAGTCGCTATCCAGCCATGGGAGGCCAGGGTAGCGAACCCGGTGAGTACGGTCGCACCAATCGTGGAGAGAGCGAGCAGAACGAGGATCCCCAAGGCTCGCAGGTAACGCAGGTAAATCGAGGGCCAGCGAACGTAGGGAATGTTCCATACCACGTTCATCGCGCTCTGGGTCGCGAGCCCGAGCCCAACCGCGCCATACAGGAGGAGAAGGCTCCCGATGACCACCGCCCCTACGCTTCCAGTGAGGGCATGGGTGTGCGACTTCAGCTCAGGACCGATAATCGGAAAGTTCCCCAGGGCGCTGTTGATGAGGTCCTGCTGCAACTTCTTGTTGTCATGGAGGGCGTAGCCGAGGACCGTCGTGAATACGAGCAGAAGCGGAAACAGCGCAAAGAGGCCGTAGTAGGCGACGAGCGCCGCTTTGCTCCCCGCCAGGTCGTTGCCGAACTTTTGAATAACTGCAAAGGGGAAGCCGAAAACTGCATGATCCTGCTGGAATCTGTCGGCCCGGCGTATGACCATTTCGATGCTGCCCAGATGACGAGGTTCTTCCTCATTTGTGCCGTTGTTTGGCGGTCCCGCCGTCGATCGACTTGTTTGATGGTTGGGCTTCGGCGGTAGAAAGGAGTCGGCCATAGTCCCATCTTCCACCCTCCGGTCGCGATCTTCACGCCTACGCTCTCTCATTTCCAGCGGATAGACGAAGGATTGATGAGCACGATCACCGTGTACGTGCCTTGGATCCGAGACAGCTACGGGTGGATTGGTCCTCCCATTTCGATCACGGAGCTCGTCGTGGGGCATCCTGCTGATCGTGGGCCTGTTCTTACCGGTATCGCTGCCTTTGTCGCCGCGCCGCTGGTGAGTCGCTACGTCAGGTGGTTCCAGACCGCTTCAGAATTTCAGACCCACGGTACTGGAGACCAAACCCGCTTACGAGCATCGACTGCCGCACTCCGGGAGTTCGAGAATGACCGATCGCTCTCGGCTACCTAGGGAGCGCAAGCCCCGGGATGACGGTTAGCTCGCTGAGGCCGCGGAGAACGAGTCCGTGGCCGCTTGCCTCGAAGTGGAACGTTAGCCCCGGGCCCAGGGCCCCGTGCCCGGATGTCTGCCCGCTCTCCGACTTCGACGGATCTCGACGGATCTCGATGCTTGGTCGTATCGTGTGCCGACGTGGGACTCTTCGAGCACCAGTGGCGGGGGGTGGACGAGGGCTGGGGCCGCCACGCCGTGGAGTTCGCCACCTTGTGTGAGCCAACCAACTGCCGCGAGTACGTCGCTGTGCACCACCGCCTGGGCGTGGGCCACGGGGACCGGATGCTCGACGTCGCGTGCGGGGCCGGCCTGGCCTTGGAGATGGCCGCACTGCGCGGCGCTCGGTGCGCTGGAATTGATGCGTCACCCCGCCTCGTTGCGGTTGCCCGGGACTGCAGTCCGGACGCTGACCTGCGGGTCGGCGACATGCAGGACTTGCCGTGGGACGACGGATCCTTCGACGTCGTCACCAGTTTCCGCGGCATATGGGGTACGACCCCGCGCGCCGTGGCCGAGGTGTACCGCGTTCTGGCCCCTGGTGGCCGGATCGGACTCACGGTCTGGGGCCACATCAAGGCGTCGCCCGGAGCGTGGGCGCTGGCACCATTCTCGCTCGCCGCGCCTCCCAAGGTGGAGAACCAGGCGGCCATGGTTGCGCTCGGTCGGCCCGGCGCCGGCGAGGCTTTCCTGCAAGACGCCGGCTTCGCAGACGTCGAGCGCGTGGACATCCCGTTTGTGTTCGAGTTCGCCGACCCAGAGGTCTACGCGCGTGCTCTGGCCTCGACCGGCCCGGCCTACGAGGCAATAGAGGCCGTCGGCGAAGAGACGTTCTTGCAGGCAGCGGTCGAATTGGCCCGAGAAAGGGTGCGCGACGGACTCCCACTCAAAGCGCCGATAGCGGTGGTGGGCTACCTCGCCCGCAAACCGGCTCGGCGCATCAGTACGGCGAGCAGGCATGCCGAGGCATCGGGCGACGAGCCCTCCGACGCCGGATTCCTCGCCGACCCGGAGCTCACCCCCTGGGGACAGCGCCTGTTCGACGATGACATGCAAGGCGCCGGCTATGTGACGAACGTGTCGCGGCTCTGGGCGTACCTGCCGACGACACTGCAGGGCCTGTTCGACGTGATGGACCAGGCAACCCGAGCGGGCTCACTCAGCTTCCGCCAGCGCGGAGTGCTCGTGACGGCCGCGGCCTCGGCATTGGGAGACTCCTACTGCTCTCTGGCGTGGGGCAAGAGGCTCGCCGAGGTAGCCGGCCCCAACCTGGCCGCCGCGGTGATTCGGGGCGATGTCGAGGGCCTCGACGACGCGGAGCGGGCACTCGAGTGGGCGCGCAGGGTGGCTTTTGCGTCGACGCAAGTCGAGTTTCATCGATGGCTCTCGCGCCGACGCCCAAGAGCTCATCGTCGAACTGAGCGCCTACCTCGACCATCGCGCATTACCAGCCAGGGGTTGACCCGACCTGGACTCCCGAGGATGCCAGCGAAAAACTTCGCCGGGGTGTAATGCCGCTGACTGAGCGGAGGGTTGCTTTTCGAGGCCATCCCGTGCGCCGATGCGGTGTGGCCTCTCCGAGACTGGGCCACTTCGAGTCACGGACGGCGAGTGGCCCGGCCCGCGAATCCTCACCGATTTCGTCGACGGCGGCTCAGCATTGAAGGACTGTTCAGCGACGAAACGCTAGGGTCCTCGCTATGGGGGCAGGCAACTACCCGGGGTCACGTGCGTGTCGGCGCCGCACCGGTGCCGTTACGGTTCCATTCGTTGTCGTCATCGTCACTTTCTTGGCGGGATGCTCGGCCGCTGCGGCGCTAACGCCCACATTGGCCCAACCCACGGTGACCGGATCATCGGCACGAGTTGCCCAATCAGCCGGACAATCGACGACGACAGCATTACTGTCCTCGCGGTCCTCGGTACCCAGGCATCTGAGGCCCGGGCAAAGAGAAACAGTGAATTTTTGCCGAGCCGAAACAGCGCAGATCTCTGCACCGCTCAATCTGAGGGGTCCTGCACCAGCGGCTATCTATGTCCATGGGGGTGGGTGGGTCGGAGGCGATCCGATGACCGGCGGATACGTCATTTCGGACATCGGACCCGCGCTTGTGGCCCAGGGCTTCGTTGTCGTAAACGTCAGTTATCGGCTGGGGGGCACTGCAGCATGGCCGGCCCAGATCGAGGACGTGAAGTGCGCAGTTCGCTACCTCCGAACCTATGCCAAGCAATTCGACATCAATCCACGCGAAATCGGCGCTTGGGGTCATAGCGCCGGTGGACATCTCGTCAGCCTTCTCGGAGTTGCTCCCCGCAAGTGGGACGCCGGTCCCTACTCGGCGCAAACGGGCAATGTCGAAGCCGTCGTCGACTTGTCAGGCCCATCAGATCTCAACTCGATGCGGCACGAATCTGCCAGCGCATTGGTGAAGGACGCGTTCATCAGCTTGCTTCGACCCGTGCCCGCGAACGTAACCGCTGCGCTCAAGAAGGCAAGTCCGGTTACCTATGTTGGCCCAAAGGACCCACCGTTTCTGCTCGTGGCCGGCGAGGACGACCAGTTCGTCTTCGCCGAGCAGGCTTCCGAATTCGCCAATGCGCTCCAGGCCAAGCGGGTGGCCCACACCTTGAATTTTGGTAAAGGGGTCGGGCCATGACCTCAACCAAGCCGGGCAGGACCCGAGTCCCGCCACGATCGCGGCCACCGTGGTTTCGTTCTTCAAAGCAAAGCTCCATTTCCATGCAGTTGGATCCTGATCGTTTCTTTGTTGAACGACTGCTGTCCAACGAGGACGACCCCAACCATCAGCACTTGGGCATGGTCGGTCCATACCTGGAATCGTCTCCCCATCCCTTGAGGGACCATTTCAGTCCTCGTGGAGGAATGCCTCTGTGCGGAAAGCTCGGCCATTTCGCTGGGCGCCGGACCTGCGAAATCCGCCGGTGAGTAGGACGCTGACCTGCTGATATTCTGACGAGATGCGCGCCCGAGCCCCCGCCTCTTCGGCGAATTTAGGGCCCGGATTCGATGCACTTGCCGTCGCGTTGGATTGTTATGTCCAGGTGGAAGTGGAGCGCGCCCCCTCGCTGCGTGTCCACAGCGAGGGGGAGGGTGCCGGACTTTGTGACGACGCATCGCATCTTGCGGTGCGCGTGGCTTCTTTCATTCTCGGCCACGACCGCATCGCTGTGACCGTGCGCTCGCAGATCCCGGTTTCGCGTGGCCTGGGTTCGTCGGCCGCGTTGGCGGCGGCAGCAGCAGCTGCTGCGGGGTCTGACGATCCGTTCTCCGTCGCCGCCGAGCAGGACGGCCACCCCGAGAATGCGGCAGCGAGTGTGTTCGGAGGACTTGTCGCGGCGACGCTGGTCGACGGACGCGCCACGACAGCGCAGTTGCCTCTGAGCGAAGAGCTCGCCTTCGTGGTGATCGTCCCCGACCGGGCACTGATCACAGCCGAAGCCAGAGCGGTTCTGCCCGGTGTGCTCACGCGGGACGACGCGCTCTTCAACTTGGGCAGGATGGGACTGCTTCTCGCGGGCCTGGCCGAGCCGTCATTGTTGACGGCAGCGGCGACCGCGGATCGCCTGCACCAACATGCGCGCGCCTCCCTCTTCCCCGAAGCCGAGGGGCTTCTGGCGGCCCTGGTGGAGTGCGGCGCGCTCGCATCGTGCTGGTCGGGAGCCGGCCCATCGCTCCTCGGCATCAGCACCGAGGCTTCGGCCGAGAAGGTCTCGACGGGTGCGCAGGCGGCGCTCGAGGAGTCGGGGCTCACCGGACGGGTCCTCGTCCTGCGCGCTGACCGCCAGGGACTTGTCTACGGCGATGATGCGGAGTTACCCGAATCTGGCCTGTGAATGTCGCCGGCGGCGGGACCGACGGGTCCGCGGCTGGGCTTGCGGGTTCTGCGAATATGTGCGCCATGAAACGCTCGCAACGATGGTCGCGTGAGAGCGACGGCACAACGAGCAAACGGGTGTCGCCGACAGGGCCGCTCCGTCGGCTGCGCGCCCAGCGGCATCTGGACAGTCTGGCCCAACATCCGGCGCGTGATTTCAGCCCGACGGTGGCCGTCGCGGATGTGCGGGTTCTCGGCGAGTCCGCAGACGCTCCTGACGACGCCGGCAGCGGTTCTGGTATGCCGACGCCCACAAAGCAGGAGTCGGAGAGCCCGGCCATGCCTGTGCCACCGGGAGGTGACGTGCGGATCGTCAGCCATCAACTCGGCGTGCAACTCCGCGCGGTACCGATCGACGAGCCTCTGGCATCGTCCTTGTAACGAGGGACGCACGCAGTCCCCGAGATCTCCAGAGCCGCACGTGAAGCACCCAGCTCGGTCGGGAGGTTCACGACGTCAGCGAGGCGCCGGAGAAGCCGCTCCGAACCAGGTCTCGAGTGCGCGAGGCAGCTCCGGGTCTTTGAGATCTCCCACCCAGGCGACGTGGCCGTCGGGTCGGATCAACGCGGCGGGAGGAGCGGCGACTTCGCCGAGGACCGGGAGCTCCCACACGCCAACATGCTTGGCATCGACAAAGCGCACCCGACTGCCCCAAGGTGAGACGTCGAAACCGCCGGTTGCGGCGAGGTTGAGGAGCACAGGCCGGGCGTCGTGCAGCAGGGTGAAGACGCGCGTGGGGCCGTCCAGGGTCTGCAAGTCCAGATCGGGCATGCGCCGTCCGAGCAACGGATGTCCCTCTCCGAGGTCGTAGTGGACGTCGAGACCGCTGATCATGCCGGCGACCCGTTTGCGCGGCTCGTCCATCCGCAGTAGCTCCGTCATGGTGCCGTGCAGCGCCGCCGTGCGCTCGTCGGTGCCGCTGAGCGCGACCTGGGCCATGGTGTTGTGCTGCACGCGGGCACCGACAGGGTGGCGCTCGTCGTGATAAGTGGCAAGAAGGCCGTCTGGTGACGTGCCATTGACGACCTGGGCCAGCTTCCATCCGAGGTTTACGGCATCCTGCACGCCGGTGTTGAGGCCTTGCCCGCCTTGCGGGGAATGCACATGTGCGGCGTCGCCCGCGAGCAGCACACGGCGCTCGCGGTAGGACGCGGCCTGCCTGGTCATGTCGGTGAAACGGGACATCCAGACGGGACTGTGTGCTCCGTAGTCCGTCCCGTCGGCGGCGATCAGCGCCTCACGGAGATCCTGCAGGGTGGGCTCCCTGGAGTGTTCGGTGTCCTGCTCGCGCAGTACGACCCGTACCCGCCCTCCGTCCACCGGTCCGATGCCACCACCGGGACGCAGGCCGAAGGCCGGCTCGTCGGCCATCTCTACTTCGGCGATCAGCCAGCTGGTCGTCGCATCCCATCCGCGGAACTCGATGCCGGCCGCCTTTCGAATGACACTGCGGCCCCCGTCGCAGCCGACAAGGTAGTCCGCTCGCAGCGAGCGTCCGTCGGACAGCTCGACGTCGACACCTGTCTCGTCCTGCGTGAATCCCGTCACCTCACGCTCGCGAACGAACGGGACCGCGAGCTCGGTCACCCAGGTGCCCAGTATGCGCTCGAAGTGGTTCTGCCACAGCGCGAGCCCGTAGTTGTGGCGGGTGGGAAAGTCGCTGATGTCCAGGGGGATCCTGGCGAACGCCTGTACCTGCATCGCCTGCCCCTCAGCGAGGAACCGATCCGCGATCCCACGCTGATCGAGCACCTCGATCGTGCGGGAATGCAGACCCCCGGATCGCGAGCCGTCCAGATCCTGACTGGCGCGTCGTTCGACGATGACGACGTCTATCCCGGCCAACGCCAGCTCGCCTGCCAGCAGCAGCCCGGTCGGGCCTCCTCCTGCGATCACGACCGCATGTTCGGTCACCGTCCCTCCCCGGCGAACGTCGCCCCCGACACGGACAACCGCGTCGCACCAAGCGACGGTGGGTCAGCGCCGATTTCCCACACGCCCCTTGCCGGATACTCGGCCGGTTCTGGTGCAGCACTCCGCCCCGACCCGGCAACCGACTGCAACACACGCATTCCGCAACTCCTGGTTTCTTGGTTCCGGCCGCGACCGGCGCAGCGAACGAGTCATTGTCAGCACGTCCGAGTCGCTTGCGGCAAGCCCCCTCCCTCGCGCTATGTTGGTAGTGGCGGGAAGGCTCGACATTCGGCGAACAGCGTGGGAGCGACCGCAACCCCCACCCCGCATCTCGCCCTCCGCCCCCACCGATGCGCCCGGGGCAATGCACGATGGGGCACCCGTGAAGACTCAAGATGGGAGGCTGCACGGCAGGCGTCTGTGCGAGCCTTGAGCTCGACCGCGGTCCTGGCCGGGGAGGGCAGGCGTCTCCAATCGATGCAGCCAATGTGGTCGAGCTTGGTCAGTGAATCTGGACGAAGACGGAAGTCAACATGCCACTCATGTGGATCACCGGCATATCCGGCTCTGGAAAATCATCCGTTCGGCGAGAGCTACGACGTCGCGGGTACACGGCGTTGGGGACCGACGAAGACGGCCTTGCTCATTGGATGCAGAGTGAGAGTGGTGCGGTTACTCGACGGGAGACAGTGTTGGTGGGTGACCGCACTCCTCATTTTCATGCCCACCACGATTGGAGGGTCGACGTTCAGGGTGTCAGACGTCTTGCGGAAGATGCAGGCGAGGAACTGATCTTCCTCTGCGGCGCAGTACAGAATGAAGTCGACGTGTGGGAGTACTTCGACAAGGCGATCCTCCTTTCGGTCGACGAGGCAACGATTCGTCAGCGGGTCGAAGCAAGGACGGAAAACGACTTCGGCAAGTCCGACTTCGAACTCGAGCTCATCCTCGGGTGGAATCGGGATATCGAACGTGCCTACGAGGGCTACGGCGCCGCCGTCGTTGACGTGCGCCAATCATTGCAAGACGTTGTTGACGATGTCTTGCAAATTGCCGACGGAATGGCGCGGGGATGAGGCGGTGGCGAGCTCCGACAACCTGAGCGGCTACGAGGATCTCGGCGTCTCGGTCTGACGTTGGTCAGGTGACGGCGATCGTTGCAGCGAGTGCCGTCCGATGGTCCTTCGACCACGGTGGTCCCAAGGTTTCCCGCCGACCCAGGAGAATGCTGTCCGCCTGCTGGCCCAGGAGACGGACGGCCTCCTCCTCGACATCCTTGCCGTAGAAATGCACCGCCCAGCCGCGCCCTTGAGCGAGCTCGGCCAGCACCTGGCGGTACATCACGGAGTCGGCGCGGCTCTCATATGGCACGCGACGCAGGACGGCGATGTCCTCGGGAAAGTCCGAGGCCCAGGCTCGGAGCGCGATGGTGGTGATCGGTTCGGGCAATGCGGTCTCGAGTTCGTCCAGCGCAGCCGACGTTGCCCGGCGTGCCGACGCCCGAACCTCGGCCACCAAAGCTGCGAGGCCGACGTCGTCGAGAGGCTCCGTCGGCCGGTGGAAGGGGAATGCGCCGCCCTCGTGGTGGATGGGTGCTGTCGGAAGGCCGGGTTCGATCAGCTCGATCCTCCGACGATCCGCGACCTTGTGGTCCGCCGACGCCGTGACCGCAACGGCCCAACCGAGATGATGTGCGATGCCGAGTCGCATTCGAGTCAATTTACGCCTTCGGCCGGCCCGAGCTCGACGCGACAATGGCCGGCGTCTGATGGCGAGGAGGTCTGACACTGCGGTTTGGGGCCGTGTCAGGGTGTGTTCCGGGACCGCGGGGCATGTGATGCCGTCGTGTCCGTCGACGCATCTTCCAGTCCGGCGATCGTCGGGGTCTGGGCGAGTGCGAAGACGCCTGCCACCACGATGGCGAGGCCCAGTAGCTCGAAGAGCGGGGCAAGGCCTTGCGTGTTGATGTGCTCGCCAAAGCAGAGACCGATGGCGATGGCCACGAGTGGTTGTGCGACGGTGAGTGTGGGAAGCGAGAGGCGGAGGGCACCGGCGTGGAAGGCTCCCTGCGTCAGAATGAGGGCAACCGCGCCCGCGACGAGCAGCGCATACGGTTCCCAACTCGTCAAAAGGTGGAGCAGCCCCATGTCGAGCAGATGGCCGGAGGCTGCGGTGAGAGCCGCCGCATAGCCGAATGCCACTCCGGACCCGGCCGCCAGCAGGACTGCGGCCCGATTCTGCGACGTCGTGCGGTTCCGCAGAACGACGGCTGCGGTGCAGACCGCGGCAACGACGACAGACAAGATGATCCAGGCTTCTGCGGTGGCCCGGGGGTGGCCGATGCCCGGACGCGCCACGCCCAGGAAGAGCGCCAGACCGACAGCGATGGCGCCTGCGGAGCCAAGCGCGGCCAGCGATATGCGTTGGTGTTCGCGTCGGGCCGCGACGGGGAGGGCAACGACCAGACTCAAGACGAGGAGAGGCTCGACGAGGACGAGTGAACCTCGCCGCAGAGCCATGAACTGAAGGACGTAGCCCACGCCGTCGAGACCGTTGCCTGCCAACCACAATGGCTGACGCGCCAGCCTGGCGACGAGGCCCAGTCGGATGACGTGGTCGGGGGTCTCCTTGGTCGTCGCATCGTGCTGGAGTACCGCGGCAATCCCGTAGGCGACGGCGCTGGCGACGCCGAGGAGGACCACGGCCACGAGGCCGTTACCGACGTGGTGGTGGAACGGCGCGGCGTCGATCGCGTCGATCACAAGAAGGTCACCGGCGCATGGCGTGAGAGCCACTTCGGGGCCGGTCCGGCGCCCTCGGCTGGGACCGCCCCTCGGTGAGCGCCCATTGGGCACACGGTAACGCCTCCGCCTCTGGAGGGACGACCAACTTGGGGATGATTTGTCGGCTCCCCCCAACGGGCGACCTCCATAGCTGCCGGCACAGCCCCCGGAGGGGGCGGCACATGCGCATTCGGACGTCCAACGTAGGTCTACACCTGGAATGACCGGTTCATCCTCAGGTCGGTCGAGAGGCGCGCCGATACCTCCTACCTTGCCCTTCGTGCCATTGTTCGACGTCATGCATGGCGGACAACCAGATCCCTCGCGTTCTCAGCTCCCACCGGGGGTGCGGCGCGCACCTTCGTCGCCGTGGACTCGTGTCGGTGCGCTCCGGGTCCCGGAGATCACGGTCTACTTCTGGGTGATCAAGGCACTGTCAACGGCCTTTGGTGAGTCGACCTCTGACTTTCTGGTCAAGAAGCTCCATCCGATTCCGGCCGTTGGTCTGGGCTTCGTCGGATTCTGCGTGGCATTGGGCCTGCAATTCTCGAGGCGCCGCTATGTCCCGTGGGCGTATTGGATGGCCGTGGCGGGGGTGGGTGTGTTCGGAACCATGGCGGCCGACGTGCTCCACGTCGGTTTCCACGTCCCCTATGTCGCGTCGTCCATCCTCTACGGCGCTCTTCTGGCTGCGGTCTTCGTGCTGTGGGATCGCACGGAGCGGACACTCTCCATCCACACCGTCAATACGGTTCGTCGCGAGGCCTTCTATTGGGCCGCCGTGGTCGCAACGTTCGCAATGGGGACGGCTCTCGGAGACCTCACGGCGACAACGCTGCACCTCGGATACGGCCTCTCCATGGTGCTCTTCGCCGGGATCATCCTGATCCCCGCCATCGGCTACCGCTGGCTGGGGTGGAACGCGATCTTCGCATTCTGGTTCGCCTATGTCATCACCCGCCCCCTGGGTGCTTCGTTCGCCGATTTCCTCGGGAAGCCGCAGGCTCTCGGCGGTCTCGGATGGGGCCAGGGGTGGGTCGCTCTGGGTCTGCTTGCTGCCATCATCGGCCTGGTCGGCTTCCTCTCCGTCACCCACCGAGATGTGCAACATCCAGAACACGGCGTCGCGCACCGCGCGGTAGGGGGGCGCGGCGGGAGGGGTCGTAGACTCTCCCCAATGGCCAAGAATTTCATCATCCGCACTTTCGGGTGCCAGATGAACGAGCACGACTCCGAACGACTGGCCGGCATGCTGGTAGCCGACGGCATGCAGCAGACCGACGACATGCAGCAGGCCGATGTCGTGGTGTTGAACACTTGTTGTATCCGGGAGAATGCCGACCAGAAGCTGTACGGAACGCTCGGGAGCCTCAAGACGCTGGTCGATGCCAGGCCCGGTGTGCAGATTGCCGTGGGTGGTTGCCTGGCACAGAAGGACCGTGAGCTGATCCAGCAGAAGGTCGGCTGGGTCGATGTGGTGTTCGGGACGCACAACCTGACCAGCGCCCCCGAGCTCTTGCGTCGGGCCGAGCACGAGGGCCAGGTGATGGAGATCCTCGATGCGCCCACGCCGGAGAGCATCTCCAACCACCTCATGGCTCCTGACGCCGTCCGAGAGTTGCCGTATGCGGCCTGGGTCAACATCCAGATGGGTTGCGACAACTCGTGCGCCTTTTGCATCGTGCCGGCCGTACGCGGGCCCGAGGTCAGTCGCCCCCTGGGCGACATCGTGGCCGAAGTGGAAGCGCTGGCTCAGCGCGGGGTGACCGAGGTGACCCTGCTGGGGCAGAACGTCAATTCGTACGGGCGCGACATCACACGACGCCGGCCGCTCTTCGCCGACCTCTTGCGCGCGCTCGGCACCGTCGAGGGCATCGGCCGCATTCGGTTCACAAGCCCGCACCCGAAGGACCTACGGCCCGAGACGATCGAGGCCATGGCGTCGGTGCCCGAGGTATGTGAGCAGCTGCATCTGCCCCTGCAATCGGGGAGCAATCGAGTGCTGGCGGCCATGCGCCGCGGCTACACGGCCGAACGGTACCTGGAGCGGCTGGCCGCCGCGCGGCGCCATCGACGACCTCGGCGTGACGACCGACATCATCGTCGGCTTTCCGGGCGAGACCGAGCAGGACTTCGAGGACACGTTGGCCGTCGTGGCTGACGCGGCCTATGACAGCGCGTACACATTCATCTTCTCGCCACGGCCGGGGACACGCGCCGCCGCCATGGAGGAGGAGTTCATCGCGGCCGAGGTGATCTCGGAGCGCTTCGAGCGATTGAAGGCGGTGGTCGACCGCTCGTCGCTGGCGCGCCACCAGGAGCGCGTCGGGCGGACCGAAGAGCTTCTGGTCGAGGGGGTGAGCCGCCGCGACGAGTCGATGCTGTCGGGGCGGACCCGGCAAGGGAAATTGGTGCACTTCGCGCCGACGTCGCCCGGCATGAGCGGAACGCCGACCGCCGGCGCGCTGGCCAACGTCGTCATCACGGCCGGACACCCGCATCACCTCTCGGGCCGGCTGCTCGAGGTCACGGCCCGGCCGAGGCACCGGGTGCGGATCCCGCTGGCCAGCGCTTGACGGTCGTTTCTCTTCTCGGCGTCACCGCGTCGGGCAAGTCGGAGGCGGCCCTCGACGTCGCACGGCGGCGCGGCGATGTCGAGATCGTGTCGGTGGACTCCATGTGCGTCTACCGGGGCATGGATGTCGGCACGTCGAAGCCGACGCAGGCCGAGCAGGCCGAGGTGCGGCACCATCTTCTCGACCTGGTCGATCCTGACGAGGAATTCACCGTCACCCAGTTCCAGCAAGCCGCCCGTGATGCGCTGCGCGGCATCGCCGCCCGGGGTCATCATGCGCTCTTGGTGGGCGGCACCGGGCTGTACCTCCGGGCCGTCGTTGACGACCTCCAGTTCCCCGCTCGCTTTCCGGCTGTCAAGGCAGCGCTCGAGGACGAACTGGCCGGGGGCGGGGTCACGGTGGCCGAGCTCCACGCCCGGCTCGCCGTTCTCGACCCGGTGGCAGCGGGGCGAATGGAGCCGACCAATCACCGCCGCGTCGTGCGTGCACTCGAAGTCACCCTCGGCTCGGGGCGGCCCTTCTCGACCTTCGGCCCCGGGCTCGAGGCCTACCCGCCCTCGCCGGTATCCATGATCGGCCTCACGATGGCCCCCGAAGAGGTGGACCGCCGCATCGCCGAGCGGTTCGCCCGCTGGGTCGAGGGGGGGTTGCTCACTGAGGTGCGGGCGCTGGCGGAGCGCCCGGGCGGTATCTCGCGGACCGCTCGCCAGGCCCTGGGCTATCGGGAGCTGATGGCCCACGTCGAAGACGGCGTTCCCCTGGACGATTGTGTGGAGGAAGCGATCCGCCGGACCAGGTCATTCGCCCGTCGCCAGGCCTCATGGTTCCGAAGAGATCCCCGGATCGTGTGGACCGACCCTGCGGTCGGCCCCGCCCAGTTGCTGGACCAGGCCCTGGGGGCGGACGAGGCCCTGGGGTCGGACGAGCCGCACATTGCAGGGGCGCACGAACAGCGGCGCTGAACTGCGAGACTGTACGGGTGCAGTGCACGAAACACGAAGGGGCGGGAAACGACTTCATCGTTGTCCTCGATCCCACCGACACCCTCCGCTTCTCGGTGGGCCAGGTCCGCCTGCTCTGCGATCGGCGCCGGGGCATCGGGGCCGACGGGATCATCCGGGTCAGCCCGGGGCAGGAGGGCTGCGACCTCTCCATGGAACTGCGTAACGCCGACGGGGGAGAGGCCGAAATGAGCGGCAACGGCATCCGTTGCCTGGCGCAGGCCGCCGTCGATGCGGCCCTGGTGACGCCACCTCGCTTCACGGTGGCCACGAAAGGCGGCGTGCGGACGATCGACTTCGTGGCCGGAGAAGCTCCCGGCTGGGCACGCGCCAGTGTGGACATGGGTCCGGTGCGGCTGGGTCCCGATCAGCCACAGGACTTTGCCGACCGGCGGGTTCGCACGGTGGAGGTGGGCAACCCGCATCTCGTTCTCTACGGCCCCGAGGTGGCGAGCGTCGACGTCGCGGTGCTCGGCCCCCAGCTCCAATCCGCCTTTGCGGGAGGGATCAACGTGGAGTGGATCAGCGTGACGTCGGATGCCGACGGTGAGTTGCTCGATTTCCGGGTGTTCGAGCGTGGCGCGGGCGAAACGCTCGCCTGCGGGACGGGCAGCGTGGCCGCCGCCGCCGCGGCTCGGGCCTGGGGCGTGCTCGACGGGGGCGGGCCGATACGGGTGCGCAACCCGGGCGGCACGCTCGAGGTCACGCTGGGCGTCGGAGAGAACGCCCCCGCGTTCTTGGCCGGCCCGGTACGCAAGGTGGCGGACATCGACATTCATCCGGGGATGCTCTCTTGACCAACATGTTGCCCGGGACGCTGATCGACCGGTCGTTCCGGGAGCGCATCATTCTCGTGGGCGTGATCTTCCCGGGCATCACGCCCGAAGCGGTGGACGAGGCGCTCGACGAGCTGGCACAACTTGTCGACAGCGCGGGGGCCGACGTGGTCGGCCGCGTGGTGCAGCGCCGGGACTCGCCGGAGCCGGCTACCTTCATCGGGCGCGGCAAAGCGGAGGAGATTGCCGCGCTGAGCCGCACACTCGATGCCGACACGGTCGTTTTCGACGAGGAGCTCAGCCCCGCCCAGCAGAGAAACCTCGAAAAGGTATTCGGGCGCACCGCCATCGACCGCACGGCGGTGATCCTCGATATCTTCGCCCAGAACGCACGTAGTCCCGAGGGCAAGGCCCAAGTCGAACTGGCCCTTCTCCGCTACCGGCTCCCGCGCCTGCGGGGGCGGGGCGTGGACCTCAGCCAGCAGGCCGGAGGGATCGGCACCCGAGGCCCGGGCGAGACCCAGCTCGAGGTTGATCGCCGGCGATTGGTGCGGCGCATGCACCGGCTGGAAGCCGACCTGCGTGACGTCGATCGCACGCGGTCGTTGCAGCGCAGGGGGCGGGCCCGGGGCCGCCATCGTGAACTGGCGCTGGTCGGCTATACGAACGCCGGCAAGTCGACGCTGCTCAACGCACTCACCGATGCCGGCGTCCCGGCGGCGAATCGATTGTTCGTCACCCTCGACCCGCGCACCCGCCAATTCGCCCTGCCTGGAGGTGAGACGGTCCTGGTGACCGACACGGTGGGATTCGTGCGCAAGTTGCCCCATCAATTGGTCGAGGCCTTCCGCACGACCTTGGCCTCGGTGCGGCTGGCCGACCTCCTCGTCCACGTCGTCGATGGCACGGCCGAGAATGCCGAGGGCCAGATGGCCGCCGTCCATACCGTGCTCGAGGAGATCGACGCGGGGGACGTGCCGGAGCTGGTCGTGGTGAACAAGGCGGACCGGGCGCCGTTGGAAGCCAAGGCGCTGGCGCACCGCATCGACGGGTCCGTGTTGCTCTCGGCGCGGACCGGCGAGGGGATCGACGAGTTCCTGCGCGTCGTCGGTGATCGCCTGCGCGGTTCGGACCGGGTGGTCGAGCTCGTGGTGCCATGGGCACGCGGTGACGTGCTGGCGGCGGTGCACCGAGAGGGAGAGGTTGTGGGGCAGACCGACAGCGAAGAATTCGTCACCCTGCAGGTGGTCCTCGACGAGGTCGGCAAGGCGCGTTTCGCCGAGTTCGTGGCGACGCCGTGACGTGCGGATGACGTGCGGATGACGTGCGGATGACGTGCCGATGACGTCGTCGGATTCGCCAACGTCGCCGTCAGGTTCATCGTCGGGGACGTCGTCGGGTTCGCCAACGTCGCCGTCTAAGGTGGGGTCGCCGTCGCCGTTGGCATCGTCGGTCCGGGTCCCGTTCGAACTGCCCCCATATCCCTACGACCGAGTGGCGGCGTTGGGAAAGCTGGCGGCCGCGCTGCCGGGGGGAATGGTCGACTGCTCCATTGGAACCCCGTGCGATCCGCCCCCGCCCGGCGTGATCGAGGCGCTGTCGTCGTCGGGGAGCGAGCGCGGCTACCCGGCTTCAGCCGGGAGCCCGGCGCTCATCGCGGCTGCCGCGGCCTGGTTGGAGCGCCGCTTCAACGTGTCCGTCCCGGGCTCCTCGATCTCGGCCTGCGTCGGCACAAAGGAGCTGGTGGCCTCCGTGCCGCAGATGCTCCGACTGAGGGAGCCGGAGCGTGACACCGTGCTCTACCCCTCGGTCTCGTACCCGACCTACGCCATGGGGGCTGCGTTGGCCGGGTGCCGTTCGGTGCCGGTGCCGCCGAGGGCGCGGCACGCCGGAGGTCTCGACCTCGAGTCGATCGACCCGTCCGATGCCGCCCGCGCCTTGGTGCTGTGGTCGAATTCCCCCTCCAATCCGACCGGAGGCTTGGGCGACCTGCACGCCGAGGCGGCATGGGGCCGAGCCCACGGGATACCTGTGTTCTCCGACGAGTGCTATGCCGAGTTCACCTGGGAGGGCCCGCCCCGCTCCGTGCTGGAGTCCGGCGTCGAGGGGGTGGTGGCCGTCCACTCACTCTCCAAGCGCTCGAACCTCGCCGGCGTGCGGGTGGGGTTCTTCGCCGGCGACCCGGACCTGGTGGAATTCCTCCGCAGCGTGCGCCGTCATGCCGGCCTCATGGTGCCTGGACCGGCCCAGGCCGCAGGTGCGGTGGCGCTGGCCGACGACGAGCACGTCGAGGTACAGCGGGCGCGCTATCGGGAACGCTTGGTCTTCTTGGCCGGGGTGCTCGCCGCTGCTGGCTGCCCCGTGGAGCTTCCCGAAGGAGGGTTCTACCTCTGGGTGCCCGTGCCGGGGGATCGCTGGATTGATGCCTGGACCATGGCCGAGGACCTGGCTCGGCGAGGTGGGCTTCTGGTCAGTCCCGGCGACCTCTACGGCGTCGACGGCGCCGGGTTCGTGCGGGTGGCGGTGGTCCAACCGATGGATCGGCTCGAACTGGTTGCCGAACGCCTGGCCTGACGGCGGGCCTGAGGGTCTGGCTTGAGGGTCTGGCTTGAGGGTCTGGCTTGACGGCTCGCCCTGACGGCTCGCCCTGACGTCCGGGCCGGTGTCGAGATCGCGTCGTGTCGTACCCAACCCGTCGATCTGCAGGGGCTCTCCGACCGGTCGATCCGCCGCTATTAGGGTAAATCGCATGGCAGACCTCCAAGCGAGCATCGAAGAGTTGTGGGAACGAAAGGGCGAGCTCTCCCCGAAGGACACTGACGCGGCGCTCATTGTGGAGGAGGCCATCGACCTGCTCGACTCGGGGCAGGCCAGGGTGGCCGAGGTGGATCCGGCCACCAACGAGGTGGTTGTCCACGAGTGGCTGAAGAAGTCGATCCTCATGCTTTTCTCGCTCCGTGGCATGGAGACCGTCGAGTACGGACCGTTTGAATTCGCCGACAAGCTGCCGCTCAAGCACAACTTCGCCGCCGCAGGGGTGCGTGTCGTGCCGGGGGCCTCCGCCCGCTGGGGCTCCTTTCTCTCCCGCGGCGTTGTCTTGATGCCCTCTTACGTGAACATCGGAGCCTGGGTGGGGGAAGACTCCATGGTGGACACCTGGGCCACAGTGGCGTCGTGTGCCCAAATCGGCGCACGTGTGCATCTGTCCGGTGGGGTGGGCATCGGTGGGGTGCTCGAGCCTCCCAACGCCGTGCCCGTCGTGGTGGAAGATGACGCTTTCATCGGCAGCCGCTGCATGGTGACCGGAGGCGCCCGGGTGGGGCAGGGATCGGTCCTGGGCGCGGGGAGCTTTCTCGACCCGTCGATCCCGGTCATCGATGCGGAGACGGGCGAGGAGATCAGCCGGGGCGTGGTGCCTCCGTGGTCCGTCGCCATCCGGGCGAGCCGCCGCCGCGAGTACCCGGGCGGGGAGTTCTTCATCCCCTGCGTCTTGGTCATCAAGCGACTCAATGAAGGCGAGCGGCATGACAAGGCGCAGCTGAACACTGTCCTGCGTGAGCATGGCGCCAGTACCTGACACGGTGAGCGACCTATTGGGCGCGACGGCGGAGCTGATGGCGATTCCGTCGTTGAGCCATGCCGAACGTGCACTGGCCGACCTGGTCGAGGAACGCCTCCGCGCCTGTCCGTGGCTCGAGACGGTCCGCCTGGATGACAACGTCGTCGCGAGGACGTCCAACGGTCGGGCCCAGCGACTTGTCTTGGCTGGGCATCTCGACACCGTTCCGCCCAACAACAACGCTGCGCCCAACCTCGACGGCGACACACTGTGGGGTGTCGGCGCATCTGACATGAAGGGCGGCCTCGCCGTCATGCTCGAACTTGCGACGACCACCCGTGCTCCCTCAATGGATCTCACGTGGTGCTTCTATGCCTGCGAAGAGGTGGGGCGCGCCGAGAGCGGACTCTTGGCTCTCTGGCAACAACGACCCGATCTGCTGGCTGGGGACGCTGCCATCTTGGGCGAGCCCACAAGCGGGTTGGTCGAGGCCGGTTGTCAGGGCACCATGCGGGTCGTGGTGTCGCTCCGCGGAGTGCGGGCCCATACCGCCCGTCCATTCACCGGGCGCAACGCCATTCACCGGCTCGGCGCGCTCCTCCAGCGGGTGGCGGAGTGGGAGGGCCGAACGGTGGTCCTCGACGGATGCGCCTATGCCGAACAACTCCAGGCGGTGGCCGTCGATGGGGGAGTCGCCGGGAACGTGGTGCCCGACGCGGCAAGCGTGACACTGAACTTTCGCTATGCACCCGACCGGCACCTGGCCGACGCCGATGACTATTTGCGCCGACTTCTTGCCGGAACCTTCAGCGAGGAGGAGGGTGATTCTTGGGCGGTCATCGATGGGGCCGATGGCGCACCACCGTCGCTCGGACACCCTTTGCTGGCCGCGCTGGTGACGAAGACGGGTGCCCCACCTCGGGCCAAAGTTGGATGGACGGACGTGGCGTCATTTTGGGAGCACGGCGTTCCTGCCGCCGAATTTCGGCCCCGGAGATCCACTGCTGGCCCACCACCCAGACGAGCATGTGACGCGGCGCTCAACTGCAGCGAACCCGCGAGGTTCTCGCTGCGCTCATTGCGTGACGGTCCGCCTCGGATGAGGACCTGAGGGTGTGCGGGAAGACCGAGCAGTGAGCCGGAATTGGTCAGCGAGCGGTATGAGGGCGTAGTTCTGCTGTCGCAAATGGTCGCGAAGTGCCATCACTTCACGGCAACAATTAACCGAGGAAATCGGCGAACGCCATGGCCGCCCTACGGCCCGCCCTCGTCGTCGAAATCAAGATCGCCCCCGTCGTCGAGGTGGCCATCACCATCACCGCCGCCACCGCCGCCACCGCCGCCGCCACCGCCGCCGCCACCGCCGCCGCCACCGCCGCCGCCGCCGCCACCGCCACCGCCGCCGCCACCGCCGTCACCGCTACCACCACCTCCGGGCGGTCCGTGGTTGCGTTGCCGGTTGTGAAAGCCGCAGTGGACCTGGCCGTTCTCCTGGGTGGTCTCGCCCCCTTGTGCGAAAGGGACGATGTGGTCGATCTGGCACTGCTGTGCGGGGGTCTCGCAGCACATCGGGTGCGTGCAGTACTGGTCCCGCACCTCGATGGCCCGTCTCGTGGCCCCGGTGAAGAACCTGGCTCTGGGCGAGCACTCGATCCGGGTCCCGGGGCCAAAGATGATCCGTTCGAAGCTCGCCCCGTCCAGCCAGGGCAACAGGGCGCCCGGGGTGACGATGGGTCCCCCTTCGATCCGGCTGATGCGGCCGTGGAGGGCCTCATAACCCACCAAGACGCTGAAGAGGGGCTCAGGACGCCGGTCGCCCGCCTGGGCCCCCTTGGAGCGCACCGCCATCTCGACCAAGGCGTCGGCCCGTCGTTGAGCGGGCGTGCGGGCCAGCTCGTGGACCTTGGGGTCACGCCCGAGCGTCTCTTTGGCCTGCGCCCACTCGGCCTCGAAGAGCACCTGTTCGATCCGGGCGAACTCGCCGGCGACGATGGCCCCGCCGACGGGGTCGAGGTGCCCGCCCAACAGGTACGTCCCGTGCAAAGACGCCACCACGTAGGCGTCACGCCGGGCTCGGCGCGCCAGGTCGCCCGCTTCGGCCCCATCGGGGTCGGCCATCTGGGTGAAGTAGGTCACTGCATTGGCAAAGGGCACGAAACGCAGCTCTGTGGCCGCCTCGACGAGGCCCGCTTCGCACCGCGCGAAGGCCCCGGGGTCGGCGTGGTGCACCGCCGTGGCCGCTTTGACCAACACGTCGACGTGGGCCGGGCCGATGTCGCCCAAGGAGAAGGCCGCCGCCACCAAGGGCATCGAGGGGAGCGCCCGCCCCCGGCGCAGCTGCCTTCTGGCCTCGCCCAGGGGAAGCTGACAGGTGGTGGCGATCCACGCCGGGGCACTTTGGGCCCCCGCCGCCGCCCATTCGCCCCCCTCGGCGAAACTGGCCACCGCCTTGCTGAGCGTGCACGAAAAGCTGGCCAGTCCCCGCTCCAAGGCGATGATCGAGTCCCGATCGCCATAGGAGAACGGATCAGTGCGGCCCAAGCGGGCCAGTACCTCGGTGAGGTCGTCGACGACATTCATGCCCCAACTCAAGCAGGGGGTTGTGACATCTCGGCCCTGCTCAGGGCCAAGAAAAGACAAAGAAACAACGTACAGAACCCCACGTTGAGCGACCGTTGCCGGGCGGGCCGACGGCTATGGCGTGAGGGTTGCCGCGCACGGCACAACGTCGTCGTCTGCGAGCCCTACAGCTCTACAACGAGGACGGTTGCGGGCGCCCAAAAAGACCAAGCGCCCGCGGCCAAGCGCCCAAAAAGACCAAGCGCCCGACGGCCAAGCGCCCAAAAAACCAAGCGCCCGACCTCAAGCGGCCCGGCTCTGGGCCGAGAGCTTGGTTACTGCCGTCGAGAGCAAGTGCAGGTCGCCCTGGCCGGGTAACCGGTCAACTCGTCGGTCGATACGTTCGGCCATCGTCTGACCCTCGGGGCCGTCAAAGAGGTAGTGCACCAAGAAATCGACCTCATTCTTGGGCATGACACCTGAGCCCACCGGGCGCCACGTGTGGCTGAGGAAGAATCGGGTCAGCTTCTGGGCTCGCGGGCTCTCCGAAAGGCGACGTCCGGCCTCCGAAGCGTAGAAGTCGATATGGCCCCCCTCTTGCTTCATGATGCGCCCCAACAACTCGCGCAACGTGGGGTGGGCGGCTCGTTCGCTCAGTCGGCCGTAGCCAGCTTGGGTTGTCCATTCGTTGATGGCGCCCCACGTCATATGCAGCGCAATGAAGGCCCTTCCTGCAAAGGCAGCCGAGGCGATGGTGCTCAGGGTCGTCACAGCTTCCTTGCGACGGTGCCGTTCGCGCAACGCGACGATGCGGGGTGCCCCAGCTTGTTCGCCGTGGGCCTCCAGCACCTGGCCTATGGCCGCGCCGTGCCACATCTCTTCGAAAACCCAGCACGACAAGAAGGAGGTGATCTCGGGGTCTTGATGAGCCGGAGTCAGGAGCAGGTCACGCAGATAACACACCGTGTGGTGCTCCACGTCGTGCATGTATCGCAGGGAACGGAGCGCGGGTCCTGGCAGGGGCTGATCCTTGAAGTCATCGAAGTTGATGCCCTCGAGGTTCAACCGCCCCGTCCTTTTCAGGTAGGAATCGATCGTGGTTCTCATAGCACCTACTATTCGCACCAGAGGCCATGGCCGGATGGGTCAAATGTCGAAACATCCGAATCTCGGGACAGATCCGAATAGGAAATTACATGCAAGAGATCGGGGACGTGAGCGATGCTCAGCTGGTTACCTCGGTTGCCCGATATAGCGAGGTAGCGCTGGCCGAGGTGTACCGAAGGCATGGAGGTGCCGTCTATGGGTTGGCACGGCGCGTACTGAACAGTGCCCCCGAAGCCGAGGACGTCACGCAAGAGGTCTTCGTGCGACTGTGGAATCATCCTGACCGCTTCGACCCGACTCGGGGCTCGCTGCGGTCGTTCCTTCTCGCTCAGGCACACGCCCGAGCCGTTGATGCGATCCGGTCGCTCAACTCACGTCGGATGCGAGAGGCCAAGGATGCCCGCCGTACCGCCAGTGCCGACTACGACATGCAGCACGAGGTATGGGATCTTTCGCTGGCTGAAAAGGTGTCGGAAGCGCTCGGCACGCTTCCCGTCGAGGAACGACGCGCCATTGAGCTCGCCTACTTCGATGGGCGCACCTACGTCGAGGTAGCTGAGCTCCTCGACCAACCCGAAGGGACGATCAAGAGTCGCATCCGCAATGGCATGCGCCGCATGCGGGCCGTTCTTGTTGAAGCGGGAGTTCAGGGAGTCGACGCGTGACGCACGACGAAGTGAGCGAGCTGTTGGGTGCGTTCGCGCTCGATGCGGTGGATGGCGACGAGTACGAGCAGATCGAGGCACATCTCGCTGAGTGCCCGCGCTGTCGCGCAGAAGTTGATGCACATCGAGAAGTGGCCGCGGCATTGGGAAATTCTGTCGAGCCGCTTCCCGAGGGCTTGTGGGACAACATCGCTCGTCGCCTGCCTCCACGAGGGGACGAAGAGGTGCCACCGATGCCGCTGCTCCTGCGCGATGGCTCAGTCGAGCAGGGCGGAGGGGCGAGCACATTCCGGGCACCACGTGCGTCGCGCCCTGCCGGTCCGGCGCGCCCGTCCCGTTCGACGCGGATCCGAGTGGCCACGGTGGCCTTCATCGCGGTGGCGGCCGCTGCTGTCGCCATTGTCCTGGGCGTAAATCTCGTTCATGACAATCATCAAATCTCACAGTTCCGAAATGCGGTCGGGACGAACGCCAACGCTGCAGTCGTGGCCGCCCTCAAGACGCCCGGCCACAAGCTCGTGCACGTGGAGACTCCAGGGCACAAAGAAGTGGCACAGTTCGTCGTGGTCCCCACCGGCCAGGGTTATCTGGTGAGGTCCGAGTTGCCCACGCTTTCGTCCAACAAGACCTACCAACTCTGGGGGGTGTTCGATGGACGTTCCATCTCCCTCGGATTGTTGGGGCAGTCACCGCACCAGGCCACGTTCACGTCCGCAGGATCCAAGACCCCTACGGCCCTGGCTGTCACCGTCGAACCAGCTGGTGGCTCCGTGATTCCTACTGGTCCGATGTTGGGAACGGGGACGGTCTAACCGGGTCTGTTATGTTCCGGTTTCATGTCAGAACGTCCCGGGTCCAAAGAGCCTCGTCCCATCGAAATAGGGGCGGATGCCGAGCCGGTCAAGCTCGGATCGATGCTCTTCACCGTGGTGGAACCGCATCGTGGCTACGAGGTGGCGTACAACCGTTGGTACGAGCGGGACCACTTCTACGCCGGTTGCATGGTGGGTCCCTACACCATTGCCGGCCGTCGCTTTGTGGCCACGGCTGAACTCAAGTCGCTACGGGATCCCGATCCTTCGTTGATCACCGGCACGCCCGAGCGCGGGTCGTACGTCTCGGTGTACTGGATTCTGGATGGCTATCACGCGGTGTGGAATCGCTGGGCCTTGCGTCAGGTCAACGCGCTCCACGCGGCCGGGCGGATGTTCGAAGATCGAGATCATGTCCACACCCTCCCGTACAAGTACTGCTGGGAGTTTCGACGCGAACCCGAGGGCGTGCCGATTGAGGTGGCGTTGGATCATCCCTACTGGGGTTTCGTGCCCGTGTTCATCGATCGGTCACAGGACACCACAAACGAAGAATTGTGGGAATGGCTCCGCACGGAGCACCTGCCGAGCCTTCTCCCCGGCTCTGACGCCGACCTTGTGGCAGCCTTCACCCCGATGGCCGTCGAGGTCGACGGATCTGGAGACGTACGGCACGAGGCGGCAAGTGAAAGCGAAGGCCGAACGCTGTTGCTCTGGTTCTTGAGTACGCCTCCGGAGGTGGCGTGGGAGACCGTCATCGTTGAGCACCTCCATCGTCTCGAGGAGTCCGGCCTCGGCCGCGTGGTTGCAGCGTTGCCTTTCATTCCCACGATTCCCGGCACTGATACGTACACCGATCAGCTCTGGCTGGACTGAAACTCACCGCTTCTGTTCCCGTCCTCTCTGCAACTGCCGCTCCGGTCCGGGCGCCGAACTGCAGCCGCATCCTGCCCTCAGCTTCCGTTTCCGACTCCCGCTCCAGCTCGGAGCTGCACTGAGCTCCACTGAGCTGCACTGAGCTCCACTGAGCTGCGCTGAGCTCCACTGAGCTGCACTGAACTGCACCGCACCTCCCACCGCGGCAGCGTCGACGTCCACTCATCGGAGCCCCAGCTGATTACATGAAGCGGGTGACGTTCGTGGGCAAGATCGAGGGCCTGCCTCATGCACATTGGCAAGAATTTCCAGGCGCTGGTGTCACATTCGATTCGTGGCCGGTGTCTCATGCCGAGAGCAACAATCGAGGAGGAATGATGGCGAGCACGACGAGGATCCCAAAGGCAGAGCTGACCGGCATATACGGAGCGATGGTCACGCGTATGTCCCGCAAGATGTTCGGCGAGGTGCTCGAGCCGGCGGGAGTGATGTGGCACAACCGCAAGGTGTTGAACTTCAGTTTCAACCTCGGTCGCAAGGCACAGAAGTGGGATCAGTGTGACGAGAATCTGAAGTCGTTCGCCCACATGGCCGTAGCCAGTCTTGTCGGCTGCAGCTTCTGCTTGGATCTCGGCTACTTCGCCGCGCACAACGGGGGGCTCGATATGAACAAGGCGCGAGAAGTGCCCCGGTGGCGCGAGTCCGATGTCTTCACGCCCGTGGAACGCGATGTTCTGGAGTACGCCGAGGCAATGACGCAGACACCGCCGACCGTCACCGACGAACTGTCGGCGAGGCTGCTGGGGATACTCGGCCCGGCCGCCCTCGTGGAGCTGACCATGTACATCGCGGTTGCCAATCTCATGGCGCGCTCGAACACGGCATTTGGCATCGAGTCGCAGGGATTCTCGGTCGCCTGTGATCTCCAACCGCTCGCCATAGCCTCGACGGCATGACCGACGACCCCTTCGTCACCCACCGCGGCCTGCTCTTCACCGTCGCCTACGAAATGCTCGGCTCCGCCGCCGATGCCGAGGACGTCGTCCAGGAGACCTGGCTGCGATGGGCTGATGTCGATCAGGCTGAGGTGTACGACCCCCGCTCGTATCTCGTCCGGATCGTCACCCGCCAGGCGCTGAACCGGCTCCGGTCGGTGTCGCGCCGCCGGGAGGACTACGTCGGGGAATGGCTGCCCGAGCCGCTGCTCACCAGCCCTGATGTGGCGGAGGACGCCGAGCTCGCCGAGAATGTCTCGATCGCGATGCTCACTGTGCTGGAGACCCTCGGTCCGGCTGAGCGGGCGGTGTTCGTGCTCCGCGAGGTCTTCGAGACGCCCTACCAGGAGATCGCCGAGGTAGTGGGTAAGAGCCCGGCCGCGGTCCGGCAGATCGCACACCGTGCCCACGAACACGTGGCAGCGCGGCGGCCGCGGATGCAGGTGGACCGAGCCCAGCAGTTGATAGCGGTCGAGAAGCTCATGGCCGCCATCTCCACGGGCGACGTGCAGGGACTGGTCGACGTGCTCGCCCCGGAGGTGGTGTTGGTCTCCGACGGCGGCGGCCTGGTGGCGGCTGCTCGGCGGCCCATCACGGGGGCGGACAAGGTGGTGGCATTCCTGGCCCGGTTGGCGCACGTCCCGAACCTCATCGCGACCACCGCCTGGCTCAACGGGATGCCCGGCGTCCGTTTCGATGTCGGTGGCGAGGCCACTGCAGTGAGTCTGGCAGTCGAAGACGGACGGATCACACGGATCTACGCGATCCGCAACCCGGACAAGCTGGGACGGCTGGAAGAGGTGGCGGAACTTCGGCGATGACCCCTTCGGGCTGGGCTGTGCATCACGTCACCGGCGGGTCACGTCAGTGGTGGGTCGCGTCAGCGGTGCGCCAGTATCTCCACGTGGGGCACGACGAACACACCGTCGGGTGAAGCGGCCCACCTCAGGAAGGCCTGTGCGATCTGCTCCAGTTCTTCGGTGCCGCTGAACCCGTAGGAGACGGCTTGTTCGGCGAAGCGCGACAAGCGCACCCGGTCGGCCCAAAGGCCTCCCCACCATTGCCGTGACTCCGGATCGGCAAATGTCCAACAGGTGCTGGAGACCACCACGTCGTCGAAACCGGCCGCGTGGGCCAAGCCGAGCAGTGACGGACCGATGCGAGCATCGTGCCCATTGCGCTCGGTGACGGCCAGATAGAGCTGTATCCAGCGGTCGAGGGCAGCATCCGCGGGTGCCCAGGCGATAGCTCCATAGTCGCTATCTCGCACCGCCAGGACACCACCGGCGCGGAGCACCCGGCGCAATTCGATCAGGGCAGCCCGGGGATCGACGAGGTGCTGCATGACCTGGTGGGCGTGAACGACGTCGAAGGTGGCATCGTCGTAGCTCAGGGAGAAGAGGTCACCGACCTCACAGCGCAGGTTGGTGACTCCCCGGTCGGCTGCGTAGGCCTCAGCCTGCACGATGACGTCATCGGAGGCATCGAGACCAACCGCCTGACCAGGGGCCACCAACTGTGCCAGGTCAGCCGTGATCGTACCGGGACCGCACCCGATGTCGAGGAGCGACATCCCCGGCCTCAGATGGGGCAGAAGGTAGGCCGAGGAGTTCTCCGCCGTGCGCCATGTGTGGCTTCGAAGGACCGATTCGTGGTGCCCGTGGGTGTAAGTCATGAGAACATTGTGTCAAGGTGCCCGAGCTTCCCGAGATGCAGGCGTTGGCCGAACGGCTCCAGGCGTTCGTCGCGGGCCGCGCTCTGGAAAAGGCAGACCTCCTCAGCTTCTCCTCGCTTAAGACGTTCTCGCCGCAAGTCGAGGATCTCTACGGTCAGACACTCGAGGCAATCAGCCGCCGGGCCAAATACCTCGTGTGGAGCTTTGCGAGCGGCGCCCGGATCGTCGTCCATCTGTCCCAGGCGGGCCGTGTCGATGTCGAGTCACCGCCAAAGGCGACCCGACCGCGGGGTTCGGTTGTTCGTTTCAAGTTCTCCGGTCTTGCGCCCGACGAAGCAGAACGAGCGATTCTCGTACGTGAGTACGGGACCCAGCGCAAGGCGTCGTGGTGGGTATTGGCTCCCGGTGACCAAGGGCCTCTGGAGGGGCTCGGCCCCGAGCCCGACTCGCCTGCCTTTGCAGAACTCATACGCACCAGCTCGAGTACACGCCGTCTGCATAGCGATTTACGTGATCAGAAGGTGGTGTCGGGGATAGGACGCGGGTGGGGTGATGACATCTTGCACCGCGCCCGCCTCTCGCCGTTCGCGTCGCTGGGGTCGCTCAACGCCGAGGAACGTGAACGCCTGTTGGCGGCGACCACGACGGTGCTCGACGAGGCCCTCGCCCTCGAACGAACTCGCACAGGTGGCCTTTCGGAAGCAAAGCTGGGTGGTCGCTTCGCTGTGCACGGAAGGTTCGGCCAGCCCTGCCCCACCCCGGGATGCGGCGACGAGATGCGCCGCGTATCGTTCGAGTCCTACGAGATGACGTATTGCGCCTCGTGCCAGACGAGCGGCAAGGTATTGGCCGACCGGCGACTGTCCCGCTTGCTCAAGTAGCGCGCGGCGCGACGGTTCAGACCTGGCGCACGATGGTGACGACCTTGCCGAAGATGGTCACGTCATCGTCGCCGTCGAACACCATCGGCTCATAGGCGGCGTTGGCCGGTGTAAGGACGATGCGCCCGTTGCGGCGACTGAACGTCTTCACCGTGGCCTCGTCGTCCGGTATGCCCGCCACGACAATGTCGCCATTCTCGGCCTCGGGTTGCTGACGGACGACCACGAAATCACCGCTGAAGATGCCGGCGTCGATCATGGAGTCACCACGGACGCGCAGCATGAACGTCGGTCCGGTTCCGGTGAACTGCTCGGGCATGGGGAGGAGCTCCTCGACATTTTCCTGAGCCAGGACTCCCGTGCCGGCCGCTACATCTCCGATGAGTGGCACGTTACGCACAGCCGACGTCGCCATGCTTTTGGTGGAGGTCGGGTCGTAGTGGACCTGAATCGCACGAGGCTTGCTCGGGTCCCGGGATAGATAGCCCTCACGCTGGAGGACGGCCAAATGGGTGTGCACGGTGGCCGAGGAGGTCAATCCGACCGCTTCGCCGATCTCCCGCACCGAGGGGGGATAACCGCGGTCCCGCTGGCTGTCGGCGATGAAGGTGAGGATCTGTTGCCTTTTCCCGCTCAGGACTTCGGCCATCGGCTTCTCCTTCTGCTTCTGCCCGCCATGACCCGACAGGGAGGGCGAACGTTCGTTCGTTCCTTGGCAAGATAGCTGGCCCGAAGCCCTAAAGCAAACACCTGTTCGATGGGACGGCGATTCTCTCGAGCGTAGAGGGGTCCCCCGGGTCGCCAGGCTTCGCCTCCGAATGACGTGATACACCCCCTCCCTACTCTGGGGGCATGCGGAGCGAACAGGCGTTCGGAAAACTGTTTGACACCGAACACCTGTTCGTGATCGACTGTGAACGAAGCGAACATGTGTTCGAAGGAGGAGATGCGGTGTCGGTCGCACTTGAGCTGGAGTACGAGGAGTTTTATCCCAGGCTGACGGTGGTTCCCCCATTGTCGGAGCGGGCGAGGACCTCACGGTCCGTGCAGCGACGTCGGCTGATTCTGGCCGCCGTGGTCGTGGTCCTGCTCGTCCTTCTGGCATTGCCCATCCGGTCCATCGGCGGGAAGACGATTGCCGGGGCCGGTCCCACGGCCGGTCAGGAGTACGTGGTCCGCAACGGCGACACGCTCGCATCTCTTGCGGCGCAGGTGGATCGGAACAACGTCGCCGGCGTGGAGAAGAAATTGATGAATGAGACAGGGTCCTCTGTGCTCGTACCGGGAGAGCATCTGCTGATTCCCTGACTATGGTCGACGGTGTGCGATGCCCGTGGTGCGCCGTTGATGATGATCGGGTCGTTGATTCGCGCCTGGCTGAAGAAGGCGGAGCCATTCGGCGGCGTCGTGAGTGCCTCGGATGCGGCCGCCGATTCACCACCTTCGAGCGGGTCGAGGAAGTGCCGCTATGGGTGGTGAAGCGGACGGGACTCCGCGAGCCGTTCGATCGGGCCAAGGTGGTGGCTGGCGTGCGGTCGGCATGCAAGAACCGTCCGGTGAGTGACTCCGACATGGAGGAATTGGCGCAAGCGGTCGAAGATGCGCTGCGGACCGAGACCTCGGAACCGACCAGTCAGCAGGTGGGAGTCGCCGTGTTGGAACGGCTGCAGGCGCTTGACGACGTGGCGTACCTCCGTTTCGCGAGTGTGTACAAGGGCTTTGAAGACGCTGGCGACTTCCAACGAGAGGTTGGACTCTTGACCAAGACGACGGAGCCCAAACGGCGGTGATGGACGACATACCCGCGGTGGCGTTGGCCGTCTACGCCCATCCGGATGACGCCGATGTCGCCTGTGGGGGAACGCTGGCACGCTGGGCCAAGGCAGGGACCGCCGTTCACCTCGTGGTCTGCACGGACGGCGGAAAGGGAACATTCGATCCGAAGGTAAAATCGAAATGGCTGGTCGCTACCCGCGCCGCCGAACTGGAAGAGTCATCGGCCGTCATCGGTCTGGCCAGTGTGACCAATCTCGGATATCCGGACGGCGAACTCGACGATTCGGACGCCTTCCGCCTCGTGCTCGTCGAATGCGTCCGCCGCCTGCGCCCTGAGGCGGTGTGCGGCCACGATCCTTCGGCGATGTTCTTCGGCCAGGAGTACTTCAATCACCGGGACCATCGCATCGCCGGCACGGCGTTGCTGGACGCGGTCGCACCCGCCGCTGCCCTCCCGTTGTATTTTCCCGAAGCGGGTCCGGCCCATCAGGTGGCCACGGTCCTGTTGTCCGGCACCCTCGATCCCGACGAGTGGGTCGACGTCTCTGAGACGATCGAGAGCAAGGCCGCCGCCGTCGAGTGCCATCGCACGCAGTTCTCCGAGTCCGGCGGGTGGGCCGGCGAGGCCGTCCGGCGCCGGGCAGAGGAGGAGGGTCGGCGCGCCGGTGTGCCCTTTGCCGAGGGTTTCCGCCGTCTCACCCTCGGTGGGTGATCTCGCCCGACTCCCCACCATTTTGCACGTCGACATGGACGCCTTTTTCGCGTCAGTCGAGGTGCTCGACGATCCGTCCCTGGTGGGACTTCCCGTCATCGTCGGTGGTGCCGGTGCCCGAGGCGTCGTGGCCTCCTGCACCTACGAGGCCCGGGCGTTCGGTGTGCATTCGGCCATGCCGTCGGTCCGCGCCCGTCAGTTGTGCCCACAGGCGGTATTCCTCCCCGGGCGTCACGGCCGCTACGCGGAGATCAGTGGCGAATTGCAGCGGATCTTGGCGGACATCACGCCGATGGTCGAGCCGATCGGCCTCGATGAGGCCTTCCTGAACGTCGCAGGTGCGATCCGGTTGCTCGGACATCCCGAGGAGATCGCACGAGGCCTCCGGGACCGGGTGCGGGCCCAACTGTCCTTGGACTGTGCCGTGGGCATCGGGCGCTCCAAGATGATCGCAAAACTCGCTTCCCGTGCGGCCAAGCCTCGCGCCAGCCGGACCGGACTCGTGCCGGGCCCGGGCGTGGTGCTCATCGAGCCGGATGTCGAGTTGGCCTTCCTGCACGATCACAATGTGGAGGCACTTTGGGGCGTGGGCCCGGCGACGTCGAAGCGATTGCACGAGCTCGGCGTGCGCACCGTGGGGGACCTGGCGGCCATTCCGGTCGAGACGCTGGTGCGTCGTCTGGGCAAGGCAAGCGGACTTCATCTCTCCGCGCTGGCGCACGGCGAGGATCCGAGCCCGGTAACGCCGAACCGACCGGCGAAATCGATCGGCCACGAAGAGACCTTCAGTCAGGACCTCGTCGACGGGGCCGAGCTCGAGCGCCATGTACTGCGGATGGCGGAATCGGTGGCCACCATGTTGCGAGGCTCGTCCACTGCGGCCCGCACGGTGACTGTCAAAGTCAAGTTCAGCGATCTCTCCGTACAGACCCGGTCACACACGTTGGGTCAGGCCATCACCACCGGTGGTGCGATCGGCCAGGTGGCCGCTTCCCTTCTGGCGGGAATCGATCCCGGTGAAGGGATCAGGCTTCTTGGCGTCAGTGCCTCGGGTCTGGTCGAAGGGGGCGGTGACCAGTTGTCGTTCGACCTGGGCGACGGGCGGGACGATGGCACGCAGAGCGCGACGTCGCTCGAGCAGTCATGGCACGATGCCACGGCGGCGATCGATGCGATCCGGGACAAATTCGGCCGCTCTGCGGTGGGGTCGGCTTCGATGGTCAGCGACGACGGGGTGCAGGTCCCTGCTCGTCGAGACGCACCATGGGGTCCGTCGCAGTAGACCCCGTCGGACCAGGCCCTGTCCGAGGAGGCCACCACTGCAGCCAGTTTCCGTGATGGTGCATGTCCGCCAAGCGGACCGGTGGCGAACCGTCCGGAGCAATATGGACAAGGGCCGTCGCAAGGTGCGAGGTGGGGCGGGGCGACGGTGACGGCGGCGTCGGGAGCCCGGGCGTTTCGACGGATGCCTCGGCGTAGAGGTAGTGCAACGTTCGCCCGCGGGCAAGCTCCAGGACGGTGGCAACGAGCTCGCTCTGCCGTTGTGGGCTCAGGTACGCCGCCACCCAGGAATGGAAGACGACCAGGGGACCGGATGGAGCGATGCGATCCGCCACTGCGGGCAGGTCGTCGATGATGTCACCACGGTGTACTTCCGGCGGCTCCGGGGTCCTGCGGGCCACCGCCACCGCGTCTCGCAAGCGCGTGAAGCGTGCCGGGTTGTCCGGCCACAGACATGCGAGAAGCCATCGCGCGCCGTCACCGGACGTCGGATCGATCGGTGTCGCATCGATCCCGAATCTGCAGGCGATCGGCGGAAGGCTGAGTGGCGGCAGCGCACTCAGCTCGCCACGGACCGTGCACTCCAGCTGGACCCTCGCATCGGGTCGACCGCCGGCCCTGACCGCCCCGTTGTCGCGTTGACGGTAGGTGTAGCCATAGGAGTCGAAGAGAAGATTGAGCCCAGCCGACGTCCCGAGGTCGAGCAGCGACAGGGGCTGACCGGGGTAGGCCGCAGCAATGAGGTCGATCGCCGGAAAGAGGGCGGTGCAGCGACCGACCTCGTTGGTCTGCGTGCTTCGGGTGGCGAGCAGCTCGAAAATCTCGGTCCGCCGCATCAGGCAGAAGTCCTTGAAATCGGCGACCAGATCGCTGGGGGCAACAAGATCGGCGTCCGCGGCCCGAGGGCCGTCCACATCCCCCCGGCCGTCCGCAGCGTCGCCGTGGACGATCGACCGCACCGTGTCGTAGTGCGCGGCGAGGGGGTGAGGTGTGCCCCCGAGCAGGAGGAAATGCACAGCGGCCAGCAGGAGGTTCGGCCGGCGTTGCCGCAGGGGCGCCTCACGGAGCAGAGCCAGAATTTCGGGATCGTCGGCGATGCCGCGGCAGATGACGTCGTACGTCGTGGCGCCGTCCTTCGCTGCCCCTTGGGCAAAGATCCGGAACTGTTCCGGGAGCGGCACGCTCGACAACGGCCTACGGTCGGGCCGGGTGGGTCGCCAAGTGGTCGGGAGCCATCGGGACTAGCTGCGAGACATAACGGGGCGCCATCCAGCCCCAACGGGAGGGGGCCCGGACATAACAGGACGGGGTCCGGCCATACCGGGGAGGCGTCCAGCCCCAACGGGGCGGCACCCAGCCTTCCCGGGGACCGGCTGAGGACTCCCGGGGAGGAATCCAGGCATCAGGCGACGGTCACCAGGGTCCCGAGCGGGGTGAGAGGAAAGACCGTTGCCGCGTTGGCGATGGGCATCTCGACACACCCCACACTCTGGGGGAAGCCGTAGCTGGACCGCGGGAATCCGTGCAGGGCATCGCCGCCATTGAAGTAACTGACCCAGGGGATGCCGGGGTCGACGTACTTGGAGCCGTCCGGGTTCGTGCCCGACATGGTCGTCACCCTGTAACGCGCGTAGACGGGGAACGTGCCGTCCGCCGTCGGTGCGGCAGCGACACCCGTGTTGGCCAACGTGTGGTAGACCGCAACGCCGTCCTGGTAGACGGTCGTGGTCTCGGGCAGCGATTTGGTCACGGACACATAGCCGTAGGGGAGCGCGTTGCCTTGGCCGCCTTCCACCGCGGTCAGCACGGCGCTCCACACCGCAGGCCCGGCGATGCCGTCAGTCTTGAGGTTGTGCTGCGCTTCGAAATTCATCACGGCACCCTTGGTGATCACGTTGTTGGTGCCGGGCGCCCAGAGTGACGTCAGCGATGCCGGTTGGTTGGCCCAGCGCCACGTGAACGTGCCGGCTTGCGCCGCACCCTCCTGGGTCGGAGATGTCAGAGGTGAGGCCGCAGTGAAGTTGAGGGGCAGGTAGCCCAGCTCGGCCAACATCTGCTGGAGGCGCAGTGTCGAACCGGGCGCGACGGTGAACGAGGCGGTGAAGTCGGTGCCGAGATGCTGGCCCCGAGAGCCGGTGGTTCCGCCGGGGCCGCCGGGAACGGTGATGGTCTCCATGGTGCCGGGCACCAGCGGGGCCGTGGCTTGATACTGGAGCAGCGAAGGTGACAGGACCGCCCATTGGCCGGCCACCGCGGGCGAAAGGGTCGGCATCGGGCTCCCCGGGGCGAGGTCGGTGGAGAACTGGACGGAGATGGTGGCGTCGCCGGCCACGTTGTCGCCGGTCGGCGTCGTGCTGACGACGCTCAACGGGGTGGGCGGAGCCGCCGTGGTCGCAGATGCCGATGTGTTGTGGCTCCGCGAGACGAACACCAGTCCGGCGGCGGCGACCGCCAGGGCCACAGCACCGACCAGGCCTATCCAGAGGCGCGTGTGACCACCCTCCTTCTTGCGGGAATGCTTTCCTGACGCCATGGCAACAGAGATTCTACCAGCTGGTTTTGGCAGCTCAAGCCTTGTACGGAGGCGCTCAAGTCCGTATCGATGCCCAGATCGCCTCGGTGATCTCCTCCAGGCGGGCGGGATCCGTCACCTTCTCGCCGATGTCCTCGCGGACATAGAACGCGTCAACCACCAATTCGCCGAGCGTGGACACCCGGGCTGACACGACGTCGAGGTTGGCCTCGAACAGCACGCGGTGATGCGATGGAGCAGCCCCACCTCGTCGGGTGCCCGCACTTCGAGCACGGTTGCGCTGTCGGAGGCGTCGTTGTCGACGCGCACATCGGCCCCCAGGACGTGCGCGGCCGACCGCCGACGGACCGGGTAGACGCGCCCCCGCTCGGAGAGCCGTTCCTCGATCGGCAGCTTGCCGGCCAGAACCTCCGCCAGGTCCTCGCGGAGTCGAGCCGTGTCCGGCCAGGTGCCGCGGGCCACCTCGACCGTGAACACCTCGACGGCGACGCCATCCTCACCGCTCACATTGGCCGCACGCACGTCCATGCCGTGCAGGGCCAACGTGCCGGCGACATCGGAGAGAAGGCCGGGGCGGTCGGGGGCGGCCACGACAACCTGCGGCGGGTCGAGGGACACCGACGGGAGCCCGCTCGTGCGGACCTCTTCCATGAGGGCGCGGTAGGGAGAGGGGATCTGCGGCGGCCCACTGGGCTGCGTCTCCCCGGCCAGCTCCAAGTCGGCCCGCCGGACGAGCTCGCCCACCAATCCCGCCTTCCAAGGCCCCCAAGCCGAAGGCCCGGTGGCACGGCTGTCGGCTTCGGTCAGCGCGCCGAGAAGATGCAGGGTCACGCGATTTCCGGCCGCCCTGGCGACGTTGGCCACCGTGGTCGGGTCGTCCAGGTCGCGGCGCGTCGCCGTGTCCGGCAGAAGGAGGTGGTGACGCACCAGGTCGACCAGTATCTCGACGTCGGGCTCCTCGAAACCCATGCGGGCCGCTACCTGGCGCACGATCTTCATGCCGACCGCCGTGTGATCGCCGGGAAAGCCTTTGCCTATGTCGTGCAACAGGGCGCCGATCAACAAAAGATCAGGTCGCTCCACCGATGTGGTGAGCTCCGACGCCACGGCGGCGGCCTCCAGCAGATGACGATCGACCGTGAAGGTGTGATAGGCGTTGCGCTGCGGCTTGTTCCGCACGGCGGCCCACTCGGGGATGATCCGCACGACGAGGCCGTGCTGATCGAGCGACTCCAGCTTGTCGGTGGCCGGGTGGCCCGCCGCCAGGAGGCGGATCAGTGCGGCCAGCAGCGCGGGATCCCAGGGATCACCCGGTGGGGGCATACGGTCGGCCAACCGGTGGAGGGAACCTTTGGCGATGGGCTGGTCGAGCTCCGCCGCAGTGGCGGCCAGGCGGAAGGCGAGCGACGTGTCCTCCGAGACAGCAGCGGTCGGGAGCAGGGCAATCTCGCCACTGACGTCGACCATGTCCGGACCGAGGGCGATAGCGGAACGTCCGTCCGGGCCGGACCGGTCTTCGCTGCGGCGGAGGCGGCGGCGTGGCTTGGGGCTCGGGTCCCACAGCTTGCGCCGGCGCCACACGTCGTCGCTGACCCAGGCGATTTGGCGTCCGGCGGCCGAGACCGCAGCCATGAGGACGTCGGCGTCCTCGAAGGCCAGGGCCGAGGCGATCTGGTCCTGATCCTGCAGGAGGAGTCTGTCCTGCTCGCGCGAGCGTTCCGGTGTAATTCCACCCGGACCCGCGTCAGGACCGACGTGGCATGGCCGAGGGAACCCAGGTCCGCATAGTCGGCCAGCAAAGGAGCGAAGGCCGAGATCGCCCGCAACACGCTCACGTCACGGAGCCCGCCGTGACTCTCCTTGAGGTCGGGCTCGAGCAGGAACGCCACATCACCCGCTACGCGGTGGCGCTCGGCCATTTGCGCTTCGAGGTCAGGCAGGTAGCGCGTGCCGAGCGAATCGCGCCAGGCGTTGCGGGCGTCGACGATCAGGGGGTCGGCGACCTTGTGGTCCCCCCAGACCAGGCGGGCATCGAGCAGGCCGAGTGCAACCCGGACGTCATCGGCTGCGGTGGCGAGGACCTCGCTCGGCCTCCGCACCGAATGGTCCAGCCGAACCCCTTCGTCCCAGACCGGGTACCAGATGGCGTCGGCGACGGCCTTTATGTCGCGACGGCCGGAATGGAGGAGCACGACATCGAGGTCGCTGAAGGGGCAGAGCGAGCTTCTCCCGTACCCTCCGACGGCAAGAAGTGCCAGGTGACGGTTATTTTCTCCCAGAGCCCGGTCCGCCACGGCGGAGAGCCATTCGTCGGCCTCCGCCGCGTACGCCCGGCAGAATTCGTCACCTTGGAGCTCGGGCCGGGCCAGGAGGGCGCTACGTCGTTCCCGGAGCGACGTGTCAGCGGTCATGGCGGGAACGTAGCATTGGGGTCGTGAGCAAAGAGGTAAGTCGCCGAGACAGCAAGCAGCCGGTGCCGGCACGGCACAGTGCCGCCATGATTGCCGTGGGCGTCGTCGGGGTGATCATCGCCTTCGTGGTGCTGCACGCCATTGCCGGCATCCTCTTCTTCTTCATCAAGCTGGCCGTCGTGGTGGCTGTCATCGCCGCCGTGTTCTGGCTGCTCGGCCGGTACAGGCGCTAGGGAAACCGCCCACTAGGCTGACCGCCCTGTCACGGCGGCGTGGCCGAGTGGTTTAGGCAGGGGCCTGCAAAGCCCCGTACCCCGGTTCGAATCCGGGCGCCGCCTCAAGGAGGTCTTCACGTTATAGACCTCCCTATTTTCACGTTTTGTTGTAACAGGTGGTTGTCTCACGGCCCCGCGAGGCCTCACGGGGCCAAAGGGGCGTGAGGGGTCAGGGGCTCACCCTGACGGCGTCAATGAGTCCTTGTTCACGGTGGCGAGTTGGCGGCGGCATTGACCAGGTCGGAAATCGTCGTGCGGCTGCGGCGGCGGGTTTTTGGCGTGAGTCCTTGCGCCAAGCGTCGTTGGTTTTCGGCTTCTCGCGCCGCGAAGGAGACCAGGATCCGCTGATTGCGCACGACGAAGAGGCAGCTGAGCATGAGCGTCATCGAGGTGAGTCCCATCACTCGGCACCAGCCCCGTGAGACGTCGTTTGAGGCGGGGTCTTTGACCGTGGCGTTGGAACGCTCGGCTGCCGATCGTCGGCCATAGGAGAGTCGATGGGCGCGGCTCGGGTAGTCGTGCTTCTGTCTCGTCTTGGCGTTGACGCTCGGGGGGACGGTCAGGGTCTTTTGCGTGCAGCAGGTCGGGGGTTCTTCGGGCACGGACATGATCTCGGGTCGTGCAGCCGACAGCGCCATCGATGCCGGCCGCCTCGGGCAGCGCACCTTGCCCAAGGTGGCCGGGCAGGCGACGCGGTGAAAGCCGTCGGCGTCGTCGGAGGAGACCACGCCCATCTTGTAGCGGGCCAGCTCGGCGCTTTTGGCGTCGTGGGCCGCCGTCTCTTCCTCGCTCGCCCGCGCCAGAGGGGCTCGAGGGTGAACAGGGCCTTGGGGGTGGCCGGGCAGTAGAGGTTGCCGTTCCAGCAGATGGCGCCCTCGAAGGTGCCCTGGGTGCCCCGGTCATGGGGGTGCAGGTCCATGATGAGGTCGGCCCCGCTGGCCCGCAACCGCAGCGCCCAATGCTCGGGAACCCGGTGCGAATAGCCCGAGTCGTTCAGCACGTCGCCGAGCGCGATCCCGAGTCTTTGCCATGTTCTCCAAGACGGCGACGAAGGCTGGTGGCGGATCAACATGGCAGCTTGTAAGCAACAGGCGGCGCACCAGCTCAGGCACGTCCTCTCCGGTTTCTTCGCGCACCATGGTGCCCAGCTGCAAGAAGGATCCGTAGAACAGTTCGTCTTTTTGCCCCGGCCCGTCCCCGCGCCGATGACCCCACGACGCCTCGGGGTCCGCACTCGGACGGCCGCCGTCGGACTCGGTGCCACTGGCGTCGGTGTCCGCCCCGTCGGACTTCGCCGGGATGGGCGGGCGGGCGAAGGACTCGACGTCGGTCCAGTCGACGGCCAGCGCGGTGGTGGCCTCTTTGTACTCGGCCGGAATGCTCGCTTCGATGAGGGCGTCGACGAAGTGCTGGAGTGTCTCAGTGGGCATCCCGTCGGGGTACTTCTTCGAAAGGGCGTCGACCAAGAGCCCGAAGGTCCTCTCCACTTGGCGATAGGTGAGCCGGTGCGGCCCGCGCTTCCATGGAACCACGACCCCCAGCGCTTTTGCTCGTCCTCACCCAGCGCACCCAGGGCGGCGTGGACGCGGCTGAGGTGGGCCGGGCGCCCGTCGGAGAGGGCGAGCATGATGCCGATCAGCAGCGTGCGCACACTGAGCTGGCGCAGCCGCACCCCGACCGGGAGCAGCCCCTCGAGGCGAGGAGCCACGTTGGCCTCGTCGACGACGGCCTCTATGGCGGCGAGGGACCGGGGCTCCATCACGACGCCCCGCCGAGTAGGGCCACCGCATCTTCTTCGGTGCGGGCGGCCAAGGTGGCCACCAGATCTCCCAGGCGCTGTGAACAGGTGATGCCGGCCGCGTCCATGAAGGCCCTGAGCCCGATGGCCCCGGCGGCTTCGACCAGCCAGGTGGCGCGCAGCCGTCCGGTGTCGAGCGCGGGCAGATCGGCTCCCCCGGCCACGCTGGCTTTGAGGTCTGCGGTGACATTGCGCCTCGGGCGGAGAACCCCCGGTCACATAGCCCGCTCCGGCGAAAGACGCACTGGCGAGCGCTCGCTCGTGATAGCGGGTGAGAACCGGAACGACCCGGGCCCGGCGTCCTTTGACCTCGATCACCAGGCCGCCCGAGCGGGCGATGACATCGGTGCCGCGCACGCCGCGGAGGTCGGCCCCCATCAGCCCCGCCCCGGCCCCCAGGCGATGAGCCCCGAGAGGCGCCTGCGTCGGGCCAGCGTCGGCTGGGCGTCGGCCAGGGCCAGGTAGGCACCGATCTCGGCCAAGAAATAGGGAGCCTTGGCCGCTTCGCGAGAGGGAAACCGGAGCCGGGGCCTGTTGGCCATGGCGTCGCGGGCCAGCGCGCGGAGGTTCGAGCGCAGGGTGCGGCGCATCGCCGGCGACATCTGCGCGGTGCGCACGATGATGAAGCGCTCGATCACCGAAGGGTGCAGCATGACCGAGGGGTCCAACTCGAGGCCGACCGAGGTGCCAAAGGCCCCGACCTGCCCGCCGCGTAGAGCAGCGCCTTGGCCCGGGCACGCTCTTGGGCTTGGCGTCCGCCACCACCGTGCGGGCGAAGGCGGCCACCTCATCGCCCAGCCACACCGGGGCTAGCGGGCGATCGCCTTGGCCACATCCACAGACTCCGAGGCCGATGCCACAGTGTTTATACTGTGGCAAATGAGCGACGCCGGTGGGGGGATGCCTGAGAAACTCTTGGCGTGGAGTTGACCAAACGCCAGGCGGCCCGGCTCGAACGGATCACTGGCGAGCTCGCTTCCCTCGGACCCTGCCTGCCCGGCAGCGTCGTGGTGCGCACCGGACGCTGCGGCAAGGCCGCCTGTTCGTGCCGAGCCGATCCTCCCCGCCTGCACGGCCCGTTCCGTTCGTGGACCCGCAAGATCGCCGGCAAGACGGTCACCCGGCTGCTCTCAGAGGAGCAACTCGACGACTACCAGGTCCTCTTCGACAACCACCGCCGGCTCAAAGAGCTGGTCCGTGAGCTCGAAGATCTCGGCCTGGCCATCGTCGATGCCGATCCCCGTTGGAGAGGATGAACCGGACCCGCTTCGTGTGGTTCCAACTCGCTTAATCTGTGGGTGCCTTCGAAATCAGCGGGCAGAGGTCCAGCTCAGGGCCAAACGTGAACACC